>JAHJNN010000003.1 GCA_018820765.1 Gammaproteobacteria bacterium
CGCTCATTCCCGAAACCCCGGAAATCGAGCCTGCCGGGCGGGCGGCAAAGAACTCGCCCCGCTTTATTTGTATTTCGAAGGTGAGCGGGGCTCAAACACCTTTGCCGCTGATCCGCCCGGCAGGCTCAATTTCCGGCGGGACTGAGAGGGGCGACAAGTCAAAACCAGGGCGGTGATGACAGGGCGGTTTGTGTGCTTGTGGAACCCCACTGCGAAGCCCTCGATCCGGTTCGCAACGGTGCTCATCGTCAAACTGGTTTTGACTTTCCTCCCCTTACAGACCCGCCGAAGATCAAGTGCGTCGGATGGATCAGCGGCAAAGGTGTTTGAGCCCCGCCCACAAAAAACAAATTAAAAACATCAAAGGCGGGGCGAGTTCTTTGCCGCCCACCCGACGCGCTTGATCTTCTGGAATTCGGGACTGTCGGGGGCGCCTTTTCTTGGGTTACTTTCTTTTGGCGAAGCAAAAGAAAGTGACTAGCCGCCGGGCTACCCCCGGCCAACGATCAGTAGTCCCGCGAAAGCCCCAACTACTCTGCGGTGCTCCGCGCCTAACCCGCACTGGATTGCTTCGCTGAGTTTATGCCCGAGGGCACACGTGCCCTCAGGTGCTCGCAATGAACGGCGCCCGGGACCTGTTCAGGGCTTCCTTATAGCGCCAGTTCTTCCTTCGACTGCAGGATCGCCTGCGCCAGCCGCAGACCGCTTTCCCACGCCCGCTCGACACCGACCCCGGCGATGCCGTCGCCGATCAGCGCGACCCGGTTTTCGCGGTCTCCCACCCAGAAGCCTTCGGCCGTGGTTTCCGGACGCGCATGCCGCCACAGGTGGGAGGCTTCGACCTCGACCGGCCACGGCAGCCCGAGCAGGCCCATCAACGCCGAGGCGGCACGGGTGCTGGCTTCCATGTCGCAGGCCTCGAGGTAGGTTTCGGCAAATTCATGGCTGCTGTGCACCGCCCACAGGCCGGCGCCATTCGAGGGCTGGCGCACCGCCAGGTCGAGCAGAGAGTCGTCGAACCGGATGACGTCCGCCGCTGGGCCGCCTTCCCAACGCATCAGGAACGACCAGACCGGGCGATAGCGCACCTCGCCCAGCCGCTCGCGCAGCAAGGGCAGCGCGTCGAGCAGGGACATGGCCTGCGGGGCGGGCACGCTGCAGATCACGCAGTCGTAATCGCCCAGCACACGGCCGTCTTCCAGGACGATCGTGCGCGGCCGCAGGGCCGTCACGCGCGACCCGGTATGCAGACGCGCATTGCCCATCACATGACGCACCAGCTGCGACGGCTCGATGGTGGGCCGGTAATGGTTCTGCAGTTGCGCCTGCGCCCACGACAGGTTGGCGCGCCCGTGCAAGACGCCGCCGCGCACCGGCGCCACCCAGCCCTGGCGCACCCAGTCGCGCAGCTGGCTGCGGAAGGGATCGCGCTTGGCCGATATGAAGGGCGAGCCGAGCGTGGCCCAGCCCTGTTCCGTGCGCCGGGTCGACATGCGTCCGCCCGCGCCGCGCGCCTTGTCGAACACGTCCACCTCCCAGCCTGCGGCGGCGAGCGTTCCCGCGCAGTGGGCGCCGGCGATACCCGCGCCGACGATGCCTGCCTTGAATGTTTTCATACCGGTCTACCCTCTTGTGCCTGTGGCGGCGGCGCGCATTTCTTCGAAGCGCGTCCGCCGGATTTCAGACCGAACTCTATCAGCAAATTCTTAAATGCCGATGCAATAGCCCTGATCCGTCTAATGGTGTCACATTCAGGGTAGGCGCTTCTGCATGGCGATGTGCGGGATACCGGCTTCTTCATATTCCGCGCCGATGGCGACGAAGCCGGCGCGTGCGTAAAAATCGGCTGCGTGCGTCTGCGCACTGAGATGCAGCATCGTGTGGCCGTGCAGCCGCGCCGCCTCCACGGCGGTGGCCAGCAGGGCCCGGCCGACGCCACGGCCGCGCCGGGCCGGCAGCACCGCCATGCGGCCGATGTGACCATCGGGCAGCAATCGGGCGCAGCCGATGGCCTGCCCTGCGCCATCGAGCGCAAGCAGGTGCATCGCCCCGGCATCGTCGGCGTCCCATTCCAGATCCTCGGGCACGCCCTGCTCGTCGATGAACACCGCGCGGCGGATGCTGGACAGCCGCGCTTCGTCGCGCGCCCAGTCGGTGATCAGGATCGTGAACTCAGGCATGCGCGGTCTGCAGGGTGAAGCGATGCGCGGCGCGGCGTCCGCGGTCCGCGCGAATGCCGCGCAACACCGCAAGACCGGCGACAAAATAGACGCCGGTGATCAGCAGCGCCTGGCGATGGTCGCCCGCGGTCAGCCAGCTCGCCACGCCATAGGTCAGCGGGCCGGCGATCGACGCCAGCTTCACCGCCAGGCCCCACAGGCCGAAAAACTCGGCCTGGTGCGCCGGCGGCGCCAGCAGCCCGACCATGGCGCGGCCCGCCGACTGCGAGGCGCCCATGCACAATCCGGCCAGATTGGCGGCGAGCCAGAACATGCGCTCGTCGGGCGCCGCCCACGCCAGCAACACCATCGCAATCCAGCCGACGAGCGTCAGGGCGATCGCCCGCACGTGGCCGATGCGGTCCTGCACATGGCCGAATGCAAAGGCGCCGAGTGCCGCGGTGACGTTGACCACCAGCACCAGCACGATGGTCTGCTGCGTGTCGAAATGAAACACCTGACTGGCATAGATCGCCGCGAGCGTGATGACCGCCTGGATGCCGGCCTGGTACAGCACGGTGCAGAGCAGGAAGCGCTTGAGGTCGGGCAGCTGGCTGAGATGGCCGAGGGTGTGGCGCACCTGCCGCCAGGCGTTGCGCGGGGTGTGATTGGGCTGCGGCGCGGCGCGCTCGCGCAGCATCAGGAGCGTGGGCAGGCTCGCCAGCAGGAAGATCGCGGCGGTGATCAGCATCGTCACCGGCACGAAATCGGCTGCACCCTGCCCCCGGCCCTGCGCCCAGCCGATGTAGGCGAGGCTGGCGCCGAGCGACACCAGCCCGCCGACGTAGCCCAGTGCCCAGCCCCAGCCCGAGATGCGCCCCAGTGCGCGTGGGCGGGCCAGTTCAGGCAGGAAGGCGGCGATGAGGTTCTCGCCGGTGCCGAAAAAATAGTTGGACACGATGAGCGCGGCGATCGCCAGCGCCAGCGCACCGGGGGCGGCAAAGTACAGCAAAGCGGTTGCGCCGACGCAGCCCAGCGTGGTCAGCCACAGCAGCTTTTTCTTGCCGGCGTGGGCGTCGGCCCAGGCGCCGATCAAGGGCGCGGTCAGCATCACCAGCGCGTAGGAGACCGAGAGCGCGAGCGTCCACGCGAAGGTCGCCCACGCCACGTTGCCGGCGACGACGCCGACGAAGTAGGCGCTGAACACGGCGGTGATGACGACCGTGGTGTAGCCCGAATTGGCGAAGTCGTACATCGCCCACGCCCACAATTCGCGCTTGCGCACGCCCGGCTGCAGCAGCTTTGCCATCAGGCGGTCTCGTCCTCGGCCTGCTGTTGCAGCGCCCACATGTGGGCGTACACGCCGTCCTGCGCCAGCAGGTCGGGATGGCGTCCGCGCTCGACGATGCGGCCGCCTTCCATCACCAGGATTTCGTCGGCCTCGACCACGGTGGACAGCCGGTGCGCGATGATGAGGCTGGTGCGGCTGCGGGCGATTTCCAGCAGCTCGGCCTGGATCGCCTTTTCGGTCTTGGTGTCGAGCGCGGAAGTTGCCTCGTCGAGAATGAGGATGGACGGATTCTTCAGCAGGGTGCGCGCAATCGCGACGCGCTGCTTCTCGCCGCCGGAGAGCTTCAAGCCGCGTTCGCCCACCACCGTATCCCAGCCCTGCGGCAGGCTTTCGATGAAGTGCAGGATGTGCGCGGCGCGCGCGGCCTCGATCACTTCGCCGCGGCTGGCGTCGGGGCGGCCGTAGGCGATGTTGTAGTAGATGCTGTCGTTGAACAGCACGGTGTCCTGCGGCACCACACCGATGGCGGCGCGCAGGCTGTCCTGCGTGACGTGGCGGATGTCCTGGCCGTCGATGGCGATGCTGCCGGCGCCGACGTCGTAGAAGCGGAATAGCAGCCGCGCCAGCGTCGACTTGCCGGCGCCGCTGGAGCCCACCGCCGCCACCGTCTTGCCGGCCGGGATGGTGAAGCTGACGTCGTGCAGGATCGGCCGGTCGGGGTTGTAGGCGAAGCTGACATGATCGAACTTCACCTCGCCGGCGATGACGTCGAGTTCGCGCGCGTCGGCCTTGTCCTCGACCTCGCGCGGCCGCTGCATCAACGCGAACATGCGTTCGACGTCGGTGATCGATTCCTTGATCTGGCGGTACATCACGCCGAGGAAGCTCAGCGGCTGGAACATCTGCAGCAGGAAGGCGTTGACCATCACCAAGTCGCCCAGGGTCAGCGTGCCGTCGACCACGCCGGCGGCGGCGCGCAGCACCATGAGCGTCACGCCGATGGCGATCACCCCGGCCTGCGCGGCGTTCAGCATCCCCAGCGAGCGCTGCGATTTCAGCGCCATGTCCTCCCATTCGACCAGGCTGCTGTCGTAACGCCGCGCCTCGTATTTCTCGTTGCCGAAATACTTCACCGTCTCGTAGTTCAGCAGGCTGTCGATGGCGCGGCCGTAGGCTTCGGAATCGAGCGTGTTGGCGCGGCGCACGAACTGGGTGCGCCATTCGGTGATGGTGACGGTGAAGCCGATGTAGGCCGCCAGCGTCACCAGTGTCAGCACGCCGAACACCCAGTCGAGCTTGACGAACAGGATGCCGGCGACCATCAGGATTTCCAGCACCGTCGGGGTGATGCGGAACAGCAGATAGCCGACCAGGCTGGACAGCGCCTTCGAGCCGCGCTCGATGTCGCGCGTGATGCCACCGGTCTGCCGTTCCAGATGGAAGCGCAGCGACAGCGCGTGCAGGTGCTTGAACACCGCCATGCTGATGCGGCGCATCGCGCGCTGCGTGACCTTGGCGAAGATCACGTCGCGCAGGTCGGCAAAGGTGGTGCTGGCGAAGCGCAGCACGCCGTAGCCGAGAATCAGCGCCAGCGGCAGCACCAGTTCGGGACGCGGCTGGTCGAGTGCGTCGATGATCTCCTTCAGCACCAGCGGCACCGCCACCGAGGCCAGCTTGGCGCCGACCAACAGCGCCAGCGCCAGCAGTACGCGGGCACGGAATTCCCACAGATAGGGAAACAGGCGGCCGAGGGAACGCAGGCTGGGGTCGCCGGGCGGCGGCGGCGCGGTATGGGAATGGACGGCTGGATGCATTAGCTTAGGGTGGCGATCAGGTCGGGTAGAATCTCATCTTTGTTGTTCCCGATTTTACGTCCTTGCGGGGCTTTGCCGACGCGGACGGGTTGAAACCATGAAACTCTACGGCATCCCCAATTGCACTACGGTGAAGAAAGCGCGCGCCTGGCTCGCCGAACACGGCCAGGACGTGCCCTTTCACGACTTCAAGAAACACGGCGTCGAGGCGGCATGGCTGCAGGACGTGGCCCGGCAAACCGGCTGGCAGGCCCTGCTGAACACGCGCGGCACCACCTGGCGCAAGCTGACGGATGCGGAGAAAGCGGCCGTCACCGACGCGTCCAGCGCGATCGCATGCATGCTTGCGCAGCCCAGCGTGATCAAGCGGCCGGTGCTGGAACACGACGGCCGTTATCATCTCGGCTTTGCCGAAGAACAATACGAAGCCCTATTCGGAGCCTGACCCTGCATGGCCAATGAAACCCTTGAGGATGCCATCCTCGCCAACGAAACCGTGGCGCTTGCAGTCGAATTGCTCAAGCGCAAATCGCTGACCCCCGACGACGCCGGCTGCCACGATCTCATCGCCGCGCGCCTGCAGGCGCACGGCTTCCACATCGAGCGCCACTGCCACAACGGCGTCGACAACCTGTGGGCGCGCAGGGGCACGGCATCCCCCGTGGTCTGCTTCGCCGGCCACACCGACGTCGTGCCCACCGGCCCGCTCGACCAGTGGCTGTCGAACCCCTTCGAGCCGACGCTGCGCGATGGCAAGCTGTATGCGCGCGGCGCCGCCGACATGAAAACCTCGGACGCGGCCTTCGTCACCGCCACCGAACGCTTCCTCGCCGCGCATCCGGACCACGCCGGCTCGATCGCCTTCCTGCTCACCTCGGACGAGGAAGGCCCGGCCACCGACGGCACGGTGAAAGTGGTCGAGGCACTGAAAGCGCGCGGCGAACTGCTCGACTACTGCATCATCGGCGAGCCCACCAGCGCCGCCGAATTCGGCGACACCATCAAGAACGGACGGCGCGGTTCGCTGTCCGGCACGCTGCGCGTCAAGGGCGTGCAGGGCCACATCGCCTACCCGCACCTGGCCAAGAACCCGATCCACCTGGCCGCGCCGGCGATCGCCGAACTCGCCGACACCATGTGGGACGAAGGCAATGCCTACTTCCCGCCGACCACCTGGCAGATTTCCAATATCCACGGCGGCGCCGGCGCCACCAACGTCATTCCTGGCGTGGTCGAGATCCAGTTCAATTTCCGCTATTCCACCGCCAGCACCGCCGAAGGCCTGATCGATGCGATGAACGAAATCCTCGACTGCCACGGCCTTGATTACGAGATCGACTGGAACCTGTCGGGCCGGCCCTTCCTCACCCCGCGCGGCCCGCTGTGCGAGAAACTCGCCGAGGCGATCCGGGACGTGACCGGCCTCACCCCCGAGCTGTCGACCACCGGCGGCACCTCGGACGGCCGCTTCATCGCCGACATCTGCCGCGAGGTGGTCGAGTTCGGCCCGCTCAACAACAGCATCCACAAGCTGAACGAACACGTTGCGATGGAGGACATCGAAAAGCTGGCGGCGGTGTACGAGAAGACGCTGGAAAAACTACTGACCTGATTGTTGTCAGCGAGGAGCGTTGTAGAAGCACCCGCAAGGGGTAGGCCGTGGCTGTAAGCCGACAAGTCGCCAACAGCCACGCTCCGGCGCCCTCGCCGCGATTTTCGCACCGTCGCGATCTCCACGGCATCGGCCCGAGGGCGGGCCTCCAACAACGTTCCTCCGTGGACCATGGACTTTATGAAATGAAACACTTCGACGACACCGAATCCCTCATCACCGTGCGCGACTGGCTGCGCTTTGCGGTGTCGCGCTTCAACGAGGCGAAACTGTTTTTCGGCCACGGCTCCGACAACGCCTTCGACGAGGCGGCCTACCTGATCCTGTACACCCTGCATCTGCCGCTCGACCGGCTGGAACCCTTTCTAGACGCCAGCCTCACGCACGGCGAATCGGAGGAGGTGCAGGCGGTGATCGAGCGCCGGGTGCGCGAGCGCATCCCTGCCGCGTATCTGACGAATGAGGCCTGGCTGGGCGCGCACCGCTTCTACGTCGACGAGCGGGTGATCGTGCCGCGTTCCTTCATCGCCGAACTGCTGAACGAGCAACTGGCGCCGTGGGTCGAGAATCCCGAGGAAGTCGGCCATACGCTCGATCTGTGCACCGGCTCGGGCTGCCTCGCCATCCTGGCGGCGCTGGCCTTCCCGAATGCCGGCGTCGATGCGGTGGATCTTTCAAAAGACGCGCTGGACGTCGCCGCGAAGAACGTCGCCGATTACGGCCTCGCGGATCGCATTGAATTGATTGAATCGGACCTGTTCGCGGCGCTGGACGGCCGCCGCTACGACGTCATCCTCAGCAACCCGCCCTATGTGAACGCCGAATCGGTAGCCGCGCTGCCGCCGGAATACCAGGCGGAACCGGCGCTGGCGCTGGGGTCGGGCGAGGACGGCCTGGATGCGACGCGGCAGATTCTCGCCCACGCAAAACAACACCTCAATCCCGGCGGTCTGCTAGTGGTGGAAATCGGCCACAACCGCGACGCCCTCGAAGCCGCCTACCCCGCCCTGCCCTTCACTTGGCTCGACACCGAAGGCGGCGACCAGTTCGTCTTCATGCTGCGGCGCGAAGACCTGCCGTAACCGTCTAGGCGGTGCTGGCGAGCAGCGGCCGGCCGAGCATGGCCGCCAGCGCGTCCGCCGGCTGCGGCCGGCTCATCAGATAGCCCTGGCCGAATTCGCAGCCATGCTCGAGCAGGAAATCGTACTGCGCCTGCGTTTCGATGCCTTCCGCGATGACCTCCAGTTCGAAGCCTTTTGCCAGCGCCAGTATCGTGGTGACGAGCTGGGCGTCGCCCACCAGCCCCGGAATCTTGCTGACGAACGACTGGTCGATCTTGAGCGTGTGGAACGGCAGCTGCTTGAGATAACTCAGGCTGGAATAGCCGGTGCCGAAATCGTCGAGCGACAGCCGCACGCCCAGCTCGCGCAAGCTGTCGAGGCTGCCGCGCACCTCGTCGTTCATGATCAGCATCACGTTCTCGGTAATCTCGAGCTCCAGGCATTCCGGCGCCAGGCCGGTGCGCGACAGCGCCTGCTCGACCGATTTCACCAGGCGGCCCCCCTCGAACTGGCGGGTCGACACGTTCACCGCCAGCGTCATTCCGTCGGCCTTGCCCTGCTGCTGCCAGTCGCGCAGCTGGGCGCACGCGGCTTCCAGAACCCATTCGCCGAGCTGGATGATCAGGCCGGTGTCTTCAGCGGCGGGAATGAATGCGCCCGGCATCACCAGGCCGCGCTCCGGGTCGTTCCAGCGCAGCAACGCCTCGACCCCGACGATCCGCCGGCTGCCGAGCGCGACGACCGGCTGGTAATGCAGAAGCAGTTCCTGGCGCTCCAGCGCCTGGCGCAGACGGGTATCGAGCGTCAGCCGTTCGATCACGCGCTCGGTCTGGCGGGCGTGATAGAACACGAAGCGGTTGCCGCCCATTTCCTTCGCCTGGTACATGGCCGTGTCGGCATGCTTGAGCAGGGTGTCGACCGAAGTCGCATCGTCCGGGTAGAGCGCGATGCCGATGCTGGCGCTGGTGTAGATCTGGGTGGAACCGATGTCGATCGGCGCGACCAGCGCATTCAACAGGCGGTTCGCCACCAGTTCGGCATCCGAGGTTTCGCCGATCTCGGACACGATGACCACGAACTCGTCGCCGCCGAAGCGGCTCAGGTGGTCGTGCGCGCGCAGCACCCCCTGCAGCCGCCCGGCGATCTGCTGCAGCAGCAGGTCGCCGGCGCCGTGGCCCAGGCCGTCGTTGATGTTCTTCAGGCGGTCGACGTCGATGAACAGCAGGGCCAGGCGCTCCTCGCTGCCCTGCATATCCACCAGCACCTGGTTGAGCGCAATCCCGAATCCCTCGCGGTTCGGCAGGCCGGTCAGGCCGTCGAAATAGGCGAGTTGGTTCAGATGCTGCTGCGCCTGCTTGCGCTGCTCGATCTCGGACTGCAGCTGATCGGCGCGCCGCTGCAACTCGCCGGTCTGCCGCTGCACCTGATGGCGCAGGAAACCGGCGATGGCCAGCGCCAGGACGAGCAGGCTGACGACCGTTGCCGCCGCCCAGGGCAGCCAGTGCGGAACCCGATCGGCGGGTGCGGCTTCGAGCCAGCGACGCAGCGACGCGTAGTAAGCCGACTGCGGGTCCGCCTTGAGCGCCGCCAGACGGCGATCAAGCGCCTGCAGAAAAACCGGACTGGCATGCAGCGGTGCGGCATAGTGGACGAACACGGGATTGAACACGATGCCGGTCACCGCCAGATCCTTCTTGTTGTGCGCATGCACGGCGGCAAACACCCGGTTCACGACGCCGGCGTCGGCCCGCCCGTCGGAGATCGCCTGCAGCACCTCGGGATAGGTGTCGACGTAGACCGGGGTAAAGGCGGCGTCGAACTGCGCCGACAGGTCGAGCAGGGCCTGGCTGTGCGTGCTGCTGCGCATCAGCGCGACCCGCTTGCCCTTGAGGTCGGGCAGCGATTCGATCCTGGCCCCGGCATGGCGGAACACCATCCCCCAGTTGCCGATCAGGCTCTGCTGGCTGAACTGGAAACGCTTGGCGCGCTCGTCGCTGTAGCCGATGCCGACGAGCAGGTCGATGGTGCCCCGGTCCAGCTGTTCCATCAGCGTGTCGAAAGCGGCGGGAACGTAGGTGACCTGCCAGCCTTCCCGTTCGGCCACCCAGCGCACCATGTCGATTGCGATGCCTTCGGGCAAGGCGTCAGGAGGCGCACTGACGATCGGCGGGTTCTCGAACACGCCGATTCGCACCATGGTGCGATCCTGCGCAGCCCATGCCAGCGAACAGGTCGCCAGCCAGAACAGTCCGACCCACAATAGATTCCGGTACCCCACGCGATTTTCAGTCCTTGACGATGGGCTGCATTGGGCCGTAGGGCACCCGCACGCCGCTTTGGAAATTCGCCGCAGTATAACGAACAGCCGGTCCGTAAAAACCCTCACAAACACGTGGCGATCGCGCGAACGCATCGGGTTCACGGTGACCGCAGCGATGGGCTCACGGCGGCGGCAATGCAGCGGGCAAGTTGCCGCGCCGCCGACGCGATCTCGTCTGCGGCCGGCGCGCCGGGATTCGCCGAGCCGATTTCGATTCCATACAGGTCGAGCCGCGGCGGCAGGCTGCCGAGTGCGGAGGCCAGCGACAAGGCATCGAGCACGCCGATGCCATGCGTGGACAGTCCCTTCGCATGCTGCGGCCAATCCGTCTGGTCGAAATGCCGGATGCGGCCGGCAGGTCCGCTCCCCTGCATGGCGTCGACCAGGATCACCCAGGCGGCCTTGTCCAGCAGCGGAATCAGGCTGGTGCCCGGGCGATCCAGCTTTTCGATGACGAACCCGTCTTCGCTGTGCAAGCCGGCGGCGAACAAAGCATCGACGGTCAGCCAGCCGGCCTGGTCGTCGCCCGCGGGCGAGCCGATGCCGAAGATGTGGATGCGGCTCATCCGCGCTCGACGTTCATCCGCAGAAAATGGGTCGCGCAGGAAATGCAGGGATCGTAGTTGCGGATGACTTTTTCGCAGTGCAGACGCAGCGCGTCGTCCGGCTGGTCGAGCCCGAAGCTCAGCAGCGACAGCCGCAGGTCTTCCTCGATGCGAGCCTGGTTCTGGCTCGTCGGCGGCACGATGCGCGCGCTGAGCACACGGCCGTCGTCGTCCATTTCATAGCGGTGCCACAACAGGCCGCGCGGCGCTTCGGTGCAGCCGGTGGCCACCCCGGCGCGCGGGGTGACCGCCACCCAGGGCGAGTCGGGCACGCGGTAGGCGTCGAGCAGGCGCAGCGCTTCGTGCAGCGCGAGCAGGATTTCCACGGCGCGCGCGACCAGGCTGTGGAACAGGTTGCGGCTCGGCAGCGCCAGCCCGGTTTCGGCCAGCAGCGCCCTGACCCGTTCGGGCAGGTGCGCGTGGTTGAGGTTGAGGCGGGCGAGCGGCCCGACCAGGTAGGGCTGCCCGTGATACGCGCTGAACAGCGCGGTCGAATGCGCTTCGTGCCGTTCGGCGAAGTGCGCGTCGAAGCCGCCTGCATCGATCAGCAGGCCGTCGCTGGCGGCGATGCCGCCGGTTTCGATGGCGTATCCGGTCGGGTGCTGCATGGCGACGGAGACGAAGACCTGGTCGTCCTGCGGCACCGCGATGCCCGCCGTCCAGCGCACCAGGGCCTCGGCCTCGGGCAAGGCGGCACGCAGTTTTTCCCGCACCTCGCGGATGCGGGCGAGCGGCGGCGCGCCGTGGAAGCCGCCGATGCGCACCCCCACCGGATGCACCGAGCGGGCGCCGAACAGGTCCATCAGTTCGTTGCCGAGCGCCTGGATGCGCAGGCCGCGGCGCACGTCGTCCGGCGCGATCTTCGCCAGTTCGATGGCGCTGTTGCAGCCGAAGAAATCCGGCGCAGCCAGCAGATGAATGTGCAGGCTGTGGCTCTGGATCCATTCGCCGCAGTAGAACACCCGGCGCATGGCGCGCGCCCACGGATCGAGTTCGACACCGAACAGCTTTTCCAGCGCCTGCGCCGCGGTAACCTGGTAGGCCACCGGGCAGATGCCGCAGATGCGCGCCACCATGTCGGGGATTTCGCTGTAGTGATGCCCCTCCAGGAATTTCTCGAAGAAGCGCGGCGGCTCGAAAATGCGCAGGCGTAGTTCGGTGATGGCGCCATCGTCGATGCGCAGGTCGAGCGCGCCCTCGCCTTCCACCCGCGCAAGCACCGGGACGTGGATCGCAACGCTGCGGCGCTGTTCACTCATCGCGAGGCATGCCCGCCTTGTCCGCGGCTGCCAGAAACACCGGCGCCTGGTTGTTGACCGACTGGAAGCGCTGCATGACGGCCTGCGGCGTCAGCCCCTGGCGTTCGAACTGCGCCGCCAGCGCGTCGGTGTTGGCGTTTTCCGCCGGGCCGTAGCAGCCGTAGCAGTCGCGGCCGAGGCTCGGGCACAGCGCGCCGCAGCCGGCCCGCGTCACCGGTCCCATGCAGGCGACGCCGCGGCTCACCAGCACGCAGGGATAACCGTGGCGCTTGCACTCGGTGCACACCTTGTCGGCATTGTCGTGCGGCGCCACGCCCAGCAGCAGCGAATTCACCACCGCCAGCATTTGCCGGCTGTTGACCGGGCAGCCCCACAGTTCGAAGTCCACGTTCACGTGGCCGGAAATCGGCGTGGAATGCGCAAGACTGGCGATCGCCTCGGGATGGCTGTAGATCTGCGCCACCCATTGCGCGCCGTTGGCGCCGTTGCGCAAGGCCTGGATGCCGCCCGCGGTGGCGCAGGCGCCGATGGGAATCAGAAAGCGGCTGTGGCGGCGAACCTGCTGGATGCGTTCGATATCTTCCGGGGTCGACACGCTGCCTTCGACGAAAGCGACGTCCACGTCGGACTCCGGATCGAGCGGCCCGGCTTCGGCGAAATGCACCAGCTCGACGCGCTCGGCCAGCGCGAGCAGATCCTCGCCGAGATTGAGCAGGGCGAGCTGGCAGCCGTCGCAGGAGCTGAACTTGTGGACCGCGACGCGCGGTTTGCGGACGCTCGTCATCATCAGTAGCCCCGATGCGCCAGCAGCGGCTGGGCCTCGCCCCAGTTGAACACCGGGCCGTCGCGGCAGACGAAGGCGCCGCCGAACTGGCAATGGCCGCAGCGGCCCACGGCACACTGCATGTTGCGTTCCATGCTGAGAAACAGGCGCGACTCGGGCAGGCCGAGCGCCTGCAGGCTACCGACCGCGGCCCGCATCATGCCTTCCGGCCCGCACATCATCGCCACCGCGCATCCCGGGTCGAAGCGGGCAAGACCGAACAGCTCGGTGACGCGGCCGACATGCCAGGGCCAGAATGCCGCGCCCTCGTCGGCCGCCACCATCACCTGGGTGTCCGGCAGTTTCGCCCAGCGATCGTACTGCTCGCGCCAGATCAGGTCGTCGGCATGCTTCACGCCCTGGATGATGACCAGCTTGCCGAAGCGTTCACGCCGCTTGAGGATGTAATGGATGACCGACACCACCGGCGCGCAGCCCAGCCCGCCGGTCACCAGCACGACATCGCATCCGCTCACTTCCTGCAGCGGCCAGCCGCGTCCGAACGGCCCGCGCAGCCCCACCCTGTCGCCCGGCCCGAGTGCGGCCAGGCCCTGGGTGACGCGCCCCAGGGCACGGATGGTATGGCCGATGCCGTCGCGCTCTTCGGGGTCGGACATGATGGAAATCGGCACCTCGCCGACGCCGTAGAGATACAGCATGTTGAACTGACCGGGCGCGAAGCGGTAGGCCGCCTGCGCTGCCGCATCGTCGAGACGCAACTGCAGGGTAAAAATGGTGGGCGACTCCTGGGTGCGCGCCACCACGGTGGCGGCGTGCGGCGCGCCGGAATCGATTGCATGCGGTGCGTTCATGGCGTCCCCTCGCCTACCGTCAAGGCGGCGACTTCTTCCGTCAGGTCGATTCCCGTCGGACACCAGGCGATGCAGCGTCCGCAGCCGACGCAGCCGCTGCGGCCGAACTGGTCGTGCCAGGTGGCGAGCTTGTGGGTCAGCCACTGGCGGTAGCGGCTTCTGATGTCGGGTCGCACGTTGAAGCCGTGCAGATGGCCGTGCGATTCGCCGAAGCAGGAATCCCAGATCCGTTCGTGCCGGCTGGTCCGGCCATCGAGCGCAGGGGTGTCGGCCTCGGCATGGCAGAAACAGGTGGGGCACACCGCGGTGCAATTGCCGCAGGCGAGGCAGCGCGCCGCCACGTCGTCCCAGCGCGGATGCTCCAGCCGGCTCATCAGGGCGTCGCGCAGATTGCGGTCAGGCAGGCTGCGCGTCTGCGCGGCGGCGGCCGCCTGACCCTGCTGACGGGCAGCGTCGATCTGCTGCGGCGTGGCCGCGGACAGGTTCAGCGCGTCGAACACGGCCGCGCCCTTGTCGCTGCCCGCCTCGACCACGAAACCCTCCGCCAGTTCGGCCAACGTCAGGTCGTAGCCCGCGCTCGGGGTCGGGCCGTCGCCGGTGGAGGCGCAAAAGCAGGTCGCCGCCGGCTCGGCACATTGCACCGCGACCAGAAACAGGCGGTCGCGCCGTTGCGCGTAGTGCTCGTCGCGCCGGCCCTCACGCAGGAAATGCGCATCCTGGATCGCCAGCGCGGCAAGGTCACAGGCACGCACGCCGATGAGGGCCTGTGCAGGCGCATCCGGAATCACGGCTGCGAATTGCAGCGCACCTTCCGCGTCCCGCGCCACGCGCCACAGCGATTCCTGCGGTGCAAATGTTTGCGGCTTGATCGCCTGCGGGCCGTTGGCCCAGGCGAAGTAGCGATTCTGCGGATCCTGCGTCAGCCGGTAGTGCCCCGGCGCCTGCGCGGCCTGCAGGCCGCGCGGCAAGGCGTCGGGCGCATCCAGTTCGCGCATGACGATGGCGCCGTTCTCCACCGCCGGTCCCAGGCACTGATAGCCGAGCGCCATCAGCCGGGCCACCAGCGAAGGCAGCTGTGCGACGGGCAGAAATCCAGCTCGATCGGATCGGATGGGCATAGGCCGGGAATTCGCTTGGGTTTCTACAGTGTATGCATAAAGTCGTGTGCCGGACAGCGGTTTGCCTTGCGCCCGGCGGCGGGCACCGGGCTTGTAAAAGCTACACGGGACGTTCGCTATAATGCGCCCTTTCAGCAGTAATGAAGGAGCACGCCATGCAGCAGCAACTCGATGTCTTTATCGCCTCCCTGAGCACCTTCTGGACGCAGCTCGCTGGTTTCGTACCGCAATTGCTGGCAGCGCTGCTGCTGCTGTTCGTCGGCTGGTTGCTGGCCAATGTGGTGCGCACCGGTGTGATGAAGCTGCTCGACGTGCTGAAATTCGACACGCTCGCCGAAAAGACCGGCATCGAAGCCTTCCTCAAGCAAGGCCACCTGGACGTATCACTGTCGCGGCTGCTCGCCAAGCTGGCCTACTGGGTCATCATCTTCGTCGTGGTCGTCACCGTGGCCAACAGTCTCGGCCTGCACATGGTCGCCGAGCTGTTCAACAAGGTGGTGTTCTACATTCCCAACATCATCGTCGCCATCCTGGTGCTGGTGTTCGGCGTGCTGGTGGCACGCTTCATCAACCGCATGGTGTTCGCCTATCTCAACAACATCGGCGTGCAAGGCGCGCTGACCATCAGCACCCTGTCGGAGTATGCCGTGATCATTTTCGTGGTGTTCGTGGCGCTGGAACAGCTCGAGATCGGAACCAATCTGCTCACCGCCGCGTTCCAGATCGGCTTTGGCGCCGTTGGCCTCGCGTTCGCGCTGGCGTTCGGCCTGGGCGGCCGCGAATGGGCCGCCGGCGTGATCAAGAAGATGACCGAAAAGTAAATCCTGCCCGGCGGGGGGTGCCCGCCTGCTGCCCCCTGATGGAACTACTAACCATTCGACTAAGCCCGCAAGCGGGCAAGTCGCTGGTTATTCCCAACCCTCCCCCGCTTGCGGGACAACCAGCGACTTGCCCGCTTGGGGCTTAGTCGAATGGTTGGTAGTTCCACCAGAGGGGGCGAACGTGATGCCCAAAGCGATTAACGCATGCGCGGCTTGCGGGTGTGCTTGTCCGGCACGCCGCGCATCTGCCGGCGCGGGCTGGGCGCCATGCCCGCCCATTCCATCACGCGCGCGACCAGATCGTCGTCGAGCTCCATCTTCTGTCCGCGGCGCAGCTGCGGCGGCAGCGCGATCGGGCCGAAGCGGATGCGGGTGAGCCGCGACACCGTCAGGCCGAAATGCTCGAACAAGCGCCGCACCTCGCGCTTGCGGCCCTCCTTGATCACCACGCGATACCAGCGGTTGGCGCCCTCGCCGCCGGCGGCGAAGCAGCTTTGCAGCTGCGCCGGGCCGTCGTCGAGTTCCACTCCGGCCAGCAGCTGCGCAATCATGTCCTCGGTCAGCTCGCCCAGTACCCGCACCGCGTATTCACGCTCGACTTCGAAGCGCGGGTGCATCAGCTGGTTGGCCAGCTCGCCGTCGGTGGTGAAGACCATCAGGCCGTCGGTGTTGTAGTCGAGCCGGCCGATCGAAATCCACTTGGCGCCGCGTATCTTCGGCAGCGCGTCGAACACGGTGGCGCGGCCCTTGGGATCGTCGCGGGTGACGATCTCGCCTTCCGACTTGTGGTAGATCAGGATGCGCGTGCGCTTTTCGTCGAAGCGCAGGTAAATGCGGCGGCCGCTGACCTTGACGATATCGCGCGGCCCGACCTTGCTGCCGATCGTGGCCGTCTCGCCGTTGACCTGCACGCGGCCCTCGGCGATCCATTCCTCCATCTCGCGGCGCGAGCCGAGGCCGGCCGAGGCCAGCGCCTTCTGCAGGCGCTCGCTCGGCGCCTCGGGGGCGATCGCCTGCTGCAGGCGGCTCGCCGCACGCCCCATGGGGGCGGTGGGCGAACGGCGGATGGGGGATGCGGGGCGGGCCATGGTCAGGTGATCTCGGTGACAGCGACGACGCGGGCGGTTTCGATCACCGCGCCAAACGTCCGGGGGACGTCATTGTCCGCCAAATCCTCGCGCAATTCAGGAATTAATGCCGTTTCGTCGGGGGTGACCAGGTTGCCGAGCTCTTCCAGCGGCGGCAGTTCGGACAGCGTGACCAGCCCCAGATCGCTGAGGAAAGCCCCGGTGGTGCCGAACAGCGTCGGGCGCCCCGGCACGTCGCGATGGCCGATGGCCTCGATCCAGCCGCGCTCTTCCAGCGTTTTGATGATGTTGGGATTGACCGAGACGCCGCGGATGTCCTCGATGTCGCCGCGCGTCACCGGCTGGCGATAGGCGATGATGGCGAGCGTTTCCAGCACCGCGCGCGAATAGCGCGGCGGCTTCTCGTTCTTCAGGCGCGACAGCCAGGGCTGCATTTCGGCGCGCGTCTGGAAGCGCCAGCCGTCGGCCACCTGCACCAGTTCCACCCCGCGGCCGTGCCACTCACCGCGCAGTTCGTCGAGCGCGCGGCGCAATATCTCGTTGGACAAGCCTTGATCAGGCGCATCCTGTTCGAACATGCGCTTGAGCTCGGCGAGCGACAGCGGCTCGACTGCCGCCAGCAGGGCGGCTTCCAGCACCCGCTTTAAATCGTCGGGATGGTCACTCGGTTGCAGATTCATGGAGCTTTACGTAAATAGGGGAAAACGGCTCGGCCTGCGTCACGTCGAGCAGGGTTTCCTTGGTCAGTTCCAGCACCGCGAGGAAGGTGACCACGAGTTCGTGCACGGTCGAGGCATCCGGGAACAAATCCTTGAATTCCATGAATTCGCCGGGCGTCAGCCGCTTCAGGATGCGGCTCATGTGCTCGCGGATCGACAGTTCCTGGCGGCCGATGCGGTGATGGGTACGGTTCTTCGCGCGCGACAGGATGGCCAGCCAGGCCGCGGCCAGTTCCTCCGGATGAATGCTCGGCAGGTGCCTGGCCGCCGCCGGCAGGAACACGCTCACCGTGTCGAAATCGCGCCCGGCCTGCGGCATGGCGTCAAGATGCTGGCCGGCGAGCTTCATCTGCTCGTACTCCAGCAGGCGGCGCACCAGCTCGGCGCGCGGATCGTCGCCCTCGTTCGCTTCCTCGGCCTGCTCGCGGCGCGGCAACAGCATGCGCGACTTGATGTCGATCAGCATCGCCGCCATCAGCAGGTATTCCGCCGCCAGTTCCAGCCGGGTCGCGCGCGCCGCCTCGACGTAAGCCATGTACTGCTTGGTCAGCGCCGCCATGGGGATGTCGAGCACATCGAGGTTCTGGCGGCGGATCAGGTACAGCAGCAGGTCGAGCGGGCCCTCGAAGGCTTCGAGGAAGACCTCGAGCGCATCCGGCGGAATATAGAGATCCTGCGGCAGCTCGGTCAGCGGCTCGCCGCGCACCTTGATGACGGGTGCGGGGGGCGTTTCCAGGGGCGGCGGATCGAGAAGTTCGGCTTCGTTCATGACAGGCATTTTACCCGAGGGCGGGGTGGACGGGCTTGGCCATCCTGTTCATACTGGCCTCCGATGATTTTGGGTGCAGAGGGCGGGATGGCGAAGACATTCGTGATCACTCGACAATGGGGCAATAGCCTCGGGATCAAGCTGACGCCGGCAGTCGTGCGCGCCGCCAAACTGCATGCCAATCAGATGGTGTGCGTGTCGGCGCAAGCCAGGCACATTAGGATCAGTCCTGCCGAAGAACCCACTCCCACACTCGAACAACGCCTGGCGCTATTCGACCCGGCCCGGCATGGCGGCGAAGTCATGGCATCCGAGACAATTCGATGGGAAAAATTGTGATCGCCAGAACCACGCCAACCAAGGGCGAACCGCTTTCACAGACTGAATTGCTGGAACGGTTGCACTTTGTTTTGATGGCCGACGCGCAAAAGGGGTTGGCGGATATTGCCGCCGGCCGCGTCGAGGATGCCGATGAAGCGCTCGCCCGCGTTCAAGCTGGACGCGCCCATGGGAATGTAAGCCTGAGCTGACCCGGGTTTTTCGGACACCCCCTGCCTCCGTAGCGAGCTTGCATTTTACCGAACGGTCAACTAGCATCCGGTGCATGAATATCGCAACCGACACACGCTCCCGCATCATCGCAGCCGCCAAGCCGCGTTTTCACTCGCGCAGCTACGCGAATGTAGGCATCCAGGAAATCTGCGAGGGCGCCGGGGTGCAAAAGGGCAGCTTTTATCACTTCTTCCCGTCCAAGCGCGATCTCGTCATGGCGGTGATAGACGAGTTTGCGGACGAATGGGCCAACGGCTTCGTGGCCGAAGCCTTCGATCCGGCCTTGCCGCCGATGGAACGGATCGATTATCTGATCGATGCCGCCTACTTCTGGCAGAAATCCATCAAGCAAGTGCATGGTCGCATGCTGGGTTGCATCTTCGGCAACCTGACGCTGGAGGTCAGCACCCAGGACGATATTCTGCGCGCCAAGCTGCTCGCCATTTTTACGCGCGCGAAGTCCCGCTTCAAGGAAACGCTGGAACAGGCTGTAGCCACCGGCACCATCCCGCCGCTGGATGCGGGCCTGACCGCTGAAGCCATGCTGGCCTATCTCGAGGGGGTGATCCTACTGGCCAAGGCGCAAAACGATCCCGAGCTGCTCTATCGGCTGGGCCCGGCGATCAAGACGCTGCGTATCGAATTGAGCGGTGGCTGATTTTGATTCGATCAGCCCCCGCTTTTTTTGCCCTTGGATTGTGTCGACCCGTCTGGAGATAGATGTAGCCAATTGAATTCGAGCTCAGGCCGCTACGAATGCTGAGCCGATTTTCGCCCGGCAATTTTTTTGCCGATTATCTTGACCGAACGGTCATCTACTACGAGGAGTGATTACGATGAATGCACCTGCCACACAAATCCTGGATGCACGCGGCTTGAACTGCCCACTACCCATTTTGCGCACCAAAAAAGCCCTGTCTGAACTGGGTACCGGAGAAACGCTTGCCGTCATCTCCACCGACCCGGGTTCCCTGAAGGATATGCACGCTTTCTGCAAGCAAACCGGGCATGACCTGGTCTCGTCCAGTTCGAATCAGGGCGAGTTCGAATTTCTCATTCGCAAGGCATAAGGAGATGACCATGGGCGCAGCAGACAAAATCATTCCGCCTACGCTGGACCAGTCCCGCTTCGATCAGTGGTTCGACCAGCGCTTCGAAGCGAAGATGGCCGAGCGCGAAGCCGCGCATGTGCCGTCCCTGTCGATCATCGCCACCAAAGGAACGCTGGACTGGGCCTACCCGCCGTTCATTCTGGCGTCCACCGCTGGGGCGCTGGGCTGGGACGTGTCCGTGTTCTTCACGTTCTACGGATTGGAATTGCTCAAGAAGGATCTGCACCTCGAGATCAGTCCGCTCGGCAATCCCGGCATGCCGATGAAAATGCCGTTCGGCCCCCAGTGGCTGAAAGACATCAACTGGAAAGTGCCGAACGTCGTCATGGCCGGCATACCGGGATTCGAGAAAGTGGCAACCGGGCTGATGGAGCAAACGGTGAAAAGCAAAGGCGTCGCCAGCATCGACGAATTGCGCAGCGCCTGCCTCGAGGCCGACGCCAAGCTGTATGCCTGCCAGATGACGGTGGACCTGTTCGGTTATTCGCGTGAGGATTTCATTCCCGAAATCGAAGGCTGGATAGGCGCTGCCAGTTTCCTTCCGCAGGCACAGAAGTCGGACGTCTGCCTGTTCATCTGAACCGTGCCCTGCCCGGGTCGCGCCAGATGCATCCACGCGGCCCGGGCCTCACCTGGAATCGCAAAGGTCGTCTGGTGCAGACCAACTTCCCTGACGAGAGAAAACGTGGTCTGCCCCCGATTGTTCGTTATCACGCAGCGTCCCCTGCACCGCAAGGTTAGTCCTCAGATGTCCCAAATCGCCCCCTTAGCCAAGTGATCTTGAATTTCCGGTGGATTGCACTTCACCCTCGGATGATTGGCAAGCACAAGGCGCAAGGTACGCAGGGAATCGTAGGTATCAATCACTAATCGCCTTTGATTCTTGAAATAGGCGATGTCAAAGACATTCTCGTTCACGGCGTGTGCTGGTTTCTGCCGAAGCTTGCGGACAGATCGAAACCCCTTGAACATGTCGTCGAAAGGCTTCGGGTCGGATGGTCGGAAAAACTTTCGCAGCCACTCTTCTAGCAATGCAAGCGTTCCCTTCTGGCGAACAACTATCTTTCCGTCAGGCCGCGTCTGATCTTCTTCTAGTGGAACATCGTCAAGGAAGAAATCTTTGTTGATGTTGTCGGAGAGCATCTTGTCCAGAAGGTGCACAAACGCGTTGAACTCAGCCAGTGTCGGGCGCAAGAGAAAACCGAATTCCGTTGGCCTGTTTGATGTGAAGGTCTCCCGAAAAAGTGCGGGGCGTCCCATGCGTTCCGCCATCTGATTGATTACCGTAAGTTCCAGAGTAAATGCTTCAAAGATGGAGATACGTGTACCCCATTCACCAAGAATGCTGCTGCGGTAGTAGTCCGGGTGAAGCTTGTAATCTCCAGAAAGCATCTTTGCATGCCAAACACGCTGATGCTCAGGACTGAGATCTGCGAGATACCTAATGAACACCGCTACCGCTCGATTGAAATCCTCATCGTAGGCAAATCCGAAGGTCTGCAAGAGAACTTGGTCATGTTCTGGCAGTGATGAAGATTCGAAATACTCGTCCCGAATCGATATGGACCCGCTGATGAAGTTGGTCTCATAGTAATAGCGCGGATCGTTGCGGTAGTGCTCAAGCACGGAAAGATCGAATACCGATATTCAAGTTGGCCAGAGCCTTGTGCCAATTCCAAATCGAATGGACGCCCCTTGAATCTGTCTGCCACATTGAGTGTGGAGAGATGGCTCTTGGACGGATATAGGCAAACGTGATCCGTGAACTCCAAGTCTTGAAGGAACGCTTGCTGCTGACTGTTTGATATATGAGAGAACGCCTTGATGTGCGGATTTGGGTGAACGTTCCCAAAGAGAACGTCGATCTGGTCTCCAATAAGCAATCGCCGCGTTGCCTCTTTCGTTTGTTCAAGCGTGCATCCAAACTTCTTACGCAAATGGCGTACTGGGAAGCCGTTGAAGTCGCGAGAAGAAAGATAGAACTCCGCGACTGCCTTGAGGAGCAGTTGATCGTCAATCATAGCTTGTCCTGAGGGCCAACATAATTTAGACGGTGCGCAGCTCGACTCTCCGCACCGCCTGAATCGGCACACGGCAAGGCGATGCACTGTTTATTTGATTTTGCGAGACTTTACTCCACCGCCTCCCTCACCCGAACACCACCGCCGCCACATCCTGATAGCGCTTGGCGAAATGCACCGTCATCCCGGCGCGGATGTGCTCGGGCAGCTTGTCGAAGTCGCGCCGGTTGGCGTCGGGCAGGATCAGTTCGGTGATGCCGATGCGGCGCGCGGCGATGACTTTCTCGCGGATGCCGCCCACCGGCAGCACCTGCCCGGTCAGCGTGAGTTCGCCGGTCATCGCCAGCGGGCGGCCGATTTTCCGGTCTTTGGCCAGCGACAGCAGCGCGGTCGCCATGGTGACCCCGGCGCTGGGGCCGTCCTTGGGGGTGGCGCCTTCCGGCACGTGCAGGTGGACGAAGCTGGTGTCGAAGAAGGTGATGTCCGCGCCATAGGCGTTCAGGTGCGAGGCGATGTAGCTGTAGGCGATTTCGGCCGATTCCTTCATCACCTCGCCGAGCTTGCCGGTGAGCTTGAAGCCGCGGTTGAGGGTGTGGATGCGGCTGGCCTCGACCGGCAGCGTGGCGCCGCCCATCGCGGTCCATGCGAGGCCGGTGACGATGCCGACGCCGCTCATCGGCTTTTCGCGGCTGAACACGGGCTTGTCGAGGTAGGCCTCGACTTCCTTCACGCCGATCCTGATCGGCGTCGCCGCGCCGCCGAGGATCTTGACCACGGCCTTGCGCGCCACGCGGCCCAGCTGTTTTTCCAGGTTGCGTACTCCGGCCTCGCGCGCGTAGCCCTCGATGACGTGGCGCAACGCGCCTTCGCTGATGGCGAGCTGGTTTTTCTTCAGCCCGGATTTGGCCAGCACCCGCGGCCACAGATGGTGTTTGGCGATGGCGATCTTTTCCTGCGTGATGTAGCCGGACAGGCGGATGACCTCCATGCGGTCCAGCAGCGCCGATGGGATGGAGAAGTCGTTGGCGGTGCAGATGAACAGCGCCTTGGACAGATCAAAACGCACGTCGAGGTAATGGTCGAGAAAGTCGGCGTTCTGCTCGGGGTCGAGCACTTCCAGCAGCGCCGAGGCGGGATCGCCCTGGAAGCTGGCGCCGATCTTGTCGATCTCGTCGAGCATGATGACCGGGTTGGCCGAGCCGACTTCCTTCAGCGCCTGCACGAACTTGCCCGGCATGGCGCCGATGTAGGTGCGGCGGTGGCCCTTGATCTCGGCTTCGTCGCGCATGCCGCCGACCGAAAAGCGGAAGAACTTGCGTCCCAGCGCCTCGGCGACGGATTTGCCGATCGAGGTCTTGCCGACGCCGGGCGGCCCGATCAGGAGCAGGATCGAGCCTGCCATTTCACCGCGCATGGCGCCGACGGCGAGGAATTCGATGATGCGATCCTTCACGTCTTCCAGGCCGTCGTGGTCGCGGTCGAGGATCTTGCGCGCGCGCTCGAGGTCGATCTTGTCCTGGGTGTGCACGCCCCACGGCAGCACGGTCAGCCAGTCGAGGTAATTGCGGGTGACGGTGTATTCCGGCGAGCCGGTTTCCAGCAGCGACAGCTTGTGCATTTCCTCGTCGATGCGCTTGTGCGCCTGCTCGGGCAGCGTCAGCCCGGCAAGGCGTTCCCTGAAGGTGTCGAGCTCGGCGGTCTTGTCGTCCTTGGCCAGGCCGAGTTCTTTTTGAATCGCCCTGAGCTGCTGGCGCAGGAAGAATTCGCGCTGCTGCTCGGTCATTTTCTCGTCGACTTTTTCGCGGATGTCCGACTGCAGGCGCGCGACGTCGAGTTCCTTCTTCAACAGCACCAGCACCTTTTCCATGCGCTTTTTCAGGCCGAAGGCCTCCAGCACATCCTGCAAGGCCTGCTTCGATGCGGTGGTGAGGCTGGCGGCAAAGTCGGTCAGCTGCGAGGGCTCGTTCGGCCCGAAGCGGTTGAGGAAGAACTTGAGCTCCTCGGAATACAGCGGATTGAGCGGCAGCAGATCCTTGATGGTGTTGATGATGGCGATGGAATAGGCGCGGATTTCCCCGGAGTCCGGCTTGCCCGGTTCGTTCGGGTATTCGACCCGGACCTTGTAGGGCGCGCTTTCCGACAGCCACTCGACGATGCGGAAGCGGCGCACGCCTTCGGCGATGAACTGCATCTTGCCGTCGGCGCGCACCGGATGATGGATGCGCACGACGGTGCCGACGCTGCGGAAATCCGTCCGCTTGACGTCGTCGGTATGGTCGGGCTTGACCACCACCAGCCCCACCATGTGGTGCGCGGTGTCACCGATGGCTTCGACGGTCGTCAGCCAGGGTGCCTCGTTCATCAGCAACGGCAGGGTTTGCGCAGGGAAGAACGGCTTTTCGGTCAGCGGCAGCAGGTAAAGCTCGTCCGGCAGCACCGGGGCGGCCGGCAACTGGCGGTTGTCGGAAATGAATTCGCCTTCGAGCGCAGAATCGTTGGGCATGGTTCGAGGTTCAAAATCCGCAGGACTGGATTAAGCAGTATCGGGCCGATCCGGCCGATTTCAAGGCTGGGCGGATTTGGGCTGGACAGGAATTTCCTCGACCACGTCCGGCAGGCCGGACAGAATCATCAGCTCGACCCGGCGGTTGCGCGCACGCCCTTCCGCCGTGTTGTTGGAAGCAAGCGGCTTGCTCGCCTCGCGTCCGATGGCAAGCAGCCGCTCGGGCGCGATGCCGTTGTCGGCCAGCAGGCGCACCACGCTGGTGGCCCGCACCGCCGACAATTCCCAGTTGGAGGCAAACACCGAATTGCGTATCGGCACGTCGTCGGTGTGGCCGGTGATCTCCAGGTTGAACGGTTCCTTCTTCAAGGATTCCGCCACCGCACGCAGCACCGTCAGCGATTGCGGCTCCAGTTCGGCGCGCCCCGGCTCGAACAGCACGTTGGCGTCCATTTCGATGCTGACGCCGCGCCGGCTCTGCGTCACCCGCACCTTGCCTTCCTTCACCAACGGCGCCATCACGTCCATCAGGCTGCTCGCCACCTCGGTCATGTGCGCCTGCTCTTCGATCGCCTGCTGCTGCTTCAGGGTGCGTTGCCTGACGTCGGGCGGCAGCGTGGCCGGCGTCAGCTGCGGCACCGGGGCCTCTTCCGACGGCGCCTTGCCGAAGGCATCGCCGAGCGAACTGGCGAGAACGCGATATTTGCTTTCGCTGACCGCCGAGATGGCGTACATCACCACAAAGAACGCGAACAGCAGGGTGATGAAATCGGCATAGGAAATCAGCCAGCGCTCGTGGTTGTCGTGGTCGGAGACGATGCGTCGGCGGCGTCGCATCAGAGGTATCCCTTGAGACGCGCCTCGATGATGCGCGGGTTGTCGCCCTGGGCGATGCCGATCAGCCCGTCGCAGAGGATTTCGCGCTCGGCAACCCGGCGCGCGATGGAAAACTTGATCTTGTTGGCGATCGGCAGGAACACCAGGTTGGCCAGCCCGACGCCGTAGATGGTGGCGACGAAGGCGACCGCGATGCCGGTGCCCAACTTGCTGGGCTCGGTCAGGTTTTCCATGACGTGGATGAGGCCGATCACCGCGCCCAGAATGCCGAGCGTGGGGGCATAGCCGCCTGCCGCCTCCCACACCCGCGCCGCCTGGCGCTCGGCGGTCTCGAAGCCGACGATCTGCACATCGAGGGTGTCGCGCAGCTTGGCCGCATCAGCGCCGTCGATCAGCAATTGCAGCCCGGCTTTCTGGAACGGATCGTGCGTCATGCCGAGGTATTTTTCCAGCCCCAGCGTGCCCTCCTGGCGCGCGGTGTGCGACCACTGGATGATGCGGCGGATGAGCGTGTCCACCTCCGACTCGGGCGGACGGAACACCCATTTCGCCATCCGCACGCCTTTCATGAAAACCGCGAACGGGTGATGCAGCAGCACCGCCGCCAGGGTGCCGATCACCACGATGACGAACGCCGCCGGCTGCAGGAACAGGCTGATCTGCCCGCCTTCCATCGCCTGGCCGCCGAAGATCGCGGCCGCGCCCAGCACGATCCCGATCAGACTGCCGCGATCCATGCATCTTCCTTGAGTTTGGTGCGCAGCCGCGCAATGGCCTGGCCGTGAAGCTGGCAGATGCGGGATTCGCTGACGCCGAACACTTCGCTGATTTCGCGCAGGTTGAGTTCCTGCTCGTAATACAGCGACATCAGGAGCTGTTCACGCTCGGGCAGGTTCTCGATCGCGGCGATGATGCAGGCGCGCAGGTTGGCATCGAGCAATTGCGGCAAGGGCATGCTGTCCTCGCCCGCGGTCTGCTTGTCGAGGAAGGAGTCGTCGTCGTCGGATTCGCCGAAATCCTCGAAATACAGCAGTTGGTGGCCGCGCGCATCGCCCAGCATGGCCTGGTATTCGGCCAGCGGGATTTGCATGAACCCGGCAATTTCGCCCTCGCTGGGTTGCCGCCCCAGCTGATGCTGGAGGGCGCCGATTGCCTGTTCGATCTTGCGCATCGACTGCCTGGCGCTCCTCGGCAGCCAGTCGGACTGGCGCAACTCGTCGATCATCGAGCCGCGGATGCGCTGGATGGCATAGGCCTCGAACTGCGCGCTCTGCGCTTCGTCGTAGCGGCTGATCGCGTCGAGCAGGCCGATCATGCCGGCCTGCATCAGATCGTCTTCTTCCACGCTGGGCGGCAGCCGCCCCATCATGTGATGGGCCAGGCGCTTCACCATCGGCATGTATTGCGCCAGCAGGTCGCTTTTTTCGCCTCGTTCGCTTTTGCCGCTTGCGTTATACATGGATCCTCGTTATCCCCTTCTATAGGCTTCCACCAGGCGGCCGCCCTGAATCACGCGCTGCATGAATCCGCCGACACTGCCCAGGCTGGAGGGTTGCGGCCAGCGCAGCAGACCGTCGGCCAGCTTGCGGAACTGCGAGGTGGACTGTGCAACCGGAAACGCCTCCACCACCGAGGTCCGCATGTCGCCGGCGCGGGTCAGCCGCTCGTCCAGCGGAATATACCCCAGGTAGTCGATCGACACCCCCAGATAACGCTCGGCAGTGTACGCAAAATTGTGCGCCACGGCCTGTGCATCTTCCGGCGAGGTCATGCGGTTGAGCAGCAGACGAAAGCGGCGCTTGCCGAAATTCTGCACCAGCCGTTTGACCAGCGTGTAGCCCTGGGTGATCGCCGCGTTGCCGGGCGGCAGCACCACCATGATTTCGGACGCGGCCAGACCCAGCGGCAGGGCATCGGGATCGGTGGCCTCCTCCATGTCCACCAGCACCACGTCGACGCCGCATTGCAGGCTGTTGAAGCTCTGTGACAGCCATTCCTGATCGCGTTCGGACAGACGCCCCAGACGGGTGAAGCCGCCGCCGATCGGCAGCACCTGCACGTTGTCGGGACCGTTGAGAATCAGCGATTCGAGGGTGCAGCGGCCTGCGAGCACGTCGGACACATCGAAGCGCGGCGTCAGCCCCAGCGTGGCACAGGCGCCGCGGCCATGCCGATCCTGATCGATGATGAGGACGTCGCGCCCGGAGCGCGCCAGGGCGACCGCCAGATTGACGGTCGCGGCGGTCTTGCCCGCGCCCTGCTGGCCCGACATCACGGTGATGACCTGGAATCCGGTCTGCCCCAGCAGGCGGCGCAGTCCGGCGGCCTGATCGCCGACGAATTTATCCATGTGCCACCGCGCTTTCACGCTGAATGGCTTGGATGCCGGAGAGGGCGAACGCCAGCTCGCTGTCGTCCAGCTGCCAGGGCGAGGCCTGGATGCGGGTCTTGAAGGCACGGTGAATGAGGTACTGGCGATTGGCCAGGTGCAGGTCTTCGGGCACGCGCTGGCCGGTGGCCAGGTAATGCACGTTCAGCTGGTGGCGGATCGCGCAGTCGAGCGCCGGGCCAAGGCTGGCGGCCTCGTCGATCTTCGTCAGGATACAGCCGTCGAGGCCGCGCGTGCGATACGCCTGCACCACTTCGTCCAGGGTGTCGCCGTGGCTGGTGGCGTTCAGCATCAGCAGGCGCTTGATCGGCTTGCCGGCCTGGCACAGCATTTCGACCTGCTCGGCCACCGCGCGATCGCGCTGGCTCATGCCCACGGTGTCGATCAGCACGGTGTGCTTGTTGCGCAGTTCGGACAGCGCCAGCCGCAGGTCGGCGGCGTCGCGCACGGCGTGCACCGTGACGCCCAGGATCTTGCCGTAGATGCGCAGCTGCTCGTGGCCGCCGATGCGGTAGCTGTCGGTGGTCAAGAGCGCCAGTTTGTCGGCGCCGTGGCGCACCACGAAGCGTGCGGCCAACTTGGCAGTGGTGGTGGTCTTGCCGGCGCCGGTCGGTCCCATCAGGGCGAACACGCCGCCGGATTCGAGCAACTCGTTTTCGCTCTGGATCACCTGCAGCCGCTTCATCAGCGTGTTGCGCATCCAGGCCCGTGCCTGCTCCTCTCCACCCTTCGGCTGGTTTTCCAGCAACTCGCGCGCCAGCGTGGCGGAAAAGCCTGCGGCCAGCATGTCGCGCATCACGGTGGCGCCCGCCGGGTCGCGTCCCGGCAGGTCGCGCCAGGTCAGGTCGGCCAGCTGGCTTTCCAGCCGCATGTGCAGGGTCTTGATTTCGCTGATCACGCTTTGCGCAAGCTGGCTGCCGTCCTCGCTCGGCACGGCAACGCGCTCGATCAGACGCCGCTTGAAGGTGACGGCAGGTTCGGGCTCAACCCAGGGCGCCCGGGGTTCCTCCGCCCGGGGCGGCGGCGCCGTCCGGGGCGCTTCCACCACCGGCGGCGTCATCGCCGCGATGTCCTCGGCCGGCAAGGCCAGCACCTCGACCCCGCCCTCCACGGCGCGGTTGGAGAGAATGACCGCATCGGGTCCAAGAAGGTCACGCAGCTGACGCATGGCCTCCCGGGATGTTTTGGCGACGATTCGTTTCACGTTCATGCTGCTCCTCCTACCAGGGACGTCACTTTGATCTGTTTGCCTTCGGGCACTTCAGCGTGCGAAAGCACCTTGAGTTGCGGCACCGTGCGCCGCAGGAAACGTGCAAGCAGCGGACGCAGCACGGCCGGCGTCAGCAATACGGGGGGATGGCCCAGCGCTTCCTGGCGCTGCGTTGAGGCCTGGGTCCGTTCCAGCAGGGTATCGGCCAGCCCCGGCTCCAGGCCGACGGCATCCTGGCCCGCCTGCAGGGTCTGCATCAGCAGGCGTTCCAGCCCTTGATCCAGCGCGATCACCGGCAGTTCGCCGGCCGATCCATAAATCTGCTGCACGATCGAGCGCCCCAGGGCAACCCGTACCAGCGCGGTCAGCTCGTGCGGGTCCTGAACGTGCGCGGCATTGTCCAGCAGGGAGTCGATGATGGTCCGCATGTCGCGGATCGCCACGCCTTCGATCAAGAGGTTCTGCAGCACCTTCTGCACGGCGGAAAGCGGCAGCATCTTCGGCACCAGGTCCTCCACCAGCTTGGGCGCGCTCTTGCCGAGATGGTCGAGCAGCGCCTGCGCTTCCTGGCGGCCCAGCAGTTCGGCGGCATGCAGCGTGACCAGATGGTTCAGGTGGGTAGCGACCACGGTGCCGGGATCGACCACGGTGTAGCCCATGGCCTGCGCCTGCTCGCGCATGGCGGACTCGACCCATACCGCCGGCAGGCCGAACGCGGGGTCGCGCGTGGCCACGCCGGGCAGGCTGGCGGTGATGTTGCCCGGATCGATGGCGAGGAACAGGCCGGTGCGCACTTCGCCGCTGCCGATTTCGACGCCTTTGAGCGTGATGCGGTAGCTATTCGGGTTGATCTCGAGATTGTCGCGAATGTGCACGGCGGGCGGCAGGAAGCCGATCTCTCGCGCAAACTTCTTGCGGATGCCCTTGATGCGGCGCACCAGCTCGCCGTCGGCGGCGGCATCCACCAACGGGATCAGGCGATAGCCGACTTCCAGTCCCAGGGTGTCGATGGGCGCGACGTCTTCCCAGCTGGCTTCCTGGGATTCGACCGGCGCGACGGGTGCGGACGCCGCTTCGGGCGGCGCCTCCGGCGGCTTCCGGCTGCCCTTCCGGGCCAGCCACACCATGCCGCCCGCCAGCAGCAGGAAGGCAAAGTTCGGCATGCCCGGAATCATGCCCATCAAACCGAGGATCGCAGCCGTGATGTAGAGCGCCTGCGTCTTGCTGAAGACGTTGGACATCATCTGGCCGGCGATGTCCTCCTCGGTGCTGACGCGGCTGACGATGATGCCGGCGGCGATCGAGATGACCAGCGCCGGAATCTGCGCCACCAGGCCATCGCCGATCGCCAGCAGGGTGTAGTTGCGGGCGGCATCGGCCAGCGTCAAATCGTGCTGCATCAGGCCGACCAGCAGGCCGCCGACGATGTTGATCAGCAGAATCAGGATGCCGGCGATGGCGTCGCCGCGAACGAATTTCGAGGCACCGTCCATCGAGCCGTAAAAGTCGGCTTCCTGGGAGATTTCGGCGCGGCGGCGGCGTGCCTCGTTCTCGTCGATGAGGCCGGCGTTGAGGTCGGCGTCGATCGCCATCTGCTTGCCCGGCATCGCATCGAGGGTGAAGCGCGCGCTGACCTCGGCGATGCGGCCGGCGCCCTTGGTGATGACGATGAAGTTGATCACCACCAGGATGACGAACACGATGATGCCGACCGTGTAGTCGCCGCCGACCAGGAAATGGCCGAAGGCCTCGATCACCTTGCCGGCGGCGTCCGGGCCGGTATGGCCTTCCAGCAGCACCACCCGGGTCGACGCCACATTGAGCGACAGGCGCAGCAGGGTGGAAAGCAGCAGCACCGTGGGGAAGGCCGCGAATTCGAGCGCCTTCTTGGTCGACAGGCTGACCAGCAGGACCATGATCGAGAGCGCGATGTTGAAGGTGAACAGCATGTCCAACGCAAACGGCGGCAGCGGCAGCACCAGCATCGCCAGCACCAGCACGATGAAAATCGGCGCGGCCATTGAACGGGCGTTGGCGCCGCTGAACAGGCTGGAAAGGCTCAGGGTGCCGTTCATGCGGTGGCCTGCAACGGATCAAGTTCGGGCGGGACCGGCAAGGCGGTGGGCGCGTCGGGATACACGCCGCCGACTTCCTTGTAGTGACGCAGCTGGAACACGTAGGCCAGCACTTCGGCCACCGCTGCGTAGAGGGTGGCCGGGATTTCGTCGCCGAGTTCGGTATGGCGGAACAGCGCGCGCGCCAGCGGCGGCGCTTCCAGCAGCGGCACCTTGTGCTCGGCGGCCAGTTCGCGGATCTTCGCGGCGACGGCGTCGGCCCCCTTGGCCACCACGCGCGGGGCGCGCATCTTGCCTTCGCTGTATTTGAGCGCGACGGCGTAATGGGTCGGGTTGGTCACCACCACGTCGGCGGTGGGGATCTCGGACATCATGCGGCGGCGCGCCATTTCGCGCTGCTGGGCGCGGATGTGCGCCTTCAGGTGCGGGTCGCCTTCCGATTCCTTGGCTTCCCGGCGCAGCTCTTCCTTGCTCATCCTGAGCTTCTTGTAGTGACTCCAGAGCTGGTAAGGCAGATCGATCGCGACGACGAAAATCATGGCACCCGACACCAGCAGGAACATCCTGCCGATGAGGTCGCCCATGTGCTGGATGGCGTTGGTCGGCGTTTCGAGGCTGAGCGCGAAAATCGCGCCGACGTTGGACCAGATCAGCCAGGTTGCGACTCCGCCGAGCAGGCCGACCTTGGCCAGCGACTTCACCAGCTCGATCAGCCCCTGGCTGGAGAACATGCGCTTGATGCCGGAGAACGGGTTCAGGCGGGCGAATTTGGGGGCCAGCGCCTTGGTGCTGAACAGCCAGCCGCGCAACAGCAGCGGGGACGACAGGGCGGCGATCACCACCAGCAGGAAAAAGGGCGCCAATGCCAGCGCCGCCTCGAAAAACTGGTTCGACAGCTGCGCCATCACGTGCGAGCTGTCGCGTGCGATGCCCGGCTCGAATTGCAGCCCCCCGCGCACGATGTTGGACATGGCCTGGCCCAGGTTGCCAGCCATCATCCACAGGGTGGCGCCGCTGGCCATCAGCACGACAAAGGTGGCCAGCTCGCGCGACTGCACGACCTGGCCTTCTTCACGTGCCTTCTCCAGCCGTTGTGGCGAAGCTGGTTCTGTCTTTTCCTGATCGCTTTCTTCAGCCATCCCTGCTCACCTGTTGGGGGACCCGGCTCGCACATCGTCGAGACGGGCTTTCTTCAGGCTGGATTATTGGCCATGCCCGGCGCGGGCAATCAGGGGAATAAGGGTGGATTTGGCCTGCTATTTCGCGCCATGCGGCGCGGAGGTCAAGGCGCGCCGGCCGCGACCGTTTCGCCGGGCGCCGGATCCTCGGCGGCAACATTGGCGCCGGCGGCTTCCTTGGTGATGGCCTCCTCGGTGCGCTTGTTCATGACGATGATGCTGATGCGGCGGTTGACCGGGTCATGCGGGCCGGCGTTGTTGAACGGCACCGAGGACCCCAGGCCGACCACCCGCAGCATTCTCGAATCGTCCATGCCGCCGGCGATCAGTTCGCGCCGCGAAGCGTTGGCGCGGTCGGCCGACAGTTCCCAGTTGCTGTAGCCGCGGCCGGAATTGGCGTACTGAATGGCGTCGGTATGCCCCGACAGGCTGATGCGGTTGTTGACGTCGTTCAGCATCAGACCGATCTCCTGCAGGATGATCTTGGTATAGGGCTGCAGTTCGGCGCTGGCCAAGTTGAACATGGGCCGGTTCTGCTCGTCGACGATCTGGATGCGCAGGCCTTCGCTGGTGATGTCGATCAGCAACTGGCGCTTGAACTGCCGCAGCGTGGGATTGACGTCGATCGCCTGTTCCAGTCGGCCTTTCAGCTGCTTGAGATTGGCCGCCTCGATGCGTTCGAGTTCGGCCCGGGCGGCCTTCAGGTTGTAGGATTTCTTTTCGGCTTCGGTCTCGCCTTTTTTGACCTGTCCGGTCTTGCGCGTGAGGTCGGTCCCGCCGCCCTTGATCACGCTGGAACTGTCGCCACTGCCGGAGCCGCCCTGCATGGCCACTTTGAGGGGGGTCTTGAAATAGTCCGCGATCCCTTCCAGATCGCCTTTGGTGGTCGACCCCATCAGCCACATCAGCAGGAAGAAAGCCATCATCGCCGTCACGAAGTCGGCATAGGCGATCTTCCAGGCGCCGCCGTGATGGCCGCCTGCCACCTTCTTGATGCGCTTGACGATGACGGGCGGTTTCTGTTCGCTCATGGAGGCTTATCGGGGTGCCGTGGGAATGTCCGGGCTGCGCAACACCGCGATCAGCGCGACTTCGCGCCCTTGACGTGCTCTTCCAGTTCGCTGAAGGACGGACGTTCGGTCGAGTACAGCACCTTGCGCCCGAACTCGACCGCAATCGCCGGCGCGTAACCGTTGATGCTGGCCAGCAGGGTGACTTTGATGCACTGGAACATCTTGGTCGACTCGTTCAGTTTCTGTTCCAGGAGACTGGAAAGCGGGCCGACAAAGCCGTAAGCCAGCAGAATTCCAAGGAAGGTGCCGACCAGCGCATGCGCAATCAGAATCCCCAACTCGGCAGGAGGCAGACCGACCGATTCCATGGTGTGCACCACGCCCATCACCGCCGCCACAATACCGAAGGCTGGCATCCCGTCGCCCAATTTGGCAACGACGTGCACGGGCACCTCGCCTTCGTGATGGTGGGTTTCGATTTCGTTGTCCATCAGGTTTTCGATTTCAAACGCATTCATGCTGCCGCTTACCATCAGGCGCAGATAGTCGGTAAGGAATTCGACGACGTGATGGTCGGCCATGATGGTCGGGTACTTGGAGAACAACGGACTGCTCTCGGGCGAGTCGACATCGGATTCCACCGACATCAGGCCTTCCTTGCGTATCTTCGTCAACAGCTCGTACAGCAGCGCCATCATGTCCATGTAGAGCGCACGGCTGTATTTCGATCCCTTGAACACGGTAGGAAGCGCGCCCAGGGTCGCCTTGATGGCCTTGCCGTTGTTGCCGACCAGGAATGCGCCCGCCGCCCCGCCACCGATCATCAGCAGTTCCAGCGGCTGGAACAGGGCGGGCAGGTGGCCGCCCGCCAGAGCAAAACCGCCGAAAACGGACAACACCACGACAAGATATCCACCGATGACTAGCACGACCGCATATTCCTTTTGAATGATTCACCGGCGGGAACGGCCCCTGCCTTGCCCGGTTTTTTGTACTCGAAGCCCGGCTCGCTCACTTTAGGATTCGACCAAACCGGAAGAAACTTGATGGCACGGTTTAAGTATTTCCGCCGGGTGGAACCTTACTCCATGCGCCACACGTACAGCGTGTGGCGCGCGCCTTCGGCCAGCGTCACCACCTGGTCCGGCTGGCGCGCGTCCACCGTAAACGAAAGACTGATGAACAGGCTGCCGCTGCGCATCTGGGCCTCGGCCTGCTGCCACAGGCCGGGCATGGCCGCGGGCGACAGAAAGGCAAACACGACGTCGAAATCGCCCAGGTCGAGGGATGCATAATCGCGCCGCAGAAAAACCACCCGGCTGCGCTTGAGCCAGGCGCGCACCCGGCTGATCAGCCAGGGCGCCGGTGCGATTTCGGTGCCGTAAAAGCGGCCGAGCGGAAAACGGGATTCCAGATGGAAGGGCACGCCCCCCAGGCCGCTGCCAAGGTCGATGAAACCGAACGGCTGCGCCCCGGGCAGTATGTCCGCCACGGCCCGCCAGGCCTTGCGGTCGGACAGGTACAGGGGAACCCGGGTGCGGAAGCTGCTCCAGTAAAACAGCAGCAGCAGCAGGAATGCGGCCAGGTAGACCGCGGCGGGCAGTTCAAGCTGCCGCGCCAGCAGGATGGCGGGCAGAAACCCGACATGCAGGGGCGGCCACCAGGCGGGCTGCCGCCAGGCAAGGCTAAGCCCGGCTGCGAGACCCCCCTGGACGAAAACGAGTTGCCACAGGCTGGGCTGAAACGAAAAAGGGATTTGCAGCAGGCGGTACAGCAGAAGCGCCAGCAACAGGGCGGCGCACTGGATGACGAGCGACTGAAGGCCAACCGGCAGACGCGCCATCGCCGCTCAACCGGGCGGTCTGTCAGGCAGCGACCGTCAGTTCGGCTTGGGCGTCCGCACCCGCAAGGGGTACGCCGGTGGGTACCCCGCTGCTGCGCAGCGACCCTTCCGCAGCCTTGGCCTTGCGGGTTTTGCCGGCACGCGCCGGCATGTTGCACAGGCCGCAGACATACTTGTCGTGCAGATCGTCCGGATGCACCACGAAATGGCCGCCGCATTCGCTGCAGACGGCGGTATCGAGCATGCGGCTTTCGAAGAAACGGTTCAGGGTCCAGGCACGGGTGAAGCTCAGCACGGCCTCGATCTGGTTGGTGTGCAGGTATTCCTGATACAGGCGATAGCTCTTGAGCACGGCTTCGATGCCGCTGCAGTCGCTGTTCTTCGTGATGTAGCGATGGATGTTGACGAACAGCGAGGAGTGGACGTTGGGCAGCCAGGTCAGGAACCAGTCGGTCGAAAACGGCAGCATGCCCTTGGGCGGCGAGACGCCTTTGACTTCCTTGTACAGTTTGAGCAGGCGTTCGCGCGACAGCGTCGTTTCGGACTCCAGCACCTGCGGGCGGGCACCGAGTTCGATCAGTTCGATCGCCAGTTGGGTGTCGCGCATTTCGGTCAGCAGACTTTTCTTGCTCATTTCGCCATCCCTAGTTTCGTCTTGCTTTTATTACGCGTCGTCTATGACGCGGCGCCGTACGGCAGGATCAGGCAAAGGCTTCCACTGCCTGGCCTGCCATCAGGATGGCGGCGTGGGACTGCGCCAGGGCGCGATCCTTGGTGTAGCTGGTCAGCATGTTGAGCACCAGGCCGTCGTCGAAACGGAAACGCGACACCAGCATGCCGGAACCGGCAAGCTTGAGAATCTGTGCGGGGGTCAGGGCCTCGATCAAGTCGGCCACGTCCTGGCTGATGCCCAGTCGAAAGACGGCGGTGGGCTTGTCGTGCTGGATCATGCTTTGCGCCAGCATCAGGTAGTTCAGGTTGACGTCGCGCATTTCGTCCAGCATTTCGACCATGTTCATTTGCCTGTCCTTCTTCGTTGAATTTTTTTCGAATTCACACTTAAGTCAGCGTGGTGAATTCGTTTTCGGACGGCACAGGGGAAAGTTAATGTGGAGTTGCGCTGTATTGAAAGACCGAAATAGACGACACCTTCATGTAGGGTTTTGTCCTACGCATCGATCTCAACTGCGCTGGTAGATGTCCTCGAAGCGGACGATGTCGTCCTCCCCCAGATAGGTGCCCGACTGCACCTCGATCATGTGCAGATCGATCTTGCCGGGATTCTCCAGCCGGTGGGTGGTGCCCAGCGGAATGTAGGTCGACTGGTTCTCGGTCAGCAGCAGGACCTCGTCGCCGCAGGTGACGCTGGCGGTGCCGGATACCACCACCCAGTGTTCGGCGCGATGGTGATGCATCTGCAGGCTGAGCTTCTCGCCCGGCTTGACCATGATGCGCTTGACCTGGAAGCGCTCGCCCTCGTCGATGCCCTCGTACCAGCCCCAGGGGCGGTAGACCTGCTTGTGGACCAGGTGCTCGCAGCGCTTTTCGGCCTTCAGGCGGTCGACGAGCTTCTTCACGTCCTGCACCTGGTCCTTGTTCGCCACCAGCACCACGTCGGCGGTTTCCACCACCACCAAGTCGGACACGCCGAGCAGCGCCACCATGCGGCCTTCGGCGCGGACGAAGTTGTTGCGGGCGTTTTCCAGCATGACGTCGCCACGGATGGCGTTGCCTGCTTCGTCCTTACTGGCCACTTCCCACAGCGACGACCAAGAGCCGATGTCGTTCCAGCCGATGTCGGCCGGCACCACGGCGGCGCGGCGGGTGCGTTCCATCACCGCGTAGTCGACCGATTCCGACGGACAGGCCTCGAACGTGGCCGGATCCAGCCGAACGAAGTCGAGATCAAGCTTGGCCACATCGAGCGCGGCACGGCTGGCTTCGAATATGTCGGGGCGCAGGGTTTGCAGTTCGTCGAGGAAATCCCTGGCGCGGAACAGGAACATGCCGCTGTTCCAGAAATAGTCGCCGGAAGCCACATACTGCTGCGCGGTGGCCAGATCGGGTTTTTCGACGAAGGCCGCCACCTGATACGCGCCTGCGGCATCCGCCAGCGGCGCGCCCTTCCTGATGTAGCCGTAGCCGGTTTCCGGGGTCGCGGCAACGATGCCGAAGGTGGCAAGGTGCCCGCGCTGCGCCGCCTGCGCCGCGGTGCGGATGGCGTCGTGAAACGCGGCGACGTCGCCGATCAGGTGGTCGGCCGGCAGCACCAGCATCAGCGCATCGGGATCGTCGCGCGACAGCATCAGCGCGGCAACGGCGATGGCCGGTGCGGTATTGCGCCCCACCGGCTCCAGCACGATGGCGCGCGGCGAGGTGTCGATCTGCCGCATCTGTTCGGCGATCATGAAACGGTGCTCGACGTTGCACACCATCAGCGGTGCGGCCATTTCCGGCATGTCGACCAGGCGGCTGACCGTGTCCTGCAGCAAGCTCCTGTCGCTGGCGAGCGGCAGCAGTTGCTTCGGCAGCGCCGCGCGCGACAAGGGCCACAGGCGGGTGCCCGAGCCACCGGAAAGAATCACGGGATGAATGAGGGTCATGTCGTGCACTCTTCTGTCAAAGTCATTTCGTCGATATGGACACATCCTGCTCCAGGCACAGCGCCAGCGCGTTCTCCCAGTTGGGCAGCCGTACCCCGAAGGTCGCCGCCAGCTTGCCGCAATCCAGCTGCGAGTTGCCTGGGCGTGCCGCCGGCGTCGGATAGCCCGAAGTCGGAATCGCCGTCAGGCGGGCCAGGTTCGTCTCCGTTCCCGCCAGCTGCGCCAGGATCGATGCGGCGAAGCCATGCCAGCTGGTGCGTCCGCCACAACTTAGATGATATATCCCCGATGTTGCATTTTGATCGGTCCGGTCGAGCCAGCGCGCAATCGTCAAAGCCGTCGCCTCGGCGATCAGGCGCGACCAGGTCGGCGCGCCGAACTGGTCGTCCACCACGGCGAGTGTGTCGCGTTCGCGCGCCAGACGCTGCATGGTGAGCAGGAAATTGCGCCCGCGCAGGCCGTACACCCAGCCGGTGCGCAGGATCAGGTGCGGCGCGCCGGACTGCAGCACGGCCTGATCCCCGGCCAGTTTGCTCGCGCCGTACACACCGAGAGGATTCGGCGCGTCCGCTTCGGTATAGGGGCCGGGTTTGCGGCCGTCGTACACGTAGTCGGTGGAAAAATGCACCAGAGGGATGCCGCAGGCGGCGAGTTCACGCGGCGCGATGGCGTTGATGGCGTGCGCCAGATCGGGCTCGGATTCGGCCCGATCCACCGCGGTGTAGGCGGCCGGGTTGACGATCAGGTCAGGCGCGATCGCAGCGACCGCACGACGGATGCCCGCCGTGTCGGCGAGGTCGAGCACGGCGCGGTCGGCCGCGATCACCTCGCCCAGCGGCGCCAGCGTGCGCTGCAGTTCCCAGCCCACCTGGCCGCTGGTGCCGGTGAGCAGGATTCTCATGCAAACACCTCGCATTCGGCGAGCGGCAGGCCGCCCTGGTCCTTGGCGGACAAGAGCGGCGCGACGTCCAGCGGCCAGGCGATGGCCAGCGCCGGGTCGTTCCAGCGCAGGCAGCGCTCGAACTCGGGCGCGTAGTAGTCGGTGGTCTTGTAGAGAAATTCGGCGTGATCCGACAGCACCAGGAAGCCGTGCGCAAACCCCGGCGGGATCCACGCCATCTCGTGCGTGTCGGCCGAAAGATGCATGGTGGCGACACGGCCGAAATGCGGCGAGCTGCGGCGCAGGTCGACCGCCACGTCGAACACCTCGCCCGCCACCACGCGCACCAGCTTGCCCTGCGGCTGACGGATCTGATAATGCAGGCCGCGCAGCACGCCCTTGGCCGAGCGCGAGTGGTTGTCCTGCACGAACTCGGCATCGACGCCGAGCCCGGCGAAGGCCTTGCGGTTATAGCTTTCGAAGAAAAAGCCGCGCGCGTCGCCGAACACCCTGGGACGCAGCAACAGAACCTCGGGATGCTGGGTGGCGATGGCCTCCATCAGAACACCCGGTCGTTCAGTACGTCCATCAGGTACTGCCCGTAGCCGTTCTTCAGCATCGGCTGCGCCAGTGCCTGCAGCTTTTCGGCGTCGATGAAGCCCTGGCGGTAGGCGATCTCTTCCGGGCAGGCGATCTTCAGCCCCTGGCGCTTTTCGATGGTCTGGATGTAGAGCGCCGCCTCGATCAGCGAATCGTGGGTGCCGGTGTCGAGCCAGGCCTGGCCGCGCCCCATCACCTGGACGTCGAGCTCGCCCCAGTCGAGATACCGGCGGTTGACGTCGGTGATCTCCAGCTCGCCGCGCGGCGACGGCTTCAACGCGCGCGCGATGTCGATCACGCGGTTGTCGTAGAAATACAGGCCGGTGACGGCATAGCGCGATTTCGGCTGCGCCGGCTTTTCCTCCAGGCTGACCGCATGGCCGGCGGCGTCGAATTCGACCACGCCGTAGCGCTCGGGGTCGTGCACCGGATACGCGAACACGGTGGCGCCATGCGTGCGCTGTCCGGCCGCAACCAAATCCTGGCTCAGCTCGTGGCCGTAGAAAATGTTATCTCCCAGCACCAGTGCGCTGGGGCCGTTGCCGATGAAATCGCTGCCGATGAGGAAGGCCTGCGCCAGCCCTTCCGGCGCGGGCTGCACCGCATACCGGATGTTGAGCCCCCACTGCGCGCCGTCGCCCAGCAGTTGCTGGAAGCGCGGCGTATCCTGCGGGGTGGAAATCAAGAGGATGTCGCGGATCCCCGCCAGCATCAGCGTGGTCAGCGGGTAATACACCATGGGCTTGTCGTACACCGGCAGCAGCTGCTTGGAAACGGCCTGGGTGATGGGGTACAAGCGGGTGCCGGACCCGCCGGCGAGGATGATGCCCTTGCGTGTGCTCATGCGGGAGTGTCTGCGTAGTTTTTGGAGACCCAGTGGCGGTATTCGCCGCTGGTGACGTGATTCACCCAGTCCTGATGTTCGAGATACCAGGCCACCGTCTTGCGGAAGCCGGTCTCGAAGGTCTCGGCGGGCGTCCAGCCGAGCTCGCGTTCGATCTTGGTCGCGTCGATCGCATAGCGCCGGTCGTGACCGGGGCGGTCCCGGACGAAGGTGACGAGGCTGGCGTGCGGCGTGACGGGCGAAGCCGGATGCAGTTCGTCGAGAATGGCGCACAGCGTGTTCACCACCTCGATGTTGGTCTTCTCGTTGCAGCCGCCGATGTTGTAGGTCTCCCCCACCCGCCCGGCTTCCAGCACCCGCCTGATCGCGCTGCAATGGTCGCCGACGTACAGCCAGTCGCGGACATTGCTGCCGTCGCCGTAGATCGGCAGCAGCTTGCCGGCCAGCGCATTGTGGATCACCAGCGGGACGAGCTTTTCGGGAAACTGCAGCGGACCGTAGTTGTTCGAGCAATTGGTCGTCAGCACCGGCAGGCCGTAGGTGTGGTGGTAGGCGCGCACCAGATGGTCGGACGCGGCTTTCGATGCCGAATACGGGCTGTTCGGCGCATACGGCGTGGTTTCGGAAAACGCCGGGTCGGCCGGGCCGAGCGAACCGTATACCTCGTCGGTCGAGACGTGCAGAAAGCGAAACGCTGCCTGTTCGTCCGCCGGCAGCGTCGACCAGTGCGCACGCACCGACTCCAGCAGCTTGAAGGTGCCGACCACGTTGGTCTCGATGAATTCGGCGGGACCGTGGATCGAGCGGTCGACGTGGCTTTCGGCGGCGAAATTGATCACGGCGCGGGGGCGGTATTGCTGCAGCAGCGCATCGACGACTGCGCGGTCGCCGATGTCGCCCTGCACGAACACGTGCCGCGCGTCGCCGCGCAAAGCGCTCAGGTTCTCCAGATTGCCCGCATAAGTCAGCTTGTCGAGGTTGACGACGGCTTCATCGCTTGCCGCCAGCCAGTCCAGAATAAAATTGGCGCCGATGAATCCGGCACCTCCAGTAACCAGAATCATAGAAGCACGCTCAGTTTGCTGACTTTTCATCCGGTTTGTCGCTGTCGACCTTGTCGGCGCCGGCTTCTTCTGCCGCAGCCGGCGCGTAACCGGTGGTGTATTCGATCTTGGCCGCTTGCCGCAGCTTCTTCAGGTCTGCTTCCAGCAGGTCCTTGCGCTTCTCGGCCGTCAGGGCGCGCTCGATGGCGCCCTGCGCCTGTTCGAGCGAAACCGGCTGCAACTGGCTTTCCAGCAGTTGCTGGATCAGCACCTGCCCCGGCCGCGGCGAAAGAACCGTCACCTGGCCATCCTTCATCTGGCTGAGGCGACCCAGCAGGGGCAGCGGAATCTGCTCGGCCGGCTTCACCGCCACCGCACTCTTGCCATCGATGCCTTGTTCCTTGACCCAGGCAACGAAGTCGCCCATGGAATGGCTGCCCTTGAGTCTGGACTCGACTTCGGACATGCGCGAGGGGTCGACCTTCAGTTCGAGTTCCTGAACGCGGTAAATCCGGCGCTGGGAGAAGAGCTCAGGATGCGCGTTGTAGTAGTCGGCGATCTCGCTCTCCGCCGGCTTGGCGACATCCTTGAAGTTGCGCTCGGCATAGGCTTCCGCCAACACCTGACGGCTTGCCTGCGCCATCGCGATCGCCACTGCGGGCTCCTTGTCGAGCCCGGCTTTCCGTGCGGCCTGGGCGACCAGGCGCTGATCCACCAGGGCCTGCAGCAGCTTCCCTTTCGCCTCGGCAGCCTGCGCCTCGTTCAGCTCGCCCATGCGGGACACTGCCAGGTCCAACTCGGCAGCGGTGATCTTGTCGCCGGCCACCGTCGCCACCGTTTCGCTTTTGACGCCGGTGGCGGGTTTTTCACAGCCTGACAACAGCACGGCGAGCGCGGTCAAGGCAATAAACGTTGCGTGTTGGGGTTTCATGGGCACTCCGGTTATCAAGACGCGGCCCGTATGGTGCGGGATTAGGCGGCATTCGGCAAGTTGGGGCACGCACGGGTGCGGCTGCACGCCGGTGCACCTGTGTCTTGCTGGAGTGTGGTCCTGGGGGAGGCGCGCTGGAACGGCGCGCGAGGTTTGCAGCCTGGCCGGACAGCGGGCATCGGCCGGGCCGGCTGCGTTTTGATCCTGACAGCGGAACGGCTGCTGTCAGTTCATCGATTCAGGATTTACAGGCCATCGTCCGCCATCGCTCTCGGGCCGTTCGACTGGCGGGCTTCCCGCAGCGCCCTGGCCGCGCGTTCCTTCGCGGTTTCCCTCGCGCTGTCGTCAGCCAGTCCTCTCGGGCCGGTCGATTTGCGCGCTTCCCTCAGCGCGATGGCCGCCCTTTCCCGCGCGGCCTGCTCTTCCTTGACGCGCTTTGCCGCCAGGGCAATCTGGCGTTCGCGCTCTGCCTTTTCCGCCTTCAGTGCGGCCTCCCTGCGGGCTTGCGCCTGCGCGGCTTCCAGCGCCTGCTGCCGCTTGGCTTCCTGGATTGCGGCCTTCTCGGCTGCCTCCTTGATCGCCTGCTGCCGCACCCGCTCGGCCTCGCGCTTGCGCTCCGCTTCCTCGCGCGCCTTCTGGGCTTCAAAACGGGCCCGCGCTTCCTTGAGATCGGCGCGAATCTGTTCGCCCGTCTGACGGATGCGCTCGCCAACAACGGCCAGATCATCGGCAGCCGGCTTGTCGTCGGCCGCGTAGGCGCAGACCGGCAGCAGGCTGGCCAGGGCGACCGCCGCGACACTCAATACATGGTGGGTTTTCATGCTTGTTCCCTGTTCTAGACGAATGATCCACAGGCCCAGCCGCTCCCATGGACACGCCATGGGAAGCGGCTTGCTCACCTGTCTCTAGAACGGTTTACGACCGTGCATGCAAAATCTTTATGGGGCGCATCTAAGGATGCGCCCTTTCATTGATGCGGCATTACGCCGGAACGGCTTCCTCGAACTCCAGGCTGACCTTGCCGCTGGCGTCGACATCGATGGTCACCCGTCCGCCGTGCGCCAGTTTGCCGAACAGCAGTTCGTCGGCCAGCGCCTTGCGGATGGTGTCCTGGATCAGGCGCGCCATCGGGCGGGCGCCCATCAGCGGGTCGAAGCCGTTCTTGGCCAGATAGGCCTTGAGCGCATCGGTGAACACCGCCTCGACCTTCTTCTCGTGCAGCTGCTCTTCCAGCTGCATCAGGAACTTGTCCACCACCTGCAGGATGACCGGCTCGGTCAGCGCCGCGAACGGAATGATCGCATCCAGGCGGTTGCGGAATTCCGGCGTGAACATGCGCTTGATCTCGGCCATCTCGTCGCCGCTCTCGCGCGAGTTGGAAAAGCCGATGCTCGCGCGGTTGAGCATTTCCGCGCCCGCGTTGGTGGTCATGATCAGCACCACGTTGCGGAAATCGGCCTTGCGTCCGTTGGTGTCGGTCAGCGTGCCGTGGTCCATCACCTGCAGCAGCACGTTGAAAATGTCCGGATGCGCCTTCTCGACTTCATCCAGCAAAACAACGGCATAGGGCTGCTTATTGACAGCTTCCGTCAACAAACCGCCCTGGTCGAAACCGACGTAGCCGGGCGGCGCGCCGATCAGGCGCGACACCGCGTGGCGCTCCATGTATTCCGACATGTCGAAGCGGATCAGCTCGACCCCCAGCACATAGGCCAACTGGCGCGCGACCTCGGTCTTGCCGACCCCGGTGGGGCCGGAGAACAGGAAGTTGCCGATCGGCTTCTGCGGGTTGCCGAGGCCGCTGCGCGACATCTTGATCGCAGTGGTCAGCGCATCGATCGCCGTATCCTGGCCGTACACCACGGCCTTGAGGTCGCGGTCCAGGGTCTTCAGCGAGTTCTTGTCGTCGGACGACACCGTCTTCGGCGGAATCCGCGCGATCTTGGCGATGATGTCCTCGATCTCCCGTGGCGTAATCGTCCGCTTCTGCTTCGATTTCGGCAGGATGCGCTGCGCCGCCCCTGCCTCGTCGATGACGTCGATCGCCTTGTCCGGCAGATGGCGGTCGTTGATATAGCGCGCCGCCAGCTGCGCCGCCGTGGTCAGCGCGGCCGCCGTGTACTTGACGCCATGGTGGTCTTCGAAGCGCGATTTCAGGCCGCGCAGGATCGCCACGGTTTCGTTGACCGAGGGCTCCGGCACGTCGATCTTCTGGAAGCGCCGCGACAAGGCGTGGTCCTTCTCGAAAATGCCGCGATATTCAGCGTACGTGGTCGCGCCGATGCAGCGCAGATTGCCCGACGACAACGCTGGCTTCAGCAGGTTGGACGCGTCGAGCGTGCCGCCCGACGCCGCCCCGGCGCCGATCAGGGTATGGATCTCGTCGATGAACAGGATCGCCTTCGAATTGTCGGCGAGCTGCTTCAGCACGCCCTTCAGGCGTTGTTCGAAGTCGCCGCGGTACTTGGTGCCGGCAAGCAGGGCGCCCATGTCCAGGGCATACACCGTGCTTTGCGCCAGGATGTCGGGCACCCCGCCTTCGATGATGCGGCGCGCCAGGCCTTCGGCAATGGCCGTCTTGCCCACGCCGGCCTCGCCCACCAGCAGGGGATTGTTCTTGCGCCGGCGGCACAGGGTCTGGATCACGCGTTCCAGTTCCTGATCGCGCCCGATCAGCGGGTCGATCTTGCCGGCCAGCGCCTGCGTATTCAGATTCTGCGCAAAACTGTCGAGCGGCGAGGCGGAGGGCGCATCGGGGCTGGCTTCGGCGGGCTCGTCCGAGCGCGGCGCAGGCTCGCTCTGCGGCGTCTTGGTGATGCCGTGGGAGATGAAATTGACGATATCGAGCCGCGTCACGCCCTGCTGGCTCAGGAAATAGACCGCATGCGAATCCTTTTCGCCGAACACCGCCACCAGCACGTTGGCGCCGGTGACCTCTTTCTTGCCGGACGACTGCACATGCAGGATGGCGCGCTGGATCACGCGCTGGAAGCCGAGCGTAGGCTGGGTGTCGACCTCGCCTTCGCCCTCGACCTTGGGCGTGTGTTCCTCGATGAACACACCCAGTTGTTCACGCATGGCGTCGATGTTGGCGCCGCAGGCGCGCAACACCTCGACCGCGGACGGATTGTCCAGCATCGCCAGCAGCAGGTGCTCCACCGAAATGAATTCGTGGCGTTTCTGCCGCGCATCCATGAAGGCCATGTGCAGCGTGACTTCGAGTTCCTGGGCAATCATCTAACTTTCCTCCATCGTACATTGCAGCGGATGCTGATGCTGCCGCGCGAAATCCACAACCTGCTCGACCTTGGTATGCGCGATATCCCTCGGATACACCCCGCACACGCCAACACCCTCAGTATGCACTTTGAGCATGATCTGTGTCGCCCGTTCTTGGTCGATGCCAAAAAACTTTTTCAGGACATGCACCACGAACTCCATTGGAGTGTAGTCGTCGTTCAGCAGCAATACCTTGTACAAGGGTGGCGGCTTCACTTTCGCCACAGTTGGTTCCAGGAGGGTACTGCCTTCTCGCTTGGTTGCCATAGCCGGAATAAGCCTGAGTTACTGGCCTTATTTTGAAGTGTAGGGAGGAATTTTCAAGCCCGCTATTTTTCAAGCCCGCTATAAGTAGGGCCAAAGCCTCGGCGGGATGCGAGGGGAGAGGGGAATGGCGGAGAGGGTGGGATTCGAACCCACGGTAGGCTTGCACCTACGCCTGATTTCGAGTCAGGTACATTCGACCACTCTGCCACCTCTCCGACGGCGGGCATTGTAACCGAGTCGCGCAGTTTGCTGGACGAAAATTTCGCACTCGGTCAGACTGTGCCCATGCCAGTCACAAAAATAATGGCTGTTTTCGGGAGAGGGACTGCACTGACACTGAGCCTGCTGGTGGCGGCCTGCAGCCAGCCGGTGCCGCCCCCCGAGACCAGTGGCGAGTTGCATGTCGGTACGCGCAACAGCCCGGCCTCATACTACATCGCCCACAATGGCGAGCCCGCCGGATTCGAGCACGATCTGCTGCAGGCATTCAGCCGCTCGCAGAAGTGGTCGCTCCACTGGACGGAAAAAAACCGGCCCGAAGCCCTGTTCGAGATGCTCGACAGCCATCAGATCCACCTGGCGGCAGCAGCCTTGCCGCAAGCGGTCGTCCGGGACCGTCACCTGGTCGCCGGGCCGGTGCTGTTCGAGACCCCGATCCACATCGTGTATCGCACCGGCGACAGACGGCCCCGCAACATGGACGACCTGTCGGGCAAGCGCCTCGCGCTGATCATCGGCTCCGGACACACCCCCATCCTGATGCGCCAGAAGCGCAAGCATCCCGAGCTGTCCTGGGCGGCGCTTGAAAACGTCTGGCCGGAAGAGCTGCTGGCGCAGCTGCAGGCCGGCAAGTACGACGCGGTCGTCATCAATGGCATGGATTTCGACCCGATGCGCAACGTCTATCCAGGCCTTACGGTGGCATTCGACGTCGGCGAAACGCAGAAAATCGTGTGGGCCCTTTCTCCCCGCAGTTCGAAGATCCTGCGCAGTGCGCTGGCGCAGTTCGTCGAGCAGGCGCAAAAGGACGGCACCCTCAAACGCATCTACGAGCGCTATTTCGGCCATGTCAAACGGCTGGGCAGTTCGGACATCCTCGGCATCCTACAGCGCCGTCCGCAGCGACTGCCCGAATTGCGGCAGCACTTTCACGAGGCGCAGACACTTACCGGCATCGACTGGCGGCTGCTGGCGGCGATCGGCTATCAGGAATCGCAGTGGAACCCGCTGGCCACGTCACCCACCGGGGTACGCGGCGTAATGATGCTGACCGGACAAACGGCCGACCGCATGGGCGTCAAGGACCGTCTCGATGCGCGCCAGAGCATCCTCGGCGGCGCGCGTTACCTGGCGTTGATGAAAGATACGCTGCCCGCCCGCATTCCCGAACCCGACCGCACCTGGCTGGCGCTGGCCGCCTACAACCAGGGCCAGGCCCATATGGAAGACGCGCGCCGCATCGCACAGGCGCGCGGCGGCGACCCGGACAGCTGGGCCGACGTCAAGGAAGCGCTGCCCTACCTGAGCCGGGGCACCTACGCCAAGGTCATGAAATACGGCTACGCCCGCGGCGGCGAAGCGTTGCATTTTGCCGAGAACATCCGCAGCTACTATGACATCCTGCTGCGGCTGGAGCCGGAATTCGACCCCCTGATCCAGCTGGGAAGCGGCGAGGAATCGCTGGCCGCTCCTGGCTGATCCGGCTCAGGCCGGCGTCAGCCTGTCCAGCCCGCCCATCCACGGGCGCAACGCGTCCGGCACGGTCACGCTGCCGTCGGCGTTCTGGTAGTTTTGGCTACGGCCGCGCTACGCGCTTAACTTGCTGCGCATTTAGCCTGCGCCGAAACCATCAGCGCGCGGGCTCGATGAGCTTCACGCCACCCATGTAGGGAACCAGCACCGCGGGAATCTCCACCCCACCGTCGGCGCGCTGATAGTTTTCCAGGATCGCCACCAGCGTGCGCCCCACTGCCAGCCCCGAACCGTTCAGCGTATGCAGCAGTTCCGGCTTGCCCTGCCCTGACCGAAAACGCGCCTGCATGCGGCGCGCCTGGAAGGCCTCGAAGTTTGAGCACGAGGAGATCTCGCGGTAGGTGTTCTGCGCCGGCAGCCACACCTCGAGGTCGTAGGTCTTGGCCGACGAAAAGCCCATGTCGCCGCTGCACAGGGCCATCTTGCGGTACGGCAGACCGAGCTTCTGCAGGATCGTCTCGGCGTTGGCCGTCAGCGCTTCCAGCGCGGCGTAGGAATCCTCGGGCTTCACCATCTGCACCAGCTCCACCTTGTCGAACTGGTGCTGGCGGATCATGCCGCGCGTGTCGCGGCCGTAGGAGCCCGCCTCCGAGCGGAAGCACGGGGTGTGGGCGACGAACTTAAGCGGCAGCGCTTCGGCGGCGACGATCTCGTCGCGCAGCAGATTGGTGACCGGCACTTCGGCGGTGGGAATGAGGTAGAGCTTGTCGGAATCCGGGCGCGGGACTTGGAACAGGTCTTCCTCGAACTTCGGCAGGTTCCCGGTTCCGCGCAGCGAATCGGCGTTCACCAGATACGGCACATAGACTTCGGTGTAGCCGTGTTCCGCCGTGTGCACGTCGAGCATGAACTGGGCGAGCGCCCGGTGCAGCCGCGCCAGTGACCCCTTCATCACGGAAAAGCGGCTGCCGGTGATCTTCACCGCTGCCGCGAAGTCGAGCTGGCCCAGGCCTTCGCCGAGGTCGACGTGGTCGCGCACCGTGAAGTCGAAGCTCTTTGGCGTGCCCCAGCGGCTCACCTCAATGTTGGCGGTTTCGTCCTCGCCCGGTGCCACCGACTCGTGCGGCAGATTGGGCACGCCCATCAGGAAGTCGTTGAGTTTGGCTTGCAGTATCAGCCACTGTTCCTCAAGAGCCTTTTCCTCCGTTGAGAGACCAAGGCTTTGTTTCATGAGGTCGCCGACTTCAGGGTCATCAGTCCCGTGGCCAGAGGCACGTAACTGGCCAATCATTTTGGAAATTCTGTTTTTTTCAGCTTTCAGTTCTTGGTCTTTTCGAATCTGAATGCTTTTTCGTTCGGCCTCCAAAGCCTCGAAGTAGGTCGTGTCAAAAGCAAAGCCGCGCGCCGCCAGGCGCTTGGCTACGAGGGCTGCGTCTTTGCGCAACAGCTGGATATCAAGCATGGAGGGTCAATAGCAGTACGTTGAAAACGGAATTGTCCATGATCGCGCCGGCGATTGCCATCAAACGCTCGTGGATTCGTCCACCAACCACGCGGGAATATCCCGCTGAGCGTGCAGTACCCGCCAGACATCGATATGGTCGGCGCGCTCGACATAGAAAACCAGATACGGGTAATGCTTCAGCGGCCAGCTTCGCAATCCGGGTAGATTCATCTCTAGCGCATAGCGGGCCGAACCCGTAGCGGGATGACGGGCGATGTGCGAATACGCCCGCTCCAGCGCATCGACCAAACCGAGTGCTGCCTGCGCCGCGTTCTCGTTCAGATACCAGGCGATGGCCTCGTCCACATCCCGGTTGGCAAGCGCACGCGGGATGACGGGCTTGTCCTTCACCCGCCGTGTCCGCCGACGCGGCGACGCAAGCCCTCGAAATACGCGCTGTTTGCCGGGCCAGCCGGCGCTGAGGCTGCTCCCTCAAGCAACAAACCGCGTAGATGCTGGCGCTCCTGATCCTTGCGGATCAGTTCGCGCACGTATTCGCTGCTGGTGCCGTAGCCGCGCTGCGTGACCTGCTCGTCGACGAAAGTCTTGAGCGAGTCGGGGAGGGAAATGTTCATCGTGCTCATGGCTTGATGCTAGGCAGTTTGGCAAACTTTGGCAAGCCTCGCATTCCGCTCCCAAATCAATCGTGACGCGAAGCCAAGCCGAAGACAGTACAAACAGTACGGCGAGGCGAAGGCGACAAAGTCACGGTTGATTTGGGGGCGGAATTAGGCCGCTTCGACCATCCCTACCGCTTCTTCCACGTCCACCGCGACGATGCGCGACACGCCCTGCTCCTGCATGGTGACGCCGGCCAGATGCTGGGCCATTTCCATGGTGACGCGGTTATGGGTGATGAAGAGGAACTGGGTGTGGCTGGACATCGCCTTGACCAGGTTGCAGTAGCGCTCGGTGTTGGCGTCGTCGAGCGGCGCATCGACCTCGTCCAGCAGGCAGAACGGCGCCGGATTGAGCTTGAACATGGCGAACACCAGCGACAGCGCGGTGAGCGTTTTTTCGCCGCCGGACAGCAGGTGGATCGAGGCGTTTTTCTTGCCGGGCGGCTGGGCGAACACCTGCACGCCGGCGTCGAGCAGTTCGTCGCCGGTGAGGATGAGCCGCGCCTGGCCGCCGCCGAACAGCTGCGGGAACAGCTCGCCCATGTGCTGGTTCACCGTATCGAAGGTTTCCTTGAGCTTGGCGCGTGACTCCTGGTCGATGCGGCGAATCGCGTCTTCCAGCGTGGTGACGGCCTCCACCAAATCGGCGCATTGGGCGGCGAGGTATTCGGAACGTTCCTGCGCCTGGGTCAGTTCGTCCAGCGCGGCGAGGTTGACCGCGCCGAGTGCGGCGATCTCGTTCTGCAGGCGGCTGATCTGCGCCTGCAGCTGGGCCGGCTTGGGGCTGTCGGCCAGGCCGGATTCGAGGCTGGCCTCGTCGGCCGCCGCCTCGCGCAGCTGCAGTTCGAACTGCGACTGCATCAGCATGGCTTCCTGATCCTTCAGCTTCAGCTGCTCGATGGTGCGGCGTAGCGGATCCAGGCCCTGCTCGCAGGCCATGCGCGCCTCGTCCTGGCTCCTCAATTGCGCGGTCAGGCCTTCCAGCGCGTCGCGCGCGGCGGCCAGCGCAGTCTCGGCTTCGGTGCGCGCGGTCAGGGCGAGCTGCAGTTCGGCGTCCAGCGCGTCGGCCGGCAGGCGGGCCAGTTCGTCGCGCGCCTGGGTCAGACGGGTTTCATCGTCGGCGATTTCCTGGTCGATGCGGGCCAGTGTTTCGGCGAGCTCCTTGATCTTGTTGGTGCAGGTGGTCAGCGCGAATCCGGCTTCCTGATGCCGCCGCTCGGCCGCGCGCTGCAGTTCGCGCGCCTCGAACACGGCGCGGTCAGCCTGGTCGCGCGTCTGGCGCGCGGCGTACAGCGCCTCGCGGGCGGCGTCGCCCTGCGCACGGTACTCCTTGAGGCGTGATTCAAGCGTGTCGAGCGTGGCGCGCTCGCTGGTCTGCTGACGGGTCACCTCGTCCAGTTCCTGGGCGATCTGCGTGATGCGGCTCTGCACCCGTTCCACCGCCTGCTGCAGGCGCAGCAGTTCCATCTGCGCGGTGTGGTGGCGGCTCTGCGTCTGGCCGGTCTGCGCGCGCAGCGCCTGGATCTCGCGCTGGCGCTCCATGTAGCGCTGCTGCGTCTCGGCATAGGTGGCTTCCAGCCGCGTCACGTCTTCGCGCAGGCGCACGGCATCGTTGGCCAGCCGTTCGAGTTCGCGACCGCGCGCGAGAATGCCTTCGACCGCCGTGTGCGGGCCGTGGAAGGTGACGCTGTGGCGGGTGAACAGGTGGCCCTGCGGCGTGACGGCATACTCGCCGGGCGCGAGGCTCGCTGATCGGGCGCGCGCGGCATCCGCGCCGTCGGTCCAGTACACGCCAGCGAGCCAGTCGGCGAGTGCGGCCTGAGCGACGTCATCGTCGCTGGTGATCTTGCTGGCCAGCAGTTCCGGCGCGGCCGTTGCTGCGGCGCCCTGCCCGGTCCAGACGGTGAGGCGGGCCGGCGGCGCATCGGCGAACCAGCCGGGCGCCGCGTCGGTGGCCACGGCCTGCAGGCGCTCGCGCAGCACGGCTTCGACCGCGGCTTCCCAGCCGGGGGCGACGCGCAGTTTTTCCCACAGGCGCGGTGCCGTATCCAGTCCTCGGCCACGGAGCCAGGCGCCCAGCTTTTCGTCGGCCTTCAGGCTTTCCTGCAGCTTTTTCAGCGCAGCGAGCTCGGCCTCGGTCTGGTGCAGCGCCTTGCGCGCGGCTTCGAGCTCGCGCGTGTGCTGCGCACGCGCGGCGTCGAGTTCGGGCAGCGCGGTCTCGGCTTCCTTCAGCCCGGCCTGCGCGGTGGCCAAGGTCTGCGCCAGTTCCTCCAGCTCGACCTGCTTCTTCGCCAGGCCGGCCGCATCCGGGCGCGGCAGCTGCGCCTGCTCCTGGGCGAGCCGGCGCTGGCGTGCGTCCAGCTGTTCGAGCTGGCGTTTGGTGTGGCCGAGACTGTTTTCGTCGACCTGACGCGATTGATCCAACTGCGACACCGCGCGCTGCGTCTCGCCCACGCCCTGCTGCGCCTCGCGCAGCAGGGCTTCCTTCTGCGGCAGGGTGCTGTCGGTGGCCTGGCGGGCGGCGGCTTCGGCATCCGTCAGCGCGGCCTGCAAACCCGGCTGCTGCGCGGTCACTTCGTTCAGGGCGTCCTGCGTGGTGGCGCGGCGCGCCTGCTGCGACTCCATGCGCGTACCCAGGTCCTGCACCTGGCGATAGAGCCGGTCGCGGGTGGCGTTCTGATGCGCCATGGTCTGCTCGATGCGCGCCACTTCGGACTGCGCCTGGTAATACGTGGCCTGCGCGGTATTGAGCGTGTCCTGCCCGGCGAACTGGGTCTGGCGCGCGGTTTCCAGCTCGGATTCGATATGGCGCAGCCGGGCGGTTTCGGCTTCCAGCCTGTTCTGCGCCTCGGTCAGGTCCTTGTCGATGCGCGCGCGCTGCTGGGCGGCGTCGTGCTTCCTGGCGAACCACAGGCGGTGCTGGGCGAAGGTCAGGTCGGCCTGCAGGCTGCGGTAGTGCTGGGCGACCTCGGCCTGCGCGGTGAGCTTCTCGACCTGGGTCTTGAGTTCGCGCTGGATGTCCTCGACGCGGTTCATGTTGTCGCGCGCGTCCTTCAGCCGGGCTTCGGTTTCCTTGCGGCGTTCCTTGTACTTGGACACGCCCGCGGCTTCTTCCAGGTAGCCGCGTAGTTCCTCCGGCTTGGCCTCGATCAGGCGCGAGATCATGCCCTGCTCGATGATGGCGTAGGCGCGCGCGCCGACGCCGGTGCCGAGGAAGAGGTCGGCGACGTCGCGCCGCCGCACCCGCATGTTGTTGATGTAATAAGTGGAGTCGCCGCTGCGGTCGAGCACGCGCTTGACCGCGATCTCGGCGTATTGCGACCACTGCCCGGCGGCGCGGCCGAGTTCGTTGTTGAACGCCAGTTCGACCGAGGCGCGCGAAGACGGCTTGCGGGTGCCCGATCCGTTGAAGATGACGTCCTGCATGGTTTCGCCGCGCAGGTGCTTGGCCGACGATTCGCCGAGAACCCAGCGCACCGCGTCGATCACGTTCGACTTGCCGCAGCCGTTCGGCCCCACCACGCCGGTCAGCTGTGCGGGGACGGGAATGACGGTGGGGTCGACGAAACTCTTGAAGCCGGCAAGTTTGATGTGGGTTAAACGCAAGACAGCGGACCTAAGCTTTTATAATGTGTCGTCTCAACGCGCCTGCCGCTTCTATCAATGTGGCAAGCGGCGTTCGAATTCGCGACATTCTACACCGAGCCCCCTATGCCCTCCACGCCCACCAAAATCCTCGAAACCTTCCCCAATCCAAAACCGGGACGTGACTTTCACATTCACATGGAAGTCCATGAATTTACATGTCTTTGCCCCAAGACCGGGCAGCCCGATTTCGCTACCCTGATCCTCGATTACATCCCCGACGAGACCTGCGTCGAACTCAAAAGCCTGAAGCTCTACATGTGGAGTTTCCGCGAGGAAGGCCACTTTCACGAGGACGTCACCAACCGCATCCTCGACGATCTGGTGAAGGCGACCGAACCGCGCTTCATGCGGCTCACCGCCAAGTTCTACGTGCGCGGCGGCATCTTCACCAACGTGGTAGCCGAACACCGCAAGGAAGGCTGGCAACCGGCGCCGCGCGTCGACCTCACGCAATTCGAACACCCGTCGAACACGCGCGGCTAAGGGCCTGATAATGCTGATTTCGCACCTGCGTTGCCGCGAGAAAGCGATGGATGCAAGGCGCGGCGCGCAGGCAAGGGCCATCCCTTGCCAAGCGGCGCAACGCTGCAGACACGCTTTCTCGCGGCAACCCGCAGGGACGGGGCCGCTTCGGGCGCATTCCTTTGTCGCGAGCCGCTTGCAGTGCCGGCGTTGCGGCGCGTCCCGCTTCGCGGACTGCATCCCGAAGCGGCCCCGTCGCAGGCGTGAAATCAGCATTAACAGGCCCTGACCTTGTATTTTCTCGGCATCGACTTCGGCACCTCGGGCGCGCGCAGCTGCGTGATCGACGCCGAAGGCGCCATCGTTGCCGAGGACACGCGCGACTTCGGCACGCTGGAAGACTATGAACGCGCCGGCATCTGGCGCGAAGCGCTGTGGGACCTGGTCGCAGCGCTCCCGCCCGCCATTCGCACCCAATTGTCGGACATTGCGCTCGACGGCACCTCCGGCACCGTGCTCGCCTGCGACGAGGAACTCTCGCCGCGCCACCCGCCGCTCCTGTACAACGACGACCGCGCGACTGAAGAAGCCGCGCTGATTGCCAAAACCGCCACGCCGGGGCACCCGGCAGCGGCGGTGACCTCGGGGCTCGCCAAGCTACTGTGGCTGAAAAAGCGGCTCGGCCTCACCGGTGCGCGGCTCTACCTCAACCAGGCCGACTGGCTGTCGGGCCTCCTGACCGGCCGGGTGGGCATGACCGACTATCACAACGCGCTGAAAATGGGCCTCGACCTCGACGAATTGAAATGGCCGGCCTGGGTGGACTATCTGGCCGATGTCGACTATTTGCCGGTGCCCATCGCGCCCGGCGCCCGGCTCGCCACGGTGTCGCGCCCGCGTGCGCGCTACCTCGGAATCAACCCCGGCTGCATGGTGCATGCTGGCACCACCGACTCGATCGCTGCCTTCCTCGCCGCTGGCATCAGTCAGAGCGGCGACGCCGTCACTTCGCTCGGCAGCACCCTGGTGCTGAAGCTGTTGTCCGACACCCGGGTGGAATCGACCGAACACGGCGTCTATTCGCATTGGTTCGGCAGCCGCTGGCTGGCGGGCGGAGCCAGCAACGCCGGCGGCGCGGTGCTGCGGCAGTTCTTCGACGACCGCACGCTTTCCGCGCTGAGCGAAACCATCGATCCGACCGTCGCCAGCCCGCTCGACTACCTGCCGCTGCCGCGCACCGGCGAACGCTTCCCGGTCAACGACCCGCAGCTTGCGCCGCGCCTGACCCCGCGCCCGGCCGACGACGCCGACTTCCTGCACGGCCTGCTGGAAAGCCTTGCTCGCATCGAGGCCCGCGGCTATGGCCTGCTGGCCGAGTTGGGCGCGACGCCCGTGGGCCGCATCGACACCGCGGGCGGCGGCGCCCAAAACCCGGCCTGGACACGCATCCGCCAGCGCCTGCTCGGCGTGCCGGTGGCGCGCGCCGCCCACACCGAAGCCGCCTACGGCGCCGCCCTGCTGGCGCGCGATGGGCAGCAGCGCTTCGCCTCAATTCCGCCTGAGCCCGCCGCCTACAACTAAAGTTGTATATCAATCGGTCAGTGCGTGTCCTATGGTGGAGGAGTCACCGCACCGCCCAAGACACCGGTTCGCTCGAACCTGCGCTGCGGTGACCCCACCAGGGGGACGACACAATGAGAATACGCAATCACCGTCTGGCGCGGGACGATGGTTCTGCGTTGGCCTACCTCGCCAGTCCGCATGCGGGCGCGGGGATTTTGCCCCGTTTTCTGGTCCTTCATTACACCGCCGGCAGCAGTGCGGCGGGCACGGTTTCCTGGTTCTGCAGTCCGGCATCGCATGTTTCCGCCCACCTGGTCATCGCGCGCGACGGCACGATCACCCAGATGGTGCCGTTCAACCGCGAAGCCTGGCATGCCGGCCAGTCGCGCTGGGGCAGCCTGTCCGGACTCAATCGCCACAGCATCGGCATCGAACTCGACAATGCCGGCTGCCTGATCCGAAGCGGCGGCAAATGGGTCTCCCCGCTCACCCGCCGCAGCTACCCCGACAGCGACGTCACCGTCGCCGCCCACAAGAACGATCCGCCCGGCACGCCGCCCTGCGGCTGGCACGCCTACACGCCCGAACAGATCGAAGCCACGCTGAAATGCGGCATGGCGCTGGTCAACCATTACGGCCTGGCCGACGTGCTGGGGCACGACGACATCGCCCCCGGACGCAAGCGCGACCCGGGTCCGGACTTCCCGCTGGACTCGGTGCGCGCCCGCCTGCTGGGGCGCGGCGACGACCACCCCGAGCGCTATCGCACCACCGCCCGGCTATACGTCAGGAGCGGCGCCGGTCCCGATTTCGCGGCCCTGCCGGGGACGCCGCTGCCGCCCGGCACCGAGGTCGAGGTCCTGGCCAAGCATGGCCTGTGGTGGCAGGTCGACGTGGTGGGCGAGGTCAACGGCGTGATGGACATCGTCGGCTGGAGCCACAGCAAATACCTGGAGATCATCGATGGCTGAGGCGCCGACCTCGCTCGACTGGGACACCGTTCACGCGAGCGAACGCGCGACCATCCGCGAGCCCGACGGCCGCAGCGACGGCCCCGACCGGCCGCTGACGGGACTGGCTTTTTCCGGCGGCGGCATCCGCAGCGCCACCTTCAATCTCGGCATCATCCAGGCATTGGCCGAACTCAGGCTGCTGCGGCAGTTCGATTACCTGTCGTGCGTGTCCGGCGGTGGCTACATCGGTGGCTGGCTGTCGGCCTTCATCCACCTCAAGTGCAAGGGCCGGGTCGAGGATGCCGAACCGTTGCTGCAGACCGGCGGCACGGAAAATTCCGCGATCCGTTTTCTCAGGAGCTACAGCAACTACCTCACCCCCAAGGCCAGCTTTTTTTCCGCCGACACGCTGACCGCGATCGCCACCTACCTGCGCAATCTGTACCTCAACCTCACCCTGCTGTTGCTGGCGCTGGGCGGATTGCTGCTGCTGCCGCGCCTGCTGGTGTGGTTCGCACGCTGGCTCACCGGCTGGGAAAGCGTCCACACCGCCGCCGACATCCGGCTGTGGCCGCTGTTCGGCGGCGGCATCCTGTGCATCGCCATCGCCATGCTGTTCGTCGGCCTCAACCTAGGCAGCCGCGGCGCCTTCAAATCACGCCCCTTCCATACCCGCCAGTCCGGCGTGCTGACGCTGGTGGTGCTGCCCGCGCTGCTGTCGGCCTGGCTCATTGCCTACGGCTTCTATGCCGGGGCGGAACGCCTCGACCGGATTTCGCTCGGCGGCTGGGTACTGTGGGGCATGCTGGTCTACGTCCCGCCCTGGTTTGTGGGCTCGGCGCTGGGCCGCCTGCTCGGCCGCCGCGATCGCGACCCGCCGCCGGTCGCCCCCGGCCGCGTCGCTGCCATGGCGGGCTACGCCCTGCTGGCGGGGGCGCTGGGCGGCCTGCTGTTCGCCGCGTTTGCCGAAGTGGCGGAATGGATCCGGCAGGTGGGCAAGGGCTACAGCGGCTCGTGGATCGCCTCGGCGCTCGCCACCGCCCTGCTGCTGAAATTTTATTCGCTCACCGTGATCGGCCACATCGGCCTGATGGGGCGATATTTCTCGCACGACTCGCGCGAATGGTGGTCGCGCCTCGGCGGCTGGATCCTGCTGGCCGCGCTGGTGTGGGCCGCCCTGTTCAGCATCGTCTTCATCGCCCCGGCGTTTTTCCGCTGGGCGCCGCAGGCCTTCATCGCCGCCGGTGGCGTCACCTGGGTGCTGTCCACCGCAACCGGCGTGCTGTGGGGGCGCAGCGCGAAAACCGCGAACGACACCCGTCAAACCTGGCGCGACCGCGCCGCCCAGGTGATGCCCTATGTCTTCGCCGTCGGTCTGGTGGGCCTGCTGTCGTTCGGCCTGCACCAGCTGCTGATGCTGCCGATGTTCTGCAGCGCATGCGAACCCCATGCCCGCACCGCGACGGATTTCATGGCCGTGCTCTACCAGGAATCGTCCAACTTCCAGCGCGCCGACATCGCCTGGGTGGCGATCCTGTGCGCCGGCAGCCTGGCCCTGGCCGCCGCGCTGGCCTGGCGCATCGACGTCAACCTGTTCTCGATCTATCACTTCTACCGTCAGCGCCTGGTGCGCTGCTACCTCGGCGCCTCGCGCTGCAAGCTGCGCGTGCCGCACCCGTTCACCGGCTTCGACCCGCGCGACGACCTCAGGCTGGCCGAGCTCTGCCGCGAGCGCGAAGGCAAACCGCACTGCCAGCGCCCCTATCCCATCCACAACACCGCGATGAACCTGGTTGCCGGCAAGCAGCTCGCGTGGCAGGAGCGGCGCGCCGCCGCGTTCGCCTTCACCCCCATGGCAGCGGGCTACAGCTTCAACCTGCCCGACGAGAAGGGCCAGCTGCTCAGCCATTACCGCCCCACCGCCCAGTACATGGAAGGCGTGTGGATGGGCTCGGCGATGGCCATCTCGGGCGCGGCCGCCTGTCCCAACATGGGCTATCACAGCTCGCCCGCGCTGACCTTCCTGATGACCGTGTTCAACGTGCGCCTCGGCCACTGGAGCCCCAACCCGGCCAGCGAGCAGCACTGGACGAAACACGATCCGCCCTTCGGCGGCATCTACCTGCTGAGCGAACTGTTCGGCCGCACCCAGCACACCTCGCCCTTCGTCTACCTGTCCGACGGCGGCCATTTCGAAAACCTCGGCCTCTACGAACTGGTGCGGCGGCGCTGCACCTGCATCGTCGCCATCGACGCCGGCGAGGACGGCAACAGCCATTTCGAGGATCTCGGCAACGCCATCCGCAAGTGCTACGCCGACTTCGGCGTCGTCATCGACATCCACGCCGAAGACCTGGAAAGCGGTTATTCCGCGGTCGGCCGCGTGACCTATCCCGACGCGCCCGAAGGCCATCTGATCTACCTCAAGCCGCGCCTCGCCGGCAGCGAGCCGGCCGACCTGCTGAACTACAAATGCACCCATCCCGGCTTTCCGCACGAATCGACGGCGGACCAGTGGTTCGACGAATCGCAGTTCGAGAGCTACCGCAAGCTCGGGCATCACATCGGCAAAGCCGTGTTCGAGGCAGCGCTGATCGAAGCCGCCCAGCGTCAGGAAATGGCCGCCGACCACGGACCGGTCCTGCCGTGGCTGTGCGAAGTCCTGCGCGAACGGCGCGACGAGGCCGCTTGAAAGCCCCCCATCCTTGACTAAGGTTGAGGCAGTCACAGGAGAGCACCATGAAGATGAAAACATCGACCTGGTTGGGATTCTTCAGCATCGCGGCCCTTGCCGCCCTGGCCGGGCTCACCCAGCAACCCGACACCGCGCGCGCCACGCCGGCGCCGGCAGCCGAAACGGCACCCGGCCTGCCGGCCACCGCCGAGCCGGTCCCTGATTCCCCGTATACCGACGCCGGTTTTCACGAATCCGAAGCGAACCTCTCGCCCTCGGCGCGCGCCGGGCGCGAAATCTGGTTCAAGGCCACCGCCGGCAACGCGCGCTTCCACACCTACACCTTCCAGCAGCGCATCACCGCGCTGATCGACTGGTTCGGCGTGCTGCGCAGCGATGCGCGCGACACCCGCTTCAGGACCTGGGGGCTGATCAACGACCCGGGCTGCTGCAAGCCGGGCTCCGCCGGCTGCCCGGCCAAAAGCGACGAGGAGACCTACGGCTTCGACTGGTGCCCGGGCGACGAGGCCCTGCTGAAATTCGTCGGCAAGCCGGGCTATCGCGATCCGGCGTGCGACTTCAAGGACGCCAGCGCCGCTGCCAACGATCCAGAAGGACATCAAAAGGGCCGCGAAGACAGCTGTAATCTGGCCTTCGGCACCTCTACCGGTGCGCTCGGCTTCCGCAAATTTCCCAACCCGCGCTTCGACGCGGCGGCGTGGAAGCAGATCAACGGCCGCCTCGGCACCTGGGAAGGCTACAACCGCACTCTATCGAACGACCCCGCCCGTTCCGATTTCAAGGTGCGCAAGCTCGCCGATGCCTCGGTCGAGCCGCCCTTCCTGATCGGCACCGCGTGCGGCTCGTGCCACATCGCCTTCAATCCCGCCAAGCCGCCACTCGACCCCGAGCATCCCAAGTGGGAAAACCTCTCCGGCCTGATCGGCAACCAGTACATCCGCGTCTCCGAAGTGCTGATTTCCGGTATGCCGCACGACGACCTGCTATGGCAGGTCTTCGCCCACGCGCGTCCCGGCACCTCCGACACCTCCGCCATCCCCAACGACCAGGTCAACAACGCCGGCACCATCAACGCGCTCATCAACATCGTGCAACGGCCGGTTTTTCCCGGCGAGAAGGTCAACCGCTGGCGCAAGGTCGCATCCTGTCCGGCGGCGACTGCGGAATCCGTCTGCTGGTGCGAACCCGGCAAGCCCGGCAAGTGCTGGGAGAAATCCATCCAGAGCGAAACCGTCCACCACATCCTCAAGGGCGGAGGCGACTCGATCGGCGCGGTCGGCGCTATCCAGCGCGTGTACTTCAACATCGGCTCGTGCGCCGAACAGTGCTGGGTCAACCACCTCACCGACCTGCGCCAGCTCGACCCGCAGGCGCGCAACTTCGGCCAGACGCCGTTCGACCTCGGCCAGTGCCGGCGCGACTGCCCCAACTTCCGCGCCATCGAGGACCGTCTGCCCAACATCCTCGACTTCTTCCTCACCGCGCCAGAAGGCCAGGCGCGCGATCTGGTCGAGGCGCGTGCGAACCAGCGGGGCGCGCCCTATGCCCAGGCCGACCTGGTGCGCGATCTCGAACGCGATTTCGGACCGGGCGCGGTCTCGCGCGGCCAGCAGGTCTTCGTCGCCAACTGCGCGCGCTGCCATGCCAGCGGCAAGCCGCCGTTCGAGGCGGTCGACTTCCGCGCCCTCGACGCCAAAAGCGGCCTGCGCGCCGACTGGCTGGGCAATGATGTCCCCATCCCGGTCAGCGAAGTCGGCACCTACCGCTGCCGTTCGCTGCATTCCAACCATGTGCGCGGCCATATTTGGGAACAGTTCGCCGACGAGGACTACCACGCGCGCAAGACCGTCTCCGGCATCCTCGAACCGCACGACGGCGGGCGCGGCTATTACCGCAACGTCTCGCTCCTGAACCTGTGGGCACACGCGCCCTTCCTGCACAACAACGCGATCGGACCGGAACTGTGCGGCTGGGGCGGCGACAAGGCCAATCCTTACGAGCTGTACCGATCGAGTTACGTGGACACGAGCCAGCCCGGCAACCCGCCGCTGGCGAAAGACAAACAGCCGGCGTGCTGGACCTACGACCCTTCGGTCGACGGCCGTTTCAAGCTCTACGTCGCGTCGATGCAGGACCTGCTGAACCCGGCGCAGCGCATTCCCAAGGCGACCAAGGTCGACCAGGACATCGTGCTCGACATCGGCCCGCGCATCTTCGACGGCCAGGAAGAAAAACGCCTGGTCGGCTTCACCGTGCGGGTGCCGGCCGGCGCCACCGCGGGCAACGTCGGCAACTTCCGCCACAAGGATTTCATCGTCGATCTGGTGCGCGCCAAATTGAAGCCGAAGGAACTCGAAGCACGGCTCGCCACCGTGTTGCCCGCAGCCGAAGCGCAAAAGCTCGCCGCCGAAATGCAGGACATCGGCCGCGCCATCGTCTCCGATCCGAACCGGCTGGTCGAGGTGGTGAAGGAGGCGCGCACCCGCGCCCCCGCGCTGTGGCAGGTCTATTCCTCGTGCAGCGCGGAGATCGAGAACGACGGCCACCGCTTCGGCGAAGACCTGTCGGATGCCGACAAGAACGCGCTGACCGCTTTCCTGGCGACGCTGTGAGGGAGACCACCATGTATGCCCCTATTCGAGACAGGCACGCCCCCGACCCTAGATGCTGTTGCTGCGGCCTCAGGCCACGCCGCATTCCAAAAGGCTACGACGTCCTGCGCCTGGTGATTGTCGTGCTGCTCCTGCTGCCGACGCTCCTGATGCTTTCGGGCTGCGAAAAAATCAGCGACTGGCTTGCCGGCAAACCCGACATCGCATTTGCACCCGCCGGCGACACCTACGCTGGCAAACCCGACTTCGCGCAGGTCGAATACGAATACCCGATCCCGCTGCAGGAGCTCGCCAAGGTCACGCCGAAATACCTGGCCAGCCTCAACCAGGAAGAACTCGACCAGCTCTACGCACGGCTGAGTTCGGGGCCGATCCCGGACGGCCCGTTCGACGGCGAGATCGTGTTCCCACGCGGCAGCTCGGGCAAGCTGCGCGCCGCCGAAATCATCGGCGGCCTCAAGGGCCTGGGCGTGAACTTCAAGGGCAGGATGCTCGAGACCGCGGGCGAAGCCCTGTGGAAAGGCAAGGTGTTCTACCGCGACCAGAAAGTGCTGCGCAACCGCATCCAGGACCTCTCCGTGCTGCGGCCGGTGATCGGCCCCGGCGACATTCCGAAGATCGACGTCGACGGCCGCGACGCCTGGCTGCTGTTTCCCGCCAAGCTCTATTGCGGGCAAAGCCTGATCGACTCGCGCCGCGAATCCATCATCATCGACTACGCCTTCACCGACGAAATCCGCGGCTACCGCGAGAAGCCCGATTTTCTCGCCGGCCGGCGCGGCCTCAAGGTGCGCGACGAAATCCGCATGGTGCGGCCCGGCCTCTATCTCGGCCGCGCCTACATGGATCACGCCTTCGTCCTCAACTTCGTGCTCGCCAATAAGGCGATGGACAAGGCGGGACGCGCCGAATTCGAAACCGGCCAGGTCAAGGACGAATGCTGGCCCGGCACGCAGACACGCGTTGTCGCCGCCACCCATTGATGCCATGCAGACCATCGCCGACATCGACTTCGCCTCGCTCACGCAACAGGCTTTCCATCCCTCGCCTGCCGCATGGGAAGACCAGGTGTTTTATTTCTTTCTGGTCGACCGTTTTTCCGACGGCAACGAGCGCGAATTCATCGACAACGCGGGCCTGCCGGCGGCGGGCGGGGCGACGCCGCGCATGGCCCCGGCCGATCACGGCAGCGCGGTGCAGGATGAAGCCGGCGCCGCCGCCTGGCGCGAGGCCGGCGCGCGTTTCGCCGGCGGCACCCTGAAAGGCGCGGCGGGCAAGATCGGCTACCTCAAGCGGCTGGGCGTGACCGCCTTGTGGATCAGCCCGGTATTCAAACAGCCGCCCTGGACCGAGGCCTATCACGGCTACGGGGTGCAGGATTTTCTCGATGTCGACCCGCGCTTCGGCACCCGGGAAGACCTGCGCGACCTGGTCGCCACCGCGCACGCGAACGGCATCCACGTCATCCTCGACGTCATCCTCAACCATGCGGGGCCGGTGTTTTCCTATGACGCCGACCGCTATCCGCACGCGCACGGCATGGACCCACGCTGGGACGGCCGCCCCTATCGGGTCGGCGGCTGGAACGACGTCAGCGGTCAACCCAGTCTGCCCTGGGGCCAGCCGGTGGCCGACCGCGATGCCGCCGTGTGGCCGCGCGAACTGCAAACGCCGGAGAGCTTTTCCGGCCTCGGGCGGATCGACAACTGGGACTGGTTTCCCGAATTTCTCGAAGGCGATTTCCTCGACCTGAAAGACATCCGGCTCGGCAGCGGCGCGATCGACCATTTCCGCGTTTCGCCCGCGCTGCGCGCGCTGACCCGGATCTATCAATACTGGATCGCCTACGCCGACCTCGACGGCTTCCGCGTCGATACGGTCAAGCACATGGACCCCGGCGCGACGCGCTTCTTCGCCGCCTGCATCCACGAGTTCGCGCAATCGATCGGCAAGGAGCAGTTCGCCCTCATCGGCGAAATCACCGGCGGCCGCGGCAATGCCTTCGCCCTGCGCGAAGCGACCGGGCTCGACGCCGCGCTCGGCATCGACGACATCCCGGACAAGCTCGAATACCTCGCCAAGGGACGGCGCAACCCGGCGGATTATTTCAATCTGTTCCGCAACTCCTTCGAAATCGGCAAGGATTCCCACACTTGGTTCCGCAACAAGGTCGTCACGCTCTACGACGATCACGACCAGGTGCGCAAAGGCAACCAGAAGGCGCGCTTCTGCGCCGGTGGCGAAACCGGGCCAGCCGCCGTCGCCCTCGCGCTGAATGCGCTCACCCTCGGCATCCCCTGCCTCTACTACGGCTCGGAGCAGGGCTTCGACGGCGCCGGCGACAACGACCGCTACATTCGCGAGGCAATGTTCGGCGGCGACTTCGGCGCCTTCCGCTCGCGCGGCCGCCATTGCTTCGACGAAACCCACCCGCTCTACACCGAACTCGCCCGCCTGCTGGCCGTGCGCAGACAGCACATCGCCCTGCGCCGCGGTCGGCAATACCTGCGCGCGATTTCCGGCAACGGCGTCGACTTCGGCGAGCCGCGCATGATCCATGGCGAACTGCGCTCGCTGGTCGCCTGGTCGCGCCTGTTCAACGACCGTGAATGGCTGTGCGCGATCAACACCGATCCGCAGCATTCCCGCGCCGCCTGGGTGGGGCTGGATTTCGATCTGCAGCAGCCCGGCCAGCGCCTGGTGTGCCTGCATGCGTCCGATCCGGCGCAGGTGGGCAGCGAAATTCTCGTCGGCGCGCCCCATCCCGACTGGCGCGCGGTGTGGCTCGACCTGCCTGCCGCGTCCTGTGCGGTCTACGGCCCCGCACCCTGAGCCTGCTGCATGTGCGCGCCCTCATCCTTGCCTTCCTGCTCATGTGCAGCGAACTGAATCAGGCCGCGCACGCGCTCGACCCCGACCTGCCGCCGACGGGCCGTTCGCGCTTCGACGAACTGGTCGGCAGCGCGCCGGTGCCGTTTCCCTTCGCCCGTCTGCGGCGCGCCATCGAAGCGCAGATGCGGCCCGACCCCGGCGGCCTGCCCACCCTGAAAACCACGCTGATTCCGCTCGGGCGCTCGCTGCAGCGCGACGCCGGCGCGCCGGATTTCTTCCGCTATCCGCGCGTGGTCGCCGCCGCCGACGGCCTCAACAAGAACGGCTACGCGCCGCTGCAGGACCGCCTGTTTCTCGGCTACCACGAGAAGGGCGAGGTGATCGAGGTCATCAGCTACGCCGATGCGGCGGGCCGCTTCGAATTCCAGGTGGTGCGCGATTACGCGCCGGGCAAGACGCCAAAAGTGTTCTACGCGCGGCGCAGCCTGTGCCTCGCCTGCCACCAGAACGGCGCCCCCCTCTTCGCCCGCCCGCTGTGGGACGAAACCCCCGCCAACCCGGCGATTGCCGCTCGCTTGCGTGCAGCACAGCGCGATTTCTACGGCGTAAAACTGACCGGCACCGACATCGCCTACTTCATCGACGCTGCGGCCGACCGCGCCAACTTATTCTCGGTTTGGCAAACGCTGTGGCAGCAGGGCTGCAGCGCGGGCGAGCCGGGCGACCGCTGCCGCCTCGAGGCCTTTGCCGCCGCCCTCGATTACGCGCGCAGCGGCACGCTGCCCGCGCCGGGCATCCTGCCGGCGCTCGACCGCGCCTGGACCGCCCGCTGGCCGCAAGGTCTGGCCATTCCCAATCCCGACCTGCCCAACCGCGATCCGCTCGCCGCCTTGCAGGACCCGGCCAACGATCCCCTGCTGCTGCGTCCGCCGCTCGAAACCTGGCAGGCGCCGGACAAGACCGCCTTCGTCGTCGGGCTCGCCGGCATGCTCGACACCGCAGCGGTCAAACAGCTCGGGCGTCGCGATGTGGCCGGCGCACTGGACAAGCTGCGTGCACGCGGCGAACTGGCCGCCCGCCCGTTCAGCCACGCTTTGCTGGACAGCCTGCTGGCCGAGCTCGGCACCCCGCGCCGGACCGCTCGCGTCAGCCTGCCCACGGCGCGCGTGGAACCGCTATCCGCCACCCGCGCGGCCAACCCGCTCGTCGCGCCCTTCCGCACCCACTGCGCCAGTTGCCACGACACCACGTTGCCGCATCCGCCCAACTTTCTGCACGGCACGCCCTCCGAGATCGAAGCCAAACTCGATCAGTGCGCCGAGCGCATGTTCGTGCGCCTGAGCATGGCGAGCGTGCCCGAAGCCGCGCGCAGCAAACCGCCGATGCCGCCGGCCGCGGCGCTCGCCAGCCGCGGCATCGATCCCGCGCATTGGGCTGCATCGCCCGAACTCGATGTGCTGAAACGCCTGGTCGCCAGCCGCCTACGCGGTCAGGACCCGGCCATTTTGCTGAGTCGGCCCTATGCGCAACTCCGTCTCTGCCTGCCGCAAACCGGCTATGCGGAGCGCGCGCGATGAGCACGCCCGACGCCCGCTGCTCGGGCTGCCGCTTTTTTCTGTGGTCGCTGGTCGTGCTGATTCTGCTCGGCGCGCTCGGCGCGGCGATCCGCTTCCTGCCCGACCGCCCGGTGACCTACGAGGATCCGGTCGAGCATTTCAAATACGGCTCCACCGGCGGCGAGCGCAACATGGGCTTCCCCTACTGGCTGTTCCAGGTGCTGCCCGAGGTCTGCCCCGACCTGCTGCCGGGCAAGGGCTATGAATCGCTCGGTTTCATTTTCGAGCAAGGGCGCGACCTGCCGGTCGGCATGTCGAAGCGGCGGCATATGGGCATCGACCGCGTGTTCCTCAACTGCGCGGTGTGCCACACTGCCACCGTGCGCACCGCACCCGGCGCCAGGCCCATGCTGGTCGCCGGCATGCCGGCCAACCAGCTCGACCTGATGGGCTTCCAGAAACTCGTCCAGGCCTGCGTCAATGACCGCCGCTTCACGCCCGCGCAGGTGGTGCCGCGCATCGCGGAAAAAACCGGCAGCCTCGGCCTGCTCGACAAGCACGTCGTTTATCCGCTCGGCATCCACCTCATGCGCGACGGCGTCGCCGGGCTGCTGGGGCGCCTGCGCTTCATCCATCTGCAGTCCGACTGGGGGCCGGGGCGGGTCGACACCTTCAACTCGGCCAAGGCCATCTTCGGCGTGCCCTTCGAGCAGCTGTCGCCGGACGAACTCGTCGGCGTGTCGGATTTCCCGGCGATCTGGAACCAGGCCAAGAAGCAGGGCATGCAGCTGCACTGGGACGGCAACAACGACCGCGTCGAGGAACGCAATCTGTCGGCCGCCTTCGGCACCGGCGCCACACCGAGACTCATCGACCATGCCGCCATCGCCCGCATCGAGGCGTGGATCGCCACCGCCACGCCGCCCGCATTCGACAAGTACTACCCGATCGACGCCATGCTCGCCGCACGCGGCCAGGCCCTCTACCAAAAATCCTGCGCCGCCTGTCACGGCCAAAACGGCAGCGACTTTTCCGGCGAGTACGTCGGCACCGTCACGCCGATCCGCGAAATCGGCACCGACCGCGGGCGCCTCGATTCCTACACCCTGCAACTCGCGCAAAACCAGGGCATGCTGTATTCGGCCCACCCGGATCGCCGCTTCCGCCATTTCCGCAAGACATACGGCTACGCCAACGCCCCGCTCGACGGCATCTGGCTGCGCGCCCCCTATCTGCACAACGGCTCGGTGCCCACGCTGTGGGACCTGCTGCAACCCGCGGCGCAACGCCCCCGGCTGTTCTATCGCGGCAACGACCTGTACGACCCGAGGCATCTCGGCTTCGTCTCCGACCAGGCCGCGGAAAACGGCAAACGCTTCTTTGCCTTCGACACCACGCTGCCCGGCAACGGCAACGCCGGCCACGAAGGCGCGGCCTACGGCACCACGCTGCCGGACGCCGACAAGCGGGCGCTGCTGGAATACATGAAAACCTTTTAGGAACCCGCCATGAAGCCACTCTGCCGCTGCCCGCGCTGGTTGAAAATCACAGGCCTCGTCGTGCTGATCCTCGCCGTCGTCCTGGGCTACGTCGGCTGGGACCGCTTCCTGCGCGACCACGGCGCGACGCCATTCGACAACCCGGACGAGCGCTTCAAATACGGCTCCTTCGGCGCCGAAAACGACGCCGGCATTCCCTACTGGATTTTCTACGTGCTGCCGCGCGTCTTCCCCGACAAGCTGCCCAAGCCCGGCATCGGCTACGCCAGCTTCGGCGTGGTGTGGGAACAGGGCCAGGAGCTGCCGGTTGGGTTTTCCAAACGGCGCATCGGCTTCGACCGCGTCGCCAACACCTGCGCCGCCTGCCACGTGGCGAGCTACCGCACGCAACCGGAGGAAACATCGACGCTGGTCGTCACCGGCCCCAACCACACGCTCGATCTCGAAGCCTTTTTCCGTTTCCTGGTCGACTGCGCCAAGGACCCGCGCTTCAGCGCCGACACTCTGATGGCCGAGATCGACCTCGCCGCCGACCTCGATTTCATCGACCGCCTGGCCTATCGCTATCTCATCATCCCCATCACCAAAAAACGCCTGGTTGAGCGCGAAGGCCAGTTCGCGTGGATCTACCGCCACGACTTTCCCGAGTGGGGACGCGGGCGCGACGACGCGATGAACCTGACCAAATACTTCATGATCCGCTGGCCGATGGACGACAGCTTCGGCCCGACCGACATGCCGTCGGTATGGAACCTGAAGAAATACCAGCCGGAACAAGGGCATCGCATGAATTTCGCCGGAGACTCGCACGACCCCTATTCGGTCGTCATCGACTCGGCGCTCGGGCTGATGGGTGCCGAGCCGAAGGACAAGGACGACTTCCTCGGCCACATCGACTGGCTGGTCGATTATCTGAAGAACAAGCCAGCGCCGAAATATCCCTTCCCCATCGACGCCGTCCGTGCGGCGCACGGCAAGACCGTGTTCGACGCCCACTGCGCGGCCTGCCACGCCAGTGCGCGCACCGGCACCATCGTTCCGCTTTCCGAAATCGGCACCGACCGCGGCCGCATCGACACCTGGGGTAAACAGGCGGCGATCGAGGCCAACCAGGTGGTCAGCGACATGGGCATCCAGCGCAAAGGACTGGTCGAAGCCCCGCTGACCGGGTATGTCGCGCAGTTCCTCGACGGCATCTGGCTGCGCGCGCCCTACCTGCACAACGGCTCGGTGCCGACCCTTTCAGACCTGCTGACGCCGCCGGCGCAACGCCCGCAAACCTTCTGGCGAGGCTACGACGTCTACGATCCGGTGCGCGTCGGCTTCGTCGTCCAGGGCCAGGCAGCCGAACGCGCGGGCACGCCGCTCGACACACGGCTGCGCGGCAATGGCAATCAGGGACACCCCTTCGGCACCGCCCTGCCGGATGCCGACAAGGCCGCCCTGCTGGAATACCTGAAAACCCTCTGACCCGGAAAGCCCGCCATGACTTGCCTTCGCCCCGCCGACCTCCTGAACCGCCTCAACCCCACCCTGCTCTTGGCCGTGCTGATCGGTTTTGCCGCAGCAGCGGCCCAGGCCGCACCGCACCCGGACACCTGCACCAATGGCTACGTCTGGCGCGAGGCCTACCCGGGCGATCATGTCTGCGTCCTCCCCGCCACGCGCGAACAGGCCGCCGAAGACAACCGGCTCGCGGCCACGCGGCGCGAACCGCAAGGCGGCGCCTACGGGCCGGACACTTGCAAACCGGGGTTCGTCTGGCGCGAAGCGCGCGCGGACGACCATGTCTGCGTCACCCCCGAGGTGCGTGCGCAAACCGCGCGCGACACCCTGCTGGCGCACACGCGACGACTGATGCCGCCGGCGGCCAGGAATGGCGCAGCCACCAGCGCGCCGGATAGTGCCAAGAGCGATGACGCAGTCGACATGAGCCCGCCCGCCGCCAGGCCCAAGGCCCGGGCCAAAAAGAAAATGGCCGCCAGGAAATCCAGCTTCAAGCTGCCTGAGTTCCCCTGGCCGCCTCCGCCTTATTCCACCCGGTTGAAACTCGACCGCGCCTTGCTGGTGGCCGCGCAGCCCGCCCCGACGAATGGCAGCGTGGCGGCGCGGATGGAGCAGGCGCTGGCTGCCAACGGCTACACCCAGATCAGCTACTACGCGGTGCCGGACGGCTTTGCCATGGTCACCCAGGTCGAGCGCATCGAGCCCGATGCCGCATCCGCCGCCGTTCAGCGCTGGTCAACGCAGATCGATCCGGTGTCGCTGATCCCGTTCAATCTCGACGCCTACCTCAAGGCGCTGCTGGGAAAAAACGGCGATAGCTTCCGCGTCATCGTGTTCACCTTCACCCCCACCCCGTTCACCGCCGGCGGTTCGCCCGTTGCACCCGGCGAGGCCATGGCCTGGGTGGAAAAAGGCGCCACCGCCCTGCCCGCATCCATTGCCGCCCAGGCCTATGGTGCCGACACCGCCTGCACCGCGCTGGTCTACGAATTCAGGATTTCCAGCCTGGGCGCGATGCTGCAGCGCCCCAGCGAATTCGACGGCCGGCAGCATCTGCAGGCCGCCGGCATCCTGAAAAGGCTGGAGCAGCCGTGAGCCTCACCATGCAGACCGCACGCAAGCGCCTGGCGCTGCTGTGGTTCGCCGGTGCCGGCGTGTGCTTCGTCGTGTTGCTGTTCATCAGCTTCTTTGCCCGCATCGTCGAGGTGGACGGCTTGTGGGGATGGTTCCTGCCCGCCGTCGTCCCCAACCTGTCGCTGATCATCGGCGTGCTGGTCTACACCCAGCGCCAGCAGATCCAGCCCGAAATGCACGTGGACGCCTTCCTTTACCGCCTCACGCTCGGGCTGTCGCTGCTGTATGTGCTGCTGCTGTTGCTGCCCTTGCTGTTCTTCCCGCTCACCGGCAAGTCGCTGCCCGAACTGCTCGACATTTCGCGCTTGTGGCTGGCCGCTGTCCAGGCGCTGACCACCGGCGCGATGGGGGCCTTCTTCGTGCGGCAGGACGACAAATGAGCCCGCCCCCCTCTCCACTCACCGACAGGACCGTACACCATGGCCAAGAAAACCGCCTCCGCCCCCGCCGAGCGCCCGCTCAAGACCAGCGCCGAGAAAGCCACCCGCAAGGTGCTCGACGCTTTCCCCGACCGCATCGACCTGCGCGACTGGTTTTACCAGCCGGCGCTGATCGCGTTGCCCGATTCGCTGGTCAGCTGTCCGCTCATCAAGCCGGCGATGATCCTCGACCAGGGGCGCGAAGGCGCCTGCACCGGCTTTGCCCTGGCGGCGGTGGTGAACTTCCTGCGCGCCAGGCGCAGGCAGACCGCGCTGGTCAGCCCGCGCATGCTGTACGAACTGGCGCGGCGCTACGACGAATGGCCGGGCGAGGCCTACGAGGGCTCCTCCGCGCGCGGCGCGATCAAGGCCTGGTCCAAGCACGGCGTCTGTCTGCGCTCGGCCTGGAAAGACGACCAGCACGGCATGATGCACCTGAGCGACGCCATCATCGAGCAGGCGATGGCGGCACCGGGCGGCACGTATTACCGCATCCGCCCCTACAACGTGCGCGACATGCACACCGCGCTCAATGAGACCGGCATTCTCTACGCCACCCTGATGGTGCATTCGGGCTGGGCCGATCCGGGCGGCAGCAAGGGCGACAAGCCGGTACCGGTCACGTATCTGCATCGCGGGCGCACGGCGACGCTCAAGCTGCCGGTGATCAAGCGCAGCGGCAGCGCCGACGGCGGCCACGCCGTCGCCATCGTCGGCTACACGACGCAGGGTTTCGTCATCCAGAATTCCTGGGGGCCGGACTGGGGCGCGGGTGGCTTTGCGCTCCTGCCCTACGAGGACTTCCTGATGCACGCCACCGACGTCTGGGTGGCGCAGCTCGGCGTGCCCGTCACGATGGACCTGTGGGCGGGCGACAAGACGATCGACACCTCCGGCATCCAGCGCACCAGCCGCACCATCCCGCTGTCCGACATCCGGCCCTACGTCATCGACGTCGCCAACAACGGCGAGCTGTCCGATTCCGGCGAGTACTGGACCACCGAGTCCGACATCGAACGCCTGTTTTCCGAAACCATTCCCACCAAGACCCGCGGCTGGAAGAAACGCCGCATCCTGCTGTATCTGCACGGCGGCCTCAATTCCGAATCGGCGGCGGCCAAGCGCATCGTCGCGATGCGCGACGTCATGCTGGAAAACGAAATCTATCCGCTGCACATCATGTGGGAGAGCGATTTCCTCTCCAGCGTCGCGGGCCTGTTCAAGGACCTGTTCACCGAAGCCGACAAGCTCGCCGGCGGCGGCTTCCTGGAAAACCTGACCGAGGCCAAGGACCGTGTGCTCGAACTCACGCTCGCCCGCGCGGGCTTCCGGCTGTGGGGCGAGATGAAGGAGAACGCCCGGCTGGCATCCGATCATCCTCACAACAAGGGCGCCATCCAGCTTGTCGCGCAGTATGTCGAGTTGGCCAAGAAGCAGCTGGCCAGCCACGACAAGGCCGGCTGGGAACTGCATGTCGTCGGCCATTCGGCCGGCAGCATCTTCGCCGCCCACGCCCTGCCGCTTCTGTCCGGTCTGGGCATTCCGCTCAAGAGCGTGCAGTTCCTCGCTCCCGCCATCCGCACCGACACCTTCAAGCAGCTGCTGCTGCCCGGCCTGGAAGCGGGCCACACCCCGCTGCCCAGCCTGTATGTGCTGTCCGACAAGCTGGAACTGGGCGACAGCGTCGGGCCCTATGCCAAGTCGCTGCTCTATCTCGTGTCCAACGCCTTCGAAGGCACGCGCGAGGTGCCTATATTGGGAATGAAGGCCTGCATCGAGGCCGACACGGTTCTCGCCCGGCTGTTCGACAAGACCGTCGACGGCCGGCCCGCGCTGGTGGTATCCGAGGGCATTCCGATCGATCCCGCCAAGGAAGCCGCGGCCATCAAGCAGGGAGCTTCGGTCAGCCACAGCCACGGCGGTTTCGACAACGACTGCGCGACGATGAACTCGGTGCTCACCCGCGTCCTCGGCAGCGCGCCGAAACGGCTGTTCACCGGGCGCGACCTGCATTACTGAACGGATCAGGAACCCCTCATGCCCGCCGACCTTTCCGCCCTGTTCGATACGCTCCTGGTCATCGCCGGCCTGATCCTGGTGGGCACCGGGCTGGTCATGTTCATCTACAGCAAGACCAGCTCGCAGGCGTCGTCGGTCGAAGCCTTCGGCATCAAGCTCAACGTCACCCATCCGTCGCTGATCCTGGTGCTGGCCGGCGTCGGACTGATGCTCGCGCCGCGGCTGCTGCCGGGCCTGCCCGGCAAGGACAAGCAGGAACCCACGGTCATGGCCCAACCCGGCCCGCAGCCCCCCGCGGCTTCGCTCGAGGCCAGTCCGGAGAGGGCTGCCGCGCCCACCCCGCATCCGGCGCCGTCCCCACCCATCCCGGTTGCGGCGGCGCCCGCTGCGGCCGTCCCAACGAAACCGGCCGCGCGCCCCCGGGTTCAACCCGACCGGGCTGAAACCCCGCGCATGGCGGCAGCCACCACCGCTGTCAGAAAACCGGTGGTGGCCGTGGCAGCAGACCGCCCAGCCATCGCCCCGACCCCCGCCGTTGCCGACGCGCCCGCTGCCGCCGCCAGGCCGGCACGCCCGACGCTGGCCTACGCCGCGCTCGGCCTGCCAAGCCACCACGGCTTCTGGAGCGGCGAAACACGCGCCAGCTACACGCGACGCGTTCAAACCGGCCTGCAGCAGGCAGGGCGCGACGTGTTGCACATGGACGCACGTGGACTGGATTTGAACCAGACTGAGTTCGATGCCTGGTGGAACGAATCGCGCCAGCATCCGCGCAGCCGCGAGCTGTGCACTTCAGCGCATGCGCCGCGCGCCCTGCTGTCCACCCGGGTGGAAACGCCGATGGCGATATCGACCGTCGAAAGCGCCTACTGGCCGGAACTGAAGCTGCGGCTGTTCGACTGCGCCAATCAACGTCTTTACCAGCAGCAGAAAACGCTGTCGCCGCAGAATGACGACGCCTGGCCGTTTGCAAATGAATTCAGCAGCGAAGTCGAACGCTTTTTGCGGACGTATCGCGGCGACCTGACAAACTGATCCCTCAGACTTCGATAAACTCCAGGGTGTTTGCATCCGGATCATGGCAGAACAGCGCCGAGCGACCGGACTTGCTGGCGGTGTATTTCACCCCCGCCGCGTCGAGTCGGCTTTTCAGGGCGGCCATATCCGAAACCGCCAGCGCAATGTGGCGATCGCGGCCGCCGTGTTCGGGGCGAACCGATTCCGCATCGGGATTGGCCAGCTGCATCAGGTGCAGCTGCTGGCCGCCGCCGAGGTTGTACCACTCGCCGGGGTAGGGCAGGTCAGGACGGCTCGGATACGGCGCCAGGCCCAGCACCGATTCGTAGAAGACTTTGGCGCGTGCCAGATCGGAAACCAGCAGGCCGGCGTGCAACAGGGCGGCAACGGGGCTTGGGGATAGCTCAGACACGGAGTTCCCCTTTCCGGTCGTCTTCCATGTGGCCGGAAAACAGGCTGGCGGTGATGATCATGGCGGCGCCGACCCATTCCTGCACGCCCATGCGTTCGTCGGACAGGAAATAGGCCGCGACGGCCGCGACGACCAGTTCGAACAGGAAGATGACAATGGCCTGGTTGGCCGGCACGCGCGCCAGACCGTATTGCACGGCGTAGGTCATGCTGCCGATGGCGAGGCCGACGCCGAGCAGCAGCAGCCATGTGGCGGTTTCGGCACCCGCCATGAAATCGAGTTCGGCCGGCTTGAGCGTCAGGCCGATCACTGTCAGCACCGCCACCCCCGCCCAGATCGACACCGCCTTGGCACCTTCGGTCACGCCGTCCAGATGGCGGCTGATGACGTTGCTGGCCGCGAACATCACGCCCGCCGACAGCCCCAGCCATTCGGCATAGTTGCGGGGCAACGGCCAGTCGCCGGATTGCCACAACATCGCCAGCGCGCCGCCCGCCGCCAGCGCCATCACCGCCCAGCCGGCGCGATTGAGTTTCTCGTGCAGCAGGAAGCGCGCGAACAGCACGGTCCACAAGGGCGACAGATAAAACAGCAGCAGCACCCGCACCACTTCGCCTTCCAGCACCGCCAGCACATAGGCCAGATTGGTCCAGCCTGCCGCCAGCCCCAGCGCGGACAGCCACAGCCAGTGCCCGCGCGCGGCGTGCAGCGCACGGCCATGCAGCCAGCCCAGCAGCAGCAGCGGCGTCGCATAGGAAAACAGGCTCGACGCGATGCCGCCCACCCCGGCCTGATCCAGCAGGCGATAGGGATACCAGACCAAGCCCCACAGGGTGGCGGCATAGACCAGGCTGCTGACGGCAAAGGTGCGCTGCAAGGGAATCGACGGCATGGGGCTTTATAATGTTGGGCTTAGAAAAACCACGGCTGAATCAAGCCGGTTATATAACTTGGCATTGCAATGAATCCGCGTCTCGAACAACTCCATCCCTATCCGTTTCAAAAGTTGCGCGAGCTGTTCGCCGGGGTGACGCCGAATCCCGCGCTCGCACCGATCAACCTGTCGATCGGCGAACCCAGGCATCCCACGCCGCAGTTCATCAAGGATGCGCTGGTCGCGGGCCTCGCCGGGCTGGCGAATTATCCCATCACTCAGGGCTCGGATGCGTTGCGTACCGCCATTTCCGCGTGGGCCGAACGGCGCTACGGCGTGAAGCTCGACCCGGCGACCGAAGTGCTGCCGGTGAACGGCTCGCGCGAGGCGCTGTTCGCGTTTGCCCAGGCCAGCGTCGATTCCAGCCGCCACGGCCGCCGCGTGGTCGTTTCGCCCAACCCCTTCTACCAGATCTACGAAGGCGCCGCGCTGCTGGCCGGCGCCCGCCCCTTCTTCCTCAACACCCTGCCGGAAAACGATTTCAAGATGGACTGGTCGCGCGTGCCAGACGATTTGTGGGAGCAGGTCAACCTGATTTACGTCTGCTCGCCCGGCAACCCCACCGGCAAGGTGATGTCGCTGGCCGACTGGAAAGAATTGTTCGAGCTATCCGACCAGCATGGCTTCGTCATCGCGGCCGACGAATGCTATTCGGAAATCTACTTCGAGGAAGGCAAGCCGCCCTTGGGCGCGCTCACCGCATCGCAACAGCTCGGCCGCGGCTTCAGGAACCTGATCGTGTTCAACTCGCTGTCCAAGCGCTCCAACGTGCCCGGCCTGCGCTCCGGCATGGTGGCGGGCGACGCCGAGTTGATGAAGGCTTTCCTGCTCTATCGCACCTACCACGGCAGCGCGATGAGCCCGGTGGTGCAAACCGCCAGCATCGCGGCATGGAACGACGAGGCGCACGTGATCGAGAACCGCCGCCAGTACGCCGAGAAGTTCGCCGCCGTGATGCCGCTCCTGAAGGACGTGCTGTCTTTCGATGCGCCCGACGCCGCCTTCTACCTATGGGCGCGCGTGCCGGGCGGCGACGATGCCGCGTTCGCGCGCGGCCTGTATGAAAAACAGCACGTCACCGTGCTACCCGGCAGCTTCCTCGCGCGCGACGCCGCCAACGTCAATCCCGGCCAGGGCTTCGTCCGTATCGCCCTGGTCGACGGTCTGGAAGCCTGCGTCGAAGCAGCCAGGCGCATGGCCAGCTTCGTCAACGACGCCGCGTAAGCCTGCCGGCTCCATTCATTTCATTCATTCGTTCACCTTCAACCACAGGAATCCATCATGCAAGAGCTGCAGAAAATCATCGAAGACGCTTTCGAGCGCCGTGCCGACATCACCCCGCGCAACGCCGACGCCAAGGTGAAGGACGCCGTCATGTCGGTGATCGACATGCTCGACAAGGGGCAACTGCGCGTCGCTGAGCGCACCGACGGACAGAACTGGACCACCCACCAGTGGATCAAGAAGGCCGTGCTGCTGTCGTTCCGCCTGGAAGACAACGCCTTCATCAAGGGCGGCTTCACCAACTACTTCGACAAGGTGCCGAGCAAATTCGCCGACTACAACAGCCGCGACTTCCGCGAAGGCGGCTTCCGCGTCGTGCCGCCCGCGGCCGCGCGCCGCGGCTCCTACATCGCGAAGAACGTCGTGCTGATGCCCTCCTACGTCAACATCGGCGCCTACGTCGGCGAAGGCACCATGGTGGACACCTGGGCCACGGTCGGCTCCTGCGCGCAGATCGGCAAGAACGTGCACCTCTCCGGCGGCGTCGGCATCGGCGGCGTGCTCGAACCGGTGCAGGCCAACCCCACCATCATCGGCGACAACTGCTTCATCGGCGCGCGCTCCGAAGTGGTCGAAGGGGTGATCGTCGAGGACAACAGCGTCATCTCGATGGGCGTCTACATCGGCCAGTCGACCAAGATCTACGACCGCGAAACCGGCGAAGTCAGCTACGGCCGCGTGCCCGCCGGCTCGGTGGTGGTGTCCGGCAACCTGCCGTCCAAGGATGGGAGCTATAGTCTGTATTGCGCGGTGATCGTGAAGAAGGTCGACGAGAAGACCCTGTCCAAGGTCGGCATCAACGAACTCCTGCGCGGGATTTGATCCCCCATCCCGCACGTGCGGGATGCGCGATACGGGAAAAGGAGACGCCATGAAACGCACATTCGTCGTCACCGCATTGCTCGCCGCCACCCTGGCGGCATGTCAGGAAAACCCGGTATCCGGCCGCACCCAGCTGGTGCTGGTGTCCGAAGAACAAGCCCAGGTCTCGTCGGCGCAGGCCTACACGCAAACGCTCTCCGAAGCGCAGAAGAAGGGCAGGCTCAGCACCGATGCGGCGCTGAATGCCCGCGTCGAGCGCATCACCAACCGGCTGATCGTGCAGGCCGGCTCCATGTATCCCCCCAGCCGCGACTGGAAATGGTCGGTCGCGGTCATCGACGAGCCCACGCTCAACGCCTGGTGCATGCCCGGCGGCAAGATGGCGATATACACCGGCATCGTCCGCAAGCTGAATCTCTCCGATGACGAAATCGGCCAGATCATGGGCCACGAAATGGCCCATGCCCTGCTGGGCCACGGCCGCGAGCGCATGTCGCGGGCGATGGCCACCCAGGGCGGCATTGCACTCGGCTCCATCGTCGCCGGGCGCGACCTCAGCATCCTGGCGCCGGTGGCCGACATCGCGCTGACCCTGCCCAACAGCCGCGACAACGAATCCGAAGCCGACCGCTACGGCATCGAACTCGCCGCCCGCGCCGGCTACGACCCGCGCGCCGCGATCAGGCTGTGGGGGAAAATGGGCGCCGCCAGCGGCAACGGCCCGCCCGTCTTCCTCAGCACCCACCCCTCGCCCGCCAACCGCATCCAGGCATTGAATGCGCTGGTGCCGCAAATGACGCCCCTCTACGAGAAAGCACGTCGCTGATGAATACCACCGCAAACGAAAAAACCGCCAGCCTCAAAACCCTGACGACGGTCATCTATGCGCTTTACGCACTGGCGCTGTTTGCCGGCGTCAGCGCCATCGTCGCCATCGTGCTGAACTACATCAAGCGCGAGGAGGTCCAGGGCACCTGGCTGGAAAGCCATTTCCGCTGGCAGATCAGCACCTTCTGGTGGAGCGTGCTGTGGTGTGTCGTCGGCGCCCTCACCTGGATCATCCTGCTCGGCTGGCTGGTGTGGGGCGTGGCCGCCATCTGGTTCATCTACCGCATCGCCAAGGGCTGGCTCAACCTCAACGACAACAAGCCGATGCCGGTGTAGGAGCACCCGCAAGGGGTAGGCCGTGGTTGTAAGCCGATGAATCGGCAACAACCACGCACCGGCGCCCTCGCCGCGATTTCGCCCCGCGTGACCACCAAGGCATCGGCCGGCGAACCGGCTATATTGGTATCCGATAGGCGTCAGTCACGCGAGGGACGTTCCGCCTGCGGGCTTGGCCCGCAGCGCCCCCTCGTCTTCAACGATGGAGGACGAAAACATGGCTAAACAGACACGCGCCCCGGTCGACGCGCACACGGACCCCGACATTACCTGGCGAGGCGCGTTCAGCCTTGAGCAGCGCGAAGCAATGATTCGCGACGCCGCCTACTTCCACTACGCGCAGCGTGGCTACGCCCCCGGGCATGACCTGGATGACTGGCTTGCAGCCGAAGCCGAAATCGAACGCATCGCGCCCGGGTTGCCGGAATTTCCGCCGGATACCGAGGTGCAGCAGAGCAGCCTTCATGGCGCCGGCAAGGACGAGGAACTGAAGCGGATCGTCAAGCAGCACCCGCAAAAAGCTATCCCGCAGATCGAGAGCGTCGAGCCGAACCAGGCGCCGTTCAGGGAATAGGGCGAACCCGAGCGCAACGCCATGAGTGCAAACTACCGCCCGGTGGCCGTCCTCATCATCCTGCTCGGATGCCTCGCCGCGGCCGCGGCCTCCCTGGTGCCGTTCTACGGCGTCGCCTATGTCATCGACGGCATCGCACTGGCGGCGGTGCTGACGCCCTTCGCGATCTACGGCATGTTCATCGAAAGCCTGCGCGGCCCGTGGCTGCTCGCATCCGGACTCGTCCTGCTGGGCATCACCCTGGCCGTGGTGATCGACGAGCGCTACCTCGACTACGACGGCTACCGCGACGCCACCCTCTACTGGGTGCCGCTGCTGGCTGTGGCGATCGTGCTGCCGATCGCGTACATCTTCGGAAAGCGCGAACCGTATACCTGAACCTGGACATCGAATGAGCGAGGCTGACCGGCTGGACGACCCCGACCTCACCCTGCCCGACTACCAGGGCGGCAGCCTGGTCAACCTGATGAGTTCCATCGCCACCGCGCTGGGCGGCAGCAGCGCCTACGCGCCGGCGACGGCGCTGCCGCCCGAGGCCCTTGCCGATGCGCGCCATCTGGTGCTGCTGGTGATCGACGGCCTGGGCCACGATTTCCTGCTCGGCCGCGACGGCGCCCTGCGACAGCACCTGCGCGGGCAGCTCACCTCGGTCTTTCCTTCCACCACGGCCAGCGCCATCCCCACCTTCCTCACCGGGCAGGCGCCCCAGCAGCACGGGCTGACCGGCTGGCACATGTATTTCCGCGAGATCGGCGCCATCGCCGCACCGCTGCCCTTCCGCGTCCGTGCCGGCCGCCACAGCCTGCGCCAGGCCGGCGTCACGCCGGCGACCCTGTTCGGCCTGATCCCGCTGTTCGACCGCCTGCCCCTGCCCTGCCACGTGGTCAGCCCGCAGCAGATCATCCATTCGGATTTCAACGTTGCGCTGTCCGGCAAGGCGGCGCGCTATGGCTACGACACCCTGGAAGACATGTTCGCCCGCATCGCCGGGCTGCTGCGCAGCGACGCACCGCGCAGCTACGTCCATGCCTACTGGCCGCAGCTCGACAGCCTGGCGCATGAATACGGCATCGGCAGCCCGCAGGTGGCGGAGGCGTTCGCCGCGCTCGACGCCGGCTTCGCCCGGCTGCTGGCGGTGGCGCGCGACAGCGGCAGCCGCGTCGTCGTCACCGCCGACCATGGCTTCATCGACACGGACGAGACCATCGACCTCGACGACCATCCCGCCCTGCGCGACACCCTCCTGCTGCCCCTGTGCGGCGAACCGCGCATGGCCTACGCCTACGTGCGCGCAGGCCGCGAAGCGCAGTTCGAGGCCTACGTCCGCGGGCAGCTGGCGGACCGGGTCCGGCTGTACAAGAGCGAAGACATCGTGCGACAGGGATGGCTGGGCCCGGGCGCCGCCCACCCGGCCCTGCGCGACCGGCTCGGCGACTACGTCCTCATCCCCCGCGGCCGCGCCATCCTGCGCGACTGGCTCCAGGGCGAGCCCCGCCACACCCACATCGGCGTGCATGGCGGATTGAGCGCGGCGGAGATGATCGTGCCGCTCATCGTCGCTCCGCTCCCATAAATTAAAAATGAGTGGCGCTCTAGCAGCGCTGGCTACATGCCCGGAAAAGCCAGGTCCCGCGCGGCGATCCAGTCGACGAAGGCGGCCGCCGCCATCGGCCGGGCAATGAAATAGCCCTGGCCGATATCGCAGCCGATATCGCGCAGCCAGGCCAGATCGGCCTCGGTCTCGATGCCTTCGGCCACGACGGCGAAATTCAGCGCGTGGCCCAGCGCAATGGTCGAACGCACGATGGCCGCGTCCTTGGGCGAGCCGGCCAGCGAGCGGATGAAGCTCTGGTCGATCTTGAGTTCGTGCACGGGCAGCGACTTGACGTAGGCGAGCGAGGCCTGGCCGGCGCCGTAGTCGTCGATCGACAGCTTGACGCCAAACGCGGCCAGCTCCTCCAGATGGGCCTGTGCCAGCGTGGGATCCTCCATCAGCGCGCTCTCGGTGATTTCGAGGCAGAGCGCGGCCGGCGGCAGGCCGTGGCTGGCCACCAGTTCGCGCACCAACACGACCAGGCCGGGGTCGAGCAGGTCGCGCGCCGACAGGTTGGCGGACACCACCAGGTCGAGCCCCTGCGCGTGCCAGGCGGCGGTCTGCGCCGCCACCTCGGCGAGCAGCCACGGCGTGATTTCGCGGATGAAGCCCGTATGCTCGGCGAAGGGGATGAAACGCCCCGGCGGCACCAGCCCGCGCTCGGGATGCTGCCAGCGCAGCAGCGCCTCGGCGCCAATCACGCAGCCGCTGGCGAGGTCGAGCTTGGGCTGATAGTGGAGGATGAATTCGTGCTTCTCCAGCGCGTCGCGCATTTCCCCGATCAGCGACAACTGCTCGGGCAAGGGGCCGGGGCCAACCTCTTCGGCCAGCATGAAGCCGCATTGCCGCCGCTTGGCTTCGTACATGGCCAGTTCGGCCCGCTGCAGCAGCGCGTTGAGGCCGCTGCCGTCCGCCGGATGGAAAGCGATCCCGAGGCTGCCGTTGACGTCGAGGCGCTGGCCCCCGACTTCCATCGGCGTGCGCAGCGCCGCAAGCAGCGCCTCGGCGAAGGCCCGCACCGCCGGCCGATCCATGCCTTCGAGCAGAAAGGCAAACTCGTCGCCCCACAGCCGGGCCAGCATGGCCCGCGGCGGCAACTGCCCGGCCAGCCGGGCGCCAACCTGGCGCAGCAACTGGTCGCCGACCGGATGGCCCAGCGCGTCGTTGATCGCCGCAAAGCGGTCGAGGTCGAGCACCACCACCGCGGCTTCGGCCGTCGGCCCGAGGCTGTCCAGCCGCTCCTCGATGCGCACCCGGTTGGGCAGCCCGGTCAGCGTGTCCTCGTAGGCCAGCCGGGTGATCTTGCGCTCGCGCGCAGCGATGCCGATGCGCATGTTCTCGAAGCTGGCGGCAAGCTGGCCGATTTCGTCCTTCGACTTCACCGCCACCGGATCGCTGTAGTCGCCGGCCGCGATGCGCCGCGCCGTCGCCGCCAGCGCATTGACCGGCCCGGCAATGCGCCGCGCCAGCCACAGGCTGCCGAGCACGAACAGCACGATGCCGCCGCTGGCGGTGATCAGCAGGGCCTGTTCGAGTTCCTTGAACACCGCTTCGCTCTTCTCCAGCGAGTGCAGCAGGATCACCCATGCCTGCTGTCCGAGCGGCAGCGCAACGCCCTGATAGTGATCGCCGTCGAGGACCAGCTCCCCGGACATGTCCTTCACGCCAGGCGCGGCCTGCGCCAGCGCGGCGTGGCGCGACTCGGGCAGCGAGCTGGCCAGCACCCGGCCGGCCGCTGCGTCAATCAGGCTGACGTCCAGCCCGCTGCTCTGCGCCAAGCCGCGCGCCCAGGCATGGTCGACCGGAAAGCCCATCACGATCCAGGCAATGCGCACCGGCGCCAGGATCGGGACCACCACCACCTGATACACCCGGTCATCGGCCATACGCACGAAATCGCTGGCACGGCCATCCGCCTCGGCCGCCTTGAGCAGATCAGCGAATGCGAACGCCTCGCCCGGCCGTTGCGCCTGCTGGATGTCGGCGATGACGCGGCCGTCGAGCGCGATCGCCATCATGGCGTGCGCACCGATGCGCGACCCGTGGTTCTGCAGCACCGAGATCATGGTGGGGCGGTCCTGGGTGGCGATCGCCTCGCGGAAACTGAAATCGCGCGACAGCACCGTGGCGGCGAGTTCGAGCTGGCGCCGGTTCTGATCGACCAGCGCCTCGAAGCTCATGCGGCCGGCCGTGATCTGCCGCTGCGATTCGACGGCGACGATGTGTTCGCCGCTGCGCTGGACCAGCAGCAGCATCAACAGCATGACCAGCACCACCAGGCCGACGAAGACGACGGCGATGCGCCGCTCGAGCTTGAGCCAAGGCATGCGTCAGTAGCTGCCGGAATCGGCCGGCGGTTTGTGGCGCGGTTCGCGCGGCGCCACGTCGAGGGCGAGTTCGGTGCGCCGCGCAGGCGTGGCGCCGATCACCACCTCCTGCGCGGCGGCAGCTGTCTTTTGCCGGGGATGCCAGGTGCGCAGCCGGTAGCGGCCGGCGGGCACCTGGGCGATGCGGACAATGCCGTCGGCCCCGGTCTTGCCGAACCAGGGCGAGTCGACGACCAGCACGTGAGCTTCCATCCAGTCGTGGATGTTGCAGCCCAGCGCCACTTCGCCCGCCTTGTCGAATACCACCGGCTGCGCCGGCTGGCCGGCGTAGAGCTTGATCTCGAAGGTTTTGGCCGGCGAAAAGGAATACACGTGGTGCTTGAGGGTGTCGCGGTTGGGGAAATTCACCGCCGCCCCTTTCTGCACGATGCTCAGATAGGGCACGAATTCGCGGTCACGCTGCTCGATGCTTACCTGCGCTTTCAGCTGCGGTACCCGGCCCGACACCGGTTCGAGCACCACGGCGACATCCTCGATCGGCGCACCCGCCTGCGACTGGACCCGAACTTCGAAGCCTGCACCGCCAGCATCCAGCGCGGCCATGCAGGCCACCGCGGCGACCGCGGCAAAACTGCGCTGCCGCGCCCTCACTCGCCGACTTTCAGCGCGGGTGCAATCTGCCAGACCTCGGTGGCCAGTTCGCCATCGCGATAGACCAGCACGTGCCAAACCTTGATCGTCGTCTTGCCGCCGTATTCGGCGGCCGTTTCCAGCGTGGCGCCCTTGGGATTGGCCTGCTGCACCAGCTTGCCGAATTTCGCCGGGCGCGGCTGGCCATCGTTCAGCGCCGCGAATTTCTGCCACACCTCGCGAATCGCCGCCTTGCCGCGGTAGCGTCCGTCGAGCGGGCCGCCGACCCAGTCCATCCAGGCGTCCTCGGTGTAGTCGCGCATCAGCGCCTCGACGTTGCCGGCGGCCACCGCCTGCAAATGGGCTTCCGCCCTTTTCTCGTCGAGCGGGCCAGCCGTCGCGGCGGTCGCAAAAGCGAGGCAGCACAGCAACGCGAGCGGGTGTTTCATAACGGAACCCCTTTTGCCGAATGGCACCAATGCAAGTGTTGGTATTCTTGGCCACGCCCATGCTTGCGTCAAGCCGACCGCCCACGCACCCAGGCCGATGTGCACCACACGCAAACTCGCCGTCGAGCAGACCCCGATTTCATTGTGGTTTGACTGTCACCGCTTGCGCGACAACGCAGCGCTCTCCGCGCAGTGGCTTTCAAGAAAATACGCTCTATATTTTGTTGATGGCCGGACACCGGGCCGTGTGAAGGAGTGAATGAAATGAGGAATGCAACGCGTTGGTTTGCATGGATGTGGGTGCTGGCGCTGGGCGTGAGCGTAGCGGCGACGGCACAGGACACCCGCAAGAAAGCGCCCGAAGGGGCCAGCCTGTACTTCATCTCGCCCGAGAACGGCGCCCGCTCGAAATCCCCGGTCATCGCACGCTTCGGCCTTGCCGGCATGGGTGTCGCGCCAGCCGGCGTGGCCCGGGAAAAAACCGGCCACCACCATGTGCTCATCGACATCGACGCCAAGACCCTCGACATGAGCAAGCCGCTGCCGAGCAGCGACAGGGTCAAACACTTCGGCGGCGGCCAGACCGAGGCGGCGCTCGACCTCGCGCCGGGCAGACACATGCTGCAACTGGTGCTGGGAGACGAGAATCACGTGCCGTTCGACCCACCGCTGATGTCCGAGAAGATCACCATCACGGTCCAGTAATTCCCGCATGGCGGGCTGTGCCCGCGCTGGCTTGTTGGCGTAAAGGATGCTCCGCCATGAAAGAGATTCTTCCCGGCGTGTTTCACTGGAAGACCTTCCACAAGGGTATCCAGGCCTACGTCCACTCCTACTACATCAATGCCACCGATCCGGCGGTACTGATCGACCCGCGCATTCCGGCGCAAGGCATCGAGTGGTTCGCGGCGCACGGCGCGCCGCAGCACGTCTACCTGACCAACCGCCATCACTACCGGCACAGCGGCCGCTTTGTCGCGCGCTACGGCGTGCGGGTCTGGTGCCACAAGGACGGCCTGCACGAATTCACCCAGGGCGAGAAGGTCAGGGGCTTCAGCCACGGCAAGGAACTGCCCGGCGGCATCCTGGCCTTGAAAGTGGGCGCGCTGTGCCCCGAGGAAACCGCGCTGTACCTGCCGCTGAACGGCGGGCTGCTGAGCGTCGGCGATGCGATCGTGCGCGACCGCGGCAAGCTCAGCTTCGTGCCGGACGAATACATGGGCAACAACCCGAAAAGCGTCAAGCGCGGCTTGCGCAAGGCGTTTTTCGATCACCTGCGCGAACGCGAATTCGACCACCTGCTGTTCGCCCACGGCGCCCCCTGGATCGGCGGCGCCAAGCATGCGCTCGGGCAGTTTCTGCAGGGAATTGAACTGTAAGGAAAATGCGCCATATCGCGCCTTGGAAGGCGGTGCGTGGTTGTTGCCGCTTCAGCGGCTTACAACCACGGCCTACCCTTTGCGTGTGCTCCCACGTAGGAGCGCCTTCCAAGGCGCGATGAGGTCGCGAGCACGAACGAGATCCCCAAGCGAGGGCCGCATGGCTGAAGAAAACCGAAGTCCCGCAGCCGTCAGCACCAGACATCCGGGCCCGCAAAAACCAGTCGTGCTGATGACCGGCGCGAGCGGCTTTCTCGGCACGCTGTTGAGCAAGGTGCTGGCGGAGAAATACGCGGTGGTCGGGCTGGACCGCGAGTCGGGCCTGCTGGCGCACGCGGAATGCGTGCGCTGCGACATCACGTCGGACGACAGCGTCGGTGACGCAATCCGCGAGGTGAAGTCCTGCTATGGCGAACGCATCGCCGCGGTGGTGCATCTGGCCGGCTACTACGACTTCAGCGGCGAACCCGATCCGCTGTACCGGCAGGTCAACGTCGAAGGAACCCGCCGCCTGCTGCGCGAGCTGCAGACACTCCAGGTCGAGCAGTTCGTCTACGCGTCCACCATGCTGGTGCACGCGCCCACCGAGCCCGGGATACCGATCAACGAAACCTCGCCCGTCGCGCCGCGCTGGGCGTATCCGCAATCCAAGCTGGAGACGGAAAGCGTCATCGCGCATGCGCATGGCGCCATTCCCTACGTGCTGCTGCGCATCGCCGGGGTGTACACCGAGGCAGTCCAGCCGCCGACGCTGGCGCACCAGATCAGCTGGATCTATGAACGCCAGCTCAAGGGCCGGGTCTTCCCCGGCGAAACCTCGCATGGCCAGTCGTTCGTCCACATCGACGACCTGGTGGATGCCGTGGTGCGCACGATCGACCGGCGCGGCGGCTTGCCGCCCGACCTCAAACTGCTGCTGGGCGAGCCGACCACCCTGAGCTACGCGGCGCTGCAGAACCGGCTCGGCACCCTCATCCACGGCGAGCAATGGGAGACCGAAACCGTGCCCAAGTCGCTGGCCAAACTGGGCGCGCGGCTGCAGGGCAAACTGGAAGCGGTGGTGCCGGATGCGATCGACCGCGGCGAGAAACCCTTCGTCAAACCCTTCATGGTCGAACTCGCCGACGATCACTACGAGCTCGACATCTCGCGCGCGCAGGCCCTGCTGGGGTGGGCGCCGCGCCATGCCCTGCGCGAGGAGCTGTCCGCCATCGTCGCGGCGCTGAAGGCCGATCCGCTCGCCTGGTACCAGGCCAACCGCATCCCCGCGCCCGAATGGCTCGAGACGATCACCGAGCACCCGGCCGCCGCGCACGCCTTGCTGGAAAAATACGAGCGCTCGGTGCGCCTGCAGCACAGCCAGAACCTGTGGGCGCATTTCCTCAACCTGGGCCTCGGCCTGTGGCTGATCGCCAGTCCCCCCATCCTCGGCTATCCGGACTGGCCGATGACGCTGAGCGACCTGGCGAGCGGCGTCCTGATCCTGCTCTTCAGCCTGCTGTCGCTGTCGCGGCACATGGCGTGGGCGCGCTTCGCCAATGCGACGGTCGGCCTGTGGCTGCTGTGCGCGCCGCTCGTATTCTGGGCGCCCACCGCCGCCGGCTATCTCAACGGCACCCTGGTCGGCGCGCTGGTGATCGGCTTTTCCCTGCTGGTGCGCCCGATGCCGAGCGTCGGCGTGGCGGCGCGCACCACCGGCCCCGACATTCCGCCGGGGTGGCGCTACAGTCCATCCAGCTGGACCCAGCGTGTCCCCATCATCGCGCTGGCCTTCGTCGGGCTGGTCATCTCGCGCTACCTCGCGGCCTATCAACTGGGCCACATCGACGCCGCCTGGGACCCCTTCTTCGGCGACGGCACCGAACGCATCATCACCTCCGACGTGTCGAAGGCGTGGCCCGTCCCCGACGCCGGGCTGGGCGCGCTGACCTACATGCTGGAAATCCTCACCGGCATCATCGGCGGCCGCGCCCGCTGGCGCACCATGCCCTGGCTGGTGGTGCTGTTCGGCGTGATGATCGTTCCCCTCGGCGCGGTGAGCCTCTTCTTCATCATCATCCAGCCCATCGTGATCGGCACCTGGTGCAGCCTGTGCCTGCTCGCCGCGGCGGCGATGCTGCTGCAGATTCCCTATTCCGTCGACGAACTGGTGGCGAGCGGCCAGTTCCTGCTCGACCGGCGGCGGCGCGGCAAGTCGGTCCTGCTCGCCTTCCTGCGCGGCGACACCATGGAAGGCGGCAAGCGCATGCCGCCGGACGATTTCGAGCGGCCGGCGATGACGGTCGTGAAGGACATACTGGGCGGCGGCGTCAACGTTCCGTGGACACTCGCCCTGAGCGCGGCCCTGGGCATCGGGCTGATGTGCACCCGGCTCGTGTTCGGCACCGAAGGCGCGCAGGCCGACAGCGACCACCTCCTCGGCGCGCTGGTCGTCACCGTGTCGATCACCGCGATGGCGGAAGCGGCGCGTCCTGCCCGCTTCGTCAACGTCCTGCTTGCCGTCGCCCTGATGTTCGCCCCCTTCATGTTCGACGGCGGCAGCGGGGTGGCCGACCTCGCCGGCGTGGCGGCGGGAATCCTGCTGGTCGCGCTGAGCATCCCGCGCGGCCGGATCGACAACCCCTACGGGGGCTGGAGCAAATATCTGGTTTGATGGCCGGCTCCAGCCACGATTTCCAGGCTTTCCGAAGGTTCTTCGACGTGCGAGTTCCCGTGACGACACCCCAGGCAACGACCAGGCGCGCTGAGAAGTCCGGCTCCCGGCGCGCCACGCAGAAACCGGCCGCGCCATCAGACGCGCTGGGCGAGTACGCCGCCAAGCGGGTTTTTTCCGCCACGCCGGAACCGCCGCCCGCGGGTCTCGAAACGCGAACCGGGCCGCTCCTCTTTGTGGTGCAGCAGCATTCGGCCCGGCAGCTGCATTACGACTTCCGGCTCGAACTCGACGGCGTGCTGAAATCCTGGGCCGTCCCCAAGGGGCCGTCGCTCGATCCCGAGGTCAAACGCCTGGCCGTGCAGACCGAGGACCATCCCTTCGACTACGCGTCCTTCGAAGGCGTGATTCCGCCCAGGCAATACGGCGCCGGCGAAGTCATCGTGTGGGATTGCGGGGTCTATGCGCCGGGCGAGGATCATGGCGAATGGTTCGGCGACCGTGCGGAGGCCGAGCACCGGGTCCGCGCCGCGCTGGAAAAAGGCAAGCTCTCGCTGTTCCTGCGCGGCGAAAAGCTGAAGGGCTCGTTCGCGCTGGTGCGCAGTGCCGACCGCAAGAACTGGTTGCTGATCAAACATCGCGACGCCTATGCAGGGCAGCAGGATGTGGCCGGACAAGACCGCTCGGTCGTGTCCGGGATGGCGATCGCAGACCTCAAGCGCCTGCCCGCGCCCGAACCCTTGCCCGCCGCGCGGCTCGCCCCGTCCGGCCGCGCCGAGGCGATGCCAACGAAGCTTTCGCCCATGCTGGCCGAGCTGGCCGACGCGCCCTTCAGCCACCCGGACTGGCTGTTCGAACCCAAGCTCGACGGCTACCGGGTGCTCGCCTTCGTGCATGGCGGCGAGGTGAAGTTGCGCTCGCGCCGCGGCCTCGACCTCACGCCGATCTTCCCCGCCATCGCTGCCGAACTGGCCCGACAGTCCACCGACATGATTCTCGACGGCGAGGTGCTGGCGCTCGACGCCGCCGGCAGGCCGTCCTTCAACGCGCTGCAGAATCGCTCGCAACTGAAGACGCCGCGCGAGATCGCCGCCGCCGAACGGACCGCGCCGGCGGTGTTCTATTGCTTCGATCTCCTGCATTTCGCCGGGCTCGATTTGCGCCAGGCAGTGTATTCCGACCGCCGCCGCTATCTCGCCCAGTGTCTCTTGCCATCGCCCCACGTGCAGCGCGTTCATGCGTCCGACGACGGCGTCGCCCTCTATGCGGCGGCGCTCGCCCAGGGCTTCGAGGGCGTCATGGCCAAGCGCCGCGACAGCCGCTACGAAGCGGGCCGCCGCTCGGCCGCCTGGCTGAAGATCAAGCCCACGCACAGCGCCGAATTCGTGATCGGCGGCCACACCCGCGGCAAGGGTGCGCGTGCGCCGCTCGGCGCCCTCCTGCTCGGCTATTGGAAAAAAGGCCAGCTGCACTATGCCGGGCATGTGGGCAGCGGCCTCGACGAAGCGACGCTGGCCCAGCTGAAACGACGCTTCGCGCCGCTCGAGACCGAGCGGCACCCATTCGCCGAAGCGCCGCCGCTGCACCGCGCCACCACCTGGCTGCGGCCCGAAACGGTGGCCGAAGTGAAGTTCGCGGAATGGACCCCGGACGGCTATCTGCGCGCGCCGGTGTTCCTGCGGCTGCGCGAGGACGTCGATCCGAAGTCGGTGCGGCGCAGCGAGCCGAAGCGCGCCGTGCAGGCATCCCCGCCCGACACCGGGGTGGATGACGTTCTGCGGCAGCTCGACGACAGCCGTCAGGCATTCACCCTGGCGGTCGGTCCGCACCGCATCCGGCTGACCCATCTCGACCGCGTGTACTGGCCCGCCGACAAGGCGCTCAAGCAGCCGGCGCTGACCAAGCGCGAACTGCTGCGCTACCTGGCGCAGGTCTCGCCTTATTTCCTGCCGCATCTCGCCGACCGGCCGCTAACCATGGTGCGCATGCCCGAGGGCATCGGCGGCGAGCGCTTCTTCCAGAAACACTGGGAGCCGCCGCTGCCGGCATTCGCCGAATCCGTCACGGTGTTTTCCGAGAGCCGCGACGAGCGCCACGACTACCTCATGTGCAACAACTTGCCGACCCTGCTGTGGCTGGGCCAGTCCGGCACCCTCGAATTCCACGTCTGGCATTCGCGGGCGCAGCCTGGCGCGGATGCACCGGGACTCGGCACCGACTATTACAGTTCGACCGCTGCGCTCGAGCGCTCGCTGTTGAACTATCCCGATTATCTGGTGTTCGATCTCGACCCCTATCTCTATTCCGGCAATGAGGCCGCCGGCGCCGAGCCCGAGTACAGCGTCGCCGCGTTCGACAAGGGCAAGGAGACGGCTTTCCGGCTGCGCGAAGTGCTGCAGGCGATGGGACTCGTGCCGCTGGTGAAGACCTCCGGCAAGACCGGCCTGCACGTCTTCGTGCCGATCGAGCGCACGCTCGATTTTGCCGCGGTACGCGAGGTCGCCGGCCTGGTCGGCCGCCATCTGCTGCGGCAGCACCCCCGGCTCATCACCATGGACTGGAGCATCGCCAAGCGAAGCGGCAAGATCTTCTTTGACTACACTATGAATACGCGAACCAAGACGCTCGCCGCCGCCTATTCGCCGCGGGGCGTGCCCGGTGCGCCGGTCTCGATGCCGCTCACCTGGGAAGAACTCGAGACGGCACAACCGCTGGATTTCAGTCTCACCCATGTCGCCGAGCGCCTGGCGCAAACCGGCGACCCCTGGCGCGACGCCCTCGCCCGCAAGCAGAGCCTCGAGCGCACGCTGGCGCCGACGAAGGCATAGGAAAACCCGTTATTCGTCATCGCGAGAAGCGAAGCGACGTGGCGATCCAGTAAGGTCGCTGAATCAAAAGCCTGGGTTGCCACGCGAGTTTATGCCCTCTGGGTGCTCGCAACGACAGAACAGAGAAGGAGGCCCAACATGGCAGCACGCTCAATCAGCTCATTGACGGTTTCGTTCGGCCTGGTGGCGATTCCGGTCAAGCTCTATGTCGCCACCGCCAGCAAGAGCTATTCCTTCAACCTCCTGCACAAGGGCTGCGGCTCGCGCCTCAAGCAGCAATACCTCTGCATCAAAGAGGACGTCGTGGTGCCCAAGGAGGACATGGTGAAGGGCTACGAATTCGCCAAGGACCAGTACGTGGTGTTCTCCCCCGACGAGCTGAAGGCACTGGAAGAAGCCGGCTCGCACGCGGTGGAGATCACCGAGTTCGTGCCGATCGAATCGGTCGATCCGATCTTCTTCGACAAGGCCTACTACCTCGCCCCCGACAAGGGCGGCGCCAAGCCTTACGCGCTGTTCTCGCAGGCGCTGCGCGACACCGATCGCTGCGCGCTGGGCCGCTGGGCCAGCCACGGCAAGCAGCATATCGTGATGCTGCGCCCCTTCGAGGAAGGGCTCGTCATGCAGCAACTGCTGTACGCCGACGAAGTGCGGGCGATCGATGAGCTCGAAATCCCCTCGGTCGACGTGAAGGAGGCCGAACTCAAGCTCGCCCACCAGCTGATCGAACAGCAGAGTTCGAAGACGTTCGATCCCACGGCCTACACCGACGCGGTGCGCGCGCGGATCGAGGCCGCCGTCGAGAAGAAAGTGGAAGGCCAGGAAATTGCCGTGCCCGAAGAGACGGCCGCAGGTGCGCAGATCATCGACCTGATGGAAGCGCTGCGCCAAAGCCTCGGCAAAAAGGGGGCCGCGCCCGCCGAGGCGCCCCAGGCGGGAACCCGCAAGCCACCCAAGAAGGCCGCCACGGCCCATCCTGCAGCCGGCCGCAAGGCGGCGAAGAAATAAGGTCGCCACGGCTTGCCGATGCACCAGTATGGCGTGCGCACGGTCGAGAAGCTGCTGCATCTCCCGCGCAGCACCATCCGCGGCCTGATCCAGGCCGGCTTCGTCACCCCGGCGCGCGGCCCGCGCGGCGCCTTCCTGTTCTCCTTCCAGGACCTGATCGTGCTGCGCACCGCCTGGGCGCTGACCGAGGCGAAGCTGCCGCCGCGCCGCATCATCCGCTCGCTCAAGCAGCTGCGCACCCAGCTGCCGGACAGCATGCCGCTGTCCGGATTGCGCATCGTCGCAGTCGGAGACCGCGTCGCGGTGCAGGAAGGCGACACGCGCTGGCAGGCCGACTCCGGGCAGTATCTGCTCGCGCTCGAGGTCGGCCTGGCCGACGGCGTCCTCAACCTGACCGACCGCCGCGAAGCGGCGCAAGCCCTGGCCGAGGACTGGTTCAGCCGGGGGGCGGTTCTGGAAGCGCTGGATACCGAGGCGGCGCAAGAGGCGTATGAACAGGCGCTCGCCGCCGACCCAGCGCATGCCGGCGCCGCAACCAACCTCGGCCGGCTGCTCCACGAAGACGGCCGCCTCGACCAGGCCGAACGCGTCTACCGCGCGTGCTTGAGCGCATGCGGCAGCGACGCCCTGCTGCTCTACAACCTCGGCGTGCTGCTGGAAGACGCCGGCCGCCCCGACGAGGCCGCGCAATCCTACGAGCGCGCACTCGCCGACGATGCCGGCCTCGCCGATTGCCACTACAACCTCGCCTGCCTCTACCAGGCGCAAGGCCGGCAGAAAGAAGCCATCCGCCACCTGGCGCAATACCGCAAGCTGACCGGCGAAGACCGGGGTGGGTAGGAGCGCCTTCCAAGACGCGATTTACGGGCCATCGTACCTTTCCACCGTAGGAGCGGCGTCCACGCCGCGATCAGCGTTCCGCTGCGATCAACCGGCATTTCGCGCCTTGGAAGGCGCTCCTACAGAGCCTACAGCCAGATCGCATCCCACAACGGATAATCCCCCAGCCGTTCGACCAGCCTCGCGCGCAGTGGATTGGCCACGATATACCGGGCCGTGGCCTGCACGTCCTCTTCTGGCGCAGGGCGTGATCGTGGTAGCCCTCCTGCCATAACGGATCGCCGCCGAGATCGATTCGCTCCTTGATGCAGCGGGCCGTGTAGCCTTTCAGCGAGGCCATCAGACGGGGCAGATCGAAACGGTCTTCAAGGCTGAGTAGCCAATGGAAATGATCCGGCATCACGACATAGGCTAGGGTTTCCGTATTTCCGGCCAAGTCATGATGGCGCATGGCGTTGACCACCACCCGCCCCAGATGGAAATCGGCGAACACCGGGCGGCGTTGGTAGCTGACGCTGGTCAGAAGATAGATCTGATTCGGCTGGGAATGACGCCCTTTCCGCAGATCGCCACCATGGGGCTGTTCAGTCATGGTTGTAGGAGCGGCGTCCACGCCGCGATTTTTCGGCATCTCATAATGCCCCGGAAGATCGCGCCTTGGAAGGCGCTCCTACGGGTGCCGCCAATTCCAGAAACCGCTGCGCCAGTTGCGGACCCCTGCCCGCCTCCTCGTGCTTGAAGAACACGAACGCCTCCTGCCAGTCCTGCTGCCGCACCCGCTTCGCCCACATCGACAGCGCCGCATCGTCGTAGTCGGGTCGGCGCAGTCGCAGGTAACCCCAGTCGGCGGTCGCGACGACTGGTATCTCGAGATCGCCCTCGGCGTCTGCGATGCACAGCGCCGCCCGATGCTCGCGCAGCAGCGCGAACACCTCGTCGTCGAACCACGAGGCGTGACGGAACTCGAACGCCGCGCGGGTTTGCGGCGGCAGCAGGGCGAGAAATGCGTCCAGGCGCGGCACGTCCTTCTTCAGGTTCGGCGGCAGCTGGAACAGCAGCGCACCGAGGCGCGACTGCAAGGTGGCCGCGACGTCGAGCAGGTACCCGACGTCCTCGTCCGCATCCACGAGCCGACGCTGGTGGGTGATCCGTTGCGGCGCCTTCAGGACGAAGCGGAAATCGGCGGGCACCTCGCCCGTCCAGGTCTCCAGCAGCGGCGCTGTGGGCATGCGATAGAAGGTGTTGTTGATTTCGACCGTGCGGAAATGCTCGCCGTAGAAATGAAGCATGCGTTTCGCGGGCAGGTCGCGCGGATAGAAGCTGCCCTTCCATTCCTTGTAGGCATAGCCGCTGGTGCCGACGTAGAGCTCCATGGGCGGTGCGGGACGACGGTCAGGGGTGCGAAAAGCCGCGGCAGACGTGCAGGCCGAACCGGCCCGGACCATGGGCGACGGCCCGCAGGACGAGCGGGTGTTGCGTCGATTCGCTCATGGCATGCCCCTTCGTCGTGCACAAAAAAACAGTATAGGCACGCACTTTTCAGCGCACGTGATCGAGCGCAATGGTCGCCTTCAGCGGATAGTGGTCGGAAGCCATCCGCGCGACGCGCCCGGCGTGGGTCTGCACGCCGACCAGGGCGGTCCGCGGACGCACCCAGACGCGATCGAGCGCCAGCAGCGGGAACCAGGTCGGAAACGTGCGCTGCGACGGCGGGCAACCGAGCAGGCCATGCAGCCAGCGCAAGGGCCGCCCGATGGGCAGCCATTCGTTGATGTCGCCCAGCGCAACGACGAGTTCGCCCGGCTCGAGAGGGTGCAGCAGCTTGAGCAGCAGTTTGACCTGGTAGCGGCGCTCCGCCGGACGCAAGCCGAGATGGGTCACGATGACGCGCACGCGGTGGCCGTCGACGTCGAGGTCGACGTCCAGGGCGCCGCGCGGCTCGCGGCTGGCGAAGGAAATGTCGTGGCGGCGGACCGCCAGCACCGGCCGGCGGGTGAGCAGCGCATTGCCGTAGTCGCCGTCGTGCCGCAGGATGGTCGATCCCGCCAGCGCTTCCATGCCGGTGGCGTGCGCCAGGTAGTCGAGCTGCTTCGACTCGGCATGCGATCCGGCGCGGGAATCCACTTCCTGCAGCCCGATGGCGTCGCAATCCAGGTCGCGGATGACCGAGGCGATGCGCTGGGCATCGCGCCGGCGGTCCATTCCCACGCATTGGTGGATGTTGTACGACGCCACCGAGAAGCGGCGTCCCTGATCGCTAACTCGCATCGGCCAGCGCTTTCCCGTCTGCATCGATTCGCCGGCGCAGCCACCTGCGCAGGGCGAAAAATGCCAGCACCACCGCGCTCACGCTGATGGCGATCAGACCGTAGTTGATGTCGCCCGGATCGCGCAGAGCGCTGTGCAGCTGGCCGCCGAACACGGTGGCGACCAGGGTGCCCGGGAGAATCCCGATCGCGGTGCCGAGGACATAGTGGCTGACCCGGATATGGGCCGCCCCGGCCACCATGTTGACCACGATGAAGGGCGCCACCGGCACCAGCCGGATGGCAATGACCGAGAGCAGACCACGGCGGCGCAGCTCGCGCGAAAGCCGGTTCAAACGCCGGCCGGCGACGCGCCGGATGAGGTCGCGGCTCAGCCAGCGGCCGGCGGAATACGTCAGCAGCGCCGCCGCCAGCATCCCCGTCATGGCGTACGCGAATCCCAGCAGCGGCCCGTATGCCAGCACCGCCGCGAGCGTGATCAGCGGCCGCGGAAACATCGTGAGCGTCGCCAGCGTGTAGGCCGCGATGACGAAGAACGGCCCCGCGGGCTCGTTGACTAGCAGGGTCGCCCAGGTGTTGACGGCCTCCGGCGTCACGTAGTCGGAGAGCGGCGTCCAGCGCCATGCGGCGAACAGGCCGGTCAGGACGAGCAGCGCCAGCAGCCATCCGGCGAGCGGGTGGCCGGACCTGGCGGCGGTGCCGTCCGGTGCGAACCGGGTGATCAGCTGCTCGGCCGCGACCGGGCTTTCAAGGTCCGCCAGCTCGGCAATGGGCGCCAGCGAAACGGGCCACTCGTCGCTCTGCGCGAGCGGCACCAGCCGGCGCTCCCTGTGCGCCATGGCGGAGATCGCCGCCACCGCCGAGCCTTCCCGCTCGAAGGCTGCCGCGACCTCCGCCGCGCTGGCATCGAGGTGCTCCGCCAGCAGGCGGTTGCGGAAGCCCGCGATCGCGCAGCGCGCGGCGTCCGAGCCATCGGCCTCGACGGTCAGGTCGCACTCCGTGTCGAAGCCCATCGAGCGGTTGTTGAGATTGGCCGACCCGACGCGGGCCAACTCGTCGTCCACGATGCACAGCTTGGCGTGAACGTTGATCGAGCGATTCCCGAGATCCGGCACCACCGGGTAATAGACGTGCAGGCGGCCGAAGCGGTCGGCCCGGCGCAGGCGGGCGAGCAGCTGCGCCCGCAGCGTCCCCATGGTCGGTCCCTCCAGCCAGCCGTCCGACGAGCGGCGCAGGACGATGACGATCTCCGGGCAGTCTTCGCTCCGCAGCCGCGCCTCGAGCGCCGCGCCGATCCGCGACGAGGTGAAATACTGGTTCTCGATATAGATCAGGCGCTTGGCCGACGAAAGCATGTCGACGTACAGCGCTTCCACCTCGCGCACCTCGGGGCGGCCGTCGTAGGCCGGCTCGGTGCGCGAAATGGCGACCGCAACCTGGCTCAGATCGGGCACCAGTTCGTCCGGCCAGGGATCGCCGCCATTTCGCACCGGCGCCAGCTTTTCGCCGGTGGCGCGCCGCCAGCGTTCGCGCGCCAGGTCGCCGAGCGCACGCGCGGCGTCGCCGTCGACGGCGATCATCACGTCGTGCACCGGCGGATAAGGCATGTCGCCCCTCAGCCGGCGCGGATCGTCGGCCTGATGCTGCGGCGTGTCCCAGCGGTCTGCCGCGAGGTCCATGCCGCCGGAAAACGCCACGGCGTCGTCGATCACGATGACCTTCTGGTGCTGCGATCCGCCGGTCGGGAAATTGCGGTCGAAGCGAAGATGGATATGGCGCCGCGGCTGCCAGCCCAGCCCGAAGATCGGCGGGGTCTCGCGGTCGATGGCGTAGATCATGGGGAAGTCCCAGTCCAGGATATGGATTTGCAGGCCGCGCTTGCGCTTGACCAGAAAATCCAGGAAATCCCCCAGGATGGGAGGCACGCCCGGTGGCGCCTCGTCGTACCACAGCCGCGCCCTGCTGTTGAAATCCCAGCCCACGATCAGAATCGATCGTTGCGCGCGCAACGCCGCGCGTGCGAAGGCGTCGAAGTACGCCGCACCGTCGACCACAAACGCGGCGCGGTCCGCGCGGGTGCGGCGCCAGCAGTTTTTCCCCTCAAGCAGCATGCTCATGGCTCAGCGGCGAGCGATTCGCGCGCCGTCCCCTCCGGTCAAAGACAAGCCCGGGCGTGAAAATTGACACGCCCTCGCCCCAAGCCTCGCGAGCCGCCAGCGAGGAATCAGGCGCTCAGAGCGTATGCACCACCTCGCCGCTCGTGTGCTCCAGCACATCCAGGGCGCGTTCCTCCTCGTCGTGGTCGACCGGATGCACGACCACGGCCCAGCGGCCCTCCTCCACGGCTTCTTCCACCTTGGTGTCGAGCAGCGCGCGGTCGGGCCGCATGCTGACCAGGCCGCCCAGCATCATGCCGCCGACTGCGCCGAACGCCGCTGCCACGCTGACAGTCATGTAGGGGCTCGCCGCCGCCCAGCCCACCCCGCCGAGGACCAGCGCGCCACCGCCCAGAAGCCCCACGATCAGTCCGATGATCCCGAGCGCAACGTGCGTCTTGATCAGGGTGTGGACAATGCCCGCCTCTTCCGGCTCCAGCTTGCGCTCCACGCCCGGAACGCCGGGCCCCAGCACCTTGACGCGTTTCTCCGGAAGATGCGCGTCGCGCACGACATGCTCCGCTGCGTCACGCGCATCCTGGGCCTGGCCGAACAATGCCGCCACGGTGGTGAGGGAGCGCTCGCCGAACAACAATGAATGAGTCGTCATCATGTTTCCTCCTTACAAAGGCCAAATATCCATTCCGCCCGCCGGCAGGAATCCGCCGGCGGCGCCGCGCATTTCTTGTCCTTGTGTGGTTTATGGTTCCCTGCCCTTCGACCGGCTGCTGCAGTGTTGGGGTTGCCAGCGCGTTGGGGGATGATCCATCGAGTATAGGATCGCTTGCGAAAGACGGCAGTTCCGAGACGTCACATTGCCTGTAGGACGCGTCTGAAAACCAGTGTCGTGAATCAGAAATAGCGGGACAAATAAAACGGATGGGTTTTTTCGCAGGGCAAGGCGCGAGGAGAGCGTGGTTGTTGCCGATTTATCGGCTTTACAACCACGGCCTACCCCTTGCGGGTGGGCGACATAGTTCGGTCTATGGCAACGACGAGCAACACCGCCATGCGGAAAAAGACACCGTTTTATGTTTCGATATTTCTGATTCACGACACTAAGCGCGCAAACGCCTCGCGTCGGGATGGTTCACCAGCTCCAGCACCTGCTGCACGATGGCATGACGGGAAATCCCGTGACGCTCGAGCAGCGCTTCGGCGGGGCCGGAACGGGGCTCACTGTTGATCGCCAGAAAGCGCAAGGGAATCGGCCAGTCGTGGGCGCGCGCCACGGCGTCGCCCAGGCCGCCGTCCGCCCAGTGGTCCTCCACCACCAGCAGACCACGTGTCTCCACCGCCGCCTTGACCAGGGTGGCCACATCCAGCGGCTTCACCGAATAGGCGTCGATCACGCGCAGCGAAATCCCCTGCTGTTTCAAAACCTCGTGGGCGGCGAGCGCCTCGTGCACTGTCACGCCGGCCGCCACCACCGTGCACTGGTCGTCGCGCGAGGCGCGCAGCACCTTGCTGCCGCCCACCGGAAAGCTCTCGTCGTTGCCGTAGATCACCGGCGTCTTGCCGCGGCTGGTGCGCAAATAGACGATGCCTTCGCTGCGCGCCGCCTGCTCGGTCAGGCGCTCGGCGCTCACCGCGTCGCAGGGATACAGCACCGTGCTGTGCGCCAGCGCGCGGAACATGGCGAGATCCTCCAGCCCCATCTGCGAGGGGCCGTCTTCGCCGATCGACACCCCGGCGTGGCTGCCGCAGAAGACCAGGTGCTGCGGCCGGCTGTGGCCGGCCATGCGGATGAAGTCGTAGGCGCGCGAGAGGAAGCAGGCGAAGGTCGAGGCGAACGGAATTTTTCCGCAGGCGGCCAAGCCGAGCGCCGCGCCCACCATGTTCTGCTCGGCGATCCAGCACTCGAAAAAGCGATCGGGAAACGCTTCGGCAAAGAACTCCGAACGGGTGGAATTCTTCACGTCGCCGTCCAGCGCCACGATGTCCGGGTTCAGCGCGCCCAGCTTCTTCAGCGCATGGCCGTAGGCTTCGCGGGTGGCCACCTCCGCGCCGGACGTGTAGTGCACTTCGATGCTGCCCGGCGTTCCCGCAATCGCCGCTTCGAACGGACCGGTACGCCGGGGCGTGACGCGGGGCGGCGCCTGCACGTCGCCGATCTCGTCCAGCGCCTGCTGCAGCCGCTCGCGCTCGACCGGCTTGCCGTGCCAGCCGCCGGCGCCTTCGAGGAAGGACACGCCGCGACCCTTCACGGTGCACGCGAGGATGGCCGTCGGCCCGCCCTCGCGGGCGCGTTCCAGCGCGTCCAGCACCGCGTCCATGTCGTGGCCGTGGATCTCGATGGCGCGCCAGCCGAAGGATTCGAAACGGCGCGCCAGCACCGCGGTGTCGTGGCCGTAGGGCGCGGGCCCCGACTGGCCGAGGCCGTTGACGTCGACGATCGCGACCAGATTCGCCAGCTTGTTGAGCGAGGCGAACTGCGCCGCCTCCCACACCGAGCCCTCGGAGCACTCGCCGTCGCCGAGCAGGCAAAACACCCGCGCATCGATGCCGTCGAGACGGTTGGCGAGCGCCATGCCGTTGGCCGCCGACAGGCCCTGCCCCAATGAGCCGGTCGCGACCTTGATCCAGGGGTTGTTCGGCGTCGGGTGGCCCTCCAGCGTACTGTCGATGCGGCGCAGGCTCATCGGATCCTCCTCGATGGCGCCGGCCGCCGCCAGCGCCGCCCACAGGATGGGCGCGGCGTGGCCTTTCGACAGCACGAAGCGGTCCACATTGCGCGCTTGCGGATCCGCGGGGTCCCAGCGCATTTCGTGAAAGAACAGTGCCGCCACGATCTCGGCGCAGGACAGGCAGGACGTCGGGTGGCCGGACCCCGCCGCCGTGGTCATGCGCAGCACCTGGCGCCGCAGCAGGCGCGCCGCCTCGGGCAGCGTCTCCGCCCCCTCGCGCCGCTGCAGCCGGCGGCCCTTGTCCTCGATCAGGCGGGTCAGCGCATCGGAGGGGTCGATGAATTTCTGCACCCCTTCGTTCTCCAGTTGCGTCGCCAGCTGGGCGAAGTCGATGCCGAGCGCAGCGAGCGATTCCATCGTCTGGCGCGCCGCGTCGACGCCGTCTTCCAGGGTCGTCGCCACCTGGCCGTGATCGGCAAAGGCCGCGATGGTGTCGTCCGGCAGGGTGTTGACGGTGTGCGGCCCGATCAGCGGCTCGACGTACATGACGTCGCGGTAGTCCGGATTCTTGGTGCTGGTGCTGGCCCACAGCAGGCGCTGCACTTGGGCGCCCGCGGCCTCCAGCTTCTGCCAGCGCTCACCCGCCACCATGTGCTTGAAGCGCTGATAGGCGAGCTTGGCATTGGCGATGGCGACCTTGCCCAGCAGCTGCCGCGCCTGTGCCTCGTGCGCGGTGCCGAAACGATGGGCCAGCAAGGCATCCGCCAGGATGTCGATGCGGCTGAGGAAAAAGCTCGCTACCGAGGCGATGCCGGCCACCGGCTTGCCGGCCTCGAGGCGGCGCTCCAGCGCGCGCAGCCAGGCCTCGGCCACGGCTTCGTAACGCGGCACCGAAAACAGCAGCGTGGTGTTGATGTTGATCCCCTCGAACAGGCACTGCTCGATCGCCGGCAGGCCGGCCAGCGTGCCGGGAATTTTGATGAACAGGTTGGGCCGGTCCACCGCCGCGTGCAGCCGCCGCGCCTCCTCGATGCTGGCCTGGGTGTCGTGCGCCAGATGCGGCGACACCTCCAGGCTGACGTAGCCGTCGACGCCGTCGCTCTCGTCGTAGACCGGACGCAGCACGTCGCAGGCGTCGCGCACGTCGCTCACCATCACAGCCTCGTGGACTTCCGCCGCGGTGCGGCCGGCGGCGAAGGCGTCGCGGATTTCGTCGTCGTAGTCGCGGCTGCCGCTGATTGCCTTGTGGAAAATCGCCGGGTTCGAGGTGATGCCGCGCAGGCCTTCCTCACGCACGCGCCGCTCGAGTTCGCCGTCGGCGATCTTGTGGCGGGTGAGGTTGTCCAGCCAGTAGCTTTGCCCGTGCGCCACCAGCTGGAGCAGTGAACTTTCCTTCATTGGCGTCTCCTTGACGGCTGCCGCCGACTGTCTCGACGGGGCGTGTCAGAACGAAGGCGGCGTTGCCGCTGTTGATCAGCCAGGTTGCAGCGCCGCTCTGAGGAAAAACGTGCACGCGTCATCGGATGCGCCTGCACGCCAAATGTCCGTTCACTATAGACCGGAAAACGGCGGGTCCGGAAAGACATGCGGCGCGCTCAGCCAACCTCCCCGGCGGCGGTCTTGCCGCGAAACAAGCGGTAGGTGTGCAGCGTATACCCCAGCACGAAGGGCATCAGAATCAGCACGCCCGCCAGGATGAAGCCCAGGGTGGCGGGCGGCGAGGCCGCGTCCCACAGCGTGAATGCCCGCGGCACGATGTAGGGCCACAGGCTGTAGGCGAATCCCGCAAGGGCGAGCAGGAACAGGGCCACGCACAACAGGAACGGGACAAGTTCCCGCCGCCGCTGGCCCAGCATGCGCCACAGCGCCACGCCCGCCATCACGCTGGCCAGCGGCAAGGGAGCGAGCCAGGCGACCGCCGGGAAGCTGAACCAGCGCTCGGCGACGGCGGGCTGGCCGAGCGGGGTCCAGACGCTGACCACGGCGAAAAACAGCAGCAGGACGAGGGTGAGCAGCCGGGCGAGACGGTAGCAGCGGGCCTGCAGCGCGCCCCCGGTCTTGAGGATGAGCCAGGCGGCACCCAGCAGCGCATAGCCTGCGGCCACCGCGATGCCGGTCATCAGGCTGAAGGGGGTGAGCCACTCCCAGGGTCCGCCGGCGTGGCGCCGTCCATTCACCTGCAGGCCGTGGACGAGGCTGCCCAGCATGGCGCCCTGGCAGAACGCGGCGAGCAGCGAGCCGGCGCACAGGCTGGTCGTCCACAAGCCCTTCCAGCGCGCCTCCGGCCGATACTCGAAGGCGACGCCGCGCAGCACCAGCGCGACGAGCATCAGGCTGATCGGCACGTACCATGCGCTAAGCAGAATCCCGTAGGCCACGGGAAAGGCGGCGAACAGGACCACCCCGCCCAGCACCAGCCAGGTTTCGTTGCCGTCCCACACCGGCTCCACGCTTGCGATCATCAGCTCGCGTTCGTGCGCATCGCGGGCAAAGGGCAAGAGGATGCCGATCCCCAGGTCGAAGCCGTCGAGGACGACGTACATCACCACGCTGAAGCCGAGGACAAGATATGCGATCAGGGCATAGTCCATTGATCCTTGATTCCTCAGTTGGACGTGCCCGAGTGTGGGGTTTTCGAGTTGGCTGGCAAGGCGCGAGGAAGCGCATGGCCGCCCCCTGCAACGACGAGCAACGCAGCCAGGCGGCTCGAAAACCGTGCAATCGGGTGCGTAGCGGTCTCAGCCGAGGGATGAATGCCGTCGAAGCTGAAACATTCAGCATTTACCAGAGTTTCCAAGGGACAGGAAGCGGTCAACTGGGGAATCAAGGATTATGCAGCGGTCACGACCGTATCGACCTTGTCCGGGTAGAACGCGAGGTGGTCCTTGATCTCGAGCATCTCGTCGTACGGCTGCTCGTAGGTCCACACCGCGTTTTCCGGCCCCTCCTTCAACGAGTAGTACGACGCCTGCCCCTTGAACGGGCAATCGGTGTGGTGGTCGCTGCGGACGAGGCGCTCCATCTTCACGTCCTTGCGCGGGATGTAGTAGACGACGGGCGCCACCACGTGGCCGACGTGCGTCTCCTCAAGCCGGACCGCGTCGGTCGTGTCGGCGACGACGTCGCCCTTGAAGCGGATCTGGACATGCTCGCCCGCTGCCGGCCGGGTCGTGATGCGATGGTCGGGATAGGCCTTGAATCCCGGGGCAGGGTTTGCGCTCATGGGCTTCTCCTTGCGAAACGCGTTCAGCCACTATAGATCGCGCCTTGGCGAGATCAATGCGTCAGCGGTACCAGGCGGTGCGCCGCGTCACCCGCACCTGCTCCGGCACCGCACGCTCCGGCCCGTGCACGACCAGGCGCCCGAAGAAAAACAGGAAGACCGGCAGCAGCACCGCGTAGAGCAGCAGATACAGCGCGAGCGAGAACGCCACCGTGCCCGCCGCGAGCGGCGTGGCGGCCTCGGCCGTGGTCATCATGCCCTGCACCACCCAGGGCTGGCGCCCCACTTCGGTGGCGACCCAGCCAGCGACCACCGCCACCAGGCCCAGCGGGCTGCAGACGACGCACAGGCGCAGGAAGCCGGGCCGGCTGTAGAGCATTCCGCGCAGCCGCAGCACCAACCCCGCCACCGCCACGGCAAACAGAAAAAAACCGATCCCCACCATCAGGCGAAAGGCAAAGAACACGGTCGGCACATGCGGCCGTTCTACCGCTGCAACCTGGTCCAGGCCGAGCACCACGCCGTCCGGATCGTGCTTCAGAAGCACACTGGTCATGTACGGGATCTCCAGCGCATAACGATTGGCCGCGGCATTCATGTCCGGCAGCGCGAACACCACGAAAGGCGCGGCAGACCGCGTCTGCCACAGCGCTTCCATCGCCGCCACTTTCATCGGCTGGTCGCGCTGCACCTGCAGGCCGTGCAGGTCGCCGAGCACAATCTGGCCGGCGCTGAACACCAGCGCCGCCGCCATCGCCAGCGAAAAGGCGCGGTGCGACGTTTCCTCCTGCCCGCGCCGCAACAGCCGCCAGGCGCTGACCCCCGCCACCACGTAGGCGCCGGTCAGCAGCGACGCGGTCAGCATGTGCGCCAGGCGATAGGGAAAGGACGGGTTGAACACCACCTGCCACCAGTCCGCCGGCGAGAACACGCCGCCTTCCAGCGTGAAGCCCGCCGGCGTGTGTATCCAGGAATTGGCGGCGAGGATCCAGAACGCCGACAGCACGGTGCCGAGCGCCACCATGCAGGTGGCAAACAGGTGCAGGCGCACGCCCACCCGCCCCCAGCCGAGCAGCATCACCGGCAGAAAGCCCGCTTCGAGGAAGAAGGCCATCAGCACCTCGTAGGCGAGCAAGGGCCCCAGCACGTTGCCGGTGGCATGGGAGAACGGCGCGAAATTGGTGCCGAACTCGAACGACAGCACGACGCCGGTGACCACGCCCATGCCGAACGCCAGCCCGAACAGCTTGGCCCAGAAGCGGAACAACCGCACGTAGACTTCCCGGCCGGTGCGCAGCCACAGCCCTTCCAGCAGCACCAGGAAAGGCGCCAGCCCCAGGGTCAGGGTGGGGAAGAGAATATGGAAGCCGAGGGTCAACGCGAACTGCAGGCGGGACAGGAAAATCGCGTCGAAGAATTCCATCGCCGAAACGCCGGGCGCTGCGCCTACTTCGGCAAGGGCCGGTTCCAGGGCGGGCGCTTGATGAACCAGCGTGCGAACAGGAAGGCCGGCGCGAATACCGCCGCAAGGAACAGCAGCGCCCACCCCGGCTCGGCGAGCGCGGCAGCCCACGCCGTTCTCGCCGCGATCCCCGAAAGCAGGAAAAACAGCGTGGCGCTGACCACCGAAAACAGCATGGCGAACAGCAGGAAGGCCGCCAGCGCCGGCGTGTCGGGGTGCCTGGCGCGGCGCGCGTAGGGAAAGGCGAGCGCCAGCAGGACGAGCCAGATTGCCAAAGCCACTGTCGCGGTCATGGGATGTCTCCTCGCGGCGCGCTGGGCTCGGGCTACGCCATCTGCGGCGGGATCAGCGTCAGCACCGGGCCCGGACTGCGCAGCTGCACCCGATAGCCACCGCGCTTCAGCGGCTCGGCCAGCCCAGCCAGCGCTTCCAGCCCGGCGAGGCCCGCCAGCGTCGCGATCAGTTCGGTTCCGCCCGTCTCCTCCACCGTTTCCGGCTCGGCCGCATCCGCCCCTGGATGCAAACGGCTGAACAGGGCATGGTGCACGTTCGCCGGCAAGGCGATGTCCACTTTCGCGGAACGCCGCATGGCCTCAATGGCCTGGGCGGCGGTTTCGTGCCCGCCCCACATCAGTCTCATCACTTCAGTCATGGCCTGGATTCCCCCGGATTGCGCCGCCTCATTGGTTATAGGACATGCTGGCTGCGCCTCGCCGCGCGCGGGTGGCCGCGCCCATTTCCTAGAATGGAAGAAGCCTTGCGGGGAGCGCACGCGGGGCGTCGACGATCACTCTTCTTCTGATCCAGCGCGGGAACGCATGCCTGACAACACGCAACAGCGATTACCGGCCAGCCCTGGCGGCGAAACCCCCAACCCCAGGCTCTGGCTGTGGTTCCTGGTCGCCATGCTGCTCGCCTTCTACTGGTCGGCGCTCAGCCAGCAGCCGGACACGCAGCCCGTCGCCTACAGCGAGTTCAAGGCGCTGGTGCGCGCCGACAAGGTGGCCGGCGTGACGTTTGCCGGGCGCCAGCTGACCGGCACGTATGTCGAAGGCGAACGCAAGGCGGGGCAGCCCGCCAGCTTCAGCACCCTGCTTCCCGAAATCGACGATCCGGAACTGCTGCAGCTGCTGGAGACGCACCAGGTGACCGTGAACGCGAGAAGCGCCGAGCCGGTGTGGTGGTTGCGGATCCTCTTCTCCATGCTGCCGTGGGTGCTCATCCTGGGCCTCATCTTCTACTTCTCCAGCAAGATGCAGGAGCGCCTGCTGAAAGGCGGCGGACCCGGCGGCATCTTCGGCTTCGGCCAGTCGCGCGCCAAACGCTTCGAAGTGACGGCGACGCAAGTCTCGTTCGACGACGTGGCCGGCGTCGACAACGCCAAGCGCGACCTGGAGGAAATCGTCGAGTTTCTGAAAGACCCGCAGCGCTTCCGCAAGCTGGGCGCCAAGATCCCGCGCGGGATCCTGCTCATGGGCCCGCCCGGCACCGGCAAGACGCTCCTGGCGAAGGCGCTGGCCGGCGAAGCCGGGGTGCCCTTCTACAGCATCAGCGGCTCCGAGTTCATCGAGATGTTCGTCGGCGTAGGCGCGGCGCGCGTGCGCGACATGTTCGAAAGCGCGCGCAAGGACGCGCCGGCGGTCATCTTCATCGACGAAATCGATTCCGTCGGACGCGTGCGCGGCACCGGCCTCGGCGGCGGCCACGACGAGCGCGAGCAGACCCTGAACCAGATCCTCGGCGAGATGGACGGCTTCCAGCCCCACGAAGCGGTGGTGGTGCTGGCCGCCACCAACCGCCCCGACGTGCTCGACCCCGCCCTCCTGCGTCCCGGCCGCTTCGACCGCAAGGTGGTGCTGGAGCTGCCGGGCAAGGACGCGCGGCGCAGGATCCTGCTGATCCACAGCCGCCACGTGCCGCTGGCGGACGACGTCGACCTCGAGCGGGTGGCGTCCCGCACCGTCGGGTTTTCCGGCGCCGACCTGGAGAATCTGGTCAACGAGGCCGCGCTGCAGGCGGCCCGCGACAACAAGGAGCGGGTGAACATGGCGGACTTTTCGCACGCCCGCGACAAGATCGTGCTGGGCGCCGAGCGCGAAGCCCTGGCCAGCGAGGACGAGAAGAAGCTGGTGGCCACCCACGAGTCGGGGCACGCCCTCGCCGCGAGCCTGCTGCCGCACGCCGATCCGCTCGACAAGGTCACCATCATCCCCCACGGCCTCGCGCTGGGCGCCACCGAACAGCTGCCCGAGGAAGAACTGCACAACCTGCGCTACAGCTATCTGCTCGACCGCATCGGCGTCATGCTCGCCGGCCGCGTGGCCGAGCAGGTGGTGTTCGGCGAAGTCAGCAGCGGCGCCGAAAACGACCTCAAGCAGGCCACCCGCCTGGCGCGGCGCATGGTCAGCCAGTGGGGCATGAGCGAAAAGCTGGGGCCGGCCGCCTTTCCGCGCGGCGAGGAGCACCCCTTTCTCGGCCGCGAAATCGCGCAGCCGAACGACTTCAGCGAACAGACCGCGCAGCTCATCGATGAGGAAGTGCGGGCGCTGACCCGCCAGTGCGAACAAAGCGTGCGCGAGCTGCTGGAGCAGCACCGCGCACAGCTGGAAACGCTGGCACAGGCCCTGCTGGAACGCGAATCGCTCAGCGCCGACGAGGTGGCGGCGCTGCTCGAAGACCCTGTGGAATCGCCGCAAGCGGCTGAAAGGAGTGCGCGATGAATGCCAAGGCGTTTGATCTCGAACGGCTCCGCGCGGAGCTGAAACTGTGGGATGCCGAGATGGCGCATCTCGAGGAGAAAGTCAGCACGCTGGAACCCCAGGCCCAGTCCGCGATGCAGTCCGAAGCGCACGACATGCTGCAGGCGATGCTGGAGGAGGAGCTGGTCAGGCTGCGGCAGTTGCGGAACGAGGCCGAGCAGGAACTGCAACGGATGGAGCAGGCCGGCGAAGCCGAATGGAAAATCCAGGGCGAGCGCGCCGAGCGGGCGCTGGGCCGTCTGGGGGACGCGTTCGAACTGTCGCGTTCACGTTTCGGGGAATAGGGGTTGTAGGAGCACCCGCAAGGGGTAGGCCGTCGCTGTAAGGCCGCTAAAGCGGCAACAACGACGCTCGCCCACCCCCGGGCCGCTGATGTGGTGATCGCGACGGTGCGAAAATCGCGGCGAGGGCGCCGCTCCTACAGGGGAGGTTTGTGCGCTTTTGTGGGAGGCCCGCCCTCGGGCCGATTGCGGGCGGGCGCGCGATGCGGGCATTCGCGGCGGAGACGAGGGTGCGAAAAATCGCGGCGAGGGCGACGGTGCGTGGTTGTAAGCCGATTAATCGGCTTTACAACCACGGCCTACCCCTTGCGGGTGCTCCTACAAGCCGATTGCGGGCTCTCTGCAGTGCACGGTGTCGCCTACGCGGATCACCCCGCCCGCCAGGATGCGCGCATTCATGCCGCCGTGGCCGCGCATGGCGTTGTAGCCGCTGGGGCCCAGGACGGCTTCCATGCGCGAGCAGGGGTCACAATGCCCGGTCAGTTCCAGCACGACCGACTCACCGATGCGCAACACCAGCGGGCGGTCGCGGAACAGGGCATGCGCGGCCAGCAGGTTCAGCCCCGACACCACCAGATTGCGCCGCAGCCACGCGGCATCGAGCTGCGCCCGCCCGGTCAGCGCCGCCACCACCGGCAGGTGCTCGGCCTGGATCAGCGTCACCTGGCGCTTGCCGCCTTCGACCCGGCTGCGCGACGGCTGCGCGTAGTGGTCGCCGTCCAGCCCGCATGCGGCAATCGCCGTGACCGATTCCACCGCCACCACCTCGCCACGTCGCTCGGGGCGCAGGTAGATCGACTCGATGCGGCCCGGGCGGGGAAAGCGGGTCGTCAGTTCGCGCAGGTCGGCCCCATCGCATTCGGCGGAATTCGCCACATTCTTTCCTTTATTTGTGAAACAAGCCGGCATCGCCACCTACCCGCCCGCGTGCTATATTCTGGCCAGACTGGACAGAATAGACCGGAGGTCGTCATGCACAGCGAATGGCAATTGCAGGAAGCGAAAAACAATCTTAGCCAGCTCATCAAGCAAGCCACAAGCGGCGATGCACAGGTGGTCACGGTGCACGGCAAGCCGACAGCGGTGGTGGTCTCGGCCGAAGAATACGCCAGGCTGACCCGTCCTCGCCGAGGCAAGCTCTCTTCCGCGCTGCTGCGTCCTGACATCGCGGGAGAAGACCTGGACTTCGCCCGCAGCCGGGATACCGGCCGCGATGTTGCCCTATGAGCTGGCTGCTGGATACCTGCGTCCTCTCCGAATACGTCAAGAAGGCGCCCGCGCCGCCCGTGATTGCCTGGCTGGACGAACAGGATGAAGCCAGCCTGTTCATCAGTGTGATTGCTTTGGGCGAGATCGAGAAAGGCATTCTCAAGCTCCGTGCCGTCGACCCCCGCCGCAGCCAGAAGCTCACCGCCTGGCTGGGCAAGCTGGAACAACGCTTCGCCGGGCGCATCCTGCCGCTCGACGGCGCCGTCCTTCACGCCTGGGCGCAGCTCGCTGCCCAGGCCGAACTGGCGGGCCGGCCCCAGCCCGTCATGGACGGCCTCGTCATGGCCACCGCGCAATGCCACGGCCTGACCGTGGTCACCCGCAACGTGCAGGATTTCAACCTGTTTCCTCAGGTGTTCAATCCCTGGGCCTTGTAACACGTCGTCACCCCGGCGGAAGCGGGGTCCAGGTGTTTGATTTAACTGGATTCCGGCTTGCACCGGAATGACGATTAGGACCCGCCCTGCCCTCAACCCGTCAGCCGCAGGATCAGCCAGGTCAGGCCGCCGATGACGGCGAGGCAGAGCAGGCAGGCGAGCAGGATCCTGACGAATTTCGGCATCCGCCGGCGTCGTTCCTGCCGCTACGCGCCGTCGGGCGGATGGCCCACGGACTGCGCGAGGATGATGCGCTGGTGGCTATCCAGCCCCAGGGCTTCGCCGAGCGCTTCGCGGTCGATCAGGCCGCGCACGACCACCGCCAGGCCCGCCGACGCGCAAAAGAGATCCACGTTCTGGGCCACGAAGCCGGCATCGGTTGCGCTGTAGAACGCCCGGTCCTCGGCGCTGGCGTCGATCATGCGGTCGAGGTCAGCCACGTACACCAGATCCACCGGCGCCGTGGCCGCAAAGTCCTGCACGCCCGTCAGGCAGCGGATGTCGCTGGCCACCACGCTGTTCAGCGTGTGGGTCGGCGGATCGTAGCGATACGCGCCTTCTGCCGTCATCACGTAGACATCGATCTCGCGCCAGTCGTGTGCCGAAGGCGCGGTGCGCTGGCCCGAATCCGGCCGGTTCACCCCGCTGGCCGCCCACAGCAGATTCGACAGCACATGGGGCAGCAGCGGCTTGCTGCCGAATTCGCGCGCGGAATGCCGCGCCTTCAGAGCCTGCATCAAAGGCCAGCCGCCTTCCATCTCGGGCGGCGGCAGCTTGATCGCTCCGGTTGGGTCCGCCAGTCCTGTTCCCGTCATGCTCATCATCCATACCCCCGCGTTTCGCCAGTTCCCCTGCCGGTGTCTCCCTTGCTGCGAACTCCAGTCCTTATCAATCTAGACCGCTGGCCCCCCGGGGCAAGCCCGCCCCAAGACGCCCGGCGCGAAATCTTCTAGGGTTAAACCAGACTGGCAACCAAGGGGAACGACGATGGCCGTTGTGAATATTGGTCACTACTACGCCGAGTGGATGCCTTCCGGCTCGCGCGACAAGGTCGGCTGCGGACGCATCATCCTGCGCAGCGCCACGCGGCTGACGGAACTGTTCCGCCTGACCAACCTGAGTTCGGAGGACTACCGCAACCTGCTCCACATGCTGCAGACCGAAAAGCCGGTGTTCTGGGACAGCGAGGCGGGCTGGCTGCGCACCGCACACCCGCAGATGCACGATGCGGAGCCGGTGGGGGAACAGGAAGGCAAACCATAAGCAAGCCGGCCGATCATGGACGTCAATGAACGCTCATGATCGGCCGGAGATGCGCTCATCCAGGGCTCGGCATCCCTCGCCGGCCACTGGAATAGCCGTGTTCAGAAGCGATATGCTCTGCTACGCAGTCAGTAGCTGGTAGAGCGTGGTGACGCCATTTACGCCGATCTTGTCTGCTCCATCGGCCGGCGACCAATTGCGGTTGGAACCCAGGTATGAGCGTGAATCAAGTTCAAGCAGCCCGATGATGACCTCCGCCACAAATCGTGCGCCAACCGGTCCCAAGCCCTCGCCTTTCATAAACGTCTTCTTGCCCTGAGCGTTCTCGTCCATGCGTCCAATCGCTCCACCTTCGGCAAGGATATAAAGCCAGAACGGGGTCGCCTTGGGCAAGCCGAGCTTTTTGCCTGCGTCGCGAACCTTCTCGATCATGTCGGTTGTAATCTCGTCTGCGCCGGCGGCAATCATCGCTGCGGCAATCTGCTCGCCAGACGGGAGCAAGAAGCTTTGCGCCCGCAGCAGGTTGCGCGTGGCGAGCGATCGTTCAAACGCTGGCGTGGTAGGCGGCATGAAAGGCAGATCGAGAAGCAGCTTGGCCAATTTCGTATCCACCTGGCCGGCGCGTTCGAACAGGCCATTGCCGCTGTCCAGAATGGCCTCCCATTCAACGACCTCGTTCGGACTGGTTACGGGCTTGAATCCCGTTCCAAGTGTGGTTCCGAACACATCATGCTTGGGCCCGCCCGGCTTGATGCTGAACTTCTGCGGAATCATGGTGTGGCCAAACCGATAGGCCGCCGCAGCAAATTCGATGGGAATAAAAGGCTCATGCGCACATATATGCTCGGGGCGGTAGACTTTCCTTCCGTTCGCAAGAATGTCATCCACAATCCAGTTGCCGCAGATCGTGCGCAAAAAATCGTTCACAACAACCCACTGGTAGTGCCAGGTAACAATTCGGTGGGCTTCGTTATAGAGCTGCGCGCCGCTGGGTGCGTTGGGCTTTGCGGCAACCAGATCCATCACCGTATTGTGAAAACGCAAGAACCCGAGCTGCAGCTGCGAAATGATCCGGTTCTCGTCGTTTCGAAAATCGCCAATAATCGCGGTGTTCTTGGGCGTTCTCGGCAAATCGTTATGCTTGAGGTCATTGGGATTGGCGGGGTCGGCATAGTCGGCGCCCGTCAGCAGTTTTCCCGCTCCGTCATAAAGATAGCGATGTGCCTCAGGGCCGTCTCCATACACGCAATCGAGGTCCAGCGTGGGGGTCCGTACATTCTCCGTGTTTTGCGGGTCATTGGTGGCGGTAAACGACGAGCTATCGTCCAGCGTGATGTCGTGGTCGATAAACTGCCCGAAGAAAATCATGCCCGCAGGTACATTGCCGGTCAGATTGGGGGCGCCCTTGTCTTCCATCTTGCCGCCCGCCTTGCCGATTTCATGAAGAATCAGCGGATCGACGTACAGCGGCGGCAGATTTGAAAATAGTCGCGCAAAGCGGCCGGGGCGAAACGGGCCTATCTCACATAGATGTTCAAGGCCCTTGAAAGGGAGCATACCGTGATGCTTGCTTGCCATGTCTGTCTCCTTAAGCTTAAAAACCACAGGGATTCGGGTTTGCCGTTGGAGTCATACATCGAACTTTTTTTGATAAAGCCCCCCATCCACGGCCCGCGTAAACTTAGAGCAATGGTTTCAAGATTCATATACAACTTTAGTTGTAGGCTCGAGGGGCGCCCCCGCTCCGACCAGCCCCCCCGCCGCCCGAACACCAGCAAAGCGGGCCCCAGCAGCCGGCCGTCGGGGCTGGAATAAAGCGTTTCATGATGCGGGTTCCCTGATCTACCGGATATGAGCGGAAGTGCTCCAGGAAATTTTGCGCCGAACTCGGTTATTAACAGCCCGATCAGGCCGGCCGCTTGCCCGTGCAGTCGGGGTAGCGCGAGCAGCCCCAGAATTCCTTCCCCGCGTTCGCGCCGCGCGTGGCGGTGCGCTTGACCATCCTGTTCTGGCAAACCGGGCAGAACGGCACGCCTGTCGTCACGTAAAGCAGGGACGCCGGAGCCACCTTGTCGGGCACCCTCACCCCGCGTATCAGCGCATGCAGCGCCTTGCCGTCCAGCAGCTCGATGTTGCGGCCGACGGCAAACGCCCGGGCCTCGTCCGTGAACGTGCCCGACGTCACCACGAACCCGCCGCTGGCGCCGTTGGCAGCCATCACGCCGTAGAGTTCGCGCACCGTGGTCACCCCCACCTTCAGGGCGCGCCACTGCTTGCACTGCACCAGAGAGATCTCGCCATCCTTCTTCAGCGCCAGATCGATCCCGCCATCGGCGGCGCTGCCGCCCGTCTCGGTCACCGAGTAGCCCTTGCGCCGGAACGCCTCGCCCACCAGGGCCTCGAACTGCTTCCAGCTCATTTCATTGAGCGCGCCCCGATGGGGGCTGGCCGCCACCTGCGCATGCAATGCACGGCGCGTGTAGCGCCCATAGGCCGACATCGCGGCGCCCAGCAGAAAAATGAACGGCAACAGATACTGGCCGACACCGGCCAGCGACTTGAAAAGATTCTGGCCGACGAACGCGCCCATCTTTCCGGGCTGGGCGAGTGCCGTCACTTCGCTGGTCGCCATGCCATGCAGCCAGAAATACGCAGCGATCGCGAACGCGACGCCTGCCCACCAGGGAAGCTTGCTGGTGATGTCGATCAAGTCTTCAAAGAGGCTTTGTTTGCGGCGGGCCAATTGATCCTCCTGAGGTTTCAAAAGTGATGGTCATGGGCGGCTTTGGGGCCGTTCTGAACACGTCATCATCATTATTATTCAGGTTTTCCGGGCTTGGCTCACGGATTTCTCCGGTTGATCAGGTTCACCACCACGCGGGTGAGAACGTCCTTCTCGTCGGGTCTGCTTTCGGCGATGAGCAGGGTCATGGCAACCAGCGCATTGTCGGCGACACGCTTGCCGCCATCGGCACGGTACAACGCCCGGTTCTTTTCCAGAAACCACAGGAAGAGCGCTGCCGCGATGCGCTTGTTGCCGTCGACGAAGTGGTGGTTCTTGACCAGAAAATACAGCAAGTGGGCGGCCTTTTCCTCCAGGCTGGGATAGACCTCGGACCCGCCGAAGGTCTGCATCACGGCTGAAAGCGAGCCCTCCAATCCGTCGTCTTTTTCCCGCCCGAACAAACCCGTGGCGCCGAAGCGCTCCCCCATGCGGACGATCACCTGACGCGCCTCGTCCAGATCGAGCGCCGCCACCGGACCCGCGGACACTTCGCCCAATCGCACCCGCTGGTGGTCGTAATCGTCCAGCACTTCCAGTGCATAGGCGTAATCGGCCACCACGTTCAGCAGCGCCGTCGCCTCATCCCCTTCCAATGGGCGGCGCCTGGCCACATCGGCAATCAGGCGCACCGCCTGATTGAGTTCCTTCAGCCGCCGCTCATGCACGGTGTAGCCCTGCACCAGATGCTGGCGCAGCACGTTGGTGGCCCAGATGCGGAACTGAGTGCCGCGCAGGGAATTCACCCGGTAGCCGACCGAAATAATCATGTCCAGGTTGTAAGAGTCCATTTGGCGGACTTTTCCGTCGGCGGCAACCTGTGCATTTTTTGCACAGGTTGTTTCCCGTTGAAGTTCTCCGGTGGCATAGATATTGCCGATATGGCGGACGATCACCGTACGATCGCGCCCAAAAAGCTCTGCCATCTGGTGGGCATCAAGCCACACCGACTCCCGCTCCAGCCGCACATCCAGCGCCGGCCCGCCGGCGTCCGTCTGGTACAGAACGATTTCACCCAGCCCTGTGCTCATCGTGATGCCTCCTGATAGAAACCATCGTTGAATGGCTGCTGCTCAAGCACGCCCCTTCTCGCCGCAGGCCGCGCTCACAAGGCCCTGCCGCTACGGATCACGCCGACGGCGATGCCTTCGATCACCAGTTCCTGGCGCTTGAGGTCGACGACGATGGGTTCGAAGTCGGGGTTTTCCGGCAGGAGCTGCACGGTGTGGCCGCGCTTCTGGAAGCGCTTCACCGTGACCTCATCGCCGATGCGCGCCACCACCACCTGCCCCGCCTTCGCCTCGGCGCTGCGATGCACGGCGAGCAGGTCGCCGTCGAGGATGCCGGCGTCCTTCATGCTCATGCCGTGCACCTTGAGCAGGTAGTCCGCGCGCGGCGAGAACAGGGCGGCGTCGAACTGGTAGTGCCGCTCGATGTTTTCCTGCGCCAGGATCGGGCTGCCGGCGGCCACCCGGCCCACCAGCGGCAGACCGCCGCCGCCCTTCAAGCGAATGCCGCGCGACATGCCCGGCACCAGGTCGAGCACGCCTTTTTTCGCCAGCACCTTCAGGTGCGCTTCGGCCGCGTTGGGCGAACTGAAGCCGAAGTGCTGCGCGATCTCCACACGCGTCGGCGGCAGGCCGGTGCTTTCGATCCACTCGCGGATGAGGTTCAGGATTTCTTCCTGGCGGGGGGTCAGGTCTCGCATGGGGCTTCCTCCAAATACTGTATGCATGTACAGTTGTATTTGTATACAGTATAAATTCCGAATCCGAAAAACGCCAAGCGCGGGCGAAACGCCGCGCCGGCACCAGGAGAACCTCATGATGAAACTCAGCAAGATCAGCCCCTTCGCCTACAGCCGCATGAAGCAGCGCGGGATTTCCATCGACGCCCTCAACGATCTGCTCGCCCGCGGCCAGGTGGAAAGGCAGTTCGACGGCGCGCAGGTGGTGTACCTGGACAGCCCCATCCCCGGCCCGGCCTGGGTCGGCCGCCCGCAGCCGCGGCTGTATGCGGTGGTGGATGCGGGGGGCGAAGTGCTGACGGTGGAGCGGCGGGTGCGGCGCAGGGGGTAGGCGTTCAGCCTCGGCCGAAATTGTAGGAGCGGCGCCCTCGCCGCGATTGGCGCGCGTAATCGCGGCGAGGGCGCCGCTCCTACACGACGTGCGCCGTATCATGCGCGGGCAGGTAGTATTACGCCTCTGCCTCGCAGCGGGCCGCGCATGCGCCGCCCCAGTACCGATGAACCGAACGCTCCAACAACGCCGCTCCCGCTTTACGTCGTCTCCCGACCTCGCTCCCGCCACCCCGGCGCTGCAGGATTGCATCGCGCGCCACCAGGCCGTTGTCCCCGGCCTGGCCGAGCTGGGCGCGTCCCTTGCCGCATCGCACGACGCGAGCGCCCTCGATGCGCTGATCGACCTTTACGAGCAGTGCACCCCCTTGCTGGAAAAAGCCATGTGGTCCGGCGAAGCGGACTTCCATCCGCTGCTGGCGAGCTACCAGGCGCTGTTCCGCGAGCAGGAGGCGCTGATCCGGCAGCGCTGCGAGCATGATCAAACCCGCGATGATCGCCACCGCTTCATCCTCAGCATCCCGGTGGCGGATCGCCCGCCACACCTGCGCGCCTGCCTGGAAAGCATCTACCAGGTGTGCACGCTGTTCGACTACGGCGGCCACGCGTCCGGCGTGTGGGACAAGATCCAGGTCGTCGTCAGCGAGGACAGCCGTGACGAAGCCAACGTCCGCCGGCATATCGAGCTGGTCGAGGAATACCGGCAGAAAGGCCTGCAGGTGGTCCACTTTTGCCTGGACGAGCAGTACGCGCTGCTGCACACGCTGCCGCCGCACACGCGCGAACGGCTGGGCAAGCTGCTCACCACCCAGCCGCGCGACCGCTTCTACCTCAAAGGCCAGGCCGCCAACCGCAACCTCAGCTACCTGAAGTGCCTGCAGCTCACCGCAGACACGCGCAACACGCTGTATTACCTGATCGACAGCGACCAGTCGCTGTGCGTGAACCGGCAGACCGCGTCCGGTGAAGAGGCGGTGGTGGCGCTGAACTACTTCCACGCCATCGACAAGATCTTTCGCACCACCGACACCCTCATGCTCACCGGCAAGATGGTGGGCGACCCGCCGGTGTCGCCGGCGGTGATGGCGGCGAATTTTCTGGACGACGTGACCGCTTTCTTCACCCGCCTGGCTACCCTGCCCGCCGAGCAGGCCTGCCAGTTTCACGACCTGCCCAGGCAGCCGGTGGGCGACGCCGCCTATCACGACATGGCCAGGCTGTTCGGATTTGAGAACCAGCCGGCGACCTTCCCCTATGCCTGCCGGCTCGCCGGTGCGCACGACCACCACGCGTGCCTGGCGGATTTTGCCCAGCGGCTCAACGCCTTCTTCTTCGGCGAGCACCTCACGCGCAAGACCCGGTTTGCCTACGGCAGCGGCTTCACCGAGCTTGCCCCCGCGCGCACCGTGTATCCCGGCAACTACATCGTCAACCACGCCGGGCTGAAATACGTCATCCCCTTCGGCCACCTGCGCCTGCGCATGTCCGGCCCGACCGCCGGGCGGCTCATCGCCGCCGAGATCAAGGAACGCTTCGCCTCCTTCAACATGCCCAACCTGCACCGCCGCACCACCGAGGCGGGCCCCGGCGACGACTTCCGCCCCGGCGTGGACGTGGGCGAAGCCAGCGTGGATGTATCCAACGAATTCGAGCGCCAGTTCTTCGGCGACCTGATGCTGTTTTCCACCGAAGCGCTGGTCAAACAAGCCGACGTGACCCAACCCTTTGCCCAGAACGTGATCGAAGCCGTCGTCGCGCAGAAAGAAGCCGAGCTGCTCGCGCTGTACCAGCAGAAGCACGACGCCATCGCCGAGCGCAACCGGCAGTTGAACGACCTCGTCTTCAACGCCGGCCATTGGTGGCTGCACGCCGCTGAGCATGCGCCCGGCCTCGCCCATGCGCTGCGGCAAGTGCGCGCCTTCATCGACAACATCGACCGCAATTTTGGCGAACAGGCGCTGGCCTGGCGCCAGATCCAGTCCGCCGAACATCGCGCCCGGCGCAAGCGGCAGATCGTCGAGGCCTTGATGAATTACCGCGCCGAGCGGGATGCGTGGGACAGCCTGTTCTGACGGCTCTCGTAGGAGCACCCGCAAGGGGTAGGCCGTGGTTGTAAGCCGATCAATCGGCAACAACCACGCACTGACGTCCACCCCACAATGCGCAATATCGCGCAACTTTATTTATTAAATAGTTGCGCGATATTGCGCATTATCAGAAAATTCCTTATCCAACAACAGCCTGACAACAACCATGCTGTCCTTCCAACCGAGTGTCACACTCGAGAAAACCCTCAAAAAGCTGCAAGCCGCGTTGGTGAATGCCGCCTCCGGGCTGGGTTCGCTCTCGGAGGGCGAGGCGCATTATCTGAATCGCTGCGCCCTGATCAGCAATGTGGGCGCCTCCACGCGGATCGAAAACGCACTGCTCACCGATGCCGAGGTGGAATGGGTGGACACCACGCTCTCGGTAGATGGGCGCACCACAGCGTTCGAGCAGCACAAGGATTTCATCCTCGACAAGCTTTCCAAGGATCGTGAGCGCAGCGTGGAAGAGGTGGTGGGCTGCCGCGAAGTGTTGGCGACGATCTACGCGCAGGCGCGGGATTTCATTCCGCTCACCGAAATGGTGATACGCGGCTTGCATCATGACTTGCTCAAGTTTTATCCGCAGGCCTCGCCCTATGCAGGCGCGTACAAAACCACGTCCAACCGCGTAATTTCCAAAAATCACGCCACGGGCGAAGTGCGCACCGTGCTCGACCCGGCCGCGCCCGGCATCGCCACCGAAACCGCAATGGCCGACCTGGTAGCGTGGTACAACGCCAATCGGAACGAATCGCCCTGGCCGCTGTTGGCGGCAACGGAATTCGTGTTTCGGTTTCTGGCGATTCATCCTTTCCAGGATGGGAATGGGCGCATCGGACGCGCGCTGTTTCTCCTCGCGCTGTTGCAATCGGACGATGAGCACCTTGCGGCAGTGATGCCCTATGTCGCGCTGGACCGGCGCATCGAGCAGAACCGCGCAAAGTACTACGCGGTACTGCACGAAGTGTCTCAAGGCACGTTTCAAGCCGACCCGACGCGCTATCGCTACGAACCGCTGGCCAGGTTCTTCCTGAAAATGCTGGAAGACGCCTTGCGCGACGTGGAGCACACCCGCGCACGTTATGTGCGTCTGCAAAAGCTGTCGGAAACGGCGTCGGCCGTGCTGCAAAGTTTCAAATCGCGACCGGAGCAACGCTTGCAGGTGAACGACATCGTAAGCGCGACACAACTGCCGCGCCGGACCGTGCAGTACGCCTTGAAGACGCTGACCGATCAGGGCTTCCTGCAGCGCCTGGGACAAGGTGCGGGGGTGAGGTACCAGTTGGTGTTCTAAACAGCCCCGCGCTCCGCGGGGAGAGAAGGTGCCTTCGCGCCATGCCCTCTCGTAGGAGCGGCGTCCTCGCCGCGATTTTCGGACCATTGTCTCCGCCGCGGATGCCCGCATAGCGCGCGCCCGCAATCGGCCCGAGGGCGGGCGAGCGTCGCTGTTGCCGCTTTAGCGGCCTTACAGCGACGGCCTACCCCTTGCGGGTGCTCCACAACACACCTAAACCGCGACCGAATCCACCGCCCCCGCAATCATCAACTCCCGGCATTCCCGATACGCCTCCCGCGCCGCACTCAACGCCTCCTCCGGAATCGCGATATGCGAATAATCCATCCTGGTCCGGTCGATGCGTCCGCTCCGAACCCGCTCCGACGTATCGCCCCTGCGCGCCATCCCCGTCTGGCTGAACACCTCATACCGCTCGCTCAACGGAGAATCCAACTCCAGCCAGTCCGTTAGCCTGGGCAGCAGCCGCTCCGGCGCGGCTTGCAGCAGCTCCGCATCGAAGTAGCAGTAGCCCCGATCGGCCGTGCGGCAAAAGTCCGCCAGCGCTTTCACCCGCGCCGCGTAGTAGTTGGCCGCCTCGACCGGCGAGGCATACAGATCCGGGTCCGGCTTCTGCGCGAACAGATGCACGATGCTCTTGATCGTGTGCTCCGGCTCCGCCAGGGAAACCAGGATCTTGAGTTCGGCCGCGCCCAGCCGCTCGGGCTTCAGCGCATAGTCGTTGTGCAGCAGCTTGTCGAAAAGATAGCGGCTGTCTGCCTTCAGCACATCGCCCTGCCGGAACATCTCCAACTGCCTGTCCAGCGCGGCGGCATCCTCATAGCTGATGTGCATTTCGTAGTAGCCATTGATCTGCGGGTGCGAGCCGAGGATATGCCCCGCCAGGCTGGTGTAGGCGCGCATGTGGCTCAGTAGGAAGATGCGGGCGTAGGGATCAGATGAAACGCTCAAGGAATTCATTGCTTAACGCACTGCCCCCGGGTCCACCATCTGCACCACCAGCTTGAACCATTCCGGTTTGAAGTCATGGCCTTCGTCGATCATGACGGCTTCGTACTGCCCGGCCGGGATCAGCTGACTATCCACGCCGCGGATGATCCAATTTACCAATTTGCTCGAACCGCAGCGTCAGCAGCTTGACGCGCTCGGCGAGCGATTCGTCCGGAAACACCATTCCGGGCAAGGCGTTCATAAAGCCGGGCATCGCCAGAAGCGTCCTGCATTGCGCCGCCAAATATTGCCGCAGCTCGGGTGCGGCCGAGGCGACTTCGGAGACAAGCTCCGGCCGCCCATCCACCACGTTGACGATATCCTCCAGGTCGTGGCTGCCCAGCACATCGCCCTGGCCCCGATCGAAAAACGCCTCGAATTTTGTGGCCATGAAGGCGGGCGCGCTGATCAGGCGAATGGTCATCCCCGCCGACAACGCAACCTTCTGGGCCGTTTGCACCGCCACCGGATACCAACGATTGGCAAAACCGAGAATGCCCGGGTCCATCGGCATCAGGTCCACTTCCAGATTGTTGAAGCGCCAGCGACAGATTGGCGCGTCCTGTGCCATGTCGCGCTTGAAACCAAGTCGGGCAAACTCTTTTTCCAGTGCGTGGTAACCGGCCAGTGCCTCCACCCGCGCCACCAGGTCCACATCGTACGTCACCCGCGCCGGCGCGGCGGCAGGGTCGGTCAGCAGCAAGTCCACCGCACAACCGCCCACAAAGACCAACTGCTCCCGCAGGGTCCCGAGCGCATGCGCGACCAGTTCAAGCTTGGCCACATTCGGATGCAGACGCTTCATTGAAAGAATGGCTCCAGCAACCTCTGCGCGGCCTCACGCTCGCGTGCCTGGCCGCTGCGGATCGCGTCGAATAGCGCGAGCACCGCATACAGGCGCTCGTCTTTCAGCGCAGCATCGGGCACCGATGGATACAGCGGCACCAAGCTCAACCCACGCACCGTGCCACCGGGGTGCGGCCACACCGGCACCGGGTCGCTGGACGGCGCAATGACGCCATTCAACGGCGCAGCGCCATAAGCCGTGGGAACCCCGCGCGTCAGCGTGCCCCACACCGGCGCAAACGCATACTTGGCGCCATGCAACACAAACTCCCGCAACTGCGGCTTCAGCACCACCGGACGCCGTTCCTCGAACATCGCGAGCCGCGCCGTGGCCGCCCGCTTCAGCGCGCCATGCACCGCCGAGACCGCCAGCCCGGTCTGCTCCGCCAGTTCCGTATAGCCCGCGCTGCCGTCGCCACGGCTCAGCAATGCCAGCAGCACATAAAGGTCCTGCGGCTTCAGCACCACCTGACGGTTGCTTATTTTAGGCATATTCTTTATTCACGAAATGAGAAAGACATTTCCCATAATAGTTTTTGCCGATCACCTTGGTCAATATTCTTATTTCATGAATAGAGAATAAGAACAGGCGCCCAATTCTGCCGATTGACCGGTTTGAGTTCCCGAATAAATGCAAACCTTGAGTGTGCGAAATCCCGCGATCTCAAACCTTGCAGCATTGGGCTCATCAGTGGCGTTCGTCATTCTCGAATAGGCCCACGTGTTTCCGCCGCGCCCGGCTTCTGTGATCTGGAGGTCTTTGTCATACCCATTTCGGGCATGTTGATGCCCTATTTGGGTATATTCAAGCCCAGGTTAGCCACCGTGTAGGCGCGCATATGGCTCAGTAGGAAGATGCGGGCGTAGGGGGCGGACACTGCGTTAATGAATCCGGGATCAGCGGAACCTTAGCCTCGCCCCCCGGAAGCGCAGAATGCTCACGGCGTCTCCGCCTTGTTCAGGCCGTCGAGGATGATTTGCCGCAGCATGCTGTTGTCTGCGGCGCGGACACAGACGATGGAAGCCTGGATATAGGCGTTGGTTTCGTCCGCCGCTTCACCGAGGGTCTGGCTATAGTCGACGGGGCCGTAACCGTTGTACATGGCGATGAGGTCGAAGAACAGGCGGGTGATGCGTCCATTCAGTTCGTAAAACGGGTGCAGGGCGATGAGCTCGCACTGGTAGTGCGCCATGCGTTCGGCAAACTTTTCCTTCGGCCAGTCGGCGGCCTGTTTGAGATAGTCTTCCTGTTCCATTTGCCGAAACAGGCGCTGGGACTCTTTTTCCAGAAACTCGGCGCGGCAGAACAGCGAGCCGCCCTTACTCATGTCCACGCTGCGATACTCACCTGCCCAGTCGTACAGACTTGCCCAGGTGCGCTGATGCAGAGACTTGAAATAGGCCTCGTCAAAGCGGGTGGCGGGTTGAAGTTCGGCGATGAAAATCTGATAGGCCTGTTGCAGCAGGCTTGCTTCGATTTCGTGCAGCAGGTCGGCTTCGGTTACACCCAGACGGTTCTTGGGGATATCCGTGCCAGGAATGTAGATGTCACTTTCCAGGAACTGATACCTGGACACGCTGCTGTTCCATCAGCGCTTTTGCCTGCGCCTTTGTCTTCACGGATACAGCAGGCTTGCCGCCTTCGATCCGCATGGAAGTTTGAACGGCCTTGATGACCTTCCTGTTGATAGTGGCTGTGGTCTTCACGCTTCCCTCCAAGGATTGACCCGCCGGTTTGGCGCCAGGCTGAACCAAATAGCCTTGGCGGGTGTTAATCATTCTAACAAGCCCCCCAGAAAATACCAACGCGCAATATCGCTTTCATTCAAACACTTATGAGCATTTTTTGCCACGAAATCATGCTCGGCATTGTTCCTTAGCTTCGGTAGTTATGAACAAATACCGAAAGAATGGAACGACTCAGGCTGAGATGTCAGGTTGGAAACCAGCCACCCCCGCAACAAAAAACCCCGGCATGCCGGGGTTTCTTGATTCAGCCAAAGTGCGTTTACGCAGCCTGGATGTTTGCAGCCTGCTTGCCCTTGGGGCCCGGGACGACATCGAAGCTGACGCGCTGGTTTTCCTGCAGCGACTTGAAGCCGCCTGCCTGGATCGCCGAGAAGTGCGCGAAGAGATCATCGCCACCGCCGTCCGGCGTAATAAAACCAAAGCCCTTGGCGTCGTTGAACCACTTAACAGTACCTGTTTCCATTGTGTATTTCCTTTAATAAACCTGCTTGGGCAACATGCCCGATCCATCGAATATCAAGGAAAAGTCGACAACCAGAGGTACCGCTAAAACATCTTGAATCCTACAGACGCATGTCTGAGGCCCGTTTGGCGAATAAGTTCAAGTTATTTTGGGGTGGCGCTTACTGATTGAAGGCCGTCAACGGCTGACACCTCTGTGTGGCCGGCCGACCACTCTGCCAGGCTCAATGCAGGCAGCATTTCTTGATTTTCTTGCCGCTTCCGCAGGGCCGGGATTGGCTAGCTGGCCAAAACATTAACCAACTGGTCTTTAGTTAGGTAGCGATAGATTTGCGGTGGATGGAATCCCTCCAGGCTCTCTCTCAACTCGTCGAGTCCAATCGGCTCATCAAAGAAATCTACCGCTCCAAATTTAATCCCATATGCACTCTTTGCGCCCTCAAAATATCCCGCGTATTCCGCTTTAGAAATTCCAGCCCATTCACGAACCCGTGGCCACAGTTTTCCCGGCGAAGACGTGAGAACATCTTCCACGATGCCATAGCCAACAAGCGCCATGGTTGGCGAGGACTCATAAATAAGGACAAGCTCACCTGTCCCGATATTAGGCCGCGTACGTCGCAATTCGACTCGCTTCGTTCCCACAACTATCTGGGCAACATACTGCGGCTTTATTGAGATCAATAATGCGCGCTCGATTGAACCAAGCAACTCTCTCATCGTTCTTTCAGATCTCGTACAGTTCAAAAAATGTCTCAGTGTCGATCGCAACAGGCGACCTGATATTCGTATTAACGCCACGACTTCGGAGCACCTCTTGCACCCTTTTCCAAGCCACCGGCCTATTCATCTGCTCTGTCTGACTGAAACGCAAGGCCATAATGTCCGAATTGATGTTCTGTCGTGCCGTCGCGTAGACATCTCTCCATTCGTATACCCCTAATCTGCGATACGCCCTATATAACTCTTTTGGCTTCCCCACAACGACCTCATCCAATCTCGAGCAAGCCCGAATATGACCAGATCCCTGGATATTCTTTCCCTGACTGACATACCAGAGAATCCGCGCTGGGGCTGCTAGCTTGGTGAAGTGGGTCGTGCGGTAATAGACTCCCTCTAGCTGAAGAGCAAGATCAAGATTTGCCCCCAACAAATCCTGCCGCGCTAGCTCCTCATCGAACAATTCCCTCGCCCATGAGGGTTGAATCGGAATGATGTAATTCTGAATAGCCAGATCGGTTATTTTCGCTGGCCATAATGCCGTTTCCACTTTGGCTAGCGAAAACGGATCACTAATCAGGGAATGATTCGAAAGAGTTCGTGAAAGACTCTTGAGGGGAACAACAACGTCAGAGCGGCCATTGGCCAAATTGGACAATGCCTCTGCCATCTGCCTAGATGTTCCCACCATTGGAAAGCCTGCTCTAATCCAATGTCCATTTGAATGAGAATATCCAGACTCAGTCAGAGCCCGTTCAACCACCGGCATTAAGAATTTGTCGCATATTTTTGTAATTACCGCTCGCCGCGAGGCAGAACGCCAATGCATATGGGCCGCGAGATAACGCGCAAGAGTGGCGTCCAGGTCCCTTGCATTCAAACGCAGGAGAGGCACCTCCGAAAGCACTTCGTCCACTTCACGCTTGGCATACAGTGCCAACACTTCCTCAGTGCCATCACAGACAACATAGCATCGACACTTCTCTGGGTTTCCCAGTAACGCCGTTATCGTTCGCCGGAACGCCGCCGCTTTCTCCCCGACCGCATTGCCCTGGAAACGCAAAACCAGTCGCTCGACCTCGCCAGGTTTAACCAGCCTGTGCTCAAGCCTTGTCCCCGCGAGGCGGACTGGACGATAGTCTGCTTCGCTCTCCATACTATCCAGATGCACGACCAGATCTACGGGCCTCATAACCGTCAGCCCATACTGTTCGTAGAGAACGTCGCCTCTGCAAATAACGCCAGCATCTCTGGTCACAAAAAACTGTATCCCAGCCGCCAGCGCATAGGCCAACTGCCGAATATCCGATTCGTCTTGAACTGTAATGGGTGTCTTATAAAGAAAGCGAATCTCTTCAACGAAACGGTCATATTGAGCCAACTCGCTCTGCACCATGGAAAACTGTCCTACCCGCGCCCTCTCTTGTCGCCGCAAAGATTCATTCTTCTGCCGATCGATCTCGTTAAGAATTTCTGGAGTTACAAATAACTCGACGTTAACCTGCACCCAATCCGCAGCGAGCGCTTTTGACTCTTCACTCTCGACGTCGTTTCGCTCATCAAGATCAAAAAACACATTGGCGTCCATCACTACAGGCAGTTTCTGGCCACTGCCCATCGCGATTGCGAGATTTGAAGAGAAGAGATCTGGATGACCGTAGTCCAACCACCAGGTCGTGAGAGGTTTTCTATCCACACCTCGACCAGTTCTGTCATTCATGGCGACAAATCCTAGCCGTGGCCATAAAGCAGCGACGGGGAAATCCCTTCGGCAACTTAGACGTATGCCTCGCATCGTCTGGGTCGCGGACTTGAGACCATCAATAAGAGCTCGTGCAACCCCAGATGACCTCCGCTCGGTTGCTACGCAAAGGTGGACGAGAACTACGACGTTCCGAGATATTCTGTATAAGGCATACCCTACGCATTGCTCAGAATCATCCTCAGCAATCAATATTTGTCCTTTGGCTGCGTATTCCTGAAACGCGCCAGCAGTAAAGAAGCCAAGTGTGGCGGAATTAGAACGCCAAAGGCGACTAACCTCAGCAAGCTGATTGCTATCAACATCCAGGCGAAGTTGTCTGACCTCAATCACTGATGCCGTCCGTCTGTTCAAACTTCAAGATGTTGTTGTGTTCCACTATTTGCCGGCGGCTTGCGGTATTCCGCGGGTGGTACGCCCAACTGCTTCGCACTCAGAAGCCGACTTTTTAGGATCTGCTCCAGTAGTGTTTTTTGTTGCGGATAGATTTCCAGTGTCTCTTCCAGAAGTTGGAGCAGCCGCAACAACTCAGAGGTGAATTCAGGTGACCAACCGGATGGTGTGATGTCATCAAGAGGAGAGGACTTTTTTCCCTTGCGGCACTTCATGCGGTAACCAAGCCAGGATTGCACCACCTTGAGACCTGAAACTTCAAACTCCCATACCGCCTGAGTAACCGGTTTGAACAGGCCATCTCCGATATGCAGCGTCTGACTTGCCTCGTCGTAACAATATTTCTCCGGCAAGCTTTCCGTGGCTATGGCTTTAGTACAGCGGGCACGGCCATGTGGCCATGTTTGGCCTTGCGCAAAACGTTCGCCGTAACTATGCAAATAAATGAGCCGCCGCCCGATGGCAACGGCAACTGCAAACAACTCCTTGTCCAGCGTCAGCGGAACTCGCACCTCGCGGTTCTCTAGTTCTTCGTGAAAGCTCGCCGCGTAGCCGGGATGCGCAAGCACGGTGTAGAGATAGGCGGCGAAGTCTTCCGCACTGACCACCTTCTCAAACGCCTGCTGCAATACAGCGAGCAAAGTAGGATGCAAGTTTGGGTGTTGGGCTTGTGCGTCGCGGTAAAGGGGAAGGATTTCCTTGGCGCCAAACGAACCCCGAAAATAATGAAGATCGGGCACACCGGCGCTGATGCTCAAAGCAGGCCCCGTACCGAGCGTGCTCGATAAGAGACTGGCGAAGTATATTTGCGCGTCCGAATGGCTATGCCAAAGTGGTGGTGAAGGCCGATCAATAAATCTGAAATCGTGAATCACAAACTGACGGTCAAATGACCGATAGCCGTACGACATTAGTTGGGGAAGCGGGCTATGCTCATCAGTCTCCGCAATGGGCTGAGGTTTGTCTGAAACCTTCTTTCCAGTTGGACTGTTTTTGAAGAGATTTGCTTTCTCAGGCTTAGAAATTGCGTACAGACGCCGTATGCGCTCACATAGCACATCGCTGGTAGAACCGATAACCCATGTTCTACCTGCCTTAACGCCTGATTGTTGCCAGGGCATGAGGTCTATGATCTGCGGCCAGTCGAAGAAGGCAGCTTTGCTTTGCGGCCGAAACGGTGCTCGCCATTCCACTGGGCAGGTTTCAAAGTGGAGGTTCCCAAAGCCCGCAATGTTTTCCAGCTTTTCCAGCTTAGCCGCCCGAGTGCCCTCCAATCGGCAGTAATGCACTTGCGCTGGTATTTCTAGGCGGGGTGTACCGTAGCGCACGGCGATGGCTATGGCCACAGGCGTCTGGATGTTGAACACATTTTCATCCTGGCGAGTGCCACGACCTTCGCCGCCCAAATCTATGATCCAGATGTCGTCACAGAGTCGCCGCATGTGTTCGCGCATACCCAGAAAGGCGTCGCCATCTATGTAGGATGAGGCGGTGATGTAGGTCACAATGCCCGGACCAGGCATGACACCTGGGTGTTCGTGCTCGAACACTTTCCACAATGCCCAGCGCCAGAAGTAAACGTAAAGGTTATAAAGATTCTTGAGTTGCCCGCCCTTGCCTGCCTTTTTCACCGGCTCGATGAAGTCGTTAAGGATGGCATCCTTGCCGTTCTTGCTCTCGCCCCAGCGCACCCATGCGCCGGTCATCATTTGATTTTCTGCGTTGGCTGCCTCATGGCGGTCATAGGGTGGATTGCCGATACACACCAGCACTGGCTGGATGTCCTTGATGGCGCGGGCGCGCTTGTGCTCGTCCCCGATAGGTTTGTAGAGCAGGGGCAGCTCGGGAATTTTTTCGTGCGGGGATTCCAGCGTGTTGCTGAGACAGATGCCGACACCCTGGCGCGGTACCTTTGCACCGTAGTCGTGAATCATGCGAGTGAGGCGAAGCGCAGATACCGAATAGGGCCCCACCATGATTTCGAAACCATAGAGTTGTTTGGCTAAGCTTTCAGCCCGCCCTACTATTGCGCCAGGGCCTTCTTCTTCACCCACCCGTTCCAGTGCATGCTCAACAATGCCCAGGAGGTAAGTTCCAGTACCAACAGCTGGGTCAAGTGTGGCGACATCACCATCAGCAAAGCCCATTCGTTTCTCAAATTTTGTTCGCAGTAATTCGTCGACCAATCGAACCTGAGCCTGTACCACCTCCACAGGGGTGTAGTAGGCGCCGACATCCTTGCGCAGCTTGGGGTCGTATTCAGCAAGAAAGTCCTCATAGAAATGCAGCCACGGGTCACGTCTACCGCGTGACATCGTCCCCGTTGGTACGGCTTGAATGACGCGCTGGAGCAGATTGAGTGTTGTGCCGATATCTTCACTCAACTGCGAATCTGTCAGGACTTCAAGTGCACGCGATAGAAGAGTATTCGATCCCGTAAGCTGCTTGATTGCCTGATCAAGCAACAGCGTGTCACTGCCATCCGACCGGGCAAGGAGCAGAGCAAAGACAACCGTCTGCGCGTAGGAATCCGCAAAAACCTGATCACTGGCTTCTGGAAAAAGATAACGGCGCCAGTCACGCGCTACTGTGAGCATGGCTTCGGAGCGCTTCTTCAGGGCCTCAAGCACATCGTCATGCAGCATGCGGCACAAAGGTGCGAGCAGTTCAGCCAGCTGTTTAGCATTCTTGGGAACGATGGGTTCCCACTGAAAAAAGTCAACCAACAAGACATGCAGGTCCGTAGCAGACTTATTGCTTACAGCGAGTGCACCGCTAACAGTTAGATCATCCTCAAAGCGGACACGCCGAACATTTTCTCCATGTCGAAAAAGTGCCCATTCATTGCCATCTGTATAAATCAAATTTGGCAAATGTTTGAATCGTTCCCACTGCTTTTTGTTGTGCCCTTTGAAGCGATGCGGGTCCACACCCGTACCAGGTGACTTAAGTTCAATGTAGCCACACAACAACCGTTTTACCGTTACCGCAAAGTCGGGACGTCCAAGCTGATCATCAAGTGTGCTTTCGTCTTTTGAAACGACGTCGAGCGCAAGAGAATGTCCAATTTTTCCCATCAATTCGTCGACAGGCCTGCGCAATTGATCTTCTTCTCGACCTGGTGCCAATGCCATGAACTTTTTCTGGACCATGTTGGCAAAAGTCTCAACAGCTTCGAGTGTCATATTTGGTGTGCGTTTACTGGTCATCCTGGCTTTTCGGCCTCAGCATTAAGAAATTTTTCTTCGGTAGGGTCATTTATTTATTAGGGAACCAATACGCCCCCTTGCTTCTTATCAGCCGAATCTTCGCACAACCCGCTAGGTGGACGTACATTCCTGCCAAAACCCGCCCCGGTCCACCCGACCTCGCCATTCTGCTCTATGAATAAGACAGAACATGGGCGGCCAGTGACGCCGCCCTCATAAGGGGGGAAGCATGGAGTTGAATCCAAACACGGTCACCGACCAATTTTCTCGGGTGTTGTTGGACGAGATCGAGCGGCTGCGGCCGCAGGCGCACGATCCTGCGCTCGGCCCCGAGGCCTGCGCGGACCGGGCGCAGCTGGTGGGGCTGGCCTTGTCGGGCGGGGGGATACGCAGCGCGACGTTTTGCCTGGGGGTGATCCAGGCGCTGGCGCGGCTGCGGCTGCTGCGCGCGTTCGACTATTTATCGACGGTGTCGGGCGGCGGCTATATCGGGGCCTGGCTGTCGACGCTGATTTTTCGCAGCCGCAAGCCGGGGCAGTCGGTGGCGGATGCGCTGGCGATGGTGGAGCTTGAGCTGTCGGGCGAGGCGCGGCCGTGGTGCACGGCGGGCACGCCGGTTTCGGACTGTCCGCCGGAACATCCTTCGCTGCGCTTTCTGCGCCGCTACAGCAATTACCTCACGCCCCGGCTGGGGATCTTTTCGGGGGATTCGCTGGCGGCGATTTCCACCTATCTGCGCAATCTGCTGTTGAATCAGCTGATCCTGGTGGCCTTCTTCGGCGCGCTGCTGACGCTGCCCTATCTGCTGCTGAACCTGGCGCGCTGGCTGACCGATCCGCTGGCGTGGGCGCTGGCCACGCCGCTGACGGACACCGGGCTGCCGCTGCTGTATGCCCTGGCGATCGCCCCGATGCTACTGGCGGTGGGCGCCTGCGCGATGAGCCTGATGCGGTTTCAAAAGGGCGACCGCTTCAATTCGACCGGGCCGGGCTTCATCGTAGGCCTGATCGTGGTGCCGTCGCTGCTTTCGGCGTGGCTGTTTGCGCTGGCGCTGCAGGCGCATGCCGCGGCCACGGACTATTCGCTGTGGGACTGGGTGAAGTGGACGACGCTGGTGTATCTGGCGCCGTGGCTGGTGGTGTTCTGGCTGAAAAGCGGCGGCAGCAATGTCGCTTTCACCGCGCTGGAGAAGGTGGCGGCGCTGTGGGCGGTACGCAGCGACCCCGAGCGCCTGCGTGCGGCGATGGACGAGCTGATCGAGTGGATGGCGGGGCTGGTGCGTTTCGCCTGGCAGCTGCCGTGGACGCTGCTGGCGGGCGCGCTGGGCGGGGTGATTTTCTACTGGGTGCGCGAGGGGGCGGCGCGTCTTCCCGAGGTGGGCGGCGTGGCCTACGCCACCACCTTCGGCACGCCGCTGGTGCTGCTGAGTTATTCGCTGGTGGTGACGCTGCACATCGGCATGATGAAGCGGCTGTATTCGGAGCAGGACCGCGAGTGGTGGGCGCGCCTGGGGGGATTCATCGTGCAGGCGGCGGTGGCCTGGCTGGCCGTGTTTGCGGTCACGCTGTATGCGGCGCCGCTGGTGAAGTGGCTGGCGGGGCTGGCGCTGGCCGGCGGCCTGGCGTGGGCGGCCAGCAGCATCGGCGGGGTGCTGCTGGGCAAGAGCTCGCTCACCGGCGGCCAGGGCGCATCCGCCGAGCCCGGCGCAGGCAAGCTGTGGCTGAACCGGCTGGTGGCGGCGGCGCCGTATGTGTTCATCATCGGCCTGACGATTCTGCTGGCGAGCGTGCTGACTGCGGTGCTGGCCAGCCCCGGCGCGCTGTGCGACCGCTGCGTGCCGATCGCTGCGGCGGGGCCTTTCGGGCCCATCCTGCATGCGGCCATGTTCAATCTGGTGAGGGTGGAGCTGAACGACGTGCTGTGGGTGGGCGGGGTGTGCGCCGCGGTGTTCGGCCTGCTGGGCTGGCGGGTGGACATCAACCTGTTCTCGCTGCACGGCTTTTACCGCAACCGCCTCACCCGCTGCTATCTGGGCGCCACGCGCGTGGGGCGCACCCTGCCGGTCAAGGTGGAGCGCCGCCCGCATCCGTTCACCGGCTTCGATCCGGGGGACGATCTGCCGCTGTCGGTGCTGCTGAATCAGCGACCCTTCCCCATCGTCAACGCGGCGATGAACCTGAACGGCGGCGAGGACCTGGCCTGGCAGACGCGACGCGCCGCGGCGTTCGCCTTCACGCCCCGCTACACCGGATTCGAATTCTGGAATTCGGACGGCGACCGCATCGGCGCCTACCGCCGCACCGAGGAATACGCGGCCAACCAGTTCGCCTTTCTCAACGCCAACGGCGGCATCCTGCTGGGCAACGTGGTGGCCACCTCGGGCGCGGCGACCAACCCCAACATGGGCTACCACACGTCGGCCGCGCTGTCGGCGCTGATGAGCGTGTTCAACGTCCGGCTCGGCCGCTGGTGCGGCAATCCGCGCCATCCCAAGGCCTGGCGCAAGGCCAGCCCGCGCTTCGGCGGCCTCGCCCTGCTGAAGGAAGTGTTCGGACAGCTGAACAGCCGCGCCAGCTTTCTCAACATCTCGGACGGCGGCCATTTCGAAAACCTCGGCATCTACGAACTGGTGCGCCGGCGCTGCCGCGTCGTGGTGGCGGTGGATGCCGGCTGCGACCCCGACGCCCAGTTCGAGGACCTGGCCAACGCCGTCCGCAAATGCTGGACCGATTTCGGCACCCGCATCGAAATCGACCTCGCCGCGCTGCGGCACCAGGGCACCTCCAAACGCAGCCAGTCGCACTTCGCGGTGGGCTGCATCCGCTACCAGAATGCGCCGCAGCCGGGCGTGCTGATCTACATCAAGGCCACCCTCACCGGCGACGAATCGAGCGACGTGAAGGAATACGCCGCCGCCCATTCCCGCTTCCCCAATGAATCCACCGGCGACCAGTTCTTCGACGAAAACCAGTTCGAAAGCTACCGCGAACTGGGCCGCCACATCGGCCTCAGGGTGTTTGCACCGCTGTTCTCGCCGCTGATCAACACCTCGGCCCTGAACATGACGCCGGAAGAGATACGTAATGCCCTGCCGGAGCGGCTGTCCGGGCATCCGGCGCTGCAGGGGCAGCAGAGTTGCGCGGTTCAGAGTCCCGTTCCCGAGCCGGCTGCCAAGAAGATGTCACCCGTGTAGGAGGTCCGCCCTCGGGCCGATTGCGGGTGATTGCGACGGCGCGACAATCGCGGCGAGGGCGCCGCTCCCACAGGTGGGGTTGGTGCGCTTTTGTAGAGGCCACCCTCGGGCCGATAAGGCCGATTGATCGACATCCAAACAACGAACACGCACATGCCTGAACACACCGCCAAACCTCACGGAAAAGATCTGCGCAAAGGCCGGGTGTCCCTGCCCGGGCAGGTGTATCACGTCACGACGATCACGCTTGACCGGCAGCCTGTTTTCTCGGATTTGCGATCGGCGCGTTTCTTGATCAATGCCCTGCGCCAAACCCAAACACGCGGAGAGGCCACGACGTTGGCTTTCGTGGTCATGCCCGATCACATGCATTGGCTGGTGCAACTGGATGCGGGGGCGTCTCTGTCGAACGTGGTGGGTACGGTTAAAGCCGTGACGGCACACGGGCTGGGGGAACGAATCTGGCAGACCGGATTTCATGACCACGCTTTACGCCGGGAGGAAGACCTGTCGACGCTCGCCCGCTACATCGTCGCCAATCCCGTACGCGCCGGCCTGGTTCAGCGGGTCGGGGATTATCCGCATTGGGATGCGGTATGGTTGTAGGGCCCGCCCTCGGGCCGATGATGTGGTGATCGCGACGGTGCGAAAATCGCGGCGAGGGCGCCGCTCCTACAGGTGAGGCCTTCGATCAGCGCATATAGCCGTAGCCTTCCTGCTGCAGGCGGACGATTTCGGCGTCGCCCATGGGGACCATGGAGACGAAGCCATGGATGTCCTTGGGCTCGAAGCCGTGCCCTTTGGCGGCGATCCGGCACATCCTGAATTCGATGGTGCCGCCCACGGTCAGGCTCTGGGCGCGCGCCATCAGGTCTTTGTATTTGGCGTGGTTCTTGATGGCGAAGAAGGGGATTTCGTCGCCGTGCAGGACGATGACGATCTTGTTGTCGAAGGGGTCGGCGCCGTTGATCACGCTGAGATAGCTGGCGCGGTCGAGCACGCTGGTGAGCGCGGCCACGGAGCTGACGGCGGTGTCGTAGACAACTTTCTGTTTTGAATACTGGATGTCCATCACCTTGGCGCTGCCCCAGGGGGCGGCGCTGTCGGCCAGAAGCGGCTGGCTGAACGCGAGTGCGGCGATGACGAGGATGCGGTTGAGCATGGGTGGGTCTCCGGTGATTGAGGGTGGCGGTGTATTGGTCTGACGAGGGGGCGATTCCTTACGGTTGCCCCCGCACTGTCCCGTAGGAGGCCCGCCCCCGGGCCGATGCCGTGGTGATCGCGACGGTGCGAAAATCGCGGCGAGGGCGCCGCTCCTACAGGTGGGGTGCGCTCCCGGGCCGATGGGGGGGATCGCGACGCGACTTCACGTCCCCCGGGTCAGCAGGACGGGCATGGTCGCCCCCCGCACGATGCCTTCGGCGACACTACCGACGACCAGGCGGCTGAGTCCGCGGCGGCCGTGGGTGCCGATGACGATGAGGTCGGCGGGCCAGGCTTCGGCGTCTTCGATGACGGCTTCGGCGATGCGCGGCTTCAGCGTCTCCAGCACGACGAGGTTGGTTTCGGCCTCGATCCCGGCCGCCGCTGCTTTCATTTCCGCATTGCTCAGGGTGTCCTGCCCGTTTTTCTTGATTTTTTCCGTCATTGCGGAGTGGTCGAGCTGCTCGCTTTCCATGTTGACGTTCGAGACATCGACCGCATGCACGATCCGCAATTGCGCCTGCGACTCGGTGGCGAGCCCGATTGCCATCTGCAATGCTTGTTCGCCGGTTTCGCTGGCATCGACCGCTACCAATATGCGCTTGAACATGGTGTCTCCTTGGAGTGGGCCTTCCTGAAATATAGGCGGGAAAGCCGGCGCGGGCGTGGCGCGTTCCGGGCGTTGGCTAGAATATAGGAATCGGGCCGCAGAGGACTGGGCATGAGCCATGAAGCCGCGATCCGGCTGGGTTTCTTTTTCGGCGTGCTGGCGCTGATGGGCGTGTGGGAATGGCTGGCGCCGCGGCGCGCGCTGTCCACTTCCAAAAGCCGCCGCTGGCGCGCCAACCTCGGCATCGTTGCCGTGGGCACGGCCGCGGTCAGGCTGCTGATTCCGGTCACCGCGGTCGGCATGGCGCTGCTTGCGCAGGAGCGCGGCTGGGGCCTGCTCAACCAGTTCGGCCTGCCGTACGGGCTGGCCCTGCTGATCGGCGTGCTGGTGCTGGATTGCGTGATCTATTTCCAGCACGTGGTGTTCCATGCGGTGCCGACGCTGTGGCGGCTGCACCGCATGCACCACTCGGATCTGGATTTCGACGTCACCACCGGGGTGCGCTTCCACCCCATCGAGATCGTGCTGTCGATGGGCATCAAGCTGGCGGCGATCGCGGTGCTCGGCCCGCCCGCGCTGGCGGTGCTGGTGTTCGAGATCGCGTTGAACGCCACCAGCCTGTTCAACCACGGCAACGTGCGGCTGCCGGCCGCGATCGACCGCGTGCTGCGATGGTTCGTGGTGACGCCGGAAATGCACCGCGTGCACCACTCCAACTTGCCGCACGAGACCAACAGCAACTTCGGCTTCAGCTTCCCCTGGTGGGACCGCCTGTTCGGCACCTATCGCGCCCAGCCCGAACGCGGCCACCTGGGCATGACCATCGGGCTCGACGAGTTCCGCGACCCCGACACGCTCAACTTCAGCCGGCTGCTGCTGCAACCTTTTCGCGGCCAGGTGGGCCGCTACCCGATCAACCGGCGCGGCAGCGGCGACGGCGGCGCATGAGGCCTGGGGGTCACCAAAACTGTAAGATTTGGGCCACCCGCGCGACCCATGTTTCTGACGAGACAAAACGCGAAAGGATCTGCCGTGCACGCCACCCTGCCGCTGCTGCAAGCCACCGACTTTCCGCCGCTGCGGCGCGCGCATCTGACGACGCTGCAGGTCAACCTGGGCTACCGCTGCAACCAGACCTGCGTGCACTGCCACGTCAACGCCGGCCCCACGCGCAGCGAGATGATGGACGAGCGCGGCGTGGCGCTGGTGCTCGGCGTGCTGGCACGGCGCGGGATCGGCACGCTGGACATCACCGGCGGCGCGCCGGAACTGCATCCGCAGTTTCGCCGCCTGGTGCGCGAGGCGCGCGAGCTGGGCGCGACGGTGATCGACCGCTGCAACCTGACGGTGCTGCAGGAGCCGGGGCAGGACGGGCTGGCTGAGTTTCTGGCGCGGCAGGCGGTGCGGATCGTGGCCTCGCTGCCGTGCTACACGCAGGCGAACGTCGACCGCCAGCGCGGCGCGGGGGTGTTCGAGCGCAGCATCGCCGCGCTGAGGCAGCTCAACGCGCTGGGCTACGGCGAGCCAGGCAGCGGCCTCACGCTCGACCTCGTGTACAACCCGCTCGGCCCGACGCTGCCGGGGCCGCAGGAGACACTGGAGGCGGACTACAAGCGCGAGTTGGGCGCTCAGTTCGGCATCGTCTTCAGCCGCCTGCTGACGCTGGCCAACATGCCGATCAAGCGCTTCGGCAGCACGCTGGTGTCGAAAGGCCAGTTCGCCGCCTACATGAGGCTGCTGCACGACAGCCACCGGCCGGAGAACCTGGAGCGTGTGATGTGCCGCGACCTGGTCAGCGTCGACTGGCAGGGCTATCTCTACGACTGCGACTTCAACCAGATGCTGGGGCTGGCGCTGCAGCTGCCGGGGCGGCCGCGCCCGCATCTGCGCGATCTGCTGGAGCACGATCTGGCGGGCCGGCCGATCGCGGTGGCGGACCACTGCTACGGCTGCACCGCCGGCCAGGGCAGCAGCTGCGGCGGCGCGCTCGGCGAGGCATCATGACTCCGCTACGCCGGGACGAACCTGAGCGCGACGCCGTTGTTGCACCAGCGCTGCTTGGTCGGCAATGGGCCGTCATCGAACACGTGGCCCTGATGCCCGCCGCAGCGGATGCAGTGGTATTCGGTGCGCGGCAGGATGAGCTTGAAATCCTTTTCGGTGGCGAGGTGGCCTGGGACGTGGGTGATGAAGCTGGGCCAGCCGGTGCCGCTGTCGAACTTCATGCGCGAGGTGAAGAGCGGCAGGCCGCAGCCGGCGCAGGCGAAGACGCCGGGCCGTTTTTCGCGGTCGAGCGGGCTGGAGAACGCACGCTCGGTGCCGTCTTCGCGCAGCACGTCGAACTGCGCCGGGCTGAGGAGTCTCTTCCACTCGGCTTCGGACCGCTGCAGCGGCTCGGTGGAAAGCGTCACGTCCGCGCCGGGCGCCAGCAGCGCCTTCCAGTCGCGGCGCATCGCGTCGACCTCGGCTTCGCTTGCGGTCGCGGGCGGCCGCGCCGAACTGTCGCAAGCGATCCCGGCCAGGGCCAGCGGCGTGACCGCGGCTGCTTCGAGGAAAGTACGCCGTTTCATGATGGGGCCTCTCTTCCTTGCGTCGTCCAGCCCATGGGACCGGCGAGCCTGCGCAAAATTCAACTTTCGTCCCGGGCCGCACCGCCCGGCAACCAAGCCCATGTGGTTCAGTCGAACCGCTGGAGCTGTTTCATTCAAGGAGCGTCATGATGAGAAATAGACTATTCGCCGCATTCCTGCTGGCCGCGCTGGCGACGCCGGGACTGGCGAGCGCCGCGGACGCGCTCGCCAAGGCCACCTTCGCGGGCGGCTGCTTCTGGTGCATGGAGCCGCCGTACGACAAATTGGAGGGCGTGGTGTCGACGACGTCCGGCTATATCGGCGGCCACACCAAGAACCCGAGCTACGAGGCGGTGTCCGCCGGCGGCACCGGCCACGCCGAGGCGGTGGAGATCGTCTACGACCCGGCCAAGGTCAGCTACGCGAAGCTGCTCGACGTGTTCTGGCGCAACATCGACCCGACGGTGCGCAACCGGCAGTTCTGCGACGTCGGCGACCAGTACCGCAGCGCGATCTTCTATCACGACGCGGAGCAGAAACGCCTGGCCGAAGCATCGAAGGCGGCGCTCGCGAAATCGAAGCCGTTCCCTCAGCCGATCGTGACCGAGATCGTGCCGGCCGGGGTATTCACCGCGGCCGAGACCTACCACCAGGACTACTACGTGAAGAACCCCCTGCGCTACAAGTTCTACCGCTATAGCTGCGGGCGCGACCAGCGCCTGGAGGAACTGTGGGGGAAACCGGCGTCCTGATCGGGCATCACAGCAGCTGCGCGACCTCGAACACGGCGTCGACGGCGCGGCCGTTCCAGTGGTATTCCAGGTAGGCGGCGTGCAGGCATTTTTTCAACAGCGTCGTGCGAAACGCCGCCAGGCACACGCCCGCGGGGTGGCGTACCGACGGATACAGAATGCCCAGCGCGCCGTCCGCCCGGAGTTGCCGCCCGACGCCCTGGGCATAGCCGTAGCCGTCGGGGTCGACGATGCGCGGCTCGGCGCGGCTGGCTTCGCGCAGGTCGGCGACCTTGCCCTGAGCTTCCACGGTGTAGAGCCGCATCTGCAGCCGCATCGGCGGCTCGGCGGTGGCCGCCATGAACCGGGCCGCGTGGTACTGCGTCTCGGCGATGGCGGTGTCGCGCTTGCGCGCGCAGTAGAACACGCCGTAGCTGCCGTCGCTGAAGCGGCTGCCCTGCGGGTTGAGATGGGTGAAGGCCGCCATGATGCAGGTGCTGCCGGGGCCGAACCGGCGCTCCTCCGCAGGGACCAGGCTGATCTCGCCGACTTCGTCGCGGATGCGGTCGTTGGTCATGGCCTCCAGCGCATAGAGGGCGTCGAAATCCTCCGGGCCGGCCACGCGCTCGAACAGGCCGACGGACGGAAAGCGGCTCGGGATGACCCGCCAGGCCGGGTTCCACTTCAGGCGCGTGGCGGGATAGCTCAAGCCCAGCCGCCGCGCCGGGCATCCAGATACTGGCGCACCGCCAGGAGGTCGGCCACGTTGCCGCCGAGCATGCGGTCGAGCGCGCTGCGGCCGCCGAACAGCGGCGCCGCATTGGGCTTCTTCACCCAGGCATCGGCCGCGGTCGTGTCGGGCAGCAGGACCTGCAGCGCCTTGTAGATGCCGAGCAGGTAGGAAAGCCGCTCGAGGGTGTCGCGCTTGAGGTCGGCGGCCTCGGGGGCGGCTTTCCACTTGAAGAAGGTCGAGCGGCCCGGCGCACCCAGCAGCACCATCTGCTCGTCGGTGCCGAGCCCCCAGTCGCGCGCGATGTTGAAGAAGGCGCGCAGACCGGCGGCCGATAGTTCACGACTGCTCGGCTTGTTCTGCGCCTTGACGGCGTGTGCTGTGGTTTGCATCTCACCCTCCGTGCCAGTATTGAAATGTACTGGTAACGGAAAGTTAGTCCATTTATGGACTTTTGGCAATGACGGGCCGGATCGACGAAAGCGGGCCGTTTGAAATGAGGGTCAAGCCACCCGCCCGCTGGCGAACAGTGCCGTGATGTTGAGTGGGATGCCTTGTCCGGTTCGCAGGGCGCTGATCTCTGCGAGGTGTTCCTGTTTGAATTGGGCAAGCTGGGGTTCGCTCAGTTGCGCAACCAGGCCGCGAAAGCCCGCGTACCAGATCACGCGCCACCAGACCTCGGCATCGTTCATGGGGTAGCCG
>JAHJNN010000004.1 GCA_018820765.1 Gammaproteobacteria bacterium
AACTGGTTCTGACTTTCAGCCCCTCTCAGTCCCGCCGGAAATTGAGCCTGCCGGGCGGATCAGCGGCAAAGGTGTTTGAGCCCCGCTCACCTTCGAAATACAAATAAAGCGGGGCGAGTTCTTTGCCGCCCGTCCGGCAGGCTCGATTTCCGGGGTTTCGGGGATGAGCGGGGTCGCTTTTTCTTGGGTTACTTCGATGAACATGCCTTGGCATGTTCATTCTTCAAGGCAGCGGCGAGGCAAGCGAGGGAACCGAGCAACTAGCCGCCGGGCTACCCCCGGCCAACGGTCAGCAGCCCCGCGAAAGCACTAACTACTCCGTCGTGCTCCGTGCCAAGCCAAAGACTGGATTGCTTCAGCGCTACGCGCCTCGCAATGACGGATGTGGCGCCGAAGCGCTGTCCGTCCCTGCGGCTCAGTGCCCGCGCGTGCCCGGTTTGGACGAGAACAGCGCCGCCTGCGGACGCGGCTTGCGCGGCTGGGCGGGCGAATTCGGCGCGGCGCCACGGCCGGCTGCGGGCTTGGCGCCGCCGCTTGCGGGCTTGCCCTGCGGCGCGCGGCCAGAGCCGTTGCGTCCACCGGGCTGACCCGAGCGGGCGCCCTGGCCCTGACGCGGGCCGCCGCGGCCCTGCGGCGGACGCGGTGGGCGTTCGTCGGACATCAGGTCGGCCTTGGCGGGCGGCACGAAGCCGGGTTCGATTTCGACCCGAACGATCGAGCGCTTGATCAGCTTCTCGATGTCGCGCAGGTATGCGAGTTCCTCGTCATCCACCAGCGACAGCGCCGAGCCGGTGGTGCCGGCGCGGCCGGTGCGGCCAATGCGGTGGACGTAGTCTTCCGGCACGTTGGGCAGTTCGAAGTTGACCACTTGCGGCAGCTGGTCGATGTCGATGCCACGCGCGGCGATGTCGGTCGCCACCAGTACGCGCACGCCGCCGTCCTTGAAGCTCGCCAGCGCCTTGGTGCGCGCCGACTGGCTCTTGTTGCCGTGGATCGCGGCGGCGGTGATGCCGTCCTTGATCAGCTTCTCGGCGAGCTTGTTGGCGCCGTGCTTGGTGCGGGTGAAGACGAGCACCTGCTGCCAGTTGTGGTGCTTGATCAGATGCGCCAGCAGATCGCGCTTGTGGGCCTGCGGCACGCGGTGCATCGACTGCTCGATGACCTCCACCGTGGTGTTGCGGCGCGCGACTTCGACGCTCTTCGGGTTGTGCAGCAGGCTGTTGGCCAGCGTGCGGATCTCGTCGGAGAAGGTCGCCGAGAACAGCAGGTTCTGGCGCTGCTTCGGCAGCACCGCGAGCACTTTCTTGATGTCGCGGATGAAGCCCATGTCGAGCATGCGGTCGGCTTCGTCGAGCACCAGGATTTCGACGCCGGACAGGTCCACCGTCTTCTGCCCCATGTGGTCGAGCAGCCGTCCCGGCGTCGCCACCAGGATGTCCACGCGCGACTTCAGCGCCTTGAACTGCGGGTTGATGTTGACGCCGCCGAACATCACCATCGAGGTGAGCGACAGGTACTTGCCGTAGGTCTTGACCGATTCCTCGACCTGCGCGGCGAGTTCGCGCGTCGGCACCAGGATCAGGCAGCGCGGGCGGCCCGGCTTGCTTTGAGCCGCCTGGGTCGACAGGTGATGCAGGATCGGCAGGGTGAAGCCGGCGGTCTTGCCGGTGCCGGTCTGCGCGGCGGCGAGCAGGTCGCCGCCTGCCAGCACCTGCGGGATCGCCTGCGCCTGGATCGGGGTGGGCGTGGTGTAGCCGGCATCGGCAATCGCACGCATGATGGGTTCCGCCAGCGCAAGGCTGGCAAAGGTGGTTTCAGTAGTCATGTAGTTTTTTCCTGCGACGGCCTGTTGCGCATGTGGCAACACCAATCGAGGCAGACGAATAGGGGATCGTGAGATCGGGGTAAAAGAACCGCGCACCGATTGGCAGGGTGCGGGAGGCCGCACTATACAGGGCAGGCGTCCGCTCAGCAATGCCTGCGCCCGACATGCACCGGCCGATGCGCAGGGCTGCTTTCAATGGCCTGTTAAACTCCGGGAATCATGCAATGGCCGCGCCCCCGCTTCCTCACCATCCAGAAACGTCACCGTGTCAGCCTGTTCTCGACCCGTCAGTGGTTTCGCCACGTACTGTTCTGGGGCGGCGCGGTCGGGGTGGGCCTGGCCGCCACGGCGTTTGCCCTGGGCAGCGACCAGGCGCAGCGGCTGTTCCGCCATGTCGTTGCGATCTCCCCCTGGCTACCCCTGCTGCTCACGCCGCTGACCCTTGCCGGCGTTGCCGCGCTGACGCAGCGCTATTTCAAGGGCGCGGAAGGCAGCGGCATCCCGCAGACGATCGCCGCCATCCACATGCCCGAAGGCAGCCGCCGCGACGCGGTGCTGTCCCTGCGCGTGGCGGTGGGCAAGATGCTGCTGACCTGCGTCGGCCTGGCAGGCGGCGCCAGCGTGGGGCGCGAAGGCCCCACCGTGCAGATCGGGGCGGCACTGCTCTACAACCTGCGCTGGCTGATCCGTTTTCCGCGCCATCTCATGGAGCGCGGGCTGATCATCGCCGGCGGCGCCGCCGGCGTGGCGGCGGCGTTCAACACGCCGCTCGCAGGGATCGTGTTCGCCATCGAGGAAATGGCACGCTCCTTCGAGGAACGCTCGAGCGGTACCCTGCTCACCGCGGTCATCATCGCCGGCCTGGCCGCGATCTACGTGCAGGGCGACTACACCTATTTCGGCGCCACCGACGCGGCGCTCAACGGTGCGTCGGGCTGGCTCGGCGTGCTGCTGTGCGGCCTCGCCGGCGGCGTGCTGGGCGGTGGATTCAGCCGCCTGCTACTGGCGTTTTCCGCGCGCGGCCTGCCCGGTCGTGCCGGCATCCTCATGCGCGCCCATCCGGTGGGCTTCGCCGCGGTGTGCGGCCTGCTGCTGGCGGTGATCGGCCTGGCCTCGGGCAACGCCGTGTACGGCAGCGGCTACGACGAGGCCAAGCACCTGCTCGAAGGCAGCGGCGAAGTGTCGGCGGCGTATGGCCTGTGGAAGATGCTGGCGACCTTCGTGTCCTTCGTCAGCGGCATCCCCGGCGGTCTGTTCGCGCCCAGCCTGTCGGCAGGCGCGGGCATCGGCCAGGCGGTGGCGAATCTGGTGAGCCAGGCGGATCCGGGCGCCCTCATCGTGATCGGCATGGCGGCCTACTTCGCCGGCGTGGTGCAGGCCCCGATCACGGCCTTCGTCATCGTGATGGAAATGACCGACAACCACGGCATGGTGGTGCCGCTGATGCTGGCCACGCTGCTGGCCACTGCCGTGTCGCGCATGATCTGCCCGAAGCCGCTGTACAAGGCGCTGGCGACCAGCTATCTGGCGCGTGTGCAGCCTTCCGGACGGGACGACGCGGAAACCGCAATAAAAAAAGGACCGGCCTAAGCCAGTCCTTTTTCGATATTCGGGTGGTGGGCAGTACAGGGTTTGAACCTGTGACCCCCGCCGTGTGAAGGCGATGCTCTACCGCTGAGCTAACTGCCCCGAAGCGGCGCGAATTAAACCACATCCGACCCGACGTGGTCAATTTCAGCTCGCCCGATCCGGTAAAATAGCGCCTTTTTGCTGCCCGGCCTTGCCATGATCCGCACCCGCTTCGCCCCCTCCCCCACCGGTTACCTCCATATCGGCGGCGCCCGCACCGCGCTGTTTTCGTGGGCCTTTGCGCGTCATCACGGCGGCCAGTTCATCCTGCGCATCGAGGACACCGACATCGCGCGCTCCACCCCCGAGGCGGTGCAGGCAATTCTCGACGGCATGGCCTGGCTGGACTTGAACCACGACGAAGGCCCGTTCTACCAGACCCAGCGCCTGTACCGCTACAAGGAAGTGATCGAGCAGATGCTGGCCAAGGGCGACGCCTACCACTGCTATTGCAGCCCGGAAGAACTCGACGAAATGCGCGAGGCGCAGCGCGCGCGCGGCGACAAGCCGCGCTACGACGGCCGCTGGCGCCCCGAACCCGACAAGGCGCTGCCGACGCCGCCGTCCGGAATCGACCCGGTGGTGCGCTTCAAGAACCCGACCGACGGCACGGTGGCGTGGAAGGACCTGGTCAAGGGCACCATCGAATTCGCCAACGCCGAGCTCGACGACCTCATCATCGCGCGCGGCGACGGCACGCCCACCTACAACTTCTGCGTGGTGGTGGACGACTGGGACATGCAGATCAGCCACGTCATCCGCGGCGACGACCACGTCAACAACACCCCGCGCCAGATCAACATCCTCAAGGCGCTCGGCGCGACCGTACCGCAGTACGCGCACCTGTCGATGATCCTCGGCGACGACGGTACCAAGCTGTCCAAGCGCCACGGCGCGGTGTCGGTGATGCAGTATTTCGAGGAAGGCTACCTGCCGGAAGCGGTGATCAACTACCTGGCCCGGCTCGGCTGGTCGCACGGCGACGCTGAACTGTTCAGCCGCGAGCAGTTCGTCCAGTGGTTCGACCTCGATCACATCACGCCCTCGGCCGCGCAGTTCAACACCGAAAAATTGCGCTGGCTCAACCAGCAGTACATCAAGGCGGCCGACGACGCGCGGCTGGCCGGACTCATTCGTCCCTTCCTGATCCGCAACGGCGCCAACCCCGACGACGGCCCCGAGCTTGCCGCGGTGTGCGCGCTGGTAAAGGAACGCGCCGCGACCATCGAGGAACTGGCCGACGCCGCCACGCTGTTCTACCGCACCCTGCACCCCACGCCCGAACTGCTTGCGCAGCACGTCACCGCCGAGGTGCTGCCCGCGCTGGCCGAACTGGCCGACCGCCTTGAAGCGCTGAGCTGGGAGCGCAGCGCCATCAGCGCCGCGTTCAAGGAAACGCTGGCCGCGCACGGTCTCAAGATGCCGAAGCTGGCGATGCCGGTGCGCGTGCTGGTGACCGGCGAGGCGCAGACGCCGGCGATCGACGCCACGCTGGAACTGATCGGCCGCGACAAGGTGGTTTCCCGCTTGAAAGCCGCGCTTTAGGGCCTGTTAACGCTAGTTCCGCGCCTGCGGCGAGGCCGATTCGGGATGCAGCCCGCGAAGCGGACCGCGCCGCAGTGTCATTCGCTGCAAGCGGTTCGCGACAAAGGGATGCGCACGAATCGGCCCGCCCCTCCGGGTTGCCGCGAGAAAACGCGCTGCTTTTATTTAATACGGCGGCGTTGCGCCGCTTGGCAAGGGATGACCCTTGCCGGCGCGACGCGTCTTGCATCCATCGTTTTCTCGCGGCAACGCAGGCGCGGAACTAGTGTTCACAGGCCCTACGCCGCCACAGAGGCGGACGATTCCGCTATAATGCGCGCTGTTTTTCGCCGGCGTAGCTCAGTTGGTAGAGCAGCGCATTCGTAATGCGAAGGTCGTCAGTTCGATTCCGATCGCCGGCACCAGTTGTAAAAAAACGCCGCTCATCGAGCGGCGTTTTTTCTGCCCGTTCCCTCGTCTACGCATACCCTTTTGCAAGCTCGTCGATGCGGCAGGGCTTGTGGATGGCGTAGCCCTGGGCATAGTCGACGCCGATCTCGCGCAGCGCATCCCGGATCCCGGGCGACTCCACGAATTCGGCCACGGTGCACAGGCCCAGCGAGTGGCCGATGTCGTTCATCGACTTGACCATGGCATAGTCGTCCGGATTGTTCAGCATGTCCCTGACGAAACTGCCGTCGATCTTGAGCGCGTCGGTGCGCAGATTCTTCAGGTGGGCGTAGGAGGTGAAACCGCTACCGAAATCGTCCAGCGAAAACTTGCAGCCGTAGCGGCGGATTTCGCGGATGAAGTCCTGCGCGGCGCCATAGCTCTCGATCGCGGCGGATTCCGTGATTTCGAAGGTGATCTTGTCGGTGGGAAACGCGCAGCCCGGAAGCGCGCTCTGCAGGAAGCGCATCACGTCGGGGCTGCTGAGCGAGGTGGCGGACAGGTTGATGGCGAAGCCCCCGAGGGACGCGAAGCTCGGCAGGTTGGCGCCGATCCACGCGAACACGTTCTGCATCACCCAGATGTCCACTTCGTGCGCGCGCTGCAGGCGCTCCACGGTGGGAATGAAATGGGCGGGTTCGATGACCAGCCCGTCCTCGCCCTCGATGCCCAGCAGGATTTCGTAGTAGGGCAGCAAGGCGGTGTCCGCGCCGAGCGGCATCACCTGCTGGCAGCGCAAGTGCAAGCCGCTGCCGGTGAGGAAGGAATCGATACGCCCGGCCCAGTCGATCAGGGATTCCTGGGATTGCAGCTGGGGGCTGGTCTCCTCGTAGACCTGCTTGCGGTTGCGGCCCATGGCCTTTGCCGTGATGCAGGCCGAGTCGGCGCGCCGGATCGCTTCGACGCCACTGAATCGGGCCGGCGCGTATTCGGTGATGCCGATGTTGAAACCGATGCTGTAGTGGTGCGGCCCATGCTGGAAGGGGTAGTCCTTCACGTGATCGAGCAGGCTGTCGACGCCGTCGCAGCCGCCTCCCCGGCTGCAATTGGGCAGCAGGAGCGCCAGGGTATCGTCGCGGAACGCGGCCAGGACCGCGTCGGGCCCGAGGTGGGCCCCGGCCGCGTTGGCCAGGCTGCGCGCCAGCTCTTCCGCCGCGTCCACGCCGCAGCTGTTGTAGATCATGCGGAACTGGTCGAACTCGATGATGCCGACGGCGTGCGCCTGGCCCGCCTGATCCGGCAGCGCCAGCTGGTTCAGCCGGTGCATGAAGCCCTTGCGGTTGAGCAGCCCGGTCAGGGGATCGTGCATGGCCTGATGCACCATGTCCCGATAGGTTTCGTCGAACAGGGCATGTTCCGTCCGCTCGATCAGCGGCAGTTCCATTTCCTTGCCCGATTGGGCGAGGCCGCGCTGGATCAGCCGCGAAAGCTCGGTCAGGGTGAACTCCAGCTTGCTGGTGGCGGAGCGGTTGGCGAAGGCGCAGCTCGCGGGCGGCTGGCTGATCCAGATGAGCTGCATCGGAACCGGGCTGCCGTCCAGGCTGAAGTCCCACCACCCACCCACCCGCAGGCGGTCCCGCCACTGCTGCTGCGCCGCCAGCTCAGGTTCGCCTGGCGGCCGGGCCAGCCGGCCCGGCGGCACCAGAACCATGGCGCGTCCGGCTTCGGCGCCGCGATCGCTCCCCTCCACCTCCAGTTCGCCCATGAACGCGGCCAGCAGCTTGGCGTCGACGTTCACCGTTGCCAGCGTGCGCTCGATCCGGTTCAGCAGGGCCTGGACCGTCCCGGCGGGCAGGGGCGCAGCGGCGGGGCCGAGCCAGTCGAACACCAGGTCCAGCACCGCCAGCGCCTCGTTCAGCGCCTCGTCCTCGTCGCGCATTTCCAGCAGCACCAGGTGCTGGCGCCAGCCCGCATCCAGCAGGCGCAACAGCAAAGCGGGCACTTCGCGTCCCGCCAGGCGCTGTTCCAGTGCTGCATTGACCCGCGCTCGGGCGACGCGAATGCGCTCCCGCCCCTCGCTGGCTTCCTGCAGGCGCGCCACCCGCGTCCTGCGGATCTGCAGGATCGGCACCAGCACCTTTTCAAGGCTGTCGCGAACGCTCTCGAAAACGCCGGGGTCGTTGTCGGCCTGGGTGCAGATGCGGTCTACCAGCAGGTCGAGGAAGCGCTGTAGCTTGGCATCGAAAAAACGGCCCTCGTCGTCCGCTGCCACGGCGTACTGCTCGACGAGGTTGAGCACCTGCCGCGCAGGATGGTCGGGCATGGCGGGAAAGGTCGTGTCCTGCAACGCCAGCTTGAGCAGCGGACGCTCCAGCCGTTTCAGCAGCGACGCCACATCCGAGCCGGGCACGAAATCCGCCCACGCCCGCCCAAACAGATTCGAGGTGGTATCCAGAATCTGCCGGTGTTCCGGCGCCAGGCGCACGGCCTCGCCGGCCGCGGCAATGCGCGCATCGAGGCGGTCGCTCAGCGGCGGCAGGGACGCATTGCCCAGCGCTGCCGGGCTCGCCGGCGGCAGGCCGTCGAGGGCCATCAGCAGCTGGTCCAGGCTGGCCGCCGCCACGCCGGCAGAAGGCGGCGGCGCCGAAGCCTCGCGTCCGGCCAGCTGGCGGGCGGCCTGTTGCAGACGGCCCACGACTTGCAGCACCTCGGGCCGGGCAGATGGTCCGGCCGGCGAGCTGCCGGCGTAATGCGCGGGCGCTTCCGCAGTTGCACGCGGGGACGCGTTAAGGGCAGACAGAATCCGATCCAGACTGTATGCGGCTTTGTCCGGGGCGAGGGGAATGCCGGCGCGATCCTGCTGGTAGAGCGTGTCCAGCGTCGCGGCAATGTCGGCCAGATCCAGTGTGGCCTTGCCGCTGTCGGCGGCAGCTGTGTCCGCTATGGCCGGCGCCGGCTTCTGTTTCTTCTCGCGTACAGGCTCGGGGGGCTGCAGGACAACCAGCATCTGGTTGAGTTGCGGATACAGCGCCGGTGCATGGCTCGAAATGGCCTGCCCCAGAGCCTGGTAGAGCTGCGCCCGCACGGGGTTGGAAAAGCCCATGTCCAGGATGGCGCTCTGGAAGGCGTGCCCGATCACGTCCGGCCCGAAGGGATTGTTTTTCCGCTCGATCGGCAGGCCGACCAGCCTGCTGTAGCGCTGCTCGAACGCGTACAGCTGGGTGTTGAAATCCAGTTCGATCTGCTTGACGACGGCCGACAGATTCAGCCAGTCCTCGAATTCCGCTTCCCCGACGAGGGACAGCGCATCGGCGGCCGGCGTGGCCGCGTCCTGCACCGGATCGACATGCTTGACGCGGTCGCGCATCGCCCTGAAAAAATCGTCCTCGATCCGGCTGCGGCACTGCGTCAGTTCCTGGGCCCCGTAGTCATAATTGGAACGTTCCAGGAAGCTCGGCTCGTCCTGCCCTGCCTCGCCCAGGCGTTCGACGGCCCGCTTGAAGAAGTCCTGCATCACCGCTTCGAGAAAGCGGAAGAACTGGCTGGCGCATTCCTGTTGCAGCGCCTGAGCCTGCTGCGGACTTAAATCCGGCCCGGCTCCGACAGCATCGGAGCGGGCAGAGCGTTCGCTCGCCGTGCGCAAGGCCTGCAAGGCGTCCTCCGGCATGGCGGCGACGAAAATCCCCAGCCCGCCTGGCGCCACCCGCGCAACCCGGCCACCGAAGCGGAAGCTGCCTGAATGTGCCACGACGAACGCCACCTCCACGGGGGTGTCCGCCAGAGCGGAGAGCGCATCGTCAGGCGTGGCCTCGCCTGCAAAGGCCACGTAAAGCCCGGTCGGGCAGTAGTCACGAATTTCGCAGGGGATGGCACGTTCGCCAATGCGGATTTGCGCAGTCTGCGCAGCCGCCCGCCGCGTATGACGTCGTTTCTCCACGCCGGGTCCCGTCGGTTTTTGGGTCATTTGTTTCGCATGCGGCATGGAACGACACTAAGCCACGGCTTGCGCCGATATGCAAGCATTTGGGCCATCCGCAGAGTCATGCGGGCGCATAGGATTCGGCTGTCTGCAACATCGAACCGAATCAGGGCGGCGGCGCCAGGCTGATCAGCAGCACGTCGCACGCCGCGGCGAAGGCCACATCCTTGCTGACGCTGCCCAGCAGCCACTCCTGCAAGCCGCCGCCGTGGCCATGCCGCCCCAGGACCACCAGGTCGATCGGGCCGTCGTCGATGCACTGGCAGATCGCGGCGGGGGGGAAGCCGGGCAGGATCAGGCGACCGACCGACGCGCTGTTTTCGATCGGTTCCAGCAGGGTATCGAGCTGTTTTCCGGCCTCGGTACGCAGGTGCGCAAGCCAGTCCGTGACGTCCAGCTGGGCAAGCTTCGCCTTGCGCAGACGCTGCTCGACCTCGCTTCCCAGCACGTGCAGGGCGTCCACCGGTGCGCCCTCGGCAAGACTGAGGGCATGCTCGACCACCGAAGCCGACACCGGCGAAAAGTCCACCGCCGCCAGCACACGGCGATAGGATTCATCCGCCGGTTTTCTGACAATGAGCACCGGGCAGGCCACCACCCGCAGCACCCGCGATATCGTGGAGCCAAGGATCAGGTCCATCAGCGTACTTTCGCCGCGCGCCCCCGCCACCACCAGATCGGTCGACACCTCCTGCGCGTAGGCGGCGATTTCGGCATGGGCCCGACCCAGGCGGGTGACGGGATGGGCGCGGATGCCAAGCTGGCTGGCCAGTGCGGCCGCCATGACGTCCAGCCGGTTCTGTTCCGCCTGCCGCAGGTCCTGGTCGTGCTGGCCGAACTCGTCCGGACCCAGCGTCAGGCCGGGATAGAGGTCGAGCGGGCGCACCACATGCAGCAGGTGCAAGTCGGCGTCGTGTTTTTGGGCAATGCGCGCGGCACGCTGCACCACCCGCTCGGAGAAGGCGGAAAAGTCGGTGGCGGCAACGATACAGCGAAGGCTGGGCACGGCATGCTCCCGGGGAGTGAACGGCTTGAGCTATTCATCATAGTCACCCGCCGGGATCGCAGCCCGGACCACAAAAAAAACGCCGCATGAGCGCGGCGTTTTGAACGCCTGGAAAATTTACAGTGCGAGCGCTTCGACATCCTTGTAGACCAGCGTTTTCATCTGCAGCCAGCCCGACAGGAATCAGCAGCACTTCCCGCCGCTGCAGCAGCCGCCCGAGGGCGCAGCCTGTGGGGCATCGGCCTTCCCGGCCAGCCAGCCGGCGATCTTCTCGCGGCTGGGCACACCGCCGGCATGCACCACCTTGCCGTCGATCACCACACCCGGCGTGGACATGACGCCATAGCCCATGATGGCCTGGATATCCTCGACCTTTTCGAGCTGCACGGCCACGCCCTTTTCGGCGGCGACGTCCTCGATCAGCTTTAGCGTGGTTTTGCAGTTGGCACAGCCGGTGCCGAGTACCTTGATTTCCATTGTTTCTCCATTCACAAAACGAGATTGAACACATAGCCCACCAGCAGGATGCCGGAGGCCACGACACCGACGAAGGTGGCGATCAGCCTGGGCTTGAGCACCTTGCGCAAAATGATCATTTCCGGGGCGGACAGCGCGATCACGCTCATCATGAACGCCAGCACCGTCCCCAGCGCCGCGCCCTTGCCCATCAGCGCCTCGACGATGGGGATGATGCCCGCCGCGTTGGTGTACATGGGCACGCCGATGGCCACCGCCGCCGGTACCGACCACCAAGGCGCATCCTTGCCCATGATCGAGGCCATGAAATCCTCCGGCACGTACCCGTGGATGCCGGCGCCCAGCGCGATGCCGGCAAGGATGTAGGGCCAGACCTTGCCGACGATTTCTCCGACGTGATGGAAACCGTTATCGATTCGCTCGCCCCAGGTCATGACTGTATTAGTCGCGTCGGCAGGCGTCTGGGTGTTCTGCATGGCGCGCACCCAGTCTTCCAGATGGCTCTCCATGCCGAGCTTGCCGATGACCAGGCCCGCGAAGATCGCCACCGCCAGCCCCAGCACCAGATACAGTGCGGCGACTTTCCAGCCGAACATCCCGAACAGCAAGGCCAGCGCAACCTCGTTGACCATGGGTGCCGAAATCAGGAAGGAAAACGTCACTCCCAGCGGCACGCCGGCCTGCAGAAAGCCGATGAACAGCGGTACCGCCGAGCAGGAGCAGAACGGCGTGACGATGCCCAGGCTGGCGGCCATGGCGTTGCCCACACCCAGACGGCGGCCCGACAGCAGCGCGCGGGTGCGCTCGGGTGAGACGAAGGTATGCACGATGCCCATGACGAAGACAATGCCGGTGAGCAGCAGCAGCACTTTTGGCGTGTCGTATAAGAAGAACTGTAGTGCGCCGCCCAGATGGCTGTCGCGCTCGACCGGCAGCGCTGCCACCAGGGCTTCCGACGCCGGGGTCAGGGTTTGGTAGACGGCAAACCAGAGCAGGGCTGACAGGGCCAAGAACAGGGCTGGCTGTCGGCGGGGCCAGTGTTTTAGCTGTGCGGCGAATGCATTCATGAAAGCCACTCCGTAATCGTCTCAACTAGAAGACGAATGACCAGGCAAAAGGATGCAGCTTCGCCTTGAAAAAAACCTGCACGCCTCAACCGCGCGGAACGAAGCAGCAGGCCTTGCCCGCTGCGTCGAATTTGACCTGACAGGCCTCGGTGAGGTGTTCGCGCAGGCGTTTTCGCGCACGCTGGACACGCGACTTGGCGCCGGGCAGGGTGAGTCCTTTCAAGCGCGCGTAATCTTCCTGCGTCATACCCTCCAGATCGCAACGGGTGATGGCTTCGCGGTCTTCTTCTGGAAGTTCGGACAGTGCGCGCGGCAGGCAGGCGGCCAGCGACTCCACGGCGGCGGGTTCCTCGTGCTCGGCCACGAGATCGTCGGGCAATTCGACTTGTTCTTTCTTCAGGCGCATTCGGTCGGCCACCGCATTGCGGGCAACTTCGAACAGCCAGGCGCGGCCGTTGGCGATTTCGCAGAATTTCCTGTCCTGGCGTAGGGCCTTGAGAAACAGGTCCTGCAGCATATCTTCCGCATCGTGTGCGTTGCCCAGGCGACCCCGCAACCAGCCGCGCAGTTCGGCTTCGTGGCGGTCCCAGGCACGCATCAGACAGTTCATAGGCTTACGCGTCCAATTGATCGCCACCACGCATGTGCCGTGGCATGTGTTGACGATCGCCCCTGCATAGCATGACTACTGCGACTCGAACTCGACGAACGCGCGGCTCATGTTGGCGCGGTGCAGGTCGCCGTAGTTCTCAAGATGCCGAAATGCGGGCAGGTCGGCGTGGCGGTCGAGCGTCGCTGCCAGCGGCTCCATCTCGCGTGCGGCGGCGCCCACCTTGTCGGCGAGGAAATCGTAGTAGTCGCCGGTTTCGTGCTGCGCCTGCGCCAGGTCGCACACCCGGCCGTGGCCGGGGACGATACGTGCGGGCTTGAGCGCGGCCAGCGCCTTGAAGGCCTGCTGCCCGTTCTTCACGCTCGACCACGGCAACACGCCGAGCAGGCGGTCGACGTAGACCAGGTCGCCGCTGAACACCACGCGCTGCTTCGGCAGCCAGACCCAGGCGTCGCCCGGGAAATGGGCGTTGGTATAGGTCAGCTGGAGCGTCTCGCCGCCCCGCTCCAGCGTGGCCGAATCGCCTGTCAGGGTTTTGGGCGCAGGCAGCGGCTGGGTGCCCTGCATGCGCTTGCCGAGGAAGCGGGTCAGCCCTGCCATGTGCTGCGCCGCGTACTCGGCCTGGGTGGCGGCGGTGCGACGCATGGCGATGACCTCGGCGCCCTTGCCGGCGAAATAGCCGTTGCCCAGCCAGCGGTGATCCTGGCTGCCGGTATTGACGACCCAGCGCACCGGCTGCTTCGTCACCCTGGCGATGGCGGCTTCGATCTTTCTGGCCCCCAAAAGGCTGGCGCCGGAATCGATCAGGATCACGCCGGTGGGGGTGACGACGAAGCCGAAATTGGCGTTCAGACCGTCGTTCTCCACGCTGCGCTGGCCCAGCGGGCCGACGATGGCGTAGACGTTGTCGACGACCTTCTCGGCTTGAGGCTGGAAATCGGCGCGCGCAGACAGTGCAAGCAGGCCCAACGCCGCAACCAGAATCAATGCGTATCGTTTCAACATGGTCTTTCCCTATCTGGCAGTCAGGCCGGCTTCGTACCAGCCCTTGCTGCGGTTGACGATCTTCACCACCAGCAGCATCACCGGCACCTCGATCAGCACGCCCACCACCGTGGCGAGCGCCGCACCCGACTGAAAGCCGAACAGCGCGATCGCCGCGGCCACCGCGAGTTCGAAGAAGTTGGACGCGCCGATCAGTGCCGACGGGCAGGCGACGCTGTGCTTCTCGCCCACCTTGCGGTTGAGCCAGTAGGCCAAGCCCGAATTGAAGAACACCTGGATCAGGATGGGCACGGCCAAAAGCGCAATGATCAGTGGCTGCGCGATGATCTGCTCGCCCTGGAAGGCGAACAGCAACACCAGTGTCGCGAGCAGCGCAATGATGGACGCGTGGCCGAGCTGCGCCATCGTCGCGTCGAACGCCGCCTGCCCACGTTTCAGCAACAGCTTGCGCCAGACCTGCGCCAGGATCACCGGGATGACAATGTAGAGCACCACCGAAGTGAAGAGCGTGTCCCACGGCACCACGATCGCCGACAGCCCGAGCAGCAGGCCGACGATGGGCGCGAAGGCGACGATCATGATGGCGTCGTTCAGTGCCACCTGCGACAGCGTGAAATACGGGTCGCCGCCGGTGAGCCGGCTCCACACGAACACCATCGCGGTGCAGGGCGCGGCGGCCAGCAGGATCAGGCCGGCGACGTAGCTGTCGAGCTGCTCTGCGGGTAAATAAGGCGCGAATAAATGGCGGATGAACAGCCACGCCAAGAGCGCCATCGAAAACGGCTTCACTGCCCAGTTGACGAAGAGCGTGACGCCGATGCCCTTCCAGTGCGACTTCACCTGAGAGAGCGCACCGAAGTCGATCTTCATCAGCATGGGGATGATCATGATCCAGATCAGCAGGCCGACCGGAAGGTTCACCTGCGCGACTTCCATCCGCCCCAGCGCCTGGAACGGTGCCGGCAGCAACTGGCCGAGGATCATGCCGGCGACAATGCACAGCGCCACCCATAGCGTGAGCCCGCGCTCGAACACGCTCATCGGCGCGCCGGCTGCACGCTTTCCTGTGACTTCACACTGCGCGCTCATCGGGCGCGCTCCGTCGAATTCGGCGCGCTCATGCCGTCTTCCCGATCTCACGCACGGCATGCTGCAGCTTCATGCCGTCGAGCGTGGCAAACGGCAGGCTGACGAACATGGAGATGCGGCGCTGCAGCTGGTTCATGGCATCGACGAAGGCGTGGCGCTTCTGCTCGTCGCTGCCTGCCGCCGCGGCCGGGTCGGGGATGCCCCAGTGCGCGGTGATCGGCTGCCCCGGCCACACCGGGCAGATTTCGCCCGCTGCGTTGTCGCACACCGTGACGACGAAATCGAGCTGCGGCGCATCGGGTTGCGCGAACTCGTCCCACGACTTGCTGCGCAATTCGCCGGTGGGGAACCGGTTCTTTTCCAGCAGCGCCAGCGCGAACGGGTTGACCTGTCCGCCGGGATGGCTGCCCGCGCTGAACGCGCAGAAGCGCCCCCTGCCCAGATTGTTCAGCAGCGACTCGGCCAGGATCGAGCGCGCCGAATTGCCGGTGCACAGGAACAGCACATTGAAGACGGGTTCGGCCATGGCAGCGTCTCCGTCAGGCAACCGCTGTCTGCAGGCCGAGCTTCTCGCGCACCGCCTCCACCAGCCGGGCGCGGATGTCGTCGCGTACCGCGAGGAAGCTCTCCAGCGGCTCGCCGTGCGGGTCGTGGAACGGCAGGTGGATGGCCGGAATCGGCTTCGGGAAGATCGGGCAGGCTTCCTTCGCGTTGTCGCACACCGTCACCACCAGGTCGATGTCCTCGTTCATCACCGCGTCGATGTCCTTCGGTTGCAGGCCGTCGGTGTTCAGACCGGCGGCTTGCAGCGCCGCGATCGCGCCGTCGGCCACTTTCGGCTGCGGCCGGGTGCCGGCGGAGAGCGCGCGCACCTGGCCGGCGAGGTCGTGGTTCAGCAGCACTTCGGCCATTTGCGAGCGGCAGGAATTGCCGGTGCACAGCACCAGCACGGTGTAGGGTTTTTCAGCCACGATGGGTCCTCGATCGATGAAAAATGAAACTCAGCAGCAACCGCCCGCGGCCGACTGGGCCGGGGTGCAGCAGGCGGCTTTTTCCGCCGCCGGCTCGGGCACGCAGCACCCGCCCGCCGACGGCCCGCCGAACACCGGGATGCTGTCGAGCGTGTGATAGGTTTCCCAGGCGATGCCGGTGGGGTCGGTCGCCCAGTACTTGTCCGATTTGGCGTAGCAGCAGGCGGTGCCCATTTCCTCCACCACGTCGCCGTCGAGCTTTTGCAGGCGCGCGTTCATCTCGGCCAGTTCCTCGGTGTTTTCCACCTGCACGCCCAGATGGTTGAGACCGGCGGCGGCGCCGCGCGCCGAGATCGCGAAATTCACGCGCGGATCGTCGAGCATCCATTTCGCGTAATCGTCCTTGGTGACGGTCGGCTCGGCGGCGAACATCGTGGAATAGAACTTGATGCTGGCGGCCAGATCGTCGACCGAGACGTGTACGTGCAGGCGTTTCATGATGACTCCTTTTCAGTGGAACAGACCGGCGTGCAGACCGGCGAACAGGGATTGCCGCCGCAGCAGTTTTCGGTGAGAAAACCGAGCAGTGCGTTCATGGTCGCGAAATTCGCGGTGTAGATGACGAAGCGCCCCGCCTGCTGCGAGCCCACCATGTCGGCGTGCGACAGCTCCTTCAGGTGGAAGGACAGCGAGGACGGCGCGATGCCGGTAAGTTCGCTGATCCGGCCGGCGGCGAGTCCTGCCGGACCGGCCTGGACCAGCGCACGAAAAATGGCCAGGCGGGAATCCTGGGCCAGGGCGGCAAGGGCGGTGACGACGGTTTTCGTTTCCATGTTTCAATGATATTTGTAATGTTGAAAACATTGCAAGCGTTTTTTCGGGTATCCGGAATCCACTGCAGCAAACGCCCTCCGGCGTTTATGCTCCCGTCAAGGCGGGGATCAGATTCCGGCGGGGAAGGCTTTGCTCGGCAGCAACAGCCGCCCCGGGTCGCCAGGCAAGGCAACAAAGCCGAAATGCTTGTAGAACGCCGCGGCCGTTTCTGATTTGACATCCACAACCAGTCCGGCGACGGCCAACACAGCGCTGGCCTGAGCGACCTTGAGGCAGGCATCCGCCAGCAGCACGGCGCCCAGTCCCTGACCCTGAAAGCCCTCGTCTACGGCAAGTCGCCCGAGCAAAGCCACAGGCACCGGGTAGTGTGGCAGTTTCCGGCGCATGGCATCGAGCAAAATGGCCGCGCTGACGCTGCCGGCGCTAAGACTGAAGAAGCCCGCGAGCCGCTGTGGCCCCTGCTCGGGTGTGGCGACAAACACGCGCGTCAGACCGCGGCGGATGTCCTGCGAAGCGTAACGGCGGATGTAGGCGTCGAGTTGCGGTTCGCCGCAACGAAACGCGTCGACATCGACGGCCGCGTCGAGCGGCCGGATGCGGAACGGCATGACTCAGCGAACCTGTTCGGCGTGTCGCTTGAACGCCCGCTTCAAGGCCGCATTGGGCTTGAGCGGCGCATCGAGCGCCGCAAGGAACGCCAGGAAATCCTCCGGCTTGAGCGTGATCGACTCGTGTGCCTGCACGACTTCTTCCGCTGAGGCGAGCGCGTTCTTGAGCACGAATTCCGAAACGCTGACGCGGGAATACGCCGCGGCCTTATCCAGCAATTCGCGTGCATACAAATCGCAACGGATGTTGAGCCGGCTTTCCTTGGTGGCGGTGGCAGGCATGTGGCGACTCCAGTTGGGTGACGAAGGCGCCACAATCGTGCGCCAATTGTGAGTACATTGCAACACCCTACGGGATATACCGGGACCGGTGGCCTGAACAAAAAAATAGGCGCGAACGGAATAAACTTGGCAGGACAGGTGTTCACGTTCATGCAAGCCCGGACTTGCCCATTCCAATCCAACCCTGAACAAGGAAATGCCATGAACACCTCATTCACCACCTCCCTCGCAGCGCTGAGCATGCTGGTTGCCTGCGCCAGCCCCTACGCCGCATCGCCTGCCAAGACCGAGATGGGCGTACTCACCAACCCGGCCGGGATGACGCTGTACGTCTTCGACAAGGACGCGGCCGGCTCTGGCAAGAGCGTCTGCAACGGCGACTGCGCCATGAAATGGCCGGCCCTGACCGCCGCCGCATCCGACAAGGCAAGCGGCGACTACGCCGTCATCACCCGCGACGACGGCGCCAAGCAGTGGTCCTACAAAGGCAAGCCGCTGTATCGGTGGTTCAAGGACCAGAAGCCGGGCGACATGACCGGCGACGGCGTCAACAACGTGTGGCACACCGCCAAGCCCTGATTCGGCATGCATACGCTGACAGCCGTCGCTCCGGCGTATGCCGGGGTCCAGTCAAACAGGCTGGATCCCGGCATGCGCCGGAATGACGAAATCCGATGCCTCAACGGCTCGCTTCAATAAGTGCGCACCCGTCCCGACCTGATCGAGCACCTCCCCCGTCTGCGCCGCTATGCCCGGGCGCTGACAGGGGATATCAATCGCGCCGACGATCTGGTGCAGGACACGCTCGAGCGCGCGCTGGCGAAGCTCGACCTGTGGCAGCCCGGCAGCGATCTGCGCGCCTGGCTGTTCACCCTGATGCACAATCTGTTCGTCAACCAGATCCGGATCAAACGGCCGCAGGAAACCGTGATGGAGGAGGCGCTGGACGAGCCGGTGAGCGGCGGTCAGATGGAAGCGCTGGCCGCGCGCGACATCCACGCCGCGCTGGCGCGGCTGCCCGAGGAACAACGCGAAGTCCTGCTACTGGTGGGGCTGGAGCAATTCGGCTATGCCGAAGCCGCCCAGGTGCTGGGCGTGCCGACCGGCACCGTGATGTCGCGGCTGTCGCGTGCGCGCGAGCGGATGCGGCAGATGCTGGCGGGCGAACCCGCAGTCAAACTGAAGCTTGTGATATGACAGACGTACACGAACACGAACTCCACGCCTATGTGGATGGCACCCTGCCCGAGGCGCGCCGGCTCGAGGTCGAGGCCTGGCTGGCGGCCCACCCGGCCGACGCCGCGCGCGTGCAGGACTGGATCGGACAGAACCAATCCCTGCATGCCGCCTTCGACAGCGTGCTGAACGAGCCGCTGCCGCTGAACCTGGTGCGCGCCACGCGGCGCCCGGCCCTGCCCGTTCCGTTCAAGGCGATGGCGGCGACGCTCGCCATGCTGGTGACCGGACTGATCGGCTACGCCATTGGCCTCGGCTCCCCCGGGCAGGGGCCCGCCCCGGTTTATCTCGCCCGCGATGCGGCCATCGCCCACGCCGTGTTCAGCCCCGAAGCGCGCCACCCGGTCGAAGTCGACGCCGCCCACGCCGACCATCTGGTGGCCTGGCTGTCCAAGCGCGTCGGCACCCAACTGCAGGCGCCGGATTTCAGCGCGCAGGGATTCGAGCTGCTCGGCGGCCGGCTGCTCACCGGCGAAACCGGACCGGTCGCGCAGTTCATGTACCAGGACAAGATCGAGCGCCGCGTCACGCTCTACGTGCGCCGCGCAGTTGCGGATAACAAGGAAACGACCTTCCGTCACGCCACCGAAAACGGCGTCGACGTCTTCTACTGGATCGACGGGGATTTCGGCTATGCCCTGTCGGGCCAGATCGGGCGTCAGGCCATCCAGAAGCTGGCCGACGCCGCCTACGCCCAGCTGGTCACCCGGTAGGAGCACCCGCAAGGGGTAGGCCGTGGTTGTCCCCGCAGGGGGGAGGCCATGTCTGTAAGCTGCTAAAGCAGCAACAGCCATGCACTAAGCCGATTAATCGGCAACAACCACGCACCGTCGCCCTCGCCGCGATCTGCGCACCGATGCACACACCACGGCATCGGGCCGTGGACGACCCTCCTACAATATCTCGCCACGGCCTCGGCGCAAGGAGGCCGGCCCCGTAGGAGCGGCGTCCTCGCCGCGATTGTCGTCCGCACCCAGGATCTGCCGGGCTACCGCTTCCGCCACCCTGATTCCATCGACCCCGGCCGACAAAATCCCTCCTGCATAACCCGCGCCCTCACCCGCCGGGTACAGACCCTTCACGTTCACGCTCTGGCAATCGTCGCCGCGGGTGATGCGCAGCGGCGACGAGGTGCGCGTCTCGACCCCGGTCAGCACTGCGTCCTTCATCGCAAAGCCCTTGATCTGCTGGTCGAACGCCGGCAACGCCTCGCGGATCGCCGCGATGGCGTAGTCCGGCAGCACGGAGGCAAGATCGGTGAGGTGCACGCCCGGCTTGTACGAAGGCTCCACGCTGCCGAGCTGGGTGGACGGCTTGCCCTCTAGAAAGTCGCCGACCAGCTGCCCCGGCGCCTCGTAATTGCCGCCGCCCAGTTCGAACGCGCGCGCTTCCAGTTTTCTCTGCAGTTCGATGCCGGCGAGCGGCCCGCCCGGATAATCCTCCGGCGTGATGCCCACCACGATGCCGGCGTTGGCGTTGCGCTCGTTGCGCGAATACTGGCTCATGCCGTTGGTCACGACGCAGTTCGGCTCGGAGGCGGCGGCTACCACGGTGCCGCCGGGGCACATGCAGAAGCTGTACACCGAACGGCCGTTCTTCGCGTGATGCACCAGCTTGTAGTCCGCCGCGCCCAGAAGCGGATTGCCCGCGTTCGGCCCCAATCGGGCCTTGTCGATCAGCGACTGCGGATGCTCGATGCGAAAGCCGATGGAGAACGGCTTGGCTTCCATGTACACGCCGCGCGCGTGCAGCATCTCGAAGGTGTCGCGCGCGCTATGGCCGAGCGCAAGGACGACGTGATTGCTGGCGAGCGTTTCGCCGCTGGCCAGCGTCACCCCGCGGATGTTTTTACCATCGGGGCCGTCCTCGATCAGCACGTCGGTGACGCGCTGCTGAAAGCGGATCTCGCCGCCCAGCTTTTCGATTTCGTGGCGCATGGCCTCGACCATGCCGACCAGGCGGAAAGTGCCGATATGCGGCTTCGAGACGTAGAGGATTTCTTCCGGCGCACCCGCCTTGACGAATTCGGTCAGCACCTTGCGCCCCAGATGCTTGGGGTCCTTGATCTGGCTGTAGAGCTTGCCGTCGGAGAACGTGCCCGCGCCGCCCTCGCCGAACTGCACGTTGGATTCTGGATTGAGCACGTGCTTGCGCCACAGGCCCCAGGTGTCCTGCGTGCGCTCGCGCACCGCCTTGCCGCGCTCCAGCACGATGGGTTTGAAACCCATCTGCGCCAGCACCAGCGCGGCGAAAATGCCGCAGGGGCCGAAGCCGATGACGATGGGACGTTCGGCCAGATTTTCCGGGGCGTGGCCGACGAAGCGGTAGGCCATGTCGGGCGTCGGCACGAGCTGGCGGTCGTTGCGGAATTTCTTCAGCAGCGCCGCTTCGTTTTTGACCTCGACGTCGACCGCATAGATCAGCAGCAGCGCGTGCTTTTTGCGCGCGTCGTAGCTGCGCTTGAAGATGCTGAAGCCGACGAGGTCGTCGCCCGCCAGCTCCAGGCGCAGCAGGATCGCCGCGCGCAACGCCTCGGGCGGATGGTCGAGCGGGAGTTTGAGTTCAGTCAGTCGCAGCATATGTTTTAAACGTATCGGTTGAAACAGTCATCGCCAAGCCGCAGCGCCGCGGCATACGATCTTGCATGGGCTTTAGCCCATAGCAAGTCGGAGTCCCCTCGTGGGGCGATCCATCGCCCCGAGGGCGGGGCTCCTACAAAATCCACCGCCCCTCCATGTAGAAGCGCCTGAACGGCAGGCCGTGGCAAGCTTGCAGGAGCACCCGCAAGGGGTAGGCCGTGGTTATCCCCGCAGGGGGAGGCCATGTCTGTAAGCTGCTAAAGCAGCAACAGCCATGCACTAAGCCGATCAATCGGCAACAACTACGCACCGGCGCCCACGCCGCGATTTTCGAACGAATGCGAAGACCACGGCATCGGGCCGAGGGCGACCCTCCTACAAGAGCGCGGACCTGTAGGAGCGGCGCCCCCGCCGCGATTCCACCGAACAACACCCTTCAGCGCTCCCGCAAATAATCCAATGCGCCCTGCCCCGCCGCTCGCCCGCTGGCGAAGCACGCCGTCAGCAGATAGCCGCCGGTGGGCGCTTCCCAGTCGAGCATTTCGCCGGCACAGAACACGCCGGGCAGATCGCGCAGCATCAGGTGTTCGTCGAGCGCCTCGAAGCGCACACCGCCGGCGCTGCTGATCGCCTCGTCGAGCGGGCGCGGGGAAGCGAGCGTGAGCGGCAGCGATTTTATCGCGTTGGCGAGCTGCACCGGGTCGTTCAATTGCTCCGGCGACAGGATTTCGCGCAGCAGCGCCATTTTCGCGCCCTTGATGCCGGCACGGCTTTGCAGGTGGCTGGACAGCGAACGCGCGCCGCGCGGATGCGCGACTTCGGCGATGACCCGCTCCAGCGTCTTGTCGGGCGCCAGATCGAGCTGCAGCATCGCCGCCCCCTGCGCCGCGATCGTGTCGCGCAGCGGCGCCGACAGGGCATACACCAGGCTGCCTTCGATACCGGTGTCGGACAGCATCAGCTCGCCCTTGCGCATGTGTGAATGGCCGACCGCGTCGGTGAAACGCAACGCGACCGTTTTCAGCGGCTGGCCGGCGAAGCGGCTCTTCAGATGCTCGCTCCAGCCGCCCGCCACATCGAAGCCGCAGTTCGACGGCACCAACGACGCAACTTCGACCCCGCGCTGCGCCAGAAACGGCACCCACGCGCCGTCCGATCCCAGCTTCGCCCAGCTGCCGCCGCCCAGCGCCAGCACTACCGCGTCGGCACGGACGAGACCCTTCCCTTCGGGGGTAGAAAAGCTCAGTGCGCCTTCATCGCTCCACCCCAGCCAGCGATGCCGCACATGAAAGCGCACGCCGGCTTCGCGCAGCCGGTGCAGCCACGCGCGCAACAGCGGCGCCGCCTTCATGTCCCGGGGAAACACGCGTCCCGATGAGCCGATGAAGGTCTCGACCTCCAGCCCATGAATCCACTCGCGCAGCGCATCAGGGGAAAAGGCTTCGAGCAGCGGCTGGATGGCGGCAGCGCGCGCGCCATAGCGCGACAGGAAAGCGTCGAACGGTTCGGAATGGGTGATGTTCATGCCGCCCACCCCGGCCAGCAGGAACTTGCGTCCCACCGACGGCATGGCGTCGTACAGATCGACCCGGACGCCGCCCTGTGCGAGCACCTCGGCCGCCATCAAACCGGCCGGGCCGCCACCAATAACTGCAACAGTGCTCATGGGTTAATGAAAAAGTTGGGCAACGCATCATACTTCGCCACCCCACAAACGCACGCAAAAGTGCTGTCATTCAGCACCCCACATGGGCCAAGTTCAGGTGTTCTGCCAGATAGAGCTCGGGCTACGCCAGCTTCGCACGGTCTCAGCTCTCCGCTCTCGGCTGCCTCAAAGGCACAATCAAACGCATCAATTTCCAGGCATGCTTAACCCCATAAAAATACAGGGCGAACACGGCGAGAAAGCCGTAGAACAGGACAAAATCGGGCACGCCCAGGCGCCAGCCGAAAAAGCCGACCAGGCCGAGCACGACGGCGACCAGATGAATAAACAGCACCACTTGGCTGTCCGTGTAGCCCACGCGCAGCAGGATATGGTGGAGGTGGTCGCGGCCGGGGTGGAACGGGCTTTTGCCCTTGAGCATGCGGCGCAGCATCAGGCTTACCGTATCCAGAAGCGGGATGGCAAAGAACCACAGCGCAGCGGCAGGCGGAAGCGGGTTTTTCTCGGCCTGCGTCACCCGGATGGCCGCCCAGGCCAACAGAAACCCCAGCATCAGGCTGCCGGAATCGCCCATGAACACTCTGGCACGGCGCTGCCACGGCAAGCGCATGTTGAAGAACAAAAACCCGAGCAAGGCGCCCCCCAGGATCAACAGGGCCATGAGCGTATTCACCCTGCCAGTGAAATGGGCGGCGGCAGCGACGAAAACGGTCGAAATCAAGGCCAGCCCGCCCGCCAGGCCATCCATGCCGTCGGAAAGATTGAGCGCATTGGCCACACCCACTACTGCAAAGATCGTAAACGGCACGGCCACAACACCCAAGGCAACAGTGCCAAAACCGAACAGATCACCCAAGCTTGTTAGCTGTGCACCTGCAAACAAAGCCATGATCAGGGCCGCAACGCCCTGCGCAAAAAAACGCCGCTGCACCGACAGGCTGCTTCGGTCGTCCAGAAAGCCGACCACGACAATGATCGATACCGAGATCAACAGCCCCCAGAAGATATCGGCGTTGGCAAGAAACCATGCAGCCGAAACCGCGATCGCAAACGACATCGCCAAGCCGCCCACCACCGGGATCGCGCCCGAGTGCTGCTTCCGTTCGTCAGGATGGTCGAGCCATCCGTAATGATGTGCCGCCCAGATCAAGGCTGGCGTGGCCAGCAAGGTGAGGAACAAGCCAAAAATCAGTTGTAGCAATTTATTACTTCCTCACACGTTGTGAGCTTCCCCGAAGGGCGGGGCTCCCACAAAAACCTTTCTGCGCATCATCTAACTAGAAACTCATCCCTCGCCCGCCCCTTGGCCATCTCATCCGCCAGCCACCTGGGCGCGCGACCACGGCCAGACCACGACTCGCCGGTCGCCGGATTGCGGTACTTGGCTGCCACCGCCCCACGCGCCTTGGTCTTTTTCGCGCCGCCCTTCAAATCCGCCAGGGTGATGCCGTATTCTTTCATCCTCGCCTGGATCTCTGCCACCACCGCGGCGATTTCAGCGCGACGCGCCATCTCGGCCTGCTGCAACAAGACTTCCGCCTGGGCCTTCAATTCCTTGTATGTCGCCATCGTTTTCTCCTATTTAAAGTTATTCAAATCAAACACCACACCATCGGCCCAGGGGCAAGCTGCCTATAATCCCCCGTAAAACATGCTTGTTGTACTGCCGCAAATGACAATCAGTTGCCATCTCGTAGCCGTAAGCCGCAGTAATTCCATGCTACTTACTTATTCAATAGCCCCAACGCATACCAGACGGTGGGCCTCAGCCCTAAATGGTCAATCAGGCTAGTGTAGTGATGCACGCTGTATGGAACTTATAACCCTGGTTGTGAAACAGGCCGTATGCGAGAAATTGCGAATGCCAGTCACCAAAACAAAGGGTCTGGTTTGCAATCTTAGCCTGCCGTCAATTTGCTTCGGAAACGTGACTCCATGATAGGTTCCATCAAGAATGCAGCACTACACTAGCGCTGCCAAAACTGGTTCATCTTACTAAAATTCTTACGAAATAACGTAACTACCCCACCCACTTTATTGCGCCGTAACACCTCAATATCCTCAAGCGACTTACGCACAATAGTCTTTAACGAACGGTTGCTAATACCCCCCGTGCGCATCCGCACCAACACCTCAGGAATGTAAGTCACACGGATTTTGCCGACGGACAAAAAGCGCAATACCAAATCGTAGTCAGCTGCAATGCGGTAACGGGCGTCAAACCCACCAAGCCGCTCGTACACGGATCGACGAACGTAAAACGTGGGGTGCGGCGGCATCCAGCCTCGTGATAACGCAGCAACATCATAATGACCCGATTTCCAGTAACGAACCACCTGTCTTATATCGTCATGCCGGACATACACAAGGTCGCCATATACTGCCTCGACGGCAGGATCCTGAAAAGCAGTTGCGACTTTGGCAAGCACCTCGCTGTTTTCAAAAATATCATCCGCGTGCAAAAACCCCACCACATCACCGCTGGCATGTTTGATCCCCTTGTTAAGCGCATCGTAGAGCCCCTGATCGCGCTCACTGATAAACACGCCCAAGCGGGGACGGTAAGCCTCCAGAACAGCGAGTGTGCCATCGGTCGATGCGCCATCAATCACTATAGACTCAACCGCCGGATATGACTGTGATAGCACAGAATCGATAGCTTGTCCAACCGTTTTTTGGCGGTTATATACCGCTGTCACTACAGAAATGTTTATCATAAAATTGTTATGATGTTTTTTTTTTGAGAAATTCCTCTATCCTCAGTTTAACAATGTAATAGTCTACGAGCTCTCGGTATACGAATGCGTGCAAGAAATGATATAGCCAGCCTTTGGGCCCGTCACTTATTCCTTTTCGCGCAATAAACCTATAGGCGAAGTAAATTAGCGGCCTAAGAAAGAGTGGCATCCCATAGTACTTTTTTTTGTTCTCATGATTTTCGTTGTCAAACTCTAAATCGTATCGCTGCGTTCGCTTATAAATTTGCCGGGTATCTGCTGCTTCACGCTTTGCATATTGAATGTGCTTCCGAACCCAATGCATAATGCCATTTTGGCAAGCGTCAGCTATTTCTATATCTAAGAAACTTGTAGTTCCTTCAAGGATCATTTTTTCGTCCACGCTCTTATTCTCAAACTGTGCCTTGCCCTTCTTGAAAACCCTAAGCACCACTCTCGGGTACATTCCGCCATGCATGATCCACTTATTTAGAAAGTAATAGCGTCTATTTATGTAAAACCCGACCCGATCAAGCCTATGGTCATCTATTGCAGCACTTAAAGCATAAAAAAATGATTCTGGTTCAACAACGACCTCGTCGGCATCAAGGCGCATGATCCAGTTGTTCCTTATGTATTCTGATGCCAGAGCTATATTCATCTTATTAGAGAAAGTTGTGAATTCCACAAAGATGACATCTACATTGTCGGAAACTGATTTTGCTTTTTGCAGAGTTTTGTCACAACTCCAGGAATCAACAACCAGAACTTGATTAACAAATGGAGCAACGGATTCAATAGCCCGCGCTATATTTTTTTCTTCATTGTAAGTCGGGATTAGTATGGTTAAAGGCAATTTCATTGCGGAGCACCTCCAGCTTTACCCGCCGACGGAGATTTAATTGAGCACCCATCCAAAATTGCCGCATGAAATGCAAAAAACCAGATGGGAACAAGCATTGGACTAGTGACCGTATAGGAACAGATTAATACACTAGTCAACGCATAAAAAGACGTTAACTGCATGCCCGAATATTGGCATCCATAGGTCCTGTAGTGTTTGAAAAATTTCCAATACAAAATTATCAGAATCAGGTTTCCAATGATCCCGTAATTTAATATGCTCTTTAAAAAGGCCATATTGGGCTCGACTACGCCCTGATATCCATACCCCCAGTATCCACTGTAGTATGGTAAATATGGCTTTACGTATGTTGAAATATTTCCATAACCTAGTCCGGTTATAGCCAAGAAAGGTTTATCTAGCAAAAGAACGAGGGGAGTCGCATCGGTAGCATCAAAGGAAACCAACCCTGCTCCCGGAACCTCCACATATGCCGCGCCATCGGTTCCCAAGTATTTATCGGATAGCATTTCCTCGCTTATTCGTTCGATAACCCGAGTTTGCACGAGATCAACGATAAGCGGGGACAAGCTCATAAAAATAACCGCAATTAAACCGATAAGTTTAACCTTATTACTAAAGCTAATACCTTTTGACAGGCCAAAAGTAAGGGGCAACAAAAGGCTTAACGCAATAAGTCCGCTTGTGGATTGAGTGTGAAGAATCAATAAAATAATAAATACCAGTAAAAATGCATACTTTAACTTGCTCAATATGCCAAGCCGAGCATAAAAATGTGCAAAGTAAAAAAATATTGAATTAAATGCCACCGCCAGTATCACCGAATAAAACCTCGGCTCACCCGCCAGTGAATTAATTCGATTTATTCCAAGTATATTTGACATATTCTGATGCACTTCGCTTGCCTCCACTTCAAGGTACATTGGCACCTTGGGGAGATTAAAGAATATCGATACCAGTTCGTAAGCAGAAACGATTAACAGCAACTTCAGCGCAATGATTACCGGTTTAGCTACCACAATTTGTTTTTGTCGACCGTATCGATAGATGTAAACAGTTAAGGCATATATTAGCGCAATGGAGAAAAGCTGAGCCCCTAGTCTATTGAGCGGAGCGCTAGAGTCCATTGACGCATAGCCCCCATAAAAAACAACTCCAAAAACGCCGAACAATATTTGAACAACTATGTTGTAAACCATAAAGCCAACTATAATCGACCAGAATGAACCTTGACCGATCAAAAAATAGTACTTAAACTCAATCAGCTCGCGAATTAGCAACAAAAGCAAAAAGGCTGCAAGAATCTTAAAAGCAGATATGCTCCCAATACTGAAGAACATTAGTGGTGCGCTAAAAATAGCTAAAGATACAATGTAGCGAACCGGGATCATGAGAGTTCTGCTCCACGTACCGATGCCACAACGAGGCTATTATGAACGATACAATTCATACCAAAGAGTAGTCCAAACCTAATGCTTTCGTTCGGTATTTCTGCCTGTTTTCTGAGGTTTCCGTCATCACGATCTGACTGCACCCAGACCGGCCGCCTTTCTCAATGCCTCCAAATACACTTTAGCGATTGACCCATAATCAAATTTAAATGCCAAATTGAAAGCATTCTCCTTCATCTCTTTTCGCTTCTGTTCTGGCAAATTTGCGTAGCATAGAACTGCCCTTAAAATCGCATCCGCATCACGTGTCGGAACTCTGAAGCCGGCATTATGGTCCTCAAGCTCTTGCCATGGAACGCTATCTGTCACAATTGGAACAAGCCTGTTTGAAATTGCTTCAAGAACAGTAATCCCAAAATTTTCTGCATAACTTGGCAAGACATATAAGTAACTTTTTTGAAAGCATGCGTATTTCTCATCATCGGAAACAAGACCAGAAAAATGAATTTTTTGCTCCGAGATAAGTTCGTGAAACCTCTCCAATAGATGCTCGTTATACTCCGCATCCCACGCTGGCCCAACGATAAGCAGCCTGTAACAAGCATCGGTGCGAACAAGCTTTTCGTAAGCTTCAATCAGAGTTTCTACACCTTTTGTTTTGGATACCCTTGCAAGATATAGAATAGTCTTGGTGTGTTCCACATCCCAAGGCACCATATTTTGGAATAACAGCCCCGGTCTTTTCTTGGAAAAATCTTCAATGTTAAAACCAAACGATGCTACAAATACGTTTTCAGTTCGGTTGGTGTAACCGACAACCTGCCTACGTTCCGCTTCATTTGCCGCCTGTATAAGCGTGGCTCCCCGTACCATGGCATTGTCAAATAGCAAGCGATATATTGTTTTCTGAAGCCTGCTATGGCCTAGTTTTTCAGGGTTGAAGGAGTCATACGGGAAAAGAATGTACGGCACGCCTTGCTTGCCACAGTAGTATGATGCTATGGAATTCGGATAAAGATATAAGCCAGAAAGTATAACGACATCGTATTCTCTCAGCCGAGTTCTTAATGCCTTTGTGAAATCGATTGAAAATCTATAACGCGAGGAGCCAAAGTCTGTCTTAAATATCTCAACCCGTAGGTCTTGCACATTTAACAGATCACCATCACTAGGGTCTACAACTATCCAGTTATCAACCTCGAGGCCCGCAGCCACAAATACCCTCGCAAGCTCTATTGCCGCGACACTCCCGCCGCCACTTTTCTTATCAATTCTGACACACACATTTAGAACTCTCAACGCGCATCCCCCAATAATCTAAAAGCCGCAGAAAACAACAACCGTTTCATCTTTAGAGGATATTTAAACAGCAACTCCTTATTTCTTGAATAATTTGGAAATAGCGACCTCCGTATTTGAGCGTACTCCTCCACAAACACTGTCTCTAGCAAGCTGGTTTTATTATCCGCATGCATTCTAAATGACCCGAGGAACTGATTAACCCTCTTAAATCTAGCTCCATTTAGATAAGCTCTAAATACGAATTCAGCATCCATTACAAATCTGAGTTTTTCGTTAAAAGGACCACCGAACTCTGAAATGACCATTTCATCAGAGAATGTTTTTCGCCAGAACATCGATTGATTATAAACAATAGTATTTTCATAAAGTTTAATAGCTATATCAAAATCAATCGCAAAATAGTTTTTTACTATAACGGAGAACTCGTTTATCAGGCGGTAATTGCCGTACACAAAATCTGTTTCTCGTGTCTGAAAGGCATCATTCGCACGCCTAAAAGCGCCTTTCTCGTACACATCATCCGAATTCTGCCAGCCTATAATCGTTCCAGTTGCAATTTTATAACCTTTATTTAGCGCATGAGTTTGGCCATGATCAGGCTCAGAAACCCAATACGTTATCTGTGACTCATATTCCTTGATAACTTCTAACGTATTGTCTGTGCTTCCACCATCAATGATTATCAATTCATAGTTTCTGTAGTCTTGCGTGATAATCGACTGTATAGTTTCACTAAGAAACTGCCCCTGGTTATAACTAGGCACTATGATCGAGATTTTATGATCTTCCATTTATAATTCCAGGTTTATTTTGAATTGAGCTACAGCTCGAAATATGTTTTTACGGGCGAGACCAGTTCGTATTAACCATCTTTTCCACTACCTGCGGCATACTCATGCTGGCTTGCCAGCCCAGCTTTATCCTAGCCTTAGTAGTGTCCGCACTACTAATTAGCAAATCTGTCGGTCGCACAAACTCTGCGGTCTGTATGACATGGTCTCTCCAATCAAGATCAACAGCGGAAAAAGCCGACATTGCAAATTGCTCCAAGGTATAAGTTTGTCCTGTTGCAATCACATAATCTTCCGGCTGTTCTTGTTGCAACATCAGCCACATAGCTTCAACGTATTCCGGAGCCCATCCCCAATCTCGGCTGATATCTAAGCGGCCTAGCATGAGTTTTTCATTACTACCTTTACTGATGCGTTGCGCCGCTTGGACAATTTTTTGCGTTACAAAGCGTGTTGGGCGCAGCGGGGACTCGTGATTGAAAAGCATCCCCGTACAAGCAAAAAGTCCATAAGCTTCACGATAATTATTCACCAGCCAAAATGCAGATGCCTTGGCAACGGCATAGGGGCTACGTGGATTAAATGGCGTTTGCTCATTTGCGGGTTGACCTTTGGTGTCGCCAAAGCATTCGCTTGAGCCTGCATGATAAAGGCGTATCTCTTTATCAAACATGCGACATGCCTCAAGCATGTTCAATGTGCCAATCACCACGCTTTGAATGGTTTCCGCTGGCTGTTCAAACGAGAGCCCTACTGATGACTGACCTGCAAGATAATATATTTCGTCCGGTTCGCTTCGTTTAATTGCCATAAACACGCTACGAAAATCCTCTGGCACCATAGACAACATTCTCACCTGCTCAAGAATGCCTAGTGTTCTCAAATTACCAAATGTAGAACCTTGCGCATCCCTTGATGTGCCCCATACTACATACCCCTTCCCAAGCAAAAATTGGGCGAGATAACTACCGTCTTGGCCGCTTACCCCGCAAATTATGGCTGTTTTAAGCTTTGACATGGCTATTCAATTATTGATTCATCAAAAGTGGGGCGTTTCAATAATTTTCGTCCAAATTTTGGAAACACCTTACTTATCAAAAAGCTCCAATCGATCCTATTATTTTCGAGAGTTGGATAGAAATCATCCAATGATGCGATTCCAAACTTGTGCGGCTTAAATCTCAATAAATGAATAAAAAAATAAGTGTTAATTTTTCTCAGCATAGCTGGCTCAGACACGAAATTTTCCGCAAAGAAACCCTTTGCCAAATCATAATGTAAAGGTATCTTGCCTGATGGGGCCGAAATGGATATCGAGTCACGGTGCGCCCTGAAATAAGCCATCGGCTCATTCACTACGGCAAATTTCGGATATTGCTGAGCGGTTAGCAAAAACAGTAGTAGATCATTACCAATGGCATGCATACTGAAGTCGCTATTCACTCGGTTTGGAACATGCAACATCATATTTTTCACTACGTCAGCCGTTCTAAAAACGGCACAGCCGGGTGAGCATGGCAAATCCCCAAAATCCAGAAAAGAACCTTCGATGTATTTTGATGAGTCATAAACACCTGACCCGATTGATGTGTACAACCTAGCACGCGCATCCTCAGCGACTTTCTCAAATATATCTACTGATGAGTACACAAACCCAACATCCGGATTTTCAAGATACGGAAGCAGCTTGCTCAAAAATTCTGGGTGGATCAAATCATCTGACCACAAAATTTTCGTGTATTCGCCACGCGCTTCGGCTACACATGCAAGCCAGTTACGAACTGGGCCTATATTTTCATCATTCCGAAAAACACGGACTCTTGAATCTATGCCCGCAAAATGCATGCAAATATCCCACGTCCTGTCCGTGCTGGCATTGTCAACAACAATCACTTCCAGATCACTAAATGTCTGTGACAACGCAGACTCAATGCAAGGGGCGATGAAGTTCTCTCGGTTATAAACGGGGATCAAAATACTAACCCGGGGCTGATTCATGGGAATATCTTTTTCAGTTTTGCGCAAACAATAAATAAGGGTTCACTTCAGCTTTTCAAATCCAGAATGTTACTGTATATGCAGCGCGGCGCTTTTTGTGGCTTGCGCAAAAACAATAGAAACTGGACATCACCCATGACAAAAGAATGATAACAAACAAATTCTTTCATAATATCCAAGATATTTTGCGCATTATAGTCGTGCACATGGTAAGGATTAAAATGCGTTGATTTCTTGTTTGGATAAGAAATGATGACATTGTCAAATCCGCATCGTTCGGCCAATCGCGGAATAAGTGTCATATCGCTAAAATGCTCAATTGCTTCGAGGCTCACTAGCGTGTCGAATTTTTCATTCACAGCTTCAATATCAATGCATCTGTATTGGGACTTGATACCACTAAATTCTTTCTGCGCCCAATTAATTGCCTCCTCGTCCTTGTCAACACCAACAACAACTTCGACATCTGGATTGGATGACAATATATGTGACCCATATCCACAACCCGAAGCAAAATCTAATACTCTGCCATAGCAAAAGCGACGCACAGCAGCATACCTTCTCAGGTGCTCATGAAATCTGATTTCAGTTTCTGTTTTTGCAACCTGCTCTTTGGATATCATTATTCTTTCTAACACTGCTTGTTTCATCACGCATCCCTCATGAATTTATCAACATTTGATATAAAGACCTCCCAACTATACTTACTTTCAACAACTCTTCTGTTTTCTGCTGAAATTTCCTTAAGTCTTTCGTCGGACAAATTTTGTATCTTTCTTATTAACTCAATGTTTTGTTCCATATCTTCGAGAGACAAATAAAAAAAATCCTTTTCTTGACTATACCCTGACTGATTTGTACACGCAATTGGAAAACCCCAACTCATCGCTTCCAAAATCGATGTTGCCTGCGCATCAGCTCTACTCATGTTTAAAAAAATATCATATTCACTTGCAATCTTTTTCATGATGCTCGGGGTCAAGTTCGTGGGAGAAGAGATCCTTTCCCATCCTTTGATTTCAGCACCTGCGCAAATATAACCACCTTGGAAACCGGGGATACGCTTAGCCAACTCTTCCAGCAAACCTATACCTTTTTCATCGTCAAATCGACCTTGCCTGCCGATGTATAGAAACCGCCTTTTTTGAGGCGGGTTAAACTTATTCTTAACAAACGGGTAGCTTGGTGCATCAACAGCCATATTTATATGGTAAATTTTCTTCTCGAAATCTTTCAGGGGTGATTCGCTAAAATTATCCGCCCAATAATCACCGCCTATCGCAATAAATCCATCGCACAACTCAAGCCCCTCTCTGACCCAACCTAATTGTGATTCATTATTATTATATGGCTGAATGAGATATTTTTTACTAAATCTAGTGTCACTGATAGAGTTCCACATAACCGTATGCCGACCAGTCCAAAGATGACCGAGCAGTATATCTCCAGGCTCTGGACAAATCGTCGTTCTCTCCCACAAATCGTACAGCTTTACTCTATACTGACTTTCTAAAAACTTTCCCACATAAAAAGTAATTGATTGCGGAGCCCTTAATGGACTGGGCCAGGCAAAAGCAGATACCGAACTACCCCTAATAAAATCCCTGCCCATAAATCGTCTATAGATTCTGGCGAGAATATTTCTTTCGTTGGGAAATGCGTAAACAAAATGCACGGTTTTCATCGAAAATATTTTCGTAAATATAGAGCTGAAGGTAGGTACAAAATTAGAGCTAGGCTTAGTACAGACCCCCAGATAACACCTGAAACACCAATTATCTGAACAAGCCATATTGATAACATGATGTTTACAGCAGCCATGGCCACAGATGCTATCGTTTGAAACTTTATCACACCTAACCCATTCATAAGTGCGGCAAAATTTCCACCAAGAATTGTCAACAATGACCAGAAAAACAACCCAATCAACAAATCCCATGTTGGATTAATTTCATCGCCGACCCATTGGTCAATAATCCAAGGCCCGCATATCAGAGTAACAACCGAAATCGGAACTGCAATTACAGCACTCAGTTTTAGTGATCTCATGAAAGATTTATATATCCACTCCTTGTCCCCTCGACTACTCGCTTCTGCATAAGCGGGCCATAATGCATTCAAAAATAGACTTAAGATAATTGACGGTATGGTAAATAATTTAAATGCCACCGCATAGACGGCTACAGATTCTGGCCCTAAGTAGTGAGCGATTATCAGATTATCTGACTGAAAAGCGATTAACCCAGATAACTGCAATACAAAAAAAAGTCCGCTTGTACCCGCCAAGTATTTCACATCATTAACAGAAAGAAAGCTGAATTGCGGCCTTAAGTGTGGGCTCTGTTTAATAAATAAATATAGACCCGCAATAATTCCTGCAACAACTGGTGGAGCAATGCTAGCTGCGGCAAGGCTTGGTAGCCCCCCCTCAAAGTGAATAACACCAAGCACGCATCCTAAACCTGCAGCACTTGCAGCGGCTAGCCATAAATTAGCCGCAAAGCCCTTTTGCAATCCCATCAGTACCTTAATCGCCACCCCTGCTGGCAGGCTAATCGCAAACCAAAATACAACTACTGCAATGGTAGGAACCGCTTCCTTACTCGCAAGTTCAGAATTAATATTTAGCACCCCCCCCCAATGAACCAGTGGTTCGATCAAAAAAAATAAGGCGATGATCAGCAAAGCGATTCCACTCAGCAATAAAAGACCAGCCGCAATCTTTTTCTTTATTTCCTGAATATCATCCTTACCTTGTGCAGTTGCCACGGCGTTCATCAAGCCACTACCAATGCCTAAATCTGCAAAACTGAGCATCGCCACTACGGAACTAATAGTCATCCACAAACCAAATCTTTCTGTTCCTAGGTAATTTAGCGTCAGCGGAATCAATGTAAATGATATAACCGCGGAAAGCAGTTTTGAGCCCCCAGAGCTCAAAGTTGTCAATAAAATTTGGCGGTGTCTTTCTTCAGTGCGCCCTACTTGTGTGCTGACATCAAATGGGCTAAGCCGCAAATAGTGCATTAGTCGAGTAATTATCATACGAAGGAACGATCTTCAACATTCACTTTTCAAGTGCGAAATAAATTGCGTTAATTCCTTCAACGCTGCTCCTGTGACTAATACAAACAAAATGTGTCCTTCAAATTATTGTTATGTGCATCTGAGATAATTCGCCGGATGACGAAATCGGAGTTATTTAACGTATCTATCAGTTGCGATTTTGTCCTACCCACTCGACCATACGCGCCACACCTTCCTGTGCGGATACCATTGGCTGCCACTCGAGCAATTGTTTGGCTTTGGCAATGTCCGCGACGAACACACGCTGGTCGCTCTCGCGCACAGGGAGCTTGGTGAATTCCAGTTTTATCTTCAGCAGTTCTTCTAACAGCGCAAAAAGCTCCAGCAGCGACAGGCTGTTTTGGATGCCACCACCGATGTTGAAAGCCTGGCCCTTGGCCTGATCGATATTGCCGACGGCGGCCATATAGAGCCGCTTCATGTCGTCAGCATGAAGCACATCGCGGACCTGTTTGCCTGTGCCGGAAATGGTAAAAGGCCCATTAAGAAGGCCTTTGCGAGTCTCTACTGCTTTTTGGCAGAACCAACCCACCCATCCCTGATCGTATGTGGCGAATTGCCTTCCGCCATACATTGAGGAGTGACGGAACACGACGGTCTTGAGTCCAAAGATGCGGGCGTAATCCAGCATGTATTGATCGGCCGCGCCCTTGGAGCAACCGTAGGGGGAATGGAAATCGAGCTGCGTCTGTTCATTGATGCCGTAGGGGTGCTCGTTGCACTGGTAGCGAGTATCAGTTTCGCTGTAAGTGTATTGTTCCAAATCGCCATAAACTTTGTTTGTAGAGGAATACACCACGATGGCTTCCGGCGCATGTAACCGCACGGCTTCCAGCAGGTTGTGAGTTCCCATCACGTTCACTTCAAAGTCCGTGCGGGGATTGGCGATCGAGGTAGTCATCGCCACTTGGCCTGCAAGATGGAATATCGCGTCAGGCTTGAATAACTGGACAATGCGGGTGATATCGTTCTGGTTGCGAATATCACCATGCTCAAAGGTGAATTTGCCTTGAGCTTGCAGCCATGCCAAGTTCTCTCGCGACCCACTGCGGTAGAGGTTATCAAACACCACGAGATCATCGCCGCGCGATAAGGCATCCGATGCCAAATTGCTTCCCAGAAACCCACATCCCCCTGTAATAAGTAACTTCATAGCAGACCTCTTTCTTGTTCTATAACTTGTTTTAACCCTGTCTCGATGTCATAGCGGCAATGCCAACCTAATGCCACCAAGTCAGATATGTCTGCCTCAGAATGCATTACCTCTCCTTCGCGATAAGGTAGTGCCCCAAAATCCAGGTGTGTCTTGGACATAGCAAGGCGATGTACTGTCTCGACAAACTCCCTTATCGAAAGGGCGTGCCCACTTCCGACGTCAAATTCCACGAATGGACTGGAAAAGCCGTCCATCTTTTCCAGCAACAGAAGATATGCAGAAACAACATCATCGATATAAATGAAATCGCGCTTTTGTACGCCTGGCGTGAGTTTCAGTTCCGGTATGTTATTAAGGCAGCTTTTGATGACATAAGTCGAGAATTTTGTGTCGTCATCGTCCGGGCCATAGAAATGCTCGAGCCTGATATTCCCAAAACGTATCTTTTCATGCATTGAAAAAAACCTCCCCCACTGAAGAAGCTGGTTTTTTGAAAGGGCATATAGATTAAGGTATTTATCCAGAACAGTATCGGTATTAAGAAACACATCAACTCCCGCACGATTTCCAGCATCAAGCAATCGCAATGGGAATTCGGTATTAGCCGCAAAAATATCACTCACTGATTCATTATTTCGCCCATAACAAGTAGCTGTATGAATAATGGCGTCTATTTTCCAGCAATCGCGAAAAAGATTATCATAATCGAGTCCCTCAATATCAAAAAAAACAATATCTGAGGCAATGGATTCAACCCTACGTAGTGAGGATGATTTCCTTTTTAGTGCCATAACATCATGGCCCTCAGCCAACAAAGCCTTAGCCAAATGACTACCTAAAAATCCTGTCACACCAGTGACCAATATTTTTTTCTTCATCGGTTCTCAATATGCCTTTAGCATTAACGGCGATAGAGCTTGCTTGGATTCAAGTATTAAACCTTCAAGAGAAGTCAACGTGGGTTGATATCCAAAATCAGCGGCACGAGTGTTCAATGAATAATAATGAGGTTTATTACCCGTTGCATTTACGATGACTGCCGCATCTGCGGTTTCGTATTGCAGCCCGAAATTCTCTTGCATAGCGGCTAATAGACTCAGCTTGTCAATCGGTGCTCGACTGTAACAATCAACTGCCGTATTGGTAGCGGGCGCAGCAAGAAGCGAGCTGACTAGTTGATAAAAGTCTGACGGGTGCAGAAAGTCGCGCACAATGTAGTCAGGAGAGGTTCTCAGCACGGTTTTGTCGCGTATAGCGCGTAACATATCCGTGATCAGGAAGCGCGCATTAATGTCTTGTGTACGGCTGAAATAATTGAATACGCGAATATCAACGATTGCCAATTCAGGGTATGCGCGGTGCCTGCACTCCGCAAGTAACTTTGCCACGCCATACCATTCGTGTGGTGCCAAATTGTTGATTGGCACAATCGCCGGGGTATCCCGCTTGGCGGGTTCATTAAAGCTTGAACCATACGCGGCACCACTGCTTAAAAATAAGTAACGACAGGTGGGATGCGTCTGAAGGTAATCCAATACCAATTGGTCGAAGCGCAAGGTGACATCAAAGATCGAGTTACCCATCGCGACCGCCTGCGCCGGGTTGCCGACCCCGACAAAGTTGATGACCGCATCGAAGTCTTGCTTGGCGAATTCGGAAAAGTCATTTGCTGGATAACGCCCTGTCAAACCGACTCCAGCCAGCCATTTCGATACCTCGTCCGTCCGACGTGCAAACAGATGCAGTTGCCTGGCATCACCAACAGAGAATGAAACAATCAGGTCTTTTGCGATCTGGCTCGTTGCACCGAGGATGGCAATGCGCATAAATATGGTTCCGATTAGAAAGAGGCAGGTACTGGCCGTTCCGTTCAGACCTCATCGATCAACAGGTTCGAATGATATTCATCCCTATCAAGAAACGGCGCCATGTCTTCCAACGGGCGTGAACTCATTGATCCATCTGGATTAACCCGGGATGACACGGTCGGGATGATAAGCTGCTCCGGGGGCGTCACAATATCAAGGACATATGGGCCGGGTGTATCGAGTGCCAACTGGATAGCCCGATCCAGGTTTGCCAAGTCAGAGACTCTTGCTGCGGGAATACCGTAGGCCTCGCAAATCCTGAGTGTGTCAGGCATGGTCACGCCAGACCGTGAGCCTTCGCCTATATACCGTTCTTTGAAATAGTTTTTCTGAGAAGCCCGAATAGAGAGGTAGCCGTCATTGTTCAATACGAACAACTTTACGGGAAGGTTGTAGTGAAGGAGCGTTTGTAGTTCCTGGATGTTCTGCTGAAGCGACCCGTCGCCCGTCACGGCCAGCACTCGTGCATCGCCCGTAGCCGCCGAGACGCCTATCGCGGCAGGTAATGTGTAGCCCATGGTCGCCATGGCGCCAGAGGGAATGTAGCGTTGTCTATCCTTTTTCAATTGAATGCCTTGGGAGACGGCATAAAAGGCCGAGCCGGCATCCGAGACGAACATATCGCCCGGACCGGAAAGCGCGGACAAACGATCAACGAAGGAATAGATATTGATCGCGCCAACGGTGTCTTTGTACTCAGGTAAGCACACCGGGTATTTTTTCTTCCATTCCACGCATCGTGCGAGCCATTCAGGCTTTGCGCTGATTGAACGATCAACTTTCATCAAGGCATCAAGCAAAACTTTGGCATCTGATTCAATCAGACGATCGATCTTTATGGTTTTTTTCTTATGGGATATAGGATCGATATCGACAACGATCTTCTTTGCGGCGCGCGCAAATTGTTCATACTCATAGCCAATGACTGAAACGTGCAAACTGGTACCGATGGCGAGAATCAGGTCCGCGTTCTGCATGGTAAAGTTGGCCGGGCGGTCACCCTTTACGCCAGTTTTTCCAATGTAGACGTCCAGATCGTGGCGGAGGTTGTCGATGCCGAGATACGGGGTCACCACGGGGATTTTGTTTGTTGTCGCGAATTCCTGAAGCAGCCTTTGTGCGCCAGCTAGCCGCACACCACGCCCGGCAACAATGACCGGACGCTGCGCTTGCTGGAGTGCGTCCAGCAGATATTGAATATCGTCAGGTGAAGCGGCTGGCTGCACATAGGTGTGTTCGTAAGCATCAAGCATATCTGGATCGATCATTGTCGCCTGTACGTCCATCGGCACTTCAAACCATACCGGACCTGGCCGACCGCTCTTGGCGATGTCGACGGCTTTCTCCAACTCATAACGCACCATTGTGGGGTTATTGAGATGAACCGCGTACTTACACAGAGACGAGACAACGGGGATGATGTCGAGCTCTTGAACACCAAACTGACGCAGACCGGGAATCCCTGCATTGTGGCCCGCTTCTGATCGTTTGACCTGACCTGATATGAAGAGACAGGGAACACTGTCTTGCCACGCGCCGCCCAGTCCCGTAAGGGCATTGAGGGCTGCCGGACCTGTAGAAAAATAGCCAACGGCAAAATCTTCATTGGCGCGTGCGTACGCTTCCAGTGCCATGGATGCGGACTGTTCGTGATGTACGCAGATCGCCCGGAGTTTTTTGTTGCATGCGACGCCATCGGTCAGGTGCATGATGCCTGCACCTGTCAGCATGAATACGTCTTTCAGGCCAAGGTGGTCACTTATGAAATTGGCAATGTAGTCGGCTACTCGAATCATTGTGGTCTTCCAATGTATAAGCTAGAGCGCTTTGCAGGCCTGTGCGATGCTATCCAGGGCGGCAGATATGTTTTCGCGAGATGATGCGTAACAGATTCGAACAAACCCCTCGCCTTGATCGCCAAAGTTGGAGCCGGGAAGCAGTGCGACACCTGCTTTATCCAGCATTGCATCGGCAAAAGCTTCAGAAGTCATACCGAAACTTGATATGTTTGGAAAAGCGTAAAAGGCACCACCGGGGAGGTGACATGAGATTCCTGGAATTGCGTTAAGGCCATTGACCAGCAAGTCGCGCCGCGCTTTGTACTCTGCCATCATTTCCCTGACAGGTTGCTGGTCGCCTGTAATGGCCTCAAGACCTGCACGCTGCACAAAGGCGGATACGCAAGATGAGGTGGTTTGCAGCAATAGCATCATCCGCTCTGCAACTTCTGGTGGTGCGACGACCGCACCTAGCCGCCAACCAGTCATTGAAAATGCTTTACTAAATCCATTGGAGAGGATGACTCTCTCTTTGCAGGCATCGAGACCCGCGATAGAGAAGAAATCCTGATCGCCATAAACCATCCGCGCGTATATCTCGTCGGAATATACGTAGAGATCATGTTTGACAGCGAGCTCATAGATTTCTTTCAGTGCGTCTGGCTCGGTTATCGCGCCTGTTGGATTCTGCGGGCTATTGATGATCAGTAGCCGTGTTTTGTCCGTAATTAACGGTTCGATATCTTCGGCGCGCAAACGGAATGCATTCCGGTCTCGCAGGGGATAGGGGACCGGGACGGCACCACACATTCGGATTGCCGATAGGTAGGTTGGAAAGCCCGGGTCGGGCACGAGGACTTCTTGCCCGGGATTACTCAGACAAAAAACGGCGTAGAAAATGGCGATGTTTGCACCGGGAGTAACGAGCACCTGGTCAGTAGCGGGAGTAAAACCCCGCGATCGTTGGGTAGTCTGCCGAATCGCCTCAACGAAATCCGTCATTCCCCAACTACTGCCATAGTGAGTTTCACCCGCATCAAGCGACTTCTTTGCTGCCTCGGTGATCACTTTCGGGGTACCAAAGTCAGGATCGCCGATTTCCAGATGAATAATGCGGCGACCTTGAGCCTCCAACCGCTTGACCTTATCGATCAAACGGAACATGGGCTGCCCTTCAATGTGACGGGCGTTGATAGAAATCTCTCTCATCGGCTTGCCTTTAGATATCTGGGGAAGTCATCGCTGGCGGAACGGCAGTTAGAAATTCACGCCCAGGAATGTTTCGATCTTCTCGACCACAAAATCAAGCATATCTTCGCTTAGACCGGGATACACGCCGATCCAGAAGGTTTGGTTCATCACGATGTCGGTATTGGTAAGCTCACCGCTGATGCGGTAGTTCCTTCCAATCATGTATGGCTGACGTGTGAGGTTGCCGGCGAAAAGAAGGCGGGTGCCGATTTTGTTCTGATCAAGGTAGTTGAGCAGGTCCACCCGCTTGATCCCCGAGGATTCTTTAAGCACGAGCGGAAAACCGAACCATGACGGATCAGAGTTTGGGGTGGCTTCCGGCAAGTGCAGGAATTCCTCACAGCTCTTCAGACGGTTCTTCAGGTAGGCGAAATTAGCTTTGCGGGCGGCGATAAATTCATCCACGCGATCCATCTGCGCAAGTGCACACGCCGCCTGCATATCAGAGATTTTAAGGTTGTAACCCAAGTGGCTGTAGGTGTACTTGTGGTCATAGCCTTCAGGCAGGTTGCCCAGTTTCCAGCAGAAGCGCTTGTTGCAGGTATTGTCTTTACCCGGCGGGCAGTAGCAGTCTCGGCCCCAGTCCCGGAAGGATTCGGCAATGAGCTTGAGTTCCGCGTTATTGGTGAAGACTGCCCCGCCCTCACCCATCGTGATGTGGTGCGCTGGGTAGAAGCTAAGTGTGGCGATGTCGCCGAAGGTGCCGACCATTTGGCCGTTATAGGTGGCGCCCAGTGCATCGCAGCAGTCTTCCACCAGCCAGAGGTTGTGCTTTTTGCACAGGGCCGTCACCACATCAAGATTGAAGGGATTGCCCAGCGAGTGCGCCAGCATGATGGCTTTTGTTTTTGGGGAAATGGCCGCTTCGATCTTGGTGGCATCGATGTTGTGGGTAGCCAGGTCCACATCTACAAATACGGGGACTGCACCAAACTGCAGAATGGGGTTTACGGTAGTTGGGAACCCAGCGGCCACACCAATGACTTCGTCGCCCGGCTTGATGGCACGATCGCCCAGGCGAGGCGAGGTCAGTGTGGAAAACGCAACCAGGTTGGCCGAGGAGCCCGAGTTGACGGTGATCAGATGTTTGACACCCAGATAGCTTGCAAGACGCGCCTCGAATTCGACGTTGAATCGGCCGGTGGTCAGCCATCCATCCAGGCTGGCTTCGACCATGTTCTTGAGTTCTGCTGCGCCGATAACCTTGCCAGAGACAGGCACAGGCGACTCGCCCGGGACGAAGGGCTTGGGGGCATAGGTGATCTCGGCGAATTGTTGAACCAATTCGGCAATTTCTTTTCGGAGGCTGTCCGGGGTTTTGTTTGTGGCTGAAGTTGTCATGGGTTTGCCTTGTGTGGAACTTACGCTGTTGCGTTGTATTGCTGAATCTGATCGAGGCAGTGCGCTCGCATGTCTTCCTCGGTGAGCCAGGCCCGGTGCCAGGTGATGATATGTTCCAGGGCATCCGCCAATTTCCAGCGTGGATGCCAACCCAATCGTGACCTGGCTTTGGCAATATCGAGCTTGAGGTAATTGGCTTCATGGGGGTGTTTCCCTCCATCCAGTTGCCAACTTGCGCCGTCACGCCATTCTTTCACCATATGTTCGACGATCCATTGAACTGGACGTGCGTCGTCGTCCTGAGGCCCGAAGTTCCATCCCTCGGCCCAAGCCTGGCCATCGATATAAAGCTTTTCTGCCAGGGTCAGGTAGCCAGACAGCGGTTCCAGGACATGCTGCCAAGGACGCGTAGCGTGTGGGTTACGGATCACAACCGGTTGATTGCGCTCGAATGCACGTAGGATGTCTGGCACCAAGCGGTCAACAGCCCAGTCTCCCCCGCCAATCACATTACCGGCGCGAGCCGAAGCCAATGCGATACCACTGCTTTGGAAGAAAGAACGCCGGTAGGCACTGGTAACCAGCTCAGAACACCCTTTGCTGTTGCTATAGGGGTCGTGCCCGCCCATGGGCTCGTCTTCGCGATACCCCCACACCCATTCCCTGTTTTCGTAGCACTTGTCGGTGGTGACGTTGACGATGGCGCGCACGGTGCCTACTTGGCGCGCGGCTTCCAGCACATGCACGGTTCCCATGACATTGGTGGCGTAGGTGGCCACGGGCTCGTTGTAAGAAAGCCTGACGAGGGGTTGTGCAGCCATGTGAATAACGATCTCAGGGCTGAAATCCGCCATCGCAGCGCGAACGGTTTCATAGCCCCGGATGTCACCGATGCTGCTGGTCATACCTTCCGCGACACGCGCCTCGGTGAATAAATCAGGGATCGTGGGCGGTGCAAGCGCCAAGCCGCAAAGTTCTGCGCCCATAGACTGCAGCCACAAGCTGAGCCAGCTTCCCTTGAAGCCTGTGTGGCCCGTTATAAAGACGCGTTTGCCACGCCAGAACTCTGGATTCACGGCCATGCTCAGTCCCATTTCTTCCAGGGCGCCTTACCGCTTGCCCAGAGCTCTTCCAGCAGATGCTTGTCCCGCAGGGTGTCCATGGGTTGCCAGAAACCGTCATGGTGGTAAGCCATCAGCTCATCCGCTTCAGCCAGTTTCATTAAAGGCTCTTGTTCCCAAACTGTGTTGTCTCCTTTTAGATAAGACAGCACTTTGGGGGAGAGCACAAAAAAGCCGCCGTTGATAATGGCTCCGTCCCCCCTTGGTTTTTCTTTGAAGCTTTTGACTTTTTGACACTGGACGTCTAGCGCACCGAAACGACCTGGTGGGTAAGTGGATGTCAATGTGGCCGCCCTGCCATGTTTATGATGGAAGTCGATCGTTGCACGAATATCTACATCACTTACACCGTCGCCGTAGGTGAAACAGAAAGCCTCTTCGTCTTTGACGTGTTGAGCAACGCGAGCTAGACGTCCCCCTGTCATTGAATCATCACCTGTATCGACCAATGTAACAGTCCACGGTTCTGCACGCTTTTCATGCACATGCATGCTGTTCGATTTCATATCAAACGTGACATCGGACATATGCAGAAAATAGTTTGCAAAATATTCTTTGATCACGTAACCCTTGTAGCCACAGCAGATTATGAAATCGTGGATGCCGTGGTGGGAATACATTTTCAAGATGTGCCAGAGGATAGGCTTGCCGCCAATTTCCACCATCGGTTTTGGGCGCGCCGACGTTTCTTCGCTCAGTCGCGTACCAAGCCCCCCTGCAAGAATCACTGCTTTCATCTATTTCTTCCTCGATTTCAACTCAACTGACTGCGGAGCAAACGAAGGCGTCGGACAAAAACCACCGCTCCGGCAAACCGGCTTTCAACAACATCTCTTTTGCGCTGTGGATCATGGCATCGGAACCGCAGGCGTATACAACGGTTTCAGACAAGTTGGGCTGGCTTGCCATCAAAACTTCTTGTACATGACCTTGTGCACCAGACCAGCCTCTCCCAGCTCTTGAAAGCACGGGGGTATAGCGATGCGCAGCGCCGACGCTTGATACATCCCAGTACAGGTCGCCAGGCGCGCGCGCGCCCCAATAAACGGACACGGAACGCGGCCGGCATTCCGGGGACAGGCTGTCGATTCCCTCAAGCATCGCCTTGACGGGAGCCATACCCGTTCCTGTCGCCAGGAAAACCAAGTCGAGGCCAACCACATTGCGCAAGAAGAAGGTGCCGAGCGGGCCGTTCAGGCGCAACAGATCATTGACTTTGGCTTGACCGAACCAATACTCGCTCATGGCACCGCCAGACACTGCACGTATATGAAGTTCGAGAAGTTTTTCGGCGGCGCTAGCGTTGGCCAGCGAATAGCTCCTGCGTAAACCGCCCTTGCCTATCACGTCGATGTATTGGCCGGGGTGGTAATCAAGCTGCTGATTAGGGGGAAGTCGTAGGATTACGCGAAGAACGTCTGCGCCCAGGCGTTCAAGCGACTGAATCCTGCAAGGCAAAGTCTTGGCGGGATAGACCTTGATCCCGCCAAGATCTTCAACGTCGAGCTGGACGTCGCTCGTGGCACATCTGGCGCAGGTCAGTATCCATCCGGCCTCCCGCTCGGCCTGGCTGAGTCCGATTTCATCGACCAGCGGGATGGACGAGCCGCCATGCAGCTGTGTCTTGCACGATCCGCAACGACCTGTCTTGCAGCTGTGTTCGAGCACGACGCCCGCGCGGAGCGCGGCATCAAGCATGGTTTCGCTTGCTTCAGCGGAAAATTGTTTGCCGTTGGCAAGTGTGATGATTGGCACGTTATTAAACCGAGTTAAATCACTTGCGAGCCAGCGTGTTGAGAAAATCCGTGTACGCAATGGCCAGACCATCTTGCATTGGCGTGCTGGCGCGCCATCCCATGGCATTCAGCCGGCCCACGTCCATCAGTTTGCGCGGGGTGCCATCAGGCTTGCCAGTATCGAACACGATCTCGCCCGGGTAGCCCACCACGGCTTTCACCGCTTCGGCCAATTCCCGAATGGTGAGATCCTCACCCACGCCGATGTTCACCAGCGGCGGCAGGCCATCGTTGCGGCCCTGACCCAAGAGCGGGACGAACTTCTCGTCCGGCAGATTCATCAGGTAGACGCAGGCATCGGCCATGTCTTCGCTGTAGAGAAATTCGCGTTTTGGTGTGCCGGTTCCCCACACGGTGACGCTCGGCGCATTCGCAAGCTTGGCTTCGTGGAAGCGGCGGATCAGCGCGGGGATGACGTGGGAGTTTTCCGGGTGGTAGTTGTCGCCGGGGCCATACAGGTTGGTGGGCATCACCGCCAGGTACTGTGTGCCGTATTGGCGGTTGTACGCCCAGCACATTTCGATGCCGGCGATCTTGGCCAGGGCATAGGGGCGGTTGGTCGGCTCCAGCTCGCTGGTGAGGAGGTGTTCTTCCTTCATCGGCTGCGGCGCCAGCTTGGGGTAGATGCAGCTGGACCCCAGAAACAGCAGGCGTTTGACGTTGTTCTTGTACGCCGCGTGGATGATGTTGGTCTGGATGGCGAGGTTGTCGCGGATGAATTCGGCGGGATAGGTGTTGTTGGCGTGGATGCCGCCGACCTTGGCCGCGGCCAGGAAGACGAAGTCGGGTTTCTCGGCCGCGAAGAATTCTTCCACTGCGGCCTGGCTGGTGAGGTCGAGTTCGGCGTGGGTGCGCGTCAGGAAGTCGCTGTAGCCCTTGGCGCGCAGGTTGCGCATGAGGGCGGTGCCAACGAGTCCACGGTGACCGGCGATGTAAATCTTGGCGTTCTTGTCCATTGGCCTATTCGTGATAATCCATGGTCTTGTAGCCGTGTTTCTTCACCAGTTCGTCGCGCTCTGCAGCTTTGAGATCTTCACGCACCATCTCGGCGACGAGTTCGTCGAAGCTGATCTTCGGCGTCCAGCCGAGTTTGTTCTTGGCCTTGCTGGGGTCGCCCAGCAGGGTTTCGACTTCGGTGGGGCGGAAGTAGCGGGGGTCGACGGCGACGATGCATTTGCCTGCTGCGCCCTCACCCCCCGCCCCTCTCCCCGAGGGCGAGGGGTGCGCAAGATAACCCTTCTCGTCGACGCCCTGCCCTTCCCAGCGGATGGCCATGCCCAGTTCTTTCGCGGCGGCGTTGACGAAGTCGCGGACCGAGTACTGCACGCCGGTGGCGATGACGAAATCCTCGGCCTGGTCCTGCTGCAGCATCAGCCACTGCATTTCGATGTAGTCCTTGGCATGGCCCCAGTCGCGCTTGGCGTCCATGTTGCCGAGGAACAGGCAGTCCTGCAGGCCGAGCTTGATGCGGGCGAGCGCGCGGGTGATCTTCCGGGTGACGAAGGTCTCGCCACGGATCGGCGACTCGTGGTTAAACAGGATGCCGTTGCAGGCATACATGCCGTAGGCTTCGCGGTAGTTGATGGTGATCCAGTAGGCGTACAGCTTGGCGCAGGCGTAGGGGCTGCGCGGGTAGAAGGGGGTGGTTTCCTTCTGCGGGGTTTCCTGCACCAGGCCGAAAAGTTCGGACGTAGACGCCTGGTAGAAGCGGGTTTTCTTTTCCAGGCCGAGGATGCGGATGGCTTCCAGGATGCGCAGCGCGCCGAGGGCATCGGAGTTGGCGGTGTATTCGGGTTCTTCGAAGCTCACCGCGACGTGGCTCTGTGCGGCCAGGTTGTAGATTTCGTCGGGCTGCACCTGCTGGATGATGCGAATCAGACTGGAGCTGTCGGTGAGGTCGCCGTGGTGCAGGATGAACTTGCGGCCGGTCTCATGCGGATCCTGATACAGGTGGTCGATGCGGTCGGTGTTGAACAGCGAGCTGCGGCGCTTGATGCCGTGGACTTCGTAGCCTTTGCCCAAAAGGAATTCGGCGAGGTAGGCGCCGTCCTGGCCGGTTACACCGGTGATGAGGGCTTTTTTCATAATTGGTTAAGAGGGTGAAGTAAAAAAACGAATCAAAAAGTAGTCCCGGACAAGATCTTGCGATACTCCATTGGCACTGCACCCAGCATATCCCGCACAAACTGTTCCTGAGTGAGATAGGATTGTGATTCATTTGCTGAGATGGTCGAGACCCTGATCACGATCCCGTGGGGGATTTTGCCGGCCAGGCCATATTTCAACCTCGCGAAATGCTGCTCCCAAATCCCCCGTACTGCTGAATCGCCCATCATGACCCAGTATGTTATTGGTTCGATTCTCAGGCCTTGAGTAGCGATCAGTTTCATAACCGGAAATTTAACTCCGCTAAGATCGATGAAACCCTTGGTCATGCCTTTGATCTGGAAGCCTTGCGCTGGATAGCACATTTCAGGCCGATGGACTTGCGATGAATAGCTTTGATCGCTGCCATAGGCGATTGACAACATGATCCGCTCGCCTTTGCCATTGATATAAGTGCGCGACAGCATCTGGCTGTAGATTTTTTCGAGCAGGGTTTCCACCTCCGGGCCACCAATGATGGGCATGTTCGCATCCTCCAGTTTCCATTCCCCAAACTGCGTGGGGATCATGGCTTCCAGGCTGATCTTCGATCCTTCGTCTGCCACCTTCAGGCGGGGTGTCAGTGCCAGCGCCAAACCGGCGGCTGCCAGCATGGTCAAGCCGATGAGGAAATGGCGGGGATTGATTGCTTTCATGTCAGAAGCCGGCACGCGGTAAGGCCGCACATGCCTACGCCAAACCTGCACTAAGAAAGCGCTTCGCACCGCGCAGCGCGCGCGGTCGCAATGACAAGGAATGAATACTCGGTACTTCCATGAAATAGAGAGGCAGGTTGGTGGTCCGGCACAGGCCTGGGTTCAATCTAAGCGGCCGGTTAGCGGCCAGCTTTGGCATGTCGGCGCCAGGGCATCAGCACCCGCAAAAAGCCGGCGCGAATAGCGGACAACTTGGCCGTATTTTCGGGGCTCTGGCTGGTGTTTTTGAGGGCGTGGCGCACAAACACGAACAACATCAACACAAAGCCGGCTGCCAGCGTGGCCAGGATGGCGATCTTCGATTTTGGGGTGTTGGACTTGCGCTCCGGCGGCACGGCCACATCCACCACCTGGATCACTGCGCCGTCGCTGGATTCGTCGATCTTGGCCATTTCGAATTGCTTGGCGAGTTGCTCGAACAGCACTTCGTTGTATTTGAAGTCGCGGTAGCGGTTGATGTATTCGGCGTTGCCGCCGGTGGGCACGGTGTTCTCAAACTTGCCGAGTTGCCCGCGCAAGGCGGCCAACTCACGCTGGGCCTGGCGGAAGTCCGGGCTGTTTTCGGTAAGAACGCCGCGCATGCTGGATAGCTGCAATTCCCTGGCCGTTATTTGTGCCTTGAGGGTGGCCAAGCCTTGGCCCATGGCTACGGGGTTGAACTTAAGCGTATTTTCGCTGACGCCGACACCGCCCAGGGCGATTTCGGCTTTGACCAGGTTCTGTTTGGCCTTGGCCAATTCCTTTTCAAGAAACTGCCGCCGCTTCTGCGCTTCGGTCACCGCCAGGCGGCCGGTCAGTGAAGCGAGTTCCTCGACATAGGCATTTGCCATCGCGGCGGCCAGCCCGGGGTCGTTGGCAGCCACCTTGATGGTGATTTGGCCATCCTTGCGGGCAGTGCCGCCCGTTATTTTGGTCAAAATGTCACGGGCATCCTCGCGGGTCTTCACGCCTTCTATTTTCATCATGCCGAAGCGGTTGATCATCCGGTCGGCAACCGTTCTGCTTTTGAGCAGCCCGATATACATGTCTGCCGGGCTTTTAAGGCCGCCAACCGCGCCGGCCATTCCGGCCAGGGCCCCGAGCTGCGCCAGTGCGGCGGCAGCCCCGCTCTGCTGCTGCGGGGTCATGATGTTTGTTTCGGCGACGTAATAGGGCTTGGACGAGAAGGACACGCCCAAGGCGATCAGCCCGACGACAAGTGGGCCAAATACCAGCAGCCTGGCGTTCTCGGCCAGTATCTGCAGGATGTCGAGCAGGTTGATTCCGTCGTCTTCGTCTTCGGGCAGATCGGAGGTGTGGTTTTCGTTCATCATCGAAGTCCTTAATCCAGGTTTTTCCAGGCGGCGACGCCCAGGCCAAACTGGTAGAGGATTTGCGTCCAATCCTTCAGGCCGGCCACAAACTTGGTCCAGCCGGTCCGGCGATCCAGTTTGGCGGGCACGACGACCGTATCGCCGGGCATCAGTTCGATATCCTCAAAGCCGCCCAGCCTGAACAGGCTGTCATTGCTGCGCGCGGCCTTGACGCTGCCATCCGCGCGCAGCACGAAGGCGTTGCCCGGCTCTGAATTGTCGCTCAGGCCCGCCGTCGCGAGCACGTCGCCGACGGTTCTGCCCGGGCGGTAGATGATGGCGTTTTCGTTGTACACCTCGCCCACGGCCGTTACAAAACCGGGCCGGCTGGGAATACGGATGGCATCGCCATCTTCCAGCGGCAAAGGCGGCAGGGCATCCAGGGTTACCTGGGCAGGCGGCAGTTCCAGACTGATGCGTCCGTTGCTCTTGAAGGCTTTCATGCGCTCGAGCTGTTGCTGCTGCGCCAGGAGTTGGGCCTGCGCCTCGTCCTGAGCCTGCGGATCGGCTATTTTTTTTCCTGATTCGGCCTGCAGTTGTGATTCCAGCTTGCGAATGACGGTGTCGAGATTGCTCTGCTGCTGCTTGCGCACTGATTCGCGGGTGAATTCGGCGCCATAGAGATAAGCATTGGGGGTGACGCCGCCCAGGCGCGCCAACAGTTGCGGCAAGGTTTCGCCCGCCTCGACCTGATAAATCCCGGGCGCGGCGACTTCGCCTTCCACGCGCACCAGGCGGGTCTGGCGCTCCTGCGGGACCCGCAGGTCATTCTTCGACAGGATGGTGACGATGTCGCCGGGCTGCAGCGCCAGATTGTGCTGCTCATCGCCATCGATCACGGCGCGCGCCAGATTGAAGGGGATCAGCCGCGTGGTGAGGCTGGCGCGATCGAGGCGTTCGATCACGGCGTAGTCCCAGTTGACCTCGTCCAGCAGCTTGCGTACGCCCAGCTCCACGTCGGCCGCATCGGTTTTGTCGGCTTTGTCGAACAGCACCAGCAGGTTCTTGCGCTTGTAGTAATCGGGGGTGATCAGTGCCTCGCGGTCGGGGATCAGGTCGCGGATGCGCATTCCGTCGGTGTAGGGGTAGCGCAGGGGCTCGGCCACGTTGCCACGCAGGGTGACCGCGTTGGCGAACTGCGGGCTGATCTCGAACAGGGTAAGGATGTCGCCGTCATGCAGGGGCTTCTTCAGGCCTGCCGTGTCGAGCGCAAACTCCTCGACGCGGCGAGCGGTGTCGGCAGCCGGGTCGATCCGTTCGAGCAGTGCTTTGCCGGGCTTGGCCAGCACCGACACGCCACCGCCCAGGGCGAGCACCTCACCGACGCTGTCGGAGCCTTTCAATTCGTAGATTGCCGGCTGCTCGAACGCGCCCAGCACGGCCACGCGCGGGCCGGCCGGCGGGATGACGATGACGTCGCCGGGTTGCAGCGGCACGTCGCCGCTGCGGTCACCGCGCGCGATGAAATCGTAGAGGTCCATTCTGCCGACGATGCGGCCGTCGCGTTTCAACTGGACATTGCGCATCGAACCGGTGCTGCCGGGACCGCCCACTTCGAACAGCGCATTGATCAGGGTGGAAAGACTGGAAACGGTGTAGGTGCCCGGCTGCTGCGCCTGGCCGACGACGTAGATCTGGATGCTGCGCAGACGGCCTAGCGTGGCGTTGAGGCTGAAGTTGGTGAAGACGCGGCCAATCTTGCTGCGCAGCACCGACTCCAGATCGCCAGCGCGCACGCCGGTGAGGTTGATCACCCCCACCTTGGGCAGGTTGATCTGGCCATGGCGGTTGATCGTCAGGCTCTTTTCGGCATCGATGCTGCCCCACACCTGCAGCCGGATCTCGTCTCCCGGCCCGATGATGTAGTTGTTGGGCACCGGCGCCTGGGTGACGGGCACGTAGCCGGAAGGCGCGTTGAATAGCTGCTGGCCGTAAATAGGCAGGGAGCGGCCGGTGGCCTGTTGCACGAAGCGCTGGAAGTTGCTCGGCTGCTGATCGGCACGCGCCTGATCGAGGCGAGTCGCATGATCCGCCCGCGTCTTGTCGAGGCGTGGCGCACCGGGTTGGTCGCTCGAGGGGGAAATTGCCACGGGCAGGATGGATACTGTCGGGCTCGCGGCGGGGGCCGAGTCAAGGGTCAAGCTGGGTTTGAGTTCGTATGACGATAGCTCGGAAGGCATCGTCGATGCCGCCGCGCCATTGGGCAAGTCTGTGGTCGTTTGAGCGGATGCCACAAGACTAATGGCCCACAAGACCGATGCCAGAAGGGTACCGCGTTGATACTGAACTCTCATCATTTCCCCTGTGCTGCGTTGTTATAGGTTCGCACGTCGAACCAAATCATTCCGTGGGCGCACGTTCCTGTAGGAGCGGCGCCCTCGCCGCGATGCCGTGGCGGTTGCGACGGTGCGCAAATCGCGGCGAGGGCGCCGCTCCTGCAACGGCGAATCGACTGTGGCTTGATCAAAACGGGTTTCATCGTCCGCGCCCTATTCATACCGATATTCGGGCCGGCTGAATTCATACACCAAGCCGAGACCCATCACATTGCTGTCCAGCTTTCCATCCAGCGCGATGACCCTGCCCGCGTCCAGGCGGGCCGCAAACTGCTGGCTGAGCCGCCAGGTGAGCCCCACCTGCGGCTGGACGATGGCGCCGCCGCCGACGTCGACGCCACCACCGCCGGCCGCGCCCGCGGTAACTTCGGCATTGAAACGCAAGCGGCCGTCTTCGCGCAAGGGAAATTCCCAGCCGGCACCGATCAGGCCGACCGCATAGCCGCCGGCGTCGCCCGTATAAGCGCCATGGGCCTGACCGGTGAGGTAGAGGGAATCGCTCAGGAACTTCTCGATCTTGAGGCCGACCAGGCTCAGGTCCTGGTCGCCGCCGGTTTTGCGGGCGGCGGCAAAATTAGTGTGCTGCACGCCGGCCAGCCGCCACTTGGCCAATCGCATGCCATCGCCGCCTTGCCACAGCTGCCCGCCTTTGTCCCCGCCGATTTCGCCCACGCGATAACCCAGGCTCAGGCCATAGAAGCGGGCGCTGAAGCTGCCTACGCTTTCGATCAGCCCGCCTTCGACCCCCAGTTTCAGCGAGGGCGTCAAATCGTAGTCCAGCCCTACGCGTGCCTTGGCAATCAGGCCTCCGCCAGTATCGACACCGCCCCCGCCCGCGCCGCCCGCGGAGAGGCTGGCGCTGAGGTGCAGTCGCGGGCTCATCAGCGGAACACGATAGCCTGCCCCGGCCAGCAGCTCGGCGAAGCCGTCGGACTGGCCGCCCATTGCGCCGGCGGTTTCGACAAAAAAGTAGCGATGCGCATCGAGATGCCTGCGGTATTCGAAACCGACGCGCTTGAGCGAGGTGGTCATCGCGGCGCCCGAGGTGGTTTTGGCGCTGCCGGCGGGCTTGTATTCGCCTGCGGTGGCGAGCCATTCCGCTTCGCGCAATTTCAGTCCGAAGAGGTCGTTTGCATGAACGGTCTTGCCGGCGTCGCTGGCGCGGCCGTAATGGACGTCGAACGGAATGCCGAGGGTGAGGTTAAGCTGGGTGCTGTCGATGCCTCCATTGGGGAATTTGACGTACGACACCCCGGCGCCCAGCATCACGCCGCCCAGGTCGCGGCTGATGCCCAGGTGCGGACGCAACATCAGGCCACCGCCCTGCGGGGCCGAGCCGCCGCCACCGCCGCCGACGAAAAGACCGGCATCGAGCAGCCATTTCGAGGCAAATCGCTTGCCGGTGCCGACGGTGAAGCCGCCGGTGAAGAAGCCGCCGCGCTCGCCTGCCAGGGCGCCGAAACCGGAGGCGCCCACATACCAGTCGGGATGGACGTTGACGAGGTAATGCACGCCCGCCAGGCCCATGGTTTCGGTGGGGCCGATATCCAGCACTTCGTAGCTCATGCGCAAGAGAGCGGGCTTGCTGCGCAGCACCGCGGTTTCGGCGACGTCGTCGGCCCATGCCGGGGCGGCGATGCACCCGATACCGAGCAGCAGGGCAATCACTAAATAAGACGTCACCCCGGCGGAGCGTGGTTGTTGCTGCTTCAGCAGCTTTACAACCACGGCCTGCCCCTTGCGGGTGAAAGCCGGGGTCCATGTGCCCGATTTAACTGGATTCTGGCATGCGCCGGAATGACAAACATGGGCTCGTTCAGTGTTCCCCAAAGCGCACAGTCGCGCGGCGCGATTCATCGGGCGCATCAGCGCGCGAGTGCCTTGATCTGTTGGCTGGTCTGGCCGAAGCGCCGTTCGCGCTGCGCATACCAGGCCAGCGCCTGCTCCATTTCCGCCGCGTCGAAAGCCGGCCAGAGCGTGTCGGTGAAGTAGAGCTCGGCGTAGGCGCTTTGCCACAGCAGGAAATTGCTGATGCGCTGCTCGCCACCGGTGCGGATGACCATATCCGGGTCGGGCGCATAGGCCATCGCCAGATAGGGGATGAGATCAATGTCCTCGGGGCTGCCCGCTTCCGCCACGGGATTGCCTGCGGCGTGTTGCGCCTTGAGCCATTTGCCGAATGCCTGCTTGATGTCCCACTGGCCGCCGTAGTTGGCCGCGATGGTGAGGGTCAGCCGGTCGTTGCCGGCGGTGCGCGCTTCGGCAGAAGCGATCAAGGTCTGCAGACGGGGGTTGAAGGGGTGGAGATCGCCGATGACCCGCAGGCATATGCCATTCCTGTGCAGCTTGCTGACCTCGCCCTCCAGCGCGCTGACGAACAGGCCCATCAGATGGTTGACTTCGTCTACCGGGCGTTTCCAGTTCTCGGTGCTGAACGCGAACAGGGTGAGATAGCGGATATCGCGCGCCATGCAGAATTCGACGACATCGCGCACCCGCTTCACCCCGCGCGCGTGCCCCGCCACGCGCGGCAGATGCCGTTTTTTGGCCCAACGGCCATTGCCATCCATGATCATGGCAATATGTTGCGGCATACCCAATTCACTCACTCCCCAACCTTCTGTGCAAACCGGTCATTACATCGGCTTGCTCAAGCGGTCTGTTCAGGTTTTTTATAACCATTCGCGCCTGGAACATACCAGACGGAACGCCCCCTCATTTGTCCTAACAGCTCCGCTTGTGCTTTTTTGATTTTATGCGCGCCATTTTACCGCACCGTGACGCCGATGGCTAAGGGGGGTGGTGACAGGAATGGGCTACCGTACGGGTTCGCGGCAGGAGCGGGATGCATCAGGGGAGCGTGTGGGAGGCCCGCCTCGGGCCGATGTTGCGGGCGATCGTGCCTTTTGTAGGAGGGCCGCCCTCGGCCCGATGCCGTGGTGATTGCATTGGCCAACAATCGCGGCGAGGGTGCCGCTCCTACGGAGTGGGGCGCGCCCACTCGCCCAACGGCTCAAACACAAGCCCGCTCTGAGAATTCAGTGGTTAACTATGGTCAACGCGTCGCGGGCAGGCCATTTCGCCGGGTCGATCCCCGTTGCACGGGGCCCCTCGCCCAACGGCTCAATAGCCTTACTCCCACTCAATCGTAGCCGGCGGTTTCCCGCTGATGTCATACACGACGCGATTGATTCCGCGCACTTCGTTGATAATGCGGTTGGAGACTTTGCCGAGCAGGGTGTAGGGCAGTTCGGCCCAGTGGGCGGTCATGAAGTCGCTGGTGACGACGGCGCGCAGCGCGACCACATAATCGTAGGTGCGACCGTCGCCCATGACGCCGACGGACTTGACCGGCAAGAAGACGGTGAAGGCCTGGGAGGTTTTCTCGTACCAGCCGGAGGCGCGCAATTCCTCGATGAAGATGGCATCGGCCCGTCTGAGCAGGTCGGCATACTCGCGCTTCACTTCGCCGAGGATGCGCACGCCCAGGCCCGGGCCGGGGAAGGGATGGCGATAAACCATGTCGTGCGGTAGCCCCAAGGCAATGCCGAGTTCGCGCACTTCATCCTTGAACAGTTCACGCAGCGGCTCCAGCAATTTGAGATGCAGCGTGTCGGGCAGGCCGCCGACGTTGTGGTGGCTCTTGATGGTGTGCGCCTTCTTGGTCTTGGCGCTGGCCGATTCGATGACGTCCGGATAGATGGTGCCCTGCGCCAGCCATTTTGCGTTCGGCAGTTTCTCGGCTTCTTCCTGGAACACGTGGACGAATTCGCGTCCGATGATTTTTCTTTTTTGTTCGGGGTCGGTGACGCCGGCGAGTGCGTCCATGAAGCGGTCGCGCGCATCGACGTGGATGACCTTGACGCCGAGATTGTCGGCGAAGGTCTGCATCACCTGCTCGGCCTCGTTCAGGCGCAGCAGGCCGTTGTCGACGAACACGCAGGTGAGCTGCTGGCCGATCGCCTTGTGGAGCAGCGCGGCGACCACCGAGGAATCGACGCCGCCCGACAGACCAAGGATGACTTCGTCGCTGCCGACTTCGCTGCGCACCTTGCCGATGGCTTCGTCGACGTAATCGGGCATGTTCCAGTCGCCCGCGCAGCCGCACAGGTCGCGCACAAAGCGATTGAGGATGTTCTTGCCCTGCAGCGTGTGGGTGACTTCGGGGTGGAACTGCACGCCGTAGAACTTGCGGTCTTCGTCGGCCATCGCGGCGATCGGGGTGGCGGCGTTGCTTGCCATCACCTTGAAGCCTTCTGGCAGCGCGGTGACCTTGTCGCCGTGGCTCATCCACACGTCGAGCAGGCCATGGCCCTCGTCGTTGGCGCGGTCCTGGATGTCGCGCAGCAACGCGGTATGGCCGCGCGCGCGGATTTCGGCGTAGCCGAATTCGCGCTTGGCGGCGGATTCGACTTGTCCTCCCAGCTGCGCCGCCATGGTCTGCATGCCGTAGCAGATCCCCAGCACCGGCACGCCGAGCGCGAACACGGCATCCGGCGCGCGCGGGGTTTCGTCTTCATACACCGAATTCGGGCCGCCCGACAGGATGATGCCGGCCGGCGCAAAGTCGCGCACGAATTGCTCGGTCACGTCGTTGGGATGCAGTTCGCAATACACCCCAGCCTCGCGCACGCGGCGGGCGATGAGCTGGGTGTACTGGGAGCCGAAATCGAGGATGAGGATTTTCTGGTGCATTTTTGTAGGGGTCAGGATTCAGGATTCAGGGGTCAGGGCCGCGAGTCAGCGCTCAGAGGCCGTTGATCAGGCATCGCAGGGTTTAAAGAAAAAGCCGCGCACAGCGCGACTTTCCCTGATCCCTGAATCCTGACCCCTGACCCCTGACCCCCGATCCCTACTCCACGCGATAATTCGGCGCTTCCTTCGTGATCTGCACATCGTGCACGTGCGATTCGCGGATGCCGGCGCCGGTGATTTCGACGAATTCCGCCTTGGCGTGCATGTCGGTGATGTTGGCGACGCCCAGATACCCCATGCTGGAGCGCAGACCGCCCATCAGCTGGTGGATCACCGCCAGTACGCTGCCCTTGTAGGGCACGCGGCCTTCGACGCCTTCGGGCACCAGCTTCTCGGCGCTTTTCTCGGTGTCCTGGAAATAGCGGTCGGAAGAACCCTGCTGCATGGCACCCAGGGAGCCCATGCCGCGGTACGACTTGTAGGAGCGGCCCTGGAACAACTCGATGTCGCCCGGCGCTTCCTCGGTGCCGGCCAAGAGGCCGCCGAGCATGACGCAGTTGGCGCCGGCGGCCAGCGCCTTGGAAATGTCGCCGGAATAGCGGATGCCGCCGTCGGCGATGACGCCGACGCCGCTGCCCGCCAGGGCATCGGACACGTTCGCCACCGCGGTGATCTGCGGCACGCCGACGCCTGCAACCATGCGCGTGGTGCAGATGGAACCGGGGCCGATGCCGACCTTGACCGCGTCGGCGCCGTGTTCGACCAGCGCGGCGGCGGCGGCCGCCGTAGCGATGTTGCCGCCGATGACCTGGACCTCGGGGAAGTTCTGCTTGACCCAGCGCACCCGTTCGAGCACGCCCTTGGAGTGGCCGTGTGCGGTATCGACGGTAATCACGTCGACCCCGGCGGCCACCAGCGCGGCCACGCGCTCTTCGGTGCCCTCGCCGGTGCCGACCGCGGCGCCCACGCGCAGACGGCCCATCGCGTCCTTGCACGCCAGCGGGTGCTCGCTGGACTTCTGGATGTCCTTGACGGTAATCAGCCCGCGCAGTTCGAAGGCGTCGTTCACCACCAGCACGCGCTCCAGGCGGTGCTTGTGCAGCAGCGCCATCGCCTCGTCGCGGTTGGCGCCCTCCCTCACCGTCACCAGCCGCTCTTTCGGGGTCATGATGTTGGCGATCGGCTGGTCGAGCTGGGTTTCGAAGCGCAGGTCGCGGTTGGTGACGATGCCGACAACCTTGCCGCCCTCGATCACCGGCAAGCCGGAAATCCGCTTCGAGCGGGTGATATCGAGCACCTGGCGCACGGTCATCTGCGGCGCGACGGTGATGGGATCCTTGACCACGCCGGATTCGAAGCGCTTGACGGCGGCCACCTGCGCGGCCTGCATCTCGGCGCTCATGTTCTTGTGGACGATGCCGATGCCGCCTTCCTGCGCCAGGGCAATCGCCAGGCGTGCCTCGGTGACCGTATCCATGGCGGCGGACAGCAGCGGCAGATTCAGGGTGATCGTGCGGGTCAACTGGGTGGACAGGTTGACTTCGCGGGGGAGAATGGCGGAATGGGCGGGAACGAGCAGAACGTCGTCGAACGTCAGCGCTTTTTGCAAAACACGCATGGGCTTTCCTTAACGCAAAGCGGAATTATACGCGGGCGCCCCCCACCGCACAAACCGCCACTGGCCGCAGCCGCTTTTGGTTGTAATCTACCAATCCGAATTTGCGGCCGGCGGTTGACTCCGGTGCGCGATGCGGCTAACTTTGCGTCAGCATTCAACCTGCTAGGGCGCGTGGTTCGCCAGCCCGACCCCTGAACGCCACACAACATGAGGAGATAAAACAATGTCCAAAGTTTTGCTTGCCCTGACTGCCGCTGCCCTGCTGGGCCTGTCTGGCTGTGCCGATATGCAAACCAAGACGGGCGACAAGCCCGCAGCCAAGGCCGCCATCAGCGCCGAAGCGCAGGCTGCACTGACCGCCGCCCAGGCTGACGTCAAGGCTGCCAAGGCCAAGAATGCGCTGTGGACGACCGCAGATGGCGCGTTGAAAGCAGCCGAAGCCGCCGCCGCAAAAGGCGACAGCGCCACGGTGATCAAGCAGTCCAAACTGGCCAGCGACCACGTCAAGAAAGGCATGGCCCAGTTGAACTACCCGATGCTCAAAGTCGGCGACTGATAAACAGCCCGCTCCAGCCAAAAGGCCTTCCGGAATCCATCCGGAAGGCCTTTTTGTTTGGGCGGATTCGACGGGGCTTTACGAGGCGGCGTCGCCCCCGCCCTTCTTGGTGACCTTGCCTTCTTCCGCGCGCTTGCGGCGCACTTCCTTGGGATCGGCGATCAGCGGACGGTAGATTTCCACCCGATCCTTGTCGCGCACCTTTTCGTCCAGTTTGACCAGCTTGCTGAAAATCCCGACCTTGTTCTTGGCGAGATCGATTTCGGGAAAGGCGCCCAGCACGCCGGAGGCGCGGATGGCGTCTTCCACCGTCGCGCCTTCGGCAAGCCGCACCTGCTGCAGGGGTTGCTGCGCCGACAGGGCATAGATGACTTCGACGTGGATAGCGGCTGCGCTCATACGGCATACACCTCATCGGCACGGCGCACGAAGGCGTCGACAAACGTGTTGGCAATGTGGCTGAAGACGGGCGACAGCACCGTTTCCAGCACCCGGCTTGAAAACACGTACTGCAAGCGGAACTCGATCTTGCAGGCGTCGTCTCCCAGCGGAAGAAACACCCAGTCGCCTTCCAGTTCGGCAAACGGGCCGTCCTTCAGCCTGATCCGCATCTCGCGCGGATGCGTTTTGGCGTTTTCCGTGGTGAAGCTCTGGTGGATGCCCATGTAGGCGATATGGATCGTCGCCACCGTGCTCGCCTCATCGCGCCATTTCAGTTCGGTGCCGCCGCACCACGGCAGAAAATCGGGGTAATCCTCGACCCGGTCAACCAGTTCAAACATGCGTTCGGGGGGGTGCGCCACCAGCACGCTTTTTTCCACACGCGCCATGGGATACTGAAGCCTTGTAAAATCAAGGATTGTACGCAAGCCCGTCCCCCATGAGCATCGTCGACAACAAAAAAGCCTTTCACGATTACTTCATCGAAGAGAAATTCGAGGCCGGACTCATGCTCGAAGGCTGGGAAGTGAAATCCATCCGCGCCGGCCGCGTGCAGCTGAAAGAAGCCTATGTGGTGGTCAAGAACGGCGCGGTTTACCTGATCGGCTGCCACATCAGCCCCTTGCCCACGGCGTCCACCCACATCCACCCGGACCCCACGCGTTCGCGCAAGCTGCTGCTGCACGCGTCGGAAATCAACAAGCTGATCGGCAAGACCGAGCGCGCCGGTTTCACCCTGGTGCCGCTCGACATGCATTACGTCAAAGGCCGCATCAAGCTGGAAATCGGCCTCGCCAAGGGCAAGAAGCAGCACGACAAGCGCGCAGCGGAAAAAGACCGCGAATGGCAGCGCGAAAAGCAGCGCATGGTGCGCACCGTCCAGCACTGATCTGTTGCGCAGAGCCGACTAAAGGATGAAATAGTCTGCTTGACGGTCCAGTTTTACCTTGTGTACCTGCCGAGATGTTGACTAGAATTGTCATTATCTCGACAACAAGGACCAATCCGATGTCGGCACTTCCTGTTTACCAAGTTGAGTTCATTCCGCTGGAACGCCGTTTGGGCGACCGTCGCGTTGCCCCGCGCGATGCCGCGCTGCCGTCCGGAATTACGGCAGATCGCCGCCAATCGAGCAGCCGGCGTTCGGAAGACCGCAAAGCCTCGCTGAAAGTCATTCAACACTGACGGCCCCGGGCGCATCGCGCGCCCGGACAGCCTGGCCTTGCCGGCCCTTGGCCGGCTTTCCAGACTATTCCCCCCGTTGCCCCTCCCGCATCACCCGCAAGCCCCTTTCCATCTCGATCCACTCGCGGCTTTGAGCCGCACCCGCCACCATGTGACAATGACGGGCTCTGACGCGTGTCCAACCTGTTTTTGTCCCTGAAAGTCGAGTCCAGCTTGCCCGCCACCGTAGCAGACCTCGCGGCCTTCGATGAGATCATCGACGTCCGTTCCCCCGGCGAATTTGCCGAAGATCACGTCCCCGGCGCGATCAACCTGCCGGTGCTGGACGACGCCGAGCGCGCGCAGGTCGGCACCCTGTACAAGCAGGTGTCGTCGTTCGAGGCGAAAAAAGTCGGCGCTGCCCTGGTGTCGCGCAACATCGCCCAGCATCTGGACGCCTGGTTTGCCGGCAAGCCGAAGTCCTACCGGCCGCTGGTGTATTGCTGGCGCGGCGGCAGCCGCAGCGGCTCGCTAACGCACGTCCTGCAGAAAATCGGCTTTGCCGCGATGCAGCTCGACGGTGGCTACAAGGCCTATCGGCGGCATGTGGTGGCCGAACTCGCACGCCTGCCGGGGCTACTCAGCTATCGCGTGGTGTGCGGCCCCACCGGCAGCGGCAAGAGCCGCCTGCTGCAGGCGCTGGCTGACGCAGGTGCGCAGGTGCTCGACCTCGAAGCGCTGGCCGCGCATCGGGGCTCGCTGCTGGGGGCGCTGCCGGACCAGGACCAGCCGTCGCAGAAAAGCTTCGAAAGCGCCGTCTGGGACGCGCTGAACCGCTTCGATCCCGCCCGGCCCGTGTTCGTCGAATCGGAAAGCAAGAAAATCGGCGCGCTGCGGGTGCCCGATGCGCTGATCGAGGCCATGCACGCCAGTCCCTGCCTGTGGCTGGAGGTGCCGCTGGACGCGCGGGTGCAACTGCTAACCGAGGATTACGTGCACTTTCTGCACGACCCGGAGACGATCAACCGCCAGCTCGGTTTTCTCACGTCGCTGCGCGGCAGCGAAACCATTGCGGCGTGGCAGGCGCTGGCCAATCGGCAGGCGTGGCCGGAGCTGGTCGCCACCCTGCTGGAACAGCATTACGACCCCGCCTATTTCAAGTCGCTGGCGCGCAACTACACGCCCTCGCCCGCCGATCTGAGTTTCCAAACGGACGACGTGTCGGCTGGCGGGCTGCAGCGGCTGGCGCGCGAGATTCTGGCCGCGGCCTAGAGCAGTTTGCCGAGCACGAAGCCGATGACGATGCCGATGATGGTCGCGATCGTGATGCCGCGATAGGTCAGCACGTCCTTGGAGTAGCCGCGCCGGATGGCGATGTAGGACACCAGATAGCCCACCGCGTTGAGCAGCCAGATGAAGCCGATCGACAGCACCTTGACGATGATCGGGCCAATCACCGGCACCAGCGTGATGATGCCCAGCAGCCACGCAAAGGCATTGGAAATCAGCCCTACGGCCACCACGCTGCCTGCAATCACGCTGCGGTCGACGTTGAAGTGCAAACCCAGCCACACCAGCCCGCCGATTGCGCACCACAGCGGCAGCATCACTCTCCAGTTGCGCCACCACGGCGCCCGCGGCGAAAAATCAACCTCGAAGTCGTCCGGCTCCGCCATGTTCAGAGTCCCAGCGCCTGCAGGTCGACGCCTGCGGCGCCCAGCGGCGGGCACCAATAATAGCCGCCGGTGAGCGGACGGGTGAAGCTGAACAGCGCATCGCTGATGCCGTCGTCGTGCCCGGTCATGCGGCGCAGCTGCGCCTCGAAGGCGTCGAACGACTTGCCGAAGGCGAGGAATACCAGGCCGGCGTCGGCGCCCGCGGTCCAGGGCATGGAGCGGCGCACCACGAAGGCCTCGGGCTCGAAGTCTTCCTGCGCCGTGCGTTTGACGTGGGCCGATTCGGGCGCGTCCTCGAGTTCCTCGTTGCTGTCGCGCGCGCGGCCGAAACAGTTGTCCTGCTCGCTGCGCGGCAGCGCGTCGTAGACCTGGAAATCGTGCAGCCACTGCTGCACCGCGGCGAAGCTCGAGCCGTCGATGCCGGCGCCCTGCCCCTGCGCGATCGCCGCCTCGACGGCGGCTTCATCCTTGGGATTTTCGGTGCCGTCTTCATAGCCGGTGAGATCGCGGCTGTCGCGATGGCGGAAGCTGTCGATCGCCTGTACCCGTGCGAATGCCGGCGCGGCCAGCGCCTCCAGCGCGTGTCCCAGCAGCAGCAGGCCGCCCGGCTCGTCGCCGCGCAGCCACAACCACAGCGCCTGCTGCGTGACCGGAATCGCGGGCCTGGCATCGGGCAGTTCCGGGAAAGCGCGCAAGCCGGCCGGATGAGCGCTCAAGGCTGCGGCAACGCCCGCGCCGATTCCCAGCACGGCCGAGCTGCCGTCGCATGCAGCCGCCAGCGCACACAGCGCGGCGCGGGGATCGGTTGCGGGCCTGAGCTCGAAAAAGAGATGGCGCGCATGGTCTGGAATGGGGTCGAGAATGGCGGTTTGCGGTGTCATGTCTACGCGTCCAAAAAGGTGATCCAAGAAATAAAACTCAGCCGCGCATGACGTCGATCACGTTCTGCACATGCTGCAGGCGCGCCAGCAGACGAGCCAGCTGCTGCAGCTCCTTGATGCGGACGGTGATCTGCATGTGGGCATATTCGCCGCGGCTCTCGGTATTCACGCGCAGCACGTCGAGCTTGTCCTTGGCGATGACGTCGGAAATGTCGCGCAGCAGGCCCTGGCGGTCGTAGGCTTTCAGCTGGATGTTCACTTCGAATGCCCCGCCGCGATCCAGTCCCCATTCGGCCGCCATCATGCGCGCGGGATTGGCGCGCTTGAGCGAAGCGCAATCGGCGCGGTGCACGGTGACCCCGCGCCCCACCGTGGTGTAGGCGACGATGGGCTCGGGGGGTTGCGGCTTGCAGCAGCGCGCCAGCGTCAGCGGCACGTCGCCCAGACCCGGAATCACCACCGGACTGCCGGATCGGGGGCGCGCACGCGGCTTCGCCGTCGGCACCAGCGCGGGGACGGCCTTGCCCGATTCCTGCAGGGCGTTGACCAGATCGCGCTGGCCGACGTCGCCGCGGCCGAGCGCGGCGAGGAACTCGTCGACCTTGCCGAACTTGAGCCGCTGCGCGAGCTTTTCCTGATTCGCATCCACCACGCCCAGGCGCTTGAGTTCCTTTTCCAGCAGGCTGCGGCCGAGGCTCACCTGCTCGCCGACGTCGCGCTGGCGGAACCAGGCGCGCACCTTGGACCGCGCGCGCTGGGTGGCCAGGTAGCCGAGCGCCGGATTCAGCCAGTCGCGGCTCGGCGCGCCTTCCTTGGCGGTGACGATCTCGACGCGCTGGCCGTTGTCGAGCACCGTATTGAGCGGCACCATCGCGCCGTTGACCTTGGCGCCGCGGCAGCGATGCCCCAGATCGGTGTGCAGTGCGTAGGCGAAATCCACCGGCGTGGCGCCGCGGTCGAGCGCCACCACCCGCCCCTGCGGCGTCAGCACGTAGACCTGGTCGTGGAACAGTTCGGTCTTGAACTGTTCGGTGAACTCGCTGCTGTCGGCGACGTCGTCCTTCCATTCCAGAATGCGCCTGAGCCAGGCGATCTTTTCCTCGTACTGCGCGTCCTGCTTGCCGCCCTCCTTGTAGCGCCAGTGCGCGGCGACGCCGAGCTCGGCCTGGCGATGCATGTCGAAGGTGCGGATCTGCACTTCAACCGCGCGGTCCTCGGGGCCGATCACCGCGGTGTGCAGCGAGCGGTAGTCGTTGCTCTTGGGCTGCGAGATATAGTCGTCGAACTCGCCCGGGATCGGCTGCCACAGGTTGTGAACCAGGCCCAGCACGGTGTAGCAGTCGATCTCGTGCTTGACCAGCACGCGCACCGCGCGGATGTCGTACAGCTTTTCGAAACTCAATCGCTTGCGCCGCATCTTGTTGACGATGCTGGCGATGTGCTTGGGGCGCCCCGTGACTTCGGCCTCGATGCCGTGCAGCGCGAGTTCGGCCTGCAGGCGTTCGATGATGCCGTTGATGTAGGCCTCGCGGTCAGCGCGTTTTTCGTCGAGCTGCGCCGCGATGGATTTGTAGGTGTCGGGTTCCAGATAGCGGAATGCCCAGTCCTCCATCTCCCACTTGATCTGCCACACGCCGAGCCGGTTCGCCAGGGGCGCGAACAGCTCGCGCGCCTGCTGTCCCAGCGCCTCGCGGGTGCCGGCATCCTGGCTGGCCGCGCCATTCTGATCCGGGCGCTGCGTCGCAGCGCAGCGCAGGGCATGGGTGCGTTCGGCCAGTTTCACCAGCACCACACGGATGTCTTCCACCATCGCCAGCACCATCTGGCGCAGGGCTTCCAGCTGGGCATGCGGGTCGACGCGCTTGTCGGTGGCGCTGGCGGCCAGCGCCTCGATGCGCGCCATGGCGGCGACGCCGCGCGCCAGCCGCGCAGCGGTGCCGAAGGCGAGATCGAAATCGGGCGCTGCGCCAGGACCGCCCGCAGGGCGAGCATCTGGCGGCATCCCCCTTGCGGGGGCATCGTCCAGGCAACCCTGCAGCAGGGCCGCCGCCACCGCATCCGCCCCCACCCGCAGTTCGGCCACGATCAGCGCCGTGCCGACCCCGTGCGCGAACGCATCGCTCGCCCCCAGCTGGCCGTGCGCATACGCCAGCGCGCGCCAGGGCAGATCGTTTTCCGCTACTGGCAGAACGCGCGCCAGCGCCTGCCGGGCGGATTCCAGGTCGGTCGCTTCAAAACAGCGGGGCTTTACGGTTTCAGTCATGGTTGCGAAAAATCGGCCTGCCAGTAACGGCGGTGCACAGGTCGATATTGTGAGGCCTCGACCCTGGCTTCGCCAAAATCGAAGCGGATCATCCCGCCGGAATCGCTACGCAGCAGGCGCGCATCGATGCCGCGAAAACGCGCCTCCACCTGAGGGTGCGGGTGGCCGTAACGGTTGCGATAACCCTGGGTGAAAACGACCCATTCTGGCTGCGTCGCCGCCACGAATTCCGCAATGGACGAGGTGAGGCTGCCGTGATGCCCGGCGAGCAGCACACGCACTGGGGCCAGCTGGCCGGATTCGAGCAATTCGAGCTCCGTCCGCCGTTCGCCGTCGCCCGTCAGCAAGAGGCTGTGGCGCCCATTGCTGACCCGCAACACGCAGCTGTAGTCGTTGTCGCGGCGTTCGGTTTCAGCATAGGCAGTGGATACAGGGTTGAGGATTTCGAACAGCACCCCATCCCAGGTCCAGCGCTGGCCGCGCATGCAGTGTCGCGCAGCCGGCACGCCTTCGAGCAGGGGGCTGGCAGCAGGAAGCCCGTGCAGCAGCCAGCCGGTGGGGAGATCGCGCAAAACAGAACGCATGCCGCCGCTGTGGTCGTTGTCGTCATGGGTCACGATCAGCCCGGACAGCGCTCCGACGCCTGAGGCGCGCAGAAAGGGGACGACGATGCGCTCGCCCGAATCGCTGTCGGCGAATGCCGCCCCGGTGTCGTACAGCAGCGCACGATTCGCCGTGCGGATCAGCACGGCGGTGCCCTGCCCGACATCGATCACGTCGGCGCGGAAATGGTCGGGGGCGATGGCGTCGCGCAGCGGAAACAGCAGCGGCAACCACAGCAACAGGCCCAACAGCCGCAGTGGAAATCCGCGCGGCAGCAGCATCCACACCGTGCCGGTCAGCGCCAGCATGGTCGCCCACGCGTCCGGCGCGGGCAGGCTCGTCACCGCCAGCGGCAGGCTGCTCGCCCAGCTCAGTCCCGCACCCAGCCAGGCCATCAGCCACGCCGCCGCATGCCACAGGGGTGGAATCAGCACACCCAGCAACGCCAGCGGCGTGATCAACCAGCTCACCAGCGGAATCGCCACCGCATTGGCCAGCGGCGAAATCAGCGAGACCTGCTGGAACAGCAGCAACAACACCGGCGCCAGCGCGAGGGTGACCGCGCCCTGCACCGTGACCCAGCCGCGCAGCTTATTGGGCAACGTGATGCGGCCGAAGCTCACCCACAGGATTGCGGCGATGGCGCCGAATGACAGCCAGAACCCGGCCGACAGCACCGCCCACGGGTCGATCAGCAGCACGGCGAAGAGCGCTACGATCAGCGCCGTGAAGGGACGCGGCTCGCGCCGCCCCCAGAACGCCAGCGCCAGCACGATCAGCATGAAGAGCGTGCGCTGCGCCGGCACCTGGAAACCCGCCAGCAGCGCATAGCCCAGCGCCGCCAGCGCCGCCGCGGCCAGTCCGGCCTGGCGCGCAGGCAGGCGCTCCGCATGGCGCGGCAGGCGCCGCCAGACGCTCGCCACCAGCCAGCCGGCGAGCGCGGCAATCATGGTGACGTGGAGCCCTGAAATGGAGAGCAGGTGGTTGACGCCGGTGCGGGTGAAGGCGCGCCACTGATCGTGCGGAATGCTGCGCTGGTCGCCCACCACCAGCGCGGCGATGACGCCGGCATAGGGCGCAGCGTTCAGCGTCGCGAAGATGCGTTCGCGTACCACCGCGCGCGTCGCTGCGATCCAGGCGGTGTGCGTGGGCGCCTGCGCAGCAATTTTTTGCGGTGTGGGTGTTTCGCGCACATAGCCACTGGCATTGATACGGCGCTCCAGCATCCAGGCCTCGAGATCGAAGCCGTGTGGATTGCTGGTGCCGTAGGGCATCTTCATGCGCACGGTGAGCTGCCAGCGTTCCCCTGCCCGCATCCGCGGTTCGAAATGGGCCGCCTCGCGCGGCCAGTAGCGGGTCAGCTGCACCCGCTGCATGAGCGGCGCATTCGGAGTGAGAACCTGCTCGACGTCGAAGACAAAGCGTTCGCCGCGTGCATTGGCATGCGGCAGATCGGCAATTACACCGACCAGTTCGATATCCACCCCCTGCCAGTGCATGGGCAGGCGCTCGGCCAGACGTGCATCCGCCCGCCAGGCGGCCCAGGCAAAACCGAGCGCCGCGCACAGCAGCGCAACGCCCAGGCGGCGGGCGAACTCGGCAAGGCGACGGGAAGCAGCCGGCAGCCACAGCACCGACATCAGCAGCGGCAGCAGCCACAGCCAGCGCACGGGCGGCAACGTGGCCTGCTGTTGCAGCAGCCATATCCCCAGACAAAACGCGATGAGGTTAAGCCGCATCGCGCCGAGGACTCAGGCTGGCTGCAGGCTTCCGTCGACCAGCCGCATCTGCCGGTCCATGCGCGCGGCCAGGTCGGCGTCGTGGGTCACCACGACCAGGCTGGTCCGGTGCTTGCGGTTGAGCTCGCGCATCAGGTCGAACACCGCATCGGCAGTGTGACGGTCGAGGTTGCCGGTGGGCTCGTCGGCGAGGATGCATGCGGGTTGCGTGACCAGGGCGCGGGCGATGGCGACGCGCTGGCGCTCGCCGCCCGACAGTTCGCCGGGACGATGGTCGAGCCGGTGGCCGAGGCCGACCTCTTCGAGGATGGCGGCGGCACGCGCCAGCGCGTCGGCGCGGTCCATGCGGCGGATGATAAACGGCATGGCGGCGTTTTCCTGCGCGGTAAACTCGGGCAGCAGATGGTGGAACTGGTAGACGAAACCGAGCGCACGGTTGCGCAGGTCGCTGCGCTCGGCCTCGGAAATCGCGAAGGGGTCACGCCCCATCAGGCTGATCTTCCCGGAAGTCGGGGTGTCGAGCCCGCCCAGCAGATGCAGCAGCGTGCTCTTGCCCGAGCCCGAGGCGCCGACGATGGCGAGCGACTCGCCGGCATGGATTTCAAGGTCGACCTGATGCAATACCGGAACATCGGTCTTGCCTTGGCGGAACGTTTTGCAAAGTCCCGCGCAACGCAGCACGACGCTATCGTCCATCCCTGAATCCTGGCCCCTGAATCCTGACCCCTGCTCACTCATAGCGGAGCGCCTCCGCCGGATTGATGCGCGAGGCGCGCCAGCTCGGATACAGCGTGGCGACCAGGCTGATGAGCAGCGAAATGACGCTGATCAGACCCACCTCGCTCCAGTCGAGTTTCGACGGCAATTCGTTGATGTAATACACGTCGGCCGGGAACAGGTCGGCGCCGGCGAGGCGCTCGATGAAGGGCACCACGGTCTCGAGATTGAGCGCCAGCAGCACGCCGCCCGCCACGCCGAGCAGGGTGCCGAATACGCCGATGAAGGTGCCCTGCACGATGAAGATTTTCATGATCGAGGCGGGCTTGGCGCCGAGGGTGCGCAGGATGGCGATGTCGGACTGCTTGTCGGTCACCGCCATCACCAGGGTGGAGACAATGTTGAAGGCGGCGACGGCGACGATCAGCAACAGGATCAGGAACATCATGCGCTTTTCGATCGCCACCGCGCGGAAGAAGTTGGCGTGGCTTTTCGTCCAGTCGGTGAGGTAGTAATCCCCGCTGAGGCTTAGCGACAGCGCCTGCGTCACGAAAGGCGCACGGAACAGCTCGGTCAGCTTCAGCCGCACGCCCGACACGTCCTCGCCCAACCGCAGCAGCTTCTGCGCGTCCTGCAGGTGGATCAGCGCGAGGCCAGAGTCGTATTCGAACATGCCCGCCTCGAAAACCCCGGTCACGGTGAACTGCTTGACGCGCGGCATCACCCCGGCCGGCGTGATGTTGCCCTGCGGCGTCAGCAGCACCACCTTGTCGCCGGGATACACGCCCAGCACGCGCGCGAGTTCGCCGCCGAGGACGATACCGAATTCACCGGGCTTGAGATCATCCAGTTTCCCCGCCTTCATGTGCTGGGCGAAATCGGCGACCCGGTTTTCCAGTTCCGGCAACACGCCGCGGATGATCGCACCGCGCACCATGTCGCCGTTGGCCAGCATGCCCTGCGCGTTGACATAGGGTGCGCCGGACATCACATCCGGGTTCTGCTGCGCCTGCGCCAGCACGCCACGCCAGTCGGCCAGGCGCTCGCCCGGGGCGCTGATTTCCAGGTGCGCCGCCACGCCGAGGATGCGCGCGCGCAACTCCTCCTGAAAGCCGTTCATCACCGAGAGCACCACGATCAGCGCCATCACGCCGAGCGCGATCCCCGCCATGGAGACGATGGAGATGAAGGAGATGAAATGGTTGCGGCGCTTGGCGTGGGTGTAACGCAGGCCGACCAGGAGCTCAAAAGGTAGCAAAACAGGACTCGCAGTAAGAATCGCCCGAGTATGCCACAGCCGCCTTACTCGCCAAGCAGATGCAGCACGACGCTGCGCGTCTGCGCGCCACGCCGGTGCTCGAAGACGTAAATCCCCTGCCAGGTGCCGAGCATGGGCGTGCCGTCGGCAACCGGGATCGCCAGATGGGTTTGCGTCAGCGCCGCGCGCACGTGCGCCGGCATGTCGTCCGCGCCTTCCAGCGTGTGTTCGTAGATCGGATCGCCTTCCGGCACCAGCCGCGACAGGAAGCGCTCCAGATCGGTCTGCACCGTCGGGTCGTAGTTTTCCTGGATCAGCAGGCTGGCCGAGGTATGGCGGATATACAGGGTGAGCAGGCCCTGCCGGATGCCGCTCGCCTGCACCCAGTCGCGCACCTGCGGGGTGAAGGCATACAGCCCCTTGCCGCGGGTCGAAACGGTGATTTCATGGAAAGCCTGTTGCATGACCGCCATTCTAGCGAATCGGCTTGTTACACTCGGCGCATGCTGCTTTTGGTTCCCCATCTGTTCCCGAATGCGCGCCTGCTGGAAGCAGCCGTGCAGGATCTGCACTTGCCAGCGCTGCAAGCCCTGCTCTCGCGCGGCCAACGCCTGCCCTGCCCGGCCGGAGGCGTGGAAGCCGCCCTGTGCGAAGCGCTGGGCATTGCACGCCAGCAAGACTGGCCGCTCGCCCCGATCACCCTGGCGGCCGATGGCGGCGTGGCCGGTGACGCCTACTGGCTGCGCGCCGACCCGGTGCACCTGCGGGTGATGCGCGACCGCATCGTGCTGGCCGACAGCAGTGTGCTGGAATTGTCGTGCGAGGAGGCCGACGCCCTGGCCAAGACCATCGGCGAGCATTTTGGCGCCGGTCTGAATCCCCAACCCCTGCATCCTCAGCGCTGGTATCTGCGCTACCCCGAGGCGCCCCAACTGACCACCACACCGCTGTCGCTTGCGGCGGGATGCGACATCGATCCCTTGCTGCCGCAAGGCCCGGACGCCATGCGGTTTCGGGCCGAGTTAAACGAGCTGCAGATGCTGCTGCACGAACACCCGGTGAATCAGGCACGTGAAGCACGCGGCGAGCTGCCGGTGAATTCGCTGTGGCTGTGGGGCGGCGGCCGCCTGCCCATCCCCTGCGCCACGCCTGTTCCGCTGCATGCCGGGAATGCCGAAGCGCGAGCGCTGGGCGTCTTCTGCAACGCGCGCGTAGAAGCGCTGCCTGCGCATCGGGACGCGCTATTGTTTGACGGCGATGGGGTGATTCTGCTGGATGCGTTGACGGGTGCCGGGCAGGTCGGCGACGCCTACGGCTGGCGCGAAGCGTTGCGCGAACTGGAGCAGGACTGGTTCATGCCGCTGCAAGGCGCGCTGCGCAAAATCGGCCCGCATGGCCTGCGCCTGATCGATCCGGTCAACGGCAAGGCACTGCATCTGAACGCGCGCAACGCCTGGAAATTCTGGCGCCGCCCGCGGAGCCTGATTTCGCTGCTGACTTAGGGCGTATTAACACTAATTTCACGCCCGCGACGAGGCCGATTCGGGATGCAGCTCGCGACAAAGGGATGCGCCCGGCTGGATTGAAGCTTGGCCGGCCCGTCCCTTCGGGTTGCTGCGAGAAAGCGCGCTGCTTTTATTTAATACGGCGGCGTTGCGCCGCTTGGCAAGGGATGGCCCTTGCCGGCGCGACGCGCCTTGCATCCATCGCTTTCTCGCAGCAACGCGGACGCGAAATTAGTGTCAACACGCCCTAGCCAGGCTCAGACCGGCGCCGCCCACAGGTCGTGTTCGTCGGCTTCCTCGACGCGGACCTTGAGGCGCGTCCCCGGCTGCAGGTCGAACACCCCTTCGAGGTAGACCACGCCGTCGATTTCCGGCGCATCGGCATGGCTGCGCGCCAGCGTGCCGACTTCGTCTTCCTCGTCGACGATGACTTCGATTTCGCGGCCGATCTTGGCATCGAGCCGGGCCGCCGAGATTTCCGCCTGCACGTCCATGAAGCGCTCCAGCCGCTCTTCCTTCAATTCCTCGGGCACGGCATCCGGCAATGCGTTGGCCGCCGCGCCTTCGACCGGCGAGTACTTGAAGCAGCCGACGCGGTCGAGCTGGCCTTCCTTCAGGAAGGCCAGCAACTCCTCGAACTCGGCGTCGGTCTCACCCGGGAAACCGACGATGAAGGTCGAGCGCAGCGTGAGGTCAGGTACGGCACCACGCCAGGACTGGATGCGGTCGAGCGTCTTTTCGACCGCACCGGGACGCTTCATCAGTTTCAGAATGCGCGGGCTGGCGTGCTGCAACGGAATATCGAGATAAGGCAGGATGATGCCGTCGGCCATCAGCGGAATCACGTCGTCGACGCTGGGGTACGGATACACATAGTGCAGCCGTACCCAGGCCCCCAGGCTGCCCAGCGCACCGGCCAGTTCGGTCATGCGGGTTTTCACCGGACGACCGCTCCAGAAACCCGGACGATATTTCACGTCCACCCCGTAGGCGCTGGTGTCCTGCGACACCACCAGCAGCTCCTGTACGCCGGCGCCGACCAGGACCTCCGCCTCGCGCATCACCTCGCCGATCGGGCGGCTCACCAGATCGCCGCGCATCGACGGGATGATGCAGAAGGTGCAGCGGTGGTTGCAGCCCTCGGAGATCTTCAGATAGGCATAGTGGCGTGGCGTGAGCTTGATGCCGCCGGGCGGAATCAGGTCTTCGAAGGGATCGTGCGGCTTCGGCAGCGCGGTATGCACCGCTTCCATCACCTCGTCCAGCGCATGCGGGCCGGACACCGCCAGTACCTTGGGATGCGCCTCGCGCACCACGTCGCCCTTGGCGCCAAGGCAGCCGGTGACGATCACCTTGCCATTTTCCGCCAGTGCCTCGCCGATCGCCTCGAGCGACTCCTGCACCGCCGCGTCGATGAAGCCGCAGGTGTTGACCACCACCACGTCCGCATTGTCGTAGCTGCCGACGATGCCATATCCCTCAGCCCGCAGCTGGGTCAGGATGCGCTCGGAATCCACCGTCGCCTTCGGACAGCCGAGGCTGACGAATCCGACGTTCGGGGTGCGGGCGGGTCTTGCTTTGGTTACCATGACGTTCAATCCTGATGGAGCTTCTGATGTATATCGTAGCGATCGGCTGGGCCTACGTGATCCTGATGATGGCGGTGACCGCCAGCACCATCGGCAAGGCGCTGGTCATTCTGGTTTTTCTGGGCGTGCTGCCGTTGGCGCTGTTCGTCTATGTCGCCGACAGGCCGCGTCGACGGCAACGTTCAATGGTCGATCAGGGTGCCGACCAGCGCGACGCTGCCGATCCCCATTCCGATTAACACGAGCTGCTGCAGGGTCGACCTGATTTCTGCACGCTTGTGCAAACCTGGAATCAGGTCGGACAAGGCGACATACAGCATGCTTGCCGCCGCCAGCCCCAACAAGGCCGGTGTCCAGCCTTCCAGCATCGACAGGGCGAAGTACCCGAGCACCGCCCCCACCAGCGTCGCCACCCCGGTCAGCAGATTGAGCAGCAATGCCTGCATCCGGCTATAGCCCGAATGCAGCAGAATCAGGAAATCGCCGATTTCCTGCGGGATTTCGTGCGAGATGATGGCCAGCGAGGTAACCACCCCCAGGCGGAAATCAACCAGGAAAGCCCCTGCGATGATGATGCCGTCGACAAAATTGTGGAAGGTATCGCCAACCGTGATCATCAGACCGGAACGCCCGTGATCGTGGCCATGATCGTGGCTGCCGTGCGCCTCGCAGACCTCATCGTGACAGTGTCGCCACAACACGAGTTTTTCCAGGAAGAAGAACAGCAGAATCCCGCCCAGCAGCGCTTTCGCCACTGTTTCGATATCGCCGTTTTTCATCGCCACCGCCTCTGGCAACACTTCCAGGAGGGACGCCCCCAGCAATGCACCGATGGCGTAACTCACCAGCACCGGCACCCAGCTTGGGCGGGCCGACAATGCCAGGACCGCGGCCAGCAACAAACTCAGCAAGCTGCCGGCGGCAGTCGCGATCAGAATGATGGCAAGGGTAGACATGAGAAACCCGGGGCAGCTAGGAAAGGCGGCATTATACCGGTGGCGCGGCCTGCCGTCCGGTCCGCTCTTGCTGCGGCCAACGATTAGCCGGGCACATTCAGGAGGCGTGGCCTCCGTTTGCTTGCCGGCTCCACCGCAAGGAAATCCCTTGCGGCGATCCCGCAGCATTGCTGCTGCGGGAGTCTGACACTACTTTTTGGCTTACTCCGGGCTGACCGACAAACTCTCCCTCAATTTGTCGACACTGGCCTTGCCGAACCCCTTCACCTTGTCCAGTTCGTCCATATGTTTGAAATTGCCATTGGCCTCCCGGTGCTGGATGATGGCCTTGGCTTTCGCCGGGCCCACGCCCTTGACCGCCTCCAGTTCGGATTGCGTGGCGGTGTTGATATTCACCGCTGCAAATACGGGAAATGCGAGCAACCCAGACAACACCAGCAACACATTGAACAGCTTGTTCATATCGCCTCCTTTGACATTGTTGAGCGTGGGCAAATGGCCCACGCACGCAACTTACCGCCAGGAGCGAACGCACGCTATACAACTAAAGTTGTAGACTGATGCTAAGCATTTGTATTTATTGAAATATTTATTTCTGTCTTGGGCTTGCCCAATAAAAAACCCCCTCTTTTTGGGAGGGGGTTTTGAGCACCGGGGTGCGTATAAGGAGTCTGACGATGACCTACTTTCACAGGCGTAGTGCCTACTATCATTGGCGCGGGAGCGTTTCACCGTCCTGTTCGGGATGGGAAGGG
>JAHJNN010000005.1 GCA_018820765.1 Gammaproteobacteria bacterium
CAATGAAACGGGGACTGGTGTCGATGTGCTTGTAGCGGGCCAAGGGGTTTCGCTCCACTCGTGAACAGTGGCGCGATGTTGATGCACTTGCCGCACTGGGGCAAGATGCCGGCATGAGACTTTTTATACAGCTTCGTTAGGTCTCATATGCACTACCGCGAGGCCGATGACGAATACTTCGAGATATTCAAGGAGCACGGACCGTCCGTGGGCTCGGCGATCGGACGTACCGAGTTCCCCAAGACGTATCGCGCAATGTTTGGCTTTTGCGCAAAGACAAACAGCCTTAAGACAGCGATGTTTGAATGTATCGAGACCAACAATCCCTATGCGTTCAAGGTTCTCTTCCGCTGCTTCTGTGAGCACTACCTTAAGTTCACGTACCTCTGGGCTTGCTTCGTCAACGAGAAGTCGGATCGGGTTGGAAACGACTATTTCTCTTTCTGTGGTGCTGTTGAAGCCCAGGACTACATCGCGGCAATTGCCATGGCAGAAGGCCTTCTGGGAAATGAAATGGTTGCCAACGCTAGAGATGCAATCGCTCAGCTCTATCCCGATACGGCCAAACTCAGTCCCCGTGAACTAGAGCGGCGCTCCGGTCAATTTAAGTACCGCGCGATATTGCGTTTTCTTGCTGATGAGAAATATGCATTCGTCGCAAAGGACAGGCCATTCCTAGCGCAGATTATTCCGACCTATGCCCTATTGTCTTCATTCGTTCACGGCGGACCGTATACCGACCTTGAGATGGCGAATTTCTCGCAGCCATCCGCCATTGCCGAGTGCGAAAGCAATGTTGAAGTGGTAATGCTGATGAACGCCACCGTATTTATGCTTACTGCTGCTGCAATATCGCGGGAGCACCCAGAGTTCGGCGAGATCGCTCCAAAAGTGAATTCAATCATTAAGCGGTTTGTCTCCGACGAAACCTAACTCCACGTTGAGCGGCTGCTTAGGATCGTCTACCTGACTGCCGCCTTAAGCACTGCGAACGACCGCTCCTGGCCGAATTCAGGCAGTCGCTCCGGGACAACCAACCCATCTTGGATTGAACCCGCAGCCCGCGCTGCGGGTTTGCCTTATTCCTGCTCGATTTCCAGAATCGCCAGGCTGATCTGCGGGCCGAGGTTGGTCTCGAATTCTGCCCATTTGCGGTAGGCCTTGAGCTTGTCGACCAGCACGGGCTTCATCTCGAAATCGTTCTTGCCTTCGTCGTACATGCGCCGCACTTCCGCCATCAGGATGTCGAAATAGGCCTTCTGTTCGGCGACGAGGCTGCTGTTGCCGGTCTTGCCGTGGCCTGGCACGTAGAGCTTCGCTTTGAGGTCGAGCGCACGTTGCGTGGCTTTGATCACGCCCTTGAAGGTGCCGTCGCGCAGGTTCATCGACTGGCGGCTCAGCACGTTGTCGCCGGTGAAGAGGATCTTGTCTTCGACGATTTCGATCATCAGGTCGGTCTTGCTGTGCGCGTCGGTCGACGAATGGATGCGGAAGGTCTTGCCGCCGATCCTGAATTCCTGGCCGTCGGCCGCTTCGACCGTGGGATGGACGGCGCGGGTGCCGTCGGTATAGCCGCGGGTCATGTCGGACATCAGCTTGAGCCAGAACGCGTCGGCGCCTTCCTTCGCCTGCTTGATCATGTCGGGGTGGGCGATGATGGTCGCTTTCGGCCACACGTCCAGCACCGCCTGGTTGCCCAGCCAGTGGTCGCCGTGGACGTGGGTGTTGAAGACGTGGGTGACCGGTTTATTCGTCGTCTTCTTGAGCTGCGCCATGACCATGCGGCCCGCCTGCACACTGGAACCCGGGTCGATCAGCACGACGCCGTTGGCGGTGACGATCCAGGCCGGATTGTTCATGAAGCTCTGGTTCTCCACCGACGGCACGCCTTGCGGGCCGTGGATGACGTAGGTGTCGGCGTGGACCTTTTGCGCCGGGTAGGAACGAACCACGTCATTGGGTCCGGCCAGCACGGGCGTGCAGAAGGCGAGGGCGGCGAGCAGGGGGATGATGCGCATGGTCGGTCTCCGTTCAGGGTAGGGGTACACAAAGGATGGGGCGTTAGCGTGGTGCTACCACCATTTTTCGAAAATGATGCGGTTCATCGGCACGCCGAGGTCGTGCAGCAGGGCGCTCATGTCCTCGACCATGCCCTGGGGGCCGCACAGGTAGTACAGCGTGTCGTCGGGCACGTCGAGCGCATGCAGCTTGACCGGATCGATGCGGCCGGTGAGGCCATGCCAGCGCGGGTCGGGCTGGGTGACGGTGAGGCTCACGTGCAGGTTGTCGTGGTTGCGGACGGCCGCCTCGAGTTCCTCGCGGAACAGGATTTCGCGGCTGTCCGACACGCTGTAGACCAGATGCGCCTGCGTCGGCAGCGCGGCATCGCGGACGTGGCGGAAGATGGACAGGAGCGGCGTGATGCCCACCCCGCCGCCGATCAGCACCACGTTGTCGCTCATTTCCGGTAGATAGACGAACGGCCCCTGGCCCTGGCTGACCTGCACGCGGTCGCCGACGCGCGCGCGTTCGTGCACCCAGCGCGCCACCGGATGGCGCGCGCTGGCCTTAATCGCCAGTTCGATCTCGCCCGGGTGGATGGGCGAGGTGGTGATGGAATAGCCCGCGGTGTGCGTGGCGCCGTCGACCTCGATGCTGAGGTCCACCCATTGCCCCGGCAGAAAGCGGAAGGCGGGGTCGGGGATGGCCAGGCGCAGGGCGTGGATGCTGGGCGTGGCGGGGGTGATCGCCGTGATCTGCGCGTCGAAAATATGCAAGGCTCAGTCCTTTTTGCGGAAGCTGAGCGAAGCCGAATTGATGCAGTAGCGCATCCCGGTGGGCGCGGGGCCGTCGGGAAAGACGTGGCCGAGATGCGAACCGCAGCGGCGGCACAGGGCTTCGACGCGCACCATGCCGTGGCTGCTGTCGGTTTTTTCCGCCACCGCGTCGGCGTTCAGCGCCTGATAGAAGCTCGGCCAGCCGGTGCCCGAATCGAATTTTGACCCGGACGAGAACAGCGGTTCGCCGCAGGCCGCGCAGCGGTATTCGCCGGCCTCGTGATGGTCCCAGTATTGCCCGGTAAAAGCCGGCTCGGTGCCGTGCTCGCGCAGGATGCGGTATTGCTCGGGGCTCAGTTCGGCGCGCCATTCGGCGTCGGTCTTGGTTTTGTCAAAGGGCATGGCGGTTCTCCGATAGCGGAAGAGTTTACCTGCAAGCGGCAGTCCGTTGACGCAATCCCATGACGCCGGTAAGGGCTACGCCTGCCCGATGTGCCTGCGGGTTCAGGGTTGAAGCGTGCGCGGAAACGGAGGCTTTTACGCCCAAATGCTGCCGAGGTTGACAGCGTCATCGAAGCCGGTTTAATCTTCGTTCAGGTATTAGACTAAGTCTAAAAACCGGATTTCATCCACCCGAACGCCTTGCTATAAACAAGTGCCTGGGCGGTCGGCCAGGATGGATTTTCAGTGCTGCAAGGCATGTCATGTAAACAAGGAGATCAGGTTATGCAACTCAAAGGCTCTAAAACCGAAGACCATCTGAAAGCCGCGTTCGCCGGCGAATCGCAGGCCAACCGCCGTTACCTCTACTTCGCAGCGAAGGCTGACGTGGAAGGCTACAACGACGTGGCCGCCGTGTTCCGCTCCACCGCCGAAGGCGAAACCGGCCACGCCCACGGCCACCTGGAGTACCTGGAAAAGTGCGGCGACCCCGCCACCGGCATGGCCTTCGGCCCCACCGCCGACAACCTGAAGACCGCCATCGCGGGCGAAACCCACGAGTACACCGACATGTACCCGGGCATGGCCAAGGATGCACGTTCGGAAGGCTTCGACGAAATCGCCGACTGGTTCGAAACGCTGGCCAAGGCCGAGCGTTCGCACGCCAACAAGTTCCAGAAAACCCTGGACACCCTGGGCGCGTAATTCCGCCCGGATGAAAAGCGGGTCGATTGCGGCCCGCTTTTTTTGACTCTGATTTTCAAAAAACAATGGAGTTTGCATGAGCACACGTGAAGGCAGCCTCGAAGCCCCCACCCGTCATCCGCTCGACTGGAAAAACCCGGATTTCTACAACGAAGACAAGCTCATGCACGAGCTTGAGCGCGTCTACGACATCTGCCACGGATGCCGTCGCTGCGTGTCGCTGTGCACCGCGTTCCCGACCCTGTTCGACCTGATCGACGAGTCCGAGACGATGGAAGTGGACGGCGTGGCCAAGCCCGACTACTGGAAGGTGGTCGACGAGTGCTATCTGTGCGATCTCTGCTACATGACCAAATGCCCCTACGTGCCGCCGCATCCGTGGAATCTGGACTTTCCGCACACCATGCTGCGCGCCAAGGCGATCAAATTCCAGACGCGCGGCGCGAGCTTCCGCGACAAGCTCCTGTCCAGCACCGATGCGATGGGCAAGCTCGCCTCGATTCCGGTGGTGGTACAGGCGGTGAACGCCAGCCTGAAGAGCAAGCCGGTGCGCAAGATGGTCGACAGCGTGCTGGGCATCCACCCCGACCGCCAGCTGCCCGAGTACGACAGCGCGAAATTCCGTTCCACCGCGAAGCCGCGCGGCGATTTCGCCGTGAAGGACGGCGGGAAAACCCCCGGCAAAGTGGCGATCTACGCCACCTGCTACATCAACTACAACGAGCCCGGCATCGGCCATGACCTGCTGAAGCTGCTGGCGCACAACGAAATCCCCGCCGTGCTGGTCGAGAAGGAAGCCTGCTGCGGCATGCCCAAGCTGGAACTGGGCGACCTCGACGCGGTGGAAAAGCTCATGCAGACCAACATCCCGCATCTGGCGAAGCTGGCGCGCGAAGGCTATGCCATCCTCACCGCAGTGCCTTCGTGCACGCTGATGTACAAGCAGGAACTGCCGCTGATGTTCCCGCACGACGCCGACGTGCAGGCGGTGAAGGAGGCGATGTGGGACCCGTTCGAATACCTGATGGCGCGCAATGTCGATGGCCTGCTGAAGACCGATTTCAAGGCGCAACTTGGCAAGGTGGCCTATCACGTGCCGTGCCACCAGCGGGTGCAGAACATCGGCAACAAGACGCGCGATGCGCTGCAGCTGGCCGGCGCCAAGGTGACGATGGTCGAGCGCTGCTCCGGCCACGACGGCACCTGGGGGGTCAAGCGCGAGTTCTTCGACAAGTCGATGAAGATCGGCAAGCCGGTGTTCCGCCAGATGGCCGAGCCGCAAGCGGATTACGTGAGTTCAGACTGCGCGATTGCCGCGCGTCACATCCTGCAGGGCATGGGCGAAACCACAGCGCAGAAGCAGCATCCGATCACGCTGCTGCGCATCGCCTATGGTCTGGAATGAATCGTCGTTAGCAAGGAGAACACCATGCCGCAAATTACCCGCGATAGTTTGATGACCCTGGAGGGCTACGCCAAGGTGCGTCCCGAAATGCGCGCCGAAATCATCGCGCACAAGAAGAACCGCATGGTCGAGCTGGGCGACCACGTCACGCTGATTTTCGAAGACGAGAAAACCATGCGCTACCAGATCCAGGAAATGCTGCGCGCCGAGCGCACCTTCGAGGATGCCGGTATCCAGGACGAGCTCGACGCCTACAATCCGCTGGTTCCGGACGGCACCAACTGGAAGGCCACCATGATGATCCAGTACTCCGATCCGGACGAACGCAAGGTCGCGCTGGCGAAGCTGAAGGGCATCGAGGACCGGGTGTGGGTGCAGGTGGCCGAGCAGCCGAAGGTGTTTGCGATCGCCGACGAGGACCTGGAACGCGAGACCGAGGAAAAAACCTCGTCGGTGCACTTCCTGCGTTTCGAGCTCGACGCCACCTCGATTGCCGCGGCCAAATCGGGCAGTCCGATCCGCATGGGCATCGATCTGGACGCCTACCGGGTGGAACCGATGACGCTGGCCGACAACACCCGCGCTGCACTGGTGCTCGATTTGTCCTAGATTCAAGTTCAGGCGGTCGGACACAAGGTCGCGCCGCTGTTCCTTGAGGAGGGCGTCATGCTGGATCAATTGCTGGTTCATCAGGTGCGGCGGCGGGTGGAAGCGTCCGGCTTGCCGTTCGTCGTCGAATTGTGGAATGGCGAACAGGTCGGCGCCGTCGCCGACGCGGCGGTGCGGGTGCGGCTGCACCAGACGGCCAGCCTCAAGGCCATGGCCGATCCCAGCCTGGGTGCACTGGCGCGGGCCTACGTCGAGGGCACGCTTGACCTGGAAGGCAATGTCCGCGACATCCTCGCGCTCGGCGATCGCCTCTGCAACGCGGGCGACTGCAAGCTGAAAACCGGCTCGGAAGGCTGGAAGTGGTGGCGCCACACGCGCAGCAAGGACCGCAGGAACATCCAGTACCACTACGACGTCTCCAACGATTTCTACGGCCTGTGGCTGGATGCGCGGCGGGTCTACTCCTGCGCCTACTTCAAGCATCCGGACATGAGCCTGGACGACGCGCAGGTGGCCAAGCTCGACCACATCTGCCGCAAGCTCGACCTCAAGCCCGACGAGCAGTTTCTCGACATCGGCTGCGGCTGGGGCGGGCTGATCCTGCACGCGGCGGAGCGCTACGGCGTGCGCGCGGTGGGCATCACCCTGTCGGACGACCAGCATGCCTACGTCAGCGAACAGATCGAGGCACGCGGCCTGGTCGGCCGCGTCGAGGTGCGCAGGATGGACTACCGCGACGTGTCCGAGCACGGCGGCTACGACAAGATCGCTAGCGTCGGCATGTTCGAGCACGTCGGCCGCGCCAACCTTGACACCTATTTCGACAAGATCAACGCGCTGCTGAAACCGGGCGGGCTGGTGCTCAACCACGGCATCACCACCTCCGGGCCCGAGGCCAGCGGGCTCGGCAGCGGCATCGCCGAGTTCATCGAGGACTATGTGTTCCCGGGCGGCGAGCTGGTGCATGCCTCGGATGTGCTGCGCGCCGCCGCCGGCAGCGGCCTCGAATGTCTCGATGCCGAAAACCTGCGTCCGCATTACGGCAAGACCCTGTGGCACTGGGTGACCCGTCTTGAGGCGCATGCCGACGAGGCGCGCCGCCTGATCGGCGAACAGAAATACCGCATCTGGCGTATCTACATGGCGGGCTCCGCCTATGCCTTCGACCATGGCTGGATGGAACTGTGGCAGGTGCTGGCGGGCAAGGCCGTCGACGGTAGCCAGCCGAACTATCCGTTCAGGCGGGATTTCATCTATAGCAGCACGTAGCCGCTGTGTGTTGCCTGCACTTCATGGGGCCAACGCGTTTTTCTCGCGTCGTTGAATTTCAATCCATGCGGTCCCAGTAGGGATCGCCCGCTAGGCGTTCCGCCAGGAAATCGATGAAGGCGCGCACCCGGCTGGACAGGTGACGGGTGGGCGGATACACCGCGTAGGCGGCGAGCTCCGGCCAGACGTGATCGGCCAGCAGCGGCAGCAGCTGGCCCGCGCGCAGGGCTTCATGGACGTAGAAACTGGGGAGCAGCACCAGGCCTTCGCCGGCGATGGCGGCGCGCATCAGGAATTCGCCGCTGCTGGCGGCCAGCCGCACCGGCACGCGCACCTGTCCGGACTCGCCGCCGGGCCCATGGAAGCTCCACAGGCCGGGGTCGCGCACATTGCTGTAGGCGAGGCAGGCATGTTGCGCAAGATCGGAGGCCGCGTGCGGCGTGCCATGGCGCGCCAGATAGGCGGGGCTGGCGCACACGACGTGGCGGATGGGGGCGAGGCGGCGCGCGATCAGGCTGGAATCATCCAGCGTGGCGATGCGGATGGCCAGATCGAAGCCTTCCTGCATCAGGTCGATCTGGCGGTCGTTGAAATCAAGTTCGAAGCGCACGTCCGGATGCCGGGTCATGAATGCCTGGATCAGCGGTGCCAGATGCAGCAGGCCGAAGGCCAGCGGCAGGGCCACCTTGAGCGTGCCTTTGAGCGCGCCGTGGGCCTGGGATACGGCGGCCTCCGCTTCCTCGAGGTCGGCGAGGATGGCGACGCAGCGCGTGTAGTAGGCACGCCCGCTGTCGGTGAGGTTGAGCCGGCGTGTGGTGCGGTGGATGAGGGAGACGCCGAGGCGTGCCTCGAGTTCGGCCAGGCGGCGGCTGACCGCCGATTTGGCGAGATTCAGGCGCTCGGCGGCGGCACTGATGCTGCCGGCTTCCACCACGCTCACGACCATCTGCATGTCGGCGAATCGGTCCATGGTTGCTTAATGGAGAACAATCATTTCTTATATTCGATCTTTATTCATTCTTTGGCAACGACAACAATGATTCCACGGGCGCCATCCTGGCGCCGAATCGCACAGGAGATCATTGTCATGCAAGCAAACCCCGCCCCTTTCACCCGCACCAGCCTGCGCGTGCTGCGCGTCGATGCCAGCGCCCGCCACGAAGGTTCCGTCACCCGTCAGCTGGCCGACCTGATGCTGCGTGAGCTCGACGAACGCGTGCCCGGCCTGGCGGTCGCCTGCCGCGACGTCGCAGCGGGCCTACCTTTCGTCGATGCCGCTTGGGTCGGCGCCAACCTGACCGAACCCGAAATGCGCGATGCGGCCCAGCGCCAGACCCTGGCGAAATCGGACGAGCTGGTGGCCGAGCTGATGGCCGCGGATGTGCTGGTGATTGCCACACCGATCTATAACTTCAGCGTGCCGGCCAGCCTTAAGGCGTGGATCGACCAGGTCGCGCGTGCCCGGCTGACCTTCCGCTACACCGAGCACGGCCCCCAAGGTCTGTTGGGCGGCAAGAAGGCCTATGTCCTCGTGGCGACCGGCGGCACCGAGGTAGGGAGTGCCATCGACTTCGCCACCCCGTGGCTGAAATTCGTGCTGGGTTTCCTCGGCATCACCGATGTCGAGGTGATCGCTGCCGACCGCGGCAATTTGCGTGGCGACGCCGCTCACCAGAGCGCTTCCGAGAACGTCGCCCAGGTGCTTGAACGCGACTGGCCAGCGCTGGCCGAAGCGGTTTGAAATCGCTGTCCGTCCGGACCATCATGAATACACAGACAAGGAGCAGTCCATGAACACACGACGCATCCGCCAGCGTGTCCCCGCCTTCGAGGTGACCGAAGGCGCCGGGGTCACCGTCCACCGCAGCATCGGCACGCCCGCGCTGAAGAACCTCGATCCCTTCCTGTTGCTGGATCATTTCGGCAGCGACAATCCGGACGAGTACATCGCCGGCTTTCCGGAGCACCCGCATCGCGGCTTCATCACCTTCACCTACATGCTCGACGGCCATATGGAACACCGCGACAGCATGGGCAACCGGGGCGACCTCAAGGCCGGCGGCGCGCAGTGGATGAAAGCGGCCAGCGGCGTTATCCATTCCGAGATGCCGCAGCAGACCAACGGCCTAATGCGCGGCTTCCAGCTCTGGATCAACCTGCCGGCTCGCGAAAAATTGTCCGATCCGCTCTACCAGGAGTTCTCCGCCGCGGCCATTCCGGAGGTGGCGCTGGCGCAGGGCAGGGTGCGGGTACTGGCGGGCAAATTTGGCGAGGCGCGCGGCGTCATCGACGATCCCGCCACCGACGTCCTTTACCTTGACGTCAGCCTCGACGCCGATGCCCGTTTTAGCCACCCCGTGGCGGAGACGCACAATGCCTTCGTCTACGTCTTCGAGGGCAGCGCCCGCGTGGCCGGCGAAGCCCTGGCGACGCACCACCTCGCGGTGCTGGGCGCGGGCGACACGGTCGAGATCGCGGCAGGCGAGGCGGGCGCCCGCTTCATCCTGGTCGCGGGCCGGCCGCTCGGCGAGCCCGTGGTGCAGTACGGCCCCTTCGTCATGAACAGCCGCGAGGAGATCGAGCAGGCCTTCGCCGACTATCGCGACGGCCGGCTGGTGCGCGCCAAGGCGGCGATGAAGGGACACTGAAGACGCGGTGATGGCAATCCTTGCCGATGCACTCGTGGGGGTGCACCTGCTTTTCGTCGTCTTTGTCATGGCGGGCGGTTTCTTGCTGGTGCGCTGGCCGCGACTGGTGTGGCTGCATTTGCCCGCAGCGACCTGGGGCGCGCTGATCGAATTCACCGGCGGGATCTGTCCGCTCACGCCGCTTGAAAATCACCTGCGCGCCCTGGGCGGCGAAAGCGTTTACAGCGGCGGCTTCGTCGAACGCTACCTGCTGCCGGTCCTGTATCCCGGGAACCTGACGGTTCCGGTGCAATGGGTGCTGGGCGGCCTGGTCGTGGCGGTGAATCTGGTGGCGTATGCGCTGGCCTACCGGGCTTGGCGACGCCGGGCTCAGCCCGACCGACGATCCAGGTCCTGATCCGCCAGGGACAGCGGGTCCTCCAGCGGCTCCAGATGCGTGGTGAGGTGGGCGTAGGGCAGGGCCTGGTGAATGTCGGCCTCGATGCGTTCCGACCAGTCGTGACCCTGCTGCACGGTCCAGGCGCCGGGCACCAGCACGTGCAGGGAAACGAAGGCGCGGGCGCCGGCCTGGCGCGTGCGCAGGGCGTGGAATTCCAGACCCTGCCGGCGATAGCCGTCGAGGACGTCTTCGATCGCCTTGAGGTCTTCCGCTGAAACGGATACATCCATCAAGCCCGCAGTCGAGCGCTGCAGCAGCTGCCAGCCGGTCCACACGATATTCATCGCCACCAGCAGGGCGATGACCGGATCGAGCCATAGCCAGCCGGTCAGCCAGACCAGGCCGACGCCGAGGATGACGCCTGCGGAGGTCCAGACGTCGGTGCGAAGGTGGTGGGCGTCGGCTTCCAGGGTGATGGATTTGTATTTCTTGCCGACCCCCATGAGGATCTGCGAGGTGGCCAGGTTGATCACCGAGGCGATCACCGACACCGCCAGCCCGATGCCGACCGCTTCGAGCGGCTGCGGATTGAGCAGGCGCTCGATGGCGGTGTAGGCGATGCCGACGGCGGCGACGAGGATGAGAAAGCCTTCGAACGCGCTGGAGAAATATTCCGCCTTGCCGTGCCCGTGCGCATGATGTTCATCCGCCGGCATCGCCGCCAGCGACAGCATGGCCAGCGCCATCATGGCGCCCGCCAGGTTGACGAAGGACTCGAGCGCATCGGAGAGCAGGCCGACCGAGCCGGTGAGCCACCAGGCCCAGCCCTTGAGCAGGATGGTGGCGAGGGCCGCGGCGATGGAAAGCCAAGCGTAGCGTATGAGGGAGGCAGGCAACATGTCGAGGCTTTACGGGGCCCATGAGGTGATGCGATTGTAGCTCAGGGTGCATCGACGCCACGCCAGGCCGTCCGCTGGATATTCCTGCAGACATCCCCCATCCGAACCCATAAAATGGCGGCATGAAAATTTTGCCTGCCCTGCTGCTGATGCTGCCCCTGACGGCGTATGCCGAATGGGGTGATTTCGATATCGAGTTCGAAGCCGACAAGCCCTGGGTTGAACTCTCGGCCCAGTTGCCGGCGACGCCCAAGGCGGAAAACCTGGTCGAGTTCAACGTGTCGTCGGCCGCGCGCCACCGGCACTTTGTCGATACCGCCTCGATCAGCGTCGGCGAGGACAAGGTCGTTCGCTACACCGTGGTGATCGAGGCGGCGGGCGGGGCGAAGAACGTGTCGTTCGAGGGCATGCGCTGCGAAACCGCCGAGCGCCGGCTGTATGCCTACGGCCATTCCGACGGCAGTTGGTCGAAGGCGCGCAAGTCCGATTGGGAAGGCATCAAGCTCCGTTCGCTGCTTTCGTATCACAAGGCGCTGTACGAGGATCATTTCTGTCCCGACGGCATCAACGTCCGCAATGTCACGGAGGCTGTGCGCAATCTGCGGCAGGCGCGGCGCTGATGCATTCCGTGGTGCAGCACGCCCGGCGCATCGTCGTCAAGGTCGGTTCCAGTCTGGTCACCGCCGAGGGGCGCGGGCTCGACCACGCCGCACTGTCGTGCTGGGCCGAGCAGATCGCCGCGCTGGCGGCGCAAGGCAAGGAGGTGGTGCTGGTGTCTTCCGGCGCGATCGCCGAGGGCATCGCGCGGCTGGGCTGGAAGAAGCGGCCGAAGGCGGTGAACGAACTGCAGGCCGCCGCCGCCGTCGGCCAGATGGGGCTGGTGCAGGCCTACGAATCGATCTTCCGCACCCATGGTCTGCACGCCGCGCAGGTGCTGCTCACCCACGAAGACCTGGCCGACCGTACCCGCTATCTGAATGCGCGCACCACCCTGCGCACGCTGCTGGAACTGCGTGTGGTGCCGATCATCAACGAGAACGACACCGTCGCCACCGACGAAATCCGTCTCGGCGACAACGACACGCTGGGCGCGCTGGTGACCAATCTCATCGAAGCCGATTGCCTGGTCATCCTCACCGACCAGACGGGTCTCTTCACCGCCGATCCGCGCAAGCATACCGACGCCACCCTGGTGATGGACGCGCATGCCGGCGACCCCGATCTCGAACGCATGGCGGGCGGGGCGGGTAGCAGCGTCGGCACCGGCGGCATGCTGACCAAGATTCTCGCCGCCAAGCGCGCGGCGAGGAGCGGTGCGCACACCGTGATCTGCAGCGGGCGCGAGGAGAACGTGCTGCTGCGCCTGGCGGCCGGCGAAGCCATCGGCAGCCAACTGGTGGCGCGCCAGGCGCCGCTCGCGGCGCGGCGGCAATGGCTTGCCGACCATCTGCAGCTGCGCGGCGGCGTGGTGCTCGACGCGGGCGCGGTGCGCGCCCTGCGCGAAGACGGCAAGAGCCTGCTGCCGGTCGGCGTGAAGAGCGTCACCGGCGAATTCGAGCGCGGCGAAGTGGTGGCCGTGGTCGATACCGACGGCTGCGAAATCGCACGCGGCCTCATCAACTACAGCGCCAGCGAGTCGCGCCGCATCGCCGGCAAGCCGAGCAGCGCGATCGAGGCCGAGCTCGGCTACATGGACGAACCGGAGCTGATTCACCGCGACAATCTGGTGGTGCTGGCGTGACTACGACATTGGATCTGATGCGCCACGGCGAACCCGTCGGCGGGCGCCGCTATCGCGGCCAGGTCGACGATCCGCTGTCGGAAAAGGGCTGGGCGCAGATGCGCGCGGCGGTCGGCGAGGCGGTGCCGTGGACGCACATCGTGTCGTCGCCGCTGCTGCGCTGCCGGGCATTTGCCGAAACGCTGGCCGGCCGCCACGGCCTGCCGCTGGCGCTGGACGACCGCCTGAAGGAGGTCGGATTCGGTGCATGGGAGGGCAAGTCGGCCGCCGAGATCGAGCAGGATGCCCCTGGAACGCTGGCGCAATTCAAGGCCGACCCGCTGAATGCGCGCCCGCAAGGCGCCGAATCGCTGACCGATTTTCACGCGCGAGTGGCTGCCGCACTCGACGAACTGGTGGTGCAATACGCCGGCCAGCATGTGCTGCTGGTGGGACATGCCGGGGTGATGCGCATGGCGCTGGCGTGGGCGCTGCACATGCCGCTGGCCAATGCCTACCGCATCGAGGTGGCGACTGCTTCGCTGACGCGCTTGCGCTTCGACTCCGGCCGCGCGAGCCTGATTTTTCACGGCAGTCCGCGCGTCGATCAGTGATCCGCTGCCTCGGTTTCTGGCTCGCTCTGCTGCTGGCGATGCCGGCGCAGGCAGCCGCCATCCGTGTGGTCGACGATGCCGGACAAACCCTCGAATTCGCCCGCCCGCCGCAGCGCATCATTTCGCTGACGCCGCATCTCACCGAACTGCTGTTCGCCGTCGGTGCCGGCGCGCAGCTGGTGGGCGTTGACGGCGCCAGCGATTACCCCGTAGCGGCGCGCACGCTGCCACGCGTCGGCGACTACAGCCGCATCCGGTTCGAGCGCATCCTGGCACTGAAGCCGGACCTGGTCCTCGTCTGGGTCGGCGGCAACCGCGCGGCGGACATTCATGGCCTGCGGCAGATGGGCGTGCCCGTGTTGCATACGCAGGCGACGCGGCTCGACGATGTGGCGCGTCTGCTGCGCCTGATCGGGCAGGCGAGCGGCCATGCCAAAGAGGGCGAGGCGGCCGCACGGGATTTCTCCGTGCGGCTGGCCGCGCTGCAGGAAGCATCTGCCCGGCAACCGCCGGTGAGGGTTTTCTATCAGGTGTGGGATCGCCCGCTGATGACCGTGGGCGGCACCCACTGGATCAGCGATGCATTAACGGTGTGCGGCGCGCGCAATGTGTTTGCCGACCTGCGCGGGCTGTCCCCGGTGGTGTCGCGCGAGGCGGTGCTGAAGCGCGCGCCGGCGCTGATCGTGAGCGGCAGCGATGCACCCGACATGCGCCGCCCATGGCAGCGTTTTGCCAGCCTGCCGGCGGTGAAAAATGATGCATTTGTGCGGGTGGATGCAGACCGCCTGCACCGCCTCACGCCGCGTCTGCTCGATGGCGTGGCCGAACTGTGTGCGGCGGTGGCACCCTACCGGTGACGGTTGTCGCCCGGCTTGCGGTTGGGGCAGTTGGGCTTGATGCAGTCGGCGTAGATCTGCAGTGAATGGTCGTGGATGGCAAAGCCGCGTTCCTTGGCGATGCGGTTCTGGCGTTTTTCGATTTCGCTGTCGTAAAACTCCTCGACCTTGCCGCACTGCAGGCAGACCAGATGGTCGTGATGCTCGCCCTGGTTGAGCTCGAACACCGCCTTGTCGCTGTCGAAATGGTGGCGAATCAACAGCCCGGCTTGTTCGAACTGGGTGAGCACGCGATAGACCGTGGCCAGGCCGATGTCATGGCCTTCGTCCGACAGCAGGCGATACACCTCTTCGGCCGTCATGTGACGCTTGTCGCTCTGCTCGAACAGATCGAGGATTTTCAGGCGCGGCAGGGTGGCCTTGAGACCGATGCTCTTGAGATCGGAGGGATTGCTCAATGGGGTCTCCAGAATGGGAACACGAATACGTTATGATACGTTTTTTTCCACCCGCCCCAACCCTTCCGGTTTCCTGACCATGCGTCATTTCCTGATCTCCGCCCTGCTTCTGAGTCTGGTTGCCGGGTGTTCCAGCGTCCATGTCGGTCCGCACCGAATCGATGTGCAACAGGGCAACGCGCTCGATCAGGAAAACGTCGCCCGCCTGAAGCTCGGCCTGAACCGTTCGCAGGTCCGCTTCCTGCTGGGAACGCCGCTGGTGGTCGATCCCTTCCGCACCGATCGCTGGGATTACGTGTACGTGTTCTACAAGGCGGGGAAACTGGCCGAGCAAAAGCGCATCACGCTGTTTTTCGACGGCGATACGCTGGCGCGCATCGAAGGCGATCTGCCGGAGCCGGTAGCGGCCCCGGCGACGCCGCAGCCGGAACCGCAGGCCGCGCCCACGCCGGCGCCGCAAGCTGCACCGACACCCGAGCCCGTACCGTCACCGCAGCCCGAACCCGTACCGGCACCGCAGCCCGAACCCGCCCCGGCGACATCCGTGACGCCGGCGGCCGAGCCGGTGTCCCAACCCGCGCCGACCGTGCAGCCGGCCCCGGTTGCAGTCCAGGCGGCACCCGCGCCGGCACCCGTCGTGCCCGCGCCCGTTGCCGCCGAATCGGTCGTTGCGCAGCCCGTGCAGCCGGCCGCCGCAGCCGAGCCGGCTCCCCGGCCGGCGCTGCCCGAAACCACCGTGGTGGCGCCGCTGCCCAGCCCGAAAGGCGCACCGGCGTATGCGAACCGGCGCCCGCCTGCCGAGTTGAGCCTGCAGCCCGAAATCGAGGTGGCGGCCATCCAGCCGGACGTGATTCCGCCGTTCCCCGAGCCTTACCCGGCCGGGACGGGCGATGAGCCGGTGCTGAAGACGGTGGACGAGTGGGCCGCAGCCTGGGCGCGGCGCGACGAAGAGGCCTATCTCTCTGCCTACGACGCCGATTTTGTTCCGCAAGGCGGGGGCAGCCGCACCGACTGGGAGAAGCGTCGGCGTCTGCTGCTCGGTCTGGCCCAGAACATCGACCTCAAGATCGATTCGCCGCTGGTCGACCGCGCCGACGACGGCACGGCCACCGTGACCTTCAACCAGCTTTACCGCTCCGACCGTTACCACGATGCCGTGGTCAAGCAGTTGCGCCTGGCCGAACGCGACGGCCGCTGGCTGATCGTCGAGGAAAAGGTGCTGTCGATTCTGCGGGGTGTCCGTCCATGAGCGTGAAGACTGCGATCGCCGGCGTGTCCGGCCGCATGGGGCGTGCGCTGCTCGAAGCGGTCGCGGCCGACGCCGGCTGCGCGCTGTGCGCGGCGATCGACCGGCCCGGCAGCCCGCTGGTGGGCCAGGATGCGGGCGCGGCCTGGGGCGCAGCGAGCGGGGTGGCGGTGACCGATCGGCCCGCGGCCGCCTTGCAGGACGCGCAGGCCCTGATCGACTTCACCCGGCCCGAAGCCACCTTCGGCTATCTCGACGCCTGTGTTGCGGCCGGCGTGCCGCTGGTGATCGGCACCACCGGATTCGACGAGGCCGGCAAGGCCCGCATCGCGGCGGCGGCGCAGCAGATTCCGATCGTGTTCGCCCCCAACATGAGCGTGGGCGTGAACCTCCTGATGAAGCTGGCCGAACTCGCCGCCCGGGTGCTGGAGGACGGCTACGACATTGAGATCATCGAGGCGCATCACCGCCACAAGGTCGATGCCCCGTCCGGCACCGCGTTGGGCCTGGGGCAGGCCGTCGCGCGCGCCATCGACCGCGATCTGGCCCGCTGCGCCGTCTACGGACGCGAAGGCGTCACCGGCGAGCGCGATCCCAAAACCATCGGCTTCGCCACCGTGCGCGGCGGCGACATCGTCGGCGACCATACGCTCCTGTTCGCCGGCATCGGCGAACGCGTCGAGCTCACCCACAAGGCCAGCAGCCGCGCCACCTTCGCCCAGGGCGCACTGCGTGCCGCCAAGTGGCTGCAGGGCCGCGCGCCGGGTCTGTACGACATGCGCGACGTGCTGGGTTTGAACTAGCAGCCTGAATGAACCCGTATCCACAGGACACACACATGAACGCCGTCAAGGTCTACAGCACCGGCACCTGCCCCATCTGCGTCAAGGCCAAGGCCTTTCTTGACAAGCGCGGCATCGGCTACGACGAAGTCCGCATCGATCTCGACCGCGAGGCGATGAAGGAATTCGTGGTCGTCACCAACGGCGCGCGCACCGTGCCGCAGATCGTCGTCGACGGCACCTGCATCGGCGGTTTCACCGAACTCACCGAGCTCGACATGGACGGCGGACTGGATCACCTGCAGCCCTGATCCGGGTAGGGGAAAGCCCGCAAAAGCGTCGTTGAGCATTGAAGCCGGGCGCCGGATCGGCTACAATTCGACAATTCAAGTTCAGGCGGGTTCGCGCAAGCGGCTCGCCTGAATTTTGTCACCTGCGCCACGCCAATTGTCTTGCGGAGTATTCCTTGTCACGTGCCCAGCCCGCCATCCTTGTTTTAGCTGACGGTTCGGTTTTTCGCGGCCTGTCCATCGGCGCCGACGGCATCACGACCGGTGAGGTGGTATTCAACACCGCGCTGACCGGTTATCAGGAAATCCTCACCGATCCCTCCTATTCGCGTCAGATCGTGACGCTGACTTACCCCCACATCGGCAACACCGGCGTCAATGCCGAGGACGTCGAGGCGGACCGCATCCACGCGGCCGGCTTGGTGGTGCGCGACGTGCCGCGCCTGCATTCCAACTTCCGCGCCAGCCAGTCGCTGCCCGACTATCTCAAAAGCCAGAACATTGTGGCGATCGCTGACATCGATACCCGGCGGCTGACGCGCATCCTACGCGAGAAGGGCGCGCAAAGCGGCTGCATCATGGCCGGTGCGGTGGACGAAGCCAAGGCGCTCGAAGCCGCGCGCGCCTTCCCGGGTCTCGCCGGCATGGACCTGGCCAAGGTGGTCTGCGCGCCGGCGGCCTACGAATGGAACGAGACCGAATGGAAACTGGGGCGCGGCTATGGCCAGCAGACCGAGCCGCGCTTCCATGTGGTGGCCTTCGATTACGGCGTCAAGTTCAACATCCTGCGCATGCTGGCCGAACGCGGCTGCCGCCTCACCGTGCTGCCGGCCACGGCCACTGCGGCGGCGGCGATGGCGCTGAAGCCGGACGGTATTTTCCTGTCCAACGGCCCCGGCGACCCCGAGCCGTGCGATTACGCGATTCGCGCAATCGAAACGTTCATTTCCGCGAAGATTCCTACCTTCGGTATCTGCCTCGGCCACCAGCTGCTGGCGCTCGCCTCGGGTGCCAAGACCGTCAAGATGAAGTTCGGCCACCACGGCGCCAACCATCCGGTCAAGGACCTCGACAGCGGGCAGGTGGCGATCACCAGCCAGAACCACGGCTTCGCGGTGGATCCGGCGACGCTTCCCGCGAATTTGCGCAGCACCCATGTCTCGCTGTTCGACGGCTCGCTGCAGGGCATCGCGCGCACCGACGCGCCCGCCTTCAGCTTTCAGGGGCACCCTGAAGCCAGCCCCGGCCCGCACGACATGAGCTATTTGTTCGACCGATTTATCAAGTTGATGGCCGACCATGCCCAAGCGCACTGACCTTAAAAGCATTCTCATCATCGGCGCCGGCCCCATCGTCATCGGGCAGGCGTGCGAATTCGACTATTCCGGCGCCCAGGCCTGCAAGGCGCTGCGCGAGGAGGGCTACAAGGTCATCCTCGTCAACAGCAACCCGGCGACGATCATGACCGATCCGGACATGGCCGACGTCACCTACATCGAGCCGATTTCCTGGCAGGTGGTCGAGAAGATCATCGAGAAGGAGCGCCCCGATGCGCTGTTGCCGACCATGGGCGGACAGACCGCGCTCAACTGCGCGCTCGATCTGGCCAAGCACGGCGTGCTGGAAAAATACGGCGTCGAGATGATCGGCGCGTCGAAGGAAGCGATCGATAAGGCGGAAGACCGCGAAAAATTCAAGGTGGCGATGACCAAGATCGGATTGGGTTCCGCGCGTTCGTCGATCGCCCACAGCCTGGAAGAGGCACTGCAGGTGCAGGCGGCGCTCGGCTTTCCGTCGATCATCCGGCCCTCGTTCACGATGGGGGGCTCGGGCGGCGGTATCGCTTACAACAAGGACGAATTCATCGCTATCTGCGAGCGCGGCCTGGAAGCCTCGCCGACGCACGAACTCCTGATCGAGGAATCGCTGCTCGGCTGGAAAGAGTACGAGATGGAAGTGGTGCGCGACCGCAAGGACAACTGCATCATCATCTGCTCGATCGAGAACTTCGATCCGATGGGCGTCCACACCGGCGACTCCATCACCGTGGCGCCGGCGCAGACGCTGACCGACAAGGAATACCAGATCATGCGCAATGCCTCGCTGGCCGTGCTGCGCGAGATCGGCGTGGAAACGGGCGGCTCCAACGTGCAGTTCTCCATCAACCCGGAAGACGGGCGCATGGTGGTGATCGAGATGAACCCGCGCGTGTCGCGTTCGTCTGCGCTGGCGTCGAAGGCGACTGGTTTCCCGATCGCCAAGGTGGCGGCCAAGCTGGCGGTCGGCTACACCCTCGACGAGCTGCAGAACGACATCACCGGCGGCGCGACCCCGGCCTCGTTCGAGCCGTCGATCGATTACGTGGTGACCAAAATCCCGCGCTTCGCGTTCGAGAAATTCCCGCAGGCCGACGACCGCCTGACCACGCAGATGAAGTCGGTGGGCGAGGTGATGGCGATGGGCCGCAGCTTCCAGGAGTCGCTGCAGAAAGCGCTGCGCGGGCTGGAAGTCGGCGCCGACGGCTTCGACCCCAAGACCACCGACCAGGAAGAAATCGAAGCCGAGCTGATGTCGCCCGGACCCGAGCGCATCTGGTACGTCGGCGATGCGTTCCGCGTCGGCATGAGCCTGGAGGAGGTCCACGCGGTGTCGAAAATCGACCCCTGGTTCCTCGACCAGATCCAGGGCCTGATCGAGCTGGAAACCTCGCTGGCCGGACGTGCGCTGGCCGACCTTGGGCGCGACGAGTTGCGCCAGCTGAAGCGCGCCGGTTTCTCCGACCGCCGTCTGGCCAAGCTGCTGGGCACTGACCAGCACGCGGTGCGCGCGCGCCGCACCGAGCTGGCGCTGCACCCGGTGTACAAGCGGGTCGACACCTGCGCGGCCGAGTTCGCCACGCAGACCGCCTACATGTATTCGACCTACGAGGAAGAATGCGAGTCGCACCCGACCGACGCCAAGAAGATCATGGTGCTGGGCGGCGGGCCGAACCGCATCGGCCAGGGCATCGAATTCGACTACTGCTGCGTGCATGCCGCGCTGGCGCTGCGCGAGAACGGCTTCGAGACCATCATGGTCAACTGCAACCCGGAGACCGTGTCGACCGACTACGACACCTCCGACCGCCTGTATTTCGAGCCGCTGACGCTGGAAGACGTGCTGGAAATCGTGCGCATCGAGAAGCCTTTCGGCGTGATCGTGCAGTACGGCGGGCAGACGCCGCTGAAGCTGGCGCGCGACCTGGAAAGGAACGGCGTGCCCATCATCGGGACCAGCCCCGACATGATCGACGCCGCCGAAGACCGCGAGCGCTTCCAGCAGATGCTGCACGACCTCGGTCTCAAGCAGCCGCCCAACCGCACTGCGCGCAACCCCGAGAGCGCCATCCGCATGGCCGAGGAAATCGGCTACCCGCTGGTGGTGCGCCCGTCCTATGTTTTGGGCGGTCGTGCGATGGAAATCGTGCGCGAGGAAGCCGACCTGCGCCGCTACATGACCGAGGCGGTCAAGGTATCGAACAAGTCGCCGGTGCTGCTCGACCGCTTCCTGAATGACGCCATCGAGGTCGACGTCGATGCGCTGTCCGACGGTGAGCAGGTGGTGATCGGCGGCATCATGCAGCACATCGAGCAGGCCGGCGTGCATTCGGGCGACTCGGCGTGTTCGCTGCCGCCCTATAGTCTGTCGAACGAGGTTCAGGACGAACTGCGCCGCCAGACCGTGGCGATGGCGAAGGCGCTGAAAGTAGTCGGCCTGATGAACGTGCAGTTCGCGATCCAGGGTGATACCGTGTACGTACTGGAAGTGAACCCGCGCGCCTCGCGCACCGTGCCCTATGTCTCCAAGGCCATCGGCGCGCCGCTGGCGAAGATCGCCGCGCGCGCGATGGCGGGCATTTCGCTGAAGTCGCAGGCGTTCGAAAAAGAGATCATTCCGCCGTATTTCTCGGTCAAGGAAGCGGTGTTCCCGTTCCGCAAGTTCCCCGGCGTCGACACCATCCTCGGCCCCGAAATGAAATCGACCGGCGAGGTCATGGGCGTGGGCGACAACTTCGGCGAGGCCTTCGTCAAGTCGCAGCTGGCGTCGAGTTCCGAGCTGCCGAAGCCGGGCGGGCGCGCCTTCGTCAGCGTGCGCTCGGCCGACCGTAACGCCATCGTGGAGCTGGCCAAGGCGCTGCGCGACCTCGACTTCAGTCTGGTCGCCACCCGCGGCACCGCGCAGGCGATCGAGTCGGCCGGCATTCCGGTGGCCGTGGTCAACAAGGTCAAGGAAGGCCGTCCCCACATCGTCGACATGATCAAGAACGGCGACATCGATTTCATCGTCAACGTGGTCGAGGACAAGAAAGCGGTGAAGGATTCCTATGCCATCCGTGCCGAGGCGCTGGCGCGCCGGGTCGTGTATTTCACGACCCTGGCCGGCGCGCATGCCGCCTGCATGGGCATGCAGCACGGTGATGAGCTGGAAGTGTATTCCCTGCAGGCGCTGCACCAGCGCCTGCACTGATTGAAAAGGTTAGCGTGTGAGCAAATTTCCCATCACTGTCGTGGGCGCAGAGAAAATGCGCGCCGAATTGCAGCATCTGAAAACGGTGGAGCGTCCCGCCGTGATCCAGGCGATTGCCGAGGCGCGTGCGCAGGGTGACCTGTCGGAAAACGCCGAATACGACGCCGCCAAGGAAAAACAGGGCTTCATCGAAGGCCGCATCGCGGATCTCGAAGGCAAGCTGTCGAATGCGCAGATCATCGATCCCAGGACGCTGGACGCGGATGGCCGCATCGTGTTCGGCGCGACGGTCGAACTGGAAGATGCCGAGTCGGGCGACAGCGTCACCTATCAGATCGTCGGCGACGACGAGGCCGACATCAAGCAGGGCATGATTTCCGTGTCCTCTCCGATCGCGCGCGCGCTGATCGGCAAATATGCCGGCGACAGCGTGGACGTGCAGGCGCCGGGTGGCGTCCGCCAGTACGAAGTGCTGGACGTCGAGTACAAATAAGCATGCGGCGTTTCTGGGACGGCGTCGCCGGGACCCTGCTGGTGCTGTGGATCGGCGGCATGTGGGCGATCGGCTACGTCGCCGCGCCCGTGCTGTTTGCCAGCCTGGGCGGCGACAAGCATCTGGCCGGGATGCTGGCCGGCAAGCTGTTCGAGATGATGGCGTGGATCGGGATCGCCGCAGCGTGCTATCTGCTGATTTACCGCATCGCGCGCGACGGCGGCGCCGCGCTGAAAACCCTGTTCTTCTGGGCGGTGGCGGCGATGCTGGCGCTGACCCTGGTCGGCCTGTTCGGCATCCAGCCCATCATGCAGGGCCTGAAGGACCAGGCCATGCCGTATGCGGTGATGCAGAGCGTGTTTGCCGACCGCTTTGCCCGCTGGCACGGCGTCTCCAGCATTCTCTATCTGATCCAGAGCGCGCTCGGTCTGCTGCTGGTCTGGCGTTCGGGGCTGGCGCGATAGTCCCGGTCCGGCAGCAATCAGCCCGGCAGGGTGATGACGGGTTTGGCTGCGGCGCGATAAATGACCAATACCTTGCCGATCTGCTGCACCGGCGCTGCGCCGGTGGCGGCGCAGATTTCCTCCAGCCAGGCGCGGCGGGTGTCCGGTGCGTCGGTGGCGGCCTTGATCTTGACCAGTTCATGCGCGTTCAGCGCAAGCTCGACTTCTTTCAATACGGCAGCCGTCAGACCCTGGTTGCCGATCATGACCACCGGCTGGCGCGCGTGGGCAAGCCCTTTCAGGAATTGCCGTTGGGCAGGGGTGAGTGATTTCATGCGGTTTTCCTTCAAATGAGCGCGGATTGTAGCCGATAGAGCGGATAGAGATGGCGCAGAAACCCAAGCGGACCAAATCGGGCAGTGCCTGGATGCACGAGCACGTGACCGATCCTTACGTCAAAAAGGCGCAGCAGGACGGCTATCGCTCGCGCGCCGCCTACAAATTGCTGGAAATCGATGCGCGCGACCGCCTGCTGCGCCCCGGCATGACGGTGGTCGATCTGGGCGCCGCGCCCGGCAGCTGGTGCCAGGTGGCGGTGCAGAAGATGAAAAAGCAGGGCAGGGTGCTGGCGATCGACCTGCTGCCGGTGGCGCCGATGCCGGGGGTCGAGAGCCTGGAAGGCGACTTCACCGATCCGGCGGCGCTGGCCTGGCTGGAAGAAAAGTTGAAATCCGGTCGGGTTGACCTTGTATTAAGCGATATGGCGCCCAACATCAGTGGCGTGATGCTGACCGACCAGGCGCGTCATTACGAGTTGTGCGAGTTGGCGCTCGATTTTGCGGTGAACTGGCTGAAACCCGACGGCGCTTTTCTCGTCAAAGTGTTCCAGGGAGTCGGCTTCGAGGATTTCCGGGCGCAGATGCGGCAGGCGTTCGAGCAAGTGATGATCCGCAAGCCCGATTCTTCGCGCGATCGCAGCACCGAGGTCTATCTGCTGGGACGCCGCCCGCTTGCGGCGCAGGAAACCGCCGTGACAAGCGCGCAAAAAGGGGTTTAGAATGAGTCTAAACGCGCTGCGCTTAAATTAAACGTGCTGCACTTGGCACCAAGGAGTAAACGTGAACAATTTGTCCAAGAACATCGCTGTCTGGCTGATCATCGCCGTCGTCTTGATGACGGTGTTCAACCAGTTCGGCGCGCAGCGCACCGCACAGACGCAGATGCCGTACTCGCAGTTCATCGAGGAAGTGCGCCAGCAGCAGATCACCAAGGTGGTGATCGAAGGCAATGTGCTGAAGGGCGAGCGAACGGATGGCCAGCGCTTCACCAGCTACGCGCCGAGTGATCCCTGGATGGTGTCCGACCTGCTGAAAAACGGCGTTTCGGTCGAGGCCAAGCCGGAAGAGCAGCCGTCCTTCCTGATGAGCCTGTTCATTTCCTGGTTCCCGATGCTGCTCCTGATCGGCGTGTGGATCTTCTTCATGCGCCAGATGCAGGGCGGCGGCCGCGGCGGTGCGTTCTCGTTCGGCAAGAGCCGCGCGCGCCTGCTCGACGAAAATGCCAATCCGGTGACCTTTGCCGACGTCGCGGGTTGCGACGAGGCCAAGGAAGACGTGGCCGAACTGGTCGATTTCCTGAAGGACCCGACCAAATTCCAGAAACTGGGCGGCCACATTCCGCGCGGCGTGCTGATGGTGGGCCCGCCCGGAACCGGCAAGACCCTGCTGGCGCGCTCGATCGCGGGCGAAGCCAAAGTGCCGTTCTTCAGCATCTCGGGTTCGGACTTCGTCGAAATGTTCGTCGGCGTCGGCGCCGCGCGGGTGCGCGACATGTTCGAACAGGCGAAGAAGAATTCGCCCTGCATCATCTTCATCGACGAGATCGACGCGGTCGGCCGTCAGCGCGGCGCCGGCCTCGGCGGCGGCAACGACGAGCGCGAGCAGACCCTGAACCAGCTGCTGGTCGAAATGGATGGCTTCGAGGCGACCACCGGCGTCATCGTGATTGCCGCGACCAACCGTCCCGACGTGCTCGACCCGGCGCTGCTGCGCCCGGGCCGTTTCGACCGCCAGGTGGTGGTGGGCCTGCCCGACATCCGTGGCCGCGAACAGATCCTGCTGGTGCATATGCGCAAGGTGCCGCTGGCGCCCGACGTGCGCGCCGACATCCTGGCGCGCGGCACCCCCGGCATGTCAGGCGCCGACCTCGCCAACCTGGTCAACGAGGCCGCGCTGTTTGCCGCGCGCGGCAACAAGCGCCTGGTCGACATGGACGATTTCGAGAAGGCCAAGGACAAGATCCTGATGGGCGCCGAGCGCAAGTCCATGGTGATCACGCCCGAGGACAAGAAGAAAACGGCCTATCACGAATCGGGCCATGCCGTGGTCGGCATGACCCTGCCGGGCTGCGATCCGGTGCACAAGGTCACGGTGATTCCGCGTGGCCGCGCCCTGGGCGTGACCATGTCGCTGCCCGAACTGGACCGTTTCAGCCTGTACAAGGACGAAATGCTGTCGCAGATCAGCATGCTGTTCGGCGGCCGGGTGGCGGAGGAAATCTTCGTCGGCAGCATCTCGACCGGCGCCTCCAACGACTTCGAGCGTGCCACCAGCATCGCGCGCGACATGGTGACGCGCTACGGCATGTCGGAGGCGCTGGGCCCGATGGTGTACGGCGAGAACGAGGGCGAGGTGTTCCTCGGCCGTTCGGTGACCACGCACAAGAACATGAGCGAGGCCACGATGCAAAAGGTCGACGCCGAGATTCGCCGCATCCTCGACGAGCAGTACGCGCTGGCAAAGAAAATCCTCACCGAAAGCCGCGACAAGGTCGAGGCGATGACCGCCGCCCTGCTGGAATACGAAACCATCGATGCCGAGCAGATCGGCGACATCATGGCGGGGCGCCCGGTGCGTCCGCCCAAGCCGGCTGCCACGCCGCAGCCGCCCGCGAGCGGCGGCGACAAGCCGAGCGCGCCGGCGCCGACCGCGCAGCCTGCACAGGAAGCCTGAACGCCGGTTCGATTTCACGCACTACAATGGAGGGGCTTTGGCCCCTCTATTTTTATGTCCATCCTTCACGCCGGTTCACACCGACTCTCGCTGGCCCGCCCCCTCGTCATGGGCATCGTCAATGTCACGCCGGATTCGTTTTCGGACGGCGGACGGCTGGGCGATGCGCAGGCGGCGATCCGGCATGCGCTCAAGCTGCAGGAAGCGGGCGCCGATATCCTAGACGTCGGTGGCGAATCCACCCGTCCCGGCGCGGCGCCGGTGCCGGCCGACGAAGAAATCCGCCGCGTGCTGCCGGTGATCGGGGCGCTGGCCGGTTACGGCTGCGTGGTGTCGGTCGACACGATGAAACCCGATGTGATGCGGGCTGCGCTCGCGTCAGGCGCGGCGATGGTGAACGACGTGATGGCCTTGCGCGTGCCCGGCGCGCTGGAAGCCGTGGCCGCGACCGGCGCGGCGGTGTGCCTGATGCACATGCAGGGCGAGCCGCAGCGCATGCAGCAGGCCCCCCGCTATGCCGATGTGGTGGAAGAGGTGAAGCAGTTCTTGCAGGCCAGGGCGGCAGCCTGCGAGGCGGCCGGCATCGGCCGCGAGCGGCTGGTGATCGATCCCGGCTTCGGCTTCGGCAAGACGCTGGAACACAACCTGAGCCTGCTGAAACACCTGGATCGCCTGGCTGGGCTGGGCCTGCCGGTGCTGGCCGGGTTGTCGCGCAAATCGATGCTGGGCACGCTGACCGGGCGTAGTGTGGATAAACGCGAATTTGCCGGAATTGCGGCGCACCTGGCGGCCCTGGCGCGCGGGGCGCGACTGGTCCGGGTACATAATGTGGCGGCCATGCGCGATGCGCTGGCCGTCTGGAATGCAGTGGAGGAACAACAGGATGGGACGTAAGTATTTCGGCACCGACGGCGTGCGCGGCAGGGTGGGCGAGTCGCCCATCATCCCCGAATTTGTCATGCATCTGGGCTACGCTGCCGGGCAGGTGCTGGTCGCCGACCGCGGCAGCCTGCCGCCCAACCAGCACCCGACCGTGCTGATCGGCAAGGACACCCGCATTTCCGGCTACATGCTGGAAGCCGCGCTGGAAGCCGGCCTGACCGCTGCCGGGGTGAATGTCTTGATGACCGGGCCTATGCCGACGCCGGCGGTGGCCTATTTGACGCGCGCACTGCGACTGCAGGCGGGCGTGGTGATCTCGGCGTCGCATAATCCATTCGAGGACAACGGCATCAAGTTCTTTTCCGCCAGCGGCGAGAAGCTGCCCGACAGCGTGGAAGCCGCGATCGAGGCGCGGCTGGATCACCCGATCGTGACCGTCGAGGCGCGCCAGCTGGGGCGTGCGCGGCGCATCGAGGATGCGGCGGCGCGCTACATCGAGTTCTGCAAGAGCACCTTCCCCAACAACCTCGACCTGCGCGGCATGCGCATCGTGGTGGACTGCGCCAACGGTGCCACCTATCATATCGCCCCGCACGTGCTGCACGAGCTGGGGGCCGAGGTGATCGCCATCGGCAAGGACCCGAACGGCTTCAACATCAACGACGAATGCGGCGCAACCCATACCAAGGCGTTGTCGAAGGCGGTGCGCGCCCATCGCGCCGATCTGGGGATTTCGCTCGACGGCGACGGCGACCGGCTGATGATGGCCGACGCCGCGGGGCGGATATACGACGGCGACCAGCTGGTCTACGTCATTGCGCGCCATCGCATCCAGACCGGCTACATGAAGGGGGGCGTGGTCGGCACGCTGATGACCAATCTCGGCACCGAACACGCGCTCGGCCGCATTCACGTCCCGTTCGAGCGCGCCAAGGTGGGCGACCGCTATGTGCTGGAGCGCCTGCATGCCAAGGGCTGGACGCTGGGCGGCGAGACTTCGGGACACATCCTCTGCCTGGACAAGCACACGACGGGTGACGGCATTGTTTCAGCCCTGCAGGTGCTGCGTGCCTTGCGTGAAACCGGCGAAACGCTGGATGCGTTCACCGCCGACCTGGAAACCTATCCGCAGGTCATGATCAACGTGCCGGTGGCCAGGGGCTTCAAGCTGGATACGGCGCCTGCGGTCGAGGCGTCGGTCGTCGAGGCGGAGGCAGTCCTCAACGGCAGCGGCCGGATCGTGCTGCGTGCATCCGGCACCGAGCCGCTGATCCGCGTGATGGTGGAGGGGCGGGATGCCGATCTGGTCCGCCATACAGCTGAAACAATTGCCGCTGCCGTCAGGACAGCCGCCACGGGCGGGTGATTTCACGTCCTGAAATATAACTGTAATATTCGCCCGTTAGTATGGCGACGTCGCCCATGCGGCAACGTCAACTACTACCGGAGATTCACATGCGTATACTCAACAAACTTGCCCAAGGCACTACGGTTGCGGCCCTGGGTCTGGCCTTCTCGGTTGGCGCGCTGGCCGCTGACATTACGGGCGCGGGCGCAACCTTCCCCTACGCCGTTTACACCAAGTGGGCCGAGGCCTATCAGACGGCGACCGGCAACAAGGTCAACTACCAAGGCATCGGCTCGTCGGGCGGCGTCAAGCAGATCCGCGCCAAGACGGTCGATTTCGGCGGCTCCGATGCCCCGGTGAAGGATGCCATTCTGGACGAGGCAGGCCTGGTTCAGGTGCCCACCGTCATGGGCGGCGTCACCATCGTCATGAACGTTCCGGGCATTGCGTCCGGCAAGCTGAAGCTGGACGGCGCCACCGCCGCCGAGATTTTCCGCGGCGCCATCACCAAGTGGAACGATCCGGCCATCGCCAAGCTGAGCCCCGGCGTGAGCCTGCCGAATCTGGCCATCACCGTGTCGCACCGTTCGGACGGTTCGGGCACCACCTATGCCTTCACCCACTACCTGGCCAAGCAGTCGGCAGAGTTCAAGCGCGATGTCGGCGCGGGTAATACGGTGAACTGGCCGTCCAACGCGGTGGGCGGCAAGGGCAACCCGGGTGTCGCGGCCAACGTACAGAAAATCAAGGGCGCGATCGGCTACGTGGATATTGCCGATGCCATGAAGAACAACATGAGCTTCGTCGCGCTGAAGAACAAGGCCGGCAACTACATCGTGCCGAACCAGGATTCGGTTGCCGACGCCGCCGCCGGTGCCGACTTCAAGGTGAAGGGCATGGCGCCCGACCTGCTGGACCAGACGCACAAGAACGCCTGGCCCATTACCAGCGCCACCTACATGCTGGCGTATGAGAAGGGCAGCGATGCGGCCAAGCAGAAAAGCGTCGTCGACTTCTTCACGTGGTCCCTGAACAATGGCCAGAAACTGGCCGCCGATCTCGGCTTTGTGGCGTTGCCGCCCAATGTCGTGAAGATGGTCGAAGCCGAAATGAAGAAAATCAAGTAAGCCGTTGTTGAACTGAAGGTCGATGCCGGGGGCGTGTGCCGCTCCCGGCTTTCTACGAAAGCACCTGCCCGCTCCGGCGGGTGTTCCCGCAGATAACAATTGAACCGATAGGCACCCCCACCGTGAGTGAGCCCAGTGTAACCGCCGGAATCGATCTGCATGCCCGGCAGGTCAGGAAATTCCGCCTGCAGGACAGGTTCTTCCATCATTCCACCCAGGTGTTTGCCTTCGTCGTCCTGGCGACGCTGGTGGGCATTCTGGTGTCGCTCACGATTGAAGCGTGGCCCAGCCTCAAGGCATTCGGCCCATCCTTCCTGTGGACCAATATCTGGAGCGTGCCGGACGACGAGTACGGCGCGCTGGCCGCCATTTACGGCACGGTCGTGACGTCCGTGCTGGCGCTGCTGATTGCGGTGCCGATCAGCTTCGGCATCGCCCTGTTCCTGACCGAAACCTGCCCGGTGTGGCTGCGCCGCCCCCTGGGGACGGCGATCGAATTGCTCGCAGGCATCCCATCGATCGTATACGGCATCTGGGGTCTGTTCGTTTTTGCGCCGTTGTTTGCCGACCATGTCCAGCCGCCCCTGCAGGCATTGCTGGGCGACGTGCCGATCATCGGCAGCTGGTTTTCCGGTCCCCCCATCGGCGTCGGCATCCTGACGGCCAGCATCGTGCTGTCGCTGATGGTGATTCCCTTCATTGCCTCGGTCATGCGCGACGTCTTCGAAACTGTTCCGCACGTGCTGAAGGAGTCCGCCTATGGCGTGGGCTGCACCACCTGGGAAGTGGTGCGCAACGTCGTGCTGCCGTACACCCGCGTCGGCGTCATCGGCGGCATCATGCTGGGACTGGGACGCGCGCTGGGCGAGACGATGGCGGTTACCTTCGTGATCGGCAACGCCAACCGCATCAACGGCAGCCTGTTTGCACCGGGCACCTCGATCGCCTCCACGCTGGCGAACGAATTCGGCGAGGCCGATCCCGGCCTGCACATCGCGTCACTGTTTGCGCTGGGGCTGGTGCTGTTCGTCATCACCTTTGTCGTGCTGGCGATTTCGCGCTGGCTGATCAGCCGCAGCATGGGCTCCGAGGGGCTGTAAATCATGATGAGCCTGTACACCCGCCGCATCTGGATCAACCGCATCGGCATCACCCTGTCGATGCTGGCGATGAGCCTGGGGCTCATCGCGCTGCTGTGGATTTTGTGGACCCTGTTTTCCAAGGGTTTTGCCGCACTGAGCTGGGATCTGTTCACCCAGGACACGCCGGCGCCCGGTTCCGAAGGCGGCGGCCTGCGCAACGCCATCGTCGGCAGCGGCCTCATCCTGCTGTTTTCCATGCTGATCTCGACGCCGGTCGGCATCCTGGCGGGCATCTATCTGGCCGAGTACGGGCGCGTGTCCAAATTCGCGTCGTTCACCCGCTTCATGACCGACATCATGCTGTCGGCCCCCTCCATCGTCATCGGCCTGTTCGTGTATGCCCTGTTCGTTGCAACCACCGGCGGTTTCTCCGGCTGGGCCGGTTCGCTGGCGCTGGCGCTGATCGCCATCCCGGTGGTGGTGCGCACCACCGAGAACATGCTGAAACTGGTGCCGACCAGCCTGCGCGAAGCGGCCTTCGCGGTGGGCGCGCCGCGCTGGCAGGTGTCGCTCAAGGTGACGCTGCGTGCGGTCAAGTCGGGCGTGGTGACGGGCGTGCTGCTGGCGATGGCGCGCATCACCGGCGAGACCGCGCCGCTCTTGTTCACCGCGCTGAACAACCAGTTCTTCAGCACCAACATGGCGGAACCCATGGGCAACCTGCCGGTGGTGATCTACCAGTTTGCGCTGAGCCCCTACGAAAACTGGGTCAATCTGGCCTGGGGCGGCGCGCTGTTGATCGCCTTCCTGGTGCTGGCGGTCAACGTCGCCGTGCGCGTCGTTTTCCGCAATAAAGACAAACGTTAATTTTCCGGAGCTACGCTGTGCTCAATCAACCCATGCCCGATCAAGCCATGCCACCCGGCGAAAATGCTGCCTTGCAGGTCCGCAACCTGGATTTCTTCTACGGTGATTTCAAAGGCCTCATCAACGTCAACCTGGACATCGCCCACAAGAAGGTGACGGCCTTCATCGGGCCGTCGGGCTGCGGAAAATCCACGCTGTTGCGCACCTTCAACCGCATGTATGACCTGTACCCAGGGCAGCGCGCCGAGGGTCAGATCCTGTTCCACGGCAAGAACCTGCTCGACAAGAGCCAGGACGTGAACCTGGTGCGCGCCAAGATTGGCATGGTGTTCCAGAAGCCGACGCCGTTCCCGATGACGATTTACGAAAACATCGCCTTCGGCGTGCGGCTGTACGAGCGCATGTCGAAAAGCGCCATGGACGACCGCGTGGAATGGGCGCTCAAGAAGGCCGCGCTGTGGGGCGAGGTGAAGGACAAGCTGCAGCAGAGCGGCCTATCGCTTTCCGGTGGCCAGCAGCAGCGCCTGTGCATCGCGCGCGCAGTCGCGGTGAAACCCGAAATCGTGCTGCTGGACGAGCCGACCTCGGCGCTGGATCCGATTTCCACCGCCAAGATCGAAGAGCTCATCAACGAGCTGAAAAGCGATTACACCATCGCCATCGTCACCCACAACATGCAGCAGGCCGCGCGGATTTCCGATTACACGGCCTTCATGTACCTGGGCGAACTCATCGAGTTCAACGAGACCGGCACCATCTTCATGCGGCCGGGCAAGAAGCAGACCGAGGACTACATCACGGGCCGTTTCGGCTGACCGGTTTCCCCCTGGCAGCGCGCTCGCCGGTTGACCCGCGGGCGCGTTGCGCATACCATCGCGCACTTTTGTTTGGCAGATTCCCATGCGCAAAAAGCTCGTAGCCGGTAACTGGAAAATGCACGGCAGCCTGGCTGAAAACGCCGCACTGCTGGATGCAATCAAACCCGCCTTGGCCGGGATCGAGGCCGCCGTGTGCGTGCCGTTCCCCTACCTGGCGCAAGCGCAGGCCGCGCTGGCCGGGTCATCCATCGCCTGGGGCGCGCAGAACGTCTCCGAGCAGGCCAAGGGCGCCTTCACCGGCGAAGTGTCGACCGCCATGCTGCTCGATTTCGGCTGCAAATACGTGATCGTCGGCCATTCCGAGCGGCGCAGCCTGTACGGCGAATCCGACGAACTGGTGGCGAAGAAATACATGGCCGCGCAGGCCGCGGGCCTCACGCCCATCCTGTGCGTGGGCGAGTCGCTCGAAGAGCGCGAGTCGGGCGTGACCGAGGCGGTCGTCGCGCGTCAGCTCGATGCCGTGATCAACGCTGCCGGTGTGGCGTCGCTGGCGAAAGCCGTGGTGGCCTACGAACCGGTGTGGGCGATCGGCACCGGCAAGACCGCCAGCCCCGAGCAGGCCCAAGCCGTGCACGCCTTCATCCGCGGCAAGATCGCCGCCCTCGATGCCGGCGTGGCGGACCAGCTGGTGATCCAGTATGGGGGTAGCGTAAAGGCCGCAAATGCGGCAGAATTGATGGCTCAGCCGGATATCGATGGCGGTCTGATTGGCGGCGCTTCCCTGGTCGCCGATGAGTTCATCGCGATTTGCCGCGCAGCTGCCAAATAAGAGTCTGGAAATGGAAACACTGGTCTGGGTCGTACACATTATCGTCGCCGTCGCCGTCATCGCCATGGTGCTGTTGCAGCATGGCAAGGGGGCGGACATGGGCGCGGCCTTCGGCAGCGGTTCATCGGGCAGCCTGTTCGGTGCCACTGGCTCGGCCAATTTTCTGAGCCGCAGCACCGCCATCCTGGCCACGCTGTTCTTTTTGACCAGCTTGGCTCTGGCCTATTTCGGGCTGCAGCAACACAAGCCGGCCAGCGTGCTCGATCGCGCAGCGGTTCCGGCGACGCAGCCTGCCGCGCCTGAGCAGATTCCGGGCAACAACGCGGGATCGAAAGCGGCAGACATCCCGCAGTAAATCAGCAGTATCCATTCGGGCGCAAGCCCTTTGGCCGACGTGGTGGAATTGGTAGACACGCTATCTTGAGGGGGTAGTGACCTAGGTCGTGCGAGTTCGAGTCTCGCCGTCGGCACCATCAAATTTCCTGATTCGTTCATTAACGAACGCTATCGCATAAGCATCTGATTATTAAGACTAAAGTACCAATTTTTCGGCTTGACAGTCGATGCTTCGCACCCATACACTCCAAGGATAATTTCAACAGCCTGAAACAGGCGTAGTCGGAGGAACCCGGTGCTGGAGAACTACCTCCCCATTTTCTTGTTCATACTCGTAGGGCTGGCCTTCGGGATCGGCCCGATCGTCGCGGGCGGCCTGCTGGCCCCACACCGCCCGGACAGCGAAAAGCTCTCTCCCTATGAATGCGGCTTCGAAGCGTTCGAAGACGCGCGCATGAAGTTCGACGTCCGCTACTACCTGGTCGCCATCCTGTTCATCCTGTTCGACCTGGAGATTGCCTTCCTTTTTCCGTGGGCCATTGTGTTGGAGGAGATCGGCATGGCCGGTTTTGTCGCAATGATGGTGTTCCTCGGCATTCTCGTCGTTGGCTTCATCTATGAATGGATGAAGGGAGCGCTGGAATGGGAGTAAGGCTTTTGAGCCGTAGGGCGAGGGGCCCCGCGCCAGCGGGGATCGACCCGGCGAAAAGGCCTGCCCGCGACGCGTTGCCGGTCAGTGCTGATGCGATGTTATCGGAGCGGGCCCAGTGAGTATCGAAGGCGTCCTCGAACAGGGCTTTGTCACCACCAAGGCCGACCAACTCATCAACTACATGCGCACCAGCTCGATGTGGCCGATGACCTTCGGTCTGGCCTGCTGCGCGGTGGAAATGATGCACGCGGGCGCCTCGCGCTACGACCTCGACCGCTTCGGCATCGTATTCCGCGGGAGCCCCAGGCAGTCCGATGTGATGATCGTGGCCGGCACGCTGTGCAACAAAATGGCGCCGGCGCTGCGCAAGGTCTACGACCAGATGGCCGAGCCGCGCTGGGTGATTTCCATGGGCTCGTGCGCCAACGGCGGCGGTTATTACCATTATTCCTACTCGGTCGTGCGTGGCTGCGACCGCATCGTGCCGGTCGACATCTACGTGCCCGGCTGCCCGCCCACGGCGGAGGCGCTTCTGTTCGGCATCATCCAGTTGCAGAACAAGATCCGCCGCACCAATACCATCGCCCGCTAACGCCACCATGCCCATGACGCTGGAGTCTTTGTCTATTGCTGTGAAAAACGCGCTCGGCGACGCGGTCGTCGGCGTCAGCGAACGCCTGGGCGAGCTCACCGTGGTGGTCAAGCCGCAAGGCTACGTCGCCGCCATGACCCTGCTGCGCGATCATCCGGATTGCTACTTCGAGCAGTTGATCGACCTGTGCGGCGTCGACTATTCGGACTACGGCGACGGCGCTGGTTTTAATCAAGGCGGCGAGGGCGCACGCTTTGCCGTGGTCACCCACCTGCTGTCGGTGACGAACAACCAGCGCCTGCGCGTGCGCGTCTTCTGCCCCGAAGACGATCTGCCGGTGGTGGCTTCGGTGGTGGACATCTGGCCCTCGGCCAACTGGTTCGAGCGCGAGGCCTTCGACCTCTACGGCATCGTGTTCGAGGGCCATCCCGACCTGCGCCGCATCCTCACCGACTACGGTTTCATCGGCCACCCGTTCCGCAAGGACTTCCCGCTGTCGGGCAACGTCGAGATGCGTTACGACCCGACCCAGCAGCGGGTGATCTATCAGCCGGTTTCCATCGAGCCGCGCGAAATCGTGCCGCGCATCGTGCGCGACGAGAGCTACGGGGCAGGGCGCTGACATGGCTGAGATCAGAAACTACACGATGAATTTCGGCCCGCAGCACCCGGCCGCGCACGGCGTGCTGCGCCTGGTGCTGGAGCTCGACGGCGAAGTGATCCAGCGCGCCGACCCGCACATCGGCCTGTTGCACCGCGCCACCGAGAAGCTCGCCGAACACAAAACCTTCATCCAGTCGGTGCCCTACATGGACCGCCTCGACTACGTGTCGATGATGGTCAACGAGCACGCCTACGTGATGGCGATCGAGAAGCTGCTGCAGATCGAGGTCCCCGAGCGCGCGCAATACATCCGCGTGATGTTCGACGAGATCACCCGCGTGCTGAATCACCTCTTGTGGCTGGGCGCGCACGCGCTCGACGTCGGTGCGATGACGGTGTTCCTGTATGCCTTCCGCGAGCGCGAAGACCTGATGGACTGCTACGAAGCGGTGTCCGGCGCGCGCCTGCATGCGGCCTACTACCGTCCTGGCGGCGTCTACCGCGACCTGCCCGACACGATGCCGCAGTATGCGGCTCAGCACACCCGCAACGAAGCGACCATGAGTTCGATGAACGCCAACCGCCAGGGTTCGCTGCTCGACTTCATCGAGGATTTCACCCAGCGCTTCCCGACCTACGTCGACGAATACGAAACGCTCTTGACCGACAACCGCATCTGGAAACAGCGCACCGTCGGCATCGGCGTGGTGTCGCCCGAACGCGCCAAGGCACTGGGCTTCACCGGCCCCATGCTGCGCGGTTCCGGCGTCGAATGGGACCTGCGCAAGAAACAACCTTACGAAGTCTACGATCGCATGGACTTCGACATTCCGGTCGGCACCAACGGCGACTGCTACGACCGCTACCTGGTTCGCATCGAGGAAATGCGCCAGTCCAACCGCATCATCAAACAGTGCGTCGACTGGCTGCGCAGGAATCCGGGCCCGGTCATCGTCGAAAACCACAAGGTCGCGCCGCCGTCGCGGATCGACATGAAGCAGAACATGGAGGAGCTGATCCACCACTTCAAGCTCTTCACCGAGGGCATGCACGTGCCGGCGGGCGAGGCCTATGCCGCGGTGGAACACCCCAAGGGCGAGTTCGGTATCTACCTGGTGTCCGACGGCGCCAACAAACCCTATCGTCTGAAAATCCGCGCGCCGGGCTATGCGCATCTGGCGGCGCTCGATGAAATGAGCCGCGGCCACATGATCGCCGACGTGGTCGCCATCATCGGCACGCAGGATATTGTTTTCGGGGAGATCGACCGCTGATGTTGTCTCAAGAATCGCTTGCGCTGATCGATGCCGAAGTGGCCAAATATCCCGCCGACCAGAAGCAGTCGGCGGTGATGGGCGCATTGCGCATCGCGCAGACGGAGAAGGGCTGGCTGAAGTCCGATCTGATCGAATACGTCGCGAATTATCTCGAGATGCCGGCGATCGCCGCCTACGAGGTCGCCACCTTCTACAACATGTACGACACTCAGCCGGGGGGGCGGCACAAGATCACCGTGTGCACCAATCTGCCGTGCGCGCTGATGGGGGCGAACGAGATCGCCGAGCATCTCAAGGAGAAGCTCGGCATCGGTTTCGGCGAAACGACCGAGGACGGGCGCTACACGCTGAAGGAAGGCGAGTGCATGGGCGCCTGCGGCGATGCGCCGATGTGCCTGCACAACAACCACGCCATGCACACGCACCTCACGCCCGAGAAAGTGGACGAATTGCTGGACAAGCTGAAATGAGCCTGCTGAAGCCGACCCCCCAGGTCTGCAGCTGGACGCAGGCACTCGACAACCCGGGTTCGCTCGCCACCTACGTTGCCAACGGCGGCTATCAGGCGCTGCGCCGCATCGTCACCGAGAAGGTGTCGGGCGACGCCATCATCGCCGAACTGAAGACCAGCGCCCTGCGCGGCCGCGGCGGCGCGGGCTTTCCCACGGGTCTCAAATGGAGCTTCATGCCGCGCGCGTTTGCCGGCGACAAGTACATCGTCTGCAACAGCGACGAGGGCGAGCCGGGCACCTTCAAGGACCGCGACATCCTGCGCTACAACCCGCACCAGCTGATCGAAGGCATGGCGATCGCCGGCTACGTGCTGGGCGCGCGCGTCGGCTACAACTACATCCACGGCGAGATTTTCGACTGCTACGAGATCTTCGAAGCCGCGCTGAAGGACGCGCGCGAAGCCGGCTATCTGGGTGACAATCTGTTCGGCACCGACTTCTGCTTCCAGCTGCATGCGCACCATGGCTACGGCGCCTACATCTGCGGCGAGGAAACCGCGCTCTTGGAATCGATCGAGGGCAAGAAGGGCCAGCCGCGCTTCAAGCCGCCGTTCCCGGCGAGCTTCGGCCTCTACGGCAAGCCCACCACCATCAACAACACCGAGACGCTGGCCTCGGTGCCCTGGATCATGCAGCACGGCGGCCAGGCTTTCCTCGAGCTGGGCAAGCCCAACAACGGCGGCTCCAAGCTGTTCTCGGTGTCGGGGCACGTCAACAAGCCGGGCAACTTCGAAGTGCCGCTCGGCACGCCGTTTTCCGAGCTGCTGGAGATGGCGGGCGGGGTGCGCAGCGGCCACAAACTGAAGGCCGTCATTCCCGGCGGCTCGTCGGCGCCGGTGCTGCCGGCCGACGTCATGATGGACTGCACCATGGACTTCGACTGCATCGCCAAGGCGGGCTCGATGCTGGGCTCAGGCGCGGTCATCGTCATGGACGAAACGGTGTGCATGGTGCGCGCGCTGGAGCGGCTGTCGTATTTCTACTTCGAGGAATCCTGCGGCCAGTGCACGCCGTGCCGCGAGGGCACCGGCTGGATGTACCGCATCATTCACCGCATCGAGCACGGCGAGGGCAGGCCGGAAGACCTGGAGCTCCTGAACAGCGTGGCGGGTCGCATCGGCGGCCACACCATCTGCGCGCTGGGCGATGCCGCGGCGATGCCGGTGCAAAGCTTCCTCAAGCATTTCGGCGACGAGTTCGCGTACCACGTCGAACACAGAAAGTGCATGGTCTGAGACTGCAATGGCGACACTGACTATCGAAATTGACGGCAAGACGCTCGAGGTGGAGAGCGGCAAGACCATCATGGATGCGGCCAACGCGGCCGGCATCACGATCCCGCATTTCTGCTATCACAAGAAGCTGTCGATCGCGGCTAACTGCCGCATGTGCCTGGTGCAGGTGGAAAAGGCGCCGAAGCCGCTGCCGGCCTGCGCCACCCCGGTGACCGACGGCATGAAAGTGCAGACCCGTTCCGAATACGCCATCAGCGCGCAGAAGAGCGTGATGGAGTTCCTGCTCATCAACCATCCGCTCGACTGCCCGATCTGCGATCAGGGCGGCGAATGCACGCTGCAGGATCTGGCGGTGGGTTATGGCGGCTCGTCGTCGCGCTACCAGGAAGTCAAGCGCGTGGTGCGCGACAAGAATCTCGGCCCGCTGATTTCCACCGACATGACGCGCTGCATCCATTGCAGCCGTTGCGTGCGTTTCGGACAGGAAATCGCCGGCGTGATGGAACTCGGCATGCCGGGGCGCGGCGAGCACACCGAGGTGATGCCCTTCCTGGAGAAGCAGGTGGCGTCCGAACTGTCGGGCAACGTGATCGACCTGTGTCCGGTCGGCGCGCTGACCAGCAAGCCTTTCCGCTACACCGCCCGCAGCTGGGAGTTGTCGCGCCGCCTGACGATCAGCCCGCACGACAGCCTGGGTTCCAACCTCGAAGTCCACGTCAAGGACAGCAAGGTCATGCGCGTGCTGCCGCGCGAGAACGAGGACGTCAACGAATGCTGGCTGGCCGACCGCGACCGCTTCTCCTACGAAGGGCTGAACACGGCCGAGCGCCTGACCCGGCCGATGGTCAAGCAGAACGGCCAGTGGGCTGAAACGACCTGGCAGGACGCGCTCGAATTCGTCGCCAACAAGCTGAAGGCCATTCCGGCCGACAGCATCGGCGCGCTGTCGACGCCGTATCGCCCGGCCGAGGAGCTCTTCCTGCTGCAGAAGCTGATGCGCGGCATGGGCAGCGGCAACGTCGACCATCGCCTGCGGCAGTCGGACTTTTCGCTCGACGACAAGGCGCAGGGCGGTTTCTGGCTCGGCATGCCGGTGACCTACATGTCGCGGCTGAACCGCATGCTGGTCGTGGGCTCCAACCTGCGCAAGGACCACCCGCTGATGGCGCACCGCATCCGCGAGTCGGTGCGCTGGTACGGCGAACTCAATCTGATCAACGCGGCGGAAGACGAATTCCTCGGCAAGGTGCACGCCAAGCGCATCGTCGCGCCGTCGCAGCTCGCCGCGGCGCTCGCCGGGGTGTGCCGCGCGTTGGCCGAGTTGAAGAACCTGCCGGTGCCGGACATCGCCGCGCCCTATCTCAGTCAGGGTGGGGTCGCCGACGACATTGCGAAGAAAATGGCCGAGAGCCTGGCGGGCGGCGGCCAGGGTTCTTCAGAAGCGCGTGCGGTCTTCCTCGGCAACATGGTGCAGCATCATTCCAGCTATGCGCAGATTCATGCGCTGGCGCAGGAAGTGGCGCGGCTGTCGGGTGCCAGTTTCGGCGTGCTGGGCGAAGCCGCCAACAGCGTCGGGGCGATGGCGGTCGGTGCGGTTCCCCACCGCGGTCCGCTGGGCCAGCCCGCCGTCCAGGGCCTGAACGCGCAGCAGATGCTGGAAAAGCCGCTCACCGCCTATCTGCTGCTGGGCGTCGAGGCCGAACTCGATACCCATGATCCGGTGAGCGCCATTGCCAGCATCAACGCAGCGGAATTCGTCGTGGTGATGTCGCCCTACAAGGGCAAGTCGCTCGACTACGCCGACGTGCTGCTGCCGATCGCGCCGTGGACCGAAACCTCGGGCACTTTCATCAACACCGAAGGCCGCGTGCAAAGCTTCAACGCCGTGGTGAAGCCGCTCGGCGAAGCGCGTCCGGCGTGGAAGGTGCTGCGCGTGCTGGGCAATCTGCTGGGGCTGGCCGGCTTCGATCACAACGATACGAAGGACGTGCTGCGCGATGCGCTGGGCGACACCCCCACCGGTAACGTGCAAGGCTTCCTTAGCAATGAAGTCCGCGGCGTGATGCCGGCGGTAGAGCCGCAGGCCATCGAGGGCCTGGAACGCGTCGCCGAGGTGCCGATCTACCAGACCGACGCCGTGGTGCGCCGCTCACCCTCTTTGCAGATGACGCAGGACGCCGCATTGCCGGTGGCGCGCATGCACAGCCGCTTGATCGCGCAGCTGGGCCTTGAGGAAAACGGGCGCGTCTCGGTGCGCCAGACGGCCTCCGCGCTGACGCTGAAGGTGCAGCGCGACGACCTGCTGCCGGACAACTGCATCCGCATCCCGAGTGGCCATCCGCTGACGGCGGGGCTGGGCCCGATGTTCGGCCCGATCACCGCGGAACGGGTCTGAGGAGAGCATGGGAATGGACTGGGCTGCTATTCAAACCGTCGTCTGGACGCTGATCAAGATCATGGTGCTGGTGGTGCCGCTGATGCTGGGCGTCGCCTATCTCACCTACGCGGAACGGAAAATCATCGGCTGGATGCAGGTGCGCATCGGCCCCAACCGTGTCGGTTTCCAGGGCCTGCTGCAGCCGATCGCCGACGCGGTGAAACTGCTGATGAAGGAAATCATCATTCCTTCCGGCGCCAACAAGGGGCTGTTCATCCTCGGCCCCATCCTGGCCATTGCGCCGGCGCTGGCGGCGTGGGCGGTGATTCCGTTTACCGACACCCTGGTGCTGGCCGACATCAATGCCGGTCTGCTGTACGTGATGGCGATTACCTCGATGGGCGTCTACGGCGTCATCATCGCGGGCTGGGCGTCCAATTCGAAATACGCCTTCCTCGGCGCCATGCGCTCGGCGGCGCAGATCGTGTCGTATGAAATCGCCATGGGCTTCGCGCTGGTCGGCGTGCTGATGGCGTCGCAGTCGCTCAACCTCACCGCCATCGTGCAGGGGCAGGCGGGCGGCCTGCACCAGTGGTACATCTGGCCGCTGTTCCCGCTGTTCATCGTGTATCTGATCGCCGGTGTGGCCGAGACCAACCGCGCGCCGTTCGACGTTGCCGAAGGCGAGTCCGAGATCGTCGCCGGCTTCCATGTCGAATATTCCGGCATGGCCTTCGCGGTGTTCTTCCTCGCGGAGTACGCCAACATGATCCTGGTGGCCGCGCTGTGCACGCTGATGTTCCTCGGCGGCTGGCTGTCGCCGGTGACCTTCCTGCCCGACGGCATCGTCTGGTGGCTGGCGAAGACCGCCTTCGTGCTGTTCCTGTTCCTGTGGTTCCGCGCCACCTTCCCGCGCTATCGCTACGACCAGATCATGCGCCTGGGCTGGAAAGTGTTCATCCCCATCACCATCGTCTGGATCGTCGTCGTCGGCGGCATGATGCAGACGCCGTATGGTTATCTCTTCCACTGAGCGCGCCATGAGACGGATCACCCATTTCTTCGGCAGCCTGTTCCTGATCGAACTGCTGCGCGGCATGATGCTTACCGGCAGCAACCTGTTCGCGCGCAAGATCACGGTGCAGTACCCGGAAGAGAAAACTCCGCAAAGCCCCCGTTTCCGCGGGCTGCATGCGCTGCGCCGCTACCCCAACGGCGAGGAGCGCTGCATCGCCTGCAAGCTGTGCGAAGCGGTGTGCCCGGCGCTCGCCATCACCATCGAATCGGAACAGCGCGACGACGGCACCCGCCGCACCACGCGCTACGACATCGACCTCACCAAGTGCATTTTCTGCGGTTTCTGCGAGGAGTCCTGTCCGGTCGACTCCATCGTCGAAACGCACATCCTCGAATACCACGGCGAAAAACGCGGCGACCTCATCTACACCAAACCCATGCTGCTGGCGATTGGCGACCAGTACGAGGAACAGATCGCCAGGGACAGGGCCGCGGATGCGAAGTATCGGTAAGGCAGGGGCCAGGATTCAGGGGTCAGGGGTCAGGGAACAGCAGTTTCGACGGCGGTTAATTCAACAAAAAATGGGAGGGCGGGGCAAGAAAGCGATTTGGATAGACAAAGGTACATGGGCCAGGTTTTCCCTGATCCCTGAATCCTGAATCCTGACCCCTGAAAAATGACGTACACGACCGCAATCTTCTACTTCTTCGCCGCCATCCTGGTGTTTGCCGGCCTGCGCGTGATCACCGCGCGCAATCCGGTGCACGCTGCGCTGTTTCTGGTGCTGGCCTTCTTCACCGCGGCCGGCCTGTGGGTGCTGCTGGAGGCGGAATTCCTCGCCATCACCCTGGTGCTGGTCTATGTCGGCGCGGTGATGGTGCTGTTCCTGTTCGTGGTGATGATGCTTGACATCAACCTGGATAAGTTGCGCGAGGGCTTCTGGGATTACCTGCCGCTGGCCGGCTTCGTCTCCGTGCTGCTGGTGATCGAAATGGCGCTGATCCTGGGCGGCCGCCATTTCGGGCTCGACGTGATGGCCACGCCCGCGCCGCATGCCGCCGACTACAGCAACACCAAGGAACTCGGGCGGCTGCTGTATACCGACTATGTCTACGCCTTCGAACTCGCCGCGGTGATCCTGCTGGTGGCGATCGTCGCCGCCATCACGCTGACGCTGCGCCGGCGCAAGGACAGCAAGTACATCGACCCCGCCGAGCAGGTGAAGGTCAGGCGCAACGACCGCCTGCGCATCGTCAAGATGCAGTCCGAAAAGGGGCCAGGGGTCAGGGGTCAGGATTCAAAGGGGGAGGGCGCGTGATTTCCTTGTCGCATTACCTGGTGCTGGGCGGCATCCTGTTCGCCATCAGCGTGCTGGGCATCTTCCTCAACCGCAAGAACGTCATCATCCTGCTGATGGCCATCGAACTGATGCTGCTGGCGGTGAACATGAACTTCATCGCGTTTTCGCACTACCTGGGCGACATCCACGGCCAGATCTTCGTTTTCTTCATCCTCACCGTCGCCGCGGCAGAATCCGCCATCGGCCTGGCCATCCTGGTGGTGCTGTTCCGCAACCTGCACACCATCAACGTCGATGACCTCGACCACCTGAAAGGCTGATGCGGATGGACATGCAGACGCTTTATCTCATCGTGCCGCTGGCGCCGCTCTTCGGCGCGATCGTCGCCGGCCTGTTCGGCCGCCTCGTCGGCCGCAGCGGCGCCCATGTCGTCACCATCGCCGGCGTGGCGGTTTCGCTGATCGCTTCGTGGCTGGTGTTTCAGGATGTGCGCGCAGGGAATACCTACAACGGCACCGTCTACACCTGGATGGCGCTGGGCGACTTGAGCTTCGAAGTCGGCTTCCTGATCGATTCGCTCACCGGGATGATGATGCTGGTGGTCACCTTCGTCTCGCTGATGGTGCACATCTACACCATCGGCTACATGCACGACGACCCCGGCTACCAGCGCTTCTTCAGCTACATCTCGCTGTTCACCTTCTCGATGCTGATGCTGGTGATGAGCAACAACTTCCTGCAGCTGTTCTTCGGCTGGGAAGCGGTCGGCCTCGTCTCCTACCTGCTGATCGGCTTCTGGTACACGAAAGAGACGGCGATCTACGCCAACCTCAAGGCCTTCCTGGTCAACCGCGTCGGCGACTTCGGCTTCATCCTCGGCATCGGCCTGGTGCTGGCCCATTTCGGCACGCTCGATTACGCCACCGTGTTCGCCCGGGCGCCGTCGTTCGCCAACGACACCATCGTCCTGTGGCCCGATGCGCCGTGGAGCCTGATGACGGTCATCGGCATCCTGCTGTTCATCGGCGCGATGGGCAAGTCGGCGCAATTTCCGCTGCACGTCTGGCTGCCCGATTCGATGGAAGGCCCGACGCCGATTTCCGCGCTGATCCACGCAGCGACGATGGTGACCGCCGGCATCTTCATGGTCGCGCGCATGTCGCCGTTGTTCGAGCTGTCCGACGTGGCGCTCAGTTTCATCATGGTGATCGGCGCGATCACCGCGCTGTTCATGGGTTTCCTCGGCATCGTGCAGAACGACATCAAGCGCGTGGTGGCCTACTCGACGCTCTCCCAACTGGGCTACATGACGGTCGCGCTCGGCGCCTCGGCCTATTCGGTCGCGGTGTTCCACCTGATGACGCATGCCTTCTTCAAGGCGCTGCTGTTCCTTGCCGCCGGTTCGGTCATCATCGCCATGCACCACAACCAGGACATCCGCTACATGGGCGGCTTGAAGAAGTACATGCCGATCACCTGGATCACTTCTCTGGTCGGCTCCTTGGCGCTGATCGGCACGCCTTTTCTGTCGGGCTTCTATTCCAAGGAGACCATCATCGAGGCGGTCAAGCTGTCGCACCTGCCGGTGGCCGACGTCGCCTACTGGGCAGTGCTGATCGGGGTGTTCGTCACCGCCTTCTATTCCTTCCGCATGTATTTCCTGGTGTTCCACGGCAAGGAGCGCTTCCATCAGGGCCACGCCCACGGCAACGAGCCCGACGCGCACCACGTCGAACATCACGGCGGCACGCCGCACGAAACGCCGTGGGTGGTGACCGGCCCACTGCTCGCGCTGGCGCTGCCGTCATTGGCGATCGGCTACATGACCATCGAGCCCATGCTGTTCGGCGATTATTTCGGCAGCGCGATCTATGTCGCCGACCGCCATCCGGTGATGCACGAACTCAACCAGCATTTCCACGGCGCCGCGGCGATGGGCCTGCACGCGGTGACGACGCTGCCGTTCTGGCTGGCGGTGGCGGGGGTGGGGCTGGCGGCCTTCTTCTACCTCAAGCGCCCGGACATTCCGGCGGCCATCGCGCAGCGCTTCAGGTTCCTGCACCAGCTGCTGCTCAACAAGTACTGGTTCGACGAGCTCTACAGCTGGGTGTTCGCCAAAGGCGCGCGGTTGCTCGGCGCCACCCTGTGGCGGCGCGGCGACCAGAACGTGATCGACGGCTTCTTCGTCAACGGCACCGCCCACCTGGTCGAACGCGTCTCGCGCCTGGTCAAAGCCTTCCAGTCCGGCTACATCTACCACTACGCGTTCGCCATGCTGATCGGGGTGTTCGCCCTGGTGACGTGGTTCGCGCGGCTCAACTAGCCGTGCCTAACTAAGATCCCACGCCCATGTTCGGACAATCCATACTCTCTCTCGTCATCTGGGTCCCGATTCTGGCCGGGGTGGCGGTGCTCGCCACCGGCTCCGACCGCAACGCCGCGCTCGCCCGCTGGATCGCGCTGGCCGGCGCGCTGCTGGGGTTCATCGTCGCGATCCCGCTGGTCACCGGCTTCGATACCTCTACCTCGGCGATGCAGTTCGTCGAGAAGGCGGCGTGGATTCCGGCGTTCAACGTCCACTACCACCTCGGCGTCGACGGCATTTCGATGCCGCTGATCCTGTTGAACAGCTTCATCACCGTGCTGGTGGTGATCGCCGGCTGGCAGGTGATCCAGGACAAGGTCGCGCAGTACATGGCGGCCTTCCTCATCATGTCCGGCCTCATCAACGGCGTCTTCGCCGCGCTCGACGGCATCCTGTTCTATGTCTTCTTCGAGGGCATGCTGATTCCGCTGTACCTGATCGTCGGCGTGTGGGGCGGGCCGAACCGGGTGTATGCCGCGTTCAAGTTCTTCCTCTACACCCTGCTCGGCTCGCTGCTGATGCTGGTGTCGATGGTCTATCTCTATTTTCAGTCGGGCGGCAGCTTCGACATCCAGACCTGGCACACCACCACGCTGGGGATGACGGCGCAGACGCTGATGTTCTTTTCCTTCCTGCTGGCCTTCGGGGTCAAGGTGCCGATGTGGCCGGTACACACCTGGCTGCCCGACGCCCACGTCGAGGCGCCCACCGGCGGCTCGGTGGTGCTGGCGGCGATCACGCTGAAGGTCGGCGCCTACGGCTTCCTGCGCTTCATCCTGCCGATCCTGCCGGATGCCAGCCACGAGCTCTCCTGGTTCGTCATTGCACTGTCGCTCATCGCCGTCGCCTACATCGGCCTGGTCGCGCTGGTGCAGGCCGACATGAAGAAGCTCATCGCCTATTCGTCGATCGCGCATATGGGCTTCGTCACCCTCGGCTTCTTCATGTTCAGCCCGCTCGGCGCCGAAGGCGGCCTGGTGCAGATGATCTCGCACGGTTTCGTCTCGGCCGCGCTGTTCCTCTGCATCGGGGTGATGTACGACCGCCTGCATTCGCGCCAGATCAAGGACTACGGCGGCCTGGTCAACAAGATGCCGGTGTTCGCCGCCTTCTTCATGCTGTTCGCCATGGCCAATGCCGGCCTGCCGGCGACCAGCGGCTTCGTCGGCGAATTCATGGTCATCCTGGCCGCGACGAAGGTCAATTTCTGGTTCGCCTTCGTCGCCGCCACCACGCTGATCCTCGGTGCCGCCTACACGCTGTGGATGTACAAGCGCGTGGTGTTCGGCAATGTCACCAACCCGCACGTCGAGGAGATGCGCGACGTCAATGCGCGCGAGATCCTGATCCTCGGCGTGCTCGCCGTCTGCGTGCTGGCCATGGGCCTGTATCCCAAGCCGTTCACCGACGTCATGCACGTGTCGGTGGTCGACCTGTTGGCGCACGTCGCCCAAAGCAAACTGCCTTAAGGTTCCAAGATGAGCGATTTCCTCACGCTGTTCGCCCCCGCGCTGCCCGAGATTTTCGTGCTGGCGATGGTGTCGCTGATCCTGGTGATCGACGCCGCGCTCGACGACAGCAAGCGCTACATCGCCTATGTGCTGTCGCTGGCCACCGTGGTCGGCGCGGCCTTCCTCACCGCGCGCGATTTCTCGGCCATGCCGGTGCTGGCGCTGGGCGGTCTCTTCGTCGACGACCCGCTGGCGGACGTGCTGAAGCTCTTCCTCTATCTGAGCGTCGCCGTGGTGATGGTCTATTCGCGCGACTACCTGCGCCAGCGCGGGCTCTACAAGGGCGAATTCTTCGTGCTGGCGCTGTTTGCGCTGCTGGGCATGATGGTGATGGTGTCGGCCAGCCATTTCCTCACGCTCTACCTCGGCCTCGAACTGCTGTCGCTGTCGCTTTATGCCATGGTCGCGCTGCAGCGCGATTCCAGCGTCGCGACCGAAGCGGCGATGAAATACTTCGTGCTGGGTGCGCTGGCGTCCGGCATGCTGCTCTACGGCATGTCGATGGTCTACGGCGTCACCGGCTCGCTGGCGCTGGGCGACATCGCCCAGAACCTGACCGACGGCACCGACCTGCGCATTCCCCTGGTGTTCGGCATCGTCTTCATCGTCGCCGGCCTGGCCTTCAAACTGGGCGCAGTGCCGTTCCACATGTGGGTGCCCGACGTCTACCACGGCGCCCCCACCGCGATGACGCTCTTCATCGGCACCGCGCCCAAGATCGCCGCCTTCGCCTTCGTCGTGCGCATCCTGGGCCAGGGGCTGGAATCGCAGGTGGCCGAATGGCGCGACATGCTGGTGATCCTGGCGGTGCTGTCGATGGCGGTCGGCAACCTCGCGGCCATCGCGCAAAGCAATCTGAAGCGCATGTTCGCCTACTCGACCATCTCGCACATGGGCTTCATGCTGCTGGGCATCCTGGCCGGCTCGCAGAACGGCTACGGCAGCGCGATGTTCTACGTGCTGGTGTACGCGCTGATGAGCGCGGGCGGGTTTGGCATGATCCTCTTGCTCTCGCGCGCCGGCTTCGAGGCCGACCAGCTCGACGACTTCAAGGGCCTCAACCGCCGCAGCCCGTGGCTGGCCTTCCTGATGCTGCTGCTGATGTTTTCGATGGCCGGCGTGCCGCCCACCGTCGGCTTCTACGCCAAGCTGGTCGTGCTGCAGGCGGTGGTCGAGATCGGCTACGTATGGCTGGCGGTGGCGGCGGTCCTGTTCTCGCTGATCGGTGCGTTCTACTACCTGCGCATCGTCAAGCTGATGTATTTCGACGCCCCGCACGACACCGAAGCAATTTCCGCCTGCCCCGACGCCCGTGTCATCATGTCGGCCAACGGGCTGGCCGTGCTGGCGCTCGGCATCCTGCCGCAGCCGCTGATGGCGGTGTGCGTGTACGCCGTCGGCGCGTCGTTCTGAACCATCTCCGCCAGAGCAGGTCTGCTCTGGCGTTACTCAGTTTTCCGGATTCATTGTGAACTTTTCCACCTCCCTGCTGCTGATCCTGGCCTTCGTCGCCGCCAACCTGCCGTTTCTGTTCGAGCGCATCTTCTTCGTCGCCAAGCCCAAAGTGGGCAGCAAGAATTTCGCCTGGCGGCTGCTGGAATTGGTCGTGCTATTTTTCGTGGTCGGCGGCATTGCCATGCTGCTGGAAGGCAAGCTCGGCGATATCCACCGGCAAAACTGGGAGTTCTACGCGGTCAATGCCGCGCTGTTCGTGGTGTTTGCCTACCCGGGCTTCGTCTACCGCTATCTGTGGCGGCGGCGCGGGGCCTAAGACATGAACACTCAGGAATTCACCCTGCGCGGCGAACACGTCGCGCTGTGCGACCTGCTCAAACTCACCGGCATCGCCGACAGCGGCGGGCAGGGCAAGCTCATGATCGCCAATGGCGAGGTCAGCGTCGACGGCAAGCCTGAAAGCCGCAAGACGGCGAAGATCCGTGCCGGGCAGACGGTGACCTGCCTCGGGCAGGCGGTCAGGGTTCTGCCGGCCGAAGCCTAAAGAAAACAGAAGAAAAAACGCCCGGAATCGAATTCCACCGCCAGCCGTGCACCGCGGTTGAGCGCATAGTCCCACGATCCCTTGGTGGCGCAGCCTACATGGCATTCGCTCACCCCCGCAGGCGATTCGAGATCGCGTTCGCGGTCGTACCAGCTCAACAACATCGTGTCTTCACCCAGTTGCTGTTGGGCGATCGTCGTCGCCAGCTTCAGCGCGGCATTGAAGTCGAGGCCGAGTTCGCGGGTGTCGAGGCGCAGCGTTTTCAAAGAGACGTATCCGTCAGCGCCTTCAATGCGTAGAGCATATCCAGTGCCGCTTTCGGCGTGAGCGTGTCGGGGTCGAGTTCGCGCAGCTGGTCGAGCGCGGGATGCGGCGGCGGTTCGTCGTTGGGCAGGTGGGCGGCGAACAGGTCGCCCTGCGGGCCGGGCTGCAGCTGGGCGTCCTCGAGTTCGCGCAGGTGGCGGCGTGCCGCATGGATGACGGGGCTCGGCACGCCGGCCAGGCGCGCGACCTGGATGCCGTAGCTCTGCGAGGCCGGGCCTTCCTCCACCGCGTGCAGGAATACCAGGTCGGCGCCGTGTTCCTTGGCGTCGAGATGCACGTTGGCGAGTTGGCGGAATTCCTGCGCCAGCTGGGTCAGTTCGAAATAGTGGGTGGCGAACAGCGTGAACGCGCGGGTGGCGGTGACCAGATGGCGCGCCACCGCCCACGCCAGCGCCAAGCCGTCGAAGGTCGAGGTGCCGCGGCCGATTTCGTCCAGCAGCACGAGGCTGCTGGCGCTGGCGTTGTGCAGGATGTGCGCGGTCTCGGTCATTTCGACCATGAAGGTCGAGCGTCCGCCCGCCAAATCGTCGGACGCGCCGATGCGGGTGAAGATCTGATCGACGTCGCCGATCCTGGCCGAATTCGCGGGGACCCACAGGCCGCAGCAGGCCATGAGCGTCACCAGCGCCACCTGCCGCATGTAGGTCGACTTGCCGCCCATGTTGGGGCCGGTGATCAAGAGCATCTGGCGGCTTCGGGTCAGGCTCACGTCGTTGGGAATGAAGTGCGCCACCTGCGCCTCGACCACCGGATGGCGGCCGCCGCGGATGACGATGCCAGGCTCCTCGCTGTACTCGGGCGGGTTGAGCCTGAGCGTGCCCGCGCGCTCGGCCTGGCTCGCCAGCACGTCGATCTCGGCGAGCGCCGCGGCAATCGACAGCAGATCCGGCACATGCGGCGTCAGCGAGTCGAGCAGCGCCTCGAACAGCGCCTTTTCGCGCGCCAGCGCGCGGTCCTGCGCCGACAGCGCCTTGTCCTCGAAGGCCTTGAGTTCCGGCGTGATGTAGCGCTCGGCGTTTTTCAGCGTCTGGCGGCGGCGGTAATCGTCGGGTACCGGCGTCTTGTCCGCCTGCGCGCGGCTGACCTCGATGTAGAAGCCGTGCACCTTGTTGTATTCAACTTTCAGATTTCCGATGCCGGAACGCGCACGCTCGCGCGTTTCCAGTTCCAGCAGGAAGGCGCCGGCGTCGCGCGTCAGCGCGCGCAGCTCGTCGAGGTCGGCGTCGTAACCGTCGGCGATGACGCCGCCTTCGCGCAGCACACTGGCGGGCTCGGGCTGGATGGCGCGCGCCAGCAGGGCATGCAGGTCGGGGCGGGCGGCGAGCGCGGCCTGCAGCGCCGACAGGCGCGCGCGGTCATCGGGTAAGGCCGCAGCGAGATCGGGCAAGAGCGCCAAGGTGTCGCGCAGGCCGGAGAGGTCGCGCGGACGCGCATTCTTCAGCGCGATGCGGCCGCTGATGCGTTCGACGTCGGCGCAGCTTTTCAGCAGGCGGGTAAGCGCGGCGGCGCTGTCGGGCCGCTCGGCCAGCACGCCGATGGCATCGCGCCGCTGACTCAGGATTTCGCGGTCGCGCAGCGGATGGTGCAGCCAGTGGCGCAGCAGGCGCGTGCCCATGCCGGTGGCGGTGGTGTCGAGCACCGACAGCAGGGTCGGCGCCGCTTCGCCGCGCAGGGCTTCGGTGAGTTCCAGATTGCGCCGGGTGGCGGCGTCGAGCTGGACGAAGTCGCTGTCGCGCTCGGCGCAGATGGACTGGATGTGCGGCAGCGCGGTGCGCTGGGTGGTCTGGATGTAGTCGAGCAGGGCACCGGCGGCGGCAATCGCCAGGGGAAGGTCCGCCACGCCGAAGCCGGCGAGGTCGCGGCTGCCGAATTGCTGCGCCAGCCGGGTCTGAGCGCCGGTCGAATCGAACTGCCACGGGGCGAGGCGGCGTACCGCACAATGGGCGCCGTTGAGTGCGAAGTCATCGGGCGCCAGGATTTCCGCCGGCCGCACGCGCGCCAGCAGGGCCGGCAGGGCGGCCACGTTGACTTCGGTGACCTGGAAGCGTCCGGCGGCGAGATTGAGCCAGGCCACGCCGAGTGTTTCTGCACCCGGTGCGACCGCAAGAATCAGCGTGTCGCGCGTCTCGTCCAGCAGCCCGGAATCGGTCAGCGTGCCCGGCGTGACGATGCGCGACACTTGCCGTTCGACCGGGCCTTTGCTGGTGGCTGGGTCGCCCACCTGCTCGGCGATCACCACCGATTCGCCCAGCTTCAGCAAGCGCGCCAGATATTGCTCAGCACTGTGGTAGGGCACGCCGGCCATCTTGATCGGGCTGCCGGCCGAGGCGCCGCGGGTGGTGAGCGTGATGTTCAGCAGCCGCGCGGCCTTTTCGGCGTCGTCGTAGAACAGCTCGTAGAAGTCGCCCATGCGGTAGAACAGCAGCATGTCGGGATGCTGCGCCTTGATGCCCAGGTACTGCTGCATCATCGGCGTGTGCGTTGAGAAATCTATTTTACCCATTAAAATCAATCATTTGTATTGTTTTATTGTTTTTTTTGGGGCAAATTTGGGGCAATTTGCACGAGTTTTTTCATGCCCTGCCAGATACGCCCCAGCTCTCTGGGGGACTCCGAATCTATCCAGCGGCCATAGACTTTCACGAGCATCGAGTAGTCACTGTGCCCCATCTGGTTGGCGATGAAGGCCAAGTTGCCGCGTGCCGTGAGGTTCCAGCATGCATAAGTGTGGCGGGTCTGGTAAGGCGGGCGATGCCGGACCTCGGCGCGCCGGGTTAAGTTGCTCCACTTTGTGTTCCATGCGCTAGGCACGTACCAAGCATTCACGTTGGTCTTGCGCGCCTGCGTCTTCGGCGACAACAGCAGTCGCGCGCGATCAACCCGCGACTCATGTCGATTTAGCCAGACTTCCAAGTCTATCGCATCGCGCGTCAACGCATCTTCGATCAGTACCTTGAGTGCAGCTTGTGCCGGCGGGAACAGCAGGATGGTCCGTTCCTTGTTCGTCTTCGGAATCTTGAACGTGAGCGACTGCGTGACCGAGCGCCGCACCGTCAGCTTGCTCAAATCGGTGGTAATGTCCTCCACAGCGAGCCCGCACAACTCACCCGGCCGCAGGCCCGTGTAGAACGCGAGTGTCACCGAGGCTGCGTCCACCGGGTGTAGACAACCTTTAGTTATCAGCGCGTTGTACTCCTGATAGGTGAACGGGTCCGGGTCCTTGTTGCTCTTGGTGAAGCGAGTGCAGTGCTTGGCCAAGCCTTCGGCGCAGAAGTGGTTCTGCTCGCACCAGTAGAGAAATCCTGCGAATGTAGCGAGGTAGTGGTTTACGGTTGAGACGGCCCGCGTCTCGATCAAGTCCACGCGCAATTGCTGGATGTCTGCCGGGATCAGGGCATCGGCCAAGCGGTTCCGTCCGATGGTGTTGAGGCAGGCGTTGAGCGCCACCTGGTAGCGGTTCTGTGTTTCGGCAGTGATGTCCACTGCCTTGAGCGGCATGTACCGTTCTGACAGGTCGCCAAGACGCTTGCTTGCGGTGCCAGCTTGATCACTTTGCCGCGAATGAGGGAAAAACTCTGACTCGTCGTAGGCCCCCGTCTTGAGCGCATACATGGCGGCGTTGCGAAGGCGAGACGCATGTTTCAGGTTTGCCTTGGTTGGCTCGATACCCAGCGTGTGGCGATGGCGCACTCCCTTGTGCATGAACACCACACGAATCGATTTCCCATGCACTTCGATGCCTGGAAGATTGCTAGTCATCACGGTATCCATCTGCGCCGCCATCATCACTCCCCCGAATTCACGCTTGGTTGTTCCTGTCGTTGGCTTGTTACTTGCGTCTTTCTCGTCCGGTCTTGAGCTTGAACAGCTCAAACAGTCCGGGATGCATCTTGCGATCCCCAGCCTCCCACTGCTGCCAAGTACGCAACGACGCATGCACCACATCGCCGGCTTCCGTTTGTGTCAAACCCGCCGCAGTTCGGGCTGCACGGATGTCATCAGGCACTGGGGGCATGGCGGTTGTCGAAGCCGCAACGTTGTTGCGCCGGTTGATTGAGTGGGGCATGGTGTGGATCTATGGGCGCCATCCTGCCTGGCAGGACATGACGCCTGCGTCGACCGTTGGCAACGGGGATGGTTATACGCTCATTGAGCGTATTAGACAACAGCACTGTCGCAGGGCTGCTCCCAGTAGGGAAGCGCCCCAAGTAGGTTAACGTGAACAACTGATGGCATCAATTCGCAGCCAGTTGTCTGCCGCTTTCCACCCAGCGCTCAAATTCATCTACGTTCACAAAAATGCGGCCATCCGGCGCTTTGCGCCAGATACGGCCTTGCATCCATGTGCCGTTCTTGACCTTGTGGCGCACCGCGTCTTCACTGTATCCGGTGATCTCTGCCAATCGATTGATCAGCACCCATCGACTTGGGTTGCTCATGTTCCGCTCCATGGGTGTGCCGGTTCGGCTCGGATTGGGGCTGTCATCGGCAATTACGTCTGTCGATATGGTCTCGCCGATCTCCATTTCCGAAAACCTGCTTGGGCGTGCATGGGCGTACGCCGGGCGTGGATTGCTTTTGCGCTGCGCATTCGCCGTCAGACCAGGCTGGTGTTTGAGGCAGAGAGGCATGCCTAGCTAGGGGTTCGATTCTGGTATTGGCCGTGATGCTGGCGCTCCTTTCGCGAACGACTTCCTGAATCCCCGATCCCGTGCCATGAACGCTTCGAGCATGTGCGGGATCAGCGTCGCAGCTTCAATTGGCTCGCCATAGGTCTGAGCATGCAGCGCGGCGTAGCGCTCCAACTCTGTCTTTAACACCACGGTCAAGGTGATGGTCAACTTCACCGTCTCGGTTTTCGGCAGCGGACCCAGCCGCAGCTTGCTTCTGGACTCACTCATTGCGATGCTCCCCTCTGGAAGAACAGCGGCTGGTACGGCCGCAGGATCAGATCCTTGTTCACCATGACCCGCACCGGGAAACCGGGCCGGATGGTGAGCGTCGGCTGGATGCTTGCATTGCGTTTGGTGATCTCCTGGCCGACCTGGTTCATGGTGTCCTGCGCGCTCTGGCGAACGGCGATGGTGACGCTACCGGTGCTGCCGCTGTTGCTGGGTGCGGCCAGTTCAGAACCGACTCCGAGCAGCGTGGACAACGCCGCGCCGGCGAGGATGCGATCCCAGTGCCAATCGACTCCATCCTCCAGCCCGGCATAGCCCGCCGGGTCGATGCCGGGCAAGCGGTCGAGCGAAATCGACGAAGTATCGGGCAGGATCAACCGCGTCCACACCAGCAACACGCGCCGCTGGCCGAATGAAACCTGACTGTCATAGCGGCCGATCAGCCGCGAGCCCTGGGGAATCAGCAGGAAGCGACCCGTAGCCGTGTCGTAGACCGCCTCGGTGACGTTGGCGATGACCTGCCCCGGCAGGTCGGAGTTGATCCCCGTCACCAGCGCCGCCGGAATGACGGTGCCCGCCATCACCTGGTAGGGCGAGGACGGAGGGTGCAGTCTGGCGGGATTACGGGTGGCGCTGTCGCCCCCATTGGCGACGAAGGCCTGTTTCTGTGCCTGCTGGTTCTGCGCCGCCGTCGGGTCGGTCGGCTGCGTGGATGCAGCTGCCATCGGATTGAACGGCTGGTTGCCAGAGACGGTCTCGGGCATGGCCGTACTCGCAGTGGGCGGCGGTGCCGGCTTCACTGCACTGCCGCTCCGAAAGAACACTCCCGAGCGTGCTGCCTCCTCGATATCGCCCGGCTGCGCCATGCGCCCAGACTGCACGGGACGGGTGTACTCGCCAGTTTTGGCATTGTGCTGCGCATGTACGATGGCGGGTCCCAGGTCGCCCGGCAACGGCTCGCCCAATACCAGTACTGGTTTCGGTGGGGGCGGCACCTTGGAATAGTCCGCTGGCAACTGGTCGAGGTGATCGGTATGCGAGACGCGATCCACGTTGTACAGCTCGGTGGCCGGGTTGCGTTCGCGTGGGTGCGGTTGCAAGGACCATAGCGTAGCGCCCAGGACGATCGCGCCCAGTGTTCCCGCGAGCACGGCCAGCATGCGCCGGTTGAGCCGCGTGACCGGACGCGGCGGCGCGCGCAAGCTCAAGGTATCCGGGTCGACCTTATTAGTCCCGTCTGGTGACATTTGTGGCGTGGCGGGCGTGCTCATGCTCAGTGACTCCGCGCCGTGCTGACCACGCCATCGGTGCGCTCGATGCGCACGACAGCGGCCTTGTCCGCGCCCAACCGCAACTCTGCCGCACCGAACAACCGATCCACCACGTAGTAGGGCGAGCGGAAGCGGTAGTTGACGAGCTGGCCATCGCCCTGCTGCCCGATCACGAACAGCGGCGGCAGCTCGCCCTGCGCGATGCCGGCGGGGAACTGGATATAGACCCGCTCGCCGTCATCGAAGGCACGTAGCGGCTTCCACGGCGGGCTGTCGCCGGTGATGGCGTAACGGAACCTGATCTGCTCCAGCGACAAGCCCGAGTCCACCGGCGCTGCCGCTTGGGCCAGCTCCGCCCGTTTCTGCAACGCCAGCATGCGGTCCTTCGGGTAGTCCCACGAGGCCGAGGCCATCCACGCCTGCGGCGTCGACGATAGTTCGAGCAGGTAGGTGCGGCGGTTGGTGGTGATGACCAGATTGGTCTTCAAGCCGACGCGCGTGGGCTTCACGAGAATGTTCACGCGCAGACTGGCACCCGTGCCGCTGGTCGTGTCGCCGACGATCCAGCGCACCGTATCACCGGCCGAGACCGTCACCAGTTCCTCACCCTGCTGCAAGGTGATGACGGTGACGCGACCAGGACTCGTGTAGAGCTGATACAGCGCGCCATCGCTGTAGGGCCAGACCTGGATCGCGTTGACGTAGTCCTCTCGGCTGGGGGGCACGCGCGCTTCGGCGTTGGCGCGCGTCACATCGGCCTTCTCGTCGGGCGGTTCGGCGATGGGCTTGTCCTCGGGCGTATCACCCAAAGGCTTCAACTGCCCGGGTAGCGGCAGGGGTTTGGGCACTTCGACCACCTCGATGGGCCTGGGTGGCTCCGGCAGCGCGTGCGCCGCGATGGGTACGTCCAGCGTGATGTCAGGCGGCGGTTTGCCGCGCGTAGCGCAGCCGGTGGCGGTTACCAGAGTGGCACTCAGGATCAGCGGCAATACGTGATTATGGATTGGGGTTTTCATGGCTTTGGGGTTCCTTCGGTTGCGTCGAATTCACGGCTCCAGGACAGGCCGTTGACATAGATGCCCAGCGGGTTCTTGCGCAGTCGCTCTTCGGTGCGCGGCGGTTGCAGCACGATGGACAGCACTGCCGTCCAGCGCTCGGTACCCGAGAGCGAACCATTCACATAGGTGCGCTCGATCCAGCGCACCTGGAACGACGACTGACTGGCGCGCACCACGCTGGTGATCTCCACCGCTGTCGAGCTCTGGCCGATGCGCGCGAACGGATCGTTGCTGCGCGCGTAGTCGTTCAGCGTGGCCGCGCCTGTATCCGTGGTGTAGTTGTAGGCTTCGAGCCAGTTCTGCCGCACCACGATGGGATCGATCGACAGCGAGCGCACGTCGGTGAGGAAGCGCGCCAAGTGGTAGGCGATCTGCGCATCGTTCGGCTTGTACGGCGTGGCCGCTTCGCCCACCGCACGCACCTGGCCGCCGGTGGCGACTTCGACCACATACGGGGTGACGATGGACTGTGCCGAACGCCACACCAGCCCGCCGGCCATCAGCAAGGCGAGCGACAGGCAGCCGAAGGCCATCAGCCGCCAGTTCTTTGCCTGCACGCGCGCACTGCCGATGCGCTGATCCCAGACCTGCGCGGCGGCCTGATAGGGGGTGACGGGTTCGGGCGTGTCCGAGTAGCGCACCTGCGGTCGTTTGAATCGCATGGACTGATCTCCGTTGGATTTGATCTTCAATGGTTCGAATCGTCGCGCAGGCTCGGACTGGCACCGCCGCCGCCGTGATCGCCTGAGCGCAGGGTGTGCGCCGCTGTGGTGGCGGCATGGCTCACCTGCTGTTTGCGTCGCATTCGGCTGGCCCAGGCGGGCTCTGCCGCAGGAGGTCTGGCTTCGGCCGATTCGATAGCACTGTCTGCCGCCGCAGGCGCAGCGGCCTCCGCGACGAAGTTCGCCACGCGGTCCTTGACCGCTTTTGCACCGGCCGCGACGCGCTGGCCGACCGCACCGGCACCGCTCCTGGCCACATTGGCGAGGCCCGCCCCTGCGGCACGCACACCACCCGACCCTGAAGCCGCAGCACCCGCCTGGTAGGCGGTCTTCGCGCCGCTGGCCATCGCGCTGCTTGCACGCCCGGCCGACGCCGCTCCGCCGATGGCGGCGCGGGTTGCACCCGGCACCATGCGTGCACCGGCCGCCACCGCGGCACCGCCATTGGCGAGTGCCGCACCACCGGCCACCGCCAGACCCGCCGCACCCAGCGCCGTTCCGGCCGCCGCACCGGCGCCGAGCTGCGGTGCACCTGAAACAAGACCCGTCGCAATCCCCGGCCCGAAGATCCCGAGTCCCAGCATCGCCAGCGAGGCCAGCATGATGGTCAGCGCCAGGTCGATCGAGGGCGCGGTACCGGGCGGAGTTTGAAACTGTGCAAACAGTCCGGTGCCGATGCCGACGATGACCGCCAGCACCAGCACCTTGATGCCCGACGACACCACGTTGCCCAGCACGCGTTCGGCGAGGAACGCGGTCTTGTTCCACAACGCGAACGGAACCAGCACGAAGCCTGCGAGCGTGGTCAGCTTGAATTCGATCAGCGTGACGAAGAGCTGCACCGCGAGCACGAAGAAGCTCACGATCACCACCAGCCAGGCGAGAAACAGCACCGAGATGACATCGAGGTTCGCGAACACCTCGGGGAAGCCGGTCAGGTCGCTGATCTGCGCCATGATCGGTTGCGCCGCATCGACGCCGACCTTGGCCAGGTGGCCCGGATGCAGAAATTGTGCCTGGCTCAGCGTGGAACCCGACGCCACCATCCCGAGTCCGGCAAACGAATTGAACAGGATGCCGGCCAGATTGTTGAAGTTGCCGATGATGAAGGCGAAGGCGCCGACGTAGAGCGTCTTCTTGATCAGCCTGCCGATCACGTCCTCGCCGCCCATGGCCCAGAACAGCCCCGCCAGCGTCATGTCGATCACCACCAGCGTGGCGGTGAGGAACGCCACCTCGCCATGCAGCAGGCCGAAACCCGAGTCGATGTAGTGCGAGAAGACATCGAGGAAGTGGTCGATGACCGACAGGTTGTTCATGGCTCAGTCTTTCGGTGCGGAAGCGGGTGCAGCCGGTGGCGCCGGCGTGTACGGCGTGCCGCTGCCCATGAAGCGCCGCCGCGTGGCCTCACTCGCCCTGTTGCACAGGGCGTCCCCCGTCTTGTCGTGGTCGGCCTTGCACTGCGCGCGGACTTCCTTCAGGCGCTCGGGATTGGCCAGCAGCGATTCGACCGAATCGGTAGGTGCCGGCTTGTTGCAGGCGGCGAGCAGCAGGGTGCAGGCGATGGTGGTCAGGAAGGTTTTCATATGAGTCCTCAGTTGCCGTAGAAGTTGACGGGAGATGGCGTATACGGTGTGCCGGTGCCATGGAAGCGGTTGCGCACCTCGGCGGCACGCGCATGCACCGCGATCTGACGCGCCTGTTCGAGGGCGACGGCGCGGTCTTGCGTGACCTGGAGTTGCTGCGCCTGGATCGCCTGCCGGGCCTGCAAGGCCAGCAACTGGTTCGTCGCCTGGGTAGCCTGCAAGGCGCCCACCGCAGACTGGCTGCTGTTCACGAGGGCGCTCAAGGTCTGCTCGTCGGAAGCGAAGTTCTGCACCGACTGCGACTGCACCTCGGTCGCGGTGCGCAGTGCCTCCAGTGCGTTCTGCCAATGCTGGCTGGCGTCGAGCGCCATCTGGGTTGCCGGGGTCGCGGCGGTGTAGGCAGTGGGATAGAGCTGCGCGAACTGGGTCTCCATCTGCGTCAGATTCAATGACAGCCCCTGCGCCTGCTGCAGCAGCTGGTTCGTCGCGGACAACGCCGATTGCAGTTGATTGAGCGTGCTGAAGGGGAGACTGGTCAGGTTCTTCGCCTGGTTGGTCAGCATCTGCGCTTCGTTCTGCAGTTGCTGGATCTGGTTGTTGATCTGCTGCAGAGTACGGGCGGCGGTCAGGATGTTCTGCACCAGATTGGCCGGATCGATTACCACCCATTGCGCCTGTGCTGCGGGCATCACGATCATGAGCATGGCGGCGGCGATGGCAAGCAGGGTTTTTTTCATGACGGATTCTCCTTGGGAACGGACGGGAACGACGGAATGAGGTCAGCGGCCCAGGCCAGGCCGCGATGGCGCAGCCAGGCGGCTGCGAAGTCCGCCGGCGGCACCGACGCAGAAACGGCGTCGATGGCGCGCTGGTCCTCAGGTCTGGCCGCACCGGCAAACGCCAGCGTCACCGGCCCGAGCCCCAGATCGAAGACCCGATTGCCGAGCCGCGACTGGTAGTAGTAATCGCTCTTGGGCTGGGCCTGCGCCACGATCTCGATCTGCCGCGCATTGAGACCGAAGCCTTCGTAGATGACGCGAATCTGCGGCTCGGTCGCCTGCGGATTGGGCAGGAAGATACGGTTCACGCAGCTTTCGACAATGGCTGGCGCAATGCTGGAATCCTTGATGTCCGCCAGCGATTGCGTGGCGAAGATCACCGAGACGTTCTTCTTGCGCAGCGTCTTCAACCATTGGCGGATGCGCGCGGCGAACACCGGGTCGTCGAGGAACAGCCAGGCCTCATCGAGGATCAATAGTGTCGGGGCACCATCAAGGCGTTCCTCGAAGCGCGCGAACAGGTAGCGCAGCACCGCCAGCGCCGCTGCCTTGCTGTGCATCAGCTCTTCCATCTCGAAGCCTTGCACGTCGGCGACACCGAGCCGGTCATGGTCGGCGTCGAGCAACTTGCCGTGTGCGCCGCCCAGCACATAAGGTTGCAGCGCCTGGCGCAGTACGTTCGATTGCAGCAGCACGGATAATCCGGTCAGCGTGCGCTGATCGAGCGGCGCGCTGGCGAGACTGTTCAGCGCCGACCACACGATCTCCTTCTCGTCCGGCCCGACGACCACGCCTTCGTGAATCAACAGGCCCTGGATCCACTCGGCCGCCCACGCCCGGTAGCTGTCCTGGTCGATGCGGGCCAGCGGTTGGAAGGCGATGGCGCCGTCCGCGCCCAGGTCGTAGTGCTCGCCGCCGAGCCCCAGCACGGTGGCGCGAATCGAACGCCCCATGTCGAAGGCGAAGATGCGCGATCCGGCATAGCGGCGGAACTGCATTGCCAAGGTAGCCAGCAGCACCGATTTGCCCATGCCGATGGGACCGACCACCAGGGTGTTGCCCACGTCGCCGATGTGCGTGACCAGGCGGAACGGTGTCGCGCCATCGGTGCGTGTCACGATCAGCGGAGGACCGTCGAGATGTGTATTGCGCTCTTGTCCTGCCCACACGGCGGAGACCGGCATCATGTGCGCGAGGTTCAGGGTCGAGACAATGGGTTGGCGCACGTTGGCGTAGGCGTGCCCCGGAATCGATGACAGCCAGGCATCGACCGCATTCAAGGTCTCGGGGATCGTCACGAAGCCACGGCCCTGGATCGTTCGCTCCACGGCGCGCAGCTTCTCGTCGGCAGCGGTCGCGTCGGAGTCGAGCACGGTGACGGTGGCCGTGACGTAGCCGAACGAAACCTGATCGCTGCCCAGTTCCTGCAAAGCGGCATCGGCATCGGACGCCTTGTTCGACGCATCGGAATCGACCAGCTGGCTCTCCTGCTGAAAGATGGTCTCGCGCAGCAGCGCCATGATGTTCTTGCGCTTGGCGAACCACTGTCGGCGCAGCCGACCCAGCTCGCGCTCGGACTCGGCCTTGTCGAGACTCAGAAAGCGTGTGTTCCAGCGGTAGGCGAAGCCCAGGCGGTTGAGGTCGTCGAGCAGACCTGGCCAGGTCGAGGTCGGGAATCCACGCACCGACACCACGCGCAGGTGTTGGCTCCCGAGCATCGGTGCGAGGCCACCCGTCAATGGCTCATCGGCCAGCAGCGCATCAAGGTGCATCGGCACCTCGGGCACCGCCACCGGATGCCGACGGGTGGATACGCAGGCATGCAGGTAGGTCAGGGTCTGACCATCGTCGAGCCAGGCGATCTCCGGCATCACCCCTTCAAGCAGGCCGAAGACGCGTTCGGTCTCCGACACGAAGCCCTCCAGCCGCTCGCGCCAATCCACGCCTTCGACCTTGCTGTTCTCGTACAGCATCTTCGCGGCGCGGGCCGTCGATTCCTCGGGCGGCAGGTACAGCAGCGTCAGGTGATAGGCGCTCTCGAAGTGGCTATCGGCTTCCTCGAACGCAGCACGTCGCTCTTCATCGACCAGCCAGGACAAGGGTTCGGGGAACGTAGAATCTGGATAGTCCGCCGCTTCGCGCCGCTCGGCCTCGACGAACAGCGCCCAGCCCGACCCAAGCCGACGCAGCGCATTGTTCAGCCGCGCCGACGTGGCGACCAGTTCGCCCTGTGTCGCGCTGTCCAGATCCGGCCCGCGAAAGCGTGTCGTGCGCTGGAACGAACCATCCTTGTTCAGCACGACGCCGGGCGCGACCAGTCCGGCCCAGGGTAGCCAGTCGGCCAGCAGGGCAGGGCGCTTGCGGTATTCGGCGAGGTTCATCATGGCGTGTTCTCCATGTCTTGGCTCACACGTCCAGCAGCTGCCGGTGCTTGATGTGCCGAGCGAACACGGCCATGAACTGCGCATCCACTCGCGCGCCCCACACCGCAAGCGAGTGCCCGACCATCCACAGCAACATGCCAGGCAGCCAGAGTTGCAGCCCGAGCCCCACGGCGGCTGCCAGCGTGCCGTTGGCAATCGCCACGGTGCGCGGTGCGCCACCCAGCAGAATCGGTTCGGTCAGCGAGCGGTGCAGCGGAATCTCGAAGCCATTCGCGAAGCTGGGTGTGTCGGCGCCTGATGTATTCAGGCCAGCCGCGCTCATGCGATCACCGCTCCGCCCGTGAAGCTGAAGAAGGTCAGAAAGAACGACGACGCAGCAAACGCGATCGACAGGCCGAACACGATCTGCACCAGCTTGCGGAAGCCGCCGCTGGTGTCGCCGAAGGCCAGCGTCAAGCCGGTGGTAATGATGATGATCACCGCGATGATCCTGGCCACCGGCCCCTGGATCGAGTCCAGCAGGGATTGCAACGGCGCTTCCCACGGCATGTTCGAGCCTGCGGCGTGCGCGGGAATGGCGATGGCCAGCAGCAATGCGGCGAGGGCTACGAACTGCAAGGCGGGTTTTACGGAAGTTCGTGAAGTCGTCATGACGGTTCTCCAGGGGTTGAGGAAAGGGATGGGAAGGACGGCATCAGCTCGCTACTGAGCTGGTAGCCGTGACTGTCGAAGCCGGTGACACAGGCGATTTCCTGCACGCGGCGTGCATGGCCGCGTCCGGAGAGGTAGACGATGACGTTGACCGCTTCCGCGATCAGCGCACGCGGTGGCGTCACCGCGACTTCGAGAATCAGCTGTTCCAGCCGCAGCAGCGCGCCCGCGGCGGAACCGGCATGGACGGTGGCGATGCCGCCTGGATGGCCGGTGCCCCATGCCTTGAGCAGGTCCAGCGCTTCGGCGCCGCGCACTTCACCGACGACGATGCGGTCCGGGCGCAGCCGCAGCGTCGAGCGCACCAGCTCGGTCATGGTCACGACACCCGCGCGGGTGCGCAGCGGGACGTGATCGCGTGCCGTGCATTGCAGCTCCACCGTGTCCTCCAGCACGATCACGCGGTCACCGATGGCGGCGATCTCGTCGAGCAGGGCGTTCGCCAGCGTGGTCTTGCCGGTGCTGGTGCCGCCTGCGATCAGGATGTTCTGGCGTTCGCGCACCGCGTTGCGCAGGAATGCAGTCTGAATGTCTGTCAGGACGCCGTCGGCCACGTAGGCGTCAAGCCGGATCAGGCCGACTGCGCGCTTGCGCATCGCGAAGACCGGCCCCGGCGTCACCGGCGGCAGCGCACCCTCGAAACGTTCGCCGGTCTCCGGCAGCTCGGCGGACAGCAGCGGCTTGCCCGCATGCACCTCGGCGCACACATGCGCCGCGACCAGGCGGATGATGCGTTCGCCATCGGTGGGGGTGAGGCGGATACCCAGCGGTTCGCGGCCGCTGCCCAGCCGATCCACCCACAGCAGACCGTCCGGGTTCAGCATGACCTCCACCACGTCGGGGTCGTCCAGGGCACTGGCGATGTCCGGCCCCATGGCCGTGCGCAGCATGCGCACGCGACGCTCCTGCGCCAGCGAGACCGACACGTCATGATCACGCAGTACGCAGCTCATGACGGGACTGCTCCTGATTCGTCGTCAGAGGGCGCTTCGCTCGGGTTGGTTTTGTCGTGGGTGAAGAGCTGGCTCTGATCGGGCTGGATTTCCTCGACCACATCCTTGACCAGGCTGCGTCCGCGCAGCAGGTGCCGGCCGAGCTGTTCGATGAACTGCTCGAAGCGCGCACGGCCCTGGGCGCGTGCCGCTTCCTGATGCGCTTCCGGTACCGGCGTGCTGACGGTGAGGAAGTAGCGTACATACAGCGCCAGCGTCTCGATCAGGATGTTCTGGTCGCGCTCCAGCTTGTCGAACTGGCGCGACAAGCGATCCAGCCGTTTGGCGATGGCTGCTTCGCGCTGGTCGCCGAAATCCGGCGACAGAAACGAGGCCAGCGCGGCGGCGACGATCGAGGACTTGGACAAGCCCTTCATGGTCGCCAGCTCGTCGAGCCGCCTGGCGTGCTCGGGTTCGATGAAGAGGTTCAGGCGGGTGCGGCTCATAGCGCGATCCCGTCATCAGGGTCGAGCGCCGCCAGCCGCGCCGTACGTTGCAGGCTCGGATCGAGCTGGGCGGGCAAGGGCAGCGGCAGGTCGTCGTCATCGAGGAGACTCAGATCGTCTGCCGCGTGTTCGGGCACCGATGTGACCGAAACTTCGGCCAGTTCCGGCTGCTGCTGGTGACCGCCGTCGTCGTTGGCCTCACCGTGTGCGGGGAAGACCACACCAGAAATCGGTGCAGCGGGGAGGGCCCGTCCGCTCCAGTCGTCGGGCCGTGGCGCCGGACCATCGGCATAGTGACCCTGCACAAGTTGGGGTGGCGCCTGGATGCGCGTCTTGAAATTCGCATCGAGGTAGTAGCGAATTTTCTGGGCCTTGATCGGTGGATGGCCGGACACCATCACCACCTCGTCATCGGGAGGCAACTGCATGACCTCGCCAGGCGTGAGCAGCGGCCGTGCGGTTTCCTGCCGCGACACCATCAGGTGACCGAGCCACGGTGCCAGTCGGTGGCCCGCGTAGTTGCGCTGTGCGCGCAGTTCGGTGGCGGTGCCCAAGGCTTCCGATATGCGCTTGGCGGTGCGTTCGTCGTTGGTGGCGAACGTGATGCGCACATGGCAGTTGTCGAGGATGGAATGGTTCTGGCCGTAGGCCTTGTCGATCTGGTTGAGCGACTGTGCGATCAGGAAGGCACGCAACCCGTAGCCCGCCATGAAGGCCAGCGCCGACTCGAAGAAATCCAGCCGACCCAGAGCCGGAAACTCGTCCAGCATCAGCAGCAGCTTGTGGCGGCGCGCGATGCCGTCGCTGCCGTCGAGAGATTCGGTGAGGCGCCGTCCGATCTGGTTGAGGATCAGGCGGATCAGCGGCTTGGTGCGGCTGATGTCGGACGGCGGCACCACCAGGTAAAGCGATACCGGATGAGCGGCATCGATCAGGTCGGCGATACGCCAGTCGCAGCGCGACGTCACTTCAGCCACCGTGGGATCGCGGTACAGGCCGAGGAAACTCATCGCGGTGGACAGCACACCCGAGCGCTCGTTGTCACTCTTGTTGAGCACTTCGCGTGCGGCAGACGCGACAACCGGGTGCGGTGCATCGCCGAGATGGTGCGTCGTCATCATCCGGTGCAACGTGACCTCGAACGGGCAGGCCGGATCGGACAGGAAGTTGGCGACGCCGCGCAATGTTTTATCGTCGGCGGCGTAGAGCACATGCAGGATCGCGCCGACCAACAGGGCGTGGGAAGTCTTTTCCCAATGGTTGCGCCGCTCCAGCGCGCCTTCGGGATCGACCAGGATGTCGGCGATGTTCTGCACGTCGCGTACTTCGTGCATGCCACGCCGCACTTCAAGCAGCGGGTTGTAGGCAGCCGAGCGCGCATCGGTCGGGTTGAACAGCAGACAGTGCGAGAAGCGCGAGCGCCAGCCGGCGGTCAAGTTCCAGTTCTCGCCCTTGATGTCGTGGATGACGGCGGAGCCGGGCCAGGAGAGCAGGGTAGGGATGACCAGACCGACACCCTTGCCGGATCGGGTGGGCGCGAAGGCCATCACATGCTCGGGGCCTTCGTGGCGCAGGTAGTCTCCGTCCTTGCGGCCGAGGAACACGCCAGACGAGCCAGTCAGCCCGGAACGTCGGATTTCAGCGGGCAGAGCCCAGCGTGCCGAACCGTAGGTCGTGACCAGCCTGGACTGCCGTGCGCGCCACACCGACATCACAATGGCGACAAGGGCACCGGCGAAGCCGCTGCATGCCGCGATGGCACCGCCGCGCAGGAAGATGTTGGGCGCATAGGCATCGAAGAAGTACCACCACTCGAACAGCTTCCACGGGTGATAGACGGGCATACCGAGCAGGTCGAACCACGGCATGCCGAGTCGCATCTGGTATCCCAGTGCAGCCGCCGTCCACTGGGTGGCACTCCATAGCCCCAGTAATACGATGGTAAACACCATCATGATCTGGCCAGTCAGCACGCCGGTCGGCACCATGCCCACCCCCTCCTGTGGATTACTCGATCCAGTCCCTCGACGTGCCGTCGGTGCGGCACCCGCGAATCAGGATCGGCCTGTTGTCAAGGTTCGGGCGGCGCCGATCCAGCACCGCTTTTGACATCACAAGTTTGAGAGCACCGCGCACAGGAGAAAACCTGCTCCGGCGAAAATCAGCCAAGAGGGGAGTGCAGCGATGATTGTTGCTGTCACGGTCAGTGACGCTCGTCCGTCGGCTCGAACGGACGACTTGCAACCAAGCGCGGCTATAAGGCGGGACTTCACCTTTGACGCGGCCTTTGATTGAGATTTCGCCCGGGCCGTGCGCCAGCGGTTTCCCCTCCGATTGTTTGATTGGGAGGGTAAGTAAATGGCGTGACGGTCATGTGCACAATTGTTTATCGCTGCATGACCCGAACGGCCCTTGAACTAAAGTTGTATTGACAGGTTTTAGTTTGGCGAAACTGTCAGGTTCACGTGGCTTGGCACGCTAATTCAGTTTCCTGAGGTGGCTTTCTGGAGCATTGGCTCACTTAACCGTCACTACTTGCTATGAGGGGCCATTGGCAGGGCAGAAAATCTCAACGAATGAACGTCTGCCCTTGCTAGAAGCTGACGCTTACCACTGACGCTTCAGGTATTTCCTCCTTGGGCTCAGCCGAAGGTCAAGAAGAACTGCGCGTACAGTGGCAGTAGGACTTATTGCCGCCAAAAATCGCGCATCAGGCCTGCATCGCGGCTGTCGCCGAGTGCAAATTATGGACGGGTGCGCTCACCCTCGTGCAAAACCATCTGGTGGACAGGCGATAGCTTGTTCAAAGGGACATTTATTGGGCATAATGTCCACTGTTTGTCCCGGCGACTGGAGAATGTAGTGGGGAACCCGTCCGAGATATTGGATCTACTTGCCGACCTGCGTAAGCGCATGACCCAAAAAGAAATTGCCAATCTGCTTCAGGTCGATTCCAAAACGGTTTCACGCTGGGTGACGGGCAAGGTGCAACCACCGGCCATTGTTGGATTGGCGCTTGCGGAAATTCTTCGACGCCCGGAATTGTCATCCCATCAGCCTCATGGAGATGGGGCCGATTTCACCTTCATAGACCTCTTCGCCGGGATCGGCGGGATCCGGCTGGGCTTTCAGCGCCAAGGCGGACGGTGTGTCTTCACCAGCGAATGGAATGCTTGGTCGCAGAAGACCTACGCCGCGAATTTTGGAGACGACCATCCGATCAATGGCGACATTACCCAGATCGACGCTAAGGACGTGCCCGATCACGATATCCTCTTGGCGGGCTTCCCCTGCCAGCCATTCAGCATCGCTGGGGTTTCAAAGAAGAACTCCCTAGGCCGCGCCCACGGTTTCGCTTGTGAGACGCAGGGGACACTTTTCTTTGATGTGGCACGCATCATCAGTGAGAAAAACCCCAAGGCCTTCCTGCTTGAAAACGTCAAGAACCTAGTTTCCCACGACAAGGGGCGCACGTTCGACGTCATCATGCGCACACTCCGCGATGAACTGGGATATAAGGTTGAGGCACGCGTTATTGACGCCCGGCGCTTTGTTCCTCAACACCGTGAGCGGATCGTCATCGTTGGTTTCCGCGAGGACACCGGGTTCTCGTTTGATGATCTTAACTTGCCGGACGAAGGGCCCAAACTATCCTCAATCCTTCACCCGGAGGATGGCAGCGAAGCGCCCGAGGAGCCATTCACGACCGGCCAAAAGGCAAAGGTTTCGGAGAAATACATCCTTACGGACAATTTGTGGGCGTATCTCAAGGGTTACGCCGCCAAGCACAAGGCTGCCGGCAACGGATTCGGATTCGGACTAGTAACACCTGACATGGTTTCTCGCACCTTGTCTGCACGCTATTACAAGGATGGTTCAGAAATCCTGGTGTCGAGAGGAAAAAACAGAAATCCGAGACGACTTACGCCACGAGAGTGCGCCCGGCTGATGGGATTCCCGGCGGACTGGAAGATCCCTGTTTCTGACATGCAAGCCTACAAGCAGTTTGGTAATGCTGTGGCCGTTCCAGTGTTCCAGGCGGTAGCTGCAATGATGAAGCCGCATGTTCTCGCGCTGGCCGAACAAGAGGCCGGTACGCCAAGGCTTTTCGCCGCCTGATGACTGACATTGTCAGCCCGGCCGTTCGCAGCAGGATGATGTCGGGCATCCGGAGCAAAAATACCGGCCCGGAAATCTCAGTTCGAAAGGCACTGCATCGAAAGGGACTCCGCTACAGGCTTCATGCTAGGGATCTACCCGGCAAACCTGACATCACACTGCCGCGTCATCGTGCAGTAGTGTTTGTACATGGATGCTTCTGGCATGGCCACGACTGTGCCTTGTTCAGACTGCCAGCGACCCGGACAGACTTCTGGAAAGAAAAGATCGAGCGCAACCAAGCCAATGACCGAAAGGCGGTTGATTCACTTTTGGCTGCTGGCTGGCGCGTTGCGATCGTATGGGAGTGCGCATTACACGGCAAGGATTTTCCGGACAACCTTGCTTCCGAGTTGTCAGACTGGATAACACATCACCAGGGTGCCGATAGGCTTGAGATTCGGGGTTACCATCGCACCATGTCAACAACAGATTCATCGACGGTGCTGCTGCCAAAGAACGAAAATGCAGCCAGGAAAAAACAAGACGACACTCGTGCCAGCAGATAACCAAGCTCGCTGGACCGTGGATTCCAGCCTCAATCGTATTGTGCTTGTCACGGGGTCCGGTCAGATCGAACCCGTTGCCTTGGATATTTGGGATGCAGAATTCGGCGCAATAACAAATGTTGCGGGCTATAGGGTTGTTCGTCCGTCAGAAGACTTGCCCTTAATAGAGTTTTCCAGGTTTCCGCTGGAATTGTCACTGACAGCCCGAGGATCCATGGTCTCCGGGCTGAATGTGGCGCTAACGGGAAAATCGGGGAAATCGACAATAGACATTCCGAATCCAGCGCCGGCCCAAGTTCTCTCGGATGGATGCTGGACCCTGATTGAGTGCGAGACCATAGACGAACTGGAGCAGGTCTTATCTGCAAAAGGCATTGCTATTCCAGGGAAGATAAATATCGGCCAGCTGATCTGGCTGCGGGGCAATAGTGATCTGCCGGTCCCGTTTGAAGACCGAACAGATGCACTCGAAGCATCAGTGGAAGGTCTTCCCCGGATCGATGACCTAGGACTTCGACCAGGGACTCAGCTATATCCGTATCAGGAGTCAGGGGTGGCGTTTCTTGCGTCAGTTGCCCGAGAATCCATCGGGTGTGTCCTCGCCGATGAAATGGGGCTTGGCAAGACTTTGCAGGTGATCGCCCTGCTGTCGATAGAAACCACCGCAGGAAGAAGCCCCAGCCTTATCGTCTGCCCGGCAACACTCCTTGAAAACTGGCGCCGCGAGATTGTGGCATTTGCTCCCCAGCTCAAGACACTGCTTCACTCGGGTCCTAACCGGCCGGGTAGGCCTTCTGCATTCTCGTCGTTCGATGTGGTGGTTACGTCATACGAGACAGCGGTCCGCGACGAACCACTGCTTTCCTCGGCAGAATGGAATGTCGTAGCCCTTGATGAAGCGCAAAACATCAAGAATCCCGATGCCCAGCGAACCCTTGCGGTCAAGGCATTGCCAAGAAGAGTATCCCTTGCCGTGACAGGCACTCCTGTCGAGAATCGACTTACCGACCTCTGGTCAATTTCTGATTTTGCGCTACCGCGACTCTTGGGTTCGAGACGCGATTTCGAATCTTCTTATGACGATACCCATGAAGACGCGGCGAAACTCGCTCCGGTTGTCGCACCGATCCTTCTCCGAAGGCGCGTAGCGGAAGTCGCCACAGATCTCCCCCCGCGTATTGATGTACCCCAAGCTGTGGCCATGACGCGCGGCATGGCAAAGCTCTACGAGGACATCCGGCAGCAGATAGCTGATTCCCACGGGAAAAGCGCGACCCTCGTTGCCTTGGGAAAGCTGCGGCAGTTCTGTTCCCACCCGATTCTTCTGGACATCTCTTGGGATGACCCGGCAGCGGGCATGCCGAAGTATCAGCGGCTCGTTGAAATCCTGGACGAGATTTTCTCCCGGGGACAGAAGGCTCTTGTCTTCTCCGGTTTCACCGGGATGGCCGACATCCTGATGAAGGACATTCCTGAACGCTTTCCGTCGTGTTTTGCCGGTTTTATCGACGGGCGCGTGAGGGTAGAGGAACGCCAACCTTTGGTTGATCGTTTTACCGCGCACAGGGGGTATGGCTTTCTGGCACTCAATCCGAGGGCCGCAGGTGTCGGGCTCAATATCACTGCGGCAAATCATGTGATCCATTACAACCCGGAATGGAATCCGGCGTTGGAGGACCAAGCTTCTGCGAGAGCCCACCGGAGGAGGCAGACCCTCCCGGTAACGATTCACCATCTCTATTTCGTTGATACGGTGGAAGAGGTGGTAATCGATCGCCTGAACCTGAAGCGGCAAATTGCCGGGGGCGCAGTGGTCGGCCACAATGGAGCCAGTGATGCTGCTGACATCGCAAGGGCATTGCAGATATCGCCATTCGCAAACGGGGACATGCTCGAATGACCATCCTGAAGAAAATAACTAAGACACTTAGCGCCAACGACACCGGAGAAACTGGCGGACATCAGGCCGGAATCCTGATACCCAAGACGCCTGGCATCCTTTCGTTTTTTCCAGAACTCGATGCCTCAATCAAAAACCCCCGCATATCGTTATATTTCTTCGAAGAGGACGGTGTTACCAAATGGCCGTTCGAGTTCATCTATTACAACGGAAAGTTTTTCGGGGGCACACGAAATGAATTTCGGCTGACCTGGATGACCCAGTATCTTCGTGCCAAGAATGCGAAGACCGGGGACAAGATTGAGATGCTGCTGGACAGCGATGGCCGTCGCCATATCGTCCTGAAGCGGGAGCAGGAGGTTGTTGAGGACGACGGGGTTATCAAACTCCGGGGGGGATGGAAAGTCATCGAATTGAAGTGAGAAAAATATGAGCGATAACGATAGATTCATTGAATGTCTGCCAGATCCTGAGCGGGTCACAGAGGGCCTGCGGGACACAGGCTATGAATTCGACACGGCAATAGCCGACATCATCGACAACAGCATCGCTGCCGAAGCTGATGTTGTCGATGTGCATATAAACATGGACCCTAGGGGTAATGTGATTGTCGGCATCGTCGATGACGGCCGGGGCATGGATCGGGGCGGACTTATCAACGCCCTCCGGTATGGATCGAAGAAACGCGATGACCCAGCCAGTCTTGGAAAATTCGGATTGGGTCTGAAAACCGCCTCAACCGCCTTCTGCCGTCGGCTAACCCTCGTTTCCCGCTGCATAGATGGTGCAGAGCCCCTGAAGGCGATCTGGGATCTTGATGCCGTAGCCGAGCACGGATGGCGCATAGAGATCATTCCTGCGCACAAGCACGAGATCGAGCTCTTGGACAAAACGGCCAAGGGTGGCTCGGGAACCCTCATGCTCTGGGAAAAAATTGACCGCCTCCTAGGGGAATACAAGGCTCAAGGTGGAGCGCCGGCCAAGAAGGCGTTACGCAAATACACCGATAGCCTTGGACAGCATCTGTCCATGGTGTATCAGCGATTCCTTGATGCAAATGACAACCGGGCACGAACAGTTGTTATAAATCTGCAAGGGGCAAAGGTGCAGCCGTGGGATCCGTTCTGCTTGTCGGAAACCAAGGAACCCATCGCATTCAAGGAACTTGCAATCGAACTTGCCGAGGGTGTCGAGACCAAGTTTCTCGTCAGGGCATTTGTGCTCCCGCGTAAAGAAGACTTCAGCGACCAAGATGCAGCCAAGGGTGCTCTCATCAGCAATGACATGCAGGGGATATTTGTCTATCGAGAAAACAGGCTGATCCATGGCCCCGACTGGTTGGACATGTATCGAAAGGAGCCACACTTCAGTACATGCCGCGTGGAACTTTCGTTCAACCACACACTGGATGAAGCGTTCCAGGTAGATATCAAAAAATCCAGGATTCTCCTGGCCAACGAGATTTACGACTGGTTACGCGACAAGTTCCTTCCTGGTCCTCGACGCGAGGCAGAATTGCGATACCGAAAGGGACAGAATACCGCTGCGACAGGAGTTGGCGCCCTGTTGCACAACTCGTCCAACAATGCAATCCACGGAAAGGCTGATGCGCTGAAGACCGCGAATCTTGAGGAATACAATGCCCAGACCGGGGAAGCCACCATCAGAAACAAGGGTGGACAGACAAAGCTCAAGATCAAGCTGGTCGAACCGGACAATCCGGGGCAAGTTCATGTACAGACCGTCGCAGATATCATCAACGGGCTGCTTTTCGAGCCTGCCTATATTTCAGGTAACCAAGGGGTGCAGATCAACACCAGCCACCCTTACTATCACAAGGTCTATCTGCCCAACCGCGATTCCCGAGTCACCATCCAAGGGCTTGATTCGCTGTTGTGGGCACTTTGCGCAGCTGAGTTGGGCTGCATCAGTAACGACACGAAACGCAAGTTTGAGGAGATGCGTTTTGAGGTCTCACGTCTGTTGCGACAGTTGGTCGAGGATATGCCTGACGCCCCTGAAGATCCACAATGATCGATACCACACTGCTTCTCGAACGTCTTGGCGCGCGCTTCGGACATGATCTATCAGTCGAGCCTGAGGGTGACATTGGGCATGTTGCCATAAGGGTTCCTGGCCTCCCGCCTCCGGACGGATTCCGTCTCATCCTTTCGTCTGGATGGAGATCAATGGAAGCAGTGTTTTCTCCCGATCCATTCGCCTCAAGGTTGATGAAAACCTTGTGCTCGGATGATCCTCAACGCAGAAAAGAGTTTGCTGCCTTGGCAAGTACTTTTGGCGCTGTGGGGGTGACAAGTTCAGTACGTGTTGATGAGAAATCTGTAGATCCCAATTCGTTGCCTGAGGGTCCATGGTCGAAAGTTGAAATCTCTTGTATCAGGCTAACTGACAAATCCGACGAACAAGGCGATGCCGAGAGGGTTGCCTCAGCCTCTCTTGCGCTTGTTCTTGCCCTTCTCCCTGTCGAGCGTGAATCTGTAGAAATTAGTCCATTAGCGCAGGGGTTGCCCGAGGGGGCGCTCGTTCGCCTTGCCGTAAATCGTTACGAGCGGAGTCCCTCAAACCGAGCCGCTGCGATCGCGGTGCATGGTGCTTATTGTCATGCATGCGGTTTTGATTTTTCAGCCTTCTATGGAATGCTGGGCGATGGATTTATCGAAGTTCATCACCGGGTCCCAGTGTCCTCCCTTGGAGAAGGATATGTGATTGATCCCTCACAGGACTTGGTTCCACTTTGCGCAAATTGTCATCAAATGGTTCATCGTGAAGATCCTCCGATTTCGCCTGAAGATCTTCGGGGCCTTCTTGTCACGCGCGGAGTCATTCGTTGAACTAGATACGTATTGAGTCTGATTGGCGCAATTCAATTAAGGGATAGATAAACTGCTGTTTACCTATAGCATGATTCTGTTGAAAAACTCGAATTTCCGATGCTCCGAATTTATGCCAGAAACCATGCCGATTTGGAATCCTGTTCAATAGGCATGCATAGATTCGTTTAGGTGATCTTGGTTAAGTTTGAGAGCAATTTCCGTGGTCCCAAGTATCCATGACCGACGCACGGTCCATAAAGCCTTAGAACTTTTTCTGCTCTACCAAAAAAGAATTTTTCAACAGAATCGCATACAAGCTGACGTTCAACTGTTCGGCGCTGCCGCCATCAGCAACCGGCCATATTGCTGATGTAGCGCGGATGGTTTTTCACGGCAGCGAAGGCTTGCCGTCATCGCGATAGGTTCGTCTCTCTGGCTTGTGGAACCAAAACCACGTGGACGAGGATTGCGATCAGCCGTTTCTGAGTGACCTGTAAAACCCGGTCGGCAAATAAGACTGTCCCGATCGATTATTTGGACTGGATGCCCAGCCGGACGCTACCGCATGGAGGCAGTGCCCGACTCGCTTACCATTGATATCGGAAGCGGATATTTCCTTACTTCTTTTTGGTGCCGTTTACCGCAGCTTTCAGGGTCGCGCCCGCCTTGAATGCTGGGACCTTGGCAGCTTTGATCTTTAGCGCTTCACCCGTCTTGGGGTTGCGGCCGGTGCGTGCGGCGCGTTTGCGTACTTCAAATGTCCCAAAACCAACCAGCGAGAGGGAGTCGCCCTTTTTCAGGGTGCCCGAGATGATGTCTATCAGTGCGCCGACGTTACGCTCAGCATCCGCCTTGGTGGATTCGGTCTTGGCGGCCAGCGCCTCGATGAGTTCTTTTCTGTTCATGTTTAAAGCTCTCCTTGGGAGTGTTTGTAAAAATCCGGTACGGATTATTGTTAAAACGTAGTCTGCTTGCAATGCCCAGTTTCTGCGTATGCATTCATTGGCAACGCGAACGTCGCAGCCAGCCGCATGGGGTGGCTGCACCTGCTTTGCTGGAAACTGCAACCACCTTTTTCGTACTAGCCTATGCTTACCGTCCACGCTGCCGTTCCAACCCCCACGTAACCGATGACCCCCGCACGATGGCCGATACCTGCTGCCCCAGCCGCTGTTCCACCACCGGCCTCCACGGCACTAGGCTGAAACCCATGCCGTCGTCCAGCATCGCGAAGCGACCGCTGGCGAGCTGGACTGAGCGGCGGTAGATGCCGTTTGCGCGCTCGCCTTCGCGCAGCGGGCGATGGAGTAGCCCGGTCTGATGCTGGATCACTTTGCCCACCTCGGCCAATTCCCGGTCGCGCAAGGTGGCTAACAGGTTGCGCGCTAAAACCACGCGCGCGCCACGCCGTTCGGCCAGGCCCTGCTCGACGAGGAAATTCATCCGGTCCTGCAACGCACCATGCACCTGCGCACCGAAGCCCTGTGGCGACAGATTCCTGGCACCCCCCACCATTTGATGATCCAGCCATGTTGCGCCCTGGGCGCGCACTTGCTGTTCGATCGGCAGGTGCGAACGCAAATCGATGATGCCCTCTGCGGCCCGCTGCGCATCGTGCGCTTGAGCACGTGACAGGAAGTCAGGCGGTATGCGCCAAACGCCATCGACCATGCGCTCCACGATCCCGGAGCGGCGCAGCGCTTCGAGCCGGCGCACATGGGCATCGACCCCGGCTTGTGGGTCTGCGGTTCCTTCCTGTCGAAGCTGCACAAGATGGTCAGCACTGCGGTAAAGACCGTCGCGCACGATGCCCGCGATGTTGCGATCGACTGATCGTTCTCGTCCGGCAGATTTCGTTTCCACGATGCCACCCACCGGCAGTGCTGCCAGGTCGGCGCCGACCGGCAGACGAACATAGTGTGCGCGGCCATCGATACCATCAACCACCAGATAGCCCCGGTCATTGAGCTCGTCGGCCAGCCCTTTGGCGGCGATGCGGCCGATAACGGGTCTTGTTGGCTCTGTTTCCAGTACACACTCCCTCTGCTGTCCCTGCATGGCCTTGTGCATCGTGCGCAGGATGTCGCCGCGCTCTCCCATGGCGGTCAATGTCTGTTGCATGTTCGGGGATAGCCGCCAGTGGTTCGCGTCGATGCGTTCGGCCAGTTCCATCGCTTCCAGCCGCTGCAGTCGGGCACGAAGGAGGGTCTGGCGCTGTCGGTCGTTGGGTTGCCGGGTCAGGTCCACCCTGTCCAGCCTGGCGTGCTGCAACAGCGCCCGGTCCAGACTCGTCAGCCGATCCTGTTCAACTTCCCGCAGTAGTCCCTGCCGGATATCCAGTTCGCTGCGTGGCCCCAAGCATTCGGTCGCCAGTTCGCTGGCGCGCGTGCGCATGCCGTGCGCCATGTAGTCCGGCGCGATCACCAGGTCCTGACCATTGGCTGCGCGCCCGCGCAGCACGATGTGCATATGCGGGTTGTCCGTATCCCAGTGATCGACGGCCACCCAGTCCAGCCGGGTTTCCAGGTCGGTGGCCATGCGTCGCATGAGCTCGCGCGTGTAAGCGCGCAGGTCTTCGAGCTCTCCGGCATCCTCCACCGAGACGATGAAACGGAACTGGTGGCGGTCGCCCTTGCCGCGTTCCTCGAAGGCCTTGAGGTCGGCCGTGTCGGTCTCGGGGCCGTAGGCTTGCCCTTGCCCTCCATCACGCGTCACGCCATCGCGCTCGATGTAGCGCAGGTGCGTGGACACGGAATGGGCGCCAGCCTTCTTCAGCACCACATAGCGGGACTTGATGACCACGCGACGCGCGTCGGCTCCAAGCCTGCTGCCCGCCAACCCGGCGGCCACGCGGCCGCGTCCGAAGGACGATGCGGGACGTGCACCACGCCCCCAAGAAGCCTTCGGACCCGCCTTCGAGACCTGCTTAAGGACCTGCGAGACAAAGCGCTGTGTGCGCTGACCGCTTTGCAATCCATCCGGGCGTTTAGGCGCCCCCGGCTTGATGCGCAAACGCTCATCGTCACGCGTGGCCATGACACACGCTCCATCGTAGTCTGGCAACCCGCGTCGAAGACGGCACGCGGGAAACCTTGAAGCCGTCCGGCTCGGCATCCAGTGACGGCACGCCGGCAACAGGCCGCCGTGCCACGCCCAACCCACGTGCAGACTGACCTTGCGGCCGGGCGCGTGCTGGCCCTTTTATCTTGCCTAGCTGATTCGGGTGGTGATTGCAATCACCCTCTTCATCGCGCCGCTTTCGTCTGTACCGATGGTGTGCACCTCGATGACCAAGTGAACAGTCATTTCCAACGTCTGTGGCCAGGCGGTTCATGCGTAGCTCCGTGCTCAACGCAAAGGGTCGGCACATGCTCGGATCAGATTTGATTGGAACGGCGCAAGCACTACGCGCGTGCTCTTGAAACGACATCTCGTTCGACATCGTTTCCACACCGGCAAGATAGCGCGCTCGTTCCAATCCACGACTCCACTCAAGACACATTCGTTCTTCCTCGACTGTCACCCAACGGGGTGCTGATTGACGCCGTTTAAGGCGACGTGATCGCCGGTGCCGAGGGTTTGTCCTCGCTCCAGCGAAACTCGGTACCATCAATCCACATACGGTGCAGGATCACCGCGAGCTTGCGCGACACGGCGATGGTGGCCTTCTTGATCCCGCTGCGCTTCATGATGCGCAGGCCCCAGGTCCGTAATGCGCACGTTTTACGGCAACGTCGCAGCAACGAGCCCGCCGCATCGTATAGCGCCTGGCGTACCTCGCGGTCACCACACTTGGAGATGCGTCCGGTGTAGTCCACCTCGCCAGACTGGTAGCGTCGCGGCGTCATCCCAAAGTGCGCCCCGACCGTGCGCGAGCGCTTAAAGCGCTGCGGATCATCAACCCCGGTGCGGAATGACAGTGCGGCAATGGGGCCCACACCAGGAACCGTCATCAGGCGTCGACAGACTGGGTCGGCCAACGTCGCTTTGACGACCAGCCGATGCATCCGCTGGTGTTCCACCAGCAATGTCCCGCGAACCGCCAGGAGGCCCCGCATCAGTTCCTGAATGAGGGCATCGGCCTTCTCCGACAGCGTCATGACGCGAGCGGCAAAGCGTCCCCGGCTGATACTGCCGACCTTCAGACCGAAGGCGCGCAGGGTGCCGCGGATCTCGTTCTCAACGTCGATCAATTTATGCACGACCATCTTTCGGCAACCCAATAACATGCGCAACTGCTGCGCTTCCTGACTCTTGACGTGGACTACCTTGAACCAGCCCAGGCGCATCAGATGCGCAATGCCACGGGCGTCATTGCGGTCAGTCTTGTTACGCATCGTCGCGAGCGACACATGCGTGTGCCACGCTTCGATCATGACGGCCTCAAAACCGCGGGCGGCGAGTTCCGCTTGCAGCCAGCCGCCCAGCGAGCTCGCTTCCACACCAACGTGGCGCAGCGCGGCCATGTACGGCTGCAGCGCGGTCGCGATGGCATCTGGCTCGCTCAACACCTTACGTTCCAAAAGTACGTTGCCTTCGGCATCCACGACGCAGACGGCCGTTTCCTTCAAGGACACATCTAAACCCGCATAAATGTTCATGATTTAGTCCCTCCTAAAGGGTAGTGAGTGGTCGGAATACTTTGCCACTGCCGGGGTACGCACTCAAACAATGCGGCGCTGTGTGCGTAATGGCGAGCCCGAAACAGTCCGAGCCCTCCGTCTTTTCCGATCGCTGGCGCGACCGGCTCCGACGGGCGGACTGCGATCGTCTGCACGGGTGAAGCACCGCAACCGCAGGCTGTGTGGCAAGCGACGTGCAGTGGGACTGCACGAGAACTAGCAAACACCGCTGCACGTTCATGGCGTGCCCCACGTCCATAGCGGCTGCGCGCTGCCGATCACGGCGGAGACAGCAACGGGACCGAAGTAGCGGCTGTCAAACGACGCTGGATTCGTCGCACTGAGCAGGAACAGCTCGCCATCATGAAGCCGCCGACATTGCTGCCAGGCCGACAGTGGACGGCCACGGGCATCGACTCTGTGGACGCCAGCGACTGCCACGCCGTCGATGCGAACGATGTGTTTCTCGATGCAAACCTGCTGCGGTGACATCGCGCCAATGCGCTTGAGCAGCGGGATGTGCAGAGGCAGGTAGCCGCGTTGCGCAGCCAGCGTAGCGGCGTCTGCCGGAAGGCTGGCGAGCACAATGCTGTCGACGTGCAGCGAGTGGGGTGGGCCGATGCGGTACCAGCCAGGTGGCACGCTGTCGCTGGGGTTGTAGACGATGCGCGCAACCGGTGTATGAACCGACGACCAGGCGAGTGCAGCGATGCCGAGGACGGTGAACAATACGACACCCCAGCGGTAGAGGTGGGTGTTCATCGCAACACCTCGCCCGCGAGGTAAGCCGCATGCCGTTCGACAGAGTAGGGCGGCAATGGCAGGCGCGCAGACAGCCGGTTGCCCAGCGTCCGCCAGTACGCAGGCGACACCGCTGCCGGATCGATGCCGAGCGCTTCAATGGCGTCGATTTGCGGCAACACCGACTGCACCTGCCGTTCACCTTCGGCGCACAGCAGCAGGCGGGCACCCGGCTGGATGCCCGCGATGCGTTGCACCGCATCGAGCGGCGTGCACGCCTGCAGCACCATGAGCTGCCAGCGTGTCGTGCCATAGTCGTTGGACTCCCAGCGCACGCGGCAGAACACAGCCGCCGGTGTGAAGATCGCGCAGCGCCGCCAGCGATCCAGCCGCAGTTCACGCAGCGGATGACCGAAGCGCAGGTAGACGCTGATCCGCTGCTCGACGAACGCCAGTGATACACGCGTCAGCGGCGTGTCGTTCGTGACGATGGAAAGCACGGGATGGGGTAGGGGTGGCGCATCGTTTACCGCCTGCAGTAGTGCGTTCATGGCTGCTTCTCCGGGAATTCATGTTCCAGTAGCGCGCGCAGCATCTCGGCGACCGTGAGGCCGCGTGTGAAGGCTGCAATCTTGATGCGGGCGCGCAGCGCCGGCGTCACGTCGAGGGTCAGCCGGGCGGTGTAGAGATCGGTCTTGCCGATGTCTGCACCCTCACCCTGGCGCACCCAAGCGTCCGCGTGCGGGTTGGCAGGCGGACGCGATCCAATCGCAATGCGTTTGCCGTTCTTCATCGCGCCATCCTCAACACTGTGCAATCCTCAGCACTTCAGTGGCGAGCGCCGCGATCTCGCGTGCAGCCATGCTGTCCACGTCGAGTTCGCGCGCGAGCTGACCCCTGGCCACGCTGTCAGCAAACACGATGCGCTGCCGAACTTCCGAGCGCAGCGAGGGCAATGGTTGATCGGCGAGAGCACTGCGTGCCTCGCGTCCGATCACCGTGGTGCTGACGCGCCGGTTGATGACGAAGGCCGCGCGCAGTGCGGGCCGGAACACCTGTGCTTCGCGAATCAATGACACCATCTCGGCGCTGGCCCAGACGTCGTAGGGGCTGGGTTGCACGGGAATCAGAACGAGGTCGGCTGCCAGCAGCGCTGAGCGCGCGAGGGAGGCGATCCGGGGTGGACCATCGATCACGATGTGATCGCAGCGCCTGGCAAATTCTGGAGCTTCCTGATGCAGGTTTTCTCTTGCCAGGCCGACAGCACCGAACAGCCTGGGCAAGCCGTTCTGGCTACGCCGTTGCGTCCAGTCCAGCGCTGACCCCTGAGGATCGGCATCGACCAGGAGCACCGAGCTGCCCTGCATGGCCAGTTCACCTGCGATGTGCGTGGCGAGGGTGGTCTTGCCGACTCCGCCTTTCTGGTTGAGCAGCGCGATGATCATGCTGTGCTGCGTGCCGCCTGCCGGTTTATCCACAGCGTACGGGCTTTTCTTATTGTTAGTTTTATAGATTTTAAGTTAGATTCTAAGTTAAGGGGCGCCGAGATCCGCATGGATAAAGGCTTGGCGACCCGTCCGTACTCCTGATAGCACGATAGTGCCACTCCTGATAGCACGAGGATTCCTACTCCTGATAGCACGAGTGAATTCACATCTTTTCCACAGGCACCATACCGGCACCAAAGCTGCCGCCGGGACGCAGTGGTGCCGTGGACGGCACGGCGTGGAAGCTCAATATTTCTGGCCCATGCCTTGGTCGCAGGATGGCGAGCGTGTAACCGGGCAAGGACTGTCGCGCCACGATGCAGCGCAGGTCGTGGGCGAAGTCGCTGAAGCGCGCCAGGCTGCCGGACTTGCGGTGCAGCTGCGGGAAGTCGAAGCGCCAGCCGTCGTGCTGCCAGCCGCCGTGCTTGCGCACCAGACGGTACAGCCAGCGCTCGATGCCGCCGGTCAGGCGGAAGTAGTTGGCGTCGATGGTCAGCACCAGGCTCTCTTCGAATACCCCGGAATAGAACCAGTCCGGCAGGATCAGCTCGATGCCCAGCGGCCGGCCCTGGCCGTCCGCGCGTTCCTTCCACTCGTTGATCCACGAGAAGCGGTGCAGGCGCCGCGCATTCGCCTGCCGGATCGAGGTGGCTACGCTGGTGGACTGCAAGCGGTCCAGCGCCGCCTTGAGGCGCTGGTAATCGCGCAGTGACGTGCCACGGCCGATAAAGCGCAGGATCTCGTAGGGTGCGGCCGCCATCAGCCGCGACGAGCGAATCCCCGCATCGCGTGCCTCGACGATCTGGCTGGCGGCCCAGATCAGGATGTCGGCATCCCAGATGGTCGCCAGGCCATGCTCGGCGGTACCTTCGACCCGCACCGTCGCGCTCCTGCTGCAGAAATCGATCGGCACCGTGCGCTTGCTCTTGGCCAGCGAGAAGAACGGGTAGGCCATCAAGTCCTGCGCGTCGCGCACCGGCAGTTCGCCCGGGAGGGCGTGGAACAGTTCGAGCTGCTCGCGCTGCGGGTCGTGCCCGGTGACCATTGAATGCAGTGTCCATCGCCGATCAGCGCACGCCGGGACGGCGCGCGCTGTACTCGGGGTCGGACGTCATCTCGAAGCTGCGTGCATCGGCCCAGGCTTCGAGGTCGGCGATGGCATACATCACGCGCCGGCCGAATTTGCGAAAGCGCGGCCCGCCGCCGATGACGCGCTGTTTCTCCAGCGTGCGCGGCGACAGCCGCAGGAACGCGGCGGCTTCGCTGTTAGTCAGGTAGCGCGCAGACTGCGTGGTCTGGGCAGGCTGCTGGGTGGCAGCGGGTAGGGGATATGGGCGTAACGGTGCGGGTCGCATGGCAAGGGCCTCCATCGGTCAGGATCGCCGACGAAGCAATCGCCGCCGGATGGAAGCAGTTTCGGGAAAGCCAGGCGTGCTGTGCAGGGACGTTTTGCGACACCGTTCTAACGTCCCGGTGTGGTGCTGCCGGGTCGCAGCAGGTGACAGTAGGCGCCACCCATGAGCGTCTGACCGCGTCGGATGAGGCGGCGAACCTGGGCGCGCAGATCGCTGTCGTCATACCAGCGTTCGGCGACGGTGCTGATGCCGAACAACACTTCGGCCACGTCGCGCTGCGACGCGCCGGCCAGCGTGCCGTCGAGCGCCTGCAGGGTGCGCATGTGGAGCATGGCCGTGCGGCCAGGTCGGTCCATGGCGATCGCGCTGAGTTGCGCGCTGGCGACATCGAGCATCGCCAGATCGGCTTCGATCGCGCGCCAGCGCTCGCGAAGCTGGTAGCCGGCACGGACGGCATAGGCGTAAGCCATGCCGTCTTCCAGTGCGGGCGATATCGCCATGCGCAGCTTGCGGTCGACGAGATGGGTGGTCAGTACCAGGCGCTTGCCGTCGTGCATCAGTTGCTTGCGCCCGGGGATGCGCCAGAGCTGGAACAGCAGCGCATCATCAGTGGGATCGGCATCCGGATAGACCTGGACGACCGAGGAGGGGTCAGGGAACCAGTCGGGGTGCGCGTCGCGTGCATCGCGCGCAGGGTCTTCCAGCAGGCGCAAGCCCCAGCGCTGCGCGTCGTGTTGCGGACAGAGCCGGTGGTGTCGCCAGGCGAGCCGGTATTCCGGGTTACGCCGCAGGTATTCCCATGCAAGCGCGGGGCCGTCCAGATGCAGCACGTACAGGTAGGCAGCGCTGGGATGCCAGTGAACGGCGCTCGACTCTGCCATGGCGATACCTCCTCTCGGCTAGAAGGAAGTCAATCGCAATGAGGGACACGGCCGAAGCCCCATCATCGACCTGCGTCGGCAAAGCTGTTGCCATGGCTGTGGATAAGCCTGGCACTCTGCAGCAGTCAATAAGGTGGCCTAACAATAGGCCGTGCATTCGCATTATTTGGATAGCGTAGCACAGCTGTTTTACCTATTAGTGTCAGTACAAGAAAGTCTGGATCCGGCGCCAGGAAGTCGTAATGTGAACCGTTGCGGCATCGAACGGAGTGACCCAGCAGCGGCTAGCAAGGGATCGATCAATCGTTGATTGATCCGTCAGCCTCAGCCATCCGGACATACTCGGATAGACGGTGCTTGGGCGTGAAATGCAGATCACGTACAACGGCCAGGTTCCGCGGCCCGCGAATGCCTTCCAGGACGGACAAGCGCACGTGGCCGAGTTGCGGCGTGCCCATGCCGAGGTCGATCAGGCCGAAGGCAGTGTCACCGTCGTCGGGATCGAGTTCGGTCAACAACCAGGTCGCGTGCGCGTCCAGGGTGAACAGCTTGACGACCGGCAACGGGTCGCACTGCTCGCCGCACGCAGCGGCAGCCCCGTTTTCCAGCAACTGGACGCGCTGGGCGTCGGTGATGAGGGGTTTCATGGTCGCTGTTCGGAAACGGTCACGATCGGCACCGTGCCGGTATTGTGCAAACGTGCTGATGCGCCAAAGCGAGTCTGTGCATGTGCACTTTTGCGCCAAATCGCCAAAGCGGATTTCACCGAATCCGTGGAGGGTCGAATCGACGAATACGTAAGTACGGAAGCCATGATTTCAGTAAAAGCGGTTTTCAGCATAGACACACCCGACGCAAGTTTACGCAGGGAATGCTACAAATGAACACTATAGATTGTAGTCCTATAGAGTTCTATCGGATGTCATCGTCGTTTTACACGAAACGACTTGATGTCACCGAAGAATACATTCCCTGCGGCGCTCAAGACAGTCAGAAAAGCCCGTGGCCTCAGCCAGGAAGCGTTCTCGGACGTGTCGAGCCGCACCTACATGAGTTCGCTTGAACGTGGCCTGAAAAGCCCGACCCTGAGCAAGGTCGCCGAACTGTGCGAGGTCATGGACGTGCATCCACTCACCTTGCTGACGCTGGCCTATGGCGGCGACAGCAAGGGCGTGGGCGAAGTCATCGAGCGCGTGCGGCGCGAGCTGGCCGCTATCCAGGCCCGGAAGGGCAAATAGGCCAGAAATGGGCGCTGCCCAGCGGCAGCGCCCGCATGACGGCTACGTCATGATGCGCCCCGCCAGCCGTGCTTCGCGCGCATAGGCACTGATCGCCTTCGTCGCAATGAAGTGCAGGTCCCGCTCGACTGGAAGGCCAAATCGGCCACGCACCGATTGCAGCTCGGCCAGGCTCACATAGCCCAGTTCCGGAAATCCCTGTCCCAAATCGCACAGCCCGAATGCATGGTCGTGGTCATGCGGATCGATCTCGGTGAGCAGCCAGGTCGCAGCCGCGTCAGCCATGAACAATTTGACCACGGGTGGTGGGTCGAAATCGTCGTTGTCGAGGGACTGCCGGCCGTTGACCAGCAACTGCGCGCGCAGTGTTTCGGTGATGAGGTTCATGATCGCAACTCCTTGAATGGACGCTCCCGATTGGAGCGCTGCGATCCGGGCACACGCGCAAAGCGCGGCCGTCATACCCCCAACTCGGTTGGTGCGGGCAGGGGGTTGACGGGCGTGCGGCGTGCGCCAAGCTGCGCTGCTATCCAGTCGGTGATGCGGCCCTGCCTTGCAGGCGTAGTGTAGTCATGAGGTGCCGGAACGCTGCAGTAAACAGCGGCCTATGCACCAGGGCAGATTCGATGGCACGAGACGTCTTGCAGACAGATCAGGTTCAGCCTGTTCGGCGATTTGAGAGGGGTGCCAAGCACAGCGCGGCGGGGATGTTCAACGTTATAGACCCGTTTCTGCCGTTGGTGTCAGCGAACCCAATGACTGTCTTGTGACTCCGAGCAGACGGATACTGTGATCGATTGAGGGACGGTTGTTCGGCCATTGCCGCCTGTGGCGTTGACCCCGTTCAATGGCCGGTGTCCCGCAGGTAGCCGACGTTGAAGCGACAGGCTGTTTGAACGGCCGCGTTTGTCAGTGGCGAGGGACAGCACCCGACCTTTCTCAATGGAGCGCTGGGTTATGCATGGTGCATGATGAGACTACTGGGGGTTTCGCCTTCAACATTGAAGCCATGCCTTTCATAGAATACCTTTGCCACTTCATTGATTCTGAAAACTTCCAGTCCTACGTTCTTAGATTGCTTGCCAGCCAATGCGATAACAGAAGCAAGAAGGTTTGTCCCAATCCCGTTCCGCTGGTGGTGAGGATGAACAACGATCATCCTTATGAATATTTGAGTGTCTTGATTTTCGATGTGGGAATACCCGGCTAGCTCGTGCTCTTGGAATGCCAGCGTAATTCCTTGGGGATCAAAATGGGTAGAAAAATCGGTGCGTTGCCACTGCTCATCCCAGCCCCAGATTTCAGAAATAAAACTACGCATCACCAGGCGATACAGATGATAGATCGCGTCTCTATCTGATTCTTCAGCTTTTCGGTAAGCGTAAGTCATAGCAATGACAAGCGCAGCTTGCGGGCGGTCCGGTTGACCGAGAGGTTATGCGTCATGAAAATCGCTTGGCAGACGATACAGGCAATGCCGTCGAAGCGAACTCCCTTCGGGTAGTTGCGGATGCTCGAAGGTGCCAGACTCGCGCATACCGAGCCGTTCCATGACTGCACGAGACCTGTGGTTTCCGACGGCGGCGAAGGACACGATTTCCCTTAGGCCGAGTGATTGGAAACCGACATGAATTGCTCCCCTTGCGGCTTCCGATGCCAACCCCTTCCCCCAGTGCTCATAGGCAAGACGCCAACCGATCTCGACACACGGCGAAAATGGGAGTTGGGCGGACGGTGTGTGGAGGCCGACAAACCCAATAAACCTGCCATTAGTCTTCAATTCGGCCGCCCAGAATCCCCATCCGCGCTCATGGATGAGCGACTCGCAGCGATCAGCCATCGCGTCACTCTCGGCACGCGTGAGCGTAGATGGAAAGAACTCCATGACTCTTGGGTCTGAGTTGAGGGCAGCGAAAGGATCACGGTCGGAAACTTGCCACTGCCGCAAGCGGAGGCGCTCAGTCTCGAATTCGATCAGTTCAGCCATTTGCTACAAGTCGGGCGATGGGTGACGCATAACGTCTGAAGTCACCGGCCTGCGCGGCTTTTTGCGCATGTCCGGTGGAATGATGGGTTGGGCCTCGCGAAATCAGACGATGCATTGGTTGTTTCGGAGCCAAGTTTCAAACTGAGCCGTAACCGCCGGAGTCGGAAGATCCAATTTCCGCACAAGCCGCTTGATTCGTTCACGACATAAATTCGGGTTGGCAGATACCTGAACGGCAGGGCCTCCGTGACACGCCCTCCAGCGCTGCAAGAAAGCGTGCTCAGCCCCTGGGGACTTGGAGAACTCGGCATCAAGCGTTGATACAAGGCGAAGGACAATATCCCCGAAGCCGACGACACCGCGAAGGCTGATTTTGATCGGACTGCCCGCCGTATGCCCATTGATAACCGGAACTTCCTTGAGTCCAATTTGGGCGGGCGTAAGCTGGTTATATGCGGCTTCTGCCGAAACAAATTGAGTCGATGTGCTACCACCGGCGTGGACGAGCGAGTTTCTCGCCTCTTTGAAATAGCGGTAGCAGACCAAGAGTTGCTCGATATGCAGCGGCGAGTTTTTTTTGTTCTTGGCGATAGCAGGATAGATCGACCCAGACATGGTCGGCGAACCACCTTGCACTATCGAATTCACAGCATGGCGGAGACCCTTTGAAGGGGCGCCATTTGTAAATGTTGTTGGAAATTGCAGATGTTTCGATAGCGATGCGGCAGCACCGAGTTCATTGAGCGTGCCTTCGCACCAAGCTTCATATAGGGAGCAAAACTCGAACAGTAGAAAGCGAGCAAACTCCTGCTGTTGATCTTCCCAAGAAGAGTCAATGCAAGAACGGCGCAAATTGGCACCTCGAATACCGCTTCCAGCAACAAAGCGTCCAGCCAATTCACTCTCCGTCGCAGCAGGAGACGCGGAGACATAGCCGGCTACTTGCCACCGGAGATTCCAGATTGCTGTGGCAGTGGGCCATACGAAATCAAATACCTCGGTCAATCGACGGGCAACTTGTTTCGATGTGAGTAGAAGTAGCTTTTCTTGCATATGCGCTCAGCCTAAGAGGCCCAACAGTTAACATACGGACGCAGGGGTCCGTATGTTACTAGCGAGGAGGCATGCCTAAAGGCCCCCCTATTCTGTTGTTTTTGCACGATTTCCTCCCTGCTCGGCCCGTATATTGCTGTATGAAAAGACGTTAAGTCACGGCGATCACGCTAAGCACAACACCATCTGCGAGCTTCACGGACTGGGAGCGCACCTTCAGCTCCTGCCCTTGCCTGCCGGAAATCCATCGTGAGGCGGCCTCTTGGCGAAGCGTCGTCTTACCGGCCTTGTCGGCGGCATAGAGAAGCTCGAAGGCTTCCGTCTCGTAGTTGAGCTCCGCGGCAAGCCTCATATATTCGGGCCATCCGGGGCTCAGCGCGAACCACTGCCGCCCCTGCAGCCCATGGCAGACGATCGCGGCGGCTTTTCCCGTCCCCTTGACCAGCTTGAGCGCCGTGGTCGTGAGCCCGGCCCTGAAAGCCATTCGGATCTTGTCGGCCGAATCCAAGGTTATTGGCATCCCCGCCGCGATGGGGTCAAACAGATACGAGGGCAGGATCAGCTGAGAAGCGAAGCCGTTCGCGATGGCTTCCGCGCTCTTGGCTGCGTCGTTTTGGGGCGATATGTCCTCCTTGGCGCAGATGAATCCCCCCTTCCCATGCCGCTCCACCCAATGCCCGAGCTCATGGGCGATGGAGAAGCGCTGCCGAGTCGCCTTGTGGTCCTCGTTGACCGTGATGATCGCGGAGACCCCATTCCCGACGATGCGGGCCTCGCTCCCATCGATCTTCCGGTAGCGAACCTTCGCACCGAGCTCAAAGGCGATCGCCTCCAGATCGATCTGCTTCGGGCTATCTATCCCGAAGCTCTTGAGGATCAGTTCGCCTTTTGAAAGCGCTCGATGATCAGTCATCCTTCCTCGAGTCCCCGATCAGACCGCTTTCCACCATGTCATCCCAAAGGCTTTCCCAGTCGGCATCCGACATCGTTTCTCCTTTGCGGAACGCCAGCGACAGCCCATTAGAGGCTCCGCCACGGATCAGAGCTTGGATCTGGCGCTTGATCTCCTCAAGCGCGGGCCTTGCCTTGGCAACCGGGGATTCCCGGAGAGAGGCGTCATAGCCTCGGCGAGCTGCTGCCAGCTTCTCGCGCTTGGCTTGGTTGATCTTCGCCAATGCGGAGGACCGCAACTCGGAAGCTTTTGTGGCGGGATCGATACCGTCCTCGATCGCCTCCTTGAGCAGATCCTCGTCGCTCATCGCCAGTAGGTCCTCGGAAATTAGCCGCTCGAGGGCAGCCATTTGGGCTCCCGCCCCCATTCCTTTCGCCTCTTTCATGATTTTCTCCCGCCAGGGAACAGCCGCTCGCGCTCTCGGCGCAGCCGTTTCCTCGCCGTCTCGTATTGTGTCTTGGTCATCTCGCCCATGGCTTGGATATCGCTCGCCCCCAGCCCATCCTCAAGCCCCATAAGAATCCATCCGACCTCTTGGTCGTCCTTGAGCCGCCCCTCGATCTTGGCGAGGTCCTTTTCGGCCATGGCGCGAGCCTCTTGCGTCAGGAGGGCATCCAGGGGCGTTTCTCCGTCCTCGCTGAGAATATCGAGGGCCTCTTCCGGTGGGTCGTCGCCGCTATCCACCAAGTCTCCGGCGAGAGCCACCTTCGGCTGCCGCTTGAGGGTGCGCAGGTTATTGGCGACGCTTTTCATCGCCGAATCCATCCAAGGCACGAAGGCCATCCCGATGTTCCAAGTCCTCCTGCCGGCGATCATCCGCTCGATAGTTTCGTTGATGAGTTCATCCGGATCCTCAAAGCGGGTTCCCCACAGGTGGCCCCAGGCCATCTTGCGAAGCCGGATCCACTCGATATCGCTCAAGCCGACGATGGCCTGCTCGATTTGCTCCAGCGTCGCCGGAGCTCCGTAGTTGCTTTCCAACGCGAATCCTCCTGTCGTTATTTCTAAGGCGGGGAGTTCCGCATGCCCGGACATAAATTTCTTGTCCGGATTTCTGGAGGGCAGCGCCTTAGGTAATGAGCGTGCATTGCTCGTTTTCACAGGAGTATAAAAGATGGCAACCAAGCGTAATCAGCATGTAGTCCCTAGCGGCAAGGATTGGGCGGTGACGGGGGCGGGATCCAGCAGGGCGACCGAGATCCTCCCCACAAAGAGTCAGGCCGTCGGGCGGGCTCGGGAAATCAGCCGCAACCAAGGCACCGAGCTCATCGTTCACGGGCGTGACGGCAAGATTCAGAGCCGCGACAGCCACGGGCACGACTCTTTCCCGCCGAAAGGCTGAACATTTAAAGGAGGCCAGCATCATGAGTACTGAAAAATCCAACCGGCCCGAACTCTTCATTGACAACGAGCGTTACGACTGGGATGAGGACACCATCACCGGCAGGCAGATTCGTGTTCTTGCGTCGCTCCCGGATGATGTCCAAATATTTCACAAGGTTCCCGGCCATCCTGACCAAGAAATCAAGGACGATACAGTCGTTGATCTGACCAAGCAGAAGGGACCAGACCGGTTCTGGACGCAACCGGTCGGCTCGCAGGCGGGGTGATCCGATATGCTGCTGCTCCTTGACACCGACTACGCGGAAATCCTGGAACGCGGCCTCGACTACGTCGAAGATGAAGCGCAGCGCTTTCTGGTGCTGCGTAACTTTCTTCTGCCCGAAGGTCTCTACCACGAGAAGACCTGTGACGTTCTTGTAATCATCCCGCAGAACTATAACCAAGGTGGTATCGATATGTTCTGGACGTTTCCCCACCTGACGCGCAATGATGGCAAGCCCATCCCTGCGATGAACCGGCCCGGCGGCGGCGACAACAGAACCTTTGACGGCAAGGAGTTCTGCCGCTGGTCGCGGCACTGGAATCATGCGCCAGTCATATGGAAGCCCGGCAAGGACAATGTCGTCACGATCCTGGGCCGCATTGTGTGGGCTCTCGGTAATCCGGACGCCAAGAAATGACTGGGGCAAGAATCACATTGCTTGGCTCGCAACATGACGCCGTCACCATCTACCTAGAATCTCACCCTGAAAATCATGAAAGGGCTGCGGTGGTGCTATTCCGCCGCTTGCACGTTCATGTCCCGGGACTGCCAGATTCCGACCGCTATATCGCCCATGATGTGATTCAGTTTGAGGATGCATGGGTGACCGAGAGCTCACCAGAGATAGTCGCTTTCGAACTTGCCCCACTGCGCGAACTGTTCCAACGCTGCGAGGAGGAGGGGCTCGTCTTTGGCTTCATTCACAACCACCCCGCAGGCCCGGCGCAGTTCTCAGATATGGACGAAGAGAACGAGCGGACATTGATCAAGGCGCTACGTAACCGCAATGGCCACGACATCACTTTTGTTGCGATGCTGTGGGCGGACGGGCAATGGCTGGCCAGGACGCGTAAAGGTGGGTGCCCGGAAATCGCGGTGCCAGTTCGGCACACGCTTGTACTTGGCGAGCGGATCACGCTTTACGGGTACAAGGAAAGCAGCGACGAACACACTGAGGTCCAGGCGCGTCAGGCTGCTGCGTTCGGAAAACCTTTCGTCGATATGCTTCAGTCGTTGCGCATTGGCGTTGCCGGAAACGGCGGCACCGGAAGCCCATTTGCAACGCTGGGCGCGCGCGGGGGAATCGGCGAGCTCGTGTTGCTCGATAAAGATCCGCTCGCTGCGAGCAATCTCAACCGCGTTAGGGGCCTCATGAAGGCAGATGTCGGTTTCGTCAAATCGGACACACTCAAGAACTTCATCGAAGGCATTGGGCTATCGGTCAAGGTTGCGTCCATAGCCTCAGATGTCGATACGGATCCGGTCGCCGTCGATGCGCTCGCTAGTTGCGATGTCATTGTTGGCTGCACCGACGATTTTGCAGGCCGTGAACTAATGAACGCTGCGCTTTATGCCTATGCGCAACCACTCATAGATATCGGGCTAGGCGGCAAGGTTGATGACGGGCTCGATGGTCACCCCTATCTTCGTTATCACTACGGACGCATCAGCACGATCCTGCCCGAGCACGGCCAGTGCCTTTTTTGTCAGGGCGTGATCAAGGACATCTGGATTCAGGCACAGCTTGCACGCCGCGAAAATCCGGATATCACCGCTGAAGAACTAAAAGACCGTTACCTCGAAGACGGTGGCACAGACGCGCCAGGCGTCGGGCCCTTCACCAGTGCTTCGGCCGATTTTGCCGTTGCAACGCTGTTTGACCTGATCAAGCCGTTTCGACGTTTTCCGCCGGAGGTGCGACGCGACATGTTCTTCGTGGATTTCGTGAAGATGGAGATCCACAGCCACGAAACGGTGGGCAACCCTGACTGCTCGTATTGTCGTGCACACGAATTCCTTTTACTGAAGGAATCATGCAGACTCAATCGACCATTTTTAGGAAAGCGCGATGACTTTTGTTAGCCGGGTCGTAGCATGGATTAGGGAGCTCTTTACCCCGCATCCAGTTCCCGGTCAGGCACCGGAGCATGCCCCACAACTCGCGGCACCAGTTCATTTTTCCTCAGTCTTTATTGTCGGTAAGCCCCCGCATAATGACGAAATCGCGGCCGAATCTTTTTACTGCGTCATGATTGCAGACAATCCTAAATGGGCCTTGTTTAAATGCCCTTGTCGGTGTGGTGACGTAGTTACACTCTCGCTTCAACAAGTACACCGCCCTCATTGGCGCTTAACGAGCACACTCACCGGTCGCCCAACCTTATACCCGTCGATATGGCGGGACAAGGGCTGCCTTAGTCATTTCTGGCTACGCGACGGTCGCGTGTTTTGGTGCGCAGATACTGGAAAACACCCCGACCTACGAACGTCTTATTGAGCGTTACCAGGCTTGGGATATAAGAGACCTGGGCGATCCGGGAATTGTTCCAACAGGCACTTGCGAAATACACCCTCGAAACCCATGAGATGGATGATCACTCTTAATCTTTTCGCAAGCGCATTGCACAAAGAGGCGGGAGGGACAGATGACTCTCAGGACTCAATGGCTGCTGTGAGTCGGTAGCACGCGATATTGTTCCAGGCCGAGTGGCTGGTAACCGAAGTACTGCAGACTGAGTTTGTCTTGATGCTCACAGTCGGCTTTGGCCGATGGGCGGACGTAGTCCGCATCGACTCGAATGGCAGATACCAGGGACGGACCGGCCGCTCAATAGCGCCAGTGTAGCGTTTCACGACCATCTCTTCGGCCGAAATATGCCCAACACCAAACTGGCCCGTTGCCAGCTAGCTTCTTTTACGGGTCACCATAGTATCTCTTGTATGCTTCACGCCAATCGTTAACCAGCATGACGCGGGCTGTTTTCAGCGTAATGTTTCCGGCACACATTTCCTTGTGCAGACGGTTCTCCAACTTGTCTTTCAGGACCGCATTCCACGGGCTTGTGCCGTAAGCTTGCGGCCACAGATTGATGACTTCGTCAGCGCCGCCAAGCTCTCGGCTGATGAGGTGGTCAATTTCGCAGTGCCTCTTTCCTGCTGGGACACACTTTGGATCGTCATTGCCCGTATATCCGTAAAGAGCGAAAGCCTGTTTCTTCATCGCCACAGTCACGTGCCGCTCGTCTTTGCCCCATTTTATCGAGCAGATTTTTGCCTTTGATAAACCAACGCGATAAGAGCCAGGAGTGATGTGCAGGTCGGGGGTGTCATCAGCCCAAGTCCAACCTGCAATCATCAGGCCCAGAACCAGAAATGCCGCTCTTCGCATATTTACTCCCTATACAGGTTACTCAGGGCAATCGACCGATGATCTCCGTGCGAGCCAAACCAAAGCCAGGATTCCCGAACCGAGATGAACGAACTGTGTAGTACAGGCTTGTGCGTTTACTGTGGCTGATGACCGGACGGTCGCGGCGATCCCCCTGACGGTCTCTCTTCTCGGCCGATAAGCGACTGTCAGACAACGCTTCCGACCTAGCGGGTTCGGGCGCCTTTCACAAACTCGAGCGAGGTCTGAAACAGCTCGAGATCCTTCTCGTACTCAGCCGCCTTAGCGCGGTCAATCTGTACCCATTCCCTCGTGCTAGCCATACCGCCGGGCTGAAACGGGACGACGTCGCCCCTTGAGAACTGCAGTTCGGTTGCGGTGGCGGCGGGCAGGCGTAGCCCGACGCCGCCACCGCTGATGCAGGCAAACATCTTGTCACTGACGAAGTAGGCATCAAGGCCGCTGATTTTTCTTGCACTGACGCCAGGGAGCTTGAGAAGCAGGGCGTCGATCAATGCCTTGCGGCTGGATTCGGGTGTATCCGTATTCAAGGAGGTTTCGCCGGGGTTGTCATGAACAGAGTCATTGAATCATAAAGACAAGGTCCATGTGGTTAATCCTGGAAGTCGGAGCGCGCTCCAAGTCAGGCGCATGCATGCAAACAATCAGGTTTGCACTGCCGACAAGTCGAAACCGGAAGGCTACAGCCCTGACGACGGAAGCTCGTATGACTTCCCGCAGAAAACGCCCCGCCGCATAGGCGGGGCGCCGAGGGCGATGATCAATCGCCCTTGCTGCGCGACCAGATCAGGTTGTGCACGCCATCCTCGCCCTCGACCAGACGGGCGTAGATGGTCGCCGGGAACGACGGATCATCCAGGGTTGCCGACAGGTAAGGCCGTTCCGCCTTGCTGACTTTCTTCCACGCCGCGCCGATCTCGAAATTGCCGGCGACGATGCGGTAGTTGGGAGCGTTCTCGCTCTCCCCGGAGTTCGGGACGAATTTGACCTTGACGTTGAGCGTCAGGGTGCGAACCGTGCCGATGAAGCTGTCGTTCTGTGCGGTGAAGGTGCCAATGTTTGCCATGGTGAATCTCCTTTTGGTGGTGCAAGGTCGCGCCCATCGCGGCCTTGTCGGTGATCCGAAGGGCGAGGGTCGGGCGGGCTGCATCGCGCAGCGGCCGCAACAGCGTGGAGGACCGGGAGGAACAAGAAATTTGTTTCGCGAGGAAGGCACGCAGTGCCGGGGAAATTTGTTGGGCTGGACGGTTGCAGCCATGAAGCCCGAGGCGCAGCCGCTGCCTCGCCAGGATTCACGACAAGCCAAGGCCGCCGTTGGGTGCGACTCCATCCGAAAGGCAGCATGGCTCTGGCATCTCCGCACAGAGCTTTTCTGGCACCCGTCCTTTCGCAGTCAAGGTCAGTCCGAATCACCCAGGATGAACGCCCCTTGTGCATTGATGCAGGTTTGATCGTTCGTAGCGTGGCTGCGGAAGGGCAGGGTGGACGGCCTGTCGGTGGCTGTCGTCGTTCGTGGCGAACTGCCCGCCAGCGTCGGGGACGGCGCGCAAACGCACAACCGGCGCAGCAAGGTGTGTCGTACTCGCCGCCCAGCCTTCGGCTGGGCTCGCATCAAGGGAGCGATGGGTCGTTGGCTGTTAAAACGCGCGCGGCAAGTGTGCCGCGCGCGACGCGCCAAAAATAGTCCCTGCGGGCAACTTGACGGGCTTTCCGCTTACCTGCCCGAATCAGCGACCGGGGGTCTTCCTGTGCTTCCGGCTCCACCGCGCGCTGCATCAACGGCAGCCCGCCGGTGCCCACCGCCAGCCGTTCCGCTGGTCAGCGCTTTCTTTCTAGGTTGGGTCAGGCGTGCTGCATACTCGGACGCAACCAAATGAGGGGGCAAAGCCCCCTCGCATGTCAGTTCTTGAGCCGCTTCATCTCTTCGGCCAGTATCCACAGCGCCCGGTTGACCTTGACGTTCTGGTCTATGCCCTGGATGGCGCGGGTGCGGTTCCTGCGTCCGTTGGGCATGCGTGCGGTCAGTCCACCCTGCACCAGATTTTCCTGTACGCGGTTGAACGTGCTCCACAGGTCGGGCCGGTCGTCGTCCCGGCGTCGAGGCCGCAGCAATTGTGTTTCCGTGATGGGCGCAGGCTCGACCGGGTCATCGTATTTCAGCGACAACGCGGCGCGGGCAAATGCCTCCGATTCGCCGTGCTTGAGCGTGATGGCGGCCATATCTTCCCGACGTTCCCGCACCAGATCGAACCCGTCCAGTACATCGTAGGCCCCTTCGATCACCTGGCCGATCACGTCGCCCTTGTGCGGGATGCGCAGGTCGGCCACGGTGTCGCCGCACACCAACCCATTGCTGCACACGAAACGGAACATTCCCGCCAGCATCTGATAGCTGCTGGTGCCGTCGTGCGAGTTCAGCAGAATGATTTCGTTGGCCTCCGCACCGTTGATCTGCGCTGCGTGGCGCAATCGCAGCATATGCTTGGTGTGTTCGCGCTTGCCGCTATCGCGTACGCGCGTCTGGCAAACCATGAATGGCTGGAAGCCTTCCTTTCGCAGGGCACCCAACACCTCTCCGGTCGGGATGTAGGTGTAGCGGTCGGATCGGCTCTGGTGCTTTTCCTCCGCAAAGATGGAAGGGGCCACGCTGCGAATCTGATCATCCGATAACGGATGGTCGGCGCGCAAGATGGGTGTAGCGTTGGCGAAACGGGAACTGAGTTGCATGGTATTTCTCCAGTGGTTACAAGCTGTGGTTTCAAAGCTGACCGGATTCCAAGATTCGGAGCCCGGTGTTGGCTTCGGTGGGTTCGGCGCAGTGACCTGGGCTGGTCGCCGTTGCCGCCGTCTTTCCTGAGTTCATCGCCCGCGAACAACGGGGTCAGCGAGGGACTGGCTGTCAAGGAAGAAAGCGCAGGGGGGTGCGGCCCGCAGCCGCAGGCGAGGACACGGCCCTGCGCGCCTTGACGGACAGGCACCGCTGGCTACGGTCGCGGGATCAGTGATGAAGGAGAGGGGAAGACGGATGACCGGCCTGCGGCCAGATGAGCGATGTACCCACGCCGCGCGGCGAGCGCTGCTGCGTGCCGCAGGCACGCCTGCTTAAGGTGAACACAGCGCGTAGCGCGCAACCGGCACTGAGTGCTGGCCGATCAGGCGCCGCCTGTTCGGCGGTGTTGTGGGGCGCCAAGCCTGCGCGGCGGGGTGGGCGTCAGCCGCCCCCTGGAGGCAAGCGCAGCGCGCAGCGTCTTCTCGAAACCCGGGACACAGCAAAAAAGGGGGCGATGCCCCCTCGGGCTACAGCAGCCCGCGTTCAGCAAAACTCATGATGGCGCTACCGGCGACGATCAGGTGATCCAGCACCCGCACGTCCACCAGCGCCAGCGCCGACTTCAGCGTTTGCGTCAGCATCTCGTCGGCCCGCGATGGCTCGGCTGTACCTGATGGGTGGTTATGCACCAGCAGCAGCGCAGCGCTGTTCCTGGCCAACGCCTCCTTGACCACCTCGCGCGGATACACCGATGTCTGGCTCACCGTGCCGCGAAACATCTCGACGTAGTCGATGACCCGGTTCTGTGCGTCCAGATGGATGACGGCGAACACCTCGTGCTCCAGCGCCCCCAGCTTGACCCGCAGGAAGTCGCGCACCACCTGCGGCGAGGTCAGCGCTTCGCAGCCGCGCATCTGTCCTGCGAGCACACGCCGCGCAGCCTGCAACACCTCGTCGGCATTGGCCGGACGGTAGTCGCCCGCGACATCGCGAACGAGAAGGGAAGAATCGAGAGAAAGAGAAAGTTGCGACATGATCGTGCTCCAGTCCGAATCGGGCGGAATTGCCCGGAACCGGAGGAACACGGCGCAGCGCAGCAGTCAGGGGTCGCAGACGGCCGCGAGGACGCAAGCGATCAACCAAAGGGCAGGGCGCGCAGCCCTTGACGGCGAGAACGGCGTGGTACGTTGAAGGGAACAGCAAGGCCGCCTCACATACACACCACTGCCTCAACGGCAAGCAGCGCGCGCAGGCCCAAAGGGCCGGAGGCGTCAGGAATCAAAGCCGAATGGCCGCGACTCGGAACGAGGCGCGGGGCGCCGCCCGCGAGCCCGACGGCGGGACGCCGGAACGCCGGAACGCCCGGAATCAGCCGACAAGATTCACGGTAAATATTGGCGTCTTGTCGAAATATCGATACGGACAAACTAGAACGGTAAATCGTCACCGGGTGCCGTGATCGTTTTCGATGTAGTCGCGTGTTTCGTTCTGGCTTCGATTGATTTGATGAAGCGGATCGAGCTGGCAACATGGTTGAAGATGAGCAGGCTTTCCTCGTAGTTGAGGATCGGGTTGTCATGCGCCAGGCTTTTGTTGTTGCGAACGTCACTGAAGGCTTCGAGCACCGAGATGCTGGACTTCAGGATGCGCTCGGTCATCAACGATTCAAGGTGACCCGCATCGCGTAGGCGCTTCACATACTCGCCGAAGATGCTGTGCAAAGCTTTGTCGCGGTTGACTTCAACTCCACGCTGTTCGCACAGCGTGCGCACGTATTTGATGACGAACGTATGCAGCCGATCCAGAGCGGCTTCGGGCAGGTTTTTTTTGATGGCTTCGCGCACGTGTTGAGCAACCGTTTCGAAATCGCGTTCGTCGACCGTGGCGGTCAGCGCGTCCAGCTCGGCGACGGGCGTGTCGCGCATCATGCGGCTGGCGATCTTCCGGCAATCGTCGGTCAATCCCGGTTCGTCACCCAAACAGTTCTCGGCTTGACCGTACAAGATCAACGCCTGGATGACTTTGCCGACCAGATGGTTGCCTTCGACGGTCCAGAATCCGCGTAGCCGATTGGCCTTGGAGGTGCCACGCTCGCGGTAGACTGCGGCATCGATGTCACGGCGCGTGTGCTCCTCAAAGAATTCGCTGAATGTGCGATCCGAGAAATCGAGCACGTAGCCGCTGCCCATGCGGAGCAGTCGTTCCAGTTTGCGGCGTTCTATCGAAGACAAATCGGCCATGGGGTTATAGGGTGTTGTGCGCAGCGAAAGCGGCGTCTCTTAATCGAACTTCATTGAGCCGGTTGCTTTGCATTGGCTTTCTGCTGGATCGCCTGGCATCGCTCCATCAGCGCTTCGAATGGCTCGGCGTTATCGAGGAACAAGCCGTCATCGATCATGTGTTGATAGTCGGCGGCCAATTTGGCCAACGCGCCGTCATCTGGCACGAGCTGGAGCTCCCCTGCGACCGCTGCGTGATAATCGATGACATCGCCATGCGTGTTCTTTTCTGCAAAGAACACGCTCTTGTGTTCGGCAACTGCGCGGGCGAGGGCTTTGTCCGCGATGGCTGCGTCGGCGAAGCCGGCGGCATCCAGTCTCGTCACGTCGTGCCAATGACGCGCGAAGCGGTCACCACCCCGGAACTCGCCTTGCGCACAGAAAACGTGAATCGCCGTAGCCTTTTCCCAGAAGGTGCGCTCGGCGCGCATGACCTGCGGTGTTGCGGCGGGAAACTCCACCCCCTGCAGATACGCGGCCGCATCGCAGAGGATCGCGCGTGGTTCGCTGGGCTCGCCAGTCGAGCGGGCGCCGAACTCCAACATGACGGCGGGCGCGACATAGCCGGTGCCGGTGACCAGCGGCGCGTAGTCGATGAACACTTTGTCGCCCTCGGCCCGCACGGTTGCCGGTAGACCGTTTTGCGCAAGGTCCTGCATGAGACGTGGCACGATCTCAGCGCCGACCCAGTCCGACAGGCGCGCACGAATCTCTTTGCTCCACTTCTTCTCCTGGCTTTTGCTGGCCGGCAGTGGCGCATTCGCATCGCCCACCAGATCGCTGGCGATGGCACGAATGTCGTAAGTCAGGTCCACGTCTTCGGAGAAGCGCCGGATGACACCGTAGGCCTTCGACAAGGATGTGCCGCCCTTGAATACCAAGTGTTCAGCGTAGGGGCCGGCAAAGAGGTGCCGCAGCGACCAGACTACCCAGATGTCTTTTTCCAGCAGATGGGGCAGGAGGCCCGATGTGTTGGCTGCCAAGTCGAGCGCCTCCAAGCGTTCGGCGGTGGAAAGCTGGAAGAACTCAGCCATGGGTCACCAGGGCGCTGATCTCTTGAGCCATCCAGGTCGGCAGGCGCGCTCGCGCCGACGCGACTTCTTTCAACTCAGCCGGCGGCAGCTTGGTGCGTAGCTTCCGGATCGCTTCCCCGGCTTTTTCCGGGCCCAGCCAAGCCAGTGCCCGCACTATTTCGCCGGCGGCCCGTCCCGGGAAGATCAGTTGCCAGACCGGCGCGTGCCGAAACTCGACCATCTGCGCGCCCAATTTCAAGCGGCGACTGGGGCCGGACGTGAGATAAACCGCCCGCATCGGCACCTGTGTGGTAAGGCCCAGGGCGTTGGCAGCGGCGGCGCCGTGAGACACGATGGTTTCCCCACGCTGGTTCGCCAGGCCCTCGACCATCTTGACGGCCGACGGCGCACGGGTGCCAAAGCGGCTCTCGACGGGCAGGACATAGATACCGCGGCCAGCGCGCAACAGGGCGCCGCGCTGCACCAAGCGGGATAAGACTTGGTCTACGGCTGCGCGACTGCCCAGGTGCAAGAGTTCTTTGGCGACCAAAGGGGTGCCCTCCGGCAATCTGGCGGCGTGCTCCAGAACTTGTTTGGCGAGAGTCTGCATGGGTGATATCTCCTAACTGTTAGAATTATGAGGCTACTTCTGACACTCTGCAAGTACCAAGTACCTTAAGGCTCGCGCGGGGCTGGGTCGACCAAGCGGTATTACGGCCTCGATGTTGGCGAAAAAGATTGACGAATCTAAAAAATTGCACAAAAATGCAGTTGACGAATTTAAAAAGGTGCACAAAATGACTCTGCCGCCGCCCGCCAGCTTCAATCCCGAGCTTTCCTCTGATCGCCTGCAGACCGTGTCTCAATGGTTGCTGGATGAGCTTTATGCGACCGAAGACGATCTGTCCCGTCCGACCGATAACGGCTATACCCGAGGTTGCACAACCTTCGGGCGACAGAGAAACAGGATCATTGCGGAAGTGCTATCGGCAAGGCACGCGTGGCTCGGCTTGCCGAATAGCAACAACGACCTGGTTTTCACCATTGGCGGGGTGCCTTGCCGGTTCAGTAATGACGATCCGTCGAACCCGTCGAAAGACGCGGTCCTGACAGTCAATCGCTACCAGATGGACTTCCTGGAATTCGCAACCGGTAGCGAGCCCGCCCGCTTCTGCTTCATCATCGATCGAGGCCATGACGGCGCTGCGGAACCTCGGGTCGAGTTTCTCGGCTTTACGCCCAACGGCGTGATCGCCTGCCGTTGGGTGTCGAATGCTGTGCGTGTCTTGCGAGTGGAAGGTCAGCAGACCTTGCCGCAACCCGTCGACGTGGCGAAGCCCCAGGTGGCGCCGAAGCGGCGCGACGAAGGTGATGCCGCCTCCGAAGCAGTGCGATGAGCGACTTCGTTGGAACCAACCTTCGGCTCATCCGCCTCTTCCACGACCTGTCGCTCACGGAGTTGGGGGAGCGGGTCGGGGTGTCGAAGCAGTTCCTCAGTCGTGTGGAAACCGGTGCCGAATCAGTTGCCGCTCCGCTTGAGAATTCGCTTGCCGAAGAACTGGATGTCCTGCCGGAGTTTTTCTATCACCTCGACCCGAATCCGATTGCCGATGAGCAGTGCCACTTTCGCCGGCAATTGACGACCAAGGTGGTGTTGCGCCAGGTCGCGCGCGCCAGAGGCGAAATGCTCAAGCGCTTGGTGGGCGTGCTGGATGAGCACGTCGAACTGCCGCACTACCAAGTGGGCGAGGCCGATCCGGGGTCTCCCGAGACTATCGAGCGTGCCGCCGAAAAATTCCGCTCGCTCTTTGGTCTCGGTCTGGGTCCGCTGAGCAATGTAACGCGCATTGCGGAGAATGCCGGCGCCGTGGTGATGAAGGTGCACGGCTTGGCACCCGAAATCGATGCGGTGTCGTTTGCCACAAAGCGGCCACTGATCGCGCTGAACAGTTCGGGGCGTTCGGCATGCCGCGAGCGCTTTGGCATCGCCCACGAATTGGGGCACTTTTCGTTGCATATCGGAATTTTGACTGGAGATCGGATGACCGAGACACAGGCAAATCGGTTTGCCAGTGCACTTCTGATGCCGCGAAGTACGTTTACTAGTGAATGCCGCCTGGCGGTTCGCGGAACACGCCTCAACTGGCCGGTTCTATCCGAGCTTAAGGTGCGTTGGGGCGTGTCCAAGGCTGCAATTATCTTTCGTGGTCGGCAGCTTGGGGTATTTTCGGATGACCAGGCGAGGGCAGGATACATCGGACTCAAACGCCATGGCGAAGCCGTGCAAGAATCGGAAGACCATCTGATCGCGAATGAGGAGCCTGAGGTCATCGCCGAGAGCTTGAAAGTGATGAAGGAACATTTCGGCGTACCTCAGTCTGCTGTCGCGCGCGAAATGTGTGTGCAGCCAGATCTGTTGCAGAATCTGCTGGTATCGCCCCGCGCAGAGAGCGTGGACAATGTGGTGAATCTCCTGACTGTAGGTCGATTGGCGCGCGATATCAGGCCAGCATGAGCGGTCTAGCTGCTAGCTACAGGAACTACGCTACCCCCAGCTACAAAATTGCCGAGCCGCGGAGCTAGCTAATATGCTTGATTCATCGACCGAGGAGATGAAGGATGTTTGAGGAGATGTTGAGAGTTGCCCGTCAGCTAGACGGGATGAAGGTCTCCGTTTCCGTTGGCGGGGAAACTGATCAGGATGGATATATCGATCGACAGTGCCCTGCCACCGACTGCGAGTTTTCTTTCAAGGTCCACGCGGGTGATTGGCGGGACAAGGTAAGTGACGATGGTGTCCATTGCGCGTTTTGCGGGCATACAGCCGACAGCCAGCAGTGGTTCACACACGAGCAGGTTGAGCACGCAAAGAAAGAAACCTTGGACAAGGTCAAGGGCATGCTCGGCCAGGCTATGCGAACCGATGCGCAACGCTTGAACCAATCCCAGCGCCGCAATAGCTTTCTGAAGATCACCATGAACGTGTCGAGCCAGCCTCGGGAGATCCTGTTGCCTGCGGAGGCAACCGATCCCATGCGTCTGAAGATCACGTGTTCGGTTTGCGGGTGCCGGTATGCCGTGATTGGATCGGCCTTCTTTTGCCCGGCGTGTGGACACAACGACGCCGAACAAGTGTTCCGCCAATCCATAACCGCGATTCGTTCAACCCTGGACGCATTGCCTCTCGTACGACAAGGCATCGCCGATGCCGATACCGCCGAAAACACGGTTCGGCTGCTGATCGAAAGCGGGTTGCAGAACGCTATCACGGCATTCCAGCGTTTCGCGGAAGCGCTCTATCTGCAACACCCTGCAGCGCCCAAAGCGCGCCGCAACGTCTTTCAGAACCTTGCTGAAGGGGGCGCACTGTGGGTGATGGCCTGCGACCACGGTTATGACAAGCATCTTTCGGATTCGGAGCTTGCTAGCCTCAGTCGCTACTTCCAGCAGCGCCATCTGTTGGCACACAAAGAAGGTTTGGTGGATGACGACTATGTTGCGAAAAGCGGGGATACAACCTACTGCTCCGGTCAGCGAGTCGTCGTGCGGGAGGCCGCCGTTCGGGAGTGCGTGCAATTGATCGAGACGCTCGCAGTCGGCATGAAGCGTGATGTGGGGCGGGGCGGCGAGCCACTGCGCCCGATCTCCGGCGCAGAGAAGAAGGTCTGATCAATCAAGCAGGAATGCCCATGCGACTCAGCAGAATCGTCATCAAGAACTTCCGTAATTTCAAGTTACTGGATGTCCGCCTGGGCGAGCATGCCGTTGTGCTCGGCGAAAACAAGGTTGGCAAAACCAATCTACTGTTCGCGCTTCGACTCATTCTTGACCCGACGCTCCCAGACTCACTGCGCAAGCTCCGGCTGGATGATTTCTGGGATGGGCTACCGCGACCGCTCAAAGCCGAAGACGTTATTGAAGTCTCGGTTGAATTTCGCGATTTCGAACGGAACGAGAATCTCTTGGCGGTGTTAGCCGACCATCTCGTGAAGCCGGACCCGATGGTGGCGAGACTTACGTACCGGTATCAGCCAGTACCGGGACTTGAAAGCTCCCCACGCAGCGAAGCAGATTACGAGTTTATTCTGTTCGGTGGGGATCGGCCTGATAATGCCGTCGGTTACGATCTGCGGCGTTGGATGCCGCTGGATCTGTTTCCGGCGTTGCGTGATGCCGAGTCGGATCTTGCCCGCTGGTCTCGGTCTCCGTTGCGGCCTTTGCTGGACCGTGCCGCCAAGACGGTGGATGCAAAAGCGCTGAACACGATTGCCGGTGAGGTTCACAAAACCACTTCCAAGATTGCGGCGCTGCCGGAACTCGCGGCGGTCGTTAATGAAGTCAATACCCAACTCACCACCATGGTGGGTGAGAAGCATGCCGTCGAAACGGCACTGGGATTCGCCCCGACGGAGCCAGACCGGTTGCTGCGAGCGCTGCAAATGATGATAGACGGCGGCAAGCGCGGCGTGGCTGAGGCAAGCCTCGGGTCCGCCAATGTACTTTACCTGGCACTGAAGCATCTAGAGCATCAATACCTCGTGGAAGAAGGGGAGCGCCAGCACACGTTTTTGGCGATTGAGGAACCAGAAGCCCATCTACATCCGCATCTGCAGCGGCTCATTTACCGGAACTACCTGCAAACACGTGACGAAGCCGAAGCTGATCCCGAGCCACGCAGCATTCTGCTCACCACGCATTCCCCGAACGTGGCCAGCGTGGCGCCGCTTGCCAATGTCGTCGTACTGCGCCGTATTGCCAATGAAGGACACACCATTGGTCGCTCTTTGAAAGGCATCAAACTGAGCGATGAAGAGCGTGAGGACTTGGAACGCTACATCGACGTAACGCGCGGCGAGCTATTTTTCTCCAAGGGAGTCATCCTGGTTGAAGGCGATGCGGAGAAGTTCCTGCTGCCTACGCTTGCCAAGCTGTACGACAAGAGCTTGGATTTCGATGCGATGGGCGTCTCCATTTGCTCCATTGCCGGCACCAACTTCGCTCCGTATATCCAGTTGCTGGGTCCAAAAGGGCTGGACATTCCGTTTGTCGTGCTGACGGATTTTGATCCGAAGGATGAAGAGGTGAGTCAGGAGGACGCTGATCCGGACGGCGAGGGTGTGACGGATAGCTATGGAGAAAATCGTGTTGTCAATCAAATCATGTGCCATCTACTGGATGGTGACGTGTGGAAAGAGAGTAGCTATGCGCAAGTGCTGAAGCTCGCCCCGAAGCACGGTGTATTTCTGAATGAGTTTACGTTTGAGATTGATGTCTTCAAGACGGGCGCAGAGGACGAGTTCTTAAAAGCCATCAAGACACTCACCGGCAACAAGAAAATGCACGCTCGGTTCGCGGCCTTGTCAGATGATCCGAATTCACTTGATCCGGGACAGCTCCTAAAAGACATCGACTCCATCGGCAAGGGACGTGTGGCCCAGCGCCTGGCATCAGTTTTGATTGACGAGGATGTCGATGTTTGCCCGCCGTACATCGAAGCGGCGTTGGATTACTTGAAGGCAAAGCTGGAATGACATCCATTGCGCCCCTCTATCTCAAAGCGGCGGAAGATCTGCGTAGGAACGAGGATCAATGGCGCGCTTATGCATCGGACGGAAATTGCGTGATCCTGGCCGGACCCGGCAGCGGTAAGACCAAGACGATCACCATCAAGATCGCTCGGCTTCTTGCTGAGGATGTGCACCGTCCCCGCCGGCTGGCATGCATTACCTATAGCAACTCCTGTGTCGGGGAGTTGCGGTCCAGGATGAATGGGCTCGGCGTTGACGACGGCGATCGCCTCTTGCTCTCCACCGTACATTCCTTCTGCCTGACTGAACTGGCGTTGCCCTACGCGGCCTTGGCCGGCATTGCCGTTCCCAATCCTCTGGTGGTGGCATCGCCTGTGCAGGCGAGACAGCTTTTCGCCGAAGCCTACCGGCAGCAGCTTGGAGGCAATGCGCCCAACTGGTTTCGCATGGCTTGTGAAAAGTTACGGCGAACTATTCCGGATAAGGCCGGTGCCGAATGGCGTGCGTGGTCCGCGCGAGAAACAAGGGTGGTCGAAGCCTATGAAGCCCTTCTCCTCAAGAACGGTTTGATCGACTTTGACGGGCTGGTTCTTGCGGGACTACAACTCGTCGAGAACCACGAATGGGTACGACGCGCCATTCAGGCCAAATACCCGGTGATCGTTATCGACGAATACCAGGATCTGGGGCTCCCGCTGCACCGCATCGTGCTGGCGCTGCTGAAGGCGGGGGTCCGTGTGATTGCCGTCGGGGACCCGGATCAGTCCATCTACGGTTTCACAGGAGCAAAGCCCAGCCTGTTGCGAGCATTGGGCGGTCTTCCGGAGGTTGATTCGATCAGGCTCAAGCTGAATTACCGATGCGCCGACCGTATCATCGCCGCGTCCAAGGCGCTTCTGCCTGATCCGCCAGAGTTTCGCTCTCACGATGGACGAGCGGGTGAAATCCACATTCACTGCCTGGAGCGCAATGTCCGTCAGCAGGCTGACTATGTGCTCAGTACCATCGTGCCGGCTCTGCTTGCTGCGAATCCGTCATGGAAGCCGGGAGACATCGCTCTGCTTTACCGCACGATGAACGAAGGTACACCAATCGCGCAGGCGGCCGATGCGCTCGATTTGCGCTATTTCCGGCTTGACAATGGGTCTCCCATCAAGCGCACGCGTTTGACGGAATGGCTGACTGACGCGGCAAAATGGTGCTCCGGTGGGTGGCAGACGGGTACGGTGCGATTGTCCCAATTGCTCAAATCCTGGCGACTGATGCGTCGATCACTCACTCGCGAGTCTGAAGTGCTTGCCGCCCGCAAGCGATTGATCGCTGCCTTATTCGCTCTCCGCGACGCTGCTAGTCCTCTGCATCAATGGCTGTCCGTGCTGCGTAGCGAGGTTTTGGAAGAGGCGTTCAGGGAGGAGCCTGGGCTGGCGGACGAGAAGGACAACCTTGACGACCTGTTGACGGCATCCGTAGCGGGCGGTGCGTTACAGGCATTCACGGTCGAGATTTTTGGGAATCAGGGGAAGAGTCCGGATCAGATCAACCTGATGACACTGCACAGCTCGAAAGGGCTGGAGTTCCAGGCGGTAATCATGGTGGGTCTGGAAAATGGCGTTTTTCCCAGCGGTTACGACCGGACCGACGAGCAACTGGAAGAGGCGGCTCGGCTCTTCTATGTTGGAGTGACACGAGCAAGAACGCAGATTCATTTGACCTATGAGTCTGATGAATCGCCCCTTATCACGTCAATCCGGCGGGCGGCGTAGTTGAACGGAAAAGCGACACCAGATGTACACGAGTACGCCAACATACGCCTAAGTGTGCCCCAGTTTCCCAGGCAAATTCGTGGGGCAAATTTGGGGCAATCTGAGCGCCAAACCATGCCTATCAATGCCAATTGGGCCTCTGGCTGCGGCAGTCAGGGCTTTAGATAAGTTGTTGTTATTGAACTGAAAAACAGGTCAGTTCCGAAAACTTGGATCAGTGTCCCAACACAATCGGCGTGTGGGCAGTGGGCTCCTTGGCGATCGACATGGCGGGACGGGCGTCGGGATCAGACCTTCAGTTCGGGCGGCAGGTGGGGGGCGATGACCTGCAGCATCTGGCCGAAGATTTTCGGGCTGGCGGCGACGATGTTGCCGGATTCCAGGAAGCCTTCGTCGCCCATGAAGTTGCCGACCAAGGCGCCAGACTCCTGCGCGATCAGGCTGCCGGCGGCGAGATCCCAGGGCTTCAGGTGCATTTCCCAGAAGCCGTCGTAGCGGCCGCAGGCCACGTAGCACAGGTCGAGCGCAGCGGAGCCGGGGCGGCGCAGGCCGGAGGTGGCGTGCATCATGTCGCGGAACATGTTGATGTAGGCCTCGGCGAAGCTGAAATCGCGAAAGGGGAAGCCGGTGCCGATCAGGCATTCGGACAGCTTTGCGCGCTTGCTGGCGCGGATGCGGCGGTCGTTGAGCATGGCGCCACGGCCGCGGCTGGCGGTGAAGAGTTCGTTGCGCGCGGGGTCGAACACCACGGCCTGGGTGATCTGGCCCTTGTGTTTCAGCGCGATGGAGATCGAATACTGCTGCAGGCCGTGCAGGAAGTTGGTGGTGCCGTCGAGCGGATCGATGATCCACTGGTAGTCTTCGCCGTTTTTGGCGTCGGCCGAGCCGGACTCCTCTGCTAAAATCCCGTGGTTTGGATAGGCGTCGAGCAGGGTTTCGATGATGGCGCGCTCGGCCATCTGGTCGACTTCGCTGACGTAATCGCGATCCTGCTTGCTCCGCACGGTGAGCTGGTCGAGGTCGAGCGAGGCGCGATTGATGATCGCCCCGGCTTTGCGAGCGGCTTTCACCGCCGTATTGAGCATGGGATGCATGGTGTCTGGCTACGGATTCAAAGAACGAGCCGCTATTTTACTTGATGATGTTTACTTGATGACGCCAGCCGACCCGAAACTTCTCGCCAATATTCGCATCGTGCTGACGCGCACCAGCCACCCCGGCAACATCGGTGCGGCGGCGCGGGCGATGAAGACGATGGGGCTGAGCCAGCTTTATCTGGTGGAACCGGCCGTTTTCCCCAACAGCCAGGCCGACGCCATGGCTGCCGGCTCGACCGATCTGCTGGCGCAGGCGCGGGTGTGCAGCACGCTGGCCGAGGCGCTGGGCGATACCGCGCTGGCGCTGGGCGTGTCGGCGCGCCGGCGCGACATTGTGTCGGAGGTGCTGACCCCGCCCGAGGCGTCGATCCGCTTGCTGACCGAGGCGCAGACGGGTCCGGTGGCGCTGGTGTTCGGCAACGAGACCAGCGGGCTGTCGAACGAGGAGCTGAGCCTGTGCCAGGGGCTGGTGACGATTGCCGCCAATCCCGACTACAGCTCGCTCAATCTGGCCGCGGCGGTGCAGGTGCTGAGTTACGAAATCCGTCAGGCCTGGCTCGGGCATGCGGGCTGGCCGCAGCCGGAGATGGATGCGGCGACAGGCGACGAGGTGGAGCGGTTCTACGGCCACCTGGAAACCGCGCTGGCCGAGCTGGAATTTCTCAATCCCGGTTCGCCCGGCAAGCTGATGCTGAAGCTGCGGCGGCTGTTCGCGCGCACCCGGCTGGCCAAGGAAGACGTGAACATCCTGCGCGGCATCCTGACCGCCGCGCAGGAAGCGAAGCAGGGTCGGAACCACGACGCCGATTAGTTGACTCAATTACTGGGAAATAGCATCCTCAAGCGCATGAAACTGCTCAGCCAACTCAAGGAAGACATCGCCGTCGTGTTCGACCGCGACCCGGCGGCACGCACCACCTTCGAGGTTGTCACCACCTATCCCGGCTTTCACGCCATGGTCATCCATCGCCTGGCGCACACGCTGTGGCGCATGGAATGGAAGTGGCTGGCGCGCTTTACCTCGCACCTCGGCCGCTGGCTCACCGGCATCGAAATCCACCCCGGCGCCACCATCGGCCGCCGCGTGTTCATCGACCATGGCATGGGCGTGGTGGTGGGCGAAACCGCCGAGATCGGCGACGACTGCACCCTGTATCACGGCGTGACGCTGGGCGGCACCTCGTGGAACAAGGGCAAGCGCCATCCGACGCTGATGCCGGGCGTGGTGGTGGGGGCGGGCGCCAAGATTCTCGGCCCGATCACCATCGGCGCGGGCGCGCGCGTCGGCTCCAATGCCGTGGTGGTGAAGGACGTCCCGGACAACGCCACGGCGGTGGGCATTCCCGCCCGTATCCTGGACAGCGCAGCGGAAAAACAGCGCAACCAACAGGCGGAAAAACTCGGCTTCTCGGCCTATGCCATTTCGGCCGACATGAACGATCCGGTGGTCAAGGCCATCCACGGCTTGATCGACCATTCGGCCCACATCGACCACCGGCTGGATATGATTCTGGCGCAGTTGCAGAAGCTGGGTGCCGAACTGCCGGCGGGGCAGGATAAGCCGGACGATTTCGATCCGAACTATCTGAACAAAATAGTTGACTAAATTACTAAGGTAAGGAATAGTTGACTGAAATGCTCGGGAATTTTATAGTTCGGGCGAAATTTCGGGAGAACACGTCATGAGATTGACCACCAAAGGCCGCTTCGCCGTCACTGCCATGCTGGATCTGGCCCTGCGCGGCGGCAAAAATCCAGTCACGCTGGCCGGCATCAGCGAGCGTCAGGACATTTCCCTGTCCTATCTGGAGCAACTGTTCAGCCGCCTGCGCCGGCACGAACTGGTCGAAAGCGTGCGCGGCCCCGGCGGCGGCTATTACCTCGCCCGGCCGCTTGCAGAAGTCAGCGTGGCCGATATCATCCGCGCGGTCGACGAACCCATCGATGCGACCCAGTGCGGCGGCAAGGAAAATTGCCACGACGAGCATCGCTGTCTGACGCACGACTTGTGGACGGGGCTCAACGCCCATATCTACGATTATCTGGCCAACGTGACGCTGGCCACGCTGGTGGCCAAGCAGGACGAGTGCAAGGAAAAGGTCATGCAGGACCGCCGCGCATCGAAGATGACGCTGGTTGCTTGAACGATTCAAACAGGGCAATACGATGAAACCACTGTATTTCGATTACTCCGCCACTACCCCCGTCGACCCCCGTGTGGCGGCCAAGATGATTCCCTATCTGACCGAGGAATTCGGGAATCCGGCATCGCGCTCGCACCCCTACGGCTGGACGGCCGACAAGGCGGTTGAAGAGGCGCGTGCCCAGGTGGCAGCACTGGTCGGTGCCGACCCCAAGGAAATCGTGTTCACCTCCGGCGCGACCGAATCGAACAACCTCGCCATCAAGGGCGCGGGCCATTTTTACGCCGGCACCAAGGGCAAGCACATCATCACCGTGCGCACCGAGCACAAGGCCGTGCTCGATACCGTGCGCGAGATGGAGCGCCAGGGCTTCGAGGCGACTTACCTGAACGTGAAGGAAAACGGCCTGCTCGATCTGGACGTGCTGCGCGCTGCGATCCGCCCGGACACCGTGCTGGTCTCGGTGATGGCGGTCAACAACGAGATCGGCGTGATCCAGGACATCGACGCCATCGGCAAGATCTGCCGCGAGAAGGGCGTGATTTTCCACGTCGACGCGGCGCAGGCCACCGGCAAGATGCCGATCGATCTCGCCAAACTGCCGGTCGACCTGATGTCGTTCTCGGCACACAAAACCTACGGCCCCAAGGGCATCGGCGCGCTGTACGTGCGCCGCAAGCCGCGCGTCCGTCTGGAAGCGCAGATGCATGGCGGCGGCCACGAGCGTGGCATGCGTTCGGGCACGCTCGCCACGCACCAGATCGTCGGCATGGGCGAAGCTTTCCGCATCGCCCGTGAAGAAATGGCCACCGAGAACGAGCGCATCCGCATGCTGCGCGACCGCCTCTACAACGGTCTCAAGGACATCGAGGAAGTGCATCTGAACGGCGACATGGATCAGCGCGTGCCGCACAACCTCAACGTCAGCTTCAACTTCGTCGAAGGCGAATCGCTGATCATGGCGATCAAGGAACTGGCGGTGTCGTCCGGTTCCGCCTGCACCTCGGCCAGCCTCGAGCCGTCCTACGTGCTGCGTGCACTGGGCCGCAGCGACGAACTGGCGCACAGCTCGATCCGTTTCTCGATCGGCCGCTTCACCACCGAGGAAGAAGTCGATTACGCCATCAAGCTCCTGCACGAGAAGATCGGCAAGCTGCGCGAGCTTTCCCCGCTGTGGGAAATGTTCAAGGAAGGCGTCGACCTGAATTCCGTGCAGTGGGCGGCACACTGATTTTTTGAGGGGCCAGGATTCGGGATTCAGGGGTCAGGGAATGTGCGGCCAAAGGCCGCGCCGATAAACAAGGCGCGCAGCACCCCCCTGAATCCTGACCCCTAGCGACTGAAAGGAGCACCAAATGTCTTACAGCGATAAAGTACTCGATCATTACGAAAACCCCCGCAACGTCGGTTCCTTCACCAAGGATGACGAAGGCGTCGGCACCGGCATGGTCGGCGCGCCCGCCTGCGGCGACGTGATGAAGCTGCAGATCAAGGTCGGCGCCGATGGCCGCATCGAAGATGCCAAGTTCAAGACCTACGGCTGCGGCTCGGCGATTGCCTCGTCCTCGCTGGTGACCGAATGGGTCAAGGGCAAGACCCTCGACCAGGCGATGGAGATCAAGAACACGGCGATTGCCGAAGAGCTGGCGCTGCCGCCGGTGAAGATCCACTGCTCGATCCTCGCCGAAGACGCGATCAAGGCCGCGGTCGCCGATTACAAGCAGAAAAAAGGTCTGGAGTAAGCCATGGCGGTAACCCTGTCCGAGCGCGCAGCGCAACACGTCACCAGCTACCTTGCCAAACGCGGCAAGGGCGTCGGCATCCGTCTCGGCGTTCGTACCACCGGCTGCTCCGGCATGGCCTACAAGCTGGAGTTCGCCGATGACGTGCCGGAAGGCGACGAGGTCTTCACCAGCCACGGCGTGACCGTCTTCGTCGACCCGAAAAGCCTGGCCTACCTCGACGGCACCGAACTCGATTACGCCCGCGAGGGCCTCAACGAAGGCTTCAAGTTCAACAACCCGAATGTGAAGAACGAGTGCGGTTGCGGCGAGTCGTTTAACGTTTAAGGGGTCAGGGGTCGGGATTCAGGGGTCAGGGCTTTTGTGCGGCCTTTGGCCGCGTTTTGAAAGAACAACGCGCAGCACAAAGCCCCCTGAATCCTGCCCCCTGAATCCTGACCCCTGACAATGGATTTCACTCAAACCCACTTCGAACTGTTCGGCCTGCCGCAAACCTATGCGCTGGACCGCAATCAACTCGACGCCGCCTATCGCGAACTGCAGAACACGGTGCATCCGGACCGCTTCGCCGCGCAGCCGGAAGCCGAACAGCGGGTGGCCATGCAGTGGGCGACGCAGGTGAACGAGGCCTACCAGACACTCAAGCACCCGGTGAGCCGCGGCGTCTATTTGCTGAAGCTGCAGGGCATCGACGCGCTCGACGCCAGCAACACGAAAATGGCGCCGGCCTTCCTGATGCAGCAGATGGAATGGCGCGAGGCCATCGACGAGGCGCGCGCCGGCAAGCGCGTGGAGGCACTGGACGACTTGACCGACGACCTGCGCGCTGCGCATCGCCGCATTGAGGCACAGCTCGCCGAACTGATCGATGCGGCAAAGGATTACGAAGGCGCGCGAGAAGCCGTTCGCCAGCTGCGATTCATGGACAAACTCATCGCCGAAGTGGGCGACGTCTACGAAGAACTGGAAGGTTAAGATGGCTTTGCTGCAAATCGCCGAACCCGGCATGTCTACCGCCCCGCACCAGCACCGGCTGGCAGTGGGGATCGACCTCGGCACCACCAATTCGCTGGTGGCCACGGTGCGCTCCGGCCTCGCCGTGGTGCTGGACGACGAAGCCGGGCATTCTCTGCTGCCCTCGGTGGTGCGCTATTGCGCCAGCGGCGACGTGGACGTGGGCTATGCAGCGCAATCCGCGCAAAACAGCGACCCCCACAACGCCATCGCCTCGGCCAAGCGCTTCATGGGGCGCGGCATTGCCGACATCGACGACATCGCCAGCCTGCCGTACCGCTTCGTCGATGCGCCAGGCATGGTACAGCTGAGAACCGCCGCCGGCGTGAAAAGCCCGGTCGAGGTCTCGGCCGAAATCCTCAAGGTGCTGCGCCAGCGTGCTGAGGTTGCCATGGGCGGCGAGCTCGTCGGCGCGGTCATCACCGTGCCGGCCTACTTCGACGACGCCCAGCGCCAGGCCACCAAGGACGCCGCACAGCTGGCGGGTCTGAATGTACTGCGCCTGCTGAACGAGCCGACTGCCGCTGCGATCGCCTACGGCCTCGACAACGCGTCGGAAGGCGTTTACGCGGTCTACGACCTCGGCGGCGGCACCTTCGATATCTCCATCCTGAAGCTGTCCAAAGGCGTGTTCGAAGTGCTGGCCACCAACGGCGACTCGGCTCTGGGCGGCGACGACTTCGACCAGCGCGTGTTCTGCTGGATCGTCGAACAGGGGCGGTTCCAGCCGCTGTCGGCGGGCGACATGCGGCTGTTGCTGACCAAGGCGCGCGACGCCAAGGAAGCCCTGACCGAGCACACCGAGGTGCGCGTCACCGCCGTGCTGTCGACCGGCGAGATGATGGACGCGACGCTGACCCAGGCCGCGTTCAATGCCATGACCGCGAGCCTCGTCAACAAGACGCTGGCGCCCACCCGCAAGGCTCTGCGCGACGCGGGATTGAGCATCGACGAGGTGAAGGGCGTGGTGATGGTCGGCGGCTCCACCCGCATGCCGTGCATCCGCCAGGCCGTGGCCGATTTCTTCAAGCAGACGCCGCTCACCAACCTCGATCCCGACAAGGTCGTCGCGCTCGGTGCCGCCATGCAGGCCGACGTGCTGGCGGGCAACCGCGCCGGCGACGACTGGCTGCTGCTCGACGTGATTCCGCTGTCGCTCGGCCTCGAAACCATGGGCGGCCTGACCGAGAAGGTCATCCCGCGCAACACGACGATTCCCACCGCGCGCGCGCAGGAGTTCACCACCTTCAAGGACGGCCAGACCGCGATGAGCGTGCATGTGCTGCAGGGCGAGCGCGAACTGGCGTCCGACTGCCGCTCGCTGGCGCGCTTCGAACTGCGCGGGATTCCGCCCATGGTGGCGGGTGCGGCGCGCATCCGCGTCACCTTCCAGGTCGACGCCGACGGCCTCTTGTCGGTGGCGGCACGCGAGCAGAGCAGCGGAGTGGAAGCCAGCGTGCAGGTCAAGCCGTCGTACGGCCTCGGAGACGACGACATCACCCGCATGCTGAAGGACGCCTTCACCCACGCCAAGGACGACATGTACGCGCGTGCGCTGAACGAACAGATCGTCGACGCGCAGGGTCTGATCGCCGCCACTCGAGCGGCGATGGCAGAAGACGCGGCGTTGCTGAGCGAAGATGAAACTGCTGCGATCGAAGCCGGCATCGCCGCCCTTGAAAAGCTGATGGCGGGCACCGATGTCGAGCCTAATCACCACCTGGCCATCAAGCGTGGCATCGAGGCACTGAATGCCGCCACCACCGAGTTCGCCCAGCGCCGTATGGACCAGAACGTGCGCCGCGCGATGGCCGGACAAAAAATCGAAACTTTCGGTTGATCGAATCATGCTGAACGACGAATTCATCGAATCCCTGCGGGTCAAGCTCGAAGCGCACCCGATCTACGCGGCGGTGCAGACGCTCGACGATCTGCGCGTGTTCATGCAGCACCACGTCTATTCGGTGTGGGACTTCATGTCGCTGATCAAGTACCTGCAGCATGAAGTGGCGCCCGCGCGCTGGCCGTGGACGCCGGCAGGCGACGCCTCGGTGCAGCGCTTCATCAACGAACTCGTGCTGGAAGAGGAAACCGACATCGCGCTGCCGGGGCAGGACGGGTTTACCAGCCACTACATGCTGTATCTCGCCGCCATGCGCGAGGTCGGCGCCGACGCCGACACGCCCGCGCGCTTCGTGCAGCTGGTGGGCGAGCAGGGGATCGATGCCGCCCTCGCCTCGGGCCTGGCGCCAGCGCCGTCCGTCACCTTCACCCGCAGCACCTTCGATTTCATCGCCAGCGGCAAGCCCCATGCAGTCGCTGCCGCGCTGGCGCTGGGGCGCGAGCACGTCATACCGTCGATGTTCCGCGCCTTCCTGGCGCGCATGGCGGTGACCGAAGCGCAGGCGCCCAGCTTCCACTACTATCTCAACCGCCACGTCCACCTGGACGAGGATTTCCATGCGCCGCTGTCGCTGCGCCTGCTCGCCGCCCTGTGCGGCGGCGACGCCGGCAAGTGGCGTGAGGCCGAAGCTGCGGCGGAAGCCGCGGTCAACGCCCGGTTACAATTCTGGGACGGTGTGCTCGAAGCCTTGCCCAGCCAACACGTCCAGGCCGCCTGACTGACTGAACCCACTTAACCCATGCCCCAACTCATCGTACTGCCTCACGTCGAACTCTGCCCCGAAGGCGCCGTCATCGAAGCCAAGCCGGGCGACACTATTTGCGACACCCTGCTTGCCAACGGCGTCGAGATCGAGCACGCCTGCGAAAAATCCTGCGCCTGCACCACCTGCCACGTCATCGTGCGCGAAGGCTTCAATTCGCTGGCAGCGTCCACCGAAGAAGAGGATGATCTGCTCGACAAGGCCTGGGGCTTGGAACCGCAGTCGCGGTTGTCGTGCCAGGCGCGCGTCAACAGTGCCGACCTGGTGATCGAAATCCCCAAGTACACCATCAACATGGTCAAGGAAGGTCATTGAAATGAAGTGGACGGATTCCCTCGATATCGCCATCGAACTCTCCGAAGCGCACCCCGAAATCGATCCGCGCACCATCCGCTTCACCGACCTGCACCGCTGGGTGATGGAGCTGCCCGACTTCGAGGACGACCCCGAGCATTCCGGCGAGAAGATTCTCGAAGCGATCCAGATGGCGTGGATCGACGAAGTCAGCTGAGCGAGTCTTCTGCATTGCGGCTTTAAGTCGCCAATCCCCTTGCTCCCCCGTGCTAGACTCCTCCAAAATTCGAGACGAGCATGGCCGAGGAGTCTGATCTTTCCCGTACCGAGCCGGCGAGTCCGCGGCGCCTGCAAGAAGCGCGCAGCGCGGGCGATGTGCCGCGTTCAGCCGAACTCACCGCGTGGGTGGTGTTGCTGTCGGCGCTGGGCGTGCTGGTCTGGCAGGCGCCGAGTCTGCTGCATGCCTTGCAGGCCCTGACCGAGGCGGCGTTCGTTCACGCGGCGCAGCCGCTTTCCCCGGTTTTTCTTGAAGCCGCGCAATCCGCGCTGTGGGCGGTGCTGCCTGTGCTGGTCGCCATTTTCGTCGCCGCGCTGGTGGCGCCGATGCTGCTCTCCGGCTGGGTCTTCGCGCCCCAGGCGACCCAGGCCGATCTGACACGCGCCAATCCTTTCAAGCCCCTTGCCCGGCTGTTTTCGGCCGATGCTTTGTTCGACGGCACGCTGGCGCTGCTCAAGCTGGTGCTCGTCGCCGCTGCGCTTGGGTGGACGCTGGCCGGCGGCTGGCCGGCGCTGCAAAACCAGAGTGGCAGCGCGGCGCTGGGCCAGACGGCAAGCTGGATCGGACGCGGCGTGCAGGCGCTGGTACTGGCGCTGGCGTTGGCGGCGGCGCTGGACGCGGGCTGGCGCTGGTGGCGCTACCTGCGCCGTCATGCGATGACCTGGCAGGAACTGCTTGCCGAGGCGCGCGAAGCCGAGGGCAGCCCGGAAATGCGCGCGCAGCTGCGCAGCCGTCAGCAACAGGCAGGGCAGGAGGGGGCGCCTGATCGTGGTGCCGGGGCTGATGCGATGTCCCCCCCCTCTGATGGAACACCTAGCCACTCGACTAAGCCCGCAAACGGGCAAGTCGCTGGTTATCCCCAACCCTCCCCCTCGAGGAGGGAGGGAGCGAACGCTGGGCCCAAGGCGATTGACGAGGTGATCGGATGAGTGCGCAGGGCGTGATGGTGATGGGCATGCCGCTGAACCGGCTGGCGGTGCCGGTACTGGTGTTGCTGATCCTGGCGATGATGGTGCTGCCGCTGCCCACCTTCATGCTCGATGTGCTGTTCACGCTCAATATCGCGCTGGCGATGATCGTGATGCTGGTGAGTCTGAATTCACGGCGTCCGCTGGATTTCTCGGTGTTCCCTACCGTTCTGCTGCTGACCACGCTGCTGCGCCTGTCGCTCAATGTGGCGTCCACCCGTATCATCCTGATGCAGGGGCATACCGGGGCGGACGCGGCGGGCAAGGTGATCGAGTCCTTCGGCAATTTCCTGGTCGGCGGCAACTACGTCGTCGGCTTCGTGGTGTTCCTGATCCTGGTCATCATCAACTTCATCGTCATCACCAAGGGTGCCGGACGCATTGCCGAGGTGGCGGCGCGCTTCACCCTGGATTCGATGCCGGGCAAACAGCTGGCGGTGGATGCCGACCTCAACGCCGGCTTCATCAACGAAGGCGAAGCGCGTGCACGCCGCCACGAGATCGGCCGCGAAGCGGACTTTTACGGTGCGATGGACGGCGCGTCCAAATTCGTGCGCGGCGACGCCATCGCCGGCATCATCATCCTGATGGTGAACCTGGTCGGCGGCATTCTGGTCGGGCTGTTCCAGCACAATCTGGGGCTGGGCGAGGCGCTCGGCCGCTACGCTCTTTTGACGGTGGGCGACGGCCTGGTGACGCAGATACCGGCGCTGATCATTTCGACGGCGGCGGGCATCGTGGTCAGCCGCGCCTCCAGCGAGCAGGACCTGTCGCGCGAGTTTTCCACCCAGATATTCGGCCGGCCGCAGACGCTGTATGTAGCCGCGGCCGTGCTGGGGTCGCTGGGCGTGATTCCGGGCACGCCGCATCTGGCCTTCCTGACCATTGCCGTGGTGCTGGGGGGACTCGGGTTCTGGCTGATGCGCCGCCAGGGCGCGCTGCCCGGAATCGAACCGCTGGCGCTGATCGAGGAAGAGCCGACGACGATCGACGTCACCTGGGACGACATCCCGCCGGTCGACGTGCTGGCGCTCGAGGTCGGCTATCGCCTGATCCCGCTGGTCGACCGCAACCAGGGCGGCGCCGCGCTGGCGAAGATCACCGAGGCGCGCCGCCGTTTCGCCACCGACATGGGGCTGGTGGTGCCGCTCATCCGCGTGCGCGACAACCTCGATCTCAAGCCCAACACCTATCGCATCACCCTCAAGGGCGTCGACGTGGCACATGGCGAACTGCCCAGCGGCCAGGTGCTGGCGGTGGACATGGGCGACGTGCTGGGGCGCCTCGACGGCGCGCCGGGCGTGGACCCGCTGACCGGACTGCCGGGAATCTGGATCGAGACGGGACGCGAGGAAGAGGCCGAGCTGCGCGGCTTCGTCGTGCTGACCACGCCCGAGCTGATCGCGCGCCAGGTCGAGGCCGTGTTCCGCCAGCACGCGCCGGAACTGCTGGGACGCACCGAGGTGCAGCAGCTGCTCGACACCCTGGCGCGCAGCCACCCGGGCCTGGTCGAGGACGTGACGCCGCGCCACTTGCCGCTGACCAGCGTGCAGGCGGTATTGCAGCAGCTGATCGCGGAAAACATCTCGATCCGCGACAGTCGCACCCTGTTCGAAACGCTCGCCGCGCGCGCGCCGAAAAGCCAGGCGATCGACGACCTGGTGGAAACCGTGCGCGCCGCGCTCGGGCGCAGCATCGTCGACCGCCTGTTCGAGGGCAGCAATACGCTGCACGTGATCGGACTTGCCGCGGCCACCGAAACCCGCCTGCTGAACGAAATGGGTGACGAGGGCGAAGCCCTGTTGTCGCCCGCCACGCTGGATGCCCTGAACGACGCCGCCGAGCATGCGCTGGCCGAGCACGAAGGCGCCGGCCATCCGCCGGTGCTGCTGACCTCGCCCGGCCTGCGCGCCATGCTGTCGCGGCTGTTGCGGCGCAACCTGCCGCGGCTTGCGGTGATTGCCTACGCCGAGGTGCCTGCCGATAAAATGGTGCAGGTGGACACTGAACTGACGATTGAGGAGGGCGCATGAGCGTGCGGGTATTCGTCGCGGCGAACGCGCGCGAAGGTCTGGCGCGCGTTCGCCGCGAACTCGGCGACGACGCCGTGGTGCTGTCCACGCGGCCGCACCCGCAGGGCGTCGAACTGCTGGCCAGTGCCTATGGCGAACTCGCGGTGCCGGCCATCAGCGAGACGCCCGACACCGCAGGCAGCTCGCGCATCCTGAACGAACTGGCGCGCCTGCGCGGCATGCTGCAAAACCAGCTCGCCGGCTTTGCCTGGGGCGCGGGACGGCGGCGCGATCCGGTGCGGGTGGCGCTGATGCAGACCCTGTTCGCCGCCGGCTTCGGCAGTGCGCTCGCCCGCACCCTGGCCGCGCGCCTGCCGCGCGGGCTTGACACCGAGGCCACCCAGCACTGGCTGCGCCAGGTGCTGATCCGCAACCTGCCGCTGCAGGGGCGCGACGCCGACCTGCTGGCGCGCGGCGGCCGCTACGCGCTGGTCGGTTCCACCGGCTCGGGCAAGACCACCACGCTCGCCAAGCTCGCCGCGCGCGGGGTGGATGCGCATGGCGCCGGCGCGGTGGCGCTGGTGGCGGCCGATGCCTACCGCATCGGCGCGGCGGCGCAGTTGACGGTGTATGCCGATCTGCTGGGGGTGTCGCTGCATGTGGCCGAAGACCTGGACAAGCTGGCCCAGCTGTTGCCGCACCTCGCGGCCAAAAAACTGGTGCTGATCGACACCGCCGGCTTTGCGCCGAACGACCCGCGCACCCGCGAGGGACAGGCGCTCGACGCGCTCGGCGTGCGCCGTCTCGCGGTGATTTCCGCCGCCCAGCAGGGCGCGGCGATCGAGCAGGCGATGACGCGTTTCGGCCAGGGCGCGGCCGCGTGCATCCTGACCAAGCTCGACGAAACCCCGCAGCCGGGCGCGGCGCTCGACAGCCTGATCCGCCACCGCCTGCCGCTGGCCTATATCAGCGGCGGCCAGCGGGTGCCTGAAGACCTGCACGCGCCCAACGCCACCTATCTCATCGACCGTGCGTTGAAGGGCGGCCAGCTCGACACGCCGTATGCACTGGAGGCCGAGGACTGGCCGCTGTTTGCCGGCGTCGAAGCCGAACGTGCGGAGCGCCGCACCCAAAAGGGCACAAGTGTCGGCTGACCAGGCCGCCGGATTGCGGCGGCGCAGCGCCCTGCAGCCGTTGCGCTGCATCCACGGATTTTTCCATTCCCCCCAATCGACGACCCGGCTCGCGCAGGCGCTGCATCGGCACGGCTGGACGTCGCTCTTGGTCGACCCCCGCGGGCGGCTGTTTGCGAATGCCCCCACGCAGAGCCTGTTCGACTGGCGCCAGCAACTGGCGCGTCAGCAGTTGCATACGCAGGCACTGCCCAGCGGCGACGGCTGGCATGCCCCCGGCCTGACGGCGAACGAACCCGGGCTGAAGGCGATCGCCCAACGCTACGATTGCCTGCTGTTCGACGCCAGCCCGGATGCGCCAGACTGGCTGCCGTTGCCGGACATGGATCAAACCCTCGTTCTGGAAGTGCGCGCGGGGCAGGTATCGATGCAGCAGGCGTATGCCCTGCTCAAGACCCTGTGCCACCTGCAAAGCCGCGCCGATATTGGCTTGCTGGGCGATGCCGCCGCCTGCGACCGGCTGCTGGCAGCGTGCAGGCAGTACCTCGAGCCGGCGTTCGTCCAGGCGGTTCACAGCGTCGCGCGTGAGGATGATGCATTTGCTGCGCTTGCCGTTAGAATGGCGGACGAGGGTGCGCGCCCGACGGCGCGTCATAACAGGAACAACTGGAACATGGCCTTGAAACATGGCGGGTAAAGCCTCGTCGCAAGACGAACAAGTCGTCAAATATGCGCCGCTGGTCAAGCGCATTGCGTATCACATGATGGCGCGCCTGCCCGCCAGCGTCGAGGTGGACGACCTCATCCAGGTCGGGCTGATCGGCCTGATGGACGCAGTCGGACGTTTCGACGGCACCCAGGGCGCGCAGTTCGAATCCTATGCCACCCAGCGCATCCGCGGCGCCATGCTCGACGAGCTGCGCGAGGCCGACTGGCTGCCGCGTCATGTGCGGCAGAAATCGCGCCAGATCGAATCCGCCATCCACCGGCTGGAGCAGCGCAACGGCAAGTCGCCGTCCGAGCAGGAAATCTCGGCCGAGCTGGGCATGCCGATCGATCAGTACCAGTCCATGCTGGGCGACGTGAAATGTTCCCAGCTGCTGTATTACGAGGATTTCTCCGACGAGGACAGCGCCAGTTTTCTGGAGCGCTACCTGGTCGACGGCAGCAACGACCCGCTCTCGGTGCTGGAAGACGAGGGTTTCCGCGCCAGCCTGATCGCCGCGATCCATCATCTGCCCGAGCGCGAGCGCAGCATGATGGGCATGTACTACGAGCAGGACATGAACCTGAAGGAAATCGGCGCGGTGCTGGGCGTATCCGAATCGCGCGTGTGCCAGCTGCATTCGCAGGCGGTGGCCCGCTTGCGCACCCAGCTCAAGATCTGGAAAAACTGACGGCAACCGCCTCATGCGGCGCGGAACGTAAATAAATCCGCGATAATGACGGCTTGTTTATCGTCCGTATCGCCCTCATGAGCCAAGCCGCCCTCAAGAAAAAAGCCCTCGATTACCACCGCCTGCCCAAGCCCGGCAAGCTTTCGGTCGAATCGTCCAAACCCTGTTCCACGCAAGAGGATCTCTCGCTGGCCTACACGCCGGGCGTGGCGCAGCCGGTTCTGGAAATCGCGAAAAATCCCCAGAAGGCCTACGACTACACCAACAAGGGCAACCTGATCGCCGTCATCACCGACGGCACCGCCATCCTCGGCCTGGGCAATCTCGGCCCGCTTGCTTCCAAGCCGGTGATGGAAGGCAAGGCCGTGCTGTTCAAGCAGTTCGCCGGCATCGACGTCTACGACATCGAGGTCAACGCCAGGACACCGCAGGACTTCATCCAGGTGGTGGAAGCGATCGCACCCACCTTCGGCGGCATCAACCTCGAGGACATCGCCGCGCCGCACTGCTTCGAGATCGAGGCCGCGCTGAAGAAGAAGCTCGACATCCCGGTGTTCCACGACGACCAGCACGGCACCGCCACCATCATCTGCGCCGGCCTCATCAACGCTCTGCACGTGCAGGGCAAGACGCTGGACAGCGCGAAAATCGTCTGCCTCGGCGCCGGCGCGGCGGGCATCGCGTCGATGAAGCTGCTGGTGGCGATGGGCGCCAAGAAGAGCAACATCCTGCTGGTCGATTCCAGGGGCGTGGTGCACAAGGACCGCACCGATCTCAACAGCTTCAAAAAAGGCTTTGCGCGCAAGACCAAATTGCGCACGCTGGAAGAGGCCATGGCCGGCGCCGACGTGTTCGTCGGCGTGTCGGGCGCCAATCTGGTGAGCCCGGCGATGGTGAAAAGCATGGCCAACCGCCCGGTGGTCTTCGCGCTCGCCAACCCCAATCCGGAGATCGCGCCGGAAAAGGCCCGCGCCGCGCGCAGCGACCTCATCATGGCGACCGGACGCTCGGATTACCCCAACCAGGTCAACAACGTGCTGGGCTTCCCCTTCATCTTCCGCGGCGCACTCGATGCACGCGCGAAGCAGATCACCGAGGCCATGCTGATCGCCGTGGTGCACGCACTGGCCGAGCTCGCGCGCGAGCCGGTGCCGGCGTCGGTGCTGAAGGCCTACAAGCTGAAGAAACTGAAATTCGGCCCGGACTACATTCTGCCGAAGCCCTTCGATCCGCGCCTGGCCCAGCGCGTGCCGCAGGCGGTGGCGAAGGCGGCGAAGGCCGGCGCGAAAAAAGCTGCAGTGAAAAAGGCTGCCGTGAAGAAGGCCGCAGCGCCGATGAAGAAGGCCAAGGCGCCGGCCAAACGTCGTTAACCCACACTGAACCGTGCCGTGAAACCGCTCGCGCGCCCCGTTTACCTCAATCTGTTTCGCATCCATCTGCCGCTGGCCGGCTGGGTGTCGATCCTGCACCGAGTGTCGGGCGCAGTGCTGTTTGCGGCGCTGCCGCTGGGGGTGTGGGCCTTGTCGATATCGCTGGCCGACGAGGCCGGATTCAGGCGCATGGCGGATGCGCTCGCGCACCCGCTGGCCCACTTGGTTCTGCTCGGAGGGGTGTGGGCGTTTGCGCATCATTTCTTCGCCGGCCTGCGGCATCTGGCGCTGGATGTTCACTGGGGCCTGGAGCTGAAGCAGGCGCGGCAGAGCAGTCTTGCCGTCATGCTCGCCAGCGGGCTGGTCACCCTGCTTGCCGCCTGGAGATTATTCGCATGAAGTCCGCCACCGGCTCGCATACCGGAACCGGCAGCTGGCTGGTACAGCGTGCGACTGCGCTGGTGCTGGCGCTGGCGCTGCCCGGTTTGCTGATTTACGTCCTGAACGCGCTGCCCGCCGATTTCGCCGGCTGGCAGGCGCTGTTCGCGCCGCTGTGGCTGCGCGTGTCGATGCTGCTGACCGCCGTGGCACTGGCGCTGCACGCCTGGGTGGGGATGCGCGACATCTTCATGGACTACGTCCGTCCCACGGGCCTACGGCTGGCGCTCTATCTGGCGGTGATCGTCACCCTGGCGGGCAGCGTGGCGTGGCTCGCTGCGATTTTGTTTGGCACAGCGTGGAGCGCCGCATGAACACGCGCCGCTTCGACGCCCTCATCATCGGCGGCGGCGGCGCGGGGCTGCGCGCAGCGCTGCAACTGGCGCGCTCCGACTACAAGGTCGCGGTGGTGTCGAAAGTCTTTCCCACGCGTTCGCACACCGTGTCGGCGCAGGGCGGCATCACCGCCGCGCTCGCCAACGTCGACGACGACCGCTGGGAATGGCACATGTACGACACGGTCAAGGGCGGCGACTGGCTGGGCGACCAGGACGCGATCGAGTTCATGTGCCGCGAGGCGGCCAGTGCGGTGTATGAACTCGAACACATGGGACTGCCATTCTCGCGGCTGGATAACGGCAAGATCTACCAGCGGCCGTTCGGCGGCCAGTCCAAAAATTTCGGCGGCGAGCAGGCCACCCGCACCTGCGCCGCCGCCGACCGCACCGGCCATGCGCTCCTGCACACGCTGTACCAGCAGAACATCGCTCACCGCACGCAGTTCTTCGACGAATACTTCGCGCTCGACCTGCTGCGCGACGCCGACGGTTATTGCCTCGGCGTCACCGCCATGAGCATCGAGACCGGTGAGCCGCTCTTGATCGAGGCGCGCGCGACGCTGCTCGCCACCGGCGGGGCAGGGCGCGTGTTCGGCAACAGCAGCAACGCCATGATCAACACCGGCGACGGCCTCGGCATGGTGCTGCGCGCGGGGCTGCCGCTGCAGGACATGGAGTTCTGGCAGTTCCATCCCACCGGCATTGCCGGCGTCGGCTGCCTCATCACCGAAGGCGCGCGTGGCGAGGGCGGCTATCTTCTGAACAAGCACGGCGAGCGCTTCATGGAGCGCTACGCGCCGCACACGAAGGATCTGGCCGGGCGCGACGTGGTGGCGCGCGCCATCGCCCTCGAAATCGCCGCGGGCCGCGGCTGCGGAGCTGCCTCCAATCAAGGCGGCGGCGATTACGTCGACCTCAAGCTCGACCATCTGGGCGAGAAGCTCATCGCCGAGAAGCTGCCCGGCATCCGCGATCTGGCGATCCGCTTCGCCGGCGTCGATCCGGTCGAAAAACCCATCCCGGTCGCGCCCACCGCGCACTACATGATGGGCGGCATCCCCACCAACCTGCACGGCCAGGTCGTCGCGCCTGCACGCTTCGGCCCCGAGGAGCCGATGCCCGGGCTGTATGCCGTCGGCGAATGCGCCTGCGTGTCGGTGCACGGCGCCAACCGGCTGGGCGGCAACTCGCTGCTCGATCTGATCGTATTCGGCCGGGCCGCCGGCCTGCACATGCTCGAGTACCTGCGCGATAGCCCCTATCCGCGACCCTTGCCCGACAACGCAGCCGAGGCCAGCTTGGCGCGCTTGCAGCGCTGGGATCAACCCGGCAGCGAACGTGTGGCAGCCATTACCGACGACCTGCGGCGCATGATGCAGACGCATGCCGGTGTGTTCCGTACCGACGCGGTATTGCGCGAGGGGCTGGAAAAGCTGGACGTATTGGAAGATCGCCTGGCGCACGCCGGGCTGCAGGACACCAGCCGCGTCTTCAACACCGCGCGCATCGAGGCGCTGGAACTGGAGAACCTGATCGGCGTGGCGCGCGCGACGCTGGTGTCGGCGCTGAATCGCACTGAAAGCCGCGGCGCGCACTCGCGGGAGGATTTTCCTGAGCGCGACGATGAACACTGGCTGAAGCACACCCTGTATTCGCGCGAGGGGGATCAGGTGGATGCCAAGCCGGTGCGGTTGAAACCGCTGACAGTGGAGTCGATACGGCCGAAGGAGAGGGTGTATTGATGGGAGCCCAGTCTTTTGATTTTGTTGTGGGGGTGCATGGGCTTCGCTTTTCGCCTTTGGGCGAGTCACTTTCTTTTGCTTCGCCAAAAGAAAGTAACCAAAGAAAAGGCGACCCCACATCGCTGCCCTTCGGGTTCCCGATTTGGCGCGCACGGGCGGGCGCTCCACCAACTCGCCCTGGCACGGGGCACAAAACGCCCCGTGCTGCGGAGCTCGGACACGGTTCCGCTCTAGTCCCACCCGCACACGCCAAATCGGCAGCGCTGAAGGGGAACAACCCCCGGTACCGTCCACGCGTAATACCAGGCCATCGCTCAGCACTGGCGCCTGCTTGGGAGCCCCTTGTGTGTCGCCGAGAAGCGCAGCCGCCCGAGGAAAAAAGGGGCTGGGTGTCCGAGCTCCACAGCAGGGCACGTTTTGTGTGCCCTGCCAGGGCGAGTTCCAGCCCCGCCTCGGGTGGCGAACATCGCAGGGGAGCCGAAGGCCGACACACTTGGGGTGGCTTTTTCTTTGGTTACTTTCTTTTGGCCACGCAAAAGAAAGTGACTCGCCCTCAGGCGAAAAGCGAAGCCGCCGCAATCACCGCGGACTGCGAGCAACCATGAAATTCCGCCTCTACCGCTACTCCCCCGAATCCAGCGAAAAGCCCACCATGCAGGATGTCGAGCTCGACATCGAGCCCGCCGGCAAGATGCTGCTCGACGCGCTGCTGGCGATCAAGGCGCAGGACGAGACGCTCTCGCTGCGCCGTTCCTGCCGCGAGGGCGTGTGCGGCTCCGACGCGGTGAACGTCAACGGCAAGAACCGGCTGGCGTGCATCACGCCGCTGTCCGAACTGAAAGAACCCATCGAGGTGCGGCCGCTGCCGGGGCTGCCGGTGATCCGCGACCTGATTGTGGACATGGAGCCGTTCTACAAGCAGTACCGCTCGATCAAGCCGTGGCTGATCAACGACGAGCCGGAGCCCGAAGTCGAGCGCCTGCAAAGCCCGGAGGACCGCGCGCTGCTCGACGGCGCCTACGAGTGCATCCTGTGCGCCTGCTGCACCACCGCGTGTCCGTCGTTCTGGTGGAATCCGGAGACTTTCGTCGGCCCCGCGGGCCTCTTGCAGGCCTACCGCTTCATCGCCGATTCACGCGACGAGGCGACGGCAGCGCGGCTCGACAATCTGGAAGATCCGTATCGGCTGTATCGCTGCCGCGGCATCATGAATTGCGTGGACGTGTGCCCCAAGGATTTGAACCCGACGTCGGCGATCGGGCGCATCCGGTCGCTGCTGGTGAAGCGCCGTGTCTGACGGCTTCGCCCCCTCTGATGGAACCTCTAGCCATTCGACTAAGCCCGCAAGCGGGCAAGTCGCTGGTTATCCCCAACCCTCCCCCGCAAGCGGGGGAGGGAGCAAACGTGATGCCCAAGGCGACTTGATCGGCTGGCGCTGCCGCCGCGGATTGCTCGAACTCGACCTCTGGCTGGGTGGCTTTTGGGCTGCGCACCGCGCTACACTTCAATCTCACGAGACAGCCGCGCTTGCGCGGCTGCTCGACCTGTCGGACATGGAAATCGTCGACAGGCTGCACGGCCGGCTGCCCGCGGGCGATGCCGACCTTGCAGCGCTTGTTCAACGTCTGCAGCATTATCGGTCTGCGCACATTTTGGAATCACAATGAAAAAAACCGTCACCCTCACGTTCAGCGACGGCAGCCCTTCGATTGAACTGCCGATCGAACAGGGCACCTATGGCAAGCCGGTGATCGACATCCGTGCGCTTGGCGCGCACGGCTATTTCACCCATGACCCCGGCTTCACGGCGACGTCCAGCTGCACCTCGGCGATCACCTACATCGACGGCGACGAAGGCCTGCTGTATTACCGCGGCTACCCGATCGAGGAACTGGCCTACAAATCGGATTACATGGAGGTCTGCTACCTGCTGCTGCACGGGGAGTTGCCGACGGCCGAACAGAAGCAGGCGTTCGAGACCTCGATCCGCCACCACACCCTGCTGCACGACCAGATGGAAAACGTGTTCCGCGGCTTTCGCCGCAGCGCGCACCCGATGGCTGTGATGATCGGCGTGACCGGCGCGATGTCGGCCTTCTATCACAGCGGGCTCGACAACTTCAATCCGGAGCACCGCGAGGTCGTGGCCCACCGGCTGATTGCGAAAATCCCCACGGTTGCGGCCTGGGCCTACAAGTTCAACGAGGGCCAGCCCTTCGTCTATCCGCAGAACCGGCTCTCGTATGCCGAGAACTTCATGCACATGATGTACTCCAGCCCGTGCGAGCCTTACGAGCCGAATCCGGTGCTGGCGCGCGCGCTCGACCGCATCTTCATCCTGCACGCCGACCACGAGCAGAATGCCTCGACCTCGACCGTGCGCCTGGCCGGTTCCAGCGGCGCCAATCCCTACGCCTGCATCGCCAGCGGCATGGCCTCGCTGTGGGGGCCGCTGCACGGCGGCGCCAACGAGGCGGTGCTGCGCATGCTGGAGGAGATGGACGACGTCTCCAAGATTCCCGGCTTCATCAAGCGCGCCAAGGACAAGTCCGATCCGTTCCGCCTGATGGGCTTCGGCCACCGCATCTACAAGAACATGGATCCGCGTGCGAGCATCATCCGCCAGACCTGCTACGAGGTGCTGGACGAGCTCGACCTGCGCGACGATCCGCAGTTCAAGATCGCCCTTGAGCTCGAGCGCATCGCGCTGGAAGACGACTACTTCATCGCCAAGAAGCTCTACCCCAACGTCGACTTTTATTCCGGCATCATCTTCCGCGCCATGGGCATCCCCACCAACATGTTCACCGCGCTGTTCGCCATGGCGCGCACCGCCGGCTGGGTCGCGCAGTGGCACGAAATGCTGTCCGACCCGGCGCACAAGATCGGCCGGCCGCGCCAGCTTTACATCGGTTCGGAGCGGCGCGAATTCGTGCCGCTGGACCAGCGCGGAGCCTGAACCCGAACCTCTCCCATGAGTGCGCCTGACTGGTCCGATACGTCTCCGCTGTATGCCGGAAATGCAGCCTATCTGGAACAGTTCGGCGACGATGCGCTGGCGCCCTGGCTGACGCAGCCGCTGCCGGGCACTGCCGCAGCCTCGGACGCCGCGCAGGTCGCGGTGCTGCGCCTCATCAACGCTTATCGCTACCTGGGGGTGAGGAAGGCCGATCTGGATCCGCTGCGGCGCTTCGAACCGCCGCCCACGCCCGAGCTCGACCCCGCGCACTATGGCCTGACCGACGTGGACATGAGCCGCGAATTCGAGACCGGCTCGCTGTTCGGGGTGGAACGCAGCACCCTGGACGACATCCTGCGGCGCCTGAACGCGGCGTATTGCGGCCATGTCGGCGTTGAGTACATGCACATCACCGAGGTGGCGCGCAAGCGCTGGCTGCAGGAGCGCATCGAATCGGCGCAGGGGCGCTTCGGCGTTTCGCCCAGCCTGAAAAAGAAACTGCTGAAGCGCCTGACCGACGCCGAGACGCTGGAAAAATTCCTGCAGACGCGGCACGTCGGGCAGAAGCGCTTTTCGCTCGAAGGCGGCGAGAGCCTGATCCCGCTGCTTGATCAGGTGATCGAGCGCTGTGCCCGCCACGGCGCCAAGGAAATCGTGATGGGCATGGCGCATCGCGGACGCATCAACGTGCTGGCCAACATCATGGGGCGCTCGCTGGAAAGCCTGTACGAGGAGCCGGCGAACGGCTATCCGGAATCGCCGCTGTCGGGCGACGTCAAATACCACCAGGGCTTTTCCACCGACTTCGCCACGCCGTACGGCCCGGTGCACGTGGCGCTGGCGTTCAACCCCTCGCATCTCGAAATCGTGCACCCGGTGGTGCGCGGCTCGGTGCGCGCGCGCCAGGACCGGCGCGGTGACGTGCTCGGCTACGAAGTGGTGCCGGTGATCCTGCACGGCGACGCCGCGCTGTCGGGGCAGGGCGTGGTGATGGAAAGCCTCAACATGTCGCAGACGCGCGGCTTCCGCAACCACGGCGCGATCCATATCGTCATCAACAACCAGATCGGCTTCACCACCTCCGATCCGCGCGACGTGCGCTCGACGCTGTACTGCACCGACGTGGCGAAGATGGTCGAGTCGCCGGTGCTGCACGTCAACGGCGACGACCCCGAGGCGGTGGCTTTCGCGGTGCAGACCGCGGTCGATTACCGCTACACCTTCCACAAGAACTGCTTCATCGACCTGGTGTGCTACCGCCGCCACGGCCACAACGAGCAGGACGAGCCGCTCGCCACCCAGCCGCTGATGTACCGCCGCATCCAGGCGCATCCCAGCACCCGTACCCTGTATGCGCAGCGCCTGGTCGACGAGGGCCTGCTCACCCAGTCGCAGACCGACGACATGGTGGACGGCTGCCGCGAGCGGCTGGAACACGGCGAGTCGCTGAGCCCGCCGGCCCTGTCCGATTTCAAGGAAACCTTCAGCATGGACTGGGGCCGCTTCAAGGGCGCCCCGATCGCCGAGGTGCCGACCGCGGTGCCGGCCGCGCGGCTGGATTTCCTGGGCGAGCGCATCACCACGCTGCAGCATGAGATCGAACTGCATGCGCGGGTGCAGAAGGTGCTGGACGACCGCCGCAGGATGCGCGCGGGCGAACTGCCGGTGGACTGGGGTTACGCGGAGCATCTGGCCTATGCCAGCCTGCTCGACGCCGGCCACAACGTGCGGATATCGGGGCAGGATTCGGCGCGCGGCACCTTCTTCCACCGCCACGCGGTGTGGCACGACCAGAAGCGCGAACGCCGCCAGAGCGGTGTCTACATCCCGCTCGAACACGTTCACAACCAGCAGGGCAATTTCACCATCATCGATTCGCTGCTGTCCGAAGAAGCCGTACTGGCGTTCGAATACGGCTATGCCACCGCCGACCCCGATACCCTGGTGGTGTGGGAGGCGCAGTTCGGCGACTTCGCCAACGGCGCGCAGGTGGTGATCGACCAGTTCATCACCAGCGGCGAGGCCAAATGGGGGCGCCTGTGCGGGCTCACGCTGCTGCTGCCGCACGGTTTCGAGGGACAGGGGCCGGAGCACTCCTCGGCCCGCCTCGAGCGCTTCCTGCAGCTGTGCGCGCAGGACAACATCCAGGTCTGCGTGCCCACCTTGCCGGCGCAGATGTTCCATCTGCTGCGGCGGCAGATCGTGCGTCCGCTGAGAAAGCCGCTGGTGATTCTGAGCCCGAAGAGCCTGCTGCGCCATCCCGCTTCGACCTCGTCGCTGGCGGAATTGAGCAGCGGGACGTTTCTCCCCGTCATCGACGATCCACGCGCGCCGCGCCAGGCGAAACGCGTGGTGGTCTGCAGCGGGCGGGTGTGGTTCGACCTCGAGGCCTCGCGTGCGGCGCGCGGCCTGGAGGACGTTGCGCTGGTGCGGGTGGAGCAACTCTATCCGTTCCCCGATGCGGCGTTCTGCGCCATGCTGAGTGCCTATCCGCAGGCCGATACCTTCGTCTGGGCGCAGGAAGAACCGATGAACCAGGGCGCCTGGTACCAGACCCTGCACCACCTCAACCGCTGCGCACCCGGGCGGCGCTTCCATTACGCCGGCCGCCCGCCCGCCGCCGCGCCGGCGTCGGGCTACGTCTCGCGCCACCGGGCCGAACTGGAAGCGCTGCTGAACGACGCGCTGGAGACCCTCTATGAAACTTGAAGTGCGGGTGCCGACCCTGTCCGACTCGGTCGCCAGCGGCACCCTGCTGCCGTGGCGCAAGCAGGTCGGCGAGACCGTTGCGCGGGACGAAACCCTGGTCGATCTGGAAACCGACAAGGTGATTCTGGAAATTCCCGCGCCGGCGTCCGGCACCCTGGTCGAGCTGCGCAGGGAGGAGGGCGCGGTGGTCAAGGCCGACGAGGTGGTGGCGGTGATCGAAACCGGTGAAGGCGCAGCTGCGGGCACGCCTGCCGTGAAGCCCGGATTGGAGAAAATGCCGGTCGAGGCACGAACAACGCCCTCTCCCTTTCCCCAAGGGATACCGTCCCTGCGGGACATAAGGGGGGAGGGTGAAAAAGCTGCGCCCAACTCATACGCATCAGCAGGTGCGGCCATCCCACCCCCACCCCAACCCTCCCCCCTCAAGGGGGAGGGGGCGAAGGTGATGCCCGCACCGATGGCTGCGCCTCCCTCTCCCCAACCCTCCCCCCGGACGGGGGAGGGAGCGAACGTCGGGCTTCGCCCGCCCACAGCGATTAAACGCGAACCGATGTCGCGGCTGCGCCAGCGCGTGGCCGAGCGCCTGGTCGCGGCGCAGCACACGGCCGCCATGCTCACCACCTTCAACGAGGTGAACATGCAGCCGGTGAACGAGCTGCGCCAGCGCTTCAAGGCCGAGTTCGAGGTCAAGCACGGCGTCAAGCTCGGCTACATGTCCTTCTTCGTGCGCGCGGTGTGCCAGGCGATGCGGCAGTTTCCCGTCGTCAACGCCGCCATCGACGGCAGCGACATCGTGTGGCACGACGACGTCGACATCGGCATCGCCATTTCCAGCCCGCGCGGGCTGGTGGTGCCGATCCTGCGCCGCGCGCAGACGCTGTCTTCGGCCGGCATCGAAGCGGCGATTGTCGAATTCGCCCGCCGTGCGCGCGACAGCAAGCTCACGCTCGAGGATCTTTCCGGCGGCAGCTTCTCCATCACCAACGGCGGCGTGTTCGGCTCGCTCCTGTCCACGCCTATCCTCAACCCGCCGCAGTCGGCCATCCTCGGCATGCACACCATCCAGGAACGCCCGGTCGCCGAAAACGGCCAGGTGGTGATCCGCCCGATGATGTACCTGGCGCTGACTTACGACCACCGGCTGATCGACGGCCGCGATGCCGTGCAGTTTCTGGTCGCGGTGAAGGCCGCGCTGGAAGCGCCTGAATCCCTGCTGCAGGAGAACTGAGCATGTCGGACAACCTGGTCGAGGTCAGCGACCTGCATTTCTCGTTCAACGGCAACACGGTGCTCAAGGGCATCAACCTCGCGATTCCCCGCGGCAAGGTCGTCGCCATTCTCGGCGTCAGCGGCTGCGGCAAGACCACGCTGCTGCGCCACTTCGGCGGCCAGCTCAGGCCGTCGCGCGGTAGCGTGAGCGTCAATGGCCAGGTGGTCCACCAGCTGAACAACACCGAGCTCTATGCGATGCGGCGCAAGATGGGCATGATGTTCCAGGTCAGCGGACTGTTCAGCGACCTGTCGGTATTCGACAACATCGCCTACCCGATGCGCGAGCATACCGACCTGCCGGAGGACGTCATCCACGACCTGGTGCTGATGAAGCTCCACGCCGTCGGCCTGCGTGGCGCGCACGCCCTCAGGACCAGCGAACTGTCGGGCGGCATGGAGCGCCGCGTGGCGCTCGCCCGGGCGATTGCGCTCGATCCCATGCTGATCATGTACGACGAGCCCTTCGCCGGCCTCGACCCGATCTCGCTCAACACCATCGCCAACCTGATCCGCCGCCTCAACGATGCGCTCGGTCTGACGTCGATCGTGGTGACCTACGACGTGTCGGAATCGCTGAAAGTCGCCGACTACGTCTATTTCATCCACGACGGCGTGGTGGTGGCCGAAGGCGACGCCGCGGGGATGTTCGATTCTGCCGATCCCTTCGTCCAGCAGTTCGTCCACGCCAAGCCGGACGGGCCGGTTGCCTTCCAGTACCCGAGCCAGGCCTACGCGGACGAGCTGGAACTCCCGCCCGCCGCGTCCTGACCGGTCCGCAGGCAGCGCGCCGAGGGGACGCGCACGGTTCAGGAAAGTCCAAAACAGCCGTTACTTCCCTCATCAGTCATAGGGGGAATAGGCAGTGATCAGGGGCGCCGCTTCATGCCGGGAGATTCAAGCGTGAGCGCGCCTGCGGCCCGCACCGGCAACACCTTCATCGACTACAGCGCGTTGCGTGCGCTGGTGGTGGAGGATTATCCGGGCATGCGCAACGCGCTGCGGCTGTCTCTCACCAACTTCGGAATCACCCGGGTCCAACTGGCCGCCAATGCCGCCGAGGCCATCTATCAGGTCAAGCAGAAGCCCTACGACTTCATCCTGTGCGATTTCAATCTGGGCGAGGGCCGGGACGGCCAGCAGCTGCTGGAGGAATTGCGCCACAGCCACCTGATATCCCTCGAAACGGTCTTCATCATGGTCACGGCCGAGTCCTATTACGAGAAAGTGGTCGCCACCGCCGAACTGGCGCCGGACGACTACATGATCAAGCCCTTCAGTCCCGAGGTGCTGCGCAGCCGGCTCGACAGCATCCTGCTGCGCAAGCGGGCGTTTCGCGACGTCTACCGCCATTTCCAGGCCCAGGAACTGGAAGCCTCCATCGCCGCCTGCGACGTGCTGATCAAGAGCCAGCCGAAATACCTGGTGGACGCACTGCGCTTCAAGGGCGAGCTGCTGGTGACCCTGGGCCGCTCCGAAGAGGCGGAGGCGCTGTACCAGCAGGTGATCACCCTGCGCGCCATTCCGTGGGCGCGCCTCGGCCTGGCGCGCGCGCTGCACCTGCAACAGAAGGACGAAGCGGCCGAAAAGGAACTGCGCGACGTGCTGGAACAGGCGCCGGAAATGGTCGCCGCATACGACGTGCTGTCCGACGTCTGCCTGGCGAAAAAGGATGCGCTTGCCGCCCAGGAAGCGCTGCAGCAAGGCGTCGCCATTTCCGCCAGGACGGTTCGCCGGCAGCAGAAACTGGGCGACATCGCCCACGCCAACGGCGACCTCGACACCGCGCGAGCCGCTTTTTCCACGGTGCTGGAAAAGGGGCGCCATTCGGTCTTTGTCACCCCCGGCGATTTCGGCAACCTGTGCCGGGTACAGCTGGAGCAGGGCGACGTCGCCGCCGCCGCCGACACCCTGAAAAAGAACAAAAGCACCCTGCAGGACAGCCCGGAAGGGCAATTGGTGATGGCGGTCGCGCAGGGGATGCTGCACGCCAAGTCCGGCGACGCGAAGGAAACCGAAAAGGCGCTGGCGGCGGCCGCGGCGTTGCGGGCATCCGGCGTCCGCGGGGATGCCCGCCTGATGCTCGATCTGGCCGGCACCTGCATGGCCAGTGGCCGCCACGACGAAGCGGACGGCATCGTCGCCGAAGTCGCTCGCAACGCCCATGACAGCGAGGCGTTGCTGAGCCGGGCCAAACAGCTCTACGACGAAGCCGGACGCGCCGATGCCGGCGCTGCCGTCCTCGCCCTGGCAACCGCCGATGTGCGCAAGCTCAACAACGAGGGCGTCGTGCTGGCGCAGCGGGGCGACTTCAGCACCGCGGTCGACAAGTTGCTGACCGCCTGCGCGGAAGCGCCGCACAACCCGCGCATCATGATGAACGCCGTATGGGTGATCCTCAAATACCTCGACAAGGCCGGCATGGACGAAAAAATGCTCGAAGCCGCCAGGCAGCACCTGAATGAAGCGGAACGGCAGGCGCCCGGCCACGCACGGATTGCAGGCCTGCGCCTGCAGCTCAAAGACGTGGAAAGCCGTTTCGGCATTCAACCTAAAAACCGCAGTTGACCGCTTATAACTTTATGGAATTCCGCATGAATACTGGATTCGTCGCCTTCGATCGCCCTCACCATCCGGGTGAGACCGCTACGCACCCGCTGGCACGCCTGGGCACGCGCCTGCCTTTGTCGCTCCTCCTTGCCTACCCCGGTAGGCCGCGTCGTCGCTTCGCGGCAGACACGTGCCCAGACGCACCATCGGGCGCGTCCAACTGCGGTTTCTAGGTTCAATCCAGAAGCCGCGCTTGACCGTCCCCCGTTTCCAGCACGAAAGAAAGGCCGCAGGATGACGTTCGACGGCACCGACCTGTATGCAGCGCTGATCCATGAACTGAAGAACGACCTCGGCTTGCTGTCGCTGACCATCGACGGCATTCCCCTGCAGGGCGAGGCCGCGCACGACGCGCCGGTCGACGCGGCGCGGCTGCTGTGCCAGAACGTGGTCGACCGGCTGCAGCAGGCGCTGCTGGTCTACAAGGCGGGCAGCCAGCCGATCCACCCGGCCATCGATGCCTGGTCGCCGCACGATGCGGTGCACGAAATCCGCGACCGGGCGGCGGCGCTGTCGCGCGGCCGCATCGAGATCGAAGCCACGCTGGCGCCGGACGTTCCCGAGATCTGGTTCTTCGACCGCGATCTGGTCGAAATGGCCCTGATCAACGCCATCCACAATTCCCTGGCGTACGCGCAATCGCGCCTCCGCATCGAGGCGGGCATGCTGGAGGGCTGCCTCGCCCTGACCGTGCGCGACGACTCGCCGGGCTACCCCGACGCCATCCTGGCCGGTGCGGCTGCAGGCTCGACCGGTTTTGCGAAGGGAAGCGGACTCGGCCTGCAGTTTTCCAGGATGATCGCGAACAGCCACGACAACCAGGGGCGCCGGGGCGAGGTGCGCCTGCACAACGATCACGGCGCGGTTTTCCAGCTGCTGCTGCCCTGATCTGTCGAAAAGCTGGCTGCCTTAGATGCCCGCCGCGGCGTGGCCGGTAATGAAACGCTCCACCTCGTTCACCGGCTTCGGCTGGCTGAAGTAGTACCCCTGAACGATGTCGCATTCGTGCGAGCGCAAGAAGTCCATCTGCGCCGCCGTCTCGACGCCTTCCGCGACCACTTCCAGTCCCAGCTTGTGGCCGAGCGAAATGCTGGCTTCCGCAATCGCCCAGACGTTACCGTCATGGGGGGCTTCCTGCACGAAGGCGCGATCGATTTTCAGGACGTCGAGCGGGAAGCGTTTCAGGTAGGCGAGCGACGAGTATCCGGTTCCGAAATCGTCGATGGCGAGACGCACGCCCAGCGCGTCGAGGGCGGCCAGAATCTCGCCCGCGGCCTGGACGTCCTGCATCGCCGTGCTTTCGGTGATTTCAAGTTCGAGATGATCCGGTGGAACGCCTTCATCGCGCAGCGTCTGCCGGATACTGTCCAGCAGGGAGTGCTCCCGGAATTGCCGGGCCGAGACATTGACCGAGACCCGCAATGACGGGAAACCGGATTCACGCCACCTGCGGTACTGGGCGCACGCGTTGTGAAGCACCCATTCGCCCACCGGAACGATCAGGCCGGTTTCTTCCAGCAGAGGAATGAAATCGTCCGGCGATACCAGACCCTGCGCAGGGTGTTCCCAGCGCACCAGGGCTTCCAGACCGGCAATGCGGCCGCTGCGCACATCCAGCTGGGGCTGGTAGTAAAGCAGGAATTCATCGCGTTCGAGCGCATGCCGGAGATCCGTTTCCAGCGCCAGCAATTCCTGCCCGCGGGCATTCATTTCCGGTGCGTAGAACTGATGCTGGTTGCGGCCGTTCGCCTTGGCGCGATACATCGCCGCGTCCGCATTCTTCAGCAGCGTTTCCGCATTGTTGCCGTCATTGGGGTAGACGGAAATCCCCAGGCTGAACCGGGCGTACACATCCCGTTCCGCAATGAAGACTGCGCTCTCGAATGCCTCGCGCAGCTTGTGGATGATGGCCAGGATGTTGTCGGGATGGGCAAGATCGCCGATCACGATGGTGAACTCGTCGCCGCCGTAGCGGGCCACGATATCGTTCGGGCGCATGCAATCCCTCAGACGCCGGGCCGCGTGGCGCAGCAGGGCATCGCCGGCCACATGCCCGAGACTGTCGTTGATGCGCTTGAAGTTGTCGATGTCGAGGAACAGGACCGTGACCAGGCTGTGGTTGCGTTCGGCACGCGCCAGTTCCGTCGTTAGATGCTCCCCGAGCAGCAGGCGGTTGGGGAGCCCGGTCAGCGCATCGTGGGTCGCCTGGCGTTTCAGCTCTTCCTCGAAGCGTTTGCGTTCGCTGATGTCGCGGGCGATGATCGAGAAGAATTCCGGCGTGCCGCCGGTGCCGCCATGGGCGAGCACCACCTGGGAAACCGCGATTTCGCGGCCGTCCGCTCGCATGACCGCGGTTTCCCCGTGCCACGCGCCTTCGCGCCGTGCCATTGGAAACGCTTCCGCCAGCAGCCGCCGGGCGGCCCATTCCGGATGGCAATCGGCAAGGTGCATGGTGCCTGCATCATCGACATTCGACAGGCCCGCCATGGCCCGTCCCGCACGATTGAGATAGCGCAGGCGGCCGCCGCTGTCGACGATGGCCACGAAATCCGTCGTCGCCTCCAGCATTTCCAGCAACTGGGTGCGGGTCTCCTCGGCGCGGATCTTCTCGGTAATGTCGCGTCCCGTCGATACAAAGCTGGAGATATTCCTGGCGCTGTCGAACAGCGGCGCGACGGTTTTTTCCTCGTAGAACAGCGCACCGTCCTTGCGGCGGTTGACCAGCGTGTCCTGGAACACGCCGCCTGAGAGAATGGTGTCCCACATCTTCTTGAAAAACGCGTCGTCATGTTGTCCCGATTTGATCAGTGCGGGCGTCCTCCCGATGGCCTCGGCCGCGCTAAAGCCGGTGAGCCGCTCGAAGGCAGGATTGACGTACTGGATGGTGCCGTGCGGATCGGTGATGAAGACGCTGTCGGCGGCCTGTTCCACCACCTGGGACAGTTTGCGTACGGTCTGTTTGGCGGCGCGCCGCTCGCGGCGCACCTTCGCATCGGCAATCTCCCGGTACACCGCGGGTGCCAGGCGCGCCAGGTTTCCCTTCATCACGTAGTCCTGCGCACCGGCCCGCATGCCGATGACCGCAGTCTCTTCGCCGATGGTTCCGGAAACGAAAATGAAGGGGATGTCGGGGTCGTGTTGCTTGACGACCTCCAGCGCCCGCGCGCCGTTGAAATAGGGCATCGAATAGTCGGAAAACACGATGTCCCATTCCTGGCCCAGCGCCTCCAGCAACGCAGGCTCGGTGTCCAGCCGCTGCCACTCGAGGAGAAAGTTTGCATGCTGCAGGTGCTCGGCCAGCAGAAGCGCATCGTCCTCGGAATCTTCCACGATGAGGGCACGCAGCCTGATTTTTTCATTCGTCTCGTTCATGGTCACGCGAATTCCCGGAGCATTGGTCAAGGTCTAGACGTTCGGCGGCGACTGGTTGAGCAACAGCCAGTACAGTCCGAGCTGGCCGGCCGCGCGGATGAAGGCGTCGAAATCCACCGGCTTGCGCACATAGCTGTTGGCCCCCAGCGCATAACCCTTGAGGCGGTCCTCCTCCTCGTTCGACGAGGTGAGGATCACCACCGGCAGCAGGCGCGTGTGTTCCTCGGCGCGGATGCGTCGCAACACCTCGAGGCCGTCGATCCTGGGTAACTTGAGGTCCAGCAGCACCACTGCGGGGACGTCTTTTGGATCCCGTTCCGCGTAGGGGCCGGTGCAGAACAGGTAATCCAGCGCCTCGACGCCGTCGCGCGCGATAACCAGCGTGTTGCCGATCTTGTTGCTTTCCAGGGCGTGGACGGTCAGCGCGGCATCGTCCGGATTGTCTTCCACCAGCAGTATGCTTTTTTCGCTCACGATGACATCTCCGATTCCAGTGTGAAGTAAAACCGCGTTCCCTTTCCGACCTCGCTTTCGGCCCAGATGCGGCCGCCGTGCTTGTGGATGATCCGCTGCACGGTGGCCAGCCCGATGCCAGTCCCGGGGAACTCGGTGGCGTCGTGCAGGCGCTGGAACACACCGAACAGCTTGTCGGCATAGGCCATGTCGAAGCCGACGCCGTTGTCGCTGACGACATAGGCTTGCTTCCCGTGGTTGGGCGCGCGTTCCACCCCGATCCTGGCTTCGGCAAGGCTGCCGGTGAATTTCCAGGCATTGCCGATCAGGTTGTCGAGGACGATGCGCAGCAATCCCTTGTCGCCCTGCGCCGTCAGGCCGGGGGCGATGCTGAACTGCACCGTGCGATCCGGCGCCTGCTTGCGCAATTCCTCGGCGATGTCGCCGGCCAGTGCGCTCAGGTCCACCTGCTCGCGCTTGAGTTCGGTGCGGGTGACGCGCGACAGCTTGAGCAGGTCGTCGATCAGCGTGCCCATGTGCTGGGCGGCGCGGCGCACCCGTTCGAGGCGGTCGCGCCCGGTATCGTCCAGGCGATCGGCATGGTCGGTCAGCAGAATGCGGCTGAAGCCGTCGATCGCGCGCAGCGGCGCCCGCAAATCGTGCGAGACCGAGTAACTGAACGCTTCGAGCTCCCGGTTGGTGGCTTCCAGCTCGATCGTGCGGCTCTGCAGTTGGCGTTCGATTTCCTTGCGCCGGGTGATGTCCTCGATGATGCCGTCCAGATAAACCCGGCCGTCGGCCTCGCGTTTCACCCTGGCGCTGATCGCCCCGCAGAAAATGTGCCCCTTCACGGTGAGCATTTCCATCTCTTCGTTGACGATCGAATCCTGCCGCACCGCGTGTTCGCCGAACAGTTGGAGGTCGGGCAGGGCCTGCTGGAAGCTATCGAACGGCTGCTTGAGCAAATCCTCGGCGGAGTCGGCCTCGAGCATGGCAACCAGCGCCGGGTTCACTTCCAGGAACGGTCCGTTCGGCCCGATCTCCTTGCGGTACACCCCGACCGGCAGGTTGTTCATCAGATCCCGGTACTGCGCCTGCGCCTCCTCGCGCAGGCGTTCGGCTTCCTTGCGCGACGTGATGTCGCGAATGATGGCGGTCACGACCATGCCCTGCGGCGTCTGCAGCGGGCTCAGACTGATTTCCAGCGGGAACCCGCTGCCGTCCTTGCGCCGGCCGAACAGTTCCATGCCGATGCCCATCGGACGCGTATGGGGGGCGGCGACGTAGCCTGCGCGATGCGTCTCGTGGCGGCTGCGCAGGGACTCCGGAACCAGGATCTCGATCGGCTGGTCCAGCAGTTCGTCTCGCGTGTAGCCGAAATATTTTTCGGCCTGTGCATTGACCAGCACGATGCGCCCCTCGCGGCTGACGATCACGATGGCATCCGGCGCCGATTCGAGAAGGCCGCGAAAGCGCGCTTCGCTGGCCCTGATCGATTCCTCGGCCCAGCTTCGGCGCATGCTGTAGAAGGCGACCGCCCAGGCCGCGAGCGTCAGGACCAGCCCCTGAACGGCAAACGCCAGCCACAGGCGTTGCGGCATTGCCGCAGCGGGGGCGCTTTTCGGCTGTACCGCGTAGAACGACCAGACGATCGCCGCCAGCATCAGCATGAGCGGCAACCAGATGAGCAGGAAACGGCGCAGCAGGGGAATATCGCCCCTTGATTGTCTGCTGTCGAAATCGGCGTTGACGGTTTCCATTGGGATGCCTCAGTCCTTCCAATCATCAAGGACGCTGCACGGAGGACGCCTGGACGCCCATCCGATCTACCAAACAACCAAATTCACCGCGCTGAGATCATGTCTCTGTTGGGGGATGTGGAACGACTGTTTTTATCCGTACGCGTCGCCATGGCCTAGCATATTCGTACCCCCCGCTTCTTGAATGAAACACGACTTTGCACGCTACTGCAAGAAAAAAAGACGCGCTGACGAGCAAAACCGCCCGGATTTGACGGTTAAGGTGCATCGGGCACCAGCGGCAAGCGAGCTGAAGGGGGAAGAAGGAGAGGGGGCTATTCCGCCAGCAGCGTCACGCTGGCGTCAGCTGTCGCGCGGTCGATGTCGAACTGCACTACGCAGTATTCGTTCTGTTCATCGATGGGCGTGGGATCATCCGCACAGCTGCAGCCGGCTATCACCCCCGTGTAGAAAATCCCGGCCTTGACGCGGATCACGCCGGGCGCTTCGCGCGCGGCAATCACCATTGCCTGGAAAGGCCGGTCCGTCACCTGGCTGCTGATGGCCAATCCCTGCTGCAGCGGCAGCTGTGCGGCATCCAGTTGTTCGATTTCGCGTTTTAGAATCGCCTCGAAATCGGGCGTTCCCCAGGCCTTCAGTGATTTCTGCAAGTGGATCATGGATTATGTTGTTCCTAGGAGCCTGCAGGCTCCTAGGCAGCTCGCACCTGGTTGCGCCCGGATTCCTTGGCTGCGTAAAGTGCATTGTCTGCTGCCCCTATCAGCTTGTCGCCGGTCTTGCCGTGCCGGGGAAAGCTTGCCACGCCGAAAGAAGCGGTTACCCGGATCGCCGATGTGTCAAACATGATGGTGGCGTCAGCAATGGCCGTCCGCAATTGTTCGGCACGCTCGCAAGCCTTCTCTTCCGTCATGTCGGGGAGGACCAGAAGAAATTCCTCGCCGCCGTAGCGGCAGCAGATATCGCTGCCGCGGGCATGCAGCTTCATCAGCCTGCCGAATTCCCGTAGCACCGCGTCGCCGGCCTGATGGCCGTAGGTGTCGTTGACGGCCTTGAAATGATCGAGGTCGCCCATGACCACGCTGACCGGGCGATTCTGGCGTGCCGCCCGGATCAGTTCCCGCTCGAACGTGTCCTCCAGGTAGCGGCGGTTGAACAGGCCGGTCAGGGCATCGTGGGTAGCCATCTCGCGCAGCTGGGCATTCAGCATATGGACGTCCGTCTCGGCTTGCACGCGTTCGCTGATGTCTGTCAGAACGGCAATCAGGGCCGGCCTGCCGGCGACGCTCATGGGCGAACTGGCCACCTCGATATGCACCCGGGTTCCGTCCTTGCGCAGCCCGAGGTAGATGACAGGGGTGTCTTTCGTTTCGCCGGCGATGCCCTTGCGGAGATGTTCCACGACGAGAGGACGTTCATTTTCGACCACGACATCGAGTGGCCCCAGCCGCAATATCTCGTCGGCGCTGTAGCCGAAAATCGAGGCCAGCTTCGGGTTGGCGTGGCTGAACCTGCCGTCCAGGATGATCGCGATGCCGACCAGGGACTGGTCCACCAGGCCATGAAACTTTGCTTCCGATTCCCGCAGCGCACGCAGGATCTTCTCGTTCGTCCGCAATGCCGCCTCCAGTTCCTCGGTGCGGCGGCGTACCTGCTCTTCGAGCATGATCGCGGTCTGGAATATGCTGAAGTCCGACTCGCCGATGCTCATGCTGCGCTCGGCCCGATTCATCAGCGCCTGGATGATCTTGTTCAAGCGGACGATTTCGGTCCGCAGGGCCGGCTCGTCCATATCATGTGTTTTCCGTTCAGTCACCATGCTCCTTCAATGTCGTGCCGATGGCGATGCCAGTGAAGGTCTGATTGACGTGCACGCCGTGGAACTGTTCACCATAGCTGTTGAAGCCGATCGTGTTGTTGCGCCGGAAAATCGTCGCGACACGCTCTTCGAGGCCCGTCTGGGAAATTTCAAGATTGCGCAGGATGCAGTCGCAGCCGAACACGATCTGTGGCGTCCCGATCTCCGCCTGGATTTTTTCAAAAGCCTGTTCCAGGTTTTTCACCAGATCCACCCCGTGCGCCACCCTGAGTACCAGGCCTTCCTCGATCGCGCAAAAGAAGGTCAGGCTGCCGTCGGCATTGACCTTCTGGATGGAGCGCACAAAGTCGGTGCCGCCGATCGTCACCACGACCGGTCCGGCGGCGAAGCGCATCGGGTTCAGGTCGCGGACGTCGACGCCCAGCAGCCGCGCATACTCTTTGGCTGCCGGCAGGCCGTTTATTTCCTGGACGACGCGTCTGGCTGGATCGGACTGCGTCACCACCAGCCGTTCAGAGGTGGAAATGAAGTGCTGCGTCTTGAAAAGCCTGAAGGGCAGGGGCGTGCTGATCAGGATCAGCACCGCGCTACCGGAATGAAATTTCCCCTCGCTGTATACATAGGTTTTGCTGAATTTCAGGTCGTCCCCCGCCGAACCGCCAAACAGTGGAATCCTGCCGAGCCCGTGCTGTAGCGCATGCGTCACCGGTTCCTCGCGTGTCGACAAGCCGTCGATCAGCAAGAACGCGAACGTGTTGTCCGGATCGGCCTGCGGCGCCCGGCTTTCGAGCCGTTGCAGCAGATCCTGGGCAAACGCCTTTCCATTGGCAATATCGAACCGCTTCAAACGATCGAGCCGGCCGGAAACTGCCGTGCAGCTACCCGTTGCGAAGCTGGCGCCCGTCAGCGTGTGCCGGCGATAACAGTTCGGCCCGATTTCGCCCGCCGTGGTGCAGCCCACCACCTGAATTCCGGCAAACAGGCGCGTCATTTCCTCGGCCAGCACATCGAGCTCGTATTCGCTGGAACAGAAGAACATCACCAACTCCATGTCCGGCTGCGCCACCGAGGCATGAAATTCCCGGACCGCCTGGCGGGCCTCCGTCGCACAGGATTGCGCGATGCGAATGCCTGGCTGGGTATCCATCTCGATCTCCTGATTTTTCTGCCCTTCGGCCCGGCCGGATCGCTACCCCGAGAAATCGCGTTCGACGGACATGTAAAGGCTGTTCAAGAATAGCGCACGGTGGGGATATGGATACCGGCGATGCCGGATGCGGAATTGGCAGACCCCCCAGTTTGCCCATATGCTCAAATATGGGGAAAGTCCGGGTTGTATGCAATTTCCCACAGGAACCCATCCGGGTCGGCGAAATAGCCCGAATAGCCGCCCCAGTCCGTCGGCTGCCCGGGCTTGGTGACGGTGCCGCCGCAGGCGGCCACCTGGGCGAGCAGCGCATCCACCTCGGCCGGCGAGCGCACGTTGTGCGCCAGCGCGAAGCCGCGAAAACCGCCGCCTTCCGGCGCAAGGCCGGCATCGGCCGCCAGGCTCTCTCGCGACCACAGCGCCAGCCAGGTTTTTCCGAGCTCGAAGAAGGTGACTGACGGCGGCGTCTCGAGACGCGGCAGTCCCAGGCATTCCTCGTAGAAGCGGGTGGCGCGCTCGAGATCGGCCACGCCGAGGGTGATGAAGCTGATGCGGGGTTCCATGGCGGTCTCCTAACGGGGCGCGCTGTGCGAATGCGCGGGCGGCGCGAGCGTTGCAAGGGCGCTGACGATGTCGTCGACGACCGGCGCCGAATTCATGATGAAGGTGTGTACCGCGGGAACCCGCATGGTCGCCGCTGCGCAGTCGCCGCTGGCTTCAGCCACGCCGAGGATGCCATCGTTTTCCTCCATGCCGAAGGGCAGCCAGGCCGCGCGTGGACCGCCGGTTCCCGCATAGATCCGCACGAGGGTTGGCGGCAGCGGCAGCCCGCGCATGAATTCGTCCGTCGCCAGCAAGCGGCCCATCTCGCCCGTCATCGTTTTGTATAGCCAAAAGCGGGAAAAGAATTTTGCCGCCTTGCAGGCCACCATCGGCGGCGCCAGGAAAAAGCAGGCCGCGGGCAGGCGGCCTTGCAGTCGGGCGAGCGCCGACCGGATGAGCACGGTGCCGAGCGAATGGCCCACCAGTGCGTAATGCGCCGTGTCCGCCCGGCGCTCGATCAGCCTCACCAGGCGGGCGGTCGCGCCGTGCAGGGTTTCGAAGGTCGGCGAATAGCCGAACAGGATCGGGTTGTGTCCGGCCCGCCGCAGGCGCCGGCGCAGCCGCATCATCGAAAGCGGCGTCCGGCCCATGCCGTGAATCAGGACCACGTCCATGCGCGGCTCAGGCGGCAAGCAGCGTCTGGTAGAGCGCGAGGTCCGCTGCCGAATGGCAGCAGAAAATCACCTCGCGGATGGCTGGAAACGCCGGCACCGTGGCGCGCACCGTCGCCACCGCAATCTGCGCGGCCAGCTCTTTCGGGTAGCCGTAGACGCCGGTGCTGATGCCCGGAAACGCCAGCGAGCGGATGTTGTTTTCCGTCGCGACTTCGAGCGCGCGGCGATAGCACGAGGCGAGCAATTCCGGCTCGCCGTGATCACCGCCATGCCAGACCGGGCCGACCGTGTGGATCACGAAGCGGGCGGGCAGGCGGTAGCCCCGGGTGAGCTTGGCGTCGCCGGTCGCGCAGCCGTCCAGCTGGCGGCATTCGTCCAGCAGTTCCGGGCCGGCGGCACGATGGATCGCCCCGTCGACCCCGCCGCCGCCCAGCAGCGAGGCATTGGCGGCGTTGACGATGGCGTCGACCGCAAGGGTGGTGATGTCGGCCTGAACGGCACGCAAAGTCGCTGGCATGGTGGAAGGAACAAATTAGCGCATGTGTCCGGTAGGAGCACCCGCAAGGGGTAGGCCGTGGATTGTAAAGCCGACGAGTCGGCAACAACCACGCACCGGCGCCCTCGCCGCGATTTTCGTGCTGCAATCTCAGCTCAAGCTAAGCTATCCATCGAACGTCCCGGCGACCCCTAGCGCCCCGGGAGCGCGACCTCGACGGTCTTGCCGCCGTAGCCGTATTTCTGGTCGCGTGCCTGCACCGTGACGGCCCGAACGCCGCGCGGAATCCGGACGCCATACAGATCGCGGGTGAAGGGCTGTTCGCCGGCATGGTCATGCAGCAGCCTGCGTTCGCCATGGACCGTGCCATCCTTGCCGACGACGCGAAAGGCATCGGCATAGCGTTGCGGCGTGTCGTAGGGCGAGGACACCGTGACATCGAAGTCGAAGGTGTCGGCCGCCCGCGATTGCGCCTTGACGGCCACCACGTCGGGATACCGCTGGGAGGCAGCGTCGCCCGCCTGCGCAGCGAATGCCGCCAGGCAGGCGCCCAGCACGAGAAGCGCGAAGAGCGGGATGGGGTGTCGCATCCGCGTTATCTTACTCCGGCACGCCGGCCCGGCGCTGCCTCGGGGCAGGCGGCGCGCAGAACCAGGCCAAGGCTTCGCCGGTCTCTATCGCAGCATCTTCTTTATCATGCACCTGACCACACCGGAGAGACCCGTGACCGATACGCCCCCGAATCCAACACGCCGCACGTTGCTGGCTGCCATCGCAGCCGCACCTTTGCTGGGGCCTTCGGCGGGGTGGGCGCAGCAGGCTCGCCCCGTCACCCGCGCCATCCCGTCGAGTGGCGAAGCGGTGCCGCGGGTCGGCCTCGGCAGCTGGATCACCTTCAACGTCGGCAACGACCGCGCCGCGCGCGATGCCTGCGCCGAGGTGATGCGCACCTTCTTCCAGGCGGGCGGGCGCCTGATCGACAGCTCGCCCATGTACGGCTCGTCGCAGGACGTCATCGGCTATGGCCTGAAGAAGCTCGGCCGCCCGGCGGGCCTGTTCGCAGCCGACAAGGTGTGGATATCCGGCGGCGCCGAAGGCCGCGCGCAAATGGAAGCATCGCGCCGGCTGTGGGGCGTTCCGCGCTTCGACCTGATGCAGGTGCACAACCTGCTGTCGTGGCAGGCGCACCTGCCGACCTTGTTCGCCATGAAGGCGGCCGGCCAGCTGCGCTACGTGGGCATCACCACCTCGCACGGGCGCCGTCACGGCGACATGGCGGCGATCATGGCGAGCCGGCCGATCGATTTCGTCCAGCTCACCTATAACCTCGTCGATCGCGAAGCCGAGCAGCGCCTGCTGCCGCTCGCGCGCGAACGCGGCATCGCCGTCATCGTCAACCGGCCGTTCCGCCAGGGCGCGCTGCTCGACCGGCTGGCGCGCCATCCGCTGCCGCCGTGGGCGGCCGAAATCGACTGCACCAGCTGGGCCCAGTTCGCCCTCAAGTTCATCATTTCGCATCCCGACGTCACCTGCGCGATCCCTGCCACCACGCGCGTCGACCATGTGCGGGAGAACCTCGGCGCCGCCGGCGGGCGGATGCCAGACCCGGCCCTGCGCGCGCGCATGGCCGCCTATGTGGCGCAGCTCTGATGTCGGAGTGGTGGACCTACAGCCTGCGCGATCTGCTGCTGTTTTCGCCGCAGACCTACTACCGGCTGTTCGAGCTCTACAACCTTGAATGGTGGCCGCTGCACCTGCTGGCACTCGCGCTCGGTGCGGCGGTTCTGCTGCTGTGGCGGCGCGGCGGCGAGCGGGCGGGGCGCGGCATCGCCGCGATCCTGGCGCTGTGCTGGCTGTGGGTCGCCTGGGGCTTTCACTGGCAGCGCTACGCCGCCATCAACCTGGCGGCCGGCTATTTCGCCTGGGCCTTTGCCGTTCAGGCCCTGCTGGTGCTGTGGCTGGGCGGGGTGCGCGGGCGGCTCGCGCCTGCTCCGGGCAGCCGTCTGCAGCAACGCGCCGGCCTTGGCCTGCTGCTGTTTGCGCTAGGGCTGTTTCCCCTGATGGGCCCGCTATTGGGAAGAAGCTGGACGCAGGCCGAAGTGTTCGGCATGGCGCCCGACCCCACCGCACTGGCGACGCTGGGCGTCCTGCTGCTCGCCGGCGAGCGGCCGCTGTGGCTGTATCCGATCCCCGTGGCCTGGTGCCTGGTCAGCGGCGCCACCCTGTGGGCGATGGACGCGCCCGACGCTGCGGTCGTGCCGCTCGCCGCGCTGCTGGCGGTGGGCCTTGCAGTCGGCAGCGCCTGGCGGCATGCGGGGGCGGCGAGTCGTCCGGACAGGTGACCGCTGGCTGGTGCTTTATTCGGCCTCTTGGGGTTTCACCTGCAACACCTGATCGATGAAGGCCTGCCAGACTGGATCCGGGGCCCACACTTCGCGCATGGGAAAGGACGCGGCCGCCTCGTCTTCGGACAGAACGAGCCGGCGATACAGATAGACGAAGGCCGACACGCGCATGTTCCTGGCGCAATGCACCCACACCGTATGCCCGCGGAAGGCATCGAGCACCCCGGCGAACTGCACGAACTGAATCGCCCCGGCTTCAGCAGTTCGGGCTCGGTCCATGTCCTGAACACTTTTCCTGGGGGGCATCGATGAGGCGGACCAGCACCCGTTCCCGCGATCGCCCGGCGCTTCCTGGCTCATTGCGGCCTCCGCATAAAGGGCAGGGCAGGCTCATGCCTCGGGTCGCGACAGGGCTATTTGACCAATGCGCCCTTGTCGGCAAGGAGTGCCCTCAACACCGACCGATGACAATGTTCCTCGTCTTCGCAGTAGCAGCCCACCGAGAAGTTTGACTGGCGAGACAGCGCGGCGAGAAGCTCGATCGCGTGCGCGCTCTCCGGTGCGGCCATTTCCGCGCGGTACTTCCTTTTGAACGCGGCCCATTGAGCCGGAGTCGTGGCCGCGTGTGCGAGCTTCATCGTTTCCGGGCTCGGCGCCAGACTGGGAAACCAGACGTCGTACCAGTCCCGGGAAGCGAACTCGGCCTTGGGCACGCCGCGCGGGGGACGGCGGACAGTTCCAATGCGTATGCCCTCATCTTTGGCCCGCGGGCTACCGAGCCTTACCACGCGAACGGCCATGGGCTGCTCCTGCTCTTGCGCCAAACAAGGCGCACTCCGCCATGTCTACTCCAGGATTTCATCCTAGCCTCGTCCAAGGCTACGGACGAAACTCGTGACGATGGATAGCAAGGCATTACGTGCGTTTCCCAGACATTGCGGTAGCGCTGACTGCGGGCTAACGTTTGGTACGACCTGCAATAGACACGGCCGCTATTCCCACGGCAACACTGGCAGGCGCCGAAGATTAGCGACGTACCGTTCGTTGTTGTAGGGGAGCTTCGAGTGCAGAACGTCAAAGATCTCCTGACTTAGAACGGCAGCGATGAGGTTTCTTGATTCGTCCTCGGTGAGGCCAGATGCCGTCAATCGGGCAAGCGTTTCCCGAGTCTCGGGCGGATTGTTGTCACGGAGCTGATTGTCGAGAACTTTAAGGACAGCAGTTCTGAGCGTTTCTCTCGACTTGTCATCCATTTCGCGACGGCCTTTCCGAGACTTCCCCATTTACCTCACGGTTACGAATAGCGCCAGCGCGATTACGAACAGAAACAATACAGCACCGACATACCGTAAAGCACGAACCCAGCTTCCCCTTTTCGAAGGCGTTGAGAACTTCGAGTTCGTAAGAATCAATCTTCGGCATCGACTTCACCCTGACTCAGATAGTCCCGAGTCGCTTTGCGACTGGGGATGATGGTCTTGAGGAAGAAGTGGTCTTCCTCTTCGATGAACGGTACCAACTACACGTAGTTATCGCATGCGACGACAAGGACACGTTAGCGCGCAAGATAGATGACCCACTGTGCAAAATAGCCTAGGAAGAACAAGAAGACGAATCCCAAAAGCATAAATATGCCAAAGGTGCGTCGAGTGCGCCAAAGATAAAACGGCAAGTAGGGTAGCCAGTAGAAGAAGACCAATTGGCCGAACTCGAATGGACGATAGATATCAGAGCGATTTTTGCTGTCTGCATCGACCCAAAGAACGAGAAGAACGATGAAGACAAATTGCCAAGTGGACAGTAGGTTTTCTGAAGCGTCAGCGCCATGCCAGAAAAGAATTACCTCGTAGGTCGCCGCGAATATCGACAGCAAGACAAGTGCCCCGAGATAGAGTGACTGTTTCCGCATGCCCGATGTTGAGCGCTAACGAAGCTGTATAAAAAGTCTCATGCCGGCATCTTGCCCCAGTGCGGCAAGTGCATCAACATCGCGCCACTGTTCACGAGTGGAGCGAAACCCCTTGGCCCGCTACAAGCACATCGACACCAGTCCCCGTTTCATTGC
>JAHJNN010000006.1 GCA_018820765.1 Gammaproteobacteria bacterium
GCCGGCCGCCGCGACGGCGGCGCCCGCCGCGGCCGAGCCTGCCCCGTCCGCCGCGCCGGTCGCCGATGCGGACGGCAACTATCATTTCCGCATCGAACTGCCCGACGTGCCGCAGCGCGATGTCGATGCCCTGGCCACCGAGCTGGGCCTGCTGGGGACGATCAGCCAGGAAACCCTGCCCAGCCAGCGCGTGGTGTTCACCCTGGTCACCAGCGAAGGGCTCGACAACATCATCGCGATCTGTTCGTTCGTGCTCGATCCCGACGACCTCAAGATCAGCCACGCCGGCGCCGCGACCGATATGGCTGCCGCCTCTGCGCAGGACGATCCGGGCTACGGGATTTTCGAGCCGGAAAAGGCCGATGCCGCCAGCCCGACGCCCGCCGCAGCCGCCGAAGCACCCAAGGCCGAACCGGCTGCGCCCGCCGCCGAAGCCAAGAACCCGGGCCGCCGCGCCACCGACAAGGAGGGCGTCAGCCAAGAGTCGTCGTCGATCCGGGTCGGCATCGAGAAAGTCGACCAGCTGATCAACCTGGTGGGCGAACTGGTCATTACCCAGGCCATGATCGAACAGCGCATCAGCGTGCTCGATCCCATTCACCACGAACGCCTGCTCAACAGCGTCGGCCAGCTGACGCGGAATACGCGCGACCTGCAGGAAGCGGTCATGTCGATCCGCATGATGCCGATGGATTATGTGTTCTCGCGCTTCCCGCGCATGGTGCGCGACCTCGCTGGCAAATTGAACAAGAAGGTCGAGTTCGTCACCCGCGGCGCCGCCACCGAACTCGACAAGGGACTGATCGAGCGCATCGTCGATCCGCTCACCCATCTGGTACGCAACAGCGTCGACCATGGCATCGAGATGCCGGAGACGCGCTTGGCATCGGGCAAGAACGAAACCGGAAAACTGACCCTGTCGGCCGCGCATCAAGGTGGCAACATCGTGATCGAGGTGACCGACGATGGCGGCGGCCTGAATCGCGACCGCATTCTTGCCAAGGCGAAGCAGCAAGGCCTGCCGGTATCGGACTCGATCCCCGATGCCGATGTCTGGCAACTCATCTTTGCGCCCGGCTTTTCAACGGCCGAAGTCGTGACCGACGTGTCCGGCCGCGGCGTGGGCATGGACGTCGTCAAGCGCAACATCACGGCGATGGGCGGCACCGTCGAAATCCGTTCCATTCCGGGGGTCGGCACCACCATTTCCATCTCGTTGCCGCTGACCCTGGCAATTCTGGACGGCATGTCGGTCCGGGTGGGCGAAGAGGTCTACATCCTGCCGCTGGGCTATGTCGTCGAATCGCTGCAGCCGGCGGCTGCGGACGTCAAGGACATCGCGGGCCAGGGCCAGGTGGTCAAGATCCGCGAGGAGTACCTGCCGCTGATTCCGCTTTATCAGATTTTCGATATCGAGCCGAACTTCACCAGCCCGTCGCAGGGGATCGCCGTCATTCTGGAAGCCGACGGCAAAAAGGCCGCCTTGCTGGTCGACGCGCTCGTCGGCCAGCAGCAGGTCGTGGTCAAGAATCTCGAATCGAATTTCCGCAAGGTGGCCGGCATTTCCGGCGCCACCATCCTGGGGGACGGCGGCGTGTCCCTGATTCTCGATGTGTCCGCGCTGTTGAGATCGAGCCGGCAGCTCAATGCCGACCCCGTCTTTTTCTGAATCGGATCAAGGATAGTGAACATGACTGACATCGCAAGCCCATCGCCCATCCTGCGGGAAGCCGGGGAAGTCGCCGGAAAGGAATTCCTGGCCTTCACCCTGGGCCAGGAAGAATACGGCATCGACATCCTGCGGGTGCAGGAGATACGCGGCTACGAGCCGGTCACCCGCATCGCCAACGCCCCCGACTTCATCAAGGGGGTGGTGAACCTGCGCGGCATCATCGTGCCGGTCGTCGACATGCGCATCAAGTTCAGCCTGGGGTCGCCCACCTACGACCAGTTCACGGTGGTGATCATCCTCAACATCGGCGGCCGCGTGATGGGCATGGTGGTGGACAGCGTCTCCGACGTCACCACGCTGTCCCCGGAGCAGGTTAAGCCCGCGCCGGAAATGGGGACGACCTTCGACAGCGATTACCTCATCGGGCTGGGGACGCTCAACGAACGCATGCTGATCCTGGTGGATATCGACAAGCTGATGTCCAGCCCCGAAATGGGCCTGATCGAGAAAATCGCCGCCTGAAAGCCGGCTTGAACGCAGTCATAACAATTTATTCAAGGCAGTAATCGGGGAGTTGAAATGTTTGGAAATCTGAGCATCAAGGCACGTCTGACCTTCATCCTGGGCTTTCTGGCGGCGCTGCTGCTGGTGGTCGGCATCATCGGCCTCAGCGGCATGAGCAAAACCGAAGCCGGGTTGAAATCCGTCTACGAGGATCGCACCGTTCCGCTGATGGATCTGGGGCTGATCATCGATATGGCCAACCGCATTCGGACCAACGCGGTGACGGCTGCCAACGCCCCCTGGGCGGACGTGGCCAAGAAAGCCAACGCGGACACGCTCCTGCTGGATGCGGAAATCGACAAGCTGTGGAAAAAATACACAGGCACCGTCCTGACCCCGGATGAAAAAGCGCTGGTTGAGAGTTTCAACTCGCAATGGAAGATTTATCAAACGTCGCGCGACGTCACCATGACAAAGGCGATGGAAGGCGATTTCGATGCAGCCAAGGAAAATGCCGCCAACGATGCCGCAGCCAAATTTGCGGCGTCGCATGACACCCTGTTCAAACTGATCGAATTTCAGGGCGCGATCGCCAAGCAGGAATTCGAACAGGCGCACAGCCGCAGCGTGACCAGCCGCAACCTTGCCATCGCAGCGATCGTCATTGGCCTTGGTTTGGCCACCTGGCTCGGGCTGGGCCTGATCCGCGCCATCGTCCGCCCGCTGGATGCCGCGGTGAAGCTTGCGCGGGCGGTGGCCGAAGGCGATCTGACGCACCGCATCGACGTCCATTCGAAGGATGAAATCGGCCAGCTGATGCAGGCGCTGAAGGACATGACGGACAACCTGGTGACGATCGTCGGTCAGGTTCGCACCGGCACCGACAGCGTGGCCACCGCGTCGAACCAGATTGCCACCGGCAACCTCGACCTGTCCTCCCGCACCGAAGAACAGGCCTCCAGCCTGGAAGAGACCGCCAGCTCGATGGAGGAGCTCACCAGCACCGTCAAGCAGAACGCCGAGAACGCGCGCCAGGCCAATCAGCTCGTCGTTTCCACCGCCGACATCGCCGTCAAGGGCGGCCGGGTCGTCGGCCAGGTCGTCGACACCATGGCCTCGATCAAGGACAGCTCGCGCAAGATTTCCGACATCATCGGCGTCATCGATGGCATTGCCTTCCAGACCAACATCCTTGCCTTGAACGCCGCGGTCGAAGCCGCGCGTGCGGGCGAACAGGGACGCGGCTTTGCCGTCGTCGCCTCCGAAGTGAGGAACCTCGCCCAGCGCAGCGCCGGTGCGGCCAAGGAGATCAAGAGCCTGATCGAGGACTCCGTCGGCAAGGTCGACGCCGGCGGCAGGCTGGTAGACGAAGCCGGCAAGACCATGGACGAGATCGTCAGCTCGGTCAAGCGCGTCACCGACATCATGGGCGAGATCGCGGCGGCGAGCCAGGAGCAGAGCGCCGGCATCGAGCAGGTCAACCAGGCGATCACCCAGATGGACGACGTGACCCAGCAGAACGCCGCGCTGGTGGAAGAGGCCGCGGCCGCGGCCGAGAGCCTGCAGGACCAGGCCGGCAAGCTGGCCCAGGCGGTGAGCGTGTTCAGGCTGGAAGGCGGGGCCTATCGTCCGCAGGCGGAGCGTCCGTCCCTGGGCAACCCGGCAGCGGCGAAAGCGAAGTCTGCGCCTCGGGCAGAGCCATTCCGGGCGATGGCCGCGCCGAAAAAGCTCGCGGTTGCCGGCGGCGGCGGCGAGGAATGGGAAGAGTTTTGACGTGGAGGAACCGCGGCACGGTGCCGCGGGGCAGCACTCGGCCTTTGATGCCCGTCAGGGTGATGCCGGGGCCGACCGGGCAGTCGCAGTGACTTGAAGTTTGAATCGCAGGAACGGCGTTGCCTTGATTTGGCGGACTTGCCAGGCAGGGACATTTCAACGCCGGAAGGCCGGAACGCCGGGAATCATGCGCGAGGGTCGAATGGGATCACGCGATGGTTTCCAGTGGTGGATACAGCAGCGCCACCATGGCAAGTATCGGTTTCAATTGTTGCAGTAGTGCGGAGGTGACTGAAAAATGTTAAAAAATCTGACCATCAAATCGCGGCTGATCTTCGTGATCGCCTTCCTTTCCGTGCTGCTGGTGGGCATCGGGATTCTGGGCATGGCGAGCCTGAATGTCACCAATGCCTCGCTGAAACGAGTCTACGAAGACCGGGTGATTGCATTGGGACAGCTGGAGCGCGTCTCCGCCCTGATCAACAGGAACCAGATTCTTGTCGGCGAATCGGTTTCCGGCCAGTTGTCCGCCTTTCCGGAAGACGTGGCCGTGGTCGACAAGAACGTGGCCGAGATCCGCCGCCTGATGGAAGAAATCGGCACCCTCCTGAAGGCCTACACCTCCACCAAGCTGACCGCCGAGGAAGCCAAGCTGGTCGAGGGACTCAGCGCCAATCGCATCAAATACGGCCGCGAAGCCATGCAGCCCGCGCTGGCCGCGCTGTCCGGCCATGACTTCCAGCAGGCCGGCGAAATCCTGCAGGGCCCGCTGAAAGAAACCTACCCGCCGGTGCGCGCCAGCGCCGAGGCGCTGGTCCAGCTCCAGCTCGACGTGGCCAAAGGCGAATTCGAGGCGGCGCAATCGCGCTATGTCACGGTGCGCAATGTGGCCATCATCGTCATGCTGGCCGGCGTCCTGTTGGCCGCCCTGATCGGCTACTGGCTGATCCGCGCGATTGCCGGTCCGCTCAACGAGGCCGTGCGGGTCGCCGAGAGCGTGGCTGCCGGCGACCTGACGCAGAACATCGAGGTGCGCAGCCAGGACGAAACCGGCCAGTTGATGCAGGCGATGAAGAACATGAACGACAGCCTGGTCCACATCGTCGGCCAAGTGCGCAACGGCACCGAGACCATTGCAGTGGCCTCGCGCGAGATCGCCACCGGCAACGCCGACCTGTCGTCGCGCACCGAGTCGCAGGCCTCCAGCCTGGAAGAGACTGCCAGTTCGATGGAAGAGCTCACCAGCACCGTCAAGCAGAACGCCGAAAACGCGCGCCAGGCCAACCAGCTGGTAGGGTCCACCGCCGAGGTTGCGGTCAAGGGCGGTCGGGTCGTCGGCCAGGTCGTCGACACCATGGCCTCGATCAAGGACAGCTCGCGCAAGATTTCCGACATCATCGGCGTCATCGACGGCATTGCCTTCCAGACCAACATTCTCGCGCTCAACGCTGCGGTCGAAGCCGCGCGTGCGGGCGAGCAGGGGCGCGGTTTTGCCGTCGTCGCCTCCGAAGTGCGCAATCTCGCGCAGCGCAGTGCGGGTGCGGCCAAGGAGATCAAGGCCCTGATCGAGGATTCGGTGGGCAAGGTCGACGCCGGCGGCAGGCTGGTGGACGAAGCCGGCAAGACCATGGACGAGATCGTCAGCTCGGTCAAGCGCGTCACCGACATCATGGGCGAGATCGCGGCGGCGAGCCAGGAGCAGAGCACCGGCATCGAGCAGGTCAACCAGGCGATCACCCAGATGGACAACGTGACCCAGCAGAACTCGGCGCTGGTGGAAGAGGCCGCGGCCGCGGCCGAGAGCCTGCAGGATCAGGCCGGCAAGCTGGCCCAGGCGGTGAGCGTGTTCAGGCTGGAAGGCGGGTCGTATCGTCCGCCGGAGCAGCCTGCCCTGGAAAACCGGACAGCGGCGAAGCCGAAGTCCGCGCCTGCCAGGATGATCGCGTCGCCGAAAAAACTTGCGGCCGTCGGCGGCAGCAATGAGGAATGGGAAGAGTTTTAAGCGGCATATAAAAAATAAAGCAGTAAGCAGTCGGGGCCCCGATCAGAAAAAAACATGGGATCGCAGGCTAACGGGAGGCAATAAATTCAACTTTATTGAAGGAACTGCAATGCGAACCAACATGCCCGTCACTAATGCCGAGTATGTCCTCAAGGACACGGAAACGGTGGTGTCGAAAACGGACCTGCACGGCAACATCACCTACGTCAACCAGGACTTCGTCAACATCAGCGGCTTTTCCGAAGCCGAGTTGATGGGGCAGCCCCAGAACATCGTGCGCCACCCCGACATGCCGGTCGAGGCCTTCGCCGATCTGTGGCGCACCATCAAGAGCGGCAAGGCGTGGACGGGCCTGGTGAAGAACCGCTGCAAGAACGGCGATCATTACTGGGTACTGGCCAATGCGGCACCCATCATCGAGAACGGAAAGACCACCGGCTTTGCCTCGATTCGGGTGAAGCCCACCCGCGATCAGGTGCAGGCGGCAGAAGGCGCCTATCGCGCGGTCAAGGCGGGCGGCAAGACGCTGGCAATCCAGGAGGGCAAGGCGGTCAAGCGTTCCAGATTGCCGTCGGCCAGCGCAATCAGGGCGGTTTCCATCAAATCGGTGCTGGCGCTGATGGTGGGGGCCGCCGTTTTGCAGACTGCGGCCATCGAGGCACTGGCCGTCGCTGGCGCGGGGGCGGCCAGCCAGAGCTCCCTGAACTGGCTGATGGCGGTTGCGGCGCTGAGCGTTCCGCTGGTGGGGCTGTTCGCCTGGATGATAAACCGCTGTGTGGTGGTCCCGCTGGAACAGACCCGGCTCGACATCGAGCGCATGAGTTCGGGCGACCTGACCGGCGACATCGAGCCCAAGGGCATGACCGAGGTATCCAAAATGCTCGACGCGCTGCGCGTGCAGCAAATCAACGTCAAGCTGCTGATCGGACAGATCAAGGAAGTGACGGATTGGGTAACCTCCGGCGCCAGCGAAATCGCGTCGGGCAATGCCGACCTGTCCGGCCGTACCGAATCGCAGGCCTCCAGTCTGGAAGAAACCGCCAGTTCGATGGAGGAACTCACCAGCACCGTCAAGCAGAATGCAGAGAATGCGCACCAGGCCAACCAACTGGTCGTCTCCACTGCCGACGTTGCGGCCAAGGGTGGTCGGGTCGTCGGTCAGGTTGTCGAAACCATGGCCTCGATCAAGGAAAGCTCGAAGAAGATTGCCGACATCATCGGCGTCATCGACGGCATCGCCTTCCAGACCAACATCCTTGCCCTGAACGCTGCGGTGGAAGCTGCGCGTGCCGGCGAGCAGGGACGCGGCTTTGCCGTCGTCGCCTCCGAAGTGCGCAATCTGGCGCAGCGCAGCGCAAGCGCCGCCAAGGAGATCAAGGCGCTGATCGAGGATTCGGTCGGCAAGGTCGATGCAGGCGGCAAGCTGGTGGACGAAACGGGCGAAGCCATGGACGCGATCGTCAGTTCGGTGAAGCGCGTCACCGGCATCATGGGCGAAATTGCGGTGGCCAGCCAGGAACAGAGTTCCGGCATCGAGCAGATCAACCAGGCCGTGGGCCAGATGGACGAAATCACCCAGCAGAATGCGGCCGTGGTCGAAGAGGCGGCCGCTGCGTCAGAAAGCCTGCAGGATCAGGCAATGAAACTGGCACAGCTGGTGGCCAGTTTCAGGCTGGTGCCGGGTAGTCATGGCGCAGCCCACCGTGGAAGCGTGCAGGCCTCGCCGGTGCAGACCCGTTCGAAGGCCAAAGCGGCGCCAGGCATGAAGAAACTGGCAGCGCCAGGCAGCCGATAAAAGGGCGATGAGACGGTCGGGTCGCGGATGGGATGGTTTATTGCCGCCTGCCTTCGGGCAGGAGGCCTGCGGGCAGATGCACATGTTTTTTTTGAGTCTTTGATTGTTTTAGTTTCTTTAAGGTCATTCATCCATGCGAACCAACTTGCCCATCACCAATGTCGAATATGTATTGCGGGAGGACGAGGCGCCGACGTCGAAGACGGATATTCACGGCAACATCATTTTCGTCAACCGGGACTTCATCAACGTCAGCGGCTTCAGCGAAGAGGAACTGCTGGGGCAGCCGCACAACATCGTGCGCCACCCCGACATGCCGGTCGAGGCCTATGCGGATTTATGGCGCACTATCAAGAGCGGCAAGTCGTGGACCGGCCTGGTGAAGAACCGCTGCAAGAACGGCGATCACTACTGGGTGGAAGCCAACACGGCCCCCATCATCGAGAACGGCAAAATCGTCGGCTATACCTCGGTTCGCGGCAAGCCCACCCGCGATCAGGTGCAGGCGGCAGAAGGCGCCTATCGCGCGGTCAAGGCGGGCGACAAGACGCTGGAAATTCGCGAGGGGAAAGCCATCAAGCGGTCGGCGCTTGCCGGATTCAGCGCGTTGAAGGCGATTTCCCTGAAGTCGATGCTGACGCTGGCAGCCGCTTCGATGGCGGTGCTGTTTACGTGCATGGGGACCCTGGCCTGGCTTGCGACGACAGGCGACGAGGCGTCCTACCTGAACTGGCTGATGGCCATTGCGGCTGCGGGCGTGCCGCTGGCCGGGGTGTTCGGCGTGCTGGCGTATCGCAGCGTGGTGCTGCCGCTGGAACGCACCCGGCAGGAGATCGACCGCGTGAGCGCGGGCGACCTGACCGGAAAAATCGAGGCCGATGGCGTGCCCGAACTGGCCAGTCTGATGAACTCCCTGCGCATGCTGCAGATCAATCTCAGATGGCTGGTGGGGCAGATCAAGGAAAGCACGGATTATGTGAATGTCGGCGCGTATGAAATTGCGTCCGGCAACGCGGACCTGTCCGGCCGCACCGAGTCGCAGGCTGCCAGCCTGGAACAGACCGCCAGTTCGATGGAAGAACTCACCAGCACCGTCAAGCAGAACGCCGAGCAGGCTGGCCACGCCAGCAAGCTGGTGCTGTCGACGGCCGACATCGCGGTGAACGGCGGTCAGATAGTCGGCCAGGTCGTCGACACCATGGCCTCGATCAAGGACAGCTCGCGCAAGATTTCCGACATCATCGGCGTCATCGACGGCATCGCCTTCCAGACCAACATTCTCGCGCTCAACGCCGCGGTCGAAGCCGCGCGTGCGGGCGAACAGGGACGCGGCTTTGCCGTCGTCGCCTCCGAAGTGAGGAACCTCGCCCAGCGCAGCGCCGGTGCGGCCAAGGAGATCAAGAGCCTGATCGAGGATTCCGTCGGCAAGGTCGAGGCCGGCAGCAAGCTGGTGGATGACACGGGCGAAGCGATGGACGACATCGTGACCTCGGTGCAGCTGGTGGCGGACATCATGAGCGGAATCGCTGCGGCTAGCGTGGAGCAGAGCGCGGGCATCGACCAGGTCAACCAGGCCGTGGGACACATGGACGAAATCACCCAGCAGAACGCCGCGCTGGTCGAACAGGCCGCGGCGGCGTCCGAGAGCATGAAGGTGCAGGCGGACAAGCTGACGCAGCTGGTCGCCAGCTTCAGGCTGATGAAGGGAACAGGGCGCGCCGGCGTGCCGCCCCTGTCCGTTCCGGCACGGGCCAATGCAGCGCCTGCCGGCGCGGTGGCACGAACGAAGAAAACGAAGAAGCTGTCCCTCGTTGGCTAAGCGGGAGGTGGACGTGCGGTTCGATCCACGCAGGGATCACGTCGGCATCCGCATGCGCTCGCGCCGCACATTGCGCCAGATCGCTTTTCCGGTCGGGGTTTCCAATTGAACATCCAGGTCGACAACACCAAGATTTTCGAGTTCACGCCGCGTGATTTCGCGCGCGTGCGCGCCCTGATCTACAGGCAGGCCGGAATCTCGCTCTCGGAAAGCAAGCAGGAGATGGTCTACAGCCGGCTTGCGCGCCGGTTGCGGGCGCGGAAGATGAACAGCTTCGAGGAATACCTCGACGACCTGGAAAGCGGACGCAGCAGCGAGGAGTGGGAGGCCTTCACCAATGCCCTGACCACCAACCTGACTTCGTTTTTCCGCGAGGCGCACCATTTTCCGATCCTCGCCGAGCATGCAAAAAAAGTGAAGGCGCCGCTGTCGATCTGGTGCTCGGCCAGCTCGACCGGGGAAGAACCCTATTCGATCGCCATGACGGTGTGCGAGGCGTTCGGCACGCTCGCGCCGCCGGTCAGCATCGTGGCCACGGATATCGACACCAATGTGCTGGAGACGGCATCGAACGGCGTGTATCCGGTCGACCGCCTCGAGAAGATGGCGCAGGACCGCGTCAAGCGCTTCTTCCTGCGCGGCAAGGGCGAGAATGCGGGGCTGGTTCGGGTGCGGCCCGAGCTGCGCCAGCTGATCACTTTCAAGCCGCTCAACCTGCTGGCCGGCAGCTGGCCGCTCAGCGGGCCGTTCGACGTGATTTTCTGCCGCAATGTGATGATCTACTTCGACAAGCCGACGCAGGCTCGGATCCTGGCGCGGTTTGTGCCGCTGATGAAGCCGGAGGGACTGCTGTTCGCCGGCCATTCCGAGAATTTCATGTACGCCTGCGATTCACTCAAGCTGCGCGGCAAGACGGTATACGAGCTGGATGCCCGTCATGGGAGTGCAATAAGACACGCATGAACCCCGCCATCGAAGAGCAGCTTGCCACCAACCTCTATTACGACCGCACCTTCGACTGCGAAACCGCCAAGATATTGCCCGGCGAGTACTACTTCACCACGAAGCCGATGATGATCGTCACGGTGCTGGGTTCCTGCGTGGCAGCGTGCATACGCGACCGTGTTTCCGGAATCGGCGGCATGAACCATTTCATGCTGCCTGACGGCGGCGGCGACAGCGGCAGCCTGGCCTCGGCGTCGATGCGCTACGGCGCCTATGCCATGGAAGTGCTGATCAACCAGATTCTCAAGGCGGGTGCGCGGCGCGACAACCTGGAAGCCAAGGTGTTCGGCGGCGGCAACGTGCTGCGGGGCTTCACCAGCATCAACGTGGGCGAGCGCAATGCCCGCTTTGTGCGCGAGTTTCTTCACGCCGAGAATATCCGCATCGTGGCCGAGGACCTGAACGACGTTCACCCGCGCAAGGTATATTTCTTCCCGGCCACCGGCAGGGTGCTGGTGAAAAAGCTCAGGCAGCTGAACAACTACACCCTGGTGAAACGTGAACAGGATTATGCGACCCGGCTCCAGACCAACGACGTTGGCGGCGAGGTCGATTTGTTTTGATCGCCCCAGGGCGAGATGCGGAAAATTGAAAGCATGAAAATCAAGGTTCTGATCGTGGACGATTCGGCGCTGATTCGGGGCGTGATGAAGGAAATCATCAATAGCCAGCCGGACATGGAGGTGGTGGGGGCGGCCCCCGATCCGCTGGTGGCGCGCGACCTCATCAAGCAGACCAATCCGGACGTTCTGACGCTGGACGTGGAAATGCCGAAAATGGATGGCCTCGATTTCCTGGAAAGGCTGATGCGCCTGCGCCCGATGCCGGTGGTCATGGTGTCGTCGCTGACCGAGAAAGGGTCGGACATCACCATGCGTGCGCTGGAACTCGGCGCGGTCGATTTCGTGACCAAGCCCAAGATGTCGATCGAGAGCGGCATGCTCGAGTACACCGAGCTGATTACGGACAAAATTCGCATTGCGGCGCGTGCCAACATCAAGCCGCGGGTCAAGGTCCAGCCCCACAGCGACAGTGCCCCGCTGGCGGCCGTACGCAGCACCTTCGTCAGCAGCGAAAAGCTGATCATCATCGGTGCCTCCACCGGCGGCACCGAAGCGATCAAGGATTTCCTGGTGCAGCTGCCGCCCGACAGCCCGGGAGTTCTGATCACCCAGCATATGCCCGAAGGCTTCACCCGCTCGTTCGCCAACCGGCTCGACAAGCTGTGCAGGATCTCCGTCAAGGAAGCCGAAGGCGGGGAGCGCGTGCTGCCGGGCCACGCCTACCTCGCGCCGGGGCATTCCCACCTGCTGCTGGTCAGGAGTGGCGCCAACTACGTGACCAGGCTCGACCAGGGGCCGCCGGTCAACCGCCACCGCCCCTCGGTGGATGTGCTGTTCAATTCCGCCGCGGCCAATGCGGGCAGGAATGCGGTCGGGGTCATCCTCACCGGCATGGGCCGGGACGGCGCAGCGGGCATGCTGGAAATGAAAAAGGCCGGCGCCTACAACCTGGCGCAGGACGAGGCGTCGTGCGTGGTCTTCGGCATGCCCAAGGAGGCCATCGCCATCGGCGCCACCGACGAGGTTGCGCCGCTGCACGAATTGCCGAAGCGCGTGATGGACTTTTTCGCGTCGCAGGGCAGCCGGGCCGTGAGGGTCTGACTGTTTTTCCGAAGCGGTTTTTTATGGCGCTTTCCCGCTCAAGTTCCACGCCCTTTTGCCGATTCATCCCGTAGCACAATAAACCGCACCACTGGAGTGATGTATGGCCGATCCGAACACGAGATTTCTGGTTGTTGACGATTTTTCCACGATGCGTCGCATCGTGCGCAATCTGCTCAAGGAACTGGGTTATTCCAATGTGGAAGAAGCAGAAGACGGCGTCGATGGGCTGGCCAAGCTGCGCGCAGGCAGTTTCGATTTCGTCGTGTCCGACTGGAACATGCCGAACATGGACGGCCTGACCATGCTGCAGCAGATTCGCGCCGATGCCGCGCTGTCCAAGCTTCCGGTCCTGATGGTGACGGCCGAAGCCAAGAAGGAAAACATCATCGCTGCGGCCCAGGCCGGCGCCAACGGCTACGTGGTGAAGCCGTTCACCGCCGCCACGCTCGACGAGAAACTCTCGAAAATATTCGAAAAACTCGAAAAAGCGGGGGCCTGACGTGGATACGCAATTCGCTGGCTCCGGTGCTGGCGTCCCGGAGGGTCTGCGTGCCCCCGCCCACGATGAGGTCGCGAAGGCCGAGGCGGGCGAGCACGACGAGATGCTGGCGCGAGTCGGCCAGATCACCCGCACCCTGCACGACAGCCTGCGCGAACTGGGCCTCGACAAGGTGGTGGAAAAGGCGACGCACGACATTCCCGATGTCCGCGAGCGCCTCAACTACGTCGCGCGCATGACCGAACAGGCTGCACAGCGCGTGCTGAACGCCACCGACGCCGCGATTCCCCTGCAGGAGCGGATCGACGCCGGCGCCGACGAGGTGCTGAACGGCTGGAATGCTGCCCTGAAAGCGCCTTTTTCGGAAGCCAACTATCGCGACATGGCCACGCTGACCATGCAGTGCCTGATCGACATGCGCACCGACACCAGCGCCACCAAGCAGCAGCTGCTTGAAATCATGATGGCGCAGGATTTTCAGGATCTCACCGGCCAGGTCATTCGCAAGGTGACCGATCTCGCGCATGGCCTCGAGCAGCAGTTGGTTCAACTGCTGCTCGACTATGCGCCGAGCGAGATGGTGAAGCGCGACAGCGGCAGCAGCCTGCTCAACGGCCCGCAGATCAACCCGGTGAACAAGAGCGACGTGGTGGCCGACCAGAGCCAGGTCGACGACCTGCTCGACAGCCTGGGCTTCTAGTTAGCGGGCCCTGCCACTTAATAACCATCCGGGGCCCTACAACAAAAACCCGGCACCAGGCCGGGTCGGTGTGGGGGGCAGACGGGATCAGTCAACGGTTCGTCGGGCCTTCAAGCGCGCCCGCTCTTCCTTCAGGCGCGCCTGCGCCTCAGCGTTGATCTTGGCGAACTCCATACTGATCACCTTGCTTTCTGCCACGCTGATCTCTTTGTTGCGGCCAGCAAGGATGGTTTTAACCATCACATCGCGCTGTGCGTCGGGGGTTGAAGCCTGACGCAGTTGATGGCGCAGATCGATCATTTTGAGACTTTCAGGGGCGAGGGCGGATTCTTCGGTAGCCATGGTCGTATTTTCCTGTAGCTCAACTGCGGTTAGGGGGCGACCGATGTGATGCGCTTGCCGTCCTGCTTCATCGGGAGGCCTCATCCTACGCCCAGCCAGCTCTCAGTTTCTTTTTTTCTTGCTTCTTATCCTTGAATACCGCACTCATCCCGGACGCAGCGTCTGGATCACCATCGAACTTGCCTTGAGTCCGTTCTGGATCAGTTGTTCGAACAGGGGTCCGAAATAGGGCAGGGTCAGGTTCAGAACGATCAGGCCGACGCCCAGGGTGATGGGGAAGCCGATGGCGAAGATGTTGAGCTGGGGCGCCGAGCGGGTGAGGATGCCGAGCGCCAGGTTGGTCATCAGCAGGACGGCGATCAGCGGCAGCGACAGCTGCAGACCGGTTGAAAACACGGTGGAACCGTATGCGGCCAGGTTGTAGAAGCCGCCGGCGGAGAGCGGCTGGTGGCTGATGGGCAGGCTCTGGAAGCTTTCCACCAGGATGCCGATCAGCAGCAGGTGGGCGTTGACCGCGAGGAATATCAGCATGGCCAGCATATTGAAAAAGCGCGCCAGAACCAGCGTCTGGCCGGCGCTTTGCGGATCGAAAAAGGAGGCGAAGCCGAGGCCCATTTGCAGTCCGATGATTTCGCCCGCGGCCTCGACCGCGGCAAAGGCGATGCGCATGGTGAAGCCGATCGCGATGCCGATCAGCAATTGCTGGGCCAGGATGAACAGGCCGTGCCACGACCCCAGCCCGACGTCGGGCATCGGCGGCAGCGTGGGGGCGACGATCAGGGTGATGAAAATGCCGAGGCCGATCTTGACGCGCCCGGGGACGGAGCGGTGGCCGAATGCCGGAGCCACCATGATCAGGCCGAGGATGCGGGTGAGCGGCCAGATGAAGCTGATCAGCCAGGCGTTGAGCTGGGCGTCGGTGAGGCTGATCATGGAATGTTAACTAAACAAGTCCCGTTCGAATTGGAGTCGAGACGCGAAGACAAGCCGAAGACAGTGCTGTAGCACGGCGAGGCGCGGTCGACAAAGTATCGGCTCCAATTCGAACGGGACTAGCCGATGATGCCGGGCAGGCCGGTCAACACCCGCCGCATGTAGTCGATCATCACGGTCAGCATCCAGGGCCCGGCGATGGCGAAGGTGGCGAGCACGGCAAGCACCTTTGGAATGAAGGAGAGGCTGGCGTCGTTGATCTGGGTGGCGGCCTGGAACACGGCGACGATCAGGCCGACGATCAGGGTGGCCAGCAGCACCGGGGCCGAAACCAGGATGGTGATTTCCAGCGCGGTGCGGCCGAGGGTCATTACGCTTTCGGGCGTCATGGCAACTCCTGGGGCATGTTAATGCTAATTTCGCGTCCGCGTTGCTGCGAGAAAGCGATGGATGCAAGGCGCGTCGCGCCGGCAAGGGCCATCCCTTGCCAAGCGGCGCAACGCTGCAGACGCGCTTTCTCGCAGCAACCCGAAGGGACGGGTCGATTCGGGCGCATCCCTTTGTCGCGAGCCGCTTGCAGTGAACGACACTGCGGCGCGGCTCGCTTCGCGGCCTGCATCCCGAATCGGCCTCGTCGTGGGCGTGAAATTAGCATTAACACGCCCTAGTAGAAGCTCTGCGCCAGCGAACCCAGCAGCAGATTCCAGCCGTCGACCAGCACGAACAGGATGATCTTGAAGGGCAGCGAGACGATGGCGGGCGACACCATCATCATGCCCATCGCCATCAGAATGCTGGCGACGACCATGTCGATGATGAGAAACGGGATGAACACGGCGAAACCGATCTGGAACGCGGTCTTGAGTTCGCTGGTGATGTAGGCCGGGATCAGCACGCGCATCGGAATGTCGTCGGCCGTCTTCAACGCGGCCGTCCGTGACATTTTCACGAACAGGGCGAGGTCGGTTTCGCGGGTCTGCTTCAGCATGAAGGCGCGCAGGGGGCCGGCGCCCTTGTCCAGCGCCTCCTGCAACTGGATGCGGTTTTCCGACAGCGGCTGGTAGGCCTCGACATAGATTTTGTCGAAGGTCGGGCCCATCACGAACAGCGTCAGGAACAGCGCCAGCCCGATCATCACCTGGTTGGGCGGCGACGACTGGGTGCCCAGCGCATGGCGCAGCAGGGACAGCACGATGATGATACGGGTGAAGCTGGTCATCATCAGCAGTGCGGCCGGCAGGAAGGACAGCGAGGTGAGCAGCAGCAGGGTTTGCAGGCTCAGCGTGTACTGCTGCCCGCCGCCCGCCGCCGGCGTGCTGGTGAACGCGGGCAGGCCCGCGGCCTGGGCCAGTGCCAGCGAGGGCAGCAGCAGGGCAGCCAGGGCGAAGCCGGCGCGTGCGACGGCGTACCGCTTACTTGTCACGGCGTTGCTGGATGAGGTGTTGCAGGCGCGCGGCAAACGGTGCGCCGAGGGTGGAAGCGGTGGCCGAGGGGAGCGCGCCCTTGGGCAGGGTCATCAGTGCATTGACGCTGCCGGGCGCCACGCCCACCACCAGCCAGGATTCGCCCACCTCGACCACCACGACCCGCTCGCGGGTACCGACGGACGCGCTGCTGACCACCTGCAGCAGGCTGGACGTGCCGCCGCGGTTGACGCCGAAGCGCTTGGCCACCCAGGCGGTGCCGGCGATCAGCAGCAGCACCGCCACCAGGCCGATGAAGACCTGCAGCAGGCTGCCGGCCGCAGAGACGGCGGGGGCAGACGCGGCATCGGGCGCCGCGGCCGCGAGCGCCGCTGCCGGCAGGCTCAGCAAGGCCCAGGCTGCAAGGCGGGCAGCTTTCATTTGTTGAGTTTCCGGATGCGCTCGGCCGGGGTGATGATGTCGGTGAGGCGCACGCCGAATTTGTCGTTCACCACCACCACTTCGCCTTGCGCGATCAGGCAGCCGTTGACCAGGACGTCCATCGGTTCGCCGGCCAGGCCGTCGAGCTCGACCACCGACCCCTGCGCCAGCTGCAGCAGGTTCTTGATCGCGATCTTGGTGCGTCCCAGTTCCACCGTCATCAGAACCGGAATGTCGAGAATGAAGTCGATGTCCTTGGCGAGCCCGCCGGACACGGGCGATCCGGACAGCTCCTGGAATATTTCGGGGGCCGGCGCGGCAGGCGTAGCCTGTTCGGCCATGGCGGCCGCCCAGTCGTCTTCGGCAATGGCCTGGTTGGTGTCTTCAGACATGTTTGTCTCCTGTTTGCGAATCGTGCGAGCCGTTCGACAGCAATTTTTCGACGCGCAGCGTGTATTGGCCGTTGAATTTTCCGTACGCGCATTCCATGACGGGAACGCCGTCCACCTTGGCCTCGATTGTTTTCGGAATATCCAGCGGAATGATGTCGCCCACTTTCATGTCGACGATGTCGCGCAGGCTGACCTCGGCCGTGCCCAGATTGGCGACGATCTCGACTTCCGCCAGCTGGATCTGTTGCCGCATCAGGCGGATCCAGCGCTTGTCCACTTCCAGGTTTTCGGCCTGCAGGCTGCTGGTCAAAATATCCTTGATGGGTTCGATCATCGAGTAGGGCATGCAGATGTGCATTTCGCCGCTGATCTGGCCGAGTTCGATGGCGATGGTGACCGCGACCACCACTTCGTTTGGAGTGGCGATGTTGGCGAACTGGGTGTTCATTTCCGAGCGGATGTATTCGAACTGGATCGGGTAGACCGGCTCCCAGGATTTCGAATAGGTTTCGAACACGATATTGAGCACGCGCTGGATGATGCGATGCTCGGTCTGCGTGAAATCCCGGCCTTCGACGCGGGTGTGGAAGCGCCCGTCGCCGCCGAACAGGTTGTCGACCATGAGGAAGACCAGGTCGGGGTTGAAGATGATCAGCGCGGTGCCGCGCAGCGGCTTGAACTGCACGAGGTTGAGGTTGGTGGGCACCACCAGGTTGCGGATGAACTCGCTGTATTTCGAGACCCGCACCGGGCCGACCGAGATTTCCACCCCGCGCCGCAGGAAGTTGTAGAGGCCGATCCTGAGCAGGCGCGCGAAGCGTTCGTTGATGATTTCGAGCGTCGGCATGCGGCCGCGCACGATGCGTTCCTGTGTGGCCAGGTTGTAGGGGCGTGCGCCGGAATGGTCTTCCGCCTCGGCAGGCGCCTCGTCGGCTTCGCCGGTGACGCCCTTCAGCAGCGCGTCGACTTCATCCTGCGAAAGAAAATTGTCGGCCATCGCTGTTTACTGGATCACGAACGAGGTGAACAGGACGTCGTCAACCTGCTGCGGCTTGCCTTGCGCGTAGAGCGGCTGTTTCACTTGCGCCAGGATTTCCTGCGCGAGCATGACCTTGTCCACCGGCGTGACCAACTCGTCGGCATGCTTGCTGGAAAGCAGAGCCAGCAGGCGGCTGCGGACGCGCGGCATGTGCAGCTTGAGGGCATCCACCTGGGCCTGGTCGCTCAGCTGCAGCGTGATGTCGGTCTGCAGATACTGGTCGCCGTCCTGAAGGTTGACGGTGAAGGTTTCGAGTGGAACGAAAATCGGCAACTGGTGAGGGGCGGCTTCCGCTTCCTTGGCTGAATCGCCCTCGCCCTGGGTCAGGAACCAGGCAGCCGCGGCGCCGCCACCCAGCAGAACCACCAGGATTCCGAGGATGACGAACAGCTTTTTCTTCGACTTCCGGGGCGGCGCGGCTTCTTCGGTCTCGTCAGGTACATCGGGTGCGGCGGGTGCGGCCATCGATTCTTTCCTCTGCTTCAAAATCAGGTTCGTGTGCTTGTCATTATCGAAAGTGGCAAGCGCCTTCGATGCTGGAAAAAGAGGGGGAAAAAGGACGTAAATCCATTTTTCAGACCGGTCTGCATTCCTGAACAATCGCGCCTTGGAAGGCGCTCCCACGTGGGAGCGGTGTGGGAGCGGCGTCCACGCCGCGATTTTTCGTGCTCCCTCAGGCGAAGGTATCGATCAGGCCGCGTCCGGATTGCTGGACAGGCAACTGGCCGGCCTGCACGGCAGTCGCAGTGGGGTCGTCCGTTCCGCCGAACGGCGACGCCAGCGGCTGTCCCTGGCGATGGGCCGGCGCGTCCTGGCGCGGGGTGTCCGCGCTCACCGTGGCCTGCCCCAGCTGGATGCCTGCTTCGCTCATCATTTCCTTCAGGCGCGGAAAGGCCGCTTCCAGCGCCTGGCGAACCTCGGGCTGGGCCGAAAAGAAGCTGGCCGTGGTCTGTTCGTTCGACACGTTCACCACGATCTGCAGCGGCCCCATGTTGGGCGGGTTGAGCGTGAGTGTGGCGGTCTGCTGGGCGGCGGTCGCCATCCAGACGATCTTGTCTCCCAGCGCCTGTCCCCAGGCCGCGGTGCCCACGGGCGGGGCCAGTCTGGCTGCCGCCGCTTCGCTCGGCGTATTGAGGGCGTCCAGCGGGCCATGTGCGGCAGGCCGCATGGCGGGATTGCTCGTCAGCTCGGATACGAATTCTCCCGTCTTCGTCGCATCGGCCTGCCTCGCCGCCGCCGCCAGCTGGCCGGCAAATGCGCTGGCCGCGGCCGCCGTGGCCGTTGTGGCCGCCGTCGGGGCCGCCTGCAGCGTGGCCTGCTGAAGCGGTGTTTTTCCAGGCCGGTCGGAGTCGGTTTGGGCGGCGTGTCCAGCCCGCGTCGCCGGCGGCGCCAGGGCCTCGCGTACGCCTTGCGACGGCGTGCTCGATGCGGCCTGCGCTGCCCGGCCCTTGCGTGCACCCTGGAATGCGGCGAGGTCGGCGGCCTGCTCCGTGTCACCCGCGTCCGTCGGCGCAGGCGCCGGCTTCGTTGCATCCGGATTGAGCGCCAGCGCAATCACGGCTTCCGGCGTCGTCGCGGCGCCCGCGACCAGCAGGGCGAGCGGGTCGGAGGCCGCCTCGTCGGGTGGGGTCTTTTCCGCTTTCTCGGCGCCCGGCGCGGCCTTCTCCGGGCGGTCGGCCTGCGGCGCGGCGTCCTTGGCAGCGGGGGTGCCGGTGTCCTGAGGGGTCTCGCTGCGGCTCCGGTTTTGCGCAATCTCGCTCGACAGGACTTGGCTGAACGGGGTGTCCGGCGTGGCGGAATCCTGCGGTTTGCCGGCAGCGGACTGCGCCTGGACGGCCTGGCCTGGATTGAGATTCATGGGGGTCGCATTCATGATGAGGTCCTGTTTCAGGAGAGGGTGCGCTTGTGCAGCACGCGGCGGGCGGCGTGTTCATCGTTTTGCTTCTGATCGCGCCACAACTCGCGGCGGGCGTCTTCCTTGCTTGCCCGGTCTGCCAGGGTGACGAAGGACATTTTCTTCTGTTCGCAGGCCTGCCAGGCGGCACGCGCCTGGGCAACCCGCTGCATGGCTTCGGCGACGACTTTCTGCTGGCCCGCGATGGCGTAGTCGAGCTTCTGCATGAAGACCTGGAAATTGTTGAAATGCGTCGTGCTGATGCCGGCGGTCAGCCCGGCCTGGCAGCGCGCGGCATAGTCGTCGCGGTACTGCATCAGCAGCTCGAGCTTCTGGTTGGCCTCTTCGCCGGCGCGCAGCGCGGCGCCCAGCTGCTTGGCCGCGGCATCGCTGTCCTTGTTCGCGAGATCGATCAGCGTGTTGAGTGCGGAAGGAGAAGCCATTCAGTGTGCCTGTCGTTCGGGAAGGTTATTGGAACAGGGCGACGAGCGCGTCCAGGCTTTCCCGGGTGTCCGCGTGCTCGGCGATGTCCTGCTGGAGAAAGGCCTCGATGCCGGTCTGCAGGCGGATGGCCTCGTCCAGCAGCGGGTCGCTCCCTGCGGCATAGGCGCCGACGTTGATCAGGTCGCGGCTGCGTTCGTAGCGCGAATACAGTTTCTTCAGGCGGCGCGCGAGTTGCTGGTGTTCCAGGGAGGTGATGCTGTGCATGGCACGGCTGATCGACTGCTCGATGTTGATGGCGGGGTAGTGCCCGCTTTCGGCGAGGGCGCGATCGAGCACGATGTGGCCGTCCAGAATCGCCCGCGCGGCATCGGCGATCGGATCCTGCTGGTCGTCGCCTTCGGTCAGCACGGTATAGAAGGCGGTGATCGAGCCGCCGCCCGGCTTGCCGTTGCCGGCCCGCTCGACCAGCGCCGGCAGCTTGGCGAACACCGAAGGCGGGTAGCCCTTGGTGGCGGGCGGCTCGCCGATGGCGAGCGCGATTTCGCGCTGCGCCATGGCATAGCGGGTGAGCGAGTCCATGATCAGCAGCACGTTCTTGCCCTGGTCGCGAAAATGCTCGGCGATGGCGGTGGCGTAGGCTGCGCCCTGCAATCGCATGAGCGGCGGCGTGTCGGCCGGCGCGGCCACCACGACGGCGCGCGCCAGGCCCTCGTCGCCGAGAATCTGCTCGATGAATTCCTTGACCTCGCGGCCGCGTTCGCCGATCAGGCCGACCACGATCACGTCGGCGCTGGTGTAGCGCGCCATCATCCCCAGCAGCACGCTCTTGCCGACGCCGGAGCCGGCGAACAGGCCCATGCGCTGGCCGCGGCCCACCGTCAGCATGCTGTTGATGGCGCGCACGCCGACGTTGAGGATGTCGGTGATGGGCGCGCGTCCCAGCGGGTTGGCGGCGCGCTTGTTGAGCGGCGCCGTGGCCGTGGTCTGCACCGGGCCGAGCGTGTCGAGCGGCCGTCCGCTGCTGTCGAGCACACGGCCCAGCAGGCCGTCGCCGACCGGCAGATGGCGGGTGCGGTCGCTCGGACGCCGGCGCGGGTGGCTCAGTTCACCCAGGCCGGGCAGGGTGGGGATGACTTCCACCGGAAGCACCCGCGAGCCGGGGACGATGCCCTCGACCTCGCTTTGCGGCATCAGGAAAAGCCGGTCGCCCTCGAAGCCGACCACTTCGGCCTCCAGCTGCGAGCCGTTGGGCAGGGGGACGGTGCAGGCGCTGCCGACCGCCAGTTTGAGGCCGACCGCTTCCATCACCAGGCCCGCCACGCGGGTCACCCGGCCCGACACCAGCATCGGCTCCGCGATCGCGAGCAGTTCGCTGCAGTCGTGCAGATAGGCTTTCCAGCGATTGCTGTGGAGGGTGTCGATGGCGGGGTCGGTCATGGCGTCAGCCAGTCGGATTCCTTGCTGAGGGACGCCGCCAGGCGCTGCCAGCGGGTGGGCAGCGAGGCGTCGATCTGGTTGTTGGCGGTTTCCACCCGGCAACCGCCCCGTACGAGATGCGCATCGTCCGCGACCTGCCAGCCCAGTTTGTCGAGTTCGTCGCCGATCCTGTCTTTGACCAGCACCGCATCGTCCGGATTCAGGAAGAGCAGGGCCGGCTGCTGCATCGCCGGCAGGTAGCGCACCGCTTCCTTGACGATGGGGATGACCAGTTCGGGGCGCACCGCCAGGGCGGTTTTCAGGATGGCGCGTGCGAGGTCGATCGACAGATCGAGAACCTGCTGCGAGATGAGTTCATCGGCCTGGCTGACTTCGGCCGAGAACGCGTCCGCCAGCTTGCGCAGCCGGGTGGCCTCGAGCGTGGCTTGTTGCTGGCCCTGGGCATACCCCTCGGCGTGGCCGGCCTGATAGCCTTCCTGTCGCGCCTGCTCCTGGATGGCGCTGATCTGCTCGATGGTCGGCAGGCTGATGCCCGCGTGGCGCGCCTGTTTGGCCGCATGCGGATCGCCCTCGAAGCTCGCGATTTCCCAGGGCCGGCAGGCGGTCTGGTCGGCACTGGAAATGACGTTAGACATACTGTTCTTCCCCGTTTCCGCCTAGAGAAATCTGGCCTTCGTCTGCCAGGCGGCGGACGATAGACAGGATTTCCTTCTGTTGTGCCTCGACCTCGGACAGGCGTACCGGCCCCTTCGAATCGAGGTCTTCCCGCATCATTTCAGCGGCGCGCTGCGACATGTTCTTGAAGATTTTTTCGCGCATGTCTTCCGAGGCGCCCTTGAGCGCGATGATGAGCATGTCGGACTGCACTTCGCGCAGCAGCAGCTGGATGCCGCGATCCTCGATGTCCATGATGTTCTCGAACACGAACATCTCGTCCATGATCTTCTGCGCCATCTCGGGATCGTAGCTTTTCAGGTACTCCATGGCGGCGGACTCGTTGTCGCCCCCCATGAAGTTCAGGATGTCCGCCGCCGCGCGCGTGCCGCCCATCGGCTGCTTCTTCAGGACGTCGCTGCCGGACAGCAGCTTGGTCAGCACGTCGTTCAGTTCGCGCAGCGCGGTCGGCTGCACGCCGGAAAGCGTGGCGATGCGCAGCAGCACGTCGTTGCGCAGGCGTTCGCTGAAACAGTTCAGCACCTCGCAGGCCTGGTCGCGTTCCAGGTGCACCAGGATGGTCGCAATAGTTTGCGGGTGTTCGTTGTGGACGAGATCGGCCACCGATTCGGCGTCCATCCATTTCAGGCTTTCGATGCCGCTGGCGTCGCCGCCGCCGCCCAGGATCCGGTTCAGCAGCGACGAGGCCTTGTCGTCGCCCAGCGCCTTGGTGAGAACGGTGCGGATGTAGTCGTTGGAATCCACGCCCAGCGAGGAATTCAGGTCCACCACCGTGTTGAAGCTCTCCAGCACGTTCTCCACGTCCTCCTGCGGAATGGACTTCATGGTGGTCATGGCTTCGCCGAGCTTCTGCACTTCGCGCGGGCCCAGATATTTCATGACCTGCGAGGCGCCTTCCTCGCCCAGCGCAAGCATCAGGATCGCCCCCTTGGTGAGTCCGCTTGCTTCACTCATTGCTGCCCACCCAGGTTTTCACGATATTGGCGACCACGCGCGGATCCTGATTGGCCAGTTGCTGCGCCCGCGTCAGGTTGTCCTGGTAGTTGCGATGGCCGGGGAGGGCCGCCTGCGCGTGCAAGTGCAGGTTCTGGCTGGGCGGCGGCATCCTGGCGGCTTCCGACAGCTTCTTCATCAGGGGCTTCAGCACGCGCAGGTAGAGCAGGGCCAGGGCCGCGGCCATCAGTAGGTATTTGCCGGCCGTTTTGGCCATCTGGAGGTATTCGGCCATGTCAGGCTGCTTCCACCAGGCCTGTTCCGGGAGGACTTCCGGTTCCGCACGGGCGAAGGGCGTATTCACCACGTTGATGGAGTCGCCGCGTTCCGCGTTGAAGCCCATGGCTTCCTTGACCAGATTGGTGATCTGGGCCGTCTCGGCCTCGGTCAGCGGCTTCATGCTTACCTTGCCTTCCGCGTCCGTGGTTTGCTTGTAATTGACGACCACCGCGACCGACAGCCGCTTGAGGCCGCCCACGCCCTGCTGAACATATTGAATGGTCTTGTCGACTTCGTAGTTGACGGTCGCATCCTTGCGCGTGTTGGTGGGCGCAGCGCCATTGGCCGGCGTGGCAGCGGCCGCCCCCTGCGCGGTGAGCGGCGCCGCATTAATAGGAGCGGTGGCCGGTACCGGCGGCTGGTTGGTGAGCGCGCCCGGCACCCCGCCCGGATTGGCGCCGCCGTTCAGCGATTCGCTGGTCTGCTGGCTGCGGACGACCATGGCATCGGGGGTCTGGTTCGGCTTGTAGGATTCCACCGCCTGTTCGCTGCGCGAAAAATCGACGTCGGCGGTCGCTTCGGCGCGGACGTTGTTGGGGCCGACGATGGGCGTGATGATCGATTCGATCCGCCTGACGACGTTCTGCTGCAGTTCCTGCACGTACTTGATCTGGCTGGGGTCCATGCCGTTGATGCTGGCCGGCTTGCCGGAATCGGACAGCAGGTTGCCGTTCTGGTCGACCACGGTCACGTTCTTGGTCGGCAGTTCGGGTACGCTGCTGGCCACCAGGTGCACGATGGCGCTGACCTGTTGCTGATCCAGCACGCGGCCGGGATGCAGGTTGATCAGCACCGAGGCGGTCGGCGCCTTCTGTTCGGAAACGAACACCGAATCCTTGGGCATCGCCAGGTGCACGCGCGCGGCCTGCACCGCGGAGACCGATTCGATCGAGCGCGCGAGTTCGCCCTCCATCGCGCGCTGGAAGTTGACCCGCTCGACGAACTGGGACGACCCCAGCCGCTGGTTTTCCATCAGCTCGAAGCCGACGTTGCCGCCCTTGGGCAGGCCCTGCGAGGCCAGCTTCAGGCGCGCATCGTGGACGCGGTCGGCAGGCACCAGCACCGCACCGCCGCCTTCGGCATACTTGTAGGGGACGTTCATTTTTTCCAGCTCGGCGACGATCGCGCCGCCGTCGCGGTCGCTGAAGTTGGAGAACAGCACGCGATAGTCGGGCTGCTGGCCCCACATCCAGACCGCGCCCATGACCGCGACGACTGCCGCGACGCCCAGCGCCAGGATGATTTTTTGCCCGCCGGCCGTGCGGGTAAAGTCCATCACACTGCCTTGAACGATGATTTCGCCTTCCGCCATCTTTATTCTGCTCCCGTCGCGCCGGCGTCATGGATCGCCTTGTTGCTGATTGCCACGTTCACGTGCTTCCCCATGAGAATTTCGCTGTGTGATCGAATTATCGGCAGCGCCAGGGATTTCAATCGGGGGAATAGAAGCCGGTTTTCGGCGCTTATCGGGCTTATGCCTTGCAGCCGCGCTGATAAGGTGTGCACGTGGAGAACCGCCCGTTCAGGCGGCCAGGACGAGCAGAGGAGGGCGCGATGAGCATAGGAGCGATCGACACCAGCAGGATCGAGGCGATGGTGGCGCAGCTGAAGACGGCGGCGGCACGCACGTCGCCTGCGCATGCCAACCCTATCGGCGACAGCAGGGCAACGGGTCCGGTCGATTTCCAGTCGGCCCTGAAAGCCTCGCTCGACCAGGTCAATCAGGTTCAACTGCAGTCGCAGCAGCTCGCCCAGCGTTTCGAAATGGGAGACAGCACCGTCAGCCTGTCCGATGCCATGATTTCATTGCAGAAATCAAGCATCGCCCTGCAGCAGACCATCCAGGTGCGCAACAAGCTGGTGTCGGCCTATCAAGAAATCATGGCGATGGGGGTGTGAGCGGTGAGGCGCTACCGTAACGCGGCGGACAGGCAAGGGGTCAGGATTCAGGATCCAGGATTCAGGGGATGAGCGGCCGAGGCCGCGCCCTATAATTCCCTGACCCCTGACCCCTGACCCCTGACCCCTGACCCCTGACCCCTGACCCTCATTCCTCCCCTTTGCGAAGCGCCTTGCGCAGTGCGATCGCCAGATCCTCGGCCACGAATTTCGCCACGTAGGCGTCCGCCCCCACGTTCCTGACGTGCGCCTCGTTGGTCGAGCCGGTCAGCGAGGAATGGATCACCACGGGAATCGAGTTGAAGCGCGGATCCTGCTTGATGTTTCGGGTCAGCGTGAAGCCGTCCATTTCGGGCATTTCCAGATCGGTCAGCACCAGGGCGACGCGGTCCCGCACGGTCCTGCCTGCGGCCTCCTCGGTGGCGGCAATCGCCTGCAACTGGTCCCACGCCTCCTTGCCTGTCTTGCACATGATGAAGGGCAGCCCCATGGCCTCCAGTCCCTGTTCGATCATGGTGCGCGCGATCAGCGAATCGTCCGCCGCCAGGATCACCGTGCCGGGTTTGATTTCGACGTGAGTGCCGATGTTGGAGGCATCGATGTCCGATTCGGCCGGCGGCATCACCTGGCGCAGGATGGTTTCCACGTCCAGTACCTGCGCCAGACGGTCGCTGTTTTCGCCATCCAGGCGGGCGATGCTGGTGACCATGCCGCCGGCGGCATTGCCCTCGGCCGACAGCACCTGGCGCCAGTCCAGGCGCACGATGTCCTCCACCGACTCGACGGCGAAGGCCTGGGTGGTGCGGGCATACTCGGTGATCAGCAGGATGTTCAGGCCGGTTTTCGGGGTGCAGCTTGCCACCGCCGGCAGGTCGATGACGGGAATGATCTGGCCGCGCAGATCGACCACGCCCATCATGTGGGGTGACGATCCGGCCATGGCCGTGATCGTCGGCATGGGGATGATTTCGCGGATCTTGAAGACGTTGATGCCGAACAGCTCGCTGCGCCCGAGACTCGGGTCCTCGCCCAGACGGAACAGCAACAGCTCCAGCTTGTTGGAACTGGTCAGATTGGTTCGTTCGTCAATTTCCTGCTGGATCGTTTTCATTATGGGGTCTCCTTGGACCGTTCTTGTGGGAGCACGGATCGGCTGAATGCGAATGGGGTCATTGTTGCGCGGGGCGAAGTTGCCCCCTTAGAGGCTGCTGCGGCGCGCGTGCTCGATCGCCATGATGAAGCGCTGCAAGCGGGCCGCCATGTCGTTCGGCAGATCGATGAACCGGCAGCCCACACGGTTCTGGAAGGCGCCGTTCTGCAGCCGTATCTGCGCCGTATTGCGCACTTCGAGCGAGGTAATGACGGCATCCGACTCGGGCAGCAGCAGGCGGCAGTCATGCAGGATCAGGCCGGTCTCGGTTCCGATGCGGCCGCTGGTGTCGGCCAGCGCCACGCCGCCGCAGCTGATGTCGACGATGTGGGTGCCGATCGGGTCCGGGTCTTCCGCAGTGGGCGAGGGCACGATGCACCTGACCGGGTTCGCAATGGGCAGCGGCACCCGGAAATGCTCGCGGCGCTGCAGGCGGATCATCGACTTGGGAATCGAAATCCGCAGCGCGGGCAGCTTTTCGTAGGTGCACAGGGTCACCGGGCCGGTGGCGAACGAGATGGACACGCCGTCGATCTGGGTGATGAATTCAGCCCCTTTGCCGGACAGCAGTTCATGGTTGAGCGCGTCGCCGCGGGCGCTGTCGAGGATCACCGTGTTGTTGATCTCGTTCACCTTCAGCACCGAGGTGACGACGATTTGCCGGCTGCCCTGGATATCCAGATTGACCAGCAGCTTGCGCTTCTGGATCTCGCGCAGCTGAAACAGGATGTCCGCGCGCGAATACAGGGTGCAACGCGCCAGCAGCTCGTCGTGGTTGTCGGCGCCAAAGGTGTTGTGTCGGGAGGGAAGCATGCAAGTCAGACGTTAGGATTCGAAAGGCCGCCGCGCTGTTCGGCCTCGTCCAGATGGTAGAGCCAGGCCAGCAATTCGGCTACAGCTATATATAACTGAGGCGGGATGTGGCTGTCGAGGTCTATCTGCATCAGCAGCGCCAGCAGCTCTCGCGATTCGTGGACGTAAACCCCCGACGCGCGGGCACGTTCGATGATGTTGACGGCCAGAATGCCGCGTCCCTTGGCGACGACGCGCGGGGCGCCATCGCCTTCGCGGTAGGCCAGCGCCGCCGCGGCGCGCTGTTTGTCAGGCGTCGCCATCGCGATGCTGCACCGTGAGGGCCTGCAGCGTGCAGCCCGCCGCCGCCATGTGCTCGATCAACCGTCCCTGGTTCTGCTGCAGCAGGGGTTCGACGTCGGCGTGTTCCGGCACCATCCGGATGCTGAACGCCTGATGCGCATCGAGCTTGATGTGCACGGTCAGCGTGCCCAGTTGCGGCAGGGTCAGCTTGAGCTGCGATTGCCATTCCGAATGCGCTGCGTCGCCGTCCGCCGTGGCCGCATGATCCTGCGTAGGATCGGTCTCGCGGCGCAGCTGCCATTCCAGTTCCTGTCCGGGCCATATCTCGCCGTACCAGGCGAACTGCGGCGATTCCAGCACCTGCAGCTGCTGCGTCAGCAGGCCATGCATCGGGCTCAGAAGTTTCGAGCCGGTCGCTTCCGCCGCATCCAGCAGCATCGGCGTGCCGGCGGCGGCGCGCGCCGCCTCGGCCGCGGCGAGCCGGTTTTGCGGCTCCTGCATCAGCCCGTCCAGGCTGTCCAGGCCGACCGCCCAGTTGGCCAGGTGGGATTCGTAGAACAGTCCGCTGCGGACCAGCGCCGTGCGCAGCGCGAGCGCCAGTTCGGCAACCTGCGTGGTGGGCTGTCCGAGCAGCGGGCCGGGCGGGGTGAGGGTGGGCAGCGCGCGATCCGGCACCCGCTGCATGATGTCGGAGAGCATGCGCGCGGTCTGGCTCAGCTGCGGGCTTTCGCCGGCCGCGCTTCCGGGCGGCTCCAGCATGAAGACGGCCTGCGGCATGTGGCCGGCGAAACGCAGGCGCAGGGTGTCGCCGGCCGCAGCCGGGTGGGGCAGGCGCATGGCAACCGTTTGCCCCGCGATTTCGACCGTCGAGATGCCCTTGTCATGGGCTTTCACCAGACCGGTGAGGATCTGGCCGACCTTCATGGTTTCGAACGCGCGCGGCGCCGCCTGGTCGCGCTCGGTCGCGTTCAGAACGGGCTGCGTGGGGGTCAGGCCGGACAGGGGCTTGCCCAGGGCATCCAGCTTGGGCGGGACATCGAGGATGCGGGCCAGGACCTGAACCGGGATCATGAAATGCTTATGCGCGCTGCGCGCCGTAGGCCTCGACGCCGCGCTGTCCGGTACGCGTCATGCTCAGGCGCTGCTGCAATTCGTGCAGGCGCGGTTCGGTGAGCGCGCGGATCTTGGCGTCGTTTTGCAGGATGGCGCGGATGGTCGCGACTTTGGCGCGCTGCTCGTTCTCGTTCAGCGGCGTCGGCGCGGCCTGCATCAGGCTGCCGACATAGCCGCGGCAGCGCTGCTCCAGCGCGGCCAGTTCGTCCCACTCGCCCTGGCGGGCGGCGTTCAGCATGGTGCCCGTCAGTTCGGACAGCGATTCGTAGGCGCTGAGCATTTCGTTGCTGGTCATGACGGTCTCCGGTTCAGGCAGCAATGGGATGGTGGGAAGACGGGGGAGTGGCCTGGCCCGTGGCGCCGATCTGCTGCCAGGCGTCGCGCAACTCGCGCAGCAGCCCCAGGACTTCTTCCAGCGGCGCGGTCTGGTTGTTGATGTGGGCGAGCATCAGCCGCTTGTTCATGTAGGCATACAGTGCGTCCAGCTGGCGTGCGATGTCGCCGCCCTGCTGCGTGTCGAGCGCGGCATGCAGGCCGTCGAGAATAATGCTGCTGGCCTTGGTGATGGCGGCGGATTTCCTGGCGATATCGCCATCGTTCATGTGCTTGATCGCCATCCGCACCGCAAGCTCCGCGCCTTCGTACAGCATGACGATGAGCTGATGCGGGCTGGCTGCAACGACGCCGGTTTCAAGACCGACGTTGGCATAGACATGGGCGGCGTTTCTCGGATTCGTGTACACGTCTTGCTCCTGATTTAGTTGTTCGAACTGCCGGGCAGGTTGGCCAGCTGCTGGGTCAAGTAAGCGCTGGTACTGTTCATGCTGCTGAGCATGGAATCGAGCGCGGTGAACTGCGCGCGGTAGCGTTTTTCGATATTGATCAGCCGTGTCTCCAGCTCGGTGCGGCGCTTGCCGATATCCGCAATGCTTTTGCCGATTCCGTCGGTGCGTGAGGAGATGATGCTGTCGACGCCAAGGACGGCGCTTGCCCACGTGTTCAGCGTTGAGGCGTAACCCTGTGAATAATGCAGCACCCCGCGATCGCCGAGTGCCCCGCCGTTGACGAGGATGCCCAGCCCCAGCGCATCGCCGCTGATCGCGCTCAACAACTGGCCGGATCCGGTCGCAGTGGTGCCGCCGATCGAACCGGCCACGTCGACGCCGGCGGTCGGCGTGTCGCCGCCAAGACCCAGGGCCGACTCCGCCGTCCCCCCGCTGACACTCACGCTTGAGGTCGAGCCGTAATTCACCGAAGTGACGGTGAGCTTCCCGGCATTTTCAGAAACGGCGACTGATACGCCCATGTTCGACAGGGCGGTCACACCGTTGATCTTCGCCTGCAACTCGGTGGCCAGCGCCTGCGCGGTGTTGTAGGTTCCGGGCGACAGCGTGACCGAGGCACTGATGCCGTTGACGCTCAGATCGAGGGTGTCGTTGCTGCCGCCGACAATGACGAGCGGGGTGGCGATTGCCGTCGAACCCACGGTTTTACCCTGGGTGGCGACCTGCGTGATATTCACTGCATAGTTGCCGGCCTTGGTGCTGCTGGTGGCATTGTTGAAGCTGACCAGGCTGTCGGTGCTTTTGCCGACCGAGGCGAACAGGCTGGCGATGTCGTCGAAGTGATTGTTCATCGCATCGTTGAGCTTGGTCTGGTCGATCGCCAGGCTGCCATCCTTCTGGAACGACACGCCGACGCTCGACAGCGTCGTCAGATTGCCCGGCGTGCCCGTCACCGCGGTGCCGATGATGCCGCGCAATTGCGATTGCAAAGAACGCACCGTAGCGTCGCCCTGCAGGATCGCGCCCCGCTGGTTGGCCGCATCGTAGGCCGAGACATTTTTCAGCGTGCCGGCCAGATCGTTGTAGGCTTTGACGAAACTGCCGATGGAACTGCTGATCGAGTTGGTGTCGCGCGCCACCGTCAGCGTCGCGGGCGAGCTGGTGACCTTGTTCAAGGTCAGCGTCACCCCCGGCACCACGTCGGTGACGACGTTGGAGGTCTTGGTGACCGCCACGCCATTCACCTTGAGATTGGCGTTCTGTGCGGTCACGGTCTCGGACAGGTTCTGCGTGCCTGCAGGATCGTGCCCCAGCAGGCTGTCGAGCGCGGCATCGCCGCTGACCGATACCTTCATGCTGTTGCTGACGCCATTGCTGTCCGACGACAGGGTAAGGCGGTAAGGCGTGCCGCTGCCGTCGTTGATGATGGTGGCCGTCACACCGATCTTCGCTGCATTGATGGCGTCGCGTATCCCTTGCAGCGAATTGTTGCTGCTGTCGATGGTGATGCTCTTGGTGCCGTTGCCGTTCGAGGCGAACGTGGCGCCACTGTAGACACCATTGCTGAGCGTACCCCCGCTAATGGTACCGAAGTCGAAAGTGACCGTCGTCGCAGCGCCTGCGCCGATCGCCGCGCTGCTGCTGGTCTGCCCGGCGGCAGCCAGTTTCTGTGCCTGGGCCAGGCTGGTCACTTCCAGAGAATAGGTGCCCGCCACCGCAATGCTGGTGGCTGAGGCGGTAAAAACACTTGTGTCCGAGGCGGTCGCCGTCAGTGTCTGGAACTTGCTTGCACTGTTCAGCCCTTGCAGCGCGGTCTGAAAACCAGCTACCGCACCCTTCACGCTGCCGTAGGCGGAGAGCTTGGCCTGGTAGCCTGCCTCCTTGGCCGCGAGCTTGGTGATGGGCTGACGTTCCACCGTCATCAGCTGACTGACGATGCTGTTGACGTCCAGACTTGAAGTTGCCGTAACCATGATCGCTGTCTCTCAAGCCTGTTGCTTGATCAACAGTCCCAACTGAAAGCTGTCGATTGCCTTGGCGATCGACAAGGCCTCTTCGGTGGGAAACTGGCGGAGCACATCGCCGGTTTCGGAATCCACCAGTTTGACCACCGGCTCGTCCGTTTCGTCGTCAACGGTAAATTCAAGATTCTTGTTCGACTGATGCAAAGCCTTGTTGATGCTGTCCACTGCGTTCTTCAGCTGTGAAAGCGAGGGGCGTTGCTCTGCCATCTGCTTGACCGCGGTTAACGGCAAATCAAGCAAAACGGCAGGCTGGGCCTGGACATTTGAGGCGGAAACAACGGAAACAGGCCCGCCATCGCTGGCGAGCCTTACGGGCTGTGAAGCCTGATTCAAATTGTTTGCATTCTGGATGAGCATTTCGCTTCTCCTTATCTCAAAAACCCGGCCGGTTTACCCGGCCGGGTTGCCCTCATTAACGCAACAGCGACAGCACGTTGTTCGGCAGCGAGTTGGCCTGCGCCAGCATCGCGGTACCGGCCTGCTGCAGGATCTGGCCGCGTGTCAGCGAAGCCGTCTCCATCGCGAAGTCGGCATCCAGGATGCGGCTGCGAGCGGCAGACAGGTTTTCCACAGTGGAGCCAAGGTTGGAAATCACCGAGGTGAAGCGGTTCTGCACCGCACCCAGGTTGGCGCGGGCACTGTTCACCGTGGTCAGCGCGCCGTCGATCGCGGCCAGGGCTGAGGTCGCACCCGCAGCGGTGGAGATGTCCACTGCCGAGATGGCGGAAACCGAGGACACCGTGGTGGCCGAGGTGGTGCCGGTGGTCAGGCCGGCGTCGGCTACTGATGCGCCACCGACCACGATGCCGGCCGCGCTGGAGCTGTTGAGGGTGATGGTGCCGTAGTTGGACGTGTCACCGGTACCTGCTGCGGTGGTGCCGACAAAACCCGATCCAGCGGCAGCGAAGGCGGAAATTGCGCCACCTGCACCACCAGAGGTCGTTACTGCGGTAACGACTGCGGTTCCGTCTGATTTAGTGATCTGCGCAGTGCCCGCGGCAAAGGTCCCCGACAGGATATAGCCCGCGTTTGCAGAGGAAAAGGCCGCCCAAGCACCGTCCAGATCCGCGCCTGCAATCAACGTACCCGTAGAGCCTGATGCGATGGTGTTGGTGAACAGCGTCGCACCATCAATAGTGAAAGTGCCTACCGCGGCAGTCGTTGTGGTGCCAGAGACTACTGTGCCGGAGATGGCGCCAGAAGCGACGGTCGTCGTGCCGGTGATGCCAACATTGCTAGCAGCAAAGCCAGTTTTCGTCAGCAAAGTGGCTTCGGTATCCGCGGAAGCAGTGTTGATCTTGATATCGCGGCCATCTGCAGCAGTCAGGGTCACAGCACCGCTCGTGGCATCGGCCGCGGCGCTCACGCCGGTCTGGGTGGAAATCGCGTTGATTGCTGCGGCGACGTTCGCACCTTGACCTGCGGCCGTCGTGCCCGCGGCAACCGCGCCGACGTTGACGCCGTTGATGCTGAAGGTATTGGCAGCGATTGCGGTGAATGCCGTTGCAGCGGAGCCGGCCACGCTGGTGGCGTTGGCCGTCGCCGTCACGCCCGAATTGGCCGACACGCCATTGATTGCCTGGGCGATGGAGTAGGCGCTGGAAGTGCTTTGGCCTGGTGCTGCGCCGGCAGCCGAGGCGCCGACCTGCTGGCCGTTCAGGGTCAGGTCGCCGGCGGCGAGGGCTCCGGTCATGGCGGTGCTGGTAAGGGTCGCGGCCGTGGTCGAACCGACGCCGCCCAGTGCAGTGGTACGGGCGCTGGCGAGGGATGCGATCTGGATGCTGTCGTTGGCGGTGCCGTTGGCGCCGACCTGGAACTGTTGAGCGGTAAACGAACCATCGAGCAGTTTTACGCCGTTGAACGAGGTGTTCTGCGCGACCCGGTCGATTTCAGAAAGCAGCTGCGAGACTTCAGCCTGCAGACCGACGCGGTCGGAGGCGCTGTTGGTGGCGTTGGCGGACTGGATCGACAGTTCGCGGATACGCTGCAAGTTGTTCGCGACTTCGGACAACGCGCCTTCAGCGGTCTGCGCCAGCGAGATGCCGTCGTTGGCGTTGCGCGAAGCCTGCTGGCTGCCGCGAATCTGTGACGTCATCCGGTCGGAAATCGCCATGCCGGCGGCGTCGTCCTTGGCGCTGTTGATGCGCAGGCCGGAAGACAAACGCTGCAACGAAGTCTGCAGCGCGCTCTGGGACGTGTTCAGGTTGCGTTGGGCATTCAGCGACGCAATGTTGGTATTGATGATTGCTGCCATGATTTTCTCCTTTGTGGGTCGATTGTTCCGGCTCGTGCCGTCAACTTTGGTCTGCCCGCTGGGCTACATGAACCGCCGTTGTGAGAGGAATCGTCGGGTGTTGGAGAAAGTTAAGCTCATGGTTCAAAAATTCTGCGAGGGCTTCAGGAATGCCGTTTCGGTCCGATAGGTCGTGCGGCCGGGCCGTCGCAACGCAGGCGGGTGCGGGTCATGGCTGGTGCGCCCCTTCCGCTGCCGGCATGGCCGAAGCCGTGCACACGCGGTTCTTGCCGGTCTGCTTGGCTTCGTACATGGCGGCATCGGCACGGGCGATGCTGGCTTCCTGCGGTTCGCCCTTGGTGCGCTCGGCGACGCCGGCGCTGAAGGTGATCAGCACCTTTTCGTTGTTGTCTAGAAAGTATTTCTTGGTGAGGCGGCGCTGCAGCCGGGTAACGATCTTGGCGGCCTCGTCGAGCGGGGTGTTGGGCATGATGACGAGGAATTCCTCGCCGCCCAGGCGCGCGATGTGGTCGGTCAGCCGCAACTCCTCCTTGGCGATCGCCACCAGATGGACGAGCGCGTCGTCGCCGGTCTGGTGGCCGCGCAGGTCATTGAGCGCCTTGAAGTTGTCGATGTCGAGCACGGCCAGGCAGAAGGGGGTGTCGTAGCGGTCGGCACGCGAGGCCTCGCGTGCGAACTCCTCGTCCAGCCCGCGCCGGTTGAGGCTGCGGGTGAGGGGGTCTTCGCGCACCAGCGTGCTCATCTGGGTGAGCTCGGCTTCCAGCTGCTGGATGCGCGCTTCGGCCGCCAGCGCGGCATTGCGCTGCTCCACCAGCTGTTGCTGGGCGTGGTGGCCTTCGGACTGCGCGGCATAGGTGTCGGTCATCAGCGCCTTGAAGATGCGGTTGAGTTCGATCACGTCCTCGGTCTGGCGAATGCGCTCGACGTGGTCGGTCACCTTCTGCTGATAGTCCTTGTTGACCGCCACCGCGATGCCCATGCTGTCGACGAAAGCGGTCATGCTAGCCTTGAGTGTCGCTGTGGCCTCCTTCAGGCTGTGCTTCACCAGGCTTTGCTTGTAGATCACTTCCTTCAGGCGCTTTTCGGCTTCCTGCAAACTGGCCACGCGCAGCGGGCCGGCGAGCAGTTCCTGCACCATATCGAGCTGGCCGCGCAGCCAGGTGTCGTCGTCGAGCAGTTCGCCGATGTTCTCCACCACCAGCAGCAGCACGCGTTTGAGGATGTCCTGCAGGTCGCGGGCATCCGTGGCCTGCAACTCGATGCTGACCCACAGCGATTTCAGCCCGGAGGCTGCGGTGCGCAGGCGCGCGTCGCTGTTGGCCTCGCGCACGGCGACGGCGAGCTGTTGCGCTTTTTCCGCCAAGCGGGGGCTGAGCACCAGTTGGGAAACCACGCCGAATTCCAGGGTCTTGGCCAGCAGGTCGCGCAACAGGGCGAGCTTGTCGTCCTGCGAGCCCTCGACCAGATCGGCCGGCCTCGCCCTGGCCGGCTGCGGCTTGAGCTGTGCAGCGATTTCGGACAGCCGCCAGCTGCATTGCCGCCAGTCGCCCTTGTCGATGGCCTTGCTGAGACTGGCCACCTGCGACGACAGCGCGGGGTGATGCTCTTTGAGCTCGCTGACCAGCCCGGTCAGGACGTTGGCGGCGCTCGGCGTATTGGCCGGTACCGAGGGCGCGCCGGTGATTTCCTCGTACAGCGTCTTGTAGTTGTCCGGGGTCGGCGCTATCCGCCGCATCGCCAGGCGGCGCAGGGTTTCGCGCGCGAGCTCGGTCGGATTGGCAGGATTGCTCTTGTCGGTGGGTTCAGCCATTTTGCGCTCCGGCCCCGGATGGGCCTTTCACTAGCCTCGCATGCTAAACCGGTCGGGAGTGGGGTGAAGGGCGGATTAGGGGCGGAAAATAAGGGTATTTCCACGCATTGGCCATGGCACCCCGGGGCCGATCAGGCTTCAGCCCTGACCCCTGACCCCTGACCCCTGACCCCTTAATCCAGCAGGCCCCGCTTGATGACGTAGTGGGTCAGTTCGGCATTGTTCTTGAGCTGCATCTTCTTCAGCACGCGGGCGCGGTACATGCTGATGGTCTTGACCGACAGGGCCAGCTGGTCGGCGATGGCCGAGACCGGCAGTCCGGAGGCGATCATGCACAGGGTCTGGTATTCGCGGTTGGACAGCGTTTCGTGCAGCGGGCCGTCGCGTTCGCCGCTGACCTGGCTGGCGAGTTCCTGGGCGACTTCGGGGCTGATGTATTTCTTGCCGGAGGCGACCAGCCGGATGGCGTCGATCAGCTGGGCCGGTGCGCTCTGCTTGTTGAGATAGCCCGCTGCGCCGCTCTTGAGCGCGCGCACCGCATACTGGGTTTCGCGGTACATGGACAGCATCAGCACCTGGATGCCAGGATGCTCTTTTTTCATCAGTTCCAGCGTTTCCAGGCCGCTGCGGTCGGGCATGGAAATATCCATCAGCACCAGATCCCATGGCTCGCGCCGCGCCATCTGCAGGGCGCAACGGGAACAGTCGGCTTCGCCGGCGACGGTGAGGTCGTCGACTTCGGCCAGAATCTGCTTGAGCCCTTCGCGGACGATGGCGTGATCGTCCACGATCAGGATGCGATAGGGTCTTGCTGCAACCACGGAAGTTCTCTGCTTGGTATTTTGGCTGATTATGCCTTTAATTTGCTGCGGCGGGCAGCGGAATCCGCAGACTGACCAGGGTACCGTGCCGTTTGGCGGGCTGCACGCTGAGTTCGCCGCCCAGCGCGGCGGCGCGTTCGGTCATGCCGAGGACGCCGAAGCCCCGCCCGTCGTCCGGGCCGGGACCCGGCGGGAAGCCCTGGCCGTTGTCGGCGATGGTGGCCCGCAGCTCGCCCTGGTGCAGCGCGAGCGTCACCTTGACCCGCGTGGCATGGGCGTGCTTGGACACATTGGTCAACGCTTCCTGCACGATGCGGAACACGGTGATCGCGATATCGGGGCTGAGCGGGATGTCGGCATCGGGCGCGCTGAATTCGCAGGCGATATCGGTATTCTGGCCAAAACGTTCCAGTTGCCACTCGATGGCGGACACGATGCCGAAATCCAGCACCGGCGGGCGCAGGCTGGAGGCGATGCGGTGCGTGGCCTCGATGGTCTGGTCGGCCACCTTGTCGAGGTAGGCGGTGCGCTTGAACAGGTTGATCTCGCCGGGCGGCAGATGCCGCATCAGCCATGACAGCCCGATCTTGATGGCGGTGAGATTGCCGCCGAGGTCATCGTGTACCTCACGGGCAAGGTGCAGGCGTTCCTGCTCCTTGACCGATTCGACGTGCGCGGCCAGCGCGCTCAACTGCGCCCGCGAGCGCCGGATTTCCGCCTCGGCCAGCTTGCTGTGCGTGACGTTCAGCATGATGCCGTCCCATAGCGTCTCGTCCGGCGTTTCGCGCCGGCTGACCCGGATGTTCACCCATTTCACGTCTTTCCAGTCTTTCATCCAGATGCGGCCTTCCCAGTTGAAGCTCAGATGGCCGCCGCCGGCCTCGGCCAGCCTGGACAGATAGTTGTCCCGGTCCTCCTTGAGGATCAGCTTGAAAAAGCGGTCCGGTTTGGCACGCAGGGCCGCCGCCTTGATGCCGAGCAGCTGGGCGGACTGCTCGCTGACATAGCGCAGCGTGGGCGGGGCGCCGTCCTTTTGCATGACCTGGAAGGCCATGCCGGGGATGTGCGCGACGATCGCGTGCAAATCGGAGACGGAATGTTCCAGCGCCTGCCGGGTGGCTTCGCGCAGGCTGACGTCGTTGGCAATGCAGATGAACACCGGCTGATTGCGGTCGTTCGCATAGAACAGCCGGGCTTCGATCGGATAGCGGGTGCCGTCGCGGCGGCGGAAATGCACATTGAGCGCAGTGCGGCGTTTTTTGCCGTTTTTCAGCAGGGCGAGCAGGGTATTGAATGCGCGGCCGTCCTCGGGCGTCATCAGGTCGGGCGGCGTCAGCTTCTGCAAGGCCTTCAGCCGGTATTGCAGATTGCGCGTTGCGGCAGGGTTGGCCTGAACGATCTGCAGGGTGGCCGCGTCAAACACCAGTACCTCGGAGGTCGATTCTTGCAGAATCGACAACAGCAGTGCGCCTTCGTCGGCAACTTTGAATGAGCCCATGTTCCTCCTTGTTATTTTTCCTGAAACGGCAGCGATCGCACGCGTCTTGAGCGCGCTCATTAATCGGCGCAAACCGCTTGCCTCGCGGGCGTGGCTTGAAACCCGGGCAATTCCCCCGCATCTACTAAGCTGATCAATGAGGAAATACCCTATGTCTGCCATTCGACCCGCTGCCGTTGCCGGCACGTTCTACCCGGACAACCCGGCCGAGCTCAAGCACATCATCGCCGAGCTGCTCGCCAACGCGAAGCGCGACGCCGCGCCGCCCGTGCCCAAGGCGCTGATCGTGCCGCACGCCGGTTACATTTATTCGGGCGCCGTCGCCGCCAGCGCCTATGCCCGGCTGGGCGAGCTGCGCGGCCGCATTCGCCGGGTGGTGCTGCTCGGCCCCACCCACCGCGTCTACGTGCGGGGACTGGCGCTGCCCGAGGCGGAGCGTTTTGCCACCCCGCTCGGCGAGGTGATGCTGGACCAGGCAGGCATGCAGGCGATCGCCGGGCTGCCGCAGGTGGTTCGCAGTGCAGCGGCGCACCAGTTGGAACATTCGCTGGAAGTGCAGCTGCCCTTCCTGCAGCAGGTGCTGGGCGATTTCACGCTGTTGCCGCTGGCGGTGGGCGAGGCCACCGCGGCCGAGGTGGCCGAGGTGCTGGAAACGGTGTGGGGCGGCGGCGAGACGCTGATCGTGATCAGTTCCGACCTGTCGCATTTCCTGCCCGACGCCGCCGCCCGCAAGGTGGACGGCGAGACGGTGAACGCCATCCTGGCGCTGGATTCGCGCCTCAGCCACGAGCAGGCCTGCGGCGCCACGCCGGTCAACGGCCTGCTGCTGGCGGCGCGCAGGCACGGCCTGCATCCGGTCGCGCTCGACGTGAGGAATTCCAGCGATACCGCCGGCGATCCCGGGCGCGTGGTCGGTTATGCCGCCTTCGCATTCGAGGCCGGGCCGGAGCAGCCGGATGAGGAAAAAGGCCCGACCTTGCTGAAGCTCGCCCGCGCCGAAATTGCCCAACGCCTGGGCCGCGCCTTGCCCCCCACGGCCAATGCGCCCTGGCTGTCCGAACACGGCGCCTGCTTTGTCACCCTGACTCGGCACGGCGAGTTGCGCGGCTGCATCGGTACCCTGGAAGCGCATCGCCCGCTGGGCCTGGACGTGCGCGAAAACGCCGTGGCCGCGGCGTTCCGGGACCCGCGCTTCATGCCGCTTTCGTACGCGGAATTCGACGCCATCTGGGTCGAAGTGTCGGTCCTGTCGCCGGCCCAGGCGCTGGCGGTGGACGACGAGGCGGCGGCGCTGGCCGCGCTGCGGCCGAACGTCGACGGCGTGGTGTTCGAATATGGCCAATACCGCAGCACCTTCCTGCCGCAGGTGTGGGAACAGCTGCCCGATCCGGCCGGGTTTCTCGCGCATCTGAAGCGCAAGGCCGGGCTGCCGATGGATTTCTGGGCGGAGGGCGTGCGCCTGTCGCGCTACACCGTCAGCAAGTGGAAGGAGGGTAGTCCGCATGAGCAGTGAGCCTCGGCACGTGCGAACGTCCGCGAATGCGGCCGCCACCGACGCCCCATTCGATGTCAACAAGGTAACCTCCGAAGAGGTGGCAGTATGAGCGTGCCTGAATCGAATTATCCGGCGCGCTGGTGGCATGCGCTGCCCGACGGCCGCATCCAGTGCGACCTGTGCCCGCGCGACTGCAAGCTGCACGAGGGTCAGCGCGGCCTGTGCTTCGTGCGCAAGATGGAAGGCGGCCAGATGGTGCTCACCACCTATGGCCGCTCGTCCGGCTTCTGCGTCGACCCGATCGAGAAGAAGCCGCTCAACCATTTCTATCCCGGCAGCTCGGTGTTTTCCTTCGGCACCGCCGGCTGCAACCTGGCGTGCAAGTTCTGCCAGAACTGGGATATTTCCAAATCGCGCGAGACCGACACGCTGATGGATCAGGCCGTGCCGGAGGAAATTGCCCTTGCCGCCGAGAAGAGCGGCTGCAGGAGCGTGGCCTTCACCTACAACGACCCAGTCATCTTTGCCGAATACGCGATGGACGTGGCCGACGCCTGCCATGCGCGCGGCATCAAGACCGTGGCGGTGACCGCCGGCTATATCCACGACGCGCCGCGGCGCGAGTTCTACGCCAAGATGGATGCCGCCAACGTCGACCTCAAGGCCTTCACCGACGATTTCTACGTCAAGCTGACCGGCGCCCACCTGCAGCCGGTGCTCGACACGCTGATGTATCTCAAGCGCGAGACCGACGTCTGGTTCGAGATCACCACCTTGCTGATTCCCGGAAAGAACGATTCCGACGCCGAACTCTCGGCGATGAGCCAGTGGATCATGCGCGAGCTCGGCCCCGACGTGCCGCTGCATTTTTCCGCCTTCCACCCCGACTGGAAGATGCGCGACCTGCCGCCCACCCCGGCGTCCACGCTCACCCGCGCGCGCGACATCGCGCTGAACACCGGCCTGCATTACGTCTACACCGGCAATGTGCACGACACCACCGGCGGCACCACCTTCTGCCCCGGCTGCCGCGAGCCCCTGATCGTGCGCGACTGGTATCGCATCGACGACTACGCGCTCACCCCCGACGGCCATTGCCCGCATTGCGGCACTGCCATCGCCGGCCGCTTCGGCGCGTTCAGCCATCCCTTCGGCAACCGCCGCATCCCGGTTTCCCTGCATCGCGAAAACCGCGCATGAGCACATCGACCCTGGTCTACATCCCGGCCGGTCCCATCACCATCGAGGGCATGCTGGAGATTCCGGACCGCGCCGCCGGGCTGGTGCTGTTCGCCCACGGCAGCGGCTCCTCGCGCCACTCGCCGCGCAACAACTACGTGGCCGGCGTGCTGCGGCAGGCCGGCGTCGGCACCCTGTTGATGGATCTGCTGACGCCGGCAGAAGATCGCGATTACAGCCGCCGCTTCGACATCGCGCTCCTGACGCAGCGCCTGCTGGATGCCGCGCGCTGGGTGGTGTCGCAGGCGGCCCTCCATGACCTGCCGCTCGGATTTTTCGGCGCCAGCACCGGCGCTGCGGCGGCCATCGAGGCGGCGGCGATCCTGGGTGCGGATGCCCGGGCCCTGGTCTCGCGCGGCGGCCGCCCGGACCTGGCGAGCCAGGAAGCCCTCGGAACCGTCCAGGCGCCGACCCTGCTCCTGGTCGGCGGTCTGGACAACGGCGTGATCGAACTCAATCAGCTGGCCTATGACCGCCTGCGCGGCGAAAAAGAGCTGGTCATCGTTCCCGGCGCCACCCACCTGTTCGAGGAACCCGGCACCCTGGAGGACGTGGCGCGCCAGGCGGCGGAGTGGTTTGCGAAGCATCTGCCCGGGGAGGGATGACATCGGCCCGGGGGCCCACAACCCTACACTGCAGGAGCGGCGCCCCCGCCGCGATTTTTCGCACCGTCGCGACCTCCACGGCATCGGCCCGAGGGCGGGCGAGCGTCGCTGTTGCCGCTTTAGCGGTCTTACAGCGACGGCCTACCCCTTGCGGGTGCTCCTACACCCCCACCGCTGGGCGGCGGCTGCGGGCCGTGCCATGATGAGGTTCATGCCACCGGATAACGCCAACCCCGCCGTCTTCGTCGCCCATGGCCTTACCAAGGTCTACCGCATGGGCGAAGTCGAGGTGCATGCGCTGCGCGGCATCGACCTCACGCTCTATCGCGGCGAACTGGTGGTGCTGCTTGGCCCTTCGGGCAGCGGCAAGTCGACGCTCCTGAACATCCTCGGCGGGCTCGACGCTCCCACCGGTGGCGAGGTGCGCTATCTCGACCACATGCTGACCGGCGCGACCGAAACCGAGCTCACCCGCTTCCGCCGCGAGCACGTCGGCTTCGTGTTCCAGTTCTACAACCTCATCCCCAGCCTTACCGCGCGCGAGAACGTCGCTGCAGTGACCGAGATCGCAGCCGCGCCGATGCGGCCGGAAGACGCGCTGGCCCTGGTGGGGCTGGGCAACCGCCTCGACCATTTCCCGGCGCAGCTCTCCGGCGGCGAGCAGCAGCGGGTCGCGATCGCCCGCGCCGTCGCCAAGAACCCGGCGGTGCTGTTGTGCGACGAGCCCACCGGTGCGCTCGACTCGGCCACCGGGGTGGTGGTGCTGGAAGTGCTGGAAAAGGTGAACCGCGAACTCGGCACGCTCACCGTGCTGATCACCCACAACGCCGGCATCGCCGACATGGCCGACCGGGTGATCCGCCTGTCCGACGGCCGCATCGCCGACATCCACGCCAACGCCGCGAAGAAGGCGGCGCATGAGTTGAGCTGGTAAGCATGCGCGCGCTCGACCGCAAACTCTTTCGCGACGTCTGGCATCTGCGCGGCCAGGTGCTGGCGATTGCCGCGGTGATCATGGGCGGCGTCGCCACCATGGTGATGTCGCTCTCCACCTATGAATCGCTGACCATCACGCGCGACCGCTTTTACAGCGAGTTCCGATTTGCGGAGGTGTTCGTCAGCCTCAAGCGCGCGCCCGAGCCGGTGGCCGAGCGGCTTGCCGCGCTGCCCGGGGTGGAACGCGTGGAGACGCGGGTGCGGGCAGGGGTGAAGCTGGAGGTGGCAGGCTTTTCCGACCCCATCACCGGCCTCTTGCTGTCGCTGCCGGACCAGGGCGAGCCGCTGCTCAACGCCCTGCACCTGCGGCGCGGGCGCATGGTGCAGCCGTGGAGCGCCGACGAGGTGGTGCTGTCCGATACCTTCGCCGATGCGCACGGCTTCCAGCCGGGCGATACGCTTGCCGCCATCATCAACGGCAAGCGCAAGCAGCTCACCGTGGTCGGCGTCGCGGTGTCGCCGGAATACGTCTACCAGATCGCGCCCGGCTCGATGTTTCCCGATTTCAAGCGCTACGGCGTGCTGTGGATGGGGCGCAATGCGCTGGCCGCGGCCTACGACATGGAGGGCGCCTTCAACCAGGTCAGCCTGACGCTGGCGCGCGGAGCCATTGAGCAGGACGTGATCGACCGCGTCGACGCCGTGCTCGGCACCTATGGCAGCACGGGCGCCTACGGTCGCAGCGACCAGTTCTCCAACCGTTTTCTCAGCGAGGAACTGAAGCAGCTGCAGACCACTGCCACGGTGTTCCCCGCCATTTTTCTAGGCGTCGCCGCCTTCCTGCTCAACGTGGTGCTGAGCCGGCTGATCGCGCTGCAGCGCGACCAGATCGCCATCCTCAAGGCCTTCGGCTATCCCTATCTGGCGATCGGCGTGCACTACGTCAAGCTGGTGCTGCTGATGACGGTGCTGGGCGTGGCGGGCGGCGTGGCACTCGGCGCCTGGTTCGGCCAGGGGCTGTCCAACGTGTACATGGAAACGACGTTCCGCTTTCCCTATCTCGACTACCGGCTCAATGCCGGAGTGATCCTGGTCGCCCTCGGAATCAGCGCCTTCGCGGCGGTCAGCGGCACGTTGTTTTCGGTCGCACGCGCGGTGCGGCTGCCGCCGGCCGAGGGCATGCGCCCGGAAATGCCGGAAGCGTATCGCGCCACCCTGGTCGAGCGCATCGGCCTGCAGCGCTGGTTTTCCGCGCCGACGCGGATGATCCTGCGCCACATCGAGCGGCGTCCGCTGAAGTCGCTCTTGACCGTGCTGGGCATCGCCTGCGCCTGCGGCCTGATGATGGTGGGCAATTATCAGAAGGGCGCGATCGACTTCATGGTCGACGTGCAGTTTCGCCAGGGCGCGCGCGAGGATCTCGCGCTCGCCTTTATCGAGCCGACTTCCGGTCGCGCGCTGCACGAACTGGCGGCGCTGCCGGGCGTCGATTTCGTGGAAGGCTTTCGCGACGTGCCGGCGATCCTGCGCTTCCGGCAATACCATCATCGCGCGGCGCTGTTCGGCATCCAGCCCGAAGGCCAGCTGCACCGCTCGCTCGACAGCAACCTGCAGCCGGTGGCGGTGCCGCCCGGCGGCGTGGTGCTGACCGACCACCTGGCGAACGAGATCCTGCACGTGAAGCCGGGCGACCTGCTGACGGTGGAAGTGCTGGAAGGCCGCCGCCCGGTGCTGCAGGTGCCGGTGCTCGGCATCACCAAGCAGTTTCTCGGCGTCTCGGCCTACATGCAGAAGGAGTCGCTGAACGCGCTGATGCGCGAGGGCAACACCGTGTCAGGCGCCTATCTGGCGGTGACGCCGGGCATGGAAACCGAGCTCTATGCGAAGCTGCACGAGCGGCCGCGCGTGCTCGGCATGGTCGCCAACAAGGCGGCGATCCAGAGCTTCTACGCCACCATCGGCGAGTTCATCCTGTTCTACAACCTGGTGGCCACGCTGCTGGCCGGCGCGATCGGTTTCGGCGTGGTCTACAACAGCGCGCGCATCGCGCTGTCGGAGCGCGGACGCGAGCTCGCCAGCCTGCGCGTGCTGGGCTTCACCCGTGGCGAGATCGCCTATATCCTGCTGGGAGAGCTGGCGCTCTTGACGCTGGCGGCGATCCCGGTCGGCTTCGTGGTCGGCGTCGGGCTGGTCGGCGTGCTGGTGGTGGCGTTCCAGAACGAGCTCTACCGGCTGCCGCTGATCCTGACGCCGGAAAACTACGCCATGGGGGCGGCGGTGGTGATCGTTTCCGCACTGTTGTCCGCCCTGCTGCTGTGGCTGCGCCTCGGCCGGCTGGATCTGGTGGCAGTCCTCAAAACTCGCGAATAGGGCAACGACGACAGCATGCAGTTACGCGCAAAAATCGGAATGCTGGCAATTGCCGTCATCGTGGCGGCGGGCCTCGTGTGCGGCTTCATGCCGCGCGCGCAGCCGGTCGATATCGCCGAGGTGAAGCGCGCGCCGCTCGCGGTGACGGTGGAAGAGGAGGGCAAGACCCGTGTCAGGGAGCGTTATCAGGTGACGGCGCCGGTGGCGGGCTATGTGCGCCGCAGCGGCCTCGAGGCGGGCGATGCCGTCGCGGCCGGCCAGGTGCTCGCAGTGATCGAGCCGGCGCGCGCGGTGGCGCTCGATCCGCGCAGCCGGGCGCAGGCGCAGGCGCAGGTGAGCGCCGCCCAGGCCGCGCTCGCGGTGGCCGAGGAAAACGCGCGCGCCGCCACCGCTGCCGCGCAGCTGGCGCAGCAGGAGCGCGTCCGCGCCGAATCCCTGCGCGCATCGAATTTCATCTCGGCGCAGGCGCTCGACACCGCGCGCAGCGCGGAAACCCGCGCCCGTGCCGCGCAGCAGGCCGCGGCGCACTCGGTCAGGGTGGCGCGCTTCGAACGCGACACAGCGCGCGCTGCCGTCGCCAGCACCGCCCGCCTGCAGGCCGGCGGTGCGGCCGACGTGCTGCAGGTGCGCGCGCCGGTGGCAGCGCGCGTGCTGAAGCTGCAGCAGGAAAGCGAGGGCGCGGTGGCGGCCGGCCAGCCGCTGCTCGAGATCGGCAACCCCGACAGCCTCGAAGTCGAGGTGGAGGTGCTGTCCACCCACGCGGTGAAAATCGCTCCCGGCTCCAAAGTCATCCTCGACCGCTGGGGCGGCGAGCGAGCCGTCGCGGGCACGGTGCGGGTAGTGGAACCGAGCGGCTTCACCAAGATTTCCGCGCTCGGCGTCGAGGAGCAGCGGGTGCGCGTGATCGTCGACTTCGCCTCGCCGCGCGAGGCCTGGCAGCGCCTCGGCGACGGCTACCGGGTGGAAGCCCGCTTCGTGTTGTGGGAAGGCGACGACGTGCTGCAGGTGCCGACCAGCGCGCTGTTCCGCCACGGCGTGGGCTGGGCCGTGTTCGCGGTGGAGGACAAGCGCGCCCGCCTGACCCCGGTCGAGACCGGCCAGCGCGCGGGGTTGGCCACGCAGGTCCTGTCCGGGATCGCTGCCGGCGCCCGCGTGGTCAGCCACCCGGACGACAAGATCAGCGATGGGACGCGGGTGAAGCCGCGCTAAATACCGAATCGTCATTCCGGCGGAGCGTGGTTGTTGCCGATTTATCGGCTTTACAACCACGGCCTGCCCCTTGCGGGTGAACGCCGGAATCCAGCCTGATTAAAACTGGGCACCGGCGTTCGCCGGTGCGACATAATCTCGCGGTAGGAGGGCCGCCCCGGGCCGATGGGGTGGTTGTCGCGATGCGGAAATTGCGGCGAGGGCGCCGGTGCGTGGTTGTTGCCGCTTTAGCGGCTTACAAACACGGCCTACCTCTTGCGGGTGCTCCTACAGGTGGGGGTTACCCATCAGGCCTCTTTGAGTATGGCCTCGACTTCGCTGTCGTCGACCTGCGGAAAATCCGCATAGAACTGCCCGACAGCCTGAAAGAACGCGGGCGCCTGCAGGCACACCACCTCGTCGGCGTAGCCCCGGATCTTTTCCAGCGTGTCCGGCGGCGCCACCGGCACTGCGCAGATCAGGCGCGCCGGCTTCTTGTCGCGCAGCGCGTGCAGCGCTGAAATCATCGTCGCCCCGGTCGCCAGCCCGTCGTCCACCACGATCACGATGCGCCCCGCCGGATCGATCGTCGGGCGCAGCGGCGTGTACTGCGTGCGGCGCTGGCGGATGGTGGCCAGCTGGGCCTGCTTTTCCTGTTCCAGATAGGCGGCGGTGCCGCCGGCCGATTCGGCGTAGTCCGCGATATAGGTCCAGCCCGATTCGTCGATCGAGCCGATGGCGAATTCCGGGTTGAACGGCGCGCGCAGCTTGCGCACCAGCACCACGTCGAGTTCGCCGTCCAGCGCCCGGGCCAGTTGCTGCCCCATCGGCACCGCACCGCGCGGGATGGCGAGGATCAGCGGATGCTGGCCCTTGTAGGCCGACAGGGCTTCGGCGAGACGGTGGGCGGCCTGCGTGCGGTTGGCGAAAACCATGATGACTCCTCGTGTTGCTTGCACTTTATCTTAGGTGGGCGGCGGCGGGGGCAGACTGCGCCGGCCGGGGAAGGACGCTTCTCTTTCACTCCAAAAGCCTTCGCCAAAAAGGCACCTCTGTCTCGCAGGAAGCCTGGCTGTGCGAACTCAGCGGCGAGCGTGTCCGCTTTCGTCCGGCTCGCGGCTGCGACATCCACGACTTCCCGCTCGATGTGTTTCAGGTGGCGGGCAGGAGGCAACGAGTTCGGTGGAGCCCCGGGGACAAGTCGGCAATATCGTCTGGTCCTCTCCCGTTTGACGGGTGTCGCCCATGACACCCCTGCCGGATTTTGAATCCGCTGTGGCAACGGCTGCTGAAGGATTTGTCAGCAAGTGGCTATGGGAAATAAAGTGTGCGAGGTAGCACCAAAGCAAAAGGCCACCCCTAAGAGTGGCCTAAGTGCTTGTGTGTGGTGCGCCCGAAGAGATTCGAACTCCTGACCCCTTGGTTCGTAGCCAAGTACTCTATCCAGCTGAGCTACGGGCGCTTTGAAGGTTGCGCATTATACGCAGTTTTTGCATCAATGGCAGATGCAAAAATCATAATTTGTTTGGCGGAGACGGAGGGATTCGAACCCTCGATACAGGTTTAAGCCCGTATGCTCCCTTAGCAGGGGAGTACCTTCAACCTCTCGGCCACGTCTCCGAACCGCCGCGCATTGTATCGGAATGCGCGGCGGAAAGCCACCTTGGCAGGCCGCTCAAGCGGTGGCCTTGTCGAGTTCGAAGGCCTGATGCAGCGCGCGCACTGCCAGTTCCATGTATTTGTCCTCGACCACGACCGAGATCTTGATTTCCGAAGTCGAGATCATCTGCAGGTTGATGTTTTCCTTCGACAGGGTTTCGAACATCTTGCGCGCGACGCCGACGTGCGAGCGCATGCCGACGCCGACGATCGAGACCTTGGCGATCTTGTCGTCGCCGGTGACTTCGCGTGCGCCGATGCTGGTCGCTGTCGCCTTGACGATGCCCATGGCCTTCTCAAAGTCGTTGCGGTGCACGGTGAAGGTGAAGTCGGTGGTGTTTTCGTGGCTGACGTTCTGCACGATCATGTCGATGTCGATGTTGGCGTCGGCGACCGGACCGAGGATCTGGTAGGCGATGCCGGGATGGTCGGGCACGCCGACCACGGTGATCTTGGCTTCGTCGCGATTGAAGGCGATGCCGGAAATGACGGCCTGTTCCATGGTGTTGTTTTCCTCGAAGGTGATGAGCGTGCCGTCGCCTTCGTCCTGGAAGCTGGACAGCACGCGGAGTTTGACTTTGTACTTGCCGGCGAATTCGACCGAGCGGATTTGCAGCACCTTGGAGCCGAGGCTCGCCATTTCGAGCATCTCCTCGAAGGTGATGGTCTTCAGCCGGCGCGCTTCGGGCACGATGCGCGGGTCGGTGGTGTAGACGCCGTCGACGTCGGTGTAGATCTGGCACTCGTCGGCTTTCAATGCCGCCGCCAGCGCGACGCCAGTGGTGTCCGAACCGCCACGCCCTAGCGTGGTGATGTTGCCCTGCTCGTCGACGCCCTGGAATCCGGCAACCACGATCACATGGCCGGAATCGAGGTCGGCGCGCATCCTGGCTTCGTCGATGCTGAGAATGCGGGCCTTGGTAAAGGCATTGTCGGTGAGGATGCGCACCTGCGCGCCGGTGTAGCTTTTCGCCTTCAGGCCCAGGTCCTTCAGCGCCATCGCCAGGAGCGCGATGGTGACCTGCTCGCCGGTGGAGATCATCATGTCGAGTTCGCGCGGGTCGGGTTGCGCCTGAATCTGCTTCGCCAGTCCGATCAGCCGGTTGGTCTCGCCCGACATGGCGGAGAGCACCACCACCACCTGATGGCCGAGCATCTTGAATTTGGCGACGCGTTCCGCGACTGCGCGGATGCGTTCGACGTTGGCGACCGAGGTGCCGCCGTATTTTTGTACGATGAGTGCCATGTCAGGGGCTAGGGGTTAGGGGTTAGGTAAAGGCGGGATTTTAATGGATTGGCGTTCGAATAGCGCGATCGACTCGACATGCGCGGTATGCGGGAACATGTTGGCGACCCCGGCGGCCTTCAGCCGGTAGCCCTTGACGTGCACCAGCACCTCGGCGTCGCGTGCCAGCGTGGCGGGGTCGCACGAGACGTAGACGATGCGATGGGGTGCGCCCCCATTTCCTGATTCAGAACTGTCCGGCAGGGATTTCACGACTTCGATGGCGCCGGAACGCGGCGGGTCGATCAGCAGCTTGTCGAAGTGGCCTAGCGTGGCGAGCTTTTCCGGCGTCATCTCGAACAGGTTGTCGACCACGAAGTGGGCGTTGGCCAGATCGTTGCGCAGCGCGTTTTCACGGGCACGGGCAACCAGTTCGGTGCTGCCCTCGATGCCCAGCACGTCGGCGCCGCTGCGGGCAATGGGCAGGGTGAAGTTGCCCAGCCCGCAGAACAGGTCGGCGATGCGCTCGCCGGGCTGCGGATTCAACAGGCGCAGCGCGCGGCTGACCAGGGCGCGGTTGATGGCGGTGTTGACCTGGGTGAAGTCGGTGGGCTTGAACGGCATCACCAGGCCGAATTCGGGCAGGCTGTAACTGAGTTCGGGCGCAATGTGGGGCCAGAACGGGCGCACGGTGTCGGGGCCTTTCGCCTGCTCCCAGATCTGGACGCGATGCCGTTCGGCAAATGCCCGCACCTTGGCGGCGTCGTCGTCTGTCCAGGGTTCGAGCAGGCGGAACACCAGCACGGTGACGTGCTCGCCGACGGCCACCTCGATCTGCGGGATGCGGTCGGCGTTCGACAGCACGCCCATGAGTTCACGCAGCGGCTGGATCAGCGCCGAGACATCCGGGGTGAGCACTTCGCAGCTCGCCATGTCGGCGATGTAGCTGGAACGCTTTTCGCGGAAGCCGACCAGGCCGCCGCCCTTCTTGTCGACCCAGCGCGCGGACAGCCGTGCGCGGGTGCGGTAGCCCCAGCTCGGGCCGTGCAGGGCGGACAGCATCACCTCGGGTTTGACCTTGCCGATGCGGGCGAGGTTGTCTTCCAGCACGCGCTGCTTGGCGGCCACCTGAGCACTGGCTTCCAGATGCTGCATCGAGCAGCCGCCGCAGCGGCCGAAGTAGCGGCAGCGCGGTTCGGTACGCTGCGCACTGGCCTTGAGAATGGCCACGGCGTTGGCCGAGTTGTACTTGGCATGCTTGCGGTAGACCGATATCTCCGCGCGTTCGCCCGCCAGTGCGCCGTCGACGAAGGTGACCTTGCCGTCGATGCGCGCGATGCCGTGGCCTTCGTGGTCGAGGGAGAGAATGTCGACGATTGGATTCATGGTTTTAATGCATTAACCACAGAGGCACAGAGACACGGAGAAAAACGAACATGGCCTGGGTGCGAGCTTCGGCTATCTGCCGGATCGCCCGTTCGTTTTTGAGGGTGCTTCTCTGTGTCTCTGTGCCTCTGTGGTGAAAAAAGATTTATTCCCAGGCCGCCAGGAATTCCTGCCAGTGCGGTGCGGGATGGGTTTGCACGGTGATGCGTGCGAGCTCGATCTCGGCTGCGTACGCTGCTTCAGTCAGCGTGCCGCGCATTTTCTGGAAGCGCAGGTACACCAACCAGGTGTTCATGACGTCGGTTTCGCAGTAGTTGCGGATGGCGTCGATTTCACCGTTCTGGAAGGCGTCCAGCACCTTCGAGCCGTCCATCCCCAGCTTGCCGGGAAAGCCGCACAACTTGGCCATCTGGTCGAGCGGGGCATTGGCGCGCGGCTGGTACATCGCCAGCACGTCCATCAGATCGAGATGGCGGGTGTGGTAGCGGCCCAGATAGTTGTTCCACTTGAATTCCTTGTCGTCGTCGCCCCAGTCCCAGTAGCGCGCCGCCGCCACGCCGTGAATCAGGCTGCGGTAATGCAGAACCGGCAGGTCGAAGCCGCCGCCGTTCCAGGAAACGAGTTGCGGGGTGTAGCGCTCGATGCCGTCGTAGAAGCGCTGGATCAGCTCGGCTTCAGGGCTGTCGGGCTCGCCCAGCGACCATACCTTCAACTGGTCCCCAGTGCGCAGCACGCAGGAAATGGCGACGATGCGGTGCAGGTGATGCGGCATGAAGTCGCTGCCGGTTTTCTGGCGGCGGGCGAGCAGCGCCATTTCGGCAAGCTCGGCCTGCGGCAGCGAAGCCTCGTCGATGCCGTTGACTGCGGCAAATCCGGCGAGGTCGGGAATCGTTTCAATGTCGAAAACCAGGGTGGGGTGCATAAGACAGGCCGCAGGCAAAACCGCCATTTTATTCCAACTCAAAATCAAAACTTGCTTTGTCGCTTTCCCCTTACCCGCAAGGAGTAGGCCGTGGCTGTAAGACGCTAAAGCATCAACAACCACGCTCTGCCGTGCTGAAGCACTGTCTGCGGCTCAGCTTCGCGCCATTTTTGATTTTGAGTGGGAATGTCGCTGTCAGTGCAGGGCTGCGTCGAGCTCCGAGGCCGCGATCAGGGCGTCCAGGTAGGCGACGGAAATCTGGTGCAGCGGAATATCCAGCTGCTGCGCGTACATGGCCAGGGTTTCGACGTCGTTTTTTTCACAGGCGTGCGTCAGCTTCAGCATGGCGCCTTCCGGCGTCGGATGGGCGCTCAGCGCGCGTGCGCTGGTCGCCGGCAGCGCGAGCTTGCGGATGAGCTTTTCCACCGGCAGCGACAGCGCGTGCGGGGCAATCGACAGCAGGCCGATTTCGAAGGCGGCGGCCGAGCTTTCGGCGGGCGCGCCCAGGCGGGTGATTTTGCCCATGAAGAGAGCCCGCGTGAGCGCCGTCACCGCGACCTGGCGCGTCGCCTCGGTCGGGTCGGTTCCGGCCAGTGCCAACAGCGCCGCCACCCGGCTGGAACGTTGCGGGCCCAGCATGACCAGCGCATGAGCCGCCGATTCGGCGGGGCGGCTCAAACCGCCGACCTGGGAATTGGCGATGGCGAGCAGGCGTGGCGCCATGTCCGGGTTCAGCCGGAAGAACTGCGCCAGCGTATCGGCCGACCCGCGCAGGGCGATGGCCAGCAAATCCAGTTGCACCGCCTGCTCGTCGCTGATTTCTGCGGGCTGGGTGTCGCCGGAAAAATAGCTGCCCTTGAACCAGGCACTCTCGGGCCAGCGTGGCTGGACGCGCGAGTGGCGCACCCCGTCCACGATCAGGCGCGCCGCAACCTTGGGCGGGATGTCGTCGGCGTGGCAGCCCAGGTAGCGCCAGGCGGACGCGCTGTCCAGCACGACCGGGTTATTGGGATTGAGCGTGGGACACAAGGTCAGGCCGACCTCCTGCAGCGCGAGGGCGCGTGCCAGATGCTGTTCGTTGTCTAGCGACACGCACCAGATCAGCTTGCGGTGATTGATTTGTTGCGGGACGTCGCTGAACAGCACATCCGTGCTGATCTGGACCAGCAAGGGCAACTCGTTGCTCAACCCGCCTTGCGTCAACGAGTAGAGGCCGGTCAGCAACATGTCTTCGTCCATCTGGCGAAGTGCCGGTGGGGCATCGGCAGACACGGTGCGGCCGCGCAACACCAACTGATGGGCGACCAGGTTGGAGGCGGAGTCGAACAGCGGGTCGAACGACAAAAAGCGCGCGCGCAGGTGTTCCTCGCGTACCGGCGCGCCATTGTCGATGCCCAGCATCTGGGTCACGACGACGGGCTGTTCGGATTCACGGGTGTTGATGCCGCCGCCGACGATTTGCGATGGGGTGGGGTCGTCTGAGGTCATGTCGTTACACTACGGGGCTGGTACGATCATTCTAGCGCGGCGAACCCTTTTAGGTGGGGTTCGGTCATCATCCAGGTTAGACGCCAGGCGTTGCAGGAGACCCACACGATGAAGAAGAAACTGTTGAACATAGCGGTCCTCGGGCTGATTGCGGGCGCTTCCGCCAGTTGGGCTGCGCCGGGCGATGAAGTCGTCAGCACCGCAGCAGACCAGCAAGGGGTGGCCGTGACCATCTACAACGACAATCTGGCACTGGTGAAGGATGCGCGCCGGGTCAGGCTTGCGCGCGACTTCAACCGGCTGGCATGGCGCGAGGTGTCCGCGCAGATGCGTCCGGAGACCGCGCAGCTGCGCAACACGTCGAATCCCGGCGGGTTCCGCCTGCAGGAGCAGAATTTCAACTTCGACCTGCTGACGCCGCAGAAATTGCTCGAAAAATACCTCGGACGCGAGGTCAGCGTCATTCGCACCCATCCCACCAGCGGGGCAGAAACCCGCGAGACCGCCACCGTGCTGGCGACCAACGGCGGCGTCGTGCTGAAATTCGCCGATCGCATCGAAACCGGGGTGCCGGGCCGGCTGGCGTTTCCCGGCGTGCCCGACACCCTGCGCGACACGCCCACGCTGGTGATCTCTCTGATCAATCCGTCGGCAGGCCCGCAGAACCTGGAACTGTCCTATCTCACCGGCGGATTGTCCTGGCGCGCCGATTACGTGGCGGAGCTGAATGCCGACGATGACCGGCTCGATCTGAACGGCTGGGTGACGCTCTCCAACCAGAGCGGCGCGGCCTATCCCAATGCGAAGTTGCAGCTGGTGGCGGGCGATCTAAACCGGGTGCGCGATGCCCAGCCGCGCGCGGTGATGGCGATGGCGGCCAAGCTCGCGGACGCTGCGGAAATGCAGCAGGAATCGCTGTTCGAATATCACCTCTACACCCTGCAGCGCCCCACCACGCTAGCGGAAAACCAGACCAAGCAGGTGGCGCTGATGTCGGCGAGCCGGGTGCCGGTCAGGAAGGAATTCCTGCTCGAGGGCGCGAATTTTTATTACGCCGGGCAGCATGGCGAACTGGGCCAGAAGATCAAGGTCGGGGTGTTCGTCGAATTCGACAACACGGGCGATGGCCTCGGCATTCCCCTGCCGCGCGGCGTGGTGCGGGTTTACAAGAAGGATGGCCAGGGCAACGCGCAGTTCGTCGGCGAGGACCGCATCGACCATACCCCGAAGAACGAAACCGTGCGTCTGAAGCTCGGCGACGCCTTCGACCTGACGGCCGACAAGAAGCAGACTGCCTTCCAGAAATTGGCCGGCACCGGCCGCACCAACTACGTGTTCGAGTCGGCCTACGAACTGGTGCTGAAGAACGCCAAGAAGGAAGCCGTCACGGTCACCGTGCGTGAGCCGATGCCGGGCGACTGGACGATGGTCTCGGAATCGCAGCCGCACGCCAAGGCGGCGTCCGGCACTGCGGAATGGAAGGTCAGGGTGCCTGCCGAGGGCCGGACGACGCTGACCTGGCGCGTGCGCGTCAGGTACTGAGGACGCGTCAGGTACTGAGGCCGCGCCGCCGGCGGATGTCGGCGATGAGTCCCAGCGTGGAGCCGTCGTGCTCGCCGATCACGCGCACCGAACTCAGCGCGGCGCGAATCGGCGGTGCCAGTTGCTTGCCGAGCTCGACCCCCCACTGGTCGAAGCTGTTGATCTGCCAGATGATGCCCTGCACGAAGACCTTGTGCTCGTACAGCGCGATCAGCATGCCCAGCGTGTGCGGGTCGAGCTTCTGGTAGAGCAGGGTGTTGCTGGGACGGTTGCCGGGGAAGACCTTGTGCGGGGCGAGCGCCTTGGCCTCTTCGCGGCTCAGGCCCTGGGCGATCAGCTCGGCTTCGATCACTGCACGTGATTTGCCTTTCAATAAGGCCTCGGTCTGTGCCAGGCAGTTGGCGAGCAGCCATTCGTGCTGGTCGGCCAGTGGCGTGGGGTTGACCGCCGCCACCAGGAAATCAGTCGGGATCAGGCGCGTGCCCTGGTGCACCAGCTCGAAAAACGCGTGCTGGCCGTTGGTGCCGGGTGCGCCCCAGACGATGGGACCGGTGTTGTAGTTGACCCGCTTGTTGGCGCGGTTGACGTTCTTGCCGTTCGATTCCATTTCGAGCTGTTGCAGGAAAGGCACCAACAGGCGCAGGCGCTGGTCGTAGGGAAACACGCCGTAGGTATCGGTGCCCCAGAAGTTGGCGTACCAGATGCCCAGCATGCCGAGGATGACCGGCATGTTGGCTTCCAGCGGCGCTTCCCTGAAATGGACATCCATCGCATGCGCACCGGCGAGCAGCGCCTGGAAATTGCCCCAGCCGATCTGCAGCGCAATCGACAGGCCGATCGCCGACCACAGCGAATAGCGCCCGCCGACCCAGTCCCAGAAAATGAACATGTTGTCGGGATCGATGCCGAAGGCTTCGACCGCCTGCGCATTGGTCGACAGCGCCACGAAGTGCCGCGCCACCGCAGCCGGCGCGCGCAGCGCCGCCAGCAGCCAGGCCTTGGCCGAGTTGGCGTTGGCCAGGGTTTCCAGCGTGGTGAAGGTCTTCGAGGCGACGATGAACAGCGTGGTTTCGGGGTCGAGCTGTTTCAGCGTGCCGGCCAGATGCGCGGGGTCGAGGTTGGAGACGAAATGCACCCGCACGCTCTCCACCGCGTGATGGTCGAGCGCGTGGCACACCATCGCCGGACCGAGATCCGAGCCGCCGATGCCGATGTTCACCACGTCCTGGATCGGCTTGCCGGTGTGCCCGCGCCAGCTGCCGTTGTGGATGGATTCGACGAAGCGTTGCATGCGCTTGAGCACCGCCGCGACCTCGCGCTCGACATCCACGCCTTCCACCACCAGCGGCGGGCGCACCGGCGCCCGCAGGGCAGTGTGCAGCACCGCGCGCTGTTCGGTGAAGTTGATGCGCTCGCCACTGAACAGGGCGTTGCGCATGGCCTCCAGTTCCGACTCGCGCGCCAGCTGCATCAGCTGCTGCATCGTCTCCGAGGTGACACGATTCTTCGAGTAATCGAGCAACAGGTTGCCGCAGCGTAGCGACAGCTGGTCGAAGCGGGTGGCGTCCTCGCGGAATGCGGCGCGCATGTCGAAGCTGCGCAGGGTCTTGAAGTGCGCTTCCAGTGCCTTCCAGGCGGGCAGGTGCTTGAGCGGTTTCATAAGCGAACGATGTGAGGGGCAGACTTCGAAGGTATCATAAGCAGGCGGCGCCGACGCCACCCGGGCGATGGCGCCGCACCTTTCTAGACGGTTCAGGATGAGACAGCATGGTCACCGTGGCACAGAACAAACTCGTATACATCACCTATTCCATTCTTGACTCGCGCGGCATGGTCGTCGAGCAGCACGACGTTCCGGTCGGCTATGTGCAGGGCGCCAACAGCGGTATTTTGCCGGCGATCGAGTCGGCGGTGGCGGGCCACAAGATCGGCGACCGGGTCGAGATCACGCTGTCGCCGGAAGAAGGCTACGGGCTGCGCGACGAGAGCCTGGTGTTCGTGGACGACACCGAGAACGTGCCGCCGGAATTCCGGCGCGTCGGCGCTGAAGTCATGTTCGAGAACGAGTCGGGCGAGACCAAGGTTTTTTACGTGACTGCGATCGGCGACGGCAAAGTGACGGTGGACGGCAATCCCTCGCTGGCCGGACAGAGCGTGACCTGCCTGGTGAACGTGACGGACATCCGCGACGCCACGCCCGAGGAAATCCGCAACGGGCGGCCGCTCGACGTCAAAACCGGCACGGTTCACTAGATCAGGCACGGTTCATCAAACCAGACGCGATTCACTGACGCAAAAAAGCCGGGAATGCTCCCGGCTTTTTTTTGTGGCGTCAGCCCCTTACTTGGCGGGGCAGGCCTTGTCGCCCGGAATCTTGCCCGGCAGACGCAGGAAGGCCTCGAACGGCCCCATCACGCCCATCGCTTCCATTTTCGGGCCAGTGAACTTGAGGCGGCCGAACATCATGGCCTTCATCGGGCCGTATTCGCCGGCGCCCATTTCATTCCAGCGCTCGGAGGTGGCATGCATGGTGTAGTCGACCGCGTGATCCATCTGGGCGTTCTGCACGGCGCCGCCGTAGACGCACATGGCCTTGCCGTCCTTGTCCACGATTTTCAGTTCGGTCTTGGTCGCTTCGCCGCAGTCGGTGCGATACAGGTGAATGATCTTGTAGCCGCGGCCTTTGTCGTTCTTGATCCATTTTTCACCCAGGCCGTCGGTCAGGGCGGCGTCCTTGTTCCAGGCGTCGCATGCCTGTGCGGTCCACTCGGTGGACATCATGGCGGGGGCTGCGTGGGCAGCGGATGAGAGAACTGCCAGGGCAGCCAGCGCGATGGTCGTGTATTTCATGATTACCTCCTCTTGGTTGGATAGGGTTACAGCTTATTGGTATACAAATACTAGGTTCGTGGAGGCAGCACGATAGTCGTGCACTGGAGGCTTGTCAATGCGGTAGCCGGCTCCACGAAAAAAACCGTGCGGACAGAAAGCGGCCGGCACGGTTTCGCGCTTATTTATAGGTCGGCAGCAGGCTTTGTTCAACCAGCCGAATGCGCCGGGCGAGCCGGGCCTGCTCGGCGGGATTGCCCTGGGCGACAGCGTGCTGCAGCTGCAGCCTCAGATAGGTCAGCAGGGGCTGACGCCAGCCCTGCGACGAGGCCGTTTCCGTCGCGGCGTCCAGCGTGCCGGCGTCGGCTTCCTGGCGCATCACCAGCAGGCTGGCGCCGAGCAGGCGCGCCAGCGGCTCGTCCGTTTTCCCGGGAACGGCCTGCCGCTTGCCGCTCGGCGCGCGCACCAGATCGCGGTGCTGCGCAGGGAGTAGGGCGGCATCGAGTCCTTCCCAGCGCAGGGTGAGGAACCGGTAATAGGCCTGATCCGCCGCATCCGGCGCGACGGCAGCCAGCTCGGCATACTCGGCGCAGGCATCGTCGATCAGCATGGCGCGGCGGGTGGCGCAGCGTACCAGCCACAGGCGCGCGGTTTCGGCGACGCGGCCGGCGCCGCCGGTGGCGACGACGGCCTGCTGGAAATAGCGCTCGGCCAGGGTGTTCTCGCCCAGGAGGGCGTGCTTCTGATAACGCTCGATCAGATCGGCCGAATCGGTTTTCCAGTCGGGCGGCGGCGGGCCGCCGCTGCCGCAGGCGGTGAGCAGGAGCAGGCCGGTGAGCGCGAGCAGGGTTCTCATGGCAGCTTCACCTCGGGGTCGCGCGCGAACGGCCACTTCTTGTTGATCTCGTTGACCAGCGCATTGGCCTTGCGCACCGCGTCGTCGATTTCGGCGCGCAGCTTGACGATGTCCTGCGTGCCTTCCTTGACGTCGGCGGAAATCTCCACCGCGTTGGCCATGAGGGCGTCGGCTTTCTTCAGGCTGGACTGCGCGTCGTCAAGCATCAGCCGCACCTGTGCAAGCGAGGCGCGGGTCTGTTCGGCCATGCCGTCCTGGGCAAACAGCCACTGGTCGGTCTTGGCGGTCATGGCGTCGAGCTTGGTGATGAGGGCACGGGTTTTATCCAGCGAGTCGGTGACCGCGCGCGCTTTTTCCGGGCTGCCGAGCACGCCCTCGAGCATGCCGTATTCGCCGGTCATGCGTCCGGTCACGGTCTGGACGTTGGCCAGCGTGGCGTTGATTTCGCCATCCTTGCGGGTGAGGTGTTCGACGTTGGCGAGGATCGCCTTCACCCGTTCGACCAGCGCCGGAATTTCCTTGCTGATGTCGGAGGTGAGCAGCAGCATGGTCGAATTGTCGGGCAGCGCGGGGGCGTCGAGGTCGGGCGAGTCGACGCGGATCTTGGCGCCGCCGACGAAGGGTTTGTCGAGGGTGAAGGTGCTGGTCTCCTTCAGCCATTTGGCGTTGCGTTCGAGGAATTCGGCACGGATGATGATGCCGCCGTCGTCGTTCAGCCCCAGCGTGGTGACGCGGCCGATTTCGATGCCGGAGAACACCACCGGCACGCCGGGCGCGACGCCATCGGCGCTGGCTGCGGCGAGCTGCAGGTGGAAGGTCTTTTCGAAGAAGCCGCGCGCATGCAGCAGGTAAACAACAAAGATTCCGGCCAGCAGCAGCGACGCGGCAGTAAACAGCCCGACCTTGAAATGCAGTTTGTTCATGCTTGATAAAGTGCCTGGTTCCAGCTGAAGTCGAAAATTTCCCAGGTGCCCGCCATCGCGTCCTGCGCCGCCAGCTGGCGGATGAATTCAGGATAGGGCACATCGTAAAGCATGGCGCCGGGGCGGTCGATCACCAGGCGCGGGCGCTTGAGGATGATGGCGCGCGCCAGCTTGGTCACGAAGCGCTGCGACGGCGTCATGTCAGGGTCGCGCAGCAGGGCGATGTCGGCATGCCCCAGCTGGTCCAGCATGGCCTGCGCCTGGCGCGCCGATTCGGCGGCGCTGAAATGGCGCTGGTACAGCGGGATCAGCGCGATGTTGTCGAGCGCAGACAGGTTGGCCCTGAGCGGAAGGTCGAGCGCAACGCGCGCCACGTCGCCGGGCAGGGCCGTCACTGCGGCGAGCAGCGCTTCGCGGTCGGCAAACGCGGTCAGATGTATTTGAGCGCTAATGACACCACCTCGATCGCCACGATCGCAAAGAACACCCGCATCATGCCGCGCAGCACGGAGACCGGAACCATGAAGAGTTTTTTCGGCGTCTCGAGCCCGGCGGTGACCGGAATCAGCGTGACCGCCAGCCCGAACAGGGCACATTTTGCGATCAGCCCCGCCATGATCTGGAAATCGAAAATCTTGGCGATGGTCCGGGTGTAGGGCTCGAAGCCTGCGGCGCTTATGCCGTAGATGGAGAGATAGCCCTGCAGCAGCGCAATCAGCCCGGCCAGCCCGGCCAGCGTGACGACCGAGATCACGCCGCCGATAAGACGCGGCAGAAACTCGAACTGCATCGGCGGAACCTTGCAATGCGCCAGCGCATCCAATTCGTTGTTGACCTGCATCAGCGCGACTTCGGTGTTGATCGCGCTGCCGGAGCGCAGGGCGATGAAGAGCGCGGTGAGGAAGGGCAGCAGTTCCAGCACCAGCACGCGGATGGTCATTTCGCTGGCGAACTCGGTGAGCCCGAAATCGCGCGCGGTGGACAGGATGATGGTGATGATGAGCCAGGAAATGACCAGGGCGTAGGCGAGGAAAACGTGCAGGATCTGCACCGCGGTAAAGTAGACCTGCTTGATCACCACGTCGAAGGTGGCGCGGTTCCAGGTGGTGCGGTCCAGCAGCAGCATGCCGGCTTTGGCCAGGAAGGCGAACATGCCGTAGGCCACGGTAAACCAGCCGACGACTTTGGCGCCGAGCGATTCGATGGATGCCGCAAGAAAATTCATCGCGGCATCTTAACAGGCTGGTGAGAAACTCCACGGGGCCGCGACGTGGGCTTTCCGGGATGGGCCGCAAGGCGCGGCGCGAAGCGAAGGGTCGTTCCCTTCGCGAGCGGCGCAACGCAGCGGACCGCCCGGAAAGCCCCGTCCCTTCGGGTTTGCCCGGGAAAGGCCCGTCTGCGGCGTTGCGGGCCTCGGCATCGTAGAACGACTACGACCTTCGGCCCGCGCCTTGCATCCAGGCCTTTCCCGGGCAAACGCGGCTCCCGGAGAGTTCCTCACCAGCCTGTTAACGCCTTCGATGGCGCTTGCGCCATTGAAGGGCAGGCCATACAGTTTTGCAGTCATACGGAGAAGACACACGATGAAGCCATTCCTGATTCCGGCAGCCGCGCTGCTGCTGTGCGCCGCATCCGCCTCGGCCTGGGCCGCTCCCGGCACGGTGTTGCGCAATGAAAAGCTCTATAGCCAGCCGAGTTCCGGCGCCAAGGTGACGGCCACCGTCGCCAAGGGCGCCAGCGTCAACATCCTCGCCAAGCAGGGCGGCTGGCTGCGGGTGACGGCCGGCAGGTCCACCGGCTGGATCCGGCTGCTTTCGGTGCGCGCGGGGGCGGGCGGCCTGGGTGGCGCGGGCATCGGCGACGTGGTCGGCGCGGCCACCACCAAGTCCGACCCCAGCCGTGTGGTGGCGGTGGCCGGTCTGCGCGGCCTGAACGAGGAAGACCTGAAAAAGGCCCAATTCAACCCTGACGAACTGGCGCGGCTGCAGGCCATGAGCGTGTCGCCCGCCCAGGCCCGAAGCTATGCCAGCCAGGCCGGCCTCGCCGCAGTCAGTGTGCCGGCCTTGCCCGAGCCCAAGCCTGCAGAGTCATCCTCGTCGTGGGAGAGCAACTGATGAACATCAAACGGATCGTCGTCGCTGTGTCGCTGCTGGCTTTCAGCGCGGCAGCCGCCGGAATTGATTTCGGCAAGCTGCTCGAAGAGCGCATCAATCAGGAACTGAACAAGGACAAGAAAACGCAACCGGCCCCGGCGCAAGCCCCGGCACCGGCACAAAGCGCCGCGTCCCCGCCACCCCCGGAGAAGCAGAAAATCGACGCCCGCAAGCTCGGCTTCGCATTGTTTGGCGACTACTCGACCGAAGAGGAAAACCGCATCGGCAAACAGATTTCCGGCGATTTGCTGGGTGCGGTGCAGCTGGTGCGCGACGACAAGCTGCAGAACTACGTCAATCTGGTCGGCAACTGGGTCGCGCAGCAAAGCGGGCGCAAGGACCTCAGCTGGCGTTTCGGCGTGCTCGACACCGAGGACATCAACGCCTTTGCCGCGCCGGGGGGCTACATTTTCCTGACCAAAGGCCTGTACCGCCGGCTCAACAACGAGGCCGAACTGGCGGGCGTTCTGGCGCATGAAATCGCTCACGTCAGCCAGAAGCATCACCTCAAGGTGCTCAAGCAGTCGACCCTGATCGGGGCGCTGGGGGAGGCTGTCGGCAGCAAGGTGAAGGGCAACGATCCGGCGGTGCAGAACCTGATCGGCAACGGCGCGGAAATCATGGCGCGCGGACTCGACAAGAATGCCGAATTCGAAGCCGACCGCATCGGCATCGTGTATGCCGCGCGCGCCGGTTACGACCCGTGGGGGTTGCCCGGCGTGTTGCAGGACATGGCGGCGCTGCCCGCCAAGGACAGCCGCACCAGCCTGCTCTACAAAACCCATCCGCACCCGGCTGACCGTCTGGCGGCGCTGGGTGAGGCGGTGGACGGACGTCTCGATGCCGTCAGCGGCAAGGATCTCGCCAAGCGTTTCTACCGTATCCGGTGAGCCGCATTCCGTCCCGGCTGGCGCAGGCGGCCCTGTCTGCGCTGTTCGTCCTGCTGATCGCGGCGCATGTGGCGGGACTGATTCACATCGCCCCCATGCAGCGCGCCGAGGCCTGGCTGTATGACGCCTGGCTGAAGCGCACCGCGCCGGCGGGGGTGGACGATCGCGTCGCCATCCTCGACATCGACGAAGCCAGCCTGAAAAGCGTCGGCCGCTGGCCGTGGAGCCGCGACACCCTGACCGTGCTGGTCGAGCAGCTGTTCGACCGCTATGGCGTGGCGGCGGTCGGTTTCGACGTGGTGTTTGCCGAGCCGGACAAGAGTTCGGGGCTCGATACGCTCAAGCAGCTGGCGTATCGCGATCTTGCGGGCAGCCGCGATTTCAGGGCCGCACTCGAAAAACTGGCGCCGCGTCTCGATTACGACGCCCGCTTTGCGCAGGTGCTCGCCGAACGTCCGCTGTCGCTGGGCTACTACTTCATTCCGCAAGGCTACGGTGACGCCAAATCCGGCGTGTTGCCGCCGCCGTCCCTGCCTGCCGCTGTCTTCGCCCCATTGCGGCCTGGCGTGCCGCCGCCTTCGGGCTATGGCGCGAATCTGGCCGCCTTCCAGCAGGCGGCGCAGGGCGCAGGGTTTTTCAACATGCGGGCCGACGCGGACGGCACGGCACGCCAGATGAATCTGGTCAGCCCGTATGGCGCAGGCTACTACCTGGCGCTGTCGGCTTCCACGCTGCGGGTGGCGTTCGGCGGCGATGCGGCGGCCGCCGGCGTCGACAAGCAATCGGTGCTCGGACGGGAGTATCTTTCGCCGTGGCTGGAGGTGGGGGGCATCCGCGTCCCGTTGAGCGCGGACGGCACCGTGCATGTGCCGTATCAAGCCGGTTCGCCGTTCCCTTACCTGTCAGCGGCCGACGTGCTGGCGGGCAAGGCCCCGCTGGAACAGCTGGAAAACCGCATCGTGCTACTGGGCTCGACCGCGCCGGGGCTGTCCGATCTGCGGGTGACGCCGTTTTCCAACGCCTTCCCGGGGGTGGAGATCCATGCCCACCTGATCGCCGGCATGCTCGACGGCACCACCCGCGCCACCCCGCCGTGGGCGGACGACGCGCGGCTGGCTGCGGTGCTGCTGCTGGGCGCCTTGCTGACGGCGCTGCTGCTGCGCTTCGGTCCGACCATCGGGCTGGCGGCCACGGCCATCCTGCTGGCGCTGCTGCTGGCGGCGTACCATGCGGCGTGGTCGCGCTTCCAGGTGGTGCCGATGGCGGCGCCGATGCTGACGCTGTTCGGCCTGTATGCGCTCAACACCGCCTACGGGTTTTTTGCCGCAACCCGCAGCAAGCGCCAGATCACCAAGCTGTTCGGCCAGTACGTGCCGCCCGAACTCGCCGCCGAAATGAGCCAGAACCCGGCGCACTACACGATGGAAGGGCAGTCGCGCGACATGACGGTGCTGTTCTCCGACATCCGCGGCTTCACCAACTTTTCCGAAAAGCTGCCGCCGACCGAACTCTCAGAAGTGCTGAACGCCTACCTGTCGACCATGACGCGCATCATCCAGCAGCATCAGGGCACCATCGACAAGTACATCGGCGACGCCATCATGGCGTTCTGGAACGCGCCGGTGGACCTCGCCGACCACGCCACCCGCGCCGTCGCCACCGCGCTCGACATGCAGGCCGCATTGCCGCAATTGAATGCGGAGTTCGCCGCGCGCGGCTGGCCGGAGGTGAAGATCGGCGTCGGCGTCAACAGCGGGCGCATGAGCGTCGGCAACATGGGCTCGGAATTCCGCATGTCCTATACCGTGATGGGGGATGCGGTGAACCTCGGCTCGCGCCTCGAAGGCATTACTAAGCAATACGGCGTCGGCATCCTGGCCACCCAGCCCACGGTCGAAGCCGACTCCGTGCATGCCTTCATGAAGATCGACGACGTGCGGGTCAAGGGCAAGGAGACCCCGGTGGCGATCTACGAACCGCTGGGTTCCAGGGACGGGCTGGATGAAACGGTGCGGCAGCAGGCTGCCGAATTCGAGGCCGCCTACGCGGCGTATCAGAAGCAGAACTGGACCACCGCCGAAACCGCCCTGCAGGCGCTGAATGCCCGTGCGCCGCGCCCGCTGTACGATATCTACCTCGAACGCATCGCGCATTTCCGCGAAACGCCGCCCCCGGCAGACTGGGACGGGGTCTTCGTCTATACAACGAAATAATTATGAAACTTACCGTACTCGGTTGCAGCGGCGGCATCGGCAGCGGACGCCATACCACCAGCCTGCTGGTCGACGACGACGTGCTGATCGACGCCGGCAGCGGCATCACCACGCTCGACTTCGAGCAACTGGTGGCGATCGATCACGTCTTCCTCACCCACGCCCACCTCGACCACGTGCTGGGCCTGCCGCTGCTGCTCGACAGCGTCGGCGATATGCGCAGCGCCCCGCTTGTGGTGCACGCGCTGCCCGACGTGCTCGACGTGCTGTCCAAGCACTTGTTCAACTGGCAGCTGTGGCCGGACTTCCGGGAAATCCCGAGCAAGGAGACGCCGTGGCTGCGTTTTGCACCCCTGAGTTTGGGGGAGGCGTTCACGCTCAAGGGGCGCACGTTCAGGCCGCTGCCGGTCAACCACGTCGTGCCGGCGTGCGGCATCCATCTGGCCGCAGCAGCGGGCAGCCTGGTGTTCAGCGGCGACACCACTCACAGCGACGCTTTCGTCGCCGCCCTCAACGCCATTCCAGACCTGCGCCACCTCATCATCGAGACCTCGTTCGAGAATGCGCTGGTTGAGATCGCCCAGGCGTCCAAGCACCACTGGCCGGATTCGCTGGCGGCGGAGCTGCAGCTGCTCAGCGTGCGCCCCGAGGTGTGGATCACCCACCTGAAGCCGGGCAACGAGTCGGCGATCATGCACGAACTGCGCGAAGCTGCCCCGGGGTGGGGCATGGAGGCGTTGGTGCAGGGGCAGGTGATCGTTTTGGGATGAGAGGCGAAGCATGAAGCGTGAGCCGGCCTCGAATTTCAATCTGCGGTCGAGGCTTTTCATGATCGTGGCCGTGGCACTCGGTGCCATGGCTCTGATCGCCACGCTTGCGCTGATGGACGAGCGCTCCCGCCTGATGGAAGACCGCGCAGTCAAGACCCGTCATCTGGTCGAATCCGCCCATGGCGTGCTCGTGCACTTCCACGCGTTGCAACAGCGCGGCGAACTGACCGAGGGCGAGGCAAAGCGCGCTGCCCTCGACACGATCCGGACGATGCGCTACGACAACAGCGAATATTTCTGGATCAACGACCTTGAGCCGCGCATGGTGATGCATCCCGTGATGCCTGAACTGGATGGCAAGGACCTGTCGGACTTCACGGATCCGAACGGCAAGCGGCTGTTTGTCGAATTCGTCGACACCGTCAGGAAAAGCGGCGCGGGGTTTGTCGATTACCTATGGCCGAAACCGGGCCTCACCCGGCCCGTTCCGAAAATTTCCTATGTGAAAGGCTTTTCTCCCTGGGGATGGGTCATCGGTTCGGGCATTTATATCGACGATGTGAACCGCATTTTCTGGGATGCGATGCGATGGCAGGTGGGCATCATTGCCGTTGCCATCCTGTTGCTCGGCGGCTTGATGGCACTGGTGGCGCGCCGGGTCGAGCGGGAAATCAACGGCTATGCCGCGAAGCTTGCCCGGTCCAATGCCGAGTTGTGCCAGGCGGCGACCGTCTTCGAAAACACGAAGGAGGGCGTGATGATTGCCGATGCCGCCAACCGCGTCGTCGCCGTCAACCGTGCGTTCGTCGAGATTACCGGCTACGGCGCGGACGAACTCATCGGCCGCACGCCGGAGGTGCTCCGTTCCAGTCGGCAGGATGAGGCCTTTTACCGGCGCATCGGAGAAGCGATCAAGGAGCATGGGCACTGGCAGGGCGAACTCTGGGACCGCCGCAAGAACGGCGAGGACTATCCGGCGTGGCTCAGCATCAGCGTCGTCAAGGATGACGGTGGCCAGGTGACCCATCATGTCAGCGTATTTTCCGATATCACCGTTCTCAAGGAATCCGAGGCCAGGCTGGATCGACTGGCCCACCACGACCCGCTGACCGGCCTGCCCAACCGGCTGCTGCTCAATGCGCGCACCGAGCACGCGTTGGCCAGGGCGCGCAGGAACGAGAAGCAAATGGCGGTGTTGTTTCTCGACCTCGACCGCTTCAAATACATCAACGACACCCTGGGACACCCCGCAGGCGACCTGCTCCTACAGCAAGTGGCCGAGCGCCTCAGGAAATGCGTACGGGACGAAGACACCATCAGCCGCCTGGGCGGCGACGAGTTCACCGTCGTGCTGGAGGATTTGGACGACGCCGGGGCGGCGAGCACCGTGGCCCGGAAAATCCTCGGCGCGCTATCCGAAAAAGCTGTCCTGTTCGGGCGCGAGGTATTTGTTACGTGCAGCATCGGCATCAGCCTCTACCCGCGGGACGGCGAAGACATCGTGACCCTGTTCAAGAACGCGGACAGCGCGCTGTACCGCGCCAAGGATCAGGGGCGGGACACGTACCAGTTCTATACCGAGGAGCTGACCACCCTGGCGGTCGAGCGCCTGGAACTGGAAAACGATTTGCGCCACGCTCTGGAGACGGGCGAACTGCTGGTCCACTACCAGCCCCAGGTCAATCTGCGCAGTGGCAGGATCACCGGCATGGAAGCGCTGGCGCGCTGGCAGCATCCGCGCCGCGGGCTGCTCATGCCGGCCGATTTCATTCCGCTGGCCGAGGAAACCGGGCTGATCGTTCCGCTCGGCGAATGGGTGCTCCGCACCGCCTGCTTTCAGGCCAAGGCCTGGCTGGATGCCGGCCTGAGCACGGCGCCGGTCGCAGTCAACCTGTCGCCCCGGCAGTTCCGGCAAAAGGATCTGGTGGAACGGATTGCCGGAATCGTGCAGGAAAGCGGACTGCCGCCGGACCAACTGGAACTCGAAATCACCGAGGGGCTGGTGATGTTCAATGTGGAAGCAAGCGTCACCCTGATGGGCCGGCTGAAAGACCTGGGGGTGCGCTTTTCGATCGATGATTTTGGCACCGGCTATTCCTCGCTGAGCTATCTCAAGCGCTTTCCTATCGACAAGATCAAGATTCACCAGTCATTTGTGCAGAACATCACCACCGATCCGGAAGACGCCGCCATTTCCTCAGCCATCATTTCCCTGACCCACAGCATGAAGCGCAAGGCGATCGCCGAGGGGGTGGAAACCGACGCGCAGCGCGAATTCCTTTTGTCGCACCACTGTGACGAAATCCAGGGCCATCATTTCAGCAAACCCGCGCCGGCGGACGAGATCGAACGCCTGCTGCGGGAAATGATGGTTCACTGAGCCCGTTCATATCTTGTCTTTGGGTTTTCGGCCATTCCATCGTTGATGGTATGAACGTGTAGATCGAGTTGATTGACATGCTTTAAAAAACCCATGTAAGTTTCGCTCCACACACTGGCCAACGCAAAGTACGTCGGCCGATCTTGCGGAAAACTGTAAAAAAGAATTCAACCATGCAGCCTTTGGGAGAGCCGCATGCACTACAGTTTTGCCGTAAATCGCCAACCGTCCGGTGTGCCCAGCAAGTGGATATCGACCCTCCTTGGGATGGGCGCTTCCATTCTCTCGTCATTCGCCGCCTACGCTGCCGTTACGGTTGGCGCCACCCCCGGCAGCCACCAGGTCAGCCCCAGCGGCGCCTTCACCTACAGCATTCCCATTGCCGTTCCCCCCGGCGTTGCCGGCATCGAACCCAAACTCAGCCTCGCTTACAACAGCCAGGGGGGCAACGGTCTACTAGGCATGGGCTGGAGCTTAAGTGGGCTTTCCGTCATCCACCGCTGCCCCAGGACAGTCGCTCAAGACGGAGTGCTCGGCGGCGTCAACTACGATGCCAACGATCGCTACTGCCTCGATGGCCAGCGCCTTGTGGCCGTCAATGGCAGCTACGGCGCCAACGCCACCGAATACCGTACCGAGTCCGAAAGCCACAGTCGCATCGTCAGCTACGGCAGCCAGGGCAGCGGCCCTGGCTGGTGGAAAGTCTGGACCAAGAGCGGTCAGATCATCGAATACGGCAACACCGCCGATTCCAAGATCGAAGCCCAAGGCAAAACGGAAGTCATGCTGTGGGCCCTGAACAAGCTCACTGACACCGTCAGCAACTACCTCACCGTTACTTACACCGAAGATAACCCCAACGGCCAGTATTACCCTGATCGTATCGATTACACCGGCAATACCAACGCCGGCAAAGCGCCTCAGAACTCCGTACGGTTCGTCTACGAAACCCGATCTGACATTGTTCCAGCCTACCACGCCGGCTCGCTTAGCAAGGTCACCGTCCGGCTGACCAATGTGCAGAGCTATGCGGGAGGCACCATGAGCCGGGATTACCGGTTGGCGTATGAATTGAGTCCGACGACGCAGCGCACGCGATTGGTCAACCTCACGGAGTGCGAAGGAGGAGGTGGGTGCTTGCCAGCCACAATAGTGGAATGGCAACAAACTGCTGTTAGCTATCAGGGAGTGGCTACGGGGATTCTTGCTGCACGCGACAGCGCGATGCTTTTTCCGGCGGATGCAAATGGTGATGGCAAAACGGACATCATTTATCAACCAAAATCGACAGGCGGTATATGTCCAGGCTCACAGCCTGCAGTCTTTTTTTCAGAAGGAGAAAGCTTCGGTGCGGCGCAATGCTTGGGCTTTGATGCGGCGTTCTCCAATTCCGTTTTGAAAATCGGCGATTTCAACGGCGATGGTAAGGCAGACATCCTTTATCAATCCCTGACTTCATCTGGACTTTGTGGTGCGCAACTAGCCATTTTTACTTCAACTGGCATTGGTGTTGAGCCAAAACAGTGTCTAGGTTTTGACGTATTGCAAGACCCGGTTTACATTTATCAAGCTGAACTGTTGATCGGTGACGTGAATGGCGATGGCCGTTCCGACTTGGTTATTCAATCTGGTCAACCGGATATCTGCAATGGGGGCATGAGCCCCGCACTTTTTCTGGCAAACGGAACAGGCTTCGATCCTGTCCGGTGCACAGGGGGCAGCGCTAACCCATATAGCAGCGCTAGGCCATATGGTGGAAAACTGTCCTTGGCTGATCTCAATGGCGACGGGAAGGCGGATTTAATCTGGCAGCAGAGGATGAATCGGCTATGGGTTGCTCCCTCATGCCTTGGCAGTGAAATGGGCGTGTTTTACTCTACTGGGGAGAGTTTCAACCAAATTGAGTGTCTGGGTTTCGTTTCTTATCCTCCAGATACGTTTGCTCTTTTCACTACGTACTATTCAATCGCGCTCGTAAACGATAGCAATGGTGATGGAGTGGCCGATATCATCGTTCAGCCCTATTCGGCGGGCCCCGTTAACTTATGCCAAGGCGCCCAGCCTGCGCTGCTTGTTTCAGACGGGAAGAAAGTTGCGAAACAGTGTTTAGGCTTTGACGCGGGCTACAGTTCCACTAGCTTGTCGGTAGCGGATATGAACGGGGATGGAAAATCTGACCTTATCTATCAAGGCAACACAAACGGAGGATTGTGCGGCGCAGGTCAAGCGGGGATCGTCACGTCAAATGGCAATGGTTTCAATTCAGTTCAATGCCTGGGTTTTGACGCCAACAAGGATAATGTCACGCTATTTGCCTCTGACGTGAATGGGGATGGCAAGCCTGACTTGATTTACCAGCCTCCCGCGACATCAGGAAATTTTGGTGCAGGTGTGGTCGGGGTGTATCTGGGGCAAGCAGGAGCCCATCAGGATCTTCTGATTTCGGTAGCAACTGGTTCAGGCGCATCCGTCATCCCCACCTACAAACCCCTCACCGACGGCAGCGTCTACGCCAAAGACACCACAGCCGTATATCCCTACGTCGATATCCAGGCCCCGATATATGTGGCCGCTAGCGTGTCAATCAGCGACGGCACCGGCGGCAATGCCGTAACGAACTACGGCTATGCCGGCGCCAAATCCCACCAGCTTGGTGGCGGCTTCCTTGGATTCCGACAGGTCACGGCCCACGACCCCCAGGCGCGCATCCGTAGCACCACCACCTACCGCCAAGACTACCCCTACCACGGCCAGCCACTGACTTCACAAAAGGTGACCGATAGCGGCGTCCTGCTGAGCGAGAGCCTCATCACCTACACCGACCAGTTGCTCAATCCCGGCCTGAGTCCAACCTGGCATCAGTCGTTGCCCACCCACACGGTCGAATCCAGTCATGAACTGACCGGGGCGCTGATCAGCACCGTGATCACCGACACCCAATACGACCCCTACGGCAATCCCACCTCGATCGTGGTGAACTCGGGCGGGGGCTACAGCAAAACCACCACCAACCTCTACGACAACGTCGTCGATCCTGATCGATGGTTCCTCGGCCGGCTGCGCCGCAGCACCGTCAACAGCGTCACGCCATAAGGGGAGAAGACCATGCGTAGCCTATTGATGGGTCTGATCCTGGCGTTGACCCTGCCTGCCTGGGGCGCGACCTCGACCCGCGTCTCCTCCTTCGAATACGATCCCAACACCGGCCTGCTGGTCAAGGAAACCATCGAGCCCGACCAGCCGCAAATGCGGCTTGACACGACCTATGCCTACGACGCTTTCGGCAACCGCACCAGCATCACCGTCAGCTCGCCGGCCACCGGCACCGCGGCGATTGTGTCCCGCACCACGATCACCACGTACGACGCCAACGGCCAGTTCCCCGTCACCGTCAGCAACGCCCTCGGCCACGCCGAATCCAAAACCTACGACCCCCGCTTCGGCGCCGTCGCGAGCCTCACCGGCCCCAACGGCCTCACCACGACTTGGCAATACGATGGTTTCGGCCGCAAGACGCGCGAGACGCGGGCGGACGGCACGTTTACCCAGTGGATCTATGACGTCTGCGACGCCGCCTGTCCGGCCAACGGGGTCTATCGCATCGTCACCCAGGTGTATGGTGGAGGCATCCAGAGCGCCCCGGCCTCAGCTGCCTACTTCGACAGCCTGAACCGCCAACTCCGCTCCGCCACCCAGGGCTTCGATGGAAGCTGGGTCTACAAGGACACCGAATACGACAACCAGGGACGCGTGCAAAAAGTCTCGCGCCCCTATTTCGCCGGCCAGCCCGTCTATTGGGTCACCAGCGAATACGACGACCTCGGCCGCGTCGTCAAAGTGTACGAGCCGGATGATCCCGACACCGCCGCGCTCAGCGTCGAGTACAACGGCCTGACCGTCTCCCGCACCAACCGCAAAGGGCAGATCACCACCGAAGTCAAAAACAGCCAGGGGCAGAAAGTCAGCGTCACCGACGCGATGGGCAATGTCACCACCTACGCCTACGACCCTTTCGGCAACCTTGCCCGCACCACCGACCCTGCCGGCAACCAGATCGTCAACGTCTACGACAGCCGCGGCCGCAAGACCCAGACCGCCGACCCCGACCTCGGGTTGTGGACCTACGAATACAACGCCCTTGGCGAACTGGTGAAGCAGACCGACGCCAAGAATCAGGCCACCACCATGACCTACGACAAGCTCGGCCGCATGACCAGGCGGACCGAGCCGGGCCTGACCAGCGACTGGATTTACGACACCGCCGCCAAGGGCGTAGGCAAACTTCATCAGGCCCAGACCAGCGCCGGCTACATCCGTACCCACAGCTACGACGCACTGGGCCGGCCCAGCCAGACCCAGACCAACATGGGCACGGGCAATCCGCTGCTGACAAGCTCGGCCACGTACGACACCGCCGGCCGCGCCGCAACCAGCACCTACCCCAGCGGTCTGGTTGTGAAGCAGGTTTACAACGCCCTGGGATACCTGGCCGAAGTCAGAAACAACTCGACCAATGCCCTGTATTGGCGTGCTGACCTGATGGACGCCGAAGGTCATGTCACCAAGGAAACTTACGGCAATGGCGTCGTCACCGAGCGCGGCTACCAGGCCGACACCGGCCGCCTGCAAAACATCACCGGCTACCTGGGCGCCAGCCAGATTCAGGGCCATGCCTACGTTTACGACACCATCGGCAACGTTACCATCGTCGCCGACGGCCCCGGCAGCCAGCTCGAAATCCGTGGCGGCTACGATGGCCTCAATCGCCTGACGCAGGTTGAAACCTATCTCAACGGCGGTGCCAGCACCGAGAACATCGCCTACAACGCCCTGGGCAACATCACCAGCAAGACCGGCGTCGGCACCTACGCCTATGGCGACCCTCTGCACAAACACGCCGTCACCGCCGTCACCGGCGGGCCGGTGAATCTGAGCTACATCTACGACGCCAACGGCAATCTCACCTCCGGTGCGGGCCGCAACATCGCCTGGACTGCCTGGAACATGCCCGCCAGCATCACCAGTGGCGGCCAGACCCAAAGCTGGCTCTACGACTCCGAGCACAGCCGCTACAAACTCACTGCGTCCGGCCGCACCACCTGGTATTTAAACCCCAGCGTTCATACCGGCGGGCACTATGAACGAACCATCTACACCAGCGGCACCGTCGAACACCGCCACACCCTGTATGGCGGCGGCAAAGCCATTGGCGAGGTGCTGACCTTCGATGGCGGCGCACCCAGCCAGACCCGCTATTTCCATGGCGACCAGCAGGGCTCCATTACCGCCGTCACCGACCAGAACGGCGTCGTCGTTACACGGTTCAGGTACGACCCCTGGGGCAAGCAAACCATCGTTCTCGGCAGCAACACCGGCATCGACCAAACCCGGCAGGGCCATACCGCGCACGAAATGCTCGATAGCGGGCTGACCCACATGAACGGGCGGCTGTACGACCCGGCCCTGAGTCGCTTCGTCAGTGCTGACCCGTATATCCAGTCACCGTTCGACCTGCAAAGCCTGAATCGGTATAGCTATGTGTTTAATAACCCAATGGGTAATACAGATCCGTCTGGGTATTGGAGTTTTAAGAACTTCTTGAAAGCAAGCTTTAAATTTTCTATAGCCCCCACCTTAAAGAACACCTTTGAATCTATTCGCAATCAACCTGGCCAGCAGTATGTAGACCGATACATCATGACCCACCCGTGGGCCTATGCGGTTGGGCAAGCAGCAGCTACCTACTTCACTGCTATCTGTGGTGGGTGTGGAGGGGCGGCATGGTCTTCGTATTATGGGTATGTGGCCACGGGGTCAGTGAATTCAGCGCTCAGGACGGGAGCGATCTCATATGTAACAACATATGCTTTCAGCTATGTGGATGGACTGAAGGGATTGTCGGGTGTGGAAAAAGTACTCGCGAATGGCGTAGTTGGTGGCGTGTCGGCAGAGTTGCAGGGGGGGTCTTTTGCGGACGGATTCAAATATGCCGGCCTAAGTTCAGCCGTAAGCCAACTTTATCAGGGCGTTGTCGGAAACAAAGTCAACCCAGAGCCCGGAATAAACCCCGACGGCAAGAATATTCCCAGCTGTAATGGATCCGGCTGCCAGTATACATTTGACCCGAATGGGCAAATACCCGAGCCAATTCGCGCTGCCAACGTAAATATTATGGGTACAAATGATGGAATAATTGGCAACGCGAATGACTTCAGAAACTTCTTTAAGCAAGGTGGATTGTTAGGGCGCATAACGAATGCAGTAATCCCACTAGGGAATGCCACTGGAATGTTCCATGACACACTTTTTGGCCCCCAATTCGGATTGACACCGTATTTCAATACTCTTACTAATTGGGGAACAATGTTGCCGGTTGCTGCAATTACTATCGGAGCATTCCTTGAGGGTGCCCCGGCGGTTAGCTTGGCGGTAGATCGCGCGCGGCGATGAATCACTTCGACAAATGAGCAATTTGAGAACTGTATCGAAGGTGTTTTGGTTTGCGCTTATTGCAGTCTCATTGGACGGTTGTGCCAATGAGAAAGCACATGAAAACTTTAAAGCTACGTTGGAGCGCTTCGTAGGTAAAGATATTGCGCATGCCCGGAATTTTTTTGGAAGCGATGATATAGAGGTAAAAAAACTTCCAAATGGGCATTCGGAATACAGATTGACAATTCGGTATAAGGGCGGTAGCTACGGGCCTTGTACGAAGATTTTTGAGGTGGACCCAACGTCTCAAAAAATCCTCCGGGCTGATTTCGTTGGTTCTGAGCACGACTGCATAGTACCATTTTAAAGATAGGTCATAAGAAAGCAAATATGAAGCAAATGGGGCCACCCTGAACTGACCCGCACAACGTCGGGGTCAGGTCTTGCATTAACGCATTTCTCCTGCAAACGGGCGCATATACGAACGGCTCGCCGGGGACGGGCCTGATCCGACCACACGTTGAGTAAACGACAACCAGGGATGTCTAAGTAGGCGAGTCTTGCTTCTTGGTATTGTCGGTGGTGGTGCCTTTGACAGGTTGCGCCAATCGCAGAAATGCCGCCAGCTCTTCGACCCAGCGCAGTTTTTCCTCGGCCGGCAATGCACGAAATGCACGCAAGCGTTCATTGCTGACGTAATAGGTTCGGTTGCATGGATTGAACGCCATGCTCAGGATTCCTTCAAGCGCTTGAGATGTCCGATGTCGGCAAGATCGATCGGCCGGCCGATACGGCTTGTTTCATGGCGATCAGGTCGTCGATGAATGCGCTACGGCGCAAACCGTGCCACTTCCGCCTCAAACTCCGCAGCACTCAGACCTTCGAACGCCTCCCGGCTGAACAGGGTGACGGCGCCGGCCAATTCGCTCCAGCCGTAGCCGCGATTCTGTGCGCTCAACTTGCCGCCGTCCTGCGGGACGCGGGCGACGAGGTGTAGACGGTCCCGGCTATAGATCAGGTTGTAGGGGGTGTTCTGCTGGTGCAGCCGCTCGAGTTCGAGCCAGGCGTCGGCGGGTTCGGTAAAGCGCCGGCAGGGCAGGGGATAGGACTCGGTGCCGCCGTTATGGGCAAAGCGTGGGTCCTGCACCGGCAGTGGATCCGCTTGGACGAAGCTCTGGAAATGCATGTGGTTGACCGACGCGCCGGCGCCCTGGCTGTTGTAGCCCAGGCAGAGGCCGCGCATGCCGGACTGCGCACACAGGTGCCAGGCCCAGCCGTGCAGTTCGGGGGTGAGGACTTGCGGCAGTTCGCGCAAGGGCTCGGGAACCAGCAGACCGTGCAGGCGGGCGAAGGGGAATTTGTTGTACAGCAGGCGCGCCGGCTTGCCGGAAAGATTGCCTTCCCATAGCAGCTCTTTCGCGAGGAAGGGCTTGTTGAAGTGAAAGCCCGTGGGATCGAAGGGGCGCAGCAGGCTTTCGAATGTCTGGCCGCTGATGCGTGGCGGGCGCAGCGCGCGGATGGGATTGAACATCACCTCCCAGGAACCGGCGCGGCGGCTTTCCATGAGCCCCAGGTGATCGAAGCCGATCGTGTTCAACTTGAGGAACACCATCACGTCGTCGTCCGGCTCGGCGGGCTTCTCGCCGTGCCGCAAGGTGTCGGTGAGGGTTTCGGCGAGCTCGGCATGGCGCCTGGCCAGCGCGGGTGCAAGCCGTGCCCAGAGGGTTTTGTCGTAGGCGGCATTGGCCAGCACCAGAATATAGACGCCGAGGCCGCGATGGTTTTCCAGCATGGCGGCGAGGCCGTCGGCGAAGCGCTGTTTCAGGGCGACGAGCGACGCGAACGGAGAGGGCTGAGGTGACATGCGGTTCGGCACGACGGGTGGGAATCCCGTATGGTGCCACCCCGCCGTCATGGCGGGCATTCAGGTTTTTTAACCGGGGGTGCGCTGCGTTTATAGCGCGCCACCGGCGGCGCTGCGCATCACGTCTTCCATTTTTTGGCGGATCTCCAGGAAAGCGCGGCGCAGCTCCGGCGTCATGCCGGCCTGCCGGCCGGCGAGTTCGAGCCCGGTGACGTCCCAGTCCAGCATCAGCACCCAGATGTTTTTGTCGGCGTCTTCCATGACCGCGATGCGGCAGGGCATGAAGACCACCATTTCCGGTATGACCTTGAGCAGGTCGCGGCCGAGCGCGATGTCGCAGAAGCTGTACACCTCGACCCGCGGTGCGCCGGTGTCGCCGAGCACGGCCTGAAAATCCTTCGACATCAGGTTGCTGCCGACCCGTTTCAGGTTGAGCTGGTTGGCGCGCAGCATCATCGATTCGACCACGTCGTCGAAACGGATGCCGGGTTTCGCCTGCAACTTGACGGCGAAATGGTTCATCACCTCGCGCCCGTCCATCTGCACCAGGTTGGCCATCACCGGCATGGTCGTTTCCCGCCAGCGTTTCCGTTCTTCCGGCGTCAGCACGCGGCTCATCTGGTAGTCGCGGTAGGGTGGCGGCGGGCCCTGCTGGATCAGCACCGGGCCATAGGGGGTGGGCTCGACATCGAGCCAGCTTTCGGCGGGGGCTTGCGGGGACGGGGGAACGGGGGCATCGGCGGCATCGGCGGCGACTGCCGGCAGGCAGCAAGACCAGGCGAGAACGAACGATAGGATGCGCATCATGGTGTGCCTCCTGGACAGGGAGGCTCTCATCCTACGCGCCGCGAGGCGGCCGTCAATGCAGGCTCAGGCGCTGACGCCGAACAGGTTTTCCAGCGCCGCCAGTTCGGCCGCGGCGTCGGCAAAGTCGCCCTGCTGCACGCTCGCCTCAATGCGGGCGGCGCCTTCCTGGATGATCGTGGCCATCACGCTGGCGGCGGCACCCTTCAGGGCATGGGCTTCCTTGCGGCAGGCTTCGGCCTCGCCGTGGCCGATCGCACGTTTCAGCTCGGCCAGGCTGGCTTTGGTGGTGCTGAGGAAAACCGATTCCAGTTCGGCCACCAGCCCCGGATTGTTGGGGTAGCGCGCATGCAGGGCGCGCAGGTTGAGCAGCGGGACGCGCGCGGCCACCGCCCCGGCCTGCGGTAGCCATTGCATCAGCAGGGCCGCCAGCGCGGCATCGGAATAGGGCTTGCTCAGGTAATCGTTGGCCCCGGCGGCGAGGCAGGCTTCGCGGAAACCGGCGTTGGCATTGGCGGTCAGGGCAATGATGGGGATGTGGTGGATGTCGGTCGGCAACAGGCGGATCAGCCGGGTGGCCGCCAGCCCGTCCATTTCCGGCATTTGCCAGTCCATCAGCACCAGGTCGAAGTCGTCGGCGGCCAGCATCTCCAGCGCCTGCGTGCCGTTGGTGGCCACGGCGTGTTGCAGGCTCATCTCGCGCAGTTGATGCGCCAGCACCTTCTGGTTGACCGGATGGTCCTCCACCACCAGGACGCGGCCGCGCAGCTGGATGCTCGGCTGCGCCGGCAGTTCGACCAGCGGCAGGGTAGTCGCCGCCATGTCCAACGCCAGGGTAAAGCAGCTGCCGTGGTCGAGGGTGCTCTCGACCGTGAGCCACCCGCCCATCAGCTCGGCCAACTGGCTGCTCACCGCCAGCCCCAGCCCGGTGCCGCCATAGCGGCGCGTGGTCGAGGAGTCGGCCTGCGAGAAGGCCTGGAACAGCCGTGCCTGCGCCGACTCGCTGATGCCGATGCCGCTGTCCTGCACGCTGAAGCGGCAATGGACCCTGCCGTTCGACGCCTCGAACGCTGCGCGCAGTTCGACCGTGCCCTGGTCGGTGAACTTGATGGCGTTGTCGATCAGGTTGAGCAGGACCTGGCGGATCCGGGTGGGATCGCCCAGCAGCGCGCCGGGCGGATCGGGCGGCAGCGCAAGCGTCAGCTGCAGGTTTTTCTCCAGCGCGCGAGCCTGGAACAGGGCGACCGCGCCCTGCAGCAACGCGACCGGCGAGAAGGCGATCTCTTCGATGGCCAGTTTGCCCGCCTCGATCTTGGAGAAGTCGAGGATGTCGTTGATGATGGTGAGCAGGCTCTCCGCCGAGCTTTTCAGGGTGGCGGCGTACTCGCGCTGGCGGCCGTCGAGCGGGGTTTTCAGCAGCAGCCCGCTCATGCCCAGAATGCCGTGCATCGGGGTGCGGATTTCGTGGCTGACGTTGGCGACGAACTCCGCCTTGGCATGCGCCATCTGCAGGGCGGCTTCGCGCGCCGTTTCCTTGAGCGCTTCGGCAGCCCGGCGCTCGGTCACGTCGCGCATGATCGCCTGGATCACCGGCTTGCCTTCCAGCTGCATTGCATGCAGCGAGATTTCGGCCGAGAACACCGAGCCGTCCTGGCGCTGTCCCTCCCAGTCCATCACCGCATGGCCCTGGGTGCGCGCTTGGCCGATGGACTGCATGGCGTGGTCCATGGCGGCCATGCCGTTCGCCTGGATCGGGGTGCCGAGTTGCGGAATGGGGGTGCGCAGGAAGGTGGCGACCGAGTCCATGCCGAACAGCGACAGCGTGGCCGGATTGCAGTCGGTGAAGCCCGTGTCGTCGAGGATGACGAGGGCGTCGGAATTGGTTTCGAACAGGGTCTGGTATTTCTTCCTTTCGGTTTCCAGCTGGCGCGTCTGCGTCAGCATGCGGCGGCCCACCAGCACGGACACCAGCACGGCCAGCAGGGTGGCGAAGATGCCCAGCACCAGCATCAGGTTGCGGGTGGCCTGATAGGCGGTGAAGGTTTTGCCGAGCGCTTCCTCGTTGGCCTCGCGCTGCAGGCGGGTCATGTTGTCGAGCGCCTCGACCAGGCGGTTCTGAAGCGGGATGGCCTCCTGCTGCAGCAGCGTCAGCGCACCGTAATTGTTCTCGTCGAGCGCCGCTTCGACCACGCTGAACATGACCGGCTGGTTGTCGACGATGATGGCGTCGAGCTCGTCCATCAGTCGCTTCTCGTCCGGCGTGCTGAGCATGGCCACCAGCTGGGTCCGATACTTCGTGTAGCGCTCGCCGTATTCCTGGAACTGCAGGAACAGTGCGTCCTTTTCCCAGGGATCGATCGAGACCACGATGGCGTGCATCAGCATCGCGCGGTCGCGCAGCGCGTCGCGCATCTGCGAGGCGAGCCGGGTCTTGACGTTGTTGACCGACACCACGTATTCCAGCTCGGCGTTGAGATTCGCCATCTGGGTGACCCCCTGCCCGATCACCGCCAGCATCAGCATGAGGGCGGCGGCGAAGCCGAACCCCACATTGAACAGCAGGCCGCGCAGCGGAGAGGGCATGATGGGTGACACGGGCTTTTACTCGCGCCGGAAGGCCACGACGTGATCGACCGCCAGCTTGATGCCGATTTTTTCGCCGATGGCGTGGTTGTGGTGCGAGGGCACCAGCGACAGGGCGCGCTGGCCGCTCGGCAGCTTCAGCGTGTAGAGGAATTCGGCGCCGCGGAAGGCTTTGTTCTCGACTTCGGCCAGGAGCAGGCTGTCGTCGTCGTGGATGATGTCGTCCGGCCGCAGCAGCACGTCGACGCGGCAGTTGCGCACGCATTTCTCGCAGCCGCTGGCGTCACACTCGACCGGCATGTGGCCGTTCAGAACGCCGAGTTCGATTTCCACCTGGTGGTCGTTGATGACCTCGCCGGTGAGCAGCGCGCCCTGGCCGACGAAGTCGGCGACGAAGCGGTTGGCCGGTTCGTGATACAGGTTGTAGGGCGTGTCCCACTGCTGGATGCGGCCTTCGTGCATGACGCCGACCCAGTCGGCCATGGAAAAGGCTTCGTGCTGGTCGTGGGTGACGATGAGTGCGGTGGTGGCTTCGCGCTTGAGGATGTCGCGCACCTCGAGCGACAGGCGCTCGCGCAGCTCGACGTCGAGGTTGGAGAAGGGCTCGTCCATCAGGATCAGGCGCGGGCGTGGCGCCAGTGCGCGGGCCAGCGCGACGCGCTGCTGCTGGCCGCCGGAAAGCTGGTGCGGGAACTGGCCGGCGTGGCCGGCCAGCCCGACCAGTTCCAGCAGTTCGTCGATGCGCGCCTGCTTTTCGGCGGCCGCCTTGCCGCGCAGGCCGAAGCCGACGTTGTCCGCCACGGTCAGGTGCGGAAACAGGGCGTAATCCTGGAACACCATGCCGACGCGGCGTTTTTCGGCGGGCAGCATCCAGCCGGGGCGGCTGACGACTTCGCCGCCGATGCGGATCTCGCCGCTCTGGATCGGCTCGAAGCCGGAAATGCAGCGCAGCGCCGTGGTCTTGCCGCAGCCCGAGGGGCCGAGCAGGCAGCCGATCGCACCTTCGGGCAGGGTGAAGGTGAGGTCGGCAATGATCTGCCGTTGGGCGTAGGACTGCGAAACGGAATCGAGGATCAGTTCAGCCATAGGAGCCCAGCCATTGGGGGGTTAGTCAAGCGAGCGCGCGCCGCGCCAGGTCAGGAGAATGATGGGAATGATACCGGCAATGACGATGGCCAGCGAAGGCAGTGCGGCGCGCTCCCACTCGCCTTCCGAGGTCATCTCGAACACCCGCACCGCCAGCGTGTCCCAGCCGAACGGACGGGTCATCAGGGTGATCGGCATTTCCTTCATGATGTCGACGAACGCCAGCGTCGCCGCGGTCAGGAGACTGGCGCGCAGCATCGGCAGATGCACCCGGGTCAACAGGCCGGCGGCGCTGGTGCCGAGATTGCGCGCGGCCTCGTCGACGTTGCGGGTGATGCGGTGCAGGCCGCTGTCGATGGGGCCGAATCCCACCGCGAGAAAGCGCACCAGGTAGGCCAGCAGCATCACCAGCAGCGTGCCCTTGAGAATTTCGGTGCCGTCGAAGCCGAACCAGGCGTGCCCGATGTCGATCAGCCAGTTGTCCAGCGCCGCCACCGGGATGAACAGGCCCACCGCCAGCACCGCGCCGGGAAAGGCATAGCCGAGGGTGGCCAGGCGCTGCGTCCACACCATCGCCTGACCCGGACGCTGGCGTCCGGCGTAGGCGAGCAGGAGCGCCGCCGCCACCACCATCAGCGCACCGATACCGGCGAGCAGTACCGAATGCCAGGCAAACGCCCAGTAGCGGGCATCGAGATCGTCGGCGATGACGTCGCGCGTCCACAGCGCTAGCTGGGTGACCGGAATGAGGAAGGCGATCGCCAGCACCGCCGCGGCGTAGGCGAAGGCCAGGCCGGCCAGCAGGGGCGACAGCTTGATGCGCCGCGACCCGGCGCTGCGGCCCACCGTGCTGTAGCGCATCCGCGTGCGCGAGCGCTGCTCGAACACCACCGCGACCAGCACGAACAGGATCAGGATCGACGCCAGCTGCGCCGCCGCCGCCAGCGAAAACAGGCTGTACCACGCCTTGTAGATGGCGGTGGTGAAGGTGTCGTAGTTAAAGATCGCCATGGTGCCGAAATCGGCCAGGGTTTCCATCAGCGCCAGCATCAGGCCGGCGGCGATCCACGGCCGCGCCATCGGCAGCGCCACCCGGAAGAAGCCCTGCGTGCGAGAGAGTCCGAGCGACTGCGCCGCTTCCAGCGCGATCGCGCCCTGCGTCGCGAAGGCGTTTTTCGCGATGAGATACACATAGGGATAGAGCGCGAGCGACATCACCAGGATGACGCCGCCGCGCGAGCGGATCTCCGGCAGGCCGGTGATGCCCCAGCCTTCGCGCAGCCAGGTCAGCAGCGGCCCGGTGAAATCCAGCAGGCCGATGGCGACGAAGGCGGTGACGTAGGCGGGCAGCGCCAGCGGCAGCAAGAGCGCCCAGCCGAACAGGCGCCGGCCGGGAAATTCGCACATTGCCGTGAGCCAGGCCAGCGACACGCCCAGCACGGAAACGCCGAGCCCCACGCCGAGCACCAGCCACAAGGTGTTGCCCACCAGTTCGGGCAGGACGAATTCGGTCAGGTGGGCGAGGATGTCGCCCTCGACCTGGGCGAACGACGAGAAAGTGACCGCGACGGGCACCAGCACCAGCGCGGCGATTGCGAGGGCGAACAGCATCCAGCCGCTGGGGCGGGACCCAACAAAAACGCCCGCAGCGGGCGTTTTTGCCAGAACAGCAGCGTTATCAGACAAGATGAATCACTTTTTTGGCGCGTTTATTTAGCTGTTTATTTATAACTGGCACGGTCCATCAATTTTACGGCCTTGGTCTGCAGGCTGCCAGCCTCTTTCACGTTGATCAGGTTCTGCTTGAAGCTGCCCCACGCCGCCACCGTCTTGTCCGGCGCTACCTTGGGATTGACCGGGTATTCCAGGTTGACGTCGGCGAACAGGTTCTGCGCCTTGTCGGAGGAGAGCCATTCGATCAGCTTCTGCGCGCCGGCCGGATTCTTGGCGTGGCGCGTGACGCCGGCGCCGGAGACGTTGACGTGCACGCCGGCCGCCTTGTTCTTCAGGTTCTGGTTGGGCCAGAAGATCGCCAGCGGCAGGTTCGGCTGCTTGTCCATCAGGCGGCCGAAGTAATAGGTGTTGACCAGGGTGACGTCGCACTGGCCGGCGGCCACGGCTTCCATCGCCTTGGTGTCGTCGGGGAAGGGCGAGGTGGCGAGATTGTTGACCCAGCCGGTGACGATATCTTCGGTCTTGCCTTCGCCGTACTCGGTGATCATCATCGCCACCAGGCTCTGGTTGTAGACCTTCTTCGAGGTGCGCAGGCAGAGACGACCTTTCCACTTCGGGTTGGCGAGGTCTTCATAGGTCGACAGCTCGGCCGGTTTGATTTTGCCGGTGTTGTACACGACGGTGCGGGCGCGCACCGACAGGCCGAACCACTCATTGTCGGGGTCGCGCAGGTGAGCCGGCACGTTGGCCAGCAGGGTTTTCGACTGGATCGGGCGCAGCAGGCCTTCTTCCGACGCCTGCCACAGGTTGCCGGCGTCGACCGTCAGCAGCATGTCGGCCGGGGTGTTCTTGCCCTCGGCTTTCAGACGCGCCATCAGCGGGCCTTCCTTGTCGGTGATGAACTTGATCTGCACCCCGGTGTCGCGGGTGTAGGCGTCGAACAGCGGCTTGATGAGCTGTTCGTTGCGCGCCGAATACACCACCACTTCTTCAGCCAGCGCGGGCAGGGCGGCGGCAGCGAGTGCCAGGGCGGCAAGCAGCCGGGTCAGGGTCGGTTTCATTTCGGAGCTCCTGTAGGGATACGATTTTCGTAATCGTACTGGAAATGATAACCGTTATCAATATACAAAACAAAGGCGCCGGGCCGGGTACGGTTCAGGGCTTCTCGAACTGGATCAGGGTCAGCAGCACGCCTTCGAACACGGCATCCAGCCGGATGGAACCGGTCGATTCCATGTGTTCGAACCCGGGTTCTTCGGAAGGGGAAATGTCGATCAGTTTCAGCAACTGCGGCGGGTATTCGATTTCCAGCGTCACCCGCATCGGGTAGTAGCCGTCGAGAAACTTGCGCATGTAGGGGCCGCTGTACAGGTTGAAGTACCCATTGCCGGTGTGCCGCAGGGCGCGCGTCAGCACCGACAGGCAGAGCCGGGCGCCCGGCTCGACGTTGACCAGTTGAACGCTGGCGCCTTCGATCCAGGCGCTTTCGATGCGGCTGAAGGAATCCAGCTTGAGGTCGCGCACGAATCCTTCGCGGAAGGTGATCTGCGCACGCGGCACTGCGTCGAGATTGTCATGGCATTGCGTCAGCTGGACCCAGCCGGTACTGAGGCTGTCCGCGTCGATGCGCAGCCTGTTCTGGTGATGGTGAATGCGTTTGGCCGGCGGCGTCTGCAGGAAATGCAGGCTGCCTTCGTTGACGTCCGTGGCGCTCTCGAATGTGAGGTCGGTTGCAGCCTGGACCGGGCCGGCGCTCAAGATGAGCGACAGCAGCAGGCTGCGCCAGAATGTCGGGGCCGCCACTTTATTCCGAATCGCCATCCGGCGGTTGGGACGGGCCGGGTGAAATGACGCGGCGGGCGCCGTCGAAACGCTGGCGCCAGTAACGGTCGCCGAGCCTGGAGACCATGACGCCGCCGGTGCGGCTGCTCGAGGCGTGCACGAAACGGTCGTCGCCCAGATAGATGCCGACATGGGAATAGGCGCGGTTGAGGGTGTTGAAAAAGACCAGGTCGCCCGGCCGGAGTTCAGTCAAGTCGAGCGGCTGTCCGGCTTCGCTGATCATGCGGCTGTCGCGCGGCAGCTGGATTCCGGTCGTCTGCTTGAATACGTGGCCGACGAAGCCGCTGCAATCGAGCCCGGTCTGGGGCGAGTTGCCGCCCAGCCGATACGGGCTGCCCACCAGGCTGACGGCGTACATGGAGACGTCGTCGGAGGGGGTGGCAAGCGCAGGCTGCAAGGACAGCAAGGCCAGCAGGGTCAGCAGCAGGACAGGCTTCATCGAATAGTGATCTGTATCTATAGTGAAAACAGAAAACGGCCAAACGTGGCGAATCTTGACCCCGAGGACAACACCATGAATGACGCGCAAACACCCCCTTCAAGCGAGAACAGTATCCCTGAAAGTCAGCCGCTTGTGCAATTGCAGGACGAGGCTGAAGCCGAGGCGTCCGCGTCCGCGCCGGACCTGCGCGAGCGGGTGCGCGAACTGACCGCGCGTGCGCTGCACCAGCGCCGCATGGGCTTGAATGATATCCGCGAGATTGTCGGCGCAATCACGTCCGGGGTGGGCAGTGGCCTGACCTCGCGCGGCGGCGAAATCAAGGACGGCCTCAAGCAGGCTGTGGCCGGACTGGACGACGCCGTCGGTAGCGCCGCGCAGGCGGCGTCCTACACCTTGCAGGAAGCCGTGGCACAGGGCAAGGCGTTCAAGGACACCGAACTGAAAGCCAGCCTGGAACAGCTGCGAGACCTTGAGAAGCAGATTGTCGACACCCTGAAGCAGACCGCCAGCCAGTCCGGCGGCAAGCTGAAGGAGGAACTCGATTCCCTGAGCGAGCACCTGAAGAACAGCGGCACCCGCACCGGGGAACAGGTGCGCGAAGCGCTGCAGCAACTGGCCGGCGGCGTGAAATCGAGCAGCGAGGCGGGACGAGCCGGACTGAGCGAATCGGCCAGCACGGCCACCGAGCGCCTGTCCCAGGTGGCGAGCGGCGTCCTGGATGCGCTGGCGGAGTCGCTCAAAAGGCAGAGCGAACGTCTGCGTTCCTGACACTTCGTAGCGGTTTCACCTGCCATGCGGAACGAATGCGTTGCCGGCGCGGCGAGGGTGCGTGGCAATTCACAGGACATCCGGGCTAGACTCTCGGCATGACTCATTCCAAAAACCAATAAATGCTCTGGGAAACCATTTCGGTCGTGCGCGACCTGCCGCGATTGCATGAAATCGCCACGGTGATGATTCGCTATGGCTGGGGCGATCTGGTGCGCGTCCTCGGCATCAGCGGGGTGCTGGAGCGCGCGGGGCGGGTGCTGCACTGGCACAGCACCAGCGAGATCAGCCAGCTCGACGCCCCGGTGCGCATCCGTCGCGCACTGGAAGAGTTGGGCCCGACTTTCGTCAAGCTGGGCCAGCTGCTGGCGACGCGGGTGGACATGTTTCCGCCGCACTGGATCGTCGAATTCGAGAAATTGCACAGCCATGTTCCGGCAGTGCCCTACGAAGTACTGCATCCCGGCCTGGTGGGTGCCCTCAAGGGCGATCCTGCCGAGGTGTTTGCCGAATTCGATCCGGTGCCGCTGGCGGCGGCCTCCATCGCGCAGGTGTACCGCGCCACACTCAAGGACGGCACGAAGGTTGTCGTCAAGATGCGGCGGCCGGGGATCGAGGGCGTGATCCGGGCCGATCTGCGTGTTCTGGAGCATGCGGCGAGATTGCTGGAAAGCGAAATGCCGGATTCCCGCCGCTATGATCCGGTGCATATCGTGTCGCAGTTCCGCCGCTCGCTGAGCCGCGAGCTCGATCTGGCCAAGGAGGCGCGCAATATCGACCAGTTCGCGCGTCATTTTGCCGGCGATCCGCTGGTGAAGATCCCCCGGGTGTACTGGGAATTCACCAATGACCGCGTCAACGTGCAGGAGGAAATCGTCGGCAAGACGGGCGTATCTCCGGAGGCGTTGCGCGCCAGCGGACTTGATCCCAAGCTGCTGGCGGCGCGCGGCGCCGACACGGTATTGCGCATGGTGCTGGAGCACGGCTATTTCCATGCCGACCCCCATCCGGGCAATGTGCTGTTTCTGCCCGACAACCGCATCGGCATGATCGACTTCGGCATGGTGGGGATGCTGACGCAGCCCCGTCGCAACCAGATCGTCGACCTGCTGCACGCGCTGACGCGCAAGGACGAACAGGCCCTGCTGCAGGTGCTGCTCGAATGGAGCGGGGAATCGGAGATCGACGAGGACCGCCTGGCCTACGACGTGACCGAGCTGCTGCAAAGTTACGACGACCTGCAGCTCAAGGATGTGAAGATCGGCGCGCTGCTGAACGACATCACCGCCCTGATGCGCGACAACAATCTGCTGCTGCCCGCCGACCTGATCCTGCTGTTCAAGACGCTGATCACGCTGGAAGGGTTGGGGCAGCAACTCGATCCCGAGTTCCACATGATCGACCACGTGACGCCGTTCGTGGAGCGCATCATCCAGCAGCGCTACACGCCGACGGCGCTATTTGCACGCGGGCGCAAGAGCGTGCGTGAGGCGCTGGAAGTGGTGGCCGACCTGCCGCGCGACCTGCGTCACCTGCTGCGGGATGCCCGGCGGGGGCGCATGAAGATCGATCTCGACCTGAAGCGGCTCGATCATTTTGGCCATCAACTGGACAGCGCGAGCAACCGGCTGACCATGGGCATCCTGACCGCCTCGCTGGTGGTGGGCTCCAGCATCATCATGACGGTGGAGGGCGGCCCTCAGCTGTTTGGCCTGCCGCTTTTCGGCTTGCTCGGATTTCTGATCGCCTTCTTCAACAGCCTCTGGATCATTTTTTCCATCTGGCGCTCAGGCAAGCATTGAATCGTTCGCGTCGGGCATTGCGCCAGCTGCAGCGTCGGCCAGTTGCGCCAGCGGTACCGGCCGGCCCAGCAAATACCCCTGCACGTGGGCAAAGCCCAGGCTCTCGACCCTGCGCAACGCGGCAGCGGTTTCCACACCTTCGGCCACCAGCGCGTAGCCGACGTCCGTCATCAGGCGGGCGAAGTCGGCCACCACCTGGCCGGCGCGGTTGTCTTCTCCCAGCTTGTTCACCAGCGAGATGTCGAACTTGACCACATCCACCGGCAAGTCGACCAGATAGCGCAGCGGCGAATAACCGGTGCCGAAATCGTCCATGGCGATGCGGTAATTCACGGTGCGCAACAATTCGAGATAGGTGTGCACCGCATTGATCTGGGTGATGAGCGAGGTCTCCGTGATCTCAAGCATCAGCGGATGATCCGCACTGTGGCGCGACAGTTCCATCAGGTGCGATGCGATATCGGGGCTGGACAGGCTCTGCGCCGACAGGTTGATCGAAACGCCGCATCCTGCCGGCAACTGGCCTGACGACAGGTCGGCGTCGATCTGGTGCAGCACGGCCAGGTCGAACTGGGTCTCCAGGCGGCGGCTGCCGATGACGGGCAGGAATGCCTCCGGCATGATCAGGTCGCCGTTGTAGCGGATGCGCGCCAGGGCTTCGTGGTAGCCCACCGTGTGCGACGGCAGGCTGAAAATGGGCTGGTAATGCAGCTCGATCATGCCGGGCGTGGAGAGGGCCTGGAACAGCGCGCTGGTCTCGCGGCTGGCCACCAACGTCTGCGAGGCGCGCTCGGTGTCCTCGCCATACAGGGCGATGCGGTTGCGTCCCGGCAGCTTGGCGGTATACATGGCGATGTCGGCCTGCTTGGGCAAGTCGTCGATATGCCCAAGCGCTTCGGGGGCGCAGAAGGCAATGCCAATGCTGATGCCGATGGGCTCCTTGATGCCGAGGTCGGCAAAGGTCGCCGCGTCGAGCAGGCTCTGGCAGCGCTGCGCGATCTGCTTGGCCTGGGTGGGCGTGGTGCGCGACAGGAAGGTGGCGAATTCGTCGCCGCCGAGGCGATACAGGCGATCGTTGGCGCGCAAGGCCATCACCAGCGCATCGGCAATGATGCTGAGCACGCGGTCGCCCTTGGCGTGTCCGTAGGTGTCGTTGATGGCCTTGAAGCGGTCGCAGTCGAACAGCAGGAAGGCCACGCCCTGCGGCGCGGTTTTCACTTCCTGGCGGAAATTTTCCCAGTCCTCGTCGTAGGCGCGCCGGTTGTGGCAGCCGGTGAGCGAATCCTGGCGTGCCTGCGAGTGGAATTCGCGATTCTGGTTTTCAAGCGAGCCGTGCAGCACGCGCAATTGCAGCTGGTATTCGTACAGCGAACGGCGGATGTTTTCCAGCTCGCTGATCCGCATCGGGTGGGAACGCGATGGCTTGGCGCTGAAATGGCCGTGCTGCATGTCGTCGATGTCTTGCGACAGCTGCCCCAGCGGGCGCACCAGCAGGCGGTTGTAGATTGCGAAACCGAGCAGCGCCGAAGCGACCAGCAGCACAAACAGCGCAAGCAGGGTGCGTGACAGGATGGTCTGGAACAGCCGCTGGTTGGGGTCGGGTTGGGCCTTGAAATTCAGACGCGAGAACAGCTCCGAGGTGGCCAGCGTTTCGCCCGGCTTGAGTGCCAGGCTGACGCTGGACGCATGCGTGAAATGCAGCGTCTCCTGACGCAGCAGGGCCGGCATGAAATCGACCCGGATCAGGCTGTAACCGAGCAGGGTTTGCCGCTGGATCTCGCCGTACACCGGAATGCTGGCATACAGCGCAATGGCGCCTGCTTCGTTGGCCAGCCAGAGGGTCATCTCGCCTGGCGAGGAATCAGCCTGCAGTCTGGCCGGCAAATAACGATTCACCGATCCGGGGGCGAGCAGCGTGCCCGACGGGGTGTACAGCCCGGCCCGGGCAAAACGGCGGCTCAGCATGCTGCTTTCGTAGACCCGCTGATCCCGCCAGTAGGGGTAATACTCCGGCAGCACCAGCTGTTGCCGGGTTTCGTCCCAGCGTGCCAGATTGAGGGCCTGCTCCTTCGTCTGGCTCAACAGGCGTTCGACGGCGGCGGCAAGCTCGGACCGCGCCGCATTCTGGTTGTGCTGTTCCAGGCTGTGCGCGACGGCCCGCGTCTGATAGGCCGAAAAGCCCCCGATCAGGCTGACAATCACCAGCAAAGCAGTGATGAAGGCAAGCGCAATATGCCTGATGGGGATGTTGGTGGACCAATTCATCGGGGCGGGTGAGGCTTGACGACGTCAAGGTATTTGAGCGCGTTGTCGAGCAGGTCGAATTCATGTTCGCCGTTCATGAAATGATTGGCGCCCTTCACGACGGCCATGGGAACCTGCATATGTTGCAAGGCCTTGAGCCAGCCGCCCCCCATCATGTCGTCCGCATCGCCCATGATGAGCTGCACGTCGACCGGCGATCGCTTCAGGGAAGCGAGTACCCGTGCCTGATCCCAGCGCACGTACGACAGCAGGCCTTCGGGGGTCGAGGGATATTTCCTGCAGAACGACAAGGGCTGGTTGACCAGGTCGCGCTGTTTGTTGAGCACGCGCTCCTCCAGCTGGGCGATCAGGGTGGATCGATCGGTCGAACCGATCTGGGCTGCGATCAACGACGCGCCGAGATAACCTTGGACCGCCGCATCCGGTTTGGCCGACAGATACGCCAGCAACTGCATGCTGCCGAAGCTGTGTCCGAGCAGCACAATGGTGGGGTGGCCCTGCGATTTCAGCCAGTGTATCCAGCGGCCGATTTCGGCCACGTCGTCATCCAGGCTGTGTTTGTGTACCGCTTCGCAGGCCAGGCTCTGTTTGCGGCCGGGAATGTTCAGGCTGAGCGTGGGCGACAATACCGTGTAGCCGGCGTCGTGAAGACCGCGCGCCAGCGTGGTCACGGTGGGAAAATCACGCGTCTGCAAGAAACCGTGCACGAGCAGCACGGCGGGCTTGCCGCGCTCGCCGGCCAGATATTCGGCGCTGGCTGGAATGCCGGGACGCATTAGCTGCTGAACAAGCTCAGCGTGCGCGGCAGCCGGGAATACTGATATCAGCAAGCAAAGCAGATAAGCGCGCATGTCGGGACTGAATGAGCTGAGCCAAAAAGGTTAACGGCCATGTGTCAGTGAAACTATAGGCGAATGCGGCCGGTCCGATCCGGGGTGGATGTTACACTCCGCCGCGAAATCCCGTCCAAACATGCCTGACCTGAAACATATCTTCTCCCCCGATGGCGCGTGTTCCACCGTGTTGCCGGGCTGGCGTTCGCGTCCGCAGCAGTTGGCCATGGCCGAGGCGGTCGAGCGGGCGGTCGCCGACAACAGCGTGCTGCTGGCCGAAGCCGGCACCGGCACCGGCAAGACTCTGGCCTATCTGATTCCCGCGCTGCTGTCGGGCGGCAAGGTGGTGATCTCCACCGGGACCAAGGCGCTGCAGGACCAGCTGTTCCATCGCGACCTGCCGGCCGCGCGCCGCGCGCTGAAGTCGCCGGTCAAGGTGGCCTTGCTCAAAGGCCGCGCCAATTACGTCTGCCACCATCACCTGCAGCGCAATTTGAGCGACGGCCGCTTCGCCCACCGCGACGATGCCGCCTGGCTGCAGAAAATCGCCCGCTTCGCCGAGACCAGCAGCAGCGGCGACCGCGCCGAGGCCGAAGGCATCCCCGAGGACGCTACCGCCTGGCACTACGCCGTCTCCAGCCGCGACACCTGCCTCGGCAGTGAATGCAGCCATTTCAAGGACTGCTTCGTCATGGTCGCGCGCAAAGCCGCGCTCGATGCCGAGGTGGTGGTGGTCAACCATCACTTGTTTTTCGCCGACCTGTGGCTGAAGGATGAGGGCGTTGCCGAGCTGCTGCCGGCCTGCAATACCGTGATCCTCGACGAAGCGCACCAGCTCGCAGAAACCGCCGCGCAGTTCTTCGGCGAGACGCTGTCCGTCGCGCAGCTGCTTGATCTCGCCGGCGACACCAAGCGGCTGGCCGCGGTGAAGGCGGGCGACTTTCCCGCCCTGCGCCGTGCAGCCGAAGACCTTTCCAAGGCCGCGCGCGACCTGCGCCTGGCGTTTCCGCAGAACCCGGTCAAGGCGACGGTTGCAGAACTCGCGCGCTACGACAAATGGCCGGATGCGCTGAAAAGCATGAGCGCGGCACTGGACGAAACGGCGAAGCTGCTGGAAACCCAGGCCGAGCGCGACGCCGACCTTAAAAACTGCTTCGAGCGCGCGCAGGCGGTGCAGGCAACACTGGCCAGCTGGCAGCGCGACGACGATCCCGAGAACCCGCGCGTGCGCTGGCTCGAAACCACGCTGAGTTCGCTGCTGCTGCACGCCACCCCCTTGTCGGTCGGCGCCATGTTCGGTGCCAAGCTCACCGAACGCGCGCAGGCGTGGATACTCACCTCGGCCACGCTCTCCGTCGGCGGCGACTTCACCCATCTTAAAACCCGGCTCGGCATCGAAGACGCCGAAACCCTGTGCGTCGACAGCCCCTTCGACTACCCGCGCCAGGGCGTGCTCTACGTGCCGCAGAATCTCCCCGCGCCCAACACCCCCGAGTTCACCGAGGCCGTCATCGAAGCCGCGCTGCCGGTGCTGGAAGTCAGCCAGGGCCGTGCCTTTATCCTCTTCACCAGCCTGCGTGCGCTGGACAAGGCGCGCGGCCTGCTGACCGAGGCTTTCAAGTTTCGCGGCTGGGAGTATCCGCTGTTGGTGCAGGGCGACGCGCCGAAGAACGAACTCCTCGCGCGTTTCCAGAAAGCCGGCAACGCCGTGCTGCTGGGCAGCCAGAGCTTCTGGGAGGGCGTCGACATGCCCGGCGACGTGCTGTCGGTGGTCATCATCGACAAGCTGCCGTTCCAGCCGCCCGATGATCCGGTCGTCGCCGCGCGCATCGCCCAGGCCGAGAAGAACGGCGGCAAGCCGTTCATGGATTACCAGTTGCCGCATGCGGCGATCAGTTTGAAGCAGGGCGCGGGGCGGCTGATCCGCACCGAGACCGACCGCGGGGTGCTGATGATTTGCGACACGCGGCTGGCGGATAAGCCGTATGGGCGCTTGTTGTTGAATGCGTTGCCGGCGATGACTCGGACGCGGAAGCTGGAGGTGGTGGAGCGGTTTTTTGCTTCGCATGAGGCTTCGCCCGTCATTGCGAGCGAAGCGAAGCAATCCAGTTCCGTTTAGGCGCAAAGCACGTTTAATGGTTACACCTTCGCGGGACGACTGACCGTTGGCCGGGGGTAGCCCGGCGGCTAGTCACTTTCTTTTGCTTCGCCAAAAGAAAGTAACCCAAGAAAAGGCGCCCCCGACAGTCCCGAATTCCCGAAGATCAAGCGCGTCGGGTGGGCGGCAAAGAACTCGCCC
>JAHJNN010000007.1 GCA_018820765.1 Gammaproteobacteria bacterium
AACTCAAACTCACGCCGCTAAATTAATAACGACGCTTCATTCAAGTGTGAGCATTTATGCTAGTTGTCAGACCAACCGAAGTCGATCCAACTACCGCAACAACACCCACACCTATCGGCTGTAAATTGTTAAAGATCAATCTCTTACTGACTTCGCTTTCGTTGCGTTGCCGTTTCGAGAGGTGCGCATTCTACGTAGTTCACATAAAACGTCAACACTTATTTCGAAATGGTTGCGGGGGCAGGATTTGAACCTACGACCTTCGGGTTATGAGCCCGACGAGCTGCCAGACTGCTCCACCCCGCGCCTGTCGCAATGAACCGCGTCAATCGAGAAGCGGAACTATAGCAAAGCGGATTCAGGCCCGTCAACACTTACCCGACACTTCTAACAGGCCATTGTGTTCTCGATCCAATATCCCCAATGTTTTCAGTCGACTGGAGCAATCGATATTCGCGCAACCAAGCCCACGACATTGCGATTGGCGCCGCAAGGCCGGCAACACTGCTCATTTGTTAGGCAGACAGCGCGCGAGCAAACTCGCTACCATTCAGCGTCTCTGTCGATTTGGAACCATCGTGCGCATCACTGAATTCTCCCTCTCGCGCCTGCCGCGCATTGAGTTCGGCCCCGGCGTGCTCGCCAAGCTGCCGGCCATCGCCCGCAGCTATGGTACGCATGCCTTGCTCGTGGCCGGCGCGGGTTCCTTGAAAGCGTCGCCCTTCTGGGCTGCCGTGACCAGCGGCCTGAAAATGCAGGGCATGTCGTGGCTGCACCTCGCGATTCCGGGCGAGCCGTCGCCGCAGATGGTGGATGAGGCGGTGCGCGCCTTGCGCGCAGAGCCGGTGGATGTGGTCATCGGCATCGGTGGCGGCAGCGCGCTGGATGCCGCCAAGGCGATTGCCGGCCTGCTGAAACCCGGTAATTCGGTCATGGATCATCTGGAGGGCGTGGGCCCGGAACTGCCCTACATCGGCCCGGCCACGCCGTTCATTGCGGTGCCGACTACCGCGGGCACCGGCTCGGAGGCCACCAAGAATGCGGTGTTGAGCGTGCAGGGGCCGGACGGCTTCAAGAAATCCTTTCGCGACGAGAAACTGGTGGCAGAAGTCGCGCTGGTCGACCCGGATCTTTTAACAACCTGCCCGCCCGCCGTCATTGCAGCCAATGGCATGGACGCCTTCACCCAGCTGCTGGAATCCTATGTGTCCAGCCGTGCTGCGCCGCTGACCGATTCGCTCGCCTGGGGCGGCATGAAGGCTGCACGCGACGGCCTGCTGGCCTTGTATGCGGATGCCGGAAACGCCGCGGCACGCGAGCGGATGGCCTATGCGGCGCTGGTGTCGGGCATCACGCTGGCGCAGGTCGGGCTCGGTTCGGTGCACGGGCTGGCCGCGCCCTTGGGGGCGTTTTTCCCGATTCCGCATGGCGTCGCGTGCGGCACGCTGGTGGCCACGGCCACGCGCATCAATATCGAGGCTCTGCGCGCACGCGAACCAGCGCATCCGGCGCTGGAAAAATACGCGCAGGTGGGACGCCTGCTGAGCCGCCAGGGACAACTGGATCAGGCGGCCGCGCACGCCGTCCTGGTCGACACCCTGGACGCCTGGACGCACGAACTTCGGCTGCCGACGCTGGCGCACTACGGCGTGACGCCAGCCGACATCCCGCACGTCGTGGCCAACAGCCGCGGCAGCAGCATGAAAACAAATCCGGTCCGGCTCGACGACGCGGAAATCGCGGCCATCCTTGCGGCGCGAATCTGAGGGCGGCGCGCTCAAGTTAGGCTGGGGCCATCCGCTATTTCTGCGTCAACGTATCTGGAGTGCGTCATGTCCGGTCTTTTGGTGTTTTTTATCGTGCTGGGGCTGTTCGCCGTTTTCGGCGTGTTCATCTTCAACCAGTTGGTGACGCTGAAGCACAACGTCGGCAAGGCGTGGTCGAACATCGACGTGCTGCTCAAGCAGCGCCACGACGAACTGCCCAAGCTGGTCGAGACCTGCAAGCAATACATGCAGTTCGAGCAGGAGACGCTGGAAAAAGTGATGCAGGCACGCAGCCAGGTGGCGAGCGCGCGTGCCTCGCACGACATTCCCGCACTGGGTCAGGCCGAAGGCGCGCTGCGGCTGGGACTGGGCAATCTGTTTGCGGTTGCCGAGGCCTATCCCGAGCTGAAGACCAACGAAACCTTCCAGCATCTGCAGGCACGCATCACCGGGCTGGAGAACGCCATCGCCGACCGCCGCGAGTTCTACAACGACTCGGTCAACGTCAACAACGTGCGCGTCGAGCAGTTCCCCGACACCGTCGTCGCGCGCCTGTTCGGCTTCCGCCAGTTTCCGCTGCTGCGGTTTGCCGCGGAAGAGAAGAAAGACGTCGACCTGAAACAGCTCTTCAATCGCTGATGTTCCCCGCGCGCTGGGCGGCCGAATGGCGGCACGATTACGCCAATCTCGCGCTGGGCGGCGGCAACCTGCTCATCCTGCTGCTTGGCCTCAAGCTGCAATCGCGCATCGGCTGGCAGATCAGCTTTGCGCTGGTCGGGCTGACCAGCTTCTGGGCGTGGTACGCCAACCTCAAGCGCTACCGTACCGTGGCGGACACGCCGACTTCGCGCATTGCCTCGGCGCCGCAGGGCTACATCGAACTCGTCGGGCGCGGCCAGCAGCCGCCGGGCGACGGCCTGGTCAGCCCGATCAGCGGGCTGCCCTGCCTGTGGTACCGCTACCGCGTCGAACGCAAGAACGGCGACCGCTGGGAGTATGTCGAATCCGGGATCTCGCACGACACCTTCGGCCTCAGCGACGGCAGCGGCCAGGTGCTGGTCGATCCCGATGGCGCGGAAATCATGACCTCGCACAAGCAGGTTACCAATTCCGGCGGCTACCGCAGGACCGAGTGGACCCTGATCGAAGGCGAGACGATTTACGTCATCGGCGAGCACGTCACCCTCGGCGGGCCCAACGCCGTGCTCGACAAGAAAGCGGATCTCGCCACGCTGCTGGCGGAATGGAAACGGGACAAGACCGCCCTGCTGGCGCGCTTCGACGCCAACCGTGACGGCGAAATCAGCCTCGACGAATGGGAGCGCGCGCGCCAGGCCGCGTCGGTCGAAATCGACCGCGCCCATCTCGACATCCGCCTGAAAGACGGCGTCCATCTGATGCGCCAGCCCGCGCATGGCCGTCCGTTCCTGATCGCCAACCGCGAGGTCACCGCGCTGGTGCGGCATTTCCGTCTGTGGAGCTGGGCGCACCTGGCGCTCATGCTCGGCGTCCTGCTGGGCCTGATGCTGATCGGCCGCGCGGGCTGACGCTTGCCCAAGCGGGGCTCGCTACCTATAGTTGGAGTACGCACGGAGGACTTGAAAAATGAAACCCGCCATTCCAGAAACCCCGCCTGACTACGATCACACCCGCATCATCGAGCGGCCAGATGGCTGTTACTGGATCGATGCCGAAACCGGTGAAGAGTACGGTCCCTTCGCAAGCCTGCTGGAAGCCGTGCAAGACATGGAGTACAACGCCGAAAGTGACTACGAGCCGGGCGAGACCGTGGAAGAAGCCGAAGACGAAATCGGCATCTCGGACTGGATCGACCCCGATACCGGCGAACCCGGCGAAGCAGCCCACCGCCCCGTCGAGTAAGCCTTGATCGCGCCCCTCAGGCGCGCCGTCCCTTCTCCTCCGCTGCCCGCGCCTCGCGCTCGAAAACGTTATCGCGATAGGGATGGCCGCCCCGCAGCCAGGCGATCAACCCGGCCAGGGGATACAGCACCAGCATCAATGCCCCCCAGCGCTCGAACTGCTTGACGTGCGCGCGCTCATGGGCGCGCGTTGCACTCAGCGCATCTCGCGACACCCCCACCACAACATGCCCCAGCGTGATCGCCGCGATCGCGCCGCAGAACGGAAAACCGCGCCGCAGCACCCGGGCGGGCCAACCCCCCGCGGCTTCCAGCACGCCGTCCACCCGCTGCAGCACACCGCCGCTGCCGCGTGCAACGAGCGCAAGCAGCAAGCCGAGCAGGGTCGCCGGAAAAGACCATAAATAGAACCATATCCGCAGCATTCAAGCGTCGGTCGCGCCGGCAAACCAGCGCACCTCGGGCAGGCCCTGGCCCACGAAATGCGCCCTCGCCCGTTCCAGCTGCGCCGCGGTCCCGGCCGCATACACGTCGAACCGGTGCAGGTCGGGATAATCCGTCACGATGGCCGCCAGCACGCGGTCGAGATCGTCGGACTGCGCATGCGGCACGTAGTTGAAATTGTCCAGCGCATCGGTCCACGCGCGGCACAGGTTGTCCTGGTAATGCCCGGCCGCATCGGCCAGCCAGTGCAGGTCCATCGATTCGGCCAGCTCCAGCGACATGGCGTGCTGGATCAGGCTCTTGATCGGCGCAAAGCCGGCGCCAAAGGCGAGGAAGATCACCGGGCGCGGCGAATCCTCGTCCAGCACGAATTCGCCGTACGGCCCTTCCACGTCCACCGTGTCGTTGGCATGCAGGCGGCTGAATACGGCTTCGGCAAACGCATCGCCGGGCCGGCGCGGAATCTGCACCTCGATGTGGCGGTCCTCGCATGGGCAACTGGCGATGGCATAGCGCCCGCGCATCCCGTCGATCGACACGTCGATGCGCTGGCCGCCGAGGTAGCGCAATCGCTGGCTGCGCGGCGCAAGCAGATGCAGTGCGGCCACCTGCGGATTGAACACCTCGACCGATTTCACCCGGGCAGTGAGATTCTGCACCGGGATGTCGCGCGCGCCCGCCACGTTGGCCTCGATCACCACGTCGTTCACCGGCGCGTAGGCGCACAGCAGGATGACCCCGGCGTCCTTCTCGGCATCCTTCAGCACATAGTCGTGGGCGTGGACCTTCTTCACCTCGCCCGCCAGCACACGCGCCTTGCACTCGCCACAATTGCCGTTGCTGCAGCCGTAGTTGAGCGACACCCCGTTGCGCAGCGCGGCTTCCAGCAGCGTGTCGTTGCCCTCCACAAAAAACTCGTGGCCGCTGGGCTGGATGGTGACGTGGGCTGACATGATCTTGAGTATCCTTTCCTGCACAATCGCCGCCTGCGCCTGCTCGGCATCCGGCGGCACCTCGGCCAGATTGCGCAGCAGAAATGCGCGCACGGTGTGCAGCGCGTGGTGGGTCTCAGGGCTCGCGTCTTCGTCGATTTCCTCGATCTTCTCGTCCAGCCAAGTCATCACGCTGCCGTAATGCAGCAACAGGGCCCTGGCTGCCGCGTAATCGTTCCCAAGCTCGGTCAGGCGGGCCGCCAGCACCTCCTTGTCCGGCAGCGCACGCTCCAGCACCCGCTTGGCAAACGCCTTGTCCTTGATTTCGGTGACGCGGCGGAATTCCGCATCGTCGTCCCATTTCACCTCGGGAAACGCACGCAGCAGCTCGTCGAGTTCGACCATGCCGTCGAAGGTCGCCAGCGTGCCGTTGCGGATCATTTCCTGCAGCGCATGGCGCGGCTGTGCGACCAGCTTGGCAACGCGGGAAAGCGGGAGCAGATGACTCATGGCGTGATGGTACCCCGTGCGCCTGACGGACAGAATCGGCAATTCACCAGATTCTGAATCCCTGATTCGAACGCCAGGTGCTTCTGCCAATACAATCGCAACATGCCCGCCATCACCACCCGCCCCTGCCCCGCCGATGCCCAGGCCGCCCTCGAACAGGCCGGCCTCACGCCGGCGTGGGCCCGGCTCTATGCCGCGCGCGGCGTCACCCATCCCGAGCAGGTCGCCCACCGCTTGCCGCAGCTGCTGCCGCCCGCCGGGCTGCTGCACATCGAGCGCGCCGCCGCCCTGCTGGCCGACGCCATTCAGGAAAAGAAGCGCCTGCTCATCATTGCCGACTACGACGCCGACGGCGCCACCGCCTGCGCGGTCGGCGTGCGCGGCCTCTCCCTGCTCGGCGCGCGGGTCGATTTCATCGTGCCCAACCGGCTCGAACACGGCTACGGCCTCACCCCCGACATCGTGAAGCTCGCCGCCGAGCGGCAACCCGACCTGCTGGTCACGGTCGACAACGGTATCGCCGCGGTCGATGGCGTGGCGGCGGCGAACGCACTCGGCATCCCGGTGCTGGTCACCGACCACCACCTGCCCGGCGACGCGCTGCCGGACGCCGTCTGCATCGTCAACCCGAACCAGCCCGGCTGCGGCTTCGCGTCGAAGAATCTGGCGGGCGTGGGCGTGATGTTCTACGTGCTGCTGGCATTGCGCGCCGAACTACGGCAGCGCGGCACCTATGCGGAAAAGGCCGAACCCGACCTGCGCGCCCTGCTCGATCTGGTCGCGCTCGGCACCGTCGCCGACGTCGTCAGGCTCGACGCCAACAACCGCACCCTGGTCGAGAACGGCCTGGCTCGGATGCGCGCAGGTAAGGCCAGCGCCGGCGTCAACGCGCTGTTCCGCGCCGCCGCGCGCGACCCCGCGCGCGCCACCGTGTTCGACCTCGGCTTCATGCTCGGCCCGCGCCTCAACGCCGCCGGCCGCATCGACGACATGGCGCTCGGCATCGAATGCCTGCTGGCCGACGACCCCGCCACCGCGCAGCAGCTGGCGCAGCGGCTCGACGCCCTCAACCGCGCGCGGCGCGACGTCGAATCCGACATGCTGGAAGAAGCGCTCGCCATCCTCGCCGGCTTCAGCCCCACCGACAGCCACAGCCTCACCGCTTACCAGCCCGGCTGGCACATCGGCGTCATCGGCATCCTCGCCTCGCGGCTGAAGGACAAATTTCATCGCCCCACCATCGTGCTGGCCCAAAGTGAAGGCGGTGAACTCAAGGGTTCCGGCCGTTCCATCCCCGGCCTGCACCTGCGCGACGCGCTCGACCTGGTCGACAAGCGCCATCCCGGCCTCATCCTCAAGTTCGGCGGCCATGCCATGGCGGCCGGGCTCAGCCTTGCCGCCGGCCGCCACGAGGAATTCGGACTGGCCTTCGAGACGGTGGTGCGCGAACTGATCGACCCGGCCGACCTGCAGGGCGTGATCGAAACCGACGGCGAACTGGCTGCTGCCGACCACAGCTATTCCCTCGCAGAGCAGCTCGACCGTGCGGTCTGGGGACAGGGCTTTCCCGCCCCGCTGTTTACCGCCACCTTCGATGTCGTGGCGCAGCGCGTCGTCGGCGAAAAGCATCTGAAACTGAAACTGGCGCGCGATGGGGCAATGTTCGAGGCCATGCATTTCTTCCACCCCGACCCGCTGCCCGGGCGGATCCATGCCGTGTATGCCCTGATGCCCAACGAATTCAATGGCCAGCAGACGCTGCAGCTGAAGCTGCAGCACTGGGAACCGGCGGCCGCATGACGGCCAAAAAAATGGCGGGGTGAGAACCCCGCCAAACAAAGCACCATCGGAGAATGACACCTTGCCCAAGCCAGTTGGACGGTGTCATTCTGCATGCGGACGATGACCTTTCGCTGCGGCGGGGACGCGCCAGGCATGGTCCGTTCGGCCCATTCCCTCCAATCAGGGTTTCCCGCTCGCGCCGAGTTTTTCCCGGTCGAGACGGTCGCGCCAGATTTCCAGCAGGTTTTCCACTTCGACCTTTTTCAAGCCGGTGAAGGGCTCAGCCTGTGCCAGCGCATCCTGGCAGGATTTGTCGCGATATTTCTGCATCATCTCGCGGCCCAGCGTGTAGAGGCTGCCGTTGTGCGTCCGGCAAAACTGCAGATCGCGCACCGTGCCCGACAGTTCGCCTTCCGTGTGTTTTTTGGCGGATTCCGTCTGCGCAAGCGTCTGCGCGGTGGCACGCTGCAGGGCCACACTGTCGGCCAGCTGCTTTTCGGTGTCGGCCAGACGCGTTTTCAACGCTTCGTTCTCCACTTGCGCGGCTTCAAGTTCAGCCTCCACTCGGCGGCGTGCCGCCCGCTCTCCTGCAAGCTGGCGCTTCGTGGCGCCGAATTTTTCCAGCTCGCGCTCGGCGGTTTCCTTGTCGGCCAGGGCCGCCGCCTTTTCCTGCTCGGCCAGCGCGCGCGCCTGCTCGATCTGCTGCACCTGCTGCTGCATGCGGCGCAGCATCTGCTTCTCGCGGCTGTCGTTCGCCGCCCAGGAAGGCGAGGTTGCGAGCACCATCATCGCCAGCAGCAATGAAAAAGTTTTCATTCGGTCGCCTCCGCAGGCAGGGGGCCGGGCAGGTCGGCCGTATCGGCGCCATGTTTCAGCAACAGACGCATCATCTTGAAATCGCTGTAGGTATAGGCAATCCACAGCGGCGAATGGGCATACCTGTCGCCCGCTTCCAGCGGCGCACCCGCCTTGATGAGGGCGTCGGCGATGGCGTCTTGCCCCATCATGGTCGCGAGCGCCAGCGGCGTGCGGCCGTCACGATCGTAGCGCCGGAAGTCGGGGTGCGACGCGGCGAGCGCGCTCACGACGCCCGCGTGCCCCTTGCGTATCGCAGCGTGCAGGGGCACATCGCCTTCGACATTCGCGCGGTCGGGGTTCGCCCCGGCGCGCAACAGCAGGCGGGTCGCCGGCACGTTTCCCTTGATCGCTGCCAGCGCGAGCGGCGTGTATCCACGCCAGCGGGCCTCGGTGTCCGCGCCGGCATCGAGAAGAAGCTGCACCAGTTCGATATTGTCGTGACGCACCGCGGCCATCAAGGGACTGTCGCCCCAGTAATCGCGCGCAGTGGGGCTGACGCCGCTTCCGAGCAATGCCTTGACCGTGTCCGCATCCTGTCGCGCGGCGGCCGCCAGGAGCCTGGCGGCATCACCTTGCGCCGGTTGAGGCGGAACGAAATTGCCGTCGGCCTGGATGCGCGCGAACGCCTCGGGCGCGCGCAGCGTCCGCTCGCTCGCGAGCGGCTGCGCGTCCGGCCGGATCAGCCAGCCGAGTTCGTTCGACTCCCAGGGGTGATCCGCCCACACCGGCGCGGAAATCAGCGCAGCCAGCAGGCAGATTCTAGAACTTGGCATTGAGATCGAGCTGGAACACGTCGATGGAAAGCGGCAATCCGCTGATTTCATCGGCCGACATCCAGCGCGCCGATAGCCAGGTGTTCTTGTAGATCCCGTAGGAACCGCCGATCATGAACCCCTTCGCGTTGGTGCCGCCGAGGTGGAAGTCAGAGTCGGTGAAGGCGTCGAGCACGGCGTCGCGTTCCAGGTAGCGGTAGCCGACGAAGGCCTGCCATTTTTCGAAATCGTTGACCTTGGGATAGCCGACGGTGAGCTTGACCTGGTAGCCGTCGGTTTCCGGCTCGATGTCCTGCCCGGTGCGCGCCAGGATCTCGGCGCGATCGAAACCGACGTTGCGCGCCCAGTCGATGCTGCCGGTCACGTGCAGCGGCTCCTGCCAGGCAAAATCGGCCACCAGGGTCAGGTTGGCGATGCGGTAGTCGGCCGCCAGCGCCCACAGGTTCGTGGTGTTGTCGCCGTCGTTGTCGATATTGATGAGGCTGTTGCCTTTTTGTGGAGAACGCACCGCAGTCGCATTGTTGAAGATGTCGTTCAACGCGGGGTTGGGAATGCCTGCGATGTTGCGGTAATCGTAAAGGCTCGCGCCTACTTTCACTCGTGTTGTCAGGCTGGGCATCCACTCGGCGCCGCCCTGGATGCCGACCAGCCACTTGTCCTTCGCGCGCACGTCGTTACCGTTTTCGTCGACTTCCTGCAGCGGGAAAGCGCCCGCCGTGACGAACGGCCGCCAGACGCGCTCCGCGTTCGGCCAGGGGCGGAAGGTGGCCGCGACGCCTTCGAAGCCGAGGTCGCCGTCCCACACCAGATCGGTGCTGAAGAAGGGGTTGGGAATGCGGCCGCCGCTGACGGTCAGCTCTTCGAGCGGGGTGAGCTTGAGAAAGGCACGGTCGAGCACCAGCGAATACTTGTTGCCGGTGGTGCCGAGCGTCTGGTTGGTCGAGACCGGGTCGGACGTATTGCCGGTGCTGATGCGAATGCCCGCATCCACGCCCGACACGACGTTGGCGTTGAGGCCGAGCCGTAGGCGCATCCGCTCGCGGTGACGATCTTCCTGCGTATTCTCGATGTCTTGGCCGATGGTCTGGAATTGCTGCGGGGTTGCGTTGCCGCTGCCGAACAGGTCGGCCTGATAGCGCAGACGGATGTCGCCCTCCCACTTCAGGCGGTCCAGCCATTCGGGCACCGCGTTGACGTCGCCCCAGCGCTCCTGCTTCGCCTGCGCGACCACCTCCTCGCGGATCTGCTCGCGGATTTCGTTGCGCACATGCTCGGGAATGTAGGTCACGCGCACCACGCCCTTGCCGGCTTCCGCTTCGGTGGCCTGGGCCTGGGCGGTTTTCTCGGATGCCTGCTGCTGCGCCTTTTTCAGCATCGCGTCGGCAGCCTCCTGCTTCAGCACGCCCTGATCCACCAGCAGCTGGATCAGGTTCAGCGTGGTTTCGTGCAGCAGCTCGATCTTCGCGCGCTCGTCGTCGGGCGCCGCCAGCGCGCTGCCCGAACACGCCGCCGCCACGGCCAGCGCCACCATTTTCCTTCGTATCGTCATAACGTTCTCGTGCTCATTTTCAGGCGCGTGAAGTCACGCGTATTTTCATCGGTTGCGGCATGTCCGCCGGCGGGCTGTCGCGCAAGGCACGCATGCCCTTCAACGCCTCTTTCAGCACTTCGTCCGCCTTCGCATCTCCGGTGCTGTCCACCAGGGCGGCGCGCGCCACCTGGCCGTCGCTGCCGATCCATACCTTCACGATCACCTTGTAGTTCTTGTTCTTCAGCGCCTTCTCACGCGAAAGCGCGGCCTGGAACGCCGAGTTCACTGCGTCGTTCACCAGCGCGTCGTACCAGGCCCAGGGGCTGCCGCCACCGCTACCCGGCAGCGTCGGCACACCGCGCGCGATGTCGGTCGCCATACCACCCGCCGGGCCTTCGGCGATGCCATCCGGTGGCGGCGCGTCGGCCTGCTGCGGCTCATCCGGCGTCGGCTGCGGTTCGTCCAGCTTCACCTCTTCCTTGATTTCCGGCTCGGGCGGCTTCTGCTCGGGCGGCGGTGGAGGCGGCGGCGGACGCATCAGGGTGATCTGGTGAACTTTCATTCTTTGCAGCGGGCCTTTCGGCGTCAGCATGTCTTTCAGCCACAGCGCGATGAGCACGGCGGCGACCAGCCCCGCCACCACCCCACCCCAGCGCACCCAGGCCGGCTTGCGGTCGTCCTCCATGCCTATTTCGCGAGCTTCTGGGTCACCAGACCCATCTGCGTGATGCCCACCTGCCCCAGCAGGTCGAGCACTTCCATCACCTTGCCGTACTGCACCACCGTGTCGCCCTTGACCACGACCGGCAGGTCGGGCGTGCCCGCCTTGGCCGCCGCGAGCTGGGTGCGCAGTTCGTCCAGGGTCACCGGATAGGTATCGAGATAGACCTGCCCGGTATCGCTGATCGTGATCGCCTTGGTCTTGGGTTTGGCCAGGCTCGGTGTGTCGCTCGCCTTGGGCAGATTGACCTTGATGCCCTGCACCGAAGCGGTGGTCATGATGATGAAGATGACAAGCAGCACGTACGCCAGATCGAGCATCGGCGTGATGTTGATTTCATCGTAGGGTTCGTTGTCGTCGTGCGCGCTGGCCATGGCTAGTGTCGTGAATCAGAAATAGGGAAACGTAGTGAAACGGATGGATTTTTTCGCAGGGCAAGGCGCGAGGAGGCGACATAGCCGGCTCTATGGCAACGACGAGTAACGCCGCCATGCGAAAAAAGACGCCGTTTCATGTTGCGATATTTCTGACTCACGACACTAATGCCTCAGCGCGAATAGTTCTCGGCGAGCTTGGTGACCAGCTCGTCGATGAACACCCGCATGTCCGACGTGATGGTCTTGATGCGCGAGTTCAGATAGTTGTAGCCGAACAGGGCCGGGATCGCGACGGCCATGCCCGCAGCCGTGGCCATCAGCGCCGCCGCGATGCCGGGGGCGATGGCGTTGACGTTGACATCGCCGGTGGCGGCGATGACCGCGAAGGTGATCATCACCCCCAGCACCGTGCCCAGGAGGCCGATGAACGGCCCGCCGGAAATCGCGATGGTGAGCAGCACCATCAGGCGGGTGAGCAGGCCCGATTCGCGCACCAGGCCGGTGTCGAGACTGGCGCGGATCGAGTCCAGCGCCTGCGGCGTGAGGTTCTTGTCCTTGTCCGTCAGGTGGCTGGCGTCGGTGTCCTTGAAGCGGTGCGACAGTTCCAGCGCGGCAATGTGATAGAGCCGGTAGAGCGGGGAATGCCGGAACGCGTCCGCTATCTGGGTCGACCTGTCGAGCGCACCGAGGTCGGACGACAATTCGCGGAACTGGTCGAGGAAGGCCCGGTTGGCCTTGTCCACCTTGTTCACGTACGCCGCCTTCGCGATCATCACCCACACCGCGACCACCAGCATCACGGCAAGCACGCCGATGGCGATCCAGCCGTCGAGCGTGAGCGCCTGGAACAGCGTGCCCCAGATGCCCCCGCCGCCGCTCTCGCCGACTTCGTCCTCGCCCAGCGCGACCAGCGAGCCCTCGGGGCCCTGCGCCGCCGCGACGGCGACCCAGGCGGCGGAGCGCGCCGCGCCGGCGAGCTGAATTTCGTCGGCTTCGCCGCTGTAGCCGTTCCCGACCGTCAACGGGCCCGAAGGGACGACCGCGCCGACCGCCTCGCCCGCCGGCTTGCCGTCGATATAGAGCTTGAGCACATCCGTCTCGACGACCACGGCCACGTGCTGCCATTTGCCGTCCGCCAGAGGGACGGCGGCCGTCACGCTCGCCTCGCCGGCCTGCACGTTCAGAATGCCGCCCGCCAACGCGGCGGAGAAACCGCCGGCCTGCATCAGGCCGCCGTCGAGCACGGCGGGCTTCAGCCACATCGACGCGCTCCAGCCGCCGTTGGCCGACACCGCCGGCAGCGTCAGGCTTTGCGTCGTATCGAACCTGGTGCCGCCGTTGGCAAACGAGGCGGCGATGCGCGTGCCGGTGAACGTCGTGGCGTTCAGCCCGTTCGGGCCGCTGTCGACCGGATTGCCGGCCAGCTCGTTGAAATGGAACACCGTGCTCGCCGCATCGTAGGTGGCTTTGGTATCCGATGCCGCAGGCGCCTCGATATTGCCGAAATACAGCCAGGCCTCGGTCTGCGCGGCGAGCGTCGGCAGCTTCACCCACACCAGTGCCAGCTGGTTGAGGCCGTCCCACTTCTCGATGTGGAACTTGAGTTCGGTGGCGTCGTCTCCCGCCACCACACGCAGGTCGCTGCCGTCTTCATTGGCCGACAGGAAATCGAAATTGCCGGTGTGCAGGCGGATCAGCACCGGCGCATCGGCGACCTCGCCCGCCGGGTTGGTCAGCGTGATTTTCTTGCGCGCCGACCAGTCCTCGTTCCACCAGGCATGGCTGGTCGCGGAAAACAGGGAAAGCAACAGGGCAATCGCAACAGCAAGGACGCGCATGGGGTTTCAACCGAAAGGAACCAAGCGCCGGATTATCCGGACCGGCGATGACAGCGCGTAAAAGGCGGGATGAGCCGTTCGGGCCATGCGCCGTCGGCATCGCCCTGCCGAGGCCCTGTTCCGCACACACCGCGGCGGGAAGATATTTCCGCCCTGCGCAAACAAAAACCCCGCCGGTCGGCGGGGTTCGAGGCCTACGCTGGATATCCCCTCTCCCCTTGGGGGAGGGGGTGTCAACAGGCTGAGGATCCCGCCATCTAGCGGGGTGCCCGGGCCGCGGCTTACGCGCGCTGCGCGTTGCGCCGACGCGCCATGAAACCGACCAGCCCCAGACCGGCCAGCAGCATGGCATAGGTTTCCGGCTCGGGGACCGGCGCCATGTTGACGCTGTAGAGCGTGGTGGTGTTGGAGACTTCGTTGGCGATAGCCAGGTAGTGCTTGCCGTCCATCACAAAGGCTTTCATGCCCTCGGGCGCGCGGTCGCCGTCGGTCACGATCATGTCGACGAAGCTGGCATTGGCCGGGTCGGTGATGTCGTACACCGCCACCGCGCCTTTCGTCGTGCGCTCCAGGCCGATGAAGGCGAACGTGCGGCCGTCGATTTCCACCAGCTCCACCCCTTCCGGCTCGACGCCCTTGTCGTCGCTGCGGCCGTCGTCGTAGATGCCGCGTGCGATCGCCTCGGCATCCAACTGGTTGCCGCTGTCGAACACCAGGTTGCCGTCGGTGTCGCGGATCGAGAACGAGCGGCCGCCGAAGGTGTAGAGCTCCGTTCCGGACGTCGAATCGAGCGTGGAAATATTCAGCTGCGCCAGGTCGGCGGGAGAGCCTGCGAGACCTGAATCCTTGACCCGCGCCTTGTCGCCGTCGTCCTCGCGCGTGTCGCCTTCGTTGGCCATCACCAGATAGGTCTGGCCGCCCGCTTCATAGGCGGCCACGGCGTCGGGCTGGTAGAAACCCTTGACGTCCGCTGCACGCAGTTCGATCGTGCCGTCCTTGTGGCTGGGGTCGATTGCGTTGCCCGGCAGCGAGAAATCCTTGGTGCCGAGGCCCACCACGCTGGTGAAGGTGTTCGTCCCGAGATCGAGCACCCCCATCGCGTTGGCTTCCTGCAGCGTGACGAAAGCGTGCGTGCCGGCGGCATTCAGCGTGATGTATTCGGGTTCGAAATCCATGCCGGGGGAACGCACGCCGCTGCCCGTGATGGGCACGCCGGCAAAACCCGCCGTCGCCGCGACCGAACGGCTGCCCATGTCGATGATGCTGACACTGCCGGCGGGATCGAAGCCGCCATAGACCGTGGGCGTCGCCTCGTTCGCCACCAGCAGCTTGCTGCCGTCCGCCGTGAAGGCCAGCATGTCTGGCAGCGCGCCGACGCTGATCTGGTTGGTGCCGCTGGCCAGTGCACGGCTGGCGGTGTCGAACAGCACGACCTGCCCATTCGCGGTACGGTCGGCCGACGACTCGAACGCCATCGCCGCCATCCCGTTGTGGATCGCCACGCTGTTGATGAAGCCGAAACCGGTGGTATCGATATGCTGAACCAGGCTTCCGGTGCCGGCATTCAGCACGTCCACCCCGACCACGCCGGCCACCCACAGGGTGTTGGTGAGCGCGTCGAACGCCGGGACTTCGGACGTGACGCCGGCGGTATGGGACGCGGTCCATTCGAACTGGAATCCGCCGATGGGCGATGCCGCCTGGACCGCGCCGGAGGCCATCAGGCCGAGCAGCAGGGCGGGAATGGGTTTGATGCGCATGATGTCTCCGCTGGGAATGATTAGGGCATAAGCCGCGCCCGCATCGCGGACACGCACCGCAAGCCTAGCGGGGCATCATTGAAGTAAATGCGTCACCGGAGCCGTCCAGATACGGGCCGAACGGCTCATAGGCAGCCCGGACGGCTGGTGTCGCAGTCGCCGTGTCCGATCACCTCGGCGGTGATGAAGGTGGGCTTGAAGGCCTGCTTCAGTTCTTCCGCCGCGCGCGCGGCCTCTGCCAGGTTTTGCGACAGCGCGGCCGTGGTCGACGAGACGTCGCCGCCCGCGTTGCTGGCACCCGAAGACGCCGCCGCCACCGCGCTGGTGTCCGCGACCGGCGTGCCGGTTGAACTGCCCGAGACGGAGATGTTGTCCGCTCCAAGCACCACCTGCGCGGCGATATTGAGATTCCCCGCGCGGATGCCGGCGTCGCCGGCGTTGACCGTGCCCTTGGGGGCGATGAGGTCGACGTCGCCGGCGGTGACGCCGGGCGACTCCAGCGCACCGATACCGCTTCCGGACACCGCCCCCAACAATTCAAGCGTGGTAAGTCCGGTACTGGGATCGATCTTGATAACGGGCGGGGGAACGGCGGAGGCACTCTTCTTGCCTTTGCCCGCGTCGATGTCACCTTCGCTCGACCACAAGAGAACATCTCCGCCACCCACTGTCAGGATGCGGGACTGATTGACGAGGATATCGTCGCGCGAAAAGCCTCGGATATCACCCTCTGCCGACACCACAATTCCCAACACATTATTGCCCACATTGACCAGTGCGGCGGGCGTATTGGCAAGGCCCACGATGACATCGCCCCCTGGCGCCATGAAATCGATACCGCCCCCCTGTTCCGTTTTGACGCGGCTGGCGAACAGGTTGATATCACCCTCGTAGTGTTTGAAGGTGCCATCCGCATTCTTGTCCTCGATGCCCGGGAAGACCGTCGCCAGCGCCGCATAGCCACGGGCATAGTCGGCAGCGTAATCGCTGTCCTGATTCAACGAGTCGCGGCCCGTGATACGCAAGGCGGTGTATAGCATCTTGACCACATGCGCCTTCTGCGCATTCTCATCGATCGCATCCACAGCCAGCACAGCGGCAAGCGCATTGTCTACCTCCAGCGTATCGTCGCCCGTCAGCCAGCGCGCCAGCCAGAGCGTCGTATCATCTGGCGAACCTGCCTGCAACTGGGCAAGCACACGATCGACCGTTCCGACATAATCGATACTCGCAGCACCTACGCCTGCAGCCAACCTCAGGTCAGCGCCGCCTGACGGCAAGGCAGCATTATCGAGATTGCCTCGGCTCACAATGCCGCCCGAAGTGCCCAAATCGACATGTTCGCCTGCCGTAACCTCCAGTCGTCCCGGGCCGCCGATACGTATCTGCGCGTTGTCGCGCCGATCGGAAGTCGTGCCGAACACCACGCTGCGTCCCGCCTCGACGTGGCTGACATCCTGCGCACCGACATGCTGGATGTGCAGCGTGACGTCCCGCACATCTCCCCCGGCCTTGAGTTCGAGTCGCTTGGGCGTATTCAGTACGGTCGTGACCAGCGCGGTATTGAGGCCACTGACGTCGCCATTCAAGGCGTATACGCGTACAGGCTTGGAGTCGCTGCCGTGCAGCGGGTTTGTTGCATGCGCGTTGGGCGTCGTTCTGGGCGTGATCGGATTGACGATGAGCTTGGGAACCGCCGTGTCGCTGGTCGAAGCCGACGCGATGATGTTGGTAGGCTTGACGGCGCCAGGTACCAGCCCTGGATCCATGTCGCTCAAGGTCAGGCTGTTGTTGAATTTCGCGTTGCCAGCGCCCAGCAACTCGATCCCGCCTGTTGCGCTGGGGTTCATCGTCAACGGCGTCGTGCTGCCCGCTTCGCCAATCTCGATATCGCCCTGGAAGCTCGTCATGGCCAGACTGGACGGCAACAGATACTGCGGCTGATCGGAGTTCGCATTGTTCAGGCGAGCGGTGTTTTGTCCCATCGAGGTGTTGCCAGACAGGCTCTCGAGTGCAATCGAGCTCTCCGCACCATAAGTCGAGAACAGACTACGGACGGGCTGCAGAAGCGCCGGGAAGGCAATACGTAAATTCCCGGCCGACTGCGGCAGAAGCTGCGGCGAAATGGCATTGCCCAGATTGACGTCGCCAGCCGCCCTCAAACGCGCGCTCGCATCGCCCAATGCCACCAGCGGCTTGATCGTGCCGCTCGCGCCGATGCCTCCGCCCGCCTGGACAAGAATATCGCCTCGCCCTGAATAATAGGTGCCCCCGAGCACATCCGTGCCGGCTTCCACGCGCACGTCGCCGCCCCCCGTCACCACCAGGGACGACGCATTGGGCGATGTGCCGGATGTGCGGCCCTGTGTCGCTGCGCTCGCCGAAACGTCCTTTACGGTACCGCCCGCGACCAGTGCCACATCGCCGCCGCCCAGCGCGCCCACGCCCTGCTGGAACTGATCGAAACGCACCCACCACGCGGGCTGTTTGTCGAAGAAGCCCGTTGTCGAATTGATCGCACCTTGGCGATACAGCCATTCCGAATACAACTGCGACGTGGCCTTGCCGAGAATGTCGCCTTGCGCGCGCAATGCGACATCGCCGCCATTCTGCGAGAAGACTGGGTTGAGCACCGAAGCCGGTGTAGTGAATCCGCTCTCCAGGTCAGCCACGCGGCCGGCGGTATAAATCGCTGCCTTGTCATCCTTCAATTCGATGTTGCCGCCCGCTGCAACATGAATATCGCCAGTCCCGGTACGTACCAGCTTGCCTGCCGCAACTTCGACATTCCCCTTGCCGATTGCACTGGCACGCTGGGTAGCCAGAGGATCGGCAGCCGTCTGATCGGCACCGCCAACCAGGCGGTACGTCCAGGATTCGCCCGCCAGCAAGGTGGCAGGTGCCGGCGTGGCAGCGCAAGTCGCCGTCGTGCAAGGTGTCGCATGGCTGAAGCCGTCAGAAAGATTACTGTTGATCTTGAGACTGTCCGCCGCGCGTAGGGTAAGGACACCCACCTCGCCATTGTCGCGCAAGCCTTTCAGGTTCCAGTCGGCGCTTAACGTCAGATCGCCGGTTGAACGTACTTCGACACCAGACAGGATATGAATATCAGGCTGCTCAAGGTCGGTCTTGATATTGGCATGGTTGGACGCGAATGCGGCGTTGTCGGCCTTGATCGCGGTGAGGCCTAGGATGCCGCCCGCATTCGCACTGCTGGCGTTGAGCGTGGCAATGTTGTCATATATCTTGACGGCCTCGACCGACACCGAGCGCGCGCTATTCAAGCCGCTGCTTTTCAGCGTAGTAATGTTCACACCGGTTGCTGTGCGTCCGGCACGCAACAACACGGTGCCACCCTGCCCGCCTGTGCCGCCGGACACATCGATGGCGCTGCCGGATGCCAGATCGAGCTTGCCGTCGCGGGTGCCGATCTCGATGTCGCCGCCCTCCTCGTTCGCGCCACTGGACTTGGCCGTGAGCTTGGCCGTGTCCTTCACATTCACAGCGTCATTCGCGAACAGCTCGATTCGGCCGGCGTCCTTGCCCGAGGCGTCGAGTTCGCCTGCCACGTCGAGCTTGCCGCTGTCGGCGGCGATGTGGATGTTGAGTGCTTTGACTTTGTCGGTCTCGGCGATGCTCACGTCGCCGTTGCGCACGCGCAGTCTGCGCTCGCCATCGAAGCCGCCCGTGTTGAGCGCGGTGTTGAATGTCGAGAAACTTGTGACTTGGTTTCCTTCATCGTCAAATTTGTTGAGCGTTTTCACATCGATGTCAGCGCGCGCGCCGTCGCCGCGTTTGCCGTCGGTATCCGGCGTTTCCGCACCGCTGACGCTGCCGTCGGCCAGCGTAAAGCTGCCATTCGCCGCACGCACGATCAGCGTGCCAGCGTCGCCGCCCGCGGCTGCCGACACGTCGACCTTCGCCCCCTCGTCGAAGGTCACATTGCCGGTTCCGGCCACGATTTGGCCGGAATCGCTATCGATCTTACCCGTGCTGACGAATTCCGCCGTGCCACCCCAACTGGGTTTGCTCACGTCGAAGAACTGCACGGAGCGTCCGGCCACGTCGATCGTGGCGTTCTCGCCCAGCTCGATATTGCCGGCGGTGGCCGTGAGCTTGATGCTGCCTGAGGGTAATTCGGCGTGGGAATCGAAATCAACCGACGTGCCCTGCAACGCCCACTTCGCGCCCAGCGCGGTGACGGGCGCCAATACACGGTCGGCAGAGTGCTGCGCGACGCTCAACGTGTCCGTCGAGTCGAATGCCTGATCGGCGCCGCGTTCGCCGCTGATGCGCGCGACGTTCAGCGTCACAGGTGCGCTCACGTCCAGCTTGCCGGTGCCGGAGCCTACCAGTTCATTCGCCGTGACCGTCACCGCGCCAAAGCCCTGGATCGCCTTGTCGCCGGCGCCCAGCGTGAGCGTATCGGCTTTCACCTCGAGATTGCCGGTTCCCAGCGCGCCGCCTGCGGTAAACGACGCAGCATTATTGGGGTTGGTGAGGGTGAGGTTTTGCGCATTGAGCTGTGCGGTCTGGCCTGCGTTATCCAAACCCGCCAATCCCGCGCCCTGCAAGCTCAGGTTTTGCAGCACGGGTTTGCCGGCGTCGAGCTTGCCGACGACCACATCGCCATAGAGATCGAAGGTGGAATAGCTGGTGAGCGTCAGTTCGGCCAGATCGATGGCGTTCAACTCGTCCTGTGTATAGGTGAATCCTTCGCTGCCCACTGGCGCATTGCCGAAGTTGATGCGGCTGGCGCCCACTGCCAGATTGCCCGCGACGAGCACCCTGACCACATCACCGTTCACGCTCTTTTGCTGCTCGAATTTGGCCGTTCCCTTGAATGCATTTTCCTTCGTCGCGTCGAGCGTAATCGAATCGGCGGCAATCACCGTGCTGTCTGCCGCGCCGGTCAGTGTGCCCTGGCTGCGGTCCGGGCTGCCGGTGCGCGCAAAGCTGGCGCGCGTGGATGCCGCGCGCACGAGCGCGCCGTTGCCCGCCGTTTCGTAGTGCCCGGCATCGCCCGCAGGGCCTTGCGCATCGATTGCGCTGCCCGATTCGAGTTCAAGCGTACCTTTCGCCGCCAGCATGATTTCCCCGGCCTTCAATGCGTGGCTCGCGTCGTTGGCGAGCGTCACGCTATCGGCGCCTACCGTCAGCGTCGTGGTATCGCCGCTGACGGCTCGCGTCCCGCCGATGAACAGGCTTTCCGCGCCAAAGTCATTGAGCTTGCCGGCGTCGAGCACGACGACATCCGATGCGATCCCGTCTGGCGTGCCGCTAGTAATGGCCAGTTTCAGCGCGCTGATGTCCACCTGCGCACCACGTCCACCCTCCCCGGCCGCGAAGTCGTATACCGCATCGAGCTTCAGTGCATTGGTGCCGCTACCGGTGGTAGCCGCCGAGAGCAGACCCGCATCCTGCGGCCGGTTCCGGCTGTCGGCAAAGAACTTCGATGCGTTGGTCAAGGTGAACTCAGATCTTGCCAGCACCTGTTCGCGGGTCAGCACTTCGACCCCTTGCCAGTTCGCATCTTTCGGCGCATTCACGCGGGTATCGGTCAGGTAACCCGCAGCAACGCGCACCCCGTCCTGACGGCTATAGCTTTGGCCGGGCAACAGCCGAACATCGGCATTCAGCTTGACTGCATAGGCTCCCGGCAACAACGCATAGTGCGCAGGCAACAGGGTATATACACCATCCGGCAGGCCTGGCACGCCGGAAAGATATACGGCGTCGCCGGGTGCACGATCGAATACGATCTTGTTTGCGGTCGCTTCGCCTACCTTGCGCGACTGATCGTTCTGCGCATCGGCCATGGCGTAGCCGCCGGTGTAACCTGGCATGATCGCGTAGATGTTGTCGTCGGCCAGGATGTCGTGCGATCCACCCGGCCCTGTAGTGAATTCATACGCCTGAATGTCGCCGCCTCCGGAGAGATCGACCTTCGCACCGGACTGCATGTCGACTGAGGCGCCGCTCGCGCGGATAGCCTTGCCGTCGAGATCGGCAACTTGCAGTTTGTCGACTCTCGAAGCGTCGACGTCGAATATCCACGCGCGGCCATTCTCCACTTTGCCGAAGGGGGTCAGGCTGCCCGGTGTCGCAGCCACCGAGGTCAGGCTGCCATTCTCGAATACCAGCGAGTCAGCGGCCTGAAGATCGATGCTGCCGAACGGTGCCCAGAGATTGCCCCCCTGAGCAATGTCGTCGGCGCGAACGGTCAGGCTACCCAAAACAGACCAAGGCTGGACTGGCGTATCGGTGGATCGCGTGAAAGCGACCGAATGGCCACTCGCATCGATCGTGTAAAGACTGTAGCTGGTGGGGGCCACCAATGCACCATGCAATAGCAGATCGGCAGCCGCCTTCAACTCGCCTTCGGGTCGTGCATTGGCGACTGAAATGCCGGCCAGCCGGATTTCTTCCGTGCCGATGAGTTCGGCACGGGCCATGCCACCAAGTGTCAATTCGCCGGCAAGCTCAAGCTGTCTGGCCGCGACCTTGAGCGTGCCGGTGCTCGTCGGCGCCGTGCTCGCGGCGCGGCGGCCCGGGTGGTAGTTGCCCAGCCGTACCGTTTCGGCGGAAACGGCCGCGTCGCCGCCAGCCGTCTGAATGCTGGCGGCATCCAGCGTGACTTCGCGCAGAGGCAGGACCCGCCCGGCGCCGAGTTCCAGACCGTCTTCCAGGCGTATTGCGTCGCGGCTGGAAAGCCGCAACCGATCGAAACCGGCAGCCTCGATTTTCACGGCAGACAGCATGGTCTGCGTACCGGCCAGTGAATCGCCTGCCTGCAGGCCGGTGGATTGTTCGGATGCGGTCTGTGCGAGATGCAATACCCGCTCCGGCAGCGGCACCCCGAGCGCAGGCTCTTCGAAAACGCCCAGCGTGAAGTCCAACATGCCGCCGCGATTACTTGCACTCCCGCCGTGCGCTGCGATTTCGCCGTCCAGCAGCGCCGCGTTCTGCGCCAGGACGGCGAGCGTCCCCGCATCGCTGCCTACCATGCGCCCCAGCCCGCCGGATTCGTTCGGGACATCCAGGCGCACCGGTACCGCCCCCGAGATATCGATGGTCGATCCCTCCTTTGCGACGACACCACCCGCACTCAGGGAAACCTGCCCGCCCGCAAGCACCTCGCCTTGCGTCAGGCCTTGGTTGTCGGTATAGGTCAGCGCACGTCCTGCCGCGTCGAGACGTGCGGCATCGCCCAGCCACACGGTGCCGAAGCTTTCGTCCGCGCTGGCTTCGATGGAGCCGCCTGTGGTCGCAACGCTGCCTTCGATATCCAGCAGGCGATAGGCTTCCAGCGTGATGTTCGCTTTCGGGTCGGTCTCGATGCGGGCGTTCTCACCGATGATGAGATCGCCGGTTTCGGCGGCCTTGAGGCCTGCCGACAGGTTGAGGCTCACCGCCTGGCGTACGCGATCGTCGCGTACGCCCAACTGCCCAAGATTGGCGACCGGCGCGCCACTGGCACGCAAGCGATCCACCGTAGCCAGTTCGCGATTCGTCAGCGCGGCACGGATTTGTGCATTCTCCGCGACCACCAGCGAGGTCAGCGCCTTCAGCGAGTAGTCGGCAAATCCTCCGTGCGCAAAGAAACCCGTATCGAGATCGATGGCATCGGCTGCCGCAAGCGGTGAGCCGCCCATCTGGATGCGATTGGCGCCGAGCGTGAGCGTCCCACCTTCACCAATGCCGTACGCATGGACATCGACGTCATCCCAGCCGCTGACGAAATATCCCCTGACGCTGATGTCGCCGCCGTTGCCCCCCGAAAGCTTCCCATTCACCTTGAGCCAGCTGCCGCCGTCGGCATCGAGCGACACATCTTCGCCAAATACGATTTTTCCACGAGCGCGGTAACTCCCAGGCCCATCCGCGATCGTTTCCGCATTCAGCTTGATCGCGCCGCCGTCGATGCGCGAGGTGGCATCGTTCAGGCCCATGCCGGGCATGTCGTTCACCCACTGGCCGCGCGCACTCAGTGTGACACCGTCGGCAACGTCGATTGTCGGCGTCACAGGTATCGTCTGTCCCTTGACGAAGCGGGCAGCGATATCGATGGTACCTGCTTCGATGTCGGCCCCCAGGCTGACTTCCGGCGCCGCAATCGTCACCACACCGTTGGCGGGCGCAGCTAGCGCCTCACGCACCGCGGCCGCCTGGTTGCTGTAGATCGCCAGTTCGCCGACCTTGCCTTCGCCGACGAGTGCGGGATCGAGCGTCAGAGTGGATTTCAGCTCGGCTGGCAGCGCATCTCCGAAACCGAATCCCGCGGGCAACAGTGCGCCTGTCGAGACCACCTCCACGCGTTGATTGAGTTTGTAGTCTTGGTAACCGTCGCTGCCCTTGTTGAGGTCAATAGCGGAAGCATCGTCATAGCCCAGCGTGAGCCTGGCACCGCGCGGCGCGATGCCCGCATCCCGCTGCCGTTCGCCGGTGAGGGTGCGCCCGGCGACGCTGGCCTGCATCACGGTTCCGCTCATGCCGAATACTGAGACTGCGCCTGCATTCTTGCCCTCGGCATAACCGGGATCGTAGTTGTAGCTCTGGCCAAGATCGATTACCTCCTTGCGGTTCCAGCGCCCATAGTCCTTCACGTAGCGCGTGGCGATCCCGTCGAAATGGGTTTCTGCGTCGGCGTCGGCAATATCGACAAGCCTGCCATTGCTGGTAAGCAGCGTGGTTTTGACCTTGCCGGAGGTGTATTTCAGACTGCCGCCCGAGACATCGAAAACCGTACCGGACTCAATGATGGCTTCGCCCTGGGAGTGCAGTTCGATCGTTCCCCCCAGCGTCGAGCGTTCTGCCACCGTACGCTGCTCTTGTGCACGCAAGGCTTCCAGGCGATCCTTCGAGATCAGTGTCGATTCGCCTGCCTCGGCACGCGTGAGAGCGCGCTCCACATCCACGTAGACTTTTTCGTTGCGTATCGCTCCATCGCGGTTGACTGGAGAATCCTTCAATTCGTCGCCACGCAGTTCGACTTCCTGGACATTGCGCTCGACTGAGACTTCCACGTTTTCCAGGCCGGCCACATCGATTCGCGCGCCGCTTCCCAGATGCACGCGCGCGCTGGTCGAAACCGCCGTGTCTGCGCGCAGCAGCCCGCCTTCCTCGATCAGATTCCGCACAGTATTGCCGGAACTTGCGTCCACCGCGTAGAAGCTCACCTTGCCAGACGGGGCATGAATCAGCGCGCCAGCTAAGGTCTCGCCGTTTTCACCCATTGCATCGCCTTCGACGCGGATGTCGCGACCTAGTACAACCACGCGGGATGGCTGATCGAGACCGATGTTGGCCGACCCATCATCAAGTTTTCCATCCTGGGTCATCGTGCCATCCTGCGTTTCCGGCAGGATCTCGGTCACGCTTCCCGCGCCCAGGGTCACCTGGCCGGTACGCTGCGAACTTGTATTCTGAGTGCCAGGTAGGTAGGCCGTATCCTTCGCCATCAGGTAAATCGAGCCGTTCGCCACCACCGACGTCGTGGCGCGCGCAATCCCTTTCTGGTTGACTGCATACCCCACCATCGTCACGTTGCCGCGCGGCGTAGCCAGCTCACCAAGGTTGGTAACATGCCCAAGCTTGTCCTCGGCTGCCTCGGCGAGTGCAACCGTCTGGCCGTCGAGCGACCCGTCCTTCACATCGGTGTTCGCAGTGTCGAATGCATTGACTCCGGCCGGGCTGTCCACCTCGACCAGCAGCCCGCGCACATTGTTATCGTCGCTTGCGCGCAGGTAGACCTTCGATCCTGCAGCGACAATGATCTGCCCGTCCGGAGCGTCGATTGTTCCCTTGTTCACCACGGTGGGCGCAATCAGCATCACCCGTCCGGAATTGCCCGCGCTGATGCGCGCGCCCTCCATCACCTTGATGAAGCCGTGCGCCGCGCCGTCATCCAGCGCCTTTTCGAACTGGGGCGATGCGGTCCTCGCCAGCAGGTTGCCGATGAATTCGTCCTGGATATTGAGGGTGGAAGCGGTGAACTGGTTGAGATTCACCTGCGACCCGCCCATGAAGGCGATGCCGTTGCTGTTGACCATGATGACGTTGGCCTTCTGCCCGGCGGCCTGCGAGATGCTGCCCGCAATAATGGTAGGGTTAGTGTCATGGATGCGGGCCAGCAGCGAGAAAACAGCATCCGGCACCAGATTCTTTGTAATGAGATCATCTACCTGGCGCACCTGAAGATCGTGCCCAGCACTGATGTTGCCCGTCTGAAAATTGACAATGGCCTTATTGCCGACCTGATTGATGTAGGCCTGTGTACCGCTCGCCTGATAACTCGCAATTGTTCCGGGTGCCGCGAAATTGGCACTCGCCACCGGCAATTCCGCCTGCACCGGCCCCGCCAGCAGCACGCCGGCCAGCGCCAGCGCCGGGCCGCTTGCAGCCTTGCCGTGCCGGCGCGCGGTTTCCGCCACCGGCACCATCATGCCTGACGTCGTGTTGAAAACCAGCCGATAGCGGTTGCGATTCATTGGGGTTCTCCTTATGTGCGCCGGCATGCCGAAAGGCTGCGCGGGATTCGTCCTGCCTACCTTAACGCTGGGGTACGTCTTGCCTGTGTCATCCGGAATGAGCCGATCGGCTCATTCACCATTCGTAGCCCAGCCTGAAATGCGCGCGGCTGTCGCCGCGTTCGGTATTACCCAGGTTCATCAAGGCCACCGCCCAGTCCAGGCCGACCGATACGCCGTGCCAGCCCTTGAGCCGCATGCCCAGCCCGGCGCCCGCCAGGGTGAAGCGGTCGTCGGCTGTGATCGGTTTGCGTACGTGCACGTAACCGCCGTCGACGAATGCCAGCAGATGCAGTTCGTCGAGCGATTCGGTCACCTTCCTGGCATGGTTCGGCGTGCGCGCCTCCAGGCTCAGTGAGACGCCGTTATCGCCCAGCGCGGCGGACTCCAGATAGCCGCGCACGGTGTCAGTGCCGCCGATGGCGTACTGCTCGTTGGAAATCAGCGGCTGGGCGGCGATCTGCCAGCCGCCGCGCACCTCGGCACCCCAGCCGCTCATCCAGCTTTCCTCGTGCGAAAACGTGCCGCGCAGGTAGCTGTAGTCCGGCCGCCCCTTGTAGCGCTTGTCGGCAAATTCCTGTTCGTCCGCGACCAGCCCCCGCAGATGGAAGTTGAATGCCACGCCGGCTTTCGTCGTGCGGCCCCGCCCGGATTCGACACGGCCCAGCCAGGAACCGTCCCAGCCCAGGGTGAACGGCAGGTAGGTGATGGGCGAGCTGAAATTGCCGCTGTCGACGAGCGCCACCGACTGATCGAAGTCCTTGTAATCCGCCCCCAGAGTCGCAGTATGGAAAAAATTCTCGCTACGGCTGCGCAGCGGCACGATGTAGCGCGCGCCGGCGATCAAGCCGCTCCCAACCACGTTGAGCGTGCCCACCGCCGCCACGTCGGAATCCGATTTCACGCCGTACAGCGCCAGGTAATTTCCGGATGCCAGCGGCCAGGTATAGCTGGCCGAAAACACGCGGCTCTCGTCAGTGTTCTCCGGCGCGGTCTGCACCGTGATGCCCAGACCATGCTGCTTCTGCCACAGGTTGTCCCAGCGCAGGCTGGCGGAAAGCCGGGTGCGCGTGGTGTCCTGGCTGTAGCGGTCGTTGAGTTCGACATTGCCGTGCAAGGGCAATTGATCCTGCACTTTCAGATCCACTTCCACCGTGCCCGGCGTCTTGCCGGGGCGCAGCACCGGCGTGATCTTGCGGTCGCCGCTGCGATTGAGCGCCGCCAGCTCCTTCTGCATCTGCGGGAAGTTCGGCACGGTGCCTTCGGCCAGCTCGGGTGCGGCTGCCCGGATCTCGCCCAGGCTGAAGTAGCGCGACTCCACCACGCGCAGCCGATCCACCGGCGCCTCGGTCACGGCGAGCTTCACCAGGCCGCCGTCCACCTTCTGCTGCGGAATGCTCACCAGCACGGTGAGATAACCCGCGCCGTGGTAGGCCTTCTCCAGCGCCTCGCGCGCCTTTTCCACGTCGGAGAGGGTTTTCTTTTCGCCCAGGTGCGGATACACCGCCTGCTCGACCACCACCACCGGCAACAGCGTCGTGCCTTCCACCCGGTATTCGAATACGTCGAAGCTGGCTTCCTGCGCGTGGGCCGGCATGCCCGCCAACATCAAAACAAACCACGCCAGCCTTTTATTCATGAGCGTTTTAATCATTGTCGACGACATAATTTGCAAAACAGCAGCAAACCTTTGCCGATGCGGCAAAGGTTTGCTGGCTCCGTGCCTGCTCTTCTGAACGAGCCAGACCACAAAAGCAAAAATCCACCCCGCGTTGCCGCGGGGTGGAAGTCAGACTGTCCGGGTTCAACCACGCCCGGACCGGTCAAGCTTGCTTACTCGGCCAGCGCCTGGGGTGCGCAGAAGTTGCCGTTGCGCGTGCCCTTGTGCACTTTGGTCTCGTTGCCGGCATGGGTGAACACGCCGTTGGCCTGGAACACGCCACGCAGCGACACCAGCGCCGGGTTGGCGAAGGTGTTCTTCAGCGAGGTCAGGAAGGTGCCGTAGGGCGTGGTCGACGGCCACAGCATTTCCAGTTCCGGCGCCGCATCGTAGTAGCCCTTCACCACGTTGGTGCGCTGGTTGGTGTCGGCCATCCAGCCGTCGGCATTGCCGTCGGTGTCGCTGGCCACGGCAACCTGAACCGCGTTGGGCGACACGCCATCGAGCTTGACCAGCTTCCAGCCGGCGGCCGGCGCGTTTTCCAGCGAGATCCAGCCGGCGGCGTAGGTGCCCAGGCCATCAGCCACGTTGTTGGGGTTCTTGCCGCCGTTGCGACGGATCACGCAGTTGCGCGCATCACCCGTGCCCGAACCTTCGAACAGGCCGAACGCGCCGCCGAAATCGTCGTAGTTGCCGGTGACGGCATCACCCGAGCTGGAGTTGAAGGCCACAGGGTTCACGCCACCGCCCGAAAAATCGACCGCCTTCGGATTCTTGAAGCCAACAGTGGGGCTGGCGTTGCCGCAGGAGTTGTTGAGGAAGTACACGTTGGACGAAGCCTGGGTGCCGGAGGTTTCAACGCGGCGGCACAGGTTGATCACGCCGGCGTCACCGGAGAGGGCGCCGTTAGCGACGTAGGCAAAGTTTTGGCTGTCAACGATGGCGGCATACTCTTCCTTGCTGATGCTAGGCTGGCAGGCGCCGGGCGTGTAGTTACCCGCGACGCAGGAAACGCCGCCGGCGGAGACCGGCAGACGGCCTTCGGCAACCTGCTTGGCCATCATGGCGTCGTAGAGGCTCTCGCTCACCATCACGCCAAAGCCCTGGCCGGCGAAGCCGCCGTTCAGCACGGTGCCGGTGGTGGACGGGTCGGTGACGGGGATGCTCAGCGCGCCGGTGTTGGCCATGCCCACCCACACGTTGGTGTCGACGTCGGTCAGGCCGGCATGCGGCACGATCGCCGTGGTGCTGTCGAGGCCGCACTGCAGGGTGGCGTCGTTACAGTTGTTCACGTCCGCCCACTTGGTCAGCGCGGCCTGGTCGATTACCGGGCCCACGCCGTCGAAGGAACCATTGGTGTCACGCTTAACCACCGCGAAGGGGCCGGCGAACTGGCCGTCGGTCGAGCTGGTAGTACACACGGTAACGCGACCGTCGCTGGTGCTGCCGTTGATGGTGAAAGACACCACGTTGCCGGAGCCGCCGGTGCAGTTGGCGCCCACCACGTTGGCGAAGGAGCTGGACAGCGCGGATGCGCCGGACACGTACACGGTGTTGGCAGGCGTCACGCCGTAGAGGGTTTGCAGGCTGCCAGTGGCGGCGAAAGCGGGGACCACGCTCAGGGAAGCGACGGCCAGGGCGATTTGGGACAATTTCATGATCTAACTCCTGAATTCAGTAAACAATCGGGTGGGGCTGCCGACAACGTGCCGGCAGCCATAGTCAAAACAATTCGATTCGCGCCATTTGCGCTCACGCGCACAAACGGCAGCCACAGCCAGCGATCAAGCCAGCTTGCGGCGACGGCTCACCATGAAGCCCACCAGGCCCAGACCGGCCAGCATCATGGCGTAGGTCTCGGCTTCCGGCACGGGCGCGGTGGCGTAGCTCAACTGGGCGGTGGCCACATCGAAGCTCCACACGCCGGCGTACTTGACGACGGTGGCTTGGCTACCGGCGACGCTGGAGCTATTGACCAGGGAATAGAAGTTCAGATCGCCGCTGGCGGTACCCGTGGAAGTGAAGCTGGTCGCACCATTCCAGTTATTTTTGCTGCCATTCTCGAAGTAAACGTTCGCTGCATCGCCTGAATCAAACATGTTGGCGCCCGCGGTATTGAGGTCTGCGCCATGGGTGCTGTTGGTGGCATCAGCATTGGCAGCAATGACGTAGGTGTCCACGTTATCCATGCCAAATACCTGGCCGTTGGTGGCGGTGATGCTGCTGGCAGCCGAGGTGGACAGATAGCGGTTGGTGCCCACACCGGGAGCAAAAGTGGGCGTACCGTCCATGGCCTTGACGTCGAACTTGAGATCGGCCGCGCCGATCACGGAAGGCGTTGCAAAAGTGGTGTAGACCGAACCGTAGTTCAGCGTCTGCATCTGGCCGGCCAGGCCGGTGGAAAAGCTGCCCATATCTGAGAAGGTGCCAGCATCCAGATCCCACACCAGCTTGACGCCGGTTTGCGTCGGTGCAACGGCGGCGGTGAACTGGTCCAGGCGCAGCCCCAGATCGACCGCAAAGGACGCGTTGTTGGACACGCTCACCAGGCTGGCGAACATGTCTCCGCCACTTGTTGGCATAGCGATCGCGTTGTCATTGCTGTCGGCGATTTTCGCCTGGGCGACACCGGAGGCGGCCAGCATGGCGGCCAGGGCGATAAGTTTGAGTTTCATGTAGTGCTCCTCTTTTAAAAAAAGACCCAGAAAGTTGTAAAGCTTTCCGCCCCCTTGTGGGGCAGGCCTGCCGGCAAACGGCAAACCAACCGGAAATCGAGCCCGTGTGACTACGGACAGGGGAACTTTAGGGAACGTGGATGACACCCGATGGGGAGTAGGGGCAGGAAAAACTGAGCCGGATGGCTCATCCGTCGCACGGCGGCGGAAAGCAGAGCGCCCGCGCGTTGCGCGGGCTTCAAGATTCAAGGTACAAGTTACAAGGTGTTCGTGGAAAGTATGAAGTCGACTGCTTCGCCAAGACCTTGCAACTTGAAACTTGCGCCTTGAAGCCCGTGCAACGCGCGGGCGCACTATTCCGCATCCCCGCGCACCCCCTGTGCGCGCAAAAACCCCAGCGCGATGGCCTTGGCGACGGCCTGGCCGCGGGTGCGGACGATGAGCTTTTTCATCGCGTGACGCAGATGGTTTTTGACGGTGAGCATCGACAGGCCGAGGATGGCGGCGATTTCGTCGTTGGTCTTGCCGTCGCGCACCCAGGTCAGCACTTCGACTTCGCGCGCGGTGACGAGTCCGCTTGGGCGCTTGGTGTGGGTCTGGGCGCGCGCCTCGTTGGCGAGCACGCGCGCCAGGGTAGCGAGCAGGTGCGGCAGCAGGATGTCGAGATACATTTCAAGGCGGCCGTCGAACGGCGCGCGCACCCGCGAGAAGCTGGCATAGCCCTTGATCTGTCCGTCAATCCAGCCCATGCCATGGAAGGCGACGTTCTTCAGTTCGAGATCGGTGAGCCGGGCGTTCCAGCCGCCCGGCTCCTCGGGCAGCGCCGCAATCAGGCGTGGCACGCCGGCAATCTGCCATTCCTGCGCCAGATGATTGACCAGGCCGCTGCCCGGATGGATGACGCGCTGGTAATGATCGTCCTTGAAGTAGCGGCAGGCGGTGAAGCGCTCGTGCAGCAGATAGCCGCTTTCATCCGCCACCCCGCACAGCAGGATTTCGTGGGGAATGAGCGACTGCAGCGGGCCATGCACCCAGCTGAAAAAATGGTGACGCAGCGAAACCCGGCGCGAGGCGAGCAGAATGCGCGCCAGATGGCCGCATTCTTCGTCGGTCAGTTCGTTTGCGTTATGCATGAAGCCCCCTGTGGGCAGCGAGCATAGGCGTGTGCGATGACAGTGAAATGACAGATTCAAGTTGCAAGATGCACGTTGCAAGATTCAAGTTGCAAGTTTCAAGGTGTTCGTGGCCGGGCGGGAGGCCGCTCGATCCGCCTGAACCTTGCAACTTGAATCTTGAAGCCCGCGAAGCGGGCGCTCTAGCTGTTCACACGCGCGTAACGCTTCTCCCCTATCGTCGTCAACTCTGCCTTCCCTCGTCCCCCCCGCTATGAGCCACGACGAATTGCGCCCTCACCTGGAACACATTCTGGAAAATGCGCGGCTGATGACGCTGCTGCAACCGGTGTTCGATCTGGTGGAGGGGCGAATGATGGGTTACGAAGCCCTGTCGCGCGGGCCCTCGAACAGCCCGCTGCATGCGCCGCAGGCGCTGTTCCGCGTGGCCGAGCAGCACGGCATGCTGGCCGCGCTGGACTGGGCCTGCGTACGGATGGCGCTCAAGACTTTTGCGCAGCTGGATCTGTCGGGACGGCTGTTCGTGAATATGTCGCCCATCAGCCTGCTGGACGCCAGCTTTGCGCCGGACGCGATGCTGGCAGCGCTGGATCAAGTCGGCCTGACCAGCAGCCAGGTAGTGATCGAAATCACCGAAAATACCGCCGCACTCGACTACGGCGATCTGCGGCAAGCCGTTTCACTGCTGCGCGCAGCCGGCATCGAAGTGGCCATCGACGATCTCGGCGAGGGGTTTTCCAGCCTGCGCCTGTGGTCGGAACTGAAGCCGGCCTTCGTCAAGATCGACAAGCATTTCATCGCCGATATCCACCAGGACCCGCACAAGATCCAGTTCGTGCGCTCGATCAAGCAGTTGGCCGAGGGTGCCCATTCCTTCGTGATTGCCGAAGGCGTGGAAAACGTGTCCGAACTGGCGGTGCTGAAAGACCTCGGCATCCGCTACGCGCAGGGCTATCTGATCGGTCGTCCTTCACCGGTGCCGATCCGGCTGCCGCCGCGCGAGGTGCTGGCCTGCCTGCAATCCGGAACGGTCAGCGTGTTCCCCACGCCACGCGGACGCGACGGCCTGCACGTCTCGGCCGGCAAGCTGGTCATGCCCGCGCCGTGCGTCGCGCCGGCGACCCCCAGCCAGGACGTGCTCGAACTGATGATGCTCAACCCCGACCAGCATGCGGTGGCCGTGGTAGACAACGGCATTCCGGTCGGCATCATCCATCGCCCCGCCGTGCTCGACCGCTTCATCGGCCTGTACGGCCGCGAACTCTACGGCAAGAAACCCTGCTCCGACTTCATGGATGCCGACCCGCTCATCGTCGACAAGGCCACGCGCATGACCGAGCTGTCGGAACTGGTGGTGAAAAAAGGCAAGACGGCCTTCACCCAGGGCTTCGTCATCACCGCGGAAGGGCGCTACCTGGGACTGGGCTCGGGTTTCGACCTGATGCGCGAAGTCACCGAAATGCAGATCGTCGCCGCGCGCTACGCCAACCCGCTGACTGGCCTGCCCGGCAACGTGCCGATCCAGGAACACATGGAACGCCTGCTCGTCAACGAGCAGACCTTCGTCACCGCGTATTTCGATCTCGACCACTTCAAGCCCTACAACGACGTCTACGGCTTCCGCCGCGGCGACAACATCATCCAGTTGCTGGCGCGCATCCTGCAGGAAAGCTGCGTCCCCGAGCTCGATTTCATCGGTCACATCGGCGGCGACGATTTCGTCGTGCTGTTCCAGAGCCTCGACTGGGAAGTGCGCTGTCACGGCATGCTGGTACGCTTCGATCGCGAATGCCTGGCCCTGTTCAACCCGGAGCACGTGGAAGCGGGTGGCTACTACAGCGAAGACCGGCGCGGGACAATGGCATTTCACACCTTGGTGTCGCTATCCATCGGCGCCGTGCTGGTCGATCCCTCCCATTTCCACCAGTACCAGGAAGTCGCCCGCGCCGCATCCGAAGCCAAGCACCTCGCCAAACGCATCGACGGCAGCAGCCTGTTCGTCGACCAGCGGCGCATGCCTTTCGGCCGCAGGCTGGCCGAGGAGCCCCTGCCCGAGGCGGATTGCGCCTGAGTTACAAGTTACAAGTTACAAGTTACAAGTTACAAGTTACAAGATTCAAGCAAAGCGAGTGGCTTCCTGCCTCGCCACGGATACCTTGCAACTTATAACTTGCAGCTTGCCTCTTGTATCTCGCTGCCCCGACCAGCCCCAAGCCTGCCACCAGCATCAGCCACGCGTGCGGTTCGGGCACGGGCGCGGCCAGCGTCGATTCGATCCAGGGCAGGTAGGATGCGACGACAGTGCCGCCGCCGATCGAGCCGAACAGCACATTGCTGCCGGAGGACAGACGGGTGTTGCCGTTGAAGGCGGCGATGCCCGCGATCTTCCACACGCCGTTGTCGTTGACGAACACCGGGCTGCCTGAATCGCCGCCGGCGAACTGCGCCTCGATCGTTGCGCCCAGCGTCAGATTGGCCGAGATGGGTGGACCGAACACATTGCTGGACGAATCCGGACCGTCGAAATCGAACACGAAGATTTCATCGTGCTGGCCACCGTCGTCGTCCTTCAACAGCTCGTCCACCCGGTTTTTCCCCACCCGTTTGACGCTGGCGTTGGCACCGCTGGTGACACCGCTGACACCATCGCCGCCGCCGCCATAGCCGACGACAGTCAGCGTCTGGCTGCTCAAGCTGCCACCATACAGGTCGTACATCGGCACCGCACCCGCAATCGGCGCGCTCAGCGTGACGATCGCCAGGTCGTCGTGCCAGACGCCGTCCGCGCCCGGCGCCGTGCCGGCATACCCCGGGAACACGGTAATCGCCGTGGCGCTCAGGGTATGCGTGAGATTGCCGCCTACGTTGAGGGTAAAACTGACGTTGCCTGGCGTGGCCACCTGGCCGCCCACCACATGCGCGGCCGTGAGCACGTGCTGGCTATCGAGCAACGCGCCGGAGAAGATGCCGCCGTTGATGCGGACCGCCCCCACGCCCGCCCAAAGCGAACCGGCCGAATTGACGTCCACGTTGCCGCCCACCAACGCGCGTGCAGATGGGCTGCCCAGTGCGGCCATGAATGCCAGGCCTAAAACGACTCCACGCCGGTTCATCGTCGAACGGACAGGTTTACATGCGGCGCTTGGCGCGCTCGATCATCAACCCGACCATGCCGACGCCGGCAAGCATCAGCAGCCAGCCCTTCGGCTCCGGCACCGGAACGGCCTGCAGCACGCCGCCGTAGCTGCCGCCCAGCGTCCCGGTCACGTTGCCCGACACCACGAATGCGTAGTCGTTGGCCGAAGCCAGGGCGGCGAAGATCGAAAGCGTGTAGTCGGTCAGCGACGTCTGGATGTCGCTGACGATCGTGGCGCCCAGGCTGTCCTTGAACGCCACCGCGAAATCCTCGATGGCGAACTCCTGCCCTGCGAATTGCGGAATATCCAGGTTGATCGTGACGGCGGTGCCGACCGTGGCGGACATCGGCAGGATGTCGAAAATGTATACGTCGCTGAACGACGCGCCGGCGGCGAACGAGTTGCCGATGCTGACGGTCTGGCCGCTCAGGTTGCCGAGATCGCTCGGGCCGATGGCGGCGGCAGTTCCCACGAATCCGGCCAGCAGCAGGCCGAGCAAAGCTTTAATGCGGTACATGACGTTCTCCCAAATAAAGGCGGCAAGCAGAACCATCCAAAGCGCGTGAACGACTGGCAACCGGCTGTCTGCGCATACGACGCTTCTCCCAAAGCCGCGCAGATCCTGGCATTTCCGACCCCGCCTCGCGACGGGTGTGGCTTTTCAGCACGCAGGCAGTTTCGCGCACCGATATTGCAGCAGGTGGTGTTCGCAACGCGGCGGGCATGGCACGTTCGGGCCAGGGACGGGACATTCGGGCCATCAAAATTTCACGCGCTGTCATACGCAGAACACCTTGAAGCGGCAGGATGGCCGTTCCGGTCAATTCAGGGGAACCCATGGACACGCGAAACGAAGCACTCACCGCGCAGGCCGATCTGCTGGCGGAGGAGGCGCTGCACGAACTCGGCGATGCGCCGCCGCTCGACGAGCTGGATGAATACGCCGAACAATGCGACTACGCCGGCTGCTACCCGTGGCTGGCAGACGTCATCTGCGCGCACCCGCACGACAGCGCCATTCGTTGCGCCCTGCACGGCGGCGACGCGGCAGAGGACGACTCCGAGTTTTCATGCTGAGCCGCGCAGCCCATGCGGCCCGGTCGTGAGGCTGGACGCCGTGAGGTTCATCGAAACCGCTTCCGCACAAAAAAGACCCGCCGTGAGGCGGGCCAAGGATGCGCGTGAACGCATTCGGTGAAACTTTCCCCGGGTATCGCCCGGTCGGGCGATGCCGTTCAGGGGTGGCTCACGCCTCGAGGCTGGCGGCTTCGCGCGCCATTATTGGTTTCGTCGATGAACGCATGATTTATTTCGATCTGGCACGCCGGCGCGCGGCGGCAACACCGACCAGACCCAGACCGGCCAGCATCATGGCGTAGGTTTCAGCCTCGGGAACGGCCTGGACGTACAGGCCGGACGAACTCAGCAGGTTCGCCCCTTCGGGCAATATCAGGCTGTCGTCCAGGGAGGCCAGGGCGAAATCCGCCATGCCGCCGTTCGAGCCGCTGACATTGAGCGTGGCAGTCAGCTGGAAAGCCTGATCGTAGGCAAAGATGAACTCGCCTTCGATATCCTGCGACAGCGTGGATTTTCCCTTGCCCGACAGGCTGGAGGTCTGGCTGAACAGGGTTTGGCTCTGGTCGGCTTCGCCGCACGAGTTGTACCAGTAGTAGCAATACGTGCCGGTCGAGTAGCCGATATTCAGGCTGTAGCCCGCCGATCCGTTCTTGCTCGAAGCCATCACGCCGTCCAGCACGGAAGCGAAGCTTGCCGTGCCGAGGCCGGTGCCGCCGGAAATCACGAACCAGTCGCTCCAGGTCGACGTGGCATTGGCGGAACTGCTGCCGTAGTTGTAGTAATTGCCGGCGCCATTGCTGCCCGGTACCCATTTGGTTTCCGCGCGCGCCTTGAGCTGGGCGACATCTGCCGAGGCCTCGGCGTGGTAGCCGTAGCCTTTGCGATTCAGCTCCAGTTCCACCATCGCGCCATCCGGACTTGAATCGTATTCGCTGAAATTGCCGCTGCTGGTGCCAACCGAGTAGCTCATGCTGCCGCTCACGCTGGACGATGTCGAGGCGCTATTCAGGAGGACAGAGGGCTGGATGACGGCATAAGGATCACGCAATTCGAGTCTACCGCCGGGGGCCAGTTCGAGTCTTCCACCGGAATCCCGGATGGAGATCGATCCCGCATCCACGATACGGTCAGCGATCCCGCTACCCGTTGTAATCGTGCCTGCCTGGACGCCGGCACTGGCCATGATCAGACCCGCCATGAGCAGGGATTGACGGACACCAACCTGTTTTGCTGCTTTCACGCGCTTCATGATTTTCCTTTATTCAAATGATACGAGAGGGTTATCGGGTACAAGGATGTCAAGCCGGCCCCACGGCCAGTCCCTTCACTGCTCTCCGCAAATTGATTGTTTTAAGGGGCAAGCTTTATTGTTTTAAGGCGATGCGACGGCGCGCGGCGGCAACACCGACCAGGCCCAGACCGGCCAGCATCATGGCGTAGGTTTCCGCCTCGGGAACCGGCGTCACCGCCGCCATGAACGGGGTCAGGCCGACGAACTTTTTCTCCAGGAACGCCAGCGAAGGGCTTGCGCCGGTCGAGGCCAGCAACAGGTTTTCCACCGTTACGTTGATCGCCCGGGTGCTTTCCCACATGGACAGGTTGATCGAAGCCTCCGCAGCCCAGTTGTGGGCAGACACACCCATCAGGTTGAGCGGGGAAAGCGACGCAATGGAAGCCGTGGTATCGGTCAGCGGCGACGCGATGTCGAACACGCGCATCTGGCCGGCGACATCGGCCGTGCTGCCCAATCCAAGCAGCAGGTAGTCGCCTCGTTCGGCCAGATCCACGCTATCGAACGACCAGCCGTCATGCGCCGTCACCTTGATATTGACGGTGTCGTTGGTCAGCGCGAAACCTGCGCCATTGAGCGACGTGGCCTTGAAATCGACCGGGGTGAAATACAGCGTATCGCCCGACACGGCGGCCGGTCCGAACAGGCCCAGCAGCGCATCGTCGAAAGTGAAATCGATGGTATTGCCCGCCAGGGTGACGGAGGCCGCGAAAGTGGCTCCGGAGAGGGCCTGGCCCAGCAGGAAAATGCCGGCCACAAGGGTTTTCACGCGCTTCACGGATTGCTCCTTTGCTTGTCATGAGATCGGGATCGGCCGCCGGACACCGTCGTCCGCGACATCACGCCCATCTCCAATCGAAACTTCAAAAACAGCTCAGCCGCAAGCTGCCTGTCCAGGCGCAAAACGCCCATGCAAACAAAACTCAGCGCACGCCGGAGGAATCTGCAGAAAACACGCAGCGCCTTAACGGCGTGCGCATGAGATATCGCTGGGCAATCGCCCGGCGAAACAGAAAAGGTCGGGGCATGGGAGATACCCCTTCCAGGCGTCAAACCATCGACGCAGACTGCTATTCACGCGCACTGCCTGCTACTTTATTTTGTGCAGCTTGTCGGGCCGGGTTGCCGGTTCTATCGTCCAGCCTGCCCCGCCCTGCTGCTTTATAACCACTTGTTATTCGCCTTGCGGCGAGATTCTTCCTGCCCGTATTCCGAGATGGCCGAAACCAGCCCCAGGCGCGCGTCGAAACGAAATCTGCAATAGGCAATGCCGCGCAGCACCGTCTCGGCGTGCGCATGGGATATCGTTGAAAAAAATCCAACGATCACAGGACATGACAAACCCTGGGAGGGCGTTTGTCCGGACATCGAAACAACCGATGCCCACTGCTTTTCACGCGCACTGCTTGTTGCTTTATTGTGTACAGCTATTGTTTTGTCGCGGACCTTCGAATCTGTTGTCCGAATGGCTTCCTCGACTGTGGTGAATCTTAACGGGCCAATATTTCAGGGCTTCGTGTTGAAGTGCGGCCTGCGATGAGCCTATCGGCTCATGTAACGGTGAGCCTGCGATCAGGCAAGGCGGCTCGGCCGAGCCGGATACTGCCCGGGGCCTGGCGCATAAAAAACGGGCGGCCCGAAGGCCGCCCGTTTCGTTTACTGCTTACCGCTTGCTGCTTACTTCACCGACCTGCGACGTGCAGCGGCAAAGCCGACCAGGCCAAGACCAGCCAGCATCATGGCGTAAGTTTCAGCTTCGGGAACGGGAACGGCAGTGATCATCATGGTGCGATCCACACCGCCGGTGGGATGCTGGATGTTCACATAAGCCTTGTTCGGGTCGGTCGGGTCGAAGAACAGACCGGAGAACTCGGAGCCCGGGGTGCCATTGGACGCCCAACGAGCGACGCCTTCGCCGGCATCGAGCAGATCGCCGTCGTGGTTGATGTCCTTGGCGAACCAGATGTCGTCGTCGACGCCGCCATTGCGGTCTTCGATGATGTAGACGTTGCCTTCGCTATCGATGGCGATGTTGTCAGGGTTGGTGAAGGCGGCGCTGCCCACAGCCAGACCCGTTGCCAGATCGATGGTGTTCGCGTTGGCGAACACGCTCATCTCGCCGGTCGTCAGGTTCGTCAGGTAGACCTCATTGGTTCCGGTGGTGGCCACGAAAATCGCCTCATCCCCGTTGGCCAGGTTCGCGATGTCCATGTCTTCCGGACGATTGTAGGCAGTGCTGGCAATCGCGTCCTGACCCTGGCGACCATCGACGGCGCCGGTAGAAGTCAGATTGACCCCTGCAAGCGCAGCGCCATTGGCGTCGGTAATCGCAGCCCAGGTATAAGCACCCGTAGCGTTGCTGTTAGCGCCTGCACCCACCTTCAGTGCGAAGGTCTGACCTGCGGCGAAGTAGTCATCGCCGTTGGTAGCGTTGGCATTGGCCGAGGTGTACTTGTAAATGCCGCCACCGTTCAATTCGTCGATGAAATAAAGATTCTTGTTGCTGTCGAAAACCAGGCCTTCGTGCGAAACGCGCGGAATGATGCTGCGCTCGACGAAGTTGATGGAACCGACCGCAGCCGTCGGATTGGTGATCTCGAACAAACGGCCTTTGGTGTTGCTGGCGCTGGCGGCAGTGGAGCTGAAGCTTTCTTCAGCCGTCAGGTAGCTGCCCCACGGGGTCCAACGCGAAGCGTCACCGGCAGTGAAGCCAAGTGTGCCTGGTGCGACGATGGTCTTGGTGGCGAAGCCATTCAGCAAGTCGATGCGCTGCACGCCCGCTGCGGGATTGGTTGCATCGAACTGCTCGAAAGGCATGAACAGGTAACGATTAGCGTCCGGGCCAGAGGTGTTCATGGCGATCATGTCCCAGTTGCCGGGGTTGGCTTCGCCCAGAGCGAGCTGGTTGGTGCGGTCAGCGATTGATACCTGGCTGAAGTTGGGGCTGGACAGCGTGATGGGCGTTGCCGGAGTTGCCGTCGCGCCGGCGGAGGCAGCGAGCGGGGTGAAGATGGCGAAATTGGTGCTGGCTGCCTGAGCACCACCGGCGATCGTGACGAGCACGGCAGACAGCAGTACGTTGAGTGGCTTGCGTGCAAACATGGAAAACCTCCCTGGTAGATTTTGAGCGGAATATTCGTGATTGCCGGCCGGGCCAGTAATCACGAACGAATATATTCATCGCCTGTTACATCTCGTCCGAGTCGAGCCAGGGCGAAAATGAGCCAATTGGAGCCTGGACCACGTGCACATGGCTGGCCGATGCCCAGTTTTGAGTCGTCACACCGGCGGAGGCCTGTGTCCAGTTGAATCGCTGGATACCGGCCTCCGCCGGCATGACGAATGATGACTGCGACTTGAATCCTGCTTTTCGAAACACACCGGCGCGCGGCCGGCGACCCTGCTCACCGCGGGAACAAATTAGCCTTCACGATATGCGGTTCGACGCGGAACACGTTGGGGATCACGCCGGCGGCCCTGCGCGCGTCGGCCTGCGATGAGCCTATCGGCTCATGTAACGGTGAGCCTGCGATCAGGCAAGGCGTCGCCGCATCGCCGCGAGCAGGCCTGCGCCGAGCAGCAGCAGCGCCCACGGTGGCATCGGCACATCGCCGTCGTTACCGCCCTCGCTGATCGCCGCCACGCTGAAGGTCTGCATCGCCGAGGGCGCGGCGCTGTACTGGCTGTCGCCCGGCTGGGTGGCTTCGAGCGTGCAGAGCCCCGCCGTCAATAGCGTGACGGTATTGCTGCTGGCGCCGCACACCGCGGGCGTCAGCGAAGCGATGCCCACCGGCAATCCGGAACTGGCGGTGCCGGTCACGCCGAACGGCGCGGCCCCCAGCGTTTGCCCGGCAACGGCGGCAAAACTGATGGTTTGCGCGAGCAGGGTGACGTTGAAGCTCCGCGTGACTGTGGGGGCGGCGGCATAGCCGGCGTTGCCGGCCTGGTTTGCCGCGATCGTGCAGATGCCGCCGGCGATCGAACTGACCACGTCGCCCGCAACCGTGCATACCGTTTGCGTCTGGCTGCTGAACGTCACCGCCAAACCCGAACTGGCCGTGGCGCTCAGGCTGAAGGCCGAGTTCACCGGCATGTCGCCGATGGGATTGAACGCAATGCTCTGCGCCTGCTGCAGCGTCCAGGCGAGCTGGACCGCGCCGCTCGCTGCCGACTTGCCGTCGACCGCGATGCGGTAGGTCGTCCCCGCCGTGGCCGCGAAGCTCAGGCCGCTGGCGCTGCCCGCCGAGCCGTCGTTGTCGTTCGAGGCGGCCTCGGCCAGCACCGCAACGCCGCTGCCGGTATACACCGCCAGCACGGTATCGAAGCCGCTGCCGTGCGTATCGAAGCTGGCCGTGCCGGATGCCGCCGGCGTCCACTGCCACCACACCGATTTGCCGCCGCTGGTTGCCGCGTGAGCGGGTTCGCCCGCCTCCAGCGTCGCATTCAGGTTCCAGCCCGCGGCGATGCCGCTGGTGCCATCCAGCACCACGGCCTGGGCGAATGCATCGTTGAGCGGCGCCCCCTGGGCGGCGAGCAGATCGACGCGCGGCTTGACGATGCCGTTGCGCGCATCCGTGACCGGTTTTCCGCTCGCGGTGAGGCGGCTCAATCGGCCAGCGGCGGTATCGCCCGGGAACGCCTGCGCCAGCACCGCGACCGCGCCGGTGACCACGGGCGCCGACAGCGAGGTGCCCGCGACGGTGGCACCGGTCACCGTGGTCAGCGCGCCAGGCGCGAGCAGCGTCAGAAAGCTGGCGCTATTGGAAAAGCACGTCACCTTGTCGGCTGCCGTCACGCTGTCGGTGCAATCCGGCTCCGGACCGGTCCAGGTGAGCCCGCCCACGTTGGCGTCGTAGACCGCGCCGACCGACACCGCTTCCGGCGTGCAGGCCGGGTTGGCGATGCCGTCGGAAAAGCCGTCGTTGCCGCTGGACACGACGCTCAGCATGCCGGCATTGCGGGCGTCGATGATCGGTTGCCGGTAGGGGTTGCTGAAGTTGCTGCTGCACGCGGCGGTGTATTTGACCCCGTTGCCCAGGCTCATGTTGATGGCCACGATGTTGTAGAGCGCGCGGTTGGCGATGGCCCAGTCGATGCCGCCGATGACGTCGACGCTGCTGGCCGAGTTGCTGTCGAACACGTCGATCGCGACGATGCCCGCGCCGGGCGCGACCGCCGTTGCGGTGCCCGCCACCCAGGTGCCATGGCCGTGGGCATCGCGGGCATTGTCCTCGGGCGCGGTATCGAGCGCCACCACCACGCGGCAGCCTGCGGGCACGCCGGGTGCGGTGCAGGATCCGAATTCGCTGCGGGTGTAATCGACGCCGGTATCGAGCACCGCCACCGTGGCGCCGCTGCCGGTGCGGCCCATGATCTGATTGACCAGGGGCTGGCCGATCAGCGGCAGCGTTTCGACCAGATGCGGATACAGCTTGGTGTCCTCGAACACCGCCGTCACCTCCCCGCGCGCCAGCAGCCGCAGCAGCGCCCCGGCATCGCGGAAGCGCAGGAAAGCCATGGGGATGTGCCGGTAGTCCCGGCGCAGTTCCGTATCCAGAGCAGGCAATGCCGACAGTGCCCGCGCCTTGAGCGCGCGATAGCGTTCGGCGCGCAGCGCGGTCGCCGCCGCATCCTCCGCCCTGAGCGCGCGCTGGCTCAGATGGCGCTCGAGCTCGGTATCGATCGCGGCATCCCCGAACAGCACGAGCAATTCGCGCACCTCGCCCGCCTGCACCTTGCGCCAGGTCTCCGGCGCGATCTTGTCCGCGACCGCAGCCGGAACCGCGAGCGCTTCGACACCCGCCTGCGCCTGCCGGTATGGCATGAGCGTTATCGATGCGAGCGCCAGCAGGAAGACGAAACGGAACAGGCCTGCAGCCAGGCCCGTCCGCTTATCCAAAAAAGTGCGCGCATCCATCCGGCCGCAGGCTAACCGGCTTGCATGACAGCCATGCGTCCTGCGGCATAAGCCGGCCAAGCTTAGGGTAACGCTGATTTATTCCGTCATCGCGAGGAGCGTAGCGACGTGGCGATCCAGAGTTCGTTGATTGCGCTGACTTTCTGGATTGCTTCGCTTCGCTCGCAATGACGAGAATAGGGACTTGTTCAGGATTTCCTTAGCTACGGCGGGATTCGAACGACTTGTGCAGCAATGCTGCCGCGAAAGCTAGCGCGAGGCTCAACGCAAAACGCCCGCCCCCGTCCATCACCCGCGTCCAGTCGACCCGCAGCGAGGCCGCGTCCGCTGCGGGATCGAGCGAGTAGCTCAGCAAGTCGCCGATCGAGCTGGCCAGCACCAGCGGGACATCGAGTGCTTCTAGCACGAGCAGGCAGGGCAGGCTCAGCAGCAGCCTCAGCAGCCGCGCACGCCAGTGCGGGAGCGGCCAGACCAGTGCCGCCGCCACCAGCACGACCGGATGGATGAGCGCGACATACAGGGGCGTCGAGGCATGCACCGTCAGACCGGCAGGCAGGATCTGTCCCCCCACCAGCATCGCGCGTTCGGCGATCACCTGGGTATCGAACACATATTCATGGCCGAGTGCGATGCCCAGGTAAACCACCCCGAAATCCGGCAGTACCCAATCCAGAATGCGCTCGTACAGGGGTAGCCAGAAATGGGCGTAATGCCAGCCCCACGCCCATGCCGCCCAGAGCAGAAAAGGCAGCCAGATCAGCAGGCGCAGGACGATGCCAGGCACGATGCTTCGCCCGTCATTCATGGCTGGCGTGGCGCCTCGCGTCCCAGCAGAATCAGAAAGAACACCAGACAGGCCGCCACCAGCAGCACCGGCAATACCGTGCCGTGCAGCACCCCGAACCAGGCGCGGTTATTCAGGAAGGCATGCCAGAGCACCACGATGCGCATCTGATTGAGCGCGAACACCAGCAGCGTTCCGGCAATCAGGCCAGGCAGGCGCGTGCGCCAGGCGAAGGGATAGGCGATGAAAGCCGCCGCCAGCAGGAACAGGGTTTCCATCCCTTCGCAGCCGTTGAGGATATTGAGCCGCCCCGCCGCGGCCACCAGGCGGTGCCCTTCGGCATGCACCTGAAATGCCGGCCACAACCGGTCGATGATCCATGCAGCCGGGCGGACGGTGAGTTCATCGATGAACACCCGCTCCACCGCAGAGTCCCGCCCCATCTCCCAGCCGTATTGCAGGGCGAAAAAAACGGCCAGAAAAATCAGCAGCACACGCCAGGGCTGTCGTCGCCGCGCTTGCGCGCGCGACTCGGCTTCGATGATTTCGGAATGGCTTGGAGGATGCATGCAGGCAATACTAGCGCGCCAATGTTGTCGCCTTGTGTTGCGGTAGCGCCGGTTCCAGCGGCGGCCGCGTAATCGCCTCAACGCCGGCAGGGCTCGAATGAGCACTGTCCGTACTGGAATCCGCCAAAAAACGGGCGGCCCGAAGGCCGCCCGTTTCGCTTAATGCTTACCGCTTGCTGCTTACTTCACCACTTGCGACGTGCACGCCGGCGCGCGGCCGGCGGCTCCGCTCACCGCGGGAACAAATTGGCCTTCACGATATGCGGTTCGACGCGGAACACGTTGGAGTCGCGCGGATTGACGAACACTTCGACCCAATGGACGTTCTGCGCGCCGAAGTTTTCCACGCGCGTGACGTTCTCCAGCATCTGGCGGCCCGACGGCTGGACCGGAGCGGCGAGCGGCTTGTCGACGCGGAAGTAATGGCTGTCGCCATGCGCCAGCAACACCGGCTTGCCGAACGCGATAGCCTGCTGCGTGATGCGCTCGAGCACCTTGTTGAAGCCTTGGCGCTCTGGGTCGGTAGACGGCAGGTCGAACCTGGGGTTGGCCTGCATGGCGATCATCACGCCGGCGGCTCTGCGCGCGTCGGCCTGCGCGAACACCTCGTCGACCCACGCCAGCGCAGCTGCTTCGCGCGCCTGGACTTCGGCCAGGCGGTCGGGACGCGGCGCATCGTAGCTGTCGGCCGGGTCGATCTGGTTCCACGGGTCGAGGCCGTTGTTGCTGCCGACCACGTGCAGCGTCGCCATCATGGCGCCGTTGAAGCTCCACATCATGTTCTCGACGTAGTCCTCGAAGCCTGCCATCGCTGCCTGGGTGCGCACCGGGAAGCGATGCTGGCCGCCGGTCATGCCGGGAACCGGGTAGAAGATCTCACGGAATTTGGCCAGGCGCTCGGTCGGCAGATAGTTGCCGTTGTTGGTGCGGTGGCAGTCCGTCCAGTCGTTGTCGCCCGGCGTCACGATCACGCCGTCGCGCAGGGTCTGGAACTGGTCGAAGCGCTTGTGCAGCAACGCGTCGTCGCAACGCTCGCTGCCGGCCTTGACGTCGCCGGTATGCACAACGAAACGCACATGCGGCGCCGCATTGATGTTCGAAATCACCTGATCGAATTTCGTCTCGACCGACGTGCCGTAGGGCACGTCGCCGATCAGCGCAAACGAGGCCGAGCCATGGCGCCAGCCGTCCGCCGCGGCATGCGTGCCCAACGTCATCAGCACCGCTGCAGCCAGCATGCCCAGGGTATGTTTCTTCATTTCAGCGCTCCGGATAATCAAAGGAACGCCGAGCTTACCGACTGAACATGATAGGCCGATGTCGTGGTCGGCCTCCGGGGCTGACCCGTTCGGCTTATGCAGGTTTCGAGATTCAAGACACACGATTCAAGAGGCAAGTTACAAGGCTCAAGGGGGCGAGCGGCTGCATGCCAGGCCACGATTTACTTGCAACTTGCGTCTTGAAACTTGAAACTTCCGTTGTCATGCCGCCGATCACCCTCGCTCTCATCCTGCTGAACGTCCTGGTCTATGCGCTCGGCATGGCCACCGGCCCGGAAATCGTGCGCGTGTTCGGACTGTGGCCGCCGGGATCGGGGGGTGCGTTTCATGTCTGGCAACTGGTCACCTACAGCTTTGTGCATGGCACGCTGCTGCACCTCGCCTTCAACATGATCGCCGTCTGGATGTTCGGCGCCGCGCTGGAAAAACGCTGGGGCGACCTGCGCTACCTGCTGACCTACCTGATCAGCGTCGTCGTCGCCGCCATGACGCAGATCGCCGTCAGCGGCTATTTCCTGCACGCCAGCGGCCCCGTCGTCGGCGCATCGGGCGGCGTGTTCGGCCTGCTGCTGGCCTATGCGATGTACTTTCCCACCCGGGTCATCAGCATCGTCTTCCTGCCCTTCATCCAGATCCCCGCGCGCACCTTCGTACTCGGCTACGGCGCCGTCGAACTGTTACTGGGAGTCACCGGCACCGCCGCCGGCGTCGCCCACTTCGCCCATCTGGGCGGGCTGTTCGGCGGCTGGCTCAGCGTGCAGTATTTTCGGGGGCGCGGGGTATTCGGCAGGCGCTAGGGCGCCCACCCTGTCTCATGAAACCTGCCCACCAGACAAATTACGTACGATGCAGCGGCAATAGGCGCAGGCGTGTACGAGTTGGGTCGACTGTCAGCAAAGCGCCTTCCCGCAGTTCAGACTCCATCTGGCGCAGCGCGGCAGCAACCTGAGTGCCGATTGTGTCCGGGTTGACGTCCTCTGCGCGAATTTGCACGACACTGGGCTTCTCGCCATGCGTTGCAGCCAGAATCGCGCTGAAATCAAGGTCGTGGGTGAGCACGACATAATCGTTTGCCGCCGCATAGGTCATGATTTCGGAATCTGGCGCATTGACCTTCCCGACTTCCGACCAATGGGCAGCTTGCATACCCAATCCGCTTAGCAAACCCACCCAGCGCGGCGACAGGTTCATGTCAACGAGCACTTTCATGCGTTGGCCAGCATGACCTCGCGTTCCTCGGCACGCCAGGCGGCATAGCGCAGTGCCTGCATGATGTCTTCACGTTCGAGGTAGGGATAGTCTGCGAGGATTTCTTCAATGCTGCGCCCCGCACCGACTTGTCCCACAACCATGCCAACCGTGACGCGCATCCCGCGAATGCAGGCTTTTCCCCCCATCACATCGGGTTGCTGGGTAATGCGATCGAGTCCCTGTGTCATGGCCGCTCCCGAATCAAATGCACTCAATAAATGCGCCAAGCATAGTCCAGAACCTGAAAGCTGGCACACAGCCCCCCCATCCAGCTTCAGCCACAACTTGCGCCCTGCCTCTCGTAACCTGCACCTGCCTTACGCGTACCCGTCCGGGTTCCCCGACTGCCAGCGCCAGGCATCTGCGCACATCCGCGCCAGGTCGTATTCCGCGCGCCAGCCCAGCTCCTGCTCTGCCCGCGTCGGATCGGCCCAGCATTGCGCGACGTCCCCTGCGCGGCGCGCGACGATCCGGTACGGCACCGGCTTGCCGCTGGCCGCCTCGAAGGCATGCACCATGTCGAGCACGCTCACCCCGCGTCCGGTGCCCAGGTTCCAGGTTTGCACCCCGCCCAGCTGCTGCAGCCTGTTCAGCGCCGCCACATGCCCGCGCGCCAGGTCGACCACGTGGATGTAGTCGCGCACGCCGGTGCCGTCCGGCGTCGGGTAGTCGCCGCCGAACACGTTGAGATGCGGCCGGCGCCCCACCGCCACCTGCGCCACAAACGGCATCAGGTTGTTGGGAATGCCGCGCGGATCCTCGCCGATGAGCCCCGATTCGTGCGCGCCCACCGGATTGAAATAGCGCAGCAGTGCAATGTTCCAGCCCGCATCCGCTCGCGCCACGTCGCGCAGCATCTGCTCGATGAAGAGCTTGGACCAGCCATAGGGATTGGTTGCCGACAGCGGAAAATCCTCGGTGATCGGCACCGTCGCCGGGTCGCCGTACACCGTGGCCGACGACGAAAACACCACCGCCTTCACCCCCGCTGCCGCCATCTCCTCGAACAGCGCGATGCTGCCCGCGATGTTGTTGTCGTAATACAGCAGCGGCTTGTCCACCGACTCGCCCACCGCCTTCAGTCCGGCAAAATGCACCACCGCGTCGAACGCATGGCCGGCGAACAATGCGCGCAGCGCCGCACGGTCGCGGATGTCGCCCTGCACGAAGTCCACCGGCCGGCCCGCAATCTGCGCCACCCGCTCCAGCGACTTCACGCTGCTGTTCGACAGATTGTCGAACACCACCACCTCGTGCCCCGCCGCCAGGCATTCCACTGCGGTGTGCGATCCGATGTAGCCGGCACCGCCGGTCAGCAACACTTTCAATTCGCTTCCTCCCATTCGTTAATTTGTTTCCGGCAGACACCTTCCCCGTCCCGGCTTGTCCACCCGAATCCTGCCCGTCAAGCCCTGGACACCGCTTCCGACGGTGTTCGAGTAAATCGAAGCGACAAGTATCCGGCGGTTAACTGCGTGCTCGCCACAGCGTCGGATTGCGCGCGCTATGGAACACCGCGAGTACGACTATCGTTTCCGCGCGAATCCTGAAATAAATGTAATAAGGAAAGCGCCGCACAACCGCCTTGCGAACGCCATTGAGCACCTCGGGAAAAGAACTTGGGTTGCCGGCAATCAAGTGCAACAGCCGTTCGACCTCAGCGAGAAAAGCACCACCAAGACCCGGCTGCTCCCGTTCATACCAATCAGCTGCTGAATCGAACTCCTGCCTGGCTTGAGGCCGGAAGACCACGCCCCTGGTCATTTTTTCCAGCGTTCAACTGCATCACCCTTGATCTCATCCCATGTCGCGACGTTCGCTGGCGATGCATCGTCTTCAGACATGCGGCCTTCGATCTCTTGCTTCTCGTCGGCAGTCGGTGGCAGCAAGCCCACCTCGCGTGCGATGGAATCCCAGATTTCCTGCACCAGTGTCACGCGCTGCTCAATTGGGAGACGATCAATCCCCAAATCACGAAGTACATGGCCCATGTCAATCTCCTTAACCGATCCGAATTCATTATCCGTCACATCCCGGTCAATGCACCCGCGCGTGGCACGAACTTCCCCGGACATGGCTGGAACCGTCTCTCCCTGATCAACGCTGCCCGCAACGATGCCCACCTGCCGGCCGCCGACCGGTTCACAGTCGCCCATATTGCCTGCCTCCACTTGACGCAGGCGAATCCGGATGCGCGCTTGTGCGACTTTATCCCGCACAGATTGCCGGCAAGGCGGCAATGTCTGCATCCAGATCGGCGCTTCTGGTTTATGCGGCCAGTTTTCTGAGTACTTCAGGTGCCACCGCCGCCACGCGCAACAGGGTTCGCGCCGCCCCAGTGGGCTCGCGCCGCCCTTGCTCCCACTCCTGCAAGGTGCGCACCGATACCCCCAGCAGTGCCGCGAATTGAGCCTGCGATAGCCCAGAAGCGTTGCGCGCCTCTACAATGGGCGAAACCTCAATATGGGTCGTCCGTGCGGCGCGTCCGGTCTTCATCTGGCGCACCGATTGCAGAAGCTTTTGCCCAAGCTCTTCGCCGGTCATGGATTTGTCAGTCATGGTCAAGCTCCTCTTTAATGGCTTTCAGCAAATTCGCTGGGATGTTTCCGCGCACCGCCTTGGCATAGATCACCAGCAACCAGATCACGCCGTTTTCCAGCCGGTTGAAATAAATTACCCGCACCCCGCCGCGCTTACCCATGCCAGAACGCGACCAGCGCACCTTGCGGCAGCCACCAGAGCCTGGGATCACGTCGCCAGCCAGCGGATTGGCTGCATCCAGCCAATAAATTCGAGCCGCTCATCCTCAGACCAGATCGACTTCGCATCGGCGGCAAAGACTTCGGTTTCACCAACGGTGTGCATGACCTAAACCATACGTCAGCGACGTATTAATGTCAACGGTGTCAAAGAGGAGTTGGGGGGATTACCCAAGGCACGGGACCGACATTCAGTCACGCCCCAGCAACAACTGCCGAGCCGCGCCCAGAATGAACAGCGTATTCGTCACCAGATACCGCTTCCACAGCCGCCCCGGCTCGGATAGCAAACGGTGCAGCCATTCCAGCCCGTTGTCGCGCATCCAGGCCGGCGCGCGCTGCACCGTGCCGGCGTGGAAATCGAACGCCGCGCCCACCCCGATCATCACCGCCTTGACCCGCAAGGGGCTTGCATCAAAGGCATCGCTCCCGCGATGCTCGGCCATCCAGCGTTCCTGCTTGGGGCAGCCCAGGCCCACGAACACGATGCCCGCGCCACTGGCGTTGATGCGGTCCACCGCCGCCGCGTCCTCCTCCGGCGTCAGCGCGCGGAACGGCGGCGACTCCATCGTGATGCGCAACTCGGGAAACGCCGCCAACAAGCGCCGCTCCAGCAAACCCAGCGTCGCCTCGGTGCTGCCGTAGCAATACACCGGCAGATATTCTGCCGCCGCCCGCTCGCACAGCGCCCACATCAGATCCGGTCCGCTAATGCGCGGCTGCCCCGCAAACCCCTGCCGCCGCAGCATCCACGCCACCGGCGCGCCGTCCGGCGTCGCCATGTCCGAACCATTGATGATGTCGCGATACCCCGCATCGCGCGACGCGCTCACCACCACATGCACATTGCAGATCGTCACATAGCGGCTTTCGTGCGCATGCGCCCAGCCGAGCAGACGCGCCATCGCGGCGTCCCACGACAGCGCGTCGATCTGTGCGCCCAGCACCTGCCCTGTTTTGCGATGCTGAAGCGTCAAGTCAGTTCTACGGCCTGCACATTCAGGCCAGGCACGATATGGAGTTGTTGATCGTTAGTCAGCAAAGTGGCGCCTGCATCCAGGGCTGTTGCCGCAATCAGGGCATCGGGCAGTTTCAGGCGAAACTGCCGTCGCAGCGAAATCGTCCGATCCCGAATCGCGTCCGTCAGCGGATACCGGGCGATCTCATCCAGAAAACCACGCACAACCTGATCGTCGTCCGGGGAAAGCGCGGGAAAGGACAGCAACTCGATTTCAGTAATAACCGACACCCCGAAATCGCCCTGCGGCAAAGAATGCCGTAGTCGACCGCCCAGCAGATAAATCACTACATTGGTATCGAGCAGGAATTTCACTGCCATTCCTCGCGCATCGCACGTTGAGCGGCAACCCCATCCACATCGGCAAGGCCGGGGATGGCTCCCGCGAACCGCATCAGCCCACCCTGCGCCACACGGGGAGACTTGGCTTCCACCTCATCGACGATAACCATCACCTCATGCGTACCAGGCTGAATACTGTCCGGCAATTTGAGCGTCAAAGTGCGCTCTTCAGATATCTCGCATTGCATAGTCACCGCATACATCATTCACCCCCGATCGTTTCAAGCTCAACACTGGCCAGCCACGATCCAGTTGTCCGCAAGCGCCGCCCATTGCCTGCATCTTGCCTTCATTTTCCATGCATCGCCACATCGCCGCACAGCGCCCACATCAGATCCGGCCCGCTAATGCGCGGCTGCCCCGCAAACCCCTGCCGCCGCCGCATCCACGCCACCGGCGCGCCGTCCGGCGTCGCCATGTCCGAACCGTTGATGATGTCGCGATACCCCGCATCGCGCGACGCGCTCACCACCACATGCACATTGCAGATCGTCACATAGCGGCTTTCGTGCGCATGCGCCCAGCCGAGCAGGCGCGCCATCGCGTCGTCCCACGACAGCGCGTCGATCTGCGCGCCCAGCACCTTGCCGGTAATTCGACGATCCAATGCCTGTTCCCTTCCTGTTGTCATTCAATTATTCAGCCAAGCACACCGCCCGCTAAGCATGCGGCCTCAACCGCCGCCCCCTGAAGCTGTAAATCGCACACCCTACTCCCGCCGCACCGGCCCCACGCGTCGCCCGATTGCATGGCTTATCCCTATCCCGGCCACGATCCCCAGCGCGTCCGCCAGCCAGTCGTCCAGGCCGGGCTGGCGTCCGGGCAAGGCAAACTGATGCCACTCGTCCCATCCTGCCAACAGCAACGTGCCAGCCAGAACCCACGGCCAGGTGCGCCGCCCAAACGCCACCAGCAGCAACCCCGACAGCACCGCATACCACCCCAGATGCGCGAGCTTGTCCCACGGCGGCGGAATCATCCCGGCCGCCTCGGGCTGGCTATTGCCCCAGAAATAGAACGACAGCAACAGCGCAACGAGTAACAGCGCATGACGATGAAAACGTGGAACACTGCTCATGAGGCATCCCGACTCTTCTGTTCCAGCACCCCGTCATAAATCTCCATCAGGCGCCGGTAATTCACCTCCGCCGAAAACTCCGCTTCGTATTGTGCCCGCGCCTTGCGCCCCATTTCCGCCATCTGCGCCGGATTCGCCTGTGCCCACGCCATCTTGTCGGCCAGGTCGCGCGGATCGCCCGGCTCGAACAGCAGCCCGGTTTCGCCATCGCGCACGATATCCGCCAATGCACCGATTCGGCTGGCGATCACCGGCAAGCCGGATGCAAAAGCCTCCGCGATGGTGCGCGGAAAGTTCTCATAACAAATGCTCGGTACCACCAGCGCAAGCGCGCGGCTCATTTCGCCTCGCACCGCCTCACCCGGCTGGCTGCCCAGGCGGGTTACGCCGGGCACCCCATCCAGCAAGCCTGCTTCGGGACCCTCGCCCGCCACCCGCAAAGTAGCATCGGACAGCTGCGCCATGGCTTTCGCCAAGGTTGCCACGCCCTTCTCGACCGACAGGCGCCCCACAAACAACAAGCCCGCACGAGGAGCGGGAGCAGGCGCATCAAAATCCACGAAATTCGGCTTCACCACCACGCGATCGGCAGGTAGTCCGCCTTCGATGAACTTGCCCCGGCAAAACTCGTTCAACGCAATGTAACGCGCCACCTTGCTGCGATACGTGCCCAGCCCGCGGTGTAGCGCCAGCATCCCCGCCAGCGCCGCCGATGCCGCATGCGAACCGCGATAGCACGCCCGCGCCACTCCGCGCCAGGGAACATGCCCCATGCAGTCCTCGCACACCTTGCCCTCGCGCAGAAATAGCGCGTTCAGGCACATCAGGCGAAAGTTGTGCAGCGTCTGCACGACCGGCACGCCGGAACGCTCGGCAGCCCAATACAGCGAAGGCGAAATCAGCGGAAAGGTGTTGTGAGCGTGGATCACATCGGGGCGAAAACTGCGAATCCGCTCACCCAGTTCTTGCTGCGTTCGATCGGACCACAGGGTAGTGCGTGCCAGCGAAAGCGACGACATCCCCGCCACATCATCATTGCTGCGAAACCAGGGTTCCACTTCATGGCCGTGCGCACGCAGCAAGGCAATTTCAGACTCGACCACCGTATCTTCGCCACCGCGATGCTGGTAGGCCCCGTGAACGACGAGTATGCGGTACAGCGGTGAGTTTGCTGGCACGACCAACTTTCGGAAGCGTGGCCTAGGGACGGCGACAGATGCAAATCATCGACATGGGAAGGACCGGAATATTGACGTTGCGCACCGTTCCCCACTGAAAATCAACGAAACCCTGCTCCTCGAAAATCTGCCGCATCCAGCGTCGGGAGAAAAACTTGATGTGCCCGCCATCCCAGAGTGGACTGTGCACAATGTCCCATTTGTTGAAAACCGAATAAAGAATGTTCTTCCAGTAGGAACCAAACTCCGGCGTGCAGGTTAAAACGTGCCCCCCTTTCCGAACGTGGGCCTTCTTGAAACTGACCAGATGGCGCGGCAGGAAAAGATGCTCGATCACATCGGTCGAAAAGACCAGGTCGAATTCGCCCAATCCATACTTCTCCGCGGGCTCGTAGCATGAACCCTCGACAACATTGAGTTCCGGGTAGCGCTGTGAACACAGGCCGAGTTGCGCTGCATCAGGTTCGATGCCTACATAGCGGATGCCCATCTTTCTGATTTCATCGCCGAGCATGCCCATGCCAGAACCTACTTCCAGCACACTGGTCGGCTTAAGGACACGGATCTGATCGAGAATGGCCGCATAGATTTTTTTGTTCTCTCGTGTCGGCTCTAGGTTGCTTGCATCGTAAGAATGCAGTTCAGTGGTCATGCGTCAACTCCCGTTTAACATTATTCAAGGCTTGCGTGGCATGCAATCCAGCAGGTTCGCCATCCAGAAATTCAACCAGCTTTCCAGCTATCTCATCGGTTTCAAAACAATCGAGGTAACGCTTGCGGCTGGCAATGCCTGCTTTCTCCATGATCACCCCGGAATCAAGCCACTCGACGATCAAGCGTGCAGCCCCAGCCGAATCGCCGAGGGGAATGAACCGCCCCTCCAGGCCATCCCTGAACACCTCTGGAATCCCGCCCACAGCGGGCGCAAAGAGCGGCAGGCCACGGGAAAGCGCCTCGATCAGGGTCAATGGCAGGTTTTCCATATGCGCCACATGAAGGCAGGCACGGTGCGCCGGCATCAGCGCTGCCGCGTGGGCAACAAATCCCTTGAAATGCACCTGCTTCTCGACACCCAACTCACTTGCCAGCGCCTCCAGCATTGCACGGTCCGGGCCATCCCCCACCAGGGTGAGCGTCAAGGTTCTGCCGAGCTTTGCTGCAGCATGCACGATCTCGATGGCATAACGTTGATTCTTGCGATACTCCAGCGTGCCAATAGTAATGAGGTCATTGCGTTCAGCCTCAAAAACGGGATCACCGGGGTCAGCCAGAAAGTTGGGAATCACTTGCGACCGCACGCGTCCAACAGCAGGAATACGCTGCAGGAGTTCACGCCGCATGAAATCAGACACGCACACTAGCGCATCGACCTGCGGCAGGATGGTCGCTTCCTGCTGCCGGATCCCGCGGAACAGCCTGCCTTCGCGCGGAATCGCGCCCTTGTCCACCCACTCGTCCGCCTGCGACAGGTTGAAGTGCACCACCATCGCCACCGTCTGCACGTCCGAGACGCGCGCACGCAACGCCGCCCGAGCGGACAAGGGGCACTGGGCATAGATGACACAGGGCCGTCCGTCAGCCAAGCGCAGCTGCAACGCACGCTGCAGTAAGACCGCATGCCAGTGGCGATACCACCAGACGCTCGCGGACCGGCTTAGGCGATCGATCACGCGCCGCAATCCGAAGAGGGGATACACCAGCCAACGTGGCTGGCCGAATGGCGTCACCAGTACCACCGGCCTGTTCCGGCCCACCAGCCAGTCGCGCACGGCGCGAACGTGCGTCTGCACGCCCGTCTCGCCCTGCTCGCGCAGCATGCTTGCAATCAGGACAGGCCGAGACATCGTCCTACCCCGGTCGCAAAGTTTTGAGCCATGGTCTCAATGGAATAACGGTGACTGGCCACTTCGGCCGCCGCCCGCATCCGCGCCAGTTTGGCGGAATCGTTGAGAAGACTCTCGATCGCCTCGGCGAAAGCCGAAGCTTGAGGTGCCGTGATCAAGCCATTGATACCCGGCTCCAGATACTCGATTTCCGGGCTATGCAGGGGCAGATCCGTCGTCAACAAAGGCAAACGCGCGCAAAACGCATCGAGTATGCCCAAGCCCACCAGGCCAGGGTTCAACCACATTTCTGCAAGGCTAAGCAACGCTGCCTTTTCCCTGCCGAATTTGGGTCCGGCCCACTGTACCCAGGAGCGTTCGCGCGCATATTCCGCAATCTGCTTACTCATCGGCCCGCCCCCCACGATCAGCAGACGGAATTCAGGATGATGCTGGTGGACGCTATCGGCCGACTCCATCAACAAATCAAACCGCTTGTTCTCGTAGAGGCTGCCGCAATAGATCGCGATACGACAATTCGCCGGCCAACCCAATTCATCCCGCAATTGCGAGCGTTTCGTATCGGTCACATCAGCCAGGTGCTCGCGCAACTCACGTGTATCGATTGCATTCTGCACCACCGTAATGTGTGCGGGATCGAAGCCCTGCTGCGCCACATACCGTCCGGCATCGTCGGTATAGGCAAACCACCAATTCGCCCAATGCAAGGAACGGCGTTTGAAACGCTCGCCGCGCGCGTGAGGATCAGCCTGCCTGTCATACCCGTGACTCCAGTAGGCCAAGCGTTTCAGCCCAAGTCCGTGCAACGCGGCCAGCAGGTAATTCAACAGGTTCTTGTTGGCATGTTCCACCACCACCATGTCTGCCGCCAGCCAGGGGCGGAGTACCGGAATCACCAGCACCTTGCCGAACAGCATGGAACTGTTGACCCCATGCCCGAGCGGCGCCGGCAGAGCGGCATGATCACCACGCGCCGCTTCCCCGCGCCACGGCATGCCGTACACCACCGTCAGCCGGACATCCAGGTCAGCCAGAATTCTTTCCAGTTCGAGAAAAAATGGAACACGATATTGCTTCATGACGGGCTGAATGATGCAGACGGCATATTGCTTTTTTTGTTTTGAGTCGACTTTCGAAGTCATAGAAACATCCAACAAATTTGCCGAGAGGAAGCAAGCCAAAGGGTATCCACGGTAATTGAGCGATCAGCTGGTGATTCGGTCCAGCCATTTGAATTTGGGGAACAGCTGCTTTTTCAAAACTATGGGAATCAGCACACCTGCTGCAAAAAGAACGGGGAGAAACAGCAGCACGAAATTGACTCCATCCCATGAAATAAATTTGAGCATCACCGCCTTAGTCGCACCGATAGCCAGGGTATTCATCAAATAAATAGAAAAAGTCAGGCTCCCGAGGTAAATTAAAGTGTTGCTTCCAATGAATTCGCGCCTGCATAAACCATGCAGTGCAGGAATGGAAAGCAATGCCGCAACAATCCAACCACGGCCGCTGTGCCAACCGAGGGCCAGGAAAAACACCAATCCAATCAAGCCTGGAATCCACAAACGATCCACCCATTGGACATATCGTTCCCAAAACGTGATCGCCAATCCACCCAGCACGAAAAAGAGAAAATACTTGCTGAACTGACCCAGGCCCAGAAACTGAATTGGCGGCGCAAACTGGAGCAAAACACCAATCACCAACAACGGCCATAACCGACCTTTCGTAATGGTGAACAAGGCCAAGCAGACCACGGAAAGCAGAAACAATACGTAGACATACCAAAGGAAAGACGACACGCTTTGCATTGGGAACAACACAAGATCCAGCAGTGCGCCCATTCCCTTTACTGGATTGTCCACATGCACGAATGCCTGTGCGCCCCATTTCCCGACAAACACGATTCCGGCGAATAGAAAATAAGCCGGCATCAACCGCATAAAACGCTTGCGGGTACTGGAGGTGAATTCCGCAAAATCCGTTACAGGCTGCGCACGCAGAAAAAATACAATGCCGCTCAGGAATATGAAAAAAGCCATGTGAAAGGAATAGACTGCTCCTTTGGCCTCTGAATACCATTCATTGCCCAAGGGTGGCTGACGCGCCACGACGTGGCCGAACACTACGAGCAGGATCGCCAAGCCCTTCGCTCGATCGATATCCAGAAGACGTGCGTGTGAATCAGGTTTGTGTATATTTGACATGGCAAAAAATAACTGAGAATGGTTTCCCTGGGTTGCCTAACCAACTAGTCCCTGTGCAGACGCCTGCGCAGCTTGGCAAAAGGCCTTTCAACCAGGAAATACATTGAAGTTGCAAACAACAGGGCAAACACAAAGCCCAGAAGTGCGCGAGGTATCTGTTCCTTGATCACTTGATCTGCAAAATCCAACGCCATGCCATGGCACAAATAAAAGGAAAATGACACCACCCCAAAAAAACGCACCGGTCTCCAATTCATCCAGCGAAACACCAACCATTCAGGATGACGGACGGCCAACCAAAAAATTGGCAACAAAGCGATACCCTGAACCGTATAACGCAACGTCTCCCTAAAACGCTCATCGCGAAAAATGAACGTAATCAACAACAACATCAGAGCACCGACGAGTATCAGGTAAGCGCTTCTATCCCTCCCCCCGATTTTCCATTCCGGGTCTGAAACCGGATTTCGCCATACACCCAGAATGCAACCAAACAGCAGGGAATCGAATCTTGCATCCGTAGCAGAATAAGTATGGCGCCAAGTGATGGCATGCTCAAAAACAAGCCACATGCGCCACGCCAGAACAGCCACACACATAACAAGAAACAGCCGCGCAACATCGGGAAAACTCTTGCGCCGCGCGGCTGCCCAAAATAAAAGCGGGAATACCAAATAGAAATGCTCTTCGACAGCAAGCGACCAGTACACTCCGGTTGCTGGCACAAAATATGCGCCGCCATGTTCAATGCTGTAGTAATTCGTTAAAAAGAAAACCTGAGACAACACGGCCTCTAGTCGCATCTTGTGTTCCGCAACTCCGAATATGCCAAGCAAAAAAAACAGTACCAGTACGACATAAAGCGGCGGGAAAATCCTGTACGCACGGCGCAAATAAAACTTCTTGAAGCTGATCGAGCCGGTGTGTTCAAGCTCTCTGCGCAATAAGGTCGTGATCAGGTAGCCGCTTAAAAAGAAAAATATGGTGACGCCAAACCCTCCCGGCACGATGTAACCCCACCCAGCATGCGCGACAAAAACCAGCATGGCAGCCAATGCCCTTATGCCATCCAGAGATGGAATATAAAAGCTGTAACCTTGCGTGTTTCTCATTTTCTGCCCAGTTGAGTGCCAGGTTTCATAATCGCGTTTTGGAGGACGTCCAAAATTCAGGGTCACGTTTCACCAATACTGGCACCTGTCCAATGGGTAGCGCCTCCCCTAACTTAAGCTGCACTGCACGAGCATCCAGGGTTTCGTACTGAACCGCCCGCCAGTCCACAGGTGGTACCCACTCCACTCTTTCACGACTATTCCAGACTATGTGGGCACGACGCTTACCGCGCTGCAATTCGCACATCCAAATGTGATCCCGCGAAAAACAATGATTCACTGAGGCGCCATCCAACCAACGCATGGTCTGCATGTAGGAAACGATCGCTGGGCCTGTCTGCAAACTTTTGGGATCGCCGCGCAACATAGTGGTTTCCCACGAATACCAGTAAAACCGGTCAAGTCCAGCCACCGCCCCCAAAATCAGAGCGCGTGCAATGTAACCGCTTAATTCGTTATGATTTCTTGGCCAGTTCGGGTTGGGGGTTTCGTTCGCCAACGGCAGCCAGTATCCGGTTTCGGTATTCCAGAGCGGCAGATGCGACAGTCCATGTTTTGCCATGACTCCACGAATGAGGCCGATGTGTTCCGGCATCCGCTCAGGTTTCTGCGGGTAAAAATGATGGGCGACGACATCGGTGAAGTCTTTGCCGCCCCGGCTCAAATATAAATCCAAGCGTCCACCCAAATCGGTAAAACCAGGAGCGACAAGTTTGTTCTTTGGATCGATTTCCCTGATTACCCGGTGCGCGACGCGCCCCAACTCGACCATGGTCTGGACACTGCCTGCATAAAACCCCCTACCTTTGTCGATTTCGTCGAAGGTCGGCTCGTTCCAGAGTTCGTAGTATTGGATGCGCCCCTTGTAACGGGTCGCCACAGTGCGCACGTAGTCTTCCCAGTCACGCATATCACGCGGAGGAGAGTTGCCACCTTTTCCATAGATAAAGGGCTCATTCGGTCGCGATGCAGCCCATCGCGGCGTGATACCGAGCGTCAGTACGGGCTCGACACCATGCTGCCCGGCCAGGGCAACGAGCGTGTCCAGCCGTTTGAAGTCCCATGTGTCCTGAGCAGGTTCCAGCCGTTCCCACGACACCGCAGCATCCCAAAATCGCCAAGCGCCGAAACGCGCGATCGGCCATGGCGTGGTTGTGTCGGCACGATGGAGATGCATGCCGAAATAAGTTCGGGTGATCGTATTGCCTGGGCCTTCAAGGCGAATTTCAGTCGCACTGCTGCCACTGATGAAAAGCGCCGCCCCCAGCACAACCATACTGGCAATCCATTGCGGTTTTCGATGCAGTAGCGAAGAGAATGTCATGCCGACTTGCCAGATGAGGTAGACATCCCTCGCAGCAGGGGTGAAAAGATCAACTTGATATAAGGTCGCAGCCACACCAGTGGCCATGCGGGCCCCGCATACCGGCTGCACATCACCCGCCAAGGTTGGGGTGGCAAGCCTTTCGGCGACGTGATTTTTTTCCAGCGGGTGCGCAACGGCAGACTGGGATCGTTGTAACTGCCGGTTACGTTATTGTCGTTGTTGCAGCGCCCAGCGAAGCCCGGCATCAACCAAATGGGTATGCCCGCCTTGTGTGCGCGGAATCCGTAATCGTTGTCGCCCATGGCGTGCCGGTACACATTGTCGAGCAGGCCGATCCGTTCATAGACAAGGCGTGGCACCAGCACACAGTTGCCGTTCATGGTTGAAACGGGAATCGGCGCATTCCCCGGCTGGACATTACGTCGCTTGAGCTGATTGATAGGCGAGATGGCCACCGAACCGCCATAGCTGAGCTCACCGGCCTCATTGTCGGTCGAACCCACGACAATGCAGGGCTGGCCCGACTCTGTACGCATCCGGGTCTCGGTTTCCAGCAGGCAGTCGAGCGCATGCGGATAGAGCAAGGTATCGTCGTTCAGCCACAGCACATAATCGGGGGCCAGCGGCAAGGCGCGCTGCCAGGCGCGCAACATGCCCCGGTTCCAGAACAGGCTGCCGTCACCCTGCTCGATGATGACGTCCGGAAACACCGCCCGCACCGCCTCGGCGGTGCCATCCGTGCTGCCGTCGTCCACCAGCACCAGCGTGCGGGTAACCGTCTCGGGCAGATTGCATGCGTAATAGCCCGCGATGGACGCAAGCGTCTTGTCTCGCCGGTTGTGGCAGGCCATCAGCGCCACCACGCTTTTCATCGCGGCACACCCCCTGCATGCTGCACCCCGGTTGTCCGGGCGGACTGCGCTTTGGCTGCGGCAGGCTTCTGCTGATATTGCAGAACAAGCCCAAGCACGACTCCTAGGAACAAGCCCTGAGGGTACGTGGGCGAGTAGGGAATATTGAAAAGCGCGAACGACATCAATATTCCCAGCATCGCATAACCCGTCATGTTGTCGTATGGCCCGTCCGCCAAGCGGATGGCGCCGCGAAACAGGTAGAGATTGAACGCGAGGAAAGCCGTCAGGCCAATCAGACCGTGACGCAGCAGAAACTGGACATAATAATTGTGCGGTGCAAACGCGATCTCCCTGCCGCCTTGACCTTCGGGGCGCTTGAATCCGCTTCCGTAGGGCTCGCCCATCACCCAGGTGCGCGGTCCCGCCCCCGCCCACTGGCTCAACAGAAAGTCCCACCCCTTCACGCGGCCGACGAACGTACCTTCGGTCGTGCTGGTTGCCTTGCTCGCCAGATCGGTGACCGACGAGGTCGCGCTGCCGAGCTTGCCCGTCGCCAGCAAGGGGCCAAGGACTAGCGCGGTGACCCCTGCGATCACCAGCATGCGGCCCGCGAGCCTGCCCTTGTTCTGGCGCACGATGAAAAGCGCCAGCAGCGCCGGCAGGAAGGACGCCACCCAAACTGAGCGGTGCTGCAATACCAGCACAGTCAGGGCCAGCAGCGGCAGCAGGAAGCGCCAGCCTGCGAGGCTGTTGCCGGTAGCCATCGCATATACCAGCAGGATCATCGCCACGCCAAGCATCCAGGTCTGTTGCGAATTGATCACCCGAAAGGCGACCCCCGTGTTGTCCATATAGCGCCATACAGGCTCGACCCAGTCCAGCCCGGTGGCGTCGGCCACCCAGCGGTAACACACGACCAGCAAGATCATGAGCACGACCGGGAACAGCCACCCGAGCATGCGCGCGATGCGCTCGCGCGACCACTCGAAGCTCGCAAAATAGACGATCCCGGTCATGTAATAGAAATCGCCACGAAATTCCACGCCTGAGAGGGTGCCGTTCTTGAGCAAGCCCAGCAGGAACGCCACCACCATCAGGGCGATCAAAATCAGCAGCGATCTGGGCAAGCGTACGGCTGCGCCAGGCCGCATCAGACGAAGGAAAGCCACCCCCGCCATGGGCGCGAACAACAAATCCTGCGGATAGACCTTCAGGGCGAGATTGAAGGCGAACAGATAACCGTTGGCAGTTTCCACCAGAAACAGGAGCAGAATCGCCGCCGCGCCGACCAGCGGCGTCATGAACAGGCCAGCGACCAGAAACACCAGCCCGAGCGCAAACAAAAACGCGATCACAAAGGGCAGCGCGGTAAAGAACCCGCCCAGCAGGGTGTAAACGAATTCAAGCATGGTGATTCTCCTGCATCGCCGCCCGGCCGGCGCCCGTACTCTGCTCACCGCTAGGGCGGTACAACGCCAGATATTCGTTCACGCCACGTTCCATACCAAAGCGCCGCTGAGCGATAACCGGATATTCTGCGCGAATGGCTGCACGCACGGGCGACGGCATCCGCATCAGCGTCTCAATCCCCACTGCCACTTCCTCCGAGGTAGTGCCGCAATACACCAGATGCGGAAAATCGACACGAAAGTCCCTGAGGCCGGCCACATCCGAGAACAGTGCGGGCAGGCCAGTCCCCAACGCCTCGATGGCGGCGATGCCGAAGCCTTCGTAAATGGAAGGCATGACGAAGGCATCCGCCGCCTGCAGAAGCGGCAGCACATCGCCCAAGCCGCCCACGAAATGTATACGGTCGGCCACACCCAAGGCTCGAGCCAGTTCGCGCTCCGGCTCGCCCACCTCCTCAATGCCCGCATGCAGATAGACCAACCGCGCGTCGGACGGCAGCATAGCCATGGCCTCGATCACTGCGGTGTGATTCTTGATCGACGAGCAATTACCGATGCTGGCAATGACGAAATCCTGCTCACCGACCCCAAACCGCTTGCGTGCAGCGGCACGCGCCTCATGCGTGGTTTCAGTGAAGCGTAAATTGTTGTACCAGTTCCAGACAAGCGTAGTAGGCAGCCGGTAATGACGTCGTTCCGTGTCATGCACGGAAGTACTGATTGCGACATGCCGCACGCCCATCCGGTTCAGCAGACGCCGCTGCACCCCCCGGCGCCATTGCAGATTGCCTGTGAAGGCGAAAGCGTTGTGCACGGTGCGCAAAATGACAGGAACCCGCACAGACTTTGCAACCAGCCCGAACCAGAAATTGGCTGCCTCCGTATGCAAATGGAGCACGTCGTAGTCCCCCGCTTGTATTAATTTACGGACTCTGAGGAAAAAGCCCGGCGAACGCGAGAAAGGAATGTGATGCAGGCGATAGCCAGCGTCCTCGAAACGTTTGGCATATGGCCCGCTAGTGGTGCCGGTGGACAGCACGTCCAGCATGACGCCTTCAGCCTGAAACAGCGGCGCAGCGGCGACCAGCATGGTCTCGGCCCCGGAAGGTTTCAGTTCGCCGAGCACATGCAGCACGCGCAAGGGGTTGCTCATCACCCCTCCGCCATTTGGTCGTATACGGCCTGCCAGGCATCCGCCACGGGAACGATATGGAAACGCTCCCGCGCCAAAGCCAGACCCCGTTCAGCGTAACCAAGGCGCAATGACGGATCGGCAGCAAATTCCAGCATGGCCTGCGCAACCGCATCAGACGAACGCACGTCGACTAACCGGCCAGCACGCCCATGATCCAGCGTCCACGGTACGCCCCCGCTGGACTCTCCGCCGATGACGGGAATGCCGCGTGACATCGCTTCGATCAGCGCCATCGGCTGGGCTTCTACCAGGGATGGGTGTACCAACACATCAACTTCACTGCCAACCCTGGCCATCAGCGTGCTGTAGGGCACTTGACCAACAAACTCGATTCCTTGATCCAAGCCACGTTCACGCGCCCATTGCCCCCCTACTTCTTGCGCCCCATGACCCACACCAAACATGAGAAAGCGCGCGTCAGGGTATTGCTTGCGCAGTTTTGCAAACGCCTCAATGGCGATATGGCCATTCTTGTATGCGCCCCATCCCATGAGGATGGAGGCAAAGGTCAAGGGGCGATCCCCTGAGTTTGAAACAGCGGATTGCACAAATACATGCTCGGGCATGCCATTGGGAATTACTTCTGTCGCACCGCGATAGAGAATGTATTTACGTAAATGCTCATCCACATAAGGCGATACCGAAACAATTCTCCGCGCCCGGCTGATCACGCGATAAGCCATGAGGGTTCGTGCGATGCGATAGGGGATAAAGTTGTGCCACAGGTAGCGCAGGGGGGTGTCGTGTGCGGTAATCACATGCGGAATGCCACTGAGTTGAACGGGCATCGCATATTCATACGTCCACTGCGCATGGATGATATCCGGCTTCTCACGCGCGATGGCGTGTTGCAGATAGTCGCGTTCCACCTTGAAGAAATTACGTGCCGGACGCACCCCCTTGGGGCCGAGGCACAAGCGCAGGTTTTCACCCTGCAATACGATTTCTTCCTTGACTGCGGCATCACAACTGAACACCACCAGTTTCTGGCCGCGCTTGAGCAGTTCACGGCACAGAAGGTTCACCGGTGTGCCGCCCTGCCCTTTTGGCAGATCGTCGCGCCATTGCGCCGGGTCGATGAATTCGCGGAAATCTGCCACGTTGATAGGGCCGGTCATGCCGAGGGTATAGCTCATATCGTTTTCAGTTCCAGTGTGTGAGTCAGCCCGTTACGTGCGGCGCCATGAGAATCGGCGATGATGCCGTCGATCCACTTCGGGCCTAGCACCTCGGGTGAAAAACAGGTCAGATAGCGCTGTCGGGCGGCACACGACATGATTTTCCAGGCTGATTCGTTTTCAAGAAGGGCGATCAGCTTTTGCGCGCAGGCCGTGGCATCGTCGAGCGGCCATTCGATACCCTCGATTCCGTCGTCGTATATTTCGGGGATGCCGCCGACCGGCGGCGCACAGACCGGCAGCCCGCAGGACAGGGCTTCGAGCAGGGTAATCGGCAGATTCTCCATCAGCGCCGCGTGCGCGTAGACCCGATGGGCCGGAAGCAGGCTGGATGCCCCGGACACGTATCCCATGAACTCGACCTGGTCGGCAATGCCCAGCCGAGCGGCGAGGACCTCCCATTCCTTGCGGCTGGGACCGCCACCCGCGAGCGTCGTGCGGTAGCAGTGGCCCAGGCGTTTGGCCTCGGCCAGCACATGCAACAGATAGCCCTGGTTTTTTCTGGGTTCGAGCGTGCCGATCGAGATGATGTCGGCGCGTGGCGCGGCTTCTGTTTTCTGTTCGACCTCATGCTCGGGAAAATTGGCGATGACGGCCTGTTCGACTGCGGCCATTCCGGGGTTGCGCGCCAGCACGATTCGGCGCATGTAGTCCGAAACGAAGATCACCTTGTCGAGTTGGGGCAGAACTTCTTGCTCGATGCGCATCAGGTTGCGCCACAATGCGCCGCCTTCGCGGGTCAAACCATTGATCTGGTTTTCGTAGGCTTCTGAAATATTGAAATGAAGCACCGCAACCAGGCGAAACTGATATCCCTCGCGCCGCAAGGCAAGCGCAGCGCGCGCGCTGAGCGGATCCTGCGCGTAGATCACTGCCGGCTTGCCGGCCAGATTACGCAGGTAACGGCGCAGACTGGCGCGCAGAAAACGGTCGGAGAATGCACGATGCCACAGCACGGCGCGTTCTGGATCGATCCGTCCCAGGATACGGGTAACCAGAGAAGGAAACTTTCTGATCCAGCGGCTGACCTGGTGCGGTTCTACCAGATGCGCTTCGTATCCCTGCCTGCGCGCAAACGCCATGACGGCGCGGAAATGCGTCTGCACGCCGCAGTACCCCTGCTCCCGCATGAGGCTAGCCACCAGCAGGGTTGGGCGGGTCATGCTCGACTCCAGTGCGCCAGCATGCCGCCCAGGCGAGGCGGCAAATGCGGGCGGACTTGCGACAGCAGCGACCGCGCCTCGGCACATAAAAGCCTGTGCCCGCCAATCAGCAGAGCAGCCAGAATGAGCAATGCGCTCAAAGTGATGACGAGCACGAACCTTACACCCGGCGCGAACAAAGGGGCCAGCCATGCGTCGAGTAGCCAACTCGATAAAGCGGCGAGAAGTGCAAGCACAACCGGGCCGGCTAGCGCACGCAAGATGGCACTGGCCGTAATGGATACCAGACCGGCAGCAAGACGCATGACCAGCCAGGCGCGCAGGCAATAAACCGCCAGCACGACCCACGCGACAGCCTGGAGGGAAAAAGACGCTGCCACGATCACAGCGACGACGAGAACCACGAAGCCAATTCCCTGGGATGCCGCCTCCAGGCCGGCATGGCCAAGTCCCTGCATCATCGGCCCACCCAATGCGAGGGCGGCATTGACTGGCATGGCCAGCGCAAGCGGCGCAATCAGTACGAAGGCGCTGTGCCATGCTGCGCCATATACAGCCAGAACGGTGGTTTCCGGCATAACGGCGACCGCCGAAAAGGCCGGTGCAAGCACGGCCGACATCAGGCACAGGGTTGCAAGATAGGTGTCGCGCGCAGCCTCGGGGCGATGCTGGAGCCTCGAATACAGCGGCAGCAGCACGCCCTGCAGGGTGGATACAATCGCGTTCATCGGCGCAGACAGCAAATTCATGCTGCGGTTATACAAGCCCAGCTCAGTCACGCCCAGCATGCGGCCAATGATGGCGGAATCGAAATTGCTGATGCCCCAACTGGTTAAATTACTGCCCAGAACCTTGGAGCCGAAGCGGAACAGCCCGGACTGATCTGCGCGCAGGGTTGGTTTGAGCGAATGCCGTACGCTCAGATAGGTAGCAAGGGCATACAGGGCGGTTTGCGTAAGCTGGGCAATCACAAGCGCCCACACGCCATGGCCGTAATAGGCCAGCGGCAGGCCCAGCAGCAGATAGGCGACCAGATAGGTGGCAACCTGAATGAGTTGTACTCTTTTGTGATCGAGGTCGCGGCGCAGCAAGGCGGAAGCGGTCTGGCCAAACGCCTGCATCACGAAAAGCAGGCTCATCCAGCGCAAGATGATCGTGGCGTCAGGCCGCCCGAAAAAGGCCGCAATCACCGGTGCAAGCGCCATGGCAAGCAGCGTCAGCAGCATGCCGGCCAACATCTGCAGGCTGAAGACATAGCGAATATCGCGCGGTGTTATGTGGGGCTTCTGGATCAGCGCAACGCTCAGGCCCGAATCGGCGATCAGACTGCCCAGACCAAGAATCAGCCAGGCGATGGCGATGAGGCCGAAGGGTTCGGGGCCCAGCAGCCGGGCCAGCGCGATGCCGATAACGAGCTGGCTGAGCACCTTGATGCCAGTTCCCAGATAGTTCCATTTCAGCGCACCCAAGCTGCGCCGGGCCAGTCCTGACGGCTCGCCTTTTCCGGAAACATTGGGTGGAACGCCTGAAGACATGGCTATCGGGTTCCAGACTATCGGATCACCGGCAAAACCGGCTTGTAGGGAAAGGATCCGACCTGTTCATCACACGGAACAACCGGCACCGCGCCATGGTAGATCAGGTCGAATTCGGGCCGCATCGACAGTTCGCGCTCTGCAATCCGGTCAAACAGCGATTCAGGCAGCACGCCGCTCAACCCCACAGGCAAGCCACGAGCATGCAAGGCGCGGGTTGCAGGATCGCTTTCGTAATCCATGGCTTTGCGCGTGTAACCGCTCGGATCGAGTTGGCCTGGCTCATGCCCCCATATCGAGTAATAACCCCCGATTTTCTGCAAGTTAGGTTCGAACCATAGATAGGGCGCATCCGAGAGGAATGCGGCCCAAGCACTGTAGGAAGAAACCGAACAAACGAGCAAATCGGCTTTTGCCAAAGCGAGCATGTCGGATATGTCCGAGTCGGGAATATCGAGTGTTGTGATCGCGTGACAGCTATCCAGCAACGGCGCAAGCTGCTGCGGCGTGCCATCTGAAATGACAAGAAACTGAGCCCTGTCGCCGAGACGCTCGACAATGGAACGCACGATATTGATGTACCAATCAATCGGCAAAGAGGCGTTGAATCGCCCCTGGAAGGACTGAACTTCGGAAGTGGCCTGAAAATCCCCTAACCGCACATGCATGCCGATGGTGATACGTTCCGGATTCAAACGTGATCGGATAATGGCCAGATTATTGGCAGTGTGGTTGCTCAAATAAAGCTTCGAGAAAACGAAATCGCGCGCTTCGATGACATGCCGATAACCGCCCCACATCCCTTGTGTTGTAAGTACCCAGGCTGATCGCTTGTCCAAGCGGTGCTTGTCGGCAAAACGGCGTATCGCTTTCGAGAGAGATTCCCCACCATGCTCCTGAAAATCCGCTTGGGTAAATTCAAAACAAGGCAAAGCCCGTTCCAGCACACGATGACCTAGCCAGTCCAGGCGGGGAGTATCGAAAAATTTCCGGTAAGGCCTGGGATTCAGGCCAAATGCAGGTGCAAGCGTGCGGGCACCCAATACGTGCCCGGCAACCGCTGCACGCGCCCAGGGGATCAGTTCATTCCCCAAACCTGCCCCACGCCCACGAACTCGAGGAATGCAAAAGCGGCCGTTCATCGCATCAGACTTTTTGGTCCGACGGCAGGCGATCCTTTCGCGGCATCTGCTTAAGACATGCCTCCAAAAAGTCCTGATACGCGACAGCCAGGCCGCTCCGCATGTCGGTCGTCGCCTTCCACCCCATCGCATTCAGCCGCCCCACGTCCATCAGCTTGCGCGGGGTGCCATCAGGTTTGCTGGCGTCGAATTCGAGCGCACCCTGATAGCCCACCGCAGCCGCCACGGTTTCTGCCAGTTCGCGGATGCTGAGGTCGTGCCCGACGCCAATGTTCATCAAGGGCGGCAGACCGTCGTTGCGGTCCTGACCCAGCAGGGGGACGAATTTTTCATCCGGCAGATTCATCAGGTAGACGCAGGCGTCGGCCATGTCTTCGCTGTAGAGAAACTCACGTTTGGGCGTGCCGGTTCCCCACACGGTCACGCTCGGGGCATTGGCCAGCTTGGCTTCGTGAAAGCGGCGGATCAGCGCGGGGATGACGTGGGAGTTTTCCGGGTGGTAGTTGTCGCCGGGGCCGTACAGGTTGGTGGGCATGACGGCCAGGTACTGGGTTTGGTACTGGCGGTTGTAGGCCCAGCACATCTCGATGCCGGCGATCTTGGCCAGGGCGTAGGGCCGGTTGGTCGGCTCCAACTCGCTGGTGAGCAGGTGTTCTTCCTTCATCGGCTGCGGCGCCAGCTTGGGGTAGATGCAGCTCGATCCCAGGAACAGCAGGCGCTTGACGTTGTTTTCATACGCGGCGTGGATGATGTTGGTCTGGATGGCGAGGTTGTCGCGGATGAATTCGGCCGGGTAGGTGTTGTTGGCGTGGATACCGCCGACCTTGGCCGCTGCCAGGAAGACGTAGTCGGGTTTCTCGGTAGCAAAGAAGGCCTCGACCGCAGCCTGGTTGGTGAGGTCCAACTCGGCATGTGTGCGGGTAATAAAAGTTGTGAAGCCCTTGTCATGCAGGTTACGTATAAGTGCAGAGCCTACGAGGCCACGATGGCCTGCGATGTAGATCTTTGAATCAGGTCGCATTTGCTGGTGCCACCCGTTAGGTGGTTCTCCGGAAGATGACATTCAGTCCCATGTCGACATCGGGTTGATAGCCGTTGTCCGACAGATATTCGATTGCCGCCTGGTTTCGACGCCCGTCAGCGGTTAGCACTTCCATGCAGATGAACTCGGGGCGCCAGTAGGCCAGGTTTATTGAACGCAGTGCAGGGAGCTCATGGCCTTCGATGTCCAGAGAAAGTAACGACAGCGGAGGTGAAAATTGGCTGGATTCAAGCAGGGAGTCAATCGAGCGAACACGAACCACCGATTTCCGGCGAAGGCGAAATCCGCGTTCCTTGTAGGCTTCTGCCAGATTTGCATCCAATGTCGACAAAACATCCGATTCAAACTCAAACAGAGGAAGCTCACCGTCTGCATCCCCTACGGCAGCACACTGAAACCCATCTTTGGGTCGCCAGCGTTTGAAAGCGCTCTGAAACCGTGGCAACGGATCAATGCATAACCCTCGCCACCCGTTTAGGTAAAGGAGATAGCTGTTGCTAAGGCGATACGGGTGATTACACCCGACATCAAGGTACGGACCTTTTGCATTTGCATCGCGCAGCAAAGCCAATAACTTTACATCCTCGCCATGCTGGGAAAAGGATCCCGACTTCATCCCCTTCCGATGAAATTTGCGGTCACGAAGCGCTTGGACCGCCTCGTAAAGAGGAGGAATCCGAAGTAGTAACGATTTGATCATGCCAGTCTTCGCCTCGATTCAGATTAATCCAGCTATGCGCGCAGCGAACAAGGCAGGCAAGAGATTAAGCTCACATAAAAAAGGCACTCAATCTCCGCGCATTTGTATTCACAAATGTACGGAACAGAGATCGCCTATTCGTGATAATCCATGGCCTTGTAGCCATGCTTCTTCACCAGCTCGTCGCGCTCGGCGGCCTTCAGGTCCTCGCGCACCATCTCGGCAACGAGTTCGTCGAAGCTGATCTTCGGGGTCCAGCCGAGTTTGTTCTTGGCCTTGCTCGGGTCGCCGAGCAGGGTTTCGACTTCGGTGGGGCGGAAGTAGCGGGGGTCGACGGCGACGATGCAGCGGCCCGTAGGAGCGGCGTCTTCGCCGCGATTTTCGGATGACAGCGATCGCGGCGTGGACGCCGCTCCTACGGGTTCGAGGTAACCTTTTTCTTCGACGCCCTGCCCTTCCCAGCGGATTTGCATGCCCAGTTCTTTCGCGGCGGCGTTGACGAAGTCGCGGACCGAGTACTGCACGCCGGTGGCGATGACGAAGTCTTCGGCCTGGTCCTGCTGCAGCATCAGCCACTGCATTTCGATGTAGTCCTTGGCATGGCCCCAGTCGCGCTTGGCGTCCATGTTGCCGAGGAACAGGCAGTCCTGCAGGCCGAGCTTGATGCGGGCCAGCGCGCGGGTGATCTTGCGGGTGACGAAGGTCTCGCCGCGGATCGGGGATTCGTGGTTGAACAGGATGCCGTTGCAGGCATACATGCCGTAGGCCTCGCGGTAGTTGATGGTGATCCAGTAGGCGTAGAGCTTGGCGCAGGCGTAGGGGCTGCGCGGGTAGAAGGGGGTGGTTTCCTTCTGCGGGGTTTCTTGCACCAGGCCGAAGAGTTCGGAGGTGCTGGCTTGGTAGAAACGGGTTTTCTTTTCCAGGCCGAGGATGCGGATGGCTTCCAGGATGCGCAGAGCGCCGAGGGCGTCGGAGTTGGCGGTGTATTCGGGTTCTTCGAAGCTCACCGCGACGTGGCTTTGTGCGGCCAGGTTGTAGATCTCGTCGGGCTGCACCTGCTGGATGATGCGGATGAGGCTGGAGCTGTCGGTGAGGTCGCCGTGGTGCAGGATGAAGCGGCGGCCTTTCTCGTGCGGGTCCTGGTAGAGATGGTCGATGCGGTCGGTGTTGAACAGCGAAGTGCGGCGCTTGATGCCGTGGACTTCGTAGCCCTTTTCCAGCAGGAATTCGGCGAGGTAGGCGCCGTCCTGGCCGGTGACGCCGGTGATAAGTGCTTTTTTAGTCATGATTGTTACGTCTGCCTCTCAAAATAATCTTTAGCTCCAGGGTCTGGAGCGATCTATCGCCCGCATCTTCAGGAATCGAATTTTCCGGTGATGCGCTCCCGCTCAGAGTCGTTCATGCCTGCAAGCAACGCCCGGATAAAATCAGCTTGAATTTCGTAAGCGCCTGTCTCGTCGCGATCGATCGACGACACGCGCACCAGCATTCCATCCGGGATGACGCCGGTGAGGGTATAACGCATCTGCGCAAGCTTCATGCGCCAGCCAAACTGGGTGTGCTGATCACCCACCACCGCCCAGTAGGTGATCGGCTCGTTGCGTGGCCCCTGCGCAGCCACCAGACGCTTGATCGAGAGTTCGCCATATTGGGTAGGCAGGATCACGGTCTGGGTGTCCTTGACCACCTGAAATCCCTGGGAGGGATAACAGTTTTCAGGTCGATGAAGCTGCATGCCTTCTCCATGGGTTCCGCCATAGGCAACCGATAGCATGACGCGCTTGCCCGCACCGTTGACGTAGGTGCGCGACAAAGTCTGGCTGTAGACATCTTCCAACGCTTTCTTGAGATCAGGCGAAATCGGCAAGGTGACAATGGTTTCATCCAGCTTCCAATCACCGACCTGTTGTGGAACCAGAGTCTCCAAATCAATCTGCGATTCTGGATTCACTTGAAGAGTTGTCGGCTTGAGCGCCAGTGCCATGCCCGCTGCGGCGAACATGAACAGTCCGATGACGACGTGTTTGAAGCTGAGGAGTTTCATATTGCCTCCGGAATTATCGATTCGGCCCACATTTCGTCACACCGGCGCACGCCGGTGTCCACTTGGATACACGCACTGGACTCCGGCGTTCGCCGGAATGACGGCCCCCTTTTTTTCAGGGTGAACAACAGGCTGCCCATCCTGATCGGGTTCGATTGCGCACGCATGACGTCAGGCCTGCGCCCGGGCGCGTGGACGGTCGGGCAAGAAGAATCCCAGCACCCAGTCCAGCATGAACAGGAACAACAGGCCGATGACGAACAGCATGATGCCGGCAAAGCCATGCAGGAAGCCCTGCCCCGCTTCGTCGCCCATGTGGTAGGTCACCTGGATCAGCACGATGACGCGAACGATGTTGGCGGCGAAGGCGATCGGGATGATCGCAGCCATGATGATGAGGTTGCGCGCGAGGCTGGTGCGCTCCATCAGATACAGATACAGCAGGCCCATGGCCGAGAGGCTGAACATGGAATGCAGGCCCGAACAGGCGTCGGCCACCAGCAGCTGGTATTGCCCGATGGTGAGCACCACGCCGCTACGGGCGATGGGGTAGCCAGCGGCGTACAGCACCTGTTCGGCGATGACCGAGATGTATTGCTTGAGCGGACCGGTAACGGTGTCGACTACAAAACCCGGCAACGGCACCATGAAGATCAGGAAGAACAGTGCAAACCATAGTGCACGTGCGGCCGACAGGCCCAGGGTGATGAGCAGCACACCGAGCATCACGGGGATCTGCGAGCCGATTTCCAGTATCACGATATCCTGCGAGCGGCCCACTGCATAGGCCAACAGACCGAACACCAGCAAGACCCAGCCGGCTGCAGCCTCGCCTCGCGTGGGCGGGGCGCTGACGTCGCGCATGAACACGGCGCGCTGCTGCCAGATCAGGTACAGCGTAACAATCAGAACGATGGGGCCGTGGGCATAGTCGTCCGAATTCCAGATGCCGTGTGCCAGTGTCCAATAGGTCGGCACATACAGCACCAGCAGGCCGAGGATGATCGGCCACCAGACTTTGAGGGGTTCCAGGACGGCGAGCGCGGATGCGCGCGGGGCAAGCGTGTTCATGCGTTCAATCCAGGACGACGGCACCGACCACGAGCGCGCCGGAGAGGGTGATCTTTTCCTTCAGCTCGGCCAGTGGATTGACACGGCTGACGTTGCGTCGGGTAGCGATGAGCATGCCGCCGATGCGTGCCGCGACCAGCTGGAAATCCGAAGTGAGCTGCGACGGGGCAGTGTCGATCAGGATGATGTCGTAACTGGTTTCCAGCCCGGACAGCAGTGCGCCGAACGCCGGCCGCGCCAGCAGTTCGGCCGGGTTGGGCGGCGGCGACCCGGCGGGCAACACGGACAGCGTGTGGAACGGCTTGATCGTATGCACCTGCAGCGAAGATGCGCGCTCGGCCAGGATGTCGGACAGGCCCATGCCGTTGCCCAGGTTGAAGATGTCCTGCTGGCGTGGCTGCCGCATGTTGGCGTCGATCAGCAGCACCTTGCGCCCCATTTGCGCAAACAGCACGGCCAGGTTGGCAGCCAGGTAGCTCGCGCCTTCGTCGGCGCGCACGCTGCCGATCGCCAGCGTCTTGCGGCCATCCTTGAACCAGCGCAGCAGCAGTTCGGAGCGCACCGAGCGCAGCGCTTCGGCTTCCTTGCTGTAGGGTGCGGTGGCGGCGGTCAGCTCGGGGCTGAGGCTGGCTTCGGCGGCGGGAATGTAGGGGTACTCGAACTGGTGCGACAGCGCCTGCTGGATGTCGGCCTCGCTGACCAGGCCGAGCTTGAGTGCGGCTTCGCCGAAGCGCAGGTTTTCTGCCTGCTGCAGCTTGAGCACGCGCTCCATGTCCTGCGGCTTGAGCTTGCCGGCATCCTGCAGCAGCTTGCCGATATTGGCGTCGGCGCGAATGCTGGTGACCGCCTCGGCGATGCGGTCCTGCTCGCTGGTGCTTGTGAATGAATTCATGGGTAACCTCGGCTTATGCGGAGTGGGTCAGGTTGTTTAGGGGATGTAGGAGCGCCCGCCCCCGGGCCGATGTCGTGGGGATCGCGACGGCACGAAAATCGCGGCGAGGGCGCCGCTCCCACAGAGGCGCGGTTGTAGGAGCACCCGCAAGGGACCTCGGGCCGACGGGGTGGCCACACGAAATCGCGGCGTAAACGCCGCTCCTACGGGGATTCTCGCGCCGGATCATGACGGTCAGGCCACCGCGGCGCGGTTGCGGTTGAACAGGCGGCGGAGGATTTCGAGCACACGGCTGCTTCTCGTCACCTCGCCCAGGACCGGAATCCCCAGCCCGGCGACGATGTCCTGACCGGAGCGCACGCGGCGATCCAGAAGTTCGACAAGGAAACCCAAACTCACGCCGAGCAGCGTGCCGAAAAACACCGCCAGCAGCAGGTTGAACATCACGCGCGGCTTGGATGCAGCGGTGGGTGTGACGGCCGGATTCAGCACGGCGATGTCGGTCTGCGTGGACTGCGCTTCCATGCGGCTCTGGCCATAGCGCTGCAGAGCGGAGTCGTAGATGCGCTGGGCGTTTTCAAGATCGCGCGCCAGCAGGGTGGCCTCTTCGCGTTGCTGCTTCAGTTCCAGCACTTTGGCCTTTTGCCGTTCGAACGCGCCTGAGAGTTCGCCGAAGCGCTGGCGCGCCGCGCCGGCGGTGGCGCCGACCCCACGGGTGGCGGTGTTGAGTTCGTTGGCGAGCTTGGCCTTGTAGCTGTTCACCTCGGCCTGCAGGCGAATGAAATCGGGGTGGTTGGCGCCCACCCGATTGGCCAGCACGGCCAGCTGGCCTTCGCCCTGCGCCACTTGCGCCTTGAGATTCTGCACCACCGGGTTGTTGATGACCTCCGGCAGGCTGGCGCTGTTGCGCGTGCGCGAGCTGGCATCGAACGACGCCGACTGTGCAGCCACCATCTGCCCGGCCAGGTCGGCCATGCGGCGGGTTTCGACGTCGAGCCGCTCTTCGGATTCGACGATGCCCTTCTCGCGCTGATAGGCGGTGAGCTTTTGCTGCGCCTGGTCGACCTTCTCGCGCAGCTGGACGATCTGTTGGTCGAACCAGGCGGCGGTCAGCTTGGCCGGGGCCACGCGCAGGTCGAGGTTGGTCTCGATGTAGGACTTGGCGAAGGCATTGGCGACGATTGCGGCAAAGCGCGGATCGGAGCCGGTAAAGCCGATGGAAATGATGCTGGACTCGCGCGAGGGCTCGGCGCTGATTTTTTGCAGCAGCAGGTTGCCCAGCCACTGCTCGATCGTGCCCTCGCCTTGGGTCGCTTCCATGAACTGTTGACGGGTAGCGGGATTCTCCGCCAGCTTCAGGTCACGCACCACACGGCTCGCCACCTGGCTGCTGTTGATGATGTCGATCTGGGTGGCCATGTAGCCTGGGAACATCTGCGACGGCAGCAGCTGACCGGTTACCGCATCCTTGCTCTTGGAATCGATGATCAGCGTGGTGGTCGCCGTGTACTCCTTGGGCAGCAGCAGACTCACCACCGCGGTGACGGCCACGGTGAACAGCAGCACGCCGAGGATGACCCACTTGCGGGCGTTCAGAATCAGCAGAAATTGAGTGAAGTTCATTGCGGCGTTCCCTTAGAACAGGCTTTCCTTGACGTAGATGACGTCGTCTTTTTTGACCGGGTCAGCCAGCTGGGTGTCCAGTTCCTGCATCCCACCGTTGGCGTCGCGACGCAGGATCCTGAGGCCGCGCTGGGTGCCGCGCGCGTTGACGCCGCCGCCCATCGACAAGGCCTGCACCACGCTCATGTTCTGCTCCAGGCGGAACGCGCCCGGCCGATTCACTTCGCCGTAGATGTAGAACATCGGCTGGCGTGAAACGTTGATGATGTCGCCGTCCTGCACCAGTTCGTTGCTGGCCTCGCCGCCCGGCTGGAACAGGGCGATGACGTCGATGTCACGGTATTCGGGTTTGCCGTCGCGGGTGCGCACCAGGGTGACGGTATCGGCGCCGTCAGCCGCAATGCCGCCCGCCAGCGCCAGCACATCCGTCACGCGGCTGACTTTTTCCAGCGTGAATTTGCCCGGCCGGTTCACCCGACCCAGCACCGAAATCTGCTGGCTGCGGTATTGCACCACGTTGAGGGTGACGAAGGGCTCATTGATGAAGCCGCCCTTGCTCAGGCGCTGCGCGATTTCGGTTTCGCCCTGGGCAGGCGTGGTGCCGGCCAGTTTGACTTCGCCTATCAACGGGAAGGTGATGCTGCCGCTTTCGCCCACCCGTGCCTCGGTGGTGAGGTCGGGCTGCCCATACACCGTGATGCGCAACACATCGCCGGTGCCCATGCGGTAGTCGTTGTCCGCGCTCCATGCCGGCGCCGCCAGCAGCAATGCGCACATCATCAAAACACCATGCCACAACTTCGTCATTGCTCTCTCCAATCGGCGGCCGCTGCACAGGCGGACCGCTTTACTGCCTCGAATTCATCAAGGTGCAAGTTACAAGAAGGTGCAAGTTACAAGATTCAAGTTACAAGGGAAAGCCGCCGCGCCCTGCATCCGCCCCTTCGTCCCCATCGCACCGCCATCAACACGCGCAAGCCCTACTTGAATCTTGAATCTTAAATCTTGAACGCAAAACCCATGCCCGCACCATCCCCGCCGTGCGGCGACTAGAAATCAGCCCGCACGCTGACGAACACCGAATGAAACGTGTAATCGTTGGCGGATACGTTGGAATCCCGCCGCCCGGCCTGCAGTCCGACATCGATCGCGGCCATGCGCACCGGCGCATAGCTCAGCGAGAGCGAACCGCTCAGGGTGTCTTCGTCGCGCTGGACGAGCCCGGGTATTACCAGTCCGGTGTCGCCCTCGAAACTGCGATTGTCGAATGCGGCATTGGCACGCAGGGTGATTTTAGACGTGACCAGCCACGCCGCGCCAAGGCTGGTGCCGCTTTGGAGCTGGTAGGTGGCGTTCAGGTCATCCGAGTTCGATATCTCGCGGTAAAGCGCCCAGGTCAGCATGGTTTTTCCGGTCGGGACATAATCCGCCGAGACACGCCCCGTCACCCCGGAGAAATCGCGCTGGGACTGGGTGTCGTTCTCGCGCTGGGTATACCCGATTTTGCCACGCGCTGTCAGCTTGCCGGTGAGGTTCCAGTCGCCCAGCAGGTTGTATTCGGTCTGCGTGTAAAGGCGGTCAACATAGGTGACCGGACGATTGGGGTATTCGCCGTCCACTTGCCGCAACTGGCCGCGCAGCTTGCTGCCCTTGGGCGTGGTATAGCCCAGCGTGGCCGACACGCTGGTGTCTTCGTAATCCGATGGCGCCAGCCCCACGGTGCTGTTGGTCGAGGCGGCCGCAGCCGCCCCCACGCCCACATTCCAGCGCGGGTGGAACTGCCACTCGGCGTTGGCAAACTGGTTTTCGCGGGTGACCTGGTTGTTGATCGGCAGGCCCAGCTGATCGCTAAGGCTGCTCTGGGTGGCGCTTTCGGTTGCGCCTATCTGCCCTGACCAGTGATTGCCCAGCCGCCAGTTCCAGTTCAACTGGTAGTCGGAGCCGTCGTAATCCAGATTGGAATACCGGGAATAACGCACCAGGTTCTTGCTGGCGCTGGCGATGACGTGCTGGCGACCGGGCTGCCAGTCCACATTCAGCCCGGCGCTCAGCACACCGTACTGGTCGGACGACTGCGGCACCAAGGCCTTTTCGCTGTCGGCCAGGCGATACAGGTTGCTGTCGTAATAATGCGTGTAGGAGACGAAGGGCCGAAAGGTGTCGCCCTCCTTCGCGTAAGCCGGCAGGCCGAACAGCGCAGCGGATGCGAGCAGGGCGAAGGCCTGGCGATACAGCCCGCCCCCCAGGAGGACCGGTGCACGAGTCCTCTGTAGGAGCACCCGCAAGGGGTAGGCCGTGGTTGTAAAGCCGCTGAAGCGGCAACAACCACGCACCGGCGCCCTCGCCGCGATAGCTGTGCGCAGGCAATCACCACCGCATCGGGCCGGGGCGGCCCTCCTACAAAGGCTGGAAACGCGCCGTTTCACCAGAAGCTCCATTGCCCGGTGGCCACCACATACGCGCCGAGCAAGCCGTTGGTGACGGCATGCGCGACCATCGGCGCCCACAGGTTGCGGGTGCGAATATAGAGCCAGCCGTAGGCCAGACCGGCAATCAGGCCGGCGAACCACTGCAGGTGCTCGACGGCGAACAGCGCGCTGGCGATCAGCAGCGCCTTGAGGCCGATGCGCGCCGGATCGAGCGCCAGAAAATCGGACTGCTGCACCCAGCGCTGCACGAACGAGCGCCAGAACAACTCTTCCATGACCGGCACCACCAGCGCGGCGCCGGCAATGCGAAAGGCCACCAGCAGCCAGTCGATCCGGCCGGCCTCATCGGTGGGGTTGTAGCCTTCGCCGACCTCGCCCATCAGCATCCAGCCGGCGTCGAGGTTGACCCACAGCACCAGCACCACAATGCCCACCCCCAACGACAGCAGCAGATGCTTCAACGGCAGGCCCCAGGATTTCAACTCGGCGTAATGGCGCCACAGCACCGCCAGCGCCAGCGCCACCAGCCCGGCCTTCAGCGGATACAGCCAGCGCACGTCGAAAGCCGGCGCCCAGTCGGGCAACAGGCCTTCCAGCGCAAGCAGGGCGATGTACAGCCCGAACGGCAGGCTGCGGACGAAAATGGGAGACATGAAATTCAGACTCAAGAGACAAGTTTCAAGATTCAAGTTGAAAGAGCGAGCGCGACTCGTAGCGCACCCGCCCCTTGCAACTTGTAACTTGCGACTTGTTACTTCAATCCGGAGATGCCCTTGCTGATCGCGTCGGCATCAGCATCGGGGGCGGCGTCCGCAGCCGGGGCGGCAGCGGGTGCCGCAGCAGCGGCCGGTGCGGCCTCTTCCTTGCCTGCATCGGCAAATTCGCCCATGTACTCGATCTTGGCCGTCGCCTTCAGCGCATCCAGCTCGGCCTTGGCGGCCTTCTGGCGAGCATCGACCTGAAGCTTGCGAACGATTGCCGGTTTGGCCTGCTCCAGGGTCACCGGCTGTACTTGCGAATCGGCCAGCACGATCACCAGCAGGCCGTCCGGCGCATTTACCACCATGGCCTGGCCGTCGGGCATTTTTGCCAGCTGGGGCAACATGGCCAGCGGCAACTGCTCCGCCGGTTTCACACCCTGCGAGGCTTTCACCTCATATTTTTCGGTCTTGAGCCACTCGGCAAAATCGTTCAGCGACTTCGACGCAGCAAGCTGCGTACGGATTGCCTCATGCTTATCCTTCGGCGCCTTGATCGAGATTTCCTGCAGGCGATACACCTTGCGCTTGGAAAACAGCTCTGGGTTCTGGTTGAAGTAGTCCGTCACCTCGGCGTCGGATGGCTCGGCCGGCGTGCCCAGCTTGCGGCTCATGTAGGCCTCGGCCAGAATCTGGCGGCGCGCCGCATCCATCGCCTGCACCACCGCAGGATCACGGTCGAGCCTGTCTTCCGTCGCCTTCTGCACCAGCACTTCCTGGTCGACCAGATTCTTCACCACTCGCAGCGAAGCCGCTTTGGATTGATCCTTGTCGAGATTGGGAATGCGCTGCAACGCATAATTCACTTGATGCACCGTCAACTCGGTGCCGTTGACCTTGGCCGCCACCTGGGTCGGGGCCTTTTCCTCGGTCGCCGTTTCGTCTTTCTTGTCGCCGCAGCCTGCGGCCAGCGCAGCAGCAATCATCAGCGGCAGATACAGCTTCCTGAAACCTTGCATTTTTGCCCTCCTAGGGTCCGATTTATTGGAAATTATGTGGTACGAATGTTACAGCAAACACACGGCGGGATAAGCATGAGCAGGACGCGCGCCACGCACAGGCGAAACTGATTATATTTATGGGGGTGCGCGTTTTTTTATGCTCGGCCATTCTCTTTTGTGTTCGGCATAAAAAAGCCGAGGATGCATCCCCGGCTTGAAGGTACAAAAACAAATCAGAACTTGATCGCAACACCCGCGGTCACGAGATCGATATCCAGATCTTTCCTGTCGAAACGCTCCCACTCTGCACGAACGTCCATGTTATCGAACACTGCATAGCGGACGCCTACTCCATAATTAGGTTCATAGCCGTCATCGGATGACTCGACAGTAAGCGCCGCGCCATTTTTCGTCTTGACGTCGGCAAGCATATAAGCAGCACCCAGCTTGCCCGTTAACGAAAGCTTCTCAGTCAGCGGGTAGCTCACCACGGCAGCCAGAGTCCAGGCTTCGGTATCCATGTTTGTGCGAACCGCTCCTGTGACGGCAGTCATGTCGTTCAGGTTGGTATAGCCGCCTTCAGCGCCCAGGTACCTGTTGAACTGATAACCTGTGTACACCTTCCAGCCTTCGCTACGGGTGTTTGCGGAAGCTGCCGCAACATCACGGTAGTTCGACTGCCCGAAGCCCACGCCCCCATACCAGCCATCGAAGTTGATACCAGCCCAATCATCGTCGCCGTACTCTTCCAGCGCGACAGGACCCGGATCCAGCACCCAGCCCAAAGTCAGGCCGAACACGTTCTGGTGCATGTCGAAAGAGGCACAATTCAGAATGTTCTGGTTGCATGCCGATTGGCTATTGGAGGCCGCGTACATGTAGGTGCCGGTCACTTCCAGATTTTCGTTGGGCCTGTAGGTAAAACCCAGAGAATAATGATGTTCCACTGTGGCAGGCGCCAAGGTATTAAAGGTCACCTGATCATCCGGGATCGGGCTCTTGCCATAGTTGTAACCAGCGCGGACCTGCAAACGATTGTTCACGCCATACTGGACACCCAGTTTATAAACAGTCTGATTCTCCCAGCCAAAGCCCATCCCCTCGTCATTACCCAACTCCTTTGTGGGGTCTGGGATCGAAGGAATACCGGCTGGGCCAAGAGGCGCACCCGGTCCTCGATTGCCTACGGATGCGATATCGTTGTAATTAATGCGCAGCACGTCCGCAGCGATAACAAGATTCTTGGTCGGCTTGATGGCAATCCCAATACCGTAGTTTTCAGGGATGTCAAAATCGCCTTGCTCAGCAAAAAGACCACTGTACTTATCGAACTTGCTCATATAGGTTCTGGACGCATAGGTCAGGCCTAGCGTGAGCTTGTCGTCCATGAATTCGCCGAGCCAACCCAGTTTGACACCTGCACCGTAACTGTAATCGAATCCTTTGTCGGTCAGACGCGAAGGGTCGGACGTAATAGTGAAGCCCGCGTCAAACGCCTGAAAAGCTTGCAGGCCGTATGCCCTGAAGCGGGTTTCCGCCAGAACAAGGGATACACCAACTGCGTGGTCTTCATTGACTTTGTATGCAGCACTGACTGGTACCAACAGCTGCATCATGTCTACGCCCACAGTTGCATCTCGGGGCGGAGTACCTGCAAAGGAAAAAAAGTTTTCACGATACGTGGTATTCATGCCGCCATTGCCTACCACTGCTAAGGCGACATGCAGCTTATCGTCCAAGGGCATGCTGAATCCCATTTCCGGCATGATGAAATACTTGGCATCGCTTTCGACATCGCCAAAAAACCCGAATGGGGAGACCCCCCCAGCGTCAACTCCAACCGACGCATGGCGCTCAGGATTGAATACAGCGAAGCCCAAATCGCCGCGCATACCTGTATTGACCGCATTGGCGGGGTTGGCAGCAGTGGATAACGAATCACGACCATAGGCGATGCCGACGCCACCCATGCCCTGTGAGCGGATGCCGAAGCCAGGCAGAAAGTAGCCGTTCGTAGCATGAACGGGAAACGCCGCTATGCAGGCAGCCACCAAGGCCGCATTTTTAAGTGCGAAAAGACGCATATCTCCCTCCGAGGATCTTATTAAAATCAAAACAACCATTTGAGTATGCCATCCCGCCTACCCAGGCTGGTGCAATACTACCAGCATGCCGTGCCCACTAAACTAGGCTTGTTACAGAAATGCCACAAATCGCCCGGACCACACACAAACAATACGGCGGGTTGACCCCGCCGTATTGTTTGTGTCCCGGCCAAAGGCCGGGTTGATTGATGCGGCCATCAAGCCGCAACCAAATCAGGCCATCACTTTGCGACGGCGCACCGCAAAGCCCACCAGACCCAAACCGGCCAGCATCATGCCGTAAGTCGAAGCCTCAGGCACTGCCGCAACGGTACCAGCCAGATGCCAATAGCCAGTCTGCCCATCAAAAGCACCACCATTGATATAGGAATGGTACTCAAGGTCGAAATTACCACTATCCCCATCCCAGCCGGTAACCGTGCCGACCGCAGCCGTGCTTGTGCCATTTGCACCTGTCGAATCGGTCCCTTGCAGGAAGTTCGTGCCGTTCCAGTTGGCATAGAAACCACCCAAATTAAGGGTAACGGTCGTGCCGTCGGTAGTACCCGAGAAACCCGAGCCCCAATCATTTGCGAGCTGCGCACCAGAAGCACTAGGTGCAAGACCCGCCGTCACTTGCGCCGCGCCAAAAAAGCTGAAGTGCGCAATGTCAGGAGAGAACGCGGCAGTATCTGCTTTTGCAACGCCCGTATCGCCAGCATTTAGCGTATTGGCAGCACCAGCGGCAATCGCGTGGCATGAACCAAAATCACTTGTGGTTGCACCAGAGCAAGTTGCGGTCGTATAGGATTGGCCCATTGAGAAATGGCCACCGGTAATTGTGATGCTGCTAACAGCCACAGCTTGTGCACCGGTTGCGGCAGTAGCGAGAACCAGACCCGCTGCAATTTTCGTCATATTGAATTTCATTTTTTAAATCTCCTCATGTTTAGGGATCGATCGATCGAAACAGCTACATCCTCCTGCCACTCGGTGTTAAACCTTCACCGGCAAATCCTTTGCGGCGACCCATCTTTAGCAACGGACGTACCAGCTTGCGGCATGGTTATTTATGATGTTTGCAATCAACCATTTAACTACTCAATCTAGTTACATTGAGCACTTCAAATAGTACGGACGAACTATCTGTGTAAAAAAATCCGACAAATTTGAGTGCAAATTGGGGCGAAATTGCCAAAAATCGCCCTGAAACCTTCGAGCCAAACGAAGTAATAGTCGTTATTAATCATGGTATTAGTAGTTACGTACCACCCTATAATCCATGTGTAAATTTTATCGACAAGCGCCATATCGATCAGTTTTTTATATCGATATATAAATAAAAATCACGAGGACAGGCAGTGCGCAGACATGCAGCAAGGACGCGGGATTTCGCCCGTCGGCCGGCTTGCAACTTGATTTGTGGGGGCTTCAATACGCGTTCTGGTCGCGCCAGACGACGGCAAGGGTTTTGCCGATGATCATGAGGTCGAACAGCAGCGACCCGTTGCGTATGGTGTCGATGCTCGTCCGCCAATATGTCGTTTATCTTGATGCGGCCGCTTTATAGACAGCGTTGCGCTCGCGTTTGCCTACAGCAACCACGGTAACGATCAATTGTGCATCCACCGCGTCGTAGACCAAGCGGTACCCCATGCTTCTCAGCTTGATTTTGTATCGGCTTTTCTGGCCCGAGAGCTTTGCGGAGGGTACATGCGGGTTAAGCAAGCGCTCGGCGAGCTTCTTCTTGAATTGCTCACGGACGGGTTTGTCGAGCTTGCCCCACTCGTCGAGCGCATCCGGATGAAACAACAACTCATAAGTCATCCAGCCGGACTTTCACGTGAGGTTTGCCATCGGCCATGCGCGCATCGGCCAGGGCATTCAATTCAATATCCTCCAGCTTGTCCATAAGCGCCTCATAAGCCTTGACCGGGACACAGTAGAAAGCGGGCTCGTTGCGGTTCAGGATAACGACGGGGAAACCTTCGCCCGCCGCAACCGTTCCCATTGGATTCCTTTTGAGTTCGGATACGCTGGCTGTAACTTCAGCCAAGACAATGTTCGCCATTTGAAACCTCCTGCCGGAATGAAAAAGCACTCCCTAAAAGACTTTAAGAGCACGATTAATGGTGCTATTAAAGTGCTTTCATTCCGCTCTGTCAATACGCATTCTGGTCGCGCCAGACGACGGCAAGGGTCTTGCCGATGATCATGAGGTCGAACAGCAGCGACCAGTTGCGCATGTAGTCGATGTCGTACTGGATGCGGGCGCGCATCTTGTCGAGGGTTTCGGTTTCGCCCCTGAGGCCGTTGACCTGGGCCCAGCCGGTGATGCCGGGTTTGACCTTGTGGCGCAGCATGTAGCCCTTGATGAGCTTGCGGTATTGCTCGTTGTGGGCGACGGCGTGGGGACGCGGACCGACGACGCTCATGCGGCCCTGCAGGACGTTGATGAACTGGGGCAGTTCGTCGAGCGAGGTGCGGCGGATGAAGGCGCCAAATGGGGTAATGCGGGGGTCGCAGCGGCCGGCCTGCTTGATGATGTCGCCATCGTCGCAGACGCGCATGGAGCGGAATTTGTAGACGAGGATTTCCTGGCCGTCGAGGCCGTAGCGGCGCTGCTTGAAGATGACGGCGCCGGGCGAGGACAGTTTGACGCCGGCGGCCAGGATGAGCAGCAGCGGCCAGATCATCAGCAGGATGAGGCTGGCGATGACGACGTCGCTGATGCGCTTGCCGATGCCGCTGACGCCGAGGGTGGGCGATTCGGTCAGCGCCACCACCGGCATGCCGTGGATGTGATCGACCCGCGCCTGGATGAGGTCGGAGACGAAGATGTCGGGGACGAAGTAAACCGAGGTGGTGGTGTCGCGCAGGGCATCGAGCAGTTTCAGGGTGCGCGGCTGCGAGGCCATCGGGAGGGTGATGTAGACGAGGTCGATGCCGTTGCGGTTGACGTAGTCGGGGATCCCGCTCAGCACCCCGAGCAATTTTTGCGGGTCGACCAGTTCGGTGCGTTCGATGGCGCGGTCGTCGAAGAAGCCGATGACGTCGACGCCAAGCGCGCTGTCGTTGGCAAAGCGGCCGCGCAGTTCGGTGCCGAGATGCCCGGCGCCGACGATGATGGCGCGGCGGCGCCCGCCTTCCAGCATCAGCAGACGCGGCAGGATCCTGCGCACGACGCGGTGCGCCACCCACATGGCAACGGGGGTAATGAGCATCCAGGCCATGACGAGGCCGGGCGGAAACCAGTCCAGATAGCCGCTGGAGTAGCCGAACAGCAGGATCAGCCCGGACAGGAAGAACCAGGGCATGACGACCTCGTTCCAGAAGGCACGCAGGGTGACCTCGGGCCACTTGCCAGGGAAGGTCAGGGTGAAAACAATCAGCGCCAGGATGGGGTACGGCCCACGGAAGGGCTCGTCGAAATACAGGGTGCAGGCGATCAGGACCAGCACGGCCACGAAGGGGTCGAGCAGGATCTTGGTCAGCGTTACAACGGAAAGCTGCTGCCGGAACAGCCACTGATTGTGGTTCGTCATCACTCCTGGCGCACTGCGGCAATGCGCTCGTATTGCGGCCTGTGGTCAGGCGTGTTGTCGGTTCGGGCCAGGGGTGCGCTCGATCCGGGGTCTTGAGCCATTATGCTACAAATCCATTTAGCAATTTTGACAAAGCACAAGACCGGGACGCGCCGCAATTTCCGGCCGGCACAGGGTGCGTCCACAGAAAAAACGCCTCCGGACGGAGGCCGCGAAACGCACACGGAGCCCGGCATCAAGGAAACACGGAACAAGCCGTCACCCCGGCGGAAGCCGGGGTCCAGATGCTTGATTTAACTGGATTCCGGCTTTCGCCGGAATGACGATTTGTGGGCTTATTCATGGCTTCATTAAACAGCCATGCGGCTGCGCCGCGCCACGAAGCCGACCAGCCCAAGGCCGACCAGCATCATGGCATAGGTACGCGCTTCGGGGATTGCGGCCGGGATGGCACCGTTTGCGTCCAGCCGCGTATAGAGGCTGAGGTGCGACAGGTCGGGCGTCTGGCCGCCATTGTTGGTGAAGGCGATCGCCCAGGTTCCGGGATTGCCCTCGCTGACTTCGACGTCGTCGAAGAAATAGGCGGCAAAACCGCTGCCGGCCTTGAGCACGCCGACGAAATCCATGCTTGCGGGCAGGTTGGCATAGGCGGGACCGTTGCTATCGAAGGCGCTCAGCATCCAGGTTCCCGCGGTGTCGGCGCTGGCGCTGAGGGTGAAATCAATGCCGGAAGCGGAACCGTAGCTGACGCCGCCATTGACGGCCGTATCGCTTTTGGCGAGCAGCGCCCAGGCCCCCGCCGGATCTTGCCAGCTGGTGAGGGTATTGATCGTGGCCGCGTTGTCGTTGCCGGACGAGACACCGTAGCAGTCGCTCGCGGACTGCGAATTGAACGTCATATCGCTCTCGGAGAGACCGTCCGGATTGGTCGGGCTCGCTCCGCAGTAGGACGCGGCCGCCATGGCGGAGCCGGAGGCAAGCGTGACCGCCAGCGCTGCGGCGAACAAAACGGACTGTCTGGAATTCCCTGGCAATTTCATACCCGACTCCCTGATGCGGTTAACGAGACTGAACAAATCGTCACCCCCAAGAACTCCGGGGTGTTTGATTCAACTGGATTCCGGCGTGCACCCGCAAGGGTCAGGCCGCGGTTGTAAACAGCTGAAGCTGTAACCGCGCACCACCGGGACGACGATTGCGGAAGTGCCGGATTCAGGCGGCAGCGAGCCTTCTGCGCCGTGCCATGAACGCGACCAGGCCGAGGCCAGCCAGCATCATGGCGTAGGTCTCGGCTTCGGGGACCGGGCTGGTGACGACGTGCAGGTTGACCAAGTCTTTCCAGATTTCGGCCGTGCTGCCCGGTCCGGTGGTGGCAAAAAGCTGGTTCGAAACGGTGAGCTTGACGCTGCTGACCACGCCGTCGGTTCCGCCCCAGCCGGTTGCGGGCAGGACAACGCCCGCAGCGCCGGTCCAGGCATGGGTGCCGAGCACGCCGAGACCGCTTGCCGTGATGCCTCCCGATATCGAGTTGGCAGTGGTGCCTTCGATATCCAGCGCGGAAAGGTAGCCCGTCGCGCCGGCGATGGCCACGCTCCCGGTCAGGCTGTAGCTGCCGCTTTCGGACAGGCTGAAGGACGACAGCGCAAACGAGGACAGGTAGGCATCATTGACGCTGACTTCGACGATCACGTTCTGATTCTTGAACTCGGCCACCCCGTTGGCCGACACGGCCTTGAAACCCGCGGTGGGGGCGAAGACGAGATCATCGCCGGACAGGCTCGCCGTGCCGAACAGGCCGGGATCGGTAATGAACGTGTAGGTCAGATAGGTGCCCACCAGCGGACCGGGAATGGCCGCCAGGGCATTGCCGGCGAGCAGCGCAACAGACAAGCCCATCACCGCTTGCGCGGTCTTTCTGAAAGTTCTCATTTTCCTCCTGCCTCTCTATCTTTATTTTGTGTGGTGTTATCGATGATGCCGTGCGGATGTTACGTTCGATCGCGCCGCCCGGAGCGCGCGCCGGATGGCATGCGCATTCGCCGACGCCCGGCCAGCAGGGCCGCCAGCATGCCGGCCAGCAGGAGCGCCCAGGTCGACGGTTCGGGAACCGGCTGGGCCACGGTGACGATCTGGAATCCGACGTAGGTTTTCTGGATGAAACTCAACTCGCCCACGGGGGCGCTGGCGAACAATTCGTTGTCCAGGGTGAGCAGCAGGGTTTGCGGCAGGCCCAGCCCCCCCACGACGCTTCCGGTCAGATCCCAGAGGGTGGAATTGCCCGTCATATCAAGCGGGACGGCGGGGGCCAGGTTGAGCATGACGGACGCTGAGGTGTCGGCATTGACGGCCTGGATGGCGGCGTCCACGCCGACCGTGCCCGTGCCGAGCAGAAAGTAGTCGCCGCGCTCGGCAAAGTTGAGCCCGGCGAAGGTATAACCGGGATTGATGGTAAAGCTCAACTGCAGCGACGCCGGGGTAGTGGCCGGGCTGCCGCCCGACAGGGCGGAGAGTGTGCTGGGCTGGAAATAGATCGTGTCGAGCGAACCCGCCACGAAGCCCTGGCCGTACGGCGCTGCCTGGGCGTCATCATAGGTGACGCTGAAGTGTTCGGCGTCGAGCGTGATGAGGGCGGCCGGGGAAGCGTGAGCAATCGCCAGCAGGCCCAGACCCAGCAATAGTTTTCGAAGTGACGGCATGTGTGTGAAAAGTCTGGATCAATTGTCCTGATGGGAAAGCAATATATACGCCCATCGCATTAGACATTTTGTACCATGATGATTCTAAACATATTTTTTATTGACATTGGTTGGGAAACAGCCTAGTCAAGGTCATATGTAAAAATTTCCGACAAGCCGTTTTTCACCCGTAGGAGCGGCGCCCTCGCCGCGATTTTCGTGCCGTCGCAATCTCCACGGCATCGGCCCGAGGGCGAGCGAGCGTGGTTGTTGCCGCTTCGGCGGCTTACAAACACGGCCTACCCCTTGCGGGTGCTCCCACAATACCCATCCGGGGAGCGCAATGGCCGGTGCGCCGCCATGCTATGCTGGTCGCGATTTCTGGAGGATGGCGTGATCAAGATTCTGTTACTGCTTGTGGTGGGTTTCGCGGTGTGGGCGGTGATCCGCGGCTACCAGCGTTCGCTCAACCACCCCCCGTCTTCGGCGCGCGATGCCATCGCCGAGGACATGGTGAAATGCGCGCATTGCGGGGTCAATCTGCCGCGCAGCGAAGCCATTTATTCCGGCGGCGATTTTTTCTGTACGCCTGAGCACAAGCAACTCGGCAAGAAATGAGGGCGGCGGCATCCACCATGCCGCGTCCCGCCACGCCGGGCTACTTCGCGTCGCACTGGCGCAGCCTGGACTATTTCAATCTGTATCGCCTGACCCTGGCGCTGGCGCTGGTTTTTACCGGGCTGGTATTCAGCGACTCGACCCTGTTCCGTCCGGGCGCAAGCGAGCAGTTCCGGGGAATTTCCTATGCCTATCTGATCATCGCGGCGCTGTTCGTGCTGGGCATCCGTGCCCGCTGGCCCGGGTTCCAGATCCAGCTCACCACCCACATCACCGCCGACATCATCTGCGTGATCCTGCTGATGGGCACCAGCGAACTGCTGGCCGCAGGATTGGGGATGCTGCTGGTGATTTCGATCGCCTCGGGCGGGCTGGTGGGAAGCGGGCGGCTGTCCTTGCTGTATGCCGCGATGGCCTCGATTGCGGTGCTGCTGCAGCATGGATTCGGCATTCTGGGCGGCAGCCAGCGGTTGGAGGGATTTTTCCAGATCGGCTTGCTGTGCGCCGGCTATTTCGCCATCGGCTGGCTGGCGCATGCACTGACCCAGCGCGCGCTGCACTCGGAAACGCTGGCGCAACAGCAGGCCGATGAGCTGGCGCTCCTGAACCGGATCAATGCGCTGGCGATTGAAAACTCGCCCGACGGTCTTTTGGCAGTACGCGGAGATGGCGTCGTTCGTCACGCCAGTCCGCGTGCGCTTGCGCTGCTCGGCGCCCGCGCGCCGCTGAAGCCCGGCATCACCTCTCTGCAGGACTGCTCGCCCGAGCTGGCGCGCCTGGTGCAGCAGTTGCGCCCCGGCACGATGCTTACCCTGAACACCCCGGCTGCGCAGTTGCGGGTGCGCTGCATTCCGCTGGCGACGCCGGACAACAGCCGGGTACTGGTGCTGGAGGACCAGAGCCAGGCCGGGCAGGCGGCACAGCGGCTGAAACTGGCGGCACTGGGCCGGCTCACCGCCAACATCGCGCACGAAATCCGCAATCCGCTGTCGGCCATCAGCCATGCCGCGCAACTGCTGCACGAGGATACCCAGGCACCCGCCCAGGCGAAGCTGACCGCGATCATCGAAAACAACGCGCGGCGCCTCGACCGGCTGGTGGAAGAAGTGCTGACACTCAACCGGCGCGATCGGCTCAATCCGGTCAGCTTCGATGCAGCAATGCTCGCTGCCCTGATCGACGAGTTGCGGCAGACTGAAGAAATCCCCGCGGAGGCCGTCATAGTCAGCATGCCCGACACCCTGCATTTCCAATTCGATTCCGACCACCTGCGCCAGATTCTGTGGAACCTGCTGCGCAACGCCTGGCGCTACAGCCGCAAGCAGGCCGGCAGCATCCGGATCAGCGCAAAGACGCTGGGTGACAACGTGCAGCTGGAGATTGCGGACGACGGCCCGGGCGTCGCTGAGGAACACCATGGCAAATTGTTCGAGCCCTTCTTCACCACCGATGCCCAGGGCACCGGTCTTGGACTGTTCCTTGCGCGCGAACTGGCCGAGGCCAACCATGCGGCGCTGGCCTACGTCCCCGCGACGGGCGGCGCATGTTTTCGCCTGAGCCTGCGCAGGAGCGAATGAACATGGCTGCCTCGCCGCGCGTTCTGCTGGTGGACGACGAGCCGGATCTGCTCGATCTGATGGAGCTCACGCTGGTCAAGATGGGCCTGGAAACCGACCGCGCAGCCAGCGTGGCGGAAGCGCAGGCCCTGCTGGCGAAAACCCGCTACGACCTGTGCCTCACCGACATGCGGCTCGGCGACGGCGAAGGGCTGGAGGTGATCGCCACCGCCAGCGCGCTGGCGGAACCGGTGCCGGTGGCGGTCATCACCGCCTACGGCAACGCCGGCAACGCGGTGGCGGCGCTGAAAGCGGGCGCATTCGACTATCTGTCCAAGCCGGTGGCGCTCGACCAGCTGCGCGCCCTGGTGAAATCCGCGCTGAAGATTCCCGAGCTTACCCAGGCCGGCAACCCAGCGCGCGACTTGATCGGCCAGTCCGCCCCCATGCAGGACATCCACGCGCGCATCGCCAAGCTTGCGCGCACCCAGGCGCCGGTCCACATCGCCGGCGAATCGGGCAGCGGCAAGGAACTTGCGGCGCGGCTGATCCACCGGCTTGGCAGCCGCGCCGACAAGCCCTTCGTCGCGGTCAACTGCGGCGCGATTCCGGAAACGCTGATGGAAAGCGAATTCTTCGGCTACCGCAAGGGCGCGTTCACCGGCGCCGAATCCGACCGCAACGGCTTCTTCCAGGCGGCCGACGGCGGCACGCTGTTTCTCGACGAGGTGGCCGACCTGCCGCTGTCGATGCAGGTGAAGCTGCTGCGCGTGCTGCAGGAAAAAAAGGTGCGCAAGGTCGGCGCCACCGCCGAGGAGCCCGTCGACGTGCGCATCGTCAGCGCCACCCACCAGAACCTCGCCGCGCTGGTGGAGGCGGGACGCTTCCGCCAGGATCTGTATTACCGGCTCAACGTCATCGACCTGCTCATGCCGAGCCTGCGCGACCGCGTCGAGGACATCCCCGAGATGGCGCGTTTTCTGCTCGACAAGCTGGGCGGTGCCGACGTCAAGCTCGATCGCGACGCCGTCAAGGCGCTGGGCGCCTATGCCTTTCCCGGCAACGTGCGCGAACTGGAAAATACCCTGGAGCGCGCGCTGGCGCTGTGCGAGAACCAGCGTATCACCGCGGACGACCTCAATCTCGCACCTGCCCTGCCCACTGCCAGCGCCACGCCCGGCAGCAAGTACCCGCTGCAGGACTACCTCGACCAGATGGAACGCGCCGCCATCCTCGAAGCGCTGGAACAGACGCGCTACAACAAGACCGCAGCCGCGCGCGTGCTCGGCGTCACCTTTCGCAGCCTGCGCTACCGCCTGGAGCGACTGGGAATCGAGTAAGCCGTTGCAGCCCGCATCGCGCACGTAAAAAAACCGCATCCGGTGACGGATGCGGTTTTTTATTGTGTAGGTGGTGCCGCTTGTCGGAATCGAACTGACGACCTACCGCTTACAAGAAGGCTGTTCCACGCCTTGGCCTACCCCTTTTTTGTTTTGCTTTTCCTGAAAACGAGCGATAATTCAAGCACATAGCACTGGCGCGCATTTTTTGCGTTTTGAGGGATTTTGCGCCGGGCGATTTTTCAGCGATTTTTTGAAACGGGGGCAACATGGCCACTTTCTCCGAGAAGGTCAAACTCACCGAGCGCACCGTAGCCGCTGCACAGCCCGCACCCGGCGAGCGCGCAAAGTTCTATCTCGACGAAACCCTGATCGGATTCGGCCTCGCCGTCTCCGCCAAGGGCAGCAAGAGCTATTTCGTCATGCGGCGGGTGAACGGGCGGCAGGTTCGATACGTCTTCCGCCGCGTGGGTGAGGGAACCTGCCAGCAGGCGCGTGTCGAGGCATCAGGCTTGCTGGCGCAGATGGCGGCAGGAGTGGACCTCGGCAAACAGCGCGCGGCGGCGCGGGAGGCAGCGCAGCAGAAGGAAGCGAACAGCATCACTCTGCGCAAGGCGTTGGATCTCTACCTGAGCAGCGCCAAGAGCAAGGGCCGCAGTCCACGCACGCTGGCGAACGTCGAGGCGGTGTTGCAGCGATACCTGGCGGACTGGTTCGACCGCGAGCTGCCCTCAATCACCCGCGAGGAAGCCCGGCAGCGCCACCAGAAAATCGCACGCGACATTGCACGGGGGAAATACACACGCGGCAGCAAATTCCACACAGGCGCAACGCGCACCGAGGAAAGCGGACGCTCCACAGCCAACGACGCAATGCGCAGTTTCCGGACTGTGTGGAACCGCGCGCGCCGCCAGCATCCGGAACTGCCCGAGTGCCCCACCATCAACGTGGACAAGTTCACCACGGAAAAGCCGCGCACCGCTATGGCGGAGGATCAACTGAGCAAGTGGCACGCAGCCGTGACGGCGGAGACAAACACGGTGCGGCGCGACGTGTTGCTGTTCGCGCTGTTCACCGGGCTGCGGCGCGGGGATGCCTGTTCTGTACGCTGGGCGGATGTCGATCTGAAACAGAAGGTGCTGCACATCCCGCAGCCGAAAGGTGGACGCGCCTTCGACCTGCCGCTGATCGACTTCCTCGTGGAACTGCTGGAGGGGCGGCAGGCTGAAAACGAAGAGCTGTTCCCGGAATCACCTTGGGTGTTCCCCGCCGCGAGCAAGTCCGGCCACATCGAGGAAATCCGGGTAGAGGTGCCGGGCGTTGCGTGGACGCCGCACGACCTACGCCGCACATACTTGAACGTGGCGGAAAGACTGGAGATTTCAGCCTATGCGCTGAAAGCATTGGTCAACCATCGGCAGCCGACAGGTGACGTGACCAGCGGCTATCTGCGGATGGAAGTCGAACGGCTGCGTGCGCCGATGCAGGCAATCACTGACCGGCTGAAGGCATTGTGTATGCCGCAGGCTGGAAAGGTTGTGCGGCTGCGTAGGTGAAAAATTTCTTTTCTTTTCACCTGAATTGGGGTTAAATTTCTTTAGTCCCCCAGCCAGAAGCCATAGAGCGGCAACTGGATGCCCCTGATGGATCACGGCCAACAAAAGCCGTCAGAACTAGAGCGCACTTCGCAACTGCTCGGTTTCTGACGGCTTTTTTATTGCCCAAAGCCGAGCGCATTGACCAAGGATCATGTCATGCGCATCACCACCGAAGTCTCCACCACCTTCGCCCAGCGTCTTCGCAACGAAGAGTCGCGGGTGTTCTTGGCGTTCCAAGTGCTCGGGGTTTCTCACAAAAGCATTTCGAACGCCATCGGACGCTCTGAACCAACCATCAGCTTTTGGGCACGCGGCCAGAAGCCGATCCCTCCTGAATACCTTCAGCAACTGATTCAACTTGGCCGCGACCAGTGCCGTGCTGCGGCCGAGCTGGCTAAGCAGTTTGCCCACGGCACTGGTGTTGAGGCGTTCGCAACCCTGCGTGATGTGCGGTTGGCTGAGCAGCTGCTGGATGAGGTGGAGGTGGCGGCATGAACGTCAACTTTGAACCTGATGACATTGATGCGCTGGCGGACGCTGTCGCCGCGCGCGTCCTTCAACTGCTGGCCGAGGTGCGGCCCGCCACGGTCGCAGCGCCGTCCACTTGGCTGAGTACTGTCGAGGCGGCGGCGCATTTGGGGATGGGCAAATCCACGCTTGAAATCTGGCGCATGAAAGGCGAAGGCCCGCCCTTCACCAAGGCTGGCGGACGTGTGCGCTACAACCGCAGTGAGCTGGACGCATGGCAGCGGGGTGAGAAATGAGCAATGTAATCGCATTCCCTCGCTCAGCAACAAAGTGGGCTGCTGAGGAAGCCGCGATAGACGCGCGATACCGTGCCTTCATGGCGACCACAGGCTTGCGCCATTCACGCGGATGGTCGCGTGCAGGGGCAATACTGCTGCCACCTGGCTTCGACCATTCATGTTTATGGCTTGACCGCGCAGGCAAGTACATCGTCACCACCGAGCCCTACAACCATGTGGCAATGGCGGACTTTGCTCACCTGACAGAGCTGGGCTGGACGCTGGCCGAAGCACCTTGCTTGGGGATGTGGAATCCGCCCCACACGCGGTTGATTCTGGCCTCACCGCCGCGCAATGGTGGGGACTTGTTTCCTGTGTTGGCGGCATTGAGGAGGGTGGCAGCATGAACATCACATGGGAGCGGCTGTGCGAACTCAACCCTGCGCTCGTGAAGCTGGAAGCCGACATCAAGGTAGTCGCTGATGCCGACACAGGCGAAGGATACTTCTGCGCGAACCGGCACTGGTACAGGACGTTCAAGCCGCGCCTGTGGCACGAGGTGGGCACTTTCGCTGGCTGTGTCGAGGAAGAGAAACCTGTTAGCGACAAATGGCCCGAGCCGCTGGACCTAACGCAGCCATTCATCTTTCCTGAGCGCACGTGGGACGTGCCGCCCGAACTGTTGACTCACGAGGCGTGGAATGTCGCCTACGAGCACCTGTATGAACTGTTGCCGGACTGCCGGCATGAGGACTCGATATGTTGAAACGTCGCAAAGACCTAGAGAAACGCGCGCCGCGCGCCATGCGCAAGGTCGACAAGGTGCGTGTGTATGAGGACAGCACCGGCAAGACGATTGTTTTGGTTGGGGCCAAGTGGCGCAGTGAAGCCGAACTGCTGGACATGGCGGCTAATGGGCATGCCGCGAAAGAGGCATTCAACTTGATGGCGGCCCCGGCCATAGGAGGACTGCAATGAAACGCACAATGATGGTGGGCAACGGCAAGGTTATCGAATTCGAGGAGATGGAAGCCAACGCAACCATCATCCCGACGCTTCCCGGATACCGTGTGGTTTGGCCGCAGGACGACGGCACTGCTTTGTTTGAGGACATCATCGCCTGGAAGATTTCATACGAGGGGATGCTGGTACAGCCCATCACACCCGCTGGGTTGCAACTGAAGCCCGTCAACTTCACCGGGGAGCTCCAGAATGGAGCAATCCTTTCTCCTGATGGCCAAGTCTATATACCCGGCGAAGGATGCCCGAGTTGGGAATCTCTGGCCAGCTACTTGCGCGAGGAAAAAAGGAAGAGCGGCGCGGCAGGTGCGGCATGAAATATACGTTGCTCAAGGAAAGTGGCAGGCAGCTCAATCCTCTTGCGCCGCGCGGCAGGGTGTTGGTGCAGCGCAAAAATAAGGCCGCGCGCAAGCGGCGTGGTGTCGCTGGAGGGGACAAGACAATGGATGAGCATATCGCAGCACTCAAAGTCGAAGCAGCGGCCAAAAAGAAGGGCCAGCGCACGCAATACCACCACGAAGATTTTGTGTTTGATGCGCAAAGCGAGCGCTACTGGAATCTTGAGGATTTTACCAACGTCAGCCGCGAGGTCGTCAACACCATGATACCCAAGGACGAATGGTACACACGGGATGTGCCGCGTGCTAATGGCGCTGGGTTCAGGACTGTTCCAATCAAGCCCAGCGAGTTCATCGCGCGCATTGAAAACGATAAGGTTGTGGAAGGTGTTGCTTGGTGGCCGGGGCTGCCGCGCATCATCAAGGACATCCTCGTCGTCAATGGGGAGGAAAAGCACGTCAAAGGGCGACGCACACTGAATACATACCTCAGGCCGCAGCATCATGCGACTGGTGACCCGGCCAAAGCTGATGTTTGGATCGAGCACGTCCGCAAGCTGTATCCAGAGGAAGCAGACGTATTGCTGGATTATTTCGCTCATACAGTCCAACACCCGGAAGTGAAGATCAACTTTGGACTTGTGCTGATCGGTGAGTCTGGCATCGGCAAGGACATGATGCTGACGCCTGTGAAGCGCGCGGTTGGTGAGCACAACACCCAGGACGTCACCCCCAAGGAAATCACAAGCCAATTCACTGGCTGGAAGAAATGTGTCCTGCTCACCATCAATGAGGCACGTTCAGCCGACAGCGACTTCAAGGCTACTGATTTCTATGAGCTGCTGAAGGAGTTGTGTGCTGCGCCGCCTGACTGGTTGCAGACCAACCCTAAGTATGGGAAACAGGAGACTGTGCGCAACCTGCTGCGGGTTGTGATCACCACCAATCATGCTCTGGCGCTGTATGTTCCTGAGGACGATCGCCGTCTGTATTTCGCCAAGAGCAAACTGCCTGAGAAGTGGGCTGACAGTGAATATTTCTACAAGCTTGCTTCCTATTACGAGGCTGGCGGCAACGACCATGTCTATGCCTACCTGCGGCAGCGCGACATTTCCAAGTTTGACCCGAAGAGGCACCCTGCGCCGAATGCCGCGCACATGGCTGCGACTGCTTCGTGGAACCAAGCAGTCAATGACCCGTTGATGGATGTGCTGGATGAACTGAAGTGGCCGGACGTTTTCTTTGGGGCAGAGATTCTGAGCTGCGATGTTGCGAGCTTCGACAACAGAGACGAGGTGATGAGGTTGCTCAAGTCGAGCCGCCAGTTAGCGATGAGGATGAGCAAGTTGGGGTATGAGCAGCATTCGTCGCCCGACAAGAACAATGGTTGGCAGTATTGCTCACCCAGCAAGAAACCGTACAGGGTGCGGGTGGCGTTTGTGAAGCATGGATATACCGGGGATTGGGAAGCTGAGCGTGACCGCCGGGGGCGCGAGATTGCCGCGAACGGGAATAATAAGGCCACGCCGCCAGAACGCGACTTTGAGGCCGCGAGGCCCAAAGTGGTACCGATCAAGGGAGTCGAATCGTGAATAGTTTTCGGAATCTCGCGTTTCTCGCGTTCTCGCGTCTCAATTTCGCATCTCGCGTTTTAAAGTCGCGTTTAGCCGGGAGCCGCGCGGTTACTGGTTTCAAACGCGAGAAACGCGAGAACGCGACTTTCTTAAAAAAGAGAGGGAATGAGAGAAATAGAGGAAATAGGAGAGAGAAAAACACGCCCCCGGAAAGTTTTAGGAAAGTCGCGTTTCGCGTTCTCGCGTTTTCACCCTGCGGCACATTCTCGGTACGCCGCATCCCTGCGGCATCAACACAACCTCGCGGCGAATCGCCTTATTTCAATGGCTTTGCGGATTGTATTCAAGGCAGGTCGCCAATTTTTCACCCCCCTACCTGCTTTTCAGAGAAGGGTAGGTCATGCGGTGCGAACGGCGCGGTACACGGCGTAAACGCTGGGATTTGAGGATATAGGCTATGGATACGACAACGACGAAAAATCGCCGGAAAATCGGGCGGGTAAAACGCCCCGACAGCGCGGCACTGGCGCGGCCCAGAAAGATCATCATGGTTCACGCGGGCGGCAGCGCGGCTTTCCGCACAGGGATTTTCGATGGCCGTACAAAGCTCGCCAAGTTGTACAAGCAGCACGTCGCGGCGATAGAAGCCCACCTCGGTGGTGATCTGACCCCTCCCCAAAGCCGCCTAGTGGATCAGGCCGCGCGCCTCGCCCTGCTCACTGAACTCACATGGGCCGAGATCGACAAGCACGGCGTCTTCAAGGACGGAGACGTTCGCCCTGCTGTTGATTCCTTCCTGCGCACAGCCCAGCAGGAGCGCGACGTGCTGCGGCTGCTGGGCATCGAACGCCGCCAGAAAGCCATCCCGAGCCTCGACGAATACCTGAAGGAGCACAGCGATGTTTGACGACCGCTACATGCACATGTTCGAGGGCATCCTCGTCGTGTTCGCCCCAGACGACCGCGCGGTTCCTCCAGGCTTCCAGCATTGGGGCACAGTCACCCTCTATGGCCAGCAGCGCACGCCCCTGTTCCTCAGCGACGACGATGAGCGCGTGATCGCCGGGGACGTTGAACTCAGCGGCCTAGACCTCCTGTTCACGCGCTTGGCTTGCAAGAACCTCCAGAACAGACGCGCGGCCAGAGAAAACGACCCCCGGCATCGTTCAAAGCGTAGGGCCTACCCAACCCTACATTCCCCCACGTTGAACAGCTCAGGAGGGCTGTTTTCATGAGGCGCACCTATGAAGCCGGCACCACTGCGCAGTTCGACCTGCACGTGTCGCCCTATGCCGTCCCACTCGACGCCTTGCCGCTGTTCAAGGTGACAGGCCTCGGCGGCTGGTCGGACACGATCACAGCGCAGCAATCGGCACAAAACGCCTTCTACGCAGTCATCACCACGCCGAGCACGCCCGGTTCGTACCTCGGCCAATGGACTGCGGCCAGCAGCGGCTTCCCGTTCGCCTCTCGCTTCATGTTCGAAGTCCAGCGCACGAGGGTTCCCGAATGAGCATCAACATCATTCAAGCCTGCGCCGACGCCAAGCTATTCGGCCCTTGGTTCAAGAAGCGCGAGAGCTGGGCGACGTGGTTCGTCTTCCTCAAGGCGCTGTTCGGCCTGCCAATGACCGACGCCGAGCAATCAGTCTTCCACCAGCTCACCGGACGCACCGAGCCGCCTACGCAGCAGGCAGCCGAGGCATGGCTGGTGATCGGGCGGCGTGGCGGCAAGAGCTTCATCGTCGCGCTGATCGCCGTCTTCCTCGCCTGCTTCAGGGACTACACCCAACACCTCGCCCCCGGCGAACGCGGCACGGTCATGGTGATAGCTGCTGACCGCAAGCAGGCCCGCGTAATCATGCGGTACGTCAAAGGCCTGCTGGAAGGCGTGCCGATGCTGCGGCGCATGATCGTCGCGCAGCGCGGCGAGGCCATCGAGCTAAGCAACCGCATCGACATCGAGATACATACAGGCAGCTTCCGCGCTGTCCGGGGTTACACGGTTGTGGCCGCCCTGCTGGACGAGGTCGCGTTTTGGCGTAGCGAGGAATCAGCCAACCCCGACAAGGAAATCGTCAACGCATTGCGCCCCGCGATGGCGACCATCCCCAACAGCCTATTGATCGGCCTCAGCTCACCCTACGCCCGGCGCGGCGTGTTGTACGAGGCATGGGCGCAGCACTACGGCAAGCCCAGCGACGTGCTTGTGATTCAGGCCGACAGCCGCACGATGAACCCCAGCCTGCCGCAATCGGTTGTTGACCGGGCATACGCGGAAGACCCGGCCAGCGCAGCAGCGGAGTACGGCGCGCTGTTCCGTAGCGACGTCGAGGGTTTCCTACAGCCGGAGTGGATCGACCGCGCAGTGGAGACTGGCATCAGCGAGTTGCCGCCCATCCCCGGCATCGATTACTTCGCGTTTGCAGACCCCAGCGGCGGCGCGTCGGACAGCTTCACGCTGGGGATTGCCCACCGCGAGGGCGAGCGCCGCATCCTCGATGTGTGCCGTGGGCGCCGCCCACCGTTCGACCCCAAGGCCGTAACCAACGACTACGCCGACATCCTGCGGCGCTACGGCTGCGGCAGGGTCATCGGTGACAGGTACGCCGCCGAGTGGGTGGTGTCTGCCTTCCGCGAGCACGGCATCAGCTACGACCCCGCCGAGCTGCCGAAGAGCGATATCTACCTGAACGCGGAACCGCTGTTCGCCACAGGCGCGGTGCAACTGCTCGATCAGCGCCAACTACTCACCGAGTTGCGGCAACTGGAGCGCCGCACAGGCAGCGGAAAAGACCGCATCGACCATCCCCCGCGCGGCCACGACGACCTTGCCAACGCGGCGTGCGGGGCGCTGTGGCTGGCCAGCCGTAGGCGCGCCGAGGTCGATATGTCGGACGCACAGGTCGATACCCCAGAGGATCGGCAGGCGGCTACGGATGAGCGCATGGCGGAATTAGAACAGCAGGCCGCTATGCATCGCTGGGATTTTTAACCTGAAAGGAGAAACACCATGAGCACAATCAAGACCTACGTCATGGGCCAAGTCTGGGACGACGAGCTGAAGGCGAACGTGTACGCGGACGACACCACGCTGAAGGAAGCGCTTGCAGGCTTTCCTTCGCTGCGGTCCTCGGACACGAGCACGCCACGGCAGTGGAACCCCAAGCCATACCCGCCGCAACGCGTGGGAACCGGTTCGCCGCGAGCTGACGAAGAGGACACGGACCCCGGCGACGAGCTGGACAAGCTGACACGTGCGCGGATGACCCTGTTCTCCGGCGAGAGCTACAAGCAGGCATTCAACGCGGTGTTGGCGGACAACCCCGAACTTAAACAACGCTACGCCAAAGGAGTTTGAGATGGGAATCATGCAGAAGATGAAGGCCAAGCCCGCATCACAGTTCGACGAGGCGGTAGACGAGGCGCTGGCGATCTACCGCGAGCTGTCCGACGCGTCCAACCAGTTCGGCGACGCACGCGACGAGAAGATGAGCGCGCGCGGCTTCCTCAACGAAGCGCTGCGCAACGCACGCACCGACCAGAAGAAGATCGAGGCACTGGACAAGGTAGTGGCGCGCTTGCCTGAGGACGGCAACGAGCACTTGTTCCGCTTCCTCTCTACCGCGACGCAGCAGGCGGCAGCCACGCGCATGGACAAGAGCGTCAACCTGCGGCCCCCGGTCGGCAACCTGCACCGGCTCATCGGTGGAGACGCCGCCGATTATGTCGGGGTAATCGTCGAGAGCAACGCCCTCGGCAGCAACCCGTTCGAGCTGGTCGCGCTGGCGGCTCTCCGCGCCACGCGCGATTTTTCTGACAACTTCGGCAACATCGACAATTGGGACAAGCATCATGCGGCGCTGGAGGAAAAGCGGCGGCGGCTGGACGAGTTGTACGCGGCGATTGCCGAAGCATGGCAGCAAGCACCCATCGAGTGGGACGGCGTCAACCCCCGCGTCAGGTATGGCGACATCACTATGCCGGTGGCCCCGCCGGACACGCTGGGCGAGCGGCTTTGCGTGCAGTTGTGTCATTGATCGCAGGGCGGCTGGTGTGGCCTTTGAACGCACCGGCCACGGGGTGCCCGCCCTGACGGAGTTTGTCCATATCCTCCGCTGCCAGAGCACCCCACCTACAACGAAGTGCGGCGCGAAATACAGCGTCCACGCGGGTTTGCGGATTGAGTCAACCTGCCTGATACAAAGCGCTTGTCAGCTCTGAATAGCGGAGGGATCATGAATGTCCATTCATTCAAGGAGTAGCAAATCATGGAATCAACTACGAAGCCCACCGCAAAGCCCGCAACCGCAGTAAAGAAGCCGACCACCAAGGCCAAGCCAGCGCCCAAGGCCGCGCCCAAGGCTGCAAAGGCCGCGCCCGCAAAGCCAACGCCCAAGGCCGCACCAAAGGCCATCACGTTCAAGCCGCTCATGAAGCCTGAAGACCTGACTTTGCGAGACGGCACCTGGACGCGCTTTATGGCGGTGGCGGCATTGACGTCCGGCAGCAAGGAAGAAGCGCAGAAGAAGATCGACGCCAGCAAGGAATACGCAGGGCGTCGGGTAGACATGGCATGGCTTGTTAAGAAGGGCTACATCAAATGACCTATTCCACACTGCTTGCGCAGGTTGATCCCGAGCTGGCCAAGGCGCTGCGGAAGCGTCTGATCGACGAGGGCATCACCTACAAGGAATGGTTGATCAAGCAGATCGAGAAGGAGTTGAAGAAAGGAGCGACGCAGAAAGGCTAGGATAGCCCTGCAGCGCGCCACACGCACCCCGGCCAGGCGCCGGGTTTTTGTTGCCCAGCGATTTTTTGGCGATTTTTTAAAACTGCGTGGCTGCAAGGCTCAAACGCCAAAACCCCTTGCAACCCTTGTGTTTATTGGTGCCGCTTGTCGGAATCGAACTGACGACCTACCGCTTACAAGGCGGTTGCTCTACCAACTGAGCTAAAGCGGCGACGGGCGACATTATAGCGATGCCGCCGGCTTGATTGATCGGTTACTTGACGACCTTGAGCGAGGGACGACCCTTGGGCGGTGTGGGCGCATCACCGGCTGCGGCGGGCGGCGTCTGGTCCGGCGGGGCGGACGTGTCGACGGGCTCGAAATGCAGGCCCTGGCCGTTCTCTCGTGCAAAAATGGCGGCCACCCGGTCCACCGGAACGGATATCTCGTGCGAGACGCCGCCGAAACGCGCTGAAAACTGGATCCAGTCGTTCTCCAGCGTGAGATTCCGCGTCGCTCCGGCGCTGATGTTGAGCACGATCTGGCCGTCCTTGACGAAACCGGGCGGCACCCGCGTGCGGCCATCGACTGCGACCAGCAGTTGCGGCGTGAAACCGGAATCCGTGCACCATTCGTACAGGGCACGGATCAGGTACGGCTTGGTTGAAATTTCGGCCACGTGTCTGCCTGTTACTTGCGCAGCGCCTTCTCGGTAGGCGTCAGCGCGTTGATGAAAGCAGGACGGCTGAACAGGCGCTCGCGGTACTTGAGCACGGGGGCCGCCACTTTCGGCAGTTCGATGCCGTAATGCTCGAGGCGCCACAAGAGCGGCGCGATCGCCACGTCGAGCATGGAGAACTCGTCGTTCATCAGGTACTTCTGCTTGGTGAGGATGGGCGTGAGCTGCGACAGGCTGTCGCGGATTTCCTGGCGCGCCTTGTCCGACCCTTTGCCGAGGCTGTGCTCCAGCGTGTTGACGTGGGTGAACAGGTCGTGCTCGAAGTTGAACAGCACCAGCCGCGCGCGTGCGCGCATGACGGGGTCGGGCGGCATCAGCTGCGGGTGCGGAAAGCGCTCGTCGATGTACTCGTTGATGATGTTGGACTCGGTCAGGATCAGGTCGCGTTCGACCAGCACCGGCATCTTGCCGCTGGGGCTGATGCTGGCGATCTCTTCCGGCTTGTTGTGCATGTCGACATCGATCACTTCGAAGTCCATGTCCTTTTCGAACAGGACGATGCGGCAGCGGTGGCTGTACGGGTCGGTACTGCCGGAATACAAGGTCATCATGGCGGGGCTCCCCCTAAGGTGTTGCTGTAATTAAAGCTTAAAACGCCAACAGCCGGACACAGTCCGGCTGTTGGCGAATGGCGTGACCCGGTTCAGTGGATATCTTTCCAGAATTCTTTCTTCAGGTAATAGGCCACCACAAAGAAGACTGCAAGGAAAGCCAGGACGATGAGGCCGAGCTGCTTGCGCTGGAGCTGGGCGGGCTCGCCCATCCACACCAGGTAGTTGACGAGGTCGCCCACCATGGCGTCGTACTCGGCCAGCGTGACGCTGCCGGGCTTGACCAGTTCGAGGCGCGCGATCACGTCGTGCTCGCCGTCCTTCTTGTAGACCGGCACCATCTCGCCCTGCAGGCTCCACATCACGTGCGGCATGCCCACCTTGTCGAACACGGTGTTGTTCCAGCCGGTGGCGCGGGTGTCGTCGCGATAGAAACCGCGCAGATAGGTGTAGAGCCAGTCGGCGCCACGCGAGCGGGCGATCACGGACAGGTCGGGCGGATTGGCGCCGAACCAGGCCTTGGCATCGGCCTTGCTCATGCCGATCTTCATCTGCTCGCCCGGCTTTTCGGCGGCGAACATCAGGTTGTCCTTGATCTGGTCTTCGGTCAGCCCCAGGTCCTGCAGACGCGAGTAACGCATCGAGCCGGCGCTGTGGCAGTTGAGGCAGTAGTTGACGAACACGCGGGCGCCGCGCTGCAGGGAGTCCGCATCGCTCAGGTTGACCGGCGCCTTGTCCAGGTGGACGCTGGCGCCCGATGCAAAGGCCACGACGGGGGCTGCCGCCAGCAGGAAAAGAAAATTCTTCAAGCGTTTCATTTAGCCAGTCACCCTTTCCGGTTCCGGTTTGGTTTTGTCAATCGAGGTATACCAGGGCATCAACAGGAAAAACAGGAAGTAGATCACCGAGAAGACCTGGGCAAAAATCGTCGCCACCGGGGTGGAGGGCAACAGGCCGAGATAGCCGAGACCGACGAAGGACACGATGAACAGGGCCAGCATGATCTTGTAGATCGGGCCACGGTAGCGGATCGACTTGACCTTGCTGCGATCCAGCCAGGGCAGGAAGAACATCAGCACGATCGACATGCCCATCGCCACCACACCGGGGAACTGCGAGCCGAATAGCGGCGGCACCGCACGCAGGATCGCGTAGAACGGGGTGAAGTACCACAGCGGCGCGATGTGAGCCGGCGTCTGCAACGGGTCGGCCGGAACGAAGTTGGCCGCCTCGAGGAAGTAGCCGCCCATTTCCGGCGCGAAGAACAGGATCGCCGAGAACACCATCAGGAAGACGATGACGCCGACGATGTCCTTCACCGTGTAGTACGGATGGAAGGGAATGCCGTCGAGCGGAATGTGCGTGACCGGATCCTTCTTCTTCTTGATCTCGACGCCGTCGGGGTTGTTGGAGCCGACTTCGTGCAGCGCGACCAGGTGCACCGCGACCAGCGCGATCAGCACCAGCGGCAGCGCGATGACGTGGAAGGCGAAGAAGCGGTTCAGCGTGGCGTCGGAAATCACGTAGTCGCCGCGGATCCAGACCGACAGGTCTTCACCGATAAAGGGCACGGCGGCGAACAGGTTGACGATCACCTGGGCGCCCCAGAACGACATCTGGCCCCACGGCAGCAGGTAGCCGAGGAAGGCTTCGGCCATCAGCGCCAGATAGATCAGCACGCCGAAGATCCAGATCAGCTCGCGCGGCTTGCGGTAGGAACCGTACATCAGGCCGCGGAACATGTGCAGGTAGACCACGACGAAGAACATCGAGGCGCCGGTGGAGTGCATGTAGCGGATCAGCCAGCCCCAGTCGACATCGCGCATGATGTACTCGACGGACGTGAAGGCAAGCTCCGCGTCCGGCTTGTAGTTCATGGTGAGGAAGATGCCGGTGACGATCTGGATCACCAGCACCAGGAGCGCCAGCGAACCGAAGAAATACCAGAAGTTGAAGTTCTTGGGCGCGTAGTACTCGGACAGGTGCGCCTTGTAGGTGGCGGTGAGCGGGAATCGGTCGTCGATCCAACCCATCATTTTTTGCAGGGCAGACATTTATTTAGGCTCCTTTTGCGTCTACACCGATCAGCAGCTTGGCGTCGCTGAGGTATTGATGAGGCGGAATCACCAGATTGGTCGGGGCCGGCACGCCCTTGAACACGCGCGCGGCGAGGTCGAAACGCGAACCGTGGCAGGGACAGAAGAAGCCGCCCGGCCAGTCGCCGCCGAGGTCGGCCGCGCCGACATCCTTGCGGAAGGTGGGAGAGCATCCGAGGTGGGTGCAGATACCGACAGCCACCAGATATTCCGGCTTGATCGAGCGGTTTGCATTCTTGCAGTAGTCGGGCTGCTGCGGCATGTCGCTCATCGGGTCGGCCAACTGGTCATCGTGCTTGGCCATCATGTCGAGCATTTCCGGCGTGCGGTTGACGATCCACACCGGCTTGCCGCGCCACTCGACCGTCAGCAGCATGCCCGGCTCGACCTTGCTGATATCCACTTCAACCGGTGCGCCTGCTGCCTTGGCGCGTGCGCTCGGCAGCATGCTCATCACCAGCGGAACGGCCACCCCTGCAACCGCAACGCCCCCGACTGCGCTGGTCGCGGCAATCAGGAATTTCCGTTTACGTGCGTCCACTTTTTGCCCATCGACTTCCTGGCTCATGTTTCCCTAACCTGAACGTGTTTGCGATAAAACCGTCATTCTACCCAATTTGCCTCTCCCACCGGAAGCCCGTCTTGACAATGTCGCGATGCCCATCCCCGCTGGGCTATAATCGTCGCGTGGCGACGTCACGCCAAGTCCATGAATTTAATCAACATGCGCAAACTCTGGTTGCTTTTCGCCCAATCCGTCACGGTGGCGCTGGGCGTGCTGTTCATCGTCGCGCTGTTCAAGCCCGATCTGCTGCACTGGCAAGCGCAGCCGCAACACCTCACCGTCCAGCAGGCGCCGCCCGGCCCGGCGGGGGGGCCGGCCGCCGCCGGCGAATCCTTCGCACCGGCGGCGCAGAAGGTGACGCCGAGTGTGGTCAACATCTTTACCCAGCAAAAAGTGCGCACCCCGGCGCACCCCGCGCTGCAGGATCCGATTTTTCGCTATTTCTTCGGCGATCGCCTGGATGCGCGGCCGCGCGAGGTGTCCAACCTCGGTTCGGGCGTGATCGTCAGCCCCAACGGCTACATCCTCACCAACCAGCATGTGGTCGAGGCCGCCGATGAAATCCAGGTAGCGCTGGCAAACGGCCAGACCACGACGCTGCCCGCCAAGGTGGTGGGGTCCGACCCCGAAACCGATCTGGCGGTATTGAAAATCGAGGCCGACAATCTGCCCGCCATCACCTTCGCCCAGGCCGACAGCCTCAAGGTCGGCGACTGGGTGCTGGCGGTGGGCAACCCGTTCGGCGTCGGCCAGACGGTGACCGCGGGCATCGTCAGCGCGCTCGGTCGCACGCATCTCGGCATCAACACTTTCGAGAACTTCATCCAGACCGATGCCGCCATCAACCCGGGCAATTCGGGCGGTGCGCTGGTCGACTCCGCCGGCAACCTGGTCGGGGTGAACAGCGCGATCTATTCGCGCTCCGGCGGCTCGCAGGGCATCGGCTTCGCCATCCCGGTCAGCATCGCGCGCCAGGTGATGGAACAGATCGTTCAGTCCGGCAGCGTGACGCGCGGCTGGGTCGGCATCGAGGTGCAGGATCTGACCCCCGAACTGGCCGAGTCCTTCAACCTGAAAAGTGCCGAAGGCGCGTTGATCGCGGGCGTGCTGAAGGGGGGACCGGCCGACGCCGGCGGCGTCCGTCCGGGCGACATCCTGCTGTCGGTCAACGCCAACAAGGTGTCGGATTCGGGCTCGCTGCTGAACCTGATCGCCGACCTGAAACCCGGGATGAGCGCCCGCCTGACGGTGGCGCGCAAGCAGCAAACGCTGGCTTTGAACGTCCGGGTCGGGCGCCGCCCCGCGCAACCTGCGCTGGCGCCGCCGCAGGAGCCCGAACTCAACTAGGGCGTGTTAACACTAATTTCACGCCCACGACGAGGCCGATTCGGGATGCATGCCGCGAAGCGAGACGCGCCGCAGTGTCGTTCACTGCAAGCGGCTTGCGACAAAGGGATGCGCCCGGCCGGATTTAAGCTTGGCCGGCCCGTCCCTGCGGATTGCTGCGAGAAAGCGCGCTGCTTTTATTTAATACGGCGGCGTTGCGCCGCTTGGCAAGGGACGGCCCTTGCCTGCGCGACGCGCCTTGCATCCATCGCTTTCTCGCGGCAACGCGGACGCGAAATTAGTGTTAACACGCCCTAGGCGCGTCGGCTTGAAGCACAGCGGCTAGGACGAAGTGCCGCGCTGATCCGCCAGCGTCTGCAGCAGTCTTACCCGCGTCGGATAGACATACGCGTCCCGTTCCATCGCGGGCAGGCGCCAGCCGGCGGCGGTGCGCGCCATCCGCTGCAACGCAGGATCCTGCAGGCGCAAGCTGGCCAGAATCAGCACATCGGACGGCGAATACAGCGCGCCGTCGGCCAGCGCGGGCTCGGGCTGCAGAGTGGCCAGCAAGGGACGCGCTTCGTGTTTCCAGCCTTTTTCGCCCCAGAAGGATTGCCAGGCAACCAACGCAAGCTGCCGCGCGCGGGTGCGCGACTGCGCATTGCCGGTGGCATCGGCGTGGTCGAGCAGCCCCTGCACGACGTAGGCGTAGTCTTCCAGTTCGGCATGCGGCAATACCTGGCCGCCCGCGATCCCCTTGATCAGGCGCCCGTCCCGCAGCAGTTGGGTCAGCAGGAAATGCTGCAGACGGTCGGCCTGGCGGCGATAGGCCGGATCGAGCTGGCTGGCGTGGCTGAAGGCCGAAAGCGCCAGACCATTGAGGCCGGCATTCAGCTTGTTGTCCTTGGGCAGACTGCGTGCGAGCCGCAGCGGACGCAGCACGCGTGTGGCATCCGCCAGCAGCCGGCGCTCGTCTGCCGTCGGCGTGCGGTATTCCGCGGGCAGATAGCCGTCGTCGAAACTGCGCGCCGCATCGAGCCGCCACACCCGCCGCGCTGCGGCAAAGGCCTCGGGCGACAGGCGGCGCTGCAATTCATCGGGCTCCCACAGATAGGTCGCGCCTTCGCGGCCCGCCTCGTCGACCGCCGAGGTGCTGCTGTAGAACCCGCCGCTCGCATCCAGCAATTCTCCCCGCATGAAATCAAGCGTGCTGCGCGCAAGTTCGCGATAGCGCGGCTGGCGCAGCACGGCCGCCGCACGCAGGTAAAGCGAGGCCAGATGCGCGTTGTCGTACAGCATCTTCTCGAAATGCGGCGTGTCCCAGTCGGGGTCGGTGGTGTAGCGGAAGAACCCGCCGCCGACATGGTCGCGCATCCCGCGCGCGGCCATCTGGTCGAACGTCAGGCGCAGAAACTCGGCCAGCTTCGCATCAGGCTGCCGCGCCTGGTGCTCCAGCAAGGCATGCAGTTGCGGTGCCATGGGGAATTTGTTGACCTGGCCGAGACCGCCGCGCAGGGTGTCGGCCTCCTGCCACGCGCCCGCCAGAAACTGCTGCCAGGCGCGAGCGCTGCGTTCGGCCGTCAGCGGCGCGCTGACCGGTTGCCCGGCAGGGGGCGGTGCGGCCCGCCGGGCGAGGTTTCGAATGGCGGCGCGATCCGCGGTCCAGCGCCCGGCGAGATGGCTCAGGCGGGTACGGAAATCGTCCGGGGGCGCGTACAGCAAGGCGTACACCGGATAGCCCTCGGGCGTGACGAACGCATTCAGCGGCCAGCCCGACACGCCGCTCAGTTGGGCCGAAAACGTCTGCAGGGCATCGTCCAGCCCGCTGTTGATTTCGCGGTCGACCTTGACCGGGATGTAGTCGCGGTTGAGCAGTTCGGCAATCGCGGCGTTCTTGTAGCTTTCGCGCTGCATGACGTGGCACCAATGGCAGGCGAAGTAGCCCACCGACACGAACAAGAGCTTGTTTTCCCGTTTGGCGCGGGCGACGGTGTCGGCATTCCATTCCTGCCAGGCGACCGTGTCGCTGCCGTGCAGCGCCAGATAGGGCGAAGGGTGGTTGGCGAGCTGGTTGACCGGCGCGGCCGCAACCGCAGCAGGCAACAGCAGGATCAGCAGCAAACGGGTGAGCGTGGTTCCCCGGCTACACCCGAACATAGGTCCAGCCTTGCTGCAGCCGGGTGACGATTTCGCCGATCGCGGTCGGGGCGGCCCGCGCGGTCGGCAGCAGTTCCACGTGCTGGCCTTCGCCCGTGAAGCGGGCGATGGTCTGGCTGCATGCCACCCAGTGCAGGTTGGTGTGGCGCTGGGTCATGCGCGCAATGCGCGCCGCATGGGGGCTGACCCCGGCGCGCATCAGGTTGATTCCATGACTGTTGGCGACGATCTCAAGCTGCATCGTCCGGCCCTCCCGCTCGGCCTCGTCCAGCAGGTGCTCGGCCCGATCCAGCACCGCCTCCATCCTTTGCGGCTCGGCACTGTCGAGATGCAGGATGACCCGGTTCGGGTCGGCCTCACGCGTCAGGCTGACCGCCTGAAAGCCGTCGACGAGGGGCGCGGGCACGCTCGCCAGAGCCGGGGATTCCAGGCTGCGCAGGGCCCAGCCGCCGCTCAGCCCCGCGACCAGGATCAGGCAACCGTAGGCGCAACGCTGCATGAACTGCCGCCGGGGGGCGGCACGAGTTTTTCTGCCGGCGGAAACAGGCGGCTCGGCATAGGCCAGCCGCACCATGTTCTGCAGGCTGCGCAGGGTGCAGATGCGCTGCGCCAGCGCCGTATCCTCGCGCATCCGGGCAATGAGCTTTTCGCTGTCATCCACGTCGAGTTCGCCATCGACGAAGGCGTGCAGGATTTCATCCGAAACCACGGGGTTCATTTCACTCTCCTTAGCTGTGGCCGGGCCGCGGGCTGCTGCATTGCAGGGTCCATCAGGCATTTCAGGCTCGCGCGCGCGCGCGACAGACGGCTCATCACCGTTCCCACCGGGATATCCAGGATCCCGGCCACCTCGGCATAACCAAATTCCTCCAGATCGACCAGCGTCAGCACCTGCCGCTGCCCCAGCGGCAGACGCGCCACGGCCGCGCGCACACAGGCAATGATCTGTTCGCGCCCGCAGCGGGATTCGGGCGATTCGGCGCCCGATTCAAGCTCGTCCCGCAACTCGTCCACATCGTCGAAGTCGCGCCGGCTGCGCAGGTAATCGAGCCAGCAGTGATTCATGATCGAGACCATCCAGCCCTTCAGCGCGGCCTCGTCACGCAACTGGGCACGGCGTGCCCACGCCTTGGACAGGGTTTCCTGCACCAGATCGTCTGCCAGTGCGGCGTCGTGGCACCAGGCATAGGCGATGCGGTAGAGCATGGGGCGCTGCGCCTCGATGCCGGGACGAAACGGGCCAAACAGTAAGTGGCTGATCATGCTCATGTTGTAAAGACGGGGACGATGGTCCATTTATTCCAGAAAATTATTTCCACGGGAATGGAATAAGCGTATCAAATGATACGTCTTATACTCAGGCCTGGCTTGAATTAAGCCTGCTTATCCAATGACCAAACAGGAGACTCAACCATGAAACGCACCTTCACCCCCATGCTCGCCGCCCTGCTTCTTGCCGCCGCCCCCCTGGCCGCCAGCGCCGCAGAGGAAAAAGTGGTGTACCACGTCAATGACTCCTCCGTTGCCCGCGTTGCCATGAACAATGTGAACAACCACCTCAATGCCGCTCCGGATGCCAAAATCGTCGTGGTGACCCACGGCAAGGGCATCGACTTTCTGCTCAACGATGCCAAGGACGACAAGGGCGAATACGCGCCCGTGGTGTCCGCCCTGAAAGCAAAAGGCGTCGATTTCCGCGTCTGCAACAACACCCTGAAGTCCCGCAAGCTGGACGCCAGTGCTGTGAACATGGAAGCCACCATCGTGCCGTCAGGCGTGGCCGAAATCGGCAAACTGCAGTCGCAGGAAGGCTACGTCTACCTGAAGCCCTGATATAAGGACGCGGTTCCACTCGTGCCGATGCGCATGGGGAATCGCAAATCCTGAATCGGTTTTCCTGCAAGCCGACCCATCGCGGGTCGGCTTTTTTATTCGCTGCGGATGAAGTGCTCGCGGTAAAACTTCAGCTCGTCGATGGATTCGTAGATGTCCGCCAGCGCCTCGTGCTTGTTGGACTTTTTGAAGGTTTCGGACAGCCCGGGCCGCCAGCGCTTGGCCAGCTCCTTCAGGGTGCTGACATCGAGGTTGCGGTAGTGGAAGAAGGCTTCCAGCTGCGGCATGTAGCGCGCCATGAAGCGCCGGTCCTGGCAGATCGAGTTGCCGCACATCGGCGAGGTCCGGGCCGGCACGTGCTGCTTCACGAATTCCAGCATCTGCGCCTCGGCCTCGGCATCGTTCAGCTGCGAGGCTTTTACGCGCTCGATCAGGCCGGATTTTCCGTGCGTGCCCTTGTTCCAGTTGTCCATCGCATTCATCACCTCGTCGGGCTGATGCACCACCAGAACCGGGCCTTCGGCCACGGTGTTGAGATCGGCATCGGTGACGACGATGGCAAGCTCGATGATGCGATCGGTGTCGGGCGACAGGCCGGTCATTTCCATGTCGAGCCAGAGCAGATGCGTGGGATTGAGCGCCATGACGGATTCCTGAATTGAACAGCCCGCATTTTCGCATAGACCATGACCGGCGCGGGGTAGCAGAAGACCGGGCGAGCAGCCATAATCGAAACCTGCTCAATCCAGGAGTCCGGCCATGAAGACCCTGACGATCTTATTCGCTGCGGCGATGCTTTCCACGGCGACCCAGGCGGCCCCCTTTGCCAAGGGCGACCCCGGGATCGGCAAGACGCTGCACGACAAGGCCTGCACCAGCTGCCACGCCGGCATGTTCGGCGGCGACGGCAGCAGGATCTACACGCGCGCCGACCGCAAGACCCGGACCGCGCAGCAGCTGGCCGCCCGCATCGCGGGCTGCAACGCCAACACCGGTGCCGGCTGGTTTCCGGAAGACGAGGCGCACGTTGCCGCCTGGCTCAACCAGCAATACTACAAATTCAAGTAAGGACCGCCATGACCACTATCGTTGAAGAACTCGTCCGCAAGAAATGCGCGCCCTGCGAGGGCGGCGTTGCCCCGCTGACCGATGCCCAGATCGCCCCCATGCTGAAAGGCCTGTCCGGCTGGCAGCGCGACGGCGTGAAGATCGCAAAGGAATACAAGTTCAAGGACCACTACCAGGCGCAGGCCTTCACCAACGCGGTCATGTGGGTGTCGCACCGCGAAGACCACCATCCCTACCTCATCGTCGGCTACAACACGGTCAAGGTCGAATACTGGACGCACGCGATCGGCGGCCTGTCCGAGAACGATTTCATCTGCGCGGCCAAGGTCGACACGCTGCTTGAACTCTAAAGCATGACCGCGCTGACCGGCCAGGTCGTCGCCGCCTTCAGCCGCCGTTTCATCGTCGAAACGGCCGAGGGCAGCCTGCCGTGCCAGGTGAAGGGACGCCATCTGCGCGTGGTGTGCGGCGACCGGGTCGAGATCCGGCGCGACGGCGACGCGGGGGTGATCGAGACGGTGCTGCCGCGCGCCAGCCTGCTCTATCGCTCCGACGCCTTCAAGACCAAGGCCATCGCCGCCAACGTCACCCAGCTGGCCGTGGTGGTGGCGGCGCGGCCGAGTTTTTCGATGGAACTGGTGCAGCGCTGCGTCCTGGCCGCCGAAGAGCAGGACATCGCCAGCCTGCTCATCCTCAACAAGGCCGACCTGCCGGAAACACCGGCCGCGCGCGAGCGCCTGAATCTGCTCACCCGCATCGGCTATCCGCTCGTCATGCTGTCGGCGCTGAACGACGTGGCCCCCTTGCGCCCGGCGCTGCACGGCCACACCACGCTCTTGATCGGGCAGTCCGGCATGGGCAAGTCGACGCTCATCAATGCACTGTTTCCCGGCGCCGAAATGGCGACTGCCGAATATTCCGAAGCGCTCGACAGCGGGCGTCACACCACCACCCACACGCGACTGCACCGGCTGGACGCCGACTCGGCCGTGATCGACTCGCCCGGCCTGCAGGAATTCGCCCTGCAGCATCTGGACGCCAATGCCTTGGCGCACGCCTTCGTCGAGTTTCGTCCGTTTCTGGGGCAGTGCCGTTTCCGCGACTGCAAGCACGAGACCGAACCGGGCTGCCGCCTTCAGGAAGCGGCGGCGGCAGGCGAGATCGATCCGGCGCGGCTCAAACTGTTCCAGAGCCTGCGCCGACTGCAGCAGAACGCTGCCCAGCGCCTATAAAACAAGCACATTCAGCACGATAAGGAGAGCGGCCATGAAAGCGTTTCTGCTTGCCTTGGCGGGGCTGTGCCTGGGCTTGTCCGTGCCTGTACACGCCGCCGGGAAATGGGTCGCGACGCCCTATGCGCCGGCCCGGGTCCTGTTCGAATTCTATCTGGACAACCCGCAAAAGATCGGCAGCGCGCTCTATTGGGTGCGCTCGCTGGTGAACCCGCTGCAGGAAGCGCCCTACAACTACTCGCCGGAAGACCACAGGATCGTGGTGGTGATCCATGGCACCGAGATCGTGACGGTGGCAACACGGAACGAAGCGAAATACCAGGATGCGGTCGACCGCATGCGCTACTACGCCGATCTCGGGGTGTCGTTCAAGGTCTGCGGCCAGGCGGCGGCGGATTTCGGCTACGCGGTGCAGGACTTCCAGGACTTCATCGAAGTCGTTCCCAACGCCATTACCGAGCTGGCGCACTGGCAGCAGCAGGGCTATGCGTTGATCGTGCCGCAAATCCTGGACAAGACGATCGACATCGAGTCGATCCGATAGGTGGATCAGGCTTGCTCAGGCCAGTGCTTGATATAGCGCTTGAGCAGGCTGTTCTCGAAATTGGCTTCCTTGAGGCAGGCACGCGCCACATCGTGGAAGGAAATGATGCCGAACAGAGTGTTGCCGTCGAGAATCGGCAGATGGCCGATATGCGACTTGGTCATCACGTCGCGCGCATAGTCCACCGAATCGTCGGCGTTGGCCACCACCGGCTCGGTCACCATGATGGTGCTGACTTCGGCATCCTTGAGGTCGCAGCCATGCTTGACCATGCCCTGCACCACGTCGCGCTCGGTGAGCAGCCCCACCATCTCGCCGTTTTTCAGTACCACCAGCGATCCCACGCCCAGGTTCACCAGCTTGGCGACGGCGCTTTCGACCGAATCGGTGGGCGCAATGCTGTAGATGTCAGCGCTTTTGAGGGTGAGGATTTCGCGAATCTGCATGGGGGTCTCCGGGATCAGCTTGTTGAATGGTTTAATGATAAACGACGTTGAGCGGCCCGCTACGGTCTGACCAGCGCAGCTTCGACCTGCTGGCGTTTTTCGGCGCCCGTCAGGATCTCGACCAGCGCCAGCGCAAAGTCCATCGCCGTGCCGGGTCCGCGCGAAGTCAGCACCTTGCCGTCCTGCACCACGGCAGACGCGCTGACGGTCACGCCCGGCAGCGCATCGAGAAAGCCGGGGTAGCTGGTCGCCTGTTTGCCGTCCAGCACACCGGCTTCGGCCAGCACCATCGGGGCGGCGCAGATGGCGGCGGTGTACTTTCCGGCTGCCGCCATTTTCTTCAGCAGGTCGAGGATGCGCGCATCGCCCTTCAGGTTCGCGGCGCCCGGCATGCCGCCGGGCAGCACCACCATGTCGTAGTCGTCCTGCAGCGCGACGTCGAGCGTGACGTCTGGCACCAGCTGCACGCCGCGGCTGGCCTTGACGATGCCGGGCTTGAGGCCGGCGCTCACCACCTCGATTCCGGCGCGGCGCAGCAGATCGATAAGGGTGACGGCTTCGAGTTCTTCGCAGCCGTCGGCAAGCGGAACGAGCACCTTGGCCATGTCAGAGCCCTCGCATCAGTCGCGGAAATTCTGGTACTGCAGCGGGAAATCGGTGATGGACTTGCGCACCAGCGCAATGGTGTCCTGCAGCACGTCGCGCTTGGCGCCGGAGACGCGCACAGTGTCGCCCTGGATGCTGGCCTGCACCTTGAGCTTGCTGTCCTTGATGCAGCGGACGATCTTCTTCGCCAGTTCGGTTTCCACGCCGGTCTTCACCGTCACGCTGCGCTTCACCTTGTTGCCCGAGACCTTCTCGACGCTGCCGATATCCAGGCACTTGACGTCGACGCTGCGCTTGGCGAGCTTCTGCGCCAGGATGTCCTGCACCTGCTCGAGCTGAAAGTCGGTATCGGCATGCACCGTCAGCACGTAATCCGCCTGCTCGACGCGGGCATCGGAGCCCTTGAAGTCGAAACGCGTGGACACTTCCTTGTTGACCTGGTCGACCGCATTGCGCACTTCCTGCTTGTCGACCTCGGACACGATATCAAAACTCGGCACCTTGATTACTCCTTGAAATGCAGACGGCTAATAAGCCACTCGGAATGCGGGCACGTGTAGGAGCGGCGCCCTCGCCGCGATTAGCGACCGCATTCGCGGCGAGGGCGCCGCTCCTACCACGGTAATTTTTCGCCTATGGACAGTTTGAATTTATCGAACATCCGGGTTCATATCCATGACAAATGACTGAACCGGCAGCCCCGTTTCATCGTGGAACTCGGCCGCTGCCGCCACCCCCAGCCGCGCCACCGCTTCGGCGTCGAGCGCGGGCGCGCGCCAGGCGGCATACATCGCACCCAGGGCATACGGACTGCCGCTGCCGTAAGCATAGAATTTCGAAAACTCCTGCACCGTGCGATGCGCCGCCACGCCGAAAATCCCGCGCGGGTTGGCGATCAGAACATCCATGCGCGAAGACTCCAGGTCTTCCTCCTTGTCCTCGCCGGTCTGCAGATAGTATTGCTCTTTGAGGGCGCCGTGCAGGGTGTTCCACACGCGGAAGATCTCGGCCACCGAATCCAGCCGCGGCGGCTCATCCAGCGAGGCGAAATAGTCCATCAGAATCAGCTTGAACGTGGCCGAACCGGTGATGGCGACGAAGCTGTCGCCGACGCGGATGATCTTCTCGTGGTTCGCCACGTAGTCGGCGGATTCCTTGCCGCCGCCCCACTTCGTCAGCGTGTCGGCCGCAATCGCGATGCGGCCCGCCTTCCTGACGATGGTGACGGTGGTCATGGCTTAGGCAAAATGGCAGACGTAGTGGTAAGGCTCGCCGGTCACTTCGATCTCGAAGCTGGAGTTGCCCGGCACGCTGAACGACTGCCCGGCACCGTAGGCTGTCCACGCGCTCTCGCCCGCCAGCTTGACGCGGCACGCACCCGCGACCGTTTCCATGATTTCCGGCGCGCCGGTGTTGAAGGTGAGCGTGGCCGGCAGGATCACGCCGACCGATTTCTTCGTGCCGTCGGCGAACTGTACGGTGTGCGACACGCACTTGCCGTCGAAATAGACGTTGGCCTTTTTGATGACGGCGACATTGTCGAACTGGGACATGCTTATTTTCTCCGTGCGTCGAGTTTCGCTGCGATCCGCAGGCGCAGCGCGTTGAGCTTGATGAAGCCGCCCGCGTCCTTCTGGTCGTAGGCGCCGGCGTCGTCCTCGAAAGTGGCGATGGTCGAGTCGAACAGCGAATCGGTCTTCGAATCGCGGCCGGCGACGATGACGTTGCCCTTGTAGAGCTTGAGCCGCACGCTGCCGTTGACGTTCGCCTGGGTGTGATCGATCAGCGTCTGCAGGGCCAGACGCTCGGGCGCCCACCAGTAGCCGTTATAGATCAGGCTGGCGTAGCGCGGCATCAGGTCGTCCTTCAGGTGGGCGACTTCGCGGTCGAGCGTGATCGATTCGATCGCGCGGTGCGCCTTCAGGAGAATGGTGCCGCCGGGCGTTTCGTAGCAGCCGCGCGACTTCATGCCGACGTAGCGGTTTTCCACCAGATCGAGACGGCCGATGCCGTGCTTGCCGCCGATCTCGTTCAGCCTGGCCAGCACTTCGTGCGCACGCATTTGCTGGCCGTTGATCGCAACCACGTCGCCCTTGGCGTAGGTCAGTTCGATGTACTCGGCCTGGTCGGGTGCCTTTTCCGGCGACACGGTCCAGCGCCACATGTCCTCTTCGGCCTCGGCATTCGGGTCTTCCAGATGGCGGCCTTCGTAGGAGATATGCAGCAGGTTGGCGTCCATCGAATACGGCGAGCCGCCCTGGCGGTGCTTCATGTCGATCGGAATGCCGTGCTTCTCCGCATAGGCGAGCAGCTTCTCGCGGGAAAGCAGGTCCCACTCGCGCCACGGCGCGATCACCTTGACGTCGGGCTTCAGCGCATAGGCGCCGAGCTCGAAGCGCACCTGGTCGTTGCCCTTGCCGGTGGCGCCGTGGCAGATCGCATCGGCGCCGGTTTCGTTGACGATCTCGATCAGGCGCTTGGCGATCAGCGGCCGCGCGATCGAGGTGCCGAGCAGGTATTCGCCCTCGTACACGGTATTGGCGCGGAACATCGGGAACACGAAGTCGCGCACGAATTCCTCGCGCAGATCGTCGATGTAGATCTGCTCGGGCTTGATACCGAACTGCAGCGCCTTGGCGCGCGCCGGTTCAAGTTCCTCGCCCTGCCCGAGGTCGGCGGTGAAGGTCACCACCTCGCACTGGTAGGTGTCCTGCAGCCATTTCAGGATGACCGAGGTGTCGAGGCCGCCGGAATAGGCGAGTACTACTTTTTTGATGTCGCTCATGGTGATTCGATGAATTAGTGAGTGGAGCCGGATTGGTTCTTGTCGATGATCTCGACCTGGCCGGGAAAGCCGCCGATCTTCAGGATGCCGAGGTTGGTGGCGAGGCTCGCCTTTTCGATTTCGATGCCGACGACGCGGCCGTCTTCCGACAGGTTGAGTACGATGCCTTCGTGCGCTTCCCACGCCTGCGCGGGATTTTCAGGACTGATTTCGACATAGAGCGAATCCATGTCCTTGAAGTAGGCGATGTTCATGATTCGATTTTTCCCAACAGTAGATATTCCATCAGCGCCTTCTGCACGTGCAGGCGGTTCTCGGCCTCGTCCCACACCACCGACTGCGGGCCGTCGATCACCTCGGCCGTGACTTCCTCGCCGCGGTGCGCCGGCAGGCAGTGCATGAAGACCGCGTCGGATTTCGCCACCGCCATCATGTCGGCATCGACCTGCCAGTCGGCGAAGGCCTTCAGGCGCTCGTCGTTCTCGGCCTCCCAGCCCATGCTGGTCCACACGTCGGTGGTCACCAGGTCGGCGCCGCGGCAGGCGTCCATCGGGTCGGCGAAGCTTTCGTAATGGTCGGTGCCGTAGAGATTGGCACGTTCGGGCTCAACCTCGTAACCGGGCGGGGTCGACACGTGCACGTTGAAATCGAGCACCTCGGCGGCCTGCAGCCAGGTGTTGCACATGTTGTTGGAGTCGCCGATCCACGCCACGGTCTTGCCCTGGATCGAGCCGCGATGCTCGATGAAGGTGAAGATGTCGGCGAGGATCTGGCACGGGTGGTATTCGTTGGTCAGCCCGTTGATCACCGGCACGCGCGAATGCGCGGCAAAGCGCTCGATGATGTCCTGCTCGAAGGTGCGGATCATCACGATGTCAACCATGCGCGAGATCACTTCGCCGGCGTCTTCCACCGGCTCGCCGCGCCCCAGCTGGGTGTCGCGCGTGTTGAGGTAGATCGCCGAACCGCCGAGCTGGTGCATGCCCGCCTCGAACGAGAGGCGGGTGCGGGTCGAACTCTTCTCGAAAATCATCGCCAGCGTGCGGTCGACCAGCGGATGGTAGGGCTGGTAGCGCTTGAAGCGGCTCTTGATCACCCGCGCACGCTCGAACAGATACTGCAGCTCGTCGCGCGTGAGATCCTTGAATTGCAGAAAGTGCTTCAGCATCACGCTGCCTGCTGCAGGTAGTTCGTGACGATGCTGGCCACCGCCGCGACCAGCGCATCGACCTCGGCTGCGCCGTAAATCAGCGGCGGCACCAGGCGAATGACCGAGTCGGCGGTGACGTTGATCAGCACGCCGGCATCGCGCGCCACCGCCACCAGTTCGCCGCACGGGCGGTCGAGTTCGATGCCGATCATCAAGCCTTCGCCGCGGATGTCGACCACGCCGTGCACGCCGTCCAGCGCGCTGCGCAGGCCGGCGCGAATCGCCTCGCCGCGCACCCGCGCGTTGTCGAGCAATTTCTCGTCCTCGATCGCATCGAGCGTCGCCAGCGCCGCCGCGCAGGCGAGCGGGTTGCCGCCGAAGGTCGAGCCATGATTGCCCGGCTGGAACACATCCGCCGCGGCACCGCGCGCGAGGCACGCGCCGATCGGCATGCCCGAGCCGAGGCCCTTGGCCAGCGCAATGACGTCCGGCATCACGCCGGAATGCTGGAAGCCGAACCAGGTGCCGGTGCGGCCGATGCCCGTCTGCACCTCGTCCAGCATCAGGAGCCAGCCATGGGCGTCGCAGATCGCGCGCAGTTCGGCGAGGAAATCCGGCGCCATCAGGTTGATGCCGCCTTCGCCCTGCACCACTTCGGCCAGCACCGCGACCACGCTCTTGTTGTGCTCGGCGACGTGGCGGATGGCTTCGAGGTCGTTGAACGGCACTCGCGCAAAGCCCGACAGCAGCGGTTCGAAGCCCGCCTGGATCTTGCGGCTGCCGGTCGCGGTCAGCGTGGCCATGGTGCGGCCGTGGAAAGCCTTTTCCATCACGATGATGGTCGGCACCTCGATGCCCTTGTTGTGGCCATACAGGCGCGCCAGCTTGATCGCCGCCTCGTTGGCCTCGCAGCCCGAATTGCAGAAGAACGCCTTGTCCATGCCCGCCAGTTCGCACAGCCGGTCGGCCAGTTCTTCCTGGCGCAGCACGCGATACAGGTTGGACGAATGGATCAGCGTCGCGGCCTGATCGGCAATCGCCTTCACCAGTTTCGGATGGGCATGACCCAGCCCGTTCACCGCCACCCCGGCGACTGCGTCGAGATACCGCTTGCCGGCTTCGTCCCACAGGTAGGCGCCTTCGCCGCGCACGAAAGCAACCGGCTGGCGCGCATAGGTGTTCATCAAATGTGTTGTCATGGCAGTCCCCAACCAGGCTGTCAAAGCAGCTGCTGTACTTAGAATGTGAGCCGTACTTAAATTTAGCCGTACGTAAATTCAAAAACGCGAAATAGAAAACGGCGGCCTCAGCCGCCGTGCTTGTCATGCAGCGCCTTGATTATAGGCTGAAAAGCGCCGAATGAGACATCCCGGTTGCCATGAAGAACAGCATCGGAATCGACAGCATGGTGTTGGTGCGCGAGGCCAGGAAGGCGACGCGACGCGCCTTGTTCTTCTCGTCGTCGGACGCCGGCGTCATGCCCAGGATCTTCTTCTGGTTCGGCCAGATCAGCACCCAGACGTTGAACAGCATGATGGTGCCGAGCCAGGCGCCGATGCCGATCGGGCCCATGCCGTTGCGCAGCAGGAAGGCATCCATGAAATACGGGCCCAGCAAGGCTGCGCCGGCAATCCAGGTCACCACGGCGGCCCAGCGGAAGAACAGCAGGGCGCGCGGTGCGACGTGCTTGGTGATGCCCGCAGCGGTGCCGTCGGCGGCGGCATTTTTCAACGCCGCCACCTGCACGAAATTGAAGTAATAGAGCAGGCCGATCCACATGACGCCTGCCATGAAATGGATCCAGCGGGACAATGCCGAGACGATATCGATTGTTTCCATTGCTTAATCCCCCTCAACCCAAAAAGTTTCTGGCAAAGACATACAGCACAGCCGTGAGCACAACGCCGGAAATGACGGTGCCCCACAGCGAATCCAGCGGGTTTTTCATGGTTCTCTCCTCCATTTGAAATTGTCGAGCCTAATTGTTGACCGTTTTGGTCAGGTTAAGGCTCGCGCAAGTATCTTCAAAATGTCGCTGCGACGCAAGCACCGCCAGTCTCCATTGGCTGCGTGCTAAAATCCGGCAACTTTTACAGCCGCCCGCCCACTCATGGATGACGCACCCGCCAACGCCGCCTTCATCATTCGCGGCATCACCACCAAGGGCGCCCGCTTTCGGCCGAGCGACTGGGCCGACCGCCTGGCGGGCGCTTTCGCCGTAATCGACCCCAACAACCGCACCAATTACTCGCCTTTTGTGCAGCCCACCACGCTGCACGGCATTCCCTGCGTCGTGGTGGACAAGAAACTCAAGACCGTCGACCCCAACGCTTATCGTTTTCTGCAGACCTTTGCCGAGACCAACGAACTGCAGACCGACAACGCGGACTGAGCCCGGCCACGGGAAATAAAAAAACGCCGCAAATGCGGCGTTTTTTTAATGCGTTGCGTGCGTTTGCACGCAGCGGAGAAGCTCAGGCCATGCTTTTGACAGCCATGGACAGACGGCTCTTGTGGCGTGCAGCCTTGTTCTTGTGAACGATCTGCTTGTCGGCGATGCTGTCGATCAGGCTCATGGACGCCTGGAAAACCTGCTGGGCTGCGGCCTTGTCGCCGGCTTCGATCGCCTTGCGCACTTTCTTGACCGCCGTGCGGAATTCCGAGCGCTGGCTCATGTTGCTGTCGCGCTGCGCGCTGGCTTGACGTGCGCGCTTGCGCGCCTGGGCGGAGTTCGCCATAAGATTCTGCTCCTGTAGTCCACGCCGTTCTGGTTGAGGCGGGGCAAATTAATCTGAAACGCCCTGTTTGCTGGCGGGCGGATTCACCAAAGGCGGCGATTGTACGGGAAACCCGGGCGATAAATCAAGCAGTTTATGCATTGTTGCAGTCGATGCGCCCGACCCGCACAATGCGCGCAAAACGCCGCCATCCATGAATCTCCTCAAAGCCCTCGCTGCGGTCAGCAGCATGACCCTGCTCTCCCGCATCCTGGGATTCGTGCGCGACGCCATCATCGCCCGCGTGTTCGGCGCCGGCATGCTGACCGACGCCTTCTTCGTCGCCTTCAAGATCCCCAACCTGCTGCGGCGCCTGTTCGCCGAGGGCGCGTTCTCGCAGGCCTTCGTGCCGATCCTGGCCGAATACAAGAACCGCCAGGGCCACGACGCCACCCAGACCCTGGTCAACCAGGTCGGCACCGCCCTGACGCTGGTGCTGGTCGGAGTCGCCCTGCTGGGCGTGGTGGGCGCGCCGTGGGTGGCCTACGTCAGCGCGCCCGGCTTCCGGGCGGACCCGGACAAGTTCGAACTCACCGTGACGCTGCTGCGCATCACCTTCCCCTACATCATCTTCATCTCGCTGGTGGCACTGGCGGCAGGCATCCTCAACACCCACAGCAAATTCTCGGTGCCGGCGTTCGCACCGGTGCTGCTCAACGTCGCCATGATCGTCGCCGCGCTGTGGCTGGCGCCCTATTTCGACCCGCCGGTGCTGGCGCTGGGCTGGGGCGTGGCGCTGGGCGGCGTACTGCAGCTGGCGTGGATGCTGCCGCACCTGCTGAAAATCCGCATGCTGCCGCGTCCCACGCGGCATTTCGACGACCCTGGCCTCAAACGCGTCCTCAGGCTGATGGCGCCCGCCACGCTGGGCGTCTCGGTCGCCCAGATCAGCCTTTTGATCAACACCATCTTCGCGTCCTTTCTCGTTAGCGGCAGCGTGTCGTGGCTGTATTACGCCGACCGCCTGATGGAGTTTCCCGCCGGCATGCTGGGGGTGGCGCTGGGCACCATCCTCTTGCCCAGCCTGGCGAAACACTACGCCGACGACAACCCGGGCGATTACTCGAAGTTGCTCGACTGGGGCCTGCGCCTGACCCTGCTGCTCGCGCTACCTGCCGCCGCCGCGCTGGCAGTGCTGGCGGTGCCGCTGATTTCCACGCTATTTCACTACGGTGCGTTCACTGCAAACGACGTGACCATGACCCAGCGAGCGCTGGTCGCCTACAGCCTGGGGCTGGTCGGACTGATCCTGGTCAAGGTGCTGGCGCCCGGATTCTATGCGCGGCAGAACATCCGCACCCCGGTCAAGGTCGCCATTTTCACCCTCGTCGCCACCCAGTTGATGAACCTCGCCTTCATTGTCCCGCTGGGCCACGCCGGGCTGGCACTGGCGATCGGACTGGGCGCCTGCCTCAACGCCGGCCTGCTGCTGCATCTGCTCAAAAAACACGGGATTTACCAGCCGCAGCCGGGCTGGGTCGGCTATTTCCTGCGCGTGCTGCTGGCGGTTTTGCTGATGGCGGCGATGCTCTTCTATGCCATGGGCGAATCGCAGTGGTGGCTGGCGGCGGGCTTCCTCGACCGCGTGATCCGGCTGTCGCTCTTGGTCGGCGGTGGCATCGTGCTGTATTTCGCCGCCCTCGGCCTGATGGGCTTCCGCCCGCGCCAGTTCGCCCGCCGCGCGGCGGAATAATTCACAGGCCGATAAAGGGCTCTCCGGGAGCCGCGTTTGCACGAGAAGGGCCTGGATGCAAGGCGCGCGACGAAGGTCGTAGTCATTCTACGAAGCCGAGGAGCGCAACGCCGCAGGCAGGCCCTTCTCGTGTAAACCCGAAGGGACGTGGCTTTCCGGGCGGCCTGCTTTGTCACATTGCTTGCGAAGGGATGGCCCTTCGCTGCGCGCTGTTTCGCGCATCCCATCCCGGAAAGCCGCGTCGCGGCCCCGTATAGCCCTTCATCGGCCTGTTGTATCGGCTAGAATAAGCCCTTTTTCGGCGCCCCGCCCGCAATGCGCATCACCCACGGTTTTCGTCCCCTCGGCACGCCCCACGCGGTCACCATCGGCAACTTCGACGGCCTGCATCTGGGTCACCAGGCCATGCTCGCGCGTCTGCAGGACGTAGCGCGGGCACGCGGCCTGCCGAGCTGCGTGCTGAGCTTCGAGCCGCACCCGCGCGAATTCTTCGCGCCCGAACAGGCGCCCGCGCGCCTGTCCAGCCTGCGCGAAAAGGCCGAATGCCTGCAGCAGATGGGCATCGACCGCCTGCACGTGTTCCGTTTCGACCGCGCGTTCTCGGCGCTCACCGCCGAGACCTTTATCGAGCAGGTGCTGGGCACGACGCTGCAGGCGCGCTACGTGCTGGTGGGCGACGATTTCCGCTACGGCGCCAAGCGCGCGGGCGACTTCGCGCTGCTCGAACGCCTCGGCCGGTCGCTCGGCTTCGACGCCGAATTCCTGCCCACGGTCGAGGTCGCCGGCGAGCGTTCCTCGTCCACCGCGGTGCGCCAGGCGCTCGCCGCGGGCGAACTCGAGCACGCCGCGCGCCTGCTGGGGCGCCCCTACAGCATCTCGGGGCGCGTGGTTCACGGCGACAAGCTGGGGCGCGACATCGGCTTCCCCACCGCCAACATCCAGCTCAAGCACAATCGTCCGCCGCTGATGGGCATCTTTGCGGTCGAACTGCACGGCCTCAATGGTGCGCCCTTGCCCGGCGTGGCCAGCCTCGGCAGACGGCCCACGGTGAAAGGCGCGGATGCCGTACCCGTGCTCGAAGTGCACCTGTTCGATTTCAAGGCCGAGATTTACGGCCGCCGCGTGCGCGTGGACTTTCTGCACAAGCTACGCGACGAAGAAAAATATCCCGACCTCGACAGCCTGGTGGCGCAGATCCGCCGCGACGTCGACAACGCCAAACACTTTCTGAAGCAACGTCATGCCTGACTATAAAAACACGCTCAATCTGCCCGACACCCCCTTCCCGATGCGCGGCGATCTCGCCAAGCGCGAACCCGGCTGGGTGAAAAGCTGGCAGGAGAAAAAACGCTACGAAGCCATCCGCAACGCGGCGGCCGGGCGGCCAAAATTCATCCTGCACGACGGCCCGCCCTACGCCAACGGCGACATCCACATCGGCCACGCGGTGAACAAGATCCTCAAGGACATCATCGTCAAGGCGAAGACCCTGTCCGGATTCGACGCGCCCTACGTGCCGGGCTGGGACTGCCACGGCCTGCCGATCGAACTGCAGGTCGAAAAAACCCACGGCAAGAATATCGATCCCGCCAAATTCCGCGAACTGTGCCGTGCCTACGCCGCCGAGCAAATCGAACGGCAGAAGGCCGACTTCATTCGCCTCGGCGTGCTGGGCGATTGGGAGCATCCCTACCGCACCATGGATTTCCAGTTCGAGGCCGACACCCTGCGTGTGCTGGGGCAGATCCAGCAGGCGGGCTACCTGTATCAGGGCGCGAAGCCCGTGCACTGGTGCGTCGACTGCGGCTCGGCGCTGGCCGAGGCCGAGGTCGAATACGAGGACAAGACCTCGCCCGCGATCGACGTCGGCTTCGCCGTGGCCGACCATGCCGACCTCGCCAGGCGCTTCGACATCGCGACCATCGACGAACCGATCCAGATCGTCATCTGGACCACCACACCGTGGACGCTGCCCGCCAACCAGGCGGTGGCGCTGCACCCTGAATTCCAGTACGCGTTGGTGCGCACCAGCAAGGGTCTGCTGATCCTTGCGGACAGCCTGCGCGAAGCCGCGCTGACGCGCTACGGTTTGAGCGAAGGTGCCGAAGTCGTCGCGCACACCAGCGGCCAAGCGCTCGAAGGCGTGCTGCTGTGGCACCCCTTCCAGGAGCGCCAGGTACCGGTCATCGTCGGCGACCACGTCACCGCCGACGCCGGTACCGGCGCGGTGCACACCGCCCCCGGCCACGGCCTCGACGACTATGTGGTCGGCAGCCGCTACGGCCTCAAGGTCGACAACCCGGTGGGCGACGACGGCCGCTTCTACGCCGGCGTGCCGCTGGTGGGTGGCATGAGCATCTGGCAGGCGAATCCGCTGATCCTGGAAACCCTGGAAGCCAGCGGCAACCTGCTGGCGCACGAGAAGCTCTTGCACAGCTATCCGCACTGCTGGCGCCACAAGACGCCGATCATTTTCCGCGCGACGCGGCAGTGGTTTATTGGGATGGAAATCAGGGGCCAGGGGTCAGGGGTCAGGGGTCAGGAAACCCTGCGCGAGCAGGCGATGGCTGCGGTCGAGGCAACTCAATTCTTTCCCTCATGGGGTCGCGCGCGGCTGGAGGCGATGATCAGGAACCGCCCTGACTGGTGCGTCTCGCGCCAGCGTAACTGGGGCGTGCCGATGCCCTTCTTCACCCACAAGGAAACCGGCGAGTTGCATCCGCGCACGGCGGAGCTGCTGGAAACCGTAGCCAAGCGCGTCGAAGCGGCCGGCATCGAAGCCTGGTTCGCGCTCGACCCGGCCGAATTGCTGGGTGCTGACGCTGCGCACTACAACAAGACCGGCCACACGCTCGACGTCTGGTTCGATTCCGGCGTGACGCATGCCTGCGTGCTGAAGCGCCGCCCCGAGCTCGCGCATCCGGCGGATCTGTATCTGGAAGGCTCGGACCAGCATCGCGGCTGGTTCCAGTCGAGCCTGCTCACCGGCTGCGCCACCGACGGCCGCGCGCCCTACCAGGCCTTGCTCACCCACGGCTTCGTGGTCGACGGCAAGGGCCACAAGATGAGCAAGTCGAAGGGCAACGTCGTCTCGCCGCAGAAGGTGATGGACCAGTTCGGCGCCGACATCCTGCGGCTATGGGTGGCCACCACCGACTACTCCGGCGAACTGACGATCTCGGACGAAATCCTGAAGCGTGTGGTGGAAGGCTACCGACGGATTCGCAACACCCTGAAATTCCTGCTCGCCAACCTGTCCGACTTCGACCCCAAAGCGCACGCGCTGCCGGTCGAGGACTGGCTGGAAATCGACCGCTACGCGCTGGCGATGACGCGCCAGCTGCAGGGCGAACTGCAGGCGCACTACGACGCCTACGAGTTCCACTTCATCGTGCAGAAGCTGCAGAGCTTCTGCTCCGAAGACCTCGGCGGCTTCTACCTCGACATCCTGAAAGACCGCCTCTACACCAGCGGCGCCGACAGCCGTGCGCGGCGTGCCGCGCAGAATGCGTTGTTCCACATTACCCACGCTCTTACCCGCTGGATGGCGCCGGTCCTGTCTTTCACCGGCGAGGAAGTCTGGGCGCAACTAGCCGGGGACGATTCGGTGTTTCTGCATACCTGGCACGAACTGCCGGCGCAAGCCGGCGAGGTCGATCTGCTCGATCGCTGGACCCGCATCCGCGTGGTGCGCGCCGACGTGCAAAAGGAACTCGAAACCGTGCGCGTCGCCGGCGGCATCGGTTCCTCGCTGCAGGCCGAAGTCACGCTGCATGCCAGCGCCGACACCCAGACGCTGCTGGCGCCGCTGGGCGACGACCTGCGCTTCGTTCTGATCACCTCGCAGGCGCGCGTCGTCGCGGCCGAGTCCGACCGCGTCGAGGTGAACCCGAGCGCAGCGAAGAAATGCGACCGCTGCTGGCATTACCGTAACGACGTCGATGCCCACGCCGAGCATCCCGGCCTGTGCGGGCGCTGCGTCACCAATCTCTACGGCGACGGCGAGGCGCGCAGCCATGCTTGAATCATCAGCCGTCATTGCGAGCGCAGCGCGGCAATCCAGCTTTGAGCGGTCTGCGGTTTCTGGATTGCTTCGCTGCGCTCGCAATGACGAGGCATGCGACTTCAGCATTCATCAACCCCAGCCCCCGATCGAATGATCTTTCACCATGAAATATTTCTCTGACCCGGCAATGCGCAAATGGCTGGGTCTGGCGCTGGCCGTCATCGTGGCCGACCACCTCACCAAGTGGTGGGTGTCATCCACGCTCGACTACCAGGAAGCCATCCCGGTGCTGCCGTTCTTTTCGCTGGTGCGGGTGCACAACACCGGCGCGGCGTTCAGCTTCCTCGCCGACGCCGGCGGCTGGCAGCGCTGGTTCTTCATTGCAGTGGGCGTCATCGCCACCGTGATCATCGTGCGCCTGCTGAAGCGCCACGCGCACGAGCCGCGGCTGGCGTTTTCGCTGGCGCTGGTGCTCGGCGGCGCACTCGGCAACGTCATCGACCGCGCGGCGCTGGGCCACGTGGTGGATTTTCTGTATTTCCACTACAAGAGCTTTGCCTGGCCCGCGTTCAACGTGGCGGACACCGCCATCAGTATCGGCGCCGCCCTGCTGATCTGGGACAGCCTGCGCGGCAAGCCCGCCGCGCCGAAAGCGACATGACGGCCCGCGTGGTCGCTCCGGGCGACACGCTCCAGCTTCGCTATGCGCTGCGCCCGCGCGGCGGAGACGACCTCATTTCCAATTTCGACGATGCCGAGCCGGAGACCGTGACGCTCGGCGACGGCACCCTGGCGCCGATGCTGGAACAGTGGCTGATCGACCTCGTTCCCGGCGAGCGCCACGTGTTTCTGCTGGAGCCCTGGCAGGCGTTCGGCGACAGTCAGGCCGAGCTGATCCAGACGCTGCCGAAAACCGATCTTCCGGCCGACATGGAATTCGAGGTCGATCAGCTGGTCGAATTCGCAATGCCCAACGGTCAGACCCTGGCCGGGCGCATCCTGGAAATCGGCGACGAGGGGATGAAGGTCGACTTCAACCATCCCCTCGCCGACCTGTTCATCGAATTCGAAGTGGAAATCGTCCGCATCCTGTGACAACGGAAAACGCCATGACCCCCACCATTCTCCTGGCCAACCCGCGCGGCTTCTGTGCCGGCGTCGATCGCGCCATCGCCATCGTCGAGCGCGCGCTGGAAAAATTCGGCGCGCCGATCTATGTGCGCCACGAAGTCGTCCACAACACCTACGTCGTCAGCGACCTCAAGGCCAAGGGCGCGATCTTCGTCGACGAACTGGCCGAAGTCCCTGCCGGCGCCACCGTCATCTTCAGCGCGCACGGCGTGTCGCAGGCGGTGCGTGCCGAGGCCGAAGCGCGCGGACTGAACGTGTTCGACGCCACCTGCCCGCTCGTCACCAAGGTGCACGTCGAAGTCAGCAAGATGCGCGACAAGGGCTTCGAGATCGTGATGATCGGCCACAAGGGCCACCCCGAAGTCGAAGGCACCCTGGGCCAGTCGAACGACGGCATGTACCTCGTCGAAACGCCGGAAGACGTCGCCGAGCTCAAGGTAACCGACCCCGACAAGCTCGCCTACGTCACCCAGACTACACTGTCGGTCGACGACGCCGCACGCGTGGTCGATGCGCTGCGGACACGCTTCCCCAACATCACCGGCCCGAAAAAGGACGACATCTGCTACGCCACGCAGAACCGGCAGGATGCGGTCAAGGCACTGGCGCCACAGTGCGACGTGGTGATCGTGGTGGGGTCGCCGACCAGCTCCAATTCAAACCGCCTGCGCGAGGTTGCCCAGAATCTGGGCGTACCTGCCTACATGGTCGACAATGCCAGTGAAATCGACCCGAAATGGATCTCTGGAAAACAACGCGTTGGGGTGACGGCCGGCGCCTCGGCGCCGGAAGTCCTGGTGCAGGAAGTCATCTCGACATTGACCCAACCCGGGACAGGGCAGGTCACTCATTTAAACGGCGTGGAGGAGAATGTGGGGTTTCCTTTGCCGAAAGGCCTGAATTGACCCTCCCAAGGGGCCACCCGAACGAATCGACCGATTTGTCACCGCGCAATAGTCTGTCACCGCGCAGGAGGTTTTTCGTCGGGTTTCTTTACACTTCAGCACGGCGCAGCCGGCCAATGAGCAGCATGCCTGAACAGCAACCACTTGATATTGTGAGAATTTTTCAGCTGGATTCACCTTGGCCTGAATCCTGCTAGATAAATGGCAAGCCAGATGAGATAGAGCCCATTAGGGCCATCTTGCCTGGCAACCAAATCAATATGCGTTTAATCAATCTGGAGAACGAACCATCATGCGCAAAACACTAGGATTCATTCTTGCCACCACCGCATTTCCAGCTTTCGCCGTCACCATCACCGCCGTCGCACCCTCGCCCATCCCGGAACCAGGAGCCCTTTCGCTTATGGGCATCGGCGCCGTTGCGGGTTTAGTGGTCCTGGCCAAAAAGCGGGAGAACAAAAAGTAAGGCGCCCTGCTCTCCCCGGCCCTGCAGCCACAGGCTGGGGCCGGACTAGCTTCTCCAGCAGTCCGCCAGACTACCAGTTCCCGATTCGGTTCTTGCTCCTGTCTGGCTCACTGTTAGCGTCTCGCACAGCGTGTCGGTAAAGGATCCCGTCGGCGCTGCCTGGATTTTATAAGCGGTGTCACTCAGCGTTGCCGCCGGCAAGGTAATGTTGTAGTCAGGCGTGCCGTTTTCCGGGGATTGAGATTTCGGCAACGATGCGCCGGAATACTTCCCGTTTGTCGTGAAGTAGCGCTCCAGGAATTGTGCATTTTCCATCATGATTGCCTGGGCATCGGTACGTTTCGCACGCCGCACATACTCCACATAGCTTGGATAGGCAATCGAGGCCAGGATGCCGATGATGGCCACCACCACCATCAACTCGATCAAGGTGATCCCAGAATGGGATTTGAGATTTCGGTTCGGTTTCTTCACGACGCGCTCCTGCTTATTGTCTTTGCACATTGATCGTCGTCAACAATGCCGGCTTGTTCGCCCCTTGCGGTGAAGCCTGAAACTGCACCGTTTCCCCGCTGCGTACATCGCTGACCGTCGCACGTTTCCCGTTCACTGTCACCACCGTAGTCAAAGGGTTGTATGCGTAGGTCACCCCCCCGATCACCAGCCGACTGGCGCCTGCATGAATGGCATCGACCCTGCCGCTTTGCTGCACCTGACTCTGCGTAGCTGCCGCAGTGCCGCTGCCTGTGCCAACCATGGTCATCGAAAACGCCTGGCTGCTGGCGAAAATGGCTGACAAAATTAATGCTGAGATCGGCTTCATGATTACCCCTTTATTCAAAAATCTGCCGCCAGCTGGAACGGTTCTGTGCCGAGGGCAGGGAGTTCAAGTCAACATCCAGTGAACCCCCGACACCCTTGGTTGGGTCATTCTTGCTCAAACTGATCGGCTTGAGCAAAGACCCGCCGCCCGGTCCGCCGGGATTTTTCTGCAGTCTCACCGCACTGGGAATGGACGTTTTCTTGACACCCGATGCATACGATCCCGCCGTGCCCAAATTGTCTGCCGTGCTGATCTGCCCATCCCCATTCACATCGAACGTAGCTCCGCCCAAAGCGGCGCCCGTTTTTGCATCCAGTTCCATCAGCCATCCCGTTCCACCGCCCGAACACGCCGTGGAATCGGGAATCAGGGTGGTAAACAGAACGCGGTTATCGAACAACGAAGGTTCACTAACAACCCGCTCGCCTGTGGCCAAATCCATGTACCAGCCACGCTTTGTACCGCCTGCCACAAGGCCGTCCCAAGCTACGGTGTTACTGCTCGTCGTGCGATATTCCTTGCCAGACACGGTCGATGTGGTGGTAATGGTTTGCTGCTGCAGATCACTGCGCCCCGAGATGGTGGAGGGCGACACGGCCATGTCCCACAGCGAATAAAAGGTTTGCGTGCCCGTAGTGAGGATGTCGGCGTTTTCGAGATACTTGCCCGTCCCGAAATAAAGCTGATACCCGTCTCCGCTGAAATGGCGAGTCACCTCGACCGCACTGGTAATCGGCTGCGGGTTGCCGCTGGAGTCCTGCGCGACGAACAGCGGCTGCGGCGAAGCCGTCGTGCCAAAGGCCACGCCCCAATCCGTTGAAACGTTGTCGCATACGCCCTGGTTGCTTTCGTCACACAAATCGAATTTCCACATATTGCCCTGCAAATCCCCGGCATAGGCGTAGTCCACATCGCCATCACCATCGCGGTCGATAAGGGTGGGCGTGGCCAGCGCGTTAGGCGACGCGACCGATCCTGCTTTGGTGGAAATTTTCTTGATAATCGCCCCGGTTCCGATATCCACAATATAAAGGTAAGCGTAACCCGTGGCACTGGCACTCCCATCGGCTTCGCTGTTGTTGTAGCCGTTGCCGAACACTGCAGCCCACGCGCCCGTGTTGAGCTTCACGATACTCGGCTGGCCATAGACATAGCCAAGGTCGGCATCGCTGTATTCCCATTTCACGATCGAACTCGCAGTGGCTTCGCTGAAGGTGCTTGGATTGGTCACATCCAGCGCAAACAGTCCCTGCCCCCCGGCCCCCAGGCTGGAAACCAGCGTGGTATGCCAGGCCCCGGAATAGAAGGTATCGACGACCGTTGGCGAGCCGTCGACAAAATATCGATGCGTATAGGCCGTTGATGTCAGTTTGGACAGGTTTGCGTAAACCTTGCTGGGAACATAGGCCAGCTTTTCCTGCCCCGTCGCGGCATCGAAGCCATGCAGCATCCCATCGTTGGCGCCCACATAGAGAATGGGCGTGCGAGTGGCATAGGTTGTGCGGAAGGCGTTGTAACTTGCCGCTTCCAGATTGTTCGGGTAGTTGAACGCCGGCACACCCACATAGGCCGGCGCCGAATTCACCAAGTCGCCCAATACGCTAATAAGGCGCGCACGGAAGCCGGTAATGCCGGTTTGACCGCGCAGGAAATTCAGCCGATTTTCCCCGTCGCCATCGTTCACGTTGCTGACGTTGGTGTTCAGCGCGGCCACCTGGCTGAGGTCCAGCTCGCTCGAGGTCGGGCTGGCAGGGTTGGCCGGCCAGCGAAACGGGATGCCGCCGCTGGTCGAAGGTTTATAAGTGAGTATCTTGCGGCCGGTATCATAGTTCTGGCCATTCAGCACGGTTCCCGCCTGCCATGCAACACTGGTAATCGCCCCGGTGGTCGAGTTGGTGTTGTAAGCAATCAAATCTCCCGACCAGTCCGCGGAGTTGAACTGGCCCTGATAAATTTTCCCGCCTGCAATGACCGAGCCGGAGGTCAACGCGACGGCTGCCGCCGCGCCCGATTCCGCAAGGATGCTGCTGAAAATGGAATTGAATGCGCTATTCAGCGCGGTGGTATTCGCCGCGTCGAACGCGGTGCCCGTACCACCAGCTGCTGCAATGGTGTCCAGAATCCCGGGCGTGGTGCCATAAGGCAGCGCAAACCCCACGATATAGCTCTTGACCGGCCGCGTCGCCGTATAAAGATCCTCGGCGGCATCGGCGGCAGCGGCAATAGCCGTTGTCGGGTTTGTCAATGCGGTTCCCGATGCATCGACCGAAGGCAAACCATCCGTCATGAAGACCACAAAATCCTTGCCGCAGGACGAGGCGGGAGCGGATTGCGGGCCGCCTTCTGTAGCGACGGTCAGGTCCCCGGCGAAGTAATCCAGGGCGGTAAGAAAAGTGCCTTCAATCGGGGTCAGGCCCGCATTTTGCAGCGGCAGGCTGGATGTGGTCGGGCCATTGGTCGAGAACTGGCTGGTGCCCAGTTTGGTGTTGATGGCGGCGGCTTTGGTGGCGTCCAGGTTGCCGACTGGAACATGCAAATAGCCGCGCCCCGGATTGCTGTTCGAAAACCACGTTGGACCCACATAGCTCCATGTGAGAAAACGTCCGAAATCGAGAATCCCCTGTGCCAGATCGCTGTCTGTGGGCGACAGCTGGCCATTGTAAAAATTGCCGGTATACCCCTCCACCGCTGCGGCCGTGTTGTTCGCAGCAGGCAAGGTGTCGGACGTCCCTGTCTTTGTGTTGTAACACCGATACGAATCCCACGGCCCCCCCGGGTAAGTCTCGCTGCCGTTATCGAAATCGGCCGTTTGGGAGAAGCAAAAACCATTGCCCTGATTGGATCCCGCGTAAAACGGCAGTGCCACGTTGTAATGAATGTAATTCCCGGCGCTGGTGGGGTTGGAAACCCGGTAGCGCTTGGTCAGGCTATCGCGTGAGCCAGAGTAGCTTGCATCGTAGTTCGACGGGTTGTAGCTCACGTCGTAGGGCGAGTTATGCAGGTGCTGGGGCGAGACGCCACTTTGCTGATATGCCATCAGCCCGAGGTTGATCTTGCCGGTGTAATTGGTGATGATCGATTTGGCCGCGTTGCGGGCGATTTCGGATTTGCTGTCCGAATTGGCGCTCCCCACCGCTGCGCCCGTGGCGTCTTCGTCCATGCTGTTCGAATTGTCGATCACCAGCAGCACGTTGGCTTTCTGTCCGGAGGTCACGAACAGCGGCACCTGGCTCAGGCTCAGCAATGCGCCTGCCGCCACGCCGGCATAGCCGACGGAAAACGCCGCCAATAGCGCGAGGGAAAGGGGTTTGCGGTTGAAGGTGGTCATGGGAAGGCTCCCTTGCTCAATAGTTGATGGCGGCCTGCACGGTGACCTGGGTTTGCTCGGTGGTGCCCCAGCCGCGTGCAGTGATGCGGTACGGGGTTACCTGTCCACCCGGGTTGGCCCCTTTGCCGCTGGCGATGCTGAATCCGGAAGGCGGCAGCGTGGCCGGCAGCAGTTCGATGATGTAGCGCGGCTGAACGGGAAGCGTGGTGGTGCCATCAAAGGTCAGCGCTGTGCCGGAATAGGCTTTCGTTTTGGACGACGTCCAATCATTGTTGGCGGTAATCGTCTCCCACACCGGCGCGGCGGGATCGTTCAGGCACAGCCCCGCCGAGCATCCCGCGACAAAACCGGATGTGGGCAGCAGGCCGGTTGAGGAAATGTAATTCAGTGCATCGCGCACGCCGGCCTCGGCAGCCTGGAACGCGACATCCTGGTCGCGCGCGTTGCCGGCCATGCGCTCCTCGAGCGAAGTGGACTTGATGGCGGACAGGGAAATCAGGGTCAGCACGACCAGAAAGATCAGCCCGGTGATGAGGGCGGCGCCGCGTTGGGGGGAGGTCGTCTGGGTAGGCATGGTATTCATCGCTCACATGGCGGGCAGGCGGTTGCGCACGGCCACGGTAGCCGAATACACCTGATACAGCCTGCGGTCGGACCCGGCAGGAGTGAATGTGCCGTTGTTGAATGTGGCGGGCACTTGCGACGTTGAGAGGTTGTTGTCGGGGCTGCGCATCAGGAGGTTGACCGTCACGCTCACGACCTGGGTCCAGGTTGCGGGGGTGGGGCTGTAGATGTCGACCGCGCCATCCGTGTTGGTATCCAGGCCGTAGCGAAACTGCATGTCCTCCACATGTTCCACCAGTTCTTCAGCCAAGCCACTCAGACCCACCCGGTAGAGGGCCCGGTTGCCTACGGTGTTGGTCCCGATGAAATACGAGTACTGATTCATCCGCATGACGAAAGCGTCGGTGCCATAGGTCCCCACCCGGTTGCCTGTATTGCTGCTGTTCGAATGGCTTACCGTAACGGTCCCGCCACCCGATACGGTGGTTGCCTTGAATACGTCGGCATTGACGCAATTGGTGACGATCAGCACGTCGCCTGCCTCGAAGCCATCCGGGTTGCCGTTGATCTGCACATTGGCGTTCGAGGGGGCCAGATTGCCTGTCAGGTTGACGCCGCTGCTGAATGCGGCCATGACCGACAGAACGTCGCCGGCCGCCCGCGTGATGCTGCTCGGATTGGTCCAGCCCGAGCCATTGTCGTAGCCGATCAGTGCATTAGCCGCCGTCATGGGGGGGACGGGCGGATTGGCAATGGTGTTCGTGATCATCGAGGCGATGTTTCCGCACCCAATATACCCGGCCATGCGGATGTCGCGGCTCATCACATCCAGGGCATAGCGCGCGTTCTCCTGTATGCGAGACAGATTGTCGGTGGTACGGAATGAGGCACGGCTGCCGAGGAATACATAGCCAATTCCACCCAGCAGGATCAGACCGATCGTCATGGCGACCATCAGTTCGACCAGACCGAATCCCGACTGCTCACGAGACGACATCGTCATCGGTTTCATAATTGCGTTTCCACCTTGAACGTCTGGTTTGCAAGACCCTGGTTGCCGCGGCTGTCGTTCCACTGAATCAAAATGGTCGCTACCCGCGTGGCCGTGTCAACCGCTATCGAACCGTTGCCGGCGGGAAGCGAGCAGGCAAGCTGGTTTTTCCACGCCGCGATATCCTGAGCGGGGATCGTCCCGGTGGGGAAGGCCGTCGAGCAGGTGGCCGCTGTGCCCATCGCCGTGGCGTAGCCCCCGGTGACCGCGCCTGCACGGTTGCTGCGCATCCGGTCGACGATGTCATAGGCCATCCAGGTCGCCTGGGTACGATGACTGGCGCTGAGATTGTTACGCATGCTGGAGGCCATCAACCCGGCCAGCCCCAGCAAGCCAATGGCCAATACCAGCATGGCAACCAGCACTTCGAGCAGGGTAAATCCAGACTGTTTCATGGGTATCCTCATGGACAGGCAACGGCAGCAACGCTTGTGCGTCCGGTTCGTTCGATTTGAATGGCCCGCCCCTGGACGCTGGCCGGGGTGGGCGGGCAAAGCGTGAGCGTGGTGCTCGCCGCGGTGGCCGTAGTAGGAATGGTCGTGCGGCCAGTTGAGGTATAGGTAATCGTGCTGGCCACATCCGTTCCACCAGACAGGGTGCTGCTCCCCCCCAAAGCCTCTTGTGCCCGAATGGGGGTCCCTGCAGCGTCCCGCACGATCCAGCCTTGCTCCCAGGTGCCCGTGCAGCTGGTGCTATTGCTGCTGGCGCACACAGTCACGCTGGCTGCGCGCTTGACTGCTTCGCTGCGAGCCATGTTGAGCGCGGTGATCAGGTCGTTCGCCTGCGATGCCATGCGGTTGTTCAACACGAACATCTGAAAGTTTGGAACAGCAATACTCATCAGAATGGCCGCCACAGCCAGCGTGACCAGCAGCTCGATCAGGGTAAAACCGCGCGTCGTTGCCGGAGCGTAGACCATGGTATTCAAGTTCTCTTTTTTCACACTTGCACATTAAGAAAGTGGGCGGGTGATGTCCAGCACTGCAGGACGAATGGCGGAATTAGGCTCATGAGCGGCCAAGGTACGACACCAACATGCTGGTGACGAAAAATCGCCACCCAACCTTTAGCGTCAAGGATTCGTGTAACTTGAGCCTGCTTGAAAATCAGCAGGTCTTGGACTCGAGGCGAACGCGGCCTGTAGGGCCGACAACGATGTCGCGCTGGTCGCCGGCCACACAAACAAACAGCTTCCCGTTGGCCAGATTGTTGAGGCCCTGGCTGACTCCGCTGGGTTTATAGCTGATGTACATGCCGAAATTTCTGGCCGTGATGCTTACCGCACCGGACGCACGATCCTGTTGCCGCAACACGATATCGCCTGCGTCAACCACCCCGCGCACACCGCCATCAACGAACACCAGCCAGCCCTGCTGCCAGCTGGCTGCCGTATTGCATACTGGCATTGCGGCCATGGCGTCGTCTGTCTTGCACACCGTAACGCGCGTGCCGCGCTTGACGGCTTCGGATCGTGCCAGCTGGATGGCGGAAACGAGGTCGTTGGTCACCGCCGCCAGCCTGGTGGTGTTCACGAGAAATGCATAGCCGGGAAAGGCAATCGCCAATAAAATTACTCCCACCGCCAGTACAACCAGCAGTTCCACCAGTGTGAATCCACGCCCGCCCATATGCTTCCCCTTCGCCTTTGCACTCAGGCTCTCCAGCTTGGCACGCTGTTGGGGGCGCATCTATACAACTTTAGTTGTAGGTGCCGCCTGTGCGTGATCCTGGCGCATCCGGTCTGAAGACCTCGATTGTCATCCTGGGCGCGGGCGTTTCCGGCCTGAGCACGGCGCTGGCCCTGCTCAAGCGCGGCCATGCGGTCACGCTACTGGATCGCGGCACCGCGGGCGGCGAGTCGTCGTGGGCCGGCGGGGGAATTCTCTCGCCGCTGCTGCCGTGGGACTATGCCGAGGCGGTTACCTCGCTCGCCTTGCGCTCGATGGCGGCGTATGCGGACTGGGTGGCGGACATCGAGACGCTATCGGGACGGGATGCGGAATTCTGGCGCTGCGGGATGCTGGCGCTGGATGTCGCTGATCCGGAGCGGGCACTGGCTTGGTGCGCGACGCATGGCATGGCGGCGAAACCGGGGTCTCCGCAAACCGTGGCGTTGCCTTCCAGCGTGTCCGATCGGAATCCGGTCTGGCTGCCCGAGGTGGCGCAGGCGCGCAATCCGCGCCTGGTGGCGGCGTTGCGGGGGGCGGTGTTGCAACTGGGCGGCACGATTCATGAGCATTGCCCGGCCACCGGGGTGCTGACGCAGGCCGGCCGGGTGACGGCGGTGCAGACACCCGAAGACACCTTCCAGGCAGATAGCGTAGTACTGGCAACCGGGGCCTGGTCCGGCCTGGGGCTGGCCGGGCTGGCGGCCACGCCGCACATTCGCCCGATACGCGGCCAGATGTTGCTGTTCAAGCTGGAACCGGGCGTTCTGAGTACGATTCTGTACCGCAGCGGCCTGTATCTGATTCCGCGCCGCGACGGCCATGTGCTGGCCGGCAGCACGCTGGAAGACGCGGGCTTCGACAAAGCGACCGACGCCGCGACGCTGCGGCGCCTGCACCTCGATGCGGCCGAACTGCTGCCCGCGCTTGGCGATGTTCAACCGGTGCACCACTGGGCCGGGTTGCGCCCCGGCTCGCCCGGCAATATCCCGGTCATCGACCGCCATCCCGATTTCGACAACGTGTTCGTCAACGCCGGGCATTTCCGCTATGGGGTGACGATGGCCCCCGCCTCGGCCGAGCTGCTGGCCGACATGATGGAAGGCAAGGCGCCCGCGCTGGATCCCGCGCCGTATCGCTGGCAGGCCGCGGCGGAACGCAGGTGGAGCGACGCGCCATAGCGCGGCGCCACCCTCGCAGGATGGTTTACACTTTGCGCCACCCCAGTCCACGCAACGCCTTCATGCCCCACGTGTTCGCCCATCCGTCACTCGATGCACACTGTGCCGGGGCCAAACAGGCCTGCTCTCCCAAAGCGTGGGAGCGGTTCCTTGCCTGAATCGGCCGGCATGCCTCCGCCGCTCGTCGTCTGGGTCGTCAGCGACGGCAAGCCGGGCCATCTGAACCAGTCGCTGGGCCTGGCCGAGGCGCTGGGGCGCGCCACCCCGACCGCAATCCACACCCTTCCCGCCCTGCCGGCCTGGCGCGCCGGGCTGGCGCTGCTGCTGGAACGCTTCCCCGGCAACCCGCTTCCCGCACCTGATCTCATCGTCGGCGCGGGACACGCCACCCATCTGACGCTGCTGGCCGCACGGCGCGCGCGCGGCGGTCGCACCGTGGTGTTGATGAAGCCGAGCCTGCCGCGCCGCTGCTTCGATCTGTGCGTGCTTCCCCGGCACGATGGCGTTGTGGAAGATGCGCAGACGGTCGTAACCGAAGGGGCGATCAACCGCGTCCGCCCGGCGAGCGCCCCGGATCCGAACCAGGGTCTGTTGCTGATCGGCGGCACCTCGCCGCATTTCGAATGGGACAGCGACGCGATCCAGGTGCAGATCAAGAGCGTCCTCGCGCGCACGCCCGACACGCAGTGGACGCTGACCACCTCGCGCCGCACCCCGGCGGATTTTCTGGACGCTTTGCCGGCGTCTCCCAACCTGAGCGTCGTCCCCCACACCGCCACCTCGCCCGACTGGCTGCCCGGTCAGCTTGCGCGCAGCAGCACCGTGTGGGTAACGCCCGACAGCGCCTCGATGGTGTTCGAGGCCTTGACGGCAGGTGCGGCGGTCGGTGTGTTCGATCTGCCGGTCAACCCGAAAAGCCGCGTCGGCCGGGCGATCGCGCATCTGGCCGATGCGCAGCGCATCACCCGCTTTGTCGCCTGGTGCGCACGCGGCACCCTGCACCCCAACCTGCTCCCACTGGCCGAGGCCGACCGCTGTGCCGAATGGATCCTTGAATGGCTGAAGGCAACCCCCACACAACAAATGGGGAGAGCCTGTAGGAGGCCCGCCCCCGGGCCGATGCCGTAGAGATCGCGAGGGCACGGAAATCGCGGCGAGGGCGACGGTGCGTGGTTGTTGCCGATTCATCGGCTTACAACCACGGCCTACCCCTTGCGGGTGCTCCTACAGCGGGTTTTTGCCCCGATAGATATTTCAAGATAAAAAACAAAAGAAAATGGCTGAAGACAAAAAACTGACCGTCCTGCAGTTGCTGCCCGCGCTGGAATCCGGCGGGGTCGAGCGCGGCACGCTCGAAGTGGCGCACACGCTGGTCGGGCACGGCCACCGCGCGCTGGTGATATCGGCAGGCGGGCGTCTGGTCGCGCCGCTCGTCGCATCGGGCGCCGAGCATTTCGCCTGGCCGATCGGCAGAAAATCGCTCAAAACGCTGTTGCTCGTCGGCAAGCTGCGCAAGTTCCTGCTGGAACAGAAGGTCGACATCATTCATGCGCGCTCGCGCGTGCCGGCATGGATCGCCTGGCTGGCCTGGCGCGGCATGAACCCGGCCACGCGGCCGCGTTTCGTCACCACCGTGCACGGCCTGTATGGCGTCAACCGCTACAGCCGCATCATGACGCTGGGCGAGCGGGTGATCGCAGTGTCCAACACCGTGCGCGACTATATCCTGCGCGAATACCCCGATACGGAGCCAACGCGCATCCACGTCATCCATCGCGGTGTCGACGGCGACGCCTATCCGCACGGCTGGAAACCCGACCCCGCCTGGCAGCAGGCATTCCTTGCGCAGTTTCCGCACGCTGCGGGCAAGCAGTTGCTCACCCTGCCTGGCCGCATCACCCGGCTCAAGGGGCATGAAGACTTCATCGAATTGATCGCACGGCTGAAACGGCGCGGGCTGCCGGTGCACGGCCTCATCGTCGGCGGTGCGTCTGCGTCCAAACAGCGCTATCTGCAAAAGTTGCGTTACCGCGTGCGCAGCATGGGCCTGGAAGCCGACATCAGCTTCACCGGCCAGCGCGACGACTTGAAAAACATCCTGGCCATTTCGAATCTGGTGCTGTCGCTCTCCACCCAGCCCGAGTCCTTCGGACGCACCACCCTGGAGGCGCTGCGGCTGGGCGTACCGACGGCGGGCTACGACCATGGCGGCGTGGGCGAAATCCTGCGCGCCGTTTATCCGGTTGGCTTGCTGCCGCTGGGTGATGTCGATTCCGCCGCCCAGCGCATCGCCCGCTTGCTCGGCTGTCCGGAAACCGTTCCGGCAGGCGATTTCTTTCCCTTGCAAGCCATGCTGGAGCAGACGCTGGCCGTGTACGAAGACCTGGCGCCGTTCCCGCGCAGGAGCGACGAATAGGCGGGCTTGTGAGAAAATGCCGGGCTGTCGACAGGCCTCTACCCGGACGCCTCCTCACAATGACCGTTTCAGCGCTTTCATGAATGCCGTTTTCAAAAAACTAAGCCGCGCCTTGCGCCACCCCTTCAACGCGCGATATGCCTTCAAGCGTCTCAAGGATTATCACGCGCAACCCCGCAGCCTCGACGAGGTGGTGGACTGGGCGATGAACTTCGGCGGCGGCGGTTACATGCGCATCAAGACCCTGCAGATTCCGTCCGAGATCACCCGTCTGGCCCAGGCGGTGCGAGCGATCGAACCCAGGATCATTCTGGAAATCGGCGCCGCCAGCGGCGGCACTGCGCTGATCTGGTCGACGCTGGCGTCCGAGCGCGTCATCACCTGCGACCTGCAGGACATGAGCCATCAGGCGCCGCTGTTCACCAGGCTGCCGCCGCCCGGATCGAATTGCACGGTGACGCTGCTGAGCGGCGATTCCCACGACCCCCACTTCAACGCGCGTGTCGCCAGGGAACTGAATGGCCGGCAAGTGGACTTCCTGTTCATCGACGGCGATCACACGGAACAAGGCGTCACAGCGGACTACCTTGACTACAAGGAATTCGTGCGCCCGGGCGGCTTGATCGCGTTCCACGACATCGTCGAACGCCAGCCCCTGCCCACCAATCAGGTCTATCACCTGTGGAAACGCCTTAAACCCTTGGCGGCAACGGAAGAATTCGTCAACGATCCGGGCCAGTGCGGATTCGGCATCGGCGTCCTGCATGTGCCCGAACAGGGCGCGCCCGCTCTGCCCGCCTGATGCCGGCCTCAGCGCACTCCTTCTCCGCGCCGCAATGAGCGAACCCTGTGTCATCGCCCGCCTTGCCGGCGGGCTGGGCAATCAGTTGTTCATGTATGCCTTCAACAAGGCGATGGCCGAGCGCAACGGCGTCCCGCTCAAGCTGGACGTGACCGGCGGCTTCATCCGCGACAAGACCTACAAGCGCACCCATCTGCTGGACCATATCCTGCCGCCCGTCGCCGCGGCCAGCCGCTGGGAAAGCCGGCTGTTTCCCTTCGGCAAGCGGATCCGCAAGCTCGATCGCAAGCTCAATGCCATGCTGCCGCTGGCACGCCGCTACTATGTCGAGGAGCGGACGCTGCGCTTCGACCCCGACATCCGCAACCTGAAAATCGTCCGCCCCACCGTATTCAACGGCTACTGGCAGGCGCCCCAGTATTTCGACGACCTCAACCCGGACATGGCGGCGCTGATCCGTTTTCCGGAGCACCTGACCGCGCCGCTCGCCAATGAACTCGCCGCAATCCGCTCGGCACAAACCCCGGTCTGCCTCGCCATCCGCCGCTACGAGGAAGTCCCCAAGCCCAAGCATCACATCCTGCAACTGGACTACTTCCAGCAGGCGATGGCGCGCATCGAACAGGTCGTCGACCATCCCCATTACTTCGTCTTCGCGCAGGACATGAAGTGGGCGCGCAACAACATCACAAGCCGCCATCCCGTCACCTTCGCGCAGGAAAAGGATCTGCATACCGGCGTGATCCAGGATCTGTATCTGATGGTCCAGTGCCGGCACACCATCCTCTCCAACAGTTCGCTGCATTGGTGGGCGGCCTGGCTTAACCCGTCGTCGGACAAGACCGTGATCGCCCCGGCCAAAGGCTGGCCGAATGCGGACATGCTGCCCGCGGGCTGGCTGCAGCTCCCCTGAAACCCGATGACCCAAACGCATTCCGGAACCCGCTCCATGAACCCATCCAGGCTGCTCGGCTGGGCCCTGCTGGCCTTCATCATTTACTGCACGCTCGGCGCAGTCGTCTATTTCGCCAGCCTGCTGACGCTGCAGAAAGGCGTGCTGCTCGATGTGCCCTGGTTCGTGTCCACCCAAAAATCGCTTTACCGGAGGGGCATGGTCAACGCAAACAGCTGGCTAGGCATACCCGGTTGCATTACCCCGGACCCCGATCTGATTTACAAGCCTTCGAACGGCACGTGCAAGTTCGACGACATCGAATTCAAGACCACACTCAACTTCACGGATGAAGGCCGGAACACAGGCCCCAAACTGGCTGGGACTGGAATCGCGGTCATCGGGGATTCCCATGCCATGGGCTGGGGGGTGAACGACCGGGAAACCTTCTCGGCCCGGTTGCAAACCCTGAGCGGGCGCCCGGTATACAACCTGGGCGTGGCGAGCTACGGCACCGCGCGGGAACTGATCCGGCTGAAAAAATCCGGCGTGCTGGACAAGGTCGACACGGTGATCATTCAATACTGCAATAACGATCTGAACGAAAATCTCAAGTTCGATACCGCGTCGAAGCAGGATTTGAACGACAAAGTTTTTGGCGACGCCCCGAAGAACCTCTCGCAGCCCAGCCCCCTCAAGCGCATCGCCAAGGGGTATGGACTCGCCCTGGCGGCGCCCTTCCGCTCCCTGTCCGAAAGCCTGCGCCGCAAGAATTTCACGCCCCACTACGAGCCGCTGATGCAGGCCATCGCCCAGCATGGCGACACACTGGCAGGCAAGCGGGTCATCATTTTTTACAGCAATCCCTATGGCCTGAAGTACCGCAATTTTCCGTCCGGGCCGGATGCACGCCTACCCAATGTGAATTTCCTTGACGTGGGCCTGACCCGGTCGGATCACCGTAAACTGGACAACCACATGACGCCCGAGGGCCACCGAAAAGCGGCCGAGCGCTTGTTCGAGCATCTGCAGGCCAGCGCTCACAGATGAGGACGCACCATGCAAACCCATGAAGACCTAAGCAGGGCCCAAACCGTCAAGGCAAGTTCGGACCGTTTTTTCGGCCTGACGTTTTTTGCCGTCTTCCTGATCATCGCGCTGTGGCCGCTGCTGGCGCAGGGTGCGGTGCGGCCGGTTGCGCTCGGCATCGCGCTGGCCTTCCTGGCCGCGTCGCTGGCCGCCCCCGCGTGGCTGGCCCCGCTCAACCGGCTGTGGCTGAAATTCGGCGAGTTGCTGCACCGCATCACCAGCCCGATCATCCTGGGGATCATGTTCTTCGGGGTCATCACGCCGGTCGGATTTCTCATGCGCCTGGCAGGCAAGGATCTGCTGCGCATGAAATTCGACCGTGACTGCACGAGCTACTGGATCCGGCGCGAACCGCCCGGCCCCGACAAAACCAGCCTGAAACGACAATTCTAGGAGCCCCCATGTCCATCTTCCGCGAACTCTGGGAATTCATGCGCGTACGCAAGAAATTCTGGCTGCTGCCCATCGTCCTCATCATGGTGCTGCTGGGCGGTCTGCTGATCCTGGCGCAAGGCTCCGCCGTGGCGCCCTTCATCTACACCCTGTTCTGAACGGCTGCGTCATGTACACCCTGGGCCTTTCCGCCTATTACCACGACAGCGCGGCCGCCCTGCTCAAGGACGGTGACATCGTCGCCGCCGCGCAGGAAGAGCGCTTCTCGCGCAAGAAGCACGATGCCCGCTTTCCGCTCAATGCAGTGGACTATTGCCTGGCCGAGGCCGGCATCACGCTCGCCCAGGTGGACCAGGTCGCGTTCTACGACAAGCCTTTTCTCAAGTTCGAGCGCCTGCTGGAAACCTACCACGCCTTCGCGCCGCGGGGATTCAAGTCCTTCCGCATGGCCATGCCGCTGTGGCTGCGCGAGAAACTGTTCCAGAAAGACCTGCTGGCGAAAGAACTGAAAAAGCTCGAACCCGGAGTGAACTGGCTCGACCGCCTGCTGTTTTCCGAACACCACCTGAGCCACGCTGCCAGCGCCTTCTTCCCCTCGCCCTTCGACGAAGCGCTGGTGCTGACGATGGACGGGGTGGGCGAATGGACGACCACGTCGGCCGCCATCGGCCGCGGCAACAGCCTGGAAATCTTCAAGGAAATCCACTTCCCCCATTCGCTCGGCCTGCTCTACTCGGCCTTCACCTATTACCTGGGCTTCAAGGTCAACTCGGGCGAATACAAGGTGATGGGGCTCGCGCCCTACGGCGAACCGAAGTACGCGCAGACCATCCTCGATCACCTGGTCGACCTCAAGCCCGATGGCTCCTACCGGCTGGACCAATCCTACTTCGACTACTGCACCGGTCTGACCATGACCAATGCCAAGTTCGCCGCCCTGTTCGGCGCGCCGCCGCGCAAGCCGGACGATCCGCTGACCCAGCGTGAAATGGATTTGGCCGCTTCGGTTCAGGCGGTCACCGAAGAAGCCGTGCTGAGAATGACCCGCGCGCTGCGCGAGGAAACCGGCCTGGAAAACCTCTGCCTCGCGGGCGGCGTCGCGCTCAACTGCGTCGCCAACGGCAAGGTGCTGCGCGATGGCCAGTTCAAGCATGTATGGGTGCAGCCCGCTGCGGGCGACGCCGGCGGCGCGCTCGGCGCGGCATTGGCGGCGCACCACCTGTACCGCGACCAGCCGCGGACGCCCCGCTCCGGGCAGGACAGCATGCGGGGCTCCTACCTGGGGCCACAGTTCGCGCAGGCAGACGTCGAAGCGCGGCTCACCGTCGCGGGCGCCCGCTTCAGCGTGTTGCCGGATGCGGACCTCATCGAGCGCACCGCAAGCCTGCTCGCCAGCGAAAACGTCGTCGGCTGGTTTCAGGGCCGCATGGAATTCGGCCCGCGCGCCCTCGGCGGCCGCTCCATCCTGGGCGACCCGCGCTCGCCCAAGATGCAGTCGGTGCTCAACCTCAAGATCAAATACCGCGAATCCTTCCGCCCCTTCGCGCCTTCGGTGCTGCGCGAACATGTTGCCGAATGGTTCGAACTCGACCAGGACAGTCCTTACATGCTCATGGTCGCCGACGTGGCGCGCCGGCATCGCCTCGACGCTGCCGGCGCAGACAAGGGCCTGTTCGGCATCGAGAAACTCAAGGTGCCGCGCTCGGCCATCCCCGCCGTCACCCACGTCGACTATTCCGCCCGCATCCAGACCGTCCACGCCGACACCAACCCGCGCTACCACGCGCTGATCTCAAGCTTTTACGACAAAACCGGGTGCCCGGTGCTGATCAACACCAGCTTCAACGTGCGTGGCGAACCCATCGTCTGCACTCCGGAGGATGCCTTCCGCTGTTTGATGGGGACGGAGATGGATGCGCTCGTGATTGGCAACTGCGTGCTGATGAAGGCGGATCAGGACTCGAATCTGAGGCTGGATTACAAGAATGCGTTTGAATTGGATTAAAGGAAACCAAGATGAATCAATTGAAGCAATACTTAAAAGTGGCGCAATGGTTTTTAAAGGGGAAGCCTGTCCCCCCGCCACACCTGATCAAGCAAAAGGCCATTCTTAAAAATGCCAATCGTTACAACACACGGATCATGGTGGAGACGGGCACGCTACTCGGGGACATGGTTGAAGCCATGAAGAATCATTTCACTCAAATATATTCCATTGAAATCAGCCCTGAACTAGCTCGCAAGGCTCAACAACGCTTCGCAAACGATAGCCATATCAGCATCATAGAAAACGACAGTTCCGTGGCACTGAAAAGCCTAATGCCTGAAATTCGCGAGCCGGCCCTCTTCTGGCTTGACGGCCATTACTCTGGCGGAAACACAGGCAAGGGCGAAAAAGACACGCCCATCATGGAAGAGCTAGCCACCATCTATGCATCCGATATCCCCCATGTCGTATTGATCGACGATGCAAGATGCTTTGGTGCAGAAAAGGATTACCCGTCCCTGGACAAATTAAGCGCTTATATCAAGAGCCTTCGTCCAAACGCCTCCATCTCTGTAACAAATGACTGCATCGTGGTTGCGCCATGAAGAATCCGCTAATCGCAAAGGCCCTTAATCGAATACTCAGGCAAATTGATAAATTCAAGATCCATCGGCAAAAACTCTCTCTGCCAGAAATGTCCGAGGCAGAAAGGTTTTTAGCAGACGAGTTCAGGGCAAAAATCGGGGAATTGAACATACCCGATTCTCAGGGCATGAGCCCTGCAGAGAAGGCTTGGAACGACAACATGCACACTTTGCAGCGCATGGTTGAAAGCCGTGACCCAAGGGCGTTTCTGTCCTGGGACGTGGTTGCGGGAACGATGTTTGTTAAGTACGCGAAATACAGCAGAACGGAATATGGGTATCTTCGAAGCCTTGCCGACTGGCCGCGCTGGAAAGAAGTTTTAAGGGAGGACAATGCAGGCTTGCCCGCCAGATGTCCGTTCGACACATCTACCAGTTGCAATCTGGTGCACCATGCATATCACGTGGCACAGTTCGAAAAATTTTCTAACGAGACGGTCAGCAACTTTGATTATGTACTCGAGTTTGGCGGTGGTTATGGAAGCATGTGCAGACTCTTCTTCAAACTTGGCTTCAAAGGCAGATATTTGATTGTCGACCTGCCCGCCTTCTCGGCGTTGCAGGAATACTTCTTGAAATCTGTGGGTATCAGGGTCCTGACAAAAGACGAATTCATCAAAGGCGAGAGCGGAGTGCTCTGTGCTTCCGACATCGACGAGCTTGATGATTTGATTGGAGGACGGAAGAGCCTGTTCTTGGCTACTTGGTCGATAAGCGAATCACCGCTGTTTGTTCGAGAAAAGATACTTGGAAAGTATTCCAACGCATTTGATGCTTATCTGGTGGCGTTCCAGCCAAAATTCGAAGACGTTGACAATGCTGTTTTCTTCGAAAAATTGCGTGCAGACCATCCTGATTATTCATGGGTCACCGAGGATATGGCGCATCTCAAAAAGCAGAAATATCTGTTTGGAAGAAAATCATTTAGTAATTAATTTCCCGTGGCTCTCCGTCGGCCAGCGGTAGGGATGCGAAAACGGTAACCCCAGCGTGGCCTCGATCATGTATTGAGACACCAGCCGTTCGTTGAATTCGCGGTGTCCCAGTTCATATCCGGTGCGGGCGACTTGCTGCCGCGCGCTTTCGTTCTCGACGTAGTAACGCAGTTTGTCGATGAAGTCGTCGGCGCCCTCCACTTCGACGATGGCGTCGTCGCCGTACAGTTCAGACAGGCTGAATGATTTGGTCGTGAAGACCAGCAGGCCGTTGCCCTGATAGAGCCCGATGCGGTCGGATGAATACAGATAGAGTTCACCGCCTGGGCCTGGTTTGGCGTCAGCGTTGCGCTGGCTGAAATTGAGGCCGATCTTCGCCTCCCCCAACGCGCGCATGAACGCGGCACCGAACAGGGAAGGGTTGCCTCCGTGTCCGTAGAAGGCGCAGCGCGCGCCGGGAATGCGCTCCTGGATCAGCTCATGGGCGCGCCCCCGCAGATCGTCCGGATGCAGCCATTTCGAAATATGGCCAGCAAAGAATACGTCGTGGGGCTGATCGGTGCGCTCGTGGCAGCGATGAACGTCGATGCTCGAATCGACCGGATTGGGAATGAAAGCGACCTTGGATCGACTGCCTGCGATGCGCGACAGGATGGGGCCAGCGGTGGTGGCGAAGCTCCAGTCGACCACGTCCGCCTTGCTACCGGCGTTGCGGAAATTCGACGCGTCGAACAAGGGGTCGATGTAATACTGGAAGATGGCGACGTTGGGCAGAATCCGGCGCGCGTCGATGAGGGTTTCGGGCTTGAGGATATCCTGCGAACTCAAGGCAATCACGTCCGGCTCGAAGTTGCGGCAGACGTCGAGGAACTTGCGATTGCAGGCGCCCACCCCGGTCGAGCGGGAGTGGAAAAGCGACGAATAGCGGGCGACGTCGCGGTCACTGAACCAGTACACCTCGTGGTTGTTGCGGATGAAGCCATTGTTGATTCGCACCGGCAGGAAGTAGTTGCGTGCGCCCAGCGATTTCAGGTGGGTGTGGGAAGCGTGAAGAATTCTCATGGATGGCTTTGGTGTATGAGGGCCCGCACGCCGTCGAGCGCTTCGCTCAACTGACGCCGCACCTCGGATTCTGAAAAATGCTTTCGACTGGTTTCCCCTGCGGCCAGCCCGAGTTGATGCAAGGCATCGCGATCCGAGGCCAAATCCGCCACACGATCTGCCAGACCCTGGGCATCCCCTGGCGGCACCCATACCAGCCCGCTATGGGCCTCGGCCGCCAGGTCATCCGGATAGGCGCCGGCCGAGCGGGTCACCACGGGCCTACCGCAGGCCAGCGACTGGAATACCTTGTTGGGGATGACCCGGCTCGCCTTGGCTGTGGTGCCGAAGACGCCCAGCAGGATATCGGCCTGTTGAATGCGTGCGGAAAGTTGCTCGTAGGGCATCCAGTCTTCGAATACGACATTCCTGAGTCCGGCGCTCTGTTCCTCGCAGGTTTTTCGCAGTGGACCGTTACCGAGCAAGGTCCACTTCACCGGCTCGCCCCGATACCGTCTGGCGGCCTCGATCACCGTACTGGGGCCCTGCAGCGGGATGAAGCTGCCATAAAACAAAACTTCCAGCGCCTCTTCCGGCTGCTTGGCGGGCATGGGATGCGGCGAGAAAAGCGCTTCTTCAGCGCCCACATACACCACCGCGCACTTTTCCCTGTCCGCACCCAATTTCTCGGCGAAGTAGTCCGCGTGCGCGGGGGTATCCGCAAGGATGCGGTCGGCGCGCCGGAACAGCTTTCGCTCCCAGGCCAGCAGGCGCCTTGCGCGTGGGCTGTCTGCATCCAGTTTGCCCCGCTCGTCGACCTGCTTGTCGTAGGCGGAGATGAGCGGATCGAACAGCAAGGGAATGCCGTGCGACCGGGCCCAGCGGCTGGCTGCCGCGACGTCGCGCTGGCGGAAGCAGGGCACCCAGATGAGGTCGAGCTTGGGGATCGCTCGCAGACGTGCCTCCCAGTCGCCCAGGCCACTCAAGCGGGGCCGGAAATCACGCACCTGCCAGCCCAGGTCGGCGAGCAGTTTGCGCAGGATGCGATTGCGGGAGTAGTCTGGGTCGAAACGCCCCCACCACAGCACCGTGGGCAACTTATTTTCCTTTCCGCGCCAGGTGGTGCAATTCGCGCGCCTTGGCGAGACGGATGAAACGCTGAAACGCGTACATGTGGCTGACGACGATGCCGTCGACGCCGTTGACGAATTCGCGGCGCAGGAAGTAGGACTTGAAAAAGGCGAGGAGCGGGATCAGCAGCAGGCTGAACGCGGAGGGGTTGCGGTTTTTCCTGAAAAGATCCTGCGCGCGCAAGGAAGAAACTTCATTGGCCTTTTCGACGTGATGGGTGAGCGAGCGGAAGGAACGGTGGACGACCATCCCTTTCAGATGGCCCACCCGGCCCTCGCGCACCACGACCGAATCGTGCACGGGCGAATCCTTGAAACCGGCCATGGACTTGCGGTACAGCCGCACGGGGTGGTGGAAGGCCGTCCACCGGTGGCCGCTGTCCTGGAACGGATACAGGGGCAGGATGGGCAGTGTGAAGGCGGCTTCGGACGGGGCCCCTTTTTCAAACAGTGCGCGGATTTCCGCCGCCAGTTCGGGGGAGATTTCCTCGTCGGCGTCCAGATTCAGCAGCCAGTCGTTGCGGCACAAGCTCTCGCCGAACACCTTTTGCGGGCCGTAGCCTCGCCAGGCGTTGAACACCACGCGTGCACCCCGCGACTCGCTCAGCGCCACCGTGTCGTCGCTGCTGCCGCTGTCGATGACGATGACTTCGTCGACCCAATCCTTCACGCTGTCGAGGGTGCGGCCGATGCGATCGGCCTCATCCTTGGCGATGATGAAAACGGAGATGGGAAAGCTCATGGCACTCAGATGTTTCCGTAATAGGCGTCGGCGCCCAGCCGCCCGAGCGAACGGTAGCCTGCCTGCCCCATGAAGGCATCAACCTGATCGAGGGTCTGCGGCGTCGTTTCCACCTGCAGCACGGCCACATTGTCCGACAAGAACCGGCGCATGCCGGCAAGCGCCATCAGTTCGGCCCCTTCCACATCCATCTTGATCAGGGCCCGTATCCCGGAGAAGGAGAATGCCTCGTCGAAAACCCGCGACTCGACCTGGATCGATGTCTTGTAGGCGTCCTGCCGGCTTCGCATCTCGGCAGGCAGCAGCGTGGAAACGCCGGTGGAATTGGGGTCGACGAAGAAATCGATCTGCCCGCTGCGGTCGCTCAGCGCGCAGGTGTGAAGATGCACCCGGTTGTCCAGGCCATTGAGGTAGAGGTTGGCGCCGAACTGGTGCGCATTGCGCGGCAGGGGTTCGAAGGCGTGGAGATGCGACAGGCTCGGCTCGTCGGACAGCAGCATCGAATAGAGGCCGAAATTGGCGCCGATGTCGAAAAAATACTGGAGCTGATGTTCGTGGATGAACTGGCGGCAACGTGCGATCTGCCCGACCTCATAGGGCCGCCGGATGATGAGTTGCTGATCGATCCAGTTGCGATTGTCCAGCATCCACTTCCGGTTCAGTCGGGAATAGACGCCAAAGCGACTGCGCAGCCGATAAAGCCGTTTCAACAGACTCCAGTGCAGTTTTTTCATGTGTTCCTGGTGATTCGGCGTTCGACGCGGCGGCACGATAACGCCATGTATTATACGCAAGGCAAATTCAGTCTCGACCCTACACCCCATGACAACCCAGTCTCCGCGCGCCCCTGAAACGATTCGCGTCAAGGTGCTCTCCCCCATCCCCTCGCGCTATTTTCTGCATCAGCTTCCCGAGGGAAATCCTGGTTGGGGCAACTGCCGCTTCAGCTTCGATCCGGAAGACCGGGGCTATGACTGGCTGGTGGTTTACGAAGACCTGCGCACCGCAAACAAGGATGGAAAGCAGGGATTTCAGGAGATGCTGGCCTGCCCGCCCGCACATACGCTCCTCACCACGAGCGAGCCCTCCTCGATCAAGCATTACGGCAACGCCTATGTCGGTCAGTTTGGCTGCGTGCTGACCAGCCAGGAGGCCTGGGCGCTTCCGCATCCGGGCCGGATCTTCTCTCAGGCCGGCCTGATCTGGATATACGGCGTCGGCGAAAAGCGCGTCATCTCGTTCGACCAGATGGTCGCGCACCCGCCCACGGAGAAGAGCCGCGATCTGTCCATGGTGTTCTCCCCCAAGACCATGCGGCACACGCTGCACAAGCAGCGCAATGAATTCATGCGGCGCCTGATGGACCTCATGCCGGAAATGGATGTGTTCGGGCGCGGCGCGCGTCCGCTGGACGACAAGGCCGAGGCGCTCGATGCCTACCGCTACCACGTGGCCATCGAGAACTACATCGGCCCGCACCACTGGACCGAGAAGCTGTCCGATGCCTTCCTCGGCCTGACCCTGCCCTTTTACTGCGGTTGCACCAATGCGGCGGATTATTTCCCGGAAGAGAGCTTCATTTCCATCGACATGAAGGACCCGGTCGGCGCCGCGCGCATCATCCGCCAGGCCATTGCCGACAACGAGTATGAGAAGCGCCTGCCCTTCATTGTCGAGGCCCGGCGCCGCGTGCTTTTCGAGCACAACCTGTTTGCCGTGGTGTCGCGCGAAATCGAGAAACGCAATCTCGCCGTTTCACGCACGCCGAATGACGGCGTCATTTACTCGCGCCACGCCTTGCGCAAGCAAAGCGTGGCACATGGTTTGCGGGACATGTATGGGAAGGCACGCTCGCGGGCAATCCACCTGATTCGCGGTCGCTAGCATCAGCGACCGCGTCTCGACACCAGTCCAACCGGGCCGCTTAGGTCCCGACTGCGGACGAAAACGCGTCGATCACCGGCTGGATCAGGCTGCGCTTGAGCTTGAGCGCCGCCTGATTGACCACCAGGCGCGAGCTGATGTCGCTGATGTGTTCCACTGCAACAAGGCCGTTGGCCTTGAGCGTGCCGCCGGTGGAGACGAGGTCGACGATGACGTCGGACAGGCCGACCAGCGGCGCGAGTTCCATCGAGCCGTAGAGCTTGATGAGGTCGATGTGCACGCCCTTGGACGCGAAGTGGTCGCGCGCCGCGTTGACGTATTTGGTGGCGACGCGGATGCGCGCGCCCTGCTTCACCTGCCCTGCGTAGTCGTAGCCTTCGCGCACCGCGACCATCATGCGGCAGCGCGCGATCTGCAGGTCGAGCGGCTGATACAGCCCGTTGCCGCCGTGTTCGTTCAGCACGTCCTTGCCGGCGATGCCGAGGTCGGCGGCGCCGTATTGCACGTAGGTCGGCACGTCGCTGGCGCGCACGATGATGAGCCGCACGTCAGCGCGGTTGGTGCCGATGATGAGCTTGCGCGAGGACTCGGGATTCTCGGACGGTGTGATGCCCGCCGCCGCCAGTAGCGGCAGGGTCTCTTCGAAGATGCGGCCCTTCGACAGGGCCAGCGTGATGCCTGAATAGCTCATGATCAACGTCTGTTAATGCACGCGCTTGATGCGCGCGCCCAGCTGGGTCAGCTTTTCCTCGATGCGCTCGTAGCCGCGGTCGAGGTGGTAGATACGCTCGATGGTGGTTTCGCCCGCCGCCACCAGACCGGCCAGCACCAGGCAGGCGGAGGCGCGCAGGTCGGTCGCCATGACGATGGCGCCGTCGAGCCGCGGCACGCCACGCACCAGCGCGGTATGGCCGGACACCTCGATGTTGGCACCCAGACGCCGCAGTTCCTGCACGTGCATGAAGCGGTTTTCGAAAATGGTTTCGGTGACGCTGGCCGCGCCTTCGGCAACGGTGTTCATCGCCATGAACTGCGCCTGCATGTCGGTGGGAAACGCCGGGTGCGGCGCGGTGCGCACGTCCACCGATTTCAGCTTGCCGTCGGATTCGACCTCGATCCAGTCGTCGCCGGCACTGACCTTGGCGCCCGCTTCGCGCAGCTTGCTCATCACCGCATCCAGCGTGTCGGGCTGGGCATGGGTGGCGCGCACGCGGCCGCCGGTCATGGCGGCCGCCACCAGGAAGGTGCCGGTCTCGATGCGGTCGGCCATCACTGAATATTCCGCGCCGTGGAGTTTGTCGACGCCGTGGATGGTGATGACGTCGCTGCCGGCACCCTCGATCCTGGCGCCCATCGCGACCAGGCAGCGCGCCAAGTCGACCACTTCGGGTTCGCGCGCGGCGTTTTCCAGCACCGTGGTGCCTTCGGCCAGGGCGGCCGCCATCATCAGGTTTTCGGTGCCGGTCACGGTCACCACGTCCATCACGATGCGCGCGCCCTTGAGGCGCTTGCAGCGGGCGTGGATGTAGCCGTGCTCTATGGCGATGTCGGCACCCATCGCCTGCAGGCCCTTGATGTGCAGGTCGACCGGACGCGAGCCGATGGCGCAGCCGCCGGGCAGGCTGACACGCGCTTCGCCGAAACGCGCCAGCGTCGGCCCCAGCACCAAGATCGCGGCGCGCATGGTTTTCACCATTTCATAGGGCGCTTCCTTGTGCGGGATGGATTCGCCGCTCAAGGTGACGTGGTTCCTGTCGTCCAGCGTGACCCGCACGCCCATGTGGCCGAGCAGCGCCAGCATGGTGCTGATGTCCTTGAGGTGCGGCACGTTGCCGAACTGCAGCGGCTCGGCAGTGAGCAGGCTGGCGGTGAGGATCGGCAGCGCGGCATTCTTGGCGCCGGAAATGCGCACCTCACCGGCAAGCGGGTTGCCGCCGTGGATCAGCAGCGCATCCATTCAGCGGGCCGCCCAGTCTTCGGGGGTGTAGGTTTTCATCGACAGCGCGTGGATCTCGGCGTGCATGCGGGTGCCCAGCGCGTCATACACCAGACGGTGCTGCTGGATCATGTTCTTGCCGCTGAAGGCCGGGCTGACGATGACCGCCTGGAAATGCTGGCCGTCGCCGTCGAGTTCGATGTGGTCGCACGGCAGCTTCTCGGTGATCCAGCCTTTGATGTCGTCGGGAGTAACCATGCTTGTCGCCTCTTCAGTGTCTGAGTTTGTAGCCGCGTTTGAGCAGCGCCAGGGTGAGCGCGGATATTGCCACAAAGCAGGCACCGGCGACCAGCAGCCCGAGCCAGGGGTCGGTGTCGGACTGGCCGACGAACGCATAGCGGAAGCCGTCGATCAGGTAGAACACCGGGTTGAAATGCGACACCGTCTGCCAGAAGGGCGGCAGCGAATGGATCGAATAGAACACGCCGGACAGGAAGGTGAGCGGCAGGATAAGGAAGTTCTGGAAGGCCGCCAGCTGGTCGTACTTTTCCGCCCAGATGCCCGCCACGATGCCGACCGCGCCCAGGATGGCGCAGGCCAGCAGCGCGTACGCCAACAGCCAGCCCAGGTGCGGCATCTGCCATGGGGCGAACCACAGCGTCACCGCCCACACGCCGAGACCCACCACCAGGCCGCGGATCACCGCTGCACCCAGGTAGGCGAGGAAGAATTCCAGGTAGGACAGCGGCGGCAGCAGCACGAACACGATGTTGCCCTGCATCTTCGACTGGATCAGGCTGGACGAGCTGTTGGCAAACGCGTTCTGCAGCATGCTCATCATCACCAGCCCCGGCACCAGGAAGCTGGTGTAGGAGACGCCGGGATAGACCTCGACGTGCTCTTCCAGCACATGCGAAAAGATCAGCAGATACAGCAGCGCCGTCACCACGGGGGCGACCACGGTCTGCACCACCACTTTCCAGAAGCGCAGCATTTCCTTGTAGAACAATGCCGGGAATCCGCTCATGTGGGCGTCCTCAAATTCGTCTCATCGGGAAATTCGGTAATGACGCACGGCATTCGGCCCGGGGCGGGCCTCCTACAAAACCCTGGCACACCTGTGGGAGCGGCGCCCTCGCCGCGAAAGCCCGCGCCACGCAGGAGTCCGCATTCGGGCCGGGGGCGGCCCTCCTACAATGGCGCTTGGCTTGACTCATGTCCGCTTCATGATGTCGGTGAAGACATCCTCCAGATCGGGTTCCCGCAGCTGCATTTCGAGCACGCGCACATTGGCGCCGCGCAGATCGGCCAGCAGGGTTTCCAGTTCGGCATACTCGCTGAAATTGATGCGCCAGCTGCCGTCCGCATCACGCTGCAGACGACCCTGCCAGGCGGCCGGCACGGTTTCCGCATCCAGCCGCAGTTGCGCGCAATGTTCGTTGGTCAGTTGCAACAGATTGCGGGTCGTATCACATGCGACCACCCGTCCGCTTTTCAGCATGGCGATGCGGCCGCACAGCGCCTCGGCCTCTTCCAGGTAATGCGTGGTCAGGAGGATGGTGTGGCCCTCGCGGTTCAGCCCGCTGATGAATTCCCACAGCGAGCGGCGCAGGTCGACGTCGACCCCGGCGGTCGGCTCGTCGAGCACGATGACCGGCGGCTTGTGCACCAGCGCCTGCGCCACCAGCAGGCGCCGCTTCATGCCGCCCGACAGGCTCTGCGTGTTCTTGTCCGCGTGCGGTGTGAGGTCGAGGTGATGCATGATCTCGTCGATCCAGCCGTCGTTGTGCTTCAGGCCGAAATAGCCGGACTGGATGCGCAGGGTTTCGCGCACGTTGAAGAAGGGATCGTAGACCAGCTCCTGCGGCACCACACCCAGCGCGCGGCGCGACTGGCGGTAGTCGCGCACCACGTCGTGGCCCATGATGGCGGCATGGCCGGAATCGGCGCGGGTGAGCCCGGCCAGAATGGAAATCAGGGTGGTCTTGCCGGCGCCGTTGGGGCCCAAGAGGCCGAAGAATTCGCCCGGCTGGATGTCGAGCGAGACGCCGTCGAGCGCCTGGGTGGTGCGAAAGCGCTTGCGCAGCTCGCCGACCCGGATCGCGGGGTTCATGCCGGCAGCAGCTCGGCCACTCCGTACAGTTCGGCCAGCGTGGTGAAGCTCTCAGGAAAGCCGCTGCAGGCCAGGTCGCGGCCGGCTAGACGGACCTGCCGCATGGCACTGAAGACCAGCGCGAGGGCGGCCGAATCGGCAACATCGACGCCGCTGAAATCCAGCGTGTCGATGCCTTTCGCGAGCTGCGGCTGCAGTTCGCGCAGCAGGCCGCCGACGCTGTCGACGGTCACCGCGCCGGTGATGCGGCAGCGCGCGTCGTCACAGGCGATCACGGGGCTGGACGCGGTGCCGGCTTGGCTTCGCCGCGTGCGGACTGGGTGGCGAGCGTCTTGATCAGTCCGTCGATCCCGCTCTGGCGGATGGTGTTGGAGAAGGAGGCCCGGTAGTTCGTGACCAAGCTGACGCTGTCGATCGTCACGTCGTAAACCTTCCAGCCGAAGTCCGTCTTGTACATGGCGTAGTCGATGGGAATGGGCTGTCCGCCCGGCTGGCGGACTTCCGAACGCACGGTCACGTCGGTGTCGCCCGGCTTCATCGCCAGCGGCTTGAATTCGACCGTCTGGTTGCTGAATGCGGTGAGCGAGCTGGAATAGGTGCGCACCAGCAGGTTGCGGAACTCGGCCACCAACGACTGTTTCTGCTTGGCGGTGGCGCGCGGCCAGTGCTTGCCGAGGGCCAGCTGGGTCATGCGGTTGAAATCGAAGTTGGGCAGGATTTTGGCCTCGACCAGCTGATACACCTTGCTCAGGTTGCCGTTCTGAAGCTCCTTGTCCTGTTTCAGGATGGTCAGGACTTCCTGCGTGGTGGTGCGTGCCAGCACGTCGGGCGGGGTGTCGGCGGCCGGCGCGGCCAAGGCATTGGGCCCCGACAGCAGTGCCAGCAGCAACAAAAATGAGCGCAACATGTTCAGAGTTTTCCTGTTCGTAAAAATGGGGGCGGACGTAAGGTGAACGATAGACGCCCGCGGCTTACTTGAGTTCACCCGTCAGGCGCGACAGTTGCGCCACGTTCATGTTGTAGTCGTTGACCGTGCGCAGGTACTCGGTCTGCGCCAGCACATAGTTCTTGATCGCATCGGCCACCTTGTCGGCGCTTTCGATCCCGGCCGAAAAATCGGCCAGCGTCGCCACCATCCAGCGGCGCGCCGCGGCCGCGCCTTCGGCGAGGTCGCGCTGGGCGTCATGGTTGGCCCGGGCATTGGCATAGGCCTCGCCCACTTCAAACGGAATGCCCGCCACCGCAAACGCTTTCTTGTGGTTGAGCGCTTCCAGTTCGGCCTGCGCCTGATTGACGCGCGCGTTGGCGACGCCGAACACGCTGTCCCACTTCATCCCGACCACCGGAGTGAGGCCGCCGCCGTTGAAGGGGTCGTTGAGATAGGGGTTGTCCAGGCGCTCGCGCTGCGAGGCATAGTTGAACTGCCCGATCACGCCTGCATAGACGTCCGGCATGCGGTCGGCTTTCTTGGCGGCCACCAGCGCACGGCGGGCGCGCAGCCCGGCCTCCAGTTGTTCCATTTCGGGGCGATCCTGCAAGGCACGCGCCTGCAAATCGGCCAGGTCGATCTGCGGGAAAGTGACCGGTTCGATGCGGGAATCGGCCACCTGCAGGTCGGCCTGGAGGCCGACGCCGGTCAATACCTTCAAGCCGTCGAGGCTGATTTTTTCGACTGCGCGCGACTGGTGCACGTATTTGGCGAGCAGGCCCCTGGCGGTTTGCAGCGCATACAGTTCGGATTGCTTGGACTCGCCGGTTTCCTCCTTGAGGTTGCGCTCGACTGAAGCGATAGTCCGATTCAGCCGCTCCTGCATGTCTTCCAGGAAGAACCGGGTGTCGCGCGCGGTCAGGTAGCCGAAGTAGGCGCGCTTGGTGTCGTATACCGTGTCGCCGCGGGTCTGCCTGAGTTCGCCCTGCTTGAGGTCGACATTGCCCTGGGCGGCATCGCCGTAGCGCTCGATCTTGCCGAAGGTGTAGAGCGGCTTGATCAGCGCGAAATCGAGGTGCGTCCAGTCGGACAGGCCGTTGATTTCATCGCCGTCGGTGCGCGGCACCGTTCCGCTGAATGTGTTGCCGTCCTGGTAAAACCCGCCCTCCACTTTCGGCGCCAGCCCGATGAAGGCATTGGCACTGACCCGCCAGCCTGCATTGCCCTGCACTTCCTGCAGCATGCCACGCGCGGCTTCGACCACCTGCTCGCGTTCCTTGATGCGGGGGTCGGCGGCCAGGCTCATTTGCACGGCCTGCTGCAGGTTGACGGTTTCTGCCTGTGCCGGCAGGGCGGCCAGCATCAGGCCGGCCGTCATGAGGGTTCGGGTGAGTGCGTTGATTTTCATTGTGGCGCTCCTTCTTGAGCCTTACCGTATATAAATTGTCCGATCAGATTTTCCAGCACCACGGCCGACTGGGTGAGGGTAATCCGGTCCTGGTCTTTCAAAACCTGGCTGTCGCCGCCTGCTTCCAGCCCGATATATTGCTCGCCCAGCAAGCCCGAGGTCATGATGGCGGCCGAGGTGTCCTTAGGGAAAGCATAGCGCTTGTCCAGACGAAGGGTGACTGCGGCCTCGAAGCTTTCATTGTCGAAACTGATGTCCGCCACCCGGCCCACCACCACCCCGGCGCTCTTGACCGGCGCGCGCGGCTTGAGACCGCCTATGTTGTCGAAACGGGCGACGACTTCGTAGCTGTTCGATGTGTTTACGGCGCTCATGCTGCCTACCTTGAGTGCCAGAAACAGCAGCGCGGCGATGCCCGTGATGACGAATAATCCAACCCACAGGTCGAGTATGGTCTTGTTCATTTAGCTGATTCCCCGAAACATGAATGCGGTCAAAACAAAATCCAGCGCCAGCACGGCCAGGCTGGAGGTCACCACGGTGCGGGTGGTGGCGCCCGACACGCCTTCGGCGGTGGGCGGCGCGTCGTAGCCCTCGAACAGCGCGATCGCGGTGATGGCAACGCCGAACACCACGCTCTTGATGACGCCGTTGAGAATGTCCTGCTCGAAATCGACCGCGCTTTGCATCTGCGACCAGAATGCGCCTTCGTCCACCCCGATCAGCTGCACGCCGACCAGGTAGCCGCCGAAGATGCCCATCGCGGAGAACAGCGCGGCCAGCAGCGGCATCGAAATCACCCCGGCCCAGAAGCGCGGCGCCACCACGCGGGCGATCGGATCGACCGCCATCATTTCCATTGCCGACAGCTGTTCGGTCGCCTTCATCAGGCCGATTTCCGCGGTGATCGCGGAGCCGGCGCGGCTGGCGAACAAGAGTGCGGCCACCACCGGCCCCAGCTCGCGCACCAGCGACAGCGCCACCAGGATGCCGAGCGCCTCTTCCGAACCGTAGGTCTGCAGCGTCTCGTAGCCCTGCAGGGCGAGCACCATGCCGACGAACAGGCCCGACACCAGGATGATGATGAGCGACAGCACGCCGCTGAAATACATCTCGCGGATGGTGAGCCCGAAGCGGCGGAACGCGGTGCCCGAATGCAGCAGCGTCGCCAGGAAGAAACGGGTGGCGAAGCCGATGCGCCACACGACCTGGATGGTGCGATTGCCCAGATTTTCGATCGATTGCCTAAGCACCCTTCCCCCTCAATCTCAAGTCATCGGCGTACGACGGCGCCGGGTAGTGGAACGGCACCGGGCCGTCGGCTTCGCCATGCACGAACTGGTGCACGTACGGCAGCTCCGAATTCCGGATCTCGTCCGCCGTACCCTCGGCCACGATCACGCCCTCCGAGACGAAATAGACGTAATCGACGATTTTCAGCGATTCCTGCACGTCATGCGTCACCACCAGCGACGTCAGCCCCAGGGTATCGGTCAAACGCCGGATCAGGTTGCCGGTCACCCCCAGCGAAATGGGGTCGAGCCCGGCAAACGGCTCGTCATACATCACCAGCATCGGATCCAGCGCGATCGCGCGCGCCAGCGCCACCCGCCGCGCCATGCCACCGGACAGCTCGGCCGGCATCAGGTGCGCGGCACCGCGCAGACCCACAGCATGCAGCTTCATCAGCACCAGGTCGCGGATGGCATCTTCCGGCAGGTCGGTGTGTTCGCGCAGCTGGAATGCCACATTGTCGAACACGGAGATGTCGGTGAACAGCGCGCCGAACTGGAACAGCATGCCCATCTTGCGGCGCAGCCGGTACAAGCCGGCCTGGTCGAGGTCGCCCAGGGACTCGCCCGCCACGCGCACCGTCCCCTGGCCGGGCTTGAGCTGCCCGCCGATGAGACGCAAAAGAGTGGTTTTGCCGCAACCGCTGCTGCCCATGATGGCGATGACCTGGCCGCGCCGAGCGGTCAGATTGATGCCCTTCAAAACCGGCCGGGCGCCATAGCCAAATGCGACATCTTCGATTTCGACCAGATTGTCGTGTTGCAAGAAATCGAACCTGTATTTTTATTCGGTCCGCCATTTTACCGAAGCGCATCCGCGCCGCCGCCATCAGGCAAACGTTTTAAAGCAGATTCAGTAGCCCATCACCTGCCGCAGCGTGTCGGCCTGCTCCATCAGCTCGAGATTTCCGCTGCGGCTGAGCACGAACAGGGGCTCTCCGGTCGTTGCCCGCTGCGTGATGCGTTGCGCCAGCAAGCGCAAGTTCGGCGCCTCGTCCAGCCACCAGACATGCGCCGCCGCCCATGACGGGGAGGCCACCAAAACGCGCTCCGATGCGGGTTTGAACGCGCCTGCGTCGCCCGGCTCCAGCACGAAATAGAACCCGTCCATGGTGTCGTGCAGCCATTGCGCCCAGTCCGCTTCGGATGCCGCCTGCCAGGCCGCGGCGGACAGGTAGACCGCGGAATATTGCGTGTTGTAATAAGACAACATCCAGTCGTCCGGCATCCCTTCGGGATAGAAACGGCCGCGCCAGGCGGGGTGCGCCCAGCCTGCGGCACCGACCAGGACCAGCGCGGCGGGCGTCATCAAAAGTGCGGCTTTCAGGCGCGGCGCCAGGTGGTGCCGCCGGCGCCGTCTTCCAGCACGACGCCGGCTGCCACCAGTTCGTTACGGATACGGTCGGATTCGGCGAAGTCCTTCGCCTTGCGCGCCGCCTGGCGCGCCGCGATCAGCGTTTCGATGTCGGCTTCCGAGAGGCCGCCGACGGCCGTCCCGGCCTGCAGGAAATCGGCCGCCTCGCGCTGCAGCAGGCCGAGCACGCCGCTCAGGCTGCGCAAGGTCTGCGCGGCGGCGGCGTCGCCGCGGTTGGCCTCGCCGGCCAGTTCGAACAGCACCGCGAGGGCTTCCGGGGTGTTGAAGTCGTCGTCCATCGCCGCGCGGAAGCGCTGCGCCGCAGGCTGGTTCCAGTCGGGCGCGGCCGCCGTCACCGGCGTGCTTTTCAAGGCGGTATACAGGCGCGTCAGCGCGCCACGGGCGTCGTCGAGGTGCGCATCCGAATAATTCAGCGGGCTGCGGTAGTGCGCGCGCAGGATGAAGAAACGCACCACCTCGGCGTCGTAGCGCGCCAGCACCTCGCGGATGGTGAAGAAATTGCCGAGCGACTTCGACATCTTCTCGTTGTCCACCCGCACGAAGCCGTTGTGCATCCAGTAGTTGACGAAAGTGCAGCCGTGCGCGCCTTCGGACTGGGCGATCTCGTTCTCATGGTGCGGAAACTGCAGATCCTGGCCACCGCCGTGGATGTCGAAGTGCTGGCCGAGCAGGTCGGCGCTCATCGCCGAACATTCGATGTGCCAGCCGGGGCGGCCCGGCCCCCACGGCGACTCCCACGCCGGTTCGCCCGGCTTGGCGGCCTTCCACAGCACGAAATCCATCGGATCGCGCTTGTTGGGGTCGACTTCCACCCGCTCGCCGGCGCGCAGCTCGTCCAGGCTCTTGCCGGACAGCCGGCCGTAGGCCGGGAAGCCGCGCACGCTGTAGTAGACGTCGCCATTGGGGGCCGGATAGGCCAGATTGTTCTGGATCAGTTGACCGATCAGGGCCAGCATCTGCGCCACATAGTCGGTGGCGCGCGGCTCGTGGTCGGGCGGCAGCACGCCGAGCGCACGTTCGTCCTCGTGCATCGCGGCAATGAAGCGCCCGGTCAGCGCGGCCGGGGTTTCGCCGTTTTCGTGCGCGCGCCTAATGATCTTGTCGTCGATGTCCGTTATGTTCCTCACGTACTCGACCCGATAGCCGCTGGCACGCAGCCAGCGCGTCACCATGTCGAACACCACGAACACCCGCGCATGGCCCAGGTGGCAGAGGTCGTACACGGTCATGCCGCAGACGTACATGCGGACCTGGCCGGGCGTGAGCGGGACGAAGGCTTCCTTGGTACGGGTGAGGGAATTGGTAATGTGCAGCATGGATGCGAACAGGGCTACGAAGGGAATGGCAAGGTGCGGGAATCAAGCGGCGTGCCGAGTGTCTCAGCGGGGTCGATAATTGTTAGAATGCCTGCTTCCCAAGATGATTCGAGCATATCACATGGCTTTGCCACGTTTCTTAGCCGCCGTTGCCGTCTGTTTCACGCTTGCCAGCGCACCGGCACTGGCCAATGAAGTCCAGGACATCAACCAGCAGTTCCGCAAGGGCGACCTCGCCGGCGCGCTCGACCGCGCCAATCGCTATCTGGCCAAGAATCCCAAGGATGCGCAGGCGCGTTTCCTCAAGGGCCTGATCCTCGCCGACCAGGGCAAGACCAACGATGCCATCACCGTGTTCACCGCGCTGACCGAGGACTATCCCGAGTTGCCCGAGCCCTACAACAACCTGGCCGTGCTGTATGCCTCGCAAAGCAAGTACGAGGCCGCGAAGAACGCGCTGGAAATGGCGATCCGCACCCATCCCAGCTATGCCACCGCGCACGAGAACCTGGGCGACATCTACGCCAAGATGGCCTCGCTCGCGTACGACAAGGCGCTGGCGCTCGACAGCAAGAATGCGGCCGCGCAGACCAAGCTCGCCCTGATCCAGGACATGATCGGGGGCGCGCCGCGCAAACCCGCCGCGGCCAAGCCTGCCGCCGCCGCTGCATCCAAGCCGGCCGCCACCCTGGCCGCCAGGCCGGCGGCGGCGGAACCCGCGCCTGCCAAGCCCGAGCCCGCCAAACCCGCCCCCGCGGCAAGTGCCGCGATCGAAGCCGCCGTCACCCGCTGGGCGCAGGCCTGGTCCGCGCGCGACGTCGATGCCTACCTGGCGGCCTACGCCAGCGACTTCACGGCCCCCGGCATGACGCGTGCGAAATGGGAGGCCCAGCGCCGCTCGCGCATCACCGCACCGCCCAGCATCGACGTGCAGATTAGCGACCTCAAGGTCGAACAGCAGGGCAGCACGGCCAGCGCGACCTTCCTCCAGGCCTACCGTTCCGACCGTCACCGTTCGACCGTCGTCAAGACGCTGAAGCTGGCCTTGCAGAACGGCGAGTGGCGCATCGTCGGGGAAAGCGCCAGGTAAGCATGCGCCGCCTCGTCTTCGCGCTCCTCTTTGCCGCCCCGGCGCTTCATGCCGCCGGGCTGGACGCCGACCGCCAGCTGGCCAACAGCCTGCTGGCGATTTCGCAGAGCCGGATACCGGAAGCGCACAGCGCACTCGACCAGTTGACGCAGCAGCATCCGAATTTCCGCCTGGCGCAACTGGTCAAGGGCGACCTCCTGTTGGCGCGCGCCCAGCCCCTGCAGACGCTGGGCAATCCCGGCGGCGCAGGCAGCGCCGATCTGGAGCAGCTGCGCGACGAAGCGCGGCAGCGCGTGCGCGCCCTCACCGACTCGCTGCCCAACGACAAGGTCCCGGCCTACCTGCTGGCGCTGGACAACAACGATCGCCACGTGTTGGTGGTCGACGCCAGCCGCTCGCGCCTGTATGTCTATGCGAACCGCGCGGGCACCCCGGTCCGCGTGGCCGACTTCTACGTCACCATCGGCAAGGCGGGCGCAGGCAAGCAGCGGGAAGGCGACAACCGCACCCCGACCGGCATCTACACGATCTCGGGCTTCAAGTCGCCGCGCGAGCTCACCGATTTTTACGGCAGCGGCGCCTTCACGCTGTCCTACCCCAACGAGTGGGATACCCGCCAGGGCCGCAATGGCCATGGCATCTGGATCCACGGCAGCCCGAGCGACACCTACAGCCGCAGCCCGCGCGCCAGCGAAGGCTGCGTGGTGCTGGCCAACGACGACCTGGGGCGCCTCGGCCAATACATCCAGACCGGCAAGACGCCGGTCATCATCGCCGAGCAGATCGAATGGGTGGCCCCCGACACGCTCGATGCACGCCGCAGCGATCTGGCGGGCGCCATCGACCGCTGGCGGCAGGACTGGGAAAGCCGCGACGCCGCGCGCCTGCTCAGCCACTACAGCGCGTCGTTCCGCACCGGCTCGCAGGACGTGCGAGCGTTCGGCGCCAACAAACACAAGGTCAACGCGGCCAAGTCGTGGATCAAGGTCGGGCTCGACAACGTCAGCCTGATGCTCTACCCGCAAGGGGCAGGCCGTGGTTCTAAAGACGCTGCTCCAGGGGATACACCTTCGGATAAAGCGTCAAGAACCACGCACTACCCGGAACGTCCCGATTTCGCGCTGGTGAGCTTCGTGCAGAATTACCAGAGCAACAACCTCAGCGACCGCACCGTCAAGCGGCAGTTCTGGAGCCGCGAAAACGGCCGCTGGAAAATCATTCACGAAACCTCTCTTTAGGACTCCGCATTTATGGTCAAGCTGCACACCAATCACGGCACCATCACCCTCGAACTCGACGCCGAGAAGGCCCCCAAGACGGTGGAGAACTTCCTGCAATATGTGCGCGACGGTTTCTTCGACGGCACGATTTTCCACCGCGTGATCGACGGCTTCATGATCCAGGGCGGCGGCTTCGAGCCCGGCATGACGCAAAAACCCACTCGCGACATGATTGAAAACGAGGCGTCCAACGGCCTCAAGAACGAGGCCTACACGGTCGCCATGGCACGCACCCCCAACCCCAATTCGGCCACGGCGCAGTTCTTCATCAACGTCGCCAACAACAGTTTCCTCAACTTCACCGCCCCCACCCCGCAGGGCTACGGCTACGCCGTGTTCGGCAAGGTGGTCGAAGGCACGGACGTGGTCGACAAGATCAAGAAGATGAAAACCGGCAGCCGCTCCGGCCACCAGGACGTGCCGCTGGAAGACGTCGTCATCACCCAGGCGGAAATCGTCTGAAGACATCAGTGGAAGCAGGCCGCACTTTTTTTGTTGCCGACCTGCACCTGACTGACGAACGCCCGGTCGCCACCGGGCGTTTTTTTCGCTTTCTGCAGGAGGAAGTGGCCGGCTCGGATGCGCTCTACATCCTGGGCGACCTGTTCGAGGCCTGGATCGGCGACGACCACGACGAGCAGGTGGCGCATGACACCGCACGCCGGATCAGGTCGCTGGTCGATGCGGGCACCCGGGTGTTTTTCATGCACGGCAACCGCGATTTCATGCTGGCTGCGCGCTACGCCGCGCGCTCCGGCATGACGCTGCTCGCCGACCCCGCCCGCATCGACCTGTACGGCACGCCGACGCTGTTGATGCACGGCGACACGCTATGCACCGACGACCTCGCCTACCAGGCCTTCAGGCGGCGCGTGCGGCGCCCGCTGATGCTGTCGCTGCTGCGGCGGCTGCCCTTTGCATGGCGCCGCCGCCTGGCGCGCCAGGCACGGGCCGGCAGCGAAGCGGCCAAGGCCGGCAAGGCGGCCGACATCATGGATGTGAATGCCGATGCCGTGGTGCGCACGTTGCGCGAGCACCAGGTCCGCCGCCTGATCCACGGCCACACCCATCGCCCGGCGCAGCAGGTCCATACGGTCGATGGCCATGACTGCGAACGCTGGGTGCTGCCGGATTGGTATGCCCGCTGGGGCTACGTGGTGTGCGACGCGGCGGGCTGCGCGCTCAGGGTGGAGGACTTATGACGGCGCGTCGACCGACGGCATGCCGTCCGGCACACGGAACAGTTCGGGCTGCAGCGGTTGTTTCGATTCGCTTTCGAACTGCCGCGTCCGCCCGGTAAATTCGCGCTCCTCCAGCGGCAGGCCCAGCTTGAGCGTGGCGCCCGACTCCCATACGAGATTCGCCAGATCGCAGTCGTGCTGGATTGCGCTCGGCGAATCCTTCCACACGCGGTACTGCATCGAAGCCAGCACGGCTTTCAGTTCGGCCATCGCGCGTACCGCATCCGGCGCAGCGCGGCGGGCGGCCACGCCTTCGCTGCACGTCACGCCCTTCACCGTCAAACTGAAACGCCGGGTGCCGCGCGCGGCAGGCTTGACGTCGAGCACAGGCTTCCAGCCCGCCGGCTTGGGCGGCAGCGCGCCGGCGCTGAACACCATCGCCAACTGGTTGCCATGCATCACGTTGATGACCCTCTGCTGGCGCCGGTCGAGCAGGACGAAGTCGCCGCCGTCGCTGCCGTCGTCCATGCGCATGAAATCCGGCGTGACCAGGATCCGCGTCAGATAAGGGGGATCGCCGGGGTCCGCGTCGATATAGCGCAGCGCGATCATGTCGGCGGCACCGGCCGCGCCCATGCCGAACAGGCCGATCACGAGCAGACCATCCCACAGCCACTTCACCCGGCCAGCCCCCGTTCCAGATCGGCCTCGATGTCGGCAACCGACTCCAGGCCCACCGCGATGCGCACCAGTCCGTCGCCAATACCGGCTGCTGCGCGCTGCTCGGGCGTCATGCGGCTTTGCGTGGTGGTGGCCGGGTGAATAATGGTGGTTTTGGTGTCGCCGAGGTTGGCGGTGATCGACAGCATCCGGGTCGAATCGATCAGCTTCCACGCGGCATCCTTGCCGCCCTTGAGTTCGAATGCAACGATGCCGCCGCCGGTTTTCTGCTGCGCCATCGCCAGTTGGTGCTGCGGATGGGACGGCAGACCGGGATAGAGCACGCGCGACACGGCCGGTTGCGCCTCCAGCCATTGCGCCAGCGCCAGCGCGCTCTTCGAGTGCGCCTCCATGCGCAGCGAAAGCGTTTCCAGCCCTTTCAGGATCACCCAGGCGTTGAAGGCGGAGAGCGAGGGCCCCGCCGTGCGCAGGAAGGTGAAGACGCCTTCCATCAAGGCCTGGCTGCCAAGCACCGCGCCCCCTAGCACCCTGCCCTGCCCGTCGAGGTACTTGGTGGCGGAATGGATGATGATGTCGGCGCCCAGTTCCAGCGGTTTTTGCAGCGCGGGCGTGCAAAAGCAGTTGTCGACCGCGAGCCATATGCCGTGTTCGTGCGCGATGTCCGCCAGCGCGCGGATGTCGCTCACTTCGGTCAGCGGATTCGACGGCGACTCGACGAAGAACAGCTTCGTGTTCGGCTTCACCGCCGCGCGCCATTCTTCAGGGTCGGTCGGGGACACGTAGGTCGTCTCGACGCCGAAGCGGCCGAGGATGTTGCTGAACAACTGCACGGTCGAGCCGAAGATCGAACGCGACGCGACGACGTGTTCGCCCGCCTTCATCAGGCCCATCACGGTCGCCAGGATCGCGGCCATGCCGGACGAAAAGGCCACGCAGCGCTCGGCGCCTTCGAGCGCGGCAAGCCGCGCCTCCATCATGCTGACGGTGGGGTTGGTGAAGCGTGCGTAGATCGGCCCGGGCTGTTCGCCCTTGAAGCGCGCCGCCGCCTCGGCCGCGCTGCCGAACATGAAGCTGGAGGTGAGGAATATCGCCTCCGAGTGTTCGTTGAACTGGCTGCGCACCGTGCCGGCGCGAACGGCCAGGGTTTCAAGATCGTATTCGTCTTTCATCACTCGCTCGTCGCCAGGTTGAGGTCAAGTTGCTGGGTGGACAGGGCCGACGGCGGCGGGGTTTCGCCATTGCGCACCGCCTCGACATAGTTCAGGTACTCCGGGGTGACGTCGCCGGTGATGTAGCGGCCGTCGAAGCACGAGGTGTCGAAGTCGAGTATCGCCGGGTTGCCGGCGCGCACCACCTCCACCATGGCGTCGAGGTCCTGGTAGATCAGCGCATCGCAGCCGATCTCGCGTGCGATCTCCGCGTCGGTGCGGCCGTTGGCGATCAGTTCGTTGCGCGTCGGCATGTCGATGCCGTAGACGTTGGAGTAACGCACCGGCGGCGAGGCCGAGGCGAAATACACCTGCGCCGCGCCCGCATCGCGCGCCATCTGCACGATTTCGCGGCTGGTGGTGCCGCGCACGATGGAGTCGTCGACCAGCAGCACGTTCTTGCCCTTGAACTCCTCGGCGATGGCATTGAGCTTCTGGCGCACCGATTTCTTGCGCAGCGCCTGCCCCGGCATGATGAAGGTGCGGCCGATGTAGCGGTTCTTGATGAAGCCTTCACGGTACGGCACGTCGAGGTGGTTCGCCAGCTGCAGCGCGGAAGGGCGGCTGGTGTCGGGAATCGGAATCACCACGTCGATTTTCAGGTGCGCGAATTCGCGCTTGATCTTTTCGGCCAGCGACACGCCCATGGCGAGCCGCGTACTGTAGACCGAGACACCGTCCATCACCGAGTCCGGGCGGGCCAGATACACGTATTCGAAGATGCAGGGATTGAGGGCGGACTTGTCGCTGCACTGGCGGCTGTGCAGCTTGCGCTGGTAATCGATGAACACCGCCTCGCCCGGCGCGACGTCGCGCAGCAGGCGGAAGCCCAGGGTATCGATCGCCACGCTTTCCGAGGCGACGATATACTCGTGCGGCGTGACCTGCTCGTTGACGCCGATCACCAGCGGGCGGATGCCGTATGGGTCGCGGAAGGCCAGCAGGCCATGGCCGGCGATGAAGGCCGTCACCGCATAGGCGCCCTTGCAGCGCGCATGCACGCCGGCGACGGCGCCGAAGATCGTATCCAGATTCAGCTGCCGCCCCGCGGCGCGCACCTGCAGTTCATGCGCCAGCACGTTCAGCAACACCTCGGAATCCGAATTGGTGTTGACGTGGCGCAGGTCGGCGCGGAACAGCGATTCCTTCAGTTCGTGCGTATTGGTGAGGTTGCCGTTGTGGCCCAGCACGATGCCGTAGGGCGAATTGACGTAGAACGGCTGCGATTCGGCCGACGACGACGCACTGCCCGCGGTCGGATAGCGCACGTGCGCCACGCCCATGTCGCCCAGCAGATTGCGCATGTCGCGGGTGCGGAACACGTCGCGCGCCAGCCCCTGCCCCTTGTGCATGTGGAAGCGGCTTTCTTCCGCCGTCACGATGCCGGCAGCGTCCTGGCCGCGATGCTGCAGCACCATCAGCCCGTCATACAAAAGCTGGTTGGCCGCTGAATTGGAAACGACTCCGATTACCCCGCACATGCTGTGCACCCATTCATAAGATTGTTCAAAGCAGATTATTCAAAGCGAACATATTTCGCCACGTCGTCCGGCAGCAGCGGCAAGGCATGCTGCGCCATGGCCTGCAAGCTGCCGGACAGCCTGGCCTGCTTCCAGAAATCGGTACGCGGCAGCGAAGTGAGCCCGGCGGCAAGCGTCAGGCCGATCAGGATCACGCCGCCCTTGGCCAGTCCCAGCACCCCGCCCAGCGCCTTATCCACGCTGCCCAGCCCGACTGCCTTGACCAGTGTCGCCAGGGCATGCCCCACCAGCAGCGTGCCGATCAGCACCACCAGAAAAATCACCGCAAAGCCGGCGAAATACCGAATGCCTGGATTTTCGACTGCGATGGGGAGCATTGGTGCCACCAACAAGGCGCCCCACTTGCCCAGCACGAATGCCAGCAACCAGGCCACCAGCGAAAACAGCGTGTCAACCAGGCCGCGCATCAGGCCGCGCACCACGGTCAGGACCAGCACCAGCACGACGATGATGTCGAGCACGCTCATTTGACGACCACCTGGCCGGACAGGCCATGCTCGGCCAGTTTCACCGCGGCCGCCACGGCAGCGGCGCGCGTCTCGAACGGCCCCACCCGCACGCGGGTCAGGGCGCCCACGGTATCGGTGAACACCGGCAATCCTGACTTGGCTGTGCGGGCTTTGAGGGTCTGGACCTTGGCGGGGTCCGACAGGGCAGCCAGCTGCACGACGAAGAGCTCGCCGGCAGGCGCGGGTTTGGCTTGCGGGACGGATGCCGCAACGGGCTTGGCCGGCTGCGGTTTGGGCGCCGGCTTGGCTGGGGCTGCTTTGGCCGGCTCGGGTTTAGGTTCAGGCTTGGGTTCGGGCTCAGGCTCGGCTGCAGCGTGCGTCTCGGTCTCGGCCTCAGGATCGGGCGAGATGGGTGGTGCGGTCGCCACGTCGGGGGCCTCGGCCTGCTCCGGCGCCGCCGCCTCATCGGGCAGCACGTCCGGTGCCGCAGCCATGCGCACGGCCAGCGAACTGGCGGGCGGCGGCTCGTCTTCCAGCAGCAGCGGCAACACGATCACCGCCAGCAGGGTCAGCGCAACCGCGCCGATCAGGCGGCGCCGGGCGAGGCGTTTGAGGTCATGTTCACTGCTGGGTGGCGGCATGGTCGAGCACGGCGGCAACGGTATAGAACGAACCGAAGACGAGAATTCTATCACCTTCGCGCGCCGCGCCTCGCGCCTCGGCGAGCGCCGCGTTCACATCCGGCTGCACGCTGACCGGCGCCGCACCCGCGTGATCGCGCAGGACGGCTGCCAGCGCCGCGGCATCCTGCGCACGCGGCGATCCGGGGGTGCATGTCCACCATGCGTCGATTTCGCCGGACAAGGCCGCGAACACGCCCGCCGCATCCTTGTCAGCCAGCATGCCCACCACCGCCAGCGTGCGCCCGGCCGCCGGCTGCTCGCGCAGGGCGGCCGCCAGCGCCCGCGCCGCTTCCGGGTTGTGCGCCACGTCCACGATGACCTCCGGCGCGCGCGCGATGCGCTGGAAGCGGCCCGCCACGCGGGCGGCGGCGAGCCCCTCACGGATCGCCGCCGCGCTCACCGGAAGGCGGGCGCGCAGCGCCTCCAGCACGGCCAGCGCGCCGGCCGCGTTGCGCAGCTGGTAGGCGCCCGCCATCGCCGGCAGCGGCAAGGCCGGCCAAGTGACGTCGCTACCGCGATAGGTCCAGTGATCGTCATCGCGCTGCGCGGAAAAGTCGCGGTTCACGCAGCGCAAGTCGGCCCCGATGTCGCGGGCATACGCCAGCAGGCTGACCGGCGGCGCGGGATCGGCGCAGATGGCCGGCCGGCCGGCGCGGTAGATGCCCGCCTTCTCGAAACCGATCTGCTCGCGAGTGTCGCCCAGATAATCCATGTGGTCGAGATCGACGCTGGTGACGATGGCGGCGTCGGCGTCGAACACGTTCACCGCGTCGAGCCGCCCGCCGAGGCCGACCTCGAGGATGGCGACGTCGACGCCGGCGTCGATGAATTGCGCCATCGCGCCCAGGGTGCCGAATTCGAAATAGGTCAGCGAGGTGTCGCCGCGCGCGGCCTCGATCCGCTCGAACGCGGCGACCAGGTCGGCGTCGGAAGCGTCCGCCCCGGCAATCCGCACCCGCTCGTTGTAGCGCAGCAGATGCGGCGAGGTGTAGAGGCCGGTCTTGTAGCCGGCGGCGGCGAGGGTGGCTTCCAGGCAGGCGCAGGTGGAGCCTTTGCCATTGGTGCCGCCGACGACGATGAGCGGGAAATCCGGTGCCAGACCCATCGCATCACGGACCCGGCGCACCCGGTCGAGGCCCAGCTCGATGGCGCTGGGATGCAGCTGCTCCAGCCGCGCCAGCCAGGCTTCAAGAATGGATGAATGCTGCGCCATCAGTTCACCGCCCGGGACGCCAGGCGCGTTCCCCGGCGTCCTTCGCGGTCAATTTCCCGGAAGCTCAGGCGGCAAGTGCCGGCCGGCCCATCATCATCGCCAGCGTGGTGGCGAGTTCATTGCGCATCTGGCGGCGGTCGATGATGAGGTCGATGGCGCCCTTCTCCTGCAGGAACTCGGCGCGCTGGAAGCCTTCCGGCAGCGTCTCGCGCACCGTCTGCTCGATCACGCGCGGGCCGGCGAAACCGATCAGCGCATTCGGCTCGGCCATGATCAGGTCGCCCAGCATGGCGAAGCTGGCCGACACGCCGCCCATGGTGGGGTCGGTCAGCACCGAAATGAAAGGCAGATGGTTACGCGACAGCTGCGTCAGCGCGGCCGAGGTCTTCGCCATCTGCATCAGCGAGAACAGGCCTTCCTGCATGCGCGCGCCGCCGCTGGCGGAAAAACAGATGAAGGCGGAGTTCGACTCGATCGCCGCTTCGATCCCCTGGACGAAACGCTCGCCGACCACCGAGCCCATCGATCCGCCCATGAACTTGAACTCGAATGCGGCCGCCACCACCGGCACCGCCTTGACGCTGCCGCCGACCACCACCAGCGCATCGGTTTCCGAGGTGCCGGTCTGCGCTTCCTTCAGGCGGTCGGGGTATTTCTTGCTGTCCTTGAACTTCAGCGGGTCGAGCGGAGTGATCGCGGCACCGATTTCATGCTGGACTTCGGCATCGAGCAGCATGGCCAGCCGCGCGCGGGCGCCGATGCGGTGATGATGGCCGCACTTGGGGCACACCTCCAGATTGCTTTCGAGGTCGGCGCGGTAGAGCACCTCGTTGCATGCCGGGCACTTGGACCACAGCCCTTCCGGCATCGATTTGCGCGCCTCGACCCGGCGCTTGATTTTCGGGGGCAGGATTTTCTGGAACCAGCTCATGGTTGTCTCCGCTAGCTAAATTTCGTCAGGCTTGTTTCGATGCGGCGTCGACCCCGCGGCGCAACTCGGCCACCAGGTGCTTGACGCGGTTGACGCACTCGCCTTCCGGCGCGGTCTCGATCTCGTTCACGATACGGCTGCCCACCACCACGGCATCGGCAATCCGCGCCACCGCCTCGGCGGTCGCGGCGTCGCGGATGCCGAAGCCCACGCCGACCGGCAGGCTGCAATGCCTGCGCACCATGGCGAGCTTGTTCGCAACTTCTTCGGTGTCGAGATTGGCCGACCCGGTGACGCCCTTCAGCGACACGTAGTAGATGAAGCCGCCCGCAGCAGCGGCCACCTGCTCCACCCGCGATTCGGGCGTGGTCGGCGACAGCAGGAAAATCGGATCGAGCCCGGCTGCCTTGAACACGTCCGACACGCCGGCCGATTCCTCGGGCGGAATGTCCACCGTCAGCACGCCGTCCACACCGGCCGCCTTCGCAGCCTGGGCAAAGGTTTCGTAGCCCATGTGCTCGACCGGATTGGCGTAGCCCATCAGCACCACCGGCGTGGTCGTGTTGGTCTTGCGGAATTCCGCGGTCATCGTGAGCACGTCCTTCAATCCCACCTTGTTCGCCAGCGCCCGCTCGGACGCGCGCTGGATCACCGGGCCGTCGGCCATCGGATCGGAAAACGGCACCCCCAGCTCGATGATGTCCGCCCCGGCTTCCACCAGCGCGTGCATCAGCGGCACCGTCATGCCCTTGCCGGGATCGCCGGCGGTGATGAAGGGGATCAGGGCTTTCTTGTTTTGCGCCTTCAGCGCGGTAAAGGTCTGGCCGATGCGGCTCATGGTTCGGTCTTCTGGATAGTCGGTTCGATTGAATGAGGGCGGGCTTACAGCGTAATCCCCGACACCTTCGCCACGGTGTTGATGTCCTTGTCGCCGCGACCGGACAGGTTGACCAGGATGATCTGGTCCTTCTTCAGGGTCGGTGCGAGCTTCTTGGCGTGGGCGACGGCGTGGCTCGATTCGAGCGCGGGAATGATGCCTTCCAGGCGGCACAGGTCGTGGAAGGCGGCGAGCGCCTCGTCGTCGTTGATGGCGACATATTCGGCGCGGCCGGCGTCTTTCAGGTAACTGTGCTCGGGGCCGACGCCGGGGTAATCGAGACCGGCGGAAACCGAGTGGGTTTCGATGATCTGGCCGTTCTCGTCCTGCATCAGGTAGCTGCGGAAGCCGTGCAGAATGCCGGGGGTGCCGGCCGACAGCGGCGCGGCATGCTTGCCGCTGGCGATGCCGGAGCCACCCGCCTCGACGCCGATCAGGCGCACCCCGTCATACGGGATGTAGGGGTGGAAGATGCCGATGGCGTTGGAGCCGCCGCCGACGCAAGCGATCACGGCATCGGGCTGACGGCCGGTCAGTTCGGGCATCTGGGTGAGGCACTCGCGGCCGATCACGCACTGGAAGTCGCGTACCAGCATGGGATACGGGTGCGGGCCGGCGGCGGTGCCGAGGATGTAGAAGGTCGACTCGACATTGGTGACCCAGTCGCGCATCGCCTCGTTCAAGGCATCCTTCAGCGTCTTCGAACCGCTGGACACCGGCACCACGGTCGCGCCGAGGAGCTTCATGCGAAAGACATTGGGCGACTGGCGGGCGACATCCTCGGCGCCCATGTAGACCACGCATTCCATGCCGTAGCGCGCGGCGACCGTGGCCGAGGCGACGCCATGCTGGCCGGCGCCGGTCTCGGCGATGACACGCTTCTTGCCCATGCGCCGCGCCAGCAGCGCCTGGCCGATGGTGTTGTTGATCTTGTGCGCGCCGGTGTGGTTGAGGTCTTCGCGCTTGAGATAGATCTGTGCACCGCCGTACTGTTCGGAGAGCCGCTTGGCGTGATAGACCGGGCTGGGACGGCCGACGTAATGCTTCAGTTCGTATTCGAATTCGGCCATGAAGGCGGGATCGTTGCGCGCACGGTCGTATTCGACACGCAGCTCTTCGAGCGCCGCCATCAGGGTTTCGGCGACGAAAATGCCGCCGTAGGGGCCGAAGTGGCCGCGGGAATCCGGGAGATCAGTCAACTTCATGATGATGCTTTCGCTTTCGCAATGAATTGCGCAATCTTGTGCGCGTCCTTGATGCCTTTGGTGACTTCGACGCCGGAGGAGACGTCCACCGCCCACGGGCGCACGCGCTCGACCGCCTCGGCGACATTGTCCGGCGTGAGTCCGCCCGACAGGATGACCGGCTTCGGCAGGTCCGGCGGAATCAGGCTCCAGTCGAAGCGTTCGCCGGTACCGCCCGGCACGCCCGCCACCCAGGCGTCGAGCAGCAAACCGCGCGCGGCGTCGAAGTCAGCCGCGCATTTTAGCAAATCCGTGTCGCGATTGACGCGCACCGCCTTGATGAAGGGGCGCCCGAAGCGCGCGCAGTCGGCCGGCGTCTCGTCGCCGTGGAACTGCAAGAGGTCGAGCGGCACCGCCTGCAGAACCGATTCGATGAATGCGGGTTCGGCATCGACGAACAGGCCGACCGCCTGCACGAAGGGCGGCAGTTCGCGCACCAGCGCGGCAGCGGCGTCGATCGTGAGGTGGCGCGGGCTTTTTTCGTAGAACACGAAACCCAGCGCATCCGCCCCGGCGTCGCAGGCGGCGTGCAGATCCTGCGCCCGGGTGATGCCGCAGATTTTTACGCGAACAGCCATCGTTCAGAAGATTCCGGCAGGGCAAAGTGCGCAGGATACCGGATGTGGGTGAGATACAGCCCGGCGGCGTCGAAGGTCGGTGCGGCGAGCGTGCGGTCGCGGCCGACCAGGATCTGGTGCATCCATTCGGGCGGCTGCGCGCCGGCACCGACCTGGATCAGGCAGCCCATGAGGTTGCGCACCATGTGGTGCAGAAAGCCGTCGGCGCGAAAGTCGCACAGCAGGTAGTCGCCGCGCCGTTCGATGTGCGCCAGCCGCAATTCCTTGACGGGCGTTTTGGCCTGGCATTCGGCGGCGCGGAACGCGGAAAAGTCATGCTGCCCGATCAGGTGTGCCGCCGCCCGGTTCATCGCGTCGGCATCGAGCGGGCGGTGGTGCCAGCCGATCAGCCCCTGGTTGAGGCCGGGGCGCACCGGGTGATTCAGCAACACGTAGCGGTAGCCGCGCTGGATGGCGGCAAAGCGGGCGTGGAAGTCCTCGCTCACCTCGTGCGCCCACAGCACCGCCACGCCTGGGGGGAGATGGCTGTTGACGCCGCGCACCCAGGCGGTGAGCGGACGCTGTGCCTCCGTATCGAAATGCGCCACCTGGAACGCCGCATGGACGCCGGTGTCGGTGCGGCCGGCCGCGGTGACGGCGGTTTTCTCGCCGGCAATCGCCGATACCGCTGCTTCCAGCGCGTCTTGCACGCCGCAGCCCTGCGGCTGCGACTGCCAGCCGCAAAAGCCGACGCCGCAATATTCCAGACCCACCACGATTCTCATGCCAATACGATCCACAGCAGAAGCAAGGCCGCGAGTATGACGGCGCTGTCGCGGCTTTGCCAGCGCTCGGCCTCGAGGGTGTAGGTGACGGGGGTCGCCTCATCGGGCAGCGGCGCGCGCAGCGCCTCCAGCCAGTGCGCCGGTTTCGGCGCGCGTTCGACGTAATCGAGCGTCAGGCCCAGGCGCACCGCGAAGGCGCGGCGGTCGAAGCCCAGCCAGCTCAGCGGCTTCGCCAGGGCATACAGGCCGTATATGAAGCGCGGACGGGAGGTATAGGCCAGGAGCAGCGCCAGCCCGGCCAGCATCAGCACCAGCCGTGCCGTGCGCAGGGCGCCCTGCTGCAGGCCTTCGACGCTGGGGCTCGCCCAGTCCAGCGCCGGCCAGACGGCCGTACCCGGCAGGATGTAGGCATAGGTGAGCAGCAACACCGCCAGCAGCCAGCGGGTGCGGCGCAGCAAACGCAGCAGTTGCAGGCGGACGGGCGCAAACAGAAAGGCCGTCGCGCTCGCGACGGCCAAAATGATCAAGGGAGACAGGGCGGCGCGCTCCACCGCCACCGCCCACCCGCACCACAACAGGATGCGGGCAGCTGGATGAATCGGGTTAGCCAAGCGAACTCAACATGCCTTTCGCGTCGTCCTTTTGCTTGTCGCTGCCCTCGGCCAGCACCTCGTTGAGGATTTCGCGGGCGCCTTCCTTGTCGCCCATTTCCACATAGGCACGGGCGAGGTCGAGTTTGGTGCCGACTTCGTCCAGTTCGAGATCGTTGCCGCCGGCTTCGCCCAGATCGAGGTCAAGGCCGCTGAAGTCGAATTTGCTGTCCGGGCCGTTGTCTTCCTCCAGCCCCAGGTCGAGCTTCAGGGCGTCATCGGTCGGCGCCGGCACGTCCAGATCCGGCAGGTCGAAGTTGAGGCCGAGCGTGTCCATTTCCACGTAGCCCGTGTCGGGGGCCGCGGCCGCCTCGGGCTGCGCATCGAAATTGAGCACGTGGCCCGCGGATTCGAATTCCATCGGCGTGCCGGCCGTTACCGACTCGAACTCCGGCGTGGTCTCGGCGACAGGCTCAGGCGTGATGTCGATTTCAACCGGGGCAGCGAGCGACGCCTCCGCCGCGGGTTCGGATGCAAACTCGTCCACGAAAGTCACGGCGCCGCCGGCAACCGCATCGGTGGCAGCCACGGTGGCCGCAGGAGCGGCACTCGACTGCTCGCCGCCATACAGCGGATTGGTCGGGTCGATGGCGCGACCCATTTCGCAGGCCTTGTCCCACAGCGGGCTCGCGTTGCCGCCGAGCGCGGCGAACAGTTCGCCGGCCACCGACTCGAAAGCCGAGGTGTTGCGCTGCGCGGCGTAGATTTCAAGCAGCTTGACGCGGATCTCGTGGCGGTCCGGATTCTTGCTGATCGCTTCCTTGAGGATTTCCTCGGCCTGAGCATCGCGGCCGTAGGCCATGTACACCTCGGCTTCGGCGATGGGATCGACGTCATGCGTGTCGATGGTCCCCAGGCCTGCCTGGCTGAAATCGGTCAGGAAGGACGTGTCGCCCGTGTTGACGCTGCCGCCGGACGCCGCGCCGATCACCGTGTTGGGGCGTACTTCGCCGCCGGTGATGAGGCTGTCTTCCAGCGCAGTGGCCTTGCGGCGGCGGCCGCCGCTCGCCATCATCCACCACAGCACACCGCCCAGGCCGAGTGCGGCCAGGCCGCCGCCCCAGTAAAGCGGGTTGGCGAGCAGGGGGTCGTACCAGCTTTCGGTGGACTCGGGGATGACCGGCGGCGCCTCGACGACCGGAACCACCGGTGCAGGACGGGGAGCGGGCTTGGTTTCCACCGGGGCCGGCGCAGGTGCGGGGGCCGGTTTGGCTTCCACCGGGGCCGGCGCGGGCGGCGCCTGAACCGTGGCTTGCGCCAGCGCTTTTTCCTTCATCTCGACCAGCTTCTGCATGTCCTGGACCTGCTTTTCCAGCATGGCCACGCGCTGACCCGATTCCTTGAGCGCTTTTTCACGCGCTGCCGCATCTTCCTCCTGGGCGCGCAGCTTCTCCTGCAGGGCACGGGCTTCGTCGGCCTTGGCGCCCGCTGCGACCGCGGGCGCGGCCTTGGACAGTTTCACCACATCCTTCTGCGCTTCCGGCGCCGGTTTGGCGCGGTCCTGCACCTTGGGCGTGATCTTGCCGCTGCTGGCCTGGTCCGGGGCGGCTTTCGCCTCGGGTGCGGTGCTCACGGCGCCGGCCAGCTTCTGGCGATAGGCGCGCCAATCGTCTGCCTGCAGCTTGAGCTCACGCACCGCCTCCTGCTGCGGAATCGCGGCGACGGCTTCAGCCGACGGCACCTTGAGCGTCTTGCCCGCTTTCAGCCGGTTTACGTTGCCGGCGAACGCGTCGGTGTTTTCACGGTACAGGCCCAGCAGCGTCTGCTCCAGGCTGACGCCTTCAGGGCGCACGCGGCTGGCGATGCCCGACAGCGTATCGCCGCGCTTGACGGTCACGCTGTCGGGCGCGGCCGCCTGCGGTGCCGGCGCGGGCGCGGGCTTGCTTGCAGCGGCGGGCGGCGGCGCCTTCGGCGCGGCCGGAGCCGTCACGGCTTGCGGGGCACGTACAGGTGTGGGTGCGGGCTTGGCGACGGGCGTCTGGGCCGGGGCAACCGCCACTGGCGCCACAGTCTGGGGGCCGCCCATGCCGGGCGGATCGAGCAGCATGGTGTATTCGCGCACCAGCCGACCCGACGCCCAGTTCAGTTCAACCAGCATGTCGATGAAGGGGTCGGTGACCGGGCGGCTGGAGGTGACTTTCAGCACCGCGCGGCCATCGCGCTTCTTCTCGACGGCAAAACGCAGGGAAGACAGGACGGGGGCGAAATCGACCCGCGCATCGCGAAATGCCTGATCGGAAGCGAGGTTGGCCGACAGGCTGTCGAGTTCAGCCTTGTCCTCCGCGAACAGTTCGATCTCGGCAGCCAGGGGCTGACCCAGGGCCGACGTGACCGACAACCTGCCCAACCCGGCGGCGTTCGCCAGCAGCGGCACGGCGATCAGACCGGCGGCCACCAGTTGGGTGGTGAAGCGCTTCAATTTCATCCCGTATCTCCCTATTCGCCCCGCGCGGCGGGGCTGTTGAATCCTTGACGCCACTATTGACGGCTCGTCAGGCGCAATCTTTAATGCATTCATCACACCCGCACCGGATTTCCCGTGCCAAGCCGCGTCCCGTCAGGCTTCCAGCAGGATGCGCAGCATGCGGCGCAGCGGCTCCGCCGCCCCCCACAACAGTTGATCGCCGACCGTGAACGCGGTCAGGTACTCGGGACCCATATTGAGTTTGCGCATGCGGCCGATCGGCACGGTCAGCGTGCCGGTCACCGCCGCCGGAGTGAGTTCGCGCATGGTGATCTCGCGATCGTTCGGCACCACTTTCACCCATTGATTGTGCGCAGCGATCAGGCTGTGGATATCGGCCAGCGGCACGTCCTTGGTCAGCTTGATGGTGAGCGCCTGCGAATGGCAGCGCATCGCGCCGACGCGCACGCACAGGCCGTCGATGGGAACCGGATTGTCGCTGCGGCGCATGATCTTGTTGGCCTCGACCTGCGCCTTCCACTCCTCCTTCGACTGGCCGGATTCGAGGGCGACGTCGATCCACGGGATCAGGTTGCCGGCCAGCGGCACCGGCCAGGCATCGACCGGGTAGCGGTCGGAACGGATGAACTCGGACACCTTGCGGTCGATTTCGAGAATCGCCGAGGCCGGGTCGTCGATCAGCGACTTCACTTCGGTGTGGACCGCGCCCATCTGCGCAATCAGCTCGCGCATGTTGCGCGCGCCGGCACCCGAGGCGGCCTGATAGGTCATCGGCGACACCCACTCGACCAGCCCCGCGTCGAACAGCCCGCCCATCGCCATCAGCATCAGCGAGACCGTGCAGTTGCCGCCGACGTAGGTCTTGACGCCATTGGCGATGCCCTCGGTGATGACGTTCTTGTTGACCGGGTCGAGGATGATGATGGCCTCGTCCTTCATCCGCAGCGTCGAGGCGGCGTCGATCCAGTAGCCGTTCCAGCCCGCCGCGCGCAGCTTCGGGTAGATTTCCTTCGTGTAATCGCCGCCCTGGCAGGTGATGATGGTGTCGCACAGCTTCAGGTCGTCAATGCTGTTGGCATCCTTCAGCGGCGGCACGTCGCGGCCAATGTCGGGGCCCTTGCCACCCACGTTCGAGGTGGTGAAGAACACCGGCTCGATGTGGTCGAAATCGCGTTCGTCCGTCATGCGGCCCATCAGCACGGAACCCACCATGCCGCGCCAGCCGATCAGTCCTACTTTCATCATTTTCGTGTCTCCGTGTGAGGGGTCAGGGGTCAGGGGTCAGGGGTCAGGGAACGAGCGGCCAAGACCGCGCAATTTTCAAGGCGCGGGCTGTGCCCGCACCATCCCTGAATCCTGATCCCTGAATCCTGACCCCTAAAATTCCTAAATCCCAGTTCCCAAATCCTAGAGCGCAGCGACCACCGCGTCGCCCATCTCGCTGCACAACACCTTCTGCGTGCCCTCGGTCCAGATGTCGCCGGTACGCAAGCCTTGCGCAATCACCTTCTTCACCGCATTCTCGATGCGGTCGGCGGTCGCCAGATCGGCGAAGGTATAGCGGTACATCATCGCCACCGACAGGATGGTCGCCAGCGGATTCGCCAGGTTCCTGCCGGCGATGTCGGGCGCCGAGCCGTGGATCGGCTCGTACATGCCCTTGTTGTGCTCGTCGAGCGAGGCCGACGGCAGCATGCCGATCGAGCCGGACAGCATCGACGCCGCATCGGACAGGATGTCGCCGAAGATATTGCCGGTGACGATGGTGTCGAACTGCTTGGGCGCACGGATCAGCTGCATCGCCGCGTTGTCGACGTACATGTGTGAGAGCGCGACCTCGGGATAGCCTTTCGACACCTCGATCACCACCTCCTTCCACAGCTCGGAGCACTCCAGCACGTTGGCCTTCTCCACCGAGCACAGCTTCCTGCCGCGCTTCATCGCGATGCCGAAGGCGACGTGCGCCACGCGGCGCACCTCGGATTCGGAATACAGCATGGTGTTGAAGCCGACGCGCTCGCTCCCCCCGGTTGGGCTTGGCCTGACTTCGATGCCGCGCGGCTGGCCGAAGTACACGTCACCGGTGAGTTCGCGCACGATCATGAGATCGAGCCCGGAGACGACCTCGGGCTTCAGCGAGGACGCGCCCGCCAGCTCGGGATACAGCAGCGCCGGGCGCAGGTTGGCGAAGAGGTTCAGTTCCTTGCGGATCCGCAACAGGCCGCGCTCCGGGCGCAGCGGACGATCGAGCGTGTCGTACTGCGGGCCGCCGACGGCGCCGAGCAGCACCGCGTCGGCTTCGCGCGCGAGCGCAAGCGTCGCCTCCGGCAGCGGGTCGCCCGCCGCGTCGTAGCCGGCGCCGCCGATGAGCGCGGTTTCCATTTCGATCTTGGCGCCGTCGGCGCGCAATGCTTCCAGAACCTTGACCGCCTGCGCGACGATTTCCGGACCGATGCCGTCGCCGGGGAGAACTGCTAATTTCATTTCAACTCCGTAAGGGGTAAGGCATGAGGCGTGAAGAGCGGGCTGCGCGCCTCGCTCCTGACCCCTGACGCCTCACGCATTAAACAGCCACGGCGCTTCGAGCTTGCGCCGTTCTTCGTAGGCCTTGATCTTGTCGGCCTGCAGCAGCGTGAGGCCGATGTCGTCGAGCCCGTTCAGCAGGCGATGCTTGCGGCCGCCATCAACGTCGAACTTCAGCACTTCGCCGCCCGGCGTGGTCACGGTCTGTTTATCCAGATCGACCTTGAGCTGGTAACCCTCACTGGCCTCGCATTCGCGGAACAGGCGATCGACCACGGCGGCGTCGAGCACAATCGGCAGGATGCCGTTCTTGAAGCAGTTGTTGTAGAAGATGTCGGCGTAGGACGGCGCGATGATGGCGCGGATGCCGTAGTCCTCCAGCGCCCACGGCGCATGCTCGCGGCTCGAGCCGCAGCCGAAGTTGTCGCGCGCGAGCAGCACGCTTGCCCCTTTGTAACGCGGAAAGTTGAGCACGAATTCGGGATTCGGCCGGCGCGTGGCGGGGTCCATGCCCGGCTCGCCGTGGTCGAGGTAACGCCATTCGTCGAACAGGTTGGGGCCGAAGCCGGCGCGCTTGATCGACTTCAGGAACTGCTTGGGGATGATGGCGTCGGTGTCGACGTTGGCGCGGTCGAGCGGCACCACCAGCCCGTCGAGCGTGGTGAAAGCCTGCATTATTCCGCCTTCTTCTGGATCTTGTCGCCCAGCTTCTCGATGTCCTGACCCAGGCCCTGCATGGTGTTGCAACCCGCCAGGGTGAGGGCGGCGGCGATCAATACGGCGATCATCGGTTTCATGGGTTCTCCTTAAAATTTACGAACATCGACAAAATGCCCGGCACAGGCCGCCGCAGCCGCCATCGCCGGACTGACCAGATGGGTTCTGCCGCCCTGCCCCTGCCGCCCTTCGAAATTGCGGTTGCTGGTGGACGCGCAGCGCTCGCCCGGCTCCAGCCGATCGGCGTTCATCGCCAGGCACATCGAACAGCCAGGCTCACGCCACTCGAAGCCGGCTTCGACGAAAATCGTGTCCAGGCCTTCGGCCTCGGCCTGCTGTTTGACCAAGCCGGAGCCCGGCACCACCATCGCCAGTTTGACGTTGGGCGCAACCTTGCGGCCCTTCGCTACGGCAGCGGCTTCGCGCAGATCCTCGATGCGCGAATTGGTGCACGAACCGATGAACACCTTGTCGACCGGGATTTCAGCGATCGGGGTGCCGGCTGCCAGGCCCATGTATTCCAGCGCGCGCGTCCAGTCGTGGCGCTTGACCTCGCTCGGCGCCTTGGCCGGATCGGGCACGCGGCCGCCGACGGTCGTCACCATCTCGGGCGAGGTGCCCCAGGTGACCTGCGGCTCGATCTTCGCGGCGTCGAGCTCGACCACGCGGTCGAACACCGCGTCGGCGTCCGAATGCAGCGTGTTCCACCACGCCACCGCCTGGTCCCACGCCGCGCCCCTGGGTGAGTAGGGGCGGCCCTTCACGTAGTCGATCGTGGTCCGGTCGACCGCCACCATGCCGGCGCGGGCACCCGCCTCGATCGCCATGTTGCACAGCGTCATGCGGCCTTCCATGGTCAGCGCGCGGATCGCCGAGCCGCCGAATTCCAGCGCATAGCCGGTGCCGCCGGCGGTGCCGATCTCGCCGATGATGGCGAGGGCGATGTCCTTGGCCGTCACGCCTTTTCCGAGTTCGCCTTCAACCTTGACCAGCATGGTTTTCGACGGCTTCTGCCACAGGCATTGCGTGGCCAGCACGTGCTCGACCTCGGAGGTGCCGATGCCGAAGGCCAATGCGCCGAACGCGCCGTGGGTGGAGGTGTGCGAGTCGCCGCACACCACCGTCATGCCGGGCAGGGTCAGGCCTTCTTCGGGGCCGATGACGTGGACGATGCCCTGGCGGACATCGTCCATCCTGAATTCGGTGATGCCGAACTCGGCGCAGTTGGCGTCGAGCGTTTCCACCTGCAGGCGCGAAATCGGATCGGCGATGCCTTGGCTGCGGTCGGTGGTCGGCACGTTGTGGTCGGGCACGGCGATCGCCGCGTCAGTGCGGCGCGGCGTACGGTGGGCGAGCTTCAGCCCTTCAAACGCCTGCGGGCTGGTGACTTCGTGCACCAGATGGCGGTCGATATAAAGCAGCGTGGTGCCGTCGGCCTCGACGTGGACCACGTGGGCGTCCCACAATTTTTCAAATAAGGTTAGTCCGGGCATGCGGAATCAGGCGTCAAATCGCGTAAAACGCTGATTATTTCATAGCTTGGGGGCTGCTGGCACGGCTTTTGTATTCCCCCACATGGCATAAACCGCCCAGGCCAGCGCCGCGCTCAGCGCCGCCAGGGTAAAGGTCCAGGCCGACCCCAGCGTGTCCCAGGTCAGCCCGCTGGCCAACCCGCCGATGGTGCCGCCGACGCCATAGGACAGGCTGGTATAAAGCGCCTGCCCGCGCGCCTGGTGGCGGCCGCGGAAATGCTGGTGGATCAGCGCCACCGCCGCCGCATGATAGGTGCCGAAAGTGAAGGCGTGCAGGGTCTGCGCACCCCACACCACCCAGGCCGATTCCACCCCCCAGGCGATCAGCAGGAAGCGCAGCACCGCCAGCGCGAAACTCGCCAGGATCAGCTGGCGCGGCGTCACCCGGGCGAAGATGCGCGGGACGATCAGGAAAATGCCGATTTCGCAGATCACGCCGAGTGCCCACAGCCAGCCGACGGTGGACTTGTCGTAGCCGTGGCCGACCAGATAGATCGAATAGAAGGTGTAATACGGCCCGTGCGTCACTGCCATCAGCAGGCAGGCGGCCAGCAGCGAGGCCACCTCGGGCCGTTTCAGCACCGTCCAGACCGGGATAGTGTCGCTGGCATGCGGCAGGATTTCCGCCTCGGGAATCACCCGGGCGAACGCCACAATCCCCAGCATCACCGCCATCACCGCCCACGGCAGCCAGGCAATCGGCAGGGAGTCGAAAGCGTAGCCCAGCCCCACCACCACCAGAATGAAGCCGATCGAGCCCCACAGGCGGATGCGGCCGTAGGCGTCGGTGCGCTCGCCCAGGTGCGACAGCGTCATCGCCTCGACCAGCGGCAGCGACGCGCTCCAGAAAAAGCTCAGCCCCGCCATCACCGCGAACATCCACCAGAAGCTGCTGCCGAAGAACACCCCGGCGAAAACGATCACGCTGCCGAGCGCCGCGATCTGCACGATCGCCGTGCGGCGGCCGGTGCGGTCGGCGATGTGTCCCCAGATGTTGGGCGCGAAAATCCGCATCACCTGCAAGAGCGACATCAGGACGCCGATCTGGAACGCGTTGAACGTCAGCGACTGCAGATACAGCCCCCAGAACGGCGACATCGCGCCGACGAAGGCGAAGTAGAAGAAATAGAAACCGGACAGGCGCCAGTAGGGGAGATTGGGCATGAACTCAGACAGCCGCGCAGGCGGCAAAAACGCAGCGCGCATTATGCGGCCTAGGGCCGCATGCAGAGAAACGCCGGCGCGGCTTCGGAACGCATGCAGGGAAACTCGGCGCGGCCAGCCCCCGGCGCGCCCGGAGTCACGCCAGCGACCGGCGGATCACGGCTACTTCAGGACGAAAGTCAGCCTCATCCTCACGCTGTATTCCGCAATCTTGCCCTTGCTCACCTTCACGCTCTGATCCTTCACCCAGGCACCGGTGATGTTTTCCAGCGACTCGGCCGCCTTCGCGACGCCCTGCTTGATCGCGTCCTCGAACCCTTTTTTGGAACTCGCCGTGACTTCGATGGTTTTTGCGATGCTCATGATGCCTCCCTTCGGTTGAACAAGCGGGTGTGTATTTCAGACTATCAACTGGCGCCGGGAATCCAAATGAATGTCGGCCATCCCGTAAAAAGGACGGGCTGCCGGGCCTATTTCATCCGGGAACGCAGCTTGACCGTCTCGCCGGCCACGGCGAACACGCCGTTGCCGCGGTGATGCAGCGTCTGCGGGTTCTTGACCGCGGTATCGGCCCACGCCTGCAGCACATCGAGAATGAAGAAGTTGTAGTGGTTCACCAGTCGCGCGTCCGCCACCCGGCATTCCAGGCTGGCATAGCATTCGGCGATCAGCGGCGCCTGCACCTGCGAGGCCTCGACCGGTGTGAGGCCGAATTTCGCAAACTTGTCGACCGTGCGCCCGGAGCAGTTGCCGATGTCCACCACCACCTTCGCCATCTCGCGCGTCGGGATATTGATCGTGCATTCCTTCGTCGCACACAGCGTGTCGAACGAGGCGTTGCGCCCGCTGATCACGCAGCCGATCAGCGGCGGCTCGAATTCCATCATGGTGTGCCACGACATCGTCATGATGTTGGCGCTGCCATTGCGGGCGGTTGTCACCAGCACCACCGGGCCGGGCTCCAGCAGGCCATAGACTTTCGCGAGCGGATAGGATCGTTTTGCCAAGACAGCCTCACTTTGCAGGGGTCGGACGCTTTCAGCTTAGTTCGCCAACGCGCCTGTCACAGACTGTCACTTTCTGGAACCGCCGCGACACAGTCCGGGCACACCCGCTTCCTACCATGCACTCACCCCAGGCACGCAATCGACCTGCATGGGGACATTTCAAACTGCATAGGAGTGATTCATGAAGCACACTGCACACGCCCTGGTTCTCGGTTCCCTCGCCGCCCTCCTCTCGGCATCCGCGCTTGCCGACCACAACAGCCCCAATGGTGCCGGCTGGGCCAACATGCCGAATGACATCCACAACACCCGCATCGAGGATGACCTCAGCGGCACCGAGTTCCGCGACTTCGTGCGCCAGGGCGCCGGCGCCGACACGGTGAACCGCTATCTTGACAGCAGCACCACCCTGACGGGTTCCAGCCGTTCCACCACGACCCGCGGAGGCAGCCGCCGCTAGGGCCACAGCGGGGCGACATGCCCTGCGGCAAGCAAGGCCGTGGCCCGTTTGGGCCACGGCTTTTTTTGTGCCGTCATGGTGCCGGTTGCCGATTCGGCGGGCGGTCCTTGAATCCGGGGATGGCGTGGCCTAATTTTAGAAATACCCCGCAGTCTCAAGGAGCGCCACCATGCTGCACACGTCGACCGACATCAACCAGCTCATCAACGAACCGGCAGCCGACCCCGATTTCCCCCATGCGCCGTTTGGCTGGACGCGCGAGGAAAGCCAGAAAAAAGCACGGGAAGAAGGGCTTGAACTCACCGAGGACCATTGGGAAACCATTCGCGCCCTGCAGAGTTATTACGCCCAGCACGAAGACGAAACCATCATCAACCTGCGCGATCTGCACGATGCGCTGGACGAGCATTTTCATCAGAAGGGCGGCCTGAAATACCTCTACACCCTGTTTCCGGGCGGACCCATCGTCCAGAGTTGTCGGCTGTCCGGGCTGAAGGCGCCGTTCATCGCCGCCGACCGCAGCTTCGGCAGCGTCGCCTAGTCGCCTGCCGCACTCGCCCGCAAGGCTGACTGATTCCCGATCCCCCGCGCCGCGTCAGACGGTGCACGGGCGTCCAGCGCCCCCTCACATCCCCTGGCCTGTCCCGAACGTATGCCGGAGCGCGCGTCCGGTGCTTGATCAAAGCCGATAATCCCCACATACTCGGCAAAACAGGCCGTCGCGCACCCGTTCCGTGAACTTTGTTCAACGCCGACGCCTGGCATGGAACCCCACGAGTGGCTAACTTGACCGCACCGCCCCGGATCGACCTGCAGGACCTGCAACTTGACGACGCGCGCGCCCTGCTGAAGCACGATGCAAGGAACAGCGAACAGGAAGCCGGCGAGTCGCCCACCGATTATTTGCAGCGTGTGATCGACGGCCTGTGCGAGCTTTCGCTCAAGGATCCCTTGACCGGCCTCGGCAACCGCCGACATTTCTGTTCGGTACTCGAACGTTCCATCGAATCCGTCGCCCGTTCCGGCGAATCGGTGCTGCTGCTGCTGCTGGACATCGACCATTTCAAGTCCATCAACGACAAGCATGGCCACATGGCCGGCGACCAGGTGCTGCAGGCCGTCGCCAGCTGCCTGGCCCATTGCGTGCGTCCCATGGACACCGTCGCCCGTTACGGCGGCGAAGAGTTCGCCATCATCCTGCCCAACTGCCGGCCTCTTTTCGGGCGCGCCGTGGCCGAGCGGATTCGCCAAACCGTTGCCTCGCTCTCGATCCCGGTGGCGCCGCTGCAGAACATCCAGACCACGATCAGCATCGGCGGCGCCTACGCGCCGGAATGGGTACGCTCCACCGCCGATTTGTGGATCGAGCGCGCCGACCTGCAGCTGTACCGCGCCAAATCCAACGGTCGCGACCAGATTCGCCTGGAGCAGCCCCAGGAGCTTTCGGTCAGCGCGGAAGAAAAAGGCCTGCTGTTCGGCAACCTCGACATGAACGAGATGGTCGCGCTTGAAGCCGCTTCCGGCGACACGCCCCCCAATGCCGCGGACAAGGCCACGAATCGAGTAAACGCATGAATGATCTATTGACCCCCACCGCCGACAGCCAGGACACGGCCAAGGTGCCCCTGAAGCCCCTGGGCAAAGTGCTCGCCGTCACCAGCGGCAAGGGCGGCGTCGGCAAGACCTTCGTGTCCGCCAACCTCGCCGCCGCCCTGGTCAAACGCGGCTACAAGGTGCTGGTGCTGGACGCCGACCTCGGGCTGGCCAATCTCGACGTGGTGCTCAACCTCTATCCCAAGATCACCCTGCACGACGTGTTCACCGGCAAGGCCAAGCTGGAAGAGGCCATCCTCCCGGCCCCGGGCGGGTTTTCCGTGCTGCTGGCCGGCTCCGGCATGGTCGAGTATTCGCGCCTGACCACCGAAGTGCGCAACGAATTCCTGCGCATCATCAGCGGCCTGGTGCCGCATTACGATGTCGTGCTGCTGGATACCGGGGCGGGAATTTCGGATGTCGTGCTGTTCGCGGTTTCGCTGGCGTCCGAGGTACTGATGGTGGCCACGCCCGAGCCCACCTCGCTCACCGATGCCTACGCCACCATCAAGGTGCTGGTGGGCCAGCAGCAGCGGCAGACCGTGCGCGTGATCATCAACCAGTCGGCCCGCCCGGGCAGCGGCCAGGCCATCACCCATCAGCTGCAGCAGGTGCTCGACCGTTTCGTCGTCACCGAACGCCCGATCCGCCTGATTCACATGGGCGACATTCCGGTCGACCCCGAAGTGCGCCAGGCGGTGATGCGCCGCCAGCTGATGATGCAGACCACGCCCGGCTGCCCGGCCGGCCTGGCCATCTCGCACATTGCCGGCGCGCTCGAAAAAAGCGTCATTCCCAAACCGACCTAGCGCCCGATCCCCTAGTGTTCGGCTGCGGGGGGCGCCTTCACCAGCGCCATCACCTTGTCCGGCTCCATTCTCAGCAACGCGGCGACCTCGTGAAAATCGTCCGGCAGGGCGGGATTGTCCCAACCCTGGGCGGAATGCCGTGCCAGATTGACCGCCAGCATCACGTTGCGCACCCGGGTCGTATTCGCCAGCGCGGGGTCCGTCAGGTTCCGCAGCAGTTCCGGCAGCCGCCAGTCGGTCGTCAAGCGGCGGTGCATATCCGTGCCGGCGAATCCCAGCACCTGCTGCTGAACGTCCACGCTGCGCAAGGTGTGATCCGCCGCCTGCCGCCTGGCGACCTCGATCATCTGCGCCGGATTGAAACACCACATCAGCATTTCGGAGAAGCACGTCAGCAGCGCCGACACGAACACCTCTTCCGCGTGCAGGTCGTGCAGGCGCAAGGCCCAGTCGTATGCGTAGTGCCCCGCGCGCCGGGCCCGGCGCACGGTCTGCAGGAGATGCACCAGAGCAATCGGGTATTCGCTCAGCATGTCCTCGACCGCCGGCGTCGCCGGCACTTCGCGAAAAAAGGCGTCCAGGCCCAGCATGAGCAGCGCCTGCTTTACATCGACCAGTTCGTATTTCTGATTGCGATGCTTGTGGGTCTGGAGGTAGCGCAACAGCTTGACCGTCATCAGCGGATCGTCGGTCACCACATCGGCCACGCTGCGGGCGTTGAGCAGCGTTTCGTCGGCGCGCAGGCGTTCCAGCTCGCGCGCCGTATGTCGCAGCACGGGTATTTCAGCCTGCCCGAATATAGCAAGCCAGGTTTCCAGGCTTTTCGGCTGCTGCGGCATTGTTTCTCCACGACGACACGTCGGACTGATCTATAGCAAGCGCGCTAACCCGATACGGATACTTGTCTAATCGGTGCGTGCCGCCGTAACTTGAGTCCGCCGGGCCGGACCGCCTGCTGATTCACGACACTAGTGCATGTAGGCGAAGCCTTCTTCCTGCTGCAGCCGAACGATTTCCGCATCGGCCATCGGCACCATCCTGACGAAGCCGTGGATATCCTCGGGCTTGAAGCCCTGAAGGTGGGCGGCCGCCCTGCACATCCGGAACTCGACCACCTCCCCCACGGAGAGGCTCTGGGCCCGATGCATCAGGCCCTTGTTTTTTGCATAGTTCCCGATCGCAAAAAACGGAATGGCACCCCCATGCAGCACGATCACGATTTTGTGGTCGAGCGGATCGGCGCCGTTCAGCACGCTGATGAGGCTTGCCCGGTCGAGCACGCTCGTCAGGCCGGCAGGCGACCCCGACGTCGTATCGAACACCACCTTCTGTCCGCGATAGGTTTGCTCGATTTCGGTGGCACTGCCCCACGGGGCCGTGTCGTTCGCATGCCCCGCATGCGCCGTCAGCACAAGCATCGGTATGAGGAGACATTCCCACTTCATTGACGCACTCCAATCAGGGGTTGGCCGTGAACGGCTGAAGCTATCGTCTGACGCGCAACGGTCGCGGCTTATTTGAGGTTGTGGGACGAGAACAGCAGCACCTGCCCCGCGACGAAGCTCACCTTGATGGAACGTTCTTCGTCGCCCCACAGGCAGTTGCGCACCCCCATCACGTCGTCGCATTCGTCGGGTGGACCGATCAGCTGGGTGACCTCGTCGTAGCTCATGCCCACGGCGATCTTGCCGTAGTTCTCCAACGTGACCCTGCTACAGCCGAGCATCGCCAGCAGCAGGCCCATTGCAATAACGGTACGGATTTTCATGCGATTCTCCAGACAGACCGGTACGGACCGGAATCCTGACACAAAAAAACGTGGGCGGTTGCCCGCCCACGTTCGACTCGATATGCCGCCTGCCGATCAGACGTGGCGACGGGGGTGCTGGCCGCGGTGGCCGCGGGTCAGCGCTTCGGCGTCGAACACCTTCTGCTGCGCCGGCGTCAGCTGGGCATAGAAGGTCTTGACCGCCTCGGCACGCTCGGCCATTCTGGCGCGGCGCGCTTCCGACATCGCCATCATCTTGTCCATGCGCTCGGGGGTGCTCAGCTTGGCGAACTCGGCGCGCATCGCCTGCCGGTCGCCGCCCAGGCGGTGCATGCCGGGCTGGCTGGCGCTGGCAAAGGCATTCCAGGCCGCTTCCTGCTCGGGTGCCAGCTTCAGCTTGTCCTTCAATTCGGACAGATGCGCGGCACGGCGTTCGCCCCTGGCGTCGGCTTTCTGCCCGTGGCGGGCTTCGCAGCCGGGCTTGCCGGCCGCGGCGCTGTCGGGCATCGCAAAGGACGAGGCCGCCAGAATGCCGCTGCCGGCTAGCAGCCCCACCATCAGGGCACTTTTGGTCAAAAGGGCTCGGTTCGATTTCATTGCATTCTCCTTCAGAGAGGTTGTCGAAACAGCCGACACCCCAACGGCGCGGCATGCAATGCATTCTGGGGACGCGATGTAACCCCGGGATGTCGGGTGCCGGCGAAGATGTAACTGCTTGTATCCGAATGTAACGCGCCGCGCCTGAATTTCTTCGCCGCCGGAATAAATCCCCACCGCAACTGTTAGCGCCTATGGGACGCCTCCCGTCCCCTAACCTCAAGGAGTAGACATGAACACGCATACAGTGAAATGGGGCCTGCTCGGCATGGCCGCAATTTTTACCGCAGTTTCAAGTGCCGGCGCGCTGGCAGGCGAAAACGAACGCAGCGTCGAAGTCAAAATGTTCGCCCCCCAGAGCGGCGACCATGTCGGCATCGGCGGACGCGGCTGGTTCGTCGACCTCGCGATTTCCTACGACCACCCGCTGCCGGCGACCGGCTTCACCGGCTTCCAGTTGACGGGGCCGGGCGCGCACAACAACGTGGCGCCCTTTCCAGGCACCTTCTCAACCGGCGCCGACGACCGCCTGCCCGGCCTGATCGTGCTCCTCGACACCACTCTCGGGGGCGCAAAAAGCTGCCAGAACATCGCCAACCTGTTCAATCTCACCGGCGTGACCGACATCCAGGACGACTCGACCGAACTGTGGGACACCTGGCTCGTCGGCGCACCCAACTTCGGCGTCAACACGGTGAGCCACATTCTGGTGGCGGTGGCGGCCGACCTGAACGGCGACGGCGTCTTCAACGACGCTCCCGCAGCGATCCCCGATGCCAACGCCGACGGCCTATGCGACAAGCGCGATCTCAAGGCCTTCGGGCTCGCATCGAACATCGAAAAAGCGCGCTTCTTCATCAATCCCTGAACTGCCCGCCCCGCTGAACCCCCCGCTCAAAATGGCCGGCCCGCGTTTCCGGAACGGAAGCCGGGCCGGCTTGTGCGCTGGCTTGCCGCTGGCTCTGGCGCCTCCTGCTCTTCCCGTCCGCAAGCCGCGGCTCGATCCGACCCACTTGAAGTCCTCCGGATCGGGTATCGTTTGGGTTCAGCCATTGAAAGGAGCCACGGATTGAAGCCGAACTATCAGTACGAAAAGCGACAACGCGAGATGGAGAAGAAAAAAAAGAAGGCCGAAAAAGAGTTGAAGAAGGCGGCGTCTGCCGAAGCGCCCCAAGCCGAGACGCCTCCGGCAACAGAAACGCCCGTCCCGCCGGCAGAGCAGTGAAAAAGGGTCATCTCCGGATGACCCTTCTTGTTTTCAGAGCAGGCAGGCGCCACCTGTCTCCGATACAAGACAAAAAAGGGGCTTTTCTTACAATGGCTTGTTGATCAAACCGCCATTCATGTCGCCCGTAGGCGACGAAAAGAATCCGTCCCGCATTCCAGAATTCATCCCAACCGATTGAAAAGTAAGGAACATCTGCTTTGGCACGGCCTGTGCAATAGAAAACTTGGCTTGTCGAAATGCAAGCCACCTCTATACACAGAAGGAGTATCGCAATGAAGCAGCATGTCCAGCAGATCCGTATCAGACTTTTGACCGCGATCATGGCAGGGGCCGGCGTCGGCTTTGCCGCTGCCGCCACGGCGGCGGGCGGCGGGATTAGCGCTGGGGCCGGGGTCGCAGCACTTGGCACGCCACTGGCCGGCGGCGCTGCCGATGCGCACCTCGACGCCTATGTCAGCGCCAACACCCCGTGGCGCAACGGGGCGGCCGGGGGTGGACGCCGCGCCGCAGCGCGCATGGGCGCGAACGGCGATGGACTTGAGCAATCGACCGTGGCCGAGTTCGAGGCCGCCGCACCGGTCAAACGCCCGGCCCCGCGCTGAAGCCGCTTCGCGAGACGGGGACGGCCGGGTTTTCGAACCTGTCTGGTTCGGAAGCGGCTTTCACCGTAACGGGGATCCACCCCGCCGCTCGTCAAGGAGATCGACATGAACTGGAAAATCCTCACCAACCGCCGGAAGCCCTCCACCTCCCTCGCTCCCCTCGCGGAAGCAGACGTCCCGCCCCGCCGGATCGTGCTGCGCGGCGCTCTGGCGGCCGGCTGCAGCCTGCTGTTCCCGGCCGTATTGACGGGCTGCGACAGCCGGAAGGAAAGCGGCACAGGCAGCATGCCAGCCGCCCCCGAACCGGAATCAGCGGCCCCGGCCAGCCCGGCGCCCGGGATGGAATCAGCCGCCCCGGCGGCGCCGACAAAAGTTTCGCAGGCCAGCGTGCAATACCAGACGCAGCCGAAGGGCGATCAGAAGTGCGCCACCTGCATGCACTTCATTGCCGAGTCGAACACCTGCAAACTGGTCGAAGGCGATATCAGCCCGGAAGGGTGGTGCACCCTCTGGGCCAAGGCGGCCTGAGCCGCGGCTGTCGGCGGCACGGGCAGGCCGGCCCGGCCTGATTTTTTGTGCCTGTCACCCCTCGCCGCTCACTGATAGGTTCGTCCGCCGTGCCTGATCCAGCCTGCCGGGTGGCGTCCCTGCGGATCGTGATGCGTCCAGTGAATCACGCCGCCTTTCGGGTTCCATTCGTACTCGCCGTAAAAGGCCACCGTGTCCCCCGTGCGCAGCGCGTCGATGCGCGGCGCCAGATCGATGTTGTGCGACACCAGCAGCGTGTGCCCGGATTCCAGCCGAACGATGAAGCGCTGATGGCGGCTGCCGTTCGTGTCGTCCGCCAGCATCTTGATCACCGTGCCCTGCCCTTCGAGCTGCTGGTTGCCCAGGCGGTTGGCGAACGCGCGTGCGACGGCGGCATCGCCGCTGCGCACATCCGCCGCCGCGCTGGACTGGGCGGCGGCATCGAGCCGGTCTGGCGTGGCGGGGACCGGGGCGAGCGAGAAATACGCGGCGGCGGCGAGCGCGGCAATCAGAAGCAGTTTGTTCATGACAGCTAGCGGAAAGAATGAAGGGAACGACACCTTGCAACAGAATAAATCGAATCCGGCTCCTTTGATTCCTGCGAACGATGAAAGCATGAAACGTTCATGGAAAGACAGCATCCATCAGCAGCGGGCGGAACTGGCGCACCTGCTGCGCGAGCCGCTGCGGCAACTGGCCGAGCGGCTCGCGCCGGCGTGGGGCGATCGCGATGCGCTGGATGCCGTTCTGGCGGCGCACTTCTCCAGCATTCCGCATTGCTCGACCCTGTACTGCGTGGACATGGACGGGGTGCAGGTATGCAACAACGTCGGCCCGACGGGGGGGGTGCCCGGGTATGTCGGAAGCGACCGCTCGCAGCGCCCCTACATGCAGGAAACTGTGCCGGGCTGGGGGTTCCTGCTCTCGGATGCCTACATCGGCCAGAACGAGCACCGCCCCTCGCTCACTGCGCTCCAGGGGGTGTACCGCGATTCCCTGACCGTGGGTTATCTCGGCGCCAACTTCGACTTGCGCGATCTGCCGGTGACGTCCGAACTCTACGAAGAGCCGGACAACTGGCGCCAGGTGAAGGGCGATCCGGCGATTCGCGGCACGGTGTTCCAGCAAAGCCGGGTGGAAAGCCCGATGGATAGCAAGCTGGAACAGGCGCTGTCCATCCTGGAGGAACTGCTGACCGAGCGCGGCGTGTTTCAGTGCCAGATCCATTTTTCCAGCAGCCTGGCCACCATCTGGACGCTGGACGATCCCTTGCGTTACCGTATTCTGGATCCCGAGGCCATGAGCGACCCGGACATCTGCCTGATCTATCCGCCGCGCGCCTATCCGCCCGATGCCGCGATCCCTCCGGACGAAATCGGGCGCATCCTGAGTACCCTGCAGGCCTTGCGCCTGGCCGATCCGACGATCTATCTGCGCATGGCTTCGATCAACATTTTCAATGGCATGGTGAGCGCGACCTTTTCCTGCGACGGCTCGCATTACATGCCGCACGGCGAGTTCCTCACCAAGGACACCGCGTTCTGGTTCTGATCCGATGACGATCCCGACGAAGCCGCCCGACGACCCCGTGCGCAGCGTGCTCCTCACCGGCGCCAACCGCGGCATCGGCCTGGAGTGGTGCCGCCAGTACGCCGCCGCGGGCTGGCGCGTCTTTGCCAGCTGCCGCCATCCCGAGGCCGCCGATGAACTGCACGAACTCGCGCGCAAGCATCCGCGGCTTACGGTGCACACGCTGGACGTGACCCGGCCGGAATCGCTCGCCGCCCTGCGCGCCGAACTGCAGGACGAGGCCATCGACGTCCTCGTCAACAATGCCGGCATCTATCTGGAGAAGTACGTGCACGGCGAATCCCTGCGCTACGCCGACTGGATCGAGACCTTCACGGTCAACACGCTCGGCCCGATGCGCACGACCGAGGCCCTGCTGGAACCGCTGGCGCGCAGCACCCGCCGCCTGGTCGTCAACATGAGCAGCCACATGGGCTCCATCGCCGAGATCGCCGTGCCGGGCGACTACTACTACCGCTCCAGCAAGGCGGCGCTCAATGCCGCCATGAAAGGCCTGTCCCTCTCTCTGCGGGAACACGGCATCGGCGTACTGCTGCTTCATCCCGGCTGGGTCAAAACGCGCATGGGCGGCGAGGACGCCCCCCTTTCCCCCGCCGAAAGCGTAGCTGCCATGCGCGCGCTGGTGGACCGCTTCGGCATGGACATGAACGGCCGCTTCTTCCGCTACGACGGCTCGGAAATTCCCTGGTAAAGACGTAGCAGGGCCAACGAACAAAACACGGCCGGCAAGCAACTATAAAGATGGAATACCACCGGAGGACGAAACATGGCCAACCCTTTCGTGCACATCGAATTGCAGACCAAGGACCTTGCCAAGGCCAAGGACTTTTATTCCAGGCTTTTCGACTGGAAGCTCGAAAGCCTCCCCGTGGCCGGCGACGACATGCCCTACACGATGATCGACGTCGGCGAGGGAACCGGCGGCGGCATGTACGAGAACCAGGACCCCGGGGTTCCGCCGCACTGGCTGGCCTACGTCGGCGTGGACGACATCCGGGCCTCCACCCTCAAGGCGCGCGAACTGGGCGCGACCGTGTTGCAGGATGTGATGCCGATCGGCGACCACGGCTGGATCAGCGTCATCCGGGACCCTACCGGCGCAGTCATCGCCATGTGGAAGCCCAAAGAAGGCTCATAGGGCACCGTTTCCCCGGTCAGCTCGGTGTAAACAGGCTCCAGACCACGGCAATCAGCACGAACAGCACCGTCAGCAGAAGCAGGCCCAGGCCCAGCATCTGGAATATCCCGATGCCGGATCGTTCGCGGGGTCTGGATTCCGGGAGGTCGGGTAAGGGAGAAGCGGGCTCGGCCGGCATGGTGAACTCCTCGTTCCGGGATACTTATCTCTTAGCGCATCGCGGGCGAATTGCCACATGCGGCCCGCCCTTGCCTCAGCGCCCAAAATCATGGCTTGAAACACGCGCAGGAACGACTAAAAACAATGCGTATCGTCCAAAAAGCAAAACCGCCGCGAGGCGGCGACGCAAAGCCAGCGGCCTCAGGTGGTTCCGTAACCCGGAAAACGCATCCCCAGGCAGCGCGGCCGCCAATACACCTTCCCAGCCGGCTGCATGCTTCGTTCCCCCGCGGCGTGTACCCCGCTGGTCCCATCCCTCACCTTCAGCCCAAGGAGAGTCCCATGAAACACATCACCATCGACATGCCGATCGTGTCCGAATGCCTGGCGAACGAATGCGCCTACAACGTCAACATGAAGTGCCACGCCAGGGCGATCACGGTGGGCAACAGCCTGCATGCCGGCTGCGACACCTTTTTCTCGCGTGCAGGCCACACCAAAGCGGCCGAGCGGACGGCGGGCGTCGGCGCCTGCAAGTCCACCCAGTGCAAATTCAACGAGGACCTGGAGTGCATGACGGACAGCATCCGCGTCGCCCCCAGCGGCCAGGAGGTCAACTGCATGACCTACTCGCCGCGCTAGCCCATTCGCCCTCGCACCAAGCCGGCAAGCGGTGCCCGTGCGGGGGGCCTATTTGAGGGAAACCAATCTGCGCCCGTGAGCTGACTTGTGCCGTGTCCTGGCCAGCCGGGTGCCCGTCAAGGAGATGAAAAAATGGATATTGTTGACATGATCGTCCATGTGGACGAAACGATTCCCAGCGAGAAAATGCATGAGCTGGAAGACACAGTTCGGACTGACGCCTGCGTCATCAGCGCCTGCAGCTCGACCGAAAACCCTCATATGCTGGTGGTGACCTACAACCCGGCCTGCACCAGCTCGGGCAAGCTCTTGAACATGGTTCAAGCGCAGGGTGTTCATGCGGAGCTGGTCGGCCTCTAGCTTCCGCGTGCCCGGATTCCCGCGCATTCGGGCGGTTCGAGGCGTTTTCCTACGCCCGGCCAAGGGCAGCGCTTACGGCAATGCCCACCGCGTGTTGGTAAGGTTCAGTTGGTTTACCAGGCAGGGAGCAGCCGGATGGCGGAACGCCGCTATCCATGTCGTCGAGGAGGATCAGACCATGAAGACAATCGCAATTGCGGGTTTGCTGGCTTTCGCCCTGTCGGCCGTTTCCTGCGGCACCGTCACCGGTGCTGCCGTGGGTGCCGGGGCGGGGGCCGCCATTGGCGCCGGCACGGGTTACGGCGCCAAGGAAGGGGCTTTGATCGGCACAGGCGTTGGCGCGGCAGCGGGCGCCATCTACGACATCACCAAATGACGGAGGCGACCATGAAAAAAACCAGGATGTGTTTGATCGTGGCAGCGGCGGGCAGTCTTATGGTGCCGGGCGGAGCCGCCTTCGGGCAGGACACGCCCGACTGCAGCAAAGCCAACCGCCCGCAAATGGTGGAAGGCCAGGTGACCCAGGTGAACATGGACCAGGGCAGACTCAGGCTGCGCGCGAGCGACGGGACGGTGCATGAGTTTCAGGCTTCCAAGGAAACCATCGGCGGCTACAAGATCGGCGACCCCATCAAGGCCAAGCTGAGAGTGGACCCGCGCTGCAACTAGTTCGCAGCGACCCCGCCCCTGCGCCTACTCAGCCGGCGATTGTGCCGCGGGGATCGTGCCGTACCAGAGTTGCCTGAGGTAACGCGCGCGCGCCAGCGCATTGACGATACCCATGTGCTGCGCCAGCGGCAGCGAGGGAAAGCGGCTGGCGAGGTCCGCCACCGCGAAGGCGGCAGTGTGCGCTGCCAGCCAGCGGAACGGCGCCACCATCGCCTCCGGCACCTCCAGGTGCAGCGGCGTGGCGTCATCGCCCTCTGCGCCGCGGACGACGATCCTCACGGTCTGCCCGCCCTGCACGTTGGGCTCGAATTCCATGCGTGCCTCGGGGCAGCGCTGAAAACGGCTCGCCGCACCCGCCTGATTCAGCCGTTCGGCCTCGTTCAGCCGGGTCAGCACGGCGTCGTCAAGGTCCATGCCGGCGGTGACCCGCGGCCAGTCCTGCATCAGCGCCTGCCATTGCCCGCGCGCCGTCGCCGACTGCGCGCGGTCGCCCCACGCGCCATACAGCGGGCGCCGCCAGCGCGCATCCTGCAACAACCGCAGGCGCAAGGCTTCGAGCGCGCATTCGAACGCCGCGGGCGTGCGCACGATGATGCTCACCGACAGCGAACCCTCGCCCGATTCGGTGTAGTGCCAGGTGCCGCGCGGCATGAACAGCACGGTGCCGGGCTTCATGTCCACCGTTTCGAAATTGCTGCGGGCAGGATCCGGAAAACCGGCCGGCACCTGCGGATACAGATCGTCGAAGCACGGGTCGCCGGGATTGAACTGCATGCCCCAGGGTTGCTCGATGTCCGGCGCCTTGGCGATGTGGAAGCGCTTCTCGCCCTGCAGCTGGATGGAGAACACCTCCTCGGAATCGAAATGGCAGCTCACCCCGTTGCCCGGCGACGCCGCGAATGCGCCGATGCGTGCCGACCCGGACGGCGCGCCCAGCTCCTGCTCCAGTTGGCGCAGCATCCCACCGAGTGCAGGCACCAGCGCCGCGATGTCCGGCATATACAGGCTCAGCCCCATGCGCACCAGCAGGGCCGGGCTGGTGTGTTCGATGCCGACGGTGCGGCTGCTGGCGGTTGCGTTGCCGAACGACATGCGTCCGCGGTACTTCGCCGCCAGCGCCTCAACGCTCTGCAACTGCGGCACCCGCAGGGCGGCCGGCAGGCGCTCCGGACTGCCATGGGCGGCATACGCCCGATCAGGCCAGTGCTGCGCCAGGAAATCCGCCATCGGAAGCGGCGCGACCAGCGCAGCAAGGATGGAAGTCGTGCTCGGCATGGTGGTCCTCCCAGACGGTCTATCCGGATGAATCCTGCCCCAGCCGCGTCAGCCGGCCGCAGGCTTCGTGTCGTCGGCCATGGCCGGAGTGTTCAAAAGCGTTACTTCGGATTGGCCGCGCGGTAGTCGGGGTCGTCCAGCAATGTCCCGGCCAGCTTGTGATACAGGCTCGTGTACTGGTTGATCCCCGTGGGGATCGCCGGAAGACGAACCCGCTCATGAATCGCTCCTTGTCAAAGTGATGGTGTCGAAAAAATGCGTTGTTGCGTTTGCCACATCGACCGCTCACGCCGCTTTCTTGGCCACCAATTTCTTGGCGAGCACGCCGATCCCGAAAACGCCGATCAACAGCAGTTTCCAGAACTTGGCAAAAAAGACTGCGGCCATGGCCAGCAAACCGAGCTTCTTCGCGGCAACGCCCGCCACCAGCGCCGTCAGGCCGTACTCAGCCACCTTGTCGGTGCCGGCATCGAAATTCTCGTAGCGTTTGCCCTCGTTGTATTGCAGGGCGGCGAGCAGGGTATGCACAGCAGGCTTGTCCTGGGCAATGGTGCTTTGTCCCGTGACCAGGTTCAGGCTGTAGTAGCCCTCGCGTCCCAGCGCATACGTGTTGTAGTTGATGCCGTTGTCGGCTGCTGCGGGCTGCCCCTTGCCCCGGGATGAGATCGACCAGACCAGGCGTTTGGTCTGGTCGTCATAGATCGGCTTCTCGACCCATCCGATGATTTCCATTTCCGGGATGCCCATCTGCGCGCGCTGCTTGTTGTCTTCTTCCGTTCCGGCGCGAATCGATTCCAGCAATTCGTCGGCGTCCCACTCTTTTGCCTCATCGTCCTTGATGTAGCCCGAAGGCACGTAGTTGATCACGACAAGCCAGTCCCCCTGTTGCGCTTCCAGCGGCACAACCAGCCCGGCAAGGGATTCGCCAGGGGTGTTCCCCAAGGCCCTGAGGTATTGAGCCGCCTCGGCGGGCGGAACAAAGCCGAAGTCGGCGGGGAGACTGAGCGTGGCCTGCCCGGAAAGGGGGACATCCTGGGGCCCGTGTTGGATCGCTTTCTGGGCGGACTCGATGGCAGCGGCAAGCGCAGCTTCCTTAGGGATCAGGGCAGGATTCGAAGCTGGGGGCGATGCTGAAAGTGCCGGTAAAGGCATGACAAGAAACAATAAAGCGAACAGCGGAGCACATAACCGTTTTCCCATTTGACTCTCCCATAAAGTCCAAACGTTCTTGTTCAATTATTTTTTGTTCACTGCTCCGCGAATCGATTATGGCACACGCGCATCCCGCACTTGCACCCGCTAATGCCTGCGACAGCCCAGCGGACTTTCCCGCTTATCGTGTCGGGCCCGCTGATTTGCCGAGCCGGTAAGCATCGGCGATTCCAAGCACCCAACAGCCGGCCAGCACCAGCGTCGCAACCGTGACGACGGCATCGCCCGAACCGCTCGACGTTTGTGTGACCAGTTCCGAGAGTTGGCCTGCATCGAGCACGGTCCCTTCCGACGCCAGCCTCTCCAGCACAGTCGACGCCTGCCGCATGACCCTGTCCACGAAGATCCACAGGCAGGCCAGGCTGATCGCGATCAAGGCGATGCCGCGCCCAAAGTGTTTCAGGTAGAGGTGCCCCGCACCGGGCAATACGAGGGCGGACAACAGAACGGCGTTCGTGGATCGGCTCATCGTGCTGTCTCCTCTTCGGACTAGTCGAGTTTGTCCAGCGTTTCGATCAGCTCCGCGAACACGGCGCTGATTTCTTCATTCTGTTTTGGAAAGTGCAAGACCAGGTCGCGCGCGATATCGCGCAGGCGCCATTCGAGCTCACGCGACACGACTTCGAGCTCCAGCAGGATTTCAGGCCGCATGTCGTCCATCACCTGCTGCGGTTCCTGCAGGCACGCCCACACACCGCTCGATGCGAGCGAACGCTTGATCACCGCGATGCGATCCGACACGCGCTGCTGCGCGTCCAGCACCGATTTCGTGTTCGCCAGGGGGGATACGGCGATTGCGTCGCACTGGGCGAGCACGCTCTCCAGTTTTTGATTCAGGGTGTTCAGGCGCGGCGCATGGTCCGCCAGTGGCCTGATATTTTCCGCGGCCAGGCCATCGGGTGCGGACTGCGCGATGCTGCTGACGATGGAAACGACCTCCTGCGTGAATTCGCCGGGGATGATTTTCAGGGCGAGGCTGGCGCGCTGGAGGGGGTTGTCGGGGCGCATGAAGATGCCGCCCAGGGTTTCGGCGGTGGCGACGATACTCCCCTCGCGGCTGATCTGCGTGTTGGCGTAGCGATGCGGGTAGCCGCTTCCGTCCATGCGCTCATGGTGTTCCCCGACCGCCCGGGCCACCTTCACCGGATAGGGCGTCAGTTCCGTGAGCACCATCTGCCCCACCTTCGGATGCACCACGACATGCTTCCATTCCTCAGGCTTCAGATGCGCGCCGGATTTCAGGTACGCCGGATCGAGATACATTTCGCCGATGTCATGCAGCAGGCCGGCGTGTGCGACGGCAAGCACGTCATCGTGGGAGAGCTTGGCGCGCGTGGCCAGCATGGTGGCGATCAGGCCGACCAGCACGGTGTGCTTGAAGTGGCGCTGGCCTTCCGACTTGTACGACATGGTCAGCAGCGTCGTCATGCTGTTGTTGAGACCGATCCGGGCCGTCGCTTCGAGCGACGCATTTCTTGCCGAGGCCGGACCCGCGCAGGTTTGCAAGGGCGGCAACTCGTCGAGCAGTTGCTTCGCCACCTCCAGAACCACCTCGATGGTCACGCCATCGACCACGCTCAGGCTGGTTTCCAGCGGCTTGCGCAGTTTGTGGCGGATGAGGCGTTCCTGCATGCCGGGCGCGAGCGTGGCGCCCTTTGCCAGCAGCTTCATGCCGTTGGCGTCGTAGATGTCCTCGCTGGCGCATACCTCGTAGCGCTCGCCCAAATCGATGGCCCGCTCAAGATAATGCGGGTTGACGGTGTTCAAGTCTTCGCTCACCGTGCGGCTCTCTCATTCCAGGGTTTAGTTATAAATATTTTTTATGATTTTTATGGTGGTTGGTCATGAGACCCCACGATTTTTAGCCATCCTGCAGCGAACACCATAAAAAATCAATCGTACATTTGGGGGACATGAGGGTGGCGCGGACATCCGGCAATGGCGGGCGCCACCGCCCGAACCCGGTCGAAAACTACACCTGACCTGCCTGGGATGGTGTCGACCCCGAACCACTCAGGGCTCAAAAAAATAGTAGTTGTACAACAAGTGCCCGAACACCGGCATGGCGATCAGCGCCGCCCAGGGCTGGTACGCGCACAAGGCCACCAGGAGTGAAAAGGTCAGCCCGTAAAACGACTGCTCGTCGAAATGGCGGCCCTTTATGAGGAGCGCAATACCGGACGCGTCATCCCACTGGATGCGGACATACGTGCTGTAGGTCTGAATCGCAGCGAACACCGTCAACAGCGTGACCAGGAAACCGCCGGCAGCCGTCACGTAAAGCAGTTCCTTGAAGTCGCCCGGAAACACCGGCGGCAGCCGGGTGGACACGGCCTTGAGAAGGGCCAGCGTGATGGCCGCAAAAATCGCCTGCTTGGTCATGAAGGCGCGGATTGCGCTCTTGTCCGTTTCATGGAAGCTGGCGACGGGCTGTTTCAGAAGCGCGTCATGCTTTTCTTTTTCCCTGGCGAGCGCGATGCCATGCGCCACCGCCAGAGCCACCCCATCCGGCGTCAGCGTCTGCCCCCCGAGGGGGGCGTGAGCGGACGGCACCGGCCCGGTCCGCGCAAGCAATCGCTGGTAACGGCCTATCACGCCATCCTCTTTTTCCGGTCTGTTCTGCACGTTTTTGTCCTGCGCATGGACCCAGAATTGCACGGCCACGAGCACGAGCAGGATGCCGAAGGCGAACGCGCGGACCGTCGTATCCCCGATGTCCGGCAGGACTTGCAGGCAATCGAACAGCGGCAAGCGCGCCGACAGCTGGCGGCCCACGTGAGGCGCGACCAGCGCGAGCGCGAGCAGCACGGTCAGCGTCAGGATTATCTTCGCCACCCGGCGCGCGGGAGCGGGAGCGGGAGCGGGTTTCGTCGAACCTGTCTCAGACATGTTTTCGGCCTCCGGACGGAAAGTACGCAATATAGCCAACGGACGCCCCGCTGTTCCCGATCGCCGCCGCCTGACGCTATCATGGCGTGCCGCCGGAAGTCTCGGGCGACCCGTTTCCAGTCAACTGAAGCCAGGCGACCACGCACCTACGTGATAACGACGATTACCCAACTTATCCGGCCAAAGAAAGCCGAGCCTGTCGAAACGACATTCCGATTGCGCTTTGCAGCAAGCTCGCCTATCCATGAGGTGGTATTGAGCACGCGAGGCCTGATGGGCAATGTCCTGATCCGCGGAGAGAACTTCGGCGGACGCAATCAGGCGCTCACTGCACTGTGCGGCGACGCGGCCATGGCGGGCTTTGGCGTGATCTACATCACCGAAGGGCTGGTCCCGACGCTGACCACGGCCTTGCGCGACAAGGCGCTCGAGGCATTCGGGCCCACCCGCTACCACTCCCTGAATGTCGCCTTCGAAAAAGCCGGAAAACTGAAGGTCAGCCGAAAGGCGGTTTCGGTGCTGCAGTACAACTCGCATCAGGCGCCGAGCAGCGTGGACGAGGTGCGCCGGCGCCTGCCCGGCATCCTGGACTGGATCGCGGAAAGCAACTTCGAACAGCCCCTGCTGATGGTTCTCGAAAACTACCATCTGTACTGCAAGGAGTTCGCGGCCGATTTCCTGGACCGCGCCAACACGGCGAATTGCGCAGTGATCCTCACCACCCTGGGCTCGGATCCGCGGATCGGCCTGGTTCCCGAAATCGAACCCGGCATCGTCGGGAAATGCGCGACCATCCTCGACCTCAACCGGAGGCGCGCAGGAAACGCCCATGACGCGCTCGACCCCTAGCCTGAAGCCCCGCCGGTGACCTTCACGGCGTGTCGGCGAGCGGGCGGCTCAACGAACCGTCACGGTGTCGACCCACACGAGTTCGCAGGCGCCGCCGCCCGAATCGCTGCGGGTCATGGAGCTGTTCCAGCGCCAGCCGTCCGGGGCTTCCACGCCCACGAGATAACCGCTCAGCGCGACGATCTGGCCCACGCGCACCTTGTCCAGACGCCTTTTGATTTCGTCGCTGGCGGGAATCATGTGCATGTTCGCGCTGTGCGCGACGATCTCCGACGCCGGAATCGGCGGTTGGTCCGACCATCGATAGAAATAGAAACGATTGCCCTGGCTGATCTGCAAACGATCCAGCACGGCGCTATCCGACATCGGCCCCCAGCCGAGTGCAAGATCGATGGGCGAAAGATCGGCTTCGCGCCCCGCGTGGTATGTCTCGGTGGCGAGCACGCGCGCTTCCAGGGAAAATTCCGCAGCGGGCGTAATCCGATACTCCGCCACCGAGAACGACGGTAGGCTGGAGCGATTCACCTGCACCGGTGCATCCGGGGCGATGGCGCCCTCGGCATGGCGGATGGGGGGCGTGGAAAAATAATTCCATGCACCGGCCGTGATGGCGATCAGGAGCAGGGTGGGGACGAGTCGCATGGGGTCTGGATCGTTTGGGTTAGCCGGGGAACGCGGGCCCGTTCATGCCGCCTCTTTATCCGAGGCGCTTGCGGCACGAACTCAATGCGGCTTCGCCTGCCCGCCCGCCGCGTCGTTCTTGTCCATGAAGAAGGGACAGGTCGTCGTGCTGTCCGGCTGGCGAATCAGCTCCTCGCTGAAATCCGCATACGTGCGGCTCAGCAGATGCCGGCCGGCATCGTCCTCATAGCGTGCGCACGCTTCCGCCAGCGCGCAGTGAGACGTCATGCAGTAAGTGTGGGTCATGGCGTGTCCTTTCGTCAGGAACGGCGGGTGAATTCAAAGCTGGAAACAGCCGCCCGGGCGCGGCCACGGGGAAAGTATGCCAGAACATCCGCCGGCCATGCCGCGCTGGCCGCCGCAATCGTTCCTTCCGTGGAAATGAGCTGATATGCTCCTGACAAATACATAAACACATTTTTTCGAGGAGCCCGGATGGGAAAAGAAACCTTTCTGGCGCGGCAACCCATTGTCGACGCCGAGCACAAGCTGTTCGCCTACGAACTCCTGTTCCGGCAATCGATGGCGTCCGTCTCGGCGCAGATCACCAGCCAACTGCAGGCCGGCGTCGAGGTCATCAGCAACACCCTCTGTCTCGGTCCCGACTGGCTGCTGCAAGGCAAGCTCGCCTTCATCAACCTGGACGAAGCCACCCTGATGAGCGACTTCGTCTGCCTGCTGCCGCCCGATCACGTGGTCTACGAAATCCTCGAGACCGTGCCGGTCACGCCGGTGCTGATCGCCCGCATCCAGGAACTCAAACAACTCGGCTACCGTTTCGCCCTGGACGATTTCGTCTGCCTGGACGAATACCGCCCGCTGCTGCCGATGGTCGACTTCGTGAAGCTCGACGTGCTCGAGCAGCATCCCGAAAAGACCGTGGAAATCGTCGCGCACATCCAGAAGACCTTCAAAGGCCAGTTCATCGCCGAAAAGGTCGAAAGCCGCGAGATGTTCGACGTCTGCCGCAACAGCGGCATCCAGTATTTCCAGGGCTATTATTTCGCCTATCCCGAGAACCTCGCCAACAAGGCCATCCAGCCGGGACAGCTGTCGGTTCTGGAACTGATGAACAAGGTCCGTGTCTGCGAAGACCTCGCCGACATCGAAGAGCCCCTGCGCCGCAATGCTGCCCTCACCCTGCGCCTGCTGCGCTACGCCAATTCCGCCGCCTCCGGCCTGCGCAAGCAGGTCCACACCGTGCGCCAGGCCCTGACCCAGATCGGGCTGATGACGCTTTACCGCTGGCTGGCGCTGCTGCTGGTCACCGCCAATCCGACGCCCACCAACGCCCTGCTGGCGCGAACCGCCGTGACGCGCGGGCGCCTGTGCGAACTGCTCGGCCAATCCCGGCTCGACCGCGGCGCCCAGGACGAGCTGTTCATGACCGGGCTGTTTTCCCTGGCCGAACCGCTGATGGGCATTCCGCTCGCCTATCTGCTCGAAAAGCTGCCCATGCCCGACCCCATCGTCCAGGCCCTGGTCCACCAGTCCGGTCCCTATGCCCCCTTCCTGAAACTCGCCGAAGCGTCGGAGCGCAGCGATTTCGAGCAGATCGCCCGCTACGCCGGCGACATCGACTCCAGCCCCGAAGAGGTCAACCTCGCCCAGCTGCATGCGCTTGCCTGGACCGAGGAACTGGCCAGCGAAGCGGCCCCGACGGAACTCGAATCGGCCGCGCCTTGAGTCCCTTTGGTAGGCCCTGAACAAATCGTCACCCCGGCGGAGGCCGGGGTCCAGGTGCTTGAGTTGTGAAAAGTTGATCCATAAGGCTAGGTGGATTCACGGAGATCATTGCTAACTTTGGGTGCCTTCCGTGTTCTTCAGCACTACAGCGTATATGTCGAGAAACTTTACATGCAACTCGCCGCCCTGATCGCAAGCCATTGATAATTTTGACAACAAACTTTTGGTGTAAGTCTTGCTTCTGAATCCTGAGGCTATAAGGTCTCAAGAAATGGCCACCCGGCTCCCGGGGGTAACAGCATGCGGGTGCAGCGTTTAGTGAAAACCGGAGCCACTTCATGGCACACACGATCACCAAACCTTGGCCAACTTCCGAGTGCTGGCAGCCAACAATAGCGCCCCCTCCCGTCTTCGCACTCTCCTTCAGCCGTCCCAGCGCGGGCTCGGTTACCCACTGATCGTGGAAAAAACTGAACCCCGCATGCAGGCCCTGATCGATCGCGTGTACGACGCAACCATCGACGACAGCGCGTGGTGCGGCCTCGGCGATCAGATCGCGCGCACTTTTGGGTCAACCAGCGCCGTGCTGAAAGTTCAGGACAGCAAAGAACGAATCCATCTCGTCGACATGACACCGAATCTGATGGTCGACCCGAAGCATCAGGATTGGGCCGAACATTGGCACCGCAATGACCTCTGGGTCGAGAAATCAGTCGCCTTCGGCATGTCAAAAATCGTCACCAACCGCGACCTCGTTCCCGATGATGAGTTCGAACGGACGGATTTCTATGGCGACTGGATCCGCCACCTCGACATCTACCACATGATCGGCGCCGTGTTCCCAGTCGGTGAGGACACCATCGGCATCTTGGGAATTCACCGTCCCGAGCGCGCTGGAAGCTATGAAAATGCAGACCGCCGCAGACTTGCCGGCTTCCTGCCGCATCTTCTTCGCGCGTTTCAGCTGCGCCAAAAGCTGGCCAAGGCCCAATTGGGCGCTGCCGCCGCGTTCGATGCGCTGGAGCGTAGCGGCGGCGCGATTCTTGTTGTGGACGGCGACAGGTCAGTCCTGTTCGCCAACCGCATTGCCGAGCAGGTGCTCCGGCAGACCAGGGAGTTTTGCCTGGCCCAGGGCAAGCTGGACGTCCGTCAATCCGACTTGTCCAGCCGGCTGGCCGGCCTGGTCCAGCGCTGCGTCCAAACCGCGTCCAGCGCAATGGACTCGCCCGGGGGCACCTTTGCCATCCGGCGCGAAGGCAAGCTCCCCCTCACGCTAACGGTGGCGCCGCTGCGACCCATGGCCGCAGGGTGTGGCGTGTCGCAGCCGGCGGCGCTGATATTCATCCGCGATCCGGAAGCGCTGACCGCGTCCGCGCAGATGTCGCGCGAATTGTTCGGGCTGACGCGCACCGAGGCCGCCGTCGCTCAGGCGCTCGCCGAAGGCCGGGCGCTCAATGAGATAGCGGAAGCCTTGGGCATCGGTATGGGCACCGTGCGCTCGCATCTGAAGCAAATTCTCGCCAAGACAGGGACAAAAAAACAGGCGCAACTGGTGGCGTTGTTGCTACGTTGTATTACCAATCCTTGATGACAAATCTCTCCCATTTGGGAGAGGCCGTAATTTCTATTCGCAGCTATCTTTGAACAGCCACATTTCACATTTCGAGCATGGCTGTTGCGGAGCGGGCACCCGCAATTTCCACCTGTGCAGCGACACTAAAAGGAGAAACAGCGATGAACAAGAAATTTCTGATTGTGGTTGGCGCGTGCGCAACCGTGTTGCAACCCGTTGCGTTTGCAGATAGCGGCCTGGATGCTTTGAAGGCAATTGCGCAGGGGGCGAAGGTATTCCAGGAAAAAATGAAACAAGGGGCGCAGACAGCCGTGGACCCGGATGGATCGGCAGAACAAGGGGGCGTAGGTACCAGTCCCTATGGAGAAATGGACGCGGGAGCGCTGAAAACTGCACGAGAGAAAATGGATGTTGTGGGCGTGCGAATCGGGTTCTCGCCTGAGGAAGCGCTCAAGGCGCTAAACGCGCACAACCCAGGCCTCAAGATAGCGAAGAAACAAGATCAAGTTTTCTCGCGCGCGGATAACAAGCCTCACCCTGTAATGTACTTTCTAGCGACGAATGAACGTCCCCGTGCTGTCGAGCGAATATTTCTGACCGCCTCCCTCCCTCCGGGGCGGCGCATTGTGCACGTTGACAGAGTAGTGTCGTATCGAATCGATAACGCACCCACGGTAGTTGCCACACTGGAAGCGCTGCGTGCCAAGTATGGCGAACCATCCCCAGGGGGGAACGACGCCCCGAACAATAGGCAACTGGTCTGGCGATTCGCTATGGGGGCCGGTGGGAACAGTACTTGCAGTGGTTTCGATCTACGCAATCCGCCCTGGAATTTCTCACTTGGAAAAACCACCATCAGGACCGGCTGCGGATTTACAGTATCTGCTGGAGTACGGCCATTCAATGAGAATCCATCTTTGGTGACTGAGCTGGGAATAGGGATAACAGACTATCGGTTAGCTACTGAAGACTGGCAAAGCTCGTATGAGTACCTGGCAAGCCTAAGTGAGGGCCGCAGCAAAAAAGAAGTTGAAAATGCAAGGAGAAATGTACCCAAGCTCTAATCGCCTGACTCAACGCCCATAAAGGCAAGGAGCCACTCCAATGCGCAACGACATCCTGGCCAAGGTCTCTCTAGCGGGACGGCTTGGTTCTCTGATCGCCCTGCCATTTTTGTTGATTGCCGGGAACGCCCCGGCGGCCACACTGCCAGGCCGCCTCGCCGAGGTGCCTGATAACGAGCGCGCCCTCGGGGAGATTCACGGCAACAACGAACCGGATGCAGCAGCATGGCACGCAGCCAGGATGGCCAAACTGGAGAACGCACCCGTGACGCTGCCCATCCTGATTGCGCAAGCGGGTGGCGGCAGCCCCGCTTCCGGTATATCTGCTGAGGAACGCGCCCGTAAAGATGAATGGCGTAAGCGCTATTTCTCACCTGAAGCCAGAGCAAAGCTTCAGGAAGAAATGGCGGCCGGGAATGGCCCCGCTGGTACGGCTTCGTTACACGGGCCTGCATCGTCAGATCCATCTATCGACAAAGCAAAAGCCGCTGGCGTGGATACGCGAGTGTTCGGCGTGCCCTTGGGCGAGCCGCTACGGCTACCCCGTTGCCACACTGCCAATGAGAGAAAGAATGAGCAGCGGAGCAACGATCCGATGAACCCGCTTAAGAACGTGGATCTCCTCGGCGCATTCCGCGGCGTCCAGACCAGTTTCACTTGCCAGTCCGAGGGGGCGCTGATGGCGTTCATCGGTGCTTTGGCTGGCGGCAAGCCTGCCGATCGTTACATCATGCTTGCCAAGGATTCGTGCCCCGAGTGGGCCTACTGCGAGGTGGCGGCATCGCTACATGACGGCAACTTGGTCGGTATTACTGTGCTCATTCAGAAAGGCGCAAGGGGCGACTACATTGCCAAGCAACTGCGCGCCAAATATGGCAAGCCTACTCGTAGAGAGGAAGCGAGTTACCAGAACCAATACGGTGCGAGCTACCAGGTCGAAAACCTGGAATGGCGCTTGCCCGGGTTGCATGTGGCTTTTGGTCCCGGCCCTGATGGAGGCGGATTGCTCCTCGTCGAAACGGAAACCGGATATAAAAATCGAGAAGCAAAAGGGGCAGCAGAAGAGGCGAGGCAACCCAAGCTGTAATGCCAGCCACGACAAACAACACCATCAAGAATAGGTGACGGAAACCATGAAACCCTTCGATTACAACGGCAGGCGTGTCGATTTCAGGTCAGTGACAGGCCAGGTAACCGGGTCGCATAAGCATGCCGAAACCTATGTCAGCGGCAGCGGGGGCGGCGGCTCAACCTACAACGGTCATGGCCATACCACCCCCGTCCAGATCAGTTCGACCGTGGTCGTGAAGCAGGAGTTTTTTCTCAAGCCGGCTGGCGGCAATGAGATTCCATTCAAGCTTCATAATGAGGATATCCCCCTGAAGGATGGCCAGAACGTCACCATGGTATCGGGCCACGTTGGGGATAAGGGCGAATGGACGCATTTGGTCAATCACAATGCAGCCCTGTACTGGAAGTTGGGCCACACGGGGGCTCACGCCACGGTGTGGGGCTTGGTGAGGAAGCCTGCCTGGGTTCTGTTGATCGGCATCGCTATCTGGATTGCCATCGCGTATCTCTTGAACGGCGCAATCGGTTTCCTCGCGGCGGTTGCGTACTGGGTATTCGAATGGATGAACAAACGGAAAGCCACCAAGGAACTAGAAACCCACCTGGATGAGATCGGCAGGGAAACGTTGACCAGTGGTGCCACAATTTCCTGAATAGCGTGCCGTTTTCCCACCCGAGAGTGGGATCGTCTACCCGCGGCGGTCAAGAGGTGGCGATGGCAGCGGCCCATATGCTGAGAAAATCATCCGAAGCGCCGCCCTCAATGCTTAGAACCCGATTCCTTTGACTGTTGCCACAAGACCATGAAGCGGCCGGCGTCGAAGCCCATCATTTTTTCCGCGCCGACGGTGATCACCGGCACGCCGCTGCCGCCCAGCTGCTTGAACTTGATCGCACCGTACTCCGTTTTTTCCACATCCCATTCGCGGAAAGGCACGCCGTTCTGCTTGAAGAATGCCTTGGCGCGCTGGCACACCCCGCACCATTCGGTTGTGTAGATCGTCACGCCGCTGTCCGTCCCGACGGCCCGGCTGACCTCGACCGGGCCAGTATAGGTTTGCAGCCTCAACTGCGTGGTCTTGGCCGCGGGGGGCGGCGAATCGCTGTATTGGACACGGCCTTGCGCGTCCGTCCATTTATAGACGCCTGCTGACGCCGGCCAGGCCAGCAACAGGGCAAGCAGAATCAGAGTGGGTTTCATGCCGGGGGCTCCCTTTGTTTGCAGTGGAATCTCTATCGCGCGCTCGCCTTCCCGGCCCGGTACGCTGCCAGCAAGGCCGCCTTCATATCCGGCGCCGCCTCCCAGTCGCGCGTCGGCAGAACGCGTTCCGCGATCGCCTTCACCGCCAGCCAGTCCCGTTCCTCGCGCCGGTCCTGTTCGAATTGCGCCCAGTCGAATCCGCCATCGCGGCAGCTTCGCACCGCCACCCCGGTGGCATCCGAGAACGCGATCTCGTGCGACGCCAATACGTCATACAGATAGGAATAGGGATCGATCCCGGCCGCCTTGGCGAGGATCTGGTGGAAATCCGGCGCCTCGTCGTCGCCGCCACAGCGATCCAGGTCAATCACGGAATCGAGGTCGTAGGTCTCGCCCTTGAACGAGAAGGCCAGTCGGACGCGGACGGTGTTGGGGCTCATGTCTTGTTTCAGAGAGGATGGAGTGAGCACGCGCTCGAAATCGATTCGGGCCGGGCTCCTGAATTCTAAGCGCGTCGAGTGGAAAGCGCCGCCTTCCCGGCCGCGTACGCTGCCCGCAGGGCCGCCTTCAATATCGGATGCCGCGCATTGCAGAGAGGCGCAGGCCCACGAGCACCAGGCCCGCCGCCATCGATGCCCAGGCGCTGGGCTCGGGGATGGCTTGTAGTGCGGCGAACGTGAAATTGTCGGCATAGACAATCGGCGCATAGAACCCGGGCTCCGAGGACTCGCCCGGAAAGCCGCCGGTTTCCGTCACCGTCAGTTGATCGGAAAAGAAGTTGAACGAGTTGAAGCCGTCCGTGTCGATGATGCCGAAAAACCGCGGCGGCGTATCGTAGGTAATCGCATTGATCAGCTTGCTGGGATCGGTGTCGCCCCCCGCGCCGAAATCGTTTGCCGCCATGCCGTTCAAGCTCACGAACATGTGGCCCTTCGGAATAAAGCTTGCGCTGTCCTCGTCGAATTTGTATCCCGACAATGTGTCGAACCAGCCGCCGACGCCGTAAAGCGTGCCGGCCGAGGTGCCCTTGAACGCATCGACTTCCGAGCGCCGCGTGACGGCGACCAGACCCCATTTGTTCGCCGCCCAACCCGCGCTGTCCTCACCCGGCAACAGGTGAAAACGCGGCGAAGTGGAAAGCGGCGACATATAGCTCGGCCCCTCCCAGGCAATGCCCTGGTTCGTCACGGCTGCGGCGACGTGATAATCGCGATGGCCCGTAGAGTCGACGGTGGTGCGCACGCCGTCCCACGCCGCCCCTTCGAAATTCTCGGACCAGTGTTCAAGGCCCAGCGTGCCGAGCTCGGCGAGATACGCCGACTCGTCGGTGTAGGTGAATACGACAGCGCTCGCGGCCGTCGGCGCCAGCGAAGCCAGACATGCAAGAAGTGCAGCGGTACGGGAAATCATGATCATCCTCCTCGGTTATGACGATACGATTTCTCCGCAACATCGCTGGTGGTGTCGCCCCGACTGCCGCGATTTGTTATGTGGTCGGGACGGAAAACTGTAAACCTGCGCTGCCGCCGCGCAATAGGACAAAATTACCCGCCGCGATGGCGACCGCATCGCCGACTTGCTCGCGGCTCCACATCGCGCGGAATCAGTTGGATCATGAACTGACCCTTTGGTGTTCTTCGTTCAGGCGCTTGCAGCAACGCCCAGCGCCCGCGCCCGCAACTGTCCGCAGCCGCCCTCCACATCCTGCCCCGCGGAGTGGCGCAGCTTGGTGAGCACGCCGCGCAGGTGCAGGCGGCACGCCATCTCGGCCGCCCGCTCCCAGCTTGGGCGGCGGAGGTCGTTGCCGTCGACGCCCTCGACGCTGTTGTAGGGGATCAGGTTCATCACCGCGTACTTGCCGGCCAGCAGTCGCGCAATCCCGTCCAACTCGGCCTCGGTGTCGTTGATCCCTTCGAGCAGCGTCCACTGATACTGGATCGGGTAGCCGGTGCGGCGGGCATAGGCCTCGCCCAGCTCGACCAGTTCGGCCGGCGCGATGTCGGGCGCCTTGGGCAGCAGACGCCGGCGCAGGTCGGCATCGGTGGTGTGCAGCGAGAGCGCCAGCGCAGGCTTTACCGTGGACTGCGGCAGGCGCTCGAACACGCGCCGGTCGCCGACGGTCGAGAAGACCAGATTCTTGTGGCCGATGCCGCCTTCCACACCGAGCAGCTCGATGGCCTCCAGCACGTTGTCCAGATTGTGGGCCGGCTCGCCCATGCCCATGAACACGACCTTCTTCACCGGGCGGCGGCTGCGGGCCAGCACCACCTGGGCGACGATCTCCGCGCCGGAGAGCTGGCGCAGCAAGCCGACGCGGCCGGTCATGCAGAACACGCAGCCCACCGCACAGCCGACCTGGGTGGACACGCACACGCCGTCGCGCGGCAGCAGCACGCTTTCCACCGTCTGGCCATCCGCCAGCGCCACCAGCAGTCGGGCCGAGCCGTCCTCGCCGGCGTGCTCGGAATGCACGCGCGCCAAGCCGCGCAATTCATCGAAGAGACCAGGCAGGTCATCGCGCACCGCCAGCGGCAGAAAGTCCTCGGCACGCCGCCGCTTGGTGTCGAGCGAGCGCCCCTGAACCCACGCCCGCAGCACGCGCCCCTCGTGACAGGGCGCAGCGCCCAGGTCGCGTAGACGTTGTCGGAGTTGGGGGAGTCGCATGGTGGGGCGGATGGTAGCGCGGGGGCGGACTCGCCGCCACCGGCCATGTGTCAATGCAAGACCAGACCCCGTGTCCTGAGAGTCCGGGTCCTGAACGGGTTTACATTTATTCGGGGATCACTACAGCCGGCGCCCTGTCGTCCTTGGTGTTGACATAGCCGACCCCGATCTGCGGGCTGTGCAGGAAGTCCCAGCCCACGGTGACAGCAGCGTGATCAAAGAGATAGCCGGCGCTCACATCCACGCCGAACCGGTTCGAACTGAGAAGCGGGTAATACGTCACCCCCGCGCCGACCACCCCGTGGTCTTCCTTCCTGCTGGACAGCACCTTGAGCGAAACGCCCAGACCCGCTTCCGGCTTGGCCTGCCCGAAAGAATACGTCACGCCGAAGAATACCCCCGGGTCGGCAAGCGCGGCGCCGTTGCCTGCCATGAGAAGACCTGCCAACAGCATCTGCTTGTACATCTCTTTCTCCCGTAAGAACAAACAATCAAGACGGCTCCCCACACGGACAGCCGGATTCAGCAATCAAGCTGGAATGATAGGCCATGGAAGCGGCGTACGGAGAATTCGAGCGGGTCTGCCAAGAACTCATTCATAGTCGGGCGCTCGGTGGGGTCAGGCCTTGCATTGGAACATCCAATTCATCGATTGAAATATGTCATTGCAAGACCCCAATGCGGTGTTTAATGCAGCGGCTCACGGCGTCAGATCCGTCCGGCAATAAGCCGGCTGTGTCGATGCGATCTGCGGGATGGCGGCCGGCGAGGCGAGCCGCGAGCGGCACAGGTTGACGTCGATCCGGCCCACTGCCGGGTTCGGATGGATAACTCCGCCCGGCTGCATCGCCACGCATTCGTAGCTGACCGCGCAGTCCGGCCAGCGGCCCGCCGCCGGATTGGCATGCTGGATCGGCGAATTGCAGCAGCAGCCGGTGTCGCCACTGCAGATGTAGGTTCCGGAAGGGGCTGTCACCGTGGTGGTTGTCGTGAGCGGCGCGCAACCGGCAAGCAGGGCGCCCAGGAAAAGGCAAGGCATCGATCGCATGACATTCCCCTTGTGCTGATGCAACGGTTTTCAGTGTAGATCAGGCTTTCAGCCCGGAAGCGCCTCAAGGGTTCAGCGTGAACTGGCCCCTATGATTCAGACGCGTGTCAGGTCTTGCTGGCGCAGTTGAACATCCAATGGATGCCGAAGCGGTCGATCAGGCTGCCGAAATAGTCGCCCCAGAACATCTCCTGCAGCGGCATCTCGATCGTGCCGCCGGCCGCAAGCGCATTGAACAGACGCTCGGTGTCGGCGCGCGTGTCGGGCTCGAGGTTGATGTATACGTTGTTGCCTGGCGTTACGGTAAAGCCCATGGATTCCGGCGCATCGGTTCCCATCAACACGTGCCCGCCCAGAATGGGCAATCCGACGTGCATGACAAGGTTCTGGTCGGCTCCAGCCAGCGGCGGCTGGTCAGGCGCGGGAGGCATGTCCTTGAAGCGGGCAATGGGCGCGTCGAACTCCGTGCCGAAGACGGACTTGTAGAACAGGAAAGCCTCTTCGGTCGAGCGAGGAAAATTGAGGTAGGTGCTGACACGAGCCATGTTGTGCTCCTTCAAAAAGTGAATTTCTACCTGAGGGGTGGCGAGCAGGATCTAGTCGGGGATGAAGTCCTCCTGGGAGATCACGCATTGCGGGTCGGTGCGTCGTACTTCAGCGGTGCGTCACCCGGATAATGGTCATACACGGGGTGGGCCCTCGACGCCTGGTTGCTCTTCTTATTAGCACACGTCTGAGCGCGGACGCGCCCGGGAGTTGAAGGCTGCTGCAACGCGCGCCGTCTCGGCCGCGCGCTCACAGCTTGCAAACAAAGTCGTCCTGTCTGACCTCACTATTGTTCGGTGGAGACTTGCTGGCCATAGCAAGGTAAGTGGGCTTTAGCAAAATATAGTCCATGCCACTGCCGTCGGAGAGGGCCGCGCACACCGCGGCGGTAAAAACAACGGCCGCTCCTGCATGGTCGCGCCTTAAGACGCGACCGGTTCGAAACTCAGCAGTTTGTCGCCCACGCAATAGCAACTTAAAGTAGCAACTTAAAGGCAACTTAAAAGGGTCAGTTCACTGGCCCCTTTAGCGCTTTAGTTGCGGGTTCACGACGCGATGGATTGAGCTGTCAGTGGTAATGTGAGCGGCACCGCTTATCCCAGAAGCACCTCGCATGACAGATGCAGAGATACCTATTCCGGTCCGCCGTCTCCACCTGCTCAAAGGCTTTGCGGCTGCAGCAGCAGTGATCGTGGTCTGGTCCGGGTTCAACATCGTTTCCCGGCTGGGAGGGCGCAGCCCACTTACGCCCTATGACATGGCAGCCCTACGTTTTGTCTTCTCGGGAATCGTCTGTCTTCCCTTTGTGTTGACCCGATGGCACCACCTCGAGTGGCCGCGACTTGCGGTGCTTGCCGCGTTTGGTGGCATGACGTACGCCTTATTGGTTTACGCGGGCTTTTCCCTTGCGCCGGCCGCACATGCGGGCATTCTGGTCAATGGCGGCATTCCCTTTGCGAGTGCATTGATCGCTTGGCTCATACTCGGGCATCGCCCTGGAATCCGGACTGAATTCGCGCTGTTGGTCGCAGGTCTGGGGATCGTGTTGATTGGCCTCCACAGCTTTGGTCAAATTTCCGGGGCACCCGCCCATCAATGGCTGGGCGATGTGTTCTTTCTCCTTGCCGCAGTCAGCTACGCATGCTTTGGCTTGTTGCTCAAGCATTGGCATGTCCCGCCCCTCGACGCGACGGTCGGCATCGCCGTGATTTCCATGGTTTGCTACACGCCTGTTTACCTCCTGTTCCTGCCCAAGGCCATCACCACCGTTTCCCTGTCCTTCATCCTGTTGCAAGGCGTTTATCAAGGCATCCTGGCTGCCTCGATTGCCGGCTTGCTCTTCGCCTACGCCATCCACAACATCGGGCCGCAGCGGGCAACACTCATGTTGGCCATGGTTCCCGGCATCTCGGCAGTGGCAGCCGTGCCCTTATTGAGGGAATCCCTCGATGCCGTGACCGTCGCCGGCGTCGTGCTGGTGACGATCGGGGCGGCTCTGGGCGCGACACATCAATTGGCAAAACGAGGATGAAGGGGTCGGTCCAATCTGCCCCCATATATTCGATGACAAGGCAGTGGACAACATGAGTCCGAAGGACCTGGAATTGCTCGTCACCCGGGAGATGCCATTCGGCAAGCACAAGGGCCGGATCATCGCGGACCTGCCGGGCAATTACCTCAACTGGTTCGCGCGCAAAGGATTCCCTCCGGGTGAAATTGGCCGCCTGCTGGCCCTGATGCAGGAAATCGATCACAACGGCCTGGCGGACATCCTCACCCCACTCAGGCAGCGATCGGGCAATCATCCCGGGCGCTCTGATCAAGCGTGATTTCAGACGGATGGCGCGCGCCCATCAGACGGGTCGTCGCCTTTGCAGCCCTACGAGATGGGGCGCAAAGGCCGAAGGCGTTCGAGCCATCCAGCCGTATTTAACCTTGTATCGCTATCCTTGATCCGGGAAAACGCATGATCCTTGCCGCAATCGTTCTGTTTTGCCTGGCGGCGCTGCTTGGCCTGTGGCTCGTCGTTCTGGGCGTGCGCTACCGACGGGGCTCCCGGGCCCTGGCGGCGGTTCACGCCGGCGTCGCCCTACTGGGGCTGGTCCTGTTGGGAAGGCATATCTTCAGCAGTCCCGTTCACATGTTGTACAACGATGCGGCGCTGCTGTTTGTTCTGGCGCTGTTCGGCGGCCTGGTTCTTCTGGCCCTGCGCATGGGCAATCACGAACATCGCTCGCCACCGCCGATGGTTGGCGTCAGCCTCCACGCGGCCATGGCCATTACGGCGCTGCTACTGTTGGTGTTGGGGTACACGCATCCCTGACCCCGGAATACCCGGGTCAGTTCAGGGTGCCCCCTTTTAGGTTGGTTGTCTTCAGTTGAGTGGTTTCTCCATATCCACACCCATGGCACGCAAGGCATTCAGAACGCCTTCGTGCTCCTGCCGAACCTCCGCCTCGACCTTGTCGAACTCATCCGGTGCCACCCTGATCCGGCGCGCCAGTTGCACATAGCAGGTTTCATTGGCGTTCGGAAAACCCATTGCCATGACCATCACATGCGCAGACACCACCCCTTTCTGCCTATCGGCAAGCAGCTTTTGGGATGCCGCCCAGAACTCGCGATAAGGCACGACCTTGGATTTATAGCCACCAAAGGTCTTCTTGATGTTGTTGAGCATGACCTTGTCACCCAGGAATTCGCAGTGATTGCGCGGGTGCCACATCTCCCGGAGCGCCGGATCATCCGAGCCGTCATAGCTGGCCGACTTCAGCACGGAAACGGGATCGGGCCTGGCAGGCTGGGCGGCGGATGCGGGTGCCGCATTTTTCAGGCACAGGTCCTCTATTTCCGGTTTTGAATACCCCGCCCTGGACAAATCGATGCGGTCCTGTATCGAACAGGCATGGGCCTGCACTGCGCCGCAGAGCAGCAACGCAAATATCCATCCCGCTTGTTTCTGCATGTTTGTCCTATTCCTCTATTCAGTGAGAACCATTCGGGCCTGGCCCCCTTTAATTCCCTGAAAATACCGGGCTGGGTGTGAATGCCAATTCTTGCCACAAAAACGTGGCCTGTCGCTCTTAAATCGACTACTGGCCGCCGGGATGCGCCCGAACCGCGTTGCGGCCGGCCGCTTTTGCCTCGTACAGCGCGGCATCGGCCCGGCGGACGATGTCGTCGATGCCGTCGTCTTCCGGGTAGCATCTGCACAGGCCGGCGCTCATGGACAGGGTGACGCTACCGTTCGGCGCGTGCAGACTCACCTGGTTCACTTCGCCACGAATCTTCTCGGCCAGCACGATTGCCCCGGACTGGGGCGTGCCGGGCAACAGCAGCCTGAATTCATCGCCGCCCGCTCTGGCAAAAATATCCTGATCGCGCAGATTGGCCCGGACGATCTGGACGAATTTCCGCAGCGCGTCGTCCCCTCCTTCGTGGCCGAGCGTGTCGTTGATCTGCTTGAAGCGGTCGAGATCGAGCACCAGCAGCGAGAACGCCTCGCCGGTGCGCTTGAAGCGCGCGAACTCCTGGTTGGCCAGTTCGTAGAAGGTGCGCAGATTCACCGCGCCGGTCAGGAAATCCTCCCGGGCCGCCTTGGCGAGTTCGTTTTCCAGGCGCTTGCGCTCGGTAATGTCGAGCATCACCCCCGAGATGCCGTCGGGCTGTCCGTCCGCACCGTAGAACACCGATTTGTAGAAGACGACATCGCGGTAGCTGCCGTCGGCGTAGCACACGCTGGTCTCGTAGGTTTGCGAGCCGCCGTCGGCCAACAAATCGCGATCGGCCTTCTCGTAGATGGCGGCCAGCTCGGGCGGGGCGACGTCATGAACCGTCGCGCCGATGATTGCGGAACGCTCAAAGCCGATGTATTTCTCGAATGCGCGGTTGCAGGCAATGTAGCGACAGTCCCCGTCCTTGATGAATATGGGGCTGGGCAGCGTATCGATCGCATTCTGTATCCGCCGGACGATGTCCGGGTCAGTCTGCTCGTCTCTCAATTGCAGAAGTCTCCATTTTTGTTCTTTCCTGCGCGCCCCCCGATCGACCTCCGGGATACGCGCCAAATTCAAGTTGACTGCCTTCGTTTGCCCAGGGAAGCTCTGAACAAGTCGTCACCCCGGCGGTGCGCGGTTGTTACAGCTTTGGCTGTTTTACAACCGCGGCCTCCCCCTTGCGGGTGAAAGCCGGGGTCCAGATACTTGATTTAACTGGATTCCGGCTTTCGCCGGAATGACAAATGTGAACTTGTTCAGGGCTTCCCCTAGCAAGCCCCTCTCCCGGGCGCTTCAATCCATTTCGTCGGGCGGGCATCGAGCTCTTTTTCCCACAATGCGCTGGCCGCCACGCCCAAGTCTATATCGAAGTGCTGCGTCGCCCCTTTAGTTTCTGGGCGGTCCGTCCCCTACTGTTCTCAAGGGGAAACCGTGGCCTGACCCAAGCCAGGTGCGTTGCTGCGCGCCTCCATGAACCCGGCCAGAATCGGACCGCAAATCATGCCGAGGGCCAGGCGCAGGTCTTTGTTGGGAACCACCATCGTGGTCGGGCGCGACATGAACGCGCCGGGAATGCGCCTGAGCAACTCGGGAAAATCATGGCGCTCGCGGTCGCGGAAATGGATGACGCAGAGCGATTCGTCGGCCAGCGGCACGTCGCGCGCAATGAACGGGTCGGAGGTATCCACCAGCGGCATGCGCTGGATATTGATATCGGTCAGGCCGAACTGGGGAACGAGGTAATGGATGTAGTCGTCCATGCGACGCAGGATGGTTTCCACCGATTCTTCGGGCGTGCACGTGCCCTTTTTGCAGTCGCGGTGGATCTTCTGTATCCACTCCAGGTTGATGGCAGGCGCCACGCCGATCAGCAGGTCCACGTGCTGCGCCACATCGATGCCCTGGCGTCCCGCGCGACGGTCTATTTCCGGCGGAAAGTGGCGCGAGTCGACTTTGCGGCGCGTCCAGGTGTTGGCCATCAGGCCGCCATGCTGCCCCTCGTAGAACAAGAGATCGCTGCCCGGCTGCAGCGGCGCCCAGGGCGTGAACTCGCCAGCTTGCACGCCCAATTCCACGCCGTGCTCGGTAGTGTGCGCATACTGGCGAACCACCCCGCTGCCGCATTCGCCATAGGTCCGGAAAAACGATTCCAGCTCCTGGAAATGATTGCACTCCGGCCCGAACCAGGAAATGTTGCGGCCGCTAGCCCGCGCTTCCTCGAGCAAGGCGGCGAACTGCCGATCGGTATAACGCCGGAAACCGTCGCCATGAACGATCGCGGGTTTGATGTTCAGGCGCTGGAAAATGAACTTGAACGCGTGGCGTATCGTGGACAGGCCAGCACCGGACGAGCCGGTCACAGCAATGATGGGATGCTGCTGGGACATGATCGGTTATTCCCCCGGATTGGCCAGAAGGCCGCAGAGCAGAAAGTTTAACCCGCGCATCTCGCGAAGAACAGAATCCGAACGAGACCCGGGACCCGTCGAGCGCGTGGCGCCCATTCGAGCCCTGCCCCTTGATTCACCGCCCTATTGTTACCTCAATCAGCGGTTGCCCTTCGGACACCGTGGTCTGCCCCCAGCATTTAATCGTGTCCGCCCCCATTCACTGACCTGTCGGACAGGCCCGGTTACAATTTTTGCTATCAGATAGCGGGGACTAAGTACCCGCCATCAAAAAGGCGGGCGAGAAGGTGTTCGTGCTTGACTACGGTCGGCTAATGGGTGACCCCTTTAGCTTCGTTGTGTCCCGACCATGAATGGCCGCATGAGGCACTGGGCGGGACACCCTATCTATGCAAAAATACCTCAACCCTCTATTTCTGCTGGCTCGGCATAACAAGGGGACTTCAGCAACACATTTCCACAGGCAGTAGCCATCCCCCGGCAAAACCGGGGGGATTACCTGTTTTATTTAGTATTTTTTATATAAGGAAGGGGCAGTATGAGTTTTAAGTATCTTGCTTTTGGTCTGATGTTGGTTACCTCGTTGGGCTTTGCACAAGAATCACCGATGGACCGAAAATACGGCAATGTGACCTGTGAGCAGTTAGGCCCCGGCGCCTGCCCGCAGCCTGCCAAGCCACCTACTGACACAACCTGCCCCGAGGGACAGATTATGCTGAACGAACAGTGCAGCAGCACCCCCCCTGGATCAGGTGCATCGGCTCCCGGGCCGGTGTGGGGCCCCAACCAGGTGATCTATTGTCCCCTTGCTCACCCTGGACAGTGTTTCGACACGCTCGAAGCTTGCAACAATAGGGGGTATATGGCGCCCTGCGTGCAGACCACAGTTGGCGAGCGCGACGCACAGCCTATTTTTGCCCCCAACCCCTTTTAACCTACGGGTGTCACCTTTCGATCACATCCGTGTGACCCCGGCTCTCTGGCAGAGAGCCTGGGTCTGACTGATCTTGCGCACCAGCAACGGTCCGCTGCCTCTGCATTGCCAGGAGCGCCTTCGTCTACGGAAGGCGCTCAATCTGACATATTCTTTCGGGCTCACGCCATTGTTGATTGAGATTCTCCGACGCTGTCTGGAAATGCGGTCTCACGCTTCCTGAAAGTATCTGCGCTGCCGTACGTTCACTTTCCGGTCAGTCAGATCGCATCGCCTCAACTGCAGCCATTTGCAACACCGCGGTCGATGGCCACGGAACGCTTTGACGACCGTCAAGGCATACCGTTAATTCGTCCTATATCTGCTGAAAGAAACCAGAACGGGTTCAGAAGCTGTAGCTGATACCAGTTGAGTACCTGAGATTGTAGCTTTCGATACCAACCTCCGGCTCCGCATCATAGTCATACAGGGTCTGCAGTGAGACTGAAAGCTTCTCAGAGATCGGGACCCGAAGCGTCAGTACGGATTCCCCACGCCAGTCCGACCACTGCGATACATTGGGTGTGGCCATCGCTGAAAAAGTCAGCGTGGAGCGCTCTCCCAGCTTGGTTTGCAGTGCAACATAAAGATTAGCCCGGGAATTCTGCTCCTCGGTGGGAGAGGTTATAAAGCGCACCTGTTCCCGGACGACACCTACACCGAGGGCGTAACTCAGCTTCTCTGATGGCGCTGCCTTGGATTCGTAGCGATAACCGATTCCCCCTTCCGTATGTTTACTGAGGCCTTCTAGTACATCCCTCTGGTACTGCGTGAACACCTCTATGCCGTGTTTGTCGGTCAGATGGGCAATCGCGCGCACCTGCGCTTTTTCCTGCTCATCGGTCTTTACGCCCTCAGTCTGCGTATCGTTGATCTCACCTGAAAACTGCCAGGTAAATCGATCACCGCGATGAGTGCTATTCAGCTCGAGGCCATAGTTCTGGCTGTCCCGGTTTCCCGAAGAACCACTGATTCCCACGCTAACGGAAGAGTAGCTACCAACATTCAGGCTGGTAAACAGCTGGTCATGCACATCCATGGCATGCCCGAGAACCGGCAAGAAAAGCGTTGTAGTAAGTAGAATTATTCGATACATCAACAGGACCCCCCGGGGCAAAAAGAAAACGTGCAAGGTTAGAGCACTTTTCCTAAAAACACGAGTCCGGCCAAAAAAATGGAATAAATGGGGTCCGACTGAGGTAACCCGGGTTTTTCGGACACTTTTAAATGGCGACAATAGCCAGGGGGGTGTCAGATGGAAAGACCCAAGAAGAACCCACAGCGCGTGCCGCGCGTGAAAACGCTCATTCGCTCATTCGGGGTCAGGTCTTGCAGTGCAATACGTTAATGCAAGACCTGACCCCCAATATTGACCCCAATATCTTGTTCGCCCTCTCTTCGTCGGTTCCATCAACACGTAGAGTGTGTTTGAACGTTTTTCTGAGGAGAGGTCATATGAAGATGATCGTGACAACTGCGATGACAATGGCGCTTGCCGCTGCCGCATGCTTGTGCCGATCATGAAGGGCTGGCGCGTAGGCCATGGACTTTCCTGATTAGAAGGAGGTGGAATCATGCAGCTTATGACGCGAAAGAACGGTGGTGAAACTCCGCTCCAGGAGGTGGCTGATGCCTGGAAGAGAGAGGACCACAATCTTGGCTGGAGCACATACGAGGCGGACGCATGGGCCGTTGAATATGCCAAGAAGACACAGCAAGAAGCAAAAGAGGCGCTCCTGAAAGAAGCGCCAGCCAAGCCCGGCCCATGAATATTCCAGAAATTCGCTTTTCGCCTGCGAATCAGAGGGACAGACAACGAGTTTGCCAGCACCATCACGCAAAACCGTGATCTGTCCCCTATTGTTCGAGCGCATCCTGGCCTTGAACCTTCCCCACGAAGCCTCGCCCGTGGCCAGCCATGTCACCCTGAGTTTCGGCGTGTCTTCGTCCGAGCCTGCTTCCGTCTCCTCGCCTGCCGAGTTGATCCGCACATCCGACATCGCGCTCTATGAAGCCAAACGCTGCGGACGCGACCAGATTGTGGCCGCCCCGAAAACGGCAGCTGATCTGGATCGCGTGAGCGAAGGGGCCAGGATGGAAAATTTCTAGCGACTTAAAGGGGTCAGCGTTTAGCTGCTGGAATCAGGCGTCGTGCTCGCCTCGTCCTCGCGTAGAGCGGCCCATTTCAGCAGCGCATCGAGCGCCGGGCAGAGTGCCTGACCCCAAACGGTCAAGCCGTATTCGACCTTCGGTGGCACCTGATGGTGGACGATCCGACGAACAACCCCGTCTAATTCCATCTGGCGAAGCTGCTGGATCAGCATCTTCTGCGTAATGGCAGGAATCGCTCTTTCCAGTTCGGAGAATCGCAGTAGCTTGCCACCGAATAAATGAAACAGGATCACCAGCTTCCACTTTCCTTCGAGAATCTTGAGCGCCTGCTCAACGCCATCGGCGGCCGAGGTGGGTGTCCAATTTTTATCCATACTTTTTAGTTTGTACCTTACTTATTCGTGCGTTCTTGTTCTTTTTGGAGCTTAGTTTCATCCTTCTAACTTATCAATTCGGATCACACAGGGTGATCCGATCATTCACGAAGGAGCGATCTGCATGTCTATCAATCTTCCAAAGCCCATTGACGCCTATTTCGCCGCAGACCGGGGCGACAGCGAGGAGGTTGCCCGGTGCTTCACTGAGAACGCCGTCGTCAAGGACGAAGGCCACACCCACAACGGCTTGGCCGCCATCAAGCAGTGGCAAATGGATTCCTCAAAGAAGTACACCTACACGAGCAAACCCTTGGCTTCCGAAAACAAGGATGGCAAAACCATCGTCACCAGTCGGGTGACCGGTAACTTCCCCGGCAGTCCCGTTGACCTTCGATATCTCTTCGGCCTCGAAGGCAACAAGATTGCATCACTGGAAATCATACTGTGAGCTTCAACCTTGAACGATGACGAAAGAAATATCCGGTGTGTATGGGCTGAAAACGACCCATTGATGCAGGCGTATCACGACACGGAGTGGGGCGTCCCAATCCGTGATTCACGCTTGATGTGGGAGACACTGATGCTGGAAGGATTTCAGGCGGGCTTGGCCTGGATCATTGTGCTTCGCAAGCGCGAAGCGTTCCGCAAAGCCTTCTCCGGCTTCGATCCGGCCCGGGTCGCGCGCTTCGGCGAACGTGACGTTCTGCGCCTGATGGCCGATCCCGGCATCATCCGGGTCAGGGCGAAGATAGAAGCCACCATCCGGGGCGCACAGATTTATTGCGAGATGGAAAACCGGGGTGAGCACTTCAGCGACTTCTGCTGGTCGTTCACCGAGGGACTGACTATCCAGGGCGATGGGCAAAGCTGGATAACGAAGTCAGCACTTTCCGAACGCATCTCGAAGGAGCTGAAGCAGAAAGGATTCAAGTTCGTCGGTCCGACCATCGTCTATGCGTGGATGCAGGCGGTGGGCATCGTCAATGATCACTCAACGGGCTGCTTCCGAAGGGGCAGGTGAGCCACGCGCGGGCTCGACGGCGTGGCTCATCGTAACAGGATGGAGGCATCCGCCAATGCGGGAAAAACGGGGTCAGATATACGTCAAATGGGGTCACCGTCAAATGGCACCGTCAATGAAATGGGGCCCCAATGGAATGGGGTCAGACTGAACTGCCCCCTTTAACTCGCTCTCTAACTATTGTCCGCAGTGGGGATAAGGTGTCTGACCCCATTTATTTGTTTTCCATTTATTTGTTTAACCCCATTTATTTGTTTATTTGCTCGCCGGGCTAGAAGGCCCCTCTCTCAGGCGGCTCAATCCATTTCCTCGGGTCGGGGCGCCAAGCGGCATCGGACTCCTTTTCCAGCAAAGCGCTGGCCGCTGCACCCAAGTCCATGTCGAAGTGCTGGGCAGTGGCTCCGGCGCCGGCGTCTTCCAAATTTGCGTCATTCACGAATGTGGCGAAACGCGGCCAGTCGGCGCTTAGTTGATCAACGAGAATGCGTGCCAAGTCATACGAAAGCATGTTGCCGTCGTCCGGGCGAAGGAAGGACTTACCCGACCAGAACTGCTGTATTTCATCGGCGCCCCAGAAGCCCAGATGCTTGACGTGCATCTCATGCGGGGAAAACAAGGGCCGCCCGGATGGGCTCAACCGCTTCTCCGTATTGACCGCGAGTCCTTCATTGAGCCACGCCGGAATGGGAAGATGGCTCACGAGACCATGCACCATTTCGTGAACGATCACCGGCTCAATCGCATGGAGGTCGTCCTTCACCGTTACGAAGTGGCCGCACCCCGCATTGATATGCATGCCACCGCTCATCGCAAACTCACCCGACTCGGGGTAGAAATGCGACACGTAGCGGTAGTAGGCATCATGGTCGTCGAAGACCACGAGGATATTCATTCCCCAGTCAGCTCTTCGCGCCACGCCGTCGAGCAAACGAAGGATGCGGCTCTCCGTTTTGGTCATGAACTCGAGCGTTGCTTCCGCCATGTTCAGTTGCAAGGACGACAGCAACATCGCATCGCCTGATTCGCGAAGCGAATAACCCGCACCCAAGGAATCCCGCAAGAGCGCGAGCCAGGCCAGTTCGCACTTACCCCATGCCTCGGCTCGCTTGTCTTCAGGCAACGCGTCGATCCATCGATACACCGCATCCCAGTCGAAATGAGGGAAACCGTGAACCTGCTTCATAAGCGGTTCAAGCGACAATCCTTCAGTGCCCGGAATCTCGACGCTCGAGGGCGGCGGAGAGATCGGCCCTGACTCGGCCTCAGAGGGAGGCGTTGACTGACGACCGTTCAAAACCGACTGAAGGAATTTGAGCATCGTTTTTTTTCTATCCCAGGACGAGCGGCTGTTCTACGAACGAATGGTACGAACAAGTGAGGTCAGATTCCATTTCCCACCGCGCCAGCATTTAATCGTGTCTGAGCCTATTTATTGGGCGCGAAATCAATTCGAGCCTGGCCCCTTTGATTCACCTTTGATTCAAACCGACCCGGTGGTTCGAAGGATTAATCGGGCCTGGCGCCTTTAAATCCCTCCTACGGCATGCCATGAAGCCAACCACCCCAAGACCAGCCAAGAACATAGCGTAGGTTTCAGGTTCAGGCACTGCAGGAGCACTCATTTGGTATGAGTCGGCGAATCTATAACCATCCTTAATAACTTGGAAGTCATTGCTGCTTACAGTCACCGAACCAGATAGCACCGTAAACAGAATTACCCCTTGAAAGTCTTGCCATATATCTAGCTTGGTTACACCGATGCTATCCGTAGGTGAATTGAAATCATTGCTCCAGATAACCGGCCCAAAAAATGAGTCCTCAAACAACTCCAGCCGAACAACTTCGCCTGCATCTAGCAGGTCATCCGAGAAGTAGAGCGAAGTCCCGCCCTGATTTGCGTACCCCACGTATTCGACTGAAGGTAAGCTGGCGAACTCATGGATAAAGCCCTCACCAGAGTTGAGTGTGATCGCTGCGGCCGTAGTGGGAATGCAGATAAAGCCTAAGATTGCCACCAGTCGTTGAAGCTTATTCATTGTTCTTCTCCCTCCCGAGTTTGTTCTTCATTGCTGGCCATGGATCATGATCCACAACCGCCGCCCATCAACAGCAATACTTGTTCCTCAAATACTAGTAGCCCACCAACCCTTTGTTGCAGCGAAGGAAATTATTACGCGAACGGGAAAATCAGTTCGTATGTGTAAAACATATCGACACCGTTTGTTGAGGAAATGGTGTCTTTCATTGTTGTTAATGCGCTACAGGGGACAGAGAGACGCCAAGCTCTGCAATCCATTTCCTCGCGGGGTCAAACAAATGGCAAACAAATGGAGTCAGACTCCATTTCCGATAAGCGATCGATCGCCGTAACAGGCGTCAAGCATAGGCAAGACGCCTGCCTTTCGGGGTCGGCACGGCCCGTCCGAGTTCCTCGGCCGTGGCAATCCAGAGCGCGATCGCCTCATTGACGCTGGCAAGCGCAGATTCCTGCGAATCGCCATGTGCCATGCAGCCGGGCAGTTCGGGGGCTTCGGCGACGAAGGCCTGGTCGCCCTCGCTCCAGTACAGAATGATTTCGTACTTCCGATTCATTCGTCGGCTCCAAGTTTGTACTGGAGAATTATGGCGCGGACTTGGCGAACCTGGTAGGGCTTGGCCTTGCCGCCATCGCGCTGGAGGTTGATCAGTTCCAGTACGTCCGGATGGCTGAAGATGTGATGGCTGCCCCGGGTATGCTGCGAAAATCCGAGGCTCATCAGGACATCATATAGAAAAGGTGTCTGACCCCATTTATTTACCGGCCTGAGCGACGTGCAGATCCACCGGCACGATATCGGCTACCCCATGAACGATGCCGAGGTCTGGTGGCGCGTGATCTGGTACGCGGGCTTTCGCGGCCTGGTTGCGCAACTGAGCGAACCCCAGCTTGCCCAATTCA
>JAHJNN010000008.1 GCA_018820765.1 Gammaproteobacteria bacterium
AAGGGACGGGCCGGCCAAGCTTCAATCCAGCCGGGCGCATCCCTTTGTCGCGAGCCGCTTGCAGTGAACGACACTGCGGCGCGGCTCGCTCCGCGGCCTGCATCCCGAATCGGCCTCGTCGCGGGCGTGAAATTAGTGTTAGCACGCCCTAATATTTAACCGGTCACCATCACGGCGTCGGCCTCGACCAGCGCGCCGCGCGGCAGCGCGGCCACGCCGACCGCGGCGCGCGCCGGGTAGGGTTGGCTGAAGTAGGTCGCCATGATTTCGTTGACCTTGGGGAAGTGGCCGAGGTCGGTGAGGAACACGTTGAGCTTCACCACGTCGGCGAGCGAGCCGCCGGCCGCGGTGGCCACCGCGGCCAGGTTCTTGAACACCTGGTGGATCTGTGCCTCGATGCCGTCGACCAGTTGCATGGATGCGGGGTCGAGACCGATCTGCCCCGACAGGTATACCGTGTGGTCGACCCGCACGGCCTGCGAATAGGTGCCGATCGCGGCCGGGGCGTCGGCGGTCTGGATGATGCTTTTGTTCATGCTGGATATCCCTGGTGCCAGGTAAGTGGTCTGATTTATTGGGGCGGCGTGGCGCGGCCGTCCTTCTTGCCCTTGATGCGGAAGATCCGCACCACGTCGGGCAGCACGCGCAGGCCGCGCATCACGCGTGCGAGGTGCATGCGGTTCTCCACCTGCACGGTGAAAAACAGCACGGTGTAGGGGCTACCGTCTTCCTCTTCCATCGCGACGTTGCCGATGTTGGAGCCGTGCTCCGCGATCGCCGCCGCAACCTTGGCCAGCACGCCGCGCTGGTTGCCGACGACGACCTTGATCGAGACGTCGAACATGTGCCCCGGTTCGGCTTCCCATTCGACGTCCAGCCACTTGTCGGGATCGGCGCGGAAGGCGCGGATCGACGGGCAGTCATGGGTGTGGATGATGAGACCGCGATCCTTGTGGATGAAGCCGAGAATGGGATCGCCGGGAATCGGGTGGCAGCATTGCGCCAGCTCGACCGCGATGCCTTCGGTGCCGCGGATGCTGATGGCGTGGGGGTGCGCCGGCTCGCCGGTTTTTTCGCCCTGCACGTGTAGCAGCTGGTGTGCCACCACCAGCGGCAGCTTGCGCCCCAGGCCGATGCCGGCGAACAGTTCCTGCCGCGTCTGCAGGCCGTAGTCCTTGACCACACGCTCCCACACCGCGGGATCGGGCTCCACCGGTTCGGGATGAAGTGCGGCGATGGCGTTCTTGAGCAGGCGCTCGCCCAGTGCGGCCGCTTCTTCCACGCGCGTATTGCGCAGGTAGTTGCGGATGTGCGAGCGCGCCTTGCCGGTGACGACGAAATTGAGCCAGGCCGCATTGGGACTGGCGTTGGACGCGGTGAGAATCTCGACGTGGTCGCCGTTCCTGAGCTGGGTGCGCAAGGGCATCAGTTCGTAGTTGATCTTCACCGCCACGCAGTGGCGGCCGACGTCGGTGTGGACGGCAAATGCAAAATCGACCGCCGTGGCGCCGCGCGGTAGCGCCATGATCCTGCCCTTCGGCGTGAACACGTAGACTTCGTCGGGGAACAGGTCGACCTTGATGTGCTCGAGAAATTCCGGCGAGTCGCCGTGGTCGGCGTGGATGTCGAGCAGCGATTGCAGCCAGCGGTGGGTGCGCGTCTGCACCTCGTTGAGCGCCGTGTCGGCCGACTTGTACATCCAGTGCGAGGCGACGCCCGACTCGGCCAGCCGGTTCATGTCGGTGGTACGGATCTGGATCTCGATCGGGGTGCCGTTGGGACCGAACAGGATCGAGTGCAGCGACTGATAGCCGTTGGCCTTGGGGATCGCGATGTAGTCCTTGAACTTGCCGGGGATGGGCTTGTACAGCGCATGCAGCGCGCCCAGCGCCAGATAGCAGGTCGGCTGGTCGCGCACCACGACGCGAAAGCCGTAGATGTCGAACACCTCGGAAAAGGCCAGGTTCTTTTCCTGCATCTTGCGGTAGATGCTGTAGAGGTGCTTCTCGCGGCCGGTGATGGTGGCCTCGATGCTGGCCTGCTCGAGCTTGTCCTGCAGCGCGATCTTCACCTTGTCGACCAGTTCGCGGCGGTTGCCGCGCGCCGCCTTCACCGCTTTCGCCAGAACCTGGTAACGGTTGGGGTGGCTGTAGCGGAAGCCGAGGTCTTCCAGTTCCTGGTAGACCGTGTGCAGCCCCAGCCGGTTGGCGATCGGGGCGTAGATTTCCAGCGTCTCCTTGGCAATCCGTTTGCGCTTGTCGGGCGGCATCGCACCCATGGTATGCATGTTGTGCAGGCGGTCGGCCAGCTTGACCAGGATGACCCGTACGTCCTGCGCCATCGCCAGCAGCATCTTGCGGAAGTTTTCCGCCTGCGCGTGCTGCTCGGATTCGAACGCCAGCTTGTCGAGCTTGGAAACGCCCTCGACCAGCAGGGCGACCGGCTTGCCGAAGCGCGCCTCGATTTCGCCCGCGGTGGCCGGGGTGTCCTCGACCACGTCGTGCAGCAGCGCGGCGCACAGGGTCTGCGCGTCGAGATGCCAGTCGGCGAGGATGCCGGCGACGGCAAGCGGATGGGAGATGTAGGGTTCGCCGCTTTTGCGGAACTGCCCTTCGTGGGCGCTGCGGCTGAACTCGTAGGCCTGCTCGATCTGCCCGACTTCGTCAGCAGACAGGTAGGCCAGGGCCGGGCGCAGCGATTCGAATTCGTGTGTCATCGCCGGCGCACGGTGGGCGTGCGCCGGTTGACGTGAAACAGGATGCTCAGGCACGGCCCCGGTTGAGGATTTCACGGCCGACCTTGCCTGCGGCGATTTCGCGCAATGCGGTCACGACGGGTTTGTCCTTCGATTCGACCATGGGCTGCGAGCCCTGCGCCAGCTGGCGCGCGCGATAGGTCACGGCGAGGGTCAGCTCGAACCGGTTGGGGAACATGTCAAGGCAATCATCAACGGTTATGCGGGCCATACGGATACTCCTGCTTCGGGGGGCGCGGGTGCGCTTAGATACGTCGGAATTCCTCGAACAGCGCGGTGTGCCGCTTGAGCTGGCGTGCTGTTTCGAGGCGAATGCTGCGGGTGATGGCGACCAGGTCCTGCAGGGCGTGGTCGAAGTCATCATTGACAATTATATAGTCGAACGCCTCCGCGTGAGCGACGTCGTGGGCGGCGGCGGCCAGGCGGCGCTCGATCACCTCGTCGCTGTCCTGGCCGCGCCCGGCCAGACGGGTGCGCAGGGCGCTGAACGACGGCGGCAGAATGAAGATCGACGCGGATTGCGGAAAATGCCGTGTCACTTGCTCGGCGCCCTGCCAGTCGATTTCCAGCAGGATGTCGTGACCGGCGTTGAGATCGCGGGCAATGCTGCCTTTCGAGGTACCGTAGAAATTGCCATACACCTCGGCGTGTTCGAGGAATTCGCCTTCGGCCAGCATTTCCTCAAAACGCTGCCGGCTGACGAAATGGTAGTCGCGACCGTCGGTTTCGCCGGGGCGCGGCGCGCGCGTGGTGTAGGACACCGACAGGCGGATCGCCGGGTCGGTTTTCAGGAGCGCCTTGACCAGGCTGGTCTTGCCGGCGCCGGAGGGCGCACTGACGATGTAGAGCACGCCTTCGTTGGGGGTGGGGGTCATGGTCGGTCCGTTCCTGTGGTCATTCAATGTTTTGCACCTGCTCGCGCATCTGCTCGATCAGCACCTTGAGCTCGAGCGAGACGCGCGAGGTTTCCACCGCCACCGACTTCGAGCCGAGGGTGTTGGCCTCGCGATGCAGCTCCTGCATCAGGAAATCGAGCCGCTTGCCGACGGCGCCGGCCTGGTTCAGCACGCGGCGCACCTCGACAAAATGGGTGGTCAGCCGCGAGCATTCCTCGTCGATGTCGGCTTTTTGCGCCGCCAGCGCGACTTCCTGCGCCAACCGTTCGTAGCCCGCTTCGCCCAGCGCGTCGCGCAGGCGCTCCGCCAGCTTCTCGCGCTGGGCGGCGGCCAGCGCAGGCAGCAGCGGCTGCAGGCCGGCCACCTGCGCCTCGGCGGCGGCCAGCCGGTCCAGGACGTGCTGCTTCAGCTTGGCGCCCTCGCGCTGGCGGCTTTCGACCAGCTCGTCCAGCGTCGCGCGCATCGCCGCCAGCGAGGCTTCGTTCAGCGCCTCCTGCGACAGGGCGGCCGTCTGCACCGCGCCGGGCCAGCGCAGGATCTCGTTGACCGACAGCCGGGCGCTGTCCGGCAGGCGCTGCAGGACGTCGGCCTGCCAGGATGCCAGGCGCTCAAGAATGTCCGGGTTCAAGCCGTTATCCAGCGTGGCAGTTGGCAGCACGGTCAGGCTGATGCGGCATTCCACCTTGCCGCGCGCAAGGCGCTGATTGATCAGCTCGCGCAGTTGCGGCTCCAGTGGACGAAATTCGTCGGCCAGGCGGAAGTGCAATTCCAGGAAGCGCTGGTTGACGCTGCGCAGGTCGATGTTGACGCTGGCATGGTCGAGGTTGAGGCTGTGGGCGGCAAACCCGGTCATGCTGGCTGTCATGAGTGGTCTTATGTGGGTTATAAATAACGGTTGCTGGTGAGACGCCGGCGTGAGCATTGACGGCATGGCGGCTTAACAGGCAAAGATAATAGACGTTCGACTATGGCGACTCAACCCAATCAGGCGCTTCCCAACGGATACCGGCTGAACGAATACACCATCGTGCGCAAGATCGGCGGCGGTGGCTTCAGCATGGTCTATCTGGCGCGCGACGACAACAACCAGTCGGTGGCGATCAAGGAATACCTGCCTGGCGCGCTGGTGCTGCGTACCGAAGGCTCGGTCATCGTGCAGGCCAGTTCGACCGAGAACAACAACATCTTCCGCCACGGCATGAAGTGCTTTTTCGAGGAAGGCCGGGCGCTGGCGCGCATCGACCATCCCAACGTCGTGCGCGTGACCAACTTCTTCCGCGCCAACGACACCGTCTACATGGTCATGCGCTTCGAGCGCGGCAAGACCCTGCAGCAGCACATCCAGGCCAACCGCGGCACCATCCGCGAAAGCTTCATCCGGCGGGTGTTCGCCCAGCTTCTGAACGGCCTGCGCGAGGTGCATACGCACAAGCTGCTGCATCTCGACATCAAGCCGTCCAACCTCTACATCCGTCTCGACGGCTCGCCGGTGCTGATCGACTTCGGCGCCGCGCGGCAGACCCTCACCCAGGAAGAGAGCAAGCTGCAGCCCATGTACACCCCCGGATTCGCCGCCCCCGAGCAATACCACAACCGCGAGCGGCTGGGACCGTGGACCGACGTCTACAGCATCGGCGCCAGCCTGTACGCCTGTCTGGCCGGCTATCCGCCGCAGTCGGCGGATGCGCGCCTGCTCAACGACAAGCTGGTGCCGGCGACGGTGAACTGGCGCGGGGCCTATTCCGACCAGTTGCTGGAAACCATCGACCAGTGCCTCAAGCTCAATTACATGGAGCGTCCGCAAAGCATTTTCAGCCTGCAAAAGGTGCTGATGGACCGTACGGCCATGACGCCGCCCCGCCCCTCATTTTTGAGCTCGATCAAGCGTTCGCTGAGCAAGGAATTGTTTTAAGCTATCGCCATGAAATTTACCATCTACCAGGCGTCGCGTCAGGGCGGGCGCAAAAACAACCAGGACCGGGTGGCCTACTCCTACAGCCGCGAAGCGCTGCTGATGGTGGTGGCGGACGGCATGGGCGGGCACATGCACGGCGAGATCGCCGCGCAGATCGCGGTGCAGACGCTGACCGACCAGTTCCAGAAGCTGGCCAAGCCGCGCCTGGACGATCCCATGGAATTCCTGGCTACCACGATCACGCACGCGCACTTTGCCATCAACGACTACGCGGTCGAACAGGACTTGCTGGAAATCCCCCACACCACCATCGTCGCTTCCGTGGTGCAGGACAACACCGCCTACTGGGCGCATGTAGGCGATTCCCGGCTGTATCTGTTCAGCGACGGCAGCCTGCTCGCGCGCACCGAAGACCATACCGCGGTGGCCAAGCTGGTGCGTGACGGCATCATCAGCGAGGAAGAAGCGGGCCATCATCCGGAACGCAACAGAGTGTCCAACTGCCTGGGCGGCTACGTTCCGCCGCAGGTGGAATGCAACGCCCCGATCCCGGTGCACGACGCCGACACCATGCTGCTGTGCACCGACGGCATCTGGGGCATGATCAGCATTCCCGAGGTGTCGGCGCTGCTGCATGCCTACACGCTGGACGACGCGGTGCGCCACCTGATGGACCATGCCGAGTTCCGCGGCGGCGAGCACGGCGACAACCTCAGCCTGATCGCCATGACCTGGGGCGAGGCGCGCATGCCGAGCAAGGATTCCATTTCCACCCTGGCGCTGCCGGATGGCGGCGTTACCACCCAGATCAATGCGCTGAGCCCGATGCCCGGCGCCACAGCGGTGTCGGACGACGAGATCGAGCGCGCCATCGCCGAAATCCAGCAGGCCATCCAGAAGATTTCCGCCAAATAGCCTGCGTGCAGGCGTGGTGGGTGGGGGCGCACGTGACGCGGTAAAATCACGTTTTCCGTTTTGACCCACTTGCCATGTCCAATCCCCTTGCCCGTCCCAGCGGCCGCGCGCCCGATGCGCTGCGCGCCCTGTCGTTCACCCGCCAGTTCACCAAGCACGCCGAAGGTTCGGTACTCGTCGCCATGGGCGACACCCGCGTGCTGTGCACCGCCAGCGTGCTCGACAAGCTGCCGCCGCACAAGAAGGGCAGCGGCGAGGGCTGGGTCACCGCCGAATACGGCATGCTGCCGCGTTCCACCCATACCCGCAGCGACCGCGAAGCCGCGCGCGGCAAGCAGTCCGGGCGCACCCAGGAAATCCAGCGCCTGATCGGGCGCAGCCTGCGCGCCGTGGTCGACCTGAAGAAACTCGGCGAGCGCACCCTGCACATCGACTGCGACGTGCTGCAGGCCGACGGCGGCACCCGCTGCGCCAGCATCTGCGGTGCCTATGTCGCGGTGGCCGACGCCATTGGCTGGTTGGTGCGCGAGGGCAAGCTTGCCGAAACCCCGCTCACCGACAGCATCGCCGCCGTCTCGGTCGGCGTATACCAGGGCCAGCCGGTGCTCGATCTCGACTACCTGGAAGACTCCGACTGCGACACCGACATGAACGTGGTGATGACCGGCAGCGGCGGCATCGTCGAAGTGCAGGGCACTGCCGAAGGCACGCCGTTTTCGCGCGCCACCCTCGAAGCGCTGCTCGACCTGGCCACCGCCGGCATCGCGGACATCACCGCAGCCCAGCACAAGGCGCTGGCAGCATGAAGAAATTCGTCATTGCCTCCGGCAACGCCGGCAAGCTGCGCGAAATCGCGCGCATCCTCGCACCGCTCGAAATCGAAGCCGCGCCGCAGTCCGATTTCGGTGTGCCCGAATGTCCCGAGCCGCACGTCACCTTCGTCGAGAACTGCCTCGCCAAGGCGCGCCACGCCAGCGCACACACCGGCCTGCCGGCGCTGGCCGACGATTCCGGCATCTGCGTCGAGGCGCTGAACGGCGCGCCCGGCGTGTATTCCGCACGCTATGCGGGCGAACCGAAATCCGATCAGCGCAACAACGAAAAGCTCATTGCCGCGCTGCAGGATCAGTCCAACCGCCGCGCGCATTACTACTGCGTGATGGTGCTGGTGCGCTACGCCGACGACCCCGAGCCGCTGATCGCCGAAGGCCGCTGGCATGGCGAAATCATCGACACCCCGCGTGGCGAGGGCGGCTTCGGCTACGACCCGTATTTCCTCGTCACTGAATTCGGCAAGACCGGCGCTGAGCTCGGCGAAGACGAGAAAAACGCCGTTTCGCACCGCGGTCAGGCCTTGCGCGAACTCGCCGACAAGCTGAAGCGACTTGGCTGAAACCGTCATCCGTTTTGCCGGTGGTGGCCTGAAAGTCCAGCCGCCGCTGTCGCTCTACCTCCACCTGCCGTGGTGCGTGAAGAAGTGCCCGTACTGCGATTTCAATTCGCATGTAGTCACGGGCGGCATCACCTTATCCCCCTCGCCCTTGAGGGGAGAGGGTGCCCTTCCAGAAACCGCCTACATCGACGCGCTGCTGCTCGATCTGGAACGTGCCCTGCCCGACATCTGGGGACGCAAAATCCACACCGTGTTTTTCGGCGGCGGCACCCCCAGCCTGTTCTCGGCGGACGGCATCGACCGCATCCTGACCGGCGTGCGCACCCTGACGCAGCTGATGCCCAACGCGGAAATCACGCTCGAAGCCAACCCCGGAACGGTGGAAGCGGCGAAGTTCAAAGGCTTCCGCGAAGCCGGCGTGACGCGTGTCTCGCTCGGCATCCAGAGCTTCAACCCGCGTCATTTGCAGGCGCTCGGGCGCATTCACGACGATATCGAAGCGCGCCGCGCGGCCGAACTCGCCGCCGTCCACTTCGACACCTTCAACCTCGACCTGATGTACGCCCTGCCGGGGCAGACGCTGACCGAGGCGATGTCTGATATCGACACCGCGCTCAGCTTCCAGCCGCCGCACCTGTCGGCCTACCACCTCACGCTGGAGCCCAACACGCCGTTCGGCCACACCGCGCCGCCCAATCTGCCGGACGATGACCTCGCCGCCGACATGCAGCAGGCGATCGAGGCGCGGCTGACCGAGGCCGGCATGCAGCACTATGAAACCTCGGCCTACGCGCGGCCGCAGCATGTCAGTCGCCACAACCTCAACTACTGGCAGTTCGGCGACTACCTCGGCATCGGCGCTGGCGCGCATTCCAAGCTCAGTTTCCACGACCGCATCATCCGGCAGATGCGCGTGAAGCACCCGCAGCAGTACATGGACGCGGTGAAGGCGGGCGCGCACGTCGCGGATGCCCGCACGCTCACGCGCGACGACCTGCCGTTCGAGTTCATGATGAATGCCCTGCGGCTCAACGATGGGGTGTCTGCCGCGCTGTTCGAGGAACGCACCGGCCTGCCGCTGATCGTCTGCAGCGCTGCGCTCGATCAGGCGCGCGGCCGGGGCCTGCTCGAGCGTGACGCCACCCGGCTCGGGCCGACGCTGCAGGGGCAGCGTTTTCTGAACGACCTGCTGGCGCTGTTCTTGCCGGGTTAACGCGGGTTGGTGTTGTCGAGGTGCACCATCGCGGCAATCTCGCGATGCAGTTCCGCTTCGTCGGCCAGGTTCAGCTCTACCAGGCGCCGCAGGTTGGTGATGCTTTCCAGGTCGATTTCCGTGCAATGGATGCCGAGTCGCCCCGCTTCCACATGGACGACCTCGCCCGCCATGTTGATGGCGGTGCCATCCTCGGCCAGCTTGACCAGGAGTCTGCACGGCTCGCCGATGCTGACGTGCCAGGGCAGCGGCCGTTCGACCAGCGCGCCCTTCAGCGAAATGTCCACCAGCTTGCATTCGTGCCGGACGGAGGAGAGGTCGAGCACGGCATCCGTGTCGAATGCGATGCGCGTAAACAGGCGTTTCTTCCGGGCTGGAAATGTGTTCGTGTCCATCGACTCCGCTCCCGCATCCCTATGGTCTTGCCGCATCATGAATCGAGTGGCGGCCGGATGCAATCCCGGTGACGGATCGCCGCTTCGCCGCGGTCAGAATCGTTCGTCCCCGTGCAAATAGCGCCACTGCCCGGGCGGCAGCTTCCCCAGCGGGACGCGGCCGAGGCGGATGCGTTTCATCGACCGCACCGTCAGGCCGACGGCCTCGCACAGGTGCGCGATCTGCCCCGGCTGGGCGCCCTTCAGCGCCACCCGCAAACGGGTTTCGTTCTGCCAGCTGACCTTGATGGCAGGCGGGGTACGGCCTTGGTAGGGGATGCCCCGGTTCAGCTGCTTGAGCCCGTTGGGGGCCAGCTCGCCGGCGACTTCGACGATGACTTCGTGCTCCAGGGTGGCGGCATCTTCGGTCAGCTTGCGCGCCACGCGCCAGTCCTGGGTGAAGACCACGAGGCCGCTGGCCTCGGTTTCCAGCGGCACGCATAAAGTCAGCTGGGCGAAATGTTTTTTCAACGGGCGGATGCCGGAAGCCTCTTCGTCCCACAGGCTGGCGGGCGTGAGCAACTGCGACGCGGGCGGGTCGCCCGCTGTCGTCCAATAGCCGGGCAGCTTGTGCAGCAACAGGGTGACGGGCTCGGCCTGGGTCAGGTCGGCCTGCGGGTCGATGTCGACGCGCTGGTCGCCGACGCGGAACTGCGGCTCCTCGACCACGACGCCGTCGACCCGCACCCAGCCGCCGCTGATGAACAGCTCGGCTTCGCGTCGCGAGCAGCCGCGCAGTTCGGCGACGCGTTTGGCAAGGCGGATGGTGTCGGTCATGGCGGGCAGTCGGGTGTGAAGGCAGCCAGTTTACCGCTGTGCCCACGGCGCACCCAGCACGGGCGCATGGCCGCTGTCAGAACGCGGTTGTTATTGCTGGCGGCGGCGCGGTATGCTTCCAGGCCCGTTCACCTGGAGACGCCCATGAAAACTGCACTTGCCCTGTCGTTGTTGTTTTTCACCTCTTCCGCGCTTGCCGCCGTGGTCGGCAAGGATGTCAGCTACAAGGCGGGCGACACCGTCATGAAGGGCTACCTGGCGTACGACGATGCCGCGAAGGGCAAGCGCGCCGGCGTGCTCGTGGTCCCGGAATGGTGGGGCGCGAACGATTACGCGAGAAAACGCGCGCGCATGCTGGCGAGCGAGGGCTATGTGGCGCTGGTGGTCGACATGTACGGCAACGGCCAGATCGCCGACAACCCGCAGGACGCGGGCGCGCTGGCGGGCAACGTCAACAAGAACCCGTCGCTGGCCTACGCGCGTTTCGACGCCGCGCGCCTGTTTCTCGACAAGCAGTCCAAGGTGAAGAAGGGCGAGACCGCCGCGCTGGGCTACTGCTTCGGCGGTGGCGTGGTGCTCAACATGGTGCGTGCCGGCATGCCGCTGAAAGCGGCGGCGACCTACCACGGCGTGCTGGCGACCGACGTGTCGGTCAAGCCGGGCGGCATCAAGACCAAGCTGCGCATCTTCCACGGCGAGGCCGATCCCATCGTGCCGCCCGAGCAGGTGGAGGCGTTCAAGACCGAAATGGCCAACGCCCAGGCCGACTACATGCTGGTGAGCTACCCCGGCGTGATGCACACCTTCACCAACCGCGAGGCCGACAGCTACGCCGCGCAATTCGGCCTGCCGCTCAAGTACGACAACGCGGCCGACAAGGATTCGTGGACCCGCACGCTGGAGTTCCTCAAGGTGACCCTCCAATAATGTCCGACGCCTGCGACCACGACGGCCACACCCCGCACGCCAGCGGCAGCCTCGGCATCCCGCAAACCGGGCCGTTCGACCCGGCGGCGTTCGAGCGGGCGGTGAACGCCATGCTCGTCGCCTGCGGGGTGGCGCCGGATTCGGTGCACACCGGACGCACGGCCGAACGGGTGCGCGAGTTGTGGCAACGTCGCCTGCTCGGGGGCTATGCGATCGAACCCGCCGCGGCGCTGGGCGAGGGCTTTGCCGACGATCGTGACGACATGGTGGTGGTGCGCGGCATCGCGGTGCATGGCGTGTGCCCGCATCACCTGGTGCCGTTTCGCGGCGTCGCGCACGTTGCCTACATCCCCGGCGGGCGGCTGCACGGCTTCGGCCGCATCGCGCGCATGGTCGACGCCATCGGTCACCGCTTCACCTACCAGGAATGGATGACGCGCGACATCGCCGAAGCACTGGTGACGCACGGCCAGGCGCAGGGCGCGGCGTGCATCATCGAGGCCGAGCAGCTGTGCCTGCTGCTGGGCGAAGACCGGCGCGGCGACGAGCGCGTGGTGACGCAGGCCTTCACCGGCTGCTTCCGCGACAGCGACCAGCTGCGCAACGAATTCCTGCGGGCCACCTCGCAGCGCGAACTGCGTTAATCGTCGGCCGCGAAAGCGGGTGTTGTTTGATCATGCCGTTTTGGCCTTGACACATACCAACCGGTATGTATGATGAGGCCATGAACGCGCCTGTCAAAACATCCGACCTCACCCGGCAGACGCTGCTGGAAGCGGCATTCGCCGAAATCCACCGCAACGGCTTCCAGGCCGCCTCCCTCACGCAGATCCTGGCCGACACCGGGCTCACCAAGGGAGCGCTGTACCACCACTTTCCGGACAAGAAAGCGCTCGGCCTGGCGGTGGTGGAGGAGGTGATCCGGCCGCGCCTGGCCGCGATGATGTTCGAACCGCTGGCGGATACCCGGCAGCCGCTGGCCGCCATGCAGGCGCTGCTCGCAGCCAAGGCGGCCGAGGACGATCCGATGGTGGTGACGCTGGGCTGTCCGCTCAACAACCTGATGCAGGAGATGAGCCCGGTGGACGAAAGCTTCCGCCAGCGCCTGAACGAGGTGTTCGAAGCATGGGTTGCCGTGGTGGCGGCGGCGCTCAAACGCGGCAAGACGGCGGGCGAGGTGCGCCGCGACGTCGATGCCGAGGCCACCGCCTTCTTCATCGTGTCGGCGCTGGAGGGCTGCGTCGGCATGAGCAAGAACACGCAGTCCGTCGCGGCGTATCGCAGCTGCCTCGCGCAGCTCGGCCGCTTTCTGGACACGCTGAGAGAGCCATGATCATCCTGGGGGAAAGTTTATGAGCGCACCGATTACAAAAGGTACTCATCATGTTGGTCTTGCCGTATCGAACCTGGAAGGAAGTGCGGCCTTCTTTACTTCCTTGCTCGGCTGGCGAGAAGTCCGGAGGAATGAAGACTATCCGGCCATTTATGTAAGCGATGGGAACACCATGGTTACGCTCTGGGCAACAAAGGAAGCGCCATCAATCCCATTCGACAAGAACCGGAATGTCGGGCTGCACCATGTCGCTTTTCACGTAAACGACGAAGCTGACTTGTATACGGTACACCAGCGGCTAACAGCCAACGGGGCGAAAATCGAATTCGGGCCGGAGTTATTGGGGCAGGGGCCTGCCAAACACTTGATGTGCTATGAGCCAAGCGGGATTCGAGTTGAATTCGTGTGGCCAGGCAATTAGGCGCAAGCACCAGGAACGCGGCGCGGCGCTGAATTCTTTTACAGAAGGAACTGCATGAAAGACGAATTGAACCGGCCGCGCACGCTGATCCTGCCGCCAGCGCCCTATGCTGCGGCACTCCTTGGCGGCTGGTGGCTGGACCGCAACCAGCTTGCGATGCCGCTCGATCTGGGTGCAGTGACGCGTCCGCTGGGCTGGCTCGCAGTCGGCATCGGGCTGGCGCTGTTCGTCTGGACGCTGTGGACGCTCGCGCGCCACCACACCACGGTCAATCCGTATTTCGGCGCATCCGTACTGTGTACGGACGGACCGTTCCGCCTCAGCCGCAATCCGATCTACCTCGGCGACTGGTCCATCCTGGCCGGGGTATCGCTGCTGCTGCATACCGCGTGGCCGCTGCTGTTCACCCCCCTGATCTGGCTCATGCTCCGCTTCGGCGTGATCCGGCACGAGGAAGCGCATCTCGAAGCGAAGTTCGGCGACGTCTACCGGGACTACAAAACCCGCGTCAGGCGTTGGATTTGATTTAAAACAGGAGACCGTCATGAGTATTCTGCAAACCGTCACGCCCGAAGCTGCAACCGGCGAAGTCGCCGAGATCTACGCCCAGATCAAGAACGCCTGGGGACACGTGCCCGCCGCCATCCAGGTGTTCAGCGCCAATCCCTTTCTGCTCAGGCACCAGTGGGAGTACTACGGCAGCATCATGCAGCATCCCACGCTTTCGATGCCGCTGACGGCGTGCATCCGCATGCTGGTGTCGCAGGCAGGCAACTGCGACTACTGCATCGACATGAATGCCGGCATGCTGATCAACCTGGCCGGCTGGACGCCGGAGCAGGTCGCGGCCACCCGCGCCGATTTTCGCAACAGCCCGCTGAGCCCGGACGAGAAGATGCTGCTCGGCCTGGTGCTGAAGGCGACCCGCGATTCCAGCAGCGTCAGCACAGTCGACCTGCAGGCCGCCCGCGTGGCCGGCTGGTCCGACGGCGACATTCTCGACGCGGTGAACCATGGTGCGCGCATGGTGGCAGGCGACATCGTCATCAACGGGTTCAAGGTCGAGCGCGATTTCTGAGCGTCGCCCGGCGCCTGCTGGCGTCGGGCTACAGCGCAGCGAGGCATCGCCGTTATAGCCTGATACAAACGAGGCCATTCGGGAGTCCATCCATGAAGATTACCCTGCACGATAAATCCTTGGAGGTCCGCCTCACCGCCGCCGCGCAAAAGGCGCTGGCCCGGCGCGAAACGCCGCTGGTGGCCGAGATGGAATTGCTGTTCTCCTGCCTGCTGCGCAAGCGGGTGTACTTCGGCGAATCGGCGGAGCAGTCCACCCCGGTCAACGACCGCCTGTCGGTGCGCTTCAAGCCCATTATGACGCGCCGCTGCAGCGTGGCCGAGGGCGGCGCCTCGCCGCCTTCGGAGCGTTTCCCGCTGGAGAACCCGCGCCCCTACGTGCCCAACTGGCTGGCCATCGATTACCGCCGCGGCAAGTGGGTGGGCGATTTCGGCTACGCCAGCTAGTTCAAGCTGAACAGTTCGCGGGCGTTGCGCGTGGTGGCCTGTGCCACTGCGTCCAGGTCCAGGCCGCGCAGTTCGGCCAGAGTATCGGCAATGCGCGGCAATTCTCCGGGCGCATTGCGGCCGCGGCCGATCCACGCCGGCGGGATGTCGGGGCTGTCGGTTTCCAGCACGATCGCGGAAAGCGGCAAGTCGACTGCCAGCCGCCGCAGGTTGTTGGCGCGCGGCCAGGTGAAGGCGCCGCCGAAGCCGAGCTTGAATCCCAGCTTGATGAATGCGTCCGCCTGCTGCGGGCTGCCGTTGAAGGCGTGGGCGATGCCGCCGCGCACGCCGATCTTGCGCAGCTGCTTCAGCAACTCGTCGTTGGCTTTGCGGCAGTGCAGCAGCACCGGCAGGTCGTAGTCACGCGCAATCTTCAGCTGCTCGACGTAGAAGAATTCCTGCGTCGCGTAGTCGAGGTTATTTACAAACAAATCGAGCCCGATTTCGCCGATGGCCACCGGGCGCTGCGTCTCGATCTGCGCGCGCAGGTCGGCCAGGTGTTCGGGGCGGTGCACGTCGATATACATCGGGTGCAGCCCCCACGCCGGCAGGCAGCCGGGATAGCGCGCGCAGGTGGCGGCCACCGCGGCGAAATTGTCGTGGCTGACGGCCGGAACCACCAGGGTGTCGACCCCGCCGGCGATCGCGGCGGCGTAGACCGCATCGCGGTCGGCATCGAACTCCGCCGCGTCGAGATGGCAGTGGGTGTCAATGAAAAACGGCACCGCGCTCGGTGCCGTTTTCGTTGTGCCAGTCACGACCTTAGTCGTTGCTGGCAAAACCCAGCAGGTGCAGCAGGCTGGTGAACAGGTTGAAGATCGACACGAACAGCGTGACGGTCGCCATGATGTAGTTGGTCTCGCCGCCGTGGATGATGTTGCTGGTCTCGTACAGGATGAGGCCTGACATCAGCAGGACGAACATGGCGGACACCGCCAGAGACAGGCCGGGCATCTCGAAGAAGATGGCGCCCAGGCCCGCGAGGAAGGCGACCAGGATGCCGACCATGAGGAAGCCGCCCATGAAGCTGAAGTCCTTGCGCGTGGTCATCACGTAGGCCGACAGGCCGAGGAAGATCGCGGCGGTGCCGCCCATCGCCATCATCACCACCTGGCTGCCGTTGGGCAGCGCCAGATAGGCGTTGAGGATCGGGCCGAGGGTGTAGCCCATGAAGCCGGTCAGCGCGAACACGAAGGCGATGCCCAGGCCGCTGTCGCGGAACTTGGTGGTCAGGAACAAGAGGCCGAAGTAGCCGACCAGGGTGATGATCATGCCGGGGTGCGGCAGGTTCAGGGCCATCGACAGGCCGGCGGTGAGCGCGGAAAACGCCAGCGTCATCGACAGCAGCATGTAGGTGTTCCTGACGACCTTGTTGGTCGACATGGCCGCAGACTGGCTGCGGCTGAGGGTGGTGACTTGCGGGTTCATCTAGGCTCCTCTATGAATGGCAAAACTGATGTGCTGATACAGAGTGGATTTGCACCGCACAGGTTCCCGAATGCGTTCGGGATTGGGTATCAGGATACCGTGATGCGGCCCGGCTTGCTACCCACAACCTTGCGGACGCCAGGGTTTTTGTCGGCTTGATTGGGAAGCACAAATGTATTCGTCATCGCGAGGCTCGCAGAGCCGTGGCGATCCAGCCCCCTTGATGCCGTTGGCATTCTGGATTGCTTCGCGTTGCTCGCAATGACAGAAATGAATCAATCAGCGCTTTCCTTGCGGTCACTCGCCGGGTTTGGTGGCGCGCATCATCAGGTTCATCAGTTCGCCCGGCATCGGGAAGACGATGGTATTGGTCCTGTCTCCGGCGATATTGGCGAGCGTTTGCAGATAGCGCAGCTGCATCGCCTGCGGCCGGCCGGCGAGAACTTCGGCGGCGGCCAGCAGCTTTTCGGACGCCTGCAGTTCGCCTTCGGCGTGAATCACCTTGGCACGCCGTTCGCGTTCGGCCTCGGCCTGTTTGGCGATGGCGCGCACCATCGTTTCGTCGATGTCGACGTGCTTGATCTCGACGTTGGACACCTTGATGCCCCAGGCGTCGGTCTGCGCGTCCAGCAATTGCTGGATGTCCTGGTTCAGGCGCTCGCGCTCGGCCAGCATGTCGTCCAGTTCGTGCTTGCCGAGTACGGCGCGCAGCGTCGTCTGCGCCAGCTGGCTGGTGGCGACCAGGTAATCCTCCACCTGCAGGATGGACTTGGCCGGATCGATGACGCGGAAATACACCACCGCGTTGACTTTGACCGAAACGTTGTCGCGCGAGATCACGTCCTGGCTCGGCACGTCGAACACCACGGTGCGCAGATCCACCCGCACCATCTGCTGGATGCCGGGAATGATGATGATCAGCCCCGGTCCCTTCACCTTCCAGAAGCGTCCCAGCATGAACACCACGCCGCGCTCGTATTCGCGCAGGATGCGTATGCTGGCGACCAGCAGCGCGACGATGACAAGGACGATGGTGAGACCGCCGAATTCAAACATGCTGTTCTCCTTAAGTCGCTTTGGGCTCAGCCTTTGTCCCCTCTCCCGCAAGCGGGGGAGGGTTGGGGAGGGGGCCACAGGGTTCAACGTCCAGAATCAGGTCGCGCCGCGCGCGTACCCGCACCCGGCTACCGCGCTTCAGCGGCACATTGCTGCGGACCCGCCACTGTTCGCCGTGGATGTGGGCCCAGCCTTCCTGCTCCATGTCTCCCAGGATTTCGCCGGCGGCGCCGATCATTTCCTCGGCGCCGGTCACCACCGGGCGCGCCCGTGCCTTGATCGCCATGCCGACGACGAAAAAGCTGAACAGCGCGCTTGTCGCCGCCAGCGGGACGATCAGCGCCCACGGAATGCCGTAGCCCGGGACGTCGGTGTCGATCAGCATCACCGAGCCGATGACGAAGGCGATGATGCCGCCCAGGCCGAGCGCGCCGAAGCTGGGAATGAAGGCTTCCGAAATCATCAGCACGATGCCGAGGATCATCAGCGCCAGCCCGGCATAGCTGATCGGCATGACCTGCAGCGCGAACAACCCGAGCAGCAGGCAGATGCCGCCGACCACGCCGGGGAACAGCATGCCGGGGTTGGAGAATTCGTAGATCAGCCCGTAGATGCCCAGCAGCATCAGGATGTAGGCGATGCTGGGGTCGCCGATCACCGCCAGCAGGCGGCTGCGCCAGTCGGGCGTGACGCGCTCGATGGTGGCGCGGGCGGTGTCCAGGGTGACAGTCTGGCCGTCCATCTTGATCGTGCGGCCATCGAGCTGCTTCAGCAGGTCGTCGAGGTCGGCCGCCACCAGGTCGATCACCTTCAGTTCAAGCGCCTCGGATGCCGGCAGGCTGACGGCTTCACGCACCGCCCGCTCGGCCCATTCGACATTGCGTCCGCGCAGTTCGGCCAAGCCGCGGATGTAGGCCGCGGCGTCGTGTACCGCCTTGCGCATCTTGGGATCCCCCGCCGGGGGCTCGGCAGGTTTCTGGGCATCGGGCTTGCCGGGGGCGGCGGGTTTCTCGGGCGTGCCGGGCTGCCCGCCCGGCGCCAGTTCGACCGGCGTTGCCGCACCCAGATTGGTCGCAGGCGCCATCGCTGCGATGTGGCTGGCGTACAGGATGTAGGTGCCCGCACTGGCGGCGCGGGCCCCCTGGGGCGAGACGTAGGTGGCCACCGGCACCGGCGAGGCGAGGATCGCCTTGATGATGTCGCGCATCGAGGTGTCGAGCCCGCCTGGCGTGTCCATCTCGATCACGATCAGATGCGCCTGGTCGTCATTCGCCTTCTTGATGCCGCGCAGCAGGTAGTCGGCGCTGGCCGGGCCGATCGCGCCCTGCACGGTCAGCACCCGCACCGTCGCCGCGCTGGCGGGGGCGGCCAGCAGCAACGTCAGGCAGGCAAACAGGACAAGTCGGGACAGCAAGCGCAGCGGGTCGGCCATGGCTTCACTTTAGACCGAAAAAATTATCCTGCCCTGGGTGCGATGTTTGAAAAGGCTTGTCCGCGAAGGATGCGAAGGCACACGAATACCCCTCGGACAGAGGGTTTTCTTCGCGGCGTCTTCGCGTCCTTCGCGGAAGAAAAGGGGTTTTGGCGCTGGCGTCGCTTAGTTCGCGAGCACCGGCAGGATCCACAATTCGACCCGGCGGTTCAGCGTGCGGCCAGCCTCGGTGCCGTTGTCGGCACGCGGTTCGGTTTCACCCCTGCCGTAGGATTCCAGGCGCAGCGGGTTGACGTTCTGGCCGGCGAAGTAATCCAGCACCGACTGCGCGCGTCTTTCCGACAAGGCCTGGTTGTAGGCGTCCGTGCCGACGCTGTCGGTGTGGCCGATCACGGTCACCGTGGTTTTGCCGTACTGGTTCAGTACGCGGGCGATCTTGTTCAGCGTCGGCGTGTAGCCCGGTTTCAGCACGGAGGAGTCGGTGTCGAAGCCGGTGGTGGAGGTCATGCTGACCAGCAGGGCATTATCGCTGGCGCGTTTTTCGACGCTGACTTCGCCGCGCTGGATCTCGGGCTGCAGTTGCTTCAGCAGGTCCTGAGCCTGTTTGTCCATGTAATAGCCCACGCCGGCACCGGTCAGCCCGCCGCCGACCGCGCCGATCAGCGCGCCCTTGCCGCGATTCTTGTGATTGATGATCGCGCCCAGCGCGGCGCCGCTCACGGTGCCGATGATGGCGCCCGTCTGGGTCTTGCTCAGATCGCGGGCGTCGCCCAGGTCGTTGGTCGTGCAGGCGGTGAGCAGGAAGAGTGCCGTCAGCGGCATGGCAATGAGGGGAAGTCGCATGATGTGTCCTTTAGGCTGGTTTTCAAGGCGGATCGGATGCTTTGGAACAGACAGCATACGTGGGTTTGCCGCCGTCCCATCGCGGCGCGAATAGGCCCGCGTCAATTTTCCGGGGCGCCGTTCAGCCGGTCCATGACCAGGTCGCGGATCAGGCTTTCCTCGTCCGCCGGGATGCGCAGCACCGGCTTCGAATTCTGGGCACTGAGCCGGGTGTCGTGGCGCCGGTTGGCGTCGAGGTCGAGCTGGAGTCCCATGAAGGCCAGCGGCGCGCAGACCTGGGCGCGAACCGCGTCGGCGTGTTCGCCGATGCCGCCGGTGAACACCAGCGCGTCGATGCCGCCCGCCCGCGCGGCGAACGCGCCGATGGCGCCGCTGACCTGGCGGCAGAAATAATCCACAGCGAAGCGCGCGGCGGCGGTGGGACTCGCCAGCAGCTTTGCCATGTCGCTGCTTTCGCCGTCCGACAGGGCGAGCAGGCCCATGCGGCGATAGACCAGATCCGCCAGTTCGTCATTGTCATGGCGTTTCGCCAGTTCCAGCATCACGCCGGGATCGAGGTCGCCGCTGCGCGTGCCCATCGGGATGCCGCCCGCCGGGGTGTAGCCCATGCTGGTGTCCACCGAGCGAAGCCGGTCCAGCAGGCACAGGCTGACGCCGTTGCCGAGGTGGGCCACCACCACCCGGCCGTGGGCCGCTTTGCCGAGCAGTCCCGGCAACTGGCGCGCGACATGCGCGTAGCTGATGCCGTGAAAGCCGAAGCGGCGCAGGCCGAGCGCGCGCGGAATCGGCAGCCGCCGGGCGATCTCCGGCAGGGTGGCGTGGAACGCGGTGTCGAAGCAGGCGAAGTGCGGCACGGCGAAGCGTTCGCGGCACACGTCCACGCCCAGCAGGTTGCCCGGCAGATGCAGCGGCGCGAGCGTGACGAGGGCCTGCAGGCGCGTCCGCTCGGCGTCGTCGATCAGGCGTGCCGCATCGGTGACGTCGCCGCCGTGGACCAGGCGATGGCCCACCGCCGCCGGGGTCTCGGCGCCGAGTTCGCGCAGCAGCGCAGCGAAGGCGGCGCGATGGTCGGGCAGCGGCCCCTGGCCGATTTGCTTGTAGTGGAAATCCCGCCGGTTGCCGTCGGCGCGGAACAGGCTGGCCTTGAGCGAGGACGAGCCGCTGTTGATGACGAGGATGGGCTTCAATACGGCCATTTCCAGTCGCGGATTGCCGGCATGTCTTCGCCGTGGCGCTCGATGTACTGCTTGTGTTCGATCAGGCGGTCGCGCATGGCCTGCTTGATGTGGGCGGCACGGGCATGCATCTTCGGCACCCGGTGCATCACATCCATCACCAGGTGGAAGCGGTCGAGGTCGTTCAGCACCACCATGTCGAACGGCGTGGTGGTGGTGCCTTCCTCCTTGTAGCCGCGCACGTGCAGGTTGGCGTGGTTGGTGCGGCGATAGGCGAGGCGGTGGATCAGCCAGGGATAGCCGTGATAGGCGAAGATCACGGGCTTGTCTGCGGTGAACAGCATGTCGAAGTCCGGGTCCGGCAGGCCGTGCGGGTGCTCCTCCTTCGGCTGCAGGGTCATCAGGTCGACCACGTTGACCACGCGCACCTTGAGTTCGGGGGCGAGCTGGCGAAGCAGGTCGACCGCGGCCAGGGTCTCCAGCGTCGGCACGTCGCCGCAGCAGCCCATCACCACATCCGGTTCACCGCCATCGTCGCTGCTTGCCCATTCCCAGATGCCGATGCCGGTGGTGCAATGCTTCACCGCCGCATCCATCGACAGCCATTGCGGCGACGGCTGCTTGCCGGCGACGATCACGTTGATGTCGTTGCGGCTTTTCAGGCAGTGGTCGGCTACCGACAGCAGGGTGTTGGCGTCGGGCGGCAGGTAGACGCGGATGATGTCCGCTTTCTTGTTCACCGCGTGGTCGATGAAGCCCGGGTCCTGGTGCGAAAAGCCGTTGTGGTCCTGGCGCCAGACGTGCGAGGTGAGCAGGTAGTTGAGCGAGGCGATCGGCCGTCGCCAGGGAATCTCCATGCTGGTGACCTTGAGCCACTTGGCATGCTGGTTGAACATGGAATCGATGATGTGGATGAAGGCCTCGTAGCAGGAAAAGAAGCCGTGCCGCCCGGTGAGCAGATAGCCCTCCAGCCAGCCCTGGCAGGTGTGCTCTGAGAGGATTTCCATGACCCGGCCGTCCGGCGCCAGGTGGTCGTCGTAGTCGAGGCGCTCCGCCATCCAGGTGCGATCGGTAACCTCGAACAGGGCGCCGAGCCGGTTGGACGCGGTTTCGTCCGGGCCGAAGACGCGGAAGTTGTCCATGTTGCGGGCCATCACGTCGCGCAGGAAATTGCCCAGCACGCGGGTGGCCTCGGCACAGGCCTGGCCGGGGTGGTCCACCGCCACCGCGTAATCACGGAAGTCCGGCAGGCGCAGTTCGCGCAGCAGCATGCCGCCGTTGGCGTGCGGGTTGGCGCCCATGCGGCGATTGCCGGTGGGGGCCAGGGCCGCCAGTTCCGGAATCAGGGCGCCGCGCGCGTCGAACAGCTCGTCCGGCCGGTAGCTTTGTATCCACGCCTCCAGCTGCTTCACGTGATCGGGCCGGCTTGCCAGTTCGGACAGCGGCACCTGGTGCGAGCGCCAGGTGCCTTCGGTCTTTTTCCCGTCTACGTCCTTCGGCCCGGTCCAGCCCTTGGGGCTTCTCAGGATGATCATGGGCCAGCGCGGCCGCGTCGTGTCGCCGTCTTCCCGCGCCCGGCGCTGGATCTCGCGGATCTCGGCCAGCACCGCGTCGACGGTGGCAGCCATGGTCTGATGCATGGTGTCGGGGTCGTCGCCCTCCACGAAGTGCGGCGTGTAGCCGTAGCCGACGAACAGGCTTTCCAGCTCGTCGCGGCTGATGCGCGCCAGCACCGCCGGGTTGGCGATCTTGTAGCCGTTGAGATGCAGGATGGGCAGCACCGCGCCGTCGGTCCTGGGGTCGAGGAACTTGTTGGAATGCCAGGCCGCCGCCAGCGGCCCGGTTTCCGCCTCGCCGTCGCCGACGACGCAGCAGGCGATCAGGTCGGGCGTGTCGAAGACCGCGCCGAAGGCGTGGGAAACGACGTAGCCCAGCTCGCCGCCTTCGTGGATCGACCCCGGCGTTTCCGGCGCGACGTGGCTGGGAATGCCGCCGGGGAAGGAGAACTGCCGGAACAGCAGGCGCATGCCTTCTTCATCCTGGGAGACGTTGGGATACACCTCGCTGTAGCTGCCCTCCAGATACGTGTTGGCCACCATCGCCGGGCCGCCGTGGCCGGGGCCGGCCAGGTAGATCATGTTGAGGTCGTCGCGCTTGATGGCGCGGTTCATGTGCGCGTAGATGAAGTTGAGTCCGGGCGTGGTGCCCCAGTGGCCGAGCAGGCGCGGCTTGATGTGTTCGAGGCTGAGCGGCTGCTTCAGCAGCGGGTTGTCGAGCAGGTAAATCTGCCCGACCGAAAGATAGTTGGCGGCTCGCCAGTAGGCCTGTATGTGCTTCAGCTCAGTGGCGGACAGGGGCGGTGGGTTCTGCGGTGTCGTCATCCGGTGACCTCAATGAAGTGCCGGAAGCGTCCGGCACCTTACAAATGCGCAGGCGTGTCGTCGCCCTCCTTGAGTGTAGGCGTGAGCGAACGCAGCTTCAAATGCAGCGCCGCCTTGGCCAGCAAATGCGCGGAGACCGGCGCGGTGATGAAGAGGAACAGCGTGACCAGCACCTCGTGCAGGCTGACGCCTTCGTCGCGCACGCTGAAGAACAGGGCGGAGGCGATCAGCAGGCAGCCGACGCCCAGCGTGGTGGCCTTGGTGGGCCCGTGCAGGCGGGTGTAGAAGTCGCGCAGGCGCGCCAGCCCCAAGGAGCCGATGAAGGTGAAGATCGCGCCGGTGAGGATCAGCAGGGAGAGCAGGATGTCGATCATGTTGATCCGGTCCTCATTCGATGATGTCGCCGCGCAGCAGGTATTTGCACAGCGCCACCGTGCCGACGAAGCCCATCATCGCGATCAGGAGCGCGGCCTCGAAATAGAGGGCGCTGCCGAGATGGATGCCGAGCAGCACCAGGAGCGCGATGGTGTTCACGTACAGGGTGTCGAGCGCGAGGATACGGTCGGGCGCGTCGGGACCTTTCAGCAGGCGCCAGAAGCTCAGCAGAAAGGCCAGGCTGACCAGTGCAAAGGCGATCGGGATGACGATGCTCAACATGCTCAATCCTCCTCCTCGAAGATTTTCTTCAGCGGCGCTTCGTAGCGCTGCTTGATTTCGGCGACCAGTGCCTCGGCGTCGCCGGTATCGATCGTGTGCACGATCAGGGTGCGCTTGTCTGCGGCGAGGTGAGCCGACACCGTTCCTGGCGTCAGCGAGATGGTGTTGGCCAGCAGGCTGATGGCGAGATCGGTTCTGAGCACCAGCGGCACCTGGACGAAAGCCGGCCGCAGGCGCGCCGGCCCCCGCAGGATCAGCCAGGCGACGAGAAAGCTGCCGCGCACGATGTCGATGACGAATATCCCCAGGTAGTGCATGAGGGCGAGCGGATGGCGGATGCGGATCTGCTCCGGCCAGAACGGCGAGGTGGCGAAGGGAATCAGCCACCCGAGCAGCGCGCCCAGCACGACATGGCCGGCGGAAAGCTGGTTGACCAGCAGCAGCCACAGGATGGCGAGCGAAACGGTCAGCAGGGGATGCGGTAGCAAGCGTCTCATGGCGTGGTTCCCAGAACGGCCCCGATATGGCCGGCGGAAAGCTGGTTGACCAGCAGCAGCCACAGGATGGCGAGCGAAACGGTCAGCAGGGGATGCGGTAGCAAGCGTCTCATGGCGTGGTTCCCAGAACGGCCCCGATGTACAGCTGCGGCTGCAGCAGCTGCGCCGCGGTGGCACTGGCGTAATCGGACAGCGGCCCCGCCCAGATCACCAGGCCGGCGACCAGCAGCAGCAGGCCGACGACCGGCGCCAACGCGGCGTTTGTCGGTGTCTGCGCGGCCGGGTCATGCGAGGAGTGGGTACGATAGAACAGCAGGCTGCCACTGCGCGCCAGCGCGATCAGGCCCACCAGGCCGGTGACGAGCACCACGCTCCACACCCAGGGCAGCAGCGGCGAGGCGAGCGCGGCTTTCAGCAGCATGAACTTGCCGATGAAGCCCGACAGCGGCGGCATGCCGGCGATGGCCATGGCGATGACGAAAAACAGTCCGCCCAGTACGCGCGCACCGGGCATCGCAGGGCCGGATTCGAAGCGGTCGGCGAGCGTGCCGCGCGCGCGCCCGATCGAATCGGCCAGCAGGAACAGCGCGGCGGTGGCGAACGTGGTGTGCGGCAGGTAGTACAGGCCGGCGGCGATCGCCTCCGTGCTGCCGAGGCCGAAGGCGAGCAGCAGGCTGCCGATCGAGGCCACCATCAGATAGGCCGCCTGTTGCTTGAGCGCGGTGCTGGCCACCGCGCCGAGCATGCCCAGCGCGAGCGTCGCCAGCGCCAGCGGCGCCAGCCAGGCGTCGAGGAGCCCGGCCACCGCGCCGGCATCGTTGCCGAACATCAGGCTGTAGACACGCAGGATGCTGTAGACGCCGACCTTGGTCATGATGGCGAACAGCGCCGCCACTGGCGCGCTGGTGTGGGCGTAGGCGGCGGGCAGCCACAGGTAGAGCGGCAGCAGCGCGGCCTTCAGCGCGAACACGCCGAACAGCAGCAGGCCGGCGGACCGCACCAGCGCCACGTTGTCCGCCGGCGTGGCCGCCAGTTTCACCGCCAGGTCGGCCATGTTGAGCGTGCCGGCCACGCCGTAGAGGGTGCCGACGGCGAACAGGAACAGCGTCGAGCCGACCAGATTGATGACGACGTAATGCAGACCCGCCTTCACCCGCAGCCGGCCGCCTCCGTGCAGCAGGAGGCCGTAGGAGGCGAGCAGCAGGATCTCGAAGAAGACGAACAGGTTGAACAGGTCGCCGGTGAGAAAGGCGCCGTTCAGCCCGAACAGCTGCAACTGGAACAGCACGTGAAAGTGGCGGCCGTCCCGGTCGTAAGTCGGTGTGGGCCTAGCGTTTGCCCCCTCCCCCATCTGGGGGGAGGGTTGGGGATAACCAGCGACTTGCCCGCTTGCGGGCTTAGTCGAATGGCTAGAAGTTCCACCAGAGGGCGCGCCGACAGCATAGAGCAGCGCAAACGCCGCCAGCAGGGACGTCGTCAGCAGCATCCATGCCGTCAGCCGGTCGGCCACCAGCACGATGCCGTAGGGCGCTTCCCAGTTGCCGAGTGCGTAGACGAGATGGCTGCCGTCGCTGACGGACTGCAGCAAGGAGACCGCGAGCGGGATCAGCGCCAGCGCGGCGGCGAGACTGACGCCGCGCTGCAGGCGCAGCGGTGCATTGCGCAGCGCCAGTAGCACGATGCCGGCGATCAACGGCAGCACCACCGGCAGGATGGGCAGATGCATGAATCCGTTCATGCGTTGCGGTCCTCTTCGCGCTGCAGGCCGTCGACATGGTCGTTGCCCAGTTCGGCGCGCGACTTGATCGCCAGCACGATGACGAAGGCGGTCATGCCGAAGCTGATGACGATGGCGGTGAGCACCAGCGCCTGCGGCAGCGGGTCGGTGTACGCGCTTGCGGCGTCGCTGATCACCGGCGGCACGCCGATGGCGAGCCGGCCCATGACGAACAGGAACAGGTTGACGGCGTAGGACAGGAGCGTGAGTCCCAGCACCACCGGAAAGGTCTGGCCGCGCAGCGCGAGGAACACGCCGCCCGCGGTGAGCACGCCGATGACGAGTGCGATCAGCATTTCCATCAGTGTTTTTCCCTGTGTTTGGGCAGGGCGTGATGCAGGCCGCCGAGGTTGACCAGGATCATCAGCGTGGCGCCGACGACGACGAGGAACACGCCGAAGTCAAACGCCATCGCCGACGCCAGTTCGAATTCGCCGACCACGGGCCAGCGCAGATGCCCGTAGGTCGAGGTGAGATAGGGATAGCCGAACAGCCAGCTTCCCAGGCCGGTGAAGGCGGCGACCGCCAGCCCCCAGGCGATCAGCGGATGGCTGTCGTAAACCGGTTTGGGCTCGGCGTTCGCTCCCTCCCCCATCTGGGGGGAGGGGGCAGACACCATGCGCTGGTGCGTCCACTGCGCGCCGTTGGCAAGGTACTGCACGATCAGCGCCACCGACGTGATGAGGCCGGCGATGAAGCCGCCGCCCGGCTGGTTGTGGCCGCGCAGCAAAATGAACACCGCGACCAGCAGCGCCAGCGGCAGCAGGATGCGGGTCAGGGTCGCCATGATCGTCGGATGGGCGTCGGCATCCCAGACCCGCCCGGTGTCGTCGCGGCTCGGCGCGGGCAGTTTCATGCCCTGCAGCATCGCCACGATGCCGAGGCCGGCCAGTGCCAGCACGGTGATTTCGCCGAGCGTGTCGTAGCCGCGAAAGTCGACCAGGATCACGTTCACCACGTTGCTGCCGCCGCCGCCCGGCACGCTGTTTTCAAGGTAATAGCCGGCGATGGTGTCGTAGGGCCGCGTCAGCACCGCCCACGCCAGCGCCGCGGTGCCGCCGCCCGCCAGCAATGCGATCGCGCCGTCGCGCCAGGCGCGCGCCGGCTCGCGCTCGGACGCCGCCTGCTGCGGCAGGAAGTAGAGCGCCAGCAGCAACAGGACAATCGTGACGACCTCGACCGAGAGCTGGGTCAGAGCAAGGTCGGGCGCCGAGAACTTGATGAAAATGAGCGACACCACCAGCCCCACCACGCCGATGGTGACCAGCGCGACGAAGCGCTGGCGGTGCAGCCACACGGTGGCCAGCGTGGCGACGATCAGGGTGGCGGCGGCAACGAAGCTGACCGGGTCGAGCGGCAGCCCCGTACGGCTGCCGGCCAGCGCGGCGCCGCCCGCCAGCCACGGCGCGACGCCCAGCACCAGCGCGGCCGCCAGCAGCAGGAACACCTGGCGCTGCAGCGAGCCGGTGTCGATCAGGCGGGTGACGAAGCGGGACGCCCCCACCAGGCCGTCCAGCAGCGCGTTGTAAACCACACGCGCGTCGAGGCGATCGAGGGTGCGCTCGTGCCAGGCCGTCAGCGGACGGCGCGCCCGATAGATCAGCGCGCCGCCGGCCAGCGCGATGAGGCTCATGAACAGCGCCGGGTTGAAGCCGTGCCACAGCGCCAGGTGATACTCGGGCAGCGGCGCCTGCAGCGTGCCCTGTGCCGCCACCGCCAGCAGCGGCGCGACGGTGAGGGTGGGCGCGATGCCCACCACCAGGCACAGCACCACCAGGACTTCCACCGGCACCTTCATCCAGCGCGGCGGCTCGTGCGGCGTGTGCGGCAGGTCGACCGGCGCGCCGTTGAAGAAGACGTCGTGGATGAAGCGGATCGAGTAGGCCACCGCCAGCGCGCCGGCCAGCGTCACCAGCGCAGGCAGCAGCCAGCCACCGAGCAGGTATTCGGACACCTCCATCGCCTCGGCGAAGAACATTTCCTTGGAGAGAAAGCCGTTCAAAAGCGGCACCCCGGCCATCGCGGCGGCGGCCACCATCGCCAGCGTCGCGGTGTAGGGCATGAACGCCCACAGGCCGTGCAGGCGCCGCATGTCGCGGGTGCCCGCCTCGTGGTCGATGATGCCGGCCGCCATGAACAGCGACGCCTTGAAGGTGGCGTGGTTGATGATGTGGAACACGCCGGCCACCGCCGCGAGCGGCGTCGACAGGCCGAACAGCAGCGTGATGAGGCCGAGGTGGCTGAGGGTCGAATAGGCCAGCAGGCCTTTCAGATCATGCTTGAACAGCGCGACGTAGGCGCCGAGCAGAAGCGTCGCCAGCCCCGTGCCGGAGACCAGCCAGAACCATTCGGGTGTGCCCGACAGCGCCGGGTAGAGCCGCGCCAGCAGGAACACGCCGGCTTTCACCATGGTGGCCGAATGCAGGTAGGCCGACACCGGGGTTGGCGCGGCCATCGCGTGCGGCAGCCAGAAGTGGAAGGGGAACTGCGCCGACTTGGTGAACACGCCGAGCAGGATCAGCAGCAGCGACGGCAGGTAGAGCGGGTGCTCGCGGATCAGGTCGCCGGAGGCGAAGACGTCGGACAGTTCGTAACTGCCGACGATGTGGCCCAGCAGCAGAAAACCGCCCAGCATCGCGAAGCCGCCCAGCCCGGTGACCGCCAGCGCCATGCGCGCGCCTTCGCGCGCCTCTTCGCGGTGCTGCCAGTAGCTGATGAGGAGGAAGGACGACAGGCTGGTCAGTTCCCAGAAGATCAGCAGCTGGATCAGGTTTTCCGACAGCACGATGCCGAGCATCGAGCCCATGAACAGCATCAGGTAGGAATAGAAGCGCCCCATGCTGTCGCGTTCCGACAGGTAGTAGCGCGCGTACAGCACGATCAGCAGGCCGATGCCGAGGATCAGGCCTGCGAACAGCAGACCCAGGCCGTCGAGGCGGAAGGCGAGGTTGAGCCCCAGCGCGGGCATCCAGTCGTGCTGCTGCACCAGCAGGCTGCCGGCGAACGGCAGGTGCCACGACGGCGCCAGCCACAGCAGCGACGCCAGGGTGACCGCACCCGCCGCCCATGCGGAATGCGATCGTCCGAGACGGGACACCAGCGCAACCAGGGCTGCGCCCACGAACGGGGTCAGTACGGCGAAAAACAGCGTCATCAATCGGGGATCGGGATGGCCGGCCGCTGGCCGGAAGACGCGGCCATTCTAGCGTGACTTGGTGATGCGCTGAACCTGCGGCCGTTGCACCCAAGGTTTGGGCGCGCGCATCGTGCGGGAGAATCGGGTCCTCGCCGACCTGCTCCGGGTTCCCCCGGGCTTGCGCGACAAGATGCTTTTGTGAAAATGGAGTGCGGGCGCGACCTGCTACTGTTACATCACCTGCAATTCCGCCCGCCTGCGCGCGCGGTGCGAGCACTGAAAGGACGATTCATGGAGTATCTGAAAGCCCTGCAAACCTATCTGGGCGAGTGGCAGGGCCTGGCCGTCACCGCGCTGCACGTGGTCCTCATCCTGGGGCTGACCTGGCTGGCGCTGGGGCTGTCGCGCAAGGCATTGGGGAGATTGCGGCGGTACATGCAGCAGGATCTCGGCGATCTTGAGCGGCTCAAGCGCCTGGATACGCTGGAACGCGTATTCCGCTACGTCGCCACGGTGATCATCACGCTGGTCGGCGTCATGCTGGTGTTGAGCGAGGTCGGCATTTCCATCGCCCCCATCCTCGCCACCGCCGGCGTGCTCGGCATCGCCATCGGTTTCGGTGCGCAAAGCCTGGTCAAGGACTACTTCAACGGTTTCTTCCTGCTGCTGGAAAACCAGGTGCGCCAGGGCGACGTGGTCGAGGTCGCCGGCAAGGGCGGCCTGGTCGAGGAAATGACGCTGCGCTACATCCGCCTGCGCGACTACGAGGGCACCGTGCATTACGTGCCCAACGGCACCATCGACAGCGTCTCCAACCGCAGCCGCGGCTTCGCCTTTGCCCTGATCGACATCGGCGTCGCCTACCGCGAGGACCTCGACGAGGTCTACGCGGTGATGCGCGAGGTGGCGGCGGCGATGCGCGCCGACCCCGAACTGGGCGCGAAAATCGAGGAGGACATCGACATTGCCGGGGTCGACAACTGGGCGGATTCGGCCGTGGTGGTTCGCTGCCGCTTCAAGGTCAAGCCGCTGGAGCAATGGAATGTGCGGCGCGCGTTCCTGTACCGCCTGAAAAAAGCCTTCGACGCCGCCGGCATCGAGATTCCCTATCCGCACCTCACCCTGTATGCCGGGCAGGACAAGGAGGGTAACGCTGCGCCCCTGCCGCTGCAGTTGCAACGGCAGGGCAAGGCCCTTTGACCCGGTTTTATTGCGCGGTCGCGGCGACGGGTTCGTCGGCGTAGCGCCAGATGTTGACGTCCCGTCCGGCTTCGCGGATGTGCTCTGCCCGGGCTGAAAGGAAACGCTGGAAGCTCGGTTCGGTGAGATGGCTTCCCGTCGTGATGTAGTCGAACATGCCCAGGGTGTGGAACACGCGGAAGGACGATTCCCAGCGGATGACTTCCTTGCCTGCGGCGTCGAACAGGACGATGCCGGGGGCGTAGTTGACGCCGAGTTCGCGGACCCAGTCGCGCACCGCCATGCGCTTGCCTGCCGGTGTGACGATCATGCCGGTCGACCACATGTCGAGTTGCACGTTGTCGAATTTCCTGATCGTCGCGCGGGCCTCCGGGTCGGCGAGGACGCGGCGGTGCAGCACCTCGCAATCGGGGCAGTCCTTCTGCTCGAAATACACCGCGAGCGGTTTCGCCGCCTTGCCGCGGCGCCGCAGGTCGGTGACGTTTTTGAGGAAGAAGTCCTGCCGGATCATCTCGCCCGACGCTTGCTTTGGCACCTCGCGCGCGGCGACGAAATCGCGGAAGGCGATTTTGTTTTCGTGGCGCCCGCCGACCCAGTCGAGCGCGGCCTGAAAGCGCGCCGGCGGCACATAGCCGTTGAGCCGCAGCAGGGTCTTGCCGCTCTCGTCGTAAAACACCAGGCTGGGGGTGAACTGGATTTTCTGCGCCGCGCTGTAGGATTTCTCCGTATAGGTCTTGCCGTCCAGCCCGACCATTTCCTTGTCGCCCCACAGGTTGACCGCGATGACGTCGAATTTCTCCCGCATCGTGGCTTCGATCTGACGCTGCGACAGGTTGCGCTCCACCAGCGCCGAGCAATAGGGGCAGCCGTTCTGGGTGAACATCAGGATGACGCGCTTGCCGTTCCTGCGCGCCTCGTCGATGTCTTCCTTCAGATTCAGGAAGCTGTCCTTGAACCAGGCCGGATACTCGGTCGCCTTGGCGCCGTAGTAAGTGCCCGGCTTGGCGGGTGCGGCCGGTTCCGCGGCGTGCAGGGAAAAGGCAGCGAACAACACGAACAAGGCCGGCAGTGCGTGAGTTTTCATGGCGATCTCCATCCAGGGGCATCAATATGCGCAATGCCCATCCTAGCAGGGGATCAAACTGGCTGTGCCTGCAGTTTGTCAATCCCGCATCGGCTCGGGTGCTGCCTGGCCGTTCCTTCGCGCGAAAGAGCGGCATGTTCTTCAAGCATCCGGTGTAGGCTACATTTTCAGCATGGCAATACATGAGGGCATTGCCATGCATCATCAAAACTGGAACTGCATTTTCAAACCGGCATGCAAGAACTCTTCACCATCTGGCTTTCGCTTCTTGCCAGCCTTGCCGTGATCGGCGTGGCCGGTGTCAGGCTGTCACGCTATGGCGACACCATCGCCGAGAAAAGCGGGCTCAGCCGCGGCTGGGTGGGCCTGATCCTGCTGGCCACGGTGACCTCTTTGCCGGAACTGGCCACCGGCCTGTCCGCCGTGACGGTCGCCAACGTGCCGGACATCGCGGTGGGCGACATCATGGGCAGCTGCGTGTTCAACCTGCTTATCATCGTGCTGCTGGATTTTCTCTATCGCAAGGAATCCGTCTACACGCGCGCACGGCAGGGCAACGTTCTGTCTGCAGGCTATGGCATCGCACTGATCGGTTTCGTGGGGTTCAACCTGCTGCTATACCAGGCTGGCACGATCCCTTCACTCGGCCATGTCGGCCTCTACACGCCCGTCATCCTGCTGCTGTATCTGCTGGCCATGCGCTCGCTCTACCATTATGAGCAGGCGCAACTCAGCGAGTATGTGGAGGATCGAGTCGAACTTTATTCCGACACAAGCCTGAAGCAGGCGGTGCAGGGCTACGCCCTGGCCGCGGTTGCGGTGGCGGCGGCCGGCATCTGGCTGCCCTTCATCGCCAGTGATCTGGCGGCGGCGATGGCTTGGGAGCAGAGCTTTGTGGGAACGCTGTTTGTCGCAGCCATCACCTCCGCCCCCGAAGTCGTGGTCACCGTGGCCGCCCTGCGCATGGGCGCGGTTAATCTGGCCATCGGCAACCTGTTCGGCAGCAACTTGTTCAACATCGCCATCCTGGCCATCGACGATCTGGTCTATCTGCCGGGGCCGCTGTTGGCCAATGTGTCCCTCACCCACGCGACCTCGGCCTTTTCCGCCATGATGATGAGCGGACTGGCCGTGGTTGGCCTGGTGCTGCGGCCGACCTCGCGAGTCTTTCGCTCAGTGAGCTGGATCAGCCTGCTGCTGCTCGTCATCTATTTGCTGAATATGTGGTTCCTGTATCTGCATGGCTGATCGCACTGGACAAACATCGCCCCACTGGGATTGCCTGAGCTGCGAGGAGGCCGCCTCTCAACTAGACAGCGACCCGAGCCAGGGCCTTTCTGCCGCGGCCGCCTCATCCCGGCTCGAGCAATCCGGTCCCAACGCCCTGCAGGAGGCCGGCCGGCGCCACCCGCTCGCCATGCTGGCGTCGCAGTTCACCGACTTCATGATCCTGGTGCTGATCGCCGCCGCCGTCATCGCCGGCTTCATCGGCGAGCCGCAGGACACCATCGCCATCGTGGTCATCGTGTTCCTCAACGGCATCATCGGCTTCGTCCAGGAATACCGTGCCGAACGTGCGATGGCGGCGCTGCGGCAGATGGCTAGTCCGCAAGCCCGGGTGATCCGCGACGGGCAGCCCGTGACCGTCGACGCGATGGAACTGGTGCCCGGCGACCTGGTGGAACTGGAGGCCGGCAACATCGTGCCGGCCGATCTGCGCCTGACCGAGCTGGCCTCGCTCAAGGTCGACGAATCGGCGCTCACCGGCGAATCGCAGGCGGTCGACAAGCAGCTCGCCGTTCTGCAGGAGGCCGACCTGCCGCTCGGCGACCGCCTCAACCTGGCCTACAAGGGCACGATCGTGACCTATGGCCGCGCGCGCGGCCTGGTGGTGGCCACCGGCATGCAGACCGAACTGGGCAAGATTGCCGCGCTGCTCTCGGGCGAGTCCGGCAAGACGCCGCTGCAGAAACGCCTGGCGCGCTTCGGCCAGCATCTGGCGCTGGTGGTGCTGGCGATCTGCGCCATCATTTTCGTCGCCGGCTGGCTGCGCGGCGAACCGCCGATGGTGATGCTGCTCACCGCCGTCAGCCTGGCGGTCGCTGCGATTCCCGAGGCGCTGCCCGCGGTGGTCACCATCTCGCTCGCGCTGGGGGCAGCGCGCATGGTCAGGCAGAACGCGCTGATCCGTCGCCTGCCCGCGGTAGAAACGCTCGGCTCGGTCACCTACATCTGTTCAGACAAGACCGGCACGCTCACGCTCAACCAGATGCAGGTCGATTGCGTGTGGGCCGCCGGCGAAACCCGCCCTGTGCTTGGGGGGGCGGACGGCGCGCCCTGGCGCGAACTGGGCATGGCCATGGTCCTGTGCAACGATGCCGCGGCCGGTGCCGACGGAAAACTGGCCGGCGACCCCACCGAGACCGCCCTGCTCGAAGCCGCTCAGGCCGCCGGATTCAGCAAGTCCGAATGGCAGAACACCCTGCCGCGCCAGGCGGAGCTTCCCTTCGATTCGGAACGTGCACGCATGAGCACGCTGCATCGCGACGGCGAAGGCGTGCTGATGCTGGTGAAGGGCGCACCCGAGGGCGTGCTGTCGCTGTGCGTCGACCAGCTGGGCCGCGCCGGCACCCTGCCCATCGATCAGGCGGCGCTGCAGGACGAGGCCGAGCAACTGGCCGCGCAGGGCCTGCGCGTACTGGCCTTCGCACTGAAGCGGCTGCCGCAGTTGCCGGAGACGCTCGATGTCGACGCGCTCGAGGCCGGGCTCACCTTCATCGGCCTGGCCGGCCTGATCGATCCGCCGCGCCCCGAAGCGGCCGAATCGGTCGCGGCCTGCAAGGCGGCCGGCATCATTCCTGTGATGATCACCGGCGACCATCCCGCCACTGCGCGTGCCATCGCAAGCCGTCTCGGCATCATCGAAGACGGCGGCAAGGTGCTCAGCGGCAGCGAGCTGGCGCGGCTGTCGCTCAAGGAATTCGAAACCGAAGTGGAATCGGTGCGGGTCTACGCCCGCATCAACCCGGAGCAGAAGATCAAGATCGTGCAGGCGCTGCAGGACAAGGGCGAATTCGTCGCCATGACCGGCGACGGGGTGAACGACGCGCCCGCCTTGAAAATGGCCGACATCGGCGTCGCCATGGGCAAGGGGGGCACCGATGTGGCGCGCGAAGCGGCGCACATGACGCTGCTGGACGACAACTTCGCCACCATCGTCCATGCGGTGCGCGAAGGCCGCCGCATCTTCGACAACATCCGCAAGTTCGTCAAATACACCATGACGAGCAACTCGGGCGAGATCTGGACCATTTTCCTCGCGCCTTTTCTCGGCCTGCCGATCCCGCTGCTGCCGATCCACATCCTGTGGATCAACCTGGTCACCGACGGCCTGCCGGGGCTGGCGCTCGCCGGCGAACGTGCCGAACCCAAGGTGATGCAACGGCCGCCACGGCCGCCGAAGGAAAGCATCTTCGCCCACGGCATGTGGCAGCACATCCTGTGGGTGGGCCTGCTGATGGGCGGCGTCTCGCTGCTGACCCAGGCGTGGGCGATCCACACCGGTTCCGCGCACTGGCAGAGCATGGTGTTCACCGTGCTCACGCTGTCGCAGTTGGGCCACGTGCTGGCGATCCGTTCCGAGCGCGAGTCGCTGTTCACCCAGGGCGTGCTGTCCAACCGCATGCTGATCGGCGCCGTGCTGCTTACCTTCGCCCTGCAGCTGGCCGTGCTCTATGTGCCCTGGCTCAATCCCATTTTCAGGACCGAGCCCTTGAGCGTGGGCGAATTGGCCGCGTGTCTGGCGCTGTCCTCGGTGGTGTTTTTTGGGGTGGAAATCGAAAAGGCGCTGGTGCGGCGCGGCTGGCTGTACAACGCCGGGTAGCGCGAAGGCTCACAGTTCCGACAGCGGTTTTTGCGCGTCCTTCGTATTGATGGCACCCATTTGCGCGATCAGCGCCGCCAGATCCTGATTGAGGCGGGTCAGCGCATCGTCGGGCAGCTGGCCGAGCGCGTGGGTGAGGATGCCGGTGAGCGGCTGCGGCGCTTTTTCCAGCGCCTTGTCCCCGGCGGCGGTGAGGTAGAGCTTGACCACGCGCTGGTCGACGCTGTTGCGCTCGCGCCGGATCAAGCCGGCTTTCTCGATCTTGTCGAGCAGGTTGCTGGCGGTGGAGGGGTGGATCGACAAGGCCTGCGCCAGTTCGGACACCTTCATGCCGGGGGTCTGGCGCAGCGCGGCCATGGCCCAGATCTGCGCACCGCTGACCCCGCAGGCCTTTTCGATCGCCTTGAAATGCTGGCGCACGGCGCCGAAAATCACGCGAAACTGGCGCAGGGCTTCCCGTGCTGCGTCGGGGGTTGAATTCAAGATGCGATCTCCGGATGCGGCAAAGGCTCAATCATCGCAGGAATTCAGGTTGCCAGGCCCATCACCTGCGCCCACAGCGCCGTGACCGCATCTCGCACGCTTTCAACCGCAGGCAGCGGCACCCGGGCGTATTGCGCGCCGCTGAGCTTGACCGCGTGCTGCTGGCGGCGCAGTTCGCGGTAGGCGTCGGCGGCGGCCTGCGCGAGATCGGTCGGGATCAGCCCGGCCGCGCCGGCGCGCTGCAGGAGCGCGATGTTGCCGACGTTGTCGGCGAGTTCGGGATGCGCGGCGCAATGCCGCAGCACCAGGTACTGCACGCAGAACTCGACGTCGACGATGCCGCCGCGGTCGTGCTTGAGGTCGAACAGTTCACTGTCGTTGACGTGGCCGGCGTGCATCTTTTCGCGCATCGCCCGCACCTCGTCGCGCAGTTTGCCGGCGTCGCGCGGGATGCACAGCACCTCGCGGCGCAGGGCCTCGAAGGTTGCGCCGATTTCCGCATCGCCGCAGACGAAGCGCGCGCGCGACAGCGCCTGGTGTTCCCACACCCAGGCGTGACTCAGCTGGTAGTCGCGGAAGGCCTCGGTTGAACTCACCAGCAGGCCGGATGCGCCGTCGGGGCGCAGGCGCAAATCGGTTTCATACAGCATGCCGGCCGAGGTGAGGGTGCCGAGCCAGGTGTTGATGCGCTGCGCCAGCCGCGCGTAGATTTCCTGCGCGTGCTCGGCGTCGTCATCGTAGAGGAACACGATGTCGAGGTCGGAGGCGTAGCCGAGCTCCTTGCCGCCGAGCTTGCCGTAGCCGATGACGGCGAAGCGCGGGGTGTCGCGGTGGCGCGTCTTCAGCCCGGCCCAGCAGCGCGCGAGCGTTTCGGCGAGCAAGGTGTCGGCGAGATACGACAGGTGGTCCGACAGCGCCTCCAGCGTCAGCCGGCCCGCCACGTCCTGCGCCAGCAGGCGCAGCGTCTGCACTCGCTTGAAGCGGCGCATCGCGTCCATCTGCGCCTCGGTGTCGCCGAGGTGGGCGTCGAGCTCGTCGTGCAGCTGGGCGGCAAGCTGCGTCCAGTCGGGCACGCTCATCAGGTGTTGCGGCGCAATCAGTTCGTCCAGCAGTTGCGGCTGCTGCGTGATCATCTGCGCCGCCCACGGGCTGGCCGCCAGCAGGCGCACCAGCTGGCGCAGCGCCGCCGGATATTCGGCGAGCAGCGCGAGATAGGTGGCGCGCCGCGAGATCGATTGGATCAGCGCGGCAAAGCGCTCCAGCGTGGCCATCGGATCGCGCTGGCTGCCGATGACTTCGAGCGTAGGCGGCAGGAGCGCGTTGAGCCTGAGCTGCGTCGATTCGGCCAGCCGTGCGGCGTGGTGGCGCAGCGCGTCGAGCGTCGCCAGCACCCGCGGCGGATCGTCGTAGCCGGCGTTTTCCAGCAGCGCGTGCATGCTGGCGGCGTCCGCCGTGCCGCAGCACACAGCGGTGAGCGGGTGGCTCATCTGGTCGGTCTGCGGTGCGGCGAATACCTGCTCGAAGTGGCGCGTGACCTTGTTGCGGTGACGCTCGAGCGCGGCGAGCAATGCGGCGTAGTCGGCAAAACCCATCGCCTCGGCAAGCATCGCCTGCGATTCGGCGTCGTCCGGTAGCAGCTGGGTCTGCGCGTCGTCGAGATACTGGATGCGGTGTTCCAGCCGGCGCAAAAAATCATAGGCACTGGCGAGTTCCTGCTGCGCGTCCAGGGTCATCTGCCCGCTCTTCGCCAACTCTTCCAGCACGACCAGCGTCGGCCGCTGCTGCAGGGCGGCGATCTGGCCGCCGCGGATGAGCTGGAACACTTGCGCGGTGAATTCGATTTCGCGGATACCGCCCGGACCCAGCTTCACGTTGTGCGCCATTTCGCGGCGCGCGACTTCGCGGCGGATCTGCACGTGCAGGTCGCGGATCGCGGCGAAGGCGCCGAAGTCGAGGTATTTGCGGAACACGAAGGGCCGCACGATCTGCATCAGTTCGTCGTGGCGGCTGCCGGTGAGCGGGCGCGCCTTGATCCAGGCGTAGCGTTCCCACGGCCGTCCCTGCGCCACCAGATAATCCTCCAGCATGGCGAAACCCATCGCGAACGGGCCCGAGTCGCCCCACGGACGCAGCCGCAGATCGACGCGGAACACGTAGCCGTCGGCGGTGTTCTCGCCTAGTGCGGCGGCCAGCTTGCGCCCGAGGCGGACGAAGAATTCGTGGTTGCTGATCGATTTGACCGCGGCGCCGTCGTCCGCCGCGGTGTCGCCCTCGTCGGGATAGAGGTAGATGAGGTCGATGTCGGACGACACGTTGAGCTCAAAGCCGCCGAGCTTGCCCATGCCGACCACGACCATGTGCTGGGCCTGGCCGGCTTCGTCGCGCGGCTCGCCATGACGGGCGGCGAGCAGCGCGTGGTGGAAGTCGAGCGCCGCGGCGACGCAGACCTCGGCCAGGGTGCTCCAGGTGGCGGTCACCTCGGCCAGATCGGCGCTGCCCGCCAGGTCGCGCGCGGTGGCGACCAGCCACACGCGCTGGCGCAGCTGGCGTAGGCGCTGGTGCAGCGCGGCTTCGTCGGCGCACGGCGGCTCGGTCAGAAACGCCTGCATCGCCTCGCGGGTGAAGGGGCGATCCAGCCGGACGGGAGCGGTTTCGGCCAGCTGGGGTTGGCTTTCCAGCAGGCGGCGGCCGAAACGGGAACAACGGGCCACGCGGTCGAGTTCGGGGATGGGCATGGGCGGGATTGGGATGGTTTGAATTAGGCCGGTTTAAATTAGGCCGCTTTAAATTAGAATCGACCGCTTATCAAACACTCTATCAGTGGAGAGACGATATGGCAGCCATCGAGTCGATTCTGACCGAAACCCGTGTATTCCCCCCCGCGGACGATTTCGTCAAACAGGCCAACGTGTCCGGCATGGAGGCCTACCAGGCGCTGTGCCGCCAGGCCGAAACCGATTACGAGGGCTTCTGGGCCGACCAGGCGCGCCGCACCATCGACTGGAAAAAGCCCTTCACCCGTACGCTCGACGAATCGGATGCGCCTTTCTACCGGTGGTTCGACGACGGCGAACTCAATGTGTCCTACAACTGCCTCGATCGCCATCTCGCCACCCGCGGCGACAAGACCGCGCTGATTTTCGAAGCCGACGACGGCGCGGTGACGAAGGTCACCTACAAGGAATTGCACGCGCGCGTCTGCCAGTTCGCCAACGGCCTGAAGTCGCTCGGGGTGGTGGCGGGCGACCGCGTGATCGTCTACATGCCGATGAGCATCGAGGCGGTGGTGGCGATGCAGGCGTGCGCGCGCATCGGCGCGGTCCACTCGGTGGTGTTCGGTGGCTTCTCCGCGAAGAGCCTGTTCGAGCGCATCGAGGATGCCAAGGCCAAAATCATCGTCACCGCCGATGAGTCGCTGCGCGGCGGCAAGGCGGTGCCGCTGAAGCGCGCGGTCGACGACGCGCTGGCGATGGGCGACACCTCCTGCGTCGAGCGCGTGGTGGTGTATCGCCGCTCGGGCGGCGCGGTCAACTGGGGTGCGCGCGACCTGTGGTGGCACGAGCTGACGCAGACCCAGGCCGAGACCTGCGAGCCGGTGTGGGTTTCCGCCGAGCATCCGCTGTTCATCCTCTATACCTCGGGCTCCACCGGCAAGCCCAAGGGTGTGCAGCATTCCAGCGGCGGCTATCTGCTCGGCGCCATTCTCTCCATGCAGTGGGTGTTCGATGCCAAGCCCGATAGCGACGTCTACTGGTGCACCGCCGACGTCGGCTGGATCACCGGCCACACCTACGTCGCCTACGGTCCGCTGGCGCTCGGCATGACCGAGGTGATCTTCGAGGGTATTCCCACCTATCCGCACGCCGGACGCTTCTGGGAGACCATCGCCAAGCATCGCGTCACCACCTTCTACACTGCGCCGACCGCGATCCGCAGCCTGATCAAGCTCGGCCACGAACTGCCCGCGCAATACGATCTCTCTTCGCTGCGCCTCCTGGGCACGGTGGGCGAGCCGATCAACCCGGAAGCCTGGATGTGGTACCACGAAGTGATCGGTGGCGGCCGCTGCCCCATCGTCGACACCTGGTGGCAGACCGAAACCGGCTGCAACATGATTTCGCCGCTGCCTGGCGCGGTGCCGACCAAGCCCGGCTCCTGCACCCTGCCGCTGCCCGGCATCATGGCGGCGATCACCGACGAGCACGGCCATCCGGTCGAGAAGGGACAGGGCGGCTATCTGGTGATCCAGCGTCCCTTCCCCTCGCAGCTGCGCACCCTGTGGGGCGACCCTGATCGCTTCAGGAAGACCTATTTTCCCGAGGAACTCGGCGGCAAGACCTATCTCGCTGGCGATTCGGCACACCGCGACAAGGATGGCTATTTCTGGATCATGGGCCGCATCGACGACGTGCTGAACGTGTCCGGCCACCGTCTGGGAACGATGGAAATCGAATCCGCGCTGGTGTCCAACCCGCGCGTCGCCGAAGCCGCCGTGGTCGGTCGCCCGCACGACATCAAGGGCGAGGCGGTGGTGGCCTACGTGGTGCTGAAAGGCGCGCGTGCGGTGGGCGAGGAAGCGAAGAAGATCGTGGCCGAACTGCGCGACTGGGTCGGCAAGGAAATCGGCCCGATCGCCAAGCCCGACGAAATCCGCTTCGGCGACAACCTGCCCAAGACCCGCTCCGGCAAGATCATGCGGCGCCTGCTGCGCGCGATCGCCAAAGGCGAGGAAATCACCCAGGACGTCTCCACCCTCGAGAACCCGGCCATCCTCGACCAGCTCAAGGAAGCCGTGAAATAACCCTCCCCGCGAGTGCCGGACATGATTTTCCCGGCATGCGGGCTTTATTTACCTGAAAGGAAATCATGTCCCATTACCACGCAGTCGTCTGGCTCGACCACAACGAAGCCCATGTCATGCACATCAGCCCGGACGATGTCGAGAAATCGGTCGTGCATCCGGCCAGCCCGGCGCGTCACCTGCAGCGCAAGCGCGGCTCGGTCAGCGGCAGCCGCCAGCCGGAAGACCAGCACTACTATCACGAAGTTGTCGAGGCGCTGGCCGGCGCCGCTGAAATCCTGATCGTCGGCCCCGGCCACGCCAAGCTCGAACTGATCAAGCACATCCACGCGCACGACCCCGCGGTGGTCAGCAAAGTGGTGGGGGTGGAAACCGTGGATCATCCCGGCGACGGCCAGCTCGTGGCCCATGCCCGCACCTATTTCGTGGCCAAGGACAGGATGCTGACGCAGTAAATCCGGGTTCGGCTGCAACACGAGCCGACATCGGAACGACCCAGCCCCCGCACGGGGGCTTTGTTTTGCCTGCGAACCGGAAAATTCACAAGTACTTGATCCATCGGGACATTATTTTTGTGGTGGCGTCTGGCGGCGCCTAAAGTCCGTCGAAAAATCGTCGTTACTGTTGATAAGCTGTACAAGGGCAACCCGCCGCCCCGATTCAGGCAGCCGTTTGAACCAGGAGGTCCCATGTCGCGCCATTGCCCGTTCCCAGTCCGTTCGACCGACAGCCGCAGTTCCTACCGTGCCGGCAGCGCGCCGGGATTTACCCTGTGCCTGGCCTTGGTGGCCGCCCTGTCGGGCTATGCGGGATACAGCCACGCTGCGCCCGCGACGGCGGGCGACAGCCTCGACGCCCCCGCCGCGCAGGCCGTCTCCGCGACGCGCTGAGCGCGGCAATCCCTGCACCAGCAAGCGCCCTTCGGGGCGCTTTTTTGTTTAGTGTGCCGGGCTGGCGATGGCGGTGCCGGTGCGCACCAGTTCCAGCACCAGCGCATGCAGGCGTGCCGGCGATTTCAGCGCGCCGCTCTCTTCGTCAAATGCCGTGTCTGCATGCGGCAGCGAAAACTGGCCGGGCAGCACCAGGACCCCGAGCGTGTTCAGGATCTGGCGCAGGTGGGGCAGCATGCGCATGCCACCGAAGGTGCCCGGCGAGGCGGCGAGGATGGCAGCGACCTTGTTCTGGTAGGGCACCAGGCCCGACTCGCCCTGCCATTCGCGCGACACCCAGTCGATCGTGTTCTTCAGCAGCGGCGGGATCGAACTGTTGTATTCCGGGCTGGCGATCAGCAGGGCGTCGTGTTCCTTGAACAGGGCCTTCAGCCGCAGCGCGTTGTCGGGCAGACCGTCGCGGTCCTCGAGATCGCCGTTGTAGAGCGGCAGCGGGTAGTCCGCCAGGTCGATCAGGGTGACCTCGCCGCCGGCGGCGCGGGCCGCATCCCCCGCAACATGGATGAGCTTGCGGTTCCAGGAATCGCGGCGAATGCTGCCGGAAAAAGCGAGAATCTTGGGCACGGGCCTTCCTTGCTGGAAAACGGGGAATTGTATCGGACCCGGACGGCGCCGCATTGCGGCGTGGTTTCGGGCGGGCAAACCCGGCACAATCCGGGCCATGCGCCCAAGCGATGCGAACCACGATGCCGACTGAAAAAACCTCTCTCGACAAGATGCGGCTCGACAAGTGGCTGTGGGCCGCGCGCTTTTTCAAGACGCGCAGCCTTGCCATCCAGGCCATCGACAACGGCCGCGTGAAACTCAACGGCGAGCGCGTCAAGCCGGCACGCGAGGTGAAACCCGGCGACCGGCTCGATGTCCATCTGGGCGAGGCCGACTGGACGCTGACGGTGCGGGCGCTGGCGATGCAGCGCGGTCCGGCGCCGGTGGCGCAGGCGCTGTACGAGGAAGACCCCGCCTGCCACGCGCGCCGCCTGCAGCAATTGCAGGACCGCAAGCTGGCAGCCAGCCCGGAAGCCGCCATCAAGGGGCGGCCGACCAAGCGCGACCGCCGCCGGATCCACCGCTTTACCGGCGAATGAGGCGCTAAGGGCCTATTCACGCTATTTTCGCGCCTGCGGCGAGGCCGATTCGGAGATGCGCCCGCGAAGCGAGGCGCGCCGCTGTGTCATTCACAGCAAGCGACTTGCGACAAAGGACGCGCGCCGAATCGTCCCGCCCCTCCGGGTTGCCGCGAGAAAGCGCGTCTGCGGCGTTGCGCCACTTGGCAAGGGATGGCCCTTGCCGGCGCGACGCGCCTTGCATCAGTCGCTTTCTCGCGGCAACGCAGGCGCGAAAATAGCGTGAATAGGCCCTCTTCCTGCCGGCTTCCCCCGCAAGGCACGGGCAAACGCATAGAATTGACGCATTCGAGACCTTGTATTGATGACCTTTCCCCCCGCGATTTCCAAGCTCCTGCGCCGCGCCGCGCGCTGGCTGGCAGCCCTCGCTGCATTGGCTGCGCTGGGCGCGGCGGCGGCGGCGGGGCTGATGTATTTCTGGGTGCTGCCGAATATCGCCGACCACCGCGACACGGTGGCCGGCCTGATGTCGCGCGCGCTGGGGCAGCGGGTGACGCTGGAAGCGGTGTCGGGCGTGTGGCAGCAGGCGCGCCCGGAATTCCGTCTGCTGGGCGTGCGCTTGTACGATCAGCAGGGTCAACCCGCACTCCATCTGCCACAGCTGGATGCCGCATTCGCCTGGCGTTCGCTGCTGTTCCTGGAGCCGCGCTTCAACCGCATCGAACTGCAGGGACTGACGCTCGGGGTGCGGCGCGCGCGCGACGGGCATCTCTACGTCGGCGGCATTCCGGTCAACCCGGCGGACCCCGACAGCGGCTTTTCCAACTGGCTGTTGCGGCAGGGACGGGTGCACGCCGGCAAGGCCACGCTCACCTGGCTGGATGAAGTGCGCGATGCACCGCCGCTGGTTCTGCGGGAGGTCGATTTCACGCTCGCCAACACCCGCCATGCCCACCGCCTGACCCTGCGCGCCGTGCCCCCGGCGACCCTGGCGCGGCCGCTGACGATCACGGCGGATATAAGCAGCCGCAATACGGACGACATCAAGACCTGGAGCGGTCGCGTCGACGCCAGCCTGGCGGGCGTGTCCCTGCCGCGCCTGGCCACCTGGCTGGCGCTGCCGTATCCGACCCGGCAGGGCTGGGGCGCGTTGAACATGACGTTCACGGTGACGCGCGGCGAGTTCGCCGGCGTGGCGGCGGGCTTCGACCTGCGCGAGATCGAAACCCGGTTCGGTGACGATTTGCCTGCGCTGCAGCTGGCGCAGGTGCGCGGCCAGGCCAGGTGGCAGCGCGGCCCCGACGGTCAGCGCATCGCGTTCGAAAACCTGCGCGTGGCGCGGCCCGGTGGCACGCTGGGCGTACCGTTCAATGCGGGACTGGCTTGGAGCGCCGACTCGCGTGAACTCACCGCCCGTTCGCTCAACCTGGGTGTCTGGCAATCGGTGTTGCCGAGCCTGCCGCTCGACGCGACCTTGCGCGAGCGGCTGCAGGCCCTGCAGCCGCAGGGGCGTCTCGACGAATTCCGCCTCGGCTGGCGCGGCGCGCAGCCCGGCCGCGACAATTTCAGCATCGCGGCCCACTTCAGCGGCCTCGGCGTGGCCTCGGTCGACGCGCAGCCGGCACTGGCCAACCTGACCGGGCGCATCGAGGGCGACGCGCGCGCCGGCGCGTTCGAGGTCGATTCCGAGCAGCTGATCATCAAACTGCCCGCCCTGTTCCGTGAACCGTCGTTCGGATTCGACCGCGCGCGCGCGCGCGGCAGCTGGAAGAAATCGCCGCGCGGACTGCGCCTGACGCTGAGTGACGCCGCCTTCGCCAACCCGGACCTGGCGGGCACGGTGCAGGGGGACTACGAACTGATCGCCGGCCATCCCGGCATCATCGATCTGACTGCGCACCTGAGCCGTGCCGAGGCGACGGCCGTGCATCGCTATTTCCCGAAAATAATCGGCGACCACACGGTCGACTGGGTGCGGGAGAGCGTCGTGGCCGGGCATTCCGACGACGTGCGGCTGAACCTGAAAGGCGACCTGACGCAGTTTCCGTTCGAGCAGGGCAACGGGACGTTCAGCGTCGACCTGCAGGTGAAGGACGGGGTGATCGACTATGTGCAGGGCTGGCCGCGCATCGAGGGCATCCAGGCGCGCGTGCTGTTCCGGGGCAAGCGGATGGAAGTGACCGCCAGCCAGGCGCGGATTTACGGGGCGTCCCTGCTGCCGGTGAAGGCGGTGATTCCGGACCTGCTGCATCACAACGAGACGCTGCTGATCGAAGGCCAGGCGGGCGGCCCGGCGCAGGATTTCATCCGCTTCGCCAATTTCAGCCCGGTGGGCGAGCGCCTGCGCGGCTTCACCGACGCGCTCGAGGGCAGCGGGCCGATGCGGCTCACGCTCAACCTACAGGTGCCGCTGCGCCGCAGCCACGACACCCGGCTGACGGGACGGTTGTCGTTTCTGGGCAATGTCCTGTTCCCGGCCGGCCTGCCGCGGCTCGACCGGGTGCGCGGCGACATCGATTTCACCCACGCCAGCCTGAATGCAAAAAACCTGACCGCGCAGTTTCTGGGCGGCCCGCTGCGCGTCGACGCCGCCACCCGCAACGGCCAGGTGCAGTTTCTGGCACAGGGAAGCGCCACCGCGGCCGGCATCGTGCCCTGGCTAGGGGCGGCGTGGGACCAGCGCTTGTCGGGGCAGACCGCATGGCGCGGCCAGGTGGATATGGAGCCGACCGGCGAGCGCATCCGCATCGAGTCCGATCTGGTCGGGCTGGGGTCCAGTCTGCCGCTGCCGCTGGCCAAGGCCGCCGCGCAGCCCTTGCCGCTGCTGGTGAGCAGCCAGCCGCAGCGCGATGGCCGCTTGCATGAGGTGCGGCTGGGCAACACCGTCGGCGCGCTGTGGCGCAGCACGGCGGGCGGCGGTTTTGACCGCGGCGAAATCCGCTTCGGCGGACTGGCCGTGATGCCGCCCGAGCCCGGCCTGCGTCTGGCAGGCGACGGGCGCGCCCTGGATATTTCCGGCTGGGCGGCGCTACTGTCCGATCGCGCAGGGGGCGACACCTTGCCGCTGACGTCGCTGGATCTGGATTTCGACGCGCTCGACCTGATGGGACGCCGCTATCTGGGAATGAACCTGCAGGGGCGCGTCCGCAACGGCCTGCTGCGGCTCCAGGTGACGGGGCGCGAGGTCAACGGGGCGTTGACCTATCGCCCGGCCGGGACGCAGTCTGCCCGGGTGTCGGCGCAGTTCACGCAGTTGACCGTGCCGGAACGGGCGCCCGCGGCCGGTGCGGCAGGCAGCCTTAACATGAAGGCCGCGAATTTTCCGATCCTGGACGTGACAGTGGAGGATTTCCGCTTGCAGGAACGTTCGCTTGGAAGGCTGGAGGTCTTGGCGCGGGGGGCGGCGGAGGGGATGGTGATCGACAATCTGCAGCTGACGCACCCCGACAGCGTCTTCCGCATGAGCGGCCTGTGGCGCGACGGCGCGCCGAGCGAAACCCGTGCCGAGCTGGACCTGAAGGTGCTGGATGCGGGTAAATTCCTGACCCGTTTCGGATACGCCGACGCGCTCCGCCGCGGCAGCGCGGAGATACGCGGCAACGCGACCTGGGTGGGCTCGCCCGCCGATTTCTCGTTCGACACCCTGGCAGGGCAACTCGACTTCAAGGCCCGCGGCGGGCAATTCCTCAAGATCGACCCCGGTGCGGGCAAGCTGCTGGGCGTGTTGAGCCTGCAATCGCTGCCGCGCCGGCTGAGCTTCGATTTCCGTGATATCTTCAATGCAGGCTATGCCTTCGACGACATCGGCGCCACCCTGCGCATCGCGCGCGGTGTGGTCTACAGCGACGATTTCAGGATGCGCGGGCCGTCAGCCAAGGTCAACATGTCCGGGCTGGCCGACCTCAACCAGGAATCCGTGCAGCTGCGGGTGAAAGTGATCCCGAAACTGTCCGAGGGCGTCGCGGTGGCCGGTGCCCTGCTCGGCGGTCCGCTGGCAGGCGTCGGCGCGCTGGCTGCGCAAAAACTCCTGCGTGACCCGTTCGAGGAAGCCATCAGCCAGGAATACCTGGTGAGCGGAGCGTGGCAGTCGCCCGACGTCAAAAAACTGTCGAAGGCAAAAACCGAGAACCCGTCCGGCACCCGGGCGTCAGAACCTTGATCGTGGAATCCGTAACATGACAACGAAAAAGCCGGCAAGACCCAGTGTGGCACGCTCCAAGGGCGCGCAAGTGAAGAAATCCGCACCGCAGGCCGGAACCGTGCGCGTCGCGGCGATCCAGATGGCGTCCGGCCCCAACGTGTCGGCCAATCTGGCGGAAGCCGAGCAGCTTATCGAGCTGGCCGTCGATGCCGGCGCGCGTCTGGTCGTGCTGCCGGAATTTTTCTGCATCATGGGGATGAAGGACGCCGATGTGGTGAAGGCGCGCGAAGCCGAAGGCCGCGGCCCGATCCAGACCTTCATGGCGCGCATGGCGAAAAAGCATCAAATCTGGCTGGTCGGCGGTTCGGTGCCGCTGGAGGCCGGCGCGGCGAACAAGGTGCGCAACAGCTGCCTGGTGTACGACGAGCGCGGCAAGCAGGTGGCGCGCTACGACAAGATCCATCTGTTCGGACTCGACCTCGGCAACGAGCGCTACCAGGAAGCCAAGCTGATCGAGCCGGGCGACAAGGTCGTCGTCGTCAGCAGCCCGTTCGGCCGCATCGGCCTGTCGATCTGCTACGACCTGCGCTTCCCCGAGCTGTATCGCGCCATGCCCGACGTCGACCTCATCGTGGTGCCGTCAGCGTTTACCGCCACCACCGGGCGCGCGCATTTCGAAACCCTGATCCGCGCGCGCGCGATCGAGAACCTTGCCTACGTGATCGCCCCCGCGCAGGGCGGCTACCACCTGTCGGGCCGCGAAACCCATGGCGACAGCATGATCGTCGACCCCTGGGGCGTGGTGCTCGACCGCCTGCCGCGCGGTTCAGGCGTCGTCATCGCAAACATCAACCCGGCCTACCAGGCAAGCCTCAGGAAGAGCCTGCCTGCGCTGCAGCACCGCTTCATCACTTGCCATCAGATCGAGGTCGAAGTGGTCGAGCGCCGCGCGGTCGCCAAGCGCGAGCCCTCCAGCAAATAAAAGGACACAGCCATGAACCCCACCGACGCCTTCGTCCCGATCCAGACCGCCGAGCAGCTGTTCCGCTCCGCCGAGGCCACGCTCTTGACGCCGAACGGCCTTGACGCCGACAAGCTGGCGCCCGTGTTCGGCCGCCTGCTCACGCACGACGTCGACTACGCCGACCTGTACTTTCAGTACTCGCGCTCCGAAGGCTGGAGCCTGGAAGAAGGGCAGGTCAAATCCGGCAGCTTCAACATCGACCAGGGCGTCGGCGTACGCGCGATCTCGGGCGAAAAAACCGCCTTCGCCTATTCCGACGACATCAGCCTCGACGCGCTCGGGGCCGCCGCCGACGCCACCCGCGCCATCGCGCGCGCCGGCCAGAACCGCAGCTTCGGCATGGTGCAGCGCGGCGAAGGCCGCCTGCTCTACAACGCGGTCGACCCGCTGGTCTCGCTGGCCGACGCCGACAAGGTCGCGCTGCTGGAACGGCTGGAGAAAAAAGCGCGCGCGATGGACCCGCGCGTCATCCAGGTGATGGCCAGCCTCGCCTCCGAATATGAAGTGATCTTCATCGCGCGCTCCGACGGCCATCTCGCTGCCGACGTGCGCCCGCTGGTGCGCCTGTCGCTGCAAGTCATCGCCGAGCAGGACGGCCGCCGCGAGCAGGGCAGCGGCGGCGGCGGCGGCCGCTTCGACTACAGCTACTTCACCGACGACATCCTGGAAAAATACGCCCGCCAGGCCGTGCATCAGGCCATGGTCAACCTCGACGCCCGTCCCGCGCCCGCCGGCAGCATGACCGTCGTCCTCGGCTCCGGCTGGCCCGGCATCCTGCTGCACGAAGCCATCGGCCACGGCCTCGAAGGCGACTTCAACCGCAAGGGCAGCTCGGTCTTCTCCGGCCGCATCGGCGAACGCGTCGCCGCGCCGGGCGTCACGGTCGTCGACGACGGCACCATTCCCCTGCGCCGCGGCTCATTGAACGTCGACGACGAAGGCAATCCCACCCAGCGCACCGTGCTGATCGAAGACGGCATCCTCACCGGCTACATGCAGGACATGATGAACGCCCGCCTGATGGGCATGCCGATCACCGGCAACGCCCGCCGCGAATCCTTCGCGCATCTGACCATGCCGCGCATGACCAACACCCTCATGCTCGGCGGCGACAAGAACCCCCACGAAATCATCGCCTCGGTGAAAAACGGCCTCTACGCCGTCAACTTCGGCGGCGGCCAGGTCGACATCACCAGCGGAAAATTCGTCTTCTCCGCCGCCGAGGCCTACATGATCGAAGACGGCAAGATCACCTACCCCGTGAAAGGCGCCACCCTCATCGGCAACGGCCCCGAAGTGCTGACGCGCGTCAGCATGATCGGCAACGACATGGAGATGGATTCCGGCGTAGGCACCTGCGGCAAGGAAGGCCAGAGCGTCCCGGTCGGCGTGGGTCAGCCGACGCTGCGGATCGATGGGTTGACTGTGGGTGGGACGGCCTGACGCACTGAGCAATGCCGACAATCAGTCAGTTCTTCGGCATCGTCATTCAAATGTTCTGGAGAGAACATGCGCCGCCGCATTTTCATGCGATGTACGCGGAACACGAGGCGTTGATCGCTCAACCTGACGGTAGAGTGGGCCATTGAACATCGCGAAGAATTGATGGAGGACTGGAATCTATGTCAATCCAAACAACACCCGAAGCGGATCAAACCGCTGGAGTAATCCCCGCCGCGCCCTGGCGCGTAAAAGCGATGTCCGTGCTGGCCGATTATCGTTTGGCAGTCACGTTTATGGACGGCATAAATGGCATCGCGGATTTCTCGGCTGTTCTGACGGCCAAGGAATGCGGAATCTTCGAAGCGCTCAAGGACAAGGCCTGTTTCGATCAGGCGCGCCTCGAACTGGGCGTCGTGACCTGGCCCAATGGAGCGGATATCGACCCTGCCTGGATGTATGAGCAGATCAGGGAAAATAAATTGTGGGCTGTCCCGTTTTAGCCACCCGGAATCGGCAAGGTCGAACACAAGATCAAGAGGTTGCTATGAGCGAAAATCGTTTTGGTCGTCTGTCTTTCAAACGAGGGCTACCCCGCTTCGCTGGAGCCGCGCAAGCTCTACGAGTGGCTGGACGACCCACAGGCTGAGTCCAAAGGCATGCTGCGGGTCATCGACGAGTCCGGCGAGGACTACCCTTACCCGAAGGCGTTTTTTGCCCAGGTCGCCGTGCCGGGCGAGTTGGCGGAGCGGCTGCACAAGATGGCGGCGTGAATCTTCGCGTCATTGGTGAAGACGGTGTTTGACCCTATATCCGCGGCGCAATGCCTTCCGGTTGTCGCGCTGTGCACGGGTTAGCACGCGTAGGTTGGGCTGGATGAAATGAAGCCCAACGTATTCGCACATAGGTGGACGCCTGCCAGAGACGTTGGGCTTTACAGCCCAACCTACATGGCTGTACTCAAATATGAGTCGTTGCGCAGCACCCAAACCGTTCAGTCATCATCGCCCTGGTTTTGACTTTCTCCCCTTACAGCCACGCCGAGAATCGGCCCTGCCGGGCGGATCAGCGGCGAAGATGTTTGAGCCCCGCTCACAAAATCAAATCAGCCCAGCAAAAGCGGGGCGAGTTCTTCGCCGCCCGTCCGGCAGGCTTGATTTTCGGGAATTCGGGGATGTCGGGGTCGCCTTCTTTTGGTTACTTCACAGCGCGAGACAAGCGAGGGAACCGAGTGACTAGCTGCCGGGCTACCCCCGGCTAACGGTCAGTGGTTCTGAAAAAGTTCAACCATTAAGCGTGCTTCGCGCTCAGCTCAACTGGTTTGCTTCGCTGCGCTCGCAATGACGGGGCCAAGCCTCAGGCCAGCGTGTCCAGCGGCTTCGGCGCGCCGATCAGATACCCCTGCACACAATCCACTCCCATCTCCCCCAACTTCGCCAGCATTTCCGCATCTTCCACATACCCCGCCACCGTCCTGATCCTGAGGAAGCTGCCGGTCTCCAGGATCGACCGCACCAGCGCCTCGTCGATCATGCTGGTGGAGATCTCGCGCACCAGGGCACGGTCGATCTTCAGGTAATCCAGCTTCATGCTCTTCAGCTGCGTGTAGGAGCTGTTGCCGGCACCAAACTCATCCAGCGTGAAACGACAGCCGTAGCGCTGCAGCTGGCGCATGAACAGCTGGGTCTGGGCGTGGCCTTCGACGGCGTCGGCTTCGCTGATCTCGAAGATCAGCTTGTCGCCGGGGAGGTCGCCGCGCGTCAGGTCGGCCAGCACCAGCTTGAGGAACAGCGGGTTGGTGACCGACTGGCCGGAGAGGTTGATCGACAGCCCGCCCAGTTGGGCGACCTGCTCGGGATGCGCGCGCATCCACTGCATCACGTTTTTCACCACCCAGCGGTCGATTTCGGTGATGCGCTGCAGGCGCTCGGCCACCGCGATGAGGTCGCGCGTGGCGATGCTGCGTTCGCCGTGAGCGATCGGGTGCAGCAGCACCTCGTAGTAAAGCGGGGCGCGCGCAGCGTCGGCCGTGGCGACCACTGCCTGGCAGTCGAGGCTGAGCTCGTTGTGGGCGAGGATGGCGGTCAGTTCGTGCGCCCATTCGGCCAGCGCCAGCACGCCGCTGTCGTCAGCCTCGCTGCTGTATGCGACGACGCCAAGGTCGGATTCGCGCGCACGGGCGCAGGCGGCGTTGGCGTTGTCGTAATAGGTTTCCGGGTTGAGGCAGTCGCTTGCCCACATGAGGCCGGCCGCGGCCTGCACGCGGTAGCGGGTGCCGTCGATTTCGTGTCGCTGATCGGCGATGAAGCGGAGCAGGGCTTCGGTCTGCGCCATGGCGGCGGTGTGGTCGGCGGCCTCGACCCAGAACGCCAGGCCGGATTCCCCGGCGCGCGCCAGCAGTGCGACCGGCGGCAGTTGCGCAGGCAACAACCCGGCGAACTTGCGCAGGATGGGGGTGCGGATTTCGCCGTCGGCCGCTTCGCCTGCGGGGGTGAGAATGTCGAGCTGGATCACGCCGATGCCGTAGCCGCCATCGGCCGCCTTGCTGCGCAGCCAGTTGCGGCGGACGGCGCGGAAGAAGGCCTTGCGGTTGGCGAGCCCGGTGGCGGGGTCGTGCGAGGCCTGCCACAAGAGGTCGCGCTGCATCTTCTGGATCATCGCGCTATAGGAGCGGTCCATCAGCGGCAGTTCCTGGTCTTCGGTCCAGTGCGCCTCGCCGTTTTCCAGCGATTGCAGCAGATCGGGGCGCTTGAGGTCGAGCTTCTTGATGCCGCGATAGTTGGCAAACACGTACACCGGCGGCTGGTCGCCGATCCAGATCAGGTTGAGCGGGGTGTCGAGCGACTGGAACTGCAGCCAGTCGCCCACCCGCAGGCGTTCGGCCAGATTGTCCTGCGCCTCGCTCAGGGGCTCGCTGGCGGCGTCGTTGAGGCGGGCGGCGACCGGCGTGTGCTGGTGCTGCGATGCGTCCGTGTCGAACAGGGCGCCGGCAAGCTGATCGACGATGCGGTCCTGCGAAAACTTGTCGGCGCACACATGGGTGAGCGCCTGGTCGATGCGCTGCAGCAGGGTCTGGATGTCGGCGGCGGCGGGCGCGCCGGCGCGATCCGGATCCAGCCATTCGCACAGCTGCTGCAGTACCTGCCAGGCTTCGTGCGCTTCCTCGCTGTCGATGCCGTGGCGCATCTCGGCCATCAACAGCACGTTGCGCCAGCCGCCGTTCAGAAGTTCGATCACGGCATTGGGTATCGAGCGCTCATCCAGCCGCGCCAGCAGTTCGCGCAGGATGCGCTGCTTGGCGACTTCCGCGTTCTGCCGACCTTCGCACATTTCCTGCAGGCGGAACACGCGTGCGGCGCGCTCATTCAAGAGCGGCTTGACCACGCGTTCGAGCTGGGTGCGCGCTTCCTCGAACACCCCCGGATTCTTGTCGGCTTCGGCGCTGATGCGGTCGGTCCAGCGGCTCATCAGCCGCAACAGGCGCGCATCGGCGATCTTGCCGTCGTCGCCCGCCACCATGCCGATGCGGTCGAGCGTGTTCAGCACCCGGTGCGCCGGGTGCGCGGGCGAGTTCAGAAACTGCGGGTCCGACATGGCCAGCCGGATGAGGCTGGTTTCCAGTTGCCGGAAGATCGGTTGCACCCCCGCGCTCACCGATTTTTCGGCGTTCATGGTGTCGAACAGGGCGCCGAACATGTCGACCGAACGCTGCATCTCGTGGCTGATGACGGGCGGCAGCGCGCCGGCACTGGCCAGGCGCTGCAGCACTGGCGAGTGCGCCACGCCGGGCATGCCGCCGGCCATCATGGGCTGGCCAGTTCCGCCCGCCCCGGGCGCCGCGCCTGGGGCGGCTTGGCCCGGTTGGGGGCCGCCGGGGCCGGCGGGCGTGGAAACGGCGCCTGCGGCGCCCGATGAGGCCGTCGGCTGGCCGCGGAAAAAATCCAGCAGCGAGCCGGCCAGCCGGCTGAGCGCACCTTGCTGCGGTGCGTCCCCGCTTGCGGGGGCCTGGGCCTGGGCTTGGGCCTCCACCGTTGCGGCGACATCGGGCGCCGACGGCGCGGTGGCAGGCTGCGCGGGGGCAGGTTGCGTTTGCTCGGTCTCGGCCTCCGCCTGCGAAACCGGCAGCAGCGCCAGCAGTTCGGCATACAGCGGCGCCAGCTGCTCGGTCAGCACGTCGCGCAGCAAGGCATACGCCACCTGGCGTGCGCGCGCCGGCACCGGGACATCCTCAATGGCGCTGCGGTAGGCGTGCCCGATCACGGCCGGGCCGAAGGGGTTGTTGCTGTGGTCGCAGGCAAAATTGAACAATTGCCCGATGCGCGGCTCGATGGAAAAAAGCTGCGTGCGATATATCTCGTCCAGTTTATGGACTTCGGTCGCGGTGGCGAGCCAGTCCTCGAAATCCTGTTCGTCGACCAGGCTCAGCCCGCCGTCCATGGAGTCGCGGGTGGCCTGCGTCTGCACTGGCCGCGCCTGCCTCAGTGCGTCCATCACCTGTTGCGCAAAGCGGGTCTGCACGCTTGCCGCCAACTTGCCGAATTCGAGCGTGGCGTCCAGCAGCCCGTTGTGTTCGGCAATGCTCGCGGCGTGTTGGGCGGCTGCGCTCAGCTTGTCGCCCAACTGCTGCATCACCTGGTCATGCACCAACTGCAGGGTTTCATTCAGCAGCGTCGAACTGACGTCGCGCAGGCGCGGGGAGGCCTCGGGGGCAGGCAGGCCGGCAAGCGTCTGGCGGTGGCCGGCCATGCGCAGCTTCTGCAGCGCCTGCAGCGCATCGGCGGGGTGATGCTCGAATGCGACGCCGACTCCCAGCGGGCTCAGGCGCCTGAGCTTCGCAGGCACGCGGACGATCTGGGCGATGTCGTTCCGGTCTGGAGCGAAGCAGATTTCCACCGCGGCGTTCGAGCGATTGTGCAGCGAGGCGATTGCCGCTTCCGGGTCGGTGAATTTGAGAAACAGGCCACCGAGACAGAAATCGCGGATTTCGCAGGCGATGTCGGGGTGCCCGGGTTGCGTGATCACCGCGCTTTGAGCAACCTCGAAGCGCTTGCCATGTCGCGATTCCCGGCCGCTGTAAGCGTGGTCTGTGCTGTTCGCCGTCATGCCTGTCTACCCCCTGAGTATTCGCCGATTATAGGGTTTGAATGGCTGAATGATTATGCTGTAGGTCCATTGTATTTAAAGGCGGTTGGCGCGGGGAGGCGGGTTTTGATAGACTGGCAGCCATGAACTTGGCCGCTGTGTTCTTTTTTAGCCGCTTTTATCCCACGCTCAGGGCGGTCGGGAGGCGCTGAGACGAACAGCACAGCCTTAACGAAACCGCCAGCCTGCTGGCGGTTTTTTGTTTAGGCCGCTGCGGACCCAGGCACACCCTTACGGAGCCGAAAATGACAGCCCAAACCGACGACACCCGCATCGAGCAAAGCGGCGAACTGCTTGCCCCGATGCAGATCATGCGCGAGCTGCGCGCCAGCGACGCCGTGCACACGCACGTGGTGCATGCGCGCAGCGCCATCCACGACGTGCTGCGGGGGGCGGACGACCGCATGTTCGTTGTCGTCGGCCCCTGTTCCATCCACGATCCGGCGGCCGCACTTGATTATGCGAGGAAGCTGAAGCCGCTGGCCGACGAACTGATGCACGAGCTCGTCATCGTGATGCGGGTGTATTTCGAGAAGCCGCGCACCACGGTGGGCTGGAAGGGACTGATCAACGACCCGCATCTGGACGAGAGCTTCGACATCAACGAAGGCCTGCGGCTGGCGCGCAAGCTGCTGCTGGACGTCAACGAAATCGGCCTGCCCTGCGCGACCGAGTTCCTCGACCTGATCTCGCCGCAATACATCGCCGACCTGGTGAGCTGGGGCGCCATCGGCGCGCGCACCACCGAATCGCAGTCGCATCGCCAGCTGGCGTCCGGCCTGTCGTGCCCGGTGGGATTCAAGAACGGTACCGACGGCAGCCTCAGGATTGCCGTCGACGCGATCAAGGCGGCGGCGGCGCGCCACCATTTCATTTCCATCACCAAATCGGGCCACGTCGGCGTGTTCAGCACCTCGGGCAACGAGGATGCCCACGTCATCCTGCGCGGCGGCAAGGCGCCCAACTATGACGCCGCCAGCGTCAATCTGGCGTGCAGCGAACTGGCCGCGGCCGGCCTGCGCCAGCAGTTGATGGTCGACTTCTCGCATGCCAATTCGAGCAAGCAGTACCAGCGCCAGATCGATGTCGCCGCCGACGTGGCCGCGCAGGTGTCCGGCGGCGATACGCGCATCATCGGCGCCATGGTCGAAAGCCATCTCAACCCCGGGCGCCAGGACCTGGTCCCCGGCCAGCCGCTGGAATACGGCAAGTCGATCACCGACGCCTGCATCGGCTGGGATGACACCATCCCCCTGCTGCACATGCTGGCCGGCGCGGTGAAGAAACGCCGCCTGGCCGCGCCGATGGATGAGCAATAAGCGCACTTGCGGACGCGAAATTATCCGGCATCCGGGTTAAAATGCGCGTGGCGGGCCTCCCCGCATGGCTAAGTCGTGAATCGGGTCAGGTCCGGAAGGAAGCAGCCACAGCGAGTGATGCCAGTGCCGGGGTTCTGGCTCGCCACTTTTCCAGGATTCAGGGGTCAGGATTCAGGGATCAGGGTGTGACGGTCTTGCCGGCGCGAACCGTCAGCGAAACGGCTTTTCCCTGACCCCTGAATCCTGACCCCTAGCCCCTCAAACCATGACTGATCTTTTCGGCGACGCTGCATCCCCCGCACTTGCGCTGGCGCGCAAGTGGCGGCCGCGTGCGTTTGCCGACCTCAAGGGGCAGGAGCACGTGGTGCAGGCGTTGTCGAATGCGCTGACGCAGGGCCGGCTGCACCATGCCTATCTCCTGACCGGCACGCGCGGGGTGGGCAAGACCACGCTGGCGCGGATTCTCGCCAAGTGCCTCAACTGCGAAACCGGCGTGACGGCCACCCCCTGCGGGACGTGCTCGGCCTGCACCCAGATCGACGCCGGCCGCTTCGTCGACCTGCTGGAACTCGACGCGGCGTCGAACACCGGCGTCGACAACATGCGCGAAGTGCTCGACAACGCGCAATACGCGCCGACGGTCGGGCGCTACAAGGTCTACATCATCGACGAAGTGCACATGCTGTCGAAGCCGGCGTTCAACTCCATGTTGAAGACGCTGGAAGAACCGCCCGCGCATGTGAAGTTCATCCTCGCCACCACCGACCCGCAGAAGATTCCGGTGACGGTGCTCTCGCGCTGCCTGCAGTTCAACCTGAAGCCGATGCCGCCCGCGCTGGTGGCGCAGCACTTGGGCGAGGTGCTGGCGCAGGAGAACGTCGACGCCGAACCCGCCGCGCTGAACCTGTTGGCGCGCGCCGCCGCCGGCAGCATGCGCGATGCGCTGTCACTCACCGACCAGGCCATCGCCTATGGCAGCGGGCGCATCGAAGCGGCCGGCGTCGAGGCCATGCTCGGCACGGTGCGGCGCGACTACCTGTTCGACCTGCTCGATGCGCTGGCGGCGCAGGACGGCGATGCGCTGCTGGCGCAGGCGCGCCAGCTTGCCGAGCGCGGCATCGCCTTCGACGCCGCGCTGCAGGACCTGGGCAACCTGCTCACCCAGTTGGCCCTGCTGCTGCATGCGCCCAATGCAATCGAAATCGGCATGGATGCCGAGCGCATGCAGGCCACCGCCGCGCAGCTCGACGTCGAAACCGTGCAGCTGTATTACCAGATTGCGTTGAACGGCCGTCGCGACCTGCCGTATGCGCCGGACGAGTTTTCCGGCTTCTGCATGACGCTGCTGCGCATGCTGGCGTTCGCCCCCGGTTCGGCCGAAACGGATCGCCCCGCACCGGTGCGTGCAGTGCCCGTCGCACGCAACGAGCCAGCGCCGCGTGCTGCTGCACCGGTAACGGCACCCAGCGCGCTGCCTGCAGCCGCCCCCGCCGCGGTGCCGCGTGCAGAGGCCGCGCCGGTCGCTGTCCCTGTCCCTGCCGCGGCTCCGCTGCATGCCCGCGAGCCTTCGCCGCGTGCGGCCTGGGACTGGCTCGCCGTCGTCGCCGAATTGCGTCTCGGCGGCATGGCCAAAATGCTTGCCGACCACTGCGAGCTGGTATCGCAGGCCGGCGATGCGGTGACCTTGCGAGTGGGCGAAGCGCATAAGCATCTGCTTGATCGCGCCTATCAGGACAAACTGGTGTCGACGCTGCGCGACAAGTACGGCGCGACGCTCGAGGTGACGTTCGAGATCGGCGCCGCCGCCGAGCAGACGCCGCAGCAGGTGCGCACGCGCATCAAGGATGCGCGCCAGGCCGAGGCCGTGGCCGCCATCGAATCGGATCCCTTCGTGCGCGAGCTGGTCGACCAGTTTGGCGGTCAGATCGACGCCTCAACCATACAACCTTTAGGAGAACACCCATGATGAAGGGCGGCATCGGCAACATGATGAAGCAGGTCCAGCAGATGCAGGAGAACATGGCCAAGATGCAGGCCAAGCTGGCCGAAATCGAAATCGAGGGCGCCAGCGGCGCCGGCATGGTCAAGGTGACGATGACCTGCAAATACGACGTGCGCCGCGTTGCCATCGATCCCAGCCTGATGACGGACGACCGCGAAATGCTGGAAGACCTGGTGGCGGCGGCGATGAACGATGCCGTGCGCAAGGTCGAATCCACGGTGCAGGAAAAGATGGCGGGCGTGACCGCCGGCCTGCCGATTCCGCCGGGTATGAAGCTGCCGTTCTGAGACCGTGCAACCCGCCGCGCTTGAAAACCTGATCAGCGCCCTGCGCGTGTTGCCCGGCGTCGGCCCCAAGTCGGCTGCGCGCATGGCCTACCATCTGTTGCAGCGCGACCGCCGCGGCGCCGAGGCGCTGGCCGGGGCGCTCAGCCACGCGCTGACGCATCTACATCACTGCCGCCTGTGCAACAATTTTTCCGAGGCGGAAGTGTGCGAAGTCTGCGCCAGCCCCAAACGCGACAAGCGCAAGCTGGCGGTGGTCGAAATGCCGGCCGACTTCAACATGATGGAGGCCACGCAAAGCTTCGACGGCCTGTATTTCGTGCTGATGGGGCGCCTGAGTCCACTCGACGGCATCGGTCCGCGCGAGATCCATCTCGACCGCCTGATCAGCCGCGCGCTCGATGGCGTGGTCGAGGAAGTGATCCTGGCGACCAACTTCACCCCCGAGGGCGAGGCCACTGCGCACACCATCGGCGAACTGCTGAAGGCGCGCGGCTTGAACGTAAGCCGGCTGGCGCGCGGGGTGCCGGTGGGCGGCGAACTGGAATATGTCGACAGCGGCACGCTGGCTCAAGCCGTGCGTGATCGGCGTGCTGTATAAAAAACTGAAACGAATCCGGACGAAACCATGGAACTGACCGCACTCACCGCCCTCTCCCCGCTCGATGGCCGCTACGGCAGCAAGACCGCAAGCCTGCGCGACTTCTTCAGCGAATACGCGCTGATCAAATACCGCGTCATCGTCGAGATCGAATGGCTGAAGGCGCTCGCGGCCGAACCGGCGATCGCCGAAGTGCCGGCATTCTCCACCGAGGCCATCGCGCTACTCGACGGCATCGCCGACCACTTCTCGGTGGCCGACGCCGAGCGTGTCAAAACCATCGAGGCGACCACCAACCACGACGTCAAGGCGGTCGAATATTTCCTCAAGGAAAAGACCAAGGCGAACGCCGAAATCGCGGCGGTGTCCGAGTTCATCCACTTCGCCTGCACCTCGGAAGACATCAACAACCTGTCGCATGCCCTGATGCTCAAGGGCGCGCGCGACGCCGTGCTGCTGCCCGCGCTGGAAAAGCTCATCGCGCGCCTGACCGAGCTGGCGCACCAACTGGCTGACCTGCCGATGCTGTCGCGCACCCATGGTCAGCCGGCCTCGCCGACCACGGTCGGCAAGGAACTCGCCAACGTCGTCTATCGCCTGCGCCGGGTGTGGGATGCCATCGGCTCGGTCGAGCTGCTGGGCAAGATCAATGGCGCAGTCGGCAACTACAACGCGCACCTGTCGGCTTACCCCGAACTCGACTGGGAAGCTTTCGCGCGCAATTTCGTGACGGAACTGGGACTCAGCTTCAATCCCTACACCATCCAGATCGAACCGCACGACGCCATGGCCGAGCTGTACGACGCCATCGCGCGCACCAACACCATCCTGATCGACTTCAACCGCGACATCTGGGGCTACATCTCGGTCGGCTACTTCAAGCAGAAGGTGAAGGCGGGCGAGGTGGGCTCCTCCACCATGCCGCACAAGGTCAACCCGATCGATTTCGAGAACAGCGAAGGCAATCTGGGCCTGGCCAATGCCGTGCTGCGCCATCTTGCCGAAAAGCTGCCGGTCTCGCGCTGGCAGCGCGACCTCACCGATTCCACCGTGCTCAGGAACATGGGCGTCGGCTTCGGCTACAGCCTGCTGGCCTACGAATCCTGCCTGCGTGGGCTGTCCAAGCTGGAGGCCAACCCGGCCGCGCTCGCCGCCGATCTTGACGCCAACTGGGAAGTGCTGGCGGAACCGATCCAGACCGTGATGCGGCGCTACGGCGTGGCCAATCCCTACGAGCAGCTGAAGGAACTGACGCGCGGCAAGGCCGGCATGACGCGCGAGACGTTGCATGCCTTCATCGACGGGCTGGCGATTCCGGATGCCGAGAAGGCCCGCCTGAAAACGATGACGCCGGGTTCCTATACCGGCGTGGCGGCCGAGCTGGCCCGGCAGATTTAAGCCGGCACCTTGAACCTGAGCGCGCATGTCTGACCACGCACTCGACGTCGGCCTTGCCGACTTTGCGCAGCACGTCCTCGAAGAATCGAAGCAGCGCCCGGTCGTGGTCGACTTCTGGGCGCCTTGGTGCGGGCCGTGCAAATCGCTCAAGCCCATCCTGGAGAAGCTCGCCGCCGAATACGGCGGCAAATTCCTGCTCGCCAAAATCAATTCCGACGACAACCAGGAGCTTGCCGCGCGCTACGGCGTGCGCGGCATTCCCAGCGTCAAGGCCTTCGTCGACGGCGCGCCGGTCGATGAGTTTTCCGGCGCGCTGCCGGAAGGCGAGGTGCGCGCCTTTCTCGATCGCCTGGTTCCGGGGCCGGCCGACGAACTGCGTGCGCAGGCTGTCGAACTGCGTGCCGCTGGCGACATGCCTGCCGCGCTGCAGAAGTTGGTCGATGCTTCCAGAGTCGACCCCAACCATCTCGGCGTGCGGCTCGATGCGGCAGAAATCATGCTCGACTTGGGCGAAGCCGACGAAGCCCGCCGCCTGATCGGCAGCGTATCGGACGATGCCGACCCGCGCGTCCCGCAACTGAAGGCGCGGCTGCAGTTCATGGGTGCAGCCGGCGAGGATGTGGCGGCACTGACCGCGCAGGTGGGGGCGAACGAAAACGATCTGGCGGCGCGGCTGAAACTCGCCAACCTGCTGGTCGGCGCCGGGCAATATGAAGCGGGCATGGACCAGCTGCTCGAAATCGTCCGCCGCGACCGCGGCTTCGAAGACGACATCGGCCGCAAGACTCTGCTCTCGGTATTCGATCTGCTGGGCGGCGGCGAACTGGTGAGCCGCTACCGGCGCCGGCTTTCCAGCCTGCTGTACTGAACCTGAAAACTGTAGTTGGACGCGCTCGATGGTGCGTCTGGGCACGTGGCTGCCGCGAAGCGCGGAGGCGGCAGGCCGGGGCCTGCAACGACGAGCGACAAAGGCAGACGCGCGACCAGGCGTGCCAGCGGGTGCGTAGCGGTCTCACTCCGACGATGGTCACGATCGGAGGCGAGAAATTCAATTCATGCGGTATTCCATGAGCTTATAAGCGGTCAACTGCGGTTTCCAGGTTCAAGTGCTCAGTCGATGGTCTGGTAGCGCACTTCGACGATGTCCACTTCGCGCCGCCCGTCCGGGGTCTGCACACTGACGGTGTCGCCTTCGCGTGCCTTCATCAGCGCGCGCGCCATCGGCGATATCCAGGCGATGCGGCCGCGTCCGGCATCCGCCTCGTCGATGCCGACGATGGCGTAGGTGGACGCCTTGCCGCTTTCATCCGCGATGGTGACGGTGGCGCCGAAGAACACCTGGTCGGTATCCTCGCGCGTGGCGGGGTCGACGACTTCAGCGTATTCCAGCCGCTTGGACAGAAAACGGATGCGGCGATCGACTTCGCGCAGGCGCTTCTTGCCGTAGATGTAGTCGCCGTTTTCCGAGCGGTCGCCGTTGCTCGCCGCCCAGGAGATGGTTTCCACCAGCCTGGGCCGCTCGACTTTCCACAGCTGGTTGAATTCGGCATCCAGCTGCGCGTAGCCGGCGGGCGTCATGTAATTCTTCGACCCGGCGGGCAGGGCGGGCGCCGCGACGTCGTCCTCGTCGGCGTCCGGGGCGTCGGTTTCCTTAACGAAGGCTTTGTTCATCGGCCAAATAAATACGCAAGCAGGGTGAGCACCAGCGACATGAGAATGACGCTGGTGAAGGGAAAGTAGAAGGTGCCGCGCGCGCGTTTAATTCGCAGGTCGCCCGGCAACCGTCCCAAGCCCAGGCGGTTGAGCCAGGGGGTGAGCAGGCCCAGCACCAGCAAGGCTGCAATCAGCGTGAGCAACCACTTCAACATAGCCTATTGCTGCGCCGCCTCATCCATTTGCCGGCGTTGCGCCTCGGCCGTCTCCTGCATCTGTTTCTCCACGGCGCGGGCCTTTTCCATCGCCTGGATCTGCGTTTCGAATACGGGGTTGGGCTCGCGTTCGGTTTCGGGTTGCGGCGGCGGCGTGGGGTCGCAGGCGGTCAAAATCAAGGCCAACGGAATCAAGGTCCATTTCATGGTGCGTCCTCCAGTAAACCCGTGGGCAGGCCGTCGATGCTGGCCTGGTTTTTCTCGCGCCAGTACTCCAGCAACCCCACCGGGCCTTTCTTTTCGGCCCAGCGCGCCAGGGTATCGCGTTCACCCTGGTAGGCATACATCGGCACGGCATAGCCGCACGAGGTCTGCACCGATTCGATGTCGAGCACGATGATCTGGCGTTCGCCCGGCGGGGCGGGAAAGTGGCGGCGCAGTTCGCCCCATGCGGCGTCCTGCCGGCGTACGGCGTGGCCGCGCCCATACAGGCGCAGGATCAGCGGGGCGGCGTCGAAGCTGCACCACATCAGCGTCATGCGGCCGTCGTGCTTCAGGTGGGCGGCGGTCTCGTTGCCGCTGCCGGTGAGATCGAGGTAGGCGACGCGGCGGTCGGACAGCACGCGCAGGCTGTCCATGCCCTTGGGCGACAGGTTGAGGCGGCTGTCGGCGGTGCCGCTCGCGGTGAAAAACAGCTTTTGCGCAGCGATGAAGGCGCGATGTCTGGCCTCGAGCGCAGGGTAGAAGCGCGCCATCAGTTGACCTGCTTCTTGAGGAACTCGGTGAGGATGCGCAGGCGCATCACGCTGTCGTTCATTTCCAGCAGGCTTTGCTTGATGCCGAGCTTGAGCGGCAGCACTTCGGACAGCCGGTAGCCGACCCACACGGCGTCGTCGAAAGCGTGCGGCGCGGGGAAATGCGCATCGCCGTATTCGTTGACGATGTGGCGCAGGATTTCGACGGCGAGTTCGAGATCGTCCGGCACGGTGGCGGCGATTTCGCTGCTGACCGCCTCCACGCTGCCGATGAGCAGGCCGCTGGGTTCGGTGCGGGTGTTGCGGATGACGAAGCGCTCCTGCGCCTGCGTGTCGATGTGCAGGATGCCTGTTTCAGGCATGTCCCAGTCGGTCACGATGACGCGGGTGCCGACGGAATGGGGAACCGCAGGGGTGCCGGTCTCGGTGCCTTCGCGGATGGCGCAGATGCCGAACGGTGTGTCGTCGGCGATGGCCTGCTTGACCATGTCGAGATAACGCTGCTCGAAGATGCGCAGGGGCAGGCGTCCGCCCGGGAACACAACGGCGTTGAGGGGAAACAGCGGCAGGGTGGGGGAAGAGAATACGGCACTCACGGCGCGTCTCCCCAGCGGGCCATCAACTGGTGCTGGATGCCCAGCTGGTCGAGGATGCGCGCGACGATGAAGTCGACGATGGCTTCGACCGATTGCGGCCGGTGATAAAACCCGGGATTGGCGGGCAGGATCACCGCATTCATCCGCGACAGGGTCAGCATGTTTTCCAGGTGCAGGGTGGAAAACGGCGCTTCGCGCGGCACCAGGATCAGTTTCCGCTGCTCTTTCAGCATCACGTCGGCGGCGCGCTCGATCAGGTTGTCGGACATGCCGTGAGCGATGGCGGCGAGCGTGCCCATCGAACACGGGCACACCACCATCGCATCGGCCGGATTGGATCCGGAGGCGACCGGCGCATTCCAGTCGTCGCGGCCGAACACGCGCAGCTGGCCGTCGCGTGCGTTCAGGCTTTCGGACAACTGTTTTTCGAGATCGCCGGCGCGGGCGGGCAGCGCCACTCCGAGCTCCTGTTTGGCGACGATGTGGGCGGCCTGCGAGACCAGCAGGTACACGCGCACCTCGGCCGCCAGCAGACATTCGAGCAGGCGCAGGCCATAGGCCATGCCGGACGCGCCGGACAGCGCCAGGGTTACGGTATGGACGGGGGGATGCATGTCGCGGATTGTCGCCCGGATGGTGCGGGGCGGGCAAGCAAACGCGCCACGATGACACCGTTCACCGCGCCGAAAATCAGGGCGGCGGCGGCAAATATCGGCAGCAGCTTGAGCAAAGCCGCGCCCGGCAACAGCCACCACCCGGCCAGCGCGAGTTGTCCGCCGATGTGGCCGAAGGCCGCCAGCACCGACAGGCTGACCGGGCCGAAATGGCGTTGCGGCAGATGCTGTGCCAATGCCAGGACGGCCAGGCTGACGAGTGCGCCGGAAGCCGACAGCCAGAAGCCCGGCGCGAACAGGCTGCCCAGCAGCAGGCCGCCGGCGAGCACGCGCAGGGACGACACCCAGGCTGCGGCGCGCCAGCCGTATTGCAGAAGCACCAGCAGGATGACGATGTTGGCCAGTCCCGGCTTGACCCCGGGAATGGGGCTGGGGATCGCCGCTTCGGCGAGCGTGAGGCCGATCGCCAGTGCCGCCAGCCGCGCAATGCGGCGGTCGGCGGCCGTGACCGGTAATTCAATAGCCGAGGGTGTCATAGGCAGCGGTGCGGCCGTGGATTTCGAGGCTGACCTGGTTCGGCAGGCACAGCGCCGCCTGGCCGGACTGCGTGAGCCAGCCCTGCTTCACGCACAGCTGGCGCGGCGACGGGTCGGCTGCCACGCGGGCGCGGCCGGGTTCGATTTCGATCCGGGTGGTGCCGAGCGGGCCGTCGACGGAAAAGGCGTGCGCGTGGGTGAGCGCGGTGGTTTTCACCACCTGGCCGGCGGCGCGGATGACGGCGGTGTCGCCGCGCTGACCGCCCCAGGCCAATACGCTCAGCGCGATGACGAGGCCGCCCCCCGCCAGCAACACGCCCACGTCGCCGGCACGAAGCAGCATCAGGCCAGCTCGCGGTGGCGCACCAGTACCTGCTCGCGTTCGCGGAAGGCGGCGCCCAGCGTTTCGGCGAAGTAGACGCTGCGGTGCTGGCCGCCGGTGCAGCCGATGGCCACCGTCAGGTAGGCGCGATGGTCGCGGATGAAGCACGGCAGCCAGTTCTCGACGAAGCCGCGGATGTCGGCCAAGAGCGCCATGGCGTTGGGGCTGGATTCGATGTAATCCTTCACCGGCTGGTCGCAGCCGGTGAGCGGCTTGAGTTCGGCGACGTAGTGCGGGTTGGGCAGGCAGCGCACGTCGAACACCAGGTCGGCATCGAGCGGAATCCCGTGCTTGAAGCCGAAGGACTCGAACAAGAGCGTGATGCGCGAGCGGTCCTGTCCGAGCAGATCCTTGATCCACATCCGCAGCGCCGCGGCGGACAGGTCGCTGGTGTCGATGCGGTGCGCCAGCGGCGCAATGTCGGCGAGCATCTCGCGTTCGAGCTGGATGGCTTCCTGCAGCGACACGCTGTCGCTGGACAGCGGATGGCGCCGCCGCGTTTCGGAAAAGCGCTTGACCAGAGTCAGCGTCTTCGCCTCGAGGAAGATCATGCGCAGGTCGGCGCCCTGCTCGCGCAGCGCTCCGGCGATTTCCGGCAATTGCGAGAAACTCGCGCTGCTGCGCGCGTCGATGGCGATGGCGATGCGCGCATGGCCTGCGCGCGTCAGGTAGGCGACCAGCGGCTGCAGCATGGCCAGCGGCAGGTTGTCGACGCAGTAGAAGCCGATGTCCTCCAGCACCGCGATGGCGATGCTCTTGCCTGAACCCGACAACCCCGAGACCAGAACGATCTGCATCAGCCGTCTCCGTCGATGGCGGCCTGCTGGCGCTGGATGAACTGTTCGAGCGGATTGATGCCGCGGCGTTTGAGCAGGTGGTTGCGCACTGCCACTTCGACCAACACGGCGAGGTTGCGGCCGGCGGCGACCGGGATGCGCACCTTGGGGATGGCGACGCCGAGGATGGTTTCGGTGGAGGCCACCATGTCGAGCCGGTTGAGCCCGACTTCGCCGATTTCGTGCGGGTGCACCAGCTCGACGATGAGCTTGAGATTCTTTTTCGGCTTGACCGCCATTTCGCCGAACAGGAAGCGGATATTGAGGATGCCCAGGCCGCGCACTTCGAGGAAGTCGAGAATCAGCGGCGGGCAGATGCCTTCCAGGGTTTCGGGAGCGACATGCTTGAGGTCGACCACGTCGTCCGCGACCAGCCGGTGGCCGCGTGTGATGAGTTCCAGCGCCAGCTCGCTCTTGCCGACCCCGGCATCGCCCTTGAGCAGGACGCCGGTGCCGAGGACTTCCAGGAAGACCCCGTGTATCGAAGTGGTCTCGGCCAGGCCTTGCGTCAGGTAATGCCCCAGATGGGACATCAGGATGGGACTCGCAAGCGTCGACGTGAACAGCGGCGTTTCGGTGCGCTCGGCGCTGTCGAACAAGGTCGCCGGAACGGCCTCGCCGTTGGAAACGATGACGGCGGCCAGTTCGGTCGAAAACAGGTGGTCGATCGCATCCTGCAGTCCGGATTCGGACAGGCTGCGCAGATAGTCCATTTCGGCAGGCCCCAGCACCTGCACCCGGTTCGGGTGGACGAAATTCAGGTGGCCGATCAGCGCCAGGGCCGGCTTCTGGATGGTTTCGGAAGACAGGATGCGGCGGCCGCCGTTGCGCCCGGCCACCCACCGCAGGTCGATTTGTCCCGCCATGTCGCGGAACAGGGTCTCGACCGAAACGTGGCTTGAATGCTCCATGCGCCGGGCAGCGCGCCTAACCCGACCATGCGCCGAGCAGCGCGATCAGTTCGGCGGGGGTGGCGGTGTCGTGCATTTTCGTGCGCATGGCCTCGTCGCCGAACAGCTGGGCCAGTTCGCCGAGAATCTGCAGATGACGTTCGTTGGCATCCTTGGGAACCAGCAGGATGAAACACAGCGTGACCGGCTGGTTGTCGGGGGCATCGAATTCGAGCGGCGCCTTCAGGCGGTAGAACGCGCCGCTGGCGTCTTTCAGACCCTTGATCCGTCCATGCGGAATGGCGATGCCGTAGCCGAGCGCGGTCGAGCCCAGGCGTTCGCGTTCGAACAGGCTGGTGAAAATGTCGGTGGCCTTGAGACCGTGGGTCTGGGCGAACAGTTCGGCTGCGTGTTCGAACAGTTTTTTCTTGCTGGAAAAGCTGAGATCCAGCAGGGTGGTGTCGGGAGTGAGGAGGGGGGCGATTAGGTTCATGCCGGTTGCAAGGCCGGGAAAGGAGGCCGGTGTCCGAAAATTATACGCCCGGAGGGTCTCCGGGCTGCCCTGTCAGAAAGGACTACGTCAGGCGGCACTCTCGGTGGCCTGATGCTTCAGGCCGCCGCCGTCCTGATGGACATCCGAGGTCTTTTCCTTATGCCTGACGATCTGGCGGTCCAACTTGTCGGCCAGCAGGTCGATCGCCGCATACATGTTGCCGTCTTCGCTGTGGGCGTGGAAATCGTGGCCCTTGACGTGCAGGGTGGCCTCCACTTTATGCACCAGCTTTTCCACCTGCATGATCACGCTCAGGTTGATGACGTGGTCAAAGTGGCGTTTGACGCGGTCGAGTTTCTCGGAAACGTAGTCGCGGATGGCCGGGGTCACTTCCAGGTGGTGACCGGAAATCGTCAAATTCATAGAGCCTCCATAAGTCTGCTGAAAAACTGAAAACCGGCTTCACATCCCATTTTCAGGGGCGATCCCTTGCGCCCGATTTCATTGTGGGTCGAAAGCGGAGCGCATTCAAGCGCGGCCGTGGCGCTTTCTTGCGGCTGTTTTTGAAAAGCCTTTGAGATCAAAGTGCACGCCGCATGTTGGCAGGCGGAATCTGCAGCGATTCGCGGTATTTGGCGACCGTGCGGCGCGCCACCACGATGCCCTGCTGGCCGAGCACTTCGGCCAGCTGTCCGTCGGACAACGGTTTCTTGCCGCTTTCGGCGGCGATCAGCTGCTTGATCAGTGCGCGGATGGCGGTCGAGGAACAGGCGCCGCCGTTGTCGGTGGAGACATGGCTGCCGAAAAAATACTTCAGCTCGTACAGGCCGCGCGGCGTCATCATGTACTTTTGCGTGGTGACGCGCGAAATGGTCGATTCGTGCAGCTCAACCGCGTCGGCGATTTCGCGCAGCACCAGCGGCCGCATTGCCACCTCGCCGTGCTCGAAGAAATGTTTCTGGCGGTCGACGATGGCCTGCGAGACGCGCAGGATGGTGTCGAAGCGCTGCTGCACGTTCTTGATCAGCCAGCGTGCTTCCTGCAGCTGGCTGGCAAGCTGGCTGCCGCCGTTTTCGCGATGACGTGCCAGGATGTCGGCATAGACGCGATTGACCCGCAGCTTGGGCATCGCATCGGCGTTGAGGCTGGCGATCCACATGCCCTTGACCTTGCGCACATACACGTCGGGGATGACGTAGTGCGTCTCGTCCGCGCCGAAGGCCGCTCCCGGGCGCGGATTCAGCGACAGGATCAGGGCACGCGCGGTACGCAAGGCGGTATCGTCGATCGCAAGAATCTTTTTCAGCTTGCCGACATCGCGCGCGGCCAACAGGTCGAGATAGTGCGAGGTCAGCCGCATGGCGGCGTCGCGCGCCGGGGTGTCGGGCGGCAGGGCGCGCAGTTGCAGAGTCAGGCATTCGGCCAGATTGCGCGCGCCGACGCCGGTCGGGTCCATGTTTTGCAAATGCTTGAGCGCGGTCTCGACTTCTTCCGGCTCGAGTTCCTCGAGTTCGGTTTGCAGGCCGGCGGTGATGTCCGCCAGCGGCTGGGTGAGGAAGCCGGATTCATCCAGATCGTCGATCAGGGCGGCCACCAGGGTGCGGTCGCGCAGGGTGAGGGGGCTGACGATCAGCTGGTTCAGCAGGTGTTCGCGCAGGGTCGCGCCTGACACCGAGCCTTGTGCATAGTCGTTGTCTTCGTCATCGCCCCCCGCCGTGCTGTAGTCGTTCCAGTCGGCGTCGTCCAGCGCGGTGGCCGGCTCGGATTCGGTGCTTTCGGCCTGGGGTGTTTCCGTGCTCTGCGTTTCGGCCTCGGCCGTATGGGCGACCGGCGCGTCGGCCGCAGCAAACTCGGCTTCGTCCTCGTCCTCGCGTTCCAGCAGCGGATTGTCCTGCAGGATCTGCTCCAGTTCCTGGTTCAGCTCGAGCGTCGACAGCTGCAGCAGCCGGATCGACTGTTGCAGCTGCGGCGTCAGGGTCAGGTGTTGGCCGAGCTTGAGTTGAAGACTGTGTTTCATGGAACCAGAATACGGCAAAAATCGTGCCGACTTGAGCCAAGTGTAGCTGATTTGCTGTGGCTGTCTGTCCTACAGGCGGAAATTCTCGCCCAGATAGACCTTGCGCGCGCTGTCGTCCTGGATGATGAGATCGGGCGTGCCGGCAATCAGCACGCGGCCTTCGTTGATGATGTAGGCGCGGTCGCAGATGCCCAGGGTTTCGCGCACGTTGTGGTCGGTGATGAGCACGCCGATGTCGCGCTCGATCAGGAAATGCACCAGTTTCTGGATGTCGAGCACCGCAATGGGGTCGACCCCCGCAAACGGCTCGTCGAGCAGGATGAAGCGCGGATTGATCGCCAGCGCGCGGGCGATTTCCACCCGGCGCCGCTCGCCGCCGGACAGGCTGATGGCGGCCGCGTCGCGCAGGTGGGCGATGTGCAGGTCTTCCAGCAGGTTGTCGAGATGCTCGTCGCACTCGTCCTCGCTGTACGGCTTGAGTTCCAGGATGGCGCGGATGTTTTCCTCCACCGTCATCTTGCGGAAGATCGACGGCTCCTGAGGCAGATAGGACAAGCCCATCCGGGCGCGCTGGTGTATCGCCATGTGGGTCAGGTCCTGCGTGTCCATGCGGACGCTGCCGCCGTCCGCCGCCACCAGTCCCACCACCATGTAAAAACAGGTGGTCTTGCCGGCGCCGTTGGGGCCGAGCAGGCCGACCACCTCGCCGCTGTTGACCTCGAACGAGACATCGTGCACCACGGTGCGTTTGCCATACGTCTTGCGCAGGCGCTGGGCGGCAATCTGGCTCATGGCTGTGCGGCGGGCTGTTGAGTGCGGGGTTTCGGGCGGATGACGGCGCGCACCCGGCCGGACGGAGTTTTTGCATCGGGCTGGCCGACGACCTTGTAGAACTCGGTGTTGGCGTTGTACGAAATCTGCGCCCCGCGCAGTTCGTCGCTGCCGCGCCGCAGCTGGGCCTGGCCGATCAGTTCGAGCTGGCTTTTGACGCTGTCGTATTCGATGCGGTTGGCAAACCCCTCGATGAATTCGTCGCGGCCATCGACCTTCTGGCGGAAGGCCACGGGACGGCCGGTGGCGACGACCTTGTCGAGCCCGTCCTCGGTTTGCGTCACCTGCACGCGGTCGGCGCGCAGCATCAGGGTGCCCTGGCGGAGGATGACATTGCCCTGATAGACGCTGACCTTGCGGATGTCGTCGAGGGTGACCGTATCGGCTTCGAGGTTGACCGGCTTGTCGCGGTCGGCCTTTTCGGCGTGGGCGGGCGCGGCCAGCAGTGCGGCGCACAGCACGGCAAAAAATCCTGATTTCAATGTATGCATGGGAAGTATGATCGCTTAGCCTTTTCCGGAAATATAACGGGCCTGCACCCGTCCAGTCAGTTTGACGATGCGCTGCCGGGCATCGTATTCCATGGCGCCCGCGCGCAAAACCAGGATGTCGTCGCGAATGTCGACTGCGCCCGGCGCGCGCAACAGGTCGCGATCGGGGTACACCAGCAGTTGCGCCGTGCGCAGGGTCATGGCGGATTGTCCGGGACGGGCGGTGCGTTCCACGACGACCCCCTCGCGCAGGACCACCTCGTTGCCGTCGGAGGAAACCGTGGCCTGGCGGGCCGCCGCGCTGACGTCGCCGATTTCGGCGTCGAGTTGGACGAAGCGGGGCGACTCCAGTTCGGTGAGCTTGCTGCCGGAGTAGTGCATGAGCTTTCTGGCCGTCAGGCGGTAATGCGGTTTGCCTTGCGGGTCGGTGCGCAGCGCATCGAAGTTTTCCATGATGCCTTCGGGATCGGTTCGGGTTGCCGGGCTGCCGTTGGCCGTCACCTGCACCGAGCGCTCGATCCAGAAGCTGAGGGTGGCCAGCAGCATCAGGATTGCCAGCGGCAGCCACAGCGAACCCCGCGTGATCATGCCGTCCCCGGGCAGGCGATATGCAGCGGAAGTGCCGTCATTTCAGATAAGGCGCCAGCGCCGCGTCCAGCGTGCCCTGCGCCCGCATCAGGAATTCGCAGGCTTCGCGCACGGCGCCGTGTCCGGCTTCGCGCGTGGTGGTGTAATGGCTGTGTGCCTTCACCAGTTCGGGCGCGGCGGGCACGGTGATCGCCAGGCCGGTACGCCGCATCACCGGCAGGTCGACCACGTCGTCGCCCATGTAGGCGGTGGATTCGCATTCGATATTCAGTTCGCGGCACAGCGCTTCGTACACCGCCAGCTTGTCGTGCGCGCCCTGGTGGATGATCTCGATGCCGAGATTTCTGGCGCGATGTTCCACCACGCGCGAACTGCGCCCGGTGATGATGGCCAGTTCGATGCCGCTGCCCTTGAGCATTTTCAGGCCGTGGCCGTCGAGCGAATTGAAGCCCTTGTATTCCTGCCCGTCGTCGGCCAGAAACAGGGTGCCGTCGGTCATCACGCCGTCGACGTCGAAGGCGATCAGGCGGATTTTCTGCGCACGGGCGATGAGGGCCGTATTCATCACACCGGCGGTCATCACACCACCCCCGCTTTCAGCAGATCGTGCATGTTGAGCGCACCCACCAGGGTGTTGTCGGCGTCGACCACCAGCAGGCCGTTGATTTTCAGGGTGTCCATTTTTTCCACTGCCGCCACGGCGAGTTCGTCCGCGCGGATCGTCTTCGGATTTGAGGTCATCAGGTCGGCGATTTTCGCCTGCTGCAGGTCGAGCGCATGCTCCAGCGCGCGGCGCAGGTCGCCGTCGGTAAAGAGGCCAACCACGCGGCCGGCGGCGTCGACCACGGCGGTCATGCCGAGTCCCTTCTTCGTCATTTCGAACAGGGCGGCCTTGAGCGTGGCGTCGCGGTCGACCCGGGGCAAGGCCTCGCCGGCGTGCATGACGTCGCTCACATGCACCAGCAGGCGCCGCCCGAGCGTGCCGCCGGGATGGGTGCGGGCAAAGTCGTCGGCCGAAAAGCCGCGCGCGTCGAGCAGCGCCATCGCCAGCGCATCGCCCAGTGCCAGCGCCGCCGTGGTGCTGGCGGTGGGCGCCAGCTTGAGCGGGCAGGCTTCCTTGTCGACGGCGGCATTGAGGTGAGCGTCGGCCTCGCGTGCCAGGGTCGAGTTGGGGTTGCCAGTCATCGCGATGAGCTTGGCGCCGCGCCGCTTGATGAGCGGCACGATGCTGACGATTTCGTTGCTCTCGCCCGAATTCGACAGCGCCAGCACCACGTCGTCGTGCGCGATCATGCCGAGGTCGCCATGGCTGGCTTCGCCCGGGTGCATGAAAAACGCCGGGGTACCGGTAGATGCCAGGGTGGCGGCGATCTTGCCGCCGATGTGTCCCGACTTGCCCATGCCCGACACCACCACGCGGCCCTTGCACGCCAGGATCAGGTGGACGGCGTCGACAAAGCCGCCGTCGAGGCGATCGGACAGGGCACGCAGGGCATCGGCCTCGATGTCGAGTACCTGGCGCGCCAATGCAAGCAAATGTTCGGAAGGGGTGTGTGGGGTGAGCATGGTCGGCAAGTATACTAAAGCCTGATCTCTCGACCGCTTTTTCCCTGATGCACAGCAGCCTCCAGCTTGTCCTGATTTTGCTTGCGGTTGCCGTGCTGGTTACCGCGGCCGCGCGCGCCTTGCGCCTGCCGACCCTGCTCGGCTATCTGGTGACCGGAATCGCCATCGGCCCGTTCGCACTGGGCTGGATTCCGGACAGCGAGGAGGCGCGCTACCTGGCCGAATTCGGCGTGGTGTTCCTGATGTTTTCCATCGGCCTGGAATTCAGCCTGCCGCGCCTGATGACCATGCGTATGACGGTGTTCGGCTTCGGCGGCGCGCAGGTCGTGCTGACCATCGCGCTCACTGCAGCGATCGCCTGGCTGCTCGACCTGCCGCTGCTGGCCGCATTGGCGCTGGGCGGGATCATGTCGATGTCGTCCACCGCCATCGTGTCGAAGCTGTTGGCCGAACGGCTGGAAATCCAGACCCCGCACGGACGCCAGATTTTCGGCGCGCTGCTGTTCCAGGATCTGGCGGTGGTGCCCCTGCTGATCCTGATTCCCGCCTTCGCCCAGGAATCGGATGCGATGGCGGCCATCCTGGCGCTGGCCATGTTCAAGGCGGTGGTGGTGCTGGGTTTCCTGCTGTTCGTCGGCCAGCGCATGATGCGCCCGTGGTTCCAGTGGGTGGCCGGACGCAAGTCGCCCGAACTGTTCACGCTGAACCTGCTGCTGTTCACCCTGGGACTGGCCTTCTTCACCGAGAGCGCCGGCCTGTCGCTGGCGCTGGGCGCGTTCCTGGCCGGCATGCTGATCTCCGAAACCGAATACCGCTACCAGGTGGAAGACGACATCAAGCCCTTCCGCGACGTGCTGCTGGGCCTGTTCTTCGTCACCATCGGAATGCGTCTCGACCTGATGCAGGTGGTGATGAACTGGGGCGACGTGCTGCTGCTGGTGGCGGCCATCGTGATCGGCAAGGGCCTGATATTCGCCGGGCTGGCGATGGCGTTTGGCAGCGCCCGTCCCACTGCGGTGCGCACTGCGCTGGGCTTGGCGCAGGCGGGCGAGTTCGGCTTCGTGCTGCTGGCGCAGGCGGCCGACCTCAACCTGCTGGGTGCCGCGATCACCCAGCCGGTGCTGGCGGCGATGGTGGTGTCGATGCTGATCGCGCCGCTGCTGATCCATCGCATGGATGCGATCACCCGCCTGCTTGCCGGCAGCGAATGGGCCGGGCGCGCCAAGGAAGTGCACGACATCGCGGTCAAGACCTTCGGCAAGGCCCAGCACGTGATCGTCTGCGGCTACGGCCGTAGCGGCCAGAACCTGGCGCGCCTGCTGGAGGCCGAGGGCATCACCTTCATCGCGCTCGACGCCGACCCCGAGCGCATCCGCGCGGTGGCCGCGTCCGGCGTGTCCGTGGTGTACGGCGACGCCAGCCGCCGCGAAGTGCTGGTCGCCGCCGGCCTGTCCCGCGCGCAGGCCATCGTGGTGACCTATTCCGATCTCCATTCCAGCATGGCCATTCTGCGCCACGTGCGCGAACTGCGGCCGGAGCTGCCGGTGGTCGTGCGCACCATCGACGACACCCACATCGACGAGTTGAAAGCGGCAGGCGCGGCCGAAGTGGTGTCCGAGGTGATGGAAGGCTCGCTGATGCTGGCGTCGCACGCGCTGATGCTGCTGGGCGTGCCGCTTTCCCAGGTGCTGAAGCGCATCCGCGAGGTGCGCGAAACGCGCTACGCCATGATGCGCGGCTTTTTCCGCGGCGCCTCCGACGCCGATGACGAACTGGACCAGCACGCCCAGCCGCGCCTGAACACCGTGCTGATCACACAGGGCGCGGCCGCGGCAGGGCGTAGCCTGGAAGAGCTGGCGCTGGACGAGTTGCTGGTGGAAGTGGTGGCGATCCGCCGTCAGGGGATCAAGGGCGTCGATCCGCAACCCGACACCGAAATCCGGGTGGGCGACGTGCTGGTGCTGCGCGGCGCCGCCGATGGGCTGGCGGCGGCGGAGTTCAGGGTGCTGCAGGGGTGAACGTCGGCTTGATTGATGAACGAGAATAAAAAAAGTCCGCCGAAGCGGACTATTGTCAGGCCGAGGGCAGATTAGATGCCCATGCAAACAATGTAGGTCGTGGAATCCACAATTGATGCGGTGGCGATGGCAGTGGGTAAGGTGGTACCAACCATCAGGGACCCCGTTGCCGTGTTGCCGTCATCCAATTGGGTGTCGAGTTGCTTGGCATAGCGGCCCAGAATAGTGCCTGAACAGATGAAATAGGTGCCCGTCATCCCTGTAAAAGGCGCGGCACCTTGGACACCGATAACGCCACCGACTGCATTGCGTTGTTGATAATCGGCTGCGGTTAATGCTGTAGGTCCGGGAGCCAAGCCGGCCAGCCGGACGTGTTGCCAGAACAGGAACGACTCATGGGTATTTGTTGTGCTGTCCCAGTTGCCTTCGATGACGCCATCGCCATCGCCCGCTCCTGGGGTGACACTTGTCGTGCCTACATGCGCGACTGAGGCTGAGTCATCGCCAGGCAAGGCCTTGAATTTGTCTTGGTAGCCGTAAATAAACACCGGAACGTTGCGGAAGTCCGCGGCAAGATTCTTCACCCGGGCGCTATTGATCAGTTCCTGTCCCTTCAGAATGCCGCCGAGCAGCAGGCCGATGATGACCAGAACAATGGCGATCTCGATCAGGGTGAAGCCTGACTGGCGTCGCGGGAAGCAGGGTTGATGCATGATTTGGATCTCCGGTCGTTCTTGTCTGAAGCCCAATATGCAAAATACATGCCCGCCGCATTGTTAATGTAACGTTATGATACATAAAGTTAAATCACGATTAATTTGGCCGGATCCGGCCCCGTTTTGATGAAAACACGACACCCGTGCGGGATTTACGTCAATTTCCCTGTTCGTGGCGGGTGCCCGTAGGCTCCATTTCCCGGGCAGAATGCCGATAGCACTGTCATGCTGCGCTTTTCCCGCTTTTCACTTGTTTTCCCGATATGACTGAACACACCGAGACGGTGTCGCGGCTGACGTCGCTGACCGCCCAGTTCGCACGCGTGATGCCCGGGCGCTGGCTGGCCCTGATGCTGCTGGCCCTGCATGCTGCCGTCGTGTTCGAGGCCGATGCGGCGCTGGCGCGTGCCTTCCTGCTAGCGCACTACGGGCTGTTCCTGCTGTGGCAGCCGCTGGTGCGCAGCGAGGCGCGCATCGAGCCGCGGCTCGCGCTGCCGGTGTTCGCGATGGCGGCGCTGCTGGTGCTGGCGGACAGCACCTGGGTGATGGCGTTGTGGCTGGCGATCCTGGCGGGACTGGTGGGTGCCGTGGCCACGTCGCAAACCGAACGCAGCCAGCGGCTGGCCTATCTGCTCGCGCTGGCCTACCTGCTTTCCCTGTTGCTGGGCTGGGTGCTGCCGCAGACCTTGGGGGACGCGTCGCTTCCCGATGCGCTGCAGACTGCGGTGCGCTACGGCCTGCCGATGCTGCCGCTGGCGATTTTGTTCCTGCCCGCCACCCGCCAGCGCGGCGCCTCGTCCACGCTCGATTTCATCTACGGCCTGATGCTGTCGCTGCTCATCATGGTGGTGGCGCTGGGCGCTTTTGCCGTGGTGGCGGTGGCCAAGGTGAGCTACGCCTGGGCGCTGGTGCAGACCCTGCTGGGGATGGCGATCCTGCTGCTGGCGCTGTCCTTGTTGTGGAATCCGCGTGCGGGCTTTGGCGGACTGGGGCAGATCACCTCGCGTTATCTGCTGTCGGTGGGCCTGCCGTTCGAAGGTTGGGCGCAGCGGCTGGCAACCCTGGCCGAGCGCGAGCGCGACCCCGAATCCTTCGTGCGCGACGCCCTGTCCGACCTGCACGAACTGACCTGGATCCGCGGCGGCCACTGGCGGGCGGCGCGCGGCGAGGGCTCGTTCGGCGAGCCTGCCGAACATGCCGTCATCCACGCCTTTCATGGCCTGACCCTGACCTGGCAATCGCCCCGTCCGCTCACGCCCGCGCTGGCGCTGCACGTGCGGCTGCTGTCGCAGCTGCTGGGGTACTTTTACGCCGCCAAGGTGCGCGAGCAGACGCTGCGCGAACAGGCCTACAGCCAGGCGATCCACGATACCGGCGCGCGCCTGACGCACGACGTGAAAAACATCCTGCAGTCGCTGAAAACCCTGCTCGCCGCGGCCGACACCTCCACCCCGGAAGACAGCGAGCGCCTGCTCGCCCTGATGAAACGCCAGTTACCGCAGCTGGCGGCGCGCCTGTCGCAAACCGTCGACAAGCTCAAGCAGCCGGCCGAAATGGATGCCGCGCATATTCCCGCGCAAGCCTGGTGGACCGCCCTGCAGACGCGCTACGAGCACGACGACGTGCTGTTCTTCGCCGACGGTCTCGACGACACGCCGCTGCCGCAGGACCTGTTCGACAGCGTGGTCGACAACCTGCTGACCAATGCGCTGCGCAAGCGCCAGGTCGAACCGGATGTGGCAGTGGAAGTGCGGCTGGCGCTGCAGCCGCTGGTGAGCCTGACGGTGAGCGACAGCGGCGCGCCGGCGCCCGAGCACGTGGCGCGCAACCTGTTCCTGAGTCCGGTGGCGTCGGATTTCGGATTGGGGGTGGGGCTGTATCAAGCCGCGCGGCAGGCGGCGCGGTCGGGGTATAGGTTGGAACTGCCCGACAATCAGGCGGGGCGGGTGATGTTCAGATTGCAGGCTACGGATTGCAGTCCGAGCCCGTAGGACATATTTTGGCGATGAGCTGGGACAACGAAACCCAGGTCAGCAGATCGTCGAATTCGCCGCTGGCGGCTTCGGGTTTTGTGGGGGTCCGGCTGATGTAGGTCTGGTCGGCATCGAGATTTTCTTTCTCGTCGAGACCGCTGGGTTGGGCCAGGGTCGTGCCGTTGACGTTGAGTGCGCCCCAGCCGTTCGGGCCGAGCGAGGCCACAACGAACACGACGTCCGATGCGACATCCGCGCTGGCGCAGGTGTTCGTGGTACAGATCCAGAGCGGGTCGTCCAGCGGGGGAGTGGTGGTAGTGCTTGAAAAGCCACTGACTTTGTTTGAGTAATCGGTATTGACCGCGTACAGCAAGCGATTCCCCCATGCATCCTGTGGCGCAACGCCTAGGTCGACCCACGGTATCCTGCCGTGAGACAACCCGCTGCCGACCACTTGCTCTATGCAGGCATTGGTGGCGAGATTTCGATCTTCTTTTCCGTCGCCGCTGGTGTCGGGGCAGGGCAGGTAACGTTTTCCTGACGTCGCGGCGAGATGCGTCATCGCATAACCGAGAATCGCCTCGCGCGCTTCTTCCAGCGTCTTCTTCGTTTCCGCAATCCGCCGCGCCTGAATCTGCGCCGACAGCGGCATCGCCAGCCCGCCTATCAGGATGGTGATGATGACCAGCACGATGGCCATCTCGATCAGGGTAAAGCCGCGCTGGGTCGTCATGGTGCGGGGTCCTTTGCTGTGGGCGCTGCGGAGCTGGGCGGTGTCGGGCGCAGCACCTGGTAGGGTTCGTACACTTTCCCGTTGGCGCGGATCTGGCCCGGCTTCAGGCCGGATACGCCGGAGCCGTCGAGCTGCGGCTTGCCGTCGACCCAGCGTGTGGTCTTGCCGTCGGAGCGGATTACCATGCCGTCAAACCGCAGGGGCGCCGGCGCGCCATCGGACGAGCCGGGTTGGCTCTGGCGGGCCTGCTGCGAGACGTTGCGGGCGCGCACGCTTTCCAGCTGGGCGCGCTGGGCCGGCGTGTAGAACAGGCGGCCTGGCAAGTCGGGTGTGGGTGGCGCTGCAAACCCTGAACCACAGAGGCACAGAGGCACGGAGAAAAACAAGACCGAACAAGCACGAACAATCCAGCTCCACGCTGGTTGGATATTCTCCGTGCCCCAAGGGATACCGTCCCTGCGGGACATATCTCTGTGCCTCTGTGGTGAATAGGTTTTCATTTGACACTCCCTGTTGCAGGCGCCACGGTAAACCACAACAGTTCGCATTCTGCCTGCAGGCGCGGCAGGTTGACCGCTTCGAACGACGTGCCGCCCAGCCGCGACAGGCGGCAGCCGTGTACGCGATAGACCCCCGGGGCGCGCGTCTTGAGCGCGGCCAGAAAGCGCGGGAGGTCGGTTTCCACCAGCAGCGGCATGGTCAGGAACATGGCGGTCTGGCCCAGCGGCAGTCCCTGTGCAAGCTCGGGACCGGACGCAGCACGCGGGGTCAGCCGGTATTCCAGTCCTGCCAGCCCGACCTCGCGGCTGGCCAGTTGCACGGCTTCGATCCAGGCCAGCCGGTCTTCGGCACCGACAAAGCCGCGCCCGGCGAGCGCCTGGTAATCGGCCAGGTGGGTGTCGATGAGTCTCTGCTGCTGGCGGCTGCGATCGAGTTGCTGCTGGGCCGCATTGAGCGCGGCTTGCTGCTGAAGCCGGGCGGCCTGGGCGTCGAGCGCCTGCTGCCGGCTCCACAACACGCCGACGCCCGCAAGCAGCAGCGCAGCCAGCACCAGGATCAACGACAGCTTTAGCACGGGGAAAGGAGGGCGCGTCATGGCGTAGCCTCGCGATAGCTCAGCTCGATACTGAAGCGGGCAACCGGATCTGCTGCCGACTGGCTGTTCAGCGTCTTGCCGCTCAGGGTGCTGCTGGAGTCGGCGTTCACCGGGCTGGTGCGCAAGCGCACGTCGTACAGCGAAGGCACCATCCGCAGGGCCTGCATGAAGTGCTGGATGCGCTGCATGGCCGCGCGGTAATTGCCGTCGAACGGGATCAGGGCGGCATCCAGCGTGATCGTCACGCTGCCCGCGGGTGTCAGCATGCCGTCCGTCCAGTCGAAACTTTCCAGCGTGATCCCGGGGGCGGCGTTCAGGCCCTGGCCGACGGCGGCGAGCAGCGCGGTGACATCGGTCGGCTGGCCGCCCAGCTGGCGGGACAGCGACACCGTTTGCGCCAGCTGCTCAGGGGTGGCGGCCTGCACGGGAAAGGTCCGGGCGATGGTCTGATAACGGGCGTCGAGTTGCTGCTGTTGCTGGGCCATCTGGCGGGTCTGGTCGTTCAGGTCCTGCGCATACAGCCAGTAAGCCGCCGTGACACCGAGCCCGAGCAGTGCGATGGTCCCGGCGATCGCGTGGAGACTGCGCCGCCAGCGGAATTCGGTGTGGTGCTGCAGCAGTTCGGGGGGCGCCAGGTTCAGCTGCACGAGTTCCCCCGCAATGGCGGCCAGCGGCGCGACCTCCGGCGTGGCAGCCAGGAAGTCGTCCGGAATCCGCAACGCCCGCGCGAGACTCGGCATGTCGATGAGCCGTGTGCTGAACGCAGGGTCGGCATTGAGTTGCGCCTGGGCGCTGTCGAGCTGTCCGCCGGGATCGAGCAGCAGCACATGCAGGCGCGCTTCGCGCGGCAGGATGCGCTGGCCGGTGAGATAGAGCTGGGTCTTGGCGATTTCGTCGGCCGCATTGCCCGGCGACTGGGCCGGCGTATCGCTGCCGATCAGGCGCGAAAAACGCAACAGGCCATCGTGATAGTAGGACAGCCGCAGGCGGTTGTTGAGGCGATAGGCGAGCAGCGTGTGCGGCTCATGCGGCCGCAGCCGGGCCAGCAGGTGCTGGCACGCCAGCGCCAGCGGGGTGATGCCGTAAAGCGGCACGTGCTCGCGGTGCAGCACGCTGATCCAGGGCATCAGCCAGTCGGCGTCGGTCAGCGCCGCGAGCAGATAGCGGTCGTCGCGGCGCCCCTTTGTTTCGCGCGCCTGCCGCCATGCGCCGGTGAAGCGGGCATTGCGGAATACCTGCTTGAGCTTGCGTGCCAGCATTTCGCTGCGCGCGCGTCCCTGAACGTGCGGCAGGATTTCGCTGCGGTAATCCTCGTCCACCGTGTCGGCCACCAGCAGCACCGGCAGCTGCGCATGCCGGGCCACGACCGCGCGAAATGCCGCCAGCCCCGCTTCGGTGGCGTCAAACTCACCCAGCCAGTGCATGTGGCCGGGACGCCAGTTGAGCACGCCGATCTGGCGTGGCGTGGCAAGCAGGATCAGGCGGTGATCGAGCATCACAATGGCAGGTTCCCGATCAGGTCATAAACCGGCAGCAGCACCGACACCAGGATGCCGCCAAGCAGAATGCCGAGGATGGCAGTCAGCAGCGGCTCCAGGACCCGGAGCCCGTTTTCGATCGAATCCAGCACTTCGCGATTGTAAAAATACGTCACGTTATCCAGCGCTTCGTCGAGCGCGCCGGTGGTCTCGCCCACGCGCAGCATGCGGATCACCAGCGGCGGAAACAGCGCCAGCGACTGGAAGCTTTCCGACAGCCCGCGCCCGTCGGCGATCTGCTGCGCGGCGCGGCGGATGCCGCCGGCGATCACCCGGTTGCCCGCCACCATTTCGCCCGCCCGCAAAGCATCCAGCACGGTGACCCCCGAGCGGTACATCATCGCCAGCGTGTTGGTGAAGCGCGACAGCACGATCTTCTGCACGATCGGTCCGATGATGGGCAGCCGTAACTGGGTGCGGTCCCACCATTCGCGTCCCGCCTCGGTCTGCCGCACCCACAGCGGCAGACCGATTCCCAGCGCCAGCATCAGCAGCAGGCCGATCAGCCAGTACGACTGCATCGCGTTCGATATCGCCATCAGGATCAGCGTCGGCAGCGGCAGTACCACGCCCATCGTCTCGACCAGGGAGAGCACCTGCGGTACCAGGTACAGCATCAAGAACAGGATGGCGACGCCGACGACCACCAGCACCATCGCCGGGTAGATCATCAGCCGTTTGGCCTTGGAGGCGACCTCCTCCTGCCACTTGAGCGATTCGGCCAGGCGATCGAACACCGTATCCAGCAGCCCGGTCTGCTCGCCTGCGCGCACGCTGTGGACGAACACCGCGCCGAACACCGCCGGGTGCGCGGCCAGCGCCTGCGACAGCACCTTGCCGCCCTCCAGGTCTTCCAGCAGCGCGGTCAGCACATCGCGAAAGCCGGGCTTTTCCATGCTGTCGCGCAGATCGCGCAAGCCTTCCAGCAGCGGAATCCCGGCGCGCGTGATGTAGCGCATGTGGATGCAGAAGGTGACCAGGTCGCGCCGCGTGACGCGCTCGCGTCCACTGGGCGCATATTGCCGCGACAGCTCGGCCAGCGTGACGAGATCCAGCCCCATGCGCTTCAGGCGCAGTTCGAGGTCGACGTCGTTGACCGCCGACAGCGTGCCCTTGACGCTGCGGCCGGTTTGGTCGATGGCGCGGTAGTCGAAGAAGGGCATGGCTGTTTCCAGGGGGCAGGGGTCAGGATTCAGGGGTCAGGGAATGAGCGGCTTTGCCGCACTCGACGAATTCATGAAACGCGGCGAAGCCGCACAAAGCCCCCCCTGATCCCTGAATCCTGACCCCTGAATCCTCCATCACACCCGCCCCGTCAAATCCACCACTCGCGCCACTTCCGCCAGCGAGGTCACGCCATCGAGCACGCGCTTGACGCCGTCTTCGGCCAGCGGGTGATAGCCGTGCTCGAACGCGGCGCGGCGGATTTCGTGCAGGGGGGCGTGGTTGGCGACCAGTTCGTCGAGCTCGGGATCCATCCGCAGCAACTCGATCAAGGCGAGCCGTCCCCGGTAGCCTTTGTTGCTGCATGCCGGACAGCCGGTCGCGCGAAAGATCCACGGCGGCTCGGCGGGATCGACACCGAGGATGAGCGACTCATGTTCGTCCGGCGTGTAGGCCTCCCTGCAGTGCGGGCACAGCTTGCGCACCAGGCGCTGGGCGACGACGCCGATGATGTTGCCGGACAGGATGCCGGGCTGTACGCCAATGTCCATCAGGCGCGGAAACACGCCGAGGGCGGAGTTGGTGTGCAGGGTGGTGAACACCTGGTGGCCGGTCATGGCGGCGCGAAAGGCCATTTCGGCGGTGTCCTTGTCGCGGATTTCGCCGACCAGGATGATGTCCGGATCCTGCCGCATGATGGAGCGGATGCCGTTGGCGAAATCAAGCTTCAGCGTTTCGTTGACCGAGCTCTGGCGCATCAGGGTGACCGGGTATTCGACCGGGTCTTCCAGCGTCATGATATTGACGGTCTCGTTGTTCAGATGCGACAGCATCGAGTACAGCGTGGTGGTTTTGCCGGAACCGGTCGGGCCGGTCACGACCAGGATGCCTTCGGGGCGCGCCATCATCAGCTGCAGTTCGCGCAGGGCGTCGGTGGTGAAACCCATCTGCTCCAGCGGCACGATGGATTTCTCGCGGTCGAGGATGCGCAGCACCAGGTTTTCGCCGTGGATGCCGGGCTGGCTGGATACGCGAAAGTCGATCGGGCGGCCGTTCAGGGTGAGCGACATGCGGCCGTCCTGCGGCGCGCGCGTTTCGGCGATGTTCATCCCGGACAGCACCTTCAGCCGCACCAGAATGCCCGGCCAGTAGGTCTTGTGCAGGCTGCGGATCTGTTCCAGCACGCCGTCGATGCGGTAGCGGATGCGCAGGAAGGCGTGCTCGGGCTCGAAGTGGATGTCGGACGACTCGCGCTTCACCGCATCGGTGAGCAACGCGCCGACCAGCCGCACCACCGGCTGGGTGTATTCCTCGGTTTCGGGATTGAGGCTGGCGTAATCGACTTCGCCGGTCTCGATTTCGCGCAGGATGCCGTCGAGCGAGAGGTCGAAGCCGTAGAACTTGTCGATGCATTCCAGCAGCTGCGCTTCGCTCGCCAGCAGGGTGTCGATTTCGAGCTGGCCGCCGAGCGCGGCTTTCAGCTGATCGAGCGCAACGACGTTGAACATGTCGGTGGTCGCCAGCGTCAGCACGTTGCGCGCGGCGTCGTGGGCGATCGGCAGCAGATGGTGGCGGCGGGCGAATTCCTCGGGCACCAGTTGCAGCGCTTCGGGGTCGGCCACCACCTGGGTGAGGTCGATGCCCTGGCTGCCGAGCGCGTTGGCGAGCTGGTCGCGCAGCACCGCCTCGGTCATGAAGCCCAGCGCCACCAACTGGCGGCCGATCGGCAGGCCGGTCGCCTTCTGTTCCTTCAGGCCGATGCGCAGCTGGTCGAGGGTGATGAGACCCTGCGAGACCAGGGTTTCGCCCATGCGGAGTTTTTTTCTGCGCTCCATTGCGGCGTGTCTTAGCGAACCGCTTTCAGTTGCTGCACGCGCGCTTCGGCTTGGGCGCGGTCGAAGCGGTGCGCGCCGCCGCTGACGAGCGCTTTTTCGTAGTACGTCAGCGCGGCCGGATATTGGCGCAACTGGTCGAGACTGACTGCCAGGTTGAAGGCGTAGTCGGCGTTGCCGGGTGCGCCGCGCCAGGCCTCGAAATAGGCGGCCTGGGCGTCGTGCCAGCGGGACGTGTCGGCGTAGAGATTGCCGAGGGTCTGGTAGAGCTGCGGACTGGGATCGCGATCGATCAGCGTCTTGAGGCGGCTTTCGGTCGCCTGGCTGTCGGTGTTGCCGAGCAGGTCGAGCAGCGCACCCTGCGCGGCGGCATTGCGCGGGTCGAGGTCGAGCACCTCGCGATAAAGACGCTGCGCGTCCGCCTCGCGATTCTGCACGCTGGCAATCGCCGCCAGCCCCAGCAGGGCATCGACGCTGCGCGTGCGGGCGGCGGCCTGGCCGTAGAGCCGCTGCGCTTCGCTCAGCGCGCCGCGCTGATAGGCGGCATAGGCCTGGGCGAGCACCGTGGTTTGCGCGTCGGGCTGGAACAGCGGCAGCGCCGTGGGCGCGGGCGCAATGCTGCGCGCGGCCGGCTCGCTGCGGGCAGGCCGCGGTGCAGTTTCGGCAGGGGCCGTGGCGGCCGGCTCTGGCTGGGTGAATGCGGGCGCGGGCAAGGCGGCCGGCGCGGGTTCGGTTACGACGGGTGTGACAAGCGGCGCGATGGGCGCCGCGGCAATCGCAGGGGCAGGCGCGGGGGCGACCGCGGCCGGTGGCTGCAGGGCGAAGTAGAGATAGATGCCGTAACCCAGCGCGACCAGCGCGGCCAGCAGGGCGGTGAGCGGCACCAGCGAAAGTCGCGGCCAACGGAAAGCGGGCGCACGGCGCGCTTCGGGGGACAGTCCAATGCTGCCGAACAGCAGGGGCGGCGGCTCCACCCATTCGCGTGCCTGGGCGACGCCTTGCGCGCCCAGGGGCTCCAGTTCGAGATCGCTCTCATCCCGGTTGCCGGCCGCGGACTTGTCTGCATGGGCGGCTTCGGCCAGCTTCAGGGCTTTGAGCAGCAGGCTCAAGGCGAGCTCCGGGCATTGCTGGGCAGCAGGCGCTGGAACTGGCGCAGCTCCTCACTTTCCAGCGTGGGGTTGGAGACGACGATGGGACGCAGGAAGATCACCAGCTCGGTCTGGCTGTTGATGCGTTCGTGCTGGCCGAATATGGCCCCGACGCCTTCCGGGCGCGACAGGACCGGCAGGCCGTCGCGCGCGTTGTTGGTGTCGTCCTGGATCAGGCCGCCGAGCATCACGGTCTGGCCGCTCCTCACTTGCAGCAGGGATTCCATTTCGCGCACCTGAATGACGGGGACGAGATTGGCGACATCTTTTAGTTCAGGATTGGGGTCGGACACATCGCCCACCTTGCGTGAGATGGTGGGGCGCACGGTGAGCGAGACCATGCCGTTTTCACTGATCTGCGGCAGCACCGACATCACGATGCCGACCGGGACGGCCCGCGCTGTGGTCGTGTATACAGCTGGCGACGTTAGAAATCCGCCTGAGTAGCTGGCGGGGGTGACTTCGACAGAGAAATACACCAGATTGTTGACCACTTTCAGCATCGCGGTCTGGTTGTTCAAGGCCATCAGTTTGGGGCTGGAAAGCACTTTGGTGTTGCCGTAGGACTCCAGCAGGTCGATCGCAGCTTTGAAGCCATTGCTGCCAGTATTGGTGTAGGTGGCCTGGATGAACGGTGTAAGTGTTCCCGCCAAGGCGTTGGTGCCGGCGCCGAGTGCCGCGATCTCCCAGCCGCTTGCTCCGACAGCCAATGCTTTTGACCAGTCGATGCCGGCGCGGTATTGATCCTTGAGCGTGACTTCGACGATGGTGGCTTCGATCAGTACCTGGCGCTGAGAAGCGTTGGAAACCGTGTCGAGATACTCACGGACGAGTTCGTGTTGGCGTTCAGTTGCAAAAACCGAAACTGTGCCCGCGATGACATTAACAATGACCTCGCGCTCACTATCGCTTAGTTGTGGCGTGGCACTTTGCGGAATGGTAGCGCGAACGCGGTCTTCGTCTCTTCCATACCTTCCGGTGACGTCGGCTTGATCGGTTTTCCGATATTGATCACGGGTGTATTCGGCGAAGGCGACGCGTTCTGCACGTTCTTCAGCCTTTTTCTTCTCGATTTTGGTGGCATACAAGATGTTCGCGAGATTGTCTTTAAGTGCCGCCCAGTAGTCATTGTTGGAGGTGGTGATGACGCTGGTGTTGGAATTGTTGCCGGCATTGTTGCCGCCGGATGTGGCTCCTCCACCTGCCTGCGAAACATCGCTGGAACCTGTCGCGGCGATTTGTGAAGCAACGCCAATACTCGAAGCAGTATTGCGTGACAGGTTCACATAGTTCACCTTGTAAGTCTTGAGGTAAGGCGTGTCGGGCATGATCGACACGGTGCGGCCGTTCATTTCGTAGCGCAGGTCGGCCTGCCGTGCGATGCGGTCGAGGATGGCGGGCAGCGGCTCCTGCACCGCGTTGAGCGAGACGTTGCCGGATATTCCCGGATGCAGGTCGATGTTGTACTGGGTGTCGCGCGCGATGGAAAACAGCAGGTCTTTCACCGGCACGTCGTTGACCACCACGGTGTAGGTTGGCACCGGCGCGCCCGGCTTGGGCGGCGGCAGCGCGGGCGCGGCCTTCACCGGCGCGGGCGGCGGCGCCAGCACGGCGGGCTGGCTGGGCTGGGTGATGTGGCCGGACGAGGTGTCGAACGCCTGGGGCGGCACGCAACCGCCCATCATCACCAGGCTGGCGAGGGCCAGGGTTGTCGATCGCGGGCGTTTCAACACAGCGTTCATGGTGATCCAGTGGGTAGGACTACGGTGCGCATTTTGCCGACCGTGCGCAGAAACGGGTCGCTTGCGGGCATGGTCGGCAGCGTGCGCAGTGCCGCCATCGCCGCCTCGCGGTCGGGGAACTCGCCTGCCAGGATCATCCAGGCGGGCGACCCCTGGCTGAGGCCGTGCAGTACCCGCACCGGTTGCGGCGTGGCGGCGTTCAAACTTCCCAATAATACGGCTGCCTTGTCCGCTTCTTTAGCCGATGCTACCTGGATCACGTGGGTATCGGGCGCAGCCGCGGCGAGCCAGCGCTGGGTCTGTCGCGCCAGGTCGGTGACGTCGGGCGCGGGTGGCGCCGGCGGTGCGTGCGAAACGGCTGCCTTGACCGGCGTGGCGGACGGCAGCGGCTGCCAGGCGACGAAGGCCAGCAAGCCCAGCGCGGCCGTCAGGCCGAGGCCTGGCCAGGCCCAGCGACGCAGCGCGGGCCGCGCGGCCGCCTGGCCCGATAGCGGCTGCATGTCGGCATCGTTTGCCGCGGCCTCCAAGTGAGCCGCGGTCAGGGTGTGGGTTTGTCCGGCATAGGCCGCCAGCAGGGTTTTGTCGGCCAGCACGTTGATGCGGCGCGAGAGGCCGCCGGACAGTCGCGTCATGCGCGCGACGAGCGACGGCGGAAACAGGTCGGGGCCGCGGTAGCCCGCCACGGCGAGCCGCGCGCGCAGGTAGGCCGCCACCTCGGTTTCTGCCAGCGGCGACAGGTTCAGGCTCAGGGTGATGCGGTCTTTCAGCTGGCGGATGCGCGGGTCGGCCAGTTGCGCGTCGAGTTCGGGCTGGCCGAACAGCACGATCTGCAGCAGCTTGTCGGTGGCGGTTTCCAGGTTGGTCAGCAGGCGCAGGAACTCCAGGTTGTCGAGCGCAATGCCCTGCGCCTCCTCGACGAACACCACCACGCGCCGCCCGGCCTGGTGGCGCGCCAGCAGGGTGGTGTTGAGCTGCGCCAGACGGGCTTGCCGCCCGCTCTCCGGCGCCTCGACGCCGAGGTCGGCCAGGATCGCCGCCAGCATGTCGTCGGGCGACAGGCTGGGGTTGCCGAGGTAGACGCTGTCGACGCTGCCGGGCAGCTGGGCGACCAGCTTGCGGCACAGCATGGTTTTGCCGCTGCCGACTTCGCCCACCACCTTGATGATGCCTTCGCCCTGGCCGATGGCGTAGAGCAGGGCGGCGAGCATTTCTCCGCGCTGGCCGCCGGCATACCAGTACTCGGTATTCGGCGTGATGCGGAAGGGGGCTTCTTTCAGACCGAAATAGTCGAGGTACACGGAGGTGGTTTATTCGGTTCCGTACGTTTGCATACGGCTATAGAGCGTGGTGCGGTTGATGCCCAAGAGCTTGGCCGCCTGCGACAGGTTGCCGTGGGTCATGTTGAGCGCCGCCTCGACGTAGGCTTTTTCCCACTGGCGCAGGGTGACGTCGAGGTTGAAGTTGGCCAGCGTCTGCAGCTGCTTGCGCGCCAGTTCGATCAGCGCCCTGCCGTCGTTGGCCAGCGGAATTTCCTGCGGGTAAGCCTGATCGGTGTCGAGCTCGTCTTCCAGCTGCTGGGCGTTGACCGCCATGCCGGGGTATTTGGTGGTGAGGCGGATGGCGATGTTGCGCAGTTCGCGCACGTTGCCGGGGAAGTGGTAGTCCTCCCACATCTGCTGCGCGCGCGCGTCGAGCGAGAACGGCTGGCTCTTGGCTTCGCGGGCATAAAAGTCGCGGAAGTGGTTGAGCAGGGTGAGCTTGTCCTGTCCCATCTCGCGCAGCGGCGGCACTGCGATGGAAAATACCGACAGCCGGTGGTAGAGGTCGGCGCGGAAGCGTCCGGCCTTGATCTCGGCGCGCAGGTCGCGGTTGGTGGCGGTCACCACGCGGGCGTTGGAAAAGCGCGGCTGGGTTTCGCCGACGCGCTGGTATTCGCCGTTTTCCAGCACGCGCAACAGCTTGGCCTGCAATTCCAGCGGCAGTTCGCCGATTTCGTCGAGGAACAGGGTGCCGTTCTCCGCTTCCTCGAAGTAGCCGGCGCGCGCGCTGGTGGCGCCGGTGAAGGCACCCTTGGCATAACCGAACAGCGTGGGCTCGACCAGCGTCGGCGAAATCGCGGCGCAGTTGAGCGCGAGATAGGGCTTGGCCGCGCGCGGCGACAAGCCGTGCAGGCTGGACGCGACGCGCTCCTTGCCGCTGCCGGACTCGCCCTCGATCAGCACCGGGAAGGGTGCGGCGGCGTATTGCTTGATCTGCTGGCGCAGCTTGTCCATCGCCGGGCTTTCGCCGACGATGCCGGAATCCTTGACCGGCGCGGGTGCCTTGTCGGCGCTGCGCTCGGCGTCCTGCACCAGAAGCGCATTGAACAGCAGGGATTTCAGCCGCTCGGGCTCGCACGGCTTGGCGACGAAATCGATCGCGCCGAGCGCGCGCGCGTGGCGCGCGTTGGCCTCGTCGCTCTGGCCGGAGAGCACCAGGATCTTGATGCTGGGGGAAATGCCGAGGAGGTCGGCGATCAGGGCGAAGCCTTCGTCGGGCTTGTGCGGCTGCGGCGGCAGGCCGAGGTCGACCAGCGCCAGTTGCGGCGGCTCGTCCAGCTGCATCAGCAGGCTTTTCACCTGGGCGCGCGATTCGGCAGCCGAGATGTCGAAGTCCTTGCTCAGCACATAGGTCAGGGTGTCGGAAATCAGCGGATCGTCATCGACGATCAGCAAGCTCGGTTTGTTGGTTTGGACCACATGTCCTCCTGGTCGAATGGTGCCGAAATCGCGCCTCTCTTTTTGGAGTGATGTCTGGGCGTGTGTCGGATTTTCGACGATTGTGCCAGAGACCCGATGAAAGTAAAACCGGGTCGAGCCGGCCGGACGGCGGCGGGACGAACGACAGGAGGGGCTGGTCAGCTGATCACGGGCTCGGCAACGACGCGCATCCAGCCTTCGCTGTGCTCAAGCGGGTTGCCCAGGGCGATGAACTTGCGTTCCGTTGCGCCATGCACTTCGAATACCTTGCCGGGGGCGAAATGAACCGGGTCGATCAGCAGGCTGCTGGGGGTGCTCTCCAGCCACAGGCTGGGGTGCGGGATGCCGTTGTTGTCGAGCCCGTTGACGGTATAGCCCGGCGTCGCGGTTTCGTGCAGCATGGCCAGCGTGGGCATTTCGGCCAGCGTTTCGATGCCGATCGAGCTGGTGTCTTCGTCGATGCGCAAGATGCGCCGGACGAAGCCGATTTTCCATTTGTCGGCGTCGTGCGTCTTGATGCCGATCAGGGCGCCGACGCGGAGCCAGTCCTTGTCGCGCGTCTCGATGATGGCGCCGTAGCCGTATTCGCTTTCGTCATGCATGACCCAGCGTTCGACGTCGGGCGAAGTCGGGCTGGGCGGCAAATGCATCTGCGAGGCGCGTTCCCGGGTGCGGTCGGTGATGAAACCATACACCTGCACATCGTCGGCCTCGTTGTAATTGATGCCGATGCCGTAAGGCGAGACGCCGGCGGGCCGGTCGGCCGCCTTGATCTGGTTGACGATGGCCTTGAGGCCATGCGCCACGTCGACCAGCCGTTTGACCGACGCGCGCGGCGCGCGCCGCTGTTCGCGCGCTTCCAGCGCAGCCCACTGATGCTGCAGGTAATCCAGCAGTTCGAGGCTTTCGCCGGAGCGGGTGATTTCGCTCAGGCCGAGCGGGAGGGACGCGCCGCCTTCCCGCAGGGCGGTTCGCGTGTCCTGTATTTTCTGCAGCAGGTCGGCGGTCGCCCAGTATCGCAAGGGCTTGGCGCTTTCGGGTTTGCGCACGTGGCGCGGCCCGTGGTCGGCCGAGAGATCGACGACGAAGGTATGGACCTTGGCGTCGAAATGTTCGTCGAGTTGCAGCATGCCGTGCCAGCCGCACAGCCAGCGGTCGAGCAGGTCGAGCTGTCTGGGGTAGAGCGAGCCGGAATTGGCCAGATCCATCATCAGGATGTGCAGATAGGCGGTTTCGCAGTTGCACTCGGACGCATCGTCGGCATAGATCCGCTGGGGCTGGCGATGAAAGCCTTCGGTTTCGGCGATGCGGTAAAGATTGTGCAGCCGCTGCCAGAGTTTTTCGGCCGTCGGCAGGTAGCGTATCGCGCGCCATTTCAGCAATTGGCCCATGGCGCGGAGGGCGCGCAGGGTGATCAGCGGGATCGAGCCGTCCTGATGGTGATGCCTGCCCCCTTCGCGGGACAGGTGCAGCACAAAGGTGTGATAGCCGCGCGCGGTTTCCCAATAGAGGCCATAGACGGCGTGCCAGAGCTGGCTTTCCACCGTGCGCGACATGCGCGGATTGCGCAGGTACTGGCGCGCCAGCGTGTCCTGCAGGTCGCGCGACTTTTCGTCCAGCAGCATGAAAATGGCCAGACGATCTTTCGTGTATAGCGCCGAATGCTCGTTGAAACGCTTGAGTTCGTTGGCGATCGCCTGCTGGCACTTGAAGGCGTCGCCGAGGGGCAGGCTCTCCACCCAGCGGGTGGCAGTCTTGAGGTTGGCCAGCGGGCCGTCGTCGCGCTTGCCGGAAGGGGCAAACCGGGCGAGCTGCGAGGTGATTCTATCGACCAGTGAAATCATGTTAAACGGGCTACTCCGGAATGGCGGGTCGTGTTCCCATGTCAATTTACGGTATATGTAGCAAATTCTGTACCCGTGTACCGTCAGGCCAGCTTGCCCTGTACCCAGGCCTGCACCGAGGCGAGCGCCGCCGGCAAGGCGCCCGGCTCGCTGCCGCCCGCCATCGCCATGTCGGGCTTGCCGCCGCCCTTGCCGCCGACCTGGGTCGCCACATGGTTGACCAGTTCGCCGGCCTTGATCCTGCCGGTGACGTCGGGCGTCACCGCGGCGATCAGGCTGACCTTGCCATCGGCCACCGTGCCCAGCACCAGCGCGCAGGATTTCAGCTTGTCGCGCAGCTTGTCGGCGGTTTCGCGCAGCGCCTTGGCATCGACGCCGTCGAGTTGCGCCGCCAGCACGCGCACGCCGTTTATGTCCGTTGCCTGCTGAACCAGTTCGTCGCCGGCACTCGCGGCCAGCTTGGATTTCAGGCGGTCAAGCTCCTTTTCCAGCGCGCGGCTGTGTTCCAGCAGCTGCGCCACGCGCTCGGCAGCCTCGACCGGCGGGGCCTTGACCAATTGGGCAATTGTGCCGAGGTTCTTTTCGGTTTCGCCGATATAGGCCAGCACGCCGGTGCCGGTGGTCGCCTCGACGCGGCGGATGCCGGCGGCGACGCCGGTTTCCAGCAGGATCTTGAAGGCGCCGATGTCGCCGGTGCGCGCCACGTGGGTGCCGCCGCACAGCTCGCGCGAACTGCCGATGTCGAGCACCCGCACCTCGTCGCCGTATTTCTCGCCGAACAGCATCATCGCGCCGGTTTTTTGCGCCTCGTCGATCGGCATCACGCGCGCCTGGGTCGCGGTGTTGGCCAGGATTTCGGCGTTGACGCGCGCTTCCACTTCGCGGATCTGCGCGGCGGTCATGGGGGCGGGCTGCACGAAATCGAAGCGGGTTTTCTCGCCGTCCACCAGCGAGCCTTTCTGCTGCACGTGATCGCCGAGCACTTCGCGCAGCGCCTTGTGCATGAGATGGGTGACCGAGTGGTTGCGCATGGTGCGCGCACGCGCGACCTCGTCGACACGCGCGAGCACGGCGTCGCCGACCGCCAAGGTGCCGGTTTTCACCACGCCGTGATGGCCGAACACCTGCGCCTGGATTTTCAGCGTGTCCTCGACCTCGAAAGCGCCGTGTGTGCCCTGCAGCACGCCGCGGTCGCCGGCCTGGCCGCCGGATTCGGCATAGAAGGGCGTGTGGTCGAGCACCACCACGCCGAGCTCGCCTTCCTTCAGTTCATTCACGGCAACGCCGTCGCGGTACAGCGCAAGTACGGTGGCGTCGTGCGTCAGCGTGTCGTAGCCATGGAAGGTGGTCGCTTCGCCCGAATAGTCCAGCCCGGCGCCGAGCTTGAACTTGCCCGCCGCGCGCGCCTGATTCTTCTGCCGGGCCATGGCGGCATCGAAGGCGGCGGTGTCGACGTGGACATTCGCCTCGCGGCAGATGTCGGCGGTGAGGTCGAGCGGGAAGCCATAGGTGTCGTGCAGCTTGAACGCCAGCTCGCCGTCGAAGGTGCCGCCGGCGGACAGCGTTTTCAGCGTGGCTTCGAGGATGCCCATGCCGTGTTCGATGGTCTCGAAGAAGCGCTCCTCTTCCTGCCGCAGGATGTCCATGACGCGGGGTTGCGCCTTCACCAGTTCGGGGTAGGCGTCGCCCATCACCGCCGCCAGATCCGGCACGATGCGGTGGAAGAAGGCGGCGCGTGCGCCGAGCTTGTAGCCGTGGCGGATGGCGCGGCGGATGATGCGGCGCAGCACGTAGCCGCGGCCTTCGTTGCCGGGGATGACGCCGTCGACGATGAGGAAGGAACAGGCGCGGATGTGGTCGGCGATGACCTTGAGCGAGTTGTTGGAAAGGTCGGTCGTCTGTGTTTCGCGCGCGGCGGCGGCGATCAAGGCCTGGAACAGGTCGATCTCGTAGTTGGAATGCACGTGCTGCATCACTGCGGAGATGCGCTCCAGCCCCATACCGGTGTCGACGCTGGGCTTGGGCAGCGGATGCATGGCGCCGGCCTCGTCGCGGTTGAACTGCATGAACACGTTGTTCCAGATTTCGATGTAGCGGTCGCCGTCTTCCTCGGGGCTTCCCGGAGGCCCACCATAGATGCCCTCGCCGTGGTCGTAGAAGATCTCGGTGCAGGGGCCGCAGGGGCCGGTGTCGCCCATCGCCCAGAAGTTGTCGGAGGCGTAGCGCGCGCCCTTGTTGTCGCCGATGCGGACGATGCGCTCTTTCGGCACGCCGATGTCGTTGTGCCAGATGTCGTAGGCTTCGTCGTCCTCGGCGTAGACCGTGACCCAGAGTTTTTCGGTCGGGAGTTTCAGTACCGTGGTGAGATATTCCCACGCGTATTTGATCGCGTCCTGCTTGAAATAGTCGCCGAAGCTGAAATTGCCCAGCATCTCGAAGAAGGTGTGGTGACGCGCGGTGTAGCCGACGTTTTCCAGATCGTTGTGCTTGCCGCCGGCACGCACGCAGCGCTGCGACGACACTGCGCGGGTGTAGGGGCGGGTGTCCTGACCGGTGAACACGTCCTTGAACTGCACCATGCCGGCGTTGGTGAAGAGAAGCGTCGGGTCGTTGCCCGGCACCAGCGGGCTGGAGGGGACGACGGTGTGGCCCTTTGAGGCGAAGAAATCGAGGAAGCTCTGGCGGATGGCGCTGCTTTTCATTTTTGAAAGAGTGTGCGGGAACGACGGACAATAAGGCATTGTATCCGTTAAAGTTCCGGCCTTACAGGCAGCAGGGGCAGGGAACATGAGCGACGAGGACGTGATCGCGGCGATGCGGCAATGGATCGAAAAGGCGGTGATCGGGCTGAACCTGTGCCCGTTCGCCAAGGCGGTCTACGTGAAAAACCAGGTGCGCTACGTGGTGAGCCACGCGCCGCATCTCGATGGCCTGCTGGAAGACCTCGACCGCGAACTGGATTTTCTGGCCGCGGCCGACCCCGAGGCCGTCGACACCACGCTGCTGATCCACCCCACGCTGCTGCCGGATTTTCTCGATTTCAACGACTTCATGCAGCTGGCCGAGGCCGCGGTGGACGAGCACGGGCTTGAAGGGGTGATCCAGGTGGCGAGCTTTCACCCGCAGTTCCAGTTCGAGGGCACCGAACCCGACGACCTCGGCAACTATACCAATCGCGCCCCGTTCCCGACCCTGCATCTGCTGCGCGAAGCGAGCATCGAGCGCGCCGTGGCGGCGTTCCCGCAAGCCGGGACCATCTACGAACGCAATATCGAAACGCTGCGGGCGCTGGGCCATGCGGGGTGGCAAGCCCTGTGGCACGACAAGGCCTGACGTCCCACTCATCGATAGAGGTTCGAACATGCAGTTCATCGACAGAATCCCTTTTATTGTGCTGCTTCTCTCCACGCTTTTCATGTTGGGCGCGCCCTTCGTGCCGGAGCCGCACCTGGTCGAAAAAATGCGCATGCTGGCGGAGGGAACCCTGACAAAACCGCTCGATATTTTCGACGTGTTCTGGCATCTGTTGCCGGCCACGCTGCTCGCGCTGAAGATTGTTCGGCTGAAGCAGGGTAGCCACTAGCCTGCTTGCTTCAGCATCGCGTCCAGCGGCGCTTGCAGCGCCTCGGTCAGACCTGCCATCGTTTCCGCGGCAACGCCCTGTGCGGCGAGCGCGGCGGTGATGTCGGCGGGCGTGACGAGAAAGCAGTCTTCGGGCGCGATCGCGACGCCGTTCAGCCAAAGGCTGGGAAAACCCTCGCCGTGGGCATCGCGCATCGCGCTGAAAACCACGTCCGGCGTCACCGCGAAATGGCGCGCGAGCACGTCGGCATAGCCGGTATACAAGCTGCAGCGGCCGCCAGGCGGCTGCTGGGAAATGACCTGCACCTTCAACTTCATATCAGACTCCGATCACGCTCTTGAACAGGATGTAGGTGGCCACCACCACCAGGAACCAGGCGAATGCCTTTTTCAGGGTGTCGTGGGAAATGCGCGTCGAAAAGTGGGCGCCGGCGAAGCTGCCGATGATCGTCACCGCCGTGAAGCTGCCCATCACAGCGTAATCGATCGGCACGCCGCCCATGTAGCCGGCAAACCCAGCGTAGGACTTGGCGGCGACGATGGCGAGTGAGGTGCCCACGGCGGTCTTCATGGGGATGCCGGAGAGCAGCACCAGGGCCGGCACGATCAGAAAGCCGCCGCCGACGCCGACCAGCCCGGTGAGCACCCCCACGCCGATGCCGTGCAGTGCGATATGGCCCATGCAGGGCGAGAAGAACGCCCGGCAGCCGTCGATCGCCAGCGTGCCGCCATCGGTGCTCAATGCCCCGCCGGCCGCCGGCACCGCCACCTTGACGGGCTTCAGCATGCGCCAGGCCGCGGCGTACATCACCAGGGCGAACAGGCCGAGCTGGATCACCACGGGCGTCAGCAAGCCGAGGCGCGCACCGGCGAAGGTGCCCGCCACGCCGAACAGGCCGAATACGAAAGCGATCCGGACATCGACCCGCCCGCGGCGCCAGTTGTCCAGGGCGGAAACCGTGGCGGTGACCGCCACCACGCCCAGGCTCATGGCGATGGCCGACTTCGGCTCCACGTGCAGCAGGTACAGCAGCGCCGGCAGGGCGATGATGGAGCCGCCCGATCCGAACAGTCCAAGCACCAGACCGGTGACCAGACCGGCGAAAATGGCGGATAACTCCATGGTGTTCCCCTTGAGAAAAAAGCTTGACGGTGGCTGTGAAGTCCGTTCTAATAATCAAACGTTCGTTGGAGTATGCGATGGAAAATTCCGGAAGGCAAGTAAAAGATCTGCTGTATGCCCAGGTGGCCCGCATCGGCAAGGCCGTGTGCAGTCCCAAGCGGCTGGAACTGATCGATCTGTTGTGCCAGGGCGAAAAGCCGGTGGAACGGCTGGCAGCCGAGGCCCAGATTTCGCTCAAGCTCGCCAGTGCGCACCTGAAGGAATTACGGCAGGCCCATATGGTGGAAGCCCGCAAGGAAGGCAAGAACGTCTACTACCGGCTGACCGGTGAGGCGGTCGCCGACTTCTGGGTGGCGATCCGTTCGCTGGCGGAAGACCGCTTGCTCGATTTGCGCGCGGCGCTGGCCAAACTGGCCGAACACGCGCACGAACTGACCCCCATGAGCCGCGAAGAGCTGCTGGCGCGCGCGAAGAACGGCGACGTGGTGGTGCTCGACGTGCGGCCGCCGAGCGAATTCGCCAGCGGCCACTTGCCCTACGCCCAGTCCATGCCGCTCGACCAACTGAAAAAACGCCTGGCCGACCTGCCGCGCGACAAGCCGGTCGTCGCCTACTGCCGCGGCCCGTTCTGCCTGATGTCGAAGGAAGCCGTCGAATACCTGAACCAGCAAGGCTTCCATGCCTTCCGCTTCGAGGACGGCGTGGCCGAATGGCGGGCGCATGGCCTGCCGGTTGAAACCGCGCCTCCGCTCTGAAAAAGAGTCAGACAACTCATTCAACAACACCAAGGAAAGACGCCATGATCAAAACCCTTGCCGCCCTCTTCGCCAGCCTCGCCCTGATCACCGCGCCGGTTCACGCCGACGAGAACCCGGCCGTGGTTGACGTGCTGTCCGGCTACATGGACTTCGCCGAATACGGCAGCAGCCTGATCTGGCCGGAACAAATCCCGAAGGACGACTGGAAAAAAGTCTTCATCGTCGACGCGCGCGACGCCGCCCAGTACGCCAAGGAGCACATCCCCGGCGCGGTCAACATCGACTGGCGGCAGGCAGTGGCACGCCGCGCCGAGCTGCCGAAGGATCGCATGGTGGTGATGTACTGCAACTCCGGCTCGTTGTCCGCACAGGCGGTGTTCGCCCTGCGTCTGCTGGGCTACGAAAACGTGAAGGTGCTGCAGGACGGCATCGAAGGCTGGAAAGCCAAGGGCGGCTTCGAGGCCCACGCGCGTGCCAGCCAGCCAGCGGGGCACTGATCAGGGTCATCTCGGGTAACAAAACGTAATTCTGCAAAAATAAGGAGAGAGAACCATGGACTTCGAACAATTCGTACTCGCCCACGAGCCGACCATCCGGCTCGGCTTTTTTCTGGGTATCTTCGCCCTGGTCGGCCTCTGGGAGCTTGTGGCACCCCGGCGCGCCCTGACCGTATCCAAGGCCTTGCGCTGGACCAGCAACCTCGGACTGGTAGTGCTCAATACCGTGCTGCTGCGGCTGCTCTTTCCGCTGGCGGCGGTCGGTCTGGCGGCCTTCAGCGCGGAAAACGGCTGGGGCTTGTTCAACCACTTCGATGTGCCGTTCTGGGTGGCGGTGCCGCTGGCGGTGATCGCCATGGACTTCGTCATCTGGGTACAGCACGTCATGGTCCATGCCGTGCCGGCGCTGTGGCGGCTGCACCGGGTGCACCATGCCGATCTGGACTACGATGTGACCACCGGGGCGCGCTTCCATCCCCTCGAAATCGTGCTGTCCATGCTGATCAAGTTCGCCACCATCGTCGTGCTCGGGCCGCCGATGGTCGCCGTGGTGATCTTCGAAGTGATGCTGAACGCCACCGCCATGTTCAACCACGGCAACATCCGCCTGCCGGCAGGCGTCGACCGCGTGCTGCGCTGGGTGCTGGTGACGCCGGACATGCACCGCGTGCACCACTCGGTGGAAGACGACGAGACCAATTCCAACTTCGGCTTCAGCCTCACCTGGTGGGACCGCCTGTTCGGCACCTATCGCGCGCAGCCGCGCGCCGGCCACGTGGGCATGACCATCGGCATCCACGGCCACACCGACCCGCGCGAAGTCGACCGCCTGGACGGCATGCTGCTGCTGCCCTTCAAGGGCGAGGTCACGGACTACGCGATCAACCGGCGCAACTACTCCGAGGCCGCACAATGAACAAGACAGTCCTGCGCATCCTGTTGGGCTTGGTCCTGCTGGTGGCGGTCGGCGCGGCCGTCGCCCTGCGCGAGCATTTCGATGCCGCCGCCCTGCAGGCCTGGGTGGAAGGCGCCGGCGCCGCCGGGCCGCTCGTGTTCATGGCCCTGTATGCACTGGCCACCGTGCTGTTCCTGCCCGGTTCGGTGCTGACGCTTGCCGGCGGCGCCCTGTTCGGCCCCGTCTGGGGCACGCTGTGGAACCTCACCGGCGCCACCCTCGGTGCGTCACTGGCCTTCCTCATCTCCCGCTACCTGGGCGCCGACTGGGTCACGCGCCGCGCCGGGCCGCGCCTGCAGCGGCTGAACGACGGCGTGACGTCGGAAGGCTGGCGTTTCGTCGCCTTCGTGCGGCTGGTGCCGGTGTTTCCGTTCAACCTGCTGAACTATGCGCTCGGCCTCACCCGCATTCCCTTCGTCGCCTATGTGCTCGCCTCGTGGGTGTTCATGCTGCCGGGTGCCTTCGCCTACACCTGGCTCGGCTTCGCCGGACGCGAGGCGCTGGGCGGCGGCGAAGGCATGATCCGCAACATCCTCATCGCGCTGGCCCTGCTGGCTGCCGTGGCCTTCCTGCCGCGCTTCGTGCGCAAGCTGCGGGAAAAACCCATGCTGGCCGTGGACGCGCTGAAGCAGCAACTGGATGCCGGCGACGCGGTGCTGATGCTGGACGTGCGCTCCGCCGCCGAATTCACCGGCGAGCAGGGCCACATCGCCGGCGCGCGCAATGTCCCGCTCGATGAACTGGCCGGGCGCCTGGCCGAACTGGAAGACTTCAGGCAGCGCCCCATCCGCCTGCTCTGCCGCACCGACCGCCGTTCCGCCCAGGCCGCGCGGCTGCTGGCCGAGGCCGGCTTCGCCGACGCCCAGGTCATCCAGGGCGGCATGACGGCGTGGCGCACGAAAGGCTGGCCGGTGCAAGGCGCCACCCCGCCGTAACATTATTCGGAAATCACCATGTACGACCTCGTCAAAGACTACTACGGCAATCAACTGAAGGGCACGGCCGATCTGCGCACTTCTGCCTGCTGCGACGCCAGCCAGATGCCGGACTGGCTCAAACCCCTGCTCGCGCGCATCCACCCGGATGTGATCGCACGCTACTACGGCTGCGGCCTGGTCTGTCCGACCCTGCTCGACGGACTGAAACTACTCGACCTCGGCTGCGGCTCCGGCCGCGACGTCTACGCCCTCGCGCAACTGGCGGGCGAAGCGGGTGAAGTGGTCGGCGTCGACATGACCGAGGCGCAACTGGCCGTCGCCGAGGCGCACCGTGAACACCATCGGCAGGCCTTCGGCTACGCCCGCGACAACGTGGCGTTCCGCCTCGGTTACATCGAGCGCCTGGACGAGTTGGGATTCGAAGACGCCCGTTTCGACGTGGTCGTCTCCAACTGCGTGGTCAACCTCTCGCCGGACAAGGACGCCGTGCTGCGCCAGGTTCACCGCCTGCTCAAGCCCGGCGGCGAACTCTATTTTTCCGACATCTACGCCGACCGCCGCGTGCCGTCCGAACTGCGCGACGACCCGGTGCTCTACGGCGAATGTCTGGGCGGAGCCCTGTACTGGAACGACTTCCTGGCGCTGGCCCGGCGCGCGGGCTTCGCCGATCCGCGCCTGGTGGAAGACCGTCCCATCGCCATCACCGACCCGACCCTGGCGGCGCGGGTGGGCAACATCCGCTTCCATTCCGCCACCTATCGGCTATTCAAGCTGGACGGCCTGGAGCCCGAGTGCGAAGACTACGGCCAGGCGGTGATCTATCGCGGCGGCATCCCCGGCCAGGAACAGCGCTTCGTCCTCGACAAGCACCACGCCATCGAGGCTGGGCGCGTGTTCCCGGTGTGCGGCAACACCTGGCGCATGCTGCGCGACACCCGCTTCGCGCCGTATTTCGATTTCATCGGCGACTTCTCGCGGCATTACGGCATCTTCGCCGGCTGCGGCGGCGGCCTGCCGTTCGATGACCAAGCGGCGGGCACAGCTTCCTCGTGCTGCTGAAAGCAACCATGGACAGACAAGGAGCCGCCCGTGAACGACACTTTCGGTGCAAGTGACAAGCGCTTTTCCTGGCCCGCCTTGCTGGGCCTGATCGCCGCCGCGTCCGCGATCGGCGCCCTCGTGGCGGAGGGCATCGGCACCCGGCAGGCATGGTGGCACTTCAGCCGCGGCATTACGATTGCCGAGTGGGCGGCCTACGGCGCCGGACTCGCGCTCGTCCTGTCGCTGATCGGCTTGATCCAGGTGTGGCCGGGCGCGAGGCGGCGCGGTTTTGTCCCAGCCACCCTGGGCGTGCTGCTGGCCCTGCCGCTGGCGGTGATGGCCGTCCAGTGGGAATACGCCGCCCGCAGCTATCCGCCGATCAATGACATCAGCACCGACATCGAAGACCCGCCGGTGTTCTGGGACATGCCCACGCCTACCGACTATCCGGGCGGAGAAAAGGCCGAGTTGCAGCGCGCTGCCTATCCCGACCTGGCGCCGCTGGTGCTGGCGATGCCGGCTGACAAGGCATTTGCTGCGGCGCTCGCGCTGGTGGAAAGCCGGGGTTGGGAGATCGTTGCCAAGGTGCCGGAAGAAGGCCGCATCGAGGCCACCGCGAGCTCGCGGCTCTTCGGCTTCAAGGATGAGGTGATCGTGCGCGTTGTAGCGGAAAATGGCGGCGCCAAGGTCGACGTGCGCTCCCGTTCTCGCCTTGGGCTCATTGATCGCGGCGTCAATGCCAAGCGGATTCGTGCCTATCTCGCGGACCTGAAGCGGCGCGCGGCGACTTAAGCGATGACCTGGAGCCTCGCCCTGGTGCTGCTCGGCGCCCTGTGGCTGGCCTGGAGCAACGGCGCCAATGACAACTTCAAGGGCGTGGCCACGCTCTACGGGAGCGGCGTGCTCGGCTATCGCAGTGCGCTGTGGCTGGCGGCGATCGCCACGCTGGCGGGCAGTCTGCTTTCAGTGTGGCTGGCCAACGGCCTGGTGCAAACCTTCAGCGGCAACGGCCTGCTGAGTTCCGGCGCGATGACGCCTGCCATGCTGGCCGCGGCCGGGATCGGCGCCGGCGCCACGGTGCTGCTCGCCACCTGGTTCGGCATGCCCACGTCTACCACCCATGCGCTCACCGGCGCGCTGCTGGGCGCCGCGCTGTCGGCGCACGGCAGCGTGAACTGGGCGGTGCTCGGCGGCAAGTTCGTCCAGCCGCTGTTGCTGAGCCCGTTGATCGCTATCGCCTCGACCATGGTGCTGTATTACGCGCTGCACCGGCTGCGCGTGGCCCTGGGGCTGGGCATGGACAGTTGCCTGTGCGTTGGAGAGAAGCGTGAAGCAGTGGCCGGCTTCTTCGCGCCGGTTGCAGCGGTCGCCGCCGCGCCCTCTCTGGAAGTTGCACAGGGAAGGCTGGCGAGTTGCTCAGCGCGCTACGGCGGCCGCTTCGTCGGCGTGGACGTGGATTCGGCGGTGAACGCGCTGCATGTGCTGAGCGCGGGCAGCGTCTGCTTCGCCCGTGCCGTCAACGACACCCCCAAGATCGCCGCCCTGCTGCTGGCGGGCGCCGTGGGCGGTGCGCTCGATGCGGAGTCGGCGCTTGTGCTGGTCGCAGCAGTGATGGTGTTGGGCGGGCTCATCCAGGCGCGGCGCGTGGCCGAGACCATGAGCCATGGCATCACAGCGCTCAATCATGGCCAAGGGCTTTCCGCCAACTTGGTGACCGCCGGGCTGGTGCTGGGCGCCTCCAATTTCGGCCTCCCGGTTTCCACCACGCACGTCGCAACCGGCTCCATCTTCGGCATCGGCGCGGTCAACGGCAAAAGCGACTGGCGCACCATCGCCCGCATCCTGCTGACCTGGGCGGTGACCCTGCCTTTGGGCCTGGTGCTGGGCGCGGGCGTGTTTCGAGTGCTTGTCGCGCTGGGTTGAGGAGGCGCGGACGGGCGCCTACCAGACGAGAGCGATGGGCTCGATGGCCTCGCTTCGGGGCAGTACGCGGCCGATGCGGGCGGCGTGGACGTAGCCCAGGCGGTGCAGTTCCGCGAGGCAGTCGTCCGCCCGCTCCGCCGGCACGCCGGCGAGCAGGCCGCCGGCGGTCTGCGGGTCGAACAGCAGGAGATAGGCGGGATGAGCTAGCGCTGCTTCCTGGTTGCGCAGGGCGCGCCGCAGGCGCGCGTTAGCGGGCTGCAGGGAACTGAGGATGCCTTCCGCCGAGGTTTCCCGGGCGCCTTCGAGCAGGGGCAGCGCGCCCATATCCAGTTCCGCGTCCACGCCCGAGGGCTTGGTCATCTCGACCAGATGGCCGAGCAGGCCGAAGCCGGTCAGGTCGGTGCAGGCGCGGGCGCCGTGGGCGATCAGGCAGGTGGCGGCGGCGCGGCTGGAGACCTGCATCGAAGCGAGCGCGGCGTCGATCCAGCGGCCCTTGGCGGCCAGCCGCATGTGCGCGGCGAAGAGGGTGCCGGTGCCGATGGGCTTGGTGAGGATGAGCGCGTCGCCGGGGCGCAGCCCGCCCTTGGTCATCGCGGTCGCCAGGGACGCGTCGACGAGGCCGTTGACGGCGAAGCCCAGCGCCAGCTCGCGGCCTTCGCCGGTGTGGCCGCCGACCAGCGCGCAACCGGCTTCGTTCAGCACCGACACGGCGCCGGACATCATCTGGAACAGAGTGTCTTCCACCTTGGCTTCCAGCCCCGGCGGCACGGTGGCGATGGCGGCGGCGGACTGCGCTTCGGCCCCCATGGCGAACACGTCGCCCAGGGCATGATTCGCGGCGATGCGGCCGAATACCCAGGGGTCGTTGACGAAGGCGCGGAAAAAATCCACGGTCTGCACCACTGCCTTGCCCGGCGGTACGCGCAGCACGGCTGCGTCGTCGGGGTCGGCAAGGCCGATGAGCACGTCGTCGCGCGCGACCGGCTCGACCCGTGCGAGCGCGCGCGACAGTACGCTGGCGCCGACCTTGGCGCCGCAGCCGCCGCAGCGCATGGCGAGCGCGGAGATCGCCTGGGTCTTTTCGCTTGCTTCGAGCGGGATCGCCGCGGCTTCGGGTTTGGACTTGGTCTCGGCATCGTCCATGGCGGGCAAGTCGTCGAAGCGCCTCATGAAGCGGCGGTCGATCCAGTCCTTCCAGCGCCACACCCAGTCGCCGCGCGCGAACAGGGCGCCGCGCGAGGCGATGGCATGGCGGTCGCCGGTGCTGATCAGCGCGAGCCAGCGGCGCTGCGGCCGGTAGGGTTTGAGCGGCTGGTCGAGCACGGCGCGGCGCAGGTTGTCGGCGAGCACCGGACCCATGCGCACGGCGAACACGCCGGCCTTCTCGAGGGGGTGGCCGATCATCGACGCGCAGTCGCCGGTGGCAAAGATGCGCGGGTCGGTTTCGGTTTGCAGGGTGTCCGCCACGCGGATGAAGCCGGCGTCGTCGAGTGCGAGGCCAGTACAGGCGAGCCACGCGGCGCCGCCGGCCTGGGTGACCCAGATGGTTTCGTCCGCCGCCACGGTGTCGCCGCGCCGGGTTTTCAGGGTGCCTGTACTGACCTCCACCACTTCCGCGTCGCGGTGCACGACGATGCCGCGTTCGGTCAGCACGCCCTCGAAGATACGGCGCACGGCGCGGTTATGGGTGGGCAGGATGTTGGCGTCGGCGCCGAACAGATGCACGGACAGCGTGTCCGGGTCGCGGCCCTGCGCCCGGATTTCCTGGCGCAGGCGGGTATGCAGCGACAGGGCCATTTCGACGCCGCCGGCGCCGGCGCCGACCACGGCGAGGGTGAAGCTGCCCGGATGCGTGCGCACCCGTTCCACGAGATCGCGCAGGCGCCGGGTGAACTGGCGGATGGGTTTGACCGGCACGGCGTTGGCGTCGGCACCGGCCACGTCCGCCAGGTGCGGCGTGGAGCCGATGTTGATGGAGAGCAGGTCGTAGGCCACCGGCGGATGGTTGCGGCAGATCACCCGCTGTGCGGCGCGATCGATACCTACTGCTTCGTCCTGGTAGTAGCGGGCGCCGGCGAATTCGGCCAGGCGGCGCACGTCGATGTGCACGTCCTCGCAGCTGTAGTGGCCGGCGATGAAGCCGGGCAGCATGCCCGAGTAGGGCGTTTCGGTGTCGGTGCAAATCAGCGTGAGGCGCGCGCCGGGCAGCGGGTTCATCGCCCACATGCGCAACACGACCACATGGCTGTGGCCGCCGCCGATCAATACGATGTCCCGCAATACGGGGCTTTCAGTCGCTTGCATTCAACACCCTAATCCGTCATGAGACAACGAGCGGCTCAAGCATACCGTTATACAACCCGGAAGCCGGGAATGGCGCCGCGCAACAGGTCGGCGGGCTCGTCGATGTCGCTGAGCGTGTCGCCCACCCACACTTTCCAGCCCAGGGCCGCGAGGCGTTTGAGGGTGAGATCGGCGACCGCCGGGGTGCTCCACGGCATGTCCTCGAACAGGCTGGCGTCGAAGGCGCGCAAGCCCAGCAGCGGATAGCCGCCATCCGCGGCCGGGTACAGAACGGCGTCATGCCCGGCCAGCTCGGCGGCGGCGAGGCGCAGGCGGGCGGCGCTGAGGTCGGGGCAATCCGTGCCGGTCAGCAGCACCGCCTCGCCCCGCGCGACGGCGCGTTGCGCGGGACGGGCCATGCGCGCGCCGAGATCGCCTCCGCCCTGATCGCTGACGTCGATGCCGGCCGGGAACGGGATGCCCGTCCACTCGGGCGCATCCGGCGCCGGGCTCATGCACAGCTCCACCGGGCCGACGGTGGCTGTGAGCGCCTGCGCCAGTGCCCGATCGAGCATGCGCGCCGCCAGTTGCGCCGCCCCCGCTGCGCCCAGCACCGGAATGAGGCGGGTCTTGACCCGGCCCGGCACGGGCGCCTTGGCGAAGATCACGATGCGGACAGGCGTCATGACTCGGCGTGGTAGCGCAAAACCAGCCGTGCCGGCGGCACGCCGCGCCAGTAGTCGAAACGTAGCCGCCACATGAGCAGGATGGTGCGCCAGACGCCGTGCCTGTCCCAGCGCCGGCCCGAGGTCGCGACCCGCGCGCGCAGGCAGGCCGGCGGACCGAGACGCTTCAGGCGCTTCGACAGTTCGATGTCTTCCATCAGCGGCTGCTCCGGAAAGCCGCCCGCCGCTTTGAAGGCGGCACGCGTCACAAAAATCGCCTGATCGCCGGTGGCGATGCCGGTGAGGCGGGAGCGCAGATTCATCGACGTCGCGATGACCGGCAGCCAGGCCGAACGGCCTGCGATCGCCACATCGAAGCGGCCCCAACTGTGGCCGGCGAGCGCCCGTTCGACGAGCGCGGGCGCGTGCGGCGGCAGGCGGGTGTCGGCGTGCAGGAACAGCAGCGTCCTGCCGTGAGCCTCGGCCGCGCCGGCATTCATCTGGCGGGCCCGTCCGCACGACGCTTCCAGCACGCGGTCCGCCAGGGGCCAGGCTGCGGCCCGCGTGCCGTCGCTGCTGCCGCCGTCGACGACGATCACTTCCGCGCCGCTTTCCCTGAGCGGCGCCAGCGCCGCGAGCGCCGCAACGATTTCCGTCGACTCGTTCAGCACCGGCATGACGATGGAGAGTTGCGGCCGGGGGCTCAACAGGCTTCGTCCTTGCCGACAAAGCGGAAATCGGCGAAACCGGCGCGTGCCGTTTCGCCGGTGTTGTCGGTATCGCTGGCGAGGGCCAGACCGGTGAGGCGGCCTGGCGCATGGCCGAAGGCGTGCCGGAAGTCGGCGGCGACGTCGCGGCGCTCGTCCACCCAGCGTCCGGCGTGACTTGCGCCGGATCGCAGCACCAGCATGCGTGTGTGCCTGGAATAGACATTGGTTTGCCAGGTGCCGACCGCATGGCGGTTGTCCCAGATGTAGTTGATTGCCACATCCGGCACCGGCCTGCCGCGCAGCGAGCGCGTCAGCTCCTGCCTTATGCGGGAGCCGCGCCCAAGCGTCCCGGGCGATACGTCGAAGCCGAGATGGATGTGGGCGGCATAATCGTCGCCGGTCCGGGCCGTCATGTCGGCGCTTTTCAGAGGCGCGTCGATGCGCCAGCGCCAGCACAGCACCGGCGTCGCGGCGAGGTCGATGTCCAGCGGCCGCGCCAGCAGCGCCATGCTCTTCACTGCATGGGCTTCGACGGCCGCGACGCCGTCCCATTCGCGCAGGCGATAGCGGGTCGGCGGAATGTCCTGGTCCAGTTGCACGACGCGCCAGGGCGGCGGCAGGCCGTCGTCCGCGGGGGGAAAGCGGCCCACCCAGACCGGATCAGCCAGACCGATCGCCGGCAACAGCGCCGCCAGCGGAAGCAGGCGTTTCATCCTCGCCACGCGCCCCGTCTCCAGGTATGGAAACGCTCGACCCAGCGCAGCAGTCTTTCCGGCGCATGCGCCTTCTTCCACACGCCGGCGGCGTACTTGTTGGCCTCCGCCAGCGTCGGATAGATGTGGATGGTGCCGAGGATCTTGTTGAGCCCGATGCCGTGCTTCATCGCCAGCACGTATTCTGCGATCAGGTCGCCGGCATGCTCGCCGACGATGGTGACGCCGAGAATGGTGTCCTTGCCCGGCACGGTCAGCACCTTGACGAAGCCGTGCGCCTCGGCATCGACGATCGCGCGGTCGAGCTCGGCGAGGTCGTAGCGGCTGATCTCGAAAGGAACGCCTTTCTCCTTCGCCTCCTGCTCGTTGAGGCCGACGCGCGCCACTTCCGGATCGACGAAGGTCGCCCACGGGATCACCGAATAGTCGGCCTTGAATTTTTTGAACGGATCGAACAGGGCGTTGACCGCCGCATACCAGGCCTGATGCGCGGCGGTATGGGTGAACTGGAACGGTCCGGCGACGTCCCCCGCCGCATAGATGTTCGGGTAGTTGGTCTGCAGGAAGGCGTTGGTGCCGATCGTGCGCGACGTTTTCACGCCCAGTTCCTCCAGCCCGTAGCCTGCGAGGTTGGCGGCGCGGCCGACGGCGACCAGCACGGCGTCGAAGGGAATGCGCACGTCGTGACCATCGTGTTCGGCGACCAGGGTCTTCTCGCCGTTCTCGATGAGGAACTGCTTCGCCTTGTGTTCGACCCGCACGTCGATGCCCTCGTCGCGAAAGCGTCGGGTCACGAGTTCGGACACCTCAGGATCTTCGCGATTGAGGATGCGCGGTCCCTGCTGGAGCAGCGTCACCCTGGCGCCGAAGCGGGCGAAGGCCTGGGCGAGTTCGGCGCCGATCGGCCCGCCGCCCAGTACCACCAGACGCCGCGGCAATTCGCGCACATTCCACACCGTATCGGAGGTGAGATACCCCGTCTCTTCGATGCCGGGAATCGGCGGCACGAAGGGCCGCCCGCCTGCCGCGATGACGATGCTGCGTGTGCTCAGCCGCTGCGTGCCGCCATCGTGGCGGACGACGTCCACTTCCCAGGGCGACACGATCTTCGCCGTGCCTGCGATCACCTCGACGCCGAGGCCGCTGTAGCGCTCGGCCGAGTCGTGCGGTTCGATCGCCTGCACCACGCGCTGCACGCGCTCCATCACGTCGGCGAAGTCGAATTCGGCATGGGCTTCGCGGATGCCGAATTCCTTCGCGCGCGCCGCCTGCGACAGGAATTTCGCCGAGCGGATCAGCGCCTTCGAGGGCACGCAGCCGGTGTTGAGGCAGTCGCCGCCCATCCTGTGCTTCTCGATCAGCGTGACCTTCGCCTTGAGCACGGCGGCGATATAGGCCGTCACCAGCCCGGCCGAGCCGCCGCCGATCACCACCAGATTGCGCTCGAAGCGGCGCGGTTTTTTCCAGCGGCTCAAGTCCGGACTCCCGCTTCGTCCAGCGCGCCGCCGCAACTGCTGCCTTGGCCGGCGGTGCAGCCGTAACAGTGGTCGGCGATCCGGATGGGCTGTCCGCTCACCTCATGGGCCAGCAGGTCGGCCAGCGTGGTCGGCCCGGGCAGGGACAGTCCCAGCATCTGGTTGAAGTCGCAGTCGTAGAGACGCCCGCGCCAGTCCACGCTGACCAGCTCCCGGCACATGACCTGTTCGAGGTTGTCGGGGTTGTGGCTGGACTTGAGCAGCTGCATGTAGCCGGCGAATTCCCCCCTCGACACCAGCGTGCTGCCGAAGCGCAGGATGGGCATGTTGGCCAAGCTGTAGAGCCGGTTGAAGACGATGCCGTAGCGGGCCTGCAATTCCTGTTTGTAGGCGGCTTCCAGGCCGGCCTGGGCCGGCGGCAGGCTGGGGCCGAGCGGGTTGTAGACCAGATTCAGGTCCAGCCCGCTGCCCGCCTGCCCGTAGCCCAGGGCGTTGAGCTGCATGAGGCCGGCGATGCTGCGCTCGAACACCCCCTTGCCGCGCTGCCCGTCGACGTTCTCCTCCAGGTAGCACGGCAGCGAAGCCACGACTTCGACGCCCTGCGCGGCGAGGAAATCAGCCAGATCGTCCTGGCCCGGCTCGGACAGGATGGTGAGATTGCAGCGGTCGACCACCCGGGTTCCCAGCGCCCGCGCTTCGCGCACCAGCCAGCGGAACCGCGGATGCAGTTCCGGCGCGCCGCCGGTGAGGTCCAGCATGGCGAGGCCGCGCGCCGCCAGCACGCGCGGGATGCGCTCCACGTTGGCGTCGTCCATCGCCTCGGTGCGGTTCGGGCCTGCGTTGACGTGGCAGTGCAGGCAGGTCTGGTTGCAGCGGTAGCCCAGATTGACCTGCAGGGTGGCGAGGCGGCCGCGGCGCAGCGCGGGAAAATCCGTTGCCTGAAGAAGGGGTAAGGTGTTGTGCATGGGACAGCGAACGGGCGTATTGCGCGATAGGTACATTTTGCACCAGGCCCGCGCGCTTGCGCGGATTTCCGTAGGAAGAGGTGCGAGACATCAGGGTGTCTACGTCGATTCGCGCTATTGCCGATTTTGCGTGGCGCGGCGATCATTCGGGCAGCCCTGAAGGAACAACCCTCATGAAAAAAATCTTGATGGCCCTCGTCGCCGGTCTGCCCGCCGTTGCGCCGGCCGAAGCGCAGAGCCATCGGGCCGATCCGGCGACCGGCACCGAGACCTGGGAGACCCGTGCCCACGGCGTCGCCCTGCGCCTGACGCAGATTCTGCCGGATCAGGCGCGGGCGTTTTATCTCAGCCGGGGCTTCGCCGCCGAAGACGCCGAGTTGTATGCCACGGACTGCGTCTTCATGACCGTGTTGCGCAACGACGCCGCGCCGGGGGCGCTGGGTTTCCGGCTGGCGGATTGGCAGGTGCGCGTGCGCGGCGAGCGCCGCGCCTTACGGCCGGTTGAAGACTGGCTGGCGCTTTGGCGGGAGCGCGGCGTGCCGCAGCCCGCGCGCATCGCCTTCCGCTGGGCCCAGTTTCCGCCCGAGCAGGAATACGAACGGGGGGAGTGGAACCAGGGCATGCTGGCAGTGGGCCTGCCTCCCGGCGAGCGGTTCGATCTGGCGGCACGCTGGCAGGTTGCCGGAAAAGCCTACGAAGGCGTCCTGACCGATGTTCGCTGCGCTTCGCGTTGAATTGATGCGCTTCGCGCGTGCCGCGGCCCTGGCATGGCTGGCTGCGACGCCGGCCGCAGCCGAAGACCTGCCGCCGCTCACTCATGCGCTCACGCCCATCGCCACGCCGCAGCCGGCCCCGGCGCTGAAACTGCGCGACCTGGACGGCAAGGTGCACGACCTGGCCCGCCTCAAGGGCAAGCTGGTCGTGGTCAACTTCTGGGCCACCTGGTGCCCGCCCTGCCGGCGCGAAATGCCCTCGCTGGAGCGCTTGCGCCAGCGCCTGGAGAACAAGGGACTGGCTGTGCTGGCGGTGGACGTGGGCGAAGACGTCGAAACGGTGTTCTCCTTTACCGGCCAGTTGGACCCGGCGCCCGCCTTTCCCTTGCTGCTGGATCAGGACAGCGCTGTCATGCAAGGCTGGAAGGTGAGGGGCCTGCCGACCACCTTCGTGGTGGATGCCGAAGGACGCGTCGTCTACCGGGCCATCGGCGGCCGCGCGTTCGACCACGAGGCTGTTGTGAACCAGTTGCAGCCCCATCTGCCGGTTCGTTGAGACGGGCAGGCCGAACGTGAATCCCGCCGACTACGACGCCTGGTACGACACCGCGCGCGGGCACTGGGTCGGCGAAACCGAATACCGGCTCGCTGCAAAAGGATTGGCAGGGAAGCCCGGCGAATCGCTGCTCGACGTCGGCTGCGGTACCGGCTGGTTCACCCGTCGCGCCGCTGCCGACGGGTTTCAGGCGACCGGGCTCGACCCCAATCCCGACTGGCTGGGTTTTGCGCGCGCCCGCAGCAGCCCGGCATTGACCTGGGTAGAGGGCGATGCCCACACGCTGCCGTTCGCCGACGCCAGCTTCGATCACGTGCTGTCGATCGCCGCGCTGTGTTTTGTCGACGACGAGCGGCAGGCCGTGGCTGAGATCGTACGGGTGGCGCGCCGCCGCTTCGCCATCGGCTGGCTCAATCGGGCCAGCCTGCTGTATTGGCAAAAGGGCCGGCACGGCGGCAGCGGCGCCTATCGCGGCGCACGCTGGCACGCCGCGCGCGAAGTGCGCGCACTGTTCTCGGGATTGCCGGTGCAAAATCTGGCGCTACGCTCGGCGATTTTTCTGCCGTCGGGAACGGGGGGAGCCAGATGGGTGGAGCGAAGCATGTCCAAGGTGCTGCCATGGGGTGGAATGCTGCTGATGACAGGAGAAAAAACCTGATTTGGCATGCAATACGAATCAGGCGGCGTGACACCAGCGGGTTTTTCCATCAACCTGAACCGAAATTTGGGCCTAAGCACCCATTGCCGCCAACGGGTCTCGCCATTAATGTTGGCCCCTTTCAATGACCGGATGTCCCATGTCGAATCAAGCCCGAATCCTTGAACTGCGCCAGACGCTGTCCGGCGTCATCGTCGGCCAGACCACGCTGCTCGACCGCTTGGTGATCGGCCTGCTGGCCGACGGCCATGTGCTGGTGGAAGGCCTGCCCGGGCTGGCCAAGACGACCGCGGTGAAAACCCTGGCGGCCGCCATCCACGGCAGCTTCCAGCGCATCCAGTTCACCCCGGACCTGCTGCCGGGCGACCTGACCGGCACCGATGTCTACCACGAAGGCCAGTTCGAATTCATCGAAGGCCCGCTGTTCCACGAAATCATCCTCGCCGACGAGATCAACCGCGCGCCCGCCAAGGTGCAGGCCGCGCTGCTGGAGGCGATGCAGGAACACCAGATCACCGTGGGCGGGGTGACGCGTCCGCTGCCGCCGCTGTTCATGGTGATGGCGACGCAGAATCCGCTGGAGCAGGCGGGCACCTACCCGCTGCCGGAAGCGCAGCTGGACCGCTTTCTGCTGCACGTGGCGCTGGATTACCCGAACGATGCCGAAGAGCTGGAAATCCTGCGCCGCGACCGCGCGCACCCGGCGCTGGCCGGACGCGCGCCGCTGGCGGCGGTGATCGATACCGCCGCCGTGCTGGCGGCGCGCGAGGAGGTGCGGCAGGTGCACGTATCCGAGGATGTCGAGCGTTACATCGTCGCCCTGGTGCGCGCCACCCGCGCGCCCGGCGAGTGGCGCGCCGACTGGGCGCAGGCAGTGGACGTGGGCGCCAGCCCGCGCGCCGCGCTCGCGCTGCTGCACGCCTCGGCGGCCGCGGCCTACCTGCGCGGCCGCGACTACGTGACGCCGGACGACGTGCGCGAACTGGCGGCCGATTGCCTGCGTCACCGCATCACCCTGAGCCTCGACGCGCGGCTGCGGAAACTTGGCCGCGATGCCTTCGTCGCCGGCCTGCTCGAGGCCATTCCCGCGCCGTGATGCCGGCAGGGCTCAAGCGGCTGGCGCGCTGGCGTGCGCAGCCTGACGGGCCGGATGCGGCGGTCCATGCACCGCTGATCGCGGCGGCCGATCTTGCCGCGCTGGCCGCGCAGGCAGGCCTGCTGGCGACGCTGCCGGTGCGCGAGGTGCACGACCATCACGCCGGCGACTGGGCCTCGCGCTGGCTCGGGCGCGGGCTGGATTTCGAGGAATCGCGCCTGTACAGCCCGGGCGACGACATCCGCGACATGGACTGGCGCACCACCGCGCGCACCGGTCGTGCGCACCTGAAAATTTACCGCGAAGAGCGCCAGCCGACGGTGCATCTGGTGGTCGATCGCGGCGCGACCATGCGCTTCGGCACGCGCAAACGCCTCAAGGTCGCCCAGGCGGCGCGCGTGGCGGCCGTGCTGGCGTTCGCCGCAGCAGGGCGCAACGGCGTGATCGGCGCCACGCTGTGGGATGTGCAGGATCAGGAGCTGCCCGCGCGGCATGGCCGGCTGGCGGCGCTTGCGCTGATCGAGCAGGCGGCGGCGCCGTGCCCACCGCTCACCGACCCGGCATCGACCGAACCCCTGCATCATGCCGACCGCCTTGCCGCGCTGGAAGCGAGCCTGCCGCGCGGCGCGCAGCTGGCGCTGATCAGCGATTTCAACTGGCTCACGGCCGAACACGAGCCGCTGCTGGCGCGCCTGGCTGCACGCTTCGAGGTGTGGGCGATCCAGGTTGTCGACGCGGCCGAGCGCGCCCTGCCGGATATGGGACTGGTGCGTTTCCACGACATGGCGAGCGGGCAGGGCGTGTGGCTCGACACCGCGCAGGCCTCGGCGCGTCGTGCCTGCCAGTCGGCCATGGCCCGCCGCCTCGACGCGCAAGCCGCCAGCCTGGCCCGAGCCGGGGTGCGGCATCTGCGGGTGGGCAGCGAGGCCGACGATCTCGTGGCGTTGTTGGCGCATGGCTGACCCGCGCAACGAACTCGCCGACATCATCGCGCCGGTCGCACCCGATGTCGCGGCAAGCGGCAGCAGCTTGCTGCTGTGGGGGGCTGCGGGAATGGCGTGCGTGGTGGCCATCGCGCTGGCGGCCTGGCTTTGGCGGCGCCGCCGCCTGGCGCGGGCGCTGCGGGGCCTGGCGTCTGCCGTGGCCCGGCGGCAGGACTCCGTGCAGGCGCTGGCCGCGCGGCTCGACGCCTGGACGCGCGCACGCTATCGCCTGCCGCGGCTGGACACCGCGCGCTGCCCTTCCGGACTCGATCCCGCCGTCTGGGCGGACTGGGCGACGACCCTGACGCAGTTGCGCTTCGCCCCGCCGCAGCCCGATGGCTACGCGGTACTGGCAGCGCTGTGCGGCACCGCGCGTGCCTGGGAACGCCATGTCTGAATGGAGTCTGCCGCTCGGGCTGGAACTGGCGCAGCCGCTGTGGCTGGGCCTGTTGCTGCCGCTTGCGGGCTGGGGCTGGCTGGCGTGGCGCCGGGCGTCGGGGGCAAACCAGGGCGGCGACGCGGCGGGCGTGGTGCTCAACCACCCCGCGCTGCCGCTGGCGGCGGTGGGTCAGCTGCCCGCGCCCAGCCTGCGCCGGCCGGTCCTGTTGCGCGTGCTGGCGTTTGCCCTGCTGGCACTGGCGCTGGCGCAGCCGCGCCAGGTCGGCGACTGGATCACGCCGCCGCCGGAAGGGCGCGACATGGTACTGCTGATCGACACCTCGCTCACCATGAGCATCCGTGATTTCCGGCAGGGCGACCTCGAAGTCGAGCGCATGACGGTGCTGAAGGACACGTTGCGCCGTTTCATCGAAGGCCGCCCCGGCGACCGCTTCGGCGTCATCGTGTTCGGCAGCGAGGTGGCGACGCTGACCCCGCCGACCTTCGACCGCCTGCACGCCGTCGCGCAGATCCAACGCCTGCAGGTTGGCATGGCGGGGCCGGACACCGCGCTGGGCGATGCGCTCGGCATGGCGCTGAAGCAGGTGCGCACGCGCCGCCTGCGCCCCGCCGTGATCCTGGTGAGCGACGGCGCCGACAACAACGCCGGCACGCTGACGCTCGCCGAATCGCTGGCGGTGGCGCGCCAGGTTGGGGTGGCGATCCACACCCTGCAGTTCGGCAGCGATCTCTTCGCGGCAGGGCGCGCCGCGCGTGGCGGCAACGTCGCCGGGCTCGATCCGCAACCCGATCTCATCGATCTTGCGCGGCTCAGCCGCGGCCGGCATTTCGCGATCGCCAGCGCCGACGACGCCACGCGCGTGATTCGCGCCATCGATGCGCTCGAACCGACCCTGTCGCGCCCGGCACAGCAGCGCCAGGTGCGCGAAGGGTATTGGGTGCTGCTGGCGCTGGCCGCGTTGATGCTGGCGTGGGCGCGCTGGCTGAGCTTGAGGCACACGGCATGATGGCCGAACTGCTGCATCTGCACTGGCGCGAACCGCTGTGGCTGTGGCTGGCGGCGCTTCCGCTCGTGTTCGGCTGGTGGCGGCGGGCGCGGCATGCGCGGCTGCTGCGCTATGCCGATGCGGCGCTGCTGCCGTGGGCGGCGAACCCGCCGGGCGCGCAGGCGCATCGCCGCGGGCGCACGTGGGGGCATGCGCTGGCGTGGCTGCTGCTGGCGCTGGCCGCGGCCGGTCCGCGCCTGCCGCTGGAGGTGCAGGACGGCCAGACCGTGCCGCGCCATCGGGTGACGGTGATGGCGGTGCTCGACGTGTCCGCCTCGATGCGTGCCGCCGACATCGCACCCGACCGCTTGACCCGCGCGCGCCTCGAACTGCTGGACTGGCTACCGCGGCTGCAGGGCGAACGGGTGGGCCTTGTCGTCTATGCCGGCGAGGCGGGCGTGCTGCTGCCGCCCACCGACGATGCGGCGCTGCTCGCGCGCGCGCTCGACCAGGTCGATCCGCGCCTGATCGAAGCGCAGGGTACCAACCTGGCGGCCGCGCTCGACCTGGCGCGCGCGCAACTCGATGCGGCGCCCGGCCGCGCCAAAGCCATCCTACTGCTGACCGATGCCGACAGCGTCGGCGAAGCAGCCCAGGCCGCGGTGGACGGCTTGCGCGACGCCCGGCTGCCGCTGTTCGTGCTGGGCGTGGGCAGCGAGGCGGGCGCGCCGGTGCCGCTGCCGGACGGCGGATTTGCCGAACTGGACGGGGTGCAGGTGCAAAGCCGCATGGTTGCCTCGGCCTATCGTCAGTGGGCACACACAACGGGCGGGCGCTTTGCCGCCGTGAGCGATGGCGATGCCGACTGGTCGGCCTTGCATGACGGCGGCATCGCGGCCCTGCCCGGCGACCCCGTCGAGGCGCTTGCGGCCACGGCGTGGCGCGAGCTCTACGCCTGGAGCCTGGCGCCCGCGCTGGCGCTGTTCATGATGGTTTACCTGCCGCGCCGGGTGGCGGCCTTGATCGCGCTGGCTGTTTGCGGCGCAGCCTTGGCGCCCCCCGCGGCCTGGGCCGCCGAAGCCGCCGCCTGGCAGGCCTGGCAGCAGAAACAGTATGCCAGCGCGCAAACCCTGTATGCCCAGGCCGGCGGTTACAGGGGGCAGATGGGCGCGGGCGCCGCCGCCTGGCGGCAGGCCGGGTATGCCGCGGCGGCGCGCCATTTCGGCGCCGCCCTGCTGCTGGCGGAAAACGACGCCCAGCGTGCGGATGCGCTCTACAACCTGGGCAATGCGCACTACGGCCGCGGCCAATGGCAGGCCGCCTGGGAGGCCTTCGAAACCGTGTTGCGCCTGCGGCCGAATGACGCCGGCGCACGCACCAATCGCGAGCTGGCCTGGCAGCGGTTACGTCGCCAGCGCGCCGATGCGCCGCCGATGCAAAGCGACCTCGGAGGGCGGCGCGGCTTCCTGGCCGAAGGCCGCATCCAGCTGGACGGGCAAAGCGGCTCGACCCCCGACGATCCGGAGTCCGAAGCCGCCGGCATGCAGGTCGAGCGCAATGCACCGACGGACGGCGCCGCGCATCGGCAGGGCGCCGCCGCGCCGCGCCCCCGGGTGACGGTCGATCCGCGGCTGGCGCTGTCGGGGATGAAAAAACTCGAACGCCTGGAGGACCGTCCGGCAGGTCTACTGAAGAACCTGCTGCAACAGGATGTCCGTCACGACGACACGGAGCGCCCGCCATGGTGAAGCACTTCATGCTGGTGGCCTGGCTGGCGGGCAGCGTGGCCCACGCCGCGTCGCTGAGCGCGCAGCTGGACCGGTCTGCCGTGGCGCTGGGCGAGCCGCTCAGCCTGACGGTTGAGGCGCGCGGACTCGATCTCGACGCGCTCGACCTGGCGCCGCTCGACGCCCGTTTCGAGGTGTTCGCGCGTACCCGCAGCCGGAGCACGGACAGCGAAACCCTGGTGCTGACGCTCTACCCGCGGCTTGCTGGCGCCACGCCGGTCCCGCCGCTGCAACTCGACACGCGGCGTACCCGCGCGCTGCCGCTCACCGTCAGCGACGGCAGCGAGGCCGTACCGCGGGTGACGGCGAACTGGGTACTCGAGCCGGCTGTGCCGCAGGTGAACCAGCCGGCGCGCCTGAGCCTGGACATCTGCGACGACGGCAGCCTGCAATGGCAGCGCCCGGCCTTGCCGACCCACGCCGGTCGCGTGCTGCGTATCCTGGGCGAAGAGGCGGGCGAAGGCGAACGTGCGGGCGAAGCCTGCACCCTGCAGCGCTTCCACTGGGCGCTGCTGGCCACCCGCGAAGGGGCGGCCACGCTCACCGTGCCCATGCTCGACGCCAGCCGCTTCGGCCGGCGCCTGCGTTTCCCCGGGCCGTCTCTGGACTTCGAGGCGGTTGCCTTGCCGGCCTGGCTGCCGGCTTACGTGCCGCCGGTCGCTCCCCGCGTTCAGGCCGACCCCTTGCCTGCGCGCTGGCCGCTGCAGCGTCCGCTCAGCTGGCGTTTCGAGGTGGCGGGCGGCTACAGCGCGGAGGGACTCAAAGCGCTGCTTGACCTGCAACTGCGCGAGTCGTCTACGCTCGGCGTGTATCCGCCGCTGATCGAGGCGATCGCGCCGGACGATGTCAACTCGCCGCTGTCGCGCTACGCCGTCACCCTGTTCCTGCAGCCGCGCGCCAGCGGTGAAGTCACGCTGCCGACGCTGAACCTGCCCTGGTACGACCCCACGCGCCGTCAGCTGGCCGGCACGGCATTGGCCGGGAAGACGCTGACGGTGTTCGATCCGCGCTGGCAACTTGCCGCATGGGGGGCTGGCGGTCTGGCTGGCGCTCTGCTGCTGGCTGGATTGGCCTGGCAGGTCCGCCGCATGGCACGCTGGCGCCTGGCGCGGCATCGCGGCCTGCGCGCGATCCGCCGGGCGCGGGACATTGCCGAACTGGCGCAGGCGGTGCGACGGTTTTCGCTGACGGGACAAGCCGCCGCGCCCAGCCTCGGCGAATGGCAACGCCGCCTGTTGCAGGAAACCCGGGCGTGCGCAGTGGCGGACGCCGTACGCCAACTGGAACAGCAGGCGTTCGGGCTCGCCTCGCCCGATCTGGCTGCGTTGCAGTTGTCTTTTTGGCGTGAGCTGTCGCGGGTCAGCCCGAGATCGCGCTTCCGGAGGTCCGGGCCTCCGCGTTGATGGATGCCGGCCGGGCTCCATGACGATGCCTGCTTTGCCGCCTTTTTACTTTCAACCGGCGCCTGATCCAGACTGATTCTGGACAGGAAGCGGGCGATAAAGGGATAATTCCTCGCCTAGTCTGAGCACACACCTGCAGTCCCATGTAACTTTCCCCCGTCTCCTTTCCTTCGCCCTTGATGTCCTTGGCATCGGTGCGACTTGCCTGCTCTTAACGCTGATTCTGGTTTTGCTCCATCCTCCGGGTGGAAGGCGCCCGCATTGCGTATTTCATTTTTGGTAGTCCAATGATCAGCTCGATTCGACAAAACTGGTTCTCGAACATCCGCGGGGACCTCCTGGCCGGCATGGTGGTGGCTCTGGCCCTGATCCCCGAAGCCATCGCCTTTTCCGTCATCGCCGGGGTCGACCCCAAGGTGGGGCTGTATGCCTCGTTCTGCATCGCGGTGGTGATTGCCTTCGTCGGCGGCCGCCCCGGCATGATTTCTGCCGCTACGGCCGCGATGGCGGTGCTGATGGTGACGCTGGTGAAAGAACACGGCCTGCAATATCTGCTGGCCGCGACCCTGCTGACCGGTGTGCTGCAGATTGCCATGGGCTACCTCAAACTGGGCTCACTGATGCGTTTCGTCTCGCGCTCGGTGGTCACCGGCTTCGTCAACGCGCTGGCGATCCTGATCTTCATGGCGCAGCTGCCCGAGCTGACCAACGTGACCTGGCACGTCTACGCCATGACCGCCGCCGGCCTGGCGATCATCTACGGCTTCCCCTACGTCACCAAGGCGATTCCCTCGCCGCTGGTGACCATCGTCGTGCTGACCGGGCTGGCGATGTTTTTGAACCTGGATATCCGCACCGTGGGCGACATGGGTGAGCTGCCGGACACGCTGCCGGTCTTCTTGTGGCCCGAAGTGCCGCTCAATTTCGAGACGCTGGCGATCATCTTTCCGTATTCCGTTTCGCTCGCCGTGGTGGGCCTGCTCGAATCGATGATGACCGCGACCATCATCGACGACCTCACCGACACCCGCAGCGACAAGAACCGAGAATGCAAGGGCCAGGGCGTTGCCAACATCGCCTCCGGCCTGATCGGCGGCATGGCCGGCTGCGCGATGATCGGCCAGTCGGTGATCAACGTGAAATCGGGGGGGCGCACCCGGTTGTCGACTTTCGCTGCGGGCCTGTTCCTGCTGTTGATGGTGGTGTTCCTTGGCGAATGGGTCGGGAAAATCCCCATGGCGGCGCTGGTTGCGGTGATGATCATGGTGTCGATCGGCACCTTCAGCTGGCAGTCGCTGGCGAACCTGAAAACACATCCGCTGAGCACCAGCACGGTCATGGTGACGACGGTGGTGGTGGTGGTCGCCACCCACAATCTCGCCTTCGGCGTGTTCGTCGGCGTGCTCCTGGCGGCGATGTTCTTCGCCAACAAGGTGGCGCAGTACAAATACGTGACTTCGACTTTGAGCGAAGACGGACTCACCCGCACCTACAAGGTCGTTGGCCAGGTGTTCTTCGCCTCGGCCGACAAATTCGTCGACTTCTTCGATTTCAGGGAAGCGGTGGACAAGGTGACGATCGACCTCACCCAGGCACATTTCTGGGACATCACCGCCGTTGCCGGGCTCGACAAGGTGGTGCTCAAGTTCCGACGCGAAGGGACGACGGTCGAGGTCATCGGGCTGAACGAAGCCAGTGCCACCATCGTCGACCGTTTCGCGGTGCACGACAAGCCGGGCGCCGTGGATAATCTGATGGGCCTCTAGGGCGTGTTAACACTAATTTCACGCCCGCGACGCGAGGCGCGCCGCAGTGTCGTTCACTGCAAGCGGCTCGTGACAAAGGCATGCGCCCGGCCGGATTTAAGCTTGGCCGGCCCGTCCCTCCGGGTTGCCGCGAGAAAGCGCGTCTGCGGCGTTGCGCCGCTTGGCAAGGGATGCCCCTTGCCTGCGCACCGCGCCTTGCATCCATCGCTTTCTCGCGGCAACGCGGACGCGAAATTAATGTTAATACGCCCTAGGGGAGACACGATGTCACACGTAATCGCATGTATTGACGGCTCCAGAATCACCCTCGCCGTGTGCGACTATGCCGCCTGGGCCAGCCGGCAAATGGACGCCCCCTTGAACTTCCTGCATGTGCTGGGCAGATCGGAATATCCGATCCCCGCCGACCTCAGCGGCAATATCGGGCTCGGCAGCCGCGAACACCTGCTGCAGGAACTGGCCGAACTCGATGAAAAGCGCAGCAAGGTGGCGCTGGAGCAGGGCCGGCTCATGCTCGATGCGGCCAAGGCGCGCGCGCTGGCCGACGGCGTCGCCAGCCCCGTCACCAGCCGTCAGCGCCACGGCGAACTGGTCGACACCCTGCTCGAACTCGAAAGCGACGTCCGCCTGCTGGTGATGGGGCGCCAGGGCGAGCAGGGCGACAGTGCGGGCGAGCACATCGGCAGCCACCTGGAGAACATGGTGCGCACCCTGCACCGCCCGATCCTGGTTATCCCGGCCGACTACAACGAGCCGCGCCGCATCTTGATCGCCTTCGACGGCAGCGCCACCACCAGCAAAGCGGTCGAGATGGTCGCGGCAAGCCCCTTGTTCCGCGGCCTGCCTTGCCATGTGGTTATGGTCGGTGCCGACAAGGCCGAAGCCCGCGAGCAGCTGAACTGGGCGCAAGCGACGCTGGAGGGGTCAGGATTCGAGGTGACGGCAAGCCTGCGCGCCGGCCAGGTCGAAGAAGTGCTGTGCGGCTACCGGACCGAACACGACATCGACCTCATCGTGATGGGCGCCTACGGCCACTCCAAGATTCGCGAGTTCCTGGTCGGCAGCACCACCACCAGGCTGATTCGCCAGTCGAAAATCCCCTTGCTGCTGTTGCGCTGAGTTCGGCCCGGCACTGGAATATTCAGTCTTCATCAGGCCTTCCAGGGCGCAGAAAGCGGTCGGCAGGGGGATCAAGGATGAAATTGAAGTGCGGAGCGCAACGAGGCGATGGGCCATCCCTGGCCCGCGTGCAAAGCACGCTATCGTGGGCGCGGTTTCGACTGACCCCAGGCATTGAGGGCGAGTTTCCCTTTCGGGTGCGCAAAAAAAGGGGCCTGCGCCTGCGCCCCTTTTCCTGTTTGCGTAACCCGAATCAGGACACGCTGCCCTGGTAACCCGAAATCCCCGGGTTCTTGGTGCCGACCCCGACGATCTTGGGCTCGTTCAGCTTCAGGCCCTTGATCACCTTCTTGTCGCGCAGGTAGCTGGCGACGACGTCCCAGATCGGCTCACCCTGTGCGCCTTCGGCGACCGGTGCCCAACCCGCGACCTTGTAGGTCTTGTTGGCGACCACCGGCTTGCCCTTGATGGACATGCTGGTGATCCGGCTGCCGATCTTGGCATTGGGGGCGATGGTGTATTCGATACCGCCCACGCGCACCATGTCGCCGCCCTGCTGGTAATAGGGATCGGCATTGAACAGGTTGTCGGCGACGTCTTCCATGATGGTCTTGATCATCTCGCCGCTCATGTTGGTGAGCGTGGTCTGCGGGTAGGTGATCGCGGTCTGGTCCATCAGGCGTTCCATCGTGATGGGGTCGCCCGGCAGCAGTGTGGTGCCCCAGCGGAAGCCCGGCGAGAAGGCCGCGTCCGCGCCCTTGACGTCCATCATCGCGTCGACCAGCAGTTGGTCCCAGGTGCCGTTGAAGTTGCCGCGGCGATACAGGAAATCATCCGTGACGGCGAGCGTCTCGCTGAGCTTGCTCTCGTACGGCGCGCGCACCTTCTTGATGTAGGCGTCCATCGCCGCATCGGCCGGCAGCAGGTTGGAGAACACCGGCAGCAGGCGGTACTTGTAGCTTTGAACCTTGCCGCCGCGAACGTCGAAGTCCATCACGCCGAGGAACTTGCCGTTGGAACCGGCGTTGGTCACCAGGGTGATGCCCTTGGCGTTCTTGACCTTGACCGGCTGCGGCACGCCGTCGTGCGTGTGGCCGCCGAAGATGGCGTCGATGCCGGTGACGCGGCTGGCCATCTTGAGGTCGACGTCCATGCCGTTGTGCGACAGCACGATCACGACCTTGGCCCCCTTGGCACGGGCGTCATTCACCCATTTCTGCATGTTGTCGTCGCGGATGCCGAAGCTCCAGTCCGGCACCATGTGGCGCGGGTTGGCAATCGGCGTGTAGGGGAAGGCCTGGCCGACGATGGCGACCTTGACGCCGCCCATTTCCTTCATGGTGTAGGGCTTGAACACCTGGTCGCCGAAGTCGTTGGTGATGATGTTCTGCGCGACGAAATCGATGTTGGCCTTCTTGAAGTCCTTGTTGACGATTTCCATCACGCGCTCGGCGCCGAAAGTCGATTCCCAGTGCGGGGTCATGACGTTGACGCCCAGCTGGATGCAGGCGTCGACCATGTCCTGCGCATTGGTCCACAGCGAGGTGGCCGAACCCTGCCAGGTGTCGCCGCCGTCCAGCAGCAGGGCACCCGGGCGCTGCGCGCGAATCTTGTCGACCAGGGTCTTCAGGTGGGCGAAGCCGCCGACCTTGCCGTAGACCCTGGCCGCTTCGGTGAAATCGAGGTAGGTGAAGGCGTGGGCCTCGGCGCTGCCCGGCTTGATGCCGTAGGCCTTCAGCAGATGCTGGCCGACCAGATGCGGCACCTTGCCGACGGCATCCCCGACACCCAGGTTGACGTTGGGTTCGCGGAACCACACCGGCAATAGTTGGGCGTGGCAGTCGGTGAAGTGCATGAACGAAACATTGCCGTGTCGCGGTACATCGTAGAAGTTGGCGGGCGCGTTGCCGGCCAGGGCAGACTTGCTGTCCAGCGCCATACCGGACGCGGCGGCGACGGCCAGCAGTTGCAGAAACTCGCGACGGTTCATGTGCATGGGGTGCTCCTTGGAAATTGAATCATGCGTAAATTAATTGATGCTGATATTGTCGAATACAGTGCAAAGCCCGTAAATGGTAGCTCCTGCTCATGATATCCGGTCAATTCGCACGGCTTCATAAATAAAAAAGCCCGGTTGCCCGGGCTTTTTCACGCGGTGACGCTGTTTACTTGCGGAACACCGAGGCTTTCAGCGGCAGGCCGTTGGACAGCGCGGAGTGGAAGTACTCCAGGTTGTTCAGCTTGGTGCTGCCTTGCGGGGCCGAGATGGCGCGCACCGACTTGAAGCAGCCTACGTAGCGCTGCTGCAACTGCACCAGGTTGTCGCCGCCGCGGAACACCGGCCAGTGCACGGTGTGGCCGACTGCGGGCGAGATCAGCTCGGAGCGCAGGCGGACGCCGGCATTCTGCACGTGGCAGCTGGAGCAGGCGAAGTTGAGCTGGCCCGCGCGGCTGAAGAAAGTCTTCTTGCCGTCCTCGTACGCGGCCGTTGCCTTGGGACCTTCGACCTTGACGTTCGACAGCATGCCGTCGGACAGCGTGCGCATGTAGGCAGTCAGCTGGCCAAGAGTGGCCTTGTCGCCAATCTTGTAGGCGGCCTCGCCATTGGCCACGCGGCAGTCGTTGATGGCATCGATCAGCGTCACGACCTTGCCCTTGGCTTCGTCGAACAAGGGATAGTTGCCGGCGATCATCTTGCCGCCGTTGGGCAGGCAGTCTGCATAGGTCTTGCCGTTCTTGAACGGGGTTTCCCACAGCTTGCGGCCAGCCTCGACCTGCGAATCGAAAGGCGGGAATTCCATGATGGCCTCGTACTGCGCCTTGCTGTCGGCATCGAATGCCAGCGCGCCGTAGACGTAATCCTCGACCTTGATGTTGGGATACTTGTCCGTGTAGTACTTGATCATGTCCTGCCGATCCTTCTCGGGCGAAGCGTGAGCGCTGACTGCGCCCAGTGCGATACCCAGACCAGCCACACCTGTCAGCAGTTTCATAATGATTTGTTGTTTCATGCCGTCCTCCAGAAACCTGATGAAAAAAGCGGGAGCGGGGCCTGACGCCCCGCTCGTGTGTTGCCTGATTAGCCGATGGTGGCTTCGGCGCTGTTCTTGTCGCCGGTGTTGTCGGCCCAGCTGACGACGACCTTGTCGCCGGCCTTGGCGCCCTTGACCTTGAAGCCCAGGTAGGGGTTCTTGGATACGGCGCCGCCGATGTTGGCGTTCAGCACCGGGGTGCCGTTGAGGGTGGCGCTCACTTCCTGGATGAAGTGGGCGGGCACCAGCTGGCCGGTCTTCGCATCTTTGCGGGTCCCGGTTTCCATCGGGTGGTTCATCAGCACTTTGACGTCGGCGACGTCGCCTGCCATGGTGGCACGGATACGCATGGGTTGAGCCATTTGGCTTTCCTTTCCTGAATAAGAATGAGTGGGGTCGCGAGCGGATCGATCAGCCGCCGCAGCCGCCGATGGTGACTTTCACTTCCTTGGCTGCCGTGTAGGTCTTGCCGCCGGCATTGACGACAGCACGGACGAGTGAGGTCTGGCCCATCTTGATGCGGGTGGAAATGAAGCCCTGGGCGCCGCCGGTCAGGTCGAAGGTGCCGACCAGGGGCTGGCCGTTCTTTTCGGCGAGGATGGCGATGCTGCTGGTGCCGGCGATACCGCTGGTCACTTCCACCGGCACGACGGCGCCGTTTTCGGCGATGTCCGGTGCCTTGATGGTGATGTCCTTGCTGTCGGCTGGGCTGGCAGCGCCGATGCCCTTCATCGCGTCGCCGACGTTCTTGGCTTCGAAGGCAGCCTTGTTCCAGGCGGCCATCGCCTGGGTGGGCTTGAGCAGGCCGGCGGCCACGGCAACCGCGACGGCGCCTGCGCCTGCTGCGCTTTTCAGTACGTTTCTACGAAGTGCGTTCATGGGCATATCTCCTGATTGAACAATGCAACTAATAATTACAGGCCGTGTACGAAGTCGGCCACTTTATCGATTTCAGCGTCCGTCAATACGCCATGCTTGCCGTAGGGAATCATGGTGCTGGACGGATTGGCCGCGGTCGCGTCCCAGATCTGGGCGCGCAGTTTGGCCTTGTCGGGATAGCGTGCGCTCATTGCGATCAGCGGCGGGCCGTACATGCCGGCGGACACTGCATCGGGCTGGGTCGGCATGGCATGGCAGGCGAGGCAGTTGCCTTTCTTCCTGTCGAACGCGATGTCCTTGCCGGTCAGTTCTTTTTGGGGCGCAGCGGCTTCTTCAGCCTCCTGTGCCAGCACAGTACCCGTACCCGACAACATGATCGCGCTGAACGCGCAGGCCGCTGCTACATGATGCAACTTTCGCATGGTCATCCTCCTAATTTTTGACGTCGTGATGAAAGCGCTTTCCACTTGGGGGTGCCTTGCGGGGAACGCTATCCAGTGATGGATGAGACGAAGCATAGTGGAATTCGTTTTTTCCTTGCAAGGCCAGGCGCGATTTTTTACGGGCAGATTGCGGGGTAAATTCCTACCAGCCGCGTCAAATCGGGGCTTTCGCGGCCTCCGCCTACTTTTTTCGCTGCGATTTCTCGGCCTCCTGCCATTCGCGTCGTCGCGCTTCCGCCGCCGATAATTCGTGAAAACTGCCGTCCCCCGCCTTGATGCCGAGGCTGACCTGCTCGATGGCGGCGACCAGATTGCCGCTCAGGGCGGCCGCTTCGGCCTGGGCGCGATGACTGAGCAGACGATGCCCCTGTTGGGCGTGGGTCTGGGCGGCCAACCGCCACAGGCGGCGGTCGAGCGGATACAGCGCAAGCTGGCGGTCGACCAGCGCCAGCGCATCCTTGCTGCGGCTTGCCGCCAGCAGGGCCTCGATCTGGCCAAACTGCAGCGGCCGGTAGCCGGGGTGGGCCGTGCTGCCCGCCTGATAGCGCTGCAGGGCGAGCGCCTGATTGCCGGCGGCCAGTGCGGCGCGGGCGGCGAGTTGCTGGATCATCGGGTGCACCGGCTTGTCGGCCAGCAGTTTTTGCACCTCGGCCTCGGCTTCCCTGAACTGGCGTGCGCGCAGCAAGGCGGTGACGAGGCCGTAGCGGGAAGCGGTTTCGCTGCTGTAGCGCTTTTCCTTCAGCGCGTTGCGTGACGCCAGCACGGCGTCCTGCGGGCTATCCTCCTGCGCGCGCAGGCGGGCGCGCAGGAGCTGGAAATCGAGGCTGTCCTGCACCTGCTGATAGGAGGCCGCTTCGGCGCGCGCCTGCATATCGGCAATGCGGTCGCTGGTCAGCGGGTGGGTGCGCAGATAGGCCGGCGCGCTGCTGTCGTAAAACCGGTTGGCGCGCTCCAGCCGGGTGAAAAACCCGCTCATGCCGCGCGGATCGTAACCGCCGCGGGTCAGCATCTCGTAGCCGAGGCGGTCGGCCTCGCGCTCGTAGTCGCGGCTGTAGTTGAGCTGGTTCTGGATCGAATAGGCCTGGGTCGAGGCGATTGCCGCGCTGGCCACATTGGGGTTGGAGCGCGATGCCAGTAGCGCCAGTGCGAGCGCGGCCATGGTTGGCCATTGGCTCTGGCTTTGCGCGGCGACCATGCGCGCGATGTGGTCCTGGGTGACGTGGGCGATTTCGTGCGATACCACGCTCGCCAGTTCGGATTCGCTTTGCGCGGCGAGCAGCAGGCCCGTGTGCACGCCGATGTTGCCGCCCGGCATGGCAAAGGCATTGATGCTGGGGTCGCTGACGACGAAGAAATTGAATTCTCGCTGGTTGCGCGTGCTGACCGAGACCAGCTTGTAGCCGAGCTGGTTGAGGTAGCTTTCGATTTCGGGGTCGTCCAGGTAGCGCGGATCGGTGTAGACGTCGCGCATGATGGCGCGCCCCAGCGCCTGCTCTTCCTGATCGGAAAAGTATTGGCGCGACACCTCGCCCAGATCGGGCAGGTCGGCGGCGAGAGCCGGCTGGACGGCCAGGGCGAGCGCGAGCCAGCAGGGAAGGATGAGGGCAGGAAACGGCATTTCGATTACGATGCGCAGATTGACGACAAGGTTCCCACTCCATTCATTGATCGAGCCCAAGCATGAGCGAATTCACCCACTTTGATGAACGCGGCCGTGCCGTCATGGTCGATGTGGCCGGCAAGGACGATACCCGGCGCATCGCCGTGGCGAGCGGACGGATCAGCATGTTACCCGATACCCTGGCGCGCATTCTGGGCGGGCAGGCGGCCAAGGGCGACGTGCTGGGCATTGCGCGCATTGCCGCGATCCAGGCGACGAAGCGCACCGCCGAGCTGATTCCGCTGTGCCACCCGATTGCGTTGACGAAGGTGAGCGTGGAATTCAGCCACGACGAGCCCGCATCGTCGATCGCCTGCACGGTGACCGCCGAGACCGTCGGCAAGACCGGGGTGGAAATGGAGGCGCTGACCGGCGTGTCGGTGGCACTGCTGACCATTTACGACATGTGCAAGGCAGTCGACCGCGGCATGACGATGGGCGACATCCGGCTGCTGGAAAAAGAGGGCGGACGCTCCGGCCACTGGCGCTCGAATCGCTGAATCGCCTGATCATAAGGTCATCTTGCGCCGGCGTGGCGCCGCGGCAAGATGCTGGATAGAAGAATTCGGATTGCTATGCGTTTTTTCAGATTTTTGTTGGTGAGTGCGTGGGCGTGCTCGTTCGCGGTGCGGGCCGAGGTGCCCGACCATCAGGTCTTTGCGGCCTCGGGCCCGCAACTGCTCTTGTGGGTGACGTCCGAGCGCGGCCGTGCCGAGCCCGAGGTGCACGCCGCGCAGCAACTGGCCGCGCAGGGCGTGGAAATCTGGTCGCTCGATCTCGTCGCGGCCTATTTCCTGCCGCAGCTGGCAAGCAGCATGGACGCCGTGCCGTCGCGGGACCTGGCGGACTGGCTGCGCGCCGCGCAGGCGAGCGGCAAGCGGGTCGTCGTCTACGCGGTGTCGCGCGCGGCGGTGCCGGTTCTGCGTGCAGCCGCCATGCTGACGCCCGGCGAACGGCAGGGACTGTGTGTGATGCTGATGTACCCGAATCTCTACACCGTGGCCGAGCCGCTGGCCGAGCCGGACTTTCTGGTGGTGGGCGACCTGCGCGGATTGCGTGTGCACGTGCTGCAGCCGCGCCGTTCGGCCGCCACCCCCTGGCTGCCCGGATTGCTGGATCACCTGTCGAAGCAGGGGGCGGCGACCAGTCACGTGATCCTGGAAAACCTGCGCGAAGGCTGGTGGGCGCGCGAAACGCCGACCGAATTCGAGATTGCCGAGAGCCGTCGCATGGATGCCATGCTGCTGCGTGAATTGAACAACTGGGGATGCAAATGAAGCGATGGCTGGGCGTGTGTGCGATGGGGCTGTTGCTGGCGGGCGGCGTGCAGGCCGCCGGATTCGAGGCGCGTGCCGCGACGCCGGCGCCGGAACTGAAGGCGCAGGATCTGGCGGGCGTGACTAAAACCCTGGCCGACTACCGCGGCAAGGTGGTGCTGCTCAATTTCTGGGCGTCGTGGTGCCCGCCCTGCCTGCGCGAAATGCCGTCGATGGAGCGATTGCGGACCAAGATGGCGGGGCGGCCGCTGGCCATCGTCGCGGTGGACAGCGCCGAAACCCGGGATGAGGTGAATGGCTTTTTGTCCAGGATGACGCTGGGTTTTCCGATTCTGCTCGATCCGGACGGCGCCAACACCAAGCGCTGGAAAGTCTTTGCCCTGCCCACCACCTTCCTGCTGGATGCGGAGGGGCGGGTGCGCCACGTGCTGACCGGGCCGACCGAGTGGGACGAGGGCGAGGCGCTGGGGATTATCGAGTCGCTGCTGGCCGAATTGCCGCACCCCTGAAATAAGCGAAATAAAGATACTTAAGTCCGTAATAAATAAGGATTTTTCATAGGATGGCCTTATGGGGCTATCAGTCGTTTTGCTTGCCATGCGGGGGGCTAGAAGTGCAAAATAACGGAATATTCGGAAAGATTAATATAGACGTCCCCGCAGCATCCAGCGCTGAGGCGCTGGCGCTGCTTCCAGCAGTCACCTAGTGTGTTATATCCGGGCAGGAAGACGCGCGGTTTCATCGTGAAACTGCAGGGGACCATTTTGAACCTAGAGGCCGCATGAACGCCAAGATCAAACTCGAAAATCACGACGCACAGGAAATCAAGTACACCACCTGTTACATGTGTGCCTGCCGCTGCGGCATCAAGGTGACGCTGGAGGACAACAAGGTCCGCTTCATCCAGGGCAACCGCAACCATCCCACCAACCAGGGCGTGCTGTGCGCCAAGGGCTCGGCCGGGATCATGAAGCAGTATTCCACCGCCAAGCTGACGCAACCCTTGATGCGGAAGCCCGGCACCGAGCGCGGCGAAGGCATTTACGAGCCGATCTCCTGGGAACAGGCGCTCGACGTGCTGACCGACCGCCTGGAAGAAATCCGCGCGACCGATCCTTCCAAGCTGGGATTTTTTACCGGACGCGACCAGATGCAGGCGCTCACCGGTCTGTGGGCGCAGCAGTTCGGCACCCCCAACTGGTCGGCGCACGGCGGTTTCTGTTCGGTCAACATGGCGGCGGCCGGTCTCTATTCCATCGGCTTCTCGTTCTGGGAATTCGGCGCGCCGGACTGGGACTACGCCAAGTACTTCCTGATGTGGGGCGTGGCGGAAGACCATTCGTCCAACCCGATCAAGATCGGTCTGGAAAAGCTCAAGCGCAAGGGCGGCAAGTTCGTCACCGTCAACCCGGTGCGCACCGGCTATTCGGCGATCGCCGACGAGTGGCTGCCGATCAAGCCCGGCATGGACGGCCTGCTGGCCATGTCGATGGTGCATGTGCTGCTGAAGCACGAGCAATTCGACTACGAATTCCTGGTGCGCTACACCAACGCCTCCTGGCTGGTGGTGCAGAACCCGGGGCAGAAGGGCGATGGCCTGTTCCTGCGCGATGAGAACGACCAGCCGCTGATCTGGGACATCGACAAGGAAGCCTTCCGCAACGGCATCGACGGCGATATCGCCCCGGCGCTGTTCGGCGAATTCGTGGCGCCGGACGGCCGCCGCGTCAAGACCGTGATGTCGCTGATGGTCGAGCGCTATCTCGACGATCGCTACGCGCCGGAAAACGTGGCGCTGGAATGCGGCCTGCCGGCCGAGACCATCGAACGCATCGCGCTGGAAATGGCGCACGTCGCGTTCAAGGAGACGGTCGAGCTGCCGATCGAATGGACCGACGTGTGGGGCCGCAAGCATGACAAGGTGGTGGGCCGCCCGGTGGCGATGTACGCGATGCGCGGCATCGCGGCGCACTCCAACGGCTTCCATTCCTGCCGCGCGATCCACATGATCCAGATGCTGCTGGGCGCGCTCGACGCGCCGGGCAACTTCCGCGCCCGTGCGCCGTACCCGAAACCGATCCCGCCGCACCAGCTGCCGGAAAACAACATCGACATCATCAACGCGCCGAACACGCCGTTGTCGCGTCCGCCGCTCGGCTTCCCGACGCGTCCGGAAGACCTGGTGATCGACGAATTCGGCAACCCGCTGCGCATCGACAAGGCCTATTCGTGGGAAGTGCCGATCGCTTCGCACGGCCTGATGCACATGGTCATCACCAACGCGACCAACCACGATCCCTATGCGCTCGACACGCTGATCCTGTTCATGGCCAACATGGCGTGGAACTCGACCATGAACACGGCCAACATCCAGGACATGCTGCGCGCCAAGGATCCGGAAGAGCCCGATACCTACAAGATCCCGTTCCTGGTGGTGATCGACGCCTTCCATTCGGAGATGACCAACTTCGCCGACCTGATCCTGCCGGACACGACCTACCTCGAACGGCACGACTGCATTTCGCTGCTCGATCGGCCGATTTCCGAGCCGGATGCGGCGGCCGACGCGATCCGCTATCCGCTGGTCAAACCCGACCGCGACGTGCGGCCGTGGCAGGAAGTCATGGTCGAACTGGCGGGACGCCTGAAATTCCCGGCCTTCACCAAGCCGGATGGCACGCCCAAGTTCAAGGACTATCCGGACTTCATCGTCAACTACGAGCGTTCGCCGGGCGTGGGTTTCCTCGCCGGCTGGCGCGGCAAGGACGGGACGAAGTCGCTCAAGGGCGAGCCCAACCCGAACCAGTGGCAGAAGTACATCGAGAACCAGAGCTTCTTCGCGCACCACTGGCCCGACAACCAGAAGTACATGCGCTTCGCCAACAAGGACTACCTCGACGTGGCGGCGGACGTCGGCTTCGTCGGCAAGGCCGAGCCCATCATCATGCAGTTCTATTCCGAGCCGCTGCAGAAATTCCGCCTGGCGGGGCAGGGCCTGTACGACGGCCCGCAGCCGAACAACCAGGTCGATCGCGAGCGGCTGGTGAAATACTTCGACCCGCTGCCGATGTGGTACGAGCCGCTCGAGCAGCAGCGCGTCGACAAGGAGGAATATCCCTTCTTCGCGCTGACCCAGCGCCCCATGTTCATGTACCACTCGTGGGATTCGCAGAACGTGTGGCTGCGTCAGATCATGGCGCAGAACTACATGTACATGAACGCGCGCAAGGCTGCCGAAATGGGCATCAAGGACTTCGACTGGATCTGGGTCGAGTCGCACAACGGCAAGATCCGCTGCCAGGTCAAGACCATGGAAGGCACCCAGGAAAACACCATCTGGACCTGGAACGCCATCGGCAAGCAGAAGGGCGCCTGGGGCCTGAAGGAAAACGCCTCCGAAGCGACCAAGGGCTTCCTGCTCAACCATCTGATTTCGGAACTGCTGCCGGAAAAAGCCGGCGAGCGCCGCGTCACCAACTCCGACCCGGTCACCGGCCAGGCGGCGTGGTTCGACCTGCGCGTGAAGCTGTGGAAGGCCGCCCCGGGCGAAACCGGCTCGTGGCCGCAGTTCGACACGCTGAAGGCCTATCCGGGCGACGAGCGTTACGAGCGGCCCGACGTGCTGCGTTACGACGCGCGCAGCCACGAAAAGAACTGAGCAGCACCTGTATAAATTAAAGCGAGCACAAAATGAGACTTGGATTGGTCATCGACCTCGACGTGTGCGTGGGCTGTCATGCCTGCGCCATCGCCTGCAAGGAATGGAACGCCTCCGGCACCATCGGCCCGTTGTCCGATTACCAGCCCTACGGCGCCGAGCCGTCGGGCGTGTGGTTCAACCGGATTCGCCATTACGAAATGGACGAGTATCCGAACAACAAGACGGTCAACTTCCCGATGTCGTGCATGCACTGCGAGGATGCCGACTGCGTCACCGTGTGCCCCACCGGCGCCTCGTACAAGCGAGCCGAAGACGGCATCGTGCTGATCGACCAGGACAAGTGCATGGGCTGCAACTACTGCTCGTGGGCCTGCCCCTACGGCGCGCGCGAGCTTGACCGCTCCAGCGGTACGATGAAGAAATGCACCCTGTGCGTCGACCGCATCTACGACCAGGAACTGCCGGTCGAGGAGCGTCAGCCCTCGTGCGTGCTGACCTGCCCGGCGCACGCCCGCATGTTCGGCGACTTCGACGATCCCGATTCGGCGGTGTCGCGCACCGTGCGCGAGCGCGGCGGCTTCCCGCTGATGCCCGAACTCAACTACAACCCGACCAACACCTACCTGCCGCCGCGCCGCAAGCCGGTGATTCCGGTCGACACCCAGCCCAAGGGCGGCCTGAAGGAAAGCATCAAGCAGTTCGCCAACAAGCTGGTGCGCCGCTAAGCGTCGCCTTATATATTTGCGCCAGGAGAATCCATGCATCCCGCCTTCTCAGTCATTTTCTTCACCGTGGCATCGGGCGCCGGCTTCGGCCTGTTCTCGCTGCTGTTCATCGCCGACTTCTTCAAGCTCGGCGGCGGTTTCAACCAGGATCAGCTCGTCGCGGGCGGTCTGATCGCGATGGGGCTGGTCGTGTTCGGCCTGTTGTCATCGACCTTCCACCTCGCCAACCCGAAGAACGCCTGGCGTGCGATGAGCCGTTTCCGCACCTCGTGGCTGTCGCGCGAGGGGGTGTTCGCCATCGTGTTCATGCCGCTGGCTTTGCTCTACCTCGGCAGCATCATGTTCGACGCGCCGCAGTGGCTGCGAGTCGGCAGCGGTTTCCTCACTGCCGTACTGGCCTGGATCACGGTGTTTTCCACCGGCATGATCTACGCCTGCCTGAAAACCATCCGCCAGTGGAACACGCCGCTGGTGCCGGCCAACTACCTGGCGCTGGGCTATGCCAGCGGCAGCCTGCTGCTGTTGCTGGGTGCCGTGATCGCCGGACTCGACACCACGCCCTACATCGCGATGTCGGCGTTGATCATGGCGATCGCCGCGGTGCTGAAGGCGATCTACTATTTCTGGATCCGCAGCCCCGGTCTTTCGCCGACCATCAACACCGCCACCGGCCTTACCCGCGCCAAGGTCAAGCTGCTCGACACCGGTCATACCCATGGCACCTTCCTGACCCAGGAATTCGGCTTCCAGATCGCGCGGCAGAAAGCCGGCCTGCTCAAGCTCGTCGTCTTCGCGGTGGGCTTTGCGCTGCCTGGTCTAATGATGGTGTGGGTGTTCAACCAGGAGGGCGGACACGTCGCCGCCGTCGTCGCCGCCGTTGCCGGCATCCTCGGGGCGGCGGTCGAGCGCTGGCTGTTCTTCGCGGAGGCGCGTCACGTGGTCAACCTGTATCACGGCGCCCAGCGCTGCTGAGCGGGCAGGGCGGGCTTGGCATTGCCCCCGCTTTGACGTATATTAGAAAGTTCTAATTTATCCGTTACAGGAGTGTGACCGCTATGTTTGGACTCTCAGGTTTCAAGGAAGTCGATCCCGGTTATGTCGCGGAAATCGCCGCCAAGGGCGCGCACCTGATCGATGTGCGCACCGAGGCCGAAGTCGCGCAGGGCGTGATCGATGGCGCGATCCACATCCCCCTGCATCTGCTGCCGCTGCGCGCGGCCGACATTCCCCAGGACAAGCCCGTGGTGATCTACTGCCGCTCCGGTGCGCGTTCTGCCCAGGCGTGTGCGTTCATGGCCTCCAAAGGCTTTGACAACATGCACAACCTGGCGGGCGGCATCATGGCGTGGGCGCGTTCGGGCAATGCGATCTGCCTGCCGCGCTAAGCCCCGGGCAAGCCGCCCGCATCCCCGGAATTCCTGGCAAAGCAGTGATTTCGGTTGCAATGGGGGAACTTCTGGTTTAAGGTACCGCAGCGTTTTTTACTACATACCAATTTAATTGATTTAGTGTAAGGAGAACCCAATGAATTTCGATAAAGAACTCGACGCACGTGGCCTGAACTGCCCGCTGCCCATCCTGCGTGCCAAGAAAGCCCTGGCGGAAGTCACCAGCGGTCAGGTGCTGAAGATCCTCTCCACCGACCCGGGCTCCGTCAAGGACTTCGCCGCGTTCGCCAAGCAGACCGGCAACGAGCTGCTGTCCACCGCCGAAGCGGGTGGCGAATTCACCTTCTTCATGAAGAAGAAGTAATCCAGAAACCAAAATGGCGCCGTCTGTTCCAAGAACACACGGCGCTATTTTTTTGACCACAACAGGAGAGACGAATGGATACTAAAAAAATGGCCATCATCGCCACCAAAGGCACGCTGGACTGGGCTTATCCCCCGTTCATCCTGGCCTCCACGGCGGCTGCGCTGGGTTATGAAACCCAGATTTTCTTCACCTTCTACGGCCTCCAGCTCGTCCGCAAGGATCTGTCCGTGCTCAAGGTCAGCCCCCTCGGCAACCCCGGCATGCCGATGAAAATGCCCTTTGGCCCCAAGTGGTTCAAAAGCATCAACTGGAACATGCCCAACGCCATTCAGGCCATCATCCCCGGCTATGAAAACGTCGCAACGGCCCTGATGAAGCAGACCATCGCCAACAACGGCGTGGCCACCATTCCCGACCTGCGCGAGCTGTGCCAGGAAGCCGAAGTCAAATTCATCGCCTGCCAGATGACCGTCGAACTGTTCGGCTTCGAGCATTCCGACTTCATCGACGGCCTCGAATACGGCGGCGCCGCCACCTTCTTCGAGTTCGCGGGCGAAACCGACATCTGCCTGTTCATCTAAGAACACCCGAACGACAGATTGCCGCATGATGAAAATGAGCCGATTACAGTCGGCTCATTTTTTTATGTGTCATTCGTACCACACTCGTGTCGGATAAAACGACAGGATGATTGGCCCCGCTTGTCTAGGCGCCATCGGACGCGTAGGCTTCCGATCAAGCTATTCAATAAGCTTATGCGTAATAATTTTGTCCCCAGGAGGATATCAATGAAGTTCACTCGCGTATTCGCATTCATGGCACTGGCCGGTCTGGCCGGCAGCGCCTATGCCACCAACGGCTATTTTTCCCATGGCAACGGCATGAAATCCAAGGGCATGGCCGGTGCCTCCACCGCCACCCACGATGACGCCTTCTTCGGCGCCAACAACCCTGCAGCGGCGGCCTTTGCAGGCAACCGCCTGGATCTGGGCGTGGATCTGTTCAGCCCGATCCGTGAGGCTACGGCCACTGGTGCCACCGCTGCCGCAAGCGGCGATAGCGACTCGAACTACTTCCTTATTCCCGAGTTCGGCTACAACCGCATGGTCAATAACAATCTGGCACTGGGCGTGACCGTGTATGGCAATGGCGGTATGAATACGGATTATCCGACCACGGGCGGTATGAACATCTTGGGCGGCTCAACCAGCTTGGGCGTAGACCTGATGCAGTTGATCGTTGCGCCTACCGCTGCTTACAAGGTTAACGCTAACCATTCCTTCGGTATCTCTCCGCTTCTGGGCTATCAGCGCTTCAAGGCAGAGGGTTTGCAAGGCTTCGTCGGAATTTCCTCGTCAGGCGCGAACCTGACCAATAATGGCTACGATGATGCCTTTGGTTATGGCGTACGTATTGGCTACATGGGCAAGATCACGCCTACCGTGACCATTGGCGCTGCCTACGCCAGCAAGATGAATTTCGAAGAGTTCGACATGTACAGCGGCCTGTTCGCTGAGCAGGGCGACTTCGATATTCCCGAGAACTTCAACCTTGGCGTGGCCTGGCAGGCCACCCCGCAGGTGAAGTTGGCCCTGGATTACCAGCGCATTAACTTTGGCGATGTCGCATCGGTTGGCAACGCCAGCAACAACTTCACGTTGGGCCCGACCGGTTTTATGGGCGCGAACAATGGCGCTGGATTCGGGTGGGATAATGTCGATGTGTGGAAGCTGGGTGTCGAGTATAAACACAGCCAGCAGTTGACGCTCCGTGCTGGCTTGAGCCACGCTGACAACCCGATTAACGGCGCCGATACGGCTGAAGCAACCTTCAATATCTTGGCACCCGCCGTGATCGAGAATCACGTGACCCTGGGCTTCACTTATACCCTCGCTTCGGGTAACGAAGTGACCATGGCTTACATGCACGGATTCGAGAACGACGTGAGCGGCGCACGCCCCGCTGGCTTTGGTGGTGGCACGGACACCATCAAGATGTACCAGAACTCGCTGGGCATCCAGTACAGCTGGAAAATGTAAGCTTCAGCAGCATTTAGGCTGATTAAAAACCGGGGCCATCTGGCCCCGGTTTTTTTATGGGCGACCGGACGTAGCTATCCGGATTTCCCCAACAAAAAAGCGCGGCCTCGACCGCGCTTTTTTGTTGGAATGAAGTGTGTATTAAGTCAGCCGCGCGTGCTGCGCCTCCAACTTCTGCAGCATGGCACTGAAGTCGCCAAGGCGGGCCTTTTCCTGCTCGACAACGGGGGCGGGGGCGCGGTCAACGAAGCTGGGGTTGGCGAGCTTGGCTTCGGCCTTTTTGATCTCGCCCTGAACGCGGGCGATTTCCTTGGCGAGGCGGGCGCGCTCGGCGTCCTTGTCGATTTCCACCACCAGCATCATCCGCATGTCGCCGACCAGGGCGACCGGGGCGTCGGCTTCCGGCAGCGCGGGTACGGCACTGACGTCGCTGAGTTTGCCGAGGGCGGCGATGTAGGGCGCCAGCGCGTTGATCGCGGCGGCGTCGCCCTCGATCACCAGCGGCACGCGCTGGGCGGGCGACAGGTTCATTTCGCCGCGCAGGGTGCGGCAGGCGTTGACCAGTTCCTTCAGCAACTGGATGCGGGCGACGCTGTCGGGGTGGCGCTGCGCTGCGTCGAACTGGGGATAGGGCGCGAGCATGATGCTGTCGCCGGTGATCCCGGCGAGTGGGGCGACCTTCTGCCACAGCTCCTCGGTGATGAAGGGGATGATGGGGTGGGCGAGGCGCAGGGTGGTTTCGAGCACCGTGGCCAGGGTGCGGCGGGTGGCGCGCTGCTGTTCCGGCGTGCCGGTGTTCAACTGCACCTTGGCGAGTTCCAGATACCAGTCGCAGTATTCGTCCCACACGAATTCGTAGACCGCGCGCGCGGCCTGGTCGAAGCGGTAGGCGGCGAAGGCCTCGCGCACTTCGGCGACGGCCTGTTGCTGACGTGCAGTGATCCAGCGGTCGGCGTCGGAAAAGTCGAACCCGCCCTCTCCCCCTGCCCCTCCCCCAGAGGGGGAGGGGTGAATGTTGGCGCCCAGCCCGCAATCGTGGCCTTCCAGATTCATCAGCGCGAAGCGGGTGGCGTTCCACAACTTGTTGCAGAAGTTGCGGTAGCCCTCGGCGCGCTGCAGGTCGAACTTGATGTCGCGGCCGTGGGTGGCGAGGCTGGCGAAGGTAAATCTCAATGCATCGGTTCCGTAGGCGGCAATGCCTTCGGGGAACTCCCTGCGGGTGCGCTTTTCGATGCCGGCGGCCTGCTTGGGGTTCATCAGGCCCTGGGTGCGCTTGGCGACCAACTCGTCGACCGCGATGCCGTCGATGAGATCGATCGGATCGAGCACGTTGCCCTTCGACTTGCTCATCTTCTGGCCTTCGGAATCGCGCACGAGGCCGGTGACATAGACCTCGCGGAACGGCACCTTGCCGGTGAAGTGCTTCGACATCATCACCATGCGCGCGACCCAGAAGAAGATGATGTCGAAGCCGGTGACCAGCACCGAGGTCGGAAGAAAGCGTTCGAGCTCGGGCGTCTGTTCCGGCCAGCCCAGCGTCGAGAAGGGCCACAGCGCGCTCGAGAACCAGGTGTCGAGTACGTCGTTGTCCTGCGTCAGTTCGCGCCCGCCGGCCTGCTTCTTCGCCTCTGCCTCGCTGTGCGCGACGTAGAAATTTCCATCGGCGTCGTACCAGGCGGGAATGCGGTGACCCCACCACAGCTGACGCGAGACGCACCAGTCCTGGATGTTTTCCAGCCACTGGCGATAGGTCGTTGTCCAGTTCTCCGGCACGAACTTCAACTCGCCCGAATCGACTGCGGCGAGGCCCTGCTTGGCGAGGCCTTCCATGCTCATGAACCATTGGTCGGTGAGCATGGGCTCGATCACCGCGTGGGTGCGGTCGCCGCGCGGGATCATCAGCTTGTGCGGCTTGGCCGAGACCAGGAGGCCTTTCGCCTGCAGTTCGTCGAGCAGTTTCTGGCGCGCGTCGTAGCGATCCAAGCCCTGGTATTCCGTCGGGCACACATCGTTCATCTTGGCATCAAGCGTCAGCACGCTGATCGCCACCAGCTGGTGGCGCTGGCCCACCTGCCAGTCGTTGAAGTCGTGCGCCGGGGTAATCTTGACCACGCCGGTGCCGAATTCGCGGTCGACGTAGTCGTCGGCGATGATGGGGATGCTGCGCTCGGCGATTGGCAGGCGCACCTGTTTGCCGATGAGGTGTTTGTAGCGTTCGTCCTCCGGGTGAACCGCAACGGCGCTGTCGCCGAGCAGGGTCTCCGGTCGCGTGGTGGCGACGGTCAAAAAGCCGGAGCCGTCCTCCAGCGGATAGTTGATCTCCCACATGAAGCCGTCTTCCTCGGCGGCGACGACCTCGAGGTCGGACACCGCGGTCTGCAGCACCGGGTCCCAGTTCACCAGCCGCTTGCCGCGGTAGATGAGCCCCTCGCGGTAGAGCCGCACGAACACTTCGGTGACGGCCTTCGACAGGCCCTCGTCCATGGTGAAGCGCTCGCGGCTCCAGTCGGGGCTGGTGCCCAGCCGCCGCATCTGGCGGGTGATGGTGGAGCCGGAGTGTTCCTTCCAGTCCCATACTTTTTCCAGGAATGTCTCGCGGCCGAGGTCGTGGCGCGAGACGCCCTGCGCGTCGAGCTGGCGCTCCACCACGATCTGGGTGGCGATGCCGGCGTGGTCGGTGCCCGGCTGCCACAGCGTATTGTCGCCCGCCATGCGGTGATAGCGGGTGAGGGCGTCCATCAGGGTGTGCTGGAAGGCGTGGCCCATGTGCAGCGTGCCGGTGACGTTGGGCGGCGGCAGCATGATGCAGTAGGCGGGGGCGTTTGGGGCGTCCCCGCCAGGGGACTCCGATCCACTACGGGCTGAAGCCCGTGTGGAGTCGTATGCGCCGGCCTTGAAGTAGCCGGCACTTTCCCACTGGGCGTACCAGCGTTTTTCGATGTCAGCCGGTTCGAAGGATTTGGCGAGTTCCATGGCGTGCGGGCAAAGGGTTGATTATCCCAAAAAAATCATCGGGACGGGCCACAAAACACGGCCGGATGCGGTTCAGGCCGACGGATCGCGCGGCTGCTTGAGTTTTTCGGCGATGGCTTCGCGCACGATTTCGCGCACGTTGACGTCGAGCTGGCTGAGCAGGCTGGCCACGGTCTGGTCGAGGTTCTTGCGCAGTTCGGCCGTGACTTGTTTTTCCATCACCTCGGACAGGCGCGGCGCCAGCTCGCTCATCAACTGTTCGGCGAGCGTGTCGCTCACGACGGCAGGGGGGGCTTCAGTCGCGGCCGCTTCGGGTTCGCCATGGGGCGCCGCGGGCGTCGCTGCCGCCGCCACGACGGGCGGCGTGCCGCGTTCGATCACGTCGGTCAGCACCGGCAGCCAGGCATTGCACGGCGGCGGCGGGTGTTCGGGAGGGGGGGCAAGGTCGGATGCTGCGCCGAGGTCGGCCTCGACGCCGCCGCGATGCTTTTTCAGCAGCGCGTCCATCTTGCTCAACAGGGGACTGTCGCTCATCGAGGTCTCCTAGCCGGCGTGCTGGCGCAGGTCGTGCGTTTTCAGGGCGTAGCCGCGCGTCTTGTAAAAGCGGTAGCGCTCGCGTCCCGCCTCGACCCCGGCTTCATCCAGGCCGACGATTTCGACCAGGCGTTCGAAGCGGGCAAAGGCGGGCGGCTGCCCAGTGTGCAGGTTGATCATGACGTCGGCCTGGCGCACCGCATCGGCGTCGGCGCCGATCAGTACCGGCGTTTCGCCCGCCAGCGCATCGCTGTCGCGGCAGTGCGGCACGAAGCCCAGCGCCGGCGTCGTCCACAGCAGGCGGTCGATGGCGTCGGCCACCGCGGCGTCCGGGGCATAAATCATCACCTGCTTGCCCTGGCCGTGCGCCTTGGCGGCGACGCGGCGGGCGACGTCGAGCGGGTCGTCGGCATGGGTGTAGAAGATGACTTCGGTCATTCCGCGCGGTTGAGGAGGAAATGCACCAGCAGCGATACCGGCCGTCCGGTCGAGCCCTTGTCGCGGCCGCCCTTGTAGGCGGTGCCGGCGATGTCGAGGTGGGCCCAGTGGTATTTCTTGGCGAAGCGCGACAGGAAGCAGGCCGCGGTGATCGAACCGGCCGGGCGGCCGCCGATGTTGGCCATGTCGGCGAGGCTGCTCTTCAGCTGCTCCTGATAGTCATCCCACAGCGGCATGCGCCAGACGCGGTCCCAGGCGTGGTCGGCGGCGTGCTCGATCTCGCGCGCCAGCGGATCGTGGTTGCTGTAGAGCGCGCTGGGGTGGGCGCCGAGCGCGATCACGCAGGCGCCGGTGAGCGTCGCCAGATCGACCACCGCATCGGGCTCGAAGCGTTCGGCGTAGGTCAGCGCGTCGCACAGGATCAAGCGGCCTTCGGCATCGGTGTTGAGGATTTCGATGGTCTGGCCAGACATCGAGGTGACGATGTCGCCCGGCTTGTTGGCGTTGGCGTCCGGCATGTTTTCGCAGGCGGGAATGAGGCCGACAACGTTGAGCTTCAGCCCCAGTTCGCCGATGGCGCGGAAGGCGCCGATGACCGCGCCGCCGCCGCTCATGTCGTAGTTCATCTCATCCATTTCGGCGGGCGGCTTGAGCGAAATGCCGCCGGCGTCGAAGGTGACGGCCTTGCCGACCAGCACCACCGGCTTGTCGCTCTTCTTGCCGCCGTCGTGCTTCAGTACGATGAAACGCGGCGGCTTGTCGCTGCCTTTGCCGACCGAGAGGAAGGAGCCCATGCCGAGCTTGTCGCAGGCGGCGTAATCGAGAATCTCGCAGCCGAAGCCGTGGGCTTTCGCCACTTTTTTCGCCTCGCCGGCCAGGTATTCGGGCGTGCAGATGTTGGACGGCGTGTTGCCCAGGTCCTTGGCCAGATGGATGCCGTGGGCGATGGCGAGGCCGCGCGCCAGACCGGCCTCGCCGAACTTCAGTTCGCCGCGCCGCGATACCGCGAAGATCACGCGCTTGAGCGGGCGGCGCGCCTCGCTCGGCTTGCTCTTCATGCGTTCGAAGCGGTACAGCGCGTCGTGCGCGCTGATCACCGCCTGTTCGATGTTCCAGGTGACGTCGCGCTTCTTCACCGGGATTTCGGACAGTGTGATGGCCGCTTCCATCGAGCCGGTGTCGCGCAAGGTCTTGACCGCACAGGCGATGGCGTCGCGGTAGGCCTTTTCGTGGAAGTCGCGCTCCTTGCCGAGGCCCACCAGCAGAATGCGGTCGGCCAGAATGTTCGGCACGCGGTGCAGCAGCAGCGTGCTGCCGGACTTGCCTTCCATGTCGCCGCCGCGCAGGATCTCGGACAGGTAACCGTCGCTGGCGCGGTCGATGTCGATCGCCGGTCCCGACAGCTTGCGGCTTTCGAATACGCCGACGACCACGCAGGCGGTGCGCTGCTTTTCGGGGGCGCCGCTTTTTATGCTAAATTCGAGTTCGATTTCCTTGTTTTCCATGTCTGTGCTCAAAAAAATACAGTTTGCCTATGCGCCGAATAGTGGCGCGGGCGCGGTGGAATGTCAAAAGCCCGTTCGTTTTGCGAACGCGTCACGGATTGCCCCATGCTCTATCGCCGCGCGCTGACCCGCGAGATGGGCCTCACCACCGGTGCCGTGCTGACGGTGCTGATCGCGATTGCGCTGGTGGTGCTGTTCATCCGCCTGCTCGGCGATGTGGCACGCGGCGAACTTGCCAACGAGGCGGTGTTTGCCTATCTCGGATTCTCGCTGCTGTATTTTTTGCCGGTGCTGATGACGATTGCGCTGTTCGTCGGCGTATTGCTGCCCTTGTCGCGTATGTGGCGGGACAGCGAAATGGTCATCTGGTTCAATGCCGGCGTCTCGCTCACGCAGTGGATGCGGCCGGTGCTGACCTTCGCCGTGCCGTTTTCGCTGGTGATCCTGCTGCTGACGCTGGTGCTCAACCCGTGGATGCAGACCAAGAAAAACGAATACCGGCAGGACCTGAAGAGCCGCAGCGAAAGCTCCCTGATCGCCCCCGGCCTGTTTGCCGAATCCGGCTCCAGCCAGCGCGTCTACTATGTCGAATCGCTCAACCCGCTGACCGGGATCGTGCGCAACGTCTTCATGCAGTCCTACATCGACGGCCAGCTCGGCCTGGTGGTTGCGCGCGAGGGCAATCACACCGAGCTGCCCGACGGCTCGCGTTATCTGGTGTTCAAGAACGGCCGTCGTTACGAGGGCATGCCCGGCCAGCTCGACTATCGCATCGTCCAGTTCGAACGCTACTGGATGCGGCTTGATCCGGTGGCCTCCGGCGACAAGGTCACCAACGTCCGCCAGGCACCGATGAACGAGCTGCTGGCTGACGCCACGCCGCCGGCGCGCGCCGAACTGCTGTGGCGGATCGGCGTGCCGGTGTCCGCGCTGATTCTCGCCGTCATGGCCATTCCGCTGAGCTACGTCAATACGCGCGCGCGCCGCTCCTACGGGCTGGTGATCGCGCTGCTGCTGTACTTCGTCTACAACAACCTGCTGTCGCTGTCGCAGGCCTGGGTGGCGCAGGCCAAGCTCAATCCGTGGACCGGGATGGTGGCCTCGCATCTGCTGATGCTGTTCGCCGTGTTCGTCCTGTTTTACCTGCGCACGCGGCAGTACGACCCGCGCTGGAGGCGGTCATGAACCTGCTGGCGCGCTATCTGGCCAGCCAGGTACTGGTGGCGTCGGGATTCGTGCTGCTGGCGCTGCTGGTGCTGTTCGCGTTCTTTGATGTGATGCAGGAGCTTGGCAGCCTCGGCCGCAACGATTACGGCCTCGGGCAGGCCGCGGTGGTGGTGCTGCTCAATCTGCCCGGCCATCTGTACGAAATCCTGCCGGTGGCCGCGCTGATCGGCACGCTGTTCGCGCTGTCGCGCCTGGTGGGCAATTCCGAATTTGCGGTGATGCGCGTGTCGGGCCTGTCCATATGGCGGGTGGCGAGCTATTTCAGCGTGATCGGGGTGCTGCTGTCGCTGCTGGTGCTGGTGCTGGGGGAATTCGTGGCGCCATGGTCGGAGCAGGCGGCGCAGCGCTACAAGCTGGCGGCGACCCGTTCGGTGGTGGCGCAGCAGTTCCGCTCCGGCCTGTGGGTGAAAGATGGCAGCAGCTTCATCAATGTGCGCGAGGTGATGCCCGACAACACCCTGCGCGGCATCGAGATCTACGGCTTCGAAACCGACGGTCGCCTGGGCTGGATCCGGGCCGCCGAACAGGGCAACTGGCGCGGCGGCCAGACCTGGGATCTGCAGGGGGTGATGGAAACACATTTCGGCAGCGAAGGCATCCGTGCCACCCGCAGCGAACGCCAGGACTGGCAATCGGTGTTGACGCCCGACATCCTCAGCGTGCTGCTGGTGGCACCGGAAAAAATGTCGGCACGCACCCTCTGGCGCTACGTCGCGCACCTGAAGGAAAACAACCAGAAAGCCTCGCGTTACGAACTCGCCCTGTGGTCGAAATTCATCAGCCCCTTCGTCATTCCGATCATGATGCTGATCGCCATGCCGTTCGCCATCCAGGGGCCGCGCGCGGGCGGCACCAGCAGCAAGATATTCATCGGCATCCTGGCCGGGCTGGGTTTCCATCTGCTGAGCCGGCTGTTCGGTCACCTCGGTTTGCTGAACGACTGGCCGGCAGTGATCGTGGCGATCCTGCCGCTGCTCATCTTCCTGGCCATCGCCCTGTCGGGTATCCGGTGGGTGGACCGGCGCTAGCGTCGCTTCCGCCAAGGCTTGCTGCGTGCCTGCTCGCCAGCGAGCCGGCGGCCAAGCTGGCCTGCGTGCATGCCCTGCAGGCCGATTGGCTGGCCGGCGCCCTGGATCCTGCAGTCGAAGTCGCGCGCGACCCGATCGACCGGCCGGGGCATCCGCAAAAACCCGACCTGATCCCGCCGCAAAAAGTGCCGCGCCGCCGCGTGGACACCCTGCCCGGCCGCGCCGCGCTCATCCATGCGCTGGCGCATATCGAATTCAACGCCATCAACCTGGCGCTCGACGCTGCCCATCGCTTTGCCGGCATGCCGCCGGCGTATTACGCCGATTGGTTGAAGGTGGCCGATGAGGAGGCGCTGCATTTCGATCTGCTGAACACCCATCTGGCGTCGCTCGGTTACACCTATGGCGACTTCCCCGCGCACAACGGCCTGTGGGACATGGCGCTGAAAACCGCGCACGACCCGTTGGTGCGCATGGCCTTGGTGCCGCGCGTGCTGGAAGCGCGCGGGCTCGACGCCACGCCCTTGATCGTCGACAAGCTCAGAGTCGCGAACGATCTGCGCATGGTCGAGATTCTTGCCGTGATCGAGCGCGACGAGATCGGCCATGTCGCCATCGGCAGCCGCTGGTTCGGCTGGCTGTGCGCGGCGCGCGGGCTCGTGCCCGAATCGACGTTCCGGCAGTTGCTGGTGGAATACGATGCGCCGCCGCTGAGGCCGCCCTTCAATCTGGCGGCGCGCCGCGCAGCGGGCTTCAGCGAATCCGAGCTGGACTGGTTAAAGAGGCTCTGATTTTCACAAGCCCAGCGTCGTCGCCGACACGCTTGCCGGCGAACGCTGCCACATGCCCTCGAAGTCCTGATTCAGCAGCACAGCATCGCGTGCGCCGTCCAGATGGAGCGTGCCACGCACCGCGGCCTTGTCGGCGCGCAGCAGGACGCCGTGGCGGTCGGCCAGCACAAACGCCTGCTCGGGACGCGATTCATCGGGATCGGCTTGGCGGATTTCGAGGACGTGGCCGAAATCGCGCACCAGTTGCATCAGGTGGGGATGCTTGCGGGCCACCAGGCTGATGTCGTCGAGGAGGAATTCGATATGGCGCCCGCCGCCCGCCACGCACAGCGCGCGCAAGGCCGCATGGCGCGGTTCGTGGTCGAGCTCCAGCAGGCTCAGGTCGTGGTCGTACAGCCGCAGCTGACGCTGCGTGCCGGCTAGCAGCGTGTCGAATGCGGCACGGAATTCGGCAGGGGTTTCAAAGGTGCTCATGCTGCGTCGATCTCCAGCCAGCCGGCTTCATACCAGTCGTACAGGCGCTCGCGCAGCGCGGCAGGCATGGGCGGCGCAGCGCCAAGACCGCCCGCAGGGCGAGCGTCTGGCGGCGTACCCCTTGCGGGTACGAGGCGGCGCTGATCGGCCAGGTGCTTCAGCGCGTCGATTTCGTCGGCGCTCGCCGTAAAGGCTTCGCCGTTGATGAAAAAGCGTCCGCCCGCAAACAGCAGGCGCGACTTGGGGTTGAGCGCGACGCCGTGTTTGTTCGCTTGCTTGTGAAAAGCGGCACGGCCGAGCGGGGTGTCCGGCGCGTCGAAAAACACATTCGGCTTGGGTTCGGACAGATAACGTCCGGCAAACTCGGCGATGTCGCGCTTGCCCCATTGGATCTTGGCGATCATGCCTTCGATCTGCGCCAGCATCGCCCGGCTGATTTCGCCGGGGTGGGCCTGCAGACGCAGATCGGGGTCGGCGTAGCGGCCTTCCAGTTTGAGCGTGTCCTGCAGATGCATCAGGAATCCGTGCGCCAGCTCCTCGGTGGTGGGGGCGCGGAAACCGATCGAATAGGTCGTGCAGGCATCCTCGGCGACGCCGTAATGCGCGACGTGCGGCGGCAGGTAGAGCATGTCGCCGGGGCCGAGCACCCATTCCTCCTCCGCCTCGAAGCGGCGCAGGATTTTCAGCGGAACGTCGTCCAGGATCGCCAGATCGGTCTGCGTGCTGATCTGCCAGCGGCGATGCCCCTGGCCCTGCAGCAGGAAGACGTCGTAGGAATCGAAATGCGGCCCCACGCTGCCGCCGGGAACGGCGTAGCTCACCATCAAGTCGTCGAGCCGGGCGTGCGGGATGAAGTCGAAGCGCGCCAGCAGCGCATCCGCTTCCGGCAGTACATGGTTGAGCGACTGCACCAGCAGCGTCCACTCGTTCTTGGGAAGCCGTTTGAAGTCGCTTTTCCTGAACGGGCCGTGATCGAGCTGCCAGCGGGTGCCGCTGCCCTGGATCAGGCGCGATTCCACATCGTCGCGGCCGGCCAGCTGCCGCATCTCGGCGGGCGTCAAAAGGCCGGTGAAGCCCGGCACGGCGTTGCGGATCAGCAGCGGGCGCTTGTGCCAGACTTCGCGCAGGAAACGGGAGGGGCTCAGGCCGCCAAGCAGGGTCGTCGTCATTCGCGGAATTATAACGATGTGTTTGGGCGCCCCCCTGTTAGAATGCTGCCGAAATTTGCGTGGTGGAGCCCCAATGCTGAAAGCGGGAGACCGCGCGCCGGGTTTTTCCAATCCGGACGCGGACATGAACATCGTCGAACTGTCCCAATTTCGGGGCAAGACGCTCGTGCTGTATTTCTACGTGCGCGACGACACCCCGGGCTGCACCACCGAGGCGATCGAGTTTTCCGAACTGGAAGACGAATTCGCCAGGCTGGGTGCCACGGTGCTTGGCGTGTCGCGCGACGACTGCATCAGGCATGGCGAATTCCGCGATAAGCACGGCATCAGCGTGCGTCTGCTGGCGGACAAGGAAGAGGCCACCTGCGCGGCCTATGGCGTGCTGCAGGACAAGGAAGTGGACGGCGTCGTGCGCAAGGGCGTGGTGCGCTCCACCTTCATCATCGACAAACAGGGCGTCATCCGTCATGCCCTGTACGGCGTTTCCAGCCGCGGCCACGCGGCGGAAGTGCTTCAACTGGTTGCTTTAATGAGCAAAGGGGAACTCAATTGAATATCGGCAAAGACACCGTCGTCACTATTACCTACATCGTCCGCGATATGGAGGGCAAGCTGCTGGAAGAGAGCGACGAACCGGTCAGCTACCTGCACGGCGGCTACGACAATATCTTCCCGCTGGTGGAACAGGCGCTGGAAGGCAAGGCGGTGGGCGACAAGATCGATCTCAAGCTGCAGCCGGCCGACGCCTTCGGCGAATACGAGGATGAGCTGGTTCGGCTGGAACCGCGCGAGGGCTTCCCCGACGACATCGAGATCGGCATGCAGTTCGTCGGCTCGCCGGTCGACGGCAGCGAGGAAATGCTCTACACCGTGACCGACGTCGCCGAAGACAAGGTGGTGGTCGACGGCAACCACCCCTACGCGGGGCAGGCGGTGCATTTCCAGTGCGAGGTGTCCGATGTGCGTGCGGCGACGGCGGACGAGGTCGAGCATCGCCATGCCCATGGCGCCCACGGCCATCACCATCATTAATGCCGCGGCAGACGGTAAAATCTTCGGCTAACTTGTTTTCTGTGATTGTTTGATGAAAACCACCTTCCTCGACTTTGAGCAGCCGATTGCTGAACTTGAAGCCAAGATCGAAGAACTGCGCTTCGTGCAGGACGACTCCGCCCTCGATATCTCGGAGGAAATCCGTCGCCTGCAAAAGAAGAGCCAGACGCTGACCAAGGACATCTATGCCAAGCTCAACGCCTGGCAGGTGTCGCAGGTGGCGCGCCATCCGCAGCGGCCCTACACGCTCGACTACGTGCAGGGACTGTTCACCGATTTTTCCGAATTGCACGGCGATCGCGCCTACGCCGACGACGCCGCGATCGTCGGCGGCATGGCGCGCTTCAACGGCGAGCCGGTGATGGTGATCGGCCATCAGAAAGGCCGCGACACCAAGGAAAAGATCTACCGCAATTTCGGCATGCCGCGCCCCGAGGGCTATCGCAAGGCCTTGCGACTGATGCGCCTGGCGGAAAAATTCCGCCTGCCGATTTTCACCTTCATCGACACGCCGGGCGCGTACCCGGGCATCGGTGCCGAGGAACGCGGCCAGTCCGAAGCGATTGCACGCAACCTCTACGTGATGGCCGAACTGCAGACGCCGATCATCTGCAGCATCGTCGGCGAGGGCGGCTCGGGCGGCGCGCTGGCGATCGGCGTCGGCGACCGCACGCTGATCCTGCAGTACTCGACCTACTCGGTGATTTCGCCCGAAGGCTGCGCCTCGATTCTGTGGAAGAGCGCCGACAAGGCCTCGGTCGCCGCCGAAACCCTGGGCATCACCGCCGACCGCCTGAAGGCCAACGGTCTGGTCGACCGCATCATCGAGGAGCCGCTGGGCGGCGCGCAACGCGACTGGGACGCCATGTTCCAGAACATGCGCCGCGCGCTCACCGACACGCTCTCCGAGTTGCGCAAGCCTTCGCTCGACGCGCTGCTGGCCGCGCGCTACCAGCGCCTGCGGGCGTATGGCAGCTTCAAGGAAAACCCTGCCAAATAAGGCCGTCGACGCGGTCGTGGCGGACGCGCTCGCCCGCCACGTCGCCCCCGGTGCGCGGCTGGTGCTGGGACTCTCGGGCGGACTCGACTCCGTCGTCCTGCTGCACGTCCTGCTGGGCTTGCGCGATCAACACCCTTTCGAGCTGCGTGCCGTGCATGTGCACCACGGCCTGTCGCCGCATGCCGACGACTGGGCCGATTTCTGCGCGCAACTGTGCGCATCGCATGCCGTCGAACTGACCGTCCATCGGGTAGGGGTCGCGCGCGACGACGCGGCCGGCATCGAAGCGGCTGCGCGGCGCGAGCGTCAGCGCATCTTTGCCGCATTGGACGCGAATTTTCTGCTCACCGCCCACCAGCAGGACGACCAGGCCGAAACGCTTTTGCTGCAGCTGCTGCGCGGCGCCGGACCGAAGGGCCTGGCCGCGATGGCCGAATTGCAGCACCGGCCGGATTGGCGGGCGGCGCAATTGCGGCCGTTGCTGGGCGTGACGCGTGGCGGGATTCTTGACTATGCGCAGGCGCATGGCCTGGCATGGGTGGACGACGAGAGCAATCTGGACACCCGCTACCGCCGCAATGCCCTGCGCCAGCAAGTGCTGCCGCTGCTGGCGGCGCATTTTCCCGGCAGCAGCGCCACCCTCGCGCGCGCTGCGGCGCTGCAGGCCGAGGCGGCCGGATTGCTGGACGAACTGGCGCGGCTGGACGCGCAGGATGCCGTCCATGGCAATCGTCTCGATTGCGGCGCGCTGGCGCGACTGTCCCTTTCGCGGGCGCGCAATCTGCTGCGCTATTTCATCGAACAGCATGACCAGCCCATGCCCAATGCCCGCCAGCTGAACGAGGCGCTGCACCAGCTGCTGGAAGCGAAAGACGATGCCCGCGTGCGCGTCAGGCTGGGGCAGGTGGACGTATGGCGCTTTCGCGGCGGCGCCTATCTGGTGCCGCTGCCGCCGGCCGCCGCGGCGCCGGTTCGCTGGCAGGGCGAGGCGTCGCTGTGGGTGCCGGCGGCCGGGGTGAGCGTGCACATGGATGCGGCCAGCGGGGCGGGCGTGAAACGCGCCGCGCTGATCGCGGGCGAGGTCACGCTGGGCGTGCGGCAAGGCGGCGAACGCCTGCGGCTGCACGCGGATGGCCCCCATCGCAGCCTGAAAAACCTGCTGCAGGAACACGCGATTCCGCCGTGGCAGCGCGATCGCCTGCCGCTCCTGTGGTGCGACGGGCGGCTGGCGTGGGCAGCGGGAATCGGTCTCGATGCCGACCTGTGCGCCGCACCCGGCGAAGCCGGGTTGATGCCGCGTGTTGCGGAGTAGCCGCCAGGCAAGACAGGCCGGGGTTCGGCATGCTATCCTAGCGAGCTGATTTTCATGGTTTTTTGAACCTTTTTTCTTATTTTTCCGGAGCATTCACATGGCTGTTCAGCGCACCTTTTCCATCATCAAACCCGATGCCGTCGCAAAAAACGTGATCGGCAAGATCGTCAGCCGTTTCGAGAGCAACGGCCTCAAGGTGGTGGCGTCCAGAATGAAGCATCTGTCGCGGCAGGAAGCCGAAGGCTTTTACGCCGTGCACAAGGATCGTCCCTTCTTCAAGGATCTGGTCGACTTCATGGTGTCGGGCCCGGTGGTACTGCAGGTGCTGGAAGGCGAGGATGCGATTGCCAAGAACCGCGCGCTGATGGGGGCGACCGACCCGAAGAAGGCCGACGCCGGCACCATCCGCGCCGACTTCGCCGAGAGCATCGACGCCAACGCCGTGCATGGCTCCGACGCCCCGGAAACGGCCGCGATCGAGATTGCCTACTTCTTCCCCGCCTGCGAAGTCTACGCCGGCCGCTAAGCACGCACGCATGCCGCAAAACCTGCTTGATCTCGACCTTGAAGGACTGACCGCCTGGTTCGGCGAACTCGGCGAAAAGCCGTTTCGCGCCAGGCAGGTGTTCCACTGGGTGCATCAGGCGGGGGTGGCGGATTTTGCGCAGATGACCGACATCGCCAAGAGCCTGCGCGAGAAACTGCAGCAGCAGGCGGTGGTGCAGGCGCCGGCGATCAGCTACGCGCACACCTCGGCGGACGGAACCCGCAAGTGGCTGTTCGATGTCGGCGTCGCCAACGGCATCGAAACCGTATTCATCCCGGAAGACGACCGCGGCACCCTGTGCGTGTCGTCGCAGGTCGGCTGTGCGCTGGAATGCACCTTCTGCTCGACCGGGCGGCAGGGCTTCAACCGCAACCTGACGGTGGCCGAAATCATCGGCCAGCTGTGGGTGGCGCATCACAGCCTGAAAACCGAACCCAATCGCACGACTGGCGAAATCTCCGAGCGGCCGGTGACCAATGTGGTGATGATGGGCATGGGCGAGCCGCTGGCGAATTTCGAGAACGTGGTGACCGCGCTCGGCATCATGCTCGACGACCATGCCTACGGCTTGTCGCGGCGGCGGGTGACGGTGTCGACCTCCGGCCTGGTGCCGGCGATGGACCGCCTGGCCGAGCGCTGTCCGGTGGCGCTGGCGGTGAGCCTGCACGCGCCCAACGACGCGCTGCGCGACCAGATCGTGCCGATCAACAAGAAATATCCGCTGCGCGAACTGATGGCGGCATGCCGGCGCTATCTGGTGCACGCGCCGCGCGATTTCATCACCTTCGAATACGTGATGCTGGCCGGGGTGAACGATGCGCCCGAGCATGCGCGCCAGCTGATCGAGCTGACGCGCGAGGTGCCGTGCAAATTCAATCTCATCCCGTTCAATCCGTTCCCGGATTCCGGCTACGAGAAACCGCGTGCGGATGCCATGCGGGCGTTCCGCGAGATTCTGCAGGACGCGGGCTATGTGGTGACCACACGCAAGACGCGCGGCGACGACATCGACGCCGCCTGCGGCCAGCTGGCGGGCAAGGTGGCCGACAAGAGCGGGCGCGTGCTGAAAAGAACACATAAGGAGGCAGCGTGAAAAAATGGATCGTGATGGCAGCAGTCCTGCTGGCAGGCTGCGCAGGCCAGCCTGCGGGGGAAAGCGGCGTGGCCAACACGCAGCTCGACAGCGAAAGCCGTCAACGTGCGCGTGCCTTCACCGATCTGGCCCACGCCTATCTTGCCCGCGCCCAGTACAAGATCGCGCTGGACGAGCTGCGCAAGGCGATTACCGCCGATAGCCGCTTCGGCCCAGCCTACAACGTTTATGGCCTGATCTACATGGAACTGGCCGAAGACACGCTGGCCGAGGAGAACTTCCGCCGTGCCATCGATCTGGACCGCAGCGATTCCGAGTCGCGCAACAACTACGGCTGGTTCCTCTGCACCCGCGGCCGCTACGACGAAGGGCTGGAGCAATTCAGCGCCGCCCTGCGCAATCCGCTCTATGCCCGTCCCGAGCAGGCCATGGCCAATGCCGGCCTGTGTGCGGAAAAGAAAGGCGATCTGGCGCTGGCGGAGGCCAATCTGCTGAAATCGCTCAAGCTGCAACCCGACAATCCCAACACCCTGTTGAAAATGGCGGGCCTGCATTTCCGCCAGGGGCGGCTGGTGGAAGCGCAGCGCCTGCTGGGCCGCCATGCCGAGCTGGCGCCGCCGACCGCGGAAAGCCTGTGGCTGGGCGTGCGGCTGGAACGCAGGCTGGGTGACCGTGCCCAGGAAGCGGTCTACGGCCTGCAGCTGCGCAAGCGTTTTCCCGACTCGAACGAAGCGCGGCTATTGCTGACGGGACAGTACGAATGAGCGAGAACGAGCCCTCTTCAATCGGGCGGACTCTGCGCGATGCGCGCGAAGCGCAGGGCATGACGCAGGAGGAGGCAGCAGCCCGTTTGCGGCTGATGCAACGCCAGATCGCGGCCATGGAAGCGGACGCGTTCGAGAGCCTGGGCCAGCCCGTGTTTGCGCGCGGATTTGTGCGCAACTACGCCCGCTTGCTGGGGCTCAAGCCTGAAATGCTGCTCGCGCATATGGAAGGCGCGCCGGCCGAACCGGCTGCGGTGACCTATGTGATGCCGCCGCCGCCCCGTTTCTGGTTCAGTTCGCCCTGGCTGGTTTTGCTGTTGCTGGGCCTGCTGGTCGTGGTGGCGGTGCCGGTCGCGTTGTATTGGTGGCTCAACGAAGGGGAAGACGAGTTGATCAGCCGGGTGCCGTCTGCGGTTCAGGTCGACTCCGTCCCGCTTCCCGTTCCCGCGCAGGCTGCGGAGGTCGCCGCGCCGGTTGCCGAGCCGGCGCCGGTCCCGCCGGCTGCAGCGGACACGTCGGCCCCACCTGCCACGCGCCTCGCGCCGGCCACGCCCGAAGCCGTTCCTGCGCCCGCCTCACCCGCTGCACCCGTCAACGGGGCAGGCGAGGCCGCAGCCCCTGCAGCGCCCCCGGCTCCGGCGGCCAATGGCGTCTTGCATCTCGAGTTCGGCGCAGATGCCTGGGTCGAAATCCGGGATGCCAGCGGCCGCATGCTGCATCGCCAGCTCAACCCGGCGGGCAGCAGCGTCAACGTTCCCGGCCAGCCTCCGTTCGATCTGGTGATCGGCAACGCGGCGCAGGCGCGGATGACGTACAACGGCCGCCCCATCGACCTGAAGCCCTTCATCGCGGTGACGGTCGCGCGCTTTACCCTCGAAGAATAGCCACCCTGGAAAAATGATGTCTCCCATACTCCGTCGCCCCACCCGCCAGGTGCGGATCGGCCATGTGCTGGTCGGCGGCGATGCGCCCGTGGTGGTGCAGTCGATGACCAACACCGATACCGTCGATATCACGGGTACCGTGCGCCAGGTGCAGGCGCTGGCCGAGGCGGGTTCGGAGCTGGTGCGGCTGACCGTCAACACGCTGGAGGCCGCCGCCGCGGTGCCGCGCATCCGCGAGCGCCTCGACGCACTGGGCTGTCGCGTGCCGCTGATCGGCGACTTCCACTTCAACGGCCACAAGCTGCTGACCCAGGTGCCCGAGTGCGCCGAGGCCCTGGCCAAGCTCAGGATCAACCCCGGCAACATCGGACGCGGCAACAAGCGCGACGAGCAGTTCGCCACCCTGATCGAGGTGGCGTGCCGCTACGACAAGCCGGTGCGCATCGGCGTCAACTGGGGCAGCCTCGACCAGGCGCTGGCGGTGCGCATGATGGACGACAACGCGCGTCTGGCCGAGCCGGAAGACGCCGACGTGGTGATGCGCCGCGCCATGGTGGCCTCCGCTCTTGAATCGGCGAAAAAGGCCGAAGAATTGGGCCTCGGCGGCGACAGGATCATCCTGTCGTGCAAGATGAGCCGGGTGCAGGACCTGATTTCGGTCTACCGCGACCTCGCCTCGCAGTGCGATTACCCGCTGCATCTGGGGCTGACCGAGGCCGGCATGGGCAGCAAGGGCATCGTCGCCTCGACCGCCGCGCTATCCGTGCTGCTGCAGGAAGGCATCGGCGACACGATTCGTATCTCCTTGACGCCCGAGCCGGGCGGCGAGCGCACCCAGGAAGTCCGCGTCGGGCAGGAAATCCTGCAGGCGCTTGGGCTGCGCGCCTTCACCCCGCAGGTCACCGCTTGCCCGGGTTGCGGGCGCACCACCTCGACGGTGTTCCAGGAACTGGCGCAGGACATCGAAACCTATCTGCGCACCCAGATGCCGGTCTGGCGCAGCCAGTACGCCGGCGTCGAATCCATGCAGGTGGCGGTGATGGGCTGCGTGGTCAACGGACCCGGCGAATCCAAGCACGCCAACATCGGCATCTCGCTGCCCGGCACCGGCGAAGTGCCGGTCGCGCCGGTGTACGTCGACGGCGAAAAGACCGTGACGCTGAAGGGCGATCGCATTGCCGCCGATTTCCAGGCGATCGTCGAAGACTACGTGCGCAGCCATTACGGCGCTGCGTGACACGCATTTCTGCTGGTTAATTTATGAGCAATAACATTCAATCCGTGCGCGGCATGAACGACTGCCTGCCCGATGTCACCGACACCTGGCAGGGCTTCGAGGCGATCGTGCGCGACTGGCTGCGGCGTTACGGCTACCGCGAGATGCGCACGCCCATCCTCGAGCACACCGGCCTGTTCAAGCGCGCCATCGGCGAAGTGACCGACATCGTCGAGAAGGAGATGTACACCTTCGTCGACGAGCTGAACGGCGAATCGCTTGCCTTGCGCCCGGAAGGCACGGCGTCGTCGGTGCGTGCGGTGATCCAGCACAACCTGTTGTACGACGGCGGCAAGCGCCTCTGGTACACCGGCCCGATGTTCCGTCACGAGCGTCCGCAGAAGGGCCGCTACCGGCAGTTCCATCAAGTCGGCGTCGAGGCGCTCGGCTTTGCCGGACCCGACGTCGACGCCGAACTGATCATCATGTGCGCCGACCTCTGGCGCGAACTCGGCATCGCGCCGACGCTGCAGCTCAACACCCTGGGCGACATCGAGTCGCGGCATCGCCACCGTGCAAAATTGATTGCCCATTTCGAGGCGCACCAGGACGCGCTCGACGAGGATTCGAAGCGGCGGCTGCACAGCAATCCGCTGCGCATCCTCGACAGCAAGAACCCGGCGATGCAGGCGCTCAACGACGCTGCGCCCAGGCTGACGGACGAGCTCGACGAGGCGGCGCTGGCGCATTTCGACGCGCTGCAGGGCCTGCTGCGTGCCAATGGCATCGCGTTCGAACTGAATCCGCGCCTGGTGCGCGGGCTCGACTACTACAATCGCACCGTGTTCGAATGGGTGACCGACCAACTCGGCGCGCAGGGCACGGTGTGCGCGGGCGGGCGCTACGACGGCCTGATCGAGCAGCTGGGCGGCAAGCCGGCGCCCGCTGCCGGTTTCGCCATGGGCATTGAGCGTCTGCTGTCGCTGATGGAGGTGGCCGGTTCGCCGCTGTCGACGCCGGTGCCGGATGCGTATATCGTCCACGCCGGCGATGCGGCGCAGGGGTTCGCCTGGCAGGTGGCGTCCGCACTGCGTGGCGCAGGGCTGGCCACCGTGCTGCATTGCGGCGGCGGCAGCTTCAAGTCGCAGATGAAAAAGGCCGACGCCAGCCGCGCACGCTATGCGGTGATCATCGGCGACGACGAGGCCGCGGCGCAGCAGGTGACGCTGAAGCCCCTGCGCGGCACCGCAGAACAGACCCGCGTCGAGCTGACGCTGGCAATCGACTATCTGAAACAGGCAACAACTTAAAAAGGCATCGCGCAATGGCAACCTACGATCTCGACGAACAGGAACGGCTGGACGAACTGAAAGCCTGGTGGAAACGCTGGGGCAATCTGGTGATGTTCGGCCTGGCCGCGGTGATCGCCTTGGCGGCAGGCTGGCGCTACTGGCAGAACCACACGGCGACGCAAAGCCTGGAAGCCGCCACCGTGTACGAGAAGCTCACCCGGTCGCTGCAGGCCAACGACGCCAAGGCTGCGCGCGACGCGGGGGCGATGCTGATCGAACAATACGAGGGCACTGCCTATGCGCCGCGCGCGGCGCTGCTGCTGGCGAAGATGAACGTCGGCGCCAGGGATCTGAAAAGCGCGCAGACGCAGCTGGAGTGGGCGGTTGCCCACAGCAAGGAACCCGCGGTCAAGGATCTCGCGCGGCTGCGCCTGGCCGCGGTGCAACTCGACCAGAAACAAAACGAGGCTGCGCTGAAAACCCTGTCCGCCACGCACAGCGACGCGTTTGCCTTCCGTTTTCACGATCTGAAAGGCGACGTGCTGCTGGCACAGGGCAAGCCGGCCGAGGCGCGCGCCGCCTACCAGGCCGCTTTCGGCAAAATGACTGAAGACAATCCCTACCGCAACATCGTCGAACTGAAGCTCGACGCGCTCGGAGGAGCCGCCAAGTGAAACTGCGCCTGATTGCCGTCGGCCTGACGCTGGCCTTGTCCGGGTGCAGCACGGTCGATTCGATGACCAGCACGGTGGGCGGCTGGTTCGGTGCCGGCCCGTCCAGGGCGAAGCCGACCGAACTGGTTGAGTTCAAGCCGACCGCCAGCCTGACCGAAGCCTGGAAAGCGGACACCGGTGACGCCGGCAACACGCTGTTCCATCCACAGGCCGTGGGCGACGATGTGGTCGCCGCGGGCGGCAGCCGGGTGGTGCGCATTGCCGTGGCCAACGGCAACCCGGCGTGGAAAACCGACACAGGGGTGAAGCTGTCGGCCGGCGCCGGTGCGGCGCAGGGACTGGTCCTGGCGGGCGGCGGCAAGGGCGAACTGCTGGCGCTCGACCTGGCGAGCGGCCAGGTGCGCTGGAAAGTGGCGCTGTCGAGCGAGGTGACTGGCCAGTTGCTGGCGGCGAACGACATCGTGATCGCGCGCACCGGCGACGGTCGCGTGCATGGCGTCGCCGCGGCCGATGGCAGCCGCAAGTGGCTGTACACCCGCAACCTGCCGGCCCTGAGCCTGCGCGGATCGGGCGGCATGGTGCTGCGCGACGACGTGCTGTATGCCGGCTTCCCCGGCGGCAAGCTGGTCGCGCTGAACCCCGCCAACGGCGCCCAGCTGTGGGAGGCCACGGTGGCGCTGCCGCGCGGGGCAACCGAACTCGAACGGGTGGCCGACGTGATGGGCAACCCGGTGGTGGACGAGCGGCAGGTGTGCGCCGTCGCCTACCAGGGCCGGGTGGCCTGCTTCGATCGCCGCAACGGCGCACCGCTGTGGGCGCGCGATACGTCCAGCAACAGCGGACTGGCGATGGACGAGCGCAATCTCTACGTTACCGACGACAAGGACGCCGTGACCGCCTACGACAAGACCAGCGGCCGTGCCGGCTGGCGCCAGGACAAGCTGGCGCGCCGCCAGGTCACCGCGCCGCTGGCGCTGGGCGTCTGGGTGGTGGTGGCCGACGGCGAAGGGGTTGTGCACGTGCTGTCCGCCGACGACGGCAGCTTCGTTGCGCGCGCCAAGGTCGACAGCGGCGTGCGCACGGCGCCGGTCGACATCGGGCCGGGCTTCGCGGTACAGACGACCAAAGGCAGTATTGTCGCTTTCAGACTCAAATAAACCATGCGCCGGCCAAGCCGGCGCGTAGCAAGGATAAGCATGCTTCCCACTCTGGTTCTTGTCGGACGACCCAACGTCGGCAAGTCCACCCTGTTCAACCGCCTCACCGGCACGCGCGACGCCCTGGTGCACGACATGCCGGGGATGACGCGCGATCGCCATTACGGACGCGGGCGCATCGGCGGCAAGCCTTATCTGGTGGTGGATACCGGCGGCCTCGAACCGGTGGCGAAGGAAGGCATCATGGCCGAGATGGCGCGCCAGACGCTGCAGGCCATCGACGAGGCCGACGCCATCATCTTCATGGTCGATGCGCGCAGCGGCCTGACGCCGCAGGACAAGGTGATCGCCGACCGCCTGCGCCGCGCGACCTGCCCGGTGCTGCTGGCGGTCAACAAGGCCGAGGGCATGAACCGCGCGGTGGTGACCGCCGAATTCCACGAGCTGGGACTGGGCGAGCCGCTGGCGATTTCCGGTGCGCACGGCGACGGCATTTCCGACCTGGTGGACGAGGCGCTGGCGCCGTTTTCCGAAGAGGAAGAAAAGACCGACGAATTCGGCATCCCCAAGATCGCGCTAGTGGGGCGCCCCAACGTCGGCAAGTCGACCCTGGTCAACGCGCTGGTCGGCGAGGAACGCGTGATCGCGTTCGACCAGCCGGGCACCACGCGCGATTCGATCTACGTCGAGTTCGAGCGCGACAGCAAGCCCTACATCCTGATCGACACCGCCGGCGTGCGGCGCAAGGGCAAGGTCTTCGAGACGGTGGAGAAGTTCTCCGTCATCAAGACCTTGCAGGCGATCGAGGATGCCAACGTGGTGGTGCTGGTGCTCGACGCCCGCGAAAACATTTCGGAGCAGGACGCCCACCTGGCCGGCTTCGTGCTGGAAACCGGGCGCGCGCTGGTGGTGGCGGTCAACAAGTGGGATGGCCTGTCTGCCGAGCAACGCGACGACGTCAAGCGCGATATTGGCCGCAAGCTCGCCTTCCTCGACTTCGCGCGCTTCAACTACATTTCGGCGCTGAAGAGCAAGGGCCTGGACACCCTGCTGAAGGACGTCGAAGCCGCGCACGCCGCCGCCTTCCTCAAGATGTCGACGCCCAAGCTCACGCGGGTGCTGGAAATGGCGGTGGAGCAGCACGCGCCGCCGAAGAATGGCCTGTTCCGGCCGAAGCCGCGCTACGCCCACCAGGGCGGCAAGAATCCACCGGTCATCGTGCTGCACGGCAACGCGCTGGAAGGCCTGCGCGACGATTACAAGCGTTATCTGGAAAGCAGCTTCCGCAAGGCGTTCAAGCTGCAGGGCACGCCGCTCAGAATCCAGGTGAAGGAGGACACGGGCAAGAATCCGTTCGAGGGCAAGACACGCGCGCCGCTGACCGAGAGCGAAGCGACGCGGATGCGGCGCAAAAAGCGGGTGCGGCGCAAGGTCTACGGCGCCGACTGAGTGCTCGCACGTTCTATTCCCGCTTCAAATCAAGAAGATCGCGAAGGCGAGCCGCAGACAGTACACGCAGTACGGCAAGGCGAAGCCGACAAAGAGATTCTTGATTTGAAGCGGGAATCAGTCCAGCCAGCGCACCAGATAGAACAGCTTGAAACCTTCGGACGAGCGCGAGGGGCCGCTGGCAATTGCCGCGTGCCGGCTCTTGTCCGGATCGGCATGCGCCAGCGCCTCGTCCTCGCTGGCGTAGACCTCGACCACCCCCTCGGGAAAGCGCATGCGCTTTTTGCCTGAGGGCGAATAAATCACCACCGCCGAGGTGCCGACGACGTTCGATTCGAGGTCGGTGAAAAGGCTGGTGGCTTGCGGCATTTGGCTGTCTCTAAATGATGCATCGCTGAATGCGATGCATTAGTGCGTCTTTTTCGAAATGCCGCTGATCTTGACGGCGTGGCTGGTGGGCGTGTCGTCGGTGAAGCGGGGACGCTCGTCGAGGGTGCGGCCGGTCAGCCTGGCCAGTTCGGTCTCGCGGCTGGAAATCACGATCAGGCAGTCTTTGATGCCGAGTATGGTGGCTTCGGTCAGCGGGCTCGGGTTGCCGTCGCGCGGCGCGGTGTCGCGCACGATGGAGGTGAGGGTCTTGCGCATCATGCGCATGAGGCGCTGCTCGTCGTGCAGGGCTTTTTCGTCCATGGGGATACTCCGGAAACCAGCAAAGATTCCGCATTGTCGGCGCCGGTCCCGGCTTCGTCAACGCAAGTCCCTGGCGAGCGAGGGGATAAAAAGCCTGACTGGGGGCATAAGAATTATGAACCGACGGCGCCATCCGGCTGCTTTAAGCTAGCCGCCAGAGGAGACGCCGCATGTCAGATCCGAACACCCCAGAACCCAGCGAAGTCCGCGAGATCCGCATCAATCCCATCGTGCCCGCCGAATCGGTGCTGGTCGCCACCGCGCGCAGCATGCGCCCGAAAAAGGCCGAGGAACTGGCGCCGCGCGACACCCGCAAACACGTCGAAACCTGTCCGTTCTGCCGCGGCAACGAACACAAGACCCCGCCGGTGATCCTGAGCTGGCCGCCCGAGGGCGACTGGCAGATCCGCATGGTGGAGAACCTCTATCCGGTGCTGGGCGACGACCGCGAGCAGGCCGGCTTCAACTTCGGCCTGCAGCAGACCATCGACGGCTACGGCCGGCACGAGGTCATCATCGACCATCACGAGCATGGCATTGCCGTGCAGGATATGGCGGAAAGCCATCTGGCCGCGCTGTTCGGCGTCTACCAGACGCGCATGCGTCAGCTGTTCGAGTCGGACGAGCGGCTGAAATACGTGCTGGTGTTCAAGAACTTCGGCCCGGCGGCCGGCGCCTCGATCCCGCACACCCACAGCCAGGTGATCGCGATGCCGGTGGTGCCGGAAAACGTCGACGCCGAGGTGAAAAACAGCGCCGCGCACTACGCCAAGCATCACCACTGCATCTTCTGTGCGCTGATCGACGAGGCGCTGACCTTCGAGGCGACGATCTACGACCGCAACTCGGGCGCGGTGCGGCGCAAGATCAACGTCGGCCAGTACGTGGTCGAGCGCGGCGAGAAATTCATCGCGATCAAGCCGTTCGCCAGCCGCTACGAATGGGAGGTCCACATCCTGCCGCTGGCGCACCAGGCCGATTTTCTGGACGTGCGCGGAGAGGACCTGGCCGATCTGGCACGCGTGATGAAGCGCACCATGGCGCGGCTGGACGCCGTCATCGGCGGCGCGCAGTACAACTTCTTCCTGCACTCCGTCCCGCATGACCGCGAGCAGTCCGCCCACGCGCCGAGCTATCACTGGCATCTGGAAATCTGTCCGCGCACGTCCATCCCCACCGGCTTCGAGCTGGGTTCGGGGCTGTTCGTCAACACCATCAACCCGGAACAGGCAGCGGAGCGCCTGCGCACGGTGGAGTTGCAAGACGTGCCTTGAGACTACAATGGCGTCACTGTCAGTGAGACCAAGCGAGGACTATGCAGCCAGCCGACCCGTCCGCTCCACGCGTGGCCGAAACCGGCCAGGGCGACACGCACGTCGATCGCCTGAACGCCTTGTGGAAGCTGTCGGTACAGCGGGGGCTTTCCGATGCCGAACGCATCCGCGCCATGCTGGAGATGGCGGCTGAAGTGCTGGACATGGATCTGGTGGTGCTGGGCGAGTTCGGCGAACACTACACCGCGCGCTATGTCAGCGACCGGCTGGGGGTGTTTCCCGAAGGCACGGTGCAGATGGTTGAGACGGTGTTGTGCCATGGCGTGCAGCTCAGCCGCGAGCCCAGTCATATTGCCGACCTGCGTGCGCACCCCCTGTATGCCGACCATCCCGTGGTGAGCACGCTGGGGCTGCGAACCTACTCCGGCCTCCCGGTGGCAGTCGGCGACGATGCCCGCTGGGTGCTGGCTTTACTGCGTCGGCGTTGCGAATCGCCGCCCGACGCGGTCGACATCGCCTACATGGAACTGATCGCCGACTGGCTCGGCAACGCGTTGCATCAATCCGCGCAGAAGGACCTGCTGCAGCGCATTGCGCTGACCGACCCGCTGACCAGCCTGCCCAACCGGCGTGCGGCAGAAGAACGTCTGCAAAAGGAAAGGGCGCGTACGCCGCGCGACGGCCACGGCTTTGCGCTCGCCCTGGTCGACCTTGACCATTTCAAGATGGTGAACGATCGCTACGGCCATGCCGTGGGCGACGAGGTGCTGAAAGCGGTGGCCAGCCGTTTCCAATCCGGGCTGCGCGAAGGCGACTGGGTGGCGCGCTGGGGCGGGGAAGAATTCCTGTTCGTGCTGCACGGCAGCACCCTGGAACAGGCGGCCGACATCATGGAGCGGCTCGCCGACCAGGCCCGCGCGTCGTCCGTCCAGACCAGCGTCGGCGCCATTTCGCTGAGTTTTTCCGCTGGCGTGGCAGCTTTCGGCGCGAACGACAGCGAAATTCTGCCCATGCTGGAACAGATCGACCACGCCATGTATCGGGCCAAAGCGGACGGCCGCGATCAGGTCAAGACGGTGGCGCAGTCGAGCGTGCCATGGAACAGTGCGCTGCTGCGGCAGGCGCTGGCTGAAAACCGCGTCAGGCAGGCTTCCCAGCCCATCGTCGACTTGCAGAGCGGACAGATCATCGCCGACGAGGCGCTGGCGCGCATCGAGAGTGCGTCCGGCGAGATCGTCGAGGCCAAGGATTTCGTCGACATGGCCGAAGGCCTGGGCCTGATGGCCGAAATCGACCGCCAGGTGATCCGCAACGTGATGCAGCGTTGTGTCGTCCGCATGGACCAGGGCGGCGCGCCGGATTTTGCCCATTTCGTGAACGTCTCGCCGCAATTCCTGGCGCGCCACGACCTGGTCGCGGAAATGCTCGAGAACGCCATGGGCTACTGCCAGACCTGCAGCGTGATGCTGGGGCCGGTCAAGCCCCTCGTGCTGGAACTGACCGAGCGCCAGCGCATCGTCAGCCTGGAGAAACTGCGTGCCGACCTGCAGCCCTTCATCGACTTCGGCTTCCGCCTGGCGCTGGACGATTTCGGCAGCGGCTATTCGTCCTACCTGTATCTGGCGCACCTGCCGGTCAGCTTCCTCAAAATCGAGGGCTGGCTGGTGTCGCACATGCGGCAGGACCGCAAGGTGGCGGGCATCGTCGAAAGCCTGGCGGGCTTTGCGCGCAAGGAGGGCATGCGCACGGTGGCCGAGCACGTCGAAGACGCAGAAACCGCGCGCATCCTGGCCGACATGGGGGTGGACTACGGGCAGGGCTGGCATTTCGGGCGCCCGCAGCTGGCGTGATAAGGACTAAAATGGAACGTCCTTGCCACGCTGGCCGGGACGCCGCATGCCCGCCAGTACTCTGTTCCATCCTGAATCCCTGCCTGTGAAAGCCTCCCTGCATCGCCTTGCCGCAACAACGACCGCCGCGTGTCCCGGCCGGGAGCCCGCCCGTGTTTGAGCGGCACGCCGGCGGCGAGCGCGTCATCCTGGTGGCCCTCGATTTCGGCGATCCGGATTTTTCCGAGAGCGTCGCCGAACTGCGCCTGCTGGCGTCGGGTGCGGGGCTCGAGGTTCGCGGCGAGGTGCAGGGCAAGCGCAGCCGCCCGGATGCCGCGCTGTTCGTCGGGAGCGGCAAGGCCGATGAAATCGCGGCGCTGGTCCTCGCCACCGAAGCCGACGTCGTCATTTTCAACCACGAGCTGTCGCCCGCGCAGGAGCGCAACCTGGAACGCCGCCTGCAGTGCCGGGTGATCGACCGCACCAGCCTGATCCTGGATATCTTCGCCCGCCGCGCCAACAGCGCCGAAGGCAAGCTGCAGGTCGAGCTGGCCCAGCTGCAGCACCTGTCCACCCGCCTGGTGCGCGGCTGGACCCACCTCGAGCGCCAGCGCGGCGGCGTCGGCATGCGCGGCCCGGGCGAGAAACAGCTGGAAACCGACCGCCGCTTGCTGGGCGTGCGGGTCAAGGCGCTACGCGAGCGGCTCGCCAAGCTGGGCAAGCAGCGGCGCACCCAGCGGCGTTCGCGATCGCGCCAGCATGTGCTGTCGGTGGCGCTGGTGGGCTACACCAACGCCGGCAAGTCCACCCTGTTCAATGCGCTGACCCGTGCCGGCGCCTACGCCGCCGACCAGCTGTTCGCCACGCTCGATACCACCACGCGCAAGGTCTACCTGCCGAAAGTGGGGGAGGTCGTGCTGTCGGACACGGTCGGCTTCATCACCCGCCTGCCGCACGACCTGGTGGCGGCCTTCCGCGCCACCCTGGAAGCCACGGCCGAGGCCGACTTGCTGCTGCACGTGATCGATTCGTCCAGCCCCGGGCGCGAGCGCCAGATCGAGGCGGTCGAGAAGGTGCTGGGGGAAATCGGGGCGGATGCCGTGCCGCAGCTCAGGGTCTACAACAAGCTCGATTTGACGGGCGTTGCGCCGGGAGTGGGGCGCGACGAGTATGGTAAACTTCAAAGCGTGTATGTATCTGCGCAAACCGGCGCGGGGCTTGAACTTTTACGCGACGCATTGTCGGAAATTCTGCTTGCCGGCCGCACCCCGATTGAAATCGGCGGGGATGAAGCGGGCGCGCCTGACGACACCTCTCTCCAACCTACTGCTTTCTCCACATAACGCTATGGCATGGAACGACCCGCAATGGGGCAACAAAGACAACCGCAAGAACAGCGGCCCGCCCGATCTTGACGAGCTCTGGCGGCGCGTCAACCAGCGCCTCAACAGCCTGTTCGGCAACAAAGGGCGTGGCGGCGGCAGCGACGGCGGCGAAGGCTTTTCCCCCGAAGGCCTGCCGGGCGGCGGCAACCTGGTCGGCTTGCTGATCGGCGCGCTGGCGCTGGTGTGGGTGGCCAGCGGTTTCTACATCGTCGATACCGGCCAGCGCGGCATGGTGCTGCGCTTCGGCCAGTACGTCGAAACCACCGAGCCGGGTCCGCGCTGGCATCTGCCGTGGCCGATCGAGTCGCGTGAAATCGTCAACGTCGACCAGGTGCGAACCGTTGAGATCGGCTACCGCAACAACGTCAAGAGCAAGGTGTTGAAAGAGTCGCTGATGCTGACCGACGACGAGAACATCATCGACCTGCAGTTTGCCGTGCAGTACATCCTGAAAGACCCGGTCGAGTTCCTGTTCGTCAACCGTTCGCCGGAAGACAGCGCGCTGCAGATCGCCGAGACCGCCATGCGCGAAATCGTCGGCAAGAACAAGATGGACTTCGTGCTGTACGAGGGCCGTGCCGAAATTGCCGCGCGTGCCAAGCAGCTGATGCAGGACATCCATGACCGCCACAAGACCGGCATCAGCATCAGCCAGGTGACCTTGCAGAACATCCAGCCGCCCGAGCAGGTGCAGGCCGCATTCGACGACGCGGTGAAAGCGGGCCAGGACCGCGAGCGCCTGAAGAACGAGGCCGAGGCCTACTCCAACGACGTGGTGCCGCGTGCCCGCGGCCTGGCCTCGCGCCTGAAGGAAGAAGCCGAGGGCTACAAGCTGTCGGTGATCGCCAACGCCGAGGGCGAGGCCAGCCGCTTCTCGCAGATTTTTGCCGAATATCAGAAGGCGCCGCAGGTCACGCGCCAGCGACTCTATCTCGACACCATGCAGACCGTGATGAACAACACCAGCAAAATCTTGGTGGACCAGAAAGGCGGCAACAGCCTTTTGTATCTGCCGCTCGACAAACTGCAGCAGATCGTAGGCCAGCCCTACAGCGGCGCGCCGGAGGTGCTGGCACAGCCGGCCACGACGGCACCCTCTTCAGCGGATACGCGGTCGCGTGACGCCTTCCGCAGCCGCGATCGGGAGGCCCGGCCATGAGCAAGAGTCTAGGTACTTTCCTGGTCGGCCTGCTGGTCGTGCTGGTCGTTCTGAGCGCCAGCATGTTTACGGTTGACCAGCGGCAGAATGCTGTGGTGTTCCAGCTGGGCGAAGTGGTGTCGGTGAAGACCAAGCCGGGTCTCTATTTCAAGCTGCCGCTGGTGCAGAATGTGCGCTATTTCGATACGCGCATCCTGACGCTGGATTCGGCCGATCCCGAGCGCTTCATCACTTCCGAAAAGAAGAACGTGCTGGTGGATTCGTTCATCAAGTGGCGCGTGATCGACGCGCGGCAGTTCTACGTGTCGGTGGGCGGCGACGAGACGCGGGCGCAGATTCGCCTCAACCAGACGGTCAATGACGGCCTGCGCGCCGAGTTCGGCAAGCGCACCATCAACGAGGTGGTGTCGGGGCGGCGCGAGGAAATCATGGGCATCATCCGCGCCAAGGCTGATGGCGACGCGCGCAAGATCGGCGTGCAGGTGGTGGATGTGCGGATCAAGCGGGTCGACCTGCCGGAAACCGTGTCGGAAAACGTCTATCGCCGGATGGAGGCCGAGCGCAAGCAGGTGGCCAACGAGCTGCGTTCGACCGGTGCCGCCGAAGCCGAGAAGATCAAGGCCGACGCCGACAAGCAGAAGGACGTGATCGTCGCCGAGGCCTACCGCGACGCGCAGCGCGTCAAGGGTGAGGGCGACGCCAAGGCATCGGCCGTGTATGCCTCGGCCTACGGCAAGAACGCCGAGTTCTATGCGTTCTACCGCTCGATGCAGGCCTACCGTGAAAGCTTCAAGAGCAAGAGCGACGTGATGGTGCTCGACCCCAGTTCCGACTTCTTCAAGTACATGAAGAACCCGCGTGCTGCCGGTGGTCAATGACCGGCTCCGACTGGCTGGCGGCAATCGGACTGTTGCTGGTGATTGAGGGTATCCTGCCGTTTGCCGCGCCCGCCATGTGGCGCGAGGGCTTCAGCAGGATGCTGGAGCTCAAGGATGGCCAGTTGCGTTTTATCGGCGCTGCCTCGATAGTGGGCGGCGTTTTTTTGTTGCTGATGCTGAACTGACATGACTGCCTGGTTATTGCCCGAAAACGTCGAGGATGTGCTGCCGCCGCAGGCCTGGCGCATGGAGAACATGCGGCGCGCGCTGCTCGACCTGTTCCGCAGCCGCGGCTACCAGCTGGTGATCCCGCCGCTGATGGAATACGTCGATTCGCTGCTGACCGGGGTGGGCGCCGACCTCGACCTCAAGACCTTCAAGCTGGTCGACCAGTTGAGCGGGCGGCTGATGGGTGTGCGCGCCGACATCACACCGCAGGTGGCGCGCATCGATGCCCACCTCTTGGCGGCTAACGCCGTCAATCGCCTGTGTTACGCCGGCAGCGTGCTGCATACCCAGTCCGACGGCTTTCATCGCTCGCGCGAGCCGATCCAGATCGGTGCCGAGCTATACGGCGAAGCCGGGGCCGAGGCCGACCTCGAAATCCTCACCCTGATGCTGCAGGGCTTGTCCGCCTGCGGCGTCAAAACGCTGCAGCTCGACATCGGCCACGTCGGCGTCTACCGTGCGCTGGCGCAGGCGGCCGGCCTCGCCGGCGAGGCCGAGCATCAGCTGTTCGGCGCGCTGCAGTCCAAGGACAGCAGCGCAGTGGCCGTGTTGACGGCGGGCCTGCCGGCGGAGTTGCGCGACGCCTTTGCCGCGCTGCCGCAACTGTACGGCGACCGCAGCGTGCTGGCCGAGGCGCGGGCGCGCCTGCCGCAGCTGGCCGCGGTGGCGGCCGCGCTGGATACCCTGGAGACGCTCGATCGCGGCCTGGCCGGCGTCGAGGCGGCCTACGACCTGGCGGAGCTGCGCGGCTACGGCTATCACAGCGGGGTCGTGTTCGCCGCCTACACCGGCGGACGCAGCCATGCGATCGCGCAGGGCGGGCGTTACGACGAAGTAGGGCGGGTATTCGGCCGGGCGCGCCCGGCCACCGGTTTCAGTCTGGATTTGCGCGAGCTGGTCATTGCCGGCTCGGACATGAGCCTGTTTCAGCAGTAATCATGCCCCGCGTTGAGACCAGGATCGGATGGATGCAAGGCGCAGTGCGCAGGCAATGGCCATTCCATTGCCAAGCGCTGCAACGCCGCAGACGCCGATCCTGGTCTCAACCCGGAGGGCCGGTTGCCTGCGGGCGCATTGCCGCGTTGCGGGTCGCTCATTTAGAGCAACTAAATTTCGCTCCCCGCGCCTTGCACTGCATCCCGCAGGCAGCCGGCGCGGGGCATGATTACTGTTGAAACAGGCTCAAAATAAGTTAGGGAGACTTCACCATGGCAGCAAAAAACGTCGTCGTCATCGGCACCCAGTGGGGCGATGAAGGCAAGGGCAAAATCGTCGACTGGCTGACCGACCGCGCGCAGGGCGTGGTGCGCTTCCAGGGCGGCCACAACGCCGGCCACACCCTGGTGGTGGCGGGCAAGAAGACGGTGCTGCACCTGATTCCGTCCGGCATCCTGCGCGACAACGTCACCTGCTACATCGGCAACGGCGTGGTGCTGTCGCCGAACGCATTGCTGGAAGAAATGGACATGCTCGAAGCCGCCGGCGTCGACGTCGCCAGCCGCCTGAAAATCAGCGAAGCCTGCCCGCTGATCATGCCGCATCACATCGCGCTCGATCAGGCGCGCGAGATCGCCAAGGGCGCCGGCAAGATCGGCACCACCGGCCGCGGCATCGGCCCTGCCTACGAGGACAAGGTGGCGCGCCGTGCGCTGCGCCTGCAGGACATGTTCCACCGCGAGCGTTTTGCCGCCAAGCTCGGCGAAGTGCTCGACCATCACAACTTCATGCTGAAAAACTACTACAAGGCCGAAGTGGTGAGCTTCAACCAGACGCTCGACAGCATGATGGCAATGGCCGAACGCATCAAGCCGATGGTGGCCGACGTGCCGCGCAGCCTGTACGAAGTCAACAAGGCGGGCGGCAACCTGCTGTTCGAAGGCGCGCAGGGCACGCTGCTGGACATCGACCACGGCACCTACCCCTTCGTCACTTCGTCCAACTGCACCGCCGGCGGCGCCTCCACCGGCTCTGGCGTCGGCCCGTCCGCGATGCACTACGTGCTCGGCATCACCAAGGCCTACACTACGCGCGTCGGTTCCGGTCCGTTCCCGACCGAACTGTTCGACGACGTCGGTCAGTATCTCGGCGAAAAAGGCCATGAATTCGGAGCCACCACCGGCCGCGCGCGCCGCTGCGGCTGGTTCGACGCCGCCGCGCTCAAGCGCTCGATCCAGATCAACGGCGTGTCGGGCCTGTGCGTGACCAAGCTCGACGTGCTGGACGGGCTGGAAACCGTACGCGTGTGCGTCGGCTACAGGATCGACGGCGAAGTGTGCGACATCCTGCCGGTGGGCGCCGAATCGATCACCGACGTCGAGCCGATCTACGAGGATTTGCCGGGCTGGAGCGATACCACCGTGGGCGTGCAGGAATTCGACAAGCTGCCGCAGAAGGCGCAGACCTATCTCAAGCGGATGGAGGCCCTGTGCGAAGTGCCGGTGGACGTGGTGTCGACCGGACCGGACCGGGTGGAGACGATCGTGCGTCGCCACCCCTACGAGGCCTAATGTCTACAATAAACCCTACAAAAGCAAAAAGCCGACACGAGGTCGGCTTTTTGCTTACATCTGGTGCCCGGAAGAGGACTCGAACCTCCACACCTTGCGGCACACGGACCTGAACCGTGCGCGTCTACCAATTCCGCCATCCGGGCAATAAGGCGCGCATTTTAGAGAGCCATGAATAAATTGTCAACGAAGATGCCCGCAAAAAAATCCCGCAGTCGCGCAAGCAAACACCAAATTCCGGCGATCCGCCTGGCCGACCCGTTCTACGAGCGTGAAACCGAGCGTTATGAATCGCCCCTGCCGAGCCGCGAGTACATCCTGCAGCTGCTGACCGAGGCCGGTTGCCCGGTCGATGCCGACGCCTTCGCCGAACAGCTGCACATCACCGAGGCCGAGCGCGACTTGTTCCAGCGGCGGCTGGGCGCGATGCAGCGCGACGGCCAGTTGATGCTCAACCGCAAACGCCAGCTGTGCCTGCCGGACAAGCTCGACCTGATCAAGGGCCACGTCGAAGGCCACCCGGACGGCTTCGGCTTCGTGGTGCCGGAAGAGGGCGGCGACGACCTCTACCTGTCGCCCAAGGAAATGCACCGCGTGCTGCACGGCGACAAGGTGTTGGTGCGGGTCGCCGGCCTCGACCGCCGCGGCCGGCGCGAGGCCAAGATCGTCGAGGTGCTGGAGCACGTCAACCAGTTCATCGTCGGCCGCTACTACGTGGAAGGCGGCGTCGGCTTCCTGATCGCGGAAAACCGCCGCATAAACCAGGATATTCTGGTGCCGGCCGAACACGCCGGTGCTGCGCACTCCGGCCAGGTGGTGACGGTCGAAATCGTCACCCAGCCCGGCGCGCACAACGAGGCGGTGGGGCGCGTCAGCGAGATTCTCGGCAGCTTCACCGGCCCCGGCATGGAAATCGAGATCGCGCTGAGAAAGCACGACCTGCCCTACGTGTTCCCGCCCGACGTCGAGGCGCAGGCGTCCAAGCTGCCGAACAAGGTGCAGAAAAAGGACATGACCGGACGCGAGGACATCCGCCACCTGCCGCTCGTCACCATCGACGGCGAGACCGCGCGCGACTTCGACGATGCCGTGTACTGCGAACCGCTCGGCCGCAGCGGCTTCCGCCTGGTGGTGGCGATCGCCGACGTCAGCCATTACGTGCAGCCGCGCGACGCGCTCGACAGCGAAGGCTTCAACCGCGGCAACTCGGTGTACTTCCCGCGCCGCGTCATTCCCATGCTGCCGGAGGCGCTGTCCAACGGCTTGTGTTCGCTCAACCCCGAGGTCGACCGCCTGTCCATGGTGTGCGACATGCGCATCACCAGCACCGGCAGCATCAAGGAATACCGCTTCTATCCCGCGGTGATCTATTCGCACGCACGGCTGACCTACAACCAGGTGTGGGACTGGCTCTCCGGCGCCGCCAGGCCGGAGAACAAGCAGGCCGAACTGATGCCGCATCTGGAGGCGCTCGACAAGCTGTTCCGCGTCATGCTGAAGGCGCGCGCCAAGCGCGGCGCGATCGACTTCGGTTCGACCGAGACGCAGATCATTTTCGACGACCACGGCAAGATCAAGGAGATCGTGCCGGTGATCCGCAATGACGCGCATCGCATCATCGAGGAATGCATGCTGGCGGCCAACGTCTGCGCCTCGGATTACCTGCACGAGAACAAGCAGCCCGCGCTGTTTCGCGTGCACGAAGGCCCGACGCCGGAGAAGCTCACCGCGCTGCGCGGCTTTCTGGCCGAATTCGGCCTCGACCTCGGCGGCGGCGACAAACCGCACGCCAAGGACTACGCCGCCCTGCTGGAGAAAATCAAGGACCGTCCCGACCACGGTCTCTTGCAGACCGTGATGCTGCGCTCGCTCAGGCAGGCGATCTACAGCCCCGACAACAAGGGCCACTTCGGCCTGGCGTACGAGGCCTACACCCACTTCACCTCGCCGATCCGGCGCTATCCCGACCTCATGGTGCACCGCGGCATCAAGGCGGTGCTGCAGGGCGAGAAGCTGCCCGCCAAGGGGCTGACGGAAATCGGCGCCCACTGCTCGATGACCGAGCGCCGTGCCGACGATGCCACCCGCGACGTCGACGCCTGGCTGAAGACCTACTTCATGCAGGACCGCATCGGCGACGAGTACAACGGCACGGTGAGCGCGGTGACCAGCTTCGGCATGTTCGTCGCGATCGACGACATCTTCATCGAGGGCCTGGTCCACGTGTCCGAACTGGGCCAGGACTACTTCCACTACGACCAGGCCAAGCACATGATGCTGGGCGAGCGCACCGGCAAAAAATATCGCCTGGGCGACCGTGTGCGCATCAAGGTGATGCGCGCCGACATCGAGACCAGCAAGATCGATTTCAGCCTGGTGGAGCAGGACAGCTCCGCGCTCGACATGCAGCGCGCGTTCGAGAAGCGCGAGCCGGATAACAAATCGGGTAAACCCAAAACGTCCAAGCCCCGAGCCGGCGCCAAGAAGAAATGAGCGAGAAGTCCGCCGACAAGCACGCCGCAGAAAAACTCATCTACGGCTTTCACCCCGTCCTGGCCCGTCTGCGCCAGGACCCCGCGGGCATCTTCGAAATCTACCTCGACCTGACCCGGCGCGATGCGCGCGCGCGCGACCTGGTCCATCAGGCCAAGGACAATAACGTCAAGCTGGCGCAGGTCGAGGCCGACCGACTGACCCGCCTGGTTGGCAAAACCGCCAAGCACCAGGGCGTGGTCGCCCGCGTCAAGCCGGTCGCGCTCACCCATTCGCTCGACGAGGTGCTGGAGAACATCCAGGGTCCGCCGCTGCTGGTCATCCTCGACGGCGTCACCGACCCGCACAACCTCGGCGCCATCATGCGCTCGGCCGATGCCTTCGGCGCCCACGCCGTCATTGCGCCGAAGGACAACGCCGTCGGCATCAACGCCACCGTGGAAAAAGTCGCCTCGGGCGCGGCGGAGACCGTGCCCTACATCATGGTCACCAACCTCGCGCGAACGATTGAGGATTTGAAGGAACACAACATCTGGGTCATCGCCGCCGACATGGACGGCGACAAGCCCCTGTCCGGCATCGACGCCAAAACCGGCATCGCCTGGGTGCTCGGCGCCGAGGGCGCCGGCATCCGCCGTCTGGTCAAGCAAAGCTGCGACCAGGTCGCGCGCATCCCCATCGGCGGCACGGTGGAGAGCCTCAACGTCTCGGTGTCGGCGGCGCTGTGTCTGTATGAGACGGTGCGGCAGCGCGGAGGATGATCGGACTGGATATCTCCGGTCTCTTGCATCGACCGCAATTACCCACAGGCATAGAATAGGCGCATTGCCTGAAGGAGGACGCCATGCTGCAGACCATCGAAGTTGAGATTGACGCATCGGGACACATCCATCCGCTCGAACCCGTGCAGACGATTCCCGCTGGGCGTGCATTGCTCACGCTCCTGAAGCCGTCGGTTGACGAAGCGCTGCAATTGGCTGAAGCGGCGCTCGCGGAAGACTGGCTGAAACCCGAGGAAGAGGAAGCATGGGCGCATTTGCAGCCGGCCAAGTAGTCCTTCTGCCGTTCCCGTTTTCCGACCTCACACGCAGCAAGCTGCGGCCCGCCCTGCTTCTGGCCGATGCCGGGCGCGACGACTGGATCGCCTGCCAGATCACCAGCAACCCCTACGCCGACTCCCATGCCATCCTGCTTGCGTCCGAAGACTTCACGTCAGGCGGCTTGCAGCGGGCAAGCTATGCGCGGCCGGGTAAATTGTTCACGGCGAATACTTCCCTGTTTGCGGCGGCGGCAGGCCTGATCTCGCAAGGCCGGTTGGATGAAGTGCGCAACGCGTTGATTGCCATCATTCAGGGGTGAATGGAGAAACCGTGGTCTGTCCCTCGTTCTGTTCGGTGTCGGCAGCGCTGTTGTACGAGACGGTGCGGCAGCGCGGTTCGTAACAGCAGAGCCTGCCAAATTCGACGTTAGCTGTGACGTGATGATCGAGTTGGAAATGTCCCAAGACCTCGCAGCGTTACTTCGTGAGAGTGGCTATGGCCGGATTGGAATCGATGGCGTCGATGGCTGCGGGAAGACAACGCTGGCGAAGAGCCTTGCGGAGCAACTTGATGTCCCTCTAATAAGCCTTGATGATTATCTGGATGAAAAGAGGGACGGGTATCTAGATCATCTTCGGTATGAAGAATTAAAAAGAGACTTTCACGCGAAGCCGCAGTGCATTGTTGAAGGCGTGTGCCTGCTGCAGGCTTTGAATATTGCGAATTTGGAAATTGACGCCCTTGTGTATGTGAAGCGTATGCAACACGGGCTTTGGGCGGACGAACACGAGTGTGATTTCGTTGAGGACGTTGATGTCTTTCTCAAAGCGGAGGGGGCGTTGGCCGAAATGTTTTCTGTTGGCGACACTGACCCAGCACGCCCTGCACTTCAAAAATTGGCAGAGGAATTAATCCGCTACCACGCTTCGTATCGACCGTTTGAACAAGCTACCTTCTGGTATTGCAGGACAGCGAGCTGATACTGGACTAGATGCGGGAAGCCATGGCTCACGCAAGTTCCTGCAAGCGCAACAACCGCGCAGCCTCTTCATCCCGCGCATCGTCAATCTCGCGCATCACACTCTCCAGGTCGACCGGCGGTTTGTCGCATTCGAACCGGCCGCTGAGTTCGACCTCGGGGTGCAGACCACCGTGTTCATACAGCGCCCAGATTTCCTCGGCGTACTGCGTCGCCAATAGCGCCGGCGCGAATTGGCCGAAATAGGCCCGCAAGTTATTGACGTCGCGCGCCAGCATGGCCTGGGCGTGGTTGTTGCCGGCAGCGTCGACCGCCTGCGGCAGGTCGATGATCACCGGGCCGTCGGCGCTGACGAGGATGTTGAACTCGGACAGGTCGCCGTGGACGACACCGGCGCACAGCATGCGCACGACTTCGCCGATCAGGGTGCGGTGGTGGGCGAAGGCTTCGGCTTCGGTGAACGACACGTCGTTCAGCCGCGGCGCGGCGTTGCCCTCCAAGTCGGCCACCAGTTCCATCAGCAGCACGCCTTCGTGGAAGTTGTACGGCGTGGGGACCCGCACGCCGGCGGCGGCGAGCCGGTACAGCGCATCGACTTCGGCGCTTTGCCAGGCGGCTTCCTGCATCTCGCGGCCAAACTTGCTGCCCTTGGCCATGGCGCGCGCCTGGCGGCTGTTCTTGGTCTTGCGGTTCTCGGTGTAGTCGACGGCCTGGCGGAAGCTGCGCTTGTTGGCTTCCTTGTAGACCTTGGCGCAGCGGATGTCGTCGCCGCAGCGGACGACGAAGACCATGGCTTCCTTGCCGCTCATGAGCTGTCGCACGACGCCGTCGATCAGGCCGTCTTCGAGCAGGGGTTCCAGGCGCTTGGGGATTTTCATCGGGACGTGATCTAGCCGCGCACCTTGCGGTACGCCTCCAGCAGGCGCCGGTGGATCGCGCTGCCTTCGAAGTCGCTGCCCAGCTTGGTGAGCCCGAAGAAGCGTTCGTCCTGGTTGAACAGCGCGAACGCCTGCTCCAGCGTGTCGCGGCCGTACATCAGCGCGAGCGCGGGTTCGAAGGGGCTGGGGTCGTCGAGCTGGACGAGGTCGGCGATGCAGCGGTAGACCTTGAGGCGCGCGTCGCTGCGCTGGCCATACTGGGCGATCCAGGTGCAGCCTTCGCGGATGGCTTCGTCGTCGCCGAGGGCGAGCGCGAGCAGCAGCTTGATCTCGCCGACTCGGATGTCGGTCCACGGCGAATCGGCGTCTGGAGCGAGCCCGATCAGCACCGTGACGAGGCGGTCATCGGCCAGTTCCAACTCGACCATCAGGTCAAGCAGGTCGGCGCATTCGTCGTCGCTTAGTTCGGACAGGCGCGCGAGCGCGGGGCGGATCAGGTTGCCGACGCTGTTGTTCTCGAATTCGAGTTCTTCGAATGGGTAGATCTCGGACACGCCGGGCACCAGGATGCGGCAGGCGTAGACGCCGAGGTGGGTGAAATCGGCGATGTAAAGCTCGTGGCCTTCGGCATGCAGCGCATCGACCGACCAGTGGTAATCCTCGTCGGTGGTGGTGCCGAAGTTCCAGTCGACGAAGTCGTAGTCGGGCGTGTCGCGCAGGAACTGCCAGGAAATCACGCCGCTGGAATCGACGAAGTGGATTTCCAGGTTCTGGGGGTCGGCGATTTCGGCCGGGTCGAAGCCGGGGGCGGGGAAGCCGGCCAGCGAATCGAGCGCGCGGCCTTGCAATAATTCAGTGAGCGCGCGTTCCAGTGCGACCTCGAAGCGCGGATGCGCGCCGAAGCTGGCGAAGCAGCCCTGGTCCTGCGGGTGCAGCAGCGTCACGTTCATCACCGGATACTGGCCGCCGAGCGAGGCGTCCTTCACCAGGATGCCGAAGCCGGCTTCGCGCAGGCCGCGGATGCCGGCGGCGATGTGCGGATAACGATTGATCACGTCCTCGGGCACGTCGGGCAGGCACAGGCCCTCTTCGATGATGCGGAACTTGATGTGGCGCTCGAAGATTTCGGCCAGCGCCTGGGCGCGCGCTTCCTTCAGCGTGTTGCCGGCCGACATGCCGTTGCTGACGTAGAGGTTGCCGATCAGGTTGACCGGGAAATACACGGTCTGGCCATCGGAGAGGCGCTGGTAGGGGATGGCGCAGATGCCGCGTTCGGCGTTGCCGGAGTTGAGATCGATCAGCTGGTCGGCGCGCACGCCGTCGTCGGGGTTGTACAGGTCATGCAGATCGGGCGTGAGTAGGCCTTGCGGCCAGGCGTCGTCGCCGTCGAGGGCGAACCAGCGCTCGTCGGGATGGTGGACGTAGCTGCGCTTGGCGATCGTCTCGCCGAGGTAAAAATGGGTCCAGAAATAATTGGTCGACAGCCGCTCGAAATACTCGCCGAGCGCGCTCGCCCGCGCGGCCAGTTCCGACGCGCCCTTGCCGTTGGTGAACAGGAGCGGGCAATCGCGGTCGCGGATGTGCACCGACCACACGCCCTCCACCGGATTGAGCCAGGAGCGTTCTTCGATGTAAAAGCCGAGCGTGTCGAGTCTGGATTGCAGGGTGGCGATCGAGGCTTCGAGCGAGGCGTCTTTGCCGGGAATGAAACTTTCGTGGGGAAGCATGGGCCGAACTCGGATGCGTGAATCCGACAGGATACGCGACGCGTCAAGCATGGCGCGAATCGGACTGACTCAAGGAGGCGTGTACTCATGTTGAATCGTGCCCTCTGCCTGGTGGTGCTGTCCGCGCTGGCGGGGTGGGAGCCGGCGGTGGCGGCGACCCAGACCTTCGGCCTGGCCGGTGACCAGACTGCGCTGGCGGCGCGCCCGCACGCCGAATGGGTGGGCCACGCGCGGGCACTGGAACGACGCGCCGACTGGGCCGGCCTGCTGGCGTGGGGCCGGGATTGGGCGCGGGCCGATGCGAAGAATCCGCTGCCGTGGTTCGTGCAGGGACGCGCGCTGGGCGAACTGAGGCGGTTTGCCGAAGCCATCGCAGCGTATCGGGAGAATCTGCGTCTGGCGCCCGGCGACGTGTTTGCCCGCAACAATCTGGGCAACGCCTATCGCGACAGCGGACAGCCGCGCGAGGCGATGCGGGCGTACCGCGCGGCGGTGGAAATCGACCCCGACTACCTCCCGGCCTGGCAGAACCTGGGGCTGACGTTTTATCTGGCGAAGGGGGAGGCGGGCGTGGCCCAGGCGCTGCAAAAGCTGCAGGCCACCGACCCCAAGCTGGCCGAGGTGTGGCGCGCGCTGGCGATCGAGTATTCGATCACCCGTGATCCGCGCGTCGCGCGCGAAGCGGTGCGGGTGCTACGCGGCCTGAGCCAGGCCGAACGCGCGCGCATGTTCGGCATCCTGTTCGACGAGGACTAACCCGCGCTTTGCTCGAACTCCGCCACCGCCTGCCGCAGGCGGCTGGCTTCCTGCTCCGGCCGCATCAGGCCGCGGCGCTGGCGGGCGTGGCTGAGCAGCGCGGCATAGAAATCGGGATCGTTCTCGGCCATCGACAATAGCCTGGCCAGCCGCCGCTCGTCGCCCACCGGGAAATAACCGGGGTAGTCCTCGCCCAGCATGCCGACGTTGCCCGGCATGTGCGAGGCCAGCACCGGCACCTCCGCCGCCAGCGCTTCGCAGATCACGTTGGCGCCGCCTTCCATCACCGAACTGATGACCATGAGGTGGGCGCGCGCCAGCCGCTTCATCACCGCCTTGTGCGGCACCTCGCCGCCCCAGTGCCAGCGCGGCAGTTTGCGCTGCGCCAGCTCCGCCGTTTCGGCCATGTCCTCGGAGAGGGCGTTGCCCAGATGCGTCACCTGGATTTTCGATTGCTCGGGCAGATAGGCTGTTGCCAGCGCCACCCGGAAGGGGTCTTTCTCGGCGCGCAGGTGGCCGATCACCAGCACCTCGAAAACGTCTTTCGGTGGCGGCAGGCGGGCGATGTCGGGTGCCGACTGATAGATTACGCGCGTCTTGGCGGCCAGATGCGGGGGCAGTTCGTCGGGGCCGCGCTCCTGCAGCACGATGATCCGATGCGCGAGTTCGAGCGCGTGCTGGGCGTCGCGGTCTTCGTGGATGTCGCGGTAGAGGTCGGTGCCGGTCAGCGTGACGAGCAGTGGGCGGGTGGGGAAGCGCTCGGCAAAGGCGCGGATCGAGGCAAAGCTGCGCCGCGCATGCAGCGCCAGCATGAGGTCGGCGCCGCGGCCGTCCCATTCCACCTGCACCCGCACCGTGTGTCCCGCCTCGCGCAGGAAGCGCGTCCAGCGTGCGGCGGTGTGCCAGTTGCCGTTGCGGTGTTCGCGGCCGTAGGGCGTGATGAGGGCGATGCGCATGATAGCTATGAGTGTAGCCTGTAGCGGCGAAACCCGGATCATCCTAGAAACCGCAGTTGGACGCGCTCGATGGTGCGTCTGGGCACGTGTCTGCCGCGAAGCGACGACGCGGCCTACCGGGGTAAGCAAGGAGGAGCGACAAAGGCAGGCGCGTGACCAGGCGTGCCAGCGGGTGCGTAGCGGTCAACTGCGGTTTTTTGGATAATCCCGGCATGACCGAAACGCCCATCAGCTCGCGCGACAACCCGATCTTCAAGCGGTTGAAAAAGCTCGCCGAATCGGCGCGCGCGCGGCGCGAAGCACATATGACCCTGCTGGACGGCGAGCATCTGCTGGCCGCCTATCTCGATGCGGGCGGGCAGCCGCATACCCTGGTGCGGGCGGTTTCTTTCGACGCCGGTCGGTTTGCGCCCCTGGCGGCGCGCTGTCCCCACGTCAAAAACATTGTGCTGCCCGACACGCTGTTCGCCGAAATCGCACCCGTCGCCACCCCGACCGGCGTGCTGGCGGAGGCGGCCTGGCTCACCCCGCCGGCACCCCGTTCTCCTCCGCTCGTCATTGTGCTGGAGGACATCCAGGACCCCGGCAACCTCGGCGCCATGCTGCGCACCGGCGCCGCGGCGGGCGCGACGCTGGCCGTGTTGTCGAAAGGCTGCCACGACCCCTGGTCGCCGAAGGCGCTGCGCGGTGGGCAGGGTGCGCAGTTCGTGCTGCCGATGCAGCAGGGTGCCGATCTGGTGGCGTGGCTGAATGGATTTGCCGGCCAGAGCATCGCGCTCGCCCTGGACGAGGACAGCGATTTCTATGCGCTCGATCTCGGCGGCCCGCTCGCCCTCATCGCCGGCAACGAAGGGGCGGGCTTGTCGGCAGCGGTGTGCGAGGCGGCGACGCGGTGCGCGCACATTCCGATGGCCGGCCGCATCGAGTCGCTGAATGCCTCGGCGGCGCTGGCAGTGGCGGTATTCGAGGCGGTGCGTCAGCGCAGGCTTAAACCTAAAAACCGCAGTTGACCGCTTATAACTTCACGGAATGCCTTATGAATGCTGGATTCTCCGCCTTCGATAGCGCTCACCATTTTTGGTGACTTCGCTACGCGCCTGCTGGTACGCCCGGTCGCGCGCCTGCCTTTGTCGCTCGTCGTTGCAGGCCCCGGCCTGCCGCCTCCTCGCTTCGCGACAGACACACGCCCAGACGCACCATCAGGCGCGTCCAACTACGGTTTCTAGGTTAAATAAGCTCGAGGTGCCTTTGGCTCGCGCCGAATGCCGCCAGCCAGTCGCGGCCCAGCAGTGCGAGGATCTGATCGGCCGGAACCGGCCGGCTGATGAAATAGCCCTGCACGATCCGGCAGCCGAGTGCGCGCAGCGCTTCGAGCTGCTCCCGGGTCTCCACCCCTTCGGCTACGGCGCCGAGATCCAGTCCCTGGCACAGCGTGAGAATCGAGCCGATGAGGGCTTCGCTGGCCGGGGCATTCGGCAGGTCCTTGACGAAATAGCGGTCGATTTTCAGCACGTCGAGCGGGAAGCGCTTGAGGTGGGCGAGAGAGGAATAGCCGGTGCCGAAGTCGTCGATGGCCACGGCAACGCCCAGCGCCTTCAGGGCCTGGATCCGGACCACGGCGGCATCGACGTCTTCCATGAAGATGCCCTCGGTCAGTTCGAGCTGCAGGGATTGCGGACGCAGGCCGGATTGCGCCAGCGCGTCGCGGACGTTTTCGATCAGGCTGTGGTGCCAGAACTCCTTGCCGGAGAGGTTGACGGCAACGTCCAGATCGGTGAACCCGGCGGCGTGCCAGTCCGCGGTTTGACGGCAGGCCGCCAGCAGGAGCGCGCGTCCGACACCGACGATCCCGCCGGTTTCTTCCAGCATGTTGAGGAAAAGCGCCGGGCTGAGCAGACCCTTGTCCGGCTTGTTCCAGCGAAGCAGGGCTTCGACGCCCTCGATGCGGCCCGTTTCCAGGTTGAGCTGGGGCTGGTAATGGAAGACGAATTCGTTCCGCTCCAGCGCATAGTGCAGCTCGGTTTCCAGTTGCAGCCTTTCCTCCGCCATCGTGTTCATGGCCGCGTCGTAGAGCTGGAAATGGTTCCTGCCGCGGTCCTTGGCGGTATACATCGCGGTGTCCGCGTTCTTCAGCAGGCTGCTGGCGTTGGTGCCGTCGTGGGGGTAGACGCTGACGCCGATGCTGCAGCTGGAGAAGATTTCGCGCCCGGCAATCCGGTAGGGTTCGCTCACCACGGCAAGAGCCTTTTCGACCACCTGCAGAATGGGATTGAGCGCGACCACGTCGTTGACGACCACGACGAACTCGTCGCCCCCCAGCCGTGCCACGATGTCGTCGGAGCGAACCGCCTGCCGCAGGCGTCGGGCAACCTCGCAGATGAGCTGGTCGCCGCTGGCATGCCCAAGCGTGTCGTTGACCCGCTTGAAGCGGTCCAGATCGATGAACATCACGCCGATCAGCGTCTGATGCCGCTTTGCGCGGATCAGCGATTGCTCCAGGCGATCCTTGAACAGCATGCGATTGGGCAGCCCGGTCAGGGTGTCGTGGGTGGCCAGCTGTTCGCGTTCGCGGCCGATGCGGGTGGAGAAATGGAAGACCACCGCGGCGACGAACAGCCCCACCAGCAGCGCCGCGGTGGACAGCAGGTACATCCAGAAACGCGCCGCCGCATGGTCTTCGCGTGCCTTCTGGCTGGCGGCCATGGACACCGCCTGGGTTTCGGCCTCGAGCTGCGACAGGGCCGCCATCACCTCGGCCTGCATCGGGATGGCCTGGTTGCGCACCAGATCGTTCGCGTCTGCGATGAAATCGGCATCGATCAAATCGATGACCTGCAGCTGGATGGGCTGGGCCTCGCCGGTCAGCTGCCCCTGGCGGGCGATCAGCGCCGTTTCCTTGTCATTCAGGGGCAGGTTCAGCAAGGCCTGGCGGGCGGCGCCGAACGATCGTCCCCACGCGTTGAACTGCTGCTGCAGGGCGTCGCGCTCGGCCGGGTCCCGGGTCAGCGGAAGCATCAGCAGGATCACCGTGCGCTCGCGCGCGGCGGTCACCATGCTCTTGGTGTGGTTCTGCTTGCGCATGTGCACGTCGACCACCTGATTGAGGTTGCGCGTGGTCATCCCCAACTGGCGCAGGCCGATCGCGGTGACGAACACAATGAGCATCAGTTGCGTGATGAAACCCGCCAGCAGGGCGAGCTTCCAGGCGGTGGGGCGTGCGATGCGTCTTACGGCAGGGTGCTTGATATCGCCGGCTTCAGCATGCATGGTGAAGTCTGGTCCCTGCCGCGCCGCGTTGTTTGATCAATATGCGTTTCATCGTCTGGCGCCTGCTGACCAGCATGGTTGTCCCTATCGCTGTTAACGGCGTTTATCCCGGAAAAAAGAGGGGCGTGGTGCCAATTACCCAGGGGGATGGAGGACGCTTACGGCTGACTGCGCAGGCGTGCCGCGATTTCCTCCACCGACATGCGGCTGGTGTCGAGGACGGGCAGCGCGTGGCGTTCGAACAGCCGCTCGGCGGCAGCGAGCTCGTCGCGGCATTGCGCCAGGCTGGCGTAGCGGCTGTCAGGGTAGCGCGCCTGGCGGATGGCGGCCAGGCGTTCGGCCGATAGGGTCAGGGCGCGCAGCCGCGGCAGATGGTCCAGCAGGACGCCGGGCAGGTTGTCGTGCGCGAGGTCGTCCGGGGTGAGCGGATAGTTGGCGACGCGCAGGCCGTATTGCAGGGCGAGATAGAGCGCGCTGGGGGTTTTGCCGACGCGCGAGACGCCGATCAGGATCAGGTCGGCCTGGCCCAGGCGTTCGGGGTTGAGGCCGTCGTCCAGCTTGAGCGCAAAATTGACCGCATCCATGCGTGCGTCGTAGTTGTTCGTCATGCCGTGGGTGCGGCCGCCGCTGGGGATGGCGGCCTCGCCCAGCGCGGTCTCGATCGCAGGCGCGATCAGCTCGAACACGTCGAACAGCCTGAGGCCGGCGTGACGGAACGGCGCGCGCAGCGCCGGGTCGGTCAGGCTGGAAAAAACCATTGGGGCGGGCGCGGCGGCGATGCGCGCGGCGGCGGCCTGCGCCTTGTCCGAGCTGTCGATGAAGGGCAGCGTAATCAGGCTACACTCGATCTGCGGAAATTGTGCCAGTACGCTTTTGGCGACGGCTTCGACCGTCACGCCGGTGTGGTCGGACACGCAAAATACGCTGTATTTATTCATGGAGTTCACCTATGTCTGCTGACTATATTGTGCCGCTTGATGCCCTGTCGATGGCCGATGTGCCGCGCGTCGGCGGCAAGAATGCCTCGCTCGGCGAAATGATCCGCAACCTGTCGGGTGCGGGGGTCAAGGTGCCGGGCGGCTTTGCCACCACGGCGCAGGCGTTCTGGGACTTTCTCGATCACAACGATTTGCGCGCGCGCATCGATGCCCGGCTGGCGGCGCTCGACGTGGCGGACGTGACGGCGCTTGCCGCTGCCGGCGCGGAAATCCGCGCCTGGGTGGAGGCGGCCGCCTTGCCGGCCGCGCTCGAAACCGGCCTGCGCGCCGCCTATGCCGCATTGGGCGACAGCGTGTCGGTGGCGGTGCGCTCGTCGGCCACCGCCGAGGACCTGCCCGACGCCTCGTTTGCCGGCCAGCAGGAAACCTACCTGCACGTGCGCGGCGAGGACGACCTGCTCACGTACGTGAGGAAGGTCTTCGCCTCGCTCTACAACGACCGCGCCATCGCCTACCGCGTGCACCACGGCTTTGCCCACGCCGAGGTGGCGCTGTCGGCCGGCGTGCAGCGCATGGTGCGCTCCGACATCGCCTGTTCCGGCGTGCTGTTCACGCTCGACACCGAATCCGGCTTCCGCGACGTGGTGTTCATCACCGCCGCCTATGGGCTGGGCGAAACCGTGGTGCAGGGCTCGGTCAACCCGGACGAGTTCTACGTGCACAAGCCGAAACTGGCCGAGGGCTTTCCCGCCGTGGTGCGGCGCGAATTGGGCGAAAAGGCCGTCCGCATGGTGTGGCGCGACGGCGAGACCGTGATCGAGGACACCCCGGCCGAGCTGCGGCAGCAGTATTCGCTGACCGATGCCGAGGTGCTGGAACTGGCGCGCCAGGCGATGGCGATCGAGGCGCACTACAAGCGTCCGATGGACGTCGAATGGGCGAAGGACGGCGAGACCGGCGAGCTCTTCATCGTGCAGGCGCGGCCTGAAACGGTGAAGGCGCGCGCCAACGGCGGCGGCGAACGCTACACTCTGGAAGCGACCGGCGAAGTGCGCATCAGCGGCCGCGCCATCGGCCAGAAAATCGGCGCCGGCGAAGTGCGGCTGATCGCCAGCCCGGCCGAAATGAACCGGGTGCAGCCGGGCGACATCCTGGTCACCGACATGACCGACCCCGACTGGGAACCGGTGATGAAGCGCGCGGCGGCGATCGTCACCAACCGCGGCGGGCGCACCTGCCACGCCGCCATCGTCGCGCGCGAGTTGGGCATCCCCGCGGTGGTCGGAACCGGCGAGGCCACGACGGTGTTGAAGGACGGCGAGACGGTGACGGTGTCGTGCGCCGAGGGCGACACCGGCATGGTATATGCGGGCAAGCTGCGATTCAGCGTAGAAACGCTGGCAAGCGAAACCCTGGCCGCGCCACCGGTGAAGCTGATGATGAACGTCGGCAATCCCGAGCGCGCCTTCGAGTTCGCGCAGATTCCCAACCACGGCGTCGGTCTCGCGCGGCTGGAATTCATCATTGCGCGCATGATCGGCGTGCATCCGCTGGCGCTGCTCGACGCCGCCGGCCAGCCGCCGGACATTCGCGCCGAGATCGATGCGCGCGCGGCGGGCTATGCGGACCCGGTGTCGTTTTACGTCGACAAGCTGGCCGAGGGCATCGCCACCCTGGCCGCGGCGTTCTGGCCACAGCCCGTGATCGTGCGATTGAGCGACTTCAAGTCCAACGAATACGCCAACCTGGTCGGCGGCGAGCGCTACGAGCCGAAGGAGGAAAACCCCATGCTGGGCCTGCGCGGCGCGGCGCGCTACGTGTCGACGCTGTTCCGCCCGGCGTTCGAGCTGGAGTGCCGGGCGCTGAAGCAGGTGCGCGAGACGCTGGGCTTTTCCAACGTCGAGGTGATGATTCCCTTCGTGCGCACGGTGGAGGAATGTGCGGCGGTGGTGAAACTGCTGGCGGAAAACGGCCTCACGCGCGGCGAGCGCGGACTGCGCCTGATCATGATGTGCGAGATTCCCTCCAACGTGCTGCTCGCCGACGACTTTCTGCAGCACGTCGACGGCTTTTCCATCGGCAGCAACGACCTCACCCAGTTGACGCTGGGGATCGACCGCGATTCCGGGCTGGTGGCCGAAGGCTTCGACGAGCGCAATCCGGCGGTGAAGAAACTGCTGGCCGAGGCGATCGCCGCCTGCAACCGGCTGGGCAAGTACATCGGCATCTGCGGCCAGGGGCCGAGCGACCACCCCGATCTGGCGGAATGGCTGGTGGCACAGGGGATCGGCTCGATTTCGCTGAATCCGGACACGGTGGTGGCGACCTGGCGGCGGCTGACATCCTGACATTCGTGCATGCACGGGCAATCTGCTTACAGTTGCCTCACGATCGTACCGCGCTGCCGTGCGGGGGACGTTTGACAGGATGTCTTCCCGCAGTTCAAGCACAGGAATGCCGGCGCGGAAAATGCGTCAGGAACTAAAGACGTAAATATCCCTTTAGAAATTCTTTTTTTGTTCTAGGGTTGATAGGGGTTGCTTATCAGTAGAAAAAGAAAAGTTCCGCAATAAGTCAGTCAATACACACAGTTGGAAAATCCGGGTGCTTTCCTCCGGTTTTGCAGTGCTTCAATTGTCGTAAACAACGCAAACAGGGGGGGGAACCCATATGAAACGCATTTATGCATTCGCCTTGGCTGTTGGCATGGCGCTTCTGTCCGGAATGACATTCGCCCAGGAGGTTGTTGCAGGTCTCGACAGCAGGGACATGCTCAAGTGCTATGGCTGTCATGACGACAAGGAAGACCAGCACGCCAAAGGCGCCCACGCCAAAATCAACTGCGCAACCTGCCACGCCGGCGCCGCCGAGCACGCGAAAGTCGCCACAGCCAGGAATCCCGTCAAGCGGCCGCAGAAGCCTGACGCCGAGGCCTGCCTGACCTGCCACAAGAACGACGCCAAGCGCATGAACTGGAAGTTCGCCGACCACCACAAGGCAGGCCTTGAGTGCCGCGACTGCCACGGCATGCACACGCCCAAGGACATCAAGCGCCTCGATCTGTCGCTGTGGCGCAGCGACAAGAACACTGCGTTGTGCGCCACCTGCCACCAGGACGTGCTGGCCCGCTTCAACATGAACTCGCATCACCCGGTCAAGGAAGGCGCCCTGACCTGCACCAGCTGCCACGATCAGCACGGCGGCAAGCAGACCAGCCTGGAGTCCAAGACCGCGCAATGCACCCAGTGCCACCAGGCCGTGCGCGGGCCTCACGTCTTCGAGCATCCGCCGGCCACAGAGGATTGCAGCAATTGCCACAACCCCCACGGCTCGCCCAACCGTAAGTTGCTCAATGTTGCCCAGCCCATGCTTTGCCTGCAGTGCCACTCGGTGGCCGGCAACCGCCATGGCCAGACCGGTTCGACCAACAACACCCAGCGCATCACAGGCGCGGTGCTGAGGGAGTGCACGGCCTGTCACAGCCAGGTCCATGGCAGCAGCATCGACCAGCACCTGCGTCACTGATCAGCCCCATGCAAACAGGAGAAAATCATGAACACTCATATGACCCTGAAGTTCATTCTTCCCTGCATGACGGCGCTGGCAGCTGCCATGTCCCAGGCCCAGGCCGCAGATACAACGGCTTCGACGGTAACCGGGGAAATCACGCCCAAGCTGTATTACTTCAATTATTTTGACGGTCCGGGTGCCAGCCTCACCCAGTACCTGGAGCGCTACAGCCCCCAGGAAGCCTGGTCGGGGGACCGCGACTCGGGTTTCTATGCCGATCTTGACCTGAACCTGACCGTTTCCGATCAAAGCCGGGATATCCTGATCTTGGAACGGCTGGGGTTCGGCCAGAACAACCACCGGGGCAAGGCGCGGGTGAACCTGGATAACCTCGGCTTCACCGGCTACTACTCCCATTACCGCTCGGCCAGCGGCGGCATCGACTACCTCTACAGTCCGAACCGGGTGCCGGGCGGGACCGATCCCACCTACAACGTTCCCGCAAATACCAACAGCGGCTACGTGGCCCAGTTCAACGACGATAGCGGCGGCCAGACCGAGTACAAAATCGATCGCACCACCTATGGAGTGGGGATGAAGTTCAAGCCCGGTATGCTGGGGGAGGGGACGTCGCTGTCCATCAATTACGATGGCTACAAGCGGGATGGCAACCGGTTCTCCACCTACGTGGCCGGCGGCAGCGACGTGGCGGGTACGGCTGCGCGGGTTTTACAACGCTGGCGCGGGTTCGATCAGGACATCGAAGAGAAAATGAACAAGCTGTCCGTCAATCTGACCGCGTCCCCCGGCGGCCTGTTCCAGTTGTCCTATGACGGCAGCTACGAGACCTTCGACAATCAGGCGCGGGACAACCTGATGGGCGACTTTGCGGCCAATTTCGGAGGCTTCTTCGCCCCGGCCTCCGCCAGCAAAGACCTGCATTTCGTGCCTGACAGCACCCTGATGACGCATGCCATCCGTCTGTCCAGGACTTTCGGCGATACCGCGGTTGCAGCGGGCTATGGCATGTCGAGGCTGGAGCAGGATTCGTTCACAATCACGCAATCTCTTGCCGGCTACAACACCGGCAAGATCAGCACCGACAACGCCTTCCTCAACATCAACCACCGTGTCACGCCGGCGATGGGCGTGGAGGGCTACATCAAGTACGCCAACCGGGAAAACGATTCCACCTTCCCGGCGGGGACCTTGATATCTTCCATTGTTAACCAAGCGTTGGACGTACGTATCAACAGCGTCGAGTCCTTGAGCTACGGGCTGGCCGCCACCTTGCGCGCGCTACCTCTCAAATCCAGCCTGACGGGTGGCTGGAAACGGGAGGACATCGACCGCGATCTCACCTGGACCGATGTGAGCGTGACCCCCGGTATCGCGCCGCAGCGGTCGCTGTACCGTGAGCAAACCGTTTCGGACGAGGTCTACCTGAAATGGATCGCTCGGCCGATGCCTGGCGTGACCGTCCGTGTCACCCCCTCCTATCTGTGGGCCGACAAGACCGGCCTGGTGACCGAGCCGGAGGAATCCCTCAACCTGAAAGCGACGGTGAGTTACGCGGCAGCCGATGGCATGCAGGTCAACGGCTATTACAACTACAAGCACAAGCAGAACGGCAACAATACTTTCACCAACGCCTTGGCCAATGACGGTCTGGGGACCACGCAAGCCCAGGATGTCGACAATACCTTTCATTCGGCGGGCGCCTCCCTCAACCTGACCCCGGCGGAACGGGTCAGCGCCAGTGTCAGCCTTGATTGGACCCAGAACGACTTCGAGTCCTACTACTTCTCCACCGACCGTCGCCGCTATGAGGCGGGGCTGACGGCTGCCAGCACGCTGAATTTCCTGATCCGCGACACATCGGCCTACAAGGTCGACACCTGGTCGCTATCCCTTAATGGCGACTGGCAGGCGAGCGACCGCCTCAAGCTGGATGCGGGTTACACCTTCTCCGTGTCGGAAGGCGATGTGGCCAGCGGTCTGGTCGCCTCGGAACTGGCCGGCACCGTCGATGGGCGTATCGACAACACCCTGCACAGCTTTATTCTGGGTGCGAATTACGGCCTGAAGAAAGGCACCACGCTGCGCGCTGGCTACATGTACGACAAATATGACGATGATGTTTACGACGCGCTCTCCGGCGGGGTGCACACGCTGATGGCGGGCGTGTCTTTCGCGCTGTAAAAACCAGAATTGCATCAATCCGGCGAGATAACAAAAGGGGAATGGCCATGCGCTACCACGTGGTACTTGGAATGATACTGGCGGGCTTTCTTGGTTCGGCCCAAGCCGCGGACAGGATCGAGGAAGTGGCCGAAACCTGCAATGCCTGCCATGGCGCCAATGGCGTCTCGGAGAACCCTGCCATCCCCTCCATCGGAGGCCAGCACGAGTCATACCTCAAGAAAGTCTTGCTTGACTGGAAAAACGGGGTGAGCCATTCCGAGACCATGGCCAGCCTGATCAAGGATTATTCGGTAGAGCAGATCGCCGCGCTGGCGGCGTACTTCGCCAAGAAGCCCTGGACACCCGTGGCGCAAAAGTTAGACGCCAACCTGGTGAAGCTCGGTGAGAATCCGGCTAGGCGCTGCGCGGCCTGCCATGGCGACAAAGGTGCTTCCCACGATGGCGAGACGCCGAATCTCAACGGCCAGTGGGCCGAATATCTGGAAATGGATACCCTGAAGATTCGCGATGGCATCATTCCGGTGACCGATCAAAGAATGGTCAAGGCCATCAAGAGGCTGAGCGCCGAAGAAATCAAGGCCGTCGCCGCGTTTTTCGCCAGCCAGGGAAAATAAGACGATCGGCATCAGCCCGGTCGGGGTGTCCTCTGGGTTCTGGCGCACCAGGTATCCGAGGCGGCTTGGACCTTCCTCACCACAGCATTTCCGGCCGGGCGGCAACCTGCTTCGGCGCCATGATCGGCGCGGTTCTGTGGACGGCTTTCGGAAGAATTAGCCGCTGACGCGAAAAGGGGGGCCGGACAAGGCGCCTCCGTCTCTCTTCACGAAGCCCTTAGCACATGCCCGGCCCGAACTCGCTCATGGGCATTCATTGAGCCGTCACCCGCAATGGAGTAGAATCCGCCATCACCCGCCCCCGCTCATAACATGACGAAGTATGTGTTTGTCACTGGTGGGGTGGTTTCTTCCCTCGGGAAAGGGATCGCCTCCGCTTCACTCGCTGCGCTGCTCGAATCGCGCGGTATCCGTGTCACCCTGTTAAAGCTCGATCCGTACATCAACGTCGATCCCGGCACCATGAGTCCGTTCCAGCACGGCGAGGTGTTCGTGACCGACGATGGCGCGGAAACCGACCTCGACCTCGGCCATTACGAGCGCTTTTCCAGCGCGCGCATGAGCAAGCGCAACAACTTCACCACCGGCCAGATCTACAAGTCGGTGATCGACAAGGAACGGCGCGGCGACTACCTTGGCGGCACGGTGCAGGTCATCCCGCACATCACCGACGAGATCAAGCGCCATATCCGTGACGGCGCAGGCGACGCCGACGTGGCGCTGGTGGAAATCGGCGGCACCGTGGGCGACATCGAATCGCTGCCCTTCCTCGAAGCCATCCGCCAGATGGGCTTCGAGGACGGCCCCGAAAACACCTGCTTCATCCATCTGACGCTGTTGCCCTACATCGCCACCGCCGGCGAGCTGAAAACCAAGCCGACCCAGCACTCGGTGAAGGAACTGCGCGAGATCGGTATCCAGCCCGACATCCTCTTGTGCCGCGCCGACCGCGAGATTCCGCTGGACGAGCGGCGCAAGATCGCACTGTTCACCAATGTGCGTCCGGAAGCGGTGATCGAAGTGCTCGACGCCGATTCGATCTACAAGATCCCGGCCATGCTGCACGACCAGATGCTCGACGAGATCGTCTGCCACAAGCTCAACATTCTGGCGCGCGCTGCCGATCTTTCCGTGTGGAAGAATCTGGTGCATGCGCTGGAGCACCCGCAGCACACCGTCAACATCGCCTTCGTCGGCAAGTATGTCGACCTCACCGAATCCTACAAGTCGCTGTCGGAAGCGATGATCCACGCCGGCATGCACACCAAGAGCCGGGTGAAGATCCATTACATCGATTCCGAGCAGCTCGAGAAAACCGGTATCGACTGCCTGAAGGGCATGGACGCGGTGCTGGTGCCGGGCGGCTTCGGCAAGCGCGGCGTCGAGGGCAAGATTGCCGCCATCCGCTACGCGCGTGAAAACAAGGTCCCGTATCTGGGCATCTGCCTCGGCATGCAGCTCGCCGTAGTCGAATTCGCGCGCGACGTCGCCGGCATGGCGGACGCGCAATCGACCGAGTTCGATGCGGCGACCACGCATCCGGTGATTGGCCTCATCACCGAATGGCTGGACCGCGGCGGCCAGGTCGAAAAGCGCAGCGAACAGTCCGATCTGGGCGGAACCATGCGCCTCGGCGCCCAGCCGTGCGAGCTGAAGGAGGGCACGCTGGCGCGCGAAATCTACGGCGCGGCGAGCGTCACCGAACGCCACCGCCACCGCTACGAAGTCAACAACACCCTTTTGGCCGAACTCGAGGCCAAGGGCCTGGTGGTGGCCGGGCGTGCGCCGGGCACCGACCTGTGCGAAATGGTCGAGCTGCCGGCTTCGGTGCATCCCTGGTTCATCGGCTGCCAGTTCCACCCCGAATTCACCAGCAATCCGCGCAACGGCCATCCGCTGTTCATCTCCTTCGTGAAGGCCGCGCTGGCGCAGCAGCAGGAGCACGGCAAATGAAGCTCTGTCATTTCGAGGCAGGCCTGGACCAGCCGCTGTTCCTGATCTCCGGCCCCTGCGTGATCGAGTCCGAGCAGCTGGCGATGGATACGGCCGGAACGCTCAAGGAGCTGTGCGCATCGCTGGGCATCCCCTTCATCTACAAGTCCTCGTTCGACAAGGCCAACCGCTCGTCGACCCAGTCCTTCCGTGGGTTAGGGCTGGAAGAGGGGCTGCGCATCCTGTCCGAAGTGAAGGCGAAGATCGGCGTGCCGGTGCTGACCGACGTGCACGAAGACACCCCGCTCGAAGAAGTCGCGTCAGTGGTCGACGTGCTGCAGACGCCGGCCTTCCTGTGCCGCCAGACCAACTTCATCCAGAACGTCGCGCGTACCGGGCGTCCGGTCAACATCAAGAAGGGCCAGTTCCTGGCGCCGTGGGACATGCAGAACGTGGTCGACAAGGCGCGTGCGGTCGGCAACGAGCAGATCATGGTGTGCGAACGCGGCGTGTCCTTCGGCTACAACACGCTGGTGTCCGACATGCGCGGCCTGGCCATCATGCGCAGCACCGGCTGTCCGGTGGTGTTCGACGCCACCCACTCGGTGCAGCAGCCGGGCGGGCAGGGCACGACCAGCGGCGGCCAGCGCGAATTCGTGCCGGTGCTGGCACGTGCGGCGGTGGCCAGCGGCGTGGCGGGCGTGTTCGCGGAGACGCATCCGAATCCGGAAGTCGCATTGTCCGACGGCCCCAATGCGTGGCCGCTCGGCATGATGAAGGAACTGCTGGAAACGCTGAAGGAAGTCGACGCGCTGGTGAAGCAGCGCGGGTTTATCGAACACAAACTGATGAAAACCTGATCCGCGAAGCGGACACATGAAATTTTAAGGAACAGAAATTGAGCGCCATTATCGATGTCATCGCCCGGGAAATTCTCGACTCCCGCGGCAATCCCACTGTTGAAGCCGACGTGCTGCTGGAGTCCGGCGTGCTGGGTCGCGCCGCCGTGCCGTCCGGCGCCTCCACCGGCAGCCGCGAGGCCATCGAGCTGCGCGACGGCGATAAATCGCGCTACCTCGGCAAGGGCGTGCTGAAGGCGGTCGAACACGTCAACACCGAAATCTGCGAAGCCATCATCGGGCTGGACGTCGAAGACCAGGCCTTCATCGACCAGACCATGATCGAACTCGACGGCACCGAGAACAAATCGCGCCTCGGCGCCAATGCGCTGCTGGCAGTGTCGATGGCGTGCGCCCGCGCCGCTGCCGAACAGGCCGGGCTGCCGCTCTACCGCTACCTCGGCGGCGCGGCACCGATGGCCTTGCCGGTGCCGATGATGAACATCATCAACGGCGGCGCGCATGCCAACAACAACATCGACATGCAGGAATTCATGGTGATTCCGGTCGGCGCGCCGAGCTTCCGCGAAGCCCTGCGCTACGGTGCCGAAGTCTTCCATGCGCTGAAAAAGCTGCTCGACGACGCCGGCATGGCCACCACCGTGGGCGACGAAGGCGGCTTTGCCCCCAACCTGGAATCGCACGAGGCCGCGCTCAAGCTGATCGTGCAGGCGATCGAAAAAGCCGGCCTGCAGCCCGGCATCGACGTTGCCATCGGCGTCGATTGCGCCGCGTCCGAGTTCTTCAAGGACGGCCTTTACCACCTCGAATCCGAAGGCCTCAAGCTGACCTCCGCCGAGTTCACCGACTACCTGGCGGCCTGGTGCGACAAGTACCCGATCATCAGCATCGAGGACGGCATGGCCGAAGGCGACTGGGACGGCTGGAAGATCCACACCGAGAAGCTCGGCCGCCGCGTGCAGTTGGTGGGCGACGACCTCTTCGTCACCAATGCCAAGATCCTCAAGGAAGGCATCGAGAAGGGCATCGCCAATTCCATCCTGATCAAGGTCAACCAGATCGGCACCCTGTCGGAAACCTTCCAGGCCATCGAAATGGCCAAGCAGGCCGGCTATACCTCGGTGATTTCGCACCGCTCGGGCGAAACCGAGGACACCACGATCGCCGACCTGGCCGTCGCCACCAATGCGCGCCAGATCAAGACCGGCTCGCTGTCGCGTTCCGACCGCATGGCCAAGTACAACCAGCTGCTGCGCATCGAGGAAGAACTCGGCGACACGGCGAGCTATCCGGGACGCGATGCTTTCCGCCAGCGCGGCTGATTTCAACGCGATCAGGCTGGTCGCGCGCATCCGCAGCCAGGGGCTGACCTGGATGCTGGCCGCAGCGATCGGATTGCTGCAATACCCGCTGTGGCTGGGCGAGGGAGGATGGTTGAAAGTGCGCGAGCATGCACAGAAAATCAAATCCCAGCAGGTGCTGAATCAGAGCCAGCAGATCCGCAATGCCGGCCTTCTGGCCGAGGTGGGCGATCTCAAGCAGGGACGCGACGCGATCGAAGAGCGCGCGCGCAATGAACTGGGCATGATCGCGCCGGACGAATGGTTCGTCCGGGTGGTGACCGCTCACGCCGTTCAGTCGGGAAAAACGAATGAGTGACTTGCAAATCGGGCTGTTGTTGATCGGTGCGGCCATCGTGGCGGGGGTACTGCTGTTCAACTGGATCCAGGAACGCCGCTTTCGCAGGCAGGCCGACGCCGCTTTCCAGGCGCCGCTCGGCGATGCCCTGATGCAGCCGGGCGCGGTGCCGCGCGAGGCCTACGAACGGATCGAACCCGCGTTGCAGGAACCGGGCTTCGATGTCGTCCGCGTGGGCGAAACCGATGCCGACAATGAGCCCCACTGGTCTGCCGATGCGGACGCGCCGCAGGGCGGGAACGCGCTCGAGCCGCCCGCGCCTGCCGTGTCGGCCTCCCCGACGCCTGCCCCGCCGCGCCCGGCGGCGCCCGCATCTCCTGCGCCCTACGACGAGCTGATCGAATACCGCATCCGCGTCGGCGCCGACAGCGTGCCGGCCAGTGCGTTCAGCGAGGCCTTCAGTCACGCACGCACGCTGGGCAAGGCGGTGCGCTGGGCTGGATTGCCGGTGGGCGCCACGGAATGGGAAGAGCTCCAGCCCTGGCGCGACGTGCGCTATCAGCAGGTGGTGATCACCATGCAGCTGGCCGATCGCAATGGCGCGGTGCAGGAGGAACAGCTCGCCACGCTGTGCAGTGTGCTGCAGTCCATGGCGCAGAGCCACGCCCTGCGGATCGCCTGCGACGATGTGGTCGATGCGCTTGAACGCGCGCAGGCGATCGACCGTTTCTGCGTCGACGTCGACGTCCTCATCGGCCTCAATGTGGTGGCGCGCGGCGAAGGTGCGGTGAACCTCACGCGCATCGAGCAGGCGGCGGCGGACAGCGGCATGGTGCTGGGCGTGGATGGTGTGTTCCAGCTGCTCGACAGCCGCGGCGAGCCGCTCTACGCCCTGTGCAACCATGATGCCGAGCCGTTCAGTCCCGAGGTGGTGGAGGGTCAGACCTCGCAGGGCGTCACCCTGCAGTTCGACGTGCCGCGCGTGCCGGACGGCCTCAAGGTGTTCGACGGCATGGTGGGATTCGGCCGCAAGCTGGCCAATGAGGTCGGCGGCATTCTGGTGGACGACAACCTGCGCCCGCTGACCGACACCGGCATCGAGAAAATCCGCACCCAGCTCATGCAGATCTACGAACGCATGGAAGCGCGCGGCGTGCCATCCGGATCAAGGCGGGCGCTGCGTCTGTTCTCCTGATGGGCACCTCTATAAATCTACTGCGCGTGCGTGATCCGGGCGCGTCCAGTGCTCGGAATCCTCATGTACTTTCAAGTACATTCCGGTTCCTGTGCTCCGGGCGCGCCCGGCTGTGCGTGGTTGTTGCCGCTTCAGCGGCTTTACAACCACGGCCTGCCCCCTGCGGGTGGACGCCCGCTCGCTACGATTTCTAGAGGTGCCCCAATGCCTGTTGACTTGGCACGCGTCACCGCGCTGCGCCGGGAAATCGAGCGCCACAACCACGCCTACTACGTTCTCGACGCGCCGATCGTCACAGATGCGGAATACGACCGGCTGTTCCGCGATCTGCAGGCACTCGAAGCCGAACACCCCGAACTCGTCACCCCGGATTCGCCCACCCAGCGCGTCGGCGGCAAGCCACTCGATGCGTTTCCCAAGATCCGCCATGCGGTGCCGATGCTGTCGATCCGCACCGAAACCGACACCGAGGCCAGCGGCGCGCGCGCGTTCGATGCGAGGGTGCGTCGCGAACTGGGGCTGGGTGAAAGCGATCCGCCGGTCGAATATTCCGCCGAGCTGAAGTTCGACGGCCTCGCCATCAGCCTGCGCTACGAGCACGGCATGCTGGTGCAGGCGGCCACCCGCGGCGACGGCGAAACCGGCGAGGAGGTCACCCAGAACATCCGCACCGTGCACACTATACCGCTGCGCCTCGACACCGAATCACCTCCCGCCGTGCTGGAAGTGCGCGGCGAGGTGTTCATACGGCGCGACGATTTCGAGCGCTACAACGCGAAGCAGCGCGAAGCCGGCAAGCCCACCCTAGTCAACCCGCGCAACGGCGCGGCGGGCAGCATCCGTCAGCTCGATCCTCAACTGGCGGCGCAGCGACCGTTGTCGTTCTTTGCCTATGGCCTGGGCGAGGTGCAGGGCTGGCCGCAGCCGGCCACCCACAGCGCCACCCTCGACGCGCTGGAAAAAATGGGGGTCCCGGTGTGCGCGGAGCGCACCACCGGGCCGGGCGCCGCGACGCTGGTCGCGTTTCACGATGACATTGCCGCGCGCCGCGACCGGCTGCCGTTCGACATCGACGGCGTGGTGTACAAGGTCGACCGCGTCGACCTGCAGCGTGAACTGGGCTTCGTCACGCGCGAGCCGCGCTGGGCGGTGGCGCACAAATTTCCGGCGCAGGAGCAGCTCACCACCGTGCTCGGCATCGAGGTGCAGGTGGGCCGCACCGGCGCGCTGACGCCGGTGGCCCGGCTGGCGCCGGTATTCGTCGGCGGCGTCACGGTGACCAATGCCACCCTGCACAATCAGGACGAGATCGATCGCAAGGACGTGCGCGTCGGCGACACCGTGATCGTGCGGCGTGCCGGCGATGTGATTCCCGAGGTCGTCTCGGTCGTGATGGAACGTCGCCTGCAGCCGGAGCCATCACGCTTCGATATTCTGCAAGCTTATCCCGTCTGCCCCGAATGCGGCTCGCACGTGGTGCGGCTGGAGGGCGAGGCGGCGGCACGCTGCACCGGCGGCCTGTATTGCCCGGCCCAGCGCAAGCAGGCGTTGCTGCATTTTGCCGGCCGCCGCGCGATGGACATCGAGGGCCTAGGCGACAAGCTGGTCGACCAGCTGGTCGATCGCGGCCTGGTGCGCACGCCTGCCGACGTGTACGGCCTGAGCCTGGACGCGCTCGCCGGGCTGGATCGCATGGCCGAGAAGTCGGCGGCCAATCTGCTTCAAGCCGTCGAGTCCAGCAAGGCCACCACGCTGGCGCGCTTCATTTTTTCGCTGGGCATCCGCAATGTCGGGGAGACCACCGCCAAGGACCTGGCGAAGCATTTCGGCTCGCTGGACCGCCTGATCGGGGCGGCCGAAGCGGATCTGCTCGCCGTGCGCGATGTCGGGCCGATCGTCGCGCAGTCCATCCTCCAGTTCTTTGCCGAGCCGCATAACCTGGAGGTGGTCAGCAAGCTGCGCGCAGCCGCCGTGCACTGGCCGGAATCCACCGGCGTGCAACAATCGACGGGTATCCTTGCGGGCAAGACGCTGGTGCTGACCGGCGCGTTGCCGACGCTGACGCGCGATGCCGCGAAAGATTTGATCGAGGCGGCCGGCGGCAAGGTGGCCGGCTCGGTGTCGAAAAAAACCGACTACGTGGTGGCCGGCGAGGAAGCCGGCAGCAAGCTGGTCAAGGCGCAGGAACTCGGCGTGGCCATCCTCGACGAGGCCGGGCTGCTGACCTTGCTGGCAGCGAACAACAATAACGAGCAGCACGTTCTAGACTTTTGAACCAAAGGACAGACAGGGAAGAGACATGAAAAAAGTCAAAAAAGCCGTATTTCCGGTGGCCGGCCTCGGCACCCGCTTTCTGCCGGCCACCAAGGCCAGCCCCAAGGAGATGCTTCCCATCGTCGACAAGCCGCTGATCCAGTATGCGGTCGAGGAAGCGATGGACGCCGGCATCACCGACATCATCTTCATCAGCAGCCGCACCAAGCGCACCGTCGAGGACCACTTCGACAAGGCCTACGAGCTGGAAACTGAGCTGGCCGCGCGCGGCAAGAATCGCGATCTGGAGCTGGTGCAGTCGATCCGCCCGGCCGGCGTCAACTTCATCTACATCCGCCAGGCCGAGGCGCTGGGCCTCGGCCACGCCGTGCTGTGCGCGCAGCCGGTGGTCGGCAACGAGCCCTTTGCCGTCATCCTCGCCGACGACTTGCTCGACGGCAGCCCGGCGGTGATGAAGCAGATGGTCGATCAATACGACTACTACCAGTGTTCGGTGCTGGGGGTGCAGCAGGTTGCGCCCGAGGAAACCGCGTCCTACGGCATCGTCGACGCCAGCCCCATGGCGGAGCGCGTGTCGCGGGTGAACGCCATCGTCGAAAAACCCAAGCCGGCAGACGCGCCGTCCAACCTCGGCGTGGTCGGCCGCTACATTCTCACGCCGCGCATTTTCCATCACATCCAGCATCTCAAGCCCGGTGCCGGTGGCGAACTGCAGTTGACCGACGCCATCGCCGCGCTTCTGAAGGAGCAGCAGGTGCTGGCCTATGCCTTCGACGGCATCCGTTACGACTGCGGCAGCAAGCTCGGCTATCTGCAGGCCACCGTCGAATATGCGTTGAAGCACAGCGAAGTCAGCGCAGATTTCGCGGCCTACCTGAAGAAGCACATCTGCTGAATTCTTGGTGCGAGGTCGATCGTGCTGATCGGTGTGCCTCAGGGCGCGTACAGCGCGGTCGTCGACACCCTCGACCAGGCCGATTCCCGCAGCCAGATTTCGAGCTTGTCCGCGGGGATCGGTTTGCCCATCAGGTAGCCCTGTGAACTGTCGCAGCCGAGGATGGTGAGCGTGTCCCAGGCTGCCCGGGTTTCCACGCCTTCGGCGATCACTTTCAGTCCGAGGTTGTGCGCGAGTTCGATGGTGGAGCGCACGATGACGGCATCGTTGTCGTTGTTCTCCATGTCCATCACAAAGGATTTGTCGATTTTCAGCTTGTCGACCGGCAGCCGCTTGAGATAGGCGAGCGAGGAGTAGCCGGTACCGAAGTCGTCGATCGCAATCTTGATGCCCATGCGGTCGAGCTCGGTGAGGACGGCCAGCGCATCGCTGGTGTTTGCCATCACGGCGCTCTCGGTGATCTCCAGCGTGAGGCGTTGCGGCGCCACGCCGCTCCCGGCGAGCAGGTTCAGAACGCGATCGGGCAGTTCCATGTCCTGCAGGTCGCGCGCGGAGAGGTTGACCGCCATGCTCAGGTCATAGCCCTTTTGCTGCAGGCTCAGCAACTGACTCAATGCGGCCTCGAGCACCCAGAGGGTGAGCGGCCCGATCAGGCCGGCCTCTTCCGCCAGGGGGATGAATTGATCCGGCTTGAGGAAGCCGCGTTGCGGATGGTTCCAGCGCACCAGCGCCTCGAGGCCCACCACGCGTTTGCCGCGGTGTTCGATTTGCGGCTGATAGTGGAGGCTCAGCTGGTTCGACTGGATGGCTTCGCGCAACTCGCTCTTCAGCGAGAGGTCGCTGCAGTTGCTGTGATCCAGTTCAGGCGTGTACAGCGCGTAGTCCTTGCCTGCGCGTTTCGCCGCATACATCGCGATGTCGGCGCAACGCAGCAGTCCGTTGGCATCGCTGCACTGGGCGGGATACAGCGACACCCCCAGGCTTGCGCTGATGTCGATGCTCTGGTTTTTCCAGTGGAAGGGCTTGTCCAGGCAGGCGAGAATTTTTTTCGCAATGACCGGGAGATTTTTCGGGTTCAGGTCGTGGATCAGCAGCACGTATTCGTCGCCGCCCAGCCGCGCCACGGTGTCCACTGCACGAACCGCCTCCTTCAAGCGTTGCCCGGCTTCCCGCAGCAGTTCGTCGCCGACGTAATGGCCCAGGGTGTCGTTGACTTCCTTGAAGCGGTCCAGGTCCAGCAGCGCCACCCCGAACGAGGTATGCGTGCGCTTGGACACTTCGATCTCGCGTTCGAGTTGATTGTGCAGCAGGGCGCGGTTGGCCAGGCCGGTCAGCGGGTCGTACATGGCCTGGGTGGCGAGTTGCTCCGCCTGGCGGGTCACCCGCCGGCTGACAATCCAGGCAATGGCCATCCCCATCATCAGTGCCAGTGTGCCCAGCCCCAGCATCAGGTTGCGCACGCGCGCATACGAGGCTTCGGCATTGCGCATGGCGGCTGCCGTCTGCTCGCGCTGTAACTGAAGCAGGACGCCGACCTGTTCCGTGATGGCGCGTTGCCGGGGCATCGCCACGCTGCGGATGCGCTCGAAAATTTCCTGCTGGTCGTCATTGAAAATGGCCATTTCAACCACCGCCTGTACCTCGGGCTGCGCCTCGCGGGTCAGTTCGAGGATGTGGGCCAGGATGCGCCTTTCTTCGCGGCTGAGCGGCATGCTCTCGAGGCGCTCGCGCGCGCCCATGTAGATGGTGCCTTGCGAATTGAAGCGCAGGACCTCGGCGTCCTTTTCGAACGGGTCGGCCAGAATCGGCAGGGCGTGCATGGCGAGCGCGCGCTCGCGCAGCGCGCTGTGCATCACGGTCGCGAGTTCGGTCTTGACGTTGTTGCCCTGGGCGATGTCCTTCAGGCGCTGGTTGGCTTCGGCCACATAGCGCAGGCCGGTCGCGCCGAGCGCGACCATCAGGGCGAGCACGACGATGAAGCCTACGCCGATCCATGCCCCCATCCCCAGGGAGTGCGTGCGCTGATTCATCGCTTAGGCGGGCGCTCCATTTTTATGTGATCTGGAAGAGGCCATTAACCTTGTTTATCGGAAGAGTGCTCGGCGGACTTTAACCGCGCCGGCACGGCGAAGCTATGGGCCGGACGTGCCATGCAGCCAGACGGCGGCCTCCAGCGCGTCGGCCGCAGGCATCCCCTGGCCCAACAGTGCCGCCAGCATGCCGCTGAGACGGTCGCCGGAGCCGGCCTGGGCAAGCCAGGGGCCGCCGCTGGTGTTGATGGCATAGCGGCCGTCCGGATGGACGATCACGGTGCCGGCGCCTTTCAGCGCGACATGCGCGCGATACAGGGCGCTCAACTGGCGCGCGGCTTCGATGCGGTTCGCCTGGATGCCGGCACTGTTTGCGCCGAGCAGGCGTGCCGCTTCGCCGGGGTGGGGGGTGAGCAGGGTGGGGCGGTCGCGGCGGGCGACCCGCTCGGCCAGTCCGGGATCGCCGGCCAGCAGGTTCAGCGCGTCGGCATCCAGCACCAGCGGGCAGGGCGCAGCCAGGGCGGCTTCCAGCAGCGCGCGTGCGCGCGGGCCCTGGCCCAGCCCGGGACCGATCGCCAGCCCGCCCAGCGGTGCGTCTACCAGGGTTTCCGGTGCGGCAAGCATCAGCCGCGGCTCCAGGTAATCGACCACGATGCGCTCGTCCAGCGTGCCCAGCGTCACGCTGCCCGCGCCTTGCCGCAGCGCGGCGCGCCCGGCGATCAGACAGGCGCCCACCATGCCGCTGCCGCCGCCGATGATGCCGATGTGCCCGAACAGGCCCTTGTGGCTGTTGCGCGCGCGCGCGGGCAGGCGATGGCGGCTTTCCAACTGGGTCAGGGCAAAGCCGGATGGGGCGGGCAGTGCGGCCGGATCGACGCCGAGCAGGTCGAGATGCAGTTCGCCGGCGTAATCGGGGCCGTCGGCGGTGAGCAAGCCCGGCTTGAGGCCGATAAACGTGAGGGTGTGATCGGCGCGCAAGGCGCAGCCGCACACCCGGCCGCTGTCGGCGTCGAGGCCGCTCGGCACGTCGAGCGCCAGTTTCGGACAGGTCAGGGCGTTGGCCTGCGCGATCCAGCGCGCGTCCTCGCCGCCGATGTCACGCTGCAGACCGACGCCGAACAGCCCGTCGATGACGAGGCTGAAGCGCTGCGACGGCGGCATGTCCGCCAGGACCGTGCCGCCGCTTTCACGCCAGGCGGCCCAGGCGCGCGCCGCATCCGGCGGCAGGTGCGCAGGGTCGGCACGGCTGACGGCCGCCACGCGGCATCCCCGGGCGGCCAGCAGGCGCGCCGCGACCAAAGCGTCGCCGCCGTTGTTGCCGGGGCCGATCAGGATCAGGATGGGATCCCCCGATTCGCTGGCCAGCATGCCGGCCAGTTCGGCGGTGGCGGCCCCCGCGCGCTCCATCAGCGAAAGGGCGGGATGGCTGCCGGCCCATTGCCGGTCGATCGCCCGGATGTCGGCGGCCGTGAACAGCGGAGGCGAGACGAGGGAGAAGGGATCGATCGGCATGGAGGATGGCCGTGTCCGGGCGGTCGCGTAAGGAACCCCATCTTAATCCCAAGGCTGCGTGATTGAGCGTGCAGGGGGCGGGGGAGGCTGGTTGAAAATGACCACAATGCCCAGGTATTCAGTCGCGCCCCGGAATCGTCGTTAATGGGCGACCGAATCCCCCGCAATCCATTTAAGGAAGTTGAAATGCGTAGACGTAGCTTTCTGGCAGGCCTGACGATTCTTCCCGCGCTGCCCCTGGTGGCGCACGCTGCCAAGGGCACCCTCAACATCGGAATTTACCCAGGTACCGGCAAGGCCGATATCGTGATGGGGGATTTTCGCGCCTATGCGATGCCCTTTGCGCAGGCGCTGGGCGCCGCCGTGAACGCGCAGCCCAAGCTCACCCTGTTCCGCAGCATCCGCAGCGTGATGGGATCCCTGAAAAGCGGCCGCCTCGACCTGTATTTCGTGCCGCCTTCCGTCGCGGTTGCCGTGCTCGACCACGACTATTCGCCCATTGCCCGCGTGCGCGATCAGGCCACGGGTGTGCTGGTTCGCCGCAAGGGCGCGACGGTGAGCGCGGTGGCCCTGACCGAGAAGGAATCCTGGCTGGACGTGATGGCGCGCCACACGCTCAGGAAAAACAAGATCGACGGACTGAAGATCTACAACTTCAAGACGCAGGACGACGTGGCCCTGTCCATGCAGCGCGACTATGCCCAGGCCGGCAGCCTGCGCAGCAAGCTGGCCGATGCCTTGGTGGCAAAAGGCGAGTATGAAATCTGGCATCCCCTGCCGACCACGCCGGATTTCACGCTGATGGCGAGCAACCGCATGAGCGCGACCGAGCAGAACCGTCTGGGGGCGGCGGCCGTCGCTCTCAGCCCTGCGGCCATTCAGTCGCTGCAGCAGACCATCCACAGCAAAGTCACCGGTTTCGTGATCGACAAGGAAGCGGATTACAAGACCATCAAGCAGGCGATCGTCGAAGCCGGGTACTGACGCCGGGTCCAGACAGGCGGGTTTTGCGGCACAGTTCGGGTGGCCTAAACTGTGAAGTATCCGTAGCGTTGAGGATCGTGGTATGGATACCGAGCATCGCAACCCGGCGGGGGGGCTGGTCGCCCAGTGTTCCGACGAGGCGGCCTGCAAGAAGCTGACCTGCGCCGTCTGCCTGAAGGAAGTCCCCGCCGATGCCGTCAAAATCACCGATGCGCAGGATTACGTCCATCATTTCTGCGGCCTCGACTGTCTCGATGCCTGGCGCAAACAGGCGGAAGCGCGCGGCAGACAGTCCGGCTAGCAAGGCCTTGATCGGCTAAAATAGCGCCTTTGCCCGCTTGCAAAGACGCACATGTCTGCCATCGTCTCCCTTCCCGGCGCCGCCGCGCTGTCCCCGTTCCGTCTCGATAAAATCCGCCGCGAGGCCGCGCAGCAGGGCTTGAACCTGGGCACGCTGGCAGCGCGTCACTGGCATTTCCTGGAAGTGGACGCTGCGCTCGACGCCGCGCAGATGCGCCTGGTCGAACAGGCCCTCGATTACGGCACGCCGACCGCGACGCCGACCGCCGCCGACCCGCTGATCCTGGTGACGCCGCGCCCCGGCACCCTCTCGCCGTGGTCGTCGAAGGCCACCGACATCCTGAAGAACTGCGGCCTCACGGGCTTCCGGCGGATCGAGCGCGGGGTCGCCTTCCACGTGCTGGACGCCGCCGGCCAGCCGCTCTCGGCCGAGGCGACGTCGCGCCTGCTGCCGCTGCTGCACGATCGCATGACCGAGGCGGTGATGACGCTGGCCGACGTCGAGCAGCTGTTCCGCCACGTGCCGCCGCGCGAGCTGGCCGCGGTCGACGTGCTGGGCGGCGGACGCCCGGCGCTGGAAGCAGCCAACACGAGCCTGGGCCTGGCGCTGTCGGACGACGAGGTCGAGTACCTAGTGGACAACTTCGTCCGCATCGGGCGCAACCCCACCGACGTCGAGCTGATGATGTTCGCGCAGGCCAATTCCGAGCATTGCCGCCACAAGATCTTCAACGCCGCCTGGGTGATCGACGGCGCGGCGCAGGCCAAATCGCTGTTCGGCATGATCCGCGATACCCACGCCGCGCACCCCGCAGGCACCGTGGTGGCGTATTCCGACAACTCCTCGGTCATCGAGGGCGCCGAGATCGAGCGCTTCTACCCGCGCGCCGACGGCAGCTACGCCTACAGCATCGAGCTCACCCACGTGCTGATGAAGGTGGAAACGCACAACCACCCGACCGCGATTTCGCCCTTCCCGGGCGCGGCCACCGGCAGCGGCGGCGAAATCCGCGACGAGGGCGCGACCGGCATCGGATCCAAACCCAAGGCCGGCCTCTGCGGCTTCTCGGTGTCCAACCTCAACATTCCCGGCTTCGAACAGCCGTGGGAAACCGGCGCCTACGGCAAGCCCGACCGCATCGTCACCCCGCTCGCCATCATGCTCGAAGGCCCGATCGGCGCCGCTGCGTTCAACAACGAATTCGGCCGCCCCAACCTTGCGGGCTATTTCCGCACCTTCGAGGAAACCGTGGGCGGGCAGCGGCGCGGCTACCACAAGCCCATCATGCTGGCGGGCGGTGTCGGCAGCATCCGCGCCGACCACGTTGAAAAGAAAATGCTGCCGGTCGGCACGTTGCTGATCCAGCTAGGCGGCCCCGGCATGCTGATCGGCCTCGGCGGCGGCGCCGCCTCGTCGATGGACACCGGCGCCAACGCCGCCGACCTCGACTTCGATTCGGTGCAGCGCGGCAACCCGGAAATGGAGCGGCGCGCGCAGGAAGTCATCGACCGCTGCTGGCAGTTGGGCGACAAGAATCCGATTCTTTCCATCCACGACGTCGGCGCCGGCGGCCTGTCGAATGCGCTGCCCGAGCTGGTGCACGGCGGCGGCCGCGGCGGCCGCTTCGAGCTGCGCGCCGCGCCGTCGGAAGAGTCCGGCATGTCGCCGCGCGAAATCTGGTGCAACGAGGCGCAGGAACGCTACGTGCTGGCGATCCCGCCGGCGCGGCTGGCCGAATTCCGTGCCATGTGCGAGCGCGAGCGCTGCCCGTTCGCGGTGCTCGGCGAAGCGACCGACGAGAATCACCTCTTGGTGACCGACAGCCACTTCCAGAACGCGCCGGTCGACGTGAGCCTGGATGTGATCCTCGGCAAGCCGCCCAAGATGACGCGCGACGTGGCGCACCAGCCCGCCGTGCCGGCGCCGCTGGCGCTCGACGGCATCGAGCTCAAGGACGCGGTCTACCGCGTGCTGGCGATGCCCGGCGTGGCCTCAAAAATGTTCCTGATTGCCATCGGCGACCGCTCGGTGGGTGGCCTCACCGCGCGCGACCAGTGCGTGGGGCCGTGGCAGGTGCCGGTGGCCGATTGCGCGATCACCCTGGCGGGCTACCAGACCACCCGGGGCGAGGTCTTCTCCATCGGCGAGAAGGCGCCGCTCGCCCTGATCGATGCCCCGGCATCGGGGCGCATGGCGATCGTCGAGGCGGTCACCAACCTCGCCGCTGCGCGCGTGGATGGACTCACCGAGGTCAAGCTGTCGGCCAACTGGATGGCGCCGGCCGGCCACCCGGGCGAGGACGCCGCGCTGTTCGACACGGTGGCGGCGGTCTCGAATTATTGCCAGGCGCTGGGCGTTTCCATCCCGGTCGGCAAGGACTCGATGAGCATGAAGAGCGTGTGGCAGGACGGCAGCGAGAGGAAGGCGGTGACCTCGCCGATCTCGCTGGTGATCTCGGCCTTCGCCACCACGCCCGACGCGACGCAGCATCTCACGCCGCAACTGCGCACCGACGCCGGCGACACCGACCTCGTGCTGCTCGACCTCGGACTGGGCAGGAACCGCCTCGGCGCGTCGAGCTTCGCGCAGGCCTACAAGCAGGTGGGCGACGCGTGTCCGGACGCGCCGGAATCCGCCGCGCTGCTTGCGTTCTTCGACACCATGCAGGCGCTCAATTCGGCAGGAAAGCTGCTCGCTTATCACGACCGTTCCGACGGCGGACTGTTCGCCGCCGTGTGCGAAATGGCGTTTGCCGCGCACTGCGGTGTGGATATCGATGTTGACGACCTGTGTCTGGGCTACATCCGCCACGAAGTCGAGGATCAGGGACGGCCGGAACCCGAGGCGCTGAAAGACAGGGGTTACTCGGCGCGCATGTTCAACATCCTGTTCAACGAGGAAGCGGGTGCGGTTCTGCAGGTCCGGCGAACGGACATGCCCGAGGTGATGCAGGCGTTTTTCGATGCCGGTCTGCGCGACGCGTTTCATGTCGTCGGCCAGCCCAACACGCTGGATCGGGTGCGGGTGTTCCGCGAAGAGCGGGGGGTGCTGGACGAGACGCGCACCGACCTGCAGCGCGCCTGGGCGCGCACCAGCTACGAGATGGCGAAGCTGCGCGACAACCCCGTGTGCGCCGAGCAGGAATACGCCCAACACGCCGACGCCGGCGACCCCGGCCTGCGCTACGCGCCGAGCTTCGACACCCATGACGACATCGCCGCGCCGTTCATTGCGGCCGGCAAGCGTCCGCGCATCGCGGTGCTGCGCGAGCAGGGCGTCAACGGCCAGGTCGAGATGGCCGCCGCCTTCGATACCGCCGGCTTTGCCGCGTCCGATGTCCACATGAGCGACATCCTGGCCGGCCGGGTCGATCTCGCCGACTTCGCCGGGCTCGCCGCCTGCGGCGGCTTCAGCTACGGCGACGTGCTGGGCGCGGGCGGCGGCTGGGCCAAATCCATCCTGTTCAACCCGCGCGCGCGCGACCAGTTCGCGGCCTTCTTCCAGCGCACCGATACCTTCGCCCTCGGCGTCTGCAACGGCTGCCAGATGATGAGCCAGCTGCACGACCTGATTCCCGGCGCGGCGGCCTGGCCGCGCTTCGAGCGCAACCTGTCGGAGCAGTTCGAGGCGCGCTTCGCGCTGGTGGAAGTGCTGGATTCGCCGTCGCTGTTCTTCGACGGCATGGCGGGTTCGGTGATGCCGATCGTGGTGTCGCACGGCGAAGGCCGGGTGGAGTTCCGCGATCCGGCGCATGCCGGGCAGGCGCACGCCACCCTGCGTTATGTCGACCACCGCGGCGCGCCGACCGAGACCTATCCCGCCAATCCGAACGGCTCGGTCGGCGGGTTGACCGGCTTTACCACCGCGGACGGACGCTTCAGCATCCTGATGCCGCATCCTGAACGCGTCGTCCGCGCCGCGCAGCTGTCGTGGAAGCCGGACGGCATGGCCGGCGCGGCCCCGTGGCTGCGGATGTTCCGCAACGCGCGGCGCGCGGTTGGGTGATGCGCACCGTCTATGCGAAAATAGCGGGCTTTGTCGTATTGAATCCCGCTGTGCCGGGCTAATTCTCTTGCTATGAATGCACCCGAAAATCTCCTGACGGACGACCACCTGCGCGCGCAGGTGAAACTGCTGGGCACCCTCTTGGGGCAGGTGCTGTTGCAATTTGCCGGCGAAGACGTGTTCGAGGCCGTGGAAACGCTGCGGCGCGGTTTTGCCGAACTGCAGCAGCAGGAGGACCAGCAGCGCCGCAGCGAGCTGATGGCGATGATCGACGCCATGCCCGCCGCCAAGGTGGAGCTGGTGGTACGCGCCTTCTCCAGCTATTTCATGCTGGTCAACGTGGCGGAAGAGAGCTTTGCGCACCGCAACCGCCGCCGCCTGCTGTCGCACGGCATGGCGCTGTGGGAGGGCTCGTTCGACCACACCCTGGGTGATCTCAAGGCGCAGGGCATTTCGGTGAATACCCTGCAGGACATGCTCAACCGGCTGCACTTTGCGCCGGTGTTTACCGCGCACCCGACCGAAGCGCGCCGCCGCGCGGTGATGGAAGGCATGCGCCGGATATTCCTGATTTGCGACCAGATGTACAGCCCGACGCTGGGGGTCAACGACCAGCGCGAACTGGAAGCGCAGCTGGCTGCGGCCATCCAGGTGATGTGGCGCACCGATGAACTGCGCAGCGCCAAGCTGGAAGTGCGCGACGAAGTGCGCAACGGCCTGTACTACGTGCGGGAAAGCCTGTTCGAGGCGGTGCCGAAGGCGTATCACTATTTCGAGAAGGCCATCCGCAAGCACTATGGCGCAAATGCCGACGGCGTCGGCGTGGTGGCGGTGCCGAGCTTCATCCGCTTCGGTTCGTGGATCGGAGGCGACCGCGACGGCAACCCGTTCGTGACGGCGGACGTCACCGAATGGACGGTGCACCGGCAGATGGAGGAAGCGCTCGACGAATACCGTTCGCGGGTGCTGGAACTGCGGCAGACGCTCACCCACAGCAGCGACTGGTGCACCCCGTCCGCGCCCTTCCTGGCGCGCCTGGCGGAATACGAGGCCGAATTCGGCGAACAGGTGTTCCGCGGCACCGCCGTGCAGATCTACAGCCGCGAACCCTACCGCCGGATGGCGGCGATGATGTTGGCGCGGCTGGATGCGAACCTGTCCTATGTCCACCAATGTCTGGCCGACGTCCCGAGCTTCGTGCCGCACCTGGCGTACGAAAACGCCGCCGCCTTCCTCGAAGACCTCTATCTGCTGCGCGATTCGCTGATCAGCCACGGCGACCGCATCGTTGCCATGCAAGGTCTGCAGGCGCTGATCCGGTTGGTCGAGAGTTTCGGCTTTCACCTGCTGCAGCTCGACATCCGCCAGGAGTCGACGGTGCACACGCGCACGGTCGCGGCCGTGCTGCGGCAGATCGACGCCGATTTCGATTATCTGGAGGCATCGGAAGCCGGACGCCTGCAGCGCCTGGCCGCTTGGATCGGCCACATCGACCCGATCGAGATCAACGACGCCGTCCTCGACGACGAGGCGCGCGAGGCGCTCGCGGTGTTCCGCCGCATGGCCAAGCTGCAGGCCGAGGTGGGCGACGAGGTGTTCGGTGCCTACGTGATCTCGATGACGCACAGCGCCTCCCACGTCATGGAAGTGATGCTGCTGGCGCGGCTGGTCGGACTGTGCGGCCACAACGGTCGCAACTGGTTCTGCCGCATCCAGGTGGCGCCGCTGTTCGAGACCGTGGACGACCTGCAGCGCAGCCAGGCCATCCTCGACCAGTTGCTGTCCAACAAGGTGTACCGGGCGCTGGCCGCGGCCGACGGCAACCGCCAGGAAGTCATGCTCGGCTATTCCGACTCGTGCAAGGACGGCGGCATTCTGGCGTCGAACTGGAACCTCTACCAGGCGCAGCTTTCCATCATCGCGCTGACCCAGCGCTACGGCGTCGCATGTCGCCTGTTCCACGGCCGTGGCGGCACCGTCGGGCGCGGCGGCGGCCCCACCTACGAGGCGATCCTGTCGCAGCCGCCCGGCACCGTCAACGGCGAGATCAAGTTCACCGAGCAGGGCGAGATGCTGTATTACAAGTACAGCAATCCCGAAACCGCGAACTACGAAATCGGCATGGGCGTGACCGGCCTCCTGAAGGCCAGCGCCACCGCGCTGGCGCATTGCGAAGTGCACTATCCGCAGGACTATCTCGACTGGATGCGCGACATCGCGGCGGCGGGCGAGACGGCCTACCGCGCGCTGATCGGCACGCCGGGCTTCATCGACTATTTCTACGAGAGCACGCCGGTGACCGAAATCGGCCTGCTCAACATCGGCAGCCGGCCGTCGCACCGCAAGAAGGCCGACCGTTCGCTGGGTTCGATCCGCGCCATTCCGTGGGTGTTCGGCTGGGCGCAGTCGCGCCATACGCTGCCCGCCTGGTATGGCATCGGCAGTGCGCTGAAGGGCTTCATCGACAGCCAGCCGGACGCGCTCGCTCACCTGCAGGCGATGTGCCGCGAGTGGCCGTTCTTCCGCGGCCTCTTGTCCAACGTGCAGATGGCGCTGACCAAGGCCGATCTGGAAATCGCCGAGGAATATGCGCGCCTGTGCGACCACCCCAACACCCTGGCGATCTACCGCGCGATCGCGGACGAGTTCGCGCTGACCGTGGCCGGCGTCAAGCAGGTTGCGCAGATCGAGAACCTGCTGGAAGACAACCCGTCGCTGTCGCTGTCGATCTCGCGCCGCCGGCCCTACATCGACCCGATCAACCACATCCAGGTGCGGATGCTGAAACGCTACCGCACCGACAGCGTGTGGGAAGCCGAGCAGGACTCGTGGCTGACGCCGCTGAAGCGCTCGATCAACGCCATCGCCGCCGGAATGCGCAACACCGGCTGATCAAGGATATGACGGCATGACGACTTCTCCCCCCAGCCAGCCGAAATCGCGCGGGCTGATCGTCTCCCTCGGCGTGAATGCCGCGCTGCTGTTGCTGGTGTGCGGGCTGGTGCTGTATGCCTTCATGCTCAACGTCGACCTCGGCGATGTGAAGCGGCGCCTGTCGAAGGAAGTCGAAGTCCGCCAGCAAACCGAAGGCTACCTGATCGAGGCGCGCAACCAGCTGACCGACAACCAGCGCGAAATCGAGCAACTCAAGGCGCAGCTGAGCTACAAGGAAACCGACTACCGGGCGGCGACGTCGGCCAAGCCCGCATTGCCGGTGGTCGTCAGCTTCCGTTCGTCGATTCTGGGCAAGGGCCTGGTCGCGGTGTTCGAGAACACCAGCGATCGCTACCTGGGCGTGGTGTTGTCGGTGCGCAATCCCACGCTGTCCACCGCCAAGCGTTTCACGTTGGAGCTCGAACCGAAATCCAGCACCGACTTCGGCCACATGGAAGGCTGGCAGTTTGCCTCGGGCGACGAACTGGGGCTGTTCAACGACGAGTTCGGCGCGCTCAGGCTGACGACGCCTTGACGGCCTTCGGCCGGCGCAAACGCATGCCGAGCAGGGCGGGCGTCAGCAGCAACTCGAACACCTGACCGGCGAACAGACCGACCGCGCACAGCATGCCGAAATGCGCGGTGGGGCGGAAGTCGGACAGGCCCAGCAGGCTGAACTGGGCGATCAGGATGACCGAGATCGCGATCACCGCGCGGCCCGAGCTTTCCACGCTGCGGATGATGGCGAACACCGGGCTGACGCCGTTCTGGATGCGGTGCAGGTAGCCGTGATAGAGATGGATGGTGTCGTCCACCGTGATGCCGAGGATCACGCCTGCGATCAACACGGTTGCCACATCGAGTGCGATTCCGGTCGCGCCCATCACCACGAAAATGAAGAACAGCGGCGCCAGGTTCGGCACCAGGCAGATCAGCGCGCCGCGCACCGAGCGGAACAGCAGGGCCATCAGCAGCAGGATCTGCAGGAAGGCCGAGACGAAGCTCTTGATCTGGCCTTCGACGATGCGGTCTTCCTGGTCGGAAAACAGCCGTCCGAAACCCGCCATCTCGGCGTGGACTCCCGAAATCGGCTCGGCGCGCAGGCGCGCCTCGATGCGTTCGATCACCTGGCCGATTTCGTTGGCGCCGTGCACGTTGAGATTGAGGGCGATCCGGCTGCGCTGGAATTCACGGTTGACCATTTCGTACAGATCCTTGCCGTCGTAGATCAGCAGCAGCTGTTCGACCAGCCTGCGGTTGGTCGGCAGCGCGTCGTCGCCCAGGTCGCCGCCGCTGAAGGCACGGTTCATTTCCTCGATCACCTCGACCAGCGAAAAGCTGCGATCGATTTCCGGCTGCTGTTCGAGCCAGGTCTGCAAGGCCTTGATCTGCGCCAGCGTGGCGGGGTTCTTCAGGCTGTCGCGCGCATCCCCGGTGAGCACGACCTCCATCGTGGTGACGCCGGACAGCCTGGCCTCGACGCGGTCGGTGCTGCGGCTGATGCTGTGATCGGGCGCAAAAAACTTGATCAGGTTGGATTCCACCTTCAGCTGCATGGCGAGCGGAATGGCCGCCAGCACCAGAAGAAACGTGCCGATGAGCACGGCCCGGGCATTGCGCAGGCTGAATACCGCGACGGCCGCAGCGATGCGGCGTGCATGGGCGAGGCCGGAGCGGCGGCGCGGCCAGCGCGGCGTGTCCCATTTCAGCAGGATCGGCGGCACCAGGATGAACACCACCAGAAACACCATCAGCGTGCCGATCGCGCCGGACAGGCCGAAGCCCTGCACCGGCGGAATGTCGACCCACAGCAGACTCAACAGCCCGGCGCCGGTCGTCAGCACATTGAACAAGCCCGGCACGAAGGTTTGGGACAGCGCGCGCGCGATGCGTTGCGGGCGCGACAGCAGCGCGATGCGCCCGCGCTGGATGGCCGCATACAGATGCAGCAGCGTCGCCGTGGTGTAGGCGGCCATGAGGGTGGGGATCATCGCGGTGATCGGCGTATACGGCTGGCCGACCGCGACGATCCCGGCCACGCTGACCCCGACGACCGCGCCCATGGCGAGGCCGCCGACGATCATCGGCCGCACCCGCCCGACCACCCACCACAGCAGCGCCAGGCCGATGACGACGGTGAGCGGAATGAAAATGGCGCTGTCGCGCCACAGCGAGCGCAATTCCTCGACGGTCTGGGCGACGGTCCCGGCGGTGGCGGTCTGGTAGGCGTCGAGCTTCTCGGTGCGGATGGCGGTCTCCAGCGCGATTGCGATGTCGCGCCGCGCGAGGCTTTCCTTCAGCACTTTGGGCCGCACTATCAGCGCGACGGCCAGGCCGTCCTTCGACACGAGCGTTCCGGGCGCCAGCTCGTCGTCGAGCACCCGGGCTTTCCACTCGTCCGGCGTGCGCGCGGTCAGGTCGTCGGGATCCACCAGCAGGGAAACCGCAAAGCCGTCGTCGGTGGCGTCGATGTGCTCGATCGTGGTGACCGTGAGCACGCGATCCACCGAGGGATGCGCTTCCAGTTTCCTGACCACACGATCGAGCGCGCCGAGGAATTCCGGGCCGTACAGATCGTCGCCCTCGAACAGCGCGATCAGCGCCTCGTCGCTGGGGAATTCGCGAAACAGCGATTCGCGCAGCTGGATGATGGGCGCGTCCGGCGGAGAGTAGATGTCCCCCGCGTTGTTGAAATGGATCTTGAACAGGAAGGGCAGCGAGCCCAGGATCAGGCCGAGCAGGATGGCGAGCGCCAGCCACGGCGGCAGCATGCGGCTGCCATTCATCCAGGCCTTCAGGATACGCATGAACCGGCTCCGTTCAGAACCTGGTGCGCAGGCCCAGCGTGATCAGCGAATGGTCCTGGTGGAAGCCGCCCAGAGTGCGTGCCTCGCCGTCGAAATAATGCCCGGCGACATAGAGTTCATGCGGCTCCCATCCGACGTAGCTGAGCTTCGGCCCGAGGTAGACGTCGTGCACGTTGAGGCCGCTGGCGAAGCGCAGGGCGGCTTTCCAGCGGCCCTGGCCGAAGGTGGTCTCGACTTCGCCGTTGGCGCCGTAATACTCCTTCAATTCCAGGATGCTGCGGTCGGTCTGCAGCGCGTGGGCGAGCAGTTGCAGGTTGACGCGGGTGTCGCCGCCGCCGGGGAAGAATTCCAGCGCGCCGATCCAGTCGAGCGAATGCGTCGTGTCCATCGCGGTGCTGGCCAGGGTGACCGGGACGTCGTCGGTATAGCCGAGCTCCATGCGCCAGGTGAGGCCGCCGCGTACCAGTTCGAGGTCGGCCCCGACGAAGCTGTTGTAGGGGTGGATCGCGGTCAGCGCCGGACCGGCGTCGACCCGGTAGTACGGCAGCGATTGCCGGGTGCGTGCCAGCGTGACGCCGAAATCGAAGGCCTCGCCGGTCTGGGTCAGGCGCACGGCGGCGCCGCCGCTGCCGTGTTCGTCTTCGGCGATGCTCGCCGCGCCCACCAGCGCCGCGACGGCCGGACTGGGAGCGATGCCGATGATCTGGCCGGTGGTGCGGTTGATCGGGCTCCAGACGCTGGCGACGTCGGGTAGCTGGGCGCCGCGGAACAGCGGCAGCCACACCGCATCCAGCTTGGTGTCGCCGAAGCTCTGCTCCCAGCGCGCGGCCAACTGGGCGCGGCGGCGGTCGGCCAGGTCGTCGAGGCTGAAGCGGGTGAGGTCGGCGCGGCTGACGCGGTCGGCCAGCGGGATTTCGTCCGCGCGGCCCCAGATGATGGTCTGCGCGCCGACGGTCAGGCGCGTGTCGCCGTTGCGGTAGCGCACATAGGTGTCGCCATAGTCGGCCAGCATCTCGTCGTGATCGGCGCTGCCGCCGGCCTGCGTCATGCCGTCGAGGCGGGCGCCGGCGCGCAATTCCCAGTTGCGGCTGGGCTGCCACAGCACGTAGGCGCTGGCGCGCAGGGTGGAATAGCTGTCCGCCTCCGGTGCGTCGGGCAGCGCGCCCGCTTCCAGCAGCAGGTCGTCGATGCCGAACTTGAGCGCCGGCCGGAAGCCGCGCGCCACCGGTCTGCGGCTGCGCGCCACGGGCGGTGGCAGGTCGTCCGCCGTGCTCGCCTGCGGGGTGGCTGCGGCCGCGGCAGGGTCCGGCTGGGCTGCCCGCGGCTTGCGCGTCGTGGTGCGTGGCGGCGGCAGATCGTCCGTTGCCTCCTGGGCGACGGCGCGCGGGGGCGGCAGGTCGTCGGCAGCGACGCCGGGGAGGGCGGCGAGCGACAGGCTCAGGGTCAGCAACAGCTTCTTCATGGGCGATACTCCGATTCCAGGCTTTCGTCGGCCAGGGCTTGGGTGGTGAACAGTTTGGCGGGCAGTTTCTGGTCGTACAGCGCAGCGTCGACGACCATGCGGGTTTCGTGCCCGCTTTCCAGATCGATGACGCGGCTGTCGGTCAGCGTCCAGTAGCCCTGGTTGCGCTTCTTGCCGCGCAGCAGCCAGCGCTTGCTGGGGGTGGTGGGGTCCTTCTCGAAATAGTCCACGCGCTGGGCGATGGCGGTGGCCGGGTCGATCCAGCTGATGCGCCGGCTGTAGACCGAATCCTTGGTGTCGATCGGTACGCTTTCGAGCACTTCGCACAGAATGCCGTTTTCGGTTTGGCGGCCGAGCAGGCGGTGGCGGTCCTCCGACGGCTTGCGCTCCTGCAGGTCCTCGAAGTACAGGTCGGAGCCGACGAAGCGGCCGCCCTTGCGGTCGCTGGAAATGCGTCGCACGCGGTCGAGCGCGGGCAGATATAGCCACTGGTCGGTGTCGCCGTCGGCCTTGTCGATGCTGAGCAGGCCGGTGCCGGCGATGTCTTCCGGATAGATGAAGCGGATCAGGTTGGCGGTTTCGCCGCCGGATTTGTCGAGGCGATAGGTGACGATTTCGCGGATGCGCGGTGCGCGGTCCTTTTCGGTGAGCACCATGCGTCCCAGCGTGGTGAGGTCGCGGCCATTGGGACGGTCGTAGACCCGTTGCGCCAGGTTCGCGGCGGCGTCGGCGCGTGCGCCGGCTGCGCCGAGCAACAGCGCAAGCAGCAGAAAGCGGGCGAAAAGCGGCAACGGGCTGAAGGGCATGAGGTTTCCGGCCAACGGACCAGCCGGAACTTTACCGCAAAAACCGGCCTCGACCCCAGCCGCGGCGGGCTGGATTTCAGTCCCGACTTGTGATAAAAAGACAAAAATATCTAATTAAGGATACCGAGATGGCGTCGACGACTCTGGAACTGCTGCAGAAATACAGCGTGCCCGGTCCGCGTTATACGTCCTACCCGACCGCACCGTATTTCCACACCGGCTTCGGCGCGGCGGAGTGGACCGAGGCGCTGGCCGTGCCGGCGGCGGATCGCGGGCTGTCGCTGTATGCCCACATTCCGTTCTGCGACTCGCTCTGCTACTACTGCGGCTGCAACATGGTGGCGACGCGCGACTACAGCAAAACCGAACCCTATCTCGCCGCGCTCGACCAGGAAATGGCGCGTACTGCAGCGCGGGTCGACCCCACGCGCGTGGTGCGCCAGCTGCACTGGGGCGGCGGCACCCCCACGTATCTCAATCCCGACGACATCCGCCGCCTGATGGACATGATGCGCCGGCATTTCACCCTGGCCCCCGACGCCGAAATCAGCTGCGAAGTCGATCCGCGCGAACTGACGTATGAGCATCTGGCGGCGCTGCGCGAATCCGGCTTCAACCGCGTGTCCTTCGGCGTGCAGGACATGGACCCGGACGTGCAGCAGGCGGTCAACCGCATCCAGTCGGAATTCCTCATCCGGCAGGTGCTCGACTGGTCGCGCGAGCTGGGCTTTTCCAGCATCAACCTCGACCTGATCGTGGGCCTGCCGAAACAGACGGTCGACAGCTTCCGCCGCACCCTGGAGCGGGTGTCGGTTTGGGCGCCCGATCGCCTGGCGGTGTTTGCCTATGCCCATGTGCCGTGGATGAAGAAGCACCAGAAACTGATCAACGAGGCCGACCTGCCGGATTCGGCGACGCGCCTGGGCCTGCAGCAGGCGGTGAACGAGATGCTGGGCGCGGCGGGCTACGTCAACATCGGCCTCGACCACTTTGCCCGCCCCGACGACGAACTGGTGCGCGCGCAACAGAACAAGACGCTGTGGCGCAACTTCCAGGGCTACACCACGCACAAGGACTGCGACATCCTCGCCTTCGGCGCGTCCAGCATCAGCCAGACCGCCGACGTCTACATGCAGAACGAAAAGAGCCTCAAGCGCTATCAGGAGCGCGTCGCCGCGACCGGCTTCGCCGTCGAGCGCGGCTTGAAGCTCACGCGTGACGACCAGATCCGCCGCGATGCGATCACCCGGGTGATGTGCGATCTCGAACTCGACTTCACGGCCTTCGGCGCCGAATGGGATATCGCGTTTACGGATTATTTCGCCGATGCGCTGGCCGATCTGCGCCCGCTGGCCGAGGACGGGCTGGTGGAGACCGCGGCAGACCGGGTCAGCGTCACCCCCAGCGGACGCCTGTTCCTGCGCAACATCGGCATGTGCTTCGACCGCTACCTGCGGGACGCCGCCAGCGATCAGCCGCGCTATTCGCGTACGGCCTGAGACATCCTCAACAGCAATCGTTTCCGTTTTCGCGCGTGGGGCAGCCCTCCGGCCGCTTGCGCGGTGGCAGCGGACAGCGGTTGATCTCGTCGGCGCTGCGCTGGAAGTAGCAGGTCAGCATGCTGGCCGCGATGCCCAGCAGCCAGAACACAAAAAATCCGATGGTGTAGGCGGCGATGCGATGCTCGATCAGCGCCTCGCCGCGATACATGATTTCCAGCGGATCGAACAGGGTGGTGAAGATGATGTCGGCCACCCCGGCAACCAGGAAAGAAGGCCACAGAATCTGGATCAGGCGCTGCATCATGGCGTGCTCCTCGACAGGGTGGCGATCACTCTTCCGGATTGTTCATCTTGCGCTTGAGCCAGACCGACAGGTAAATCGCCATGCCGATGATGAAGAGGATGGTGAACAGGCTCAACAGGCCGATCGGGTGGTTAAACAGCAGATCGAGTACGGCGTCCATTTCAGTCTCCCTATTGTTGAACAGTGGATTCAGCATCCGTCATGAGCGTGACGGGCTGGCTGAACGGGGTGTGCAGCACGCCGGAAAGCCGCCACGCCGAAGCGGAATCGGCGAGCTGGGCGTGCCATTTGCCTGCCGGCAGGGCGGGCAACGACGTACGATAGTGTCCACCGCCTGCATGGCTGAGGACGAGTGTCTGGTCCAGGCCCTGGCGGGTCGGGTGGGCCAGGGTGAGGCTGAGTTGGTCGGGCCAGGCTTGCAGGCGGCCTGCCAGCGTCAGCGCCAGCGCGCCGCCGTCGCGCTGCAGGGTGGCGGTCAGCGCCAGCGCGCGCGCGGCATCATCGCGCGCCAGCGTCTGGTTGATCGCCAGCCCCGCCTTGTAATAGTCGCCCACCACCAGACCGTCGGCGCTGGTGGCCGCGATCCATACCGTGGTCAAGCCGGCGATGACCGCGGTGGCGGGCAGACTGATGAGAAACCACGGCCAGGGTTCGCGATACCAGGGTTTGGGGTGCAAGGCGCTGTTCATCATGGCAATCACCTGTTGAAGAATTTGGTGGCGACCTCTTCCCTGATGCGCGGGTCGTCGGTGGCCTGTACCGTGAACGTCACCTCGATCGAGCGGCGGTCCAACTCCTCCAGTTCGTCCGATTCGGCAATCAGGCTTACGGGTACGTCAATGGTCTGCAAGGGCCCGGCTGCAATGTCGCGGGTGCCTGTCACCACCTCCAGGTCATCGATGCCCTCCGCCTCGATCGTATAGCGATGCGGCTGGCCATCCTTGTTGATGATCTGCAGGCGATAGACGTTTTCGATATCGCCTTCCTCGGTTTCCTTGGACAGCGCCACGCGGTCGCGCACCACGTCGACGCGTAGCGGCACGCGTGTGGCCAGGCTGAAAACGAAGGCGCCGGCGATCAGTCCCAGCAGCACGGTGTAGATGAGGGTGCGCGGGCGCAGGATGTGGCGGACGATGCCGCTGTCCGGGTATTTGCCTTTCACCACGTTTTCGGTGGTGTAGCGGATCAGGCCGCGCGGGTAGCCCATCTTGTCCATTATCTGGTCGCAGCCGTCGATGCAGGCGGCGCAGCCGATGCATTCGTATTGCAGGCCGTTGCGGATGTCGATGCCGGTGGGGCAGACCTGCACGCACACCTCGCAGTCGATGCAGGTACCCAGGCCGGCTGCCTTGTAGTCGGTCTTCTTGCTGCGCGGACCGCGCGGCTCGCCGATGGAACTGTCGTAGGTCACGGTCAGCGTGTCGGAGTCGAACATCACGCTCTGGAAGCGCGCGTAGGGGCACATGTACTTGCACACCTGCTCGCGCATGAAGCCGGCATTGCCCCAGGTGGCGAAGCCGTAGAACAGGATCCAGAAGCTTTCCCACGGGCCGAGGTTCAGGCTCGCCACTTCGGCAGCCAGCGCCTGGATCGGGGTGAAGTAGCCGACGAAGGTGAAGCCGGTCCACAGCGCGATCGCGAACCACACCACATGCTTGAGGCCGCGCTTTTTCAGCTTGCTGGCGTTCCACGGCGCCTTATCGAGCTTCTTGCGCGCGACGTGGTCGCCTTCCAGCCATTCTTCCACCCACATGAAGATTTCCGTGTAGACGGTTTGCGGGCAGGCATAGCCGCACCAGAGGCGGCCGGCGACGGCGGTGAACAGGAACAGCCCCAGTGCCGACAGGATCAAAAGGCCGGTGAGATAGACGAAATCCTGCGGCCAGAACACCAGGCCGAAGATGTAGAACTTGCGCGCAGCCAGGTCGAATAGCACCGCCTGGCGGTTGTCCCACTGTAGCCAGGGCAGGCCGTAGTAAACCGCCTGGGTAATGAGCACCAGTGCAACACGCCAGTTGGCAAACACGCCATGCACCGCGCGCGGCTGGATTTTTTGCTGGATCGCGTAGAGCTGTTGTTCGATCGGGGCGTCGGCGGAGGCGGGTTGCTGCTTGTCGTCTGTCACTGCATAAGTCCGTAATGAATCGGGGCCGCTTGAGCGTACTGCAACAATACGCTCAAGCGGCCCGCCGGAACATGCCCGGCGGGCTGCATTGACTTACTTCTGTTGCGACAGGCCGTACACGTAAGCCGTCAGCAGGTGCAGCTTGGCGTCCTTGTTGGACGTGGTGCCCAGCGTCTGCGCCATGCCGGGCATCACGCCGTTGCGGCCCTTGGCGATGGCCTCGATGATGGCGCCTTCGGAGCCGCCATACAGCCATACCTTGTCGGTGAGGTTGGGCGCGCCCATCGCCTGCATGCCGGTGCCGTCGGGCATGTGGCAGGCGGCGCAGTTTTCGGCGAACTTCGCCTGACCTGCGGCGGCCAGCGTGGCGTCGTGCTTGCGGCCCGACAGCGATAGCACGTAATTGGCGACCTGCTGGGTGCCGTCGGCGCCCAGCGCATCGCCCAGTGCCGGCATCACCCCGCCGCGGCCGTCGGTGAGGGTGGCCTTGATGGTGTCGGGGTCGCCGCCGTACAGCCAGTCGCCGTCGGTCAGGTTGGGGAAGCCCCTGGCGCCCGCCGCATCCGAGCCGTGGCATTGCGAGCAGTAGGTCAGGAACAGGTTCTTGCCGATGGCACGCGCGTCCGCATCGGCGGCCACGGTGGAAACATCCTGCTGCATGAACCCGGCATAGACCGGCTGGAATTTGGCTTCGGCCTTTTGCACTTCTTCCTCGTACTCGCCGATCTGCGTCCAGTTCAGCACGCCGGCGTAATTGCCCAGGCCGGGCCACAACACAAGATACGCCAGCGCAAACACCAGGGTGCCGTAGAACAGCCCCAGCCACCAGCGCGGCAGCGGGTTGTTCAGGTCCTGCAGGTCGCCGTCCCAGGTGTGCTCCATCAGTTCGGGCTTCTCGCCGGGGGCGAGCTTGCGGGTGGTCTGCGATTTGAGGAACACCCAGGTGCCGATGATGCTCACCAGGGTGATGACGCTGATGTAGATCGGCCAGAAGCCGTGTGTGAAATCACTCATTGCTTGTCTCCTTGTTTGCCTGCCGTGTTGTCTTCGTCGAATGGCAGCTTGCCGGCGTCTTCGAAACGCTGCTTGTTGCCCTTGCTGTAGGCCCACCAGACGATGCCGATGAACACCACGATGAAGACGACCGTGACGATGCCGCTGATGATTCCGCTGTCCATGGCGGGCTCAGTTTTTGGGAGCGTGGACGCCCAGTACCTGCAGGTAGGCAACGACCGCGTCCATCTCGGTCTTGCCTTCCAGCTCGGCCGGTGCGCCGGCGATCTCCGCTTCGCTGTAGCCGTGGCCGACCAGGTTCAGCCTGCGCATCTTGGTCTGGATCGCCGCGTCCTCGAGCGGACGGTCGAGCCATGGGTAGGCCGGCATGTTCGATTCCGGCACCACGTCGCGCGGGTTCAGCAGGTGCGCCATGTGCCAGGCATCGGAATAGCGTCCGCCGACGCGCTGCAGGTCGGGACCGGTGCGCTTGGAACCCCACAGGAAGGGACGGTCGTAGACGAACTCGCCGGCCACCGAGTAGTGGCCGTAGCGTTCGGTCTCGGCGCGGAACGGCCGCACCATCTGCGAGTGGCAGCCGACGCAGCCTTCGCGGATGTAGATGTCGCGTCCCGACAGCTGCAGCGCCGTGTAGGGCTTCAAGCCCGCCACCGCGGTGGTGGTGGAGGTCTGGAAGAACAGCGGCACGATCTGCACTAGGCCGCCGACGCTGACGATGAGGATGGTCAGAACGATCAGCAGACCGATGTTCTTTTCGATGGTTTCATGCGAAATCATGTTCGGTCTCCTTAGGCTTGAACGGCTTGCGGGATGGGGGCGTCATTCACCACGCGTCCCTGCCGCGTGGTTTGCCAGACGTTCCAGGCCATCATCAGCATGCCGCTGAAGAACAGCGCACCGCCGGCGAGACGGATGCCATAGAAGGGATACATGGTGTTGAGCACCTGGGCGAAGCTGTAGGTCAGCGTGCCGTCGGCGTTCGCCGCGCGCCACATCAGGCCCTGCGCCACCCCGGCGATCCACATCGAGGCGATATACAGCACCACGCCGATGGTGGAGAGCCAGAAATGCCATTCGATCAGCTTGGTGCTGAACATCGACTCGCGGCCGAACAGGCGCGGAATCAGGTAGTACATCGAACCGATGGTGATCATCGCCACCCAGCCCAGCGCGCCGGAGTGCACGTGGCCGATGGTCCATTCGGTGTAGTGGCTCAATGCGTTGACCGTCTTGATCGACATCATCGGACCTTCGAAGGTCGACATGCCGTAGAACGACAGCGCGGTCACCATGAACTTCAGGATCGGGTCTGTGCGCAGCTTATGCCACGCGCCGGACAGCGTCATGATGCCGTTCATCATGCCGCCCCAGGACGGTGCCAGCAGCATCAGCGAGAACACCATGCCGAGCGATTGCGCCCAGTCGGGCAGCGCGGTGTACTGCAGGTGGTGCGGGCCCGCCCACATGTAGATGAAGTTGAGCGACCAGAAGTGCACGACCGACAGGCGATACGAGTAGATCGGGCGGCCGGCCTGCTTCGGAATGAAGTAGTACATCATCCCGAGGAAGGCGGTGGTGAGGAAGAAGCCCACCGCGTTATGGCCGTACCACCACTGCACCATCGCATCCTGCACGCCGGCGTAGGCGGAGTAGGACTTGGTGAAGGTCACCGGCAACTCGGCGCTGTTGACCAGGTGCAGAATCGCGATCACCAGGATGTAGGCGCCGAAGAACCAGTTGGAGACATAGATGTGCTTGGTCTTGCGCTTGATGATGGTGCCGAAGAACACCAGCGCGTAGGACACCCACACCACCGTGATCAGCAGATCGATCGGCCATTCCAGTTCGGCGTATTCCTTGGAACTGGTGTAGCCCAGCGGCAGGGTGATGGCTGCCAGCACGATCACCGACGTCCAGCCCCAGAAGGTGAAGGCCGCCAGCTTCTCGGCCCATAGCCGCACCTGGCAGGTGCGCTGCACGATGTAGTACGACACTGCGAACATCGCCGAACCGCCGAAGGCGAAGATCACCGCGTTGGTGTGCAGCGGTCGGAGACGCCCGTAAGAAAGCCATTCGATGCCAAAGGTCAGGTCCGGCCAGATCAGTTGCGCAGCTAGGATCACCCCGACCAGCATCCCGACGATCCCCCAGACCACCGTCATGATGGCGAACTGGCGGACGACCTTATAGTTGTAGGTTGTCGCTTCCATACACGTCTCCCGTGATTGATAACTCGATTGATACATGCGAACGTGACGACACGTTCCATATATGAAGATAAATATATCTATATATAAAGAGATGTGTCAAGTTGACGCACCCCCAGATGATCGGGCGATGCGGACAAAGTGTTGTTTGCTTGCTAAAACGGACGCCATCCCTGTTTTTTATGTCAGATTTGGATTTGGTATAGCTCAGTTTTCATCTAATTGATATGCAGCATATTCCAAAACCCAGCGCGACCCGAATCTGCATCATCCGCCACGGCGAAACCGACTGGAATGTGGAGAGGCGCATCCAGGGGCATACCGATGTTCCGCTCAACGAGACCGGGCGGGCGCAGGCGCTGGCGATGGCGTTCAATGCGGCGCACCACCGCTTCCATGCGATCTACAGCAGCGATCTGGCGCGGACCTTGGAAACGGCGCAGGTGCTGGCGCAGCGCGAGGGCCAGGAAGTAAAGCTGCTGCCGCAGCTGCGCGAACGGCATTTCGGCATCTTCCAGGGCATCACCGCGGCCGAGGCGGCCGGCCTGTATCCGGCGGCGTATGCGCACTATGCGGCGCGCGACCTGGATTACGACTTCGAGACCGGCGAGTCGCTGCGCCGGTTTGCCGAGCGCGTGGCCGCAGGCATCGACTGGCTGGTGCGGCACCACAGCGGGCAGACCCTCGCGGCGGTAAGCCACAGCGGCGTGCTCGACGTGATCTATCGCCGCGCGACGGGGCGCCCGCTCGACACGCCGCGCGATTTCAAGATTCCCAACTGCGGACTCAACTGGTTTCACTTCGACGGCCAGGGCTGGCATCTGGAAGCCTGGGCGGATCGCCACCATCTGCACGACGTGCTGACGGAGCCGCCCGAATGAACGCGCCGGCAGCGTGGGTGGTGCTGTTCCGCCACGGACACAGCGAATGGAATCTCTCCGACCGCTTCACCGGCTGGACCGACATTCCGCTGACCGAGGTGGGGCTTGCCGAGGCGTCCGCGGCGGGGCGGCGGCTGGCGCAGGCGGGCTATGCCTTCGACGAGGTGCATGGCTCGGTGCTGCAGCGCACGCGCCAGACCGCCGAGGCGCTGCTGGCCGCGATGGGCACGCCCGAGGTGCCGCTGTTCACCAGCTGGCGCCTGAACGAACGCCATTACGGCGCGTTGCAGGGCTTGAACAAGCGCGAGATTTTTTCGACCTGGGGCGAGACGGCGTCGCGCCGCTGGTGGCGCGGCTATGTCGAACCGCCGCCGCCGCTGGACTGGAACGACTCGCGCCACCCGCGCTTCGATCCGCTGTATGCGGCGCTTGCCCCCGCGGACCTGCCGGCCAGCGAAAGCCTGCGCGACTGCCAGCGGCGCACGCTGCCGTACTGGCACGAGGTGCTGGTGCCGCGGCTGCAGGCGGGACGCCGCCTGCTGGTGATCAGCCATGGCAACACCCTGCGCGGGCTGGTGATGCACCTCGACGGTCTCTCCGCCGAGGCGATGGAGCAGGTGGAAATCCCCTCCGGGGTGCCGCTGGTCTATCACTTCGCGCCCGACCTGAGCGTGCTGGGGCGGGAGTGGCTGGAGGTGCCGGCACTCTGCAGGGCCGGAATGTAGGAAGCCCGCCCTCGGGCCGAAGCCGGGGTGGTTGCGACGGTGCGGAAATCGGGGCGATGGCGCCCCTCCTACATGCCTATCCCCAGATCCTGCGCCAGCCCGGTGTGGGTGATGGTGCCGGCATGCACGTGCAGCCCCGCCTTCAGCCCGGCGTCGGCATCGAGCGCCGCCAGGCCCTGCGCCGCCAGCGCCTGCAGGTAGGGCAGGGTGGCGTGGGTGAGTGCCTCGGTGGCGGTGCGCGCCACCGCGCCCGGCATGTTGGTCACGCAGTAGTGGACGATGCCCTCCGCCATGAAGAAGGGATGGCTGTGGGTGGTGGGGCGCGAGGTTTCCGCGATGCCGCCCTGGTCGATCGCCACGTCCACCAGTACCGAACCCGGCGACATCCGGCGCAATGATTCCAGGCTGATCAGGCGCGGCGCGTGGCGGCCGGGAATCTGTGCGGCACCGATGACGATGTCGGCGACGGTCAGGCTGTCGGCAATGGCTTCGGGCGAGGAAAACCGCGTTTCCACGTGCGCGCCGAACAGCGCTTCGGCGCGGGCCAGCTTGTCGGCCTGGCGGTCGATCAGGGTGACGCGTGCGCCCAGTCCGACCGCGGTGCGCGTGGCGCTCATCCCCACCACGCCGGCGCCGATGACGAGCACGTGTGCAGGCGGCACGCCGGGCAGGCCGCTGATCAGCTTGCCGTTGCCGCCGTGTGACGTGTGCAGTCCCAGTGCGCCCATCTGCGGCGCCAGCCGACCGGCGATGTCGGACATCGGCTGCAACAGCGGCAGGCCGCCCCCCGGGTTGCTCACGGTTTCGTAGGCGATCGCGCTCACCCCGCGCGCCATCAGTTCGCGCGCCAGATCCGGCGCGGCCGCCAGGTGCAGGTAGCAGAACAGCAGCTGACCCTGGCGCAGCCGTTTCACTTCATCCGCCTGCGGCTCCTTCACCTTCGCCACCAGGTCGGCGGCCCAGGCGTCGGCCGCGGTGGCCGCGATGGCGGCGCCGGCGGCACGGTAGGCCTCGTCGGAAAATCCCGTTGCAGCGCCGGCGCCGGCCTCGACGCTGACGCGGTGGCCCGCCCCGGTCAACGCACGCGCCCCCTCGGGCGTGAGTGCCACCCGGTATTCGTGGTTCTTGATTTCCTTGGGAATGCCGATGTGCATGGCGGCGCCTCGCGCAGGATGGATACCCGCAGCATAACCAAAGCCGCTGCGCGCTTGAAGTGCGGCGGCTTGGGAAGGCCCGGACAAGGCCACCTGCGCTGCCCTGCGCTAACGGATCGGCGCGGGCTCGCTGCGGCGCTCGAAGCGGTAATACGCCGGCGGGAGGTGGTCGAGCCTGATCTCGCGCGTGCCCCAGCCGACCGGCAGGCGGCCGACGCTGCGGTAGGGCCCCATCATCGACGGCGCGGCCTGCACGTCGTAAAGCCCCGGGGCGAGCAGGCGCGCTTCGAGGGCGACGCCGCCCTCGCGGGCGTGGTGGGTGACGCCGGCAAACGGCCGTGCCAGCGGCTCGCCGATGAAGAGGCCCTGCCCCGGCGTCTGCACGCTTTTCCAGTAGGCCTCGATCAGGGTTTCGCCTTGCAGATAGTGCGCCATGACGACGCCGGGCACCGGAAACTTGGCCGGAAAGTTGCACGGTTCGACCACCGCGCCGTAGCTGCCGGTAGCGCCCGCCTGCAGCCAGGCGAGGCTGCTCATCTGGCTGCTGCCGAACAGCTCGCCGCCGGCCGAGGTGAGGTGATCGGCGATGGCGCCGGGCAGGAAGCGGTTGCTGTCGAGCGACGGCACGTGCGTCAGGCCGGTGAAGTAGAACATCACGTCGGATTTGTTTTCGAGCGCGTTGGCGTCGACGATTTCGATGGGAAGGATACGCTGCATCTGCGCGCGCAGCGCGGCGTAGCCGGCCGCGCGCACGTTGCGTGCCTTGTCGCCGGTACTGACGAGATAGGCGGTGCCCGCGGGATTGCTGCCGTCGGACGCCACGCCGCGGTCGATCAGCCGCTTCGCCTCCGCCACGCTGGCGGCGGCGAGGCTCATGGTCGGACGGATTTTATAAACATCGAAGGGGCGCGCCACGCTACTGTTGAAATACGGGCTGGGCTGCGTCGGCTTGCAGCCGCTGGCGCACCAGGCGGGGTCGAAACCGAAGGCGAAGGCGGACGTGATCGCCATGCAGTCGACCCGGTAGGGCTGCGCCCAGGTCAGCGCGTAGGCCTGAACATTTTTGGGGGCGGTGTGGTCGACCCGGCGCTTGAGGTTGACGAATTCCTCGCGGGGGAGCGTGCTGCGCCCGGGCTTGAAGCGAACGTGGATCAGGTTGGCGGCGGGAATGCCGCGCTTTTCCCGGTAGTACGCGGCAATCGCCACGCTGTCGGGGTCGTCGTCGTTGACGATGATGCCGAGTTGATCGGCGCTGAGGCCGGGCTGCGGGAAATGGGTGACGACCGGTTCGGGCGGTGCGGCGTGCGTGCTGGCCTGCAGCAGCAGGGCCGCGACGGCGCCGCACAGCAGGCGCACGATCAGCGGGCGAGACGCTGCACGCATTCGCGCACCAGCGCCGGGCCGCGGTAGATCAGGCCGGAATAGAGCTGCACCAGCGACGCGCCGGCAGCGATCTTCTCCGCCGCGTCGGCGCCGGAGAGGATGCCGCCGACGCCGATGATCGGCACTTCGCCCCGCAGGTGGTGCGCCAGCGCAGCGATCACGCGGGTCGACGCGGCGCGCACCGGCGACCCGGAGAGCCCGCCGGCCTCGTCCGCATTCGGCAGGCCGGCGACGGCATCGCGTGAAATGGTGGTGTTGGTGGCGATCACCGCGTCGATGCGGTGCATCATCAGCAGCGCGGCAATCGCGGCGATCTGCGCGTCGTCGAGGTCGGGCGCGATCTTCAGCGCGACCGGCACGTACTGGCCGTGCTGCTGCGCGAGTTCGGATTGCCGGTGCTTGATCGCCGAGAGCAGGGCGTCGAGCGCCTCGTCCTTCTGCAGTTCGCGCAGGTTCTGCGTGTTGGGCGAGGAGATGTTCACCGTCACGTAGCGGGCGTGCCCGTAGACCTTGTCGAGGCAGGCGAGGTAATCGTCGACCGCCTGTTCGTTCGGCGTGTCCTTGTTCTTGCCGATGTTGATGCCGAGCACGCCCTTGAAGCCGCTCGCCTCGACGTTCCGCACCAGATTGTCGACGCCGAGGTTATTGAAGCCCATGCGGTTGATGATGGCCTCGGCAGCAGGCAGGCGGAACATGCGCGGCTGCGGGTTGCCGGGCTGCGGACGCGGCGTCACCGTGCCGATCTCGATGAAGCCGAAGCCGAGCGCCGCCAGCGCGTTGATGTGCGCGCCGTCCTTGTCGAGCCCGGCCGCCAGGCCGACCGGATTCGGAAAGTCGATGCCCATCACGCGCACGGGCTTGCCGGCCGCGCGCGGCAGCAGGCCCAGCAGGCCGAGACGGTGCGCGACGTCGAGGCCGGCAAGGGTGAAGCGGTGCGCGTCCTCGGGGTCGAGCGAAAACAGGGCGGGGCGGATCAGCGGATAGAGCATGGTTCAGGCAGCGGGGGCGGAGGGAAGGGGGCGACGCGTGGCGGCCTCGACCGAGCCGGCGGCGGGGTCGTCGAACACGGCCTGATCGAACGCGTTCTCGCTCTTGGCGACGATACAGCTCACCGCGCAGTCGCCGGTGACGTTGACCGTGGTGCGCATCATGTCGAGCAGGCGGTCGACGCCGATGATGAGCGCGATGCCCTCGACCGGCAGGCCGACCTGGCCCAGCACCATCGTCAGCGTGACCAGACCGACCGCGGGGATCGCGGCGGTGCCGACCGAGGCCAGCGTGGCGGTCAGCACCACCAGCAGGTAGTCGGTCAGCGACAGGTCGATGCCGTAGACGTTGGCGATGAACACCGTGGCCACGCCCTGCATCATCGCGGTGCCGTCCATGTTGATGGTGGCGCCCAGCGGCACGCTGAAGGAGGCGACGCTGTTCTTCACGCCCATCTTGTATTCAACGGTATGCAGGGTGACCGGGATGGTCGCGCCGGAACTGGCGGTGGAAAACGCGAACGCCGCCGGGTCGCGCATCTTTTTCAGGAAAGTGATCGGGTTGAGCGAAGCCAGGAGGCGCAGCATCAGCGGATAGGTGCCGAACAGCTGGATCGCCAGTGCCGCAGTGAGCGTCAGGAAATAGGCCGCGAGCGGCAGCAGCAGGTCCAGCCCCTGGGTGGCGAAGGTGCGGGTGATCAGCGCGAACACACCGTAGGGCGCAAGCCGCATGATCCACTCGACCATGTGCATGATCACCGCGTCGAGGTCGTTGAACAGGTTGAGCACATGCTTGCCGCGCGCGCCCGACATCGTCACCGCCACCCCGAACAAGAGCGCGAACACGATGATCTGCAGCATGTTGCCCTCGGCCATCGCCGCCACCGGATTGGTCGGCATGATGTCGATCAGCACCTGGGTGAGCGGCGGCGCCTCCTTGCCACTGAAGCTGGCCGTCGTTCGCCCGGCATCGAACCCGTGTCCCGGGCCGACGATGCCTGCAAGCGTCAGCGCGATCGTCACCGCGATCGCGGTCGTCGCCAGGTACAGCGCCAGCGCCTTGGCGCCGATGCGGCCCAGCGCCTTCAGGTCCGACAGGGCGGTGACGCCGACCACCAGCGACACCAGCACCAGCGGCACCACCATCATCTTCAGTGCCGACACAAATACCGAGCCGACCACGTGCAGCAGCCCGTCCACCACAAACGTCTGCATCCAGGGGGCCGCGCCCAGCCGGTTGAGCGCAACGCCCAGAATCATTCCGGAGAGCATTGCGATCACGATCTGGCGGGTGAGGGTATGCGTCGATTTCATCGGGCGTGCGGGCAAGGCGGGAGGAAGGCGGATGGGGGATTGTAGCGCCCCGGCAAGCGGGGCTTTGCCGCGTCGCGACAGCAAAAACAATATTTGATCAAAATAAGTTTGTTAAATATCATGTTTACCCGCTTCTCGTCATCGGCTTTGCGCACTTCGCGTGCGCCACGGCGCATCGCCCATCCATTAGGAGATTCATGCCGGCTACACAACCGTCCGAGCGCCTGCTTTCGCTCATATCCAGTTCCCCGGCGACGGACCGCAACAGGCCATTTGTCGTTTATACCGCCCGCGACCTTGAACGAATCGCGCCCCTGGCACGCCTGTCCGAGGCCCAGCGCTTCGATATGCGGGTGGTCTCGACCGTGTTGCCGTTCCGCGTCAACCAGTACGTAATCGACGAGCTGATCGACTGGAATGCGGTACCCGACGACCCGCTTTTCCAACTCACTTTCCCGCAGCGTGGAATGCTCGAAGAAGCACATTTCGAAGAAATTGCGGGTCTTTTGCGGCGCAATGCGGACAAATCGGATGTTGATCAGGCGGTCGCGCGTATCCGTGGCGCGCTGAATCCCCACCCGGCGGGGCAAATGCTTCACAACGCGGCGCGTGATGACGACGGCAACCGGGTCGACGGTCTGCAGCACAAATACCGCGAGACGGTGCTGTTTTTCCCAGCCCAGGGCCAGACCTGCCACAGTTATTGCAGTTTCTGCTTCCGCTGGGCGCAGTTCGTAGGCGACAAGTCGCTACGCATCGCCAGCAGCGAGGCGGGGCAACTGGCGCACTATCTCGCGGCGCACCCCGAGGTCAGCGACCTGCTCCTGACCGGCGGCGACCCCATGGTGATGAAGACAGCGCATCTCGCCCGCTATATCGAGCCGCTGCTGGCCCCGGCGCTGGACCATGTGCAAACCCTGCGTATCGGCACCAAGGCGCTGAGCTTCTGGCCGCAGCGATTTCTCGACAAGGAGGGCGACGCGCTGCTGCGCCTGTTCGAGCGGCTGGCGCGCGCGGACAAGCAGGTTGCGCTGATGGCGCACTACAACCATTGGCGCGAGCTGGAGACGGATACCGCCCGCGAGGCGATACGCAGGGTGCGCGACAGCGGTGCGATGATCCGCGCGCAGGGCCCGTTGCTGGCCCACATCAACGACGATCCGGCGGTTTGGGCGCGGCTGTGGCGCGAGCAGGTCAGGCTCGGCATCGTGCCCTACTACCTGTTTGCCGAGCGCGACACCGGCGCCCGCCGCTATTTCGAGGTGCCGCTGGAACGGGTCTGGCGCATCTACCGCGAAGCCATCCAGCAGGTGTCCGGGGTGGCGCGCACCGCGCGCGGCCCGAGCATGAGCGCGGGCCCCGGCAAGGTCGAAATCCAGGGCGTGAGCGAAATCAACGGCGAAAGGGTATTCGTGCTGCGCTTCATCCAGGGGCGCAATCCGGACTGGGTGCAACGGCCTTTTTTCGCCACGTTCGACCCCGAGGCTACCTGGCTCGATCAGCTGCGGCCGGCATTCGGCGAACCAAAGTGGTTTTGGCAGGACGAATACGCCGAGCTGTGCCGCAACGCGGTAACATGACGCCGCGTTTGGCCCGGCTGGGTTGGGCGAAATTCTTTCCATCGAAATGCTTACACGTCTGAATCCGATGCACTTTGCCGTCTATCTGCTTACCGCTTTTCTTTCCCTGCCGCTCGCCGTTGCCCGGGCCGATGTCCCGCCGCCCCCGCAACTGGCCGCCAAATCCTGGGTGCTGATGGACGCCGCCAGCGGCAGCGTGCTGGTCGACCACCAGGGCAACCACCGCCTGCCGCCCGCCAGCCTGACCAAGCTGATGACCTCGCATGTCGCGGCGCTGGAACTCCAGCGCGGTAAAGTCAAAGAGAGCGATCTCGTTACTATCAGCGAAAAAGCCTGGCGCATGGGCGGCTCGAAAATGTTCGTCAAGGTCGGCAACCAGGTCGCGGTGAAGGACCTGCTGCGCGGCATCATCGTGCAGTCGGGTAACGACGCCAGCATCGCGCTGGCCGAGCATCTCGCCGGCGGCGAGGACACCTTCGCCGCCATGATGAACCAGGAAGCGAAGCGCCTGGGCCTTGCCGACACCCGTTTCGTCAATGCCACCGGCTGGCCGGCCGAAGGCCATCATTCGAGCGCGCTCGACATGGCCAAACTTGCGCGGGCCATCGTCATCGAGGACCCCGAGCACTACGCGATGTACGCCGAAAAGGAATTCGTCTGGAGCGGCATCAAGCAGCCGAACCGCAATCTGCTGCTGTGGCGCGACCCGACCGTCGACGGCCTGAAAACCGGCCACACCGAAGAAGCCGGCTACTGCCTGGTGGCCTCGGCCAAACGCGACGGCATGCGCCTGATCGCCGTCGTGTTCGGCACCGAAAGCGAAGCCGCGCGCGCGACCGAAACCGCCACCTTGCTGGGCTACGGCTTCCGCTTCTTCGAGAACAAGACCTTCCACGAGCGGGGCGAGGTGATGACCGAAGTGCCGCTGTGGAAAGGCGCGACGCGCACCGTCAAGGCGGGTGTCAGCGCCGACCTCGCCGCCAGCGTGGCCCGCGGAACGGTCGACACCCTGAGCACGCGGCTGGTACTGGAACCGGCCCTGATCGCGCCGGTGAAGCAGGGCCAGGTCATCGGCAAGGTCGAGATTCTTCAGGGCGACAAGGTGCTGAACCGGGCCGACCTGGTCGCGATGGAAACCGTCGAGGAAGGTGGCTTCTTCCGCCGCATCTGGGACGGCATCCGCCTGTTCTTCAGGGGGCTGTTCGGCTGACGCCAGCCGGCACCTGCAAGCGCAGTCGAAAGCGGTCCGGAAGCGGGCCGCTTTTTTTGGCTGCTTGCAGCGACGCTTTGGACTAAATTGTCGTCAACCCGTAAAGGTTTCCGGTAGACGTTGCACGTGGATCAGGCCCATGTCGAAATCATTCAAAGCCATTACCTATGCCATCGGCGCGATCATCGGCCTGCTTGTCCTCACCGCGATCGCCCTGTCGCTTTTCCTGGATATCAACGCCTACAAGCCGCGGCTGGAAGCGGCCGCCGTGGCTGTCACCGGGATGGAAGTCAGCGTCAACGGGCGTCTGGGAGTCGGCTTCTTCCCCGGCTTGCGGGTCACGCTCGAAGACGTGCATATCCGCAACCGGGGAACCGAGCTCGTCACCGCAAGCAAGGTCCGGATCGGAGTCGATTTCCTCGCCCTGCTCAAGCAGGACGTCCGGATCAGGAACGTCGTGTTTGAACACCCGAGCATCACCATTGAGCGGGGCCGCGATGGCCGGTTCAACTACGAGAGAACGGACGCGGTTCGGGGCCCCTTGCCCGGACTGAGCCTGGCAAAAGTATCTTTCTCGGACGGCACGTTTCGCTACCTCGACAGGCAATCCGGAAAAGGCTTCGAAGCCGCCGGATGCAGCCTGGACGCGAACCGCCTGCAGCTTGCAGAGAGGGATCGACCGGGCATCATGAAGTACCTTTCCCTCTCGGCGGAAATCGTCTGCGGGACGGTCCGGACCAAGGAGCACGCCGCATCCGACCTGAAAATGACGGTCGCCGGGAAGCGCGGGATCTTCGACATCACGCCGCTCACGATGCGGGCCTACTCTGGACAGGGTTCGGGGAACCTGCGGGCGGATTTTACCGGCGCCGTTCCCCGCTACCACCTCAGCTATATCCTTTCGCAGTTCCACGTCGATGCGTTCCTCAAGCCCATGTCGCCGAAAAATGCCCCGGAAGGGTCGGCGGACATCACCGCAAACCTGTCGATGCAGGGCAAGACCGTGAAGAACATGAGGCAGACCCTGCAAGGTCAGGTCTCGCTGCGCGGCAGGAGCCTCCTCCTCAAGGGCCGCGACCTCGATCAGGAGTTCGCCCGCTTCGAGTCCAGCCAGACTTTCAATCTCGTGGATGTGGGCGCCTTCTTCTTTGCCGGGCCTGTCGGCCTGGCGGTCACCAAGGGCTACAACTTTGCGAACATCCTGCAGGGATCGGAGGGCCGCAGCGAGATCCAGGCCCTCGTCTCGGACTGGAAAGTCGAGCGCGGCGTCGCGCTGTCGCGAGACGTGGCCATCGCGACGAACAAGAACCGGGTCGCCCTCCAGGGCCGGCTCGATTTCGTCAACGAGCGGTTCGACGACGTGACCGTGGCCTTGATCGACGACAAGGGCTGCATCAGGGCGCAGCAAACTATCCATGGCGCGTTCGAAAAGCCGGTGGTTGAAAATCCGAGCACCCTCAAGGCGCTCACCGGGCCCGTCGTCAGCTTGCTTAAGCAGGTGGAGGGTCTCTTTCCGGGCGGCGCGTGCGACGTGTTCTACGCGGGCTCGGTCGCACCGCCGGAATAGGCGCGTTGTCCGACGCGGGTCAGCAATTCCGCTCAGTCAAACATAGGAATTCGTGCCATGAAACAAAGCAAGCATTTCTCGATGATCCGAAGCTTTCATCTTGCGGATTGGCTGACCTTGGCCAATGCAGTGTGCGGCGTCGGCGCGCTGTTCGCGGTGATGAGTTATCTGCAGAGCCGGGATGTGCTGCACGTGTTGGTTGCGTGCGCCCTGGTTCTGCTGGCGTTTGTGTTCGATGTGTTCGATGGCCGCGTCGCGCGTTGGCGGCAGAAAACCTCGTTGCTCGGCCGGGAACTGGATTCCCTGGCCGATGTGATCTCCTTCGGTGCCGCGCCGGCAGTCATCGCCTATGGCGTCGGCATGGACGGACTCTGGGACCTCGTGGTTCTGCTCTACTTCGTTGCGTGCGGCGTGAGCCGTCTTGCACGCTACAACATTACCGCCGAGGCCCTGGCGGAAGGGGGCGACAAGGTCAGGTATTTCGAGGGCACACCGATCCCCAGTTCGCTGTTGCTCGTCGTCGTCATCGCCATCGCCGCTGCGAACGGTGCGCTCGGACATGATCTCTGGTTCGGAACGATGCACATTGGCCCTGGGCAACTCCATCCGCTGGTGTTGATGTTCGCGGTTTCCGGCTCGTTGATGATCAGCCGGACATTGCACATACCGAAACTCTGAGGCCTCCCGCGCGGGCCGAGCCGGGCCCCTTCAAATAGGGGCGCGCAATCGCCCTTTCCAGGAGGCGACCCGGTGCTGCAAGCGATCTGTTTCATCGCGCCTGGCCGACTTGTTCGCGCAGGCTGTCCAGCGCCCCTTGCTCGCCGCGGACGCGGAAGAACGCGCCCTCTTCGTCGGCGCGTTCTTCCAGTACCTCGCAGCGCGCGAAGATGTCCCCGCGCAACTGCTGGGCCGACCAGGGCAGAAAAAGTTCGGCCTCCACCAGATCCTGCCGGAAAAACGCAAGGATCGCCTGGTGCAGTTTCGCGACGTCGGCAGGGCGGCGCGCGCTCATCACGATGCAGCCGGGGTAGCGGACGCGCAGCGCGGCTTCGCATTCGGCCTGCGCCGCGGCGTCGCCGACATGGTCGATCTTGTTGAAGATGCGCAAGCGCGGAACGTTCTGCGCATCGATCTCCTTGAGGACGACTTCGGTGGTTTCGATCTGCCGTTCAAAGCCGGGGTCGCTGGCGTCGATGACGTGAAGCAGCAGCGAGGCATCAAGCGCCTCTTCGAGCGTCGACTTGAACGACGCGACCAGGCCGTGCGGCAGGTTCTTGATGAAGCCGACCGTGTCGCTGACCAGCACGCGCGGAACGCTCTCGGGATACAGGGTGCGCACCGTGGTGTCGAGCGTCGCGAAGAGCTTGTTGGCGACCAGCACCTCGCTTCCCGTGAGCGCGCGCATCAGGGTGGACTTGCCCGCGTTCGTATAGCCGACGAGCGCCACGCTGGCGAGCCCCTGGTGCGCTTGCCGCCGGGCGCGCTGCGTCTTGCGCTCGACGTCCATCGCGGCAATCTCCTTCTGCAGTTCGGCGATGCGGTCGCGGATCTTGCGCTTGTCCAGCTCCGTGTGCGATTCGCCGGCGCCGCGGCCGCCGACGCCGCTGCGCTGCCGCCCCTGCGGCCCCGCCAGCTTGGCCGCTTCGCGCAGGCGTGGCGCCATGTATCCGAGTCGCGCGATCTCCACCTGCGCGCGCGCGGCAGGGGAGCGCGCGTTGCGGTGGAAGATCTCGAGGATGACCATGGTGCGGTCCATCACCTGGCAGCCGACCTCGTTTTCGAGGTGGCGCGCTTGCGACGGCGAGATCTCGTGATCGACGAAAAGGACGTCGATCGGGTTGGGGGAGACCTCATCGTCCATGCCCTCGACCAGCGTGGAAAGTCGATGCAAAGGATTCTGCGGCGCCTGGTCAGGCTCGGTCTCGCCGGCCGGTTCGCCACTCACGAAGCGGCGTATCTCCTGCCGCTTGCCCACCCCCAGATACGCCGTCGATTCGAAGCCGGAGCGTTTCTGCGTGAACGTGCGGGTGACCGTGAACCCCAGTGTTTTTGCCAGCTCGCGCAGTTCGGTCAGCGACGCCTCGAACTCGATGTCGTCCACGCCCGGCAGCTGTACTGCCGCCACAATGGCGTACAGGGGGGCTTCTTTGACTTCGCTTTGCATTCGGTATCGTGCTTCTGGGGGTGGGCGAAGCCAGATAGTACCCGCCAATGCAGTGAGCACCGCTATTGAGGACGTGATCGCATTGGGTGTTACGGTTTCTGACGACTCCGGCTGCCCGAACCGAACCCGGCTGGATTCGGCTTCGTGGGGAGAGGTATCCACGCACAAAAATGGCCGCGAAAGCGGCCCTTTTTTTGTGCGGAGTCTGCCACTGGCAGCTGCAAGGTACTCGAATCACTGCAGTGCCGTATCGGCCCTCAGCTTTTCTACGGCCAGATCCACGAAGCTCCGGACCTTGGCCGATCCGTGGCGACCTTCGCGATGAATCACGTGGACCGGCAGCGAAGCCTCTTCAAAGTCCGTCAGCACCGTCTCGAGCGTGCCGGCCGCCAGTTCGTTCGCCACCTGATAGGAAAGCAGCCGCGTCAGGCCAAACCCGCTCTTGGCCGCTTCGAGCGCCCCATCATTGGTATTCACCAGGATGCGCGGACTGAGCCGGACGCCGATCTTTTCTTTCCCCCTGGCGAACGTCCATTCCGAACCCGCAGACACCGAGGTGGCGGCAATGATCGGATGCTGCGCAAGATCCGCAGGGGACTTGGGGCTGCCGTACGTCCTCAGGTAGGCCGGCGATGCACAGACGACGCGGCGCACCTGGCCGACGCGAATGGCCCGCAGCGAAGAATCGGGCAATGGGCCGATGCGGATGCCGACATCAAGACCTTCCTCCACCAGGTTGACCACGCGATCGATGAACAGCGCCGACACCGTGGTTTCCTTGAATGCCATCTGGTAGGCGGTGATGATGGGCATCACATAGATCTTCCCGAACAGCACCGGTGCCGTGAGCGCAAGATGCCCGCGCGGCGTGGCATTGATGCCGGCCGCCGCTTCGTCGGCCTCGTCCGACTCAAGGAGGATCCGCCGCGCATCCTCGAGATAGCGGGCGCCGGCATCGGTGGTCCGCACCAGACGCGTGGTGCGTGTGAGCAGCCGCACGCCCAGCCGTTCCTCAAGGAAGGCAATGGCCCGGGTCACGGCGGGTGGAGACATGCGCAGCCGCCGCGCCGCCGCCGCAAAGCCTTCCTCTTCGGCCACGGCAACAAACACCGTCATGAGATGGAATCGATCCACGGTTTATTCCCGTAAATGGAACAGTAGATTCCATTCTATGGCTATTCTTCTTTAAAGGGGAATTAGGCAAAGTGGCAACCGTCGCCAGCACGAGGACGCACCCAACCCCAAACAGGAGAAACATCATGGCACGCATCAACATCGTTACCGCCGAATCGGCCAATCCGGAACAGAAGGCCCTTTACGACGCCATCCATGCCCAGCTTGGCATGGTGCCCAATTTCCTCAAGGTCTTTGCCAACTCCCCGGCCGCCCTCAAGGCCTTCCTGGGACTGCACGGCATCGCCGGCGACGGTTCGCTCGACCCGCAGACGCGCGAACGCATCGCCCTTGCCATGGCCCAGCAGAACAGTTGCGAGTATTGCCTGTCGGCGCACACGGCGATCGGCCGCAAGGTGGGCCTGGACGGCGCCGAGATCGAGGCCAACCGCGCCGGCACCAGCCGGGATGAAAAGGCGGCGGTCGCCGTCCGGTTTGCCCGCTCACTGGTCGCCCACATGGGAGAAGTGACCACCGACGAACTGCTGGAAATGCGCAATGCCGGCTACAACGAATCCGACATCGTCGAGGTCATCACCCACGTCGGCATGAACATACTGACCAACCTGCTGGGCAAGGCCGGACGCGTCGACATCGATTTCCCGAAAGTCGAACTGAAGCACGCCGCCTGATCCCGCCCACCGATCCCGGGGGCAATGCTCCCGGCAGCAAGGAGACGCCCCATGGCCCGTGCCTTCGCCAAGATTGCCTTCACCCCGAACGTTCAAGCCGCCCAGGCGCGGATGGGCAGTCGCGATGCCTACCGCATGGCCGAACTGGGCGAGACTGAACCGGTTGAACTCGGCCCCGACGAAATCGAGTTCATCGGCGCACGGGACAGCTTCTACCAGGGCACCGTGGGCGAGAACGGCTGGCCCTATGTTCAGCATCGCGGCGGGCCGGCCGGCTTCCTGAAGGTACTGGGGCCGCAGACGATTGGCTATGCCGATTTCTCCGGCAACCGCCAGTACATCTCGGTGGGCAACCTTGCCGGGGATGACCGGGTCAGCCTGTTCCTGATGGACTATCCCGGGCAGCGCCGGCTCAAGATATGGGGGCGGGCACGACTGATTGAAGAGGACACGGAACCGACCCTCGTCGCCCGCCTCGAGTCGCCCGACTATAGGGCACGCATCGAGCGTGGGGTGATCATCACGGTGGAGGCCTTCGACTGGAATTGCCCGAAATACATCACGCCGCGGTTCACCGCGCGCGAGGTCAGGGAACTTGTCAGCGGCCGCCAGCAGGAGGCCGAAAAACGCGAATCCACCGCCACCGGCATGGATGAAATCGGCAGCGGCGTGCTGAAGCTTGTCGTGACCGGCATGCGCCAGATGACACCACGCGTCCGAGCCTATGAACTGCGGGCACCCGACTGGAGCGATTTGCCTCCCGTTACGGCAGGCGCGCATCTCGCCGTGCCGGTGCGGCTGCCGGACGGCTCCGTCGTCACCCGACAGTATTCGCTGGCCACGCATCCGCACCGGCGCGACCTGTACGAGATTGCCGTACTGCGCGAGGAAACGGGACGCGGCGGGTCGGCTGCGATCCATGCCACGTGGCGGATCGGCACCCGACTCGCCATCGATCATCCGGCCAACCAGTTTCCCCTCCATGATGACGTCCGCCCTGCCGTGCTGATAGCCGGCGGCATCGGCATCACGCCGATCAAGGCCATGGCCCAGGAACTCAAGGCCCATGGCAACCCCTTTGAGCTGCACTACAGCGGCAGGACCGCCGCCGACATGGCCTACCGGGACCGGCTGGCCATCGAGTTTCCCGGGCAGCTGCACCTGTATTTCACGCGCGCCTCGGGCGGAACCCGCATTGATTTTCATTCGATCATGCGCGCTGCCCCTGATGACGCCCTGTTCTACGTCTGCGGCCCCAGCCGCTTGATCGAGGCCGCCAGCACGGCAGCACGCGAGCTTGCGATCCCGGCCGGGCGTGTTCAGTACGAGAGTTTCGAATGAAACGACGACGCCGGACAGAAACAACAAGGGCCGCATTTGCGGCCCTTGTTGTTGGTCTTTCGGTGAGTTAACTCTTCGCCGTCCGCCGCCAACCCTTATTTCTTCGCCGTGCTACAAATCTTCGGGTTTGAGGCCCGTGTGTTTGGACAAACGGGCGAGCATGCGCGGGCCGAGTTCTTCTCCGTCACGGAATGCAAACACGACATCCGGCCAACCGGATCTTGTCAGCGTCTTGTGGGAACCTGTTTGCCGCTTGACGGACCAGCCCAGGCGCTCAAGCGCGGCCAGTACCCGTTTGGCCTTGGCCGAGGGCCAGACGCTCATGCGGCCAGCGAAATGGAAATGCTCTCCGGGAGGGATTCATCGTGCTCCAGCCGTTCGGCCAGGGCACGGAATGCAAGCGCCTCGGCCTTGGCCATCGCTTGCAGTCTGGATGTTCCATAGGCCATCACGCCCGGCAGGCCGATGACTTCCGCGAGCCAGCGTCCGTCCTCTTCCTGTTCAGTTTCGATGCGAATTTCCATGGTGCAGTCCTTTCTGGATGGGTGCGTGATTTTGACGGTCATGGTACTAGAAGACGTGGCCTTTGGGCTGAAGAGGGCGGCGGGCGGGCCGCGGCCTGATTGGATGACCCTGCTCGAAAAAACAAGGGCCGCAAAATGCGGCCCTTGTTGTTGGTACTTACGAAGGCTTACTTCTTCGCCGTCCGCCGCCAACCCTTATTTCTTCGCCGTGCGACGAAGGCGGTTCAACAACCGCCGCGCCAGTTCGCCGAACAGTTCGGTCTGCGTCGGGTGCGGGAAGATGGCTTTGGCCACCTGGGTCAGCGTCATCTCGCCCGCCACCATCATCACGCCGATGCCGATCAGGGTATCGGTGTGGTCGGCGAGGTAGTGCACGCCGATGATGCGGCCGCTGACCTTGTCGGCCACCAGCTTGATCATGCCCTCGGTCTCGCCGGTGATCATTGCCTTGGCGTCGATGCTCATCGGCATCTTGGCTTCCACTGCGTCGATGCCCTTGGCCTTGGCCTGCGCCACGCTCAAGCCTACAAAGCCGGCCTGCGGGCGCGAGAAGGTGACGCCGCAGTCCTTGTCCTGATCGTATTCGGATGCGTGGCCCAGCAGGTTGCTGGCGGCGACGCGGCCTTGGGTGGCGGCGGTGTGGGCGAGCATGTAGCCGCCGATCACGTCGCCCACCGCGTAGATGTGCGGCGCGCTGGTCTGGCAACGCGTGTTGACCTTGATCGCCGCGCCGTCGAGCGCGACGCCGACCTTGTCCAGATTCAGCTTGCCGGTGTCGGGGCGCTTGCCGGTCGCCATCAGGACGACGTCGCAGTCGAACACCGACTCGACACCCTCCTTGTTCGCATAGCGCAGCTTCATCTTGCCGGGCTTGCCGCTGACTTCCTTGATGTCGGCGCTGGTGACGACGGTGATTTCCTTCTCCAGCGAGGCGATCAGGACCTTGCCGATCTCGTCCTCGATTTCGGCGAGGATGCGGTCGTTGCGCTCGACCATCAGCACCTCGGTGCCGAAGTCGCGGAAGATCTGCGCCATTTCGACGCCGATGACGCCGCCGCCGACGATGCCGAGCTTCTTCGGCGGGGTGGCAAGGTTCCAGATGGTGTCGGAGGTGGCCACGCCGCCCGTCGCCAGGTTTTCGCGCGCGCCGGGGATCGGCGGAACGAAGGCGGGGGCGCCGGTGGCGATGACGGCCGCGCCGAAGCTGACGGTGTAGGCCTCGCCCTCGACCGGGGTGATCTTCAGCGTATGGGTGTCGACGAATTCGCCGTAGCCTTCGCGCACGTCGATCTTCATGCCCTTGTCGGCTTTCAGCGCCATCTCGCCGCGGCTGGTTTGCACCCAGCGGCGATGCTTCTCGACCTGTTCCCAGTTGAGCTTGGGCGTATTGGTGCCGTCGACGCCCATCTCGGCGTCGTGCGCGCGGTTGCGGATGACGTCCGCCGCGGCGCGCCAGGCTTTGGACGGGATGCAGCCGCGCCACAGGCATTCGCCGCCGGGGAAGGGCTCGTTGTTGACCATCATCACCTTGATGCCATGGTCGGCCAGGTCGCGCGCGCAGTCCTCGCCGCCGGGGCCGCCGCCGACGACGACGACCGGGAAGTCCCAGTTGCCCTCGGGGATGGGCGACACCGGTGCGCTGGTGGTCGCGGCTGCGCCGGCGACGGATTCAGCCGCCGCGCCGCCCGCCATCCAGGCATCGGGCGCTTCGATGGTCTGTTTCAGCGTGGCGAGATACAGCGCCACCTCGGCGCCGTTCAGCACGCGGTGGTCGCAGGTGAGTGTGAACGGCGTGCCTTGCGGGCCATTGGCCGCAATCGCCAGGATCGCGGCGATGCCCGGCGTGGGAATCGCGGTGAAATGCGACACGCCCATCATCCCCATGTTTGAAATGGTGAAGGTGGGGTTGGCGTATTCGGCGGGGGCGAGCTTGCGCACGCGGGCGCGCTCCACCAGGCCGGCCCAGTCGCCTTGCAGCGTGGCCAGGGATTTCTTTTCGATGCCGTGCAGGATCGGCACCACCAGGCCACCGTCGTTGGAGGTGACCGCGACGCCGAAGTCGTGGTTCGCGCGCTCGACCAGCTTGTCGACCGGCTGGTAGGCCCAGTTCATGCGCGGGAACTTCGCCATCGCGACCGAACAGGCCTTGGCGATCGCCACCGTCACCGAGACCTTGCTTGCCTTGGCGGCAGCGGTCAGCGCGGCGGTGTCGATGTTCATGGTGGCATGGAAGGTCGGCAGCGTCAGCGATGCGGTCATCGCGTGGGAGACGGCCTTTTCCATCGAGGTCATCTTGCGACCCTGGCCCGGCACGTCGACCTGCGGCAGCGAGTGCGCGACTTCCTGCATCGACGGACGCGCACGCGCCACGTCGGCGGCGACGATCACTCCCGAAGGGCCGGTTCCGGCCAGGCCGGTGAGGTTGACACCCAACTGCGCCGCGACCTTGCGCGCATAGGGGCTGGCCTGGCGGCCCGACGGACGCGCCACCGGCGGCAGGGCGCCTTCGGCGGAAATCTGCACCGGCGCGGCCTTAGGCATGGGGATGTGCGCCGGCTTGTCGGCCGCATGCGGAGCGACCTTGTGCATATTCTTGACCTGGTGGTCGGCGCTGATGGTGACCCCGGTGTCGTTGGCCTTGGCCGCGTCGTCGACGATGAAGCCCATCGGGTGGCCGACCTCGACCACGCTGCCGATGTCGGCGATCGGGCCGGAGAGCCACCCTTCCTGGAACACTTCGACGTCCATGATGGCCTTGTCGGTTTCCACCGTGGCGACGATGTCGCCACGCTTGATGACGTCGCCCGGCTTCTTTTCCCAGGTGACGACGACGCCTTCGGTCATGGTGTCGGACAACTGCGGCATCACGACCGGCGTGCCGGCGTGGTGCGGGATCATCTCGGTCTGCGCCTGTTCTTCCACCACTTCGTCGGCGGCAATCGCCACGTCGCCCGCGGTGTCGGTGATGTAGCCGAGTGCAGCACCGACCGCGATGGTCGCGCCGACGTCAGCCAGCGGCCCGGCCAGGTAGCCGGCCTTGAACACCTCGACGTCCATGATGGCCTTGTCGGTTTCGACCGTGGCGACGATGTCGCCGCGCTCGACCTTGTCGCCGGCCTGCTTCTCCCAGGTAACGACCACGCCCTCGGTCATGGTGTCCGAGAGCTGCGGCATCGTGATGGCGTAATGATTCATAGGATTTAGGGGTCAGGATTCAGGGGTCAGGGGTCAGGGAGTTGGCAATGGTTTTACGGCCAGAGCGCTTCTCAAGCCATGCAACATACGGCCAACCTCGTTCGTCTGCTCAAGCAGACGATGCAACACGGCTTGGGTGATATAACCCAGCCGGTGCGCGAGTTCGAGCTGTGTTTCTGCTTCAGCCAGCGAACCCTGCGAAATCGATAGAAAACGCAAGTAATCCTTTGTCGAATTTCTTGCGTGACCTTCGGCAATATTGGAAGGGATGGAAACAGCTGCGCGCTGGAGTTGATTGGCCAGCGCATAGGTTTCCCGGGAAGGGAAGGATTCGGTCGCCCGGTAGATGTCTTCTGTCAGCATCATCGCCATCTGCCAGACTTTCAGATCACGGTAGTTATTCATGCCCTGACCCCTGAATCCTGACCCCTGATCCCTCAAGCTTTCCCGAACAGCTTCAGTACAGCTTTCACCACATCCTCGTGATCCGGGATCGCCGCTTTTTCCAGCGTGTGGTTGTAAGGCTGCGGCACCAGGGCCGAGTGGACGCGCACCGGGGCGGCGTCCAGTTCGAAGAAGCACTCTTCGTTGATGATGGCGATGACTTCGGAGCCGACGCCAACCGGGGCTTCGTCTTCTTCGGCGATGACGGCGCGGTGGGTCTTACTGACCGATGCCTTGATGCCTGCGCGATCCAGCGGCGACAGCGAGTAGAGGTCGACGACCTCGGCCGAGATGCCGTACTGCTTGTCGAGGATTTCGGCGGCCTTCAAACACCAGTGCACCGAGACGTTGTAGCCGAAGAGCGTCACGTCGGTGCCGGCGCGCGCGACGTCCGAACCTTCCAGCGGATGGAAGTATTCGCCGTCGGGCACTTCGCCCTTCATGTTGTACATGAGTTCGTGTTCGTTGATGAACACCGGGTCGTCGCAGCGGATCGCCGACTTCAGAAGGCCGTAGGCCTGCTTGGGGTTGGACGGCGTCACCACGCGCAGGCCGGCGATGCCCATGAACACCTTCTCCATGCGCGCCGAGTGCTGCGCGCCGAGCTGGTGCGCGGCGCCGCCGGCGGAGCGGAACACGCACGGTGCGGTCAGCTGGCCGCCCGACATGTAGCGCACCTTGGCGGCGGAGTTGAACATCTGGTCCATCGCCAGCCAGGCGAAGTTGACCGACATGATTTCGATGACGGGACGCACGCCGAGGAAGGACGCGCCGATGCCCAGCCCGGTGAAGCCGCCTTCTGAAATGGGGGTATCCATCACGCGCAGAGGGCCGTATTTTTCGTACAGGCCCTTGGTGGCCTTGTAGGTGCCGCCGGCTACGCCGATGTCTTCGCCCATGCAGATGACCAGTGGGTCACGCGCCATTTCTTCGTCGTGGGCGCGCTGGATCGCTTCCCAGTACATGATGTTTGCCATGCTGTCTTTTCCTTAAACCTTAAGCGGCTTTGCCCGTGAGCCACGGGAGCTGGGTTTCGCGCTCGGCGAAAACGTATTTTTCGAGGTCTTCGACGCGCGGTTCGGGCGACTCCTCGGAGAATTTGACGACTTCATTCTCGATGTAGGCGTCGGTTTCCTTTTCCAGCGTCTCGAACTCGGCCATGGTCAGCGCGCCCGCCGTAATCAGGCGGTCACGCAGCATGAGGATGGGGTCGCGCTGCTTCCACACTTCTTCTTCCTCGCGCGAGCGGTAGCCGCGCGAGTCGGACATCGAGTGGCCGCGATAGCGGTAGGTCATCAGTTCGAGGAAGAAGGGGCCGTTGCCGGCGCGCACGTGGTCGACTGCCTTGCGTGCATGCTCGTACACGATGTCGATGTCCTGGCCGTCGCACTCGTCGGCCGGGATGTTGTAGGCGGCGACGCGCTTGTGCTGATGCACCACCGCGGTGGAGCGCTCGATCGAGGTGCCGATGCCGTACAGGTTGTTCTCGCACACGAACAGCACCGGCAGTTTCCACAGCGCGGCCATGTTCAGCGTTTCGTGGAACACGCCCTGGTTGTTGGCGGCGTCGCCGAGGAAGCAGATGGCGATTTCGTCGCCGCCTTTCAGCTGGATCGCCTTGGCGATGCCGGCCGCGAGCGGGAAGGGGCCGCCGACCAGCGCGTAGCCGCCCATGAAATGGTGTGCCGCATCAAAGATGTGCATCGAGCCGCCGCGTCCCTTGGAGGAACCGGTTTCCTTGCCGTACAGCTCGGCCATCACTTCTTTCGGATCGGCGCCGCACTTGATCGCGTGCACGTGGTCGCGGTAGCCGGTGATCACGTAGTCGTGGCCGGGACGCGCGGCTTCCATCACGCCGTTGCAGCAGGCCTCCTGGCCGGGATAGAGGTGGAGGAAGCCGCCGATCTTGCGTTCGATATAGGCCTGATAGCAGCGCTCCTCAAAACGGCGGTGCAACACCATTTCACGCAGCACGCGTTTCTTGTCTTCAATCTTCATTCGGTTACCCTTGTTGGATGGGGCGGAAAAATGCGCTGTGAAAAATCAAAAGCACGCAATTATCCGGGAAACCCCGTTCATCATCAAGAAAAACGCCACCGCCAAGGAACCGCCATGCTGCCTAAACTCGCTGAAAACAAACAGGAAATCACCGCCAAAACGCTCGAATCCACAGCCCATGCGCTGCTGCTGCTGCCGCTGTCGAAAACCCTGCCCGAGATGCCCGGCAGCGCTGAGCTGAAGGCTGTGATGAAGCGGCGCGACCTGAAAATCGACTCGCTGGCGAAGTCGCCGGTGGCGCTGCAGCTGCCCGGCGGCACGCTCGCGGTGGTCGCCATGCTGAAAGCCGACGCCAGCACTTTCGAAGCCCACGAACAGGTGCGCAAGGCATTGGCTTTGCTGATGGCCGAGCATCCGAAGTCGCTGACGCTGGCCGTGTTCGGCGACGCCGCGTTCAAGGCGCGCGCGGCCGACGCCGCGGTGTACGCCGCGCTGGTCAATGCCGTGCCGCTGCCGTCGCGCAAATCCAAGCCCGATGCCGCCCTCAAGTCCGTTCAACTGTTCGGCCACAAATCCGCCGACGGTTTCGCCCGCGTGCAGGCGCTGGCCGAAGGCAACCTCCTCACTCGCAGCCTCACCGTGCAGGGGCCGGACGAACTCACCCCCGGCGTCTACCGCAAGCGTATCAAGGCGCTGGCCAAGCAATACGGCTGGACGGTCGAGGAATTTGCTTTCGACAAGCTGAAGAAAATGGGGGCGGGCGCCTTCTGTGCCGTGGCGCAGGGTTCACCGGCGAAGGATGCGGCGATCGTGCGCATCAGCTACAAAGGGCCGAAGGGCAAGGGGTCAGGAGTCAGGGGTCAGGGGTCAGGGAAGAAGGTGGCGTTCGTGGGCAAGGGCATCTGCTTCGATACGGGCGGACATAATTTGAAACCCGCCAAGTACATGCAGGGCATGCACGAGGACATGAACGGGTCGGCGGTGGTGCTCGGCATCCTGGCCGCGGCCTCCAAGCTGAAGCTGCCGGTCGCGCTGGAAGGCTGGGTCGCGCTTGCCGAAAACCACATCAGTCCGCAGGCCTACCGCCAGAACGAAGTGGTGACGGCGCTCAACGGCACCACCATCGAAGTTGTCCACACCGACGCCGAAGGCCGCATGGTGCTGGCCGACACGCTGACGCTGGCCGCAAAAGGTAAGCCCGACCTGATCGCCGACTTCGCCACGCTCACCGGCTCCATGCACTACGCGCTCGGCAGCCGCATGTCCGGCGTGTTCGCCTCGTCCAGCGCGATCGCGCATCAGGCCTCGCGCGCCGCTACTTCAAGTGGCGAGCGCATCGTCGTTTTCCCCTATCCCGAGGACTACGACAGCAGCCTCGATTCCACGGTGGCCGACGTCAAGCAGTGCAGCATGGAAGGCGAGGCCGACCACATTCTCGCCACCCGCTTCCTGTCGCGCTTCGTCGGCGACACGCCGTGGCTGCACATGGACCTGTCGGCGCACAGCTGCAAGGGCGGCCTGGGCGCGGTGATGAGCGATGCCAGCGGCTTCGGCGTGGCGTGGGCGCTGGCCTTGCTGGAAGGCTAGGGCGATCTTTCCTGTTGTTTCCGCACAATGTCGCCGGCCCAGCTCAAAGCGGCCGAAACCGTAGGAAAGCCGACGGTGCTAGTGAGGAGGACGATGGCATGGTAGACCTCCTCGGCGGACGCCCCGTTTTCGATCGCCCGTCTGATATGGCTGTGAACGGCACCTTCGGAATGGATCGCGATGGCCGCGGCGAGCTGGATCAGGTTCGCGGTCTTCTCGTCGAGCGGCCCCTGTTTCCTGAGAGCCTTGCCGAGGTCCTCAACCGCATCGATGAAGGCCTGGTGCGCTTTTTTCTCGAACAGATAGTGCTCGGGAAGGGTTTCCTTGGACATGGGGGTCCTCCAAATCGGCTCCTGGGAATTCACTTTAGCCAACCCCGCTGACCATGACGTGGAATCCTGCCTGCTCCGCGATCGAGCCGCTCTACGCCGACGACACCCTACTGGTTTTCGACAAGCCCAGTGGGCTGCTCGCGGTGCCGGGGCGCGGCCCCGACAAGCAGGACTGCCTCGCCGCGCGGGTACAGGCCCGCTATCCCGATGCCCTGGTCGTGCATCGGCTGGACATGGCCACGTCCGGTCTGATGGTGATGGCGCGCGGCGCGGCGGTGCAGCGCGCACTTTCCAGGGCCTTTGCCGCGCGCGAAGTCGGCAAGCGCTACATCGCGGTCGTGGCCGGCAGGCTGGACGCGCCGCCTCAGGATTGGGGCGTGCCGGAAAATTGGGGAATCATAGACCTGCCCATCATCGTCGACTGGCCGAACCGGCCCCTGCGGATCGTCGATCACACCCGCGGCAAGCCGAGCCTCACCCGCTGGCGCGTGCTGGGGAATGATGACGAAACCGGCGCCAGCACCCGCATCGAACTTGAACCCGTCACCGGCCGTTCGCACCAGTTGCGCGTCCACCTGCGCGAGCTGGGCCACCCGATCCTGGGCGACATGCTCTATGCGCCGCCGGAGGTGCAGGCTCTGTCCGGGCGGCTGCTGTTGCATGCCTGGTCGCTGGGCTTCGTGCATCCGCTGAGCGGGCAGCGGCTGGCGTTCGAGTGCCCGGCGCCGTTCTGATCGACGTTTCACAAGACGCCATCCCCCGCCTCATATCCATCCGCCGCCCGCTTCCTATAATCAGAGCCTGGTGTGTTGGAGGGATCGGACATGGCTAAATGGATATTCGAACCGGGACATTCCGCCGCGGAATTCGCGGTGCGTCACATGATGGTTTCGCAGATGCGGGGCATGTTCAAGAACGTGCACGGCAGCATCGACTTCGATCCGGACAAGCCCGCGGACAGCGCCGCTGCCGTCGAGGCTGAGATCGATGCGGCGGGCATCTGGACGGGCGACGATGCGCGCGACGCGCACTTGCGCGGCCCAGACTTTCTGAATGTTGAAAAACATCCGCTCATCACCTTCCGCAGCACCGAGGTCCGCTGCGTGGGGGGCGCCGATTTCCTGATTTCGGGCGAACTCGGCCTGCGCGGCGTGACCCGCCCGGTGGAACTGGAGGCCCGCTATCTGGGCCGCTGGCAGTGCCCCTACTGGGAGGGCGGCAAGGACCTGGGGCCGGTGAGCCGCATCGGCTTCACGGCGACCACCACGATCAACCGCCATGACTTCGGCGTGATCTGGAACGCGCCCATGGACCAGGGCGGCATGGTCGTCGGGGAAGCGGTGGCGATCACCCTGGATGTCGAGGCGATCCTCGAGGCGGATATGAGCCGGGTTGCCGCGGCGGCCTGATTTACGTCGCCTGGCCGTTACGCCGTGAACGCGCCGTCAAACGAGCCGTCTGCCCGCGCCGCGCCGGCATGGCGGTCGCTGCCCGCGGCCATCTGGGCGCTGGGATTCGGCTCCCTGTTGATGGACACCTCGTCGGAGCTGATCCACAGCCTCTTGCCTGTCTTCCTGGTCAGCGTCCTCGGGGCGTCGATGGTCACCGTCGGCATCATCGAAGGCGTGGCCGAAGCCACCGCCGCCGTGATGAAGGTCTTCTCGGGCGCACTCAGCGATTACCTCGGCCGCCGCAAGTTCCTGATGATTCTCGGCTATGGGCTGGCGGCGTTCACCAAACCGGTTTTCCCGCTGGCCACGTCGGTCGGCTGGGTGTTCGCGGCGCGTTTCGTCGATCGCGTCGGAAAGGGCATCCGCGGCGCGCCGCGCGACGCGCTGGTGGCCGACATCACGCCGCCGCAGCTGCGCGGTGCGGCCTATGGTCTGCGCCAGGCGCTCGATTCGGTGGGGGCGCTGCTCGGTCCGCTGCTGGCGGTGGCGTTCATGATGGCGTTCGCCAACGACATCCGGGCGGTGATGTGGGTTGCCGTGGTGCCGGCCTTCCTCGCGGTGGCCGTGCTGATGGTCTATGTGCGCGAGCCCGAGCGCGACAACGGCGACCCCGCAGCCCGGGCGCCGCTCACCCTCGCCGAGGTCAAGCGCCTGCCGTGGGGGTACTGGTTCGTCGTGCTGCTCGGCGCGGTCTTCACGCTGGCGCGCTTCAGCGATGCCTTTCTGGTGCTGCGCGCCCAGGATGTCGGCCTCGACCTCGGCTACGTGCCGCTGGTGATGATCGTGATGAATATTTTTTATGCGGGGGCCGCGTATCCGGCCGGGGCCGCCGCCGACCACATGAGCCAGAGCACCTTGCTGCTCATCGGGCTGGCGCTGCTGATCGCAGCGGACGCGGTGCTGGCCTTTTCGACGTCGCCGCTGATGGCCTTTTCCGGCGCCGCGCTGTGGGGCCTGCACATGGCCTTCACCCAGGGTTTGTTGTCGAAGCTGATCGCGGATACCGCGCCCGCAGCACTGCGCGGCACGGCCTTCGGGATATTCAATCTCGTCAGCGGCGGCGCGCTGCTGCTGGCGAGCGTGATTGCGGGCACGCTATGGAGCGCGTTTGGGGCATCGGCCACGTTTATGGCCGGCGCGGGTTTTGCCCTCGTGGCGGCCATCGGACTGCTCGCCCGCAGGCAGCACGCCGCGTAATGGCCGCGGTCAGGCAGGGGGATTCCAGCATCTGGCGGTGACGGCGGGCTGGCGCGCAACGTATCCGGGTCAATCCGAGCCCTCACCCCCGTTTTTCGCTGCTAGTGAATCTCCAGCTTCTTGGCCATGCTGGACGCTTTCTTGGGCAGGGTCAGATGCAGCACGCCGTCGGCGTAAGTGGCATCTGCGTTCGTCTCTTCGATTTCCAGCGGCAGCTGGATAGTGCGGCTGACTTTGCCATACCAGCGTTCACTGCACCATTCCCTGGCTTCGGCGGCCATTTTTTCCTGCTTGCATTCGGCGTTGAGGGTGACCTGGTTGCCCGTAATGCTGATGTCGATATCCTCTTTTTTCACCCCTGGAAGTTCCGCCGCCACCAGGTAGGCGTTGTCCATTTCCTGAACCTCTATTGCAATGGTCGGTTCGGTCATTGGTCGCAACATGGACCGAACCGTCGTCGGCATGAAGTCGCGCACCATACTTTCAAACGGATCCATCCGCGTCATACTGAATGGATCAAAACGGGCAAGATTTGCCATGATGATTCCTCCTGACAATGGAATAAAAAAACGACAGAAGTAGGCAGGACGCCTACCTCAACCAGTATGGTTCGGGGTGCGGAATTTTCAAGGTAAGGAATGACAGCCCGCGAACATGCTTTGCAAGGAAAACGGGGCAGCTATGGCTGCCCCGTTTTCGTATGGCCTTGCCTTGCCAGTTCTTGCGAAATTCAGGCTGCCCTGGCCATGGGCAGGGTCTTGAACAGCTTGCGCAACTGATCGCGCAGCTCAGGCGTGTCCTGGTGATTGTGTACTGCGACGGCGTGCTGGACAGCGGCTTCCAGAAGCTCGACTTCGCTGTCTGCGGACATCATGAGCGTGCAGTTCATCTCGCTCGGGTACTCTCTGCAATCGATGTACTTGCGTTCCATAAAAACCTCCTGTCTTTCACCCGGATTGCCCCGATCCACCTCGACCGGAAGTCGCAAAGGGCGAATAGGTCTTTTATAGTCCACCATCGGAGCGTGAAGCCAGGCTTTGAACCATCAAAAGCCTTTATGCACACCGATGGATGAGCAGACTCGCAAATACAAGCTCAGGGAAACATCAGGTTTAGCGCTTCAGTGCGTCGGCGCGGGGCACCACAAGCCGCACATAATCGAGCGCTTCATAGTTGCGGATTTGCGTCGGCCCGGCGGGTGCCACGTCGACGTAGGCGGGGAAGTCCTCGGCCGCCAGCCCGCGCCTGCCGGCATAAGTCTCGCAGACGTGGACCGGGATGCCGTCGTCGCGGCTGAGACTCTCCGCAATCTGGTGGATTGCCGGGTTGCCGGCTCGTTTTCCGGTCTGCAGGGCAAACATTTCCTGACCGTGCGTCACCAGCGCCATCGGCAGGCCGGGGTGGCGCGCCTTCAGGCGTTGCGCAGCCTGCTTCACCCAGGGCAGCGCCACCTCCAGCGCGCCCGGGTCGCGGTCGACGATTTCGAACACCACCCCGGCGGGCGCCACCGGGCGCGCCAGCAGCGCGTCCAGGGTGAGGGGCGCGGCGACGGCCGGGCTGGCCAGGGCTATCAGCACGATCCAGGCGGGCAATAAACGGTGGAGCAGCCAATTCATGGGATTCGATTCCAGCGTGGAGGTTTTTGCCAAGAATACAGGCCGGACGCCTTGTTCCGGGACGCATGGGTGAATTGTGCCGCCTTCGGGATGATGTCGAGCCTGTTCACCCGCCGGTGCGCTGGCGGCTCAGCTTTCGGCGGTGTCGGGGAAGGGCAAGCCGAGATCGATTTCCAGTTTTTGCAATTCCCACCATGCTTCGGCATGCGTGGAATCCAGCAGCAACGCGCGCCTGAATCCGCGGACGGCCTCATCGACCTGTTCCAGTTTCAGGTTGGCCCGTCCCCAGGCCATCCAGGCCTGGGGGTTGTCGGGTTCCTGATGTGTCCAGTCGCGGGAGAGTTTCAGCAAGCCATTCCAGTTCTGTTTGGCGTCCAGATCGCAGGCAAGGAGAAAATACCCGCTGTCACGGGTGGCATTTTCCCAGAAGGTGGTTTTGCTCGCGATGGTCTGTGGCGGAAGCCTGCTCAGTTGCTTCATCCAGCCGATCGGCACGGCAAAATGAAAGTGGCCTCCCGATCCGGACTTGTATGTCAGGATGCCCAGAAGCCGGCCCGCGCTGTCGAACAGTCCGCCGCCGCTGGCACCGGGGCCGAAATAGGCGGACGTCTGGATGACCCGTCCGCCATCACAGGCGCATGAGAACAGGCCTTTCACCCCGCCTTGGCTGACGGCGAATTTGCCGCCGGGGTAGCCGACCGCGATCACGCCGAGCCCGACCTTGGCATCTTCCGGTTCGGCCATCCGCGGGGGGACGCCCGGGTAGCCGGGCACCCTGAGAAAACACAGGTCACGATACTCGTCGCCGGCTTCCATCGTCGCCGGCCAGACTTCCGTGCCGCGCGATACCTGGATCGTGCGGGCATTGCGCACCACATGGCAATTGGTGACGATTTGCTGCGGTCCGATCGTCACTCCGGAACCCAGTTCCCTGCCGCCATCTCGCCGAACCACTTCGACCTTGTTGACCCAACTGGACCAGTCCGGCTGGGTTCCCCCTTCCGGGGCAGACGCTGCGGACGCGATCGGCGAAAGCAGCAGCAGGGCGCAGCCCAGCGCCCGAACGTGCCAACCGCTTTCCAGTTTTCCGGCGAACCGCCTCATCAGTCTCTCTCCGTCAGGGTGTCGACATTTCCAATTTTATAGCCCGGCTTGGCCATTCGGGTATTCGAATATCTGAATGGTTCCCATTGATATTTCGACTACCAAAAAGTGAACTATGGGGAAGGTGTTGGACCCTAATCAATACCTCCAGCGAAATGGGCCAGTTGGCTTCAGGTTTCGCCCGGCTGGAGCGCACTTCGTGGCGGACCTACCATGCATGACTATCCGTCTGCATGTTTCGTTCATTTTTATGGAGGAACACGCCATGAAAAACCTCAGTCACATTGCAACCATGGCAGGCCTGCTGGGCGCTGGCGCCCTGCTGATGGCCGCCGCCCCCGCCATTGCGGGACCCTACGACGGCCACCCTGACCTGGAACACAGCATCCTGAACGATCTTGATCGGCCGGCCTATGTCGGCACCGGTCTGGAAACACGGGCACGCGTACGCGTTTACCCGGCTTCAAGTGCTTTCCCCAACCGAGACATCGACGAAACGGGCTTTGTCACCGGAATGGCCGGCCCTGAAAAAGGGTCTGGCGACATGCAGGGATCGATCCTGTATGACGTCGGCGCATTACGCGAATAAGCAATAGGCCCTGACCCGGGACAGAAGCGGCGCGGAGGCCACTCCGGCCGCTTTTGTGTTGCGCGCGGGCTCGCCTCCGATCCCTCAGTCGATGAGCAGATGGGGCAGCACCAGGCTGATCTGCGGGATGTAGGTGATCAGCAGCAGAAACACGAGCAGCACCGACAGCCACGGCAATGCCGCCCGGGTCACCTGCACCAGGCTCATGCCCGTAATGCCGCTGGTGACGAACAGATTCAAGCCCACCGGGGGCGTGATCATTCCGATTTCCATGTTGACCACCATGATGATGCCGAGATGGATCGGGTCGATGCCGAGTTGGGTGGCGATCGGGAAGAAGATCGGCGCCAGGATCAGGATGATGCCGGTGGGCTCCATGAAGTTGCCCGCCACCAGCAGGATGAAATTGACCACCAGCAGGAACATCCAGGGTTCCATGCCTGCAGCGACGATGTGCTCCGCGATCGTCTGAGGGATGCGTTCGGTGGTCAGCACGTGGGCAAACAGCAAGGCGTTGGCCACGATGAACATCAGCATCACGCTGGTCTTGCCGGACTCCATCAACACCTCGGGCAGCTGGCGCACGCCGATGTCGCGATAGACGAAGACCGCAATGAGCGTGGCGTACACCGCGGCGACGGCCGCCGCTTCGGTGGGCGTGAACACGCCGCCGTAGATGCCGCCCATGATGATGACCAGCAAGGCCAGGCCCCAGACCGAATCCTTGAATGCGACCAGCAATTCGCGCGCGCTGGCGCGCGCGGTGCGCGTCAGCGCCAGTTTGCCGGCGCGCCACCAGACCGCCAGCGCCAGCATGACGGCCAGCAGCAGGCCGGGGACGATGCCGGCCATGAACATGCGTCCGACCGACATTTCGGTGGCGGTGGCATACACCACCATCACGATGGACGGCGGCATCAGGATGCCCAGCGTGCCGGCGTTGCAGATCACCCCGGCGGCAAAGGGCTTGGGGTAGCCGTTCCTGACCATGCCGGCGATCACGATGGAGCCGATCGCCACCACGGTGGCCGGGCTCGAACCCGACACGGCGGCAAACAGGGTGCAGGCCAGCACGCTGGCAATGGCGAGCCCACCGCGCAGGTGGCCGACGGCCGCGACGGCGAAACGCACCATGCGCTTGGCCACGCCGCCGGTGCTCATCATGGTGCCGGCCAGAATGAAGAACGGGATCGAGAGCAGCGTGTAGTGCTCGCTGGTTTCGTACAGCTTGATCGACAGGCTCGCCAGCGAATCGTCGGCGAAGAACAGGATGGTCAGGATGCTGGACAGGCCGAGCGAAATGGCCACCGGCATGCCCAGTGCCATCAGAAGCAGGAGCGAGACGAACAGGAAGGCGGTGCTCACGAGGCAGTCGACTCGCTTTTGAGCTTGAGTGCATCATCGGCCTCGGTGCCGAGATGCAGCCGGTCGGAACGGCCGGTGATCAGCGCCCACAGGACCTGTCCCAGCCGCAGCGTCAGCAGTGCGTAGCCGATGGGGAGGATGGAGCGCACGACCCAGATCGGTATGGGCAGATCGTCCAGTTCGACGCCCACCAGTTTCATCTTGCTGACGTAGATCCACGAGCCGTAGATCACCAGGCCGGCATAAAGCAGGCACAGCAGCACGACGACGATCGAGATGGCGCGACCCACCGCGGGCGGAAACCTCTTGATCAGCGCATCGACGCCGATGTGGGCGCCGGTGCGTACGCCGTACGAGATGCCGACGAAGATCATGACGGCAAAAAACACCGAGGTCAGCTCAACGGCCCAGGTAAACCCGGCGTTGAAGCCGTAGCGCATGACCACCTGCAGAAAGGTCAGCAGCGTCATCAGCGCGAGCATGACGATGACGATCAGCTCCTCGATGCGGTCGAGAATCTTCATGGTTATCCTCCGCCCAGGCGGGGTCGGGAGTGCACGGGGCCGGCGGGCGCCGGCCCCGCGGCCTCAGCGCTGGTTGGCCTTGAGTGCGGCGTTGATGATGTCCCGGCCGATCTCGGGTTCGAACCGCTTCCACACGGGGGCCATGGCCTTGCGCCACTGGTTGAGTTCGGCCCGGGGCATGGGCAGCACTTCGGCCTTCTTGTCGTCGATCACCTTCTGGCGGAAATTGGCGGCCTCGTCAAAGGCGACCTTGTTTCCGAACCTGATCGACTCGACCATCGCCTGGTTCAGGGCCTTGCGGATGTCCGCGGGCAGGCCGTCCCACCAGCCGGCGTTGGTGATGACCATGTAGTCGAGCACGCCATGGTCGGACTCCATAATGTATTTCTGCACCTCGTGGAATTTCTTGGTGTAGGTGTTGGCCCACGGGTTTTCGGTGCCGTCGACCACGCCGGATTGCAGCGCCTGGTATACCTCGGCAAAGGCGAGCTTCTGCGGATTGGCGCCGACGGCCTTGAACTGCGCTTCGAGCACGTCCGAGCTCTGGATGCGGAATTTCAGGCCTTTCGCATCGGCCGGCGTGCGCAGCGGCTTGTTGGCCGACAGCTGCTTCATCCCGTTGTGCAGATAACCCAGGCCCTTGATGCCGCTCGAGTTCATCGAGTTCAGCAGTTCCTGGCCCTTCGGACCATCCTGGAAGCGATCGACTGCCTGGATGTTGTCGAACAGGAAGGGCAGGTCGAAAACCTGGAGTTTCTTCGTGTACTTGCCGAACTTCGCCAGCGACGGCGCGATGATCTGCACGTCGCCGAGCAGCAAGGCCTCCATCTCCTTGCCGTCGCCATAAAGCTGGCTGTTCGGGAACACCTGCACCACCACCTTGCCCGGCAGGCTTTTCTCGGCCAGTTCCTTGAATTTCAGCGCGGCCTGTCCCTTCGGCGACTGGTCGGCGACGACGTGCGAGTATTTGATGACGATCGGATCCGCGGCGGCGGCTGTGGGTGCGATTACCAAGGCGGCCGCGATGGCCAGCAGGCGTAGTGACATGATGTTCTCCTTTTTGGGTCAGGATGCGAACGGGTGTCCATAACGGACTTTTATAGTGTAGCCCCGGGATCTGGAGATTTGTCTATACAGCTGCCGGCGGTTGTGGGGCGACCAGATGACTAACGAGCCGACAGGTAGCGCGGGAAGGCATGCTTGTCGAGGAGGATTTCGATGAGGTTGATCGTGCCGGTGAGGTCGGCATCGGCGAACAGGGCGTCGAGCTCGGCCTCGTTCTCGATGCGGTAATGCGTCACGCCGAACGACTGCGCGAGCAGGCCGAAGTCGGGGTTGGTGAAGTCGCAGTCGATGTAGCGCTCGCCGTAGAGCTGGAACTGGTTCTTGCGGATCAGGCTCAAGGTGCCGTTGTTGATCACCACCACGTTGAGCGGGATGCCGTAGTTCACCGCCGTCATCATTTCCATGCAGCACATCTGGAAGCCGCCGTCGCCGAGGATGGCGAAGGTGGGGCTGTCCTTGGCGAAGCAGCGCGCGCCGATGGCGGCGGGGAGGGCGTGGCCGAGCGACGAGATCCCGGAATTCGGAAAGTAGTGATTGCGGTCGGACACGTCGAAATAGCTTTGCGCAAAGACGATGTTGTCGTCGAACACCAGCGCGTTGTGCGGGAAGCGCTGGGCGAGTCCGCTGAAGAACGCCTGCATCAGGCGGAAGGGTTGCGCCTGCGCGGCGCTGTCGTCCGCGGGCTGCGAGCTGGCTGCCTGGTGACCATCGAGCAGCTCGCGGGATTTGGGCGGCATGCCGTCGGCTTCCAGCACGTCGAACACGTCTTCCATCACCGCGAGGATGTCGCCGCAAATGGACACGTCCGGCTGGAACACGCGGCCGATCTGGGTGGCGTCGCGGTCCACCTGGACGATTTTCTTGCCGGCCAGCAGCTTCGCGTCCCACAGGTAGCTGGTGCGCTCGTTGAAGCCGGCGCCGAGGAAAACCAGCAGGTCGGCGTGATCGACGAGATAGCGGTAGGCCTCGCCGTTGGAGGTGACGCCGAGGCAGCCCAGCGACAGCGGCGTGCCCTCGGCCACCACGCCCTTGGCCTTGAGGCTGGTGGTGACCGGTATGTTGAAGCGCTCGGAGAAGGCGGCAATGGCATCGCGCGCGCGCGCCTGGATGCAGCCGTGGCCGGCGACGATCACCGGCGTGCGCGCAGCGTGCAGCAGCTCGATGAATTCGGCCGTGGGCGTGGTGTGCCGGTTCACCGGCTTGGCGGGGAAATGAATCTGCGCCAGCACGCTGTCGTCGACCGACTCCTTCTGCACGTTGTAGGGGATCGACAGCAGCACCGGCCCCGGCTCGGGGCCGAGCAGCGCCTGCGTGGCCTGGTTCAGCACCTGGCCGAGGTAGTCGGTGCGCTCGACCAGCTTGTGATAGCGGGTGATGCTGGCGAACAGCGCGCCCTGGTCGATGGCGCCGCCTTCGCCCGAGCTTTCCTGCAGGCCGCCCTTGCCGAAGATGTACGTCGACGTTTCGCCGGTGATCGCCAGTACCGGCAGCCGCTCGGCGTAGGCGTTGGCAATCCCGGTGATGAGGTTGGTCGCGCCGGGTCCCGCCGTGGCGATGCAGGCGGCGGGCCGGTGCGACACGCGCGCCAGCCCGCCCGCCATGAAGGCCGCGCCCTGCTCGTGCTTCACCAGCACGCTCTTCACGCCGGAATCGTGCAGGCGATCGTAGATCGGCAGCACGTGCGCGCCGGGCATGCCGAAAATGGTGTCGATCCCCAGGCGTTCCAGATACCGGACGATCAGCTCGCTGACGGAAATATTCATGTGCTTGTTATCGTGTTTTTGCGGTCTCGCTCCTCCGGTACGCATCGACGCGACCGGAAGTCCGGGATTTGAGCACAAGATGCCGTGCGGGGAAACCTTGGGTCTGGCGTGGGATAGTGCAGCCCCGGTCGGTTCGCGGCTGCGCACATACTGCGGCTGCCCGGTGGCCGGGCAGCGCTGCGGCAGTTCAGGCGTGGGCGAGGTGCTGCTCGATTTCGATGAAGGTATTCGCTACCTCGGTGGTCTCGACGTCGACGCCCAACTGCTTGCACAGTTGCGACAAGGACAGCAGGCCGCGCACCATCTGCCGGCCTCCGGTGTGCTCGATCACCAGCGCATGCTGGCGGCCGCGCGCCTTCAGCGTTTCCAGCACGTGGCCGACGCGGGCGTGGGCGATGTCGTCGAAGTCGACCGCTTCCAGCAATTCCACCGGCGTCATGATGTCGGCCACCAGCACCTCGTCGCGGCGGATGCCGCGGCTCTGCACCACCTGCATCGGCTTTTCGCCGTGGATGTCGGTACGGGTGATCAGCCCCGCGACGCGGTCCTGGCTGTCCAACACGAACAGCAGGCGCACCTTGCGGCGGATCATGCGCTCTTCCGCCTGTTTGACGGTGTCGCCGGGGGTGGCGATGAAGGCGGTCAGACGGCGGAAATCGGTCATCACGTCGAGCGCCGGGTCGTCCAGGCCCACCCGTTCGGGCAATACGCAGGCGGGACGCAGGAGGCCGGCAGTCTGGTCGAGATTGCGGGCGGGAAGGCGGGTATAGGTCATGGTCATGGCGAGTCTCCTTGCATCGGTTTCTGGATTCCATCCGGCATGCTGTACGTGCGGGGCCGGAAGCAACCATCCTGTTCCTCAGCGGAACGGCTGTCTATTCAGGATTTTTTTGCCTGACATAAGTCGTTCTTGTCGGTTGCGCGCTCATGGCATGCCCCATGGCGCGCCGCTCTGTATTGATAGTCAGCCTGGCTGGGGTTTTCAAATGAAAATGTCCGGGAAAAGACCTGCACGCTTTCGAAAATGGAGAGGCTCCGCGAGGGCATCCCGGGCGGGCGCGGCGATCGGCGCCCGAAGCCGCGCCTGTGCTAGACTCCGGCGCATTCCCACGGCACTTTCGCGGCTTATTCCCATGTCTGGCAGCACACTCGGCAAACTCTTCTGTGTCACCGTGTTCGGCGAATCGCACGGTCCCGCCATCGGCTGCGTGGTCGACGGTTGCCCGCCCGGGATGGCGCTCGCCGAATCCGACATCCAGCACGACCTCGACCGCCGCAAGCCGGGCACCTCGCGCCACGTCACCCAGCGGCGCGAATCCGACACCGCGGAAATCCTGTCCGGACTGTACGAAGGCAAGACCACGGGAACGCCGATTGCGCTCTTGATCCGCAACGAGGACCAGCGCAGCAAGGACTACGGCAACATCGGCGAAACCTTCCGTCCCGGCCACGCCGACTACACCTACACGCAGAAATACGGCTTCCGCGATCCGCGCGGCGGCGGCCGCTCCTCGGCGCGGCTGACCGCGCCCATCGTCGGCGCCGGCGCCATCGCCAAGAAATGGCTGACCGAGAAATACGGCATCGTCATCCGCGGCTACATGAGCGCGCTCGGTCCCATCGACATCTCCTTCGAATCGTGGGACGCGATCGACAACAACGCCTTCTTCTCGCCCAATGCCGCCATCGTGCCGCAGCTCGAGGACTACATGGACGCGCTCAGGAAATCGGGCGATTCGGTCGGCGCGAAGATCAGCGTGGTGGCCGAGAACGTGCCGCCCGGCTGGGGCGAGCCGCTCTACGACAAGCTCGACGCCGACCTTGCCCACGCGCTGATGGGGCTCAACGCCGTCAAGGGCGTGGAGATCGGCGACGGCATGGACGCCGCGCGGCAGAAGGGCACCGAGCACCGCGATGAAATCACCCCGCAAGGATTCCTGTCCAACCACGCCGGCGGCGTGCTGGGCGGCATCTCCAGCGGCCAGGCCGTCGTTGCTCACATCGCTATCAAGCCCACCTCGTCGATGCGGCTGCCCGGCCGCTCGATCGACCTCAACGGCCAGCCGATCGAGGTCGTCACCCACGGCCGCCACGATCCCTGCGTCGGCATTCGCGCCACTCCCATCGCCGAGGCGCTGATGGCCATCGTGCTGATGGACCATGCGCTGCGCCACCGCGCGCAGTGCGGCGACGTCACACCCGGCACGCCGGTGGTGCCGGGCGCAGCCGCTTAACCTGTTCAGTTCAGCGCCAGGCTCAGACCCACCGACAGCGCATAGTCGTGGGTGAGCTGGACGCCGTTCACGTTCTGGTAGAGCGGAAGCTCGAGCTGGCCGTAGACCGATAGATTCCTGGACACGGCGTAAGCCAGCGCCGGCACCAGCGCCGCTTCGGTGCGTCCGCTGTCGTCCGGTTCCGCATTGACGCCGCGGTCGCGCCCCACATACAGCAGGGTGCCCTGCAGGATCAGGTCGAGTTTCCCCGTCACCGGGATCAGCCAGCCCGCCTGCACGCCGGCCCGCCAGCCCGGCTGAAATCCGTCTTTTTCCTTGAGCGGCGCCTGCAGCGTCAGGTTGGAAAACAGGCTGCCGGTCAGGGACAGCGGCGCGTAGGCCAGGCCCCCGCCCAGTATCAGATCCGTGGTGCCGCTGCCGGGCTGCACGCTGCGCTCCGCCTCGTCGCCATCTGCATTGCGCACATCGGTTCGGCCGGTGGGCAGCTTCAGCCCGCCCTGCAGGCTCCACGACAGGTCCTTGGCATGGTGGCCGGCAGGCTGGTGGCGCAGCGTCAGCCGCGCATCGCCGACCTCGTCGAACTGCCAGGCCTCCGGGATCGGCGTGCCGTGATGGTGGTGGATGTGCAGGTGGTCGCGGTTCGAATAGGGCAGCACCAGACTCGCGCTCCATTCGGGCGCGAATCCGTACTCCAGTCCCAAAAGCGCATTGCGGTTGAACGTCTTGGTCTCTTCGTGATGCGCGGTGATGTCGGCCGCGGAGATTTTCTGTGTGCCCGTTCGCAGCTGGTCCTGCTTCAGGTATTCCACCTGCCCCCAGACGCGCCAGCCCTGCGTCACCCCCTGGCTCAGCGACAGCCAATCGTTCGATGCGGCACAGAATGCCGCCCCGCAGCTGGCCTGGGCGCTTCCGCTCGCGAGGCATCCGGCGAGCGCAATCGTACGTAATGTTTTCATGTTGTCTCTCTCCCTTTTGTTGTGCGGCACATTCTAGGGAGCCCGGCGCGGTCCGCCGTGCGGCATATTGCCGCTCGGGTTCAGGCGTACCAAGTATTCATGGCGTTTCATACCAGGCGAGAGCCGATACAATCGAAGGTGCGCGCGGCGGTCGCCCGGCTGCGCGAACCAGGGGAGGGGACATGGAAGGGGCAAGACATTTCGTCGCGGCGATCCTGCTGGCGGCGCTGGCGTGGCTGCCTGGGCAGGCGCCGGCCGAGGCGTCGCCGATGGCCTTCATCGACGGCCAGATCGCCGTGCATCCGAATGAAACCGGCGTGGTCGTGCTGGACACCGGCGAGGCGGCGCTGCGGGCACGCGCCTGGCTGGCCGATCATGCGCAGCGCACGATCGAGGTGCAGTACTTCATCTGGAGCAGCGACAACATCGGCATCCTCGCCAGCGAAGCGCTGCTGCGCGCAGCCGAACGCGGCGTCAAGGTGCGCGTCATCGTCGACGACCTGCTGATCGACGCGCCCGATAAATCACTGCTGGCGCTGGCCCATCACCCCAACGTCGACATCCGCATCTACAACCCCAAGCACCAGGTCGGCACGCCGTTCTACACGCGCGCGCTCAACGTGGTGGCGGACTTTCGCGGCGTCAACCAGCGCATGCACGACAAGACCTTCATCGTCGACGGCAAGGTGGCGATCACGGGCGGCCGCAACATGGCCGACGAGTATTTCGACTACGACCGCCTGTACACCTTCCGCGACCGCGACGCGCTGGTGGTGGGCGATGCGGTGCATGCGATGCAGGCAAACTTCGACGCCTTCTGGGCGAGCCCGCTCGCCGTTCCGGTGGAAGCGCGCTTCGACGGCTGGGGCCTGATGAAGAAAAACGTGAAAGTCGACGACGCCGACGTGCAGCAGGTATACCGCGGGCTGCATGCCTACGCGAACCAGCCGGAAAACTTCGCGCCCGAAGTGCGTGCCGCCATCGACGCCACGCCCGCCGCGTTCGAACGCCTGGCGCGCGAGATGGCCTGGGGCCGGGTCGAGTTCATCCACGACCTGCCCGGCAAGAACGGCAAACGCTGGAGCCTGGGCGGCGGCGGCACGAGTTCGGCGGCGCTGGCCCAGCTGGTGGCGAATGCGCGCGAATCCATCGTGATCCAGTCGCCCTACCTGGTGATGTCGGACAAGGCCAAGGCGCTGTTCAAAGCGGCCGTCGCGCGCGGCGTGAAGGTGCGCATCCTCACCAACTCGCTCGCCTCCACCGACAACATGCAGGCCTTCTCCGGCTACCGCAGCCAGCGCAAGCAGCTCCTGAAAATGGGCCTCGACATCCGCGAATACAAACCCGACCCGGGCAATCGTGCCGAATTGCTGTCGCGCGCCAATCCACCCGCCGAGCCGCCGCTGTTCGCGCTGCACGCCAAGAGCATGGTGGTCGACGGCAAAATCGCCTATATCGGCACCTTCAACTTCGATCCGCGCTCGGAAAACCTCAACACCGAAGTCGGCGTGGTCGTGTATCACGAAGGGCTGGCGCAGCGGCTGCAGGCGATCATGGAAGCCGACATGGCGCCGGAAAACAGCTGGAGCGCCGCCGACAAGCCCGACCAGTACGTGCCCTTGACCCGGCGCGGCTACGTGCGGTTATGGCAGTTGCTGCCGCTGAAGCCGCTGCTGTAGGCAACCCACCTGACCGTAGGAGCGCCTTCCAAGGCGCGAAATTCCGGTGATCCGGGCAGACTGATCGCGGCGAGGGCGCCGCTCTCCCGGGATGAGCCGCGCCGGGGTTTTGTAGGAGGGTCGCCCTCGGCCCGATGCCGTGGTGATTGCAGCGGCACGAAAATCGCGGCGAGGGCGCCGCTCCTACAGGAAGAGCCGTTCGCCTGAATGACGAACAAGGGTTTGACGAAACGCAGGCATACACTAGGTTTGAATCTGTCCAGCTCCCAGGTAACCCCATGCGACTCCCCATCAGTCTGAAAATCTTCAGCATCACCACCGCCCTGCTGGTGCTGATGGTGGTCGTCACCTGGCTGTCGGTGCTCAACTTCCGCCAGCTCAACAACCAGGTCCGCGCGCTCGCCGACTGGTACCTGCCCCTGGAGCAGCAGGTGGCCAGCGTGGAAATCCTCATCCGCCAGCAGATGGTGCACATGGAGCGGGTGCTGGCGGGCATGGAAGTCGCACGCCCCGATGCGGAATTTCTCGCCAAAGAATCGAACGGCTTCGACATGCGCGGCGTCAACGCCGACCAGATCGTCGATTCGTCGCTGCGCATGCTGGGCGAGGCCACGGCGCAAAAGGACATCAAACTCGACCGCGTGACGCTCGCCGTCCTGGGCAAGCAGCTGCCCGCGATCCAGACCGCACGCCAGCACTTTCACATGACCTTCCGCCTGTTCCAGATCGAGGCGCAGGAAGGCACGCCGCGATCGCAAAAAATCGTCCGCGAAACCCTGCTGCGCGAGAAGGACACCGTCGATATCGAAATCGGCAAGACCCTCGACATCCTCAACAGACTGACCCAGGACACCGCCATCCAGGCCAAGAAGGAAGAGAAACGCGCCACCACGCTCAACTGGATCGTCACCGCGATCGCCACCACGCTCGGACTGATCTTTGCCGGCTTCGTCACCCGCTCGCTGGTCGATCCGGTCAAGCGCCTGGTGGGCGGCACGCGCGCGGTCGAGGCGGGCGACCTCGACGTGGAAATCCTGGTGCGCACCCACGACGAACTGGCCACGCTCGCCACCTCCTTCAACCACATGGTGGTCGGGCTGCGCGAGAAGGAACGCATCCGCGATACTTTCGGCCAGTACGTCGATCCGCGCATCGTGAAGAGCCTGCTGGAAAACCGCATCCCGGCCGAACGTGGCGAACGCCAGGTGATGACCGTCTTCTTCTCCGACCTGCAGGATTTCACCCGCCTGTGCGAGGGCTTGACGCCGGACGCCGCGGTGCGTTTCCTCAACCGCTACTTTTCGCTGATGTCCGAGGTGATCCGGACCCGGCAGGGCATCGTCGACAAGTACATCGGCGACTCAGTCATGGCGTTCTGGGGCCCACCTTTTACCGATGCCGCCGACCATGCCACCTTGTGCTGCCTCGCCGCCCTGGAACAGATGGCCCGCATGGAAGCCTTCCGTGCCTGGCTGCCCGAGATGTTCGGCGTCGCCCACGGACTGCCCGTGGTCAACGTGCGCATGGGCATCGCCAGCGGCGAGGTGACGGTGGGCAACATCGGCTCCGAAACCTCGCGCGGCTACACCGTCATTGGCGACACCGTGAATCTCGCGTCACGTCTGGAACAGGCCAACAAGTTCTACGGCACCCGCATCCTGGTCAACGAGATGACGCGAGAACTGGCGGGCGACACGCTGGCCTTCCGTGAAATCGACAGCCTGCGCGTCGCCGGCAAGCTGGAAACGGTGCGGGTGTACGAGTTGCTGGGGCTTGCAGCCGAATTGAGCGAGAGCGACCGGCAGCGGGTGGAGGCGTATGAAGCCGGACTGGCACGCTATCGTGCGCAGGATTGGGGTGCGGCCGAAGCGGCATTCGGCGAATGCCTCGCGATCGAACCGAAGGATCAGCCGAGCCAGGTCATGCTGGCGCGGATTGCGGCATTCCGGCAGGCGCCGCCGGAGGTGGGGTGGGATGGGGTTTGGGTGGCGCTGAGTAAGTAAGGCTGTTTGAGTGCCGATCTCGGGGATGGCGGAGTGATGGACTAGCCTTGAGCAGCAGAACAATCAGGTGGACGAATCTCATCGCCGTCGGGCAGATCGTGACGATGATAGATTTCTTGAAACGCAAAAAAGTGGGCGAAAAATGTATGTGCATTCTTCCCCTTGCGCTGCAAATCGAATGCTCTGGGGGCTTTCTCAGAAAGCAGTATCTTTAATACTAACGATAGGTATTTGAGCGTTTCATTAATAACTGCTGCTGCGTGGTTTGCAGTGTGAATGCTGATAACGCCATGAGGTTCCGTAGAAACCATATCGGGGTATCCAAGAAGAGGTGGCACCATGCTTCGGAATGCGCCCGAGGCATCGCCATGGACGGATGAGGATAAATTTGTTTTAAGTGCTTTTCTATGCTGAATATGCTCTTCAGTTTCCCGCTCCGAAAGCCCAGCTATTTGGCAGGCGGTTCTAAGATATTTGTACACCTTTCCATACCCGATACTTCTATTCCAAAGCGCATCAAAATCGATTTGATCGTCACCAAAAAGTTGAAGAGAAAACTCTTGATCTATTAGGCAAGCAATCGATACATCGAGTGCTTCAAGGTAGTTTCTAGTTGTTGGGCGACAGGTTTCTTCCAGACCATTGGCTAACAGAAGGCGAATGGCTATTAGACAGTTAACAGATCGATGAGCCTGTGAGAGGAACGCTGCACTCTGCGTGTTCATCTTCGGTTCACCGATAAACTTTGTAAACAGAAGCAGACACGTCGTGGCTTCTCTAAGCAGGAACATGTGCTTGGGCATTAGTTGCCAAGCATCGCTGTTGGCGGTGCTAAATGATTCCGTTAGATACTTTTCTAAATCAAAGAAGGCTGCTTCATCGAAGGGAGCTGCCTTTTTCAAATTCCAAATATCAAGGAACTCCGCATGCATTTCAGATGAGCTCAGGTTCATGGCAATAGAGGGCAGTATCAAGCCGCTTCCGCATGCAGTCGCACGCCAAGCGCGCGCGCAACCTTGAGCACGGTAGAAAAGCTCGGATTGCCGTTTTCACTGAGCGCCTTGTAGAGACTTTCCCGGCTGAGGCCGGCATCGCGCGCAACCTGAGACATGCCCTTGGCACGGGCGATGTCCCCCAGCGCGCGGGCGATGCCTGCAGCATCGTCTGGCGCCTCTTCCAGCCAGGCGTCGAGATAGGCGGCCATTTCCTCGGGGGTGCGAAGCTGCTCGGCCACGTCGTAGGGAATGGTTTTCGTTCTGGTGGTCGGTTTGGTCGATGCCTTGGGCATGTCTTTACTCCTGCAAATTGCTGGCGAGCGTGGTGGCCATCTTGATGTCCTGCTGCTGCGTCGACTTGTCGCCGCCGGCGAGCAGGATGATCAATTCCCCGTTTCGCTCCGTGTAATACACTCGGTAACCGGGGCCGACGTCAATCTTCAACTCGGCTATTCCATGCGTGAGATTGCGATGCTGTCCCGGGTTGCCGTGAGCCAGCCGGTCCACACGCATTTGAATGCGGGCGCGGCCGGCTCGATCTTTCAGGTCATTGATCCAGTCCCGATAGACCTCGGTCATCGATACGCGCATGACCGAAGTGTATCCTATAGACTACAGATGTCAAGAATGCGATGAGGGACGCTATTCGACGATCCCTTCATCCCCATGACACGTACACTCCGGCTCATTGCTGGTGGTGTTGTCGCAGCACACGATCTTGCCGGCGCGGCAGCCGCAGATGCCTTTATGGTCCTTGCAGCATTTTGTTTGGATCTGGGCGAGATGCATGCCCTTTGCATTCGCGAGGCAGGCCTCGGGTGAAATCGATGTCTGCTGCACGGCAGCAGGCGTGCGGTCTACAGTTGAATCGGCGGCGGCCGGGAGCAGGAAGCAGGCCGGGACGAAGGCCAGCAGGGCGAGCAGGGAACGGATTTGCATGGAAGTCTCCTTGGGAGAAGCGGCTGCCTCACTATAGCCGATGCGCTACCCGTCGCGCAGCAGCAGCCCCAGCATCAGCGCGGCCGCCACCAGAATCGCCGCCAGCAGGGTGAAGGCGCTGCCGTAGCCGGCGGCGCCGACCATGAAGCCGGTTAGCACGGGGCCGATCGACTGGCCGACGTCCATCACGGTGCGCAGCACGCCCATCGACGAGCCGTACCGGCCGTCCTTGGTGAGGTCGGCGACGAGCGCAGCGGTGGACGAGGTGACGGTGGCGAAGCCGAGGCCGAACACCAGGCTCAGCACCGACAGGCCGATGAAGTTCGGGAAATAGGGCAGCAGCACGACGCTCGCCGCGCCGATCAGGAGGCCCGGCAGGATGACGCGGCGGCGGCCGACGCGGTCCGACACGCGGCCCATCAGCGGCTTGGCGAACACGATGCTGAGAAGCTGCGCGCCGAGGATGATGCCGATCTGCCATGCCGGGATGCCGAGCGAGGCGGCGAACAGGGCGAGAAAGGCTTCGATGGCGCCGAACACCAGGTATTGCGCCGCCTCGACCAGACTCACCAGCATGATGCCGCGGTCGCGCAGCACGGTGACGAGGCTCGACCAGAAATGCGGCAGTTCCAGTTTCGTCGTCGGGCGCGGTTCGTGGTCGCGCAGCAGCAGGCCGGCCGCCAGCGCCAGCACGCCGGCGATCGCGCAGGCGATGTACACCGCGCCGAAGCTCGCCAGCGAAATCAGCGCGCCGCCGAGAAAGGGTGCGATGGAGCGGCCGACGATGGTGACCGACGAGTAGGTGGACAGCCGCGTCGCGCGGTCGGCGCTGTAGCGTTCGGCGATGGCCGCGCTCGCCACGGTACCGAAGATCGCGGTGGCGAAGCCGTGATAGAAGCGCACCGCCATCAGTTGCCAGGCGGTTTCGATCACCAGATACAGAAAGGGCGCGGTGGCGAACACGACCAGAGAGGCCAGCAGCACGCGCCGCTTGCCCAGATGGTCGGACAGCGCGCCGGCGGGGTAGCTGATGAGGATGCCGGGGATCGTCGAGGCCATGACGATCCAGCCGATTTCGGCTGGCGTGGCGTTGAGCGAGGCGGCGAACAGCGGCAACACCGGCGTTTTCGACAGCGTGGAGCTGAAGATGGCCAGCCCGCCGATGAGCGCGATGAGGACGAAGAACGAGGGATGGGCGGGTTTCATTCTTGGCGCGCGGATTTTTTGTGACTGTAGTGCGAATCGCACCGCAGGCGGGAAAAAAACTAAAGTACGTGCTGGATGTGGGAGCCCTCGGGCCGAATTGTCGCGGCGGGGGCGCCGGTGCGTGGTTGTTGCCGCTTCAGCGGCTTTAGTGCGTGGTTGTTGCCGATTTATCGGCTTTACAACCACGGCCTCCCCCTTGCGGGGACAACCACGGCCTACCCCTTGCGGGTGCTCCCACAGGGAAGATGGGAGCAATCCGGCATGTCGCATAGGGCACTATGAACCTCGACGCTTCGTCCGTCCTCTTCGGCGCCTTCGACCGCCACAACTTCGGCGACCTGCTGTTTCCGCATCTGCTGGAAGCGCTGCTGCCGGGACAGGCGTTCGGGTTCGCCGGGCTGGCCACGCGTGACCTGCGGCCTTTCGGCGGCCACCGGGTGAGGCCGCTTCCCGCGCGGCCGAGGCAACTGATCCATGCCGGCGGCGAGCTGCTGACCTGCAGCGCCTGGCAGGCTGCCGTGATGCTGCTCGACCCGGCCGAGGCCGCTGCAGCCATCGCGCGCTACGACGCCGATCCGGCCGCGGCCGCCGCGTGGGCGGCCCGGCAGCTCGGCACCACGCGAACCATGCCCTACGTCGTCGGGCGCGACGCGCTGGCGCCGGGCGGCAGGCTGATCTTCAACGCCGTCGGCGGGGTGGAGTGGAATGTCCTGGCGGCCGCGCAGCGCGAAGAAGTGAAGACGGCGCTCCGATCGGCGGACTGGCTCAGCGTGCGCGACCACGTCACCCAGGCCGCCCTGCGGGCAGAAGGTATCGCCGCGCCGCTGTGCCCTGATCCGGCGGTGGTGGTGGAACAGTGCTTCGGCGAACTGATCCGCCGGCACTGGCAGCAGGGCGCGGCAAAGGCGATCCGCGACGCTTTCCCGCGGGGCTATCTCGCGTGCCAGTTCAGCGCGGATTTTGCCGACGACGCCAGCCTGGATGGGCTGGCGCAAGGTCTGTCGAAGGTGGTTGCGGCAACCGGTCTGGGCGTGGCGCTGTTCCGCGCTGGCGCGGCGCCGTGGCACGACGATCCGGCGCTCTACGAAAAACTGCAGCGCCGGCTGCCGCCCGGCACGGCGCGGCTGTTCCCGTCGCTACACCTGTGGGACCTCTGCGCGCTCATCGCCGCCAGCCGCGGCGTGGCGTGCAGCAGCCTGCACGGCCGCATCGTCGCGCTGGCCTATGGGCTGCCGCGGGTGAGCCTCGCGCCGCCGAAGCAGGGCTCGCGCCTCGACAAGCGGGCCGCTTCTGCCGAAACCTGGGAGCCGGATGCGATCCCCCGCAGCGTGGCGGTCGAACGCATCGAGCCCGCGCTGATGCAGGCGCTGGCAGTGCCACCCGACATCCTGCACGAGAACGCGGCCAGCCTGCGTGCGCGCTACCTGCAAAGCCAGGCGCAGTGGACCGGCCTGCTGACGCCCTGAATCGGGCCGGTCCATCTTGCGCAATAATCCAGTCACCCCACCAAGCCCTGAACCCACACCATGCCGATTGCCACCCTGTCTGCCGCCGACCTTCGACTGACGCTCGACCCCGCCTCGCTGGGATTTGCGGACACCACCGAGTTGATGGGGGAACCGCTGCCGTGGATCGGCCAGGCGCGTGCCGAGGCCGCCGCGCGCTTCGGCCTTGGCATGGACCAGCCCAACTACAACCTGTTCGTGCTGGGCGACGTGGGCAGCGGGCGCTCCTCGCTGCTCAAGCAGGCGATGCGCGAGGTGGCGGCGACGAAGCGGGTGCCGCCCGACCTTTGCTACCTGCACAACTTCGACGCGCCGGAGCGGCCGCTGGCGCTGCGCCTGCCGGCCGGTGAGGGGCGGCTGCTGCGCCAGTCGCTGGCGCAGGTGGTGAAGACGCTGCAAGGCGAAATCCCGCAGCGTCTGGCGGGGCAGGATTTCAAATCCGAGAGCGAGCGCATCGAAAAGGCCTGGAAGGACGACGTGGCGCGGCATTACGCCGAGCTGACCGCGTTTGCCGAGGCACGCAGCTTTGCGCTGCACCGCGAGGCCGGGCGCATGGTGTTCACGCTGATCGGCAAGAAGGGGCAGGCGCTCACCGAGGACGAGGTGCTGGCATTGCCAAAGGCGCGCCGTGCGGCGGTGGAGCAGGGCGAGCAGGAACTGCGCGTCGAGATCACCCGCTACATCGAGAAGACCCAGCCGCTGGAGCGCGCGATGTACGAGGCGCTGGCGGCGCTGCGGCGCCAGGTGGTGAGGCCGCTGGTCGAGCGCGAACTGCAGGCGATCCGTGCCGGGCTGAAGAAGCAGATCAAGGACGCCGCCAAGCTCAACGCCTGGCTCGATGCACTGGAACAGGACGTGTTCGACAACCTGGAGCTGTTCAGCGGCGACGAGGACGACGAGGACCGGCAGGACGCGCTGCATTCCGTGCTGGCGCGCTACCGCGTCAACCTGGTGGTCGACAACGCGGGCCTCGCCGGCGCGCCGGTGATCGTCGAGGACAACCCGCTGTTCCGCGCGCTGTTCGGCAGCATCGAATATCAGTCCGAGAACGACGTGCTGATGACCGACTTCTCGCGCATCCGCGCCGGCAGCCTGCTGCAGGCGCACGGCGGTTTTTTGATGCTGCACCTGCGCGACGTACTGGCCGATCCGCTGGTGTGGGAGAAGCTGCGGCGCTTCCTGCGCAGCGGGCGGCTGCAGATCGAGGAGCCGGGCGTGTCGTTCTCGCCGATCGCGGCGGTGTCGCTGTCGCCGGAGGCGGTCGACGTCGAGGTCAAGCTGGTGCTGGTCGGCTCGCGTGACCAGTATTATGAACTGCAGGAAGCGGCGCCGGAGTTCGCCCGTCACTTCCGCGCCAAGGTGGATTTCGCCGACAGCTTCGTCGCCAGCGCCGACACCCGCCGCGCCTCGGCGATTTTCGTCGCCCATGCCTGCCGCGAGCATGGCTTGCCGCATTTTTCGGCGGCGGCGGTGGCGCGCCTGCTCGAGGAATCGCACCGCGAGGCCGCCGACCAGACGCGCGAGAGCGCGATTTTCGCGCGCACCGAAGCGCTGGTGATGGAAAGCGCGGCGATCTGCCGCGCACGCGGGCCGGGCCTGGTGGCGGCGGCCGATGTGGAAGCGGCGCTGGCGGCGCACGCCGCGCGGCACGATTACCCCGAGCAGCGGCTGCGCGAGGAGATTGCCGAGGGCGATCTGATGATCGAATTCAGCGGCGAGCGGGTGGGCCAGCTCAACGGGCTCAGCCAGGTCGATCTGGGCGATTACCGCTTCGGCCTGCCGGTGCGGCTGTCGGCGCACAGCTATGCGGGCGAGGACGGCCTGCTCAACATCGAACGCGAGGTCGAGCTGTCCGGCCCGATCCACGACAAGGGCGTGTTCATCCTGCAGAACTATCTGGCGGCGCTGTTCGCCCACCTGGCGCCGCTGTCCCTCAATGCGTCCATCGTCTTCGAGCAGCACTACCACGAAGTGGAAGGCGATTCCGCCTCCTGCGCCGAGCTCTATGCGCTGCTGTCGGCGCTGTCGGGCCTGCCGCTGAAACAGGGCATCGCCGTCACCGGCGCGCTCAACCAGCACGGCGAGGTGCTGCCGGTGGGCGGCATCAACGAAAAGATCGAGGGCTGGTTCCGCGTATGCGAGGCCGCCGGGCTGGATGGCAGCCAGGGCGTGCTGATTCCCGCGCGCAACCGCCGCCATCTGATGCTGGCGCCGCAGCTGGCGGCGGCGGTCGCGCAGGGGCGCTTCCATATCCATGCCGCCAACCACGTAAGCGCCGGCATCGAGCTCTTGACCGGGGTGGCGGCAGGCGAGCCCGACGCGGCAGGCCACTACCCCCACGGCAGCGTGCTGGGCCATGCGCAGGACGCCCTGCTGGCCTACCGCCGCGCCGTTCAGCAGCAGGAACATCCCAAGCCGCCGCGACGGCATTTTCGCGGTAGCGAGCTTCACCCCAAGCGGCGATAGCGCCATCTGCAGGCGGTCGGCGTTGGGCTATATTGGAAATCGACCTATCGTTTTGCAAGGAGCCGATCATGAACGCACTGCATCGCATGGAACGTTATCTCGACGAGCACATGATTCCGTTCGACGTCGTGGTGCATCCGCACTCGCAGAGCAGCGCCGAAACCGCGCGCGCGGCGGAGGTGGATGCCAGTCGCCTCGCCAAGGGCGTGCTGCTGGACGGCCTCGGCTGCCAGATGGTGGCGATGATTCCCGCCAATCAGGAAATCCACCTCGGCAAGCTGGCGCAGGATGTCGGCATGGAAGTCAGCCTGGCCGACGAGGCCAGCGTGAGCCGCCTGTTCAGCGAATGTGATCCCGGCGTGGTGCCGGGCCTGCCGAACGCCTGGGGGGTGGAAATGGTGTGGGACGACGATCTGATGGCGCAGCCGGATATCTACCTGGAAGCCGGCGACCACGAGCGCCTGCTGCACATCGAGACCCGCTACCTGCGCGAGGTGTTCGGCGACGCCCCGCACTGCCACTTCAGCCAGCCGCGGATGCAACACCTCCAGACCTGACGCACCCAGCCGGGCTATTCCCCTGCGCGGGGGATTGAATTAGGCTTGAGCCTGCGGCGCGTGGCGCGCTGAACGATGAACGGCCCAGGCAGTCTCTCCCGCGTGAACATAAAAGAACCTGATTCCACCCCTAACCCGCACCGCCCGCTCGGGCGTGGCATGGCTTTTGTCGCCAGCCTGCTGGTGCTGGGGATGTTCTATCTCTATTTCGAAAACACCCTGCAGGCGCGCTCCCATCCCAACCGGGCGCTGCAGATCGCGCCGGGAACCGAACTGGTGCTGAAGCGCAGCAGCGACGGCCACTATGTCTTCCCCGGCACCATCAACGGCCAGCCGGTCACCTTCCTGCTCGATACCGGCGCCACGCTGGTGTCGGTGCCGGCGCATCTGGCCGGCGAACTGGGGCTGAAAGCGGGCGCGCATCAGCAGTCGATCACCGCCAACGGTACGGTCGTCACCCGGGCCACGCGGGTGGATGCGCTGGCGTTCGGCCCCTTCGACCTGCGCGGCGTCCCCGCCAGCCTCAACCCCGGCATGCGGGACGATCAGGTATTGCTCGGGATGAGCGTGCTGAAGCATCTGGAGTTCACCCAGCGCGGCGATACCCTGATCCTTCGCGCGCTGGGGAGTTGATTGAAAAAAGCGCTTTGACACTGCAATCTTCTGTGCTATTAATACGTTCATCTGTTGGATTCAAGCTTTAATTGCGGTACCTCTGGTAAGCGTTTTCCTTGAAATTCGATCGATAAGGGCATGTCGCCCAATTTTTTTTGATAGATAGGAAACAAGATGGAAACGGGTACTGTTAAGTGGTTCAACGATGCAAAAGGTTTTGGCTTCATCACTCCGGATAACGGCGGCGAAGATCTGTTTGCACACTTCTCTGCAATCAACTCCAGCGGCTTCAAATCCCTGCAGGAAAACCAGCGCGTCAGCTTCGAAGTGACCACTGGCCCCAAGGGCAAGCAAGCTTCGAACATCCAGGTCGTGTCGTAATCTTTTCGACCTGATGTGAAAAAACCCCGGTTCGCCGGGGTTTTTTTATTTCTGTCTTTCGAGTGTGAACACCCATGGCGCTTAAAGCCACCATCTACAAGGCCGACCTACAGATTGCCGACATGGATCGGCATGTCTACGGCGACCACGCGCTGACCATCGCGCGCCATCCCTCCGAAACCGACGAACGCATGATGGCGCGGGTGCTCGCCTATGCGCTGTACGCCCAGGACGGCATTGCCTTCACCAAGGGACTGTTCGACGTCGACGAGCCGGAAGTGTGGGTGAAGAACCTGGCCGGCGAGATCACCCTGTGGATCGACCTCGGCCAGCCCGACGACGCGCGCATCCGCCGCGCCTGCAGCCGCGCCGACCAGGTCGTGGTGCTGTGTTACAGCAGCAGTTGCGAGGTGTGGTGGAAGCAGATCGCGAGCAAGCTCACGCGGTTTTCCAATCTGACCGTGCTGCAGCTGCCCGCCGACACCAGCCAGGCGCTGGCCGCGCTGGCCGAACGCAGCATGCGCCTGCAATGCATGGTGCAGGACGGCGAAATCTGGATGAATACGGACACGCAGAGCGTGCCGGTGAAGCTGACTTCGCTTCAAGCAGCAGCCTGAAGCCCGCTCGGTCCCGACCGCAATCGGCCCGGCGGGATGTAGGAGGCCCGCCCCCGGGCCGATGATGTGAAGATCGCGACGGTGCGAAATCGCGGCGAGGGCGCCGCTCTTACAAGGACAAGGAAATCGCCCCGGCTACGGGATGACGTGCCCGGCCAGACGGAATCATTTCTCGGGCGGGCAGTTCTTGACGCACACCGTTTCGCTCATGCGCTGGCCGCCGCAGCCGACAAAGCAGGCGTCGTAGGCGGGCAGGCAGCCGCAATCTTCCTGGCAATTCGATTTCAGCAGCTGCGCGCGCACGCCCTCGCGCGTCGGCATCGCCGGCTCGCGGTAAGGCGGCGGAAATGACGGCCACGGATCCCACCAGTAGGGGTGGCCGAAGGGATAACTGTGCAGCCAGTCGAAGCGCAGCTGCATTTCGTAGTGACGCAGGGCCGCGGCGTATTGCCTCAGTTCGAGTTCGTATTGTTTCAGCGCGTCGGCATAGCGCGCTTCCACCTGCGGTTCGAGGGCGTTCGAACAGGCCTTGAAGCGCGTCTGGCAGGCGGACTGGCACGCAGCTTTTTTGGCCTCGCAGTCCTGCACGCAGGCACGGCCCTGCGCATCGGCAGGCGGAATCATGCGGACGGTCGTTTGGTATTGCGGCGTGGCGCAGCCCGCCATCACGGCGAACAGGGCCAGCGCGGCAAAGAAGGGGCTCAGGACAGGCAGGCGCATCGGGCAATCCATACAAGGCATACGCTTCCTTGCAGCATAGGCCGTTTTGCGGATTACAGCGGGGCGAGAAAGCGCCCGCATGCGTGTCATTCCGGCGCACGCCGGAATCCAGTCAAATCAAGAAGCTGGACCCCGGCGTACGCCGGGGTGACGGGCGTTTGGTGGCATGCCGTCAAGGCGGCGTCGGGGCGAGAAAGCGTCCTTCGAGTTCCTGTAGATTGAGTTCCTGCAGGATCTGCTGCAGGCGTTCGCGCGCGTTGCGGCGCGGCGTATCGGTGCGGGTGGCGACGATGAGCTCGTTCTTCAGCGAATGCTCCCAGCCGACCAGTTCGGTGACGGTGACCTGGTAGCCGTGCGATTCCAGCTGCAGGCAGCGCAGCACGTTGGTGAGCTGGCTGCCGAATTCGCGGGTGTGGATGGGGTGGCGCCAGATTTCCGACAGCGGCGTTTTGCCGAAGGATTCGTTCTTGTGCTTGCGCAGCACCGCGGCCACTTCGGCCTGGCAGCACGGCACCAGCACGATGTGGCGGGCCGCTTTGGCGAGCGCGAACTGGATGGCGTCGTCGGTCGCGGTGTTGCAGGCGTGCAGCGCGGTGACGATGTCGATGGTGGCGGGCAGCTGTTCCGAGCCGATCGACTCGGCCACCGTCACGTTGAGGAAGGACATGCGCGGAAAGTCCAGCCGCGCCGCCAGTTCGCGTGATTTCTCCACCAGGTCGTCGCGCGTCTCGATGCCGTAGATGTGACTGCCGGCGCGGGTTTTCAGATACAGGTCATACAGGATGAAGCCCAGGTAGGACTTGCCGGCACCGTGATCGGCCAGCGTCAGTGTGTCCTGCCGGCCCAGCACCTCGCCGAGCAGCGGCTCGATGAACTGGCACAGGTGATAGACCTGCTTCAGCTTGCGGCGGCTGTCCTGGTTGAGCTTGCCGTCGCGCGTCAGGATGTGCAGTTCCTTCAGCAGTTCGATCGACTGGCCGGGGCGCAGCACCTCGGCCAGCGGGTCGGTAAAGGTGGTTTTGGTTTTCGGCTTCATGCGTCGCCGAGCAGGCGCACCTCGCGCTGCGGAAAGGGGATCTGGATGCCGCGTTCGCGGAAGGTTTCCAGCACCGCCTGGGTGATGTCGCTCGACGCCGTATTGAAGTCGGCCACCGCCGTCCATGGGCGGATGGCGATGTTGACGCCGGAGTCGGCCAGCGTCAGCACGCGGATCACCGGCTCGGGCGCCTGCAGGATTTTCGGGTGGGCGGCGAGCAGCTCGCGGATCGCCGCCAGCGCCTGCCGGATGTCGGTGTCGTAGGCCACGCCGACCACCACGTCGAGCTGGCGCAGCGCGCCGAAGTTGTGCAGGATTTCGCCGACGATCTTGCGGTTGGGGATGACGATGCGCGAGCGGTCGGGATGGCTCAGAACGGTATTGAACAGCTTGATGTCCTCGACCGCGCCTTCCTCGCCGGCGATGGAAATGTATTCGCCCACCTGAAACGGCCGGGTGAAGATGATCGTCAGCCCCGCCGCCAGGTTACCCAGCACGCCCTGCATCGCCAGCGCGATGCCGGCGCCCGCCACCCCCAGTCCGGCCAGCAGAGGAAGCAGCTGCACGCCCAGATTCTGCAGCGCCATGATGAGGAACAGACCCAGCACCAGGATGCGAACGATGCGCACCAGCAGCTGGCGCAGGGTTTCGTCGAGTCCCATCTTCACCAGCATCGAGTCGGCCAGGCGGCCCACCCAGCGCCCGACGAAATAGCCGGTCACCAGGATCAGCAGCGCCACCACCAGCTTGGGGCCGAACTGGATGGCGAGGTCGATTGCGGTGCGTTGGGCGTGTTCCAGCGTTTGCAGTTGTTCGTCCATGGCGGGGGGAAAGGCGGGGGGAAGGCCGAAGGGTATCAAAACGCCGGGCAGGGAAGAACCGATCCGTATAATGCCGTCTTGCTGAAAGGGTTTTTTATCGTGTCCGTCATCGTCAACATCTCCTGTTACAAGTTCGTCACTCTCACCGACCGCGAGGCGCTCAAGGCCGACCTCACCGCGTGCTGCGTGGATCTCGGCCTCAAAGGCACCGTCCTGCTCGCACCGGAGGGCATCAACGTGTTCCTCGCCGGGTCGCGCACGGCGATCGACGCCATCGTCGCCCATTTGCGGGCCGATCCGCGCTTCGCCGATCTGGCGCCCAAGGAGAGCCTCTCCGCCGAGCCGCCGTTCAAGCGGATGCGGGTGCGGCTGAAGAAGGAAATCATCACCATGAAGCACCCGCTGATCCGCCCGGAAGCGGGACGCGCGCCGTCGGTGGCCGCCGTCACGCTGAAGCAGTGGCTGGATCGCGGGGTGGACGACGAAGGCCGCCCGGTGGTGATGCTGGATACGCGCAACGACTACGAAGTGGCCGCCGGCACCTTCGACAACGCAGTCGATTACGACATCGGCGTATTCAGCGAATTTCCGCCGCGTCTGGCCGGGAACCTGGGCGACTTCGCCGGCAAGACCGTGGTGTCGTTCTGCACCGGCGGCATCCGCTGCGAAAAAGCCGCGATCCACATGCAGGCCATCGGCATCGATCGGGTGTATCAGCTCGAAGGCGGCATCCTCAAGTACTTCGAGGAAGTCGGCGGCGCGCACTATCGCGGCGACTGCTTCGTGTTCGACGAGCGCGAGGCGGTGAGCGCGGATCTGCAGCCGGCGTCCGGGCGCCTGCACCGCTGAACCGGGCGAACAGGGCGCCATGAGCGAAATCGCTGCGATCCTGTTCTTCACCATTGCCGCCGGTGCCTGCATTCCGCTGGGCGGCTTCGTCGCCAGCTTCGAGCATATCCATTCGCGCTGGATGGAACAGGAACTGCGGCATTTCGTCATCGCGCTCGGCGGCGGCATCCTGCTCGGCGCGGTCTCGATCGTGCTGGTGCCGGAAGGCATTGCGAGCATGAATGGTTCGATGCTCGCCATTCCCCTCGTTCTGGGTGGCGGCTTGACGTTTTTCGTGGTCGAGCGCGTACTCGGTCTGCGCCGGCATGGGGCGCCGCAGCTCATGGGCATGCTGCTCGACTATGTGCCCGAGGCCATCGCGCTGGGTGGCTTGATCGCGCTGGGCTCGCCCGCCGCTGCGCTGCTGGCGCTGCTGATCGGCCTGCAGAATCTTCCAGAGGGCTTCAACGCCTTCCGCGAACTGCATGCGATGGGGCAGCATAGCGCGCGCCGTACGCTGCTGATCATGTGGTCGCTGGTGACGATTGGCCCGGTCGCCGGCCTCGGCGGGTATTTCCTGCTGGCTGATTATCCCGCCGTACTGGGCGCCATGATGCTGTTCGCCTCAGGCGGCATCCTCTATCTCATCTTCCAGGACATCGCGCCGCAGTCGCGCCTGAACCGCCACTGGGCGCCGCCGCTCGGCGCGGTGGTCGGCTTCAGCGTGGCGCTGTTCGGCGACATGGTGATGCGGGGCAGCTGAACAGGCCTGACTTGCCGCTCGGCACGTCTTCACGAAGCGGGGCGAGCACGATTTTCCCGCAGCGCTCCAGTAGGGAATTCCAATCCCGTTTGTCGTTGCCCGGTTCCAAAAAATCGGAAGTGTCACCAAACCGTAACACTCAATCCCTATCGTAACGATCGCTGAACGACGGAAGTGCGTCGTTCGCGCAGTTCGCATTTGAGACAAGCCTCAGCTCTCGTTACTTCATTGGAGATTAAGCATATGGTTCAGAACAAAATTGTCGCCGCGCTCGGATTCCTGGCCTGCTCGCTGGTCAGCCACGGCGCGCTTGCCCAGGCCGTCAAGGTCGATCCCGCGCTGCCGTCATATGAGAAGGCCAGTGGCGTGTCCGGCAACTTCACCAGCGTCGGTTCCGACACCCTCAACAACCTGATGACGCTGTGGGCCGAGTCCTACAAGCGCCTTTACCCCAACGTCAACATCCAGATCCAGGGCGCCGGTTCCTCCACCGCGCCGCCCGCGCTGATCCAGGGCGCCTCCAACTTCGGCCCCATGAGCCGGATGATGAAAGACGAGGAAATCGTCGCCTTCGAGAAGAAGCATGGCTACAAGCCCACCCCTGTGCCGGTGGCGATCGATGCCCTGGCCGTGTACGTCAACAAGGACAACCCGGTTCCCGGTCTGTCCATCCCCCAGGTCGACGCCATCTTCTCCTCGACCCGCAAGTGCGGCGGCGCCAATGAATTCGGCAAGTGGGGCGACGTGGGCATGACCGGCGACTGGGCCAACCGCCCGATCGCCCTGTACGGCCGCAACTCCGTGTCCGGCACCTACGGCTACTTCAAGGGCCACGCTCTGTGCAAGGGCGACTTCTCCAAGCGCGTCGCCGAGCAGCCGGGTTCCGCCTCCGTGGTGCAGAGCGTGAGCGGCCAGATCGGCGCCATCGGCTACTCCGGCATCGGTTACCGGACTTCCGGCGTGCGTCCCGTGGCCCTGGCCAAGAAGGATGGTCAGCCTTTCGTGGAAGCGAACGCCGAGAACGCGCTCAACAAGACCTACCCGCTGTCGCGCGTGCTTTACGTCTACGTGAACAAGCGCCCGAACCAGCCGCTGCAGCCTCTGGAGCGCGAGTTCTTCAAGATGGTGCTGTCCAAGCAGGGCCAGGAAGTGGTCGTCAAGGACGGCTTCGTGCCGATGCCTGCAGGCATGGTCAACAAGGCCCTGAGCGACCTGGGAATCAACTGATCCCGCATGCAACCCTGCCGCCGCGCGCCCCGGCAGGGGCGCGCGCGGACAACGAGAATGGAGTGAAAACATGTTGAATACCCTGCAGCGAAAATCGGTCGTCGCGCTGTCTGTCCTGTTCGCCCTGGGCGCTCTGGGCGGTTGCGCCACCCACCAGACCCCGACCAACAGCAAGGCTGCAACGCCCGCCGCAATGACCGAAAGCGCCCCGGCCGCGGCGAAAGCCGAAGCCCCGGCGCAGACGCAAACGTATTTCATGGTGTACCACGAGAATGGCCGCATCTACGCCATGACCGACCCCAAGATCTACACCAGCTTCCTGAATACCGATGAAGTGCCGCTGACCCGGACCCGCATCGGTGCCGGACCCGAGGGTGAAACCGTGATCTTCGGAATCACCAAGGCGGACGGCAAGCATCTGGACAAGCCCACCGCCGCCGAGGACATCTTCGACGGCCGCACCCAGGATGTCGGTGCCTTCTACGGTGAAGTGCTGCGCAATGGCCGCTTCCATGTCTTCGGTGAATGGAAGGACTTCCAGGACTATCTGGCCCACAAGGAAATCACCTTCACCTACACCGAGATCGGCACCGGTCCCAAAGGCGAAACCGTGATCTACGCCTTGAACAGCGTGACCAAGAAAAAGGGGCGCCCCGTCGCCCTGGTCGAGCAGTTCAACGCGCTGCACAAGTAAAAAAACAATCCGGCCGAATGGCTGAAAACTGGGCCGAACCTGTACCGGGTTCGGCCCCCTTTTTGCAAGGTTTATGCGCCTGGCGCACGCATGGATGACGTGGTGAATCATGGAAAAGATTGAATCCAGCATTACCTCCGCGGGGGGCTTCACCGGCCGCCGGATGGCGAAGGACAGGCTGTTCAAGTACGTCATGATCTTTGGCGGCCTGAGCGTGATCATCGCGATCAGCACGATCTTTTTCTATCTCGCCGGCGTGGTGTCGCCGCTGTTCATGCCCTCCCACATGGACGAGCTGAAACCCCTGGCCGTGCCTTCGCTCGCGAATCAGTCGACGGTTCACCTCGCGATGGAGGAGCAGGTCGAGATCGGGGTTCGCATTGCCGACCAGGGCGATGTCACGTTCTTCAGTCTTCTCGACGGCAAGCCGTCGCTCCAGGAGCAGGTTCCCCTGCCGGAATCGGTCCGGGCTACCAGTTTTGCGGCAGGTGATCTGCGCAAGCGGGCCATGGCCTTCGGTCTTGCCGACGGGCGACTGCTGCTGCTGAAGGACGATTACAAGGTGACGTTCACCCAGGATCCGAAGGATCCGACCAAGGATATTCGCAGCATTGCGCCAGGCCTGGTTTACCCGCTGGGCACGGATGCCCTGGTGGTGGACGATGCCGGCCAGCCGCTCAAGCGCCTGGCCATCCAGCATGACGAAGAGGGCACCACTGCGGTCGCGCAGACCGGGGACGATCGCCTGCTGCTGGCCTACTTCACCAGCGAGAGCGATTTCGCCGGCGAATCGGTCACCACCGAGCGTGCGGCTGTCCATGAATTGCCCCGGCTCAAGGGCGAGATCGACCAGATCCTGCTGGAGGTCAAGCAACGCGATCTCTACGTGGTGCACGGCGGCCGTTTCGTCAGCCATTTCGACGTCCAGAACAAGGATGAACCGAGCCTGAAGCAGACCGTAGCGGTCGTGCCGGAAGGCGAACGCGTCACCGCGGCCGCATTGCTGTCGGGAGGGTTCTCCCTCGTTCTCGGCACCGACAAGGGGCATCTGGTCCAGTGGTTCCAGGTGCGGGATGCAAACAACAAGAACACGCTCACCCGAATTCGCGAATTCAAGCCGATGGACGGGCCGATCGCCCTGGTCGCTCCGGAGCATGCCCGCAAGGGCTTCGTGGCGGCCGACGACAAGGGGGGCGTGAACCTCTATTACGCCACGTCCGAGCGCCTGCTGGTCGAGCGCGCCACCGGTGCCGCGCCGGCGCGGCTGGCGGCCTTCGCCCCACGTGCGAATGCCGTGCTGCTGGAAACGACCCAGGGCGAAATTCGTTCGGCCCATATCGAGAACGAATATCCGGAAATCTCCTTCGGCTCGCTGTGGGGCAAGGTCTGGTACGAAAGCTATGAGCAGCCGGATTACATCTGGCAGTCCGCTGCAGCCAACTCGGATTTCGAGCCGAAATTCAGCGTTGCGCCGCTGACTTTCGGCACCTTGAAAGCGGCCTTTTACGCGATGATGGTGGCGGTTCCGCTGGCGGTGCTGGGGGCGATTTTCGCGGCCTATTTCATGTCGCCGAAGATGCGCAGCGTGGTCAAGCCGTCGATCGAGATCATGGAGGCCTTGCCGACCGTGATTCTGGGTTTTCTGGCCGGTTTGTGGCTGGCACCCTTCGTCGACAACAATCTCGCTGGCACGCTGCTGGCGATATTCCTGTTGCCGTTCAGCTTCGTGATCACGGCGTGGGTTTGGCATCGGCTTCCCGGCCAATTGATCAAGAACCTGGGGCCAGGGTGGGAGGCCGCCCTGCTGGTCCCCGTCATCATCCTGGTGATATGGGGTGCGGTCTCGCTGGGCCATCCGGTCGAAGCGGCATTCTTCAACGGCGACATGCCGCGCTGGGTGAGCAACGAACTGGGCTGGTCCTATGAGCAGCGCAACTCCCTGGTAGTCGGCATCGCCATGGGCTTTGCGGCCATCCCCATCATCTTTTCCATCGCCGAGGATGCGATATTTTCCGTGCCCAGGCACCTGACCAGCGGCTCCCTGGCGCTCGGTGCGACCACCTGGCAGACCTTGTTCAACGTGGTGCTGCTGACTGCCAGTCCCGGCATTTTCTCCGCCATCATGGTCGGCTTTGGCCGTGCCATCGGCGAAACCATGATCGTGCTGATGGCCACGGGCAACACCGCGGTGATGGATATGTCCATCTTCACCGGCTTCCGCACCCTGTCGGCCAACATCGGCGTGGAAATGCCCGAGGCGGCGGTCGGTTCGACGCATTATCTGCTGCTCTTCTTCTCCGCTCTGGTGCTGTTCATCTTCACCTTCTTCATCAACACCCTGGCTGAGCTGGTGCGCCAGCGCCTGCGCGAAAAGTACAGCTCTCTCTAAGGAATCAAGCGATGCGTGACTGGTTCAAGGGCGGCGAGCCCTGGATTTGGATGACGGCCGGGGCGGTAGCCTTATCCCTGGTGTCGGTGTATGCCGTGTTGTGGATGACAGCGGCCCAGGGCCTGGGGCACTGGTGGCCGAAACCGTTGGTGGAAACCACGCTCACGGAGGCCGACGGCTCCGTCAAGCGCCTGATCGGGGAGTTGCGCGACAAGGAGGAAATTTCCCTGCACCGGCTGCGGGAGTCCGGCTACGACATCAAGAGTGACGACCAGTTCACCAGCCGCTACCTCGTCAAGCAGGGCAACCGGGATGTCTACGGGGTCGACTTCAAATGGGTCCCCACGCCCTTGCTGGGGGAGTTCCAATACCCGCGGGACGTGATTTCCATCGAACGTCATGAATGGGGCAGCTTTTTTGGCCACCTGAAGGCAGTCAAGGAAAACGGACAGGTGGTCGCCGAGGGCAACGCCGCGTGGCCCGAACTGGAAAAGCGACTGGCACGTTCAAACAAGCTGTTCGACGAAATCCTGAGTATCGAAAAACATGACATCGGCAAGGTCAACTACAACCTCGAGCGTCTGCGCCTGAAGCAGCGCAAGCTCGAATTGCAGGGCGGGCTGACCGAGGCGGCCCAGGCTGAGATCGACCAGGAACGGCAAATTCACGAGACCGAGTTCGCCAGGCTGCAGGCCCGGCTGGACGGACTGCGGGCGCAGAACGCCCGCGACAGCCTGACCGCCGAGATCCAGGATGGCCAGGTGATCGAGATTCCGTTCGGCAAGATCGCCGACGTGATCAAACCGAATGACATGAGCGTCGTGCAGAAGATCAGCCACTATCTGCAAAAGCTGTCTGAGTTCATTGTCGACGATCCGCGCGAGGCGAATACCGAGGGCGGCATCTTTCCGGCCATCTTCGGCACGGTGATGATGGTGCTCCTGATGTCGGCCATGGTGACGCCGCTCGGCATCATGGCGGCGGTCTACATGCGCGAATATGCCAAGCAGGGACCGCTGATCCAGATTATCCGCATTTCGGTCAACAATCTCGCGGGGGTACCGTCCATCGTTTACGGCGTGTTCGGCCTGGGTTTCTTCGTCTATTTCCTGGGCGGCAACATCGACGCGCTGTTCTTCCCCGAGGCACATCCCGCCCCGGTCTTCGGCAGCCCGGGCATCCTCTGGTCCTCGCTGACGCTGGCGCTGCTGACGTTGCCGGTTGTCATCGTGGCGACCGAGGAAGGCTTGTCGCGGGTGCCGCGTTCGATTCGCGAGGGCAGCCTGGCGCTGGGCGCGACCAAGGCAGAAACCCTGTGGCGCACCGTCCTGCCCATCGCCAGCCCGGCGATGATGACCGGCCTGATCCTGGCGGTTGCCCGCGCCGCCGGCGAGGTTGCGCCGCTGATGCTGGTGGGCGTGGTGAAGCTGGCGCCGAGCCTGCCGCTGGACGGCAACTTTCCGTTCCTGCACCTGGAGCGCAAGTTCATGCACCTGGGCTTCCACATCTATGACGTCGGCTTCCAGAGCCCCAACGTCGAAGCGGCTCGCCCCCTGGTTTTTGCCACCTCGCTATTGCTGGTGATCATCATCATCGTGCTCAACATGTTCGCGATCCGTCTGCGCAACCGTCTGCGCGAGAGAATGCGCGGCCTGGAAAGCGTCTGATCTCCTGCGAACCCAAACAACGATAGACCCGAAGGACATTCAAATGACCGAAGCCAGCCCAAAAATCCACGCGATAAAACTAGGCGATCTGGGGCGCACACAAACGGAAGACACGGACGAAGTGGCGATCCGCGTCGAGAATCTCGATCTCTATTATGGCGACGCCAAAGCGCTGAAGAGCGTCAGCATGAATCTGCCGAAAAACCGCGTGACCGCGTTCATCGGCCCCAGCGGCTGCGGCAAGTCGACCCTGCTGCGCTGCTTCAACCGCATGAACGACCTGGTCGACATCTGCCGGGTCGACGGCAAGATTCTGATGGAAGGCAAGAACATCTATGACCGCGACGTCAACGTCGCACTGCTGCGCCGCCGCGTCGGCATGGTGTTCCAGAAGCCCAACCCCTTCCCCAAGTCCATTTTTGAAAACGTGGCCTACGGTCTGCGCATCATGGGGGTCAACAGCCGCGACACGCTGGATGACGCCGTCGAGAAGGCTTTGCGCGGCGCGGCGCTGTGGAACGAGGTCAAGGACCGCCTCGACCAGAACGGTCTCAGCCTGTCCGGCGGCCAGCAGCAGCGCCTGGTGATTGCGCGTGCGATCGCCCTGGAACCCGATGTGCTGCTGCTGGATGAGCCGGCCTCCGCGCTCGACCCCATCTCGACCGCCAAGATCGAGGAACTGGTCAACGAGATGAAAGACCGATACACGATCATCATCGTCACCCACAACATGCAGCAGGCGGCCCGCGTTTCCGACTACACGGCCTTCATGTACATGGGCGAGCTGGTCGAAATCGGACGCACCAACGACGTGTTCCTGAAACCCACCGTCAAGCAGACCGAGGACTACATTACGGGCCGCTTCGGCTGATCGCCAGCGTCGGACCGCCATGCAACAGGGAGCCCGGGTTTACCGATGAGACCGCAAACGACCGCACAGTCCGATTTGACGCGCCTCGGCGCCGAAGCCGAGGTGGCGGCGATCTTCGCCCCGAGCGTCTATCTGCTCGACCCCAATCCCGTGACGCGGGCGCTGCTGGCCGGGTATCTGCGCGACAAGGGCTTTGACGTCGCCGCGACCGCGGACATGGAGGTTTCGCCGCCGCCCGTCGACGTCCTGATCGTTGCCCTGGACGGCCTGGAGCAGCGCGCGAACAGGCCGCAGTGGCTTCTGCAAAAGCCGGGCACGCCCATCGTCGTCCTGGATCGGCCGCAGCTGTTTCCGGGGCGGGCCGTCGCCCTCGGCTACGCGCCCGATGCCCGGCTGTCCTTGCCCGTCCAGCCACGCAAACTGGTGGCCACGATCCGGCAGGTTCTGAGCCTGGCGCGAACGGCATCCGTCGACCCTGACGAGGCACGTGTTCGCATCTATCGTTTTTCCGGGTGGACGCTCCACTGTGACGAGCGCCGGCTGGCGTCGCCCGATGGAAAATCGACCCTGCTCGACAAGCGGGAACTCGAGGTGCTGAGGGCGCTGCTGACGTTTCCCCGCCAGGTGCTGATCCGCCAGCAGTTGATTGACTTGGCCTGGGGTGCGGGCAAGAACGTCGAGAACAGAGCGCTGGATCGTCCGATCACCTGCCTGCGTCGCCGGCTTGGCGACGATGCCCGGTTTCCGAGGCTGATCAAGACGGTCGTCGGAATCGGCTATCGGCTCGATGCGGACGTCGAGAAATCCCTCTAGGGCGTGTTAACACTAATTTCGCGTCCGCGTTGCCGCGAGAAAGCGATGGATGCAAGGCGCGGCGCGCAGGCAAGGGCCATCCCTTGCCAAGCGGCGCAACGCCGCAGACGCGCTTTCTCGCAGCAACCCGAAGGGACGGGTCGGCCAAGCTTCAATCCAGCCGGGCGCATCCCTTTGTCGCGAACCACTTGCAGTGAACGACACTGCGGCGCGGTCCGCTTCGCGGGCTGCATCCCGAATCGGCCTCGTCGCGGACGCGAAATTAGTGTTAACACGCCCTAGCCCGGCCCCCGTACCCGGCTCAGCCCAACGCCCGGATCGACTGCATCGGCGGCACCCGCGTGATGTGGCGGGTGGTGAGCCAGCCGCTCATGCCCACCAGCAGCGCGCCGGCCGCGGGCAGCGCTAGCCACAGCCAGGGGTGGAGGCGCAGCGGCAAGTCGAACAGGCGCTCGGCGATCAGCGCCATCGCGATTTCGGCGCAGACGCTGGCGAGCAGGCCCGCCAGCACGCCGAGCGCGATGAACTCGCTCCATAATCCCTTCGCCAGATAGGCGCGCTGCGCGCCCAGGGTGCGCAACAGCACGGCTTCCTGCCGGCGCGCGTCGAGACTGGCCAGCAGCGTGGCGACGACCACCGCCATGCCGGCGGCGAGCAGAAATCCCAGCAGCAACTGGATCGCGCCGATGATCTGCGCGAACACGGCCTCGATGTTGGCGATGAGCTTGTCGAGCGCAAGCACGGTGATGCCGGGGAAGGTTTTGACGAAGCCGGGCAGCACGCCGGCGTCGTCCGGCGGCACGTAGACGCTGGCGATGGAACTCGCAGGCAAATCGTCGAGCTGGCCGGGCGCGAAGATGACGAAGAAGTTGGGCTGCATCGAATCCCACTTCACGCTGCGGATGCTGGTGATGCGCGCGGCCAGCGTCTGGTCTCCGACCTGGAAGCCGAGGCTGTCGCCGACCGCAAGTTGCAGGCGCTCGGCCATGCCGGACTCGACCGAGATCTCTGCGGGAGGGTCGCTGCGCAGCAGCGGGGCCCCCACCGGCGTGCCCTTTACGGGTGCTGCGGCGCGGCGCTCGCCATGCCAGGTCCCAGCCAGCACGGCGTTGTTGGCAGGCAGGGTGGCGGTCCAGGTGAGGTTGAGCTCGCGCCGCAGGCTGTTGCTGTCGCGTTTCTCCGGCGGCAGCGTGTCGGCGATGGGGACGCCGTCCTTGCTGACCAGGCGGCCGCGCACCATGGGATACAGCGCGGACGCTTCGAGGCGGTGCTGCGACAGGTAGGCGGCCACCGCCTCCTGCTGGTGCGGCGCGATGTTCACCAGAAAATAATTGGGCGCGTTTTCCGGCAGCTGCTGGCGCCAGCCGTCGACAAGGTCGCTGCGCACCAGCGCCAGCAGCGCCACCAGAAACAGCGCCAGGGTGAAGGCGCCGAGCTGCAGGGTACTGTCGAAGCGGTGGCGCAGCAGCTGCGCAAGGCCGAAGCGTAGCGGCCCGTAGCTGATCTTCTGCACGCCGTGGCCGGCCATCAGGGCGAGGCGCGCCAGCAGGATCAGCACGCCGACGAGGGCGGCAAGCGCGCCGACGAAAATGCCGACCAGCCTGGCGTCGCCCGCATACCAGGCGATCAGGATCAGCAGCGCCGATCCGCTGGCCAGCGCGCTGAGCCACGCGGCCACCGGCAGCGGCGGTAGGTCGCGCCGCAGCACACGCAGCGGCGGCACGCGGATCAGACGCATCAGCGCGGGCAGGCTGGCGCCCGCCAGCGCCAAGAGACCGCTGACGACGGCGACCCCGACCGGAGCGGCGCCCAGCGAGGGCAGGCGGGCGACGGACTCCGGCAGGATCAGCCCGGCGAGCGCCTGCTGCATCAGCGCGCCGATCGCCACGCCGGCAACGCTGCCCAGGAGACCAAGCGTCAACAACTGCACGGCATAGAGCGTGCGCAGCTGCGCCGTGGTCGCGCCCATGCAGCGCAACAGCGCGGCCTGGTCGTAATGGCGCAGTGCGTGGCGGTGCGCGGCGATGGCGATGGCGGCCACCGACAGCAAGAGGCTGATCAGCGCGGTGAGCTGCAGGTAGCGGTCGGCGTTGGCAAACGCCCCGCGCAGGGTTTCGACGCCTTCGCGCGAACCCATCAGGCGCTGGGTGCTGTCGAGCCGGGTTTTCAGCGCGTCGGCGAACGCTGCGAGCGGGTCCGGCTCGCCCGCGAACTGATAGAGATAGGTGAGCCGGCTGCCGGGCTGCAGCACCCGGGTTTGTGAAACGTCGTCGGCGCGCAGGAACACGCGCGGGGCGAAGCCGAACACGCCGGCAAGCTGCCCGGGTTCCTCGACCACTACGCCGGCGATGCGGAACGTGGCCTCGCCGATCAGCACCGCATCGCCCACCTGGGCGTTCAGCAGCGTCAGCAGTTCCTGATCGGCATACACCGTGCCGGGCGGCGGCATCGCCGGGCGCTGCGTGCCGGCCTCGAACGGACGGTCTGCGATGCGCACCTCGCCGCGCAGCGGGTAGGCGGCGTCGACCGCGCGCAGGGTCGCCAGCTGGAAGGCGTCGCCGCGGCTGACCATGCTGGCGAACTCGAGCGCGCTGCTGGTGCGCAGGGCATGGCCGGGCCAGGCGTCGATCGGGCGCGGGCTGGTGACGAGCAGGTCGGCGCCGAGAAAGCGGGCGCCTTGTTCGCTCATCGCGCGCTTGATGCGGTCGCCGAGAAAGCCGGTGGTGGACACGCTGCCGACGCCGATGATCAGCGCCAAGAGCAGCACGCGCCATTCGCCGCTGGCGCGTTCGCGCCGCAACAGCCACAAGCCCAGCCGCAGCACCCGCAAGGAGTACGCCGGTGGGTACCCCGCTGCTGCGCAGCGACCCTTCCGCAGGAAGGTCATGCGAGGGCCGCCTCGTGCACGCGGCCGGCAACCAGATGCAGCCGGCGCTGGCAGCGCGAGGCCAGTGCATCGTCGTGGGTGACCAGGATCAGGGTGGTGCGCACGGAAGCGTTGAGTTCGAACAGGAGCTCGATGATGCGCGCGCCGGTGTCGGCGTCGAGGTTGCCGGTCGGCTCGTCGGCGAACACGATTTCGGGATCGGTGGCGAAGGCGCGCGCGATGGCGACACGCTGCTGCTCGCCGCCGGACAGCTGGCGCGGCGTGTGGCCGGCGCGCGCGGAAAGGCCGACGCGGGCCAGCCAGTGGGTGGCGCGCTCGCGCGCATCGCTGCGGCCGGCCAGTTCCAGCGGCAGCAGGATGTTCTCCAGCGCGGTCAGCGCGGGCAGCAGCTGGAACGACTGGAACACGAAGCCGATGCGGCCGGCGCGCAGCCGCGCGCGGGCGTCCTCGTCGAGATCGCCGAGGCGCTGGCCGAGCAGCACGATGTCGCCCGCGGACGGCTGATCCAGCCCCGCCAGCAGGCCCAGCAGGGTGGACTTGCCGGAACCCGACGCACCGGTGATGGCAAGCGTTTCGCCCGCCTGGACGGCAAGCTCGACTTCGCTCAGGATGGCGAGGATGCCGTCGGCAGTCGGCACCCGCTGCGACAGGGCGTGGGCGGCGACCATTCCCTCGCCCCAACCCTCTACCCCTTCGGGGCACCGAGGTCCCGCAAGCGGGCGATAAGCAGCGACTTGCCCGCTTGCGGGCTTAGTCGAATGCTTAGTAGTCTCATCAGGGGGCGAAGGCGATGCCAACTTCGATTTAACGGGGAACTGGGCGTTGTCGGGAGGCGTCATTGGATGGAATCAGATCAGGGTCAATGAATGAATTATCGCTTGTGCTTGCTGTTGCTGCTGTGGCTGCCGGGTTGGGCGCAGGCCAACGCGTGCACCTTGTTGATTGTGGGCGACAGTTTGAGTTCCGGCTATGGCCTTGCGCAGGGGCAGGGCTGGGTGGATCTGCTCGATGCACGGATGAAAAAAACCGCGCCGCCGCAAAAAAATAACCCGTGGCGCGTGGTCAACGCCAGCATCACCGGCGACACCACGCAGAACGGCCTGCAGCGCCTGGCGCCTGCGCTTGAGCGGCACCGGCCGCAAGGCGTGCTGATCGAACTCGGCGGCAACGACGCCTTGCGCGGCACGCCGCCGGACGTGATCCGACAGAACCTGCTCGCGATGGTTCGCCAAGCGAAGGCCGCGGGCGCTTGGGTGGCCTTGCTCGACGCGCCGGTGCTGCCGAACTACGGCAAGGCGTATGCCGACGCGGTGGCGAAGCTGTATGGCGAGGTGGCGCGCGCGGAGAAGAGTGTGCTGGTGCCGTGTTTCGTCTGCGGCGTGGGTGTCACTGCTGGCATGATGCAGTCCGACGGCATCCACCCCAACGAAAAGGCCCAGCCCCGGATGCTCGATGCCGTGTGGCCGCACATCAAACCGAAATTGCGCTGCCCGGTGAAAAAACCATGAGCGGCGCCGCCTGCCCGTGCGGATCGGGGTGCGCGTATGACGCCTGCTGCGGGCGCTTTCACGCCGGCGCGCCCGCCCCGGACGCCGAACGCCTGATGCGCTCGCGCTACAGCGCCTATGTGCTGGGGCTGGAGGACTATCTGCGCGCGACCTGGCATCCCGATACCTGTCCTGCCACGCTTGAACTCGATGTGCCGCCGCGTCCGCAATGGCTGGGGCTGGCGGTCAAGGCCCACACGCCGGTCGACGACACCCATGCCACGGTGGAATTCATCGCGCGCTACAAGCTCAACGGCCGCGCATTCAAGTTGCACGAAACCAGCCGCTTCGAGCGGGTGGACGGGCGCTGGCTGTACGTCGACGGCGAGATCCGCGAATGACCAAGCCCGTGTGTGAGACGCCCTCTTCCCTTGAGGGGGAGGGGGTTTGTTAGCAGTCTGAAGCCCGCTTGCGTGGGCTACGGCATCACCGGCAAGTCCGTTCGCACAAATTCAGCAAGGCCCCCAAACCGTGCGCTACGTAATGGCACGTTACTTGCATCCAAAAAAACCATGGTGATCAAATTGTTTTTTTGACGGGCCTGAAACAGGCTCAGCGGGGGTTAGAGATATGGGTGCATCCCTGGGGCAAAAGGCGAGTATCGAGCTCGCAACGATCTATGAAATCAGTAAGATACTGAGTTCATCTCTCGACCTGAACAAGACGGCGCGGGACGTTCTCGGCGTACTTTCTTCCCACCTCAAGATGCGGCGGGGCATGGTCAGTTTGGTGCAAGCCTCCGGCGATCTGCACGTTGTTGAGGCAACGGGCATGTCGGCCGAGGCTGCCCAGCGCGGGCGGTTTCGCAAGGGCGAGGGCATCACCGGCAAAATCCTGGAAACGGGCGTGCCCATGGTGGTGCCGGACGTGGCGAAAGAGCCGCTGTTCCTGAACCGCACGGGTTCGCGCAGCCTGGGCGAGGGCAGGGTGGTCGCCTTCATCGGCGTGCCGATCAAGCTGGGACGGGCAACCATCGGGGTGCTCAGCGTGGACCGCGAAGTGGACAGCGCGCCGATGAATTTCGAAGCGGATGTCCGCTTCCTGGCCATGATCGCCAACCTCATCGGGCAGACCGCGCGCCTGCACCAAAATGTGGCAGCCGAGCGCGAGGAACTGATGCAGCGGCAGCAGCGCCTGCAAAAGGAACTGCAGGGCAAATACAGCCTGGACAACGTCATCGGCCGCAGCAAGCGCATGCAGGAGGTGTTCGCCGAAGTGCACCAGGCGGCCCCGGGCAAGTCGACCGTGCTGCTGCGCGGCGAGAGCGGCACCGGCAAGGAAGTCATCGCCCGCTCGATCCACTATCTGAGCCCGCGCAAGGACGCGCCCTTCGTCAAGGTCAACTGCGCCGCCCTGTCCGAAACCCTGCTCGAATCCGAGCTGTTCGGCCACGAGAAAGGCTCGTTCACCGGCGCCACGCAAGAACGCAAAGGCCGCTTCGAAATGGCCCATGGCGGCACCCTGTTCCTGGACGAACTGGGGGAAATATCGGCCGCGTTCCAGACCAAGTTGCTGCGCGTGCTGCAGGAACGGGAGTTCGAGCGCGTGGGCGGCAACAAATCGATCAAGGTGGACGTGCGCCTGATCGCCGCCACCAACCGCAACATGGAAGAGGACGTGGCCAAGGGCACCTTCCGCGCCGACCTGTACTACCGGATCAACGTGGTGAGCATCTTCCTGCCGCCCCTGCGCGAGCGGCGCGAAGACATTCCCCTGCTGATTGCGCACTTCCTCGACAAGTTCAACAAGGACAACGGCCGCAAGCTCTCCATCTCGCCGGAAGCCGTGGATGTGATGCTCAAGTGCAACTGGCCGGGCAACGTGCGCGAACTCGAGAACTGCGTGGAACGCACCGCGACCATGACGCGGACCAGCACGATCCAGGACGTGGATCTGCCGTGCCAGCAGAACAAGTGCTTCTCGCAGGTGCTCCAGCACTACGGCCAGGTGCAGCAGACGATTCCCATTGCCATGGTCGCGCCGGCCCCCGTCATGCCGGCCCCCGTCGTGACGGAGCCCTACGGCAGCGATTTTCATGAAGCCGCTGCCGAAGCCGAACCGGCCAACATGAGCGAGCGCGAACGCCTGGTATGGGCCATGGAGCAATGCGGATGGGTGCAGGCGAAAGCCGCGCGCCTGCTGAACCTGACGCCGCGCCAGATCGGCTACGCGCTGTCGAAATACCACATCGAAGTCAAACGGCTGTGAGGGAGGGGGCCAGGCCAGGATTCAGGGGTCAGGATTCAGGATTCAGGGAATGAGCGGCCTCGGCCGCGAATTTAATTTCGACCCCTGACCCCTGACCCCTGACCCCTGACCCCTGACCCCCTGTAGCCTTCCCGACAATTCCCTTCGCGACATTTCACATTTGTCGCAACCGCGACAAACGCCCGCTCTGCGCTAAGTGCTTCAATCCTGAGGCATTTCTGAAAATATTCTGAATGGCATGCTTGTTGCTGAACTGCTCCTGTAAGCACTCATTTAGCGGGCGATCGATTTCACGATCGCCACCGGTTGAAGCGGACAGGAGCCAAGTATGGACAATCAGGCAAGTGTGGCGAACGCAGGAAACGATCAGGGCACGTCGCTGGATCAGGTCATGCAGCAGGTGGCCGAGCACAAGGGATGCGGCACATCCGGCGAGGGCGGCAAGGCCAGTTGCGGCTCGTCCGGCGGCCCGGAAGACATGGCGCCGGAAATCTGGGAGAAGGTGAAGAACCATCCCTGCTACAGCGAAGAGGCACACCATCACTTCGCGCGCATGCATGTGGCGGTGGCGCCGGCCTGCAACATCCAGTGCAACTACTGCAATCGGAAATACGATTGCGCCAACGAATCGCGTCCGGGCGTGGTGAGCGAGAAGCTGACCCCCGAGCAGGCCGCGAAGAAAGTCCTGGCGGTCGCCTCCACCATTCCGCAGATGACCGTACTGGGCATCGCCGGACCTGGGGACCCACTTGCCAACCCCGAGAAGACCTTCAAGACCTTCGAGCTGGTGGCCCAGACTGCGCCCGACATCAAGCTGTGCGTGTCGACCAATGGCCTGGCCCTGCCGGAGCACGTGGAGCGCCTGTCGCAATTCAACATCGACCACGTCACCATCACCATCAACATGGTCGATCCGGAAATCGGGCAGCACATCTACCCGTGGATCTTCTACAAGAACAAGCGCTGGAAGGGCATCGACGCGGCGCGCATTCTGCACGAACACCAGATGCGCGGCCTGGAGATGCTCACCGAGCGCGGCATTCTGTGCAAGGTGAACTCGGTGATGATCCCCGGCATCAACGACCAGCACCTGGTCGAGGTGAACAAGGCGGTGAAGTCGCGCGGCGCCTTCCTGCACAACATCATGCCGCTCATCTCCGCGCCGGAGCACGGCACCGTGTTCGGCCTCAACGGCCAGCGCGGCCCCACCGCGCAGGAGCTGAAGGCGCTGCAGGATTCGTGCGAAGGCGAGATGAACATGATGCGCCACTGCCGCCAGTGCCGCGCCGACGCCGTCGGTCTGCTGGGTGAGGATCGCAGCGCCGAGTTCACCACCGAGAAGATCGAGTCGATGGAAGTGAGCTACGACCTGGAAGGCCGCAAAGCCTACCAGGAGGCGGTGGAACAGGAACGCCAGGCTACGGTGGCGGCCAAGCAGGCCGAGATGGCCGACCTGGAGGCGGAGTTCAGCGATGTGAAAGTTCTGATCGCCGTTGCGACCAAGGGCCACGGGCGGGTCAACGAACATTTCGGCCATGCGCAGGAGTTCCAGATTTACGAACTCAGCACCGAAGGCTCCAAGTTCGTCGGCCATCGCCGCGTCGACCTCTACTGCCAGGGCGGCTTCGGCGAGGAAGACACCTTGCCGACCGTGATCCGCGCCATCAACGACTGCGTCGCGGTGTTCGTGGCCAAGATCGGCGGCTGCCCGAAAGACAGCCTGAAGGCGGCGGGCATCGACCCGGTGGACAAGTACGCGCACGAGTTCATCGAACAATCGGCTGTGAAGTACTTCAAGGAATACCTGGCGAAAGTGAAGTCCGGCGAAATCGTGCATGCCGCCCGCGGCGATGCCGACATCCGCCAGGGCGCCTACATCGCCGCCTGAAACTGATTCGTATACGCAACTGTTAGGAGAGCAAGACCATGGCATTCAAGATCATCACCTCCCAATGCACCGCCTGTTCGGCCTGCGAACCGGAGTGTCCCAACAACGCCATCCGCGAGAAGGACGGCACCTTCATCATCAAGCCGGAGAAGTGCACCGAGTGCCTCGGCTACTTCGACGATCCGCAGTGCGTCGCGGTGTGCCCGGTCGACGACACCTGCGTGATCGACAACAGCTACCCGCGCTACGTGGCGGCCTAGGAGATCATGATGGAACTGTCCCTTACGCCTGCCGCCGAGAAGTTCGTGCGCCGCATGGTCCGTTTCAGCAGCGCCGGCGAGAGCGGCGGCTTCCGCCTGACGGTGAGCGCCGGCGGCTGCTCCGGGCTGGCCTCCGAATTCACCGTGGAGTCGGTGCCGCAGCCCGGCGATGCGGTGGTCGAGGTCAACGGCGTCAAGCTCTTCCTGCCGGCGGAAAGCCGCCTGCTGCTGCAAGGCGCGACCATCGATTTCACGGATACGCCGACCAACAGCGGGCTGACTTTCGTCACGCCGAATTCGCCGTCCTGCGCCTGCAGCAGTTCCAGCAGCAGCGGGGTGTCCAGCATCGACATCTCCGGCATCGGCCACGGCCACAGCCACAGCCACAGCCACAAGCATTGAGGCGAGGAAGGGTGAGGTCATGGCGGATCAATGTGCAACGGAGGGCGGAATCGTGACGGCAATCCCCGCCGTGCCCGCGGACATGGATCCCGAATGGCTGGAGCGCGCCTGCCTCGGCGGCCACCTGCCGCAACCGGTCGAGCAGCACCTGCACCTGGCCGGCCTCAACTACCAGAACGACGAGATCGCCGAACGCCATCTGTTCCAGGCGCAGGCCCTGGCACCCGGCCACGCCGCCGTGCTGATCGCGCTGTACCGCTTCTATTTCTACAAGGGGCGGCTCGCCGATGCGCTCGAAGTGGCCGAGCGCTGCCTCGTCAAGGCTGCGCGCGACAACCGCCTGAACGAGGACTGGCGCCGCGTGCGGCAGGGCGATGCGCAATTCGGCAGCTACGACGCCATCCTGCCGCGCTTCTACCTGTTCACCCTGAAGGCCTGGGGCTACCTGCAGATGCGCCTGGGCCGGCTGGAGGAAAGCCATGCCGCGCTGACCAAGATGCTGGAACTCGACCCGAGCGACAAGCTGAACGCCACGGTGCTGCTCAAGGTGCTGGCCCGCCACGGTCAGGAGGACGAGGATGAGTGAGCCGATCTTGAACGAGTTGGGCCCGCCCGTCGACTGGCAAGGCAGCGCGGTGGACTGCGCCGGTTGTTCCTGCCGCGACCTGCTGGCACAGCAACGCTGCCGCGTCGGGCATGCCTGCGTGCACGACCGCTACGCCAAGCGCATCGACCGCTTCTTCACCTGGAATCCGGAGCGGGCCAAGGATTTCCTCGCCCATCCCTATTTTGAAGTGCGCGCGGTGGCGGCCAAACACGTGGACGTGTTCCACCTGCCGCAGCTGACCCTCGACCCGGACGAGACCGTGCGCTGGAGCGCGGCGGTCAGGCTGCCCCCCAAGCATCTTTTGACGCTGGTGAGCGATCCGCACCGCGAGGTGCGGATACGGGTGGCGGCGCGCCTCGACCCCCACGAACTGGACCTCATGATCCACGACCCGGACTACTACGTGCGGCAGGTGGTGGCGCGGCGCATCCCGGAAAACCTGCTGACCCTGATGATGAACGATGCGGATTCCACGGTCCGCTGCACGGTGGCGAGCCGCATCGACGAGACCTGGTTGTCGGCGATGGCAAAGGACGAAGATGCCGCCGTTCGCCGCGAAGCGGCCAAGCGCATGAAGGCGTGGCAATTGACCCTGCTGCTGGACGATCCGGATTGGCGCGTTCGCTACGAGGTGGCCAGCCGGGCCGAGCGCAGCCACCTGGGCCGGCTGGCCGACGACGAGGACGAACTCGTGCGGGGCGTCGCCCGCCTGCGCCTGGGCAAGGGCGCCGGGGATTTCCTCAGGCTGGTGGCGCAGAAGCCGGCGCTTCAGGCGTTTTAGCAATCAGATTTCAGGAGTCGAAAAATGGCCAAGATCAGTCGTGACAGTGACATCGTGGAAATCACCGCTGACCCGATATTCGATTTCGGGGCGAAGGTGAAGTCCATCAAGACGGTGCGCAACGACGGCACCTATGCCGGCAAGGACATCGGCGAAGTCCTGGTGAAGAAAGGCGACATCGGCTACGTCACCAGCATCGGCACCTTTCTGCAGCAGTTCTACATCTACGCCGTCGACTTCGTCGACACCGGCCATCGCGTCGGCATGCGCGGCAAGGAGCTGGAAGCCGTCGTGAACGAACCGGCGCGCAGCGAGGAGGCAGCATGATCGAGCCGCGCGAAGCGAAATACCAATGGGGCCAGCGCATTGTGGCGATGGTCGATCTGTTCAACGACGGCAGCTATCCGGACCGCGAGCCGGAGTCCCTGCTGGTGAGCAACGGCACGCCGGGGGAAATCGTCAATGTGGGATATCACGAGGAGCTCAACCTGCCTGTCTACCTGGTTGAATTCCAGGAGGGCGGCGTGGTGGGCTGCCTTGAGGAAGAAATCACGCCGGCCTGAATGGCTGGCATTAGGGAAAGCCTGGGCAAGTTGTCATTGCAAGGAGCGCAGCGACGCGGCAAACCAGAAGTGTGCGATTAATCAATGCACTGGATTGCCGCGCTTCGCTCGCAATGACAAGGATATGGACAGGACTTCCTTAGCGAATGCGGAGCGGAACATGGGCAGACCTGGCTGCATGCATCCGAACGATGTGGATCGCAAGCGCATCGAGCGTGCGCTGGACGCGCGTGCACGCTACCGCTACGTCAGCCCGGAAGTGCGGGCGGAAGAGGGCGGCTACCGGATACAGAGCCCCTGCTGCTCGCGCAATGTCGACCAGTCCGGCGGCGTGATCGATATCGCGCGGCTGGAATATGTCAGCGCGTTGCAGGCGTGGCATTTGTTCCGCAAGGATCATGCACGGCGCGCCTGGCAGTTTCACGGAGCGTTCGGCGCCTTGGGCGAACTGCTGCAATTTTTGAATCAGGACCCGGATCGGATTTTTTGGCAATGACGGACCACGACAGCATCTATCTGGACAACAACGCCACCACGGCGCTGGCGCCCGCGTGCGTCGAGCCGGTGATGGCCTGCCTGCGCGACGTCTACGGCAATCCGTCCAGCAAGCACGCCGCCGGCATCCGCGCCAAGGAACAGCTGGAACAGGCGCGCGCCTCGGTGGCGCGGCTGCTGAATGCGGCGCCGGCCGAAATCGTGTTCACCGCCAACGGCACCGAGTCCAACCACCTGGCGATCCGCGGCGCGCTGGCGGCGCGACCCGGCAAGTCCCATGTGGTGGTCAGCGCGGTGGAGCATCCGTCCACCCTGAGCTTGCTGTCCCATCTGCAGGCCGAAGGCGTGCGCGTCACGCAGCTGCCGGTCGACCGGGAAGGCAGGCTCGACCTCGCGGCCCTCGAACGCGCGATCACGCCGGACACCGCGCTGGTCTCGCTGATGTGGGCCAACAACGAAACCGGCGTGCTGTTTCCGATTGTGGACGCGGCGCGCATCGCCCAATCGAAAGGCGCGCTGTTCCACACCGATGCGGTGCAGGCTGCGGGCAAGATTCCGCTCGACCTGGCGCAGGTGCCGGTCGACCTGCTGTCGCTGTCCGGGCACAAGTTCCACGCGCCCAAGGGCGTCGGCGCCCTGTTCGTGCGCAAGGGCCTGACGCTGCAGCCCATGCTGTTCGGCCACCAGGAACGCAGGCGGCGCGGCGGCACCGAGAACGTCCCGGCCATCGTCGGCATGGGCCTCACCTGCGAACTCGCGGCCGGCGAACTGGACGCCAAGGCCGCGGCCATGGCCGCCCTGCGTGACCGCCTCGAATCCGGCGTGCTGATGCGCATCCCCGGCGCCACCGTCAACGGCGGCACGGCGCCGCGGGTGACCAACACCAGTAGCGTGCGCTTCGGCGAGCTGGAGGCCGAGGCCATCCTCGACAAGCTCGATAAAGCCGGCATCTGCGCCTCGTCCGGCGCCGCGTGCACCGCCGGCGGCAGCGCGCCGTCGCACGTGCTGGTCGCCATGGGGCTGAGCGACGCGCAAGCGCTGGCGACGATCCGGTTTTCGTTGAGCCGCTACACGACCGAAGCGGAAATCGACCACGTCCTCGACGTGCTGGCTTCCATTCATAAACGCATGACCGCCGAGGCAGCGTGAAGCGCTCGCAAACCAAAGGGAAACACCATGAAGATCATGATCAGAAAAGACGCCCAGGGAATCCTGTCCGCCTATGTGCCGAAGAAGGACCTGGAGGAGCCTATCGTCTCCATGGAGCAGGCCGGCATGTGGGGTGGCATCGTCACGCTGGCCAACGGCTGGCGCCTGGAACTGCCGGAGATGGCGGCGGAAACGACCCTGCCGATCACGGTGGACGCGCGCCGGCTGGGAGAGGCGGCATGATCAGCCCCGACGATCTCGCCCGCATCGACGATCTGCTGGTGGCGCCGCCGGCGGGCAATCCGCTCGCGGAATTCCGCTCCCGCTTTCCGGGCCTGTCGCTGACGCGTTGCGACGCCGGGGATATGAGCAGCGAGCAGGTGTTTCGCGAATACCCGCAGTTCAAGCTGTACCTAGTGGACGGTCGCGATCACTGCTGGCACATCACGAACGACCCCGCTGCCGCCACCGGCATCGTCGTCGCCACACTCAACTAGGACACGCCATGAGCGAAGGCTGGATTCCCCTTTCCGACCCCGACATCAGCCTGCTGGAACTGGAGGCGGTCGCCGACGTGCTGCAATCGCCGCGCCTGAGCCAGGGCCCGGCGGTGGCGGCCTTCGAGTCCGGCTTTGCCGCCTACACCGACCGCAAGCACGGCGTGGCAACGGCCAGCGGCACCCTGGGGCTGCTGCTGGCGCTGAAGGCGATGGGCATCGGCCCCGGCGACGAGGTCATCGCCTCGCCCTACAGCTGGCACCAGATCGCGCATGCCATCGCGCTGGCCGGTGCAACGCCCGTGTTCGCCGACATCGACTACTGGTCGGGCACGCTGGCGCCGGACAAGGTCGAAGCCAAGATCACCCCCCACACCCGCGCCATCCTCGCCGGCAACACCAACGGCCATCCCGCGCCGTGGTCGGCGCTGCGCGACATCGCCACGCGCCATGGCCTGCGCCTGATCGAGGACTCCACCGAGGCCATCGGCTCCACCTACCAGGGGCGCCGGGTGGGCGGCTTCGGCGATGTTGCGATATTCGATTTTTCCCAGCCCGGCCCGCTGACCTGCGGCGAGGGCGGCATGGTGGTGACCGACGATGCCGACCTGGCGAGCACGTTGCGCTACCTGCGCAGCCGCAAGCTGGACGACCGTTTCTCCATCGTGATCGGCGGCATGCTGCCGTACCAGGCGGGCATGAACGAGATGACCGCGGCGCTCGGCCTCACCCAGTTGCAGCGCATCGACCAGATCCTCGACCGCCGCAAGGGCATCGAGCAGCTCTACTACGACTACGTGAAATCCTTCGAAGGCCTGAAGGACCCCTACATCGGGCCGGACGTCACCGAAGTGCACTGGTTCCTCTACCTGGTGCACCTGGGCACGCGCTTCACCAAAAGCAGCCGCGACGCCATCGTCAACGATCTCGCCACCGAGAAGATCGAGGCCGCGGCCTACTGCCAGCCGCAGCACCTGCAGGCGTTTTATACGAATCTGGGCTATCGCAAGGGCGATTTCAAAGTCACCGAAAAGGTGGCCGACCGCATCATCGCGCTGCCGTTCCACGCGCACCTGAGCGAAGACCAGATCGGTTTCATCGTGCAGACCGCCAAGGATGCGTCGATCAACATCGGCGCCGGCTCGGCGATTTACCTCTAGGGCACGTCGGCACTGATTTTTACGCCCTAGCCATGACTTATTTACGACTCACCAAGCACCCAAGGAGCAATGCAATGCCAATGTTGACCATCCAGCCTTCAGGCAAAACCGTTCAAGCCGCCGAAGGCATGAGCATCCTCGAAGCCCTGCTCGCCGCCGGCGAACCCATCGCGCACAAATGCGAAGCCAAGGCCGAATGCGGTTCCTGCCACATCTTCGTCGTTGAAGGGCGCAAGACCCTGTCCAAAACCCAGCGTGCCGAGAATGAAAGACTCGATGCCATCGTCGGCGTCAGCTCGAATTCGCGCCTGGCCTGTCAGGCCAAGATCGGCACCGAGAACGTGACAGTGGAATTGCTGTAATTCGGTTTTTTCCTGTAAATCCATTGCTAAGGAGAGAGAGAAATGGAAAACGATCAAGTCATGATCCACGTGCGCTTTGCCCCCAACGGCACGGTCACGGAAATCGGCGAACGCCCCACGGCGCTGAGCGCGCAGGACTGGTTCAACCTGCTCACCAGCGCCACCATCGACAACTACGAAACCCTGTCCGGCGGGCGCGCGCTGTTTCGCCTGCCGCGCCAGCAGGTCGACCAGCTGAAATCGTCAGCGACTTAAGGAGACATGACCATGGACAAGATCGACGCACTGCTGAGCGAGATCACTTCGCACCTGGAAGAGGGCGGTGTCGTCCCCTATCTGGGGCCGGGGGTGCTCGATCTGGTTCCGGGCGGCAGCCCGGTTCCCAATTCGCCCGAAGCGCTGGTGAAACGGCTGGTGGCGAAATCGAGCGTGCCGTTCAAGATACGCGGCAACCTCACCGCCGCCGCGCAGTACATCGAGAATTTCAAGCACCGCAAAACCCTGGTGGGGCACATGTCGGAAGCCTTTGCCGCCGAGGTTCCGCCCACCGTTCTGCATGAATACCTGACCCGCATCGTGCGCAAGCCCTTGCTGATCGTCGACGCCTGGTACGACAACGCCATGGCCACCGCCCTGCAGTCGCGCAACCTGTGGGGGCAGCTGCAAGGCGTGAGCCAGTCCGAGCATTTCGGCACCTGGGTGCATTACTTCCGGCCCAACGGTATGCAGGCCGACCCGTTCGAAGCCGACACCTGGGACACCCTGCTCTACAAACCCCTGGGCTCGATCGCCCCGGCCAAAAACTTCCTGGTGTCCGACACCGATTTCGTTGAAGTGCTCACCGAGATCGACATCCAGACCCCGATCCCCGACATCGTCCAGCAGCTGCGCGCCGGCCGCCATTTCCTCTTTCTCGGCTGCCGCTTCCGCACCCAGCTGGAGCGCACCTTCGCACGCCAGATCATGAAGCGCTCTTCCGACACCCACTGGGCAGTGCTGCCGGGCGAACTCAGCCGCAACGAAGCGCGTTTCCTGGAAGAGCAGAACATCCGGCGCATCGACATGCCGCTCGATGAATTCGTTCGGCTGCTGGCCGGCGAAGAACAGGCGGAGAAGATGGCCGTTGCCGTCTGATACGGTGCACCCGTCGAGACCGGTTTCGCTGGTCTCGACGACATGCCCATGCTCTTGAAATTTCTGGATCACATGTCGCAGTAGTGTTGGCAGCACGGGTGGCTGCGCGTCACCCTGCTTACCGACCACAACGCTCTTTCCTCGCCTGCTTTCTACGACCGCGCAGGCTTCACCCGTTCATTGATGACTGTGCTGCGGTGCTAACCTGGGGCGGCATCGGGTTCGGGTGTGGCCGCATTCGGGCCATGAAGAGACGGTCCGGTTGCCTGCTATTAACCAGACGAAGTGCCGCTGTGGAGGCCTGTCCAAGACTTGAAGCGGCCATTTAGGACTTCTTGGATGAATGGCCAGTCAATGGGGTTTACTCAGTCTGATACTACCCGTACTACTGCCCCAGAATCGAAATTGCCCTCAATGACCATCAGAGGTTCATGCCAATAAGGCGAACCTTTAATCCTTACAATTTCGCGCCTGTCGCCTTTAGTCAGTTCGACTTCCACTTCGTTTACGTAATGTTTGCGACTTGATGCGTTCTTTACAAAAAAAGCGAATCTACCTGGCGCGTTCTTTGTCTCAACATCCTTCCCATATCTTGTGAATGAATAAGTATTCTTTCCGATAATTACAACTGCATCCGCACGATCTTCTGGGATTACAGCTGGTGCGGGGAGATCTAGCGTATTGGTTGTTCGAAATGGCTCGGTATCTTGGGCACTCACACTAACGTCAATCCTCGCGCTTAGCGCTTGGAACCTTGTTGAAATTTGGCGGATGCCAATCTCCCCTTGTTTTGAGGCTTGGATGAGATTAACTCCTTCTGAGGCAATGGTTACATCAAATTGCTTCTGCCCCTCTCCTGCAAAATTAATCGCAATTGGAACCGGGAGTCCAGCCGTTACCCTACCACCTGGCGTAGTCACAACAGGTTGTGCGAATGCTGTTGTTGTATATAGCCCGGCAACGATAATTAATGACACGAATTTCATAGTTGACCCTTTAGGGTTCAGTAGCAACACAATGATTTCCCTCCCATCGCCAATTGACGATGCGTTGATTTCTCACTTCGAAGGTCGTTTTACAATTCAAAGCCACGTTCATTGCAGGAGTTCCACCATACGCATTGGTAATGGCAGTGTTTCCAACGACAGTGGTATGCAAGGTAGGAGCCCCGCCCGGAAGAAACATGTTTCCTGAACGCTGATACGTTAGAAAACGTACCCCAGTTGTTTCGTAGACGCTGAGCGGGGGGCCCCACGACTGGACAAGGTCAAGTTCGGGTCGCCCAATCCAATCATTCAGATTTTTTTCGTAATTAGCCGTTGTGGCACATCCAGCAAGCCCAAGAAGGTAAACAACGGGGATTAAAAATTTTCTCATAGGATGATCCCGCTAGCGGTGTATGAAAGTCTGTTAATGGCCTTCTGAATAGCGCCCCAGTTTACCGGACAACTTTGAATCTTGTATTTGTGCGTCCGCTAAGGCTTGCTGAGAACCGGTCGTTAGGATCGGCCGGCGTAAATGACTGCTTTGGAGCAGTCCTTCACAGTGCTCTATGCGGATGTCCGGCATCTGATTCCTAAGCAGCCTTACGTTGAAGCTGCGGGACGTCGGCTCAAGCGACTGGTTCGGCCTCATTTTGAACAAGCCACGGAGTCGAACGACTCGAGATCGCGAAGGAACTGCGAAACGCCATCGCCCCGCTTCGAGTAGCATTTCGCGATGGGAAAGTCTGATCCGGCATTCTCTATTCTCTGTTTCATCTTTGCGACGCGGCTAGCCCACGCGCCGTCAAGGAGGACAAAGTCGCAGCAGTTGATCGGCATAGCAGCATGAAGCATGTCAATGACGTCGTTGTCAGTGATCGCCAGACTAGGGTCCAGAACAAACTCGCGCATTAGTTCGCCCATAATTACGTAAGTCCTGGTGCGTTTGTCATCGGGCAGAACGTTACGACTCTTGTGCACGTAAATAGGATCCTCACGGCACGCCTCAATTCCGTCTCTGATCACGTGCACAGTTTCCAGAGTAACTGGTTCCAATTGGGGGTGATGGTCATGCGCCATTGAGATGAAGCCGTGCATGGTGAACCCGAGCGGAGAGTCTTGAGCACGTTCCGCGAATAGCTTCAGTTGTGGAAGATCAGCTGGTGGCCAGAATCGTCTACGGTTGTCTTGCTCTGATTCCTCCTTTATTTGAAGCTTGTCGTATGCGAAGTCCGTCAGATAGATGTTCGGGAGGAGGCGCTCAAGGAACTTTTCTGCCGAAATACAGTGCTGTCTGTCAGTTGGCTTGGCGAATTCGGCAAACGAAATGTGCGACAAAAGAAGCGTTCCCTGCTTTTGTAGCAGCAGGCGTACTAACCGATCTTGCAGTTCTGAATCGTCACTGAAGAGGCGTAATGCCCAGTGGTCTAGGTAGACCGTTGGAGAGACAAACGACTGCCGCACTCGAATTCCGTCAGGCGAAGATACGAACTCAATAGGCATGGCTGATGGCGCTAGTACAGTGCAAGGATGCTAATGAGGCCGAACGTGGAAATAACGGCCTGCGCGGCTTTTCGCGCAGGTCAGGTTGATTGAAAGGTTATCCACCAATCGCATTGAGGTGCCGAAATCTATGAATTCCGATGCAGGTAATTCTGCGACCCCACCCGACCTTTACCGATTTCAGATTGAACCTCGACGCATGCGCTCGAACTGCGGTTGCGAGGTCCACAATAATTGGGGTCAGACCCCTAATATTGTGCTCAACCAAGACGGGCTGCTTCAGCTGCAACATGACCAGCCAACGCGGTGACAAATGTTTTGAGCCCTGTCATGCGCGACAACTCGGAAAACTCCCCAGTATTCACCGCGTGCCGAGGGGCCGTGATTACAGCAGCGGTCGTGTAGAGCTGTTCCTGGACCAAACGCTGGCACAACAGGTCATACCGCTGGAGGTATGACGCACCATTGAATTCCTTGAAAACCGGGAAGTGCGGCGATTTATCTCGCACTGGTGAGCGAGATTTGGTCGCATCCTCGACCATCATCAACCAGCCAACGAATGGGCGTGGCTGCTTGCCAAAAGCCTCTTCCCGATAGGCAGTCCAAAGATCGTGAGCGGTGCCGATGGCCTCCTCAGTACGGTTGTTGAAGTTTTTACCGAATGAGGGGCCGACTTGGCTTTTCAGCTCGATAGCGGCAATCAGCTCACCTTTGTAGATAACCAGAAGATCCCACAGCTTCGTTGGCCGGAAGTAGCCGGGGAGCGTCAGCATCGCCCGTTTCTGATGGATCTCGGCATGGGTTAGTCCATTCGCCTTGATGATGTCGAACACTAAGGCCAAGAAGCCATCCATATTCTTGCCTGCGGTGACGCCAGCACGTTCGCCTTGATCGGCTTTTCCTGTCTCTATCTGCTTTTGTTTCGCCGCCTCGCGGTTTCCCCAAAAAGCCTTTACGGCCTCACGTGCTTTCTGCTCGTAATCGACAAGATCAAGGGCCATTTATTCTCCGTTTCCCCCAAGGGCAGATCGTTCTTCACGACTCAGGCCGTACAGCTTGAATACAGCTCGGTTGCAGGCTTGCAAGTCTCGATTGATGGCAGCATCCGCCAGTTCCTTCCGCAGAATTTCGGGCACGTCTGCCCAGCACGGGATGCGAATGCGGCGCAGGTATTGCGCTTGAAACCGAAGGAAGCCGCCACGCATCTTGGTTGAGTAGCACGCGATGAAAAGACGGGTGACAGCTGAGAGCAGCACCGCCTGCAAGGCTCGCAAGTCCCATTCGTCAGACGTGACGTAGTAAAGGTTGTGGTGCGGATACAGCTTCCCACCTTCAAACACGATATGGGCCTCCCCCTTGATGTCAGGAATCAAGAGCTTCGGCCTCCGCAACAGCGCTGGAGTGATTCGATCAATTGTGCGATACCAGGAAGCCGGTGCCTTCTGAGCGCAGTGACGGCCTGCGATCGTCTCCCGCCGTGCCTCCAAATAGCGTTGCAGACGTGGATAGTCGCGCAGTTCGACGAGACCGCCACCGTCTACAAACGGGTTGATGACACCCTGCCCGTGCCATTGCACTTCACCAGATATGATGTCTTTCGTGGTCACTAGAGGGAGTTTTCGATCCGGCTCGACATCAAGGGCGTCAAAATCGTCGATGAATGCCTTATCCGCACCAGTCGCCACTCCGATTCCAACCTTGCACCCGACTTCTTCCAAGCATGGGAACTGCTGTTCGAGGCGACGAATCAGTGCCATTTGATCCGATGATTCGAGCAACCATGGCTCGGAACCATTCGTGATTCGAGCCAGCTCACGCACAGAGCCCCCCTCCTTCGGCAAGGCCTCCGCCCTCAGCGCATCGGCCAAGGTTGTTAGAGCAATCCGGTCGATGGCCGGGCGGTGGGCGATACGGGTCGCACCTGGGGCCTCCCGGCTGATGATTGTGATAGCGGGATAGGCGATCACCTCGGAATGAAATGCCGGAGTGCCCACCATATCGACATAGATTCTCAGGTGGAACTGCTCGGCCACAAGGCTGCGTAGCGGCCCGCCATAGCGGTTCTTCATCCAGCGATCCGAACAAATAAAACCCAAGCTGCCGCCCGGTGCCAGCAGAGACAAAGATAGTTCAATGAACGGGATGTAAAGATCAGCCCGGTCGTACATCGTCTGGAAACGACTCCGATATGCTGCCAATAATGGAGCAGGTATCAATTCCTGCCTGACATAGGGTGGGTTTCCGACCACGAAATCAAATTGACCGTCCAGAGGGGTTAAAAGAAAATCCCCTTGGGAGAGCCAACGATCCACAAGAGCAGACGCCGTTCTGGCATCCAGCCCTTCCTGCGTTAGTAAGGACACCAGCGTCACGCATGTCGTACGGTGCGTTTCACGGTGGAGCTCAACGGCACGAATGGCGTCACCCAAATCATCCAATGCCGATCCGGTTTTATTCGAAGCTCGCCATGCACTCAGAAGCCTGCCCACGATGGGCAGCAGGAAATCGCCTCCACCGAATGATGGTTCCAAAAGTCGCTTCTCGTGGAGTGGCTTATCCTCGGTGTATCCAGCTAGATCGAGGATGAAGTTAACTACTTCCGGGCGCGTGAAAATTGCCCCGCGTGCTTCTGCACCTGTGGCTCCAGATAGGCGTTCAATCGCAGCAGAAATATTGGGGGAATAAGGGGCGCTCAAATCGCCGTACAGATCAAAACTGAGCTGCCTATGCGCCAAGTTAATCATCTTCTTCGTTGGGAAAGCTTGGTTCATAAGCCGCTAACCGATGTTCGGTGGACAGGAGTCTCCCCAAGTTTACTAGACATCCTGCCGCCCGCCCCGACTAACGGCTAGTCCTTTATCAAGCCTCCGCCTAGAACCCGTCGCGCGAGCTGCCCCAAGGGTGCGACCCCGGAACCAACGCGGCCTTGATCCCGGCTTTCTCGATGTCGGCCAGGGTTTTATAGAGTGTGGCTTCGTGCGCCAGGATGCTGCCTTTCATCACGGCCACATAGCGGGCCACGGTGTCGACCTCGCAGGTGTAGCCGCCGCCGGGGTCCTCGACGCTGCGCAGGTTGCCGTCCCAATCCATAAAGAAACCGCTCATTTGTATCCTCGTTGGTTGTGTTTTCTGGAATGCTCTTTGTGTTTCTGGATCGCCACGTTAAATTGGTTTGGGCATTACGTTTGTGGAGAGGGCTGCGCGCCTCGCGATGACGGCAAGCTCAGGCTGCCGTCGCCAGCATTTTCTTTTCAACCCCGCGCAGCAGGCGCAGGCACTCGATGGTGGCGGCCATGTCCAGCGCACTGAAGCCGTCCAGGGTCTCGAGTTGCGGGTTGGCGCCGGCGGCCAGCAGCGCTTCCACCACGGCGTGTTTGCCGGTGGAGGCGGCGTACATCAGGCAGGTGGCGCCGTTGTCGTTCTGGTGGTCGAGGCCGATGCCGGCGCGGATGAGCAGGTCCATGGCTTCCAGGCTTTCGCCCACGCAGGCCATCCACAGCGCGTTGTTGCCGTCGATGTTGACGGCGGCGAGCTCGGCGCCGGCCTGCAGCAGTTCGAAAATGGCGCCGGTCTCGCCCGCTTTGCCGGCGCGCATCAGCGGGGTGATGCCGTTTGCAGCCGGGGCGTCGAGATCGTCGGTGGGATAGCCGTTTGCCTGCAGCCATTGCGCGAGTTGCGGGCTGATGACGGGCGGCGTCGTGCTTTTCTGCGCGCGCTGCCAGGCGGCGAAGCCGCCGTCCAGGCTGTAGACCTCGCTGAAGCCGAAGTCGGCGAACATCTGGCCGTAGGTCTGGCTGGCGTTGCCGTGGTAGCAGTAGAGCAGCACCGGGGTGGACTTGGGCGTGCCGACGAGGGTGGCGTCGAGGTTGTCGCTGGACAGGCGGCGAGCGTTGGCGATGTGCGCCCGGTTGAAGTTGTCCGGGTCGCGCGAGTCCAGCACCAGCACGTTGTCGCGGTCGAGCACCTGGGCGGCGGTGGCGGGGTCGATGCGTTTGAAGCTTCTGTCCTTGCTCATGGGTTCTTCTCCATATCGTCTGTGATGCGGTCGGGGTAGGGCGGCAGGGTGGTGATGCGCGTATCGGTCAGCGCGCGCCCCACGGTGAAGTGGTAAAGCGACTGGAAGCGTTTGCCTTGCAGGCCGAGCAGTTCGTGGAAGGCGTCGTCGAGAAAGCAGCCGATACCGGTGCCGCGCAGCGCCAGGGTTTCGGCTTCCAGATACAGCACGTGGCCGAGCAGGCCCGCCTCCCAGTGCAGCTGGCGGTAGCGCCAGGCGTCTTCCTGCACCTTGGCTTCAAACTCGGCCAGCATGCCCAGCGAGAAGCAGCTGTCGGCGGCGATCGACTGCGCGCAGCTCACCGCGCGCGCGACCTTTTGCCACTTGCCTGCCTGCAGGCGGTAAAGCGGCAGGGAGTCGGGGCAGCCTTCCGCTTTCTGCCATTCGAATTCGTCGCTCAATGCCTGCCGCAGTCTCGATTCGGCTGCGGCCTCGCGCACCAGGATGTACAGCCCGGGCGCCACGCCGTCCACGCGGTGCACGAAAAACACCGGATGGATGGCGGGGGCGTAATCCCAGATGTCCCACGGCGCTTGCGGGCGCGGCAGCAGGCTGTCGACGAGATGGTAGAAGTCGGCCGCGGCCATTTCGAACTGCGGGTCGAAGCGCTGGGCGCTGCGCCGGCCCATGATGACCTCGGGCGCCGGCAGGTGGGTGGCGGCGCTGCCGGGCGGGTAATCGCGCGGCGGCGCGGTGGCCTCGTCCTGCCTGCTTTCGGTGGCCGAGGCGACTTCGTCGATGACCGGCCAGTGATACATGGGATGCGGGTCGAGGATGTTGGCCTGGCCGCTCCATTGGGTGTTGGTGGCGTCCCACGGTGCGGGTTCGGCGACTGCCTGGGGCTGGGCCGGGTCGACGAGCTGCGCTGGTCGTGTGAGTTGCACCAGCAGGTCCGGCTCCTCGCGCTCGACGCCGACGTAGTCCTGATCGCGTGCGGTGCCCAGCAGCGCCGCCAGGCGCCGGCTGTTGCAGCCGGCCACCAGGCGCACTTCCCAGCCCAGCAAGCCGGCGGCATAGCGCAGCGCGGCCAGCGCATGGCCGACGTCGAGCTGGCAATAGCGGAAGGCGCGCTCGCCGTATTTCCAGGCTTCGCGCCAGTGGATGGAAGACAGCCCGATCCACAGGCCGGGCGGGTGCGCCGCCGCGGAGGTACAGCGCTGCTCCAGCGCGTGGCTGCGGCTGGCGTAGTGGTAGAGGCCGGCGTCCAGCCCGGCGATGCCGTGCGCGATCACATACGCCTCGGTCGGGTGCAGGTTGCCGCTCGACGGGTTGCAGCGCAGCGCCCAGCGGTCCGGCCCGTATTCCTTCCAGGCGGACAACCCGAGCGAGAGTTGCAGCAGGGCGCCGATCGAGTCGAGCGAGAACGCGGGGGGCGTGTCCGCGCCGTCGTGAGCCAGGCGGCCGGCGCAAAGCGGCAGGCGGACGGTCGGGCTGCCGGCGAACGCGCGGAAGGGATCGGGCTGGCTGGTCCAGTCCAGCGTCTCCGGTCCGGCGGCATAGCGCTCCGGCCGGTGCTTGGTGCGCTCGTGATATTCGATGGCGATGTCGGCGGCGTTCATGACGGTGATTGCTCTATCGTAGGAGCGGCGTCCACGCCGCGATTTTCGTTCCGTCGCAACCACCACAGCATCGCGGCGTGGACGCCGCTCCTACGACGATAGCGGGAATTTTGATTTTCATTTCGCATCGTGCCGGCAGGTTTGCAGATCGCCGTGTTCTTCGCGCACCAGCGGCGCGCCGATCCACGCCGCGACGCGCTCCGCGTCGAAGCCGGCGATGCGTTTGCCGTCGCATTCCATCAAGGGCCGGCGGATCAGCAGCGGCTCGGCCAGCATCAACGCCAGGGCGGTGTCCGCATCGAGTCGCTCCGGCACGATCTCACCGGATTTCACGCGCGGCGCGGCGCGATTGAACCAGTCGGGGACGGGCAGCGCGCCGAAGAATGCGCGCAGCCGCTCGGCGGTCCAGGGCTCGCTCAGCAGGTCGCGCACGACCAACTCGTGTCCCGCGTTCCTGAGCAGCAGCTTCTGCCGCGCGTTGTTGGCGCAGCCCGGTTTTTCGTAAAAGATCAGGGTGCTCATCGCGTGTCCTTCCTGTCTGTCTGCACCAGTCTGTGTAGGTTGGGCTGCCAAGCCCAACGTTTCCACTCGCCTGGTCGGCCACATTGTGTTGGGCTTCACTTCATTCAGCCCAACCTACACAGCTGTGAGTGGGCCATGTCGTCATTGCGAGGAGCGCAGCGACGCGGCAATCCAGGAATTTGCTGGGTTGATTGAACTGGGTCGCCACGGCCTTCGGCCTCGCGATGACACGTATTGCATGGATTCATTTCCCACTCCTTTGCGCCAAGGCCAGCAGCGCCTCGGTCTGCTCCTCGATGCGGGCCTTGATGTCGCGGTCCAGCTTGCGCAGCCAGTAGCCGGGAATGCCGGCAACGCCATAGGCCGCACCGGCCAGCATGCCGGCCAGGGCGCCGTTGGTGTCGGCGTCCTCGCCGCGGTTCACCACCTCGGTCAGACAGGACTCGAAGCTGTCGGTGCGGAAAAAATAGTGCAGCACCGTCTGCACCGTATCGACGATGTAGCCCGACGCGCGCCTGGGATAGGGATCGAATCGGAATTCCGGGAAGTCGGCGATCAGGCGGTTCGCTTCGGCGCGGCAGTCCTTGATGCCGCCGCCGCGGATCAGGCTGCGCACCATGTTCCCGAGCGCCAGCGTCGCCGCATCCGACAGCGGGTGGTGGTGGGTGAGGTGGCATTGTTGCGGTGTCGCGCGGCTGAAGGCGTCGTCGTCGTAGAGCGTCGCCAGCGCCAGCGGCAGGTTGCGCATGCAGGCGCCGTTGCCGGCATCGCCTTCATTGGGCGGGGCTGCCAGCGTGCCGTCCGCCATGTAGCGCTGGATGCCGCGGCGGCAGGTATTGCCCACGTCCAGCGGCTTCGACTTGAGCCAGCCGACGAAGCCATCCGCCGCGGCCGTGGCGTTCCAGCCGCCGCTGGCCACGATGGCCTGGCCCAGCGCCAGCGACATCTGGGTGTCGTCGGTGATCTGGCCGGGCTTGAGCTTGAGCCAGCCGCCGCCGACGATGTCGCGGTGCATGCCGTAGGCGTGCTGGATTTCGGCCGGCATCATGAATTCGACGGTGGCGCCCAGGGCGTCGCCGACGGCGAAACCCAGATACGCGCCCAGCGCGCGTTTGTGCACGTCGTTGCGAGTCACATTCATTCCTAAAGATAGCTGACCGTGACCCGATAATCGCCGCCGATCACCAGGTATTCGGCTTCGCCCTTGAGCGCGTGGTGCGGCAGCAGATCGTTGAAGAACAGGATTTTCGCCGTCGGCACCCGCGCTTCCAGGATGGCGTCGCCGAATTCGCAGGCGATACCGCGCCGGGCGGTGAACGAGACGAGGTTGTTCAGCCTCGCCAGCACCTGTCCGCTGCGCGGACGGGGTTGGCCGCGTCGCAGCGCATCCTCGCAAAAGTCGTTGACGCCGCGATACAGCGTGAGGTGATGCTGCCCCGGCAGGAACCAGCGCGCGAGCGACCATTGGCAGAATTCGTACAGCAGGTCCAGCTGCGTGTAGATGTCGTTGTTGCTGAAGCGGCTGGACATTTTCTCTTCCACATAGCGCGACCAGGCATCGGAGGCAAAGCGCTTGAGCGCGGTCCTGTGGAAGGTCGGGAACAGACCGAAGCGGCTTTCCGCCCAGCCTTTCAGCACCGCGCCTTCACGGCTGTTGGCGTCGTATCCCCAGCCCTTGAGCAGGCGCAGATAGCTGGCGCGGAAGCGCCGCGTTCCGGCTACGTCCGGGTGGGTCTGTTGCAAACGGAAAGTTGCGTCCATATAGCCCTGAAAATAATTTGCCGCCTCGGCGTGGCTGCCGGCCGCGGCCAGCAGGTCGAACAAGCGGGCATGGCTTTCATGCACGCCGCGGATATAGAGCGGCAGGGGCGAATCGTTGAACGCCGCGCTCGCCAGCAGCTCGGTGGAAACGCCCACCAGGTTGGCGCTGTGCCCGCGCAGCGCGGCCGTGGTCATCGCATCGCCTGCCCCCGGCTTACAGCGTGTGGATCGGTATGGGTGCGCGCTTGCGCCCCACCAGGCCGTCCACCTTGCGACGCGCGTCTTCCACCCGCAGCGGTTTCACCAGCAGGCCGTCGATGCCGGCGCCCTGGCAGGTGGCCACCAGGGGATCGTCGCGGCTGTCCGCCACCAGCAGGATCTTCGCGCCGGCCAGGCGCGAGCGGACGAGCGCGAGCACCTCCACCCCGCGCTCGGCGACGACGTCGATGCCCAGCAGCAGCAGGTCGGGCTTCCACTCGACGCCCTTGTCGAATGCCGCCTCCAGCGTGGGCAGGTCGTGGGTTTCGTTCTCGTCGTGCAGCATGAACTGCAGCGCCATGCGGGTGATGTCGTCGTTGGCCACCACGAACAGGCGTTTGTTGTCCAGGGCCTTTGCGGTCTCTACGCCAATCTGCATCGCTTCTCTCCTGAATGTCTTGTTCTACCACACGGGGTCTGAGCAAGAAGCGTTCCGAGGCGCAATCCACGGCCGGATGCGGGCAAGGCCGCCGCTGCCTCTGTCGCATGTCGGACAAGGCGGCGCCGAGTGTATGGTTTGCAACAAAGGCGGCAGACGGCGGGGCCGCTGAAAGCGCAGTCTGGCGGCATCGGGCGCGTGGCACGTGCGTTGCTTTGGATGGAAGGCGACCAAGCGAGGCCACCATGATTTTTTCCCGCACCAGCCAATACGCCATCCAGGCGCTGATCTACCTGGCGACCCAGCCGGACGGGGAGCTGGTGCTCAGCCGCGATATCGCGCAGCGACTGGGGGTGCCGTCGCCCTACCTCGCCAAGATCCTCAAGGATTTGTCCCGCGCACAGCTGCTGCATTCGTTCCGCGGCCGCAACGGCGGCTTCAGCCTGCGCAGCGGCGCCGGGAAAAGCAATCTGCTCGACATCCTCCTGCTGATGGATGGCCCCCGCGTGGATCGCGAGTGCCTGCTCGGGCTCAAGGCCTGCCAGGACGAAACCGCCTGCCCGCTGCATCGCAAGTGGAAACCCGTCAAGAAAGACATCCTTGCCTGCCTCGGCAACATCACCCTGATCAATCTGGCGATGGCGGTGCAAAGCGGCCAATACCGATTGTGCGATCTGCCGCAGGCCCTGGCGCAGCCCTGAATTCCCGTAGGAGCGGCGCCCTCGCCGCGATTTTCGTGCCGTCGCGATCTCCACACCATCGGCCCGGGGGCGGGCCTCCTACGCACATTCTGTGGGAGCGGCGCCCTCGCCGCGATTTCGCTCCGTCGCGATCTCCACACCATCGGCCCGAGGGCGAGCCTCCTACGCACACCCCTCGCCGCGATTCTTGCCTCCCAGCTTGTCCCCTTTATGACAGTGGTTTTTGCGTTTGTCGCGTTTGCAACACGTCGCCATGATCGGTTTTTTTCACGAAAAATCACGAATAAACAATCGCTTATCCGTTTTATTCATGGGTGGCACGGTCGTTGCTGAATACCAGGCGTGCAGTAAATGTTTTGCCGGCTCCGTATCCAATAAGAAGAAGAAAAAACGTTACGCAGCAGATTTTGAGTCGGCCGAGTACGTGCTGCCAGGGCGGTCGATTTTTAGATTTTTTAACTCAAGGAGATACACATGTCTGGAAAATTAAGGCAAATCGCTTTTTACGGTAAGGGCGGGATTGGTAAATCCACCACCTCGCAAAACACGCTGGCTGCGCTGGCGGATCTGGGGCAGAAAATCCTCATCGTCGGTTGCGATCCCAAGGCCGACTCCACCCGTCTGATTCTGCACGCCAAGGCCCAGGACACCATCCTGAGCCTGGCCGCCGAAGCCGGCAGCGTGGAAGACCTCGAGCTCGAGGACGTGATGAAGATCGGCTACAAGGACATCAAGTGCGTCGAGTCCGGCGGCCCTGAGCCCGGCGTCGGCTGTGCCGGCCGCGGCGTGATCACCTCGATCAACTTCCTGGAAGAAGAAGGCGCCTACGAAGGCATCGACTACGTGTCCTACGACGTGCTCGGCGACGTGGTGTGCGGCGGTTTCGCCATGCCCATCCGCGAGAACAAGGCGCAGGAAATCTACATCGTGATGTCGGGCGAGATGATGGCCATGTACGCCGCCAACAACATCGCCAAGGGCATTCTGAAGTACGCCAACTCCGGCGGCGTGCGCCTCGGCGGCCTGGTGTGCAACGAGCGCCAGACCGACAAGGAACTGGAGCTGGCCGAGTCGCTGGCCGGCAAGCTGGGCACCACGCTGATCCACTTCGTGCCGCGCGACAACGTGGTGCAGCACGCCGAGCTGCGCCGGATGACGGTGCTGGAATACGCGCCCGATTCCAAGCAGGCCCAGGAGTACCGCGATCTGGCGCAGAAGATCCACAACAACGCCGGCAACGGCACGATTCCGACGCCCATCACCATGGACGAGCTGGAAGACATGCTGATGGAGCACGGCATCATGAAGCCGATTGACGAGTCCATCGTCGGCAAGACCGCCGCCGAGCTCGCAGCGGAAGCGGCTGCAGCAGCGTAATTAGAGCCCCGTCGCCCAAGCGCCCCAGAAGCTTTGGAGCACAAGGGTGGCGGACTCGACAGAGGGAAACCTCTGCCAATGGCATCACCGGTTTCATGGAACGGTGCCATTCGCAGAGTTTTCCCGGGGAACCGGGATGCCGGTGTCTAGTGTTCACATCAAACAGGAGGGCGAAATGAGCCTCACAGTCGAGCAAGTCAAAGCGAGAAACCAGGACCTCATCAAGGAGGTGCTGGAAGTCTATCCGGACAAAACCGCCAAGCGGCGCGCCAAGCACCTGGGTACCTTCGAGGAAGGCAAGTCCGATTGCGGCGTGAAGTCCAACATCAAGTCCATCCCGGGCGTGATGACCATCCGCGGTTGCGCCTACGCCGGTTCCAAGGGCGTGGTGTGGGGCCCGATCAAGGACATGATCCACATCAGCCACGGCCCGGTCGGCTGCGGCCAGTACTCGTGGGCTGCGCGCCGCAACTACTACATCGGCACCACCGGCGTCGACACCTTCGTCACCATGCAGTTCACCTCCGACTTCCAGGAGAAGGACATCGTCTTCGGCGGCGACAAGAAGCTGGAGAAGATCATGGACGAGATCCAGGATCTGTTCCCGCTCAACAAGGGCATCACCGTGCAGTCCGAGTGCCCGATCGGCCTGATCGGCGACGACATCGAGGCGGTGTCGAAGAAGAAGTCCAAGGAATACGACGGCAAGACCATCGTGCCGGTGCGCTGCGAAGGCTTCCGCGGCGTGTCGCAGTCGCTCGGCCACCACATCGCCAACGACACCATCCGCGACTGGGTGTTCGACAAGATGGACGGCAAGCCCGCCGCCTTCGAAGCCACACCCTACGACGTGGCCATCATCGGCGACTACAACATCGGCGGCGACGCCTGGGCTTCGCGCATCCTGCTGGAAGAGATGGGCCTGCGCGTGATCGCCCAGTGGTCCGGCGACGGCTCCATCGCCGAGCTGGAAAACACCCCCAAGGCCAAGCTCAACGTGCTGCACTGCTATCGCTCGATGAACTACATCAGCCGCCACATGGAAGAGAAGTACGGCATTCCCTGGGTCGAGTACAACTTCTTCGGCCCGTCCAAGATCGAAGCGTCCCTGCGCGAAATCGCCAGCCACTTCGACGACAAGATCAAGGAAGGCGCCGAGCGCGTGATCGCCAAGTACAAGCCGATGATGCAGGCCGTCATCGACAAGTACAAGCCGCGCCTGGAAGGTAAGACCGTGATGCTGTTCGTCGGCGGCCTGCGTCCGCGCCACGTCATCGGCGCCTACGAGGACCTGGGCATGGAAGTGGTCGGCACCGGCTACGAATTCGGCCACAACGACGACTACCAGCGCACCACCCACTACGTGAAGGACGGCACGCTGATCTACGACGACGTGACCGGCTACGAATTCGAGAAATTCGTCGAGAAGGTCCAGCCCGACCTGGTCGGCTCCGGCATCAAGGAAAAGTACGTGTTCCAGAAAATGGGCGTGCCCTTCCGCCAGATGCACTCCTGGGACTACTCGGGTCCGTACCACGGCTACGACGGCTTCGCCATCTTCGCCCGCGACATGGACATGGCGATCAACAACCCGGTGTGGGGCCTGACCAAGGCGCCCTGGAAGTAATCGGAACCATGTAGGTTGGGCTGCAAAGCCCAACGCCCGGAAGCGTCTGATGTTGGGCTTCCTTACGTCAGCCCAACCTACAAGTGAATTTAAGGAGTAATGACATGACCCAGAACGTAGAGAACGTAATCGACCATTTCAACCTGTTCCGCGGCCCGGAATACATCGAGATGTTCGAGAACAAGCGCAAGAATTTCGAGAACCCGCACCCCGATGACAAGATCGAGGAAGTGCGCGAGTGGACCAAGAGCTGGGAGTACCGCGAGAAGAACTTCGCCCGCGAAGCGCTGACCGTCAACCCGGCCAAGGCCTGCCAGCCGCTGGGCGCGGTGTTCGCCGCCGTCGGCTTCGAGAGCACCATGCCCTTCGTGCACGGCTCGCAGGGCTGCGTCGCCTACTACCGCAGCCACTTCAGCCGCCACTTCAAGGAGCCGAGCTCCTGCGTGTCCTCATCCATGACTGAAGACGCGGCGGTGTTCGGCGGCCTCAACAACATGATCGACGGCCTGGCCAACACCTACAACATGTACAAGCCGAAGATGATCGTGGTGTCCACCACCTGCATGGCGGAAGTGATCGGCGACGACCTCAACGGCTTCATCCAGCAAGCCAGAAGCAAGGGCAGCGTGCCGGAAGACTTCGACGTGCCCTACGCGCACACCCCAGCCTTCGTCGGCAGCCACATCACCGGCTACGACAACGCGCTGCGCGGCATCGTCAGCCACTTCTGGGAAGGCAAGGAACGCACGCCCAACGAGAAGATCAACTTCATCGGCGGCTTCGACGGCTACACCGTCGGCAACCTGCGCGAAGTGAAGCGCCTGTTCGACCTGATGGGCGTCGAGCACACCATCCTCGCCGACAACAGCGAAGTGTGGGACACCCCGGCCGACGGCGAATTCCGCATGTACGACGGCGGCACCAAGCTGGACGACGCCAAGGCCGCGATCAACGCCAAGGCCACCATCTCGATGCAGGAATACTGCACCGAGAAGACCCTGGATTACATCGCCAAGACCGGTCAGGAAACCGTGGCTTTGAATCATCCGGTGGGCGTGGCCGGAACCGACAAGTTCCTGATGGAAGTCGCCCGCATCACCGGCAAGCCGATCCCCGCCGAGCTGACCAAGGAGCGCGGCCGCCTGGTCGACGCCATCGCCGACTCCAGCGCCCACATCCACGGCAAGAAGTTCGCCATCTACGGCGACCCCGACCTGTGCTACGGCCTCGCCAGCTTCCTGATGGAGCTGGGCGCCGAGCCGGTGCACGTGCTGTCCACCAACGGCAGCAAGGACTGGGAAGCCAAGATGCAGGCGCTGTTCGACAGCTCGCCCTTCGGCAAAGGCTGCAAGGCCTACCCGGGACGCGATCTGTGGCACATGCGTTCGCTGCTCAACACCGAGCCGGTGGACTTCCTGATCGGCAACACCTACGGCAAGTACCTGGAGCGCGATACCGGCACCCCGCTGATCCGCATCGGCTTCCCGGTGTTCGACCGCCACCATCACCACCGCTATCCGGTGTGGGGCTACCAGGGCGCGATGAACGTGCTGGTGTGGATGCTGGACAAGATCTTCGACGAGATGGACAAGAACACCATCATCCCGGCGAAGACCGACTACAGCTTCGACATTATTCGGTAAGTCGAGAGCGGCGAGCCGAGAGCGGAGAGTAGAGAGCGGTGGCGGTCGGCCCGGTGGGCCGGCCGCTCACCGGGTGCGACAGGGCCAAGGCCGGGAGCGACCATGAGTACATTGAGCAGCAAGGTCCAGGAAGTCTTCGACGAGCCCGCCTGCGGCAAGAACCAGGCGAAGGGCGAGAAGGAGCGCAAGAAGGGCTGCACCAAGCAGCTGCAGCCCGGCGCTGCGGCCGGCGGCTGCGCCTTTGACGGCGCCAAGATCGCCTTGCAGCCCATTACCGACGTCGCCCACCTGGTGCACGGCCCCATCGCCTGCGAAGGCAATTCGTGGGACAACCGCGGCGCCAAGTCTTCCGGCTCGCGGCTCTACCGCACCGGTTTCACCACCGACATCAACGAACTCGACGTCGTCTACGGCGGCGAGAAGCGGCTGTTCAGATCGGTGAAGGAAATCGTCGACAAGTACGATCCGCCCGCCATATTCGTTTACCAGACCTGCGTCACCGCCCTGATCGGCGACGACATCGAGGCGGTGTGCAAAGCCGCCACCCAGAAATTCGGCAAACCGGTGATCCCGGTCAACGCCCCCGGTTTCGTGGGCAACAAGAACCTCGGCAACAAGCTCGCCGGCGAAGCGCTGCTCGATTACGTGATCGGCACCGCAGAGCCCGAGACCACGACGCCCTACGACATCAACATCATCGGCGAGTACAACCTCGCCGGCGAACTATGGCAGGTGAAGCCGCTGCTCGACGAGATGGGCGTGCGCATCCTGTCCTGCATTTCCGGCGACGCCAAATACCAGGAAGTCGCCTATAGCCATCGCGCCAAGGCGGCGATGATGGTGTGTTCCAAGGCGATGATCAACATCGCCCGCAAGATGGACGAGCGCTACCAGATTCCCTTCTTCGAGGGCTCGTTCTACGGCATTTCCGACATGAGCGACAGCCTGCGCAACATCGCCAAACTGCTGGTGGAGAAGGGCGCGCCGGCCGACCTGCTGTCGCGCACCGAGGCCATCATCCGGCGCGAGGAAACGGCCTTCTGGCAGGCCATGGAACCCTACCGTGATCGCCTCAAGGGCGTGAAGGTGCTGCTCATCACCGGCGGCGTGAAGTCCTGGTCGGTGGTCTCCGCGCTGCAGGAAGTCGGCATGGAGATCGTCGGCACCAGCGTGAAGAAATCCACGCTGGAAGACAAGCAGAAGATCAAGGAACTGATGGGCGAGGACGCCCACATGATCGACGACATGACCCCGCGCGAGATGTACAAGATGCTGAAGGACGCGCAGGCCGAGATCATGCTCTCCGGCGGCCGTTCCCAGTTCATCGCGCTCAAGGCCAAGATGCCCTGGCTCGACATCAACCAGGAACGCCACCACGCCTATGCCGGCTACAGCGGCATGGTGACGCTGGTGCAGGAGATCGACAAGGCGCTGCACAACCCGATGTGGGAGCAGGTGCGGAAGCCGGCGCCGTGGGATAAGCCTGTAGGAGCGGCGCCCTCGCCGCGATTGGCGGCTCATCGCGCCTTGGAAGGCGCTCCTACGGTCTGTCCGCTAGCGGCTTAGGAAAAATCATGGCTACCGTCACCCACGTCAAGAAATCCTGCGCGGTCAATCCGCTCAAGATGAGCGCGCCGATCGGCGCGGCGCTGGCCTTCATGGGGCTGAACAACTGCATGCCGACGCTGCACGGCTCGCAGGGCTGCACCGCCTTCGGCCTGGTGCTGTTCGTGCGCCACTTCAAAGAAGCGGTGCCGATGCAGACCACGGCGATGAACGAGGCCACCACCATCATGGGCGGCATGGACAACGTCGAGCAGGCCATCCTCAACATCCACAAGCGCGCCCAGCCGGCGATCATCGGCATCGCATCGACGGGTTTGACCGAAACCAAGGGCGACGACGTCGACGGCTATATCGACCTGATCCGCAAGCGGCATCCTGAACTGGAAGAGCTGGCGCTGGTGTACGTGTCCACGCCGGACTACGTCGGCGCCTTCCAGGACGGCTGGGCCAAGGCGGTGGCCAAGATCGTGAAGGAACTGGCCGAGCCCGGCCCGAAAATCGCCGGCCAGGTCAACGTGCTCGCCGGCAGCCATCTCACGCCGGGCGACATCGAGGAGATCCGCGAGATCGTCGAGGCTTTTGGCTTGAAGCCGATCATCCTGCCCGACCTCTCCGGTTCCATGGATGGCCATGTGCCGGACAACTTCAGCCCCACCACCCTGGGCGGCACCACGCTGACCGAACTGCGTATCACCGGCGCGTCCGAATTCACGCTCGCCATCGGCGAGCACATGCGCGACGCGGCGCAGGTGCTGCAGGACAAGTGCGGCGTGCCGTTCGAGGTGCTGGAAACGCTGACCGGGCTCGACGGCTGCGACCGCCTGATGAGCCTGCTGGCCGAGAAGTCCGGCCGCCCGGCACCCAACAAATACCGCCGCCAGCGCAGCCAGCTGGTCGACGCCATGCTGGATGCGCACTTCTATATCGGCGGCAAAAAAATCGCCATCGGCGCCGAACCTGACCTGCTGTGGGGCATCGGCAACCTGTTCGCCGGCATGGGCGCGGAACTCGCCGCCGTGGTCACCACCACGCAATCGCCGCTGCTGGAAAAGCTGCCGGCGCAGGAGGTGCTGATCGGCGACCTGGAAGACCTGGAAGACCGCTCGCAAGGCTGCGACCTGTTGATTACGCACTCGCACGGCCGGCAGATGGCGGAGCGCCTCGACCTGCCTTTCCTGCGCATGGGCATTCCCATGTTCGACCGCCTGGGGGCAGCGCACCAGGTGACGCTGGGCTATCGCGGCACGCGCGATCTTATTTTTGAAGTGGCCAACATGTTCATGGCCGAGGCCCACGAGCCCGGGCCGGACGATTGGCGGCAACCTGCATCAGAGGGAGCGGCATGTGGAAGTTGCGAGTCGGTTGCGGCTCATTGACAGCAGCTCGGGTGAAAGTTTTACCAATGGAGGTTATATGAAAGTCGCATTTTGCACACAGGACATGAAGCGGGTCGACGCCCACTTCGGCTGGGCGAAGAACATCGCCATCTACGACGTGTCGTCCGACGACTCGCGTTTCGTGGAGGCCATCCAGTTCGACGGCGACCTCCAGGAGGACGGCAACGAGGACAAGCTCGCGCCCAAGCTGGACGCGATCAAGGACTGCGCGATTCTCTACGTGGCGGCGATCGGCGGTTCCGGCGCGGCGCGCGTGGTGGCCAGCAACATCCACCCGATCAAGGTGCAGGAACCGGAAGTCATCGACGAGATTCTGGTCAAGCTGCAAGGGGTGCTGAAGGGCACGCCGCCGCCATGGTTGCGCAAGGCGGTCCTGAAGGGCCAGGAAAAAACGTTCGATTTTGACGAAGAGGTGAATGATGCTTGATGCCGAAACCCCGGTCGCTGCAGCCGACCCGATGCAGTCTGTGTTCGTGAAGGAACTGATCAAGCAGTGGCGCGCGCAGGACGCGCACGGTGCCTGGGAAGGCAAGAGCGACGCGATGCTGCTCGAGCCCTACATCGTCACCAAGGAGCAGCGCCGGCAAATGCCGATCATCGACGACCCCGATCCGGAAACCCTGTGGCGGGTGGAGCTGTACTACAACGCCATCGGCCTCGCCATCGAGCGCCAGACCGGCGTCATGGTGACGCCCATGATGAAGATGTCCCACGAGGGCTTCGGCCGCATGGTGCTGCTGGCCGGGCGTCTGGTGGCGGTCAACAAGCAGTTGCGGGACGTGCACCGCTTCGGATTCGAAAGCATGGAGAAACTCGCCGAGGAAGGCGATAAGCAGGTGGCAGCGGGGGTCGGGATGGTGGAACAATTCCCCGGTGCCGCCAAATATGGTTGAGCCGCGCGCGAGTGCGGCAGTGTGGCGTACGTGACCTGCATCCGGGTTCAAGACGCCTGTTGAAAAAGGAGCCCATCATGGCCTTGGTACTTGAACGCGGAATGGACGTCGACGTCCCCCATTGGATCGACATGATCGAAAACGAGGAATTCGAGCGCTACCTCGAGCAAACGGTAAAAGGGAAGGCAGACGTGGAAGACAAGGAAACGCTGAAAGCGGAAGTGAAGAAACTCAACGCACGCGCCATGGAAGCGCGCATGGCCCTGCACGACCTGTCGGAGGAATTGCCGGCCGGTCTGGAGAAGGTCATCGACGTGGCGCAGGCGACGGTTGCCGCCTTCGAGTCGCTGGACGCGGCTCGCAAGAAGCTGGCAGCCGCCGGCAGCTAGGGAGACGGTCATGGCCTTCGTCACGGTCACCATGCCCGATGGGCGCAGCTGGACGCCGAAATTCGTCGGCGAGATCAATCAGCAGAAGTGCATCGGCTGCGGCCGCTGTTTCCGGGTATGCGGGCGCGACGTGCTGCAGTTGGTGGGCGTCACCGAGGACGGCGAGTTCATCCCCGTGGTGCTCGGCAGCGACGATGACGACGACGAGGAATACGAGCGCAAGGTCATGACCATCTCCAACCAGATGAACTGCGTCGGCTGCGAGGCCTGCTCCAAGATCTGTCCGAAGGATTGCTACACGCATGCCGAGATGACTGCGGAATAAACCAACGGGGGGATGCCGCGATGCAGGTCCAGAACACGATGAGCCACGAGCAGTTGATGGCCTATGCCAGCGACCCCGGCAACGCGCTGACCCAGGCCTTCGCCGGCGCGGTGTGCACCGCCTTTGCCAGCGGCACCTTCCCGGCGCTGCTGTTCGGTCTGAGCGAACAGCAGTTCCGCTGCCTGCTCGACCGCTACTTCCCCGGGGCATGGGTGGAGCTGTTCGCGATGGCGGTCCTGTCCGACGCCGACGCGCCGTGCCCCGCCTTCCACCAGGAAGAGATGCAGGACCTGATCGGCCTGTTTCTGGAACACCGCAGCAGCGAACGCGAGGAAACGACTTGGCTGGCCTACGTCATCGCCGCCGGCTGCATGGGGGGCAACCACCTGTGGCAGGATCTGGGGTTGAGCGGCCGCGAGGCGCTGTCCGATCTGCTGCGGCAGAATTTCACCGCGCTGCACGACAGGAACAGCGGCAACATGAAGTGGAAGAAATTCTTCTACAAGCAGCTGTGCGATCGCGCCGAGGTGAACCTGTGCAAGGCGCCGAGCTGCCAGGTGTGCAACGACTACCGAAGCTGTTTCGGACCGGAGGACGCGAGCGGGCTGGGCAGCTTGTCGGCGGCCGGTGGGAGAGCAGCGGGCGAAGCGCAGCCTGCGTGAAGGGGGCTCGAGGGCGGGCCTCCATCCCGTCGGGCGTCCTTGCCCTTGTAGGAGCACCCGCAAGGGGTAGGCCGTGGTTGTAAGCCGATCGATCGGCACACCCACGCACCGGCGCCCTCGACGCGACAGCCACGGATCACCGCAGGTGATTCATTTAAATCATAATTCCGGGCGATAAACCCCGACTGGTGCCCGCAGTGCATTTTTTCCGTTACGTATTCTTTCTTTTCGGTTTCCTCGGCGCCGGCGCCGGCGCCGCCTCTGCCGAGGACGTGCAGGTGGCCGTCGCCGCCAACTTCACCGCGCCGATGCAGGCCATCGCCGCCGCCTTCGAGCAGGACACCGGCCACAAGGCGCGGCTTGCCTTCGGCTCCTCCGGCAAGTTCTACGCCCAGATCAGGAACGGCGCGCCGTTCCAGGTGTTGCTCTCCGCCGACGACGAGACGCCGGCGCGGCTGGAGCGGGAAGGCATGGCCGTCCCTGGCACGCGCTTCACCTACGCCATCGGCCGGCTCGCGCTATGGAGCGCGCAAGCGGGCGCCGTCGATGCCCGCGGCGAAGTGCTGAAGCAGGGCGGCTACAAACATGTGGCCATCGCCAACCCCAAACTCGCACCCTACGGCGCGGCCGCCGTCGAGGTGATGCAGCGCCTCGGCGTGATCGAGGCCGTGCGGCCGAAGCTGGTGCAGGGCGAGAACATCGCGCAGACCCACCAGTTCGTCGCCAGCGGCAACGCCGAGCTCGGCTTCGTCGCGTTGTCGCAAGTCACCCGGGACGGCAAGCTCACCGGCGGCTCGGCCTGGATCGTGCCCGGCGATTTGCACACCCCCATCCGCCAGGATGCGGTGATTCTGGCGGCCGGCAAGGGCAACGCCGCTGCCAGCGCGCTGATGGCCTACCTCAAGGGCGAGAAAGCGAAAGCCGTCATCCGCACCTATGGCTACGACATCTAGGCTTGTCATTGCGAGGAGCGCAGCGACGCGGCATACGACTCCACACGTGCCTTGGCACGTAGTGGATCGGAGTCCTTTAGGGCAATCCAGGATGCCGGCGGAATCAATGTACTCTGGATCGCCACGGCCCTGCGGGCCTCGCGATGACGGAATAAAGTGCCCATGCTGACCGACACCGCGCTCTCCGCCATCTGGCTGACCCTGCGCCTCGCCACCGTCACCACGCTGCTGCTGTTCCTCATCGGCACCCCCATCGCCTGGTGGCTGGCGCGCACGCGCTGCTGGCTGAAGGCGCCGGTCGGCGCCATGGTGGCCTTGCCGCTGGTGCTGCCGCCGACGGTGATCGGCTTCTATCTGCTGGTGGTCATGGGGCCGCAGGGGTCCATCGGCCAGCTCACCCAGGCGCTCGGCCTGGGCGTGCTGCCGTTCACCTTCTGGGGGCTGGTCGTCGGCTCGGTGCTGTATTCCATGCCCTTCGTGGTGCAGCCGCTGCAGAACGCCTTCGATGCCATCGGCGAGCGGCCGCTGGAAGTGGCGGCCACGCTGCGCGCCGGGCCCCTGGATACCTTCTTCACGGTGGTGCTGCCGCTGGCGCGGCCCGGCTTCATCACCGCCGGCATCCTCGGCTTCGCCCACACCGTGGGCGAATTCGGCGTGGTGCTGATGATCGGCGGCAACATTCCGGACAAGACGCGCGTCGTCTCGGTGCAGATCTACGACCACGTGGAAGCGTTGGAATACGCCCAGGCCCACTGGCTTTCCGCCGGCATGCTGGCGTTCTCCTTCGTGGTGCTGCTGCTCCTGTACGTGTTCAACCCGAATGGGCGGCAGCGATGAGCGGCAGCATCCACGCGCGCTTCCGCGTCGTCCACGACGGCTTCCAACTCGACGTCGACCTGCAGCTGCCGGGGCGTGGCGTCAGCGCCCTGTTCGGCGCATCGGGCTCGGGCAAGACCACCTGCCTGCGCGCCATCGCCGGGCTGGAGCACGCGCCGGGCGGCCACCTCAGCGTGAACGGCGAGGTGTGGCAGGACGACAGCCGCGGCCTGTTCGTGCCCGTGCATCAGCGGCCGTTGGGCTACGTGTTCCAGGAAGCCAGCCTGTTTCCGCATCTCTCCATCCGCCGCAATCTGGAATACGGCATGCGGCGGGTGCCGGCGGACGAACGTAGGGTGTCGCTGCAGCACGCGGTAGATCTGCTGGGCATCGCGCCGCTGCTCGATCGCATGCCGGACAAACTCTCCGGCGGCGAAAAGCAGCGCGTCGCCATCGCACGCGCGCTCGCCACCAGCCCACGCATCCTGCTGATGGACGAACCGCTGGCTGCCCTGGACCTCAAGCGCAAGCAGGAAATCCTGCCCTACCTGGAGCGCCTGCACGACGAACTGGAAATCCCGCTGATCTATGTCAGCCACGCCCCCGACGAAGTCGCGCGCCTGGCCGATCATCTGGTCGTGCTGGAGCAGGGGCGGACCATCGCCAGCGGCCCCTTAAGCGAAACCCTGGCGCGGCTCGACCTGCCGATCCGGCTGGGCGAGGACGCCGGTGTCGTGCTGGAAGGGGAGATTGCCGAACTCGATGCCGACTGGCACCTCGCGCGCGTCGCCTTCGCCGGCGGCAGCCTGTGGGTGCGCGACAGCGGATTGCCCGTGGGCCGGCACGTGCGCGTGCGCATCCTCGCGCGCGACATCAGCATCGCTCTCGAGCCCCACGCCGACAGCAGCATCCTCAACGTCCTGCCCGCCACCGTCGAGGAAATGGCCGACGACACCCACCCCGCGCTGGCGCTGGTGAAATTGAACGCCGACGGCGCCCGGCTGGTCGCGCGCATCACGCGGCGCTCGGCGGCCAGGCTGGGATTGCGCCCGGGTCGGGCCGTGTGGGCGCAGATCAAGGCGGTGGCGCTGGTGGGGTGAGGCACTCGCTCCTCATCGGCTCATGCCAAGCTTCATGCAAACAAAACCCGATCGCCATCCGGACTAAACTTTCATAGCGCAGAGTCAGGTTGGGCACCGCTGCCCCAACCCTCAACCTGACAGGAGCAATCCGATGCGTAAAATCGTAACCCTCGCCATGGTGCTTGCCATGGCCGCCACGGCAGGAGTCGTACCCTTGGCCCAGGCAGATCGCGACCACGGTCACGACAAGCCCGATTCAGTGCAACTCGGCCCGCGCCCGTTCTACCTGGTGCAGGGCATGGACGAAGGCAAGCTCAAGGATCGCCTGATGCAATGCGAGAACGGTCCCTTCTACCGCACCGATTTCTCCATCGGCCATCGCGGCGCCGCCCTGCAGTTCCCGGAACATTCCGATGCCTCCTATCGTGCGGCCGCGCGCATGGGCGCCGGCATCGTCGAGTGCGACGTCACCTTCACCAAGGACGGCGAGCTGGTCTGCCGCCACAGCGAGTGCGATCTGCAGACCACCACCAACATCGTCGCCACCGATCTGAACAGCAAGTGCACCGTGCCCTGGACCGGTCCCGGCCAGAACCCGCGCCCCCAATGCTGCACCAGCGACCTGACCCTGGATGAATTCAAGTCGCTGAAGCCCAAGATGGACGCCAGCAACCCCAACGCCCCCACGGCTGAAGGCTACCTGGGCGGAACCGCCAGCTGGCGCACCGACCTGTACACCGGCCAGGCCAAAGTGCTGACCTTCAAGGAAAGCATCGCGCTCAACCAGGAACTCGGCGTGAAGCACACGCCCGAACTCAAGGGCGCCGACCATCAGGACCGCGTCGATGCCACCTTCGGCAGCCAGGCCGCTTACGCCCAGAAGTTCATCGACGAGCTCAGGAATGCCGGCGTATCGCCCAAGGATGCCTGGGTCCAGTCCTTCAACAAGGACGACATCCTCTACTGGATCAAGAACGAGCCGCGCTTCGGCAAGCAGGCCGTCTATCTGGACAGCATCGACCCGACCGCCACCCCCGCCATTCCGCGTCAGACCCTGGATGAACTGAAGCAGTTGAAGCAGAACGGCGTGCGCATCATCGCCCCGCCGATGTGGGCGCTGCTGTCGGTGAACGATGCCGGCGAAGTCGTTCCTTCCGAATATGCGAACGACATCAGGAAGGCGGGACTCGACATCATCACCTGGACCTTCGAACGCGCCGACCTGCGCAAGGGCGCCTCCAAGGCCGGCTGGTATTACCTGTTCGATCCCCAGGGCAAGGCGATCAAGAAGGACAGCGACATGTACAAAGCCCTGGACGTGCTGGCCCGCAAGGTCGGCATCCTCGGCATCTTCTCCGACTGGCCCGCCACGGTGACCTATTACGCTAACTGCATAGACCTGAAGTAAGTCAGGGTCATTCCAAAAGAAAGGGCGGCCTCCGTTTGGGGGCTGCCCTTTTTCTTTTGGGCAGCACGTGCGCGTGCGCATCCTGGGCCCACGCCGACAGCAGCATCCTCAACGTCCTGCCTGCCACAGTCGAGGAAAATGGCAGACGACACGATCAAGGCGGTGGCGCTGGTGGGGGTAGGTAATCGAGCAGCCCCACGGTTGCGCTGTATGGCATATAACCGTCACTATTGCAGTAGTGACGGTATTGAGCCATGTTTCTTGACTGCGCTTGTTTCCTGATCTAGCATGGCTTAACTCCGTCATTATCTAGATAGTGCAGGAAATAAGCCTTATGAAAAAAGCACAAAACCCATCCATGTCTCCGCCTCTTGCCGAGGCGCTCAAGGACATGGGCGAACACATCGCGCGCATGCGCAAGGCCCGCCATGTGCTGCAGGCGGAAGCCGCGCTGCGCGCCAACATCAGCCGCGAAACGGCCTCGCGCATCGAAAACGGCGACGCGGCCGTCGCCATCGGCCAGGTCGTGCGCTATCTCGACGTCATCGCGCCCGGCGCGACCCTGGGCCGCTTGTACGAGACGCAGGATGCCGCGCTGGCCATGCTCGAAAAGTCGGAGAAGCGGCAGCGTGCCCGCACGCTCTCCCCGCAGGCGCTGAAACGCTATGAGTTCTAGCGAACTGGCCGTTTTCGCCTACCTGCCCGGCGAGGCCGCGGCGGTGCCGGCCGGCCTGCTCACCCTGGAAGAAGAGGGGGCGGTGCCGCAGGGTGCGGATTTCGTTTACGGCCTGCGCTATCTCGATCGCCCCGACGCCATCGAGATCGATCCCGTCAGCCTCAGCCTGCACGACCGCGAGGCGGCGCGCGGCGTCAGGCTCCATCCCGTGGCGGGGCTTGCCCTGTTCGGCGCCATCCGCGACGCGGCGCCCGACGCCTGGGGCCGGCGCGTCATCGAAGCGCGGCGCAAGGTGCCGCTCAACAGCCTGCCGGAATCGGAGTACCTGCTGGCGGCCGGCTCCAACCGCGTCGGGGCGCTGGACGTGCGCGCCGGCCTCGATGCGGGCGAGACCGCGGGCGAACTCGGCGATGTCCGCAAACTCGACTACTTTCTCGAAGCCGTCCATCGCATCGAGGAAGGCCTGCCGGTTCCCGCACGGCTCGAAGCCTTCTTCGATGCGGGCAGCGCGCTGGGCGGCGCGCGTCCCAAGGCAACAGTGGCGGATGCGGACGGCAAGCTGTGGCTCGCAAAATTTCCGTCGCGCGGGGACGGCTACGACGTCCCCGTCGTGGAAGCGGCCACCTTGAAGCTCGCCAACGCAGCCGGCCTCACCGTTCCGCGAATCGAAATGGTCGATGTCGGCGAGGGCCGGCACGTCATGCTGATCGAACGCTTCGACCGCGCGGGCGTCGTCGGCGCATTGAGCCGGCGGCACTTCATCAGCGCGCTCACCCTCGTCGGCTGCCCGGAACAGGATTCGCCGAACAGGAACTATGCCGACATCGCCGATGCCCTGCGCAAATTCGGCGCGGCCCGGCGCCTTGCGGCGGACCTGGAAGAACTGTTCGCCCGCATGGTATTCAACATCCTGGTAAGCAACGACGACGACCACCTGCGCAACCATGGGCTGCTGTGGGAACCCGACGCGCGGGCCTGGACGCTCAGCCCCCTGTACGACGTGGTGCCACGGCCCACGCAGGCTAAGGAGCGCTTCCTGCATCTGGGCATCGGCCCCCAGGGGCGCCTGGCCACCCTGAGCAACGCCATGGGCTGGGCCGCCCGCTTCGGGCTGACCCACGACAAGGCGCGGGCGACCATAGACAGGGTGTGGCGCGTCGTGCGCGAGTGGAAAAACCGCTTCGAGGAATACGGCGTTCCCGCCGCCCAGATCGACAAGGTGGGCAGCGCGTTCAGGCATGCGCGGGAGATCGGCGGCCCGGGGTCTGGGACGTATTCCGCTTGATCCCCGGCGGGGTTCGTTGATCGCGGGACTGGTGGGGTGAGGGGGCGTGCGCTCAGCACGTCAGCGAGCGTTTCCGGCGAAAGCGTCGTGGCTTGGGCAAATCCGCCGATGAACCGAACGGCACTACAGCCACCTGTTGCGTTCGCAATAACTCGCGGAGCGTCTGGGCGTGGCGCCCAAAGCCTTTCAGACAGCACGTGATCGATCGGTGCGACCTCGTCCGCACCATTTCTGCGCTGCTCGGCGGCACCCCCTTCGGCTGACCATCTAACAAACAACCGCGAAACCCTTGGTTGGGCATCGGTGCATGTTCTTATTTTTCGCTGTGAATTCATTTGTAATCACCAACCGTCATTGCAGCTTACAAATGGACGACATTGTCCTTGGTGCAGGCTGCAATAGCGTGGTGCACGTCCAAGGAGACTTTTCGGGTAATGACGGCACACATAAATATATTTTTTATATAAAACAATTGGTTGAATCTTTTGTGCTGTCTGGCACAAGGCTTGCTCTAAGTTCTCCGGCGCTGTTGATCAAACCGTATCAATTGTTAGGAGAAAAAAATGTCTGAACAGTCTCACAAGGACAAACTGGCCGATGTCTTGGCTGCCGGTATTAACCGTCGCAGTTTCATGAAACTGATGGGAAGCGGAGCCGGATTGGCGGCAGGCAGCGCCATCATGGGCGGCTCGCTGGTGCAAAGCGCCATGGCGGCAGCACCCAAGCGGGGCGGCACCATCAAGCTGGCCTGGATCGATGCGGTCGATACCCTGGACCCACACTTCACCGCCTCGCTGGGCTCGGTGAAGATCATCAACAACGTCTTCAATGGTCTGCTCAAGGTGGCATACGACGGCCAGAAGGTGTCATTCGTGCCCGATCTGGCCGAGACCTGGGAGATGCCGGACGACAAGACCCATGTATTCAAGCTGCGCAAGGGCGTGAAATTCCACAACGGCGATCCCTGCGACGCCACCGCGGTGAAATGGAGTCTGGAGCGCGTCAAGGATCCCGCGGTCGGTTCGCCCCACGCATGGAAGTTCGAAACGCTGGCCGGCATCGACATCGTCGACGAGTCCACCATTCGCATGCGCTTTTCCAAGCCCTACGCCTTTCTGCCGGTGGCGCTCACCGGTAGCACCGGCCGTGCCGGCACCATCGTCAGCAAGCGTGCCGTCGAGCAGCACGGCAAGGCCTTCGGCCGCAATCCCGTGGGCACCGGCCCGTTCAAGTTCGCCGGCTGGCGCGAGAATGAATCGATCACCCTTGAGCGCAACCCCGATTACTTCGAGCCGGGCCTGCCCTATCTGGACGGCGTGCAGATCCTCCTGATCAAGGAACCGACCGCCGCGGTGGCGGCCATGATGTCGGGGCAGGTCGACGGCATGAGCCTGTCGCCCTTCCAGTTCATTCCGCAACTCAAGGCGAACAAGAACCTGAAGGTCTATGGCGAGGTCGAGGGCAACTACAGCTTCGTCGGCATGAACAATCGCCGCGCGCCTTTCGACGATCCGATGATGCGCAAGGCCGTGGCCGCTGCGATCGACCGCAACGTCATCGTCAAGCAGGGCTATTTCGACGAGGCCATTCCCGCCTACAGCTGCATCTCGCCGCCGATGACCGGTTTCTATGACAAGAACATCGGAAAGAGCGGGCGCGGTCAGCGCTTCGACCTGAAGAAGGCGATGGAATACCGCAAGCAGTCCAAATACCAGGGCGAGGTCAACCCCGTCTATATCGTGGCCCAGGGCTTCACCGGATCGGGCGGCAGCGGCACGCGCAACTCGCAGCTCATCCTGCCGATGCTGGAAAAGATCGGCATCAAGCCGAAGATCGAACTGCTCGATCGCGCCGTGTGGACCAAGCGGCGCAACGGCGGCGACTTCGATATGTACGACGAGGCCTGGATCGCCGACCTCGATCCCGACGAAACCATCTACCCGGAATGGCATAGCGGCAAGCCCTGGAACTTCGTCGGCTACAGCAACAAGGAGTTCGACAAGCTGCTCTCCGAGGCGCAGGACACGCTCAACCAGGCGACGCGCAAAAAGCTCTACGACCGCGCCGAGGATCTGCTCATGGCCGACGCCCCGCTCGCGGTGCTCGCCCACATGAAGGTGTTCAAGATCCTCAACAAGCGGGTGCAGGGCTTCCAGTACATTCCGGTCGACCTGTTGAACCTGCATTCCGTCTGGCTGGCCTGATGTTCCAGGCTGCATCTGCCAAACTGGCGCAGACCCTGCTGGTGCTGCTGATCGTCTCGGCAGCCAGCTTCGCTTTCCTGAAGCTGGCGCCGGGCGACCCGGTCGGCATCATGCTGGGTTCGGATTATTCGAAGACGTCCTACGACCAGCTGACCCATGAGCTCGGCCTCGACCGGCCCGTCGTGCAGCAGTACGGGAACTGGCTGGCCGATTTCGTCCGCGGCGACTGGGGCACCTCCTACATCACCAACCAGGACATCTTCGAACTGGCGGTGATGCAGGCGCTGCCGGTGACCCTGACGCTGGCCGCGCTGTCGCTGCTGATCGCGCTGGTGATCGGCATTCCCACCGGGGTGATGGCCGCGCTCTACCGCAACAGCTGGGCGGATGTGCTGGCGACCACGCTGGCCATCGGCGGCAACGCCTTTCCCAGTTTCTATCTGGGCATCCTGCTGATCTGGCTGTTCGGCGTCGATCTGGGCTGGTTCCCCGTGCTGGGTTTTGTCGCGCCCTGGGAAGACTTCTGGCTGGGGATGTGGCACCTGGTCCTGCCGGCCGTCACGCTGGGCGCCTGGTACGTCGGGCTGATCGCGCGCATCACGCGCTCCAGCCTGCTGGAAGTGCTGGGGCAGCCGTACATCCTGGCCGCCAGGGCGCGCGGCGAACCGGGCTGGCGCGTGGTGTGGGTGCACGGCATGCGCAACGTGCTGATGCCGCTGGTCACCGTCATCGGCCTGCAGCTCGGCGGCATGCTGCGCGGCGCGGTCATGACCGAGGTGGTGTTCGCCTTGCCCGGCCTCGGGATGATGGTCACCACCGCGGTGCTCAACCGCGAATACATCGTGGTGCAGGCCGGCATCATGCTCACCGGTTTGCTGTTCGTGGCGGTCAATCTTGCCGTCGACCAGACCTACCAGTTCCTCGACCCCCGCCTTCGGAGACGCTGACATGAGTGACGCGCTCAATATCACCGCCACCCCTGACTCGCAATGGAAGCGGCGCTTTCTGCAGCCGCTGCTGCGGCAGCGCAGTGCCGTCGCCGGCCTTGCGATCATTGTCATCTATGTCGTTGCGGCCGTGTTCGCCCCCTGGCTGGCCACGCATGATCCGACCGCCCAGGACCTGATGGCCTCGCTGCAAGGGCCGAGTGCCGCGCATTGGCTGGGCACGGATTCCTATGGCCAGGACCTCTATTCGCGGCTGCTCTACGGCGCGCAGCTGGCGCTCATCATCGGCTTCGCCTCGGTCGCCCTCGGCCTGGTCGTTGGCGTGGCCATCGGCCTCGCGGCCGGACTGATGGGCGGACGCACCGAGTGGGTGCTGATGCGCATCGTCGACGGCCTGCTCGCCTTTCCGGAACTGATCCTGGCGATGGCCTTCATGGCGGTGCTCGGACTCGGCACCGAAAACCTCGTCTATGCGCTGGCGCTGTCCTTCGTCGGCCCCTTCGCGCGCATGACCCGCGGCGATGTGCTGCAGGTGAAGAACCAGCCCTACATCGAAGCCGCCCGGTTGATGGGGGTGCCGACTGCGGCCATCATCTGGCGCCACGTTCTGCCCAATGTGGTGTCGCCCATCCTGGTCCAGGCCGGGATGCGGGTCAGCATCGCCATCCTGCTGGAATCGGGGCTGTCCTTCCTCGGCATCGGCGTGGTGCCGCCGACCCCGGACTGGGGCCTGATGATCGCCGAGGGCCGTGCCTTCATCACCATGGCGCCGTGGATCTCAGGGGTGCCGGGCGTGGCCCTGGCGATCCTGCTGGTGGCCCTGAATCTGCTCGGCGATGGCCTGCGCGATGCCTTCGACCCCACTACACAAAAGGACGCCTAGATGGACTGCGCTGTCGCTTTGACTACCCAGGCTGCCAACATGCCAGTCAGTGAAGAACCCCTGCTCGACGTGCGCGATTTCAGCCTGCGGCGCGGCCAGGCCGTCGTGCTGGATGGCGTCAGCCTGGCGCTGCAGCCCGGCGAGACCCTGGGTCTGATCGGCGAATCGGGGGCTGGAAAATCCACCCTCGCACTTGCTCTGATCGGCCTGCTGCGTGCGCCCGAGGTGCAGCTGGAGGGCAGCCTGCGCTTCCGCGGAACCGAACTCACACGATTGAAGGAAGCGGACTATCGCCGCCTGCGCGGCAACAAGATCGGCCTGATCTTCCAGGACGCGACTGCGGCGCTCAATCCCTGTTTCACGGTGGGCCAACAGATCGCCGAACCGCTCAAACGGCATCTGGGATTGTCGAAATGGGATCGCCGGGAACGGGCCGCCGAGTTGATGCACAGCGTCGGCATTCCCGAACCGCGCCTGCGGCTCGACGCCTATCCGCACGAACTGTCCGGAGGCATGCAGCAACGCGTCATGATCGCCATCGCGCTCGCCTGCAACCCCGAACTGCTGCTCGCCGACGAGCCCACCAGCGCGCTCGACGTCACCATCCAGGCGCAGATCATGGAGCTCATCCTGGACCGCGTCCGGGAATTGAATTCCAGCGCGATCTTCGTGCTCCACGATCTCGCCCTGGGCGCCCAGGTCTGCGATCGCATCGCGGTCATGTACGCCGGACAGATCGTCGAGGAAGGGCCCAGCGAGCGCGTACTCGCCGCGCCGCTGCATCCCTATACGCGCGGTCTCAAGTCGTGCGTCGTCGAACTGGGGTCGCGCACGCTCGTGCCCATCCCGGGCCAGGTTCCGCCCCTCGACGCCATGCCCGCCGGCTGCCGCTTTGCCCCGCGCTGCCCCAAGGCGAAAGCGATCTGCGGCGAGCAGCGCCCGCGGGCCGAAATACGCGACGGCCGTCAGGTCGCCTGCTGGTTCATCGATTAGGTAAGCTCATGCAAGAACCCATTTTTTCCCTGCTCGATGTCGAACGGACCTACGAACTGCGCAGGCCAGGCTGGCTGAATCGCGCACCGCGGCAGCTCAAGGCGCTCGACGGCGTGCGCCTCGATCTGCAGCGGGGCGACACGCTCGCCCTGGTGGGCGAAAGCGGCTCCGGCAAGTCGACCCTCATCCGTCTCATGCTCGGCCTCGAACCGGCCAGCGATGGCCGCGTGTTGTACGGCCAGCGCGACCTCGCCCAGCTCGACGCTGAAGAAAAGAAACGCTTTGCGCGCGAGGTGGCGTTCATCTACCAGAATGCCCGCGGATCGATGAACCCGCGCATGCGCATCGCGGACATCCTGGCCGAACCGATCCGCCTGCACCGGCTGTGCGCGGAAAGCGCCATCGCCGAGCGCCTCGCGGCGCTGCTGGATCGCGTCGGGCTGCCCGCCGGCCTGCTGCAGCGCTTTCCCAGCGAGCTGTCCGGCGGGCAGATCCGCCGCGTCGCCATCGCCCGCGCGCTCGCCGCCGAACCCCAGGTCATCATGGCCGACGAGTCGGTGGCCGGACTCGATGTCTCGGTCCAGGCCCAGGTGCTCAACCTGCTGCGCGACCTCTGCCGCGAATCCGGCATCACGCTCGTGTTCATCACGCACGACCTCGGCGTGGCGAGCTACCTGTGCGAAAAAATCGCGGTGCTCTATCTGGGACGCATCGTCGAGCAGGGTCCGACCGACGCCATCCTCAACACCCCGCGCCATCCCTACACGCGTGCGCTGCTGCAGGCTTTCCCCCGCTTCGACATGCCGCTCAAGGCCTCGTTGAGCGGCGAGATCCCGAGTCCGGTCGATCTGCCCAAAGGCTGCCGCTTCGCCGGACGCTGTCCCGAGGCGCAGGCCGCCTGCCGCGAATCCGATCCGGCCCTGACCGCGTTCGATGCCGAGAGGCAGGTGGCCTGCCTGTTTCCGGTCGCAGGCGCACAATGAGCCGCTACGCCCAGTCCTCGCGTGGCGTGGTGACCTCGCCGCATTTTCTTGCCACCGCCGCCGGCCAGGCGGTCCTCGCTGCCGGAGGCAACGCCATCGAAGCGGCGCTCGCCGTCGGCAGCACCCTCAGCGTGGTCTACCCGCACATGAACAGCCTGGGCGGCGACGGCTTCTGGCTGCTGTGCGACAAGTCGGGAACGCTGACCGGCCTCGACGGTGCCGGCCCCGCCGGCCAGGCCTACACGCCTGATTTCTACGCCGGACAAGGCCTGAACGCGATTCCCGCCCGCGGCCCGCATGCGGCCAATACGGTGGCCGGCCTGGTGTCGGTATGGGGCGCCGCGCATGCCTTCAGCCGCACCCACTGGGGCGGCCGCCTGTCCTGGCAGGACGTGTTCGAAGCCGCCCATGGCCACGCCGAAGACGGCTTCGCGTGCAGCGCCAGCCAGGGTGACTTCCTGACGCAAAAATGGGCGGAACTCGGCGGCTTCCAGACCCTGACCGGCATCTATGCGCCCGATGGCCGGCCGACGCCGGCCGGCGCCGTCTTCCGGCAGCCGCAGTTGGCCGAATCGTTGCGCCTGCTGCAAAGGGACGGCGCGGACGGCTTCTATCGCGGCGAGCTCGGACGCCGGGTCGCACAGGGCCTGGCCGATGCCGGCAGCCTGCTGTCCGCCGAAGACCTGGCGGCGTTCAACTGCCGCAAGGTGGATCCCATCAGCGTGCGCTACCGCAACGGGCTGGCCGTCAACATGCCGCCCCCCACCCAGGGACTGGCCTCGCTGCTCATCCTGGGCCAGCTCGACCATTTCTATCTGGCCCGCCACTCGCACCTTTCCGCCGATTACGTGCATCTCGTGGTCGAAGCGACCAAGCAGGCTTTTCGCTTGCGCGACCGCCATGTGGCCGATCCGGATCACGTCGTCGCCCCGGTCGCCGAACTGCTCTCGCCCGCCGCGACCGCCGAGCTGGCCGACGCCATCGACGTGACCCGCGCAGCGCCCTGGGGCAGGGGCGTGGGTCCGGCGGATACGGTCTGGTTCGGAGTGGTGGACGCAAGAGGCCGCGCCGTCAGCGCCATCCAGAGCATTTATCACGAATACGGCAGCGGCGTGGTGGCGGGGGAAACCGGCATCATCTGGCAGAACCGCGGCGCGTCCTTCTCGCTCGATCCGCGGCACGTCAATGTGCTGAAGCCGGGCAAGCGCCCCTTCCACACCCTCAACCCGGCCATGTATCTGGAGAACGGCCGCCCGCGGCTGGTCTACGGCACCATGGGCGGCGACGGCCAGCCGCAGACCCAGGCGGCGGTCGCCACGCGTGCGCTGGACTACCGCCTGCCCCTGACCGACGTGCTGGACAGCCCGCGCTGGCTGCTCGGCCGCACCTGGGGGCAGAGTTCCGACACGCTGAAACTCGAAGGCCGCTTCGCGCCCGAGGTGTTCGACGAGCTCGCGAAACGCGGACACGCGGTGGAGCGGGTGGAAGACTACGCGCAGATGATGGGGCACGCGGGCGTCATCCGCGTGCTGGACGATGGCAGCTGCGAGGCGGCTTCCGATCCGCGCAGCGACGGGGCCGCCGCCGGCGCCTGATCAACATTCAACAACACGCAGGGCCGCCGACGGCCGCATGAGGGAATTCAATTGCTGGAAATCGCATCTTTTCTAACCCTGGGTCTGGCTGCCGGGCTGCTTGCCGGCATGCTCGGAATCGGTGGCGGCGTCGTGATCGTGCCGGCCCTGATCTGGATTTTTCAGCTCCACGGACTGCCGCGGGAAATCATCCCGCACCTCGCCATCGGCACCTCGCTGGCCGCCATCGTGTTCACCTCGATGTCGGCCATCCGGGCGCAGCAGAAACGCCGCGCCATCGATTGGCCGGTGGTGCGACTGCTTGCCCCCGCCACGCTGCTGGGCGGTTTTGCCAGCGGTTATCTGGCGGGCTTCATTCCGGCGGCCATGCTGAAGGGCTTCTTCGCTGCATTTCTGCTCTTCGTCGGTACCCAGTTCGTGCTGGACTGGAAACCCGCGGCACACTGGCGTCTGCCGGGGCGGGGCGGCTTGTGGGGCGTCGGTCTCGGCATCGGTTCGCTGTCGGCGCTGCTCGGCATCGGCGGCGGCAACATCACCGTGCCGTTTCTGCATGCCTGCAACCTCGACCTCAAGCGCGCCATCGCCATCTCCACCGCGCTGGGCTTGCCGATCGCGCTGTTTGGCGCGGCAGGCTTCGTGCTGTCCGGATGGGGACACGCCCTGTTGCCGCCCGCAACCGTGGGCTACGTGTCGCTACCTGCGCTGGCGGCGATCGCCGGCGCCGCCATGCTGACGGCGCCCTTCGGCGTGCGCCTGGCGCACGACTTGCCGGTCAAACGGCTCAAGCGGATTTTCGGCGTGCTGGTGCTGGCGATCTCGCTGCGCATGCTATGGGACGTGCTCGCGTAAGCGGATGAACAAGGAGGGTACATGAACGACCTGGATCAGAAAATCCTCGCCATGCTGGTTGACGACGGACGCATGAGCTTTGCCGACATCGCCCGCGAACTGGGCATTTCCCGGGTTCATGCCCGGGACCGGGTGCAGCGGCTGATCGAGGAAGGTGTCATTGAAAAATTCACCGTCATCGTCAATCCGGAGAAGGTCGGCACCACCGTTTCGGCCTTCTTCGACGTCGAGGTCGACCCCCAGGGGATCGAGATGGTCGCCGAAGAACTGGCCCGGCAACCCGAGGTCAGGAGCCTCTACATCATGAGCGACATGACCAGCCTGCATATTCACACGCTGACCGCGGACAACACGGCGCTCGAGGATTTCGTCCGCCGCAACCTGTTTTCACGCCGTCATGTCGTCAAGGTCAACTGCAAGATGCTGCTGACCCGGGTAAAAAACCGGCGTGGCGGTTCGCGTATCTAAAGCAGGTTGGCTCGCCAGGAAACGACCCCCACGCCTGACAGGCCGGTTTGGCTCGGAAACGGTCTCCTGCCCGAGACGACGGACATCACCTGGAACACATTCTGCTTGATCCCCAAGGCGGCGCATCAAACGTAGGGTTTGCTACACACCCTGCGCGCGCATCCATCCAAAAGCCAGGGGGCGGCAAATCATGAACGCTGAAATCATCAAGGCAAATCCCCACTATCAGCGGATCGGCGGGGCGGACGCCGTGCGCGGCTTGGTCGACCGCTTCTACGACCTGATGGACGCCGATCCGGACTACTACGGCATCCGCAAACTGCATCCGCCGGACCTGGGCGAATCCCGCAACAAGCTCTTCTGGTTTCTGAGCGAGTGGACCGGCGGCCCGGCCCTGTTCGCCGAGCACGTCGGCCAGCCCTTCCTGCGCCGCCGCCACGCGCCCTTTGCCATCGGCGTCAGCGAGCGCGATCAATGGATGGGCTGCATGGTGCGCGCCATGCAGGAGGCCGGTCTGGCGGCAGACCTGCGCACGGAACTGGAGCAGGCCCTGTTCAAGACCGCAGACTTCATGCGCAACCAGCCCGAATAGCCCACGAGGCGCCAGCGATCCCGCACCGTCTTCCCATCCACGCCTTCAAACAGGACAGCTGACATGAATGAACTCTTTGCAATCTGCCGCACCAACGAGATCGACGAAGACCGGCCGAGCGGATTCTGGCTCGCCGTGCGCAGCGAAACCGGCGAAGCCAAGCCCTGGCCCATCGTCATCGGGCGCAAGGGAAACCGTTTCTTCGGATACGAAAACGCCTGTCCCCACACCGGCAGCCGGCTGGATACGGAGCCCGGGCGTTTCCTCGATGACGATGGCAACTTCCTCACCTGCGGCACCCATCGCGCGCAGTTCGACCTGGATACCGGAAACTGTTTCATCGGGCCGTGCAGGGGACAGCAGCTCACCCCCATCAATCTGGTGATCGACGACGGCGATGTCTGCGTCACCGGCGTGGAGCTGGCCGAAGAAGACGGCCTGGATCGCGGCGACTGAGCCGCTGGCCGCGCGCCTTAGCCGGCGCTCAACACTTCAACGAGCGTTTCCGGCAAAAGCGTCGTGGCCTGGGCAAACCCGCCGACGAAGCGGATCGAGTCCGGCCAAATCGCGAACAGCGAGAAGTCGGCAAAGCTGAACAAGTCCGCGCTCTGGGGAAACCGGGCCAGATAGGCGGCCTTCGCCTCGGCATGGCCTTCGGTTCCATTGGCGTATTGCACAGCCCGGCCCTGTACCGTGATCCGGGCCAATCCCTGGACAGGCACGTCGGGCGCCGGCGGCGCAACGACCAGCAGGCTCACCTGTGGGCTCGACAGCATGTCCTTGGTATGCGCCGCGAGCTGGCTGACATGGATGACGAAACCCGAGCCGCCGGGAAGCAGGGCGAAGGGCACCATGGACACGTACGGCTGGCCCTGGTGTAGCGTTCCAAGGGCGGCCACTTGTTGGGTTTGCAGCAGCTCGTGGAGTGTCTGGGCGAAGGCAGGATTCATCTGTGGGGCGTAGGGTTCATCGGCGCTCAGTTTGCTGCGTAGGTCCGGTTGTCTGCTGTTAACAGACCTTCAATGTTAAAGGTCGGCATCAACGCCTAGTACGAGCAACTGTTTTCAGAGCGCCACTCAACGATTTACCCCCTTGGTAGCGCTCTTCGGTTTTGCCAGTTTCTCGCATCCGGCTTCGAGCAAGCGGATGAAATCCCGAGCATCAGAAAAGTAGTTTCGGAATGCGAGGCGGACCTCATCGCTTGTATCCGCCCGGACCAGAACGATATCTCGATCAGGCAATTCGCGCTCAAGCTCAAATAAGGCGCGAAGAGCATCTGGCGCGTCACGGAACGTGCGGACTTCAAGATCGCCAGTACTTCCAAAGATCAAGATCGCGTTGCGTTTGGCAGAAACGGCTCTATTTGCGGCGTTCAAACCACGAAGCGTTTTGAGTAGGCCCAACTCATTGTCAAGGGCTAGGAACTGCGCAACCAGGTCTCGATCCTGAATGTCAGGTATGGGCCCTGTCATTCCTTCATGCGCTCTCGCGAGGATTTCGCTTGCAAGTGCCATAGCATGCTCATATCGCTTATCACCCTTTTGGAACTTAGGCTGACTTTCCGTGATAAAGCCGATGACTTCGACGGCGGTGGCCCATGCATGCTGGACCAAGGTGCGGTATTGAATTTCGACGTATAGCCCCGCAAGCTTCTTCCCTACCTCGGAGTTGACGTCATATTCGTATACATCGTGAATGCCTCGATAGCCCGTATCTTTGGGCTGCTTGATGTAATCGTACTTGTCCAGGTCGTTTCTGCGCTTATGCTTGAAGTGAGCACGGAGAAACTCAGCGCGGAACGAGTTGAGTTCCTTTGCATTCTTGAAGATCAGGCGGCAACCTGCGACGTCATCCATCCGAGCAAGCTGCATCCCCGGCAATCGGAGCAGCTTGTCGAAGATTGTGCGCTTTCGCTTATGACGTTGAGCAACCGTGATATTCGTGTCGCGCGTGCGGTTGCGGAGAATAGCTTGAAAGGTATTAAGTACCCCACGATGCGCTGCGCGCCATTCATCAACAACGTGTAAGTCGTCCGACGATGCGTTTCCGTTTCGAATATTATCCCCAGCCCGATTCACGCGGGACTTAGAGCCGCCTGGAAATGTTGGTGCAGAAGACTGGGCCATGGTTGGTATCTATGAGGCCGAACGTTCAAGGTCAGGCGCGCGGCGCAGCTTTATCGCGCAGCGTCCCCTTCACCGCAGGGTTAGGCCCCGCCTTCGCTAGCCAGCGGCTTGAGTATGTCGGTAGCTTCGTCTTCAAACTGCACCTCATTAATTGATTCGTGCATGAAATTCTGAATAAGTGGGATGTCTTGCAGGCGGTAGTCTGTGCGCGCGAACAACATGTCGTAATTTGAGATGCAGCGATCAATGAGCTCTCGCGCCTCGAACTTGGGATTCATGAGAACGATGTGATCCTTCGTGCCGGCATGCTTCGAGTGGTTGTAGGCTCGATTCAATAGGTCACCAATGTTCTTCTCGGTGGTCATTCCTGGCTTCCCAGCTACCTGCTGGTGGAGCCCATTTGCAATCTTGGTTATGGCCCCACGCATTTGTGACCATGAAGGTTCCATCTTGTGCTTGAGTACATAGCCTGCGAGTAATTGTTCGGAGGCTCCGGCCAAGACAATTGCGCTGTGATAGCGATTTGCGAAGTACGCCTTGAGCGCGTCTTCAAGTTGTTCAACGGCCATATCTAGTTTCTGGACTTCTTGCATAGGAGGTGCTCGGTCGGAAACCTGCGAGGCCTAACAGTTATTCAAGAGACCCATGGGCCCGGACATTTAATATAAAGATTCCGGTTGAGCGCCGGGCTGGACGGCAACTTTGACGTGGCTCTTCTCACGAGAACAAGACTGTGAGTAGTTCAACGAAGAGTATCAGCGGAACAGCGAACAAGGCAGCGACAACGAAGACCACGACACCGATCACTTCGAACCAACTGGGCCAGCCGGAAATCTTGAGAACGTCTGCTCGAACAGAATCGATCAGGGTTCCAAGTTGAGTCTCCGCTTTGCTAGGTGCGACGTTCGGATCGTTTTCGAGCATATGTACTGTCGCAGTAAAGTCATTGACTCTCCTTGAAAGAGCAGCGCGTCTGAATTGTGCGGCTAGGACAGCGATCAAAAAGAGAAAGAGTGACAGACACAGGAGCGAAACAATGATTGCGAAAGCAAAGGATAGTGAATGTTCGCCTTGGAGTTGACGGTATCCAGCAAGAGCCGTGATGCTAGCGATTACAAGGGTAGTAAACCATCGTACGTTTTCGGCAATCTCAGCTAGATTATGCGAAGCCGTTGAATGAAGATCATCGCTGGATTCGAGGAAATACTCTTTGCGTCCAACGGTCAGAGACATATGGCCTCTCCTTTCGATTCGGGGGTAGATGCGTCCAACAGCAATTCAAACGTCCCATGGGCCCAGACATTTATGACGACGAATATCTTGGAATAATTTTTTATCTTATTTTTTCATGTTCGGTTCGGTTATCACTATGAAAAAGGTGACCGGGGCAGACGAATTATGCTCCCGTTTGGCTCCCTCTCAACTATGACCATGAAACCCGGGATGTAGATTGTTAGAGGTCCGTTTCCGCTGCGGAACGGAAGTACGGCGAGATGATAGTAAACGGTTGTTTAGAGTCTAAATTGATGAACCGGTTTTGTTATAAGCGGTTCATTCCTCAATCTCTGTGTGCCTTGCCGGCGCGCTCCGTCCACCATTCGGAAATGGTGTCGATCAGCCGGATGGTGCCAGGCAGGCGCGTGTAGGCAGCCTGCTGGAGCGCATCTGCGGGTTCGAGGGTACGCCACCAGACGATGAGCTGTTTGATCAGCGCGCGGGCGGGGATGTGCTCGGGGGCGAGACCGGGGAAGCCCTGCAGGCCGAAGCTCGCTTCGACGTCCTTCAGGCAATCGAAGATGTAATCGCTATCCGGCCCGAAATCGATCGCCCGGTTCGGCGCGCGCCGGACCATGCGCTGTTCGCTGAGTTCGGGGATGTAGGGCTTCATCGCGGCGCGCCCGGCTATCGAAACGGGGCGGGCGCGCCAGTCATGCTGCCTTCAGTTGCGTGTGCTCGTCCCGCAGCATCTCCAGGCAGGCACGGGTCGCCGCCACGTCCAGGGCGGTGAAGCCGTCGAGGGTTTCCAGCGTGGTGTCGGCGCCGGCATCGAGAAGCAGCCTGACGATTTCGGTCTTGCCGGCCGAGGCGGCGTAGATGAGTGCGGTGGCGCCGTTGACGTTCTGGCTGTCGAGCGGCGCGCCGGCCTTGATCAGGGCGTTTACGCAGGGCGCGCTGTCGGCGTAGCAGGCGAACCACAGCGCGCCGTTGCCGTCGGCGTTCATCTCGCGCGGGTCTGCTCCGCGCGACAGCAGGTCGCCGATGTAGCCGATGCGGCCCAGGCGGGCGGCGTACATCAGCGGGGTGGTGGCGTTGCTGATGCGACCGTGCAGGGTTTGCTGCAGGGAGTCGGCGGCGGGGAAGCCCTGGTTTTCGAGCCAGGCTTTGAGTGCGGTGTCATTCATCGTATTGCCTCTGTCGTTCAACCAATGCGGAAGCTTCGCTGCTAACCGAACAGACCTTCGCGCAGGAAGGCCTTGTACTGTTTCATCACCGGCTTGGGGATCGCCGCTTCGGCGTGCACGCGCAGGGGGTGGATGGCATCCAACGTCTGGGTGCCCGGTTCCTGGCGCGCGGCACGGATGGCGGCGTGCACGGCGCTGTCGAACAGGGGCGAGGCAAGGTGGCGGACGGCGTCGTAGACAGCCATTACCGCCAGCTTTTCGCCGGGCAGCATCTTGCATTTGTTGTCGAGGATCTTGAGTACGACCGCGGTGGTGCAGTCGATTTGTTCGGGAGTGAAGGCTGCCTGGATGGCCCAGTGTGCGGCGGGGTGGAGGGTGATGGCTGCGGTGGTCATGACTGCTTAAGCCCGCGAATCAGACCAGCGCTCGGAGCGGAACGCGGCGGCGATGGCGGCGGCGCGGGCTTCCTGCAGGGCGTCGGCGCTACGCGCGGCGGCATCGATGCCGGCGCAGGCCGCTAGCGCGATGTCCAGCAAGGCAGCCTTGGGATAGTCGCGTGCCGAGCGCCCCTGATAGGCGCGGTAGTCGCACGCGCACAGCGTCATCAGCTGCGCGTAGCGTTGCGGCCGATCGAAGGCGCCGAGCCGGTCCAGCATCGCCGCCACCGGGCCGGCGCGTATTTCCGACACGCGGTGGACCCGCTCGCATTCGGCCAGTGCCAGCAGCGCCAGCTCGCGGCACTCCGCCGGCACGCCAAAGCGTTCGCACATCGCCGCGATGCGCGGCTGGCCGCGCTCGACGTGGCGATAGTGCACCGGCAGATGCTCGGGCGGGGAGTCCGATTTGCCGACGTTCATCACCAGCGCGGCGAAGCGCACCGGCAGCGGCGCGTCGCAACGGGCTGCCTCATCGAGCACGCGCAGCAGATGCAGGCCGATGTCGACCTGCGGCGGATCGTCGGCGATTTGCGGCACGCCGAACACGCCCGCCACCTCGGGCAGCACCTCCGCCAGCGCGCCGCAGGCATACAGGGCGCGCAACATGTTCGAGGGTGCCGGACCCATCAGGCCGCGCGCCAGTTCCGGCCAGACTTCCGCAGGCGTCAGGCCGGCCAGCGCGCCGGTTTCCACTTGCTCGAACATGAGATCCAGCGTCTCGTCATCCGGCGCCCAATCCGGGCTGGCGGACAGCGCCGCCAGGCGCAGGATGCCGAGCGCGGGATGGGTCTGCGTCAGGGTTTCGGGACGCGGCGTGGGTTCGGCGTTCATCGTGAAATTCTTGCGCCGTCAAAAGCCATCGCTCTTGCTGCCCCAAGGGTGGGAGCCGGCAACCACGGCGGCCTTGATCCCAGCCTTTTCGACATCGGCCAGGGTTTTGTACAGGGTGCCTTCGTGCGCCAGGATGCTGCCTTTCATGACTGCCACATAGCGCGCGGGGGCATCGACTTCGCAGGTATAGCCGCCGCCCGGGTCGTCGACGCTGCGCAAGTTGCCATCCCAATCCATGAAAAATCCACTCATGCCAAATCCTCCTGAAATTGCGCCTGGCCCTTGCCCAGCAGCACGCCGTTCGCGTTGATCGCAAATTCGCGCCAGGCGGCGGCGAGATCGCGGGCGATGGTGTCGACGTAGTCCCGGCTCGGGTCGTGTTCACCGGGGAAATTCGAGATCGCGCAAGAACCGCGGTTGAACTGCACGACTTCTTCCAGCAGCGCGTTGTTGAAGCCGTTGAAAGCCGCCAGCACGTCAGGCGTGAGATCGGAGCGGCCGCGCTGCATGCCGGCGGCATCGAAGGGGAGGGCGCCGAGCCGATCCAGGGCTTCGCTGTACACCTGCTCCACGGTGTCGAGCAGGGCGCGCTGGGTCAGTTGTTCCTTGGCCTGGGCGGCGAGGTAGCGCTGCAGGTGTTGTCGATAACGCTCGATGGCCAGCGGCCGCAACGCCGCCACCTGGTCGCCGAATTGGGCCAGGCAGGCGGCGTTGCCGCTGGCCGGCCGCGCCGCGTCGTGCGCATCCGGAGTCAGCGCGCGTTGAATGCGCGCCGCCGCTTCCAGCGCGCCTTCCATGTAGCCGCCGCCATAGCCCGCGCTCTCCGAGCCGCCCAGGAAAAGCTTGTCGCTCCAAAGCGGGCGCCGCAGGTGCGGGTGGCCGTATTCGGGGTGGCCGTCGAGGGGCGTCAGATCGAGCGTGCTGCAGGTGTAGGGTTCGGCCGCCCAATCCTGCACGTGCTGCTCGCCATGTTCGGCTTCGCTGCCGAACACCTGCACCAACTGGCTCGAGATGAGCATGGGCATCGCAACCGGATGGATCGATGCGCGAAACTGCGGCGGCAGGGCGAAGAAGCCGCCCAGTGCCGCATGGCGCCCATCGGCATCGCAGGCATCGAAAATTTCGCCCAGCACGACCTGCTCATGGCTGACAAAGGCATTGCCCGAGGCGCCGGCCGCGCGCCAGAAGGGCGTGTCGTAGGCGACCACGGCCTTGGCCTGATCCGCCATCCAGGTCGGGGTGGCGCGCATGGCCTCGCGCATCGTCTCATTGAGGGCCGGTTCGAAGCGCACCCGCTGTTCCAGCACGCGCGGCGGAATCGCCAGCACCGCCTGGCGCGCGCGCACGATCGCCGTCACCTCGCCGGAACGGAACAGCAGTTCGACATGCTCGCCCTTGTCGCGCACCGCCACCAGCTCCTGCTCCAGGTGGATCGCGGCGGGCGGCAAGCCGCCGGCCAACGCGCCCACCAGGGCCGCCATGCCGCCTTCCAGGCGCCGGGCGCCGCCGTGCAGGTCGGCCATCTGGAGGGCGTCGGGCTTCTTGTCGTGGTCGGTGAGGCGCAGCACGGTGCCGTCGTCGTGCTGCGGAAAACTCTGCAAGCCGAGATCGGCCGCCAGCCGGGTGATGCGCGGCTGGGTGTCGGGCCAGAACCAGGTCGGCCCGAGGTCGAGCGCCATGCCGGCGGTCTTGCTCGGCACCGACAGGATGCGCCCGCCCAGGCGGCCACGCGCCTCGTAGAGGGCAAACGCGCGTCCCTGCGCATGCAGGCTCCTGGCCAGCGCCAGGCCGCACAGGCCGCCGCCGACGATCACCGTATCCAGCATGGTCTCGCTCATGTTTGTTCCGACTCCTGTGTCGAGTGCACTGACAGATCGACCTGAACCATCCCATCCTCGAAGCGCAGGGGATATTCCTTCAGCGTCCAGCCGGTGGGCTGCAGACATTTACCGCTGTGCCCGTCGAACACCCAGCCGTGGGCAATGCAGTAGAGGATCCGGCCGTTGAAGTCGCCGCGCGCCAGCGACACCTTTTCATGGGGGCAGGCCGCGTCGTAGGCCCTGGGCTGCCCGCCATCCGGCCACAGGATGATGATTTCCTTGCCGTCCACCATGCAGGGAAGCAGTTCCCCTTCGTACAGCAGGCTTTGCTTGCATACATTGGCATACGCCATACCCACCCCATTCCTTTTTAATCCCGCGGCAAGTCGAAACCCGTAGGTTGGGCTGCCAAGCCCAACGTTTCCCTTCGTGCGCCAGGCAAGGCCGTCATCGTGTTGGGCTTCATTTCATTCAGCCCAACCTACGCGGGCTGGTGCGCCGCCAGATCCCGGATCACCGACGCGCCCACCGTGTCGAGCGGGTCCAGCTCCTGCAGCTTGGCGAGCAGGGCATGGCTTTCCGCCGGGCGGCCCAGCCGCAGGCGCATGAAGGCGAGCGCCTTCAGCGTGAACAGGTAGAAGTGCTGGGGGGCGTCGACGCGCCGCCAGTCGGCCGAGTTTGAATCGAGCCGGGTCCAGTCCGGGCTGAAGCCGCCTTGCTTCGCCGCGGCGTCGAGGGCGAGCAGGGCGACCTCTTCCGCTTCGTTCAGCATGCGCTTGTAGAAGTAGAACTTGTACAGCGAGAAATAGCTGCCCAGGCATTCGGGGTCGGCCTTGAGCGCCGTCCAGATCAGGAACTCGGCGCTCTCGGTGTCGGCGTAGCAGGCTGCCGCGCGGCGTAGGGTTTCCTCGATGATCGGCGGCGTGGCGAAGCCGGTGGCCAGGCTGAAGGCGTCGGCAGCCAAGTACTCAACCCCAAATCTCGGGTGGCAGCATCAGGCGCTCGACCGGCTTGTCGCCGAGCAGATGCTCGTCGACGATGGCCGCGACGTCTTCCTTGGCGACCTTGCCGTACATGATACCCTCCGGATAGACCAGCACGTGCGGGCCGTTGCAGGGGCCGAGGCAGCCGGTGTTGGACAGCGCGAAGCGGCCGTTGAGGTTTTTCTGCTGGAAGTTGTAGGCGAACTCGTCCCAGATTTCGGCGGTGCCGCTTTGCATGCAGGAGCCGCGCGGGTGGCCGGGGCCGCGATTCTGGACGCAGACGAAGACGTGTTTTTCTGGTTTTGGCATGAATGAAAGTCCTCAATAAAAAGCGGTTAACAGGAGCACGGGGGACGGTTCGCTCCACGTGGGAGCGCCTTCCAAGGCGCGATTGTTCAGGCTTATCGCGGCCTGGAGGCCGCTCCTACGGGCGATGCGTTGTGGGTCAAATGCGGTTCCTCAACCGAACTTGAACAGAATCCCGTAGCCGCCGCGCGGATATTCCCAATCCACGTTGCGATAGGTGGTGCAGATGATGCGGCAGGTGCCGCACTCCAGGCAGCCGTCGGTGATCAGCACCACCTGGCCGTTGCCTTCCGCGGTGTAGCAGCCCGCCGGGCAGCAGATGGTGCATTCCTGGGTCTTGCACTCCGACTGGCAGGTGGCCGGGTTCTTGATGTTGATATGCGGCCGGCCGGAATCGACCCGGTAGCGGTTCTGGAACAGCTTCTCTTCTACTTTTACGGGAATCATTCGAATGCCCTCCACATCTTGAACGCGTCGCCCATCAGTCCGAACAGGGAGCGGCGCTGCTTGAAACTCTTGCGGATTTCGCGCTCCTTGGTTTTCTTGTCGACGCCGTCGACGGTGAGCATGGTGTGGGCGGCGCGGTTGACCAGCTCGGGATAGGTGGTGAAGAACTGGTTGTTCTTGTGGAAGATCTCCGGCATGTTCTTGTACTTCTTCAGGTCCTTCATGACGAAGCTGTCTTCCAGCCGCCCCTGGTAGAGCGCGAGGTTGCGGGCGCTCATGGGCAGTTTCTTTTCCTTCAGATCGATGATCGTCTCGGCGGCGTAGCGGCCGGTGGTCATGGCCAGGTTGGAGCCTTCGCGGTGCACCGCGTTGACGAACATGCCGGAGTCGCCGACGATCATCCAGCCGTCGCCGTAGAGCTTGGGCATGGCCTTGTAGCCGCCTTCCGGGATCAGGTGCGCGGTGTATTCCTTCATCTCGCCGCCTTCGATCAGCGGCTTGATCGCGGGATGCGCCTTCATCTGCTCCAGCAGCAGGTAGGGGGTGATCTTCTGCTGCTTGAAGTCGGACAGCATGCAGCCCACGCCGATGGTGAGCGAATCCTTGTTGGTGTAGAGGAAGCCGGTGCCCATCATGCCCTGGGTGATCTTGCCCGCCATCTCGATCACCACGCCTTCGCCCTCGGCGATGTTGAAACGGCTCTGGATGGTCTCTTCCGGCATGAAGTGGATTTCCTTCACCGCCAGCGCCACGTCCTTGGGTTCGAGCTCGGCGTGGAAGCCGGCCTTCTTCGCCAGCAGCGAGTTCACGCCGTCGGCGAGGATCACCACGTCGGCGTAGACCGAGCCGCCCTCGCGGTCGGTCTGCACGCCGATCACGCGCTGGCCGTCCATGATCAGGTTGGTGACGGTGGTCTCGCACACCAGCAGGGCGCCGGCGTCCTGCACCCGTTTCGAGAACCACTTGTCGAACTGGGCGCGCACGATGGTGTAGCGGTTGTACGGCTCCTTGTTGAATTCGGCGGAGCGGTAGGTGGAGCCGACGTAGGATTCGTCGTCCAGCACCCACATCTGCTGCTCGATGACGTGGCGCTCCAGCGGCGCGTCATCGCGGAAATCGGGGATGATTTCCTCGAGCGCCTTCGAATACAGGATCGCACCCTGCACGTTTTTCGAGCCGGGATATTCGCCGCGCTCGATCTGCAGCACTTTCAGTCCGGCCTTGGCCAGGGTGTAGGCGGCGGCATTGCCCGAGGGCCCGGCGCCGACCACGATTGCATCAAATTTTTCATCCATGTTTCTTCTCCTGGTACTGCAAACGCTTCCTGTAGGAGCGGCGTCCACGCCGCGATAGGCGCTATCGCGGCGTGGACGCCGCTCCTACGTGTTTCATACCGCCACCTTCGCCGTCGCCAGCTGCTGCCTGAATGCCTCGGTCAACGCCGGCAGGATCTGCATCGCGTTGCCGACGATGCCGTAGGTGGCGAAGTCGAAGATCGGCGCGTTGGGGTCGCTGTTGATGGCGATGATCACGTCCGAGCCTTCCATGCCGACGCGGTGCTGGATCGCGCCGGAGATGCCGGCGGCGATGTAGAGCTTGGGGCGCACGGTCTTGCCGGACTGGCCGACCTGGCGTTCGAGGTCGACCCAGCCCGCCTGCACCACCGGGCGCGTGGCGCCGACTTCGGCGCCGAGCACCTTGGCGAGGTCCCAGATGAGCTGGAAATTTTCCGGCCGTTTCATGCCGCGCCCGCCGGACACGATGATGTCGGCAAAGGGCAGCTGCGGTTTGCCCGCGAGGTTGTCCGGAATGTATTCGAGCACCTTGGTGACGATGTCGGTCTCGATCATCCCCAACGGATGTTCGGTAATCGTGCCGGTGCGGGTGTCGTCCTTCTTCGGCATGCTCATCACGCGCGGCCGCACCGTCGCCATCTGCGGCCGGTAGTTGAGGGTGACGATGGTGCACAGGAGGCTGCCGCCGAAGGTGGGACGTGTCGCCGCCAGGCTGCGGTTCTCCATGTCGATGTTGAGCTCGGTGCAGTCGGCGGTCAGGCCGGTCTGCAGCGTGGTCGCGACGCTGCCGGCGAGGTCGCGGCCCAGCGTGGTGGCGCCCAGCAGCAGGATTTCCGGCTCATAGGCGTTGACCAGGTCGGTCAACCCTTTGGTGAAGGGCTGGTTGCGATAGTCGGAGAGCAGCGGGTCTTCCATCAGGTAGCAGAGGTCGGCGCCGTAGTGGAAGGCCTCCTGGCAGAAGCGCCGGGTCTGGATGCCGGGCGCCCCCATCACCACGCCGGCCAGCGGCACGCCGAGCTTGTCGGCGAGCTTGCGGCCTTCGCCCATCAGCTCCCAGGACACCGGGTGGACGGCGCCGCGCTCGTGCTCGACGAACACCCACACCCCTTTGTAACTTTCCAGGCGCGGGTCCAGCTCGAATTTGCGCCGTCCGGCGGGTTTCTTTTGTTCGGTTGTTTCGCTCATGACTCGGTCCTTAAAGGTATTGCGTGCTAGGCGCTGGCCTTGCCGATTTCTTCCGCCAGGTTCGGGTGTTTGGTGAACATCTTTGCCAGCAGGGTGACGGCGAGGTCCTTCGGCTCCCGGCTTTCGCAGTCGATGATCTCGGCGCGCACCAACTTCGGCTGCGGCGCGAACACCTTGCTGACGATGGTGGGCGAGCCCTTGAGGCCGATCTTCGTCACGTCCTCGATGCCGGCGGCGTCCTTGTCCCACTGCTTCAACGGGTAGCGCGCGGCGCGGAACATGTTGGACATGGTGGCGAAGCGCATCTCGTTGGTGCCTTCGAGCATGGTGATCAGGCAGGGCAGCTGGGTCTTCAGCACCTGCACGCCGCCTTCGGCGCGGCGGTGCAGGGTGATTTCGCGCTTGTCGAGGTCGAGCTCGACGATCTTCGAGACGTAGGTCAGCAGCTGCAGGTCCATGCGCTTGGCGATGCCGGGGCCGACCTGGGCGGTGTCGCCGTCGATGGTCTGCTTGCCGGCGAAGACGATGTCCACCGGCATGTCTTCCTGGATTTTCTTGATGGCGGAGGCCAGCGCGAAACTGGTGGCCAGGGTGTCGGAGCCGGCAAAGGCGCGGTCGGTCACCAGGATGGCGTCGTCGGCGCCGAAGGAAATGGCCTTGCGCAGCGCGGCTTCCGCCTGCGGCGGGCCCATGCACAGCACGGTGACGCGGGCGCCGTATTCGTCCTTCAGGCGCAGCGCTTCTTCCAGCGAGAACAGGTCGTAGGGATTGACGATGGCCGGCACGCCCTGGCGCATGATGGTGTTGGTGACCGGGTGCACGCGAATTTGCGCGCTGTCCGGAACCTGCTTGATGCAAACGACGATATGCATGATGGTCTTCTCCTTAGCCGTGGGACGGCAGCGCCGTGCGCAGGCTGTCGAGCGAGACGTGCTGCTTGCCGTCGGTGTCCTGGAATACCTTGAACACCTTTTCCTGCGCCGGGGTGGACTTCACGAAGTCGCTGTAGGCCTTGGCCAGCAGTTCCTTGCACACGCCATGCAGGGTGTTGTCGTCCATCGACTCGGTGCCCGGCGTCGCCCGCAGGTACTGGTTGAAGCGCTTCAGGATGTGCAGCCGGTTCACGTTGACGACGGACTGTTCGTAGGACACCTGGAAATAATCCAGGAACTCTTCGGCCGCCGAGAAGCGGGTCATTTGCTTGAGTAGATCGCTCATGGTTTATTTCCGATGCTCATTTGACTTCAGTGGGTGGTCCGCTTCAGGTTCACGGCGACGTGAGCCGGATCGCAGGTTTCGGTGCAGGTGACGCAGTCGTTCGTCGCCGGGAGCACTTGCGCCTCGGCGGACACGCCCAGGTGCTTCTCCAGATAGGCGATGCGGTCGAGCAGGCAGGAAATCGCCTTGCCCACCGGGTCGGGCATCAGGTGGTGGTCGAGGTCGATGCCCTGTTGCGTAATGCGGCGCTGGCTCTCCGGCAGCACCACGCGGCCGGGGATGCCGACCACCGTCATGCTGTCCGGCACGTCCTGGATCACCACCGAATTGGCGCCGACGCGCGCGCCGCGGCCGACCGTGATGGGGCCGAGTATCTTGGCGCCGGCGCCCACCACCACGCCGTCGCACAGGGTGGGGTGGCGCTTGCCGGGATTCCAGGAGACGCCGCCCAGGGTGACGCCGTGATAGAGCGTGACGTCGTCGCCGACCTCGGCGGTCTCGCCGATGACGACGCCGCAGCCGTGGTCGATGAAGAAGCGGCGGCCGATGGTGGCGCCCGGATGGATGTCGATCTGGGTGAACATGCGAGCGAAGAAGCTCGTGAAGCGCGCCGCATAGCGCCAGCCGCGGCCCCACAGGGCGTGGCTGATGCGGTGCCAGAGCAGGGCGTGGATGCCGGGATAGGTGGTAACGACTTCCCAGGTGGTGCGCGCGGCCGGGTCGCGCTGGAACACGCAGGCCACGTCTTCGCGCAGCAGCGCGATGAAGCTGGGGGCCGGTTCCGGAGCGGCGAGGAGTTTGCGGTCGATCATCACGGTCATGGTGGATCCCTCCCTGTCAGGACTGCGCAGTCGCGCGCGGCATGGCTTCCAGATAGAAGCGTTCGAGGTCGGCCGAATCCGGCGTCCGCTTGGTGGCGACGGCGTGCTGGCGGATGCGCGCGAGCATCGCCTTGGCCTCGAACTCGGTGAGCACGATGCCGATGCCGGCGTAGGCCTGCATCACCGCATGCGAGCCCGAGTGCTTGCCGAGCACCAGCGTGTGGGTGCGGCCGACGTCCTCGGGGTTCACGCCCTGGTAGTTGAGCGGGTTCTTGATCAGGCCGTCCACGTGGATGCCGGATTCGTGGCTGAACACGGCATCGCCGACGATGCTCTTGTTCGCCGGAACCGGGCGGCCCGATGCGATCGCCACCAGGCGCGAGATTTCCGGGAAGTGGCGGCTGTCGATACCGGTCTCGACGTGGTAGAGGTGATGCATCGCGGTGACCGACTCTTCCAGCGCCGCGTTGCCGGCGCGTTCGCCCAGCCCGTTCACGGTCGTGTTGATGTGGGTGGCGCCGGCCAGCACCGCAGCCAGCGTGTTCGCCGTGGCCAGTCCGAGATCGTTGTGCGCGTGCATTTCCAGTTCGAGATCGGTCGCTTCGCGCAGCTGGTTGATGCGTTTGAAGGTGGTGAAGGGATCGAGCAGGCCGAGCGTGTCGGCAAACCGAAAACGCCGCGCGCCGGCGCGCTCGGCCGTTTCGACCACACGCAGCAGGAAGTCGATGTCGGCGCGCGAGGCATCCTCGCCGCCGACGCAGACGTCCATGCCCAGATCCAGTCCGAGGCCGACGTAGCGGCTGATGCTGTCCAGCACCCAGTCGCGGTCGCGTCCCAGCTTGTGGCGGATCTGGATGTCGGAAACCGGGATGGACAGATTCACGATGTGCACGCCGCAGCTAGCGGCGGCAGTGAGGTCGGGTTCGCACATGCGCCCCCACACCATCAACTGCGAAGGCAGTCCCAGGGTGGCGATGGCGAGAATGCTCTCGCGCTCTTCCGCCCCCATGACCGGGATGCCGATTTCCATTTCCGGCACGCCGGCGGCGGCCAGGGCGCGCGCGATGGCGATGCGTTCTTCGGCGGTGAAGGCCACCCCGGCGGTCTGCTCGCCGTCGCGCAGGGTCGTGTCGTTTACGACTACAGAAGAGTTCGCCATGTTTGCTCCGAAGATGATTCGCTTACATCTAGCAATCAGCAAGGGGCATGCCAACGAAAATTGTTGCGTCCAATCAGCGTGTTACGGGTTCAGGCGGATAGGGGGCGCGCAGGCGGAACCGACATTTGTCGGGGATTGTAGGGATTGCGACAGGGGAGAGGGAGGCAAAAAGCCCCGGCGCATGCCTAACCGGTTTTGTAGGAGCGGCGTCCACGCCGCGATCGCCGCCGGGGCTCAATCGCGCCTTGGAAGGCGCTCCCACAAACGGCGTCCACGCCGCGATTTTGGTTCTCCTACCTCCGGCTCACGCAGCCAGCGCCGTCTGCAACGGCTCCACCGCATAACCCAGATCCGCGGCAACAGCCGGATGCATGACCTGGCCGCGCAACACGTTGAGACCATCCCGCAGGCCAGGATTGTCCTGCAGCGCCCGCGCCCAGCCCTTGTCGGCGAGTTCCAGCGCGAGCGGCAGCGTGGCCTGCGTCAGCGCCAGGGTGGCGGTGCGTGCAGCCGCACCCGGCATGTTGGTGACGCAGTAATGCACCACGCCGTGCTCGACATAGGTGGGGGCTGAGTGGGTGGTGGGGCGGGAGGTCTCGGCACAGCCGCCCTGGTCGATGGCGATGTCCACCAGGGCCGAGCCCGGTTTCATCGTCTTCACCATGGTCTGGGTCAGCAGCTGGGGCGCGCGCTTGCCCGGGACGAGCACGGCGCCGATGACCAGATCGGCCTCGCGCACGAGTTCGGCAATGGCAGCGGGCTCGGAAAACCGAGTTTTCACGCGCATGCCGAAGACGTCGTCGAGGTGGCGCAGGCGTGCCAGGTCGACGTCGAGCACGGTGACCTCGGCGCCAAGACCGAGCGCCATTTTCGCCGCGTTGAGTCCGGCGGCGCCCCCGCCGAGGATGAGCACCTTGCCCGGCGCCACGCCGGGTACGCCGCCGAGCAGCACGCCGCTGCCGCCGTTGGCGATCTGCAAGGCCGTCGCGCCGGCCTGCACCGCCAGGCGGCCGGCCACTTCCGACATGGGGACCAGGAGCGGCAGCCTGCCCTGGGCATCGGTGACGGTTTCGTAGGCGATGCCGACGACCTTGCGCTCCAGCAGGCCGCGCGTCAGTTCCGGCTCGGGCGCGAGATGCAGGTAGCAGAACAGCAACTGGCCTTCGCGCAGCAGCGCCACTTCCTCGGGCTGCGGTTCCTTGACCTTGACGACCATGTCGCAGCCGTAGACTTGGTTGCGGCCCGTAATCATTGCGCCGGCCGCTTCGTACAAGGCATCGCCGAAACCGATGCGTGCGCCGGCCAAGGTTTCCACCAGCACCTGATGGCCCCGTGTGACCAGCGCGCTCACCCCGGCGGGCGTCACGCCGACGCGGTATTCATGGTCCTTGATCTCCTTCGGAATCCCGATGCGCATGATGTGCTCCTGGCTGAAATGCGATTTACCGCTGAAGCACGGAGAAGGGCGAACATCATCGGCCCGAGGGGGCCTCCACCTCGCCGCGATTTTCGTGCCGTCGCGATCACTCGCAATCGGCCCGGGGGCGGGCCTCCTACAACCCCACCTGTAGGAGCGGCGCCCTCGCCGCGATTTTCGTACTCAATGCCCTTCCTTGACCATGTTGATCGAGTAGCGGGGGATCTCGATCACCAGGTCGACGCCGTCGACGATGGCCTGGCAGGCGAGGCGCGATTGCGGTTCCAGCCCCCAGGCCTTGTCGAGCAGGTCGTCTTCCGTCTCGGTGCTGGGGTTCAGTGAGGCGAAGCCCTCGCGCACGATGACGTGGCAGGTGGTGCAGGCACAGGACTGTTCGCAGGCATGGTCGAGTTCGATGCCTGCGGCGAGCAGGCTGTCGCAGAGAGTGGCGCCGGTTTCGGCATCCAGCGCGGCACCGTCCGGGCACAGGTGCTCATGCGGCAATACGATGAGTTGCGGCATGGGCCTAGGCCTCGAGCGCTTCCAGCCGCCGGCCGGCCAAGGCGCGCTGGATGCTTGCATCCATGCGGCGGGCGGCGAACTGGGCGGTGGCGCGGTTGAGCGAGTCGGCCGCGCGCTTGATGGCAACGTGGTCCAGACCGTCCAGCATGACGCGCAGCGTCTCCATGGCGCGGTCGATGGTGACGCGCTCGGTGTCGGACAGGAGTTGCCAGCCGTCCAGGTCCAGCGCCGCCTGCGTGGCCTCAAGCAGGCGCAGCCCGTCCACCCGCTGCTCGCGCAGGTTGCGCGCGGCCATGTCGTGGTGGGCATGGGTGAAGGAATCCTGCAGCATGCGCGCGATTTCGTCGTCGCCCAGGCCGTAGGAAGGCTTGACCTCGATGGTGGCCTGCACGCCGCTGGTCTGCTCATGGGCGGACACCGACAAAAGGCCGTCGGCATCGACCTGGAAGGTGACGCGGATGCGCGCGGCGCCCGCCACCATGGGCGGAATGCCGCGCAGTTCGAAGCGGGCCAGCGAACGGCAGTCGCCGGTCAGTTCGCGTTCGCCTTGCAGCACATGGATGCTCATGGCGGTCTGGCCGTCCTTGAAGGTGGTGAAGTCCTGGGCGCGCGTAACCGGCAAGGTGGCGTTGCGCGGGATGACTTTTTCCACCAGCCCGCCCATGGTTTCGAGGCCGAGCGACAGCGGAATCACGTCCAGCAGCAGCCAGTCGTCGCTTCTGTGGTTGCCCGCCAGCATGTTGGCCTGCATGGCGGCGCCGAGCGCCACGACCTGGTCGGGGTCGAGGTTGGTGAGCGGTTCGCGCTGGAAGAATTTCGCCACTGCGCTGCGCACGTGGCGCATGCGGGTGGAACCGCCGACCAGCACCACGCCGTCGATGTCGTCCACGCCGAGGCCGGCGTCGCGCAGCGCCTTGCGGGTCGGCCCCAGGGTTTTCGTGATGAGGTCGGCGGTGAGCATGAAGAAGGTTTCGGCGCTCAGCACCCGATCGACCGCCGTGCCGGAGGAGAGGGTGGCCGTGATGCGCGTCTCGTCCTTTTCGGTGAGGGCTTCCTTGGCTTTGCGCGCCAGGCTCAGCAGCAGCCGTGCGTCGCCGGCGGAGAGGTCGGCGATGCCGCTCTGCTCGACGATCCAGCGATAGATGCGCTCGTCGAAATCGTCGCCGCCGAGTTTGGAATCGCCGTTGGTGGCGACCACTTCGAAGATGCCCTGGCTGAGGCGCAGGATGGAAATATCGAAGGTGCCGCCGCCCAGATCGAAAATGCAGAACGTGCCTTGCGAGGCATTGTCGAGGCCGTACGCGATCGCCGCCGCGGTCGGCTCGTTCAAGAGCCGCAGCACGTTGATGCCGGCCAGCCGCGCGGCGTCCTTGGTGGCCTGGCGCTGGGCATCGTCGAAGTAGGCCGGCACGGTGATGACCGCGCCGGTGAGCTCGCCGCCGAGGGCCGCTTCGGCGCGGCCGCGCAGGGTCTTGAGGATGTCCGCCGAGACTTCCACCGGGCTTTTCACGCCGGCGCGCGTTTCCAGGCGAAGCATGCCGGGGGCGTCGACGAAGCGGTAGGGCGTCGCCGCCGCATCCTGCACGTCCTTGAGGCCGCGCCCCATGAAGCGTTTGACCGAGACGATGGTGTTGTGCGGGTCGTCGCTCTGGCGCAACTGTGCCTCCAGGCCGACTTGCGGACTGCCGTCCTGCATGTAGCGCACCACCGAGGGCAGCAGGGCGCGCCCGCTTTCATCCTCCAGCACGGCCGCCGAACCGCTGCGCACGGTGGCGACCAGGGAGTTGGTGGTGCCCAGATCGATGCCGATGGCCAGCCGGTGCTGGTGGGGATCCGCACATAAACCGGGTTCTGCAATCTGGAGGAGGGCCATGATGATCTCGCTTATACGTTGAAGCTTTCGCCGCAGCCGCAGGTGTTCTTCACGTTGGGGTTGTTGAACTTGAAGCCTTCGTTGAGGCCTTCGCGCACGAAATCGAGTTCGGTGCCGTCGAGGAAAGTCAGGCTCTTGGGATCGATCAGCACCGTGACGCCGCAGGATTCGAAGGACAGATCGTCGGGCAGGGTTTCATCCACGAACTCGAGCGTGTAGGCCATGCCGGAGCAGCCGCTGGTGCGCACGCCCAGGCGCAGGCCGATGCCCTTGCCGCGCTGGGCAAGAAATTTCTGGATCCGGTCGGCGGCGCTTGCTGACAGCGTAATAGCCATGCCCGCGCTCCTTATACGGAAAACGAACTGCCGCAGCCGCAGGTGGACGCGGCATTCGGGTTGTTGATCACGAAGCGCGCGCCGTCGAGGCTTTCCTGGTAATCGATCTCGGCGCCCATCAGATACTGGAAGCTCATCGGGTCGATCAGCAGCACCACGCCGCATTTCTCCACCACGGTGTCGTCTTCGCCGCTGTTCTCGTCGAACGTGAAGCCGTACTGAAAGCCGGAACAACCGCCGCCGGAAACGGAGACGCGCAGCTTGAGCGCGGCATTGCCTTCGTCCTCGATCAGTTCCTTGACCTTGATCGCGGCGGCGTCGGTGAACACGACCGGGCTGAGAGCATACGACTCCACAGGTGCTTCAGCACGTAGTGGATCGGAGTCCTTTAGGGTTTGCGTTTCCATGTGTCTATCTCCTGTGAGGGTGGCGCTTAGGCAGCAGTCGGATCGCAGGAGGCATAGCCCTCCGTGGCGACTTCGTGTTTGTTGCGATAGTCCAGAACCGCGGCCTTGATGGCGTCCTCGGCCAGGATCGAGCAGTGGATCTTGACCGGCGGCAGCGCCAGTTCTTCGGCGATTTCGGTGTTCTTGATCGCCAGCGCCTGGTCCAGGGTCTTGCCCTTGACCCATTCGGTCACCAGCGAGGACGACGCGATGGCGGAGCCGCAGCCATAGGTCTTGAAGCGCGCTTCCTCGATCACGCCGTCGTCGTTCACCTTGATCTGCAGCTTCATTACGTCGCCGCAGGCCGGCGCGCCGACCATGCCGGTGCCGACCGAAGCGTCGTCCGTGGTGAAGCCGCCGACGTTGCGGGGATTCTCGTAGTGGTCCAGTACCTTGTCGCTGTATGACATTTAGTGCTCCTTATCAGTCGCTTGTTAGGGGTCAGGATTCAGGGATCAGGATTCAGGGAGGGTGCGCTTCGCGCCTTGTAAATTAGCGCGGCCTTTGGCCGCACACCCCCTGGCCCCTGGCCCCTGAATCCTGAATCCTGGCCCCTAAAAATCAATGTGCCGCCCACTGCACCGAATTCAGATCGATGCCGGCGCAGTGCATGTCCCACAGCGGCGACAGTTCGCGCAGCTTGCTCACGTGCTTGTGGATCAGCTGCACCGCGTAGTCGATTTCCTCCTCGGTGGTGAAGCGGCCGATGGAGAAGCGGATCGAGCTGTGCGCCAGTTCGTCGTTGCGGCCCAGCGCCTTCAGCACGTAGGACGGCTCCAGGCTGGCCGAGGTGCAGGCCGAGCCGCTGGATACCGCGAGGTCCTTGATCGCCATCATCAGCGATTCGCCCTCGACGAAATTGAAGCTGGCGTTGAGGTTGTGCGGCACGCGCCGCTGCATGTCGCCGTTGAGGTGCACTTCGTCCAGCGTGCTGATGCCGGCCCACAGCCTGTCGCGGAGCATGCGGATGCGTTCGTTCTCGGTGGCCATTTCCTCGGCCGCGATGCGGAACGCCGCGCCCATGCCGACAATCTGGTGCGTGGCCAGCGTGCCGGAGCGCATGCCGCGCTCGTGGCCGCCGCCGTGCATCTGCGCCTCGATGCGGATGCGCGGCTTGCGTTGCACGTACAGGGCGCCGATGCCTTTCGGGCCGTAGGTCTTGTGGGCGGAGAAGGACATCAGGTCGACCTTGAGCCGGGAGAGATCGATAGGCGCCTTGCCGGTGGACTGCGCGGCATCGACATGGAACAGCACGCCCCTGGCACGGCAGAGTTCGCCTATGGTGTCGATGTCCTGGATCACGCCGATTTCATTGTTCACGTGCATGACCGAGGCGAGAATCGTGTCGGGCCGGATGGCGGCCGTGAATTTGTCCAGGTCGAGCAGGCCGTTCGGCTCGGGATCGAGGTAGGTGACTTCGAATCCCTGGCGCTCCAGTTCGCGCATCGGATCGAGCACCGCCTTGTGCTCGGTGCGCACGGTGATCAGGTGCTTGCCCTTGCTCTTGTAGAACTGCGCCGCGCCCTTGATGGCGAGGTTGTCCGACTCGGTCGCGCCCGAGGTCCAGACGATTTCCCTGGGATCGCAGTTGACCAGCCCCGCGACTTCCTCGCGCGCCTGCTCCACCGCCTTCTCCGCGTCCCAGCCGAAGGCGTGCGAGCGCGACGCCGGGTTGCCGAATTTTTCCGTCAGATAGGGAATCATCCGCTCTGCCACGCGGGGGTCGACCGGCGTCGTTGCGGAGTAGTCGAGATAAATGGGCAGCTTGGGCATGAACGTCTCGCTCTGTTGGCTTGCGTTAAGCGGTGGGTGTGACGCACCGCGGCTACGCTTCCTGTTAAGCAACTCATGTGCCATGCGGACAGAAGGATGCCAAGTCACTGAAAAAACACGGAAAAATCCATGCAAACAGGAGTGGGCGCGTGTGTGGGGTTTGTAAGTTTTGCGACAAATGAGCTTCTGCGAGTGCCCGTTGCGAGCCGTCTTCCGCGGCGCAATCAACCCTACCGACTGCCCCCTGTGGGAGCGGCGCCCTCGCCGCGATGCCGTGGTTGTTGCGACGTACGAAAATCGCGGCGAGGGCGCCGCTCCTACACCCCCACCGCGCCTGTAGCATTCACGACACGACTGTTAGGCACAGGGGAAACAACAAACCACTTCCACATCATGGACTTAGGCTGATCGATGCGGCTGGCATCGCTCTTGCAACGGCAGGCTTGATCGACTTTTTCTTTCAACCCTTGCAAAGAGCACACCATGACCACGCTAGACCAGACCGCCTTCAAACAACTCGATGCCGAAAAACGCCTGCAGAATCCGGTGTTCAAGGCCGCCACCGGCACGGCCGGGCGCTTCGGGTTCCGCGGCGAAATCGCCATCAAGTTCGCGCAGCAGTTGGCCGACGAGGCGCGCCCGCCGGAGATCACCGCCGACCAAGTGATCGCCGTGGCGCACGAAGGCAGCCCCGGGCTCGACTTCATGGCGGCCTACCTGCTGTCCTTCGAATACCTGAAGCCGCTGGCCGATGCGATCGGCCCGGCCCTGAAGCCGGACGGCAAATATTTCCTCTACTGCAACAACATCGACCTCAGCAAGCGCTATCAGGTCCCTTACAACGGCACGACCTTCTACGTGCTGCCCATCGACGAAGCCACGGTTTACAACGAGTTGCTGGAACTGCTGTACCTGGAGCGGGGCGATCTCAAGAAACTGGATACCGCCGGCAAGGTGGACAAGGTGGCGGACACCGCGCTGAAGTTTTCCGATGCCTTTCCCAGCATGAGCTACGAGGAAGGGTTGAGCGTCATGGGACCGGTGCGCGACCCCGGCGAGAACCGCCCGGTGTAAGCAAGACGGCAAATTTCATTTTTCACAAGGGAGTCGGGCGCATGGCAGATCTGATCAAGACCACCGCGGACGGGCGCAAGCTGGAAGTCATCGGCAGCGCACTCTATCTGGATGGCGTGAAGGAAGCGGACGATATCGATCCGGTCATCTACCACCCCAACCGGGAAGCCATACTCAAGACGGCACCTGACGCCACCCACATGGCAGGGCGGGTTGCCCTGAATTGGGAGCAGGCGCTGGCCGCGAACGCCGCGCTCAAAGCGGCGCGAGACGTGTTCGAGTCCAGCCCGCAGGGACTGGCCGAGCGCATGCGCCGTGCGCAGAACAAGGCCATGACGGCGCGCGATTGATGATCTACGTCGTCGAATTCCCGCATCAGGGACGGCCGCATGCCTGGTTCGCCTTCAACCGCGACGACTTCGTGCGCAAGGTGCATGCCGTCCGCGCGCGCGAAGGCTGGGTCATCCATGAAGCCCTGAGCGTGCGCGAACGTGTGGCCGCTTGCGGCACGGATACACCGGATGCGGCGCGGACGCAGGCCGACCTGCTCGAACTGGCGCGCGTCCATGGCTGGGACGCACTTCTGTACCGGGCCGACCCTGTGCTGGGCCAGGGCGTATTGCATGCCGAGCCGGTGGACGCGTTCGATGCCTGCGTCGCCGCGCTGGCGCACGATCTCAAGACCTGCCGCGTGCACCTCACCGACGATCAGGCGATCGCGGCCCTGCAGCGCGACCCGCTGTACGACCCGGACGAGGGGTTCTACGCGCACATGGCGCTGCGCCAGCAACTGATCGCGATGGATGCGATGGAAGAGGATATTTAGGAAACTTCTGAACAAGTCGTCACCCCGGTGGTGCGCGGTTGTTACAGCTTTAGCTGTTTTACAACCGCGGCCTGCCCCTTGCGGGTGAAAACCGGGGTCCAGATGTTTTGTTTAACTGGATTCCGGCTTTCGCCGGAATGACAAACGTGGACTTGTTCAGGGCTTCCCTAGCGGGTCTCCTGCAATCGGTCGCGGGCGCACCATTACGGCCGAATCCGTAGGAGCGGCGCCCCCGCCGCGATGGCTTGCACCGTACAGACGCCCGCAATCGGCCCGAGGGCGGGCCTCCTACATCCCGGCCGCGAGGCTTCCCCAGATTCGGGGGTCATCATTCCGGACGGGTGTGGGCCCTTCGCCGGAATGACAAATGTGGATTTGTTCTCGCGTACCACGGATGAAAGATGGAAAAAGTATGACCCGGAACACTGAAGAAGACGGTGCGTTGGCGTTCTTCAAGGCCCAGCACCTGGCGTTCGCCGAGACCCTGGCGCAGTGGCGCGGTGACGGCGACATGGTGCCCGCACTGATGTCGCAGGCCTACAGCAGTTTCGAGGGCAACGTGGCCGTGCAGGCGGAGGGCCAGCCCGCCATCGCATGCCACAAGGGATGCGCGACGTGTTGCACGATACGGGTGATCGCGACGGCGCCGGAAGCGCTGATGCTGGCGCGCTACGTTCGCGCGGCGGATGCCGCCTTGAAACAGGCCGGCATCGATCTGCGGCAACGGATTGCCGAGGCGGACAGCGCGACCCGCGGCCGCGACGAACGGCAGCGGGTCGCGCTGCGCCGCCGCTGCCCTTTCATCGCCAAGGGGGTCTGCGTCATTTACCCGGCGCGGCCGCTTGCCTGCCGGGGGCACGCCTCCTACGACAAGCGCGCCTGCGCGGACGCCGCCGCCGGCCGTCTCGACGGCATCCCGCTTTCCATGCCTCACATGATGGTGCGCAGCCTGGTACAGAACGCCATGCAATCCGCCCTGCGCGATGCCGGCTATGTCTGGGCTGCCTATGAGCTCACCCACGCCCTCTCCATCGCCCTGGCCGACGAAGGCAGCGAGCCGGCATGGCTGTCCGGCGCCGATGTCTTCGCCCCCGCACGGGTGACGGACATCAGCCTGGACGAGATGGCGAATACCTTCGACCGTATCCACGCCGGCGCGGGATAAGCGGCGCGAATCCTCCCGGCGCATGGAACGAATTCGCGTCGTTCTGTCGCGTCGATCACCTGTACTGCGACTCGGATCAATTCCAGGCTTTCGGCTGCTGCTGACTTTTTGAGCGGGCCTCGAATGACGGGAGCCCGCGCAAAGCAGGCGACCCCCCCATTCGCGATGCTCGCACATGGTGCAGGCAGTCAAAGAATGGTGCATGGCTACCGGCCGCGTGGCGACGTTGTTTTTGATAAACCGATCAAAAACAAGGGTCTCGTTGATTTCCGGCAAGCTGGAACATGACTTGCATGACACGATAGGCCGATCAAACCCTAAGGAAGCCCTGAACAAGTCTGGACACCGGCTTGCGCCGGTGTGACGACTTGTTCAGGACTTCCCTAACGTCCGTCCGCTATCGGATGGGCGAACAAATGAGCAATCGACGGATGGAGCAGACTGTCAGGGACGATCCACCCAAGGCGCGCCAGCGTGTGGTCAAGGTTCGCCGCGACTACAACACCTGGGTCGCCAACGAGACCCTGGAAGACTATGCGCTGCGCTTCACGCCGCGCAGCTATCGCAAATGGAGCGAGTCGCGGGTGGCCAACACCGCCTTCGGCGCGGCGGCCTTCCTGGTGCTGGAAGCGGTGGGCGCGACGCTGCTGGTCAATTACGGTTTTCTCAACGCTGCGCTGGCCATCCTCGCCACCGGCCTGATCATTTTCATGATGGGCCTGCCGGTGAGCATCTACGCCGCCCGTTATGGGCTGGATATGGATCTGCTGACGCGGGGCGCGGGCTTCGGCTATCTCGGCTCCACCCTCACTTCGCTGATCTACGCGTCCTTCACTTTCATTTTCTTTGCGCTGGAAGCGGCCATCATGGCCTATGCCCTGGAGCTGGCGTTCGGCATTCCGCCGGCGTGGGGCTATCTGATCTGTGCGCTGGTGGTCATCCCCCTCGTCACCCACGGCGTCACCGTCATCAGCAGGCTGCAGACGATCACCCAGCCCATCTGGCTGGTCATGCTGGTGCTGCCGTACGCTTTTCTGCTGACCAAGGAGCCGGGCGCGTTCGCCGGCATCGTCGGCTATGCGGGCAACGGCACCGCCGGCTTCGACATCCACCTGTTCGGCGCCGCCATGGCGGTGGGGCTGGCGCTGATCACCCAGATGGGCGAGCAGGTGGACTACCTGCGATTCATGCCGGAACACAATCGCGCCAATCATCGCCGCTGGTGGGCCAGCGTGCTGGTGGGCGGGCCGGGGTGGGTGGTGCCGGGCGTGGTCAAGATGCTGGGGGGCGCCCTGCTGGCCTGGCTCGCCGTCAGCCATCTGGTGCCGATGGAGCGCGCCGTCGACCCGAACCAGATGTATCTCATCGCCTACAGCTACGTGTTTCCCGATTACGGCTGGGCGGTCGCGGCCACGGTCCTGTTCGTGGTGATTTCCCAACTCAAGATCAACGTCACCAACGCCTACGCCGGCTCGCTGGCCTGGTCCAATTTTTTCGCCCGCCTCACCCACAGCCATCCGGGGCGGGTGGTGTGGGTGGTGTTCAACACCCTGATCGCGCTGATGCTGATGGAGATGGATGTGTTCCAGGCCCTGGGCCGGGTGCTGGGGTTGTATTCCAACGTGGCGGTGGCGTGGATGATGGTGGTGGTGGCGGACCTGGTAATCAATAAGCCGCTGGGCCTGTCTCCCCCCGGCATCGAATTCCGCCGCGCCTATCTGTACGACATCAACCCGGTGGGGGTGGGCGCCATGGGTATCGCTTCGGGGCTGTCGGTCGCCGCCTACGTTGGCCTGTTCGGCGACGCGGTGCAGCCCTTCGCCATCTTCATCGCGTTGGGCGCGGCGCTGGTCTGCTCGCCGCTGATCGCCTGGCTCACCGGCGGGCGCTATTACATTGCGCGCCCGGCCGAACCGGTGCCCGCGGCCGCGGCGGGGTCCACCCACAGCTGCTGCATCTGCGGCAAGGCCTACGAAGGGGAGGACATGGCCCGCTGCCCGGCCTATCAGGATCACATCTGCTCGCTCTGCTGCTCCCTGGACGCGCGCTGCCATGATTTGTGCAAGCCCCAGGCTCGCCTGGGCGAGCAATGGGCCGCCTTGCTGGAACGCTGCCTGCCCGCCCGGGCGCGGCCTTATCTGGATGCGGGGCTGGGCCATTACCTGCTGCTGATGGCGGGCGTGGTGCCGTTCCTGATCTTGCTGGTGGGCCTGCTCTACTACCAGGAGGTGCTGGCCCTGAACGACGCGGCGACCGCGCTGCTGCCCGCCCTGCAGCAGTCTTACCAGCGTGCGTTTGCCGCGCTGCTGCTGGTGTCCGGCGTCGTTGCCTGGTGGCTGGTACTGACCCACAAGAGCCGGCAGGTGGCGCAGGAGGAGTCCAATCGCCAGACGCAACTGCTGATGCAGGAAATCGATTCCCACCGCCGCACCGACGAGCTGCTGCAGCATGCCAAGCAGGTGGCGGAACAGGCCAATCAGGCCAAGAGCCGCTACATCACCTCGATCAGCCACGAGCTGCGCACGCCGCTCAACAGCATCCTCGGCTATGCCCAGATTCTGGATCAGGACCAGACGATCCCGCCCAACCGGCGCCAGGCGATCAACGTCATCCGCCGCAGCGGCGACCACCTGCTGTCGCTGATCGAAGGCACGCTGGACATCGCCCGCATCGAGAGCGGCAAGCTCACGCTGAACGTGCGCCCGCTGGACTTCGCCGATTTCATCCAGCAGCTCGTCGGCATGTTCGAGCAGCAGGCGCGGCAGAAGGGGCTCGATTTCCACTATCTGCCGGAAGGGCCGCTGCCCGCCATGGTCCGTGCCGACGAAAAACGCCTGCGCCAGATCCTGCTCAACATCCTGGGCAATGCCGTCAAGTTCACCGTCAGCGGCAGCGTGACCCTGCGCTTGCGCCATCAGCGCGAAATGGCTTTTTTCTCCATCGAGGACACCGGTCCGGGCATCACGCCGGACGAAGTCGGCAACATCTTCGAGCCGTTCTCCCGCGGCAGCGCGGCCCACGTCGGCGCGACGGGCGGCACCGGCCTGGGGCTGACCATCGCCCGCATGCTGACCGACCTGATGGGGGGCGAACTGAGCGTGACGGGCAGGCCGGGGGAGGGGAGCCGGTTCGATGTCCGGCTCTTCCTGCCGCGGCTGCATGCGGAACAGCTCGTGAAGGAGCACCCCCTGGCGCAGCGCATCGGCTACGTGGGCATGCGCCGCCGCATCCTGGTGGTCGACAACGAAGCCGTGGATCGGGAACTGCTGGTCAATATCCTGACGCCCCTCGGGTTCGAGGTGGCCCAGGTGTCCTCCGGGCAGCAATGCCTGGCGGCCATTCCCGGATTTTTGCCCCACGTGATTTTCATGGACCTGGCCATGCCCGGCATGGATGGCTGGGAGACCTTGCGCCGACTCCGCACGGGCGGGATGACCGATGCCGAGATCGCCATCATTTCGGCCAACGCCTTCGAGAAGGGCGCGGACAACGATGCCGGCATCGCCGGCGAAGACTTCATCACCAAGCCCTTCCGCGTCGACGAACTGCTGGACTGGCTCGGCAAGCGCCTCAACCTGGAATGGATCCGGGCGGACATCCCGCGCCAGTCCGCCCCGCCGCCCGGCCTCCCCACCCAGCCCATCGTGCCGCCCGACGCGGAGCGGGTGAGCAAGCTGCGGGAGATGATCGACCTGGGCTACATGCGCGGCATCCTGAAAAAGCTCGACGAGATCGAGCAGCTGGACCCGGTTCATGCCGAGTTCGTCCAGGTGATGCGGGTGCTGGCCCGGCGATTCCAGTTCGAGGCGATGAAGGAAATCCTGCGAAAGAGCACCGATGCCGGCCATTGACCGAATGAACGAGGACGTTGTCCTGATCGTGGACGATGTGCCCGAGAACCTGTCCCTGCTCTATGACGCCCTGGACGAAGCCGGCTATGCGGTGCTGGTCGCCACCAACGGCGAAAGCGCCCTGCAGCGCGCGCGCCAGAGCCTGCCCGACGTCATCCTGCTCGACGCCGTCATGCCTGGCATGGACGGCTTCGAGGTGGCCCGCCACCTGAAGGCCGACCCGGCCACCGAGCCGATTCCGATCATCTTCATGACCGGGCTGACCGACGCCGAGCACGTGGTGGCGGCGTTTGCCGCCGGCAGTTCCGACTACGTCACCAAGCCCATCCGCCCCTCCGAAGTGCTGGCGCGCATTGCGGCCCACGTGCAGAGCGCCCGCCAGACGCAGCAGGCGCGCAGCGTGCTGGACGCGTACGGCCAGGCCTGCGTATCGGTGCGGCCCACCGATGGCGCGCTGCTGTGGCAAACCCCGCTGGCGCGAAGCCTGCTGCGGAAGTATGGCGGAGAGGATGAACACCGGCTGGCCGCCGGCATACACGCATGGCTGCAAGCCGCGCTCACCAAACCCGCGCCCCCTGCACCCCTGGAAATCAGGGGAGACGAAGGCCGGATGGTCTGCGCCCTGCATGGCCGCACCGATGAAGGGGAGTGCCTGCTGGTTCTGCACGAGGAAAGCGACGTCGCCATCACGAAAGTCCTGGTGGATTCCTTCAAGCTCACCCTGCGCGAAGCCGAAGTGCTGTACTGGGTAATCCACGGCAAGACCAACCGCGACATCGGCGACATCCTGGGCATCAGCCACCGCACGATCAACAAGCACATGGACAACCTGTTCGAGAAGCTGGGCGTGGAAACCCGGACTGCGGCAGCAGCGCTGGCGATGCGGCGCTTGCAGATGCCGGCGCAGGCATAAGTGAAAAGGCCCTGAGCGAGGCTTTGCTCAGCTAGGGAAAATAGCAGGTCAGTAATTTAGTTGAGCGGTAGAAACTCAGGCTGAATCCGCAACCCATTCCGGTCATTCAGTCCGGCCGGGGCGTGCGTCCGGTTGTCGGCCGAAGCATCCGTTCAATACGACCAATGCTTCTGACAGGGTTGGGCAATTCCAGTCAGTCGAGTTTCCGCTCAGAGATAGAGGCGAACAACTGCGGTCAGGTTCTCGCTTCCATGACCTTGCACCATGGCCATCTGCATCACTGCGCGGGCAGCATCAGCCATTGGAACCAGCCTTCCATGGGTCGCAGCGGTCGCGTTCACATAGCCAAAACCTTTTTCGACCAGCTCGACCGGGAACATCGGCGTGAAGTTTCCTGACAGCATCCCGGCTGCAGCATTCTTCATGGCGGGGCTGACAACAGGCGTAGAGCCAATGATTCCAATGGCGCGCGCCAGATCGAGGTCAGTCGCTTTGAGCATACCGATTACCTCGGCCATCGCTGCCACTTGAATGCCGAGCAGCGCATTGACTGCTAGTTTGATCGCTGCACCCGATCCATTCAGTCCGGCGTGATGAACTGTCGTCCCCATTGCTTTCAACACTGAGTCAGCGCGCTTCACGACCTCGGCGGAACCACCAACCAGAAAACTCAATTGCGCCGCTTCAGCTTGCGGCCTTGATCCGACAACAGGCGCATCAAGCAAAGCGTGCCCACGGTGTTGCAGGTCTTTGGCAAGGGATTGAACCCAATTAACCGTCAGCGTTGAAGTCTCGATGGCGACTGCGCCCTCCGGCATCCCCCACAGGGCGCCGGTCTCGGGATCGAGCCAAACATGTTTTGATGCCTCATCGTCTCGCACCATCGAAATCACGTAGTCTGCACGCAACGCCGCCGCGCGAGGGGTAGCGGCAATTCGTGTCTTTTCGTGACCCAAAGCCATGGCTTTGGATGCGTCACGGTTCCACACCGTCACTTTGTGCCCGGCATTGATCAGGTTCTGGGCCATGCGCGAACCCATCGCGCCCAGGCCGAGAAACGCAATTTTGCTCATGTGAGACTCCTTCGTGTTGTGTGAACATGGAATCGGCCTTGAATATGCCAAGCCGCCGCAAGCGCATCCGGCTACCCCGCATCGAGTGACGATCGAACATTTTGCCGGGCCTTCTCCACTTCACAGGCTACGGTAGCCGGATCAGCAGTCGTCGCTTCGACTGGGACGAATGTCACGTCCTGGATTCCAAGGAATCCAAGCAGAAATGACAAGTACGGTTTTGCGAAGTCCGCGCCAGCCAAGGGGCCATCATCGCTGTAGCCACCTGCGCCATAGGCGATAACCACGTAGGCCTGCTTGCCAGGCAGCAGCCCCGTGAAGGAATGGCCGTCGTAGTCAAACGTTCTTCCGATTCGCACCAGTTGGTCAATCCAGGCTTTCAACGCGGACGGGATCGAGAAGTTGTACATCGGCGTGGTGATCAAAAGTATGTCGGCACTTTTGGCCTCGGCGATGATCTCGTCAGACGTCAGAGTGACGGCTTTGAGTTCGTCCGTCATCGCCTCGCCGGGCGTGTAGTAGCCGATGATGGTTTCATTGCGAATGTGCTCAATTTGCTGTTGGGCGAGGTCACGACGAGTGATGTCCGCGCCTGGGTGCTTGGCAAGCAAGCTTCGTTCGACGACGTCGCCGATGTCTCTCGAAAACGAACCACAGGATCGGCTGCTTGCATCGATGCGCAAGATGGAGGTGGGCATGTGAATATTCCTCTACATAAGTTTTATTGCGTAGCCAGGGTTTTCCCGTCGGCCACGCTGCGGAAATCGCGTGCGAATCAGGCCATCGCTTGACGCTTGCGGGGGGAGAGCCACCCGAACTTCGGGTCGCTCATGAACGATTCGCTCGGGGTATGCGCGATGTGGTTGACGTAATTGGAGATCGTCTTTGTTGCGACGATCAGCACCACCTCAAGTACCTGTGCCTTGGTGAAGCCAGCGTCGATGAATCGCTCAACCACATCGTCGCCAACGAATCCGCGTTCGCGAACGACAGCCTCAGCGAATTCGCGCAGCGTTTGCAAGCGCGCGTCGGCAATGGGCTTGCCCTCGCGCAATGCCTCGATCGCATCCTCTGGGAGCTTGACCATCCGTGCGAGGTAGGTGTGACCCGCGGTGCAGTATTCGCATTCGTGGAGGACGTTCACCGCCAGGTAGATGACCTGCTGTTCGGCGGGGCTGAAGCTGGACTGGCTGACCAGACCAAAGAGCCGCTGGTAGCCCTCAAGTGTTGGCGCGCTCTCCGCCATGATCGCATGCAGTGTTGGAATGAACCCCCATTCCTTGTTGGAAGCATCGAGCAATGCCCGCGAGGCTTCCGGGGCGGTGTGAATCGTGTGCAGGGCAAAATTCGGCATGTTGAACGTCCTTTGGTCAATCGCGCAGCCCAACCATTGGGAGCGGCAAGACTGCATCATATTGATGGACTTGATGCGATAAAACGTATTGCATCGCATCATATTCGTGCAGATAATGCACGAATGAATTTGGAATCGCTCAAGCTGTTTGTTGAGGTCGCGAGGCGTGGCAGCTTTGCGGCAGTGGCCCGTCAGCACGACCTCGATCCGTCTTCGGTATCGCGGCTGGTAGCGGGTCTCGAAGCCGAGATGGGCGTACGGCTGTTTCAGCGCAGTACCCGGCGAGTCGCGCTCACCGAGGCCGGTGATCTGTTCTTGGCGAAGATCGAGCCACTTGTGGACGAATTCGACCGGGCTCGCCACGAGGCGCTCAATGCATCAGCGGAGCCGTCTGGGACTTTGCGGCTCACCGCATCGGTCACATTTGGGCACCTGCGCATCGTGCCGCTACTGCCGGAGTTCAGACGACGTTATCCAGCAATCAATTTGGACTGCATCTTTACGGATGAGACCCTGGAGTTGGTTGCAAACCGGATTGACCTCGCAGTCCGTTTGGCGCCTGCGGTGGAAGGAGATCTGATCGTCACAAAGCTGGTTGACACCCGATACCGTGTTGTGGCGAGCCCTGCTTACCTGACCGGCTCGCCTGAGCTTAAGAAACCGGCTGATATCGCCCGGCATGCGTGCCTGCTATTTCCGTATCGAGGCTTTCGCTCGGCTTGGTTGTTCAGGGACGAAAAGGGACGAGTCTCGGAGGTCCCGATTCACGGCGACATAACGCTCTCCAGCGCACAAGCGCTGCGGGACACTGCACAGCTTGGTTTGGGGCCGACGTTACTTCCCGATTGGCTCGTGGCTGACCCCATAGCGCGGGGCGCCCTTGTCGATGTCTTCCCCGCGCATGAAGTCGCCGCGACGACCTTTGATACCGCCGCCTGGCTCGTCTACCCTAGCCGGACGTACTTACCTAACAAGGTTCGGGTCATGATCGACTTCATGAAGACAAGCCTGTCTCACGCACCTCTGAGCAGCCAACCCGGAAGCGCCGCCATTGAGTAAACTCGACCAACTGGAATTGCCCAACTCTGTCGGGCGGCGCTTGTGCGGTCAGCTTGGCTAAACGACGCAAATTCTGGACGGCTGCAGCCAGGGTGAACTCGTCACTCGCACAGGGCTTTGGCGGCGACACGGGCCCCTGGCGTGTCGCCGGTATGAAAGTGCTAGTTGCCTCGCTGGGAGCGAGGGCGTCACGTTGTGGCAAGCGGCAGATGAAACGTGAATGCCGCGCCTTGTCCCTGGATGCTTTCCACCAGCATGTCGCTGTCGTGCAAGCGCAATATCCGGCGTGCGATCGCCAGACCCAACCCGCCCCAGGGGCGCGTCGGATCGCGACGCGAGGCGAGATAGTCGCGGTCGAACAAACGGGGCAGGGCTTCGGGGGCGATGCCTTCGCCGGTGTCGGCGACGCGCACACTCACGCGCGAACCGTCGCGTCCGGCCCGGATGTGCACGGAGCCGCCTTGCGGCGTGTGCCGCAAGGCGTTGTCGAGCAGATTGACCAGCACGCGCTCGATCAGCCCGATGTCGGCGCGCACCTGGCTGGCCTCGGGCAGCACGTCGGCGATCAGGGATACGCCCCGGTTTTTGGCGATGAGTTCGAATTTCTGCACGACATCCTGGATCAGGTCGAGCAAGGGGAAGGGTTCGACATTCGCCTGCACCTCGTCGCATTCGAGCTTGGCAAGCTGGAACAGCTCGTCAGACAGGCGGCATAGTTTGCGGCTCTGACGGGCGGCAACGCCGACATAGCGCAGGCGATCCGCTTCCGACAGGCTATCCAGCTTGCGTTCCAGCAAGTCCAGGTAACCGCGCAGCGAGGTGAGCGGGGTGCGCAGATCGTGCGATACCGCCATTACCATGTCGCGCCGCTGCTTATCCTTGTTCTGAATGGTGCGGATCTGCTCGCCGATGCGCGTCGCCATGGCGTGGAAGGCCTGGGTGAGGCGGCCAATTTCGTCGCGCGCCGGCGGGGCGGCGGCTTTCGTGTCGGTGCCCGCCAGCGCGCCGACCTCGGCGGTGAGCGCGCACAGCGGACGGGTCAGGATGAAAAACAGGCCGAATCCGGCCAGCATCGCCAATAGCAGGGCGCTGCCGAGCATCCCGCCGAGCGCGGCGAGGCTGTAGCCGCTCGCCAGCTGTTCGGCGAGATTGCGCTGATCCTCGCCAGTCAGCACCACGTAAACGTAACCGGTGACAGCGCCATTTCGCTTGAGCGGCGCGACCGAAAAAATGCGCGTCGCATCCGCCGATTTGGGATCGTCCGCGCGCAAGGGCAGGCGCGCGCCGGCGAGAAACGCTCGGATCGGCGCCAGTCCAACGGACCTCCGCACCAGTTTTGCATCGGGCTGGGCGTGTCCGTATATCTGCCCACGCTCGTCCAGCAGATACGCCTCGACGTTGGGGTTGACGACCATCAGCATCTGGAACAGCGCGTGCATCCCGACGGGATCGGGCGCGCCAGCAGCGTCGGTGAGGGGCAAATGGTCGCGGATGTACATCGCAACCTTGCTGGAAAGCCGCTGGGTGACTTCCTCGTGATACAGCTCGCCGGCGTGTCGCGTGATGAAATAGAGCGCGCCGCCGAAAACCAGCAGCAGCAGGGCAAGCGCAAGTGCGAGGCGGCTATGCAGCGTGTTCATGTCGTCTCGCCTCCAACGAATTTATAGCCCACGCCCCACACGGTCAGGATGCGGGTCGGTTGTGCGGGATCCGGCTCGATCTTGCAGCGCAGCCGGTTGATGTGGGTGTTCACCGTGTGCTCATAACCTGCGTGGCTGTATCCCCACACCTTGGCGAGCAGGTCGATGCGCGAGAAGACCTGCCCCGGATGCTGCGCAAAATACAGCAGCAGATCGAATTCGCGCGCAGTAAGCGCGACGGGCTTGCCGTCCAGTTGCACTACGCGCGTGACGGGGTCGAGATAGAGGCCGTTTTGCTCGACCGCCCCAGCGGCGCGGCGCGCTTCGCGGCCGAACGCCGCTTCGCGGCGAAACAGCGCGCGCATTCGCGCCACCAGTTCCAGCGCCGAAAACGGCTTGGAGATGTAATCGTCGGCGCCCAGTTCCAGGCCGAGGATGCGCTGCGATTCCGCACCGCGCGCAGAAATGATGATGATGGGGATATACGCCGTGTGCCGGCGGGCCTGGCGGCACAGGTCGAGCCCACTTGCTCCGGGCAACATGATGTCGAGCAACAGCATGTCGAAGCCGCCGCGCATCAAACGCTCGCTGGCGATGTCGCCGTCGGCGACATGCTCGACGCGAAAACCTTCGTCGAGCAGATGGATGGCGAGCATGTCGGCAATGTCGGGATCGTCCTCGACCACCAGAACGCATTTGTTTTCGCAGGTGCTCATGCAGGCAGGCTCCAGGCGATAGACACGGCGTTCGATTATGCGCCCAGCCGGCGCACCGAAAAAATCACATTTATTTGAACATTTGTTTATCGCTGCGCGACCTGCCTGCGGCCTCTGCAGACCAGTATTCCCCTGCGCAAGACCATGCGTCGCGCGCCGTCCACATTTTTCCAAACCATGGGCAACCCACAGCCCTCACTCAGGAGCTCCAACATGAACAAAGCGACCAAGATTTCGCTGTCCTTCGCCTTGGCTAGCGTCATTGGCACGGGCGGCATCGCCAATGCGTCTGACCATGCGCCATCTTCACGACCCGAGGCGGGTGCGGTCTACACCATGAACAACGCCAGCGAAGGCAATGCCGTGCTGGTTTATCGGCGCGCCCCCAACGGAACCCTATCACCTTCTGCAAGCTACCCAACGGGTGGATTTGGTACGGGCAGCGGGCTGGGCAACCAGGGAGGCGTGATTTTGAGCGACGACGACCGCTGGCTGTTTGCGGTCAACGCTGGGAGTGATGAGCTGTCGATGTTTGAAGTCAGAAAGAACGGTCTGAGTCTGGTTCAGACGGTGAAATCAGGCGGGGTTGGTCCAGTCAGCGTGACCAGCAACGATGACTTGGTCTATGTGCTCAACGCTGGCAGCGACAACATCGCCGGGTTCAGGGTGACACATAAAGGCAAGCTGGAGTCCATCCCCAACTCCTACCGACCACTCAGCGGCTCGGGCACGGCACCGGCGCAGATTGAGTTCAGTCCCAGCGGGCGCGATCTGGTCATCACCGAAAAGGCCACCAATAAACTGGTGGTCTACGAAGTGGATCGGGACGGCTTGCCTGAAGACACACCCGAGGTCATCGACTCCGTGGGCCAGACACCTTTTGGCTTCAGCTTTGGCAAACATCGCAACCTGTTCGTCAGCGAGGCAGCGGGCGGCGCGCCCAATGCCAGCTCCGTGTCGTCCTATCGCCTAACCCGCGACGGCGGTCTCGACCTCGTGGATGGGGCAGCATCCACGGGCCTGACTGCCGCTTGCTGGATTGTCGTCACGCCGAACGGACGCCATCTGTACACCACGGTTGCCGGCAGCAGCGCCATCAGCGGCTATAAGATTGCCCGGTCCGGCGACTTGACCCTGCTCAACCCTGATGGCATCACCGCATCCACAGGACCCGGTAGCGTGCCTATCGATATGGCCATCAGCGACAACGGCCGTTTCCTGTATGCGTTGAGTACCAGTAACCAAACGGTCAGCGAGTTTCATATTCAGGCGGATGGCAGCCTGGTCCCCATCGGGACGCTGAACGGGATCCCGGAGGCCGCCAACGGCCTGGCAGCCAGGTGAGCGCGAAGGAAGACCAGCGCGTTCCGGTTGCGCATCGTCACCCGGCGCGCGCTGCGGATGAAGCGATTTGTAAGCTCAGGAAGACTGTTCGGTAGAGCGTGAACCCGTCTGCGGGCGGGTTCACGTGCGAGGCCGGCCGTTTGGGTGGGACGGTCGCCGCCTATGGTCATGGACTTCCGTTTTACGACCCATAACGGAAGTACTGGTGGGTAGCGGCAAACGTCTCTTGTTCGGCCGATGACCGGACGGTCGCGGCGACTAACCTATATTAAAAAGGTGCCTCTCGAAAAACTGTCGGGCCTTCACGGAGGAGGATTGATATGCCTACGCGATTGTTTTCGTTCATTGGGGGTGAAACGGGCCCGTGGCGTGTCGCTGAAATGGACGTGATAGTGGGAGAGCCACTTCGTTCGGCGAGAAGGCTCGAAATTGCTTCTGGCTCAGAGATTCCATCCGATCCACATGCGGCTTGGGTTCTTCGTGGAATAACAAGCAATGAGAGGTATGTTGTTGACGGCGAGGACAGGAGCCAACTCGTATCCAAGCAGCAAGGTCTCGGGCGACCCGAGGCAACCCGCGCGGCACTGATCCCCATTCGAAAGGGCGTGGCCTGGTGGTCTCTCACACAAGACGAACGCCAAAGCATTTTTGAAGAGCAGTCCAAGCACGCCAAAATCGGCCTTCAGTATTTTCCTGAGTTAGCGCGAAGGCTTCATCACTGCCGAGATCTCTCGGAGAGTGAGCCGTTCGATTTCATCACATGGTTTGAGTACCCGCCGGCTCATGAGGCTGCATTCAACAAGTTGGTTGCCGAGTTGCGTGCGACAGAGGAGTGGAAGTATGTAGAGCGAGAGGTTGACATCCGGCTCGTGCGTGAGCGGGCCTGACAGGGGGTGGCGACGGCGGGCAGGCGATCGTCTCAGGGCCTTCGGAGCACCTGTCGTGAGCCTGTCCGGCCTCGTTGCTGTCGCTGCTCCAGCAATGATCTTGTTATATGCAGGGCGACCTACTACAAAAAGGAGTCGGATCGCATGAATGGTGTCTTTTAATCCTCGGAAGGAGATCGGCATGAAGCGAACACATTACCTCGCCAGCCTTGCGCTGGGGCTCGTGCTGGCGATTCCTTCAACGGGTTTTGGACAGGGCACGGTGATGATCACTTCGCCGGCGGACGGCGCCACGCTCGACGCGATGGACGATATCAGGTTGGCCTATAAAGTGAATCCCGGGCCGCGCGGGGATCACTCCCATCTCTATATAGACAACAAGGAAGTGGCGATATTGCGTGAACGCAAGGGCAGCTATTTGCTGGAAACCCTGTCATCCGGCAATCGCAGCCTCTGCGTCAAGATTGTGAACAAGGCCCACGTGCCCATCGGTATCGGACAGTGTATCCAGGTCACTGTGAAATAAACGGTGGGATCGGAAAACCAAACCCATGCCTAGCCCTGGTGGCGCATAACTTCTTCGGCCTGGACGCATCGTGGACGCTTTAGTCCTCTCGGCCTGACCGTCTGTACGCGGCCGATTTCTGTCGGACGGGGAGCGAACCACCTTCCCCTGTTTCTCTGGCAAGCCTGGATTTCACAAATGCGCGAAATGTTATTTCGCCCGCAACCCGCTCCACCCCTTGTCCTTCATGCACAGTAGCAAGCCTCGGGTGGCCGATTGGGTCTGGCTGTCTGGCCGGTGCGCTTCGCCCAGTTTCGCCACGCATGCCTCCGTGTCGGCTTTCAGGCTGGCGGCGCCGCTGCCGGTTTTCCACCACGAGCTCACCTTGAAGGTGTCCGTCATCTCGGGCGTTCTTTTCACGGCTGTCGCGGGTTGGGTGGCGCCGGGCGTGGCGCTGGCTGCGTTTTCGATTCTGCGATCGCTGGGAATCGCTGAGGCATCCACAACGGGGTCTGCATCCAGGGGTTCCATCCTGCCCAGGTTCTGAACGACCCAGCCGCGATCGGCCATGCATTTTTCGACCGCTGCCGGATCCGGCCCTTTTTCGCGGCAGGATTGTTTTGCCGCTTCCAGATCGCTCGAACTGGCGCCGCGCTTGTAGGCAAGCTCGCCGCAGCCGCTGAGCAGCACTGCAAGCAGCAGCAGGATGCCGCCGCTGCAATGCGTTTTTGTTTGAGCGAAATCGATCATCACAACTCCCGGGCGTTTTCGTGTTCGTCATTCGACGCGGCAAAAGGTAGCACTTGCCCGGGCCATCGGTCACGGGGTCGGTGTACGTCAGATGACGTATTTCATCCCCCCAGGCTGCTCGCTAACCTGAGCCCGTATTCAAAGCCTTAGGAAAGCCCTGAACAAGTCGTCACCCCGGCGAAAGCCGGGGTCCAGATGCTTGATAACTGGATTCCGGCGTGCGCCGGAATGACGAACGTGGACTTGTTCAGGACTTCCTTAAGGCGATCGAGCGGCCGGCGTGCAATCGGCTGCTTCGGTTGGGCGACGATTTTTTAATCAAAGGGGATGGGGAATGAAATTTGAAATCAAGAGAAATCCGCTGATGGCGGCTGTTGCCGCGGCGCTGATGCTGCCGGCAATGCCTGCCTATTCGGGCGGCACGATCACGTTCGGCGAGGACAAGTCGGTCAGCATCGGCCTCGGGATGCGCGGCAGCTTCAGCAGTGTCGAAGATGCGGCGCCCAGCGGCACGTCGCGCTCGCAGGACTTCAGCCTGGACAGCGCCCGCATCTATTTGTCGGGCTCCTTGAACAAGTACATCAAGGGCATGCTAAACACGGAGAAGGATATCGCCGGCCAGGGGTTCCAGGCCATCGATGCCAACGTCCAGGTTGCGATCACGCCCGGCGTGACGATCTGGGCCGGACGTTTCCTGTCTCCCAGCGACCGCGCCAACATGGCCGGCCCGTATTACTCGCTGGGCGGCGGCTACTGGTCGGGCATTGCTTCGCGCTATGGCTTCAACGGCGGATACATCGGGCGTGACGACGGTGTGGCGGTGGTGGGCAGTGCGATGGACGGCAAGTTTGCCTATTCCTTCGGTGCGTTCGAGGGCGCGACCGCGTTCCAGATCGCACCGGTCACGGTCGGCACCCGCACCGGTTCGGATGGCCTGATGTACGCCGGCCGGCTTCAGTTCGATTTCTGGGACGCGGAACCGGGCTACTACGGCACCGGCAACTACCTGGGCGGCAAAAACATCCTGGCCATCGGCATCGCCGGCCGGTCCCAGAAGAACGGGGCTTTCTCGGCCATTGCGACGGGCGACTACGCGTCCTACAGCGTGGATTTCCTGCTGGAAAAGAAAGGCGTGGGGCCGGGCGCGCTGTCGATCGAAGCGGCAGGGTATGACTACGACACCAGCGATGTCTTCCTCAGCGAACAGGGCACCGCGTATTCGGCCGGGGTAGGTTACATCTTCGACCAGAAAGTCGGTTGGGGACAGTTGCAGCCCTTTGTCCGCTACCAGAAGTTCAACCCCGACACCGATATCGACACCAAAAAGTACGACGTGGGCGTCAATTACATCATCGACGGCTACAACGCCCAGATCAGCGGGGCTTACTCGAACACGGAAGTGACCGGTGCAAGCGACGTCGATGCATTCACCGTCGCCATGCAGTTCCAGTTCTGATAGCTCGGCAGGTGCGCAGCCCGGTTCTGCGCACCTTGTATTGACTCGTTTCCCTTTATTTTCAACAGGAGCTCACCATGCAAACCCGTCGCAATTTTCTGAAAATGACCGTGCTCTCCAGCCTGATGACGCTGTCCGGTCTGGCCAGCGTCTCGGCCCTGGCCGCCGACACCATCAAGGTCGGCATCCTGCATTCCCTGTCCGGCACCATGGCGATTTCCGAAACGGCGCTGAAGGAAACCGCGCTGATGACGATCGACGAAATCAACAAGGCCGGCGGCGTGATGGGCAAGAAACTCGTGCCGGTGGTGGTCGATCCCGCGTCCAACTGGCCGCTGTTCGCCGAGAAGTCGCGCCAGCTGCTGTCGAAGGACAAGGTCGACGTGGTGTTCGGCTGCTGGACCTCGGTGTCGCGCAAGTCGGTGCTGCCGGTGTTCAAGGAACTGAACGGCCTGCTGTTCTACCCGGTGCAGTATGAAGGCGAGGAACTGGAGAAGAACGTGTTCTACACCGGCGCGGCGCCGAACCAGCAGGCCATTCCCGCGGTGGAATACCTGATGAGCAAGGACGGCGGCTCCGCCAAGCGCTGGGTGCTGCTGGGCACCGACTACGTGTATCCGCGCACCACCAACAAGATCCTGCGCGCCTTCCTGAAATCCAAGGGCGTGGCCGAGGCCGACATCATGGAGGAGTACACCCCGTTCGGTCATAGCGACTACCAGACCATCATCGCCAAGATCAAGAAATTCGCCGGCGAAGGCAAGAAGACCGCCGTGGTGTCGACCATCAACGGCGACTCCAACGTGCCTTTCTACAAGGAACTCGGCAACGCCGGTCTGAAGGCGACCGACGTGCCGGTGGTGGCGTTCTCGGTGGGCGAGGAAGAACTGCGCGGCGTCGACACCAAGCCGCTGGTCGGCCACCTTGCCGCCTGGAACTATTTCCAGTCGATCAAGAATCCGGAGAACACCAAGTTCATCAAGATGTACCGCGACTGGGCCAAGAAGCAGAAGCTGCCGAACGCCGATTCGGTGGTGACCAACGACCCGATGGAAGCGACCTACCTCGGCATCCACATGTGGAAGCAGGCGGTTGAAAAAGCCAAGACCACCGACGTCGACAAGGTCATCGCCGCGATGGGCGGGCAGACCTTCAAGGCGCCGTCCGGATTCGTCGCCAAGATGGACGAGAAGAACCATCACCTGCACAAGCCGGTGTTCATCGGCGAGGTGAAAGCTGACGGCCAGTTCAACGTGGTGTGGAAGACCAAGGGTCCGGTTCGCGCCGCGCCGTGGAGCCCGTACATCCCCGGCAACGACAAGAAGAAGGACGTGCCGGACAGCAAGTAACACGGGTAAACCCCCTCTCCCACAAGGGGAGAGGGGATCAACAACACACTGTCGCCCTCGCGAGAGGGCGTCATTCCGCTAGGCGCGAAACGGTTCACGTCTAGCGGAATGACGGATATCGGTCCCACCATGAAACGCCTCCTGCTCACGCTCCTGATGTTGTTCCTGCCCGCGTCGAACGCCTTTGCCGCGCTCGATCCCGCGCTGGTGCGGCAACTGGCGGCGGAGGAGTCCGACGACAAGATCGCGGCCATCCACCAGCTCGGCGCCAGTGCCGACGCCGACGCGGCGAAGGTGCTCAAGGCGATGGCGGACGACGAATTGCTGGTTGCCGGCGAGGCCGTTTTTCTATTTGACGGCGAGCGTGCGGTCGATGCCGCCAGCGGCGCCGCCATCGAACCTGCGCCCGAGACGTACGAATCCATCACCGTGAACAACCGGGTGCGTTCCGAACTATCGAATGCGCTGGCCGCGCTGAAGCTGTACGACGCGGACCGTGGCGTGCGCCTGGCGGCGGTAACGGAACTGCAGAGCAATGCCGGCATCGGGATGGTGCCCGTCCTGGCCGCTGCGCTCGCCAAGGAAACCGATGCGGAAATCCGGGCCTTGCTGAAGCAGGCGCACGCCCAGGCCAACCTGGCGAACCCCGATGTCGCCGCACGCTTGGCGGCGGTGGAATCGCTGGCGGAAAGCACCAGCCCGGCGACCCGCGGTCTGCTGCTGCCGCTACTGGAAACCGCCAACGAGCCCGATGCAAAGGTGCGCAAGGCGGCCGCGCAGGCCGTCGAGGCCATCGAAGCGCGCCTGGCCTTCGGCGAAATCCTGGGCCAGGTCTTCAGCGGCCTGTCGCTCGGCAGCATCCTGTTGCTGGCCGCGCTGGGCCTGGCCATCACCTACGGCGTCATGGGCGTCATCAACATGGCGCACGGCGAGCTGCTGATGGTGGGCGCCTACGCAACCTATTTCATGCAGACCATGTTCCGCGCGTATCTGCCGCAGTACGTCGACTGGTACTTGTTGGCGGCCATTCCGGTCGCCTTCCTGGCTGCCGCACTGGTCGGCATGCTGCTGGAGCGGACGGTGATCCGCCGGCTCTACGGCCGGCCGCTGGAAACCCTGCTCGCCACCTGGGGCCTGAGCCTGATCCTGATCCAGGCGGCACGCATGCTGTTCGGCGCGCAGAACGTGGAAGTCGCCAATCCGGTCTGGATGTCGGGCGGCGTCGAGGTCATGGCCGGAATGGTGCTGCCGTGGAACCGCGTCGTCATCATCGGCTTCACCCTGTTCGTGCTGGCGTTGATGTGGGTGCTGATGCAGAAGACCCGGCTCGGCCTGTTCGTGCGCGCCGTGACGCAGAACCGGCCGATGGCAGGCTGCGTCGGCGTGCCCACGGCGCGGGTGGATACCCTGGCATTCGGCCTGGGCGCCGGCATCGCGGGTCTGGGCGGCGTGGCGCTGTCGCAGATCGCCAACGTCGGGCCGGACATGGGGCAGGGCTACATCGTCGACTCCTTCCTGGTGGTGGTGCTGGGCGGCGTCGGTCAGCTGGCCGGCGCGGTCTGGGCGGCGCTGGGCCTGGGCGTGGTGACCAAGTTCCTGGAAGGCTGGTCCGGTGCGGTGATCGCCAAGATCGTGGTGCTGGTCATCGTCATCGTCTTCATCCAGAAACGGCCGCAGGGCCTGTTCGCCCTCAAGGGCCGCTTCGTGGACAACTGACATGCGCACCCCGTTCACGCTCCGCTTCCTCGCCGCCATGCCCCGCTCGGGCTGGATCGCCATGGGCTGCTTCGCCGCCGTCACCCTGTTGCTGATGCCGGCGCTGCATCTGTTCGTGCCCGAAAGCAGCCCCTTCCATGTCTCCAACTACGCCATCACCCTCGGCGGCAAGATCATGTGCTACGCCATCGTCGCCGTGGCGATGGATCTGGTCTGGGGCTATGCCGGCATCCTCTCGCTGGGACACGGCGTGTTCTTCGCGCTGGGCGGCTACGCCTTCGGCATGTACCTGATGCGCGAAATCGGCACCGACGGCTCCTACCATTCCCATCTGCCGGACTTCATGGTGTTCCTCGACTGGAAGGAGCTGCCCTGGTACTGGGCCGGCTCCGATTCCATCTTGTGGGCAATGATCCTGGTGCTGGCCGTGCCGGCCGTGGTGGCCTACGTCTTCGGCTATTTCGCCTTCCGCTCGCGCATCAAGGGCGTGTACTTCTCCATCATCACCCAGGCGCTCACCTTCGCCGCGATGCTGCTCTTCTTCCGCAACGAGACCGGCTTCGGCGGCAACAACGGCTTCACCGACTTCAAGCGCATCCTCGGCCACGACATCACCTCGCCGGAAATGCGGGCGACGCTGTTCGCGCTGTCCGCCCTGGTGCTGATGCTGACCCTGCTGGCCGGGCGCTATCTGGCCATGTCCAAGTTCGGCCGCGTGCTGGCGGCGATCCGCGATGCCGAATCGCGCGTCATGTTCATCGGCTACAACCCGCTGCACTACAAGCTGTTCATCTGGACCGTGTCCGCGATGCTGTGCGGCATCGCCGGCGCCCTCTACGTGCCGCAGGTCGGCATCATCAACCCGGGCGAAATGTCGCCGGCCAACTCCATCGAAATCGCCATATGGGTGGCGGTAGGCGGCCGCGGCACGCTGATCGGCCCGGTCATCGGCGCCGGTCTGGTCAACGCCTTCAAGAGCTACTTCACCGTGGCGTTCCCGGAATACTGGCTGTTCTTCCTGGGTGCGCTGTTCGTCGGCGTGACGCTGTGGCTGCCCGAGGGCGTGGTGGGCTTGTGGAAACGAATCAGGGCACGGGTCGCGGCATGAGCATGAAACCGATCGACAACGACACCGACAACCGGGACGGGGAAGACGGCGCTCAGGTGGTGGGCCATATCCTCCAGCCCGGCGTCGACATTTCCCACAAGGTCATCCTCTACCTGGAGGAAATCTCGGTGAGCTTCGACGGCTTCAAGGCGCTGAACAATCTCAGCCTGGCCATCGACGCCGGGGAATTGCGCTGCATCATCGGCCCCAACGGCGCCGGCAAGACCACGATGATGGACGTCATCACCGGCAAGACCCGGCCCGATTCCGGAACCTGCTTTTTCGGCCAGACGCTGGACCTGACCCGCATGACCGAACCGGAAATCGCCCACGCCGGCATCGGCCGCAAGTTCCAGAAGCCCACCATCTTCGAGAACCATACGGTGTTCGAAAACCTGGAACTGGCGATGAAGACCGACAAGCGCGCCTGGACCAGCCTGTTCGCCTGGCTGTCGCAGGAAGGGCGCGACCGCATCGCCGATACCCTGAAGCAGATCCGCCTCGACCGCGAAGCCGACCGCCTGGCCGGGCTGCTGTCGCACGGGCAAAAGCAATGGCTGGAAATCGGCATGCTGCTGATGCAGGAACCGCAGCTGCTCCTGCTCGACGAGCCGGTGGCCGGCATGACCGACGACGAGACCGAGCGCACCGGCGAGCTGTTCAAGTCGCTGGCCGGCAAGCACAGCCTGGTTGTTGTCGAGCACGACATGGCCTTCATCGAACAGCTGGGCGGCAAGGTGACCGTGCTGCACGAGGGCTCGGTGCTGGCGGAAGGCAACCTGGCGACGGTGCAGGCCGATCCGCGTGTCATCGAGGTGTACCTTGGCCGCTGATTCCCACCCCGTCGCCAACCCCTCTGTAGGAGCGACCTCCAGGTCGCGAATGCCTAGGCCCGTTCGCGACCTGGAGGTCGCTCCTACGCGGTGTAATCGAGAGCGTTCTCCATGCTGACCGTCGAAAACCTCAACCAGTATTACGGCGGCAGCCACATCCTGCGCGACCTTTCCTTCACCGCGCCCACCGGCCAGGTCACCTGCCTGCTCGGCCGCAACGGCGTCGGCAAGACCACGCTGCTGAAATGCCTGATGGGGCTGGTGCCGGCGAAGACCGGCACGATGATCTTCGACGGCAGGGACATCACCGGCGCGGCCTCGCATGCCCGGGTGAAAGCCGGCATCGGCTACGTGCCGCAGGGGCGCGAGATTTTTCCGCGCCTGACCGTCGAAGAAAACCTGCGCATGGGGCTGGCCACGAAGCCCGGCGGCACGCCCATTCCGGAACGCATCTACGAGATGTTCCCGGTGCTGAAAGCGATGCTGAAGCGGCGCGGCGGCGACCTCTCCGGCGGCCAGCAGCAACAACTGGCGATCGGCCGGGCGCTGGCCTTCGGGCCGAAACTGCTGATCCTGGACGAGCCCACGGAAGGCATCCAGCCGTCCATCATCAAGGACATCGAGCGCGCCATCCGCGTCCTGGCCGAGGAGGGCAGCATGGCCATCCTGCTGGTCGAGCAGTACTACGATTTCGCCCGCTCGCTCGCCGACCAGTACCTGCTGATGGAACGCGGCGAATTCATCAAGCGCGGCGCCGGGGCCGACATGGACCGGGATGGCGTGCGGGAATTGCTCTCCGTATGATGGGGCGATGGATCTCGCCGAACCCCTTTCCTCGACCTGGCACGCCCATCTGCGCCTCGGCTTCCAGCGGCGCGAGGCGGCCACCCTTCTCGCGCGCCGCGAGCACATCGGGCCGCTGCGCATCCAGAAGGCGCTCTACCCCGAAGGCGAGGCGGTCTGTCATGCCATCGTTCTGCATCCGCCTTCCGGCATCGTCGGCGGCGACGAACTGGAAATCGACGTGACGGTGGGGCAGGGCGCCCATGCGTTGCTGACCACACCGGGCGCCGGCAAGTGGTATCGCAGCGCCGGCGCCTGGGCCAGCCAGCGCCTGGAGTTCGCGGTGGAAGCGCAGGGCGTGCTGGAATGGCTGCCGCAGGAGACCATCGTGTTCGACGCGGCGCGAGCGGCGATGCGCAGCACCGTTGATCTTGCCGACGATGCCCGCTTCATCGGCATGGAAGTGCTGTGCCTGGGGCGTCGGGCGTCCGGAGAACGCTTCACCGAGGGCGCCGTGCGCCTCGATACCCGGGTCCGCCGCGCCGGACGGCCCGTGTGGCTGGAGCGCGGTCTGCTGGAGGGCGGCTCCGGACTGCTCGACGCCTCGGCCGGGCTGGCCGGTTTCAGCGTCAGCGGGACGTTTCTGGCGGTGGCGCCCGGCATCGAGCCGGGTCTGCTGGCGGCGTGCCGGGATATTCAAGTGCATGAGGCCGGCGCTCGCCATGGCGTCACGGCCTTGCCGGACATGTTGGTGGCGCGTTATCTGGGGCATTCGTCGGAGGCGGCGCGGCAGTGGTTCGTTGCCTTGTGGCAGACGCTGCGCCCGGCGCTGATCGGACGCGAGGCCCAACTGCCGCGCATCTGGAACACATGAAAGAATCGATATGGAACTGACCCCGCGCGAGAAAGACAAGCTGCTCATCTTCACCGCCGCGCTGCTGGCGGAACGCCGCCGCGCGCGCGGCCTCAGGCTCAACTATCCCGAGGCGGTGGCCTTCATCACCGCCGGCATTCTGGAAGGCGCCCGCGATGGTCGCAGCGTGGCCGAACTGATGAGCTACGGCACCACGCTGCTGAAGCGCGACGAGGTCATGGAAGGCGTGCCGGAAATGATCCCCGAGATCCAGGTGGAAGCGACCTTCCCCGACGGCACCAAGCTTGTGACCGTGCATCACCCCATCATCTAGAAACGCATGAATAAATCTACTGCGCGTGTCGGATCGAGGTTTGTGCGGTGCTCGCTATCCTCATGTACAACGTCGTACATTCCGGTAGCTGTGCTCCGGACACACCTCGCTGCGACCCGCTCGCTACGATTTCTTCACGCGTTTTGAGGAGGCCGAAAATGATCCCAGGCGAAATGCAGATCGAACCCGGCGAGATCGAACTCAACGCCGGCCGCCCCACGCTCACCCTGGTGGTGGCCAACACCGGCGACCGGCCGGTCCAGGTCGGCTCCCACTATCACTTCTACGAGACCAACGCTGCGCTGGCCTTCGACCGCGAAGCGACGCGCGGCATGCGACTGGACATCGCCGCCGGCACGGCGGTGCGCTTCGAACCCGGGCAGACCCGCACGGTGCAACTGGTGGCCTACGCCGGCGCGCGCAAGGTATACGGCTTTCAGGGCCGGATCATGGGTTCGCTTTAACAGGAGAAACTGAGATGAAACAAAAAACCTTCGCAATACTTCTGGTGATTTTTTCGCCCTTCGCCTACGCGCATCCGGGCGAGCATCACGGCAACATTCTGAACGCCGTCGGACATCTTCTGAGCGAACCGGACCATCTGGCGATGGCGCTCATCGCCGTGGTGGTTGGTGCTGCTGGCGCACGAATTTACCGCCGCCGTGCCGCGTCCCGCATTCAAGACACGCGCCGCTAACCCGGCCGAGAGGAGACCGTCATGGCTGTTCGCATCGCTCGTGAGGCCTACGCCGAGATGTTCGGCCCCACCATCGGCGACCGCGTCCGCCTGGCCGACACCGAGCTGTGGATCGAAGTGGAGCAGGACGCCACGATCCACGGCGAGGAAGTGAAGTTCGGCGGTGGCAAGGTGATCCGCGACGGCATGGGCCAGAGCCAGCGCGTGTCCGCCGAGGTGGCCGACACGGTGATCACCAACGCGCTGATCGTCGATGCCGTCGCCGGCATCGTCAAGGCCGACATCGGGCTGAAGAACGGCCATATCCAGGCCATCGGCAAGGCCGGCAATCCGGACGTGCAGCCGGGCGTCACCATTGCGATCGGAGCCGGCACCGAGATCATCGCAGGCGAAGGCATGATCGTCACCGCCGGCGGCATCGATGCCCATATCCACTTCATCTGCCCGCAGCAGATCGAGGAGGCGCTGATGTCCGGCGTCACCACCATGCTCGGCGGCGGCACCGGCCCCGCCACCGGCACCTATGCCACGACCTGCACGCCGGGGCCGTGGCACATCCATCGCATGCTGCAGGCGGCGGATGCTTTCCCGATGAACCTGGGCTTTCTCGGCAAGGGCAACGTCAGCCAGCCGGAGCCGCTCAGGGAACAAGTACGCGCCGGGGCGATGGGTCTGAAGCTGCACGAGGACTGGGGCACCACGCCGGCGGCGATCGACGCCTGCCTGACGGTGGCCGACGAAATGGACGTGCAGGTCGCCATCCACACCGACACGCTCAATGAATCGGGTTTCGTCGAGACCACGCTGGCCGCCTTCAAGGGCCGCGCCATCCACACCTTCCACACCGAAGGCGCGGGCGGCGGCCATGCGCCGGACATCATCCGGGCGGCGGGCATGCCCAACGTGCTGCCGAGTTCCACCAACCCGACCATGCCCTACACGGTGAACACCATCGACGAGCATCTGGACATGCTGATGGTCTGCCACCATCTCGATGCGTCGATTGCCGAGGACATCGCCTTCGCCGAGAGTCGCATCCGCCGCGAGACCATCGCCGCCGAGGACATCCTGCACGACCTGGGCGCCTTTTCCATGATGTCGTCGGACTCGCAGGCCATGGGCCGGGTCGGCGAGGTGATCATCCGCACCTGGCAGGCGGCGCACAAGATGAAGCTGCAGCGCGGCTTTTTACCCCCCGCCCCCGTGAGTGGGGGAGGGGCAGGGGTGGGGGGAGAGGGAGAGGGCGAAGTTCAATCCAATTCCCGCAACGACAACTTCCGCGTCAAGCGCTACATCGCCAAGTACACCATCAACCCGGCCATCACCCACGGCATCGGTCATGTGGTGGGCTCGATCGAGCCCGGCAAGCTGGCCGACCTGGTGCTGTGGAAGCCCGCCTTCTTTGGCGTGAAGCCCAGCCTGATCGTCAAGGGCGGCATGATCGCGGCGGCGGCGATGGGCGACCCCAATGCCTCCATCCCGACGCCGCAGCCGGTGCACTACCGGCCCATGTTCGGCAGCTTCGCCGGCGCGCTGAAAACCGCCGTCACCTTCGTTTCGCAGGCCGCGCTGGACAATCCCGAGGTGGCCGCGCTGAAGCTCGCCAAGCCCCTGGTGGCGGTGAAGAACACCCGCAAGCTGAGCAAGAAGGACATGCTGCACAACAGCGCGACGCCGGTCATCGACGTCGACCCCGAAACCTATGCCGTGCGCGCCGACGGCGAGCTGCTGGTGTGCGAGCCGGCCGCCGTGCTGCCGATGGCGCAGCGCTACTTTCTGTTCTGACCATTCCCCGATCATGATCGTCATCGAACAACGCGCCCCCGTGGATCAACTGGCGACTGAACGCCTGGTGCTGCCCTTCGACCTGCGCTGCAAGAGCCGGCTGCGCACCCGCCTGGAACACGGCGAAGAAGCCGGCCTGTTTCTGGAGCGCGGCACCGTCCTGCGAGCCGGCGACCGACTGCTCGCCAACGACGGCCGCGTCGTCGAGGTGGCGGCGGCGCCCGAGGCGGTGATGGAGGTGCATAGTGGCGACGCCCTGCTGCTGGCGCGTGCCGCGTATCACCTGGGCAACCGGCACGTGGCGGTAGAACTGAAGCCCGGGCTGGTGCGCTTTGCCCGCGACCATGTGCTGGGCGAAATGGTGCGCGGGCTGGGACTGACGGTCACCGAAAACGAAGCCCCCTTCGATCCCGAGAGCGGCGCCTATGGCGGCCACGGCGGCCATGCCCATCCGCACGGCCACAGCGCCGACGGCGAAGGGCGCGGCCCGCGCATCCACGACATGCTGTTGCGCGGCGGCCGATGAACCCCGCCCTGATCCGGCTGCTGCACCTGACCAGCCCGACCCTGCCGGTCGGTGCCTACTCCTATTCCCAGGGGCTGGAATGGGTAGTGGAAACCGGCGCGGTGAAGAACGAAATCGCGGCGCTGGACTGGATCGACGAGTGCCTCGAATCCGGCGTTGCGCGTTTCGAGGCGGTGTACCTGGCGCACATGCTGGCCGCCTGGGCGCAGGACGACACTGCCAGGCTCGCGCAACTGGACGGCGAATTCGTCGCCAGCCGTGAGAGCGCCGAACTGCGCGCCGAGACCCTGCAAATGGGGCATTCGCTGACCCGCTTGCTGACCGATCTGGGGGGCTTTCCGGCAGCGCGGCTTGCGGCATTCGGCCAGCCGAGCTATCCGCTGGCCTGGAGCTGCGCGGCAGCGGCCTGGGGCATTCCCGTCCAGGATGCCGTCGCCGGCTATCTGTGGGCCTGGGCGGAGAACCAGGTGATGGCCGCGGTGAAGGCCATCCCGCTCGGGCAGACCGCCGGCCAGCGCATGCTGCTGGCCCTGGGTCAGCGTATTCCGCCGCTGGCGGAAGCCGCCGCCGCGGCCGACCTCGAAACCACCTGCAATTACCTGCCGGCCTTCGCCATCGCCTGCTGCTGTCACGAAACCCAATACACGAGACTGTTCAGATCATGACCCATCGCTCCCAGCCCCTGCGCGTCGGCATCGGCGGCCCCGTCGGGTCCGGCAAGACCGCGCTGACCCTGGCCCTGTGCAAGGCGCTGCGCGAGCGCTACAACCTTGCCGTCGTCACCAACGACATCTACACGGAAGAGGACGCGCAGTTCCTGGTGCGCAACGAAGCCCTCGCCCCCGAGCGCATCATCGGCGTGGAGACCGGCGGCTGCCCGCACACCGCCATCCGCGAGGATGCCAGCATCAACCTGGAAGCGGTGGACCGGCTCAACAAGCGTTTTCCGGGTTTGAACGTGATCTTCGTCGAAAGCGGCGGCGACAACCTGGCTGCCACCTTCAGCCCCGAGTTGTCCGACCTCACGATCTACGTCATCGACGTGGCGGCCGGCGAAAAGATTCCGCGCAAGGGCGGGCCCGGCATCACCAAGTCCGATCTCCTGGTCATCAACAAGATCGACCTGGCGCCCATGGTCGGCGCCTCGCTGGAAGTGATGGACCGCGATACCAAAAAAATGCGCGGCGAGCGGCCGTTTGTTTTCTCGAACCTGAAGACCGGCCAGGGCCTGGCGGACATCATTGCCTTCATCGAGCGGGAAGGCATGTTGAGCTAAGGAAACACTGATTTATTCCGTCATCGCGAGGCGCGTAGCGACGTGGCGATCCAGAGTTCGTTGATTGCGCTGACTTTCTGGATTGCTTCCCACCACGGCCTTCGGCCTCGTGGCTAAAGGCAACGGCGCTCGCAATGACAAGAGATGAATTGTTCAACGCTACCCTAACGTTTTATGGCTCACGAGGGGCTGAGTATCAGCTTCGTTAGCCTCCCCCCATGATCAGGTTGAAGACCTGACGCATCAGATTCAGCTCGGTCATGGGCATCCCGCGCATTTGACTGATGGGCTTGAAGACGCCGCCGAGCGGTTCTATCGCCTCGTGTGGCGCATCGAGGCCCGTAAAGCGGGCAAGGTGGATGCGAATCGGGCCGCTGTCGCTGGCGATCCACGCCTGAAAGCCGTCATCGATCTTCAGCTGCTTGGGGTCGAGGCCATACTGTGCCGCCAGAGCAGCCAGCGCCGCGTCGGGCGCGTGTTGTGCAGCATCATCGGGCGCCGGGATGGCGCTCGCAGCATCCGGCAAAGGCGTGGGCGCAAGGACGCTGTCGCCGTAGCGGGCGAATAGCAGGGCGGTGCTGTAGCTGTCGAAGTGGCACAGGATCACGCGGTTGCGGTCGAGGAGGGTGTGGTCGTTCATGGGCGTCCGATCATTGGGTTGATTGAGAAAAACGTGCTGTAGTTGCTATGGGATGACCAAGGTGAGGTCCAACGATCCTTGTCATTGCGAGCACCCAGAGGGCATAAACTCGCGCGGCAATCCAGTGCATTGATTAATCGCAGATTCTGGATTGCCCTAAAGGACTCCGATCCACTATGGGCTGAAGCCCATGCGGAATCGTATGCCGCGTCGCTACGCTCCTCGCAATGACAACGCTCCCTAGCCGATGGTGATGATCAGCGGCTCCAGTCCGGCGACCGTGGCTTCGATGACGTCGCCCCTGACCACCGGCGCCACGCCGGCGGGGGTGCCGGTGAAGATCAGGTCGCCGGGAAACAGTTCGACCCAATTCGACAGGGTGCTGACCATCTGCGGAATCTTCAGGATCATGTCGCCGACGTCGCCGCTCTGGCGGATTTCGCCATTCACCTTGAGCTCGATCTTGCCGCGCGAAATATTTCCGGCGTAGAACTCGGGCGTGATCGCGGTGCAGGGGGCCGAATGGTCGAATGCCTTGGCCATGTCCCAGGGCCGCCCCTTGGCGCGGGCGGCCCGTTGCAGGTCGCGCCGGGTCATGTCGAGGCCGACGGCATAGCCGAAGACGTAGTCGTAATCGACCCGCTCGGCGGGGATGTTGCGGCCGCCCTTGTGCAGGGCCACCACCAGTTCCACTTCGGGCTGCAAGTCTTCGGTGTGGGGCGGGTAGGGGAGGACGGCATTGTTCTGGAGGATGGCGCCGGCCGATTTCATGAAGAAGAAGGGCTCATCGGCGCCGGGATCTGCGCCCATCTCGCGTGCATGATCGGGGTAGTTCTGCCCGACGCAGAAAATGCGGCGCACCGGAAAGGGGTTGCTCGACATGGCGTCGAGGGTGACGACGGGGGCGGGCGGGAAGGCGTAGTTCATGATTCAGGGCTCTCGGGTTGAATAGTGGCGCGATGGCTTGCTACACCACGCGCTCGCCGTCGCGATAACCTGCATCCGCTTCGAATTCCAGGTAATAAATCCTGAAGTGCGCTTCGATGCTGCCCTCGTCCGGAATGGAGCCGGCCCGTTCCGGGTAACGCTCCAGCAGCGCGATCCGATGCGCGCGCCAGGCGTTCAGCAGCGCGGCCCGGGCGCTTTCCCGGGCGCGTCCTGCGCCGCGGAACATGAAGTGGTGGGTGTTCATTTCCGCCACCACGAATTTTTCCGGTACCCGGGTTTCCATGTCGGCACGCCTCACGACGAGCAGCTGATTTCCAGATGGCGCAGTTCGTCGGGCGGCGCGGCGGCGTAGCGTTCCATGTCGGGCTGTTCGTCGTAGGGGCGGCTGAGCAGCCGCATCAGGGCGGCGACTTCGCTGTCGTCGCCGCTCTCGGCGCGTTCGATGGCGGCCTGGGCGAGGTGGTTGCGCAGCACGTATTTCGGATTCACGCGGTTCATGCCGGCGGCGCGCGCCGCGTCGTCGGTGTTCGATTCGGCGCGCAGCCGCGCGCGGTAGTCCGCGACCCAGGCATCGAAGGCCGCAAGCTCGGCAATCTCCTCCCGCACGCCGGTGGCCGGCGCGTCGCTGTCGGTGCGCACCCGCGACAGGTGGCGGAAGGTGCGCGTGAAATCGCTCTTGCTGCGATGCAGGAGGGTGAGTAGGCGGCTGACCAGGTCGGTGTCGCCCGCGCGCACCTCGCGCAGCCCGAGCTTGTCGGCCCAGCGGCGGATGGCTTCACGCGAATAGGCGGGCGCATAGCGTTCGTAGATGTCGGTGACGATGTTCGCCGCCTCGTCCTGATTGTCGGAGAGCAGGGGCAGCGCGGCCTGCAGCAGGCGCGAGCAGTTCCACTGCCCGATCAGGGGCTGGCTGTCGTAGCCGTAGCGGCCCTCGTAATCGGAGTGGTTGCACACGTGGTGCTGGCGGAAGGCGTCCATGAACCCGAAGGGGCCGTAGTCCAGGGTGAGGCCGAGGATGGAGAAGTTGTCGGTGTTCATCACGCCGTGGCAGAAGCCCACGGTTTGCCATTGCGCGATCAGGCGCGCGGTGCGCTCGACGACGTCCTCCAGCCAGCGCGCGTAGCGGTCCGATTCATTGGCGAGGTGCGGAAAGTGCGCCGCGATGACGTGGTCGGCCAGCGGCGCAAGCTGGGCGTGCTGGCCACGGTGATAGAAGAATTCGAACTGGCCGAAGCGCACGAAGCTGGGCGCGACGCGGCAGACCACGGCGGCGGTTTCCACCGTTTCGCGCTGCACCGGCTCGGGCGACGCCACCAGGCTGAGGCTGCGCGTGGTGGGGATGCCCAGCGCGTGCATCGCTTCGGAGCAGAGGTATTCGCGGATCGACGAGCGCAGCACCGCGCGCCCGTCGGCGCCGCGCGAATAGGGCGTCGGCCCCGCGCCCTTGAGCTGCAGTTCCGCCCGTCCGCCATCGGGCTTGCGGATTTCCGCGATGGTCAGCGCGCGGCCGTCGCCCAGCTGCGAGACCCAGTTGCCGAACTGATGCCCGGCGTAGACGGACGCCACCGGCGCATACGCGGGCCAGGGGCGGTTGCCGGAGAGGATGTCGACCAGCGCCTGGTCCCCGGTGTCGATCCCGAGCTCGGCGGCGAGCGGCGCGTTGAAATGCACCAGCCGCGGGTGCGGCAAGGGCGTCGGGGCGACCGGCGTGAGATAGGGCGCGCTCAAGCCCGCATAACAGGGGTCGAGGGAAAGCGCGCTGTGAAACGCCGGGTCCGGAACGGCAGAGGTGTCCATCGTTTCAGCGATATCCCTCTTCCCGCAGCACCCGCTGCACCGCGGGACGCGCCCGCATGCGCTGGTAGTGCGCGTGGCAGTGCTCGGGCAGCGCGATGCCGAGCTTGTCCGCCCAGAATTCCACGTAGAACAACGCCGCGTCGGCGATGGAGAAATCCCCGGCGACGTAGCCCTTGCCGGCCAGCGTATCGTTCAGGATCGCGAATCCGTTCTCGACGATTTCCCGCCCGCGCGCCTGCACCGCTTCGTGATCGGCTGCGTTCGGCGTGAAGTGGTCGGTGGTGAAAATACGCGTGTAGCCCTGTCCGTGAAGTGTGCCGACGGCGTAGTCCATGGTCTCGATCACGCGCGCTTCGCCGTCGGCATCGCCCGGCAGCAGCTTCGCCTTGGGATGGCTGCGCGCGAGCCACCAGGCGATCGCCTGGAACTCGGTCAGCGCCAAGCCGTCGTTGCGCACCAGAGTGGGAATGCTGGCCTTCGGGTTGATCGCGAGGTATTCGGGCTTCAAGTGGTCGCCCCTGGGCAGGTTGACGATGGTGACCTCGAAGGGCAGATCGAGCTCTTCCAGCAGGATGTGGATGCCGGTGGAGCAGGATCCTGGGGTCATGTAGAACTTCATGAGCATTAAAAGTCTCTGAAAAAGCCCGTCATTCCGGCGGAAGCCGGAATCCAGGGTTTAAATATTCGCGCCCGATCAAGCGTTCGACTGGATGCCGGCTTTCGCCGGCATGACGACGAGTGCGCGTTTCTTTAGTCGTCTTCCATCGACGGCAGCAGGATCACCTCGTCCGGCACACCATTGCCGTTTTCCTCGAAGCCCAGGCTGCCGACCAGCGAATAGCCGGCATCGCCTTCGAGCAGCACCACCGCCTGCGCGGGCATCTGCTGCAGCGCGGCGATCAACTGTTCCACGGTCACGACGCTTCGCCTGCGGTGAGCCAGATGTCGATATCGCGTTTCAGCCAGCCCAGGGTGATGGCGCGAAAGGCCTTGTCGTCCGCCATCTGCCAGATCACGCACAACTGGGCTTCGTCCTTGGTCAGCTCTTCGTCGTTCTCCAGTTTGGCGTTGGCCGCTGCGCAGGCCAGCGGGTCGACGTTGTGGCCGGCGAACACGGCATTGGCCGCCGCAATGCCCGCGGCGATCTCATCCGGGGAGGGTAGATGGGCGTGCTCGCCGACGAATGTGATGCGTGATTGCATGGGCTTCTCCTTTCTCTATGTCATGCGGAACAAAGCGGTTTATCCGGCCGTTCCAGTTCCATGCCGCGAAAAACCGAGCAGCGCCGGAACACGTCGATGCCGGGGCGGACCTGCTTCTGGCTGCAGTATTTGGCCGTCAGTTTCGCCAGGCCCTTGATGTCGCGGCCGCTGGCGCCGGGGAAGAGCGCCACCAGTTCGTCGAGCAGCGCGTCGTCGACATGCAGCGCGAACTGCTCCAGCATCACCTGCCAGATGCGGCGCCGGCTCTCGCTGTCGGGCGGGTCGTAGCGGATCAGGGCGATGCAGCGCGAGACGATGGCCTCGTCGATGTCGTCCACCCGGTTGGTGGTGAGGAACAGCAAGCCGTTGAAATACTCCAGCACGCGCAGGAACACGCCGACGACTGCATTCATGGCGATGTTGTCGTCGCGGCGCTTGATGTAGACGTCGGCCTCGTCGATCAGCATCACCGCGCCCCAGCGCTGCGCGCGGGTGAGCACGTCCTTGAGTGCAGTCTCCATCGCCGCGACGTTCAGGCCGAGTTGTCCCGAGTGCACGCGGTACAGCGGGCGCTGGATGATTTCCGAATAGACCTCGGCGGTCAGCGTCTTGCCGACGCCGGGCGGGCCGGCGCACAGCACCGTGGTGCCGCCGGATTTGCCGGCCACGATGTCGTCCATCAACACGTCCATCTCGGCGGTGAGGATGTCGATGAGGTCGGTCTGCTCCGGCGGCAGGATGAGCTTCTGTTTCAAGGCCGGCTGGTATTCGTAGGGCGCGAGGTCGTCCACGTGCACCCACAGGTAGTGGTGCAGTTCCAGATGGAACATGAAGACGTAGGGGTGCACCGGCAATTGCGTGAACAGGCCCTTGGGAATCGCTGCCTGGGATTCGCTCACTTCATCTTCGGCATTGTAGTGGTTGCTCTTCGCCGCCTTGCGCAGGTACTGGCCGAGGATGTCGCCGGTCGCTTCCAGGGTGGTGGCGCGGGCATTCAGGATGCCCTCGTCGTTCACCAGGCGGGTGGTGCCGCCGCCGGAGGACAACACCACCACGTCCTTGCGCGACCAGTCGGTGTCGCGGTGGGTCGCGGTCGGGTCCTCGGCATAGAAGCCGGTGCCCTGGCCGGAGAACTGCGCGCCGTACTGGCCGCGCCAGTCGAAATAGCGCTCCGCGGTGTCGTCGTAGGCACTGACCAGCTCGGCGCTTTCGCGCACGTAGCCCTTGGCGGCGAAGATTTCCGCCACCGTCTTGTTGACGATGTCGGCGGCGGCGATGCGGAGGGTCGCGGTGGCGAGCGTGCCTTTGGCGTTCGCCTTGAGTTCGAGCATCACCTTGCCGGTCTCGTCGTTGGACGGCGCGATGAAGTCGAGGCGGGTGACGACGTAGGCCAGGGGCCGGTCCGCGACGTTGATGCGGAACAGCCAGCCGCGCAGGGCGTCCGTCGTCAGATAACGGGCGATCGCCGGCATCAGCATTTCCAGGTCGTCGTCCGGGCCGAAGCGGGTGCCCTGGCCGTCAAAGGCCTGCTGCAGCGTGGCGAGTTGCGCGGCGCGCGTGCGCATGGCGGGGCCGGCCTCGCGGTAGAGGCCGCCGAGGAAGCCGAGCTCGGCGCCGGAGAACTGGTGGAAGGGCAGCGTCACCTTGCTGCCGAAGCGCAGCTGGTCCCTGAGCGGTGCGAGGCGCGGGAATTCGCCGATCAGGGCCTCGATGTAGGGACGCTCGATCTGCAGGTTCATGGCCTTGCTCCGCCGGGGTCGGAGATAGGCTTGCACTCGAAAACCTCCGGCTGGTTCGTGCGGTAGACCCGCAGCCACATCAGCGTGGCCGGCACCAGGGAGCGCACGGCGAACCAGAGCGCTTCCTGTTCCGCATCGCCGCTTGCGCCGAGCCGTTGCGCCACGCGCTGCCAGCCGCTCCAGTCCACCTCGGCGAGCAGAGCCTGCGTCTGCGGCGGCAGGTTGGCGGCGCTCTCACCCATGATCTTCAGCTGGCGCTGCGTTTCCGCGCGGGTGAGGCGGGAAGCGAGGAATTCGTCCTTCTCCAGCCCCTCGGTCAGGGTGAGCACGGCGACACCCGCTTCTTCGATGATCGACAGCAGCGAGGCATTCAACATGGGCGGCCCTCCGGGAATCGCTTGGGCGGATTCTGCGCAATGTCGGGCTTTGTCGCATTTGCGACAAAGCCCGGGCGCGACGCTGCATACGGGCGAGCTTCCATCATTTGCGCCGGGGCCGTTCGGACGGAGCGTAATTGCTGAAGTGGCCTTCGCGAGCAGCCTGAGCCCGGCCGCTGGCGAGCAGGCCGGCGGTCTTTCCCGGCGCCGCCGGCCGCGACACCTGTTTTTCCAAGTCGCCGCCTCCGCATTCCGGGCAGGCAGGCATGACGGATCCGCGGACCAGCAACTCAAAGCTGCGGTCGCATTTTTTGCAATAAAAATCAAAAATAGGCATGCGTCATCCCTGTATCGATTGCGACAAAACGCGCGTATGAGGAGGGACTAGCAAGAACGGGGCCTTGCGGCAGGGCGCGCTTTTGATTTGTGCGCCGGGTAAGCGGCTGGAATGGGGGGGCGACGGAAGACAGTTCAATGAACAAAGCCCGCTTGCGCGGGCTTTGAAATGCTTCCAATTAAAGAGGTGGGGTGGACGATGGGGCTCGAACCCACGACAACAGGAATCACAATCCTGGACTCTACCAACTGAGCTACGTCCACCATTGGTGTCGCCAGCAAACGCTGGCAACGAAAAACTTGGCCTGCCCGACAGGAATCGAACCTGTAACCCCCAGCTTAGAAGGCTGGTGCTCTATCCAGTTGAGCTACGGGCAGAGACTCACTTCTCGGGCGCTAACTCTTACTTGTCGGATAGGGGGTGGTCGGGGTGAGAGGATTCGAACCTCCGACATCCTGCTCCCAAAGCAGGCGCGCTACCGGGCTGCGCTACACCCCGAAATCCTATCGCGCCCAAGGTGCATGGCGGGCGCATTTCGGAGAGGCGAGACTATACCTTGGCGAATCGGCAGGGTCAATTTTTGCTTGAGTCGGATCGGGCGTTCCGGGAAAATCACCCTTTTGCTTCAGGGTTGTCTTGATGAGCGCACGTATCCTCGACGGCAAGGCCATGGCCGACACCATCCTCGCAGTGATCCACGACAAGGTGGCCGAGCGCGAGGCGCAGGGCAAGCGCCGTCCCGGCCTCGCGGTGATCCTGGTCGGCAGCGATCCTGCCTCGGCGGTGTATGTGCGCAACAAAAAGCGCGCGTGCGAACGCGCAGGCGTCACCAGCGTCTCGCACGATCTGCCGACCACCACCACGCAGGACCAGCTCCTTGCCCTGATCGACACGCTCAACGCCGATACGGCCATCGACGGCATCCTGGTGCAGCTGCCGCTGCCGCAGCACATCGATGCCGAGACGGTGATCGAGCGCATCCGCCCGGACAAGGACGTCGACGGCTTCCACCCCTACAACATCGGGCGCCTGGCGGTGAAGATGCCGACGCTGCGCCCCTCCACGCCGCGCGGCATCATGACGCTCTTGCGTGCGACCAACGAGGAACTGCGCGGCAAGAATGCGGTGATGGTCGGCGCGTCCAATATCGTCGGCCGGCCGATGAGTCTCGAACTTTTATTGGCGGGCTGCACCATCACCGTGTGCCACAGCGCCACGCGCGACCTGGAAAGCTTCGTGCGCTCGGCTGAAATCCTGGTGGTGGGGGTGGGCAAGCCGCGCATGATTCCGGGCGACTGGGTGCGCGAAGGCGCGATCGTGATCGATGTCGGCATCAACCGCCTGCCCGACGGCACGCTGGTCGGCGATGTCGATTTCGATTCGGCGGTCGAACGCGCCGGGTGGATCACCCCGGTACCGGGCGGGGTGGGGCCGATGACCGTGGCAACCCTGCTGGAAAATACGCTCGAAGCGGCGCTGATGCATAACCCCTAGGGGTCAGGGGTCAGAAGTAGGAATCGCGGCCTTTGGCCGCTCATTCCCTGAATCCTGGCCCCTGGATCCTGATCCCTGACTCAACCCCGGTGCAGCGTCCTTAAGTAAGACACGTCGACAAACGGCTGGCCGAGATCGGCGCCGGCAATGCGCCGGTTCGGTGCACCGGGGTCGCCGAGGTCGGACAGCACCACGGCAGCGCCGGTGAAGTCGTGATCCAGCGTGTAGTCGTTCACCGTCACCAGCGTTTTCAGCCCGGCGCCGAGGCTGGCGCGCAGGCCGTTTTCCGAATCCTCGAAGGCCAGGCAGTCGGCGGCGGTAAGGCTCATTTTTTCCAGCGCGTAGTGATAGATGTCGGACGCGGGTTTCTTCGCCGGCACGATGTCGCCTGCCGCGATCACCTCGAACCAGTCCTGCGTGCCGGAGCCCAGGCTGTGTTCCAGCAGCACCGTGACGTTTTCCGGGGTGGTGGTGGTGGCGATCGCCAGGCGCAGGCCGGCGGCGCGCGCCTCGGTCAGCAGGCGTTTGACGCCGGGGCGCATCGGGATGCCGCTACGTGCGGCGAGCGCCGCGTAGTGGCGGGTCTTGGCCTGGTGCAGCTCGGCCACCAGCTCGTCGAAGTTGTCCGGCTTCCTATAGTCCGGCCGGAAGTGGTCGATATAGTGCTTCATCCGCTCCTTGCCGCCGGTGACGGCAAGCAGCTTGCCGTAGAGGGCGACGTCCCAGTTCCAGTCGAGGCCGGCGTCCTTGAAGGCCTGGTTGAAAGCGGGACGGTGGCCGTCACGCTCGGTGTCGGCAAGGGTGCCGTCCACGTCGAAGAGCAGGGCGTGTAAAGTCATATGGGTTGCGGCGTTTGAGCGATTCTGATATTAAGTCGGGTTGGGCTTTGCCCGGAATAACCCAATATTTTCAAAGAGAACGAGATGGCTGAAACTTTGATGCGCTTTGAGCCGTACAAGGCCAAAAAAGGCGAAGAATACATGAACGCAAAACAGCTCGCGCATTTTCGCAAAATGCTCGACGCCTGGAAAGCCGAATTGTCGCAGGACATCGACACCACACTCCATTCCATGCAGGACGAGCAGACCGTGTTCGCCGATCCCAACGACCGCGCCACCCAGGAATCGGACATGGCGCTGGAGCTGCGCAACCGTGACCGCGAGCGCAAGCTGATCAAGAAAATCAACGAAACCATCGCCAAGATCGACGCCGGCGACTACGGCTACTGCGAATCCTGCGGCATCGAAATCGGGCTGGATCGCCTGCAGGCACGCCCGACCGCGACGCTGTGCATCGACTGCAAGACGCTCGAGGAAATCCGCGAACGTCAGGTCGCCAAATAAAGGTTGGCGCGTCAGGTCGCCAAATAGCGGCTGGCACGCCAGGCCGCCAAATACAAGCGGCATTCAGGTCCACCCAATAAAGATGGCACGTCAGATTGCCACATAGATAACCGGAGAACGCCATGGCCCAGAGCAGTTCACATCAGCGCGACGAATTCGACCGTTACTACAATGGCCTGCTGTACAGCGTGATGCGCTGGGATCAGCTGACGTCGTTCTGGCAGAAGGTCGACGCCGGGGCCGGCTGGTATCTCTATGCGGTCGGCCAGCAGGTGCCGCAAGAACCGGCTGCCGCCGACAAGGTGCAGCAGTTCATGGCCGAGCTGGATGAACTGCTGCGGCGCGAGCATCACGAGGACTACTGCGCGATCGTGTATGCGGACAATCTGGATACGCCGAATTTCATCAAGATCTACGATCCCGGCCATCTGGGCAGTTCATGCGGTTCCAGCGCGATGAAATCCTCGGTGCTGCCGGGCTGGCTGATGAGCAAGACGCCGCCGCGCGAGCTCGAAATGCACGGCGTGGTCACCGGACAGCGCAAGCGCTGGTGGCAGGCGTTTCTGGGCGAAACGGCCTGAGGGCAGGTGTTGATCGGCCAATAAAAAACGCGCCGGGAGGCGCGTTTTTTGTTGTTGCGTAAACCTCCCGCGCCGGCTGGCACGGGGAGTCGTTCAGCTGGGCTGTTCCTCGTCGCTGGGCGTCGGGGTGGGCGCAGGGGCTTCGATCAGGGCCTTCATCGACAGACGCAGACGGCCTTTCTCGTCGGCTTCGAGAATCTTTACCTTCACGACCTGGCCTTCCTTCAGGTAGTCGCCGATGGTGTTGACGCGCTCGTGGGCGATCTGCGAGATGTGCAGCAGGCCGTCGCGGCCCGGCAGCACGTTGACGATGGCGCCGAAGTCCAGCAGCTTGATGACCGGGCCTTCGTAGACCTTGCCGACTTCGACCTCGGCGGTGATTTCCTCGATGCGCTTCTTCGCCAGTTCGCCGGCTTCCATGCTGGTGCAGGCGATCTTCACGGTGCCGTCTTCCTGGATGTCGATCTGGGTGCCGGTTTCCTCGGTCAGCGCGCGGATGACGGCGCCGCCCTTGCCGATGACGTCACGGATCTTTTCCGGGTTGATCTTCATCGCGATGATGCGCGGCGCGTAGGCCGACATTTCATGCGTCTCGGACACCGAGGACTTCATGATGCCGAGGATGTGCATGCGGCCTTCCTTCGCCTGCGACAGCGCGGCCTGCATGATTTCCTTGGTGATGCCGGTGATCTTGATGTCCATCTGCAGCGCGGTCACGCCTTTTTCGGTGCCGGCGACCTTGAAGTCCATGTCGCCCAGGTGATCCTCGTCGCCGAGGATGTCGGTCAGCACGGCGAAGCGGTTGCCTTCCTTGATCAGGCCCATGGCGATGCCGGCGACGTGCGCCTTCAGCGGCGCGCCGGCGTCCATCAGCGACAGGCAGCCGCCGCACACCGAGGCCATCGACGAAGAGCCGTTGGATTCGGTGATTTCGGACACCACGCGCATGGTGTAGCCGAATTCTTCCTTGGTGGGCAGCACCGCCAGCAGCGCGCGCTTTGCGAGCCGGCCGTGGCCGATTTCGCGGCGCTTCGGCGCGCCGACGCGGCCGGTTTCGCCGGTGGCGTAGGGCGGCATGTTGTACTGCAGCATGAAATGCTCGGAATAGGAGCCTTCGAGCGCGTCGATGGTCTGCTCGTCGCGGCCGGTGCCGAGCGTGGTGACGACCAGCGCCTGGGTTTCGCCACGGGTGAACAGGGCGGAGCCGTGGGCGCGCGGCAGCACGCCGGTGCGGATGGTGATCGGACGCACGGTGCGGGTGTCGCGGCCGTCGATGCGCGGCTGGCCGGACAGGATGCGGTTGCGCACCACGCCGGCTTCCAGGCGGTGGAACGCGTCCTTGACATGGTTGGCGGCGACGGTGTCCATGTCGGCGGTGATCAGCTCGGCGAAGGCCTTGCTGCGCACGTCATCGATGGCGGCCATGCGCGCCTGCTTCTGCTTGATGTTGTACGCGGCTTGCAAGCCGTCCTCGGCCAGCGTCTTGAGGCGCTCGACCATCGCGGCGTCTTCTGCGACCGGCTGCCAGTCCCAGGCGTCGGCGCCGGCTTCGTCGGTCAGCTCGTTGATGGCGTTGATCGCAGCCTGCATCTGGGTGTGACCGAACACGACCGCGCCCAGCATGATGTCTTCCGGCAGTTCCATGGCTTCGGACTCGACCATCAGCACGGCGGACTCGGTGCCGGCGACGACCAGGTTGAGCGCCGAATCCTTCAGCTCGGAGTTGGTCGGGTTGAGCACGTATTCGCCGTTGATGAAGCCGACGCGCGCGGCGCCGACCGGGCCGTCGAACGGCAGGCCGGACAGCGACAGCGCGGCCGAGGCGCCGATCAGCGCGGGAATGTCGCCGCTGACTTCGGGGTTGGACGACATCACGGTGGCGATGACCTGCACTTCGTTGAAGAAGCCTTCGGGGAAGAGCGGGCGGATCGGACGGTCGATCAGGCGGCAAATCAGCGTTTCGCCATCCGACGCACGGCTTTCGCGCTTGAGGAAGCCGCCGGGGATACGGCCGGCCGCGTAGGTCTTTTCCTGGTAGTCGACGGTCAGCGGAAAGAAATCCTGGCCCGGCTTGACCTCGTTCTTGGCAACCACGGTGACCAGCACCACGGTGTCGTCCATGTTGACGATGACGGCGCCGGAGGCCTGGCGGGCGATTTCGCCGGTTTCCAGGGTGACCTGATGACGGCCGTAGGTAAACGTTTTCTTGATGGCGCTCACACGAATTCCTTTCAAACAAAAACGCCCCGCTTCAGGCGGGGCGCAGAAAGCTCAGGGGCGCAGCCCCTGGGCCAGATTTTCGACGATGGTGCGGCGGCGAATCACCGATGTGGGGCGCTTACTTGCGCAGGCCGAGACGATCGATCAGGGTCTTGTAGCCTTCGAGGTTGGTGCGCTTCAGGTAGTCCAGCAGCTTGCGGCGGCGGCTCACCATCTTCAGCAGACCACGACGCGAGTGGTGATCCTTCATGTTGGCCTTGAAGTGGCCGGTCAGGTCATTGATGCGGGCCGTCAGCAGGGCAACCTGCACTTCGGGCGAACCGGTGTCGGCGGCGGCGCGTTGGTAATTCTGGACGATTTCAGCTTTTTGAGCGACGGTAACAGCCATGGTGTACTCCTTCTAAATCGCGTGGCCTGCGGCTGAGCGGGACACGTTCGGGGAAACGGCGGATTTTACGCTAAATGGGGGCCAAAACTCAAGCCTGCTGGGTGGCGATCAGCCGGCGCGGCGTCAGGCAGCCGGCGTCGGCGTCTGCCAGACCGATGAAGGCGTGGGACGCGGCGTAAATTCGCGCGAGCCCTTGATGGTCCGTGGCGTGCGCCACGCTGCGGCCCTGGCACAGCGCCCCGGCGTCGGCATCGTCGAGCTGGATGGCAGGAAGATGCTCCACCAGGCAGTCTGCGGGCAGCAGCAGGGTGGGGCGCTGGGGGGCATCGAGCGCTTCCAGTTCGGCCAGCGTGTGTGCCTGGTCCAGGCTGAACCCGCCCGCCGCCGTGCGTTTCAGCTCGGTGAGGTGGGCGCCGCAGCCGAGCGCCGCGCCGATGTCCTGCGCCAGGGTGCGGATATAGGTGCCGGCGCTGCATTGCACGTCCAGCACCACGCGCGGCGGATCGCATTCGACGAGTTCGAGGGCGCGAATCTGCACCCGGCGCGGCGGGCGCTCGATCTCGATGCCGGCGCGCGCGTATTCGTAGAGCGGACGGCCCTGGTGCTTGAGCGCCGAATGCATGGGCGGAATCTGCTCGATTTCGCCGGTGAAGCGCGGCAGCAGGGCTTCGATCTCGGCGCGGCTGGCATGGACCTCGCGGGTGGCGAGAATCTCGCCTTCCGGGTCGCCGGTCGTGGTGGTGACGCCGAGCTGCAGCACGGCGCGGTAGTGCTTGTCGGCTTCGAGCAGGTAGGCCGAAAACTTGGTGGCCTCGCCGAAGCACAGCGGCAACAGGCCGTCTGCGAAGGGGTCGAGGGTGCCGGTGTGGCCCGCCTTCCTGGCGTTGAGCAGCCACTTGGCTTTTTGCAGCGCGGCGTTGGAGGTGATGCCGACCGGCTTGTTCAGCAGCAGCACGCCGTTAATCGGTTCGCGCATTACGTTTGCCCCCTCTCCCTCTGGGAGAGGGTTGGGGAGAGGGACTGGCGGGCAGGCTTCACTCGTCCTTGGGGTGTTTGGCGTCTTCGGCGACGGCCGTTTCGATCAGTTGGCTGAGCTCGATGCCGCGCTCGACCGAGCGGTCGTAGACGAAAGTAAGCTTGGGCACCACGCGCAGTTGCATGCGGTGCGACAGCTGCGAACGCAGGAAGCCGCTGGCACGTTGCAGGCCCTGCAGGCAGGCGGCATGCTCGGCCTCGCCGCCCAGGGTGGTGAAGTAGACCTTGGCAAACTCCATGTCGCGGTTGACCTCCACCTCGGTGATGGTCAGCATGCCGACGCGCGGGTCCTTCACTTCCTGCCGTATCAGCTCAGGCAGTTCGCGCTGGATCTGGTCGGCGACGCGGCGGGCGCGGGGAAAGTCTTTGGGCATCTTAGAAGGGTCAGGATTCGGGGATCAGGATTCAGGGAGCAAGGCTGGGCCATTGAATCAAGCGCGCGGCGCAGCCGCGCACTGTCCCTGACCCCTGAATCCTGACCTCTGGTTCCTCACAGGCTACGCGCCACTTCCACCACTTCAAATACTTCGAGGATGTCGCCTTCCTGGATGTCGTTGAAGTTCTTCAGCGAGAGGCCGCATTCGAAGTTGGCCTTGACTTCCTTGACGTCGTCCTTGAAGCGTTTGAGCGAATCGAGCTCGCCCTGGTGGATCACCACGTTGTTGCGCAGCACGCGCACGCCGGCATTGCGCTTGATCACGCCATCCTGCACGTAGCAGCCGGCGATGGTGCCGACCTTGGAAATGACGAACACCTGCCGGACTTCCACGGTACCGATGACGCTTTCCTTCTTCTCGGGCGCCAGCATGCCGGACAGTGCGGCCTTCACCTCATCCACCGCTTCGTAGATGATGTTGTAGTAGCGCAGGTCCACGCCGCTGGATTCGGCCAGCTTGCGGGCCGATGCATCGGCCCGCACGTTGAAGCCGATCAGCACCGCCTTGGAGGCGAGCGCCAGGTTGACGTCGGACTCGGTGATCGCACCCACGCCGCTATGGATGATGTTGACCTTGACCTCGTCGGTCGACAGCTTGCCCAGCGCATGTGCCAGACCTTCGTAGGAACCCTGCATGTCGGCCTTGAGGATGATGGGCAGATGCTGGACTTCGCCTTCGCCCATCTGCTCGAACATCGATTCCAGCTTGGCGGCCTGCTTCTTGGCAAGCTGCACGTCGCGGAACTTGCCCTGACGGAACAGCGCGATTTCGCGCGCCTTGCGCTCGTCCGGCAGCACCATCATGTCCTCGCCCGCACGCGGCACGTCGGACAGGCCCTGGATCTCGACCGGGATCGAGGGGCCGGCTTCGTTCACCGTCTTGCCGGCTTCGTCGAGCATCGCACGGACGCGGCCGTAGACCTGGCCGGCCAGCACCATGTCGCCGCGGCGCAGGGTACCGGATTGCACCAGCAGCGTGGCGACCGGGCCCTTACCCTTGTCGAGACGTGCTTCGATCACCAGGCCCCTGGCAGGGCCGTCGGCCGCTGCCTGCAGCTCCAGCACTTCGGCCTGCAGTAGGATGGCGTCGAGCAGGCCGTCGATATTGGTGTTGGCCTTGGCCGACACTTCGACGAACTGGCTGTCGCCACCCCATTCTTCGGGGGTGACGCCCTGCGCGACGAGTTCCTGGCGGATGCGCTCGGGGTTGGCGTCGGGCTTGTCGACCTTGTTGATCGCCACCACCAGCGGCACATTGGCCGCCTTGGCGTGGTGGATGGCTTCGATGGTCTGCGGCATCACGCCGTCGTCGGCTGCCACAACCAGCACCACGATGTCGGTCGCCTTGGCGCCACGTGCCCGCATCGCGGTAAACGCTTCGTGGCCCGGGGTGTCGAGGAAGGTGATGACGCCTTTTTCGGTTTCGACGTGGTAGGCGCCGATGTGCTGGGTGATGCCGCCGGCTTCGCCGCTGGCCACCCGGGTGCGCCGGATGGTGTCGAGCAGCGAGGTCTTGCCGTGGTCGACGTGGCCCATCACGGTGACGACCGGCGGGCGGGCGAGCACTTCATGCTCGCCGACTTCGCCGGTGTCGATAAGGAAGGCTTCCGGCGTATCGAGCGCGGCAGGCTTGCCGATGTGGCCCATTTCCTCGATCACGATGATCGCGGTTTCCTGGTCGAGTACCTGGTTGATGGTCACCATGCTGCCCAGCTTCATCAGCGCCTTGATGACTTCCGCCGCCTTCACCGACATCTTGTGGGCGAGTTCGGCCACGGTGATGGTTTCAGGCACCAATACTTCGCGCACGATCGGCTCGGTCGGGGCAACGAAAGTGGTTTCTTCGTGGCCGGATTTGGATTTGCCCTTGCGGCCGCGCCAGCCGGCGTCAGGCGCCGCGCCGCCGCGGGTCTTGAGCGCGCCCTTGCGGCGCGCGGCATCATCTTTCCAGGTGCCGCCGGCTTTCTTGTCCGGGCCCTTTGCGCCCTTGGCCGCAGCCGGCTTGTCCGGCTTGTGCAGGGTTTTTTCGGTGGGCGCGGCCGGTGCGGCAGGCGCGGCGGCTTTTTCCGCGGCCACCAGCTTGGCGGCTTCGCGCGCGGCTTCGGCCTGCTTGCGCAAGGCTTCGCGTTCGGTGCGGGCTTTGGAATCCGCGGCCTGGCGTTCCTGCAGGGCCGAGTGGCGGCGGGCTTCTTCTTCGCGCGCCTTGACTTCGGCTTCGTTCAGGATCGACGCCTTTTTGATGCGGGTGGTTTTCTTCGCGGCCGGGACGGCTTCGGCGGCGGGTTCTGCTGCCGCCTCGACCGGTGCGGGGGGCGCTTCCGCTACAACCGGTTCAGTCGCAACGGCTTCGGCGGCGACGGGTTCGGCCTTGGCCTTGGCGGCCTTGGCTTTGGCGGGTTTGACCTCAACCGCTTCGACGACGGGCTCGGGAGCGGGAGCGGGGGCTTCGACCTTGGCCTCGGCTTCGACGACGGGCGGAGCCAGTTCCTCGACCGGCGGAGCGGCCTGGACTTCGGGCGCGGGCTCGGCAACAGGCGGCTGGCCTTCGGCCGCCAGTGCAGCGGCATCGCGCTTGACGTAGGTGCGTGACTTGCGCACTTCCACCTGAATGGTGCGCGACTTGCCGGTGCTGTCGGTCTTGCGGATCTCACCGGTCTGCTTGCGCGTGATGGTGATCTTGGTCTTGCCGGTCTCGCCGCCGCCGCCGTGCATCTTGCGCAGATAATCGAGCAAATGCGCCTTGTCCGTTTCGGTGACGGGATCGACGACATCATTCTTGCTGACGCCCGCCGCTTTCAGCTGTTCAAGCAACAGCTGGGGCGGCAGTTTCAGTTCCTGGGCGAATTGTTCAACGTTCATGCAGTCCTCTTAGCCTTGGGCGAACCAGGGCGCGCGTGCGGCCATGATCAATTGTTTGGCGCGTTCGGCATCCATCGCGGACATTTCAGTCAGCTCATCGACTGCCAGTTCCGCCAGATCCTCGGTGGTGTGGATGCCTTTGCTGGCGAGCGTGCGTGCGGTTTCCGCGTCCATGCCTTCGAGCGACAGCAGGTCGCCGGCGGAGGCCTCGACCTGCTCCTCGCCGACGATGGCGGCGGTCAACAGGGCATTGCGGGCGCGGTTGCGCAACTCGTTGACCAGGTCTTCGTCGAAGGCATCGATCTCGAGCATTTCGTTCAGCGGCACGTAGGCGACTTCTTCCAGCGTGGAGAAGCCTTCGTCGACCAGGATCTGGGCGACTTCCTCGTCTACGTCGAGCTTCTCGATGAAGAGGGCGAGCGTCTTGCCGCTTTCGCTCGATTGCTTCTCGTCGGCCGCTTCGCGCGACATGATGTTGAGCGTCCAGCCGGTCAGTTCGGATGCCAGGCGCACGTTCTGGCCGCCGCGGCCGATCGCCATCGCCAGCTGCTCCTCGTCCACCACCACGTCCATGCTGTGCTTGTCTTCGTCCACCAGGATGGAGCTGACTTCGGCCGGCGCCAGTGCGTTGATGACGTATTGCGCGGGGTCGGACGACCAGTGGATAATGTCGACGCGCTCGCCGGCGAGTTCGTTGGTCACCGAGGTGACGCGCGAGCCCCTGAGGCCGATGCAGGTGCCGATCGGGTCGATGCGCGGATCGTGCGATACCACGGCGATCTTGGAGCGCAGCCCCGGGTCGCGGGCGGCCGCCTTGATTTCCAGCAGCTCTTCCTCGATTTCCGGCACTTCCAGCTCGAACAGCTTCATGATGAATTCGGGCGCGGTGCGCGACAGCACCACCTGCGGGCCGCGGGCGCCGCGGTCGATGCGCAGCAGGTAGGCGCGGACGCGGTCGCCGACGCGCAGGTTCTCGCGCGGGATCATCTGGTCGCGGTGCAGGAAGCCTTCGACGCGGCCGGATTCGATGATGGCATTGCCGCGGTCGATGCGCTTCACCACGCCGTTGACGAGGTGCTCCTTGCGGGCGAGGAAGTCGCTGATGATCTGTTCGCGTTCGGCGTCGCGGATCTTCTGCAGAATGACCTGTTTGGCAGCCTGCGCGCCGATGCGGCCGAACTCGATGTTTTCCAGCGGCTCCTCGATGTAGTCGCCGATTTCGATGTCGGGGTGCTTGTCCTGGGCGTCGATCAGCAGGATCTGGTAGCCCTCGGATTCCAGGTCGGCTTCGGACACCACCTGCCAGCGGCGGAAGGATTCGTATTCGCCGGTTTCGCGGTCGATCGACACGCGCACGTCGGACTCTTCCTTGAAGCGCTTCTTGGTGGCGGAGGCGAGCGCCTGCTCCAGCGCTTCGAACACCACTTCCTTGTCAACGTTCTTTTCGCGTGCCAGCGCATCGGCCAGCATCAACAGTTCACGGCTCATCATTTCCTCCAGCCTTGCCTAAACCAGGGGTTTCAGGCGGGCAGCATCCACATTTCTCAAGTCAACCGACACTTCCGTGCCGTCGACGATCAACTTCACAGCATTCTCTTCCAGGCCGACCAGCTGGCCGCTCAGGCGGCGCCGGTTTTCCATCGGCACCCGCAGCTTGAGCGTGACCTCCTCGCCGGCAAAGCGCGCATAGTCCTGCGGCTTGACCAGCGGCCGGTCAATGCCGGGCGAGGACACCTCCAGCCTGTCATAGTCGATATTTTCGACCGTGAACAGGTGGGTCAGGTGATTGCTCACCGCCACGCAGTCGTCAATCGTGATGCCGCCCGGCTTGTCGATGAAAATCCGGATCAGCCCGCGGCCGGCGCGTTCCAGCATCACCAGCTCGTAACCGAGTCCGGCAAGCACGGGTTCCAGGCGCGAAGGCAAATCCATCATTGCAAATCCATCGTAGTGCCACAGCCACTGCGCAACGAAACCGTGGCGCAGCACAAATAAAAAATGGGCGAACCGCCCATCGTATTAATAATAAAGCGCAAAAATTATACCACTCGGGCCGGTGAACTGGAAGGTGGTGCCCGGAACCGGAATCGAACCGGTACGCCATCGCTGGCGAGGGATTTTAAGTCCCTTGTGTCTACCAATTTCACCATCCGGGCAAAGCGGACAGTTGGCCTTTCGTGGCCGGGAATCTGGAGGCGCGAGCCGGAGTCGAACCGACCTACACGGATTTGCAATCCGGTGCATAACCGCTTTGCTATCGCGCCTTTGCGGTAAACCACTTTGAAACGAAAAAGGGAAAACGTCCGGACTAAGCCTTCTGTTTTCCCCGGAATTCTGGAGCGGGAAAGGAGGTTCGAACTCCCGACCTCAACCTTGGCAAGGTTGCGCTCTACCAGCTGAGCTATTCCCGCGTTGAAGGCTGCGCATTATGGAGATTTCGTTTTTTTCTGTCAACACCTCACGGCGAAGTTTTTTGCAGCGCGCGCGCAGCCATCACGAGGTAATACGCCATCGACACCAGGGTGAGCAGCGCGGCGACCCAGATCAGCAGGGTGCCGATGGTTGCCGTGGGCAGGCCCGCAACCGGGTAGAAGTAAAGCAGCAGCACGATGGCGACCATCTGCGCCGCGGTTTTCAGCTTGCCGACGAAGGACACCGCGACGCTGGCCGACTTGCCCGCCTTGGCCATCCATTCGCGCAGGGCGGAAATGGTGATTTCCCGGCCGATGATGATGAGCGCGATCAGCGGGGCGACGCGGTCGAGGTCGATCAGCACGATCAGCGCGGCGGCGACCATGAGCTTGTCCGCCACCGGGTCGAGAAAGGCGCCGAAGGCCGACGTCTGGCCCAGCGCGCGCGCCAGATAGCCGTCGAGCCAGTCGGTCAGCGCCGCCACGCCGAAAAAAGCCGCGGCCAGCAGATTGGCCTCGGCTGACGTGACCCAGCCGTCGGGCAGGTAGAACACGCCTGCCATCAGGGGAATGAAGAGGATGCGCAGCCAAGTGAGCAGGTTGGGGAGGTTGAGCGGCATTATTCAGTGGAGCGCGTGATAGATGGTTTCCGCCAATTCTCGGCTGATACCGTTGACTGAGGCAAGCGCGTCGACGCCGGCGTTACGCACGCCCTGCAGGCCGCCGAAGTGTTCGAGCAGCTGTTTGCGGCGTTTGGGGCCGATGCCGGCGATATCTTCCAGCGTCGACTGCACGCGCGCCTTGCCGCGTTTGGCGCGGTGGCCGGTGATGGCGAAGCGGTGCGCTTCGTCGCGGATCAGCTGGATCAGGTGGAAGCCGGGGTGGTCCTTGGCGAGCCTGAGTTCGCGGCCGTCGGCGAAGATCAGCGTCTCCAGTCCGGGCTTGCGCGCTTCGCCCTTGGCCACGCCCAGCAGCAGGACTTCGCCGAGGCCCAGTTCGTTCATTGCCTCGACCGCGCTCGAAATTTGCCCCTTGCCGCCGTCGATCAGGAGCAGGTCGGGCAATACGCCGTTTTCCTCCACGCTCTTGTGGAAGCGCTTGGTGAGCGCGGCGCGCATCGCGGCGTAGTCGTCGCCCGGGGTGATGCCCGTGATGTTGTAGCGGCGGTAGTCGGACTTCTTCAGGTCGTCGCCTTCGTACACCACGTTTGATGCCACTGTCGCTTCGCCCATGGTGTGCGAGATGTCGAAGCATTCGATGCGATTCAACTGCGGCAGATCGAGCGTGTCGCGCAGCGCGGCGAGCCGCTGCGACTGGTTGGCGCGGTCGGCGCTGCGGCGCTCGGCCGACAGGCGCGCGTTGGCCTGCGCCATGCCGATCCACACGCGGCGCTCGCCGGTGACGCGATGCTGGATGACGATCTTCTTGCCGGCCTGTTCGGACAGCAGCGCTTCCAGCGCGTCGGTCTCGATCGCTTCGCTCACCAGGATGCGCGCCGGGATCGGATGGTCGAGGTAGTGCTGGGCGATGAAGGCGTCCAGGGCTTCGGCCGGCGTCGCGCCTTCGCCGTGCTGCGGAAAGAAGCTGCGATCACCCAGATGCCGGCCGCCGCGGATCATGGTGAGGTTGACCGCGATCACGCCGCCGGCTTCGGCCGCCGCCACTACGTCGGCGTCGGCCTCGCTGCCGGTGGTGTCGACGAACTGCTTTTCGCGCACCGTCGCCAGCATGCGCAGGCGGTCGCGCAGCAGGGCGGCGGTCTCGAAATCGAGTGCGGCCGCGGCGGCGTTCATCTGTTCCGTGATGTGTTCGGTCAGCGTGGTGGCTTCGCCATGCAACAGCTGCGCGGCCTCGGTGACATCGCGCGCATAGGCTTCCGGCGTGACGAGCTTGACGCAAGGTGCGGTGCAGCGCTTGATCTGGTGCAACAGGCAGGGGCGCGAGCGGTTGGCGAACACGGTGTCCTCGCAGGTGCGCAGTTGGAACACCTTCTGCAGCAACTGGATGCTTTCGCGCACCGCGTAGGAATTGGGGTAGGGACCGAAGGCCTGATCGCTTTTCTTGGGCGTGCCGCGAAAATAGGCCAGGCGCGGAAAACGGTGCCCGGTCAGCAGCAGATAGGGATAGGACTTGTCGTCGCGGAACAGGATGTTGAAGCGCGGCTTCAGCCCCTTGATCAGGTTGTTTTCCAGCAGCAGCGCTTCGGCCTCGGTACGCGTCACCGTGGTGTCGATATGGTCGACGCTTTTCAGCATCAGGCGGATGCGTGGGCTCTGGTCGGTTTTCTGGAAGTAGCTGGTGACCCGCTTTTTGAGATCCTTCGCCTTGCCGACATACAACACGGTCCCCGCCGCATCGACCATGCGGTAGACGCCGGGCAGGGTGGGCAGCGAGGCGAGGAATTCCTTGTCGACGCTCAAAGGCTCATTCTTCGTCGAGCAGCTTGCCGGCGATCGCCCAGTTCTCGTCCGGCAGTTCCTCGAACGCGATGTAGGTGTACGACGCCGGCTTGCCGGCATGGCGTTCCAGCGTGGCGGTGATTTCCTCGGCGACTTTCTGCTTCTGTTCGCGGCTGAGCTTGCCGGCGAGCTTGATGGTGACGACGGGCATGGTCAGTCCTTCGTTTGGATCTTCGTGAACACCGCCGCGAACATCTCGGGGGTGAGGCGGCGCGTCTGGGTATTGTAGCGGGAGCAGTGGTAGCTGCTGACCAGGCGCCGGCCGTCGGGCAGGCGGTAGTCGCTGGCGTGGCCAAAGGGGTAGTCCTTGAGCTTGAGACCCTGCGCGCGAAGAACCGCCTGGTGCGCGATCTGCCCCAGCGCCAGGATGCTGGCGTGCGCCGGCAAGCCGGCCAGTTCGGCCGCCAGAAACCGGTTGCATTCGCGGATTTCGCCCGGCTCCGGCTTGTTGGCCGGCGGCAGGCATTTCACCGCGTTGGTGATGCGGCAGCCGCTGAGCACTAGGCCGTCGTCGAGCGACAGCGATTCCGGCGCGCTGGCGTAGCCGAAGCGGTGCAGGGTTTCGTACAGCAGCACGCCGGCGTAGTCGCCGGTAAAGGGCCGTCCGCTGCGGTTGGCGCCGTGCATGCCCGGCGCAAGGCCGACGATCAGCAGATCCGGCGCGGGGTCGCCGAAGGCGGGCACCGGGCGCGCGTGGTAGTCGGGATGGCGGACGCGCACCTCGTCCAGAAAGGTGGCGAGGCGCGGGCACGCGCGGCAGTCGAGGTCGAAGTGCATCGGAAGCAACAAAAAACGCCCCACGGCGGGGACGTTCATTGTACGCGCGGCGGCGCTCAGCTTTCGATCGGCCCGGCGGCAGTCTGCATGTAGTTCTGCTCGCCCATGCGCTTGACCAGATCGAGCTGGGTTTCGAGGTAGTCGATGTGCTCTTCGGTGTCTTCCTGGATGTCGACCAGGATTTCGCGCGAGACGTAGTCCTTGACCGCCTCGCAATGCGCGATGGCCTCGACGTACAGCGCGCGGCCGCCGAGTTCCAGCTTGAGGTCGCAGCCCAGGCACTCGACCACGTTCTCTCCGATCATCAGCTTGTTCATATCCTGCAGGTTGGGCAGGCCCTCCAGGAAGAGGATGCGCTCGATCAGCTTGTCGGCGTGGCGCATTTCCTCGATCGATTCCTCGTATTCGTGCTTGCCCAGCGCGATCAGCCCCCAGTTCTTGTACATGCGGGCATGCAGGAAATACTGGTTGATGGCGGTGAGTTCCACCGCCAGGGCCTTGTTCAGGTACTGGATGACTTTCTTGTCGCCTTTCATGCTGCTCTCCTGGTCGTTGAGGAAACCCGCGAGCGTGCCGGTGGCTGGACGACTGCGTGGCTAAAGGGCGATGCGGGCTTACTTGGCATTCTAGGCAGAGCGGCCGGCAAGACAAGCGCCCACCATGGCGCTCAGTGCGTAGGAGGAATCAGGCGGCCATGAGGCCGGGGCAGGGCATTTCGTTGCGCACCTCGTCCACGGCCTCGCGCAGCACTTCTTTCGCGCAGCGGCCGCATTTGCCGCACTGGGTGGCGACCCCCAGTTCCCGGCTCAGTTCGCGCAGGGTGCACACGCCTTCGGTCCGCACCAGCCGGCGGATATCGGTATCGGTGACACTGTGGCAAAGACAGACGTACATGTGGAATCTCCAGCGGCTACATCGATAGAAGTATTTTATGATAATGAGAATGAGTGTCAACAACTATATTGTGCGGGGGCAACCGGGTCGACGGCAGGTTGCCCCAGCATTGATTCGTCAGAACATATAGCCGACGCCCAGGTTGAAGCCGTCCTGGTTTTTGCCGTCGTCGTTGTCCTGCTTTTGGTAATCGGCCTTGACCACCACGTCGGGGTGCGGCCACCAGTTCACGCCGGCGTCGACCTGCTTCTTCTTGCTGCCGGCATTGTCGCCCGCCTTGTTGTCCCACTGGTTGTAGCGGGCGAACACGCCCCATTGCTCGGACAGCTTGAGCGAGGGTTCGACGTACCAGCCCAGCTGCTTGTCGGCGCCGATGGCGGCCGGGCCGCTGCCGTCCAGATCCCACTGCGCATACAGCGCCTTGAGGCCGAACGCGCCCTTGTTGACGACGCCATGCAGCTCGTAGAGATTGGCGCTGCCGGCGGTGGCGTCGGCGCCCTGGGTGATGTCGTCCTGGTGCTGGAAGGTGCCGCCGAGTTCGATGCCGGGCAGGCCGGTCCATTTCAGACGGGCGGTATAGGCAAGGTTCTTGGCACTGGCTTCGCTGGTTTTCTGGCGACCGTCGCGCGGTTTGTAGCTCTTCGCCACGGTGGTGGCGAGGCCTTCGTGGACGGCGAAATCGTAGCCGAAGCCGCTGCCCAGCTGCCCAGAGAGCGCCGCGCCGCCCGCCCACCAGGTGGCGGGGATGATGTCCTTTTCGACCGGGTTGCGCTCGACGCCGTAGAACACCGGCGGCTCATGCGTCTCGTTGATGAGGCCGACCGGAATCAGGAACAGGCCGGCCTTGGCGCGATGGTCGGCATTGAAGTCGAATTCGATGTAGGCCTGTTCGAGTTCGACCTCGCCTTTCTTGCCCTCGCCCGCGATGCTGTGCTCGACTTCCAGCTCGGAGAAGAAGCGCGTGCGCTCGTTAAAGGTATGGCCGAAGAACAGCACGAAGCGGTGCAGGTCGAGTTCGTCCTTGTCGGACGCGCCGCCTTCGCCGTCGAGATTGTTGTAGTGCAGTTCGCCGTAGCCGCCGATGCGGGTGTTTTCCGCCCACGTCGGCGCGCCGCTGGAGGCGCTGTCGGCGACTTTATCCACCTGCTCGCTGGTCGCGGCGACCTTTTGCTCGGTGGTCTTGAGCTGGCCTTTGAGTTCCTGGTTTTCCGCTTCGAGCGCGTTCAGGCGGGTTTCCATCGCCTGCAGGCGCGCCTCCATGCTCGTGTCAGCCAAGGCCGGCGTCAAGGTCGATAACATGGCCGCGACAAGCGCGGTGCGGATCAATGGGTACTTCATGGGGACTCCCTTTCGTTCAAGTTGATAAAAAGGGCTGGCTGGGGCGAACGCCCGTGGCTGGCAGGTAAAACAATCAGACGACGTGTGTGCGGCCTCGCCGCCGCGATGTGCGAGAGGGGCGCCGGCGCCCCAGGCGAACATGGATCAGCCCGGCCAGCGGTAGCATGAGACCGGCGATCCAGTGGGTGGGCGGCAGCCAGGCTTCGCTGGCTTCGGAGGCGAAGTAGTACAACGCATAGCCGGTGGCGGCGAGCCACAGCAGCCAGACCTTCATCGCCAGGCCGGAGCGGCGGTTCCTGCCGAGCTGCCAGGCGTGGTGGGCGTGGACCGGCAGCACCGAACCGACGCCCACCAGCGCGGCGAATCCCGCCAGCCCGTGCAGGCGCAGCCACCAGGCTTCCAGCGGATGGGCGGCGTCGCCGAATTCGCCCGCCACGCGCAGGAAGTAATGAAACAGCAGCCACAGCGCGCCCGATCCCCACAGGGCGAGGAAGACCGTGTACAGCACGCGTTTGTGGCGGGTTCCCAAACGGATGGGCTGGGCGCGCGTCATCCGGCAACGGCCTCCGCGCCGGGCAGGGCCAGCTCACGCCAGCCGCCGGGGCCGGACGCGCGCGCACGGCAGTGACCGGGCGCATCGAGGTCGGCGTCGAGCACGACGGCGTGGGCGCCGAAGCGTTGCAGCGCGGCGAGCGCGGCCGCGGGGTCGGCATACACCACCTTGGTGAGCGCGTCGGCATGGGCGCAGCGCTCGGCCAGCACGCTTACGCTGCGCCCGCCGGCGCAGGGCTTCCGGGTGGCGGCGTCGATCAGCGGGGACACCTCGCGGCCGTCCACCTCGCGTGCGGAGTAATAGGTGGCCGAGGTGGCGACGGCGCCGTCCTCCAATTGGCACAGCGGCAGCAGGTGGGTCGCCGCGTGCGGGTGGCGCACGTGGATTGGCTCCGCGCCGCCGAACAGGCGCAGATCGCCGCCGGCGTTGACCCGGCCGGCTTCCATGCCGGCGTCTCGCAGCGCGCGGATCGCGCAGTCCACCGCGTAGCCCTTGGCAATGCCGCCGAGGTCGAGATGCAGCGGGCGGGCCAGCCGCACGCGATCGCCGGGCAGGAGTTCGATGTGCTGCCAGTTCGCCTCCGGCGCGGGCTGCGCAAGATCGGCGTGGCGCGGCAGATAGCCGTGCCGCACCAGTTCCGGCGCGATGCTGACGTCGAAGCGCCCGCCGCTCGCCTCGGCCACGTCGCGGGCGAGCGCGAGCACGTCCCAGGTGTGCGGATGCACCGCGACGCAGTCCGCGCCCGCGCGGTTGAGGCGCGACACGTCGGAGGCGGGGTCGTGGTAGCTCATCAGGTCGTGGATCGTCTGCACCGCGGCGAAGGCGCGCTCGATGGCGGCGTCGACCGCCTGCGCCGACGCGCCGCGGGCGCCGATTTCCACCAGCGTGCCGAGGAGCGGGCGTGCGCGCGTGCCGGCGTGCCCGCCCGGTGTGGAAGGGGCGCAGACGGCGTGGCTCATTTCAGCGCGGCGGCGTGCAGCGCAAGGATGCGCCGCACCCCCTCGCTGATGTGCTTGCACGAAAGCGTGGCACCGCTGATGTTCTGGATGTCCTCGTCCAGCCTGAGCGGCGCGCCGTGCTTCTTGCCGTTGAACTGCGCGCGCCAGTTGGGGTTGCGCACTTCGCGGCCGTGGGTTTCGCGGTAGTCGAGGATTTCCACCCCGCGCACCGTGCCGGAGGCGTCGAGCGCGACGGCATAGGTGATGAACTCGTGCTTGCCGTACACCTCGTCCTGCACCACCCAGCCGGCCAGCGCGCCGTTTTCGGACGCCTTCCACACCGGCTGCCGGGCGTAGCGCATGCGCACGCCGGCGGCTTTTTCGACGAAGGCCTTCTGCTCGCCCGTGAGCAGCAGCGGGGTTGGGGTGAAGCTGTCGGCCCGGGGGAAGAACAGCTTCTGCACCTGCTCGATGTCGAGGTACTGTACCGCGAACGCCGGCGCCGCGACGAAGGAGGCGAGCGCCGGGGCGATCAGCCAGACGGGGGGATGTTGCATGGTCTTTCCTCAGAAGTTGTAGCCGAGCTTGAAACGCAGCTCGTGCTTGGTTTTTTCGATCAGGTGCAGGTTGTCGTCGGCCTGGTTGATGTATTGCTCCTTGCCGCCCGCCAACTGCTCGAGCCAGGTCAGCGTGGCCCACCATTTCTCGCCGCCGTAATGGATCGAGGGGCCGGCAAACCAGCTCCAGCGTTCCTGTCCGACCTCGGTTTCGAATTCGGTTTGATACAGGGTCTCGGCGCCGATCGACCAGTTGGACGCGAAGCGGTAGGAGGCGCCCGCGCCGAACTTGAACTCGATTTCCATTTCCGGCTCGGTCGGCCACTCGAAGCTGGCCCCCGGATCGCTGGTCAGTGCCTGCATGGCAGCGTCGGCACTGGCCTGGGTGGCGGCGTCGAGCGGGGCGCGCTTGGCGTAGGTGGCTTCGATGCCGGTGTTGGCGACCAGGGTGAGCTGGTCGTCCAGCAGCAGCTTCTGCAGTTGCAGGGAGAAATCAGCCTTGGTGGTGTCCTTGTCCTTGCCGGAATGGGGATCGAACCAGTTTTGTTTCAGGGCGAAGGTCCCCGACAAACCCACCAGGTCCTTGGCTGCGGAGAGGAAGTTGTACTTGAGCTTGGCCTCGATCCCCGAGGGTTTGAGGCCGTAGTTCTCGGCACCCGGCAGATAGCCGTCGATCACCAGCCCGCTGGCATCGATGGATTGCCCTTTAAGGGCGAGGCTGGCGGTGAGGCGGTGGGTCAGGCCATATTCGTATTCCACTTCCGTGTCGTAGGCCGTGTAATCGCCCTGGCCCTTATCCCAGCGGCGGGTGACGAAGAGATACGCCTCGCTCGCGCCTTGCGGCAGCGTTTCCGCGCCGGACACATAGCCCAGCAGGTTTTCGTCGGCTTGGGCGGGCAGGGTGAGCAGCGCGGCGGCGAGCGCAGCCAGGCTCGCGGTGGGTTTGACAGCCATGGTGTTTCCTTTCAGTTTGACGGGGGATTCCGATCAAGCTGGCTGGCGACACGCTGGCTGGCGAGAGTGTGGTTAAAAAGCCGCGCGTGCAGGCCGCACGCACGGAGGATGCAAAACACGGGGCGCATCATCGCCAGGTTACCCACACATGGCGGGCCACGCTGTCTTCCAGCGCGAGTTCGACTTCGTCGATCATCACGAGGGTCATCGGGCGCTGCTGCAGCACGACCAGCGGTCGATTGGGCGCAAGACCGTAGGCCACCAGCTGTTCGCGCTGGGTGGGATCGATTTTGTCGTCGAGGGCGTCGACGCGCGCCTGGACGCCGGGCAGCAGAAAGCCGAGCGGTACGCGGGCGATGAGGTCGGCCGGGCTCATGCGCCTGCTCCCCACACCGTGCGCAGCAGATGGTTCAGCACGCCGCCGACAAGAAAAGCGAAGGGAACGATGAGCGCCAGCATGGCGGCGGCGATTTTCAGACCCTGTTCCTTGATGATCATCATCACGCTGGCGATGCAGGGGACGAACAGGGTGATGGTGACCATGCCGACCACCGCCTGGATGGGGGACAGCTGCCTGCTCAATGCAAACAGGCCGGTGGCGCCGAAGTCGCGCCGCAGGAAGCCCATCACGAAGGCGGCGCTGGCTTCCTTCGGCAGCCCCAGCCAGCCCGACACCAGCGGTTCACCGGCGCGGATGATGGCGGGCAGGGCGCCGATCTGGTCCAGCACGAACATGATCAGCGTGCCAAGCAGGAACAGCGGGATGACCTCGATCAGATACCACTTCAGCCGCCCCACGGTTTTCTTGGCGACGTTGCCGATGAGCGGCAGCCGCATCGGAGGCATTTCGGTGACCAACGGGATGCGCCGGCCGGGGATGAGTTTGGCGGCGAGGAAACCCGCCAGCATCAGCACGGCAACCATCGCCGCCACCCAGGTCAGCGTGGCGGAGAACGATATCCCGCCGAGCAAGCCGAGCACCACGCCCAACTGCGCCGAGCAGGGAATCGCCAGCGCCATCAGGAAGATGGTGATGAGGCGCTCGCGCGGGCTGTGCAGGATGCGCGTGGTGAGCGTGGCCATGGTCACGCAGCCGAGCCCCAGCACCATCGGAAGCACGGCGCGACCGTTCAGGCCGATCAGCTTGAACAGGCGGTTGGCCAGCACCGACAGCCGCGCGAAGTAGCCGGAGTCCTCCAGCAGGCCAAAGGCGATGAAGAAGGTGGTGACGATGGGCAGGATCAGCGCCAGCGCGTAGGTCATGCCCATCGTCCACAAGCCGTATTGCCCGACCAGCAGATCGGCCAGCCAGGGAAGGCCGACGTGGCTTTGCACGAACTGCGTGATGGCGGGATTGAGGGTTTCGCCGAACAGGGTTTCCTCCATCAGTCCCACCAGCGTGCCGGCACCGAACACACCGACGAACTCGTACACGGAAAACAGCACCCCGAGCAGGATCGGCCATGCCCACACGCGGTGGATGACCCATTGCCCGACGCGGTGCGCCAGCAGCGGGCTGGATTGCGCGGTGCGCGCGGTGAAGCGGGCGGCGAGAGTACCGGCGGCTTCGCCGCGTTCGTGCGCCAGCGCCGCGGGCGTGACGCCCTGGGCATGGGCGGCATCCCGCGCAGTGGCGAGTTCGGCGTAGGCTTCACCCGCCGCCTGCCGCAGCCAGGCCTCGACTTCGTTGTCCTGCCCCAGGTACAGGATCGCCAGCCCGCGCGCGGTCAGCCGGGGGTGCGGGGCGTGCGTGGCGATGCGCGGCGCCAGGTCGGCAATTGCCATCTCCGCCGTGGCGTCGTAATGCAGCAGCGGCTGCAGCCCGCGCGTGTCGGCCAGATGGTGCGTCAGCTGTGCGATGCCCTCGCCGCCGGTGGCTACGGTGGGGACGACCGGTATCCCGAGCGCGTCCGCCAGTGCTGGGGCATCCACCGTCACGCCGCGAGCCCCGGCTTCGTCGTGCATATTGAGCGCCAGTACCGCGGGCACGCCAAGCTCGGCCAGCAGTGCGGTGAGTGTCAGCGTGCGGCGCAGGTTCTTGGCGTCGCCCACCTGTACCACGGCGCGCAGCGGTTCGTTCAGCAGCGCGCGCATGGTGGCGCGTTCGTCGTCGCTGCGCGCCGGCAGCGTCAGCACGCCGGGTGTGTCGATGAGGTCGACCGCCGCATCGAAACGCGCCGACGCGCGCGCCACTTCGACCGTGGTGCCGGGATAGTTGGAGACGTTGACATACGCCCCGGTCAGGCGATGGAACAGCACGGATTTGCCGACATTGGGATTGCCGACGAGGGCAATGGCAGAGATGTTCATGTGAGCTGGCGTTGGCTGGCGGGTGTAGGGGCGGGCGTCATCAAAAGGCTGGGGCGCGGTTGAACGATTTCGCGTTGCGGCGGGGCGTATGCCTCTGCGTAGTCTCTTCCTGCGCTATCGGTGCCGCCGGCGCATCGTGCTCCAGTTCGTCGACCAGATTCAGGCAGGCCTCGCGCTCGGCGGGGCTGAGCGCAGTGTCCTGTGCTGCGCGGGCGAGCAGTAGCGAGGCGGTGATTCGGCTGCGAGTACACGGGTGGCGCAACATGACCAGCGCGGCAACGAGTAGCGAGGCGGGATGCATGGTTTCCCTTTTTTCGTGGAAGACGGCTGGACTGTGCAAAATGGATTGGGGGCGATTACTTGGTCAGAATCAGCTTGCCGTTCTTGGTGATCCGCAAGCGGTAGGTTTCGCTGTTGTGGCCGATCAGGACTTCCCGATTGCCTTGGAATAAAAGGTCCGCCGGTATGACGCCCGGCGGACAGGGCCGCTGTCCGGGCTCAGCCGGAAAACGGATGAAGGAGGGGGGCTGCGCTTGCATGGCTTGGTCGGCAGGTTCGGGTTGATCGGGTTGATCGGGTTTCATTTACGGCGCTTGATATAAAGTGTTACGAATAATAACGATTCTCATTTATACATGTCAAGCGGCATCGGGAATTGTTTTTTGAAGGGGGCGGGGTGGAAATAAAAAACCCGCCGGAAAGAGCGGGCGTGGCGGGTGCGTGTTGGCTTAGCGCGGCAGGATGCGCAGGTCTTGCGATGCGCCGACAAGGCCGGAACCGCCGCGCTTTAGGCTTGCGAATCGTCGGTGCGAGGGGGCCAGTCGCCGCGCCGCAGCGGTTGCGCTGTCAGCACCTCGGGCTGCAGGGTGACGTGGCGGATGCCGTGGTGCGTGCCCAGGGTCTGGCGTGCGGCGGCGAGGATGCCCGGCCAGTCGGCGAGGTTGCGGATTTCAAGGTGTGCCGACAGCGCGAGGGTGCCCGAGGAGAGCGTCCATACGTGCAGGTCGTGCACGCGCAGCACGCCGGGCAGGGCGGCCAGATCGCGGCCGACGGCATCGAGCCGGATGTGCAGCGGCACGCCTTCCATCAGCACGTGCACCACCTCGCGCAGGAGCCTGAGCGCCGATACGCCGATCAGCGCGGCGACGAAAAGCGACAGCAGCGGGTCGATCGGCGTCCAGCCGGTGGCGAGAATCACGCCGCCGGAGGCGATCGCCGCGACCGAGCCGAGCACGTCGCCCAGCACGTGCAGCAGCGCGGCGCGGCTGTTCAGCGTCTGCTCGCCGTGATGCAGAAGCCAGGCGACGAAGAGGTTGACGGCAAGCCCGACGACAGCGACGCCGATGACGGTGCCGCCGGCAATCTCGCGCGGGGCGCCGATGCGCTCGATGGCCTCGTGCACGATGCTGGCGATCAGCACCAGCATCAGCAGGCTGTTGAACAGCGCGGCCATCACCTCGGCGCGCACCAGCCCGTAGGAATGCAGCAGCGACGGCGGCCGGCGGGCAAACCAGGCCGCGGCGGCGGCCAGCCCCAGCGCGGACGAATCGGTGAGCATGTGGGCGGCGTCGGACAGCAGCGCGAGCGAACCTGCCCACCAGCCGGCCAGGGCCTCGACCCCGGCAAAGGACAGGGTCAGCAGCAGCGCGGCGATCAGCGTGTTGTTGCCCGCCGGCCCCATATGGACGTGGGAATGGGCGTGGGGCTCGCCCCCGGCGTGCGCGTGGTCGTGCTTATGAACGTCCACAGTAATCGGTCGGATCGACCTGCAGATTGAGGTCGGCCGAATCCTGCCCCAGTCCGGCGATGTGGTGCAGCGCGTTGGCATAGCGCGTCGATTCGCGCAGCTGGGTCATGCCCAGCGGGTGCGGATGGCCGTGCATGCGGGCCAGCCGCGCACGCGCCGGCGCGGGCCAGTCCACCTTCAGGCCGGCCAGCGCCGCGTCGGCCAGGTCGGGCCGGTTGCATATCAGCGCCATGTCGCAGCCGGCCGCGAGCGACGCCTGCACCCGCTCGACGATGCCGCCGGCCACGCCTGCGGCTTCCATGCACAGATCGTCGCTGAAAATCATGCCGTCGAAACCCAGCTGCTGGCGCAGCAGTTTTTGCAGCCAGATGCGCGAGAAACCGGCGGGCTGGTCGTCGACCTGGGGATAGATCACGTGCGCCGGCATGATCGCGGCGAGCCCCGCCTCGATCATCAGGCGGAACGGCACCAGGTCGGCAATCGCCATGTCGGCCAGGGTGCGTTCGTCCACCGGGATGGCGACGTGCGAATCCGCCTTGACGAAGCCGTGGCCGGGAAAGTGCTTGCCGCAGGCGGCCATGCCGGCGTCCTTCATCCCCAGCATCACCGCCTGCCCCAACTGGAACACGGCGTGCGGATCGGCATGGAAGGCGCGGTCGCCGATCACCGAGGAAGCGCCGTAATCCAGGTCGAGCACCGGCGCGAAGCTGAAATCGACGCCGTGCGCACGCAGTTCGCCCGCCAGCACGTAGCCGGTTTCGCGTGCGAGATGCTTCGCCTGCTGCGGGTGGTCGTTCCAGATTTTCCCGAAGCTGCGCATCGGCGGCAGGCGGGTGAAACCTTCGCGGAAGCGCTGCACCCGGCCGCCCTCGTGGTCGACGCCGATCAGCAGCGGCGCCGACTTGAGCGCGTGGATTTCGGCGGTGAGCGCGGCCAGCTGCGCCGGGTCACGGTAGTTGCGGGAAAACAGGATCACGCCGCCGACGAGCGGATGGCCGAGGCGGCGGCGGTCGTCGTCGGTGAGTTCGGTGCCTGCTACGTCGAGCATGAGGGGGCCGAGCGTCATGGGAACTCCTGATGGAAACGTGGTGTCATGGGCGCTCCAGTATGACGTAGGCGAGGATGAGATCGCCCTCGTCCGACAGCGAAACATGGTGCGCTGTGATCCCGCGATCCACCAGCCAGGCCACCAGCTCGGGTGCGCATTCGATATGCGGCTTGCCACGCGCGTCGCGCAGCACGGCAATGTTGCGCAGCGTCACCGGCACGCGCAGCCCGGTTCCGGTCGCCTTGGCGAAGGCCTCCTTGGCGGCGAAGCATTTGGCCAGAAAGCGCGCCGGGTCGCGGCTGGCGTAATAGCCTGCGTGCTCGGCGGGCGCAAGGATGCGGTCGGCATAATGTTCGCCGAAGCGCGCAAGGCCATCGCGGATGCGCCGCGCGTCGAGCAGGTCGGTGCCGATGCCGTGGATCATGGCGACACCTTTACGGTCAACCCGGTCGCGCGGATTTTTTCGGCAAAGGTCTCGAGCCATTCAGCCGGCAGCGCGGACAGCCGGCTGGCCTGCGGCTGCATCGACGGCCGTGCCAGGCCATACAGCAGCACGCCCCGCAGCGGAATCCGCTGCTGCCGGATGCGTTCGACGGCAGCCAGATAGGCCGCCTGTTCCGCCTCGGAGGGCGCTGCGCCATCGAGCGCGAACAGACAGGTCTGCAGCCAGGTCGGGCACAGCCGCGCGGCCGCGGCCAGACGCTCGAACTGCTTCTCCGGCGCGATGCGCGTCTGGTTGACGCTGCGCATGCCGGCCGCGGTCGCGCTGTCGAACTTGAACCATACCTCGCCGTTCAGTGCCGCCATTTTGCCGAGGCCGTCCTGCACGCGCGGCCGGTCGGCGAGGCTGCCGTTGGTGATCAGCACCAGCTTGATTTTTCCGGTCAGATCGAAGTCCGCCATCACCCGCCCGATCAGCTCGATGACCTGCGGAAAGGCTTTGGCGCTGGTCGGCTCGCCGTTGCCCGACAGCGCAATGTCGTTCAGCCGCCGCGCCCCTTCGGGGACGCGCGTCTGCATGAAGGGGCCATGGAGAATGTCCGCGAGCATCGCGCGCAGTTCGGCCTCGAGTTGCGCCAGATCGATCTCCGGCGCGGTGCCACGCACCAGGCCGGGCACCTGGCAATACACGCAGGCCCAGTTGCAGGCGTTGTTGGGATTGAGGTTGACGCCCACCGACACGCCGCCGGCACGGCGCGACACGACGGGGTAGACATAGGTCATGCCCGCGCTGTCGCGGTCGTGGTTGATGGGGGTGAGCGGGGCGGTTTGTGCCATGCGGCGATTTTCTCATGGCACAACAAAAAACGCCCGATAGGGCATCTTGAATCTGGCGGAAGCGGTGAGATTCGAACTCACGAACGGTTGCCCGTTGCCGGTTTTCAAGACCGGTGCAATCGACCACTCTGCCACGCTTCCAATATTTGAGGGGGCACGCCCGCCGGTTTTAGTTCCGGCCGCCGCTCGCGCGGCTTAACTTGCCATGCAAGTTAGCCTGCACTAGCCGACTGCTGCGCAGTGCGGCCAAGACCGGTGCCTTAAACCGCTCGGCCACGCTTCCACGGCGCGCATTGTAGCGGCTTCGTTCCGCTTTGTGCGGCGAGGGCGGATTGACGTGGCTTCAACAGGGGATGTCGGTTTTTCGTTAGCCGGGTCCTGCGGGCACGCGGGGGAATCGTTCAAACCCGAATAAAACCAATACGTTGACATGGGCATTCCCGGTCCGGCGGATTGGCATAAATGGTGCTGGTAAGCATACAACCGAACCACGCCGATACAGCCATGACCGTTTTTGAAATGCTGAATACGATTACCCGTCGCCGCAAGGCCGAGGCGGGTTCGCCGTTCGCTTCGGTGAGAGCCACCGAAAGATGGCTGAAAAACCTGCCGTCGGATTCGGATTACGACACCCATCACGCACTGGTCGAAGGGCTGGAACGGTTCAATGCCGAAAATGAAGCGGCTTCGCTCCACCGCATGAAATCGCTGATGAAGCTGGAGGCTGCCGGCCTGCCTTTGCAGCTGCGTATCGTCGAGCAGTATGTGCGCAACCAGGCCTCGTTTCGTCTGGCGCGCCAGGCCTTGTGGCGCGAATCGTGGATGTTCTGGTCGCTGCTGGCCGATGCCTGGCTCACGCTCCTGAAGCAGGCCTACCGCAGTTCCGCCAGTGCGGAACTCAAGCCCCATGCAGCCGAGATCGCGACGCGCGCCGTGCGCTACGCTGGCTTGGTCATGCGCTGGGACTACCACCAGGCGCGCAATCCGGCATCGTCGGCCTGGCGCCGCGTCCACAAGATTTTCCGTCTGGTCGAGCGCGACGGCTATGCGCTGCAGGAGGTGACGATCAATGGCCGCGCCACCCACTGCGCGCGAGAGTACGCGCTGGTGGTGTTGATGGGGCTGGTGCATCCGCTGGGCTACCGCGCGCAGGAGATCGAGGCCATCGCGCAGATTCTCGAAGGCTACGAGCCGCTGCCCCTGCCCACGCTGTTGCCGCGGCCGGAGGTGCACACGCATGTGGTGGACCTGTCCCTGTCCGAAGGCGCCAGCGTGCTGGACGGCGCGTGCGTACGGGGCCGCCGCCTGCGTTACTTTGCCTTGCGCCCGATGATCGACTATCTGAAGTCGCTCGATCAATCCGCGGCAGCCGAAAGCGACAACAGCTTCGCCCATCAGATCGCGAGCCTGATCGAGCGTGGCGGCGTCCGCCGCAACCGCGAGCGCACGAATCGCTTCGGCCGCGTCTGGGTTGCGGGGGGCATGGACCATATCCTGACCGCATTGGCCGACCCCGATACCGCCAGGGGCCGCGCGGCCATGGATTCCTGGGTGCTGCGCGACGAGAGCATGGAGGGGATGGGGTTTTCCCTGTCTGTGGCGCAAGCGCTGCCGCATGGCCGGCTGGTGGCGGTCAGCCAGGATATTTCGGAGAACGTCTGGCAATTGCAGGTGATCCGCTGGACGCGCGAGGAAGACGGCCAGCACCTGGTCGGGACGCAATGCCTGTCGCGCCATCCCAAGCGGGTGGAAATCCGCTTCGAGGAAGACGAGTCGGGCGCGAATCAGGACCAGGCCTGGGCGGTGTTCCTGCCGATGACGCCCACCGGACAGGGCGTGAGCAACCTGCTGATTCCGCAGGCGCATTACCGGCTGGGCGCAACGCTGACCCTGCAGGACGGCGATGTGGTCTATCGCCTGCGGCTGGGCGAGGTGCAGGAAAGCCACGAAGGCTGGCTGCGCGTGGGGATGGATGTGATGGGCCGGGAGCAGCTCGCGGCGGCGGCCTGAAAGTCAGCGCGTGCGGATGTCGCCGAAGTGAAACTCGAATGAGCCGGTGCGGCGGTCGCTGAAATACTGTTCCAGCGTGGCGCGAACGGTGCGGAAGGCGATGTCGTCCCAGGGGATTTCGGCTTCGCTGAACAGCCGGGTTTCGAGGGATTCGATGCCGGGCTGGAAATCCAGATCCAGCAGCCGGGCGCGGAACATGAAATACACCTGATTGATGTGCGGCAGGTTGTACAGGGTATAGAGCCCGCCGACCTCGATGCGCGCCCCGGCTTCTTCCCAGGTTTCGCGCGCCGCGCCTTCGAGCGTGGTTTCGCCGTTTTCCATGAAGCCGGCTGGCAGCGTCCACAGGCCGTACCTGGGTTCGATGGCGCGGCGGCACAGCAGTACCTTGTCTTCCCATTCGGGGATGCAGCCGACCACCATCTTGGGATTCTGGTAATGGATCGTGCCGCAGCCGGAACAGATGTGGCGCGGCAGGTGATCGCCCTCGGGCACGCGCAGTGCCACGGCGCCGCCACATTCACTGCAAAATTTCATGCTGCATCCATCCAGTCCAAGTCACTGCACAGTAACAAAATCTCCATGCTCCGATCAAGGGCGAAGCTGGAATGCGCGAGCGCGAGCGATTATCATTTGGGCTCACTCAGCGTTGTTGTAAAGTCCATGCGTCCCTCCCACATCGAAACCATCCTCGACCGCGAATTTGAAAGCGCCGCCGGCGGCCACCACACGCCTGTGATGCTGTGGGGCCCGCCGGGCGTCGGCAAGTCGCAGATCGTCGCCAAGATCGCGCAGCAGCACGGCGTACCGCTGATCGACATCCGTTTGAGCCAGATGGAGCCGACCGACCTGCGCGGCATTCCGTTCCGCAACGGCCAGTTGGTCGAGTGGTCGATCCCCGCGGTGCTGCCCGATGCCGAGCGCCATGGTCCGGCCGGCATCCTGTTCCTCGACGAGATCACCTCGGCGCCGCCCACCGTCTCGGCCGCGGCCTACCAGCTGATCCTCGACCGCCGCCTGGGCGAATACAAGGTGCCCGACGGCTGGGTGATTTTCGCCGCCGGCAACCGCCAGGGCGACCGCGGCGTGACCTACGCGATGCCGGCCCCGCTCGCCAACCGCTTCACCCACTACGAAGTCGAGGTGAATCTCGACGACTGGGTGGACTGGGCGCACAACGAGGACATCGACCCGCGCGTGATCGCCTTCCTGCGTTTCCGCCCCGACCTGCTGTTCAGCTTCGACCCGGCGCACACGCCGATCGCCTTCCCCAGCCCGCGTTCGTGGGAATACGCCCACCGCGCGCTGCAGAAATTCGACAAGACGGCGTTGCTGGCCGATTCCCTGATGGCCTGCGTCGGCCAGTCGGCCGGACTGGAACTCAAGACTTTCGTCGACAACATGGCGCAGATGCCGGACATCGACGCCATCATCGCCGGCGAGGCGGCCGAGGTGCCCGATGGCATCGACCTGCAGTACGGCGTCGCCGCCGCGCTGGTGAGGAAGGCCTTGCAGGCCGCCGACAGCGGCAATGCCTCCGCGGTGTACGGCAACATCCTCAAATACGCGCAGCGCTTTCCGCAGCGCGAAATGGGCGTGATGCTGGTGTCCGACCTGCACCGCGCGGTGGGCCGCCCGCTGTTCGCCGTGCCGGCGTTTGCCGAATGGGCCAACAGCATTACCGACCTCGTTCTGTATGAGCACTGAGCAGCCCGACGCCGCGCTCGAACCCATCCTCACCAAGCTCGCCGCCGCGCGCACCCGCCTCATCATGGAGCGCCCTTTCCTCGGCGCGCTGGTGATGCATCTGCCGCTGAAGCCCGGCGGCGAATGGTGCACCACCACCGGCACCGACGCACAGGCCTTCTATTTCAATCCCAAGTTCATCGAGAACCTCAATCTCGCGCAGACGCAGTTCGTTCTGGCGCACGAGGCGATGCACTGCGCGATGGGGCATCCCCATCGCCGCAACCATCGGGTGAAGCGGCGCTGGGACGTGGCGTGCGACCACGCGGTGAACCTGATCCTGATCGAGGACGGCCTGAAGCCGCCGCTGCACGGCATCCTCGCCGATCAGAACTACATGACCCTGTCGGCGGAGGAGATCTATCCGCTGATTCCGGAGGACACGCCGGAGGAGTCGTTCGACCAGCATATGTTCGACAACGACAACGAATCGGGCGCGAGCCCGGACGACAACCAGCGCCAGGACAACCCCGACGCCGGCGAAGCGGGCGGGCAGGGCAAGGAAGGCCAGAGCGAAGCCGAGGAAAAAGAGGGCAGCGGTAGCCAGGCCTCGCAGAAGCCGAACGAGCTGTCGCCGTCCGAACGCGAGGAACTCGCCGAGCAGTGGAAGAACCGCCTCGCCGCCGCCGCCCAGGCCGCGCGCCAGGCCGGCAAGCTGTCGCAGTCGATGATGCGCTGGGTCGACGGCCTGCTGGCGCCGAGTTTGCCGTGGCGCGCGCTGCTGGCGCGTTTCTTCGCGGTCAACCAGCGCGACGACTATTCGTGGCGGCGGCCGTCGCGGCGCGAAGGCGACGCGCTGCTGCCGCGCCTGTCGAGCGAAGGCATCGAGGTGGTCGCGGCGATCGACACCAGCGGCTCGATCAGCGACGACGAGCTGCGCGAATTCGTTAGCGAGCTCGACGCACTGAAAGGCCAGGTGCGCGCCCGGATCACCCTGTTGGCGTGCGACAACCACGTGGCCGACGCAGCGCCGTGGGAATTCGAGCCGTGGGACACCATGCAGCTGCCGACCGAGATCGCGGGCGGCGGCGGTACCGATTTCCGTCCGGTGTTCGACTGGGTCGAGCACGAAAACCGCAGCCCCAACATGCTGGTGTACTTCACCGATGCCGAAGGCGACTTCCCCAAGACCCCGCCGAATTATCCGGTGATCTGGCTGGTCAAGGGCAAGGGGATGGTGCCGTGGGGCGAGCGGGTGCAGCTCAATTGAACCTAAAAACCGCAGTTGACCGCTTATAACTTTATGGAATTCCGCATGAATACTGGATTCGTCGCCTTCGATTGCCCTCACCATCCAGCTGAGACCGCTACGCACCCGCTGGCACGCCTGGTCACGCGCCTGCCTTTGTCGCTCCTCCTTGCCTACCCCGGTAGGCCGCGTCGTCGCTTCGCGGCAGACACGTGCCCAGACGCACCATCGGGCGCGTCCAACTGCGGTTTCTAGGTTGAACGCGATCGATTCTCAGCCCAGCCGCGTGCGCGGTTTCCTGTTCGAGCAGCTCGACATCCGCGGCGCCTGGGTGCAGCTGGGCCCCGCCTGGCGCGAGATGATCGCGGGGCGCGGCTACCCGGAACCCGCTCTCGAACTCCTGGGCCAGCTGGCGGTGGTGACGACGCTGATCACGGCCAATCTCAAGCAGACGGGACGGCTCACCTTTCAGCTGCGCGGCGAAGGCGCGGTGTCCTTGCTGGTGATGGATTGCGACGAGCAATTGCGCCTGCGCGGCATGGCGCGCACGCCGTCGGAACTGCCCCCCGGCAACCTGCCGGCCCTGCTCGGCGAGGGCGCGCTGACCCTGACCCTCGATACCGCCGGCATGCGCCAGCCCTACCAGAGCCACGTGCCGCTGCAGGGCGAGACCCTGGCCGCCGTGTTCGAGCATTATCTGGAACAGTCGGAACAGACCCCGACCCGGCTGTGGCTGGCGGCCGACCGCGAGGCTGCTGCGGGCCTCTTCCTGCAGGCCTTGCCTGGCGCCGACGCGCGCGATGTCGACGGCTGGAACCGGCTCCAGGTGCTGGCCGGCACCGTGCGGGCGGAGGAACTGCTCGGCCTCGGCTCGATCAAACTGATCGAGCGCCTGTTTCCCGAAGAGGATGTGCGGGTGTACGACCCGCGTCCGGTCAGCTATTACTGTCCGTACGACCCGGCCAAGATTTATTCCATGCTGCGTAGCGTGGGGCAAGCGGAGTGCGAATCCATTCTCGCCGAGCACGGCGAAATCCGCGTGCACGACGATATCTGCAACCACGAATATGTGCTGGATGCAGCCGCGGTGGCGGCACTGTTCAAATGACGAAAGGAAGCGCGATGCGGACAGGATGCATGTTGCTGGGAGTGCTGGCGCTGTCGACCAGCGCGTGGGCCGCGGACGAACGCTATCAGGCGTTGCCGCTGGCGGGTGCCGAGGGCAGTCAGGGCGGTGGGCGTGCGTTCATCCTCGACACCCGCGACGGCCATGTCTGGGTCTGGAGCGAAAACGAACTCCTCACCGCGCCGGATGGTAGCCGCCGCTATGGCGCCGGATTCATCTATCAGGGCAAGCTGCGTCCCGGCACCCGGCCCGGCGAGCTGATCGAACCGCAGGCCCGGTAGGAGCGGCGTCCACGCCGCGATTTTCGGGCCCTCGCGATCTCACGGCATCGGCCCGGGGGCGGGTCTCCTACAACCCCCACCCGTACGGGGCGGCGCCCCCGGCGCGAATGCGGGCGTAAATCGCGGCGTGGACGCCACTCCTACTGTGGTGTTTTGGCCCCGATGGATTGTCCGGTTTTAAAGGCGGAGCCGGATTAGGCCGATACGTGCTCATCCTTGCGAGTAAACTCGGTTTTCCATGCAGACAGAATCCGCCACGCCCCCCGCCGCGACGCAGCCGCGCCAGAAAATTCGCCTCGGCGACCTGCTGGTCGAGCAGAAGGTCATTTCCAGCGCCGACCTCGACATTGCGCTGGCCGCGCAGAAAAAGAGCGGACGCCGACTGGGCCGCATCATCGTCGAAAGCGGGCTGGCGGGGGAAAACGACATCGCCCAGGCGCTGGCGCGGCAACTGAATCTTCCCTTCGTCGATCTCCGAAAATTCAATCCGGACGCGTCTATCCTGCAGCGGCTGCCGGAGACGCAGGCGCGGCGCTTCCGGGCCATCCCGCTGGCGCGGCGGGACGGCCATATTTTCGTCGGCATGGCCGATCCGACCGACCTGGTGGCCTACGACGAAGTCGCCCGGCTGATCAACGAAGGCATCCAGCTTGCCGTGGTTGCGGAAGGCGACCTGCTGGCGGCGATCGACCGCATCTACCGGCGCACCGACGATATCCACGGCCTGACCGAGGAACTCGCGCGCGACATGGGCGAGAGCGAGGCCAGCATCATCGGCCTCGAAGCGCTGGGCGAAGGGCAGGCCGATGCGCCGGTGGTGCGCCTGCTGCAAACGCTGTTCGAGGATGCGCTGCAGGTGGGGGCGTCCGACGTGCACATCGAGCCGCAGGAAAAGCATCTGGCCATCCGCTTCCGCATCGACGGGTTGCTGCACCCGCAGACCCAGGCCGACTTGAAGATTGCGCCGGCGCTGGCCTTGCGCCTGAAGATCGTGTCCGGGCTGGACATCTCGGAAAAACGCCTGCCGCAGGACGGCCGCTTCGCGGTCAAGGTGCGCGGCCGCACCGTCGACGTGCGCCTGTCCACCATGCCCACGCAATACGGCGAGTCGGTGGTGATGCGCTTGTTGAGCCAGGGCGACAACGCCCTGGCGATCGACACCCTGGGGATGCCGCCTGACATGCTCGAGCGCTTTCGCGCCATTCTGCATCGGCCCAACGGCCTGGTGCTGGTCACCGGCCCCACCGGCAGCGGCAAGACCACCACCCTGTATGCCGCGCTCGGCGAACTGAACGATCCGGGCACCAAGATCATCACCGTCGAAGACCCGGTGGAATACCGGCTGCCCGGCGTCAACCAGGTGCAGGCCAACGAGAAGATCGACCTCAGCTTTTCCCGCGTGCTGCGCGCCATCCTGCGCCAGGACCCGGACGTGATCCTGGTCGGCGAGATGCGCGATCCGGACACCGCGCAGATCGCGCTCAGGGCCGCCATGACCGGCCACCTGGTGCTGTCCACCCTGCACACCAACGATGCCGCGTCCACCCCGGTGCGCCTGCTCGACATGGGCGTGCCCGCCTTCATGGTGGCGACCTCAGTGCAGGGCGTGCTGGCGCAGCGGCTGGTGCGCAAGGTGTGCGGCCATTGCAAGGCACCGCATGCCCCGACGCCGCAGGAACAGGTCTGGCTCGGACGGCAAGCCGACGCCCAGGCGGATACCGGCTACCTCGCGGGAACAGGCTGCGACCGCTGCCACGGCACCGGTTATTCGGGGCGGCGCGCGGTGCATGAACTGCTCGAAATCAACACCGTGCTGGCGGAAAGCCTGGCGCGCAAGAATCCCGCCGAATTCGTGGCCGCCGCGCGCGCGGCCATGGCCGGCCACACCTTGCGTGACCAGGCCATTGCGCTGGCGCGGGCGGGCGTGACGTCGCTGGCCGAGGCGATGCGCGCAAGCGCCCAGGACGAGACGAGCTGATGCCGCGTTTTTCCTATACCGGCCGCACTCAGGGCGGAGAGAAGTCCCAGGGCTTCCTCGAGGCAGACAATGCCGCAGCCTGTGCGAGCAGCCTGCAGCGAAACGGCATCATCCCCATTGCCATCCAGGAAACCGGCCAGTCCGAGCGTCGCGGTGCAAAGCAGAAAGGCCCGGGCCTCTTCGAGCCCAGCGTCCAGGCCATCGACGTGCAGCTGTTCTCGCGCCAGCTCTATACCCTGATGCGCGCCGGCGTGCCCATCCTGCGCTCGCTGACCGGCCTCATCGAGTCGACCACCAATGCCGCCTTCGCCCGGGTGATTGCGTCCCTGAAGGAATCGCTCGAAGCCGGGCGCGACCTGTCGACGGCGATGCGCCAGCATCCCGCGGTGTTTTCGCCTTTCTACGTCGCGATGGTGCGGGTCGGCGAGGCGACCGGGCGCCTGGACGAAATCTTTCTGCGCATGTTCGAGCACCTCGAGTTCGAGCGCGAGACCCGCGCCCGCATCAAGGAGGCGCTGCGCTACCCGACCTTCGTTCTCATCGCCATGGTGGTTGCGGTGGCCGTCATCAATGTGTTCGTCATCCCGGCTTTCGCCAAGGTCTATGCCGGCCTCGGCGCCGAGTTGCCGCTGATGACGCGGATCCTCATCGGAACCTCGCGCATCACCATCGACTACGGCTGGCTCATGCTGGCCGGGGTGGTGATGGCGGTGGCCGGATTCCGCATGTGGAGCGCCACCCCCGGCGGGCGCCTGGTATGGGATCGCGTCAAACTGCGGATTCCGATCACGGGGACGATCGTCCTGAAAAGCACGCTCGCCCGTTTTGCCCGCACCCTGGCGCTGTCCCTGAAAAGCGGCATCCCCGCGGCGCAGGCGCTCTCGGTGGTGGCCGAAGTCACCGACAACGCCTGGGTCGCCTCGCGCGTGGAGCAGATGCGCAACGGCATCGAACGCGGCGAATCGATCCTGCGCACCGCGCAAAACGCGGCCGTGTTCAACTCCGTGGTGCTGCAGATGATTGCCGTCGGCGAGGAAACCGGCAGCATCGACGAGCTCATGCAGGAGGTCGCCGGCATGTACGAACGCGAGGTGGACTACGAAATCAAGACCCTGGCCGCGCGCGTCGAGCCGCTGATCATCGTCGCCATGGGCGGCATCGTGCTGGTGCTGGCGCTCGGCGTGTTCCTGCCGATGTGGGACCTGGCCAGCGTGGCAATCAAGTGAGTTCCTGATCGCAATTTCAGCTTTTTGTTCAAGTCTCGGCCATCTGCGCCGAAATAAACCCTATGGCTGCGCCGCGGATTGCCGGCGCATGCACTCACTCATTCCAATAAACAGGAGAACACAATGAAAACAAGGCAGCACGGCTTCACCATGATCGAACTCATCGTCGTCATCGTCATCCTCGGCATCCTCGCCGCGGTGGCGCTGCCGCGCTTCACCAACATCCAGCGTGATGCACGCATCGCCAAGCTCAATGCGGCGCGTGGCGCGGTGCTGGCTGCGTCTGCCATGGTGCACGGTACGGCGCTGGCGCGTGCCGGCTCGGCGGATACAGCAACCTGCGCGGCCAACGTTGGCCCTAATCCAGCGATTGCCAATAACACGACCAACCTGTGTACCGAATCTGGCCGCGTGGCGCTTGTAAACACCTATCCAGCTGGAACCTTGAACGGGATTGTTGATGCTTCCGGGTTGTCCCTGGTTTTTCCTGCGACCGGAGGGGCGGCAGGGACACTTGCTCAAGAAGGCTATGATGCGACCGCGGCCGCTGGTGTCGTCACGGTTCAGGTCAGGGGTGGGACAAACGCGCCAACCTGCTCGTTTACCTACACTGCCGCAGCTGCGGGGGCAGCGCCTGTTATCAGTGCGATAAATCGTGCTGGCTGTTGATGCACGCTGATCATGCCTAACTTGAACCGCGGCTTAAGCCGCGGTTTTACCATGGTGGAACTGATCCTGGTGATGGTCATCGCCGGCATCCTTGCGGCGGTGGCCGTGCCGCGCATGATCGGCCGCAACAGCTTCGATACCCGCGGCTTTGCCGACCAGCTTGCCGCCACGGTGCGCTTTGCGCAGAAACTCGCCGTCGCCCAGGGCACCGATGTATTCGTGCAGCTGACGGCGAACGAGGCCACCCTTTGCTATATCCCCACCACGCCCTGCCCGGCGGCCAGCCGGGCGCCCGGGCCGGGCGGGGAAAAGCCCTACACCGTCAGCGCGCCGGGCGGGGTGGCGATTGCCAGCCCGGTCGCAGCACTGAGGTTCGATGCGGGCGGGCGTCCGGATATCACAGCCCAGCTCGCGATCCCGGTCAACGGCACAGGCACGCACAATGTGTTTGTCGAGCAGGAAACCGGTTATGTCCACGACTAGGGAAGCGCTCAACACGTCGTCACCCCGGCGGAAGCCGGGGTCCAGGTGTTTGATCCGACTGGATTCCGGCTTTCGCCGGAATGACGAATATGGACGTGTTCAGTGTTTCCCCTGTGAGCGCGGCCTCAGCCTGATCGAACTGCTGGTGTTCATCGTGGTGGTGGGCATCGCGGTGAGCGGGGTGCTGTCGGTCTACAGCCTGAACGTGCGTTCCAGCGCCGACCCCATGCTGCGCAAGCAGGCGCTCGCCATCGCCGAATCGCTGCTCGAGGAAGTGCTGGCCAAGCCCTATACCTATTGCGATCCAGACGATGCGAATGTGGAGACGGCAAGCAGTCCTGCCGGCTGTGCGGCGGTCGCCGAAACAGCCATGGGACCCGAAGCGGGGGAGACTCGCTACCACAACCTCACGCCGTACGACAATGTCAACGACTACCACGGTTTTAACATGGCGGGCATCAATGACCTCACGAACAACCCGGTGGCAGGACTGGGCGGTTATTCCGCGGATATCCAGGTGCAGTCGGCCGGCGCCTTCAACGGCATCCCCGCCGGCGAAACCCTGCTCGTCACCGTCACCGTCAACGCCCCTGGCAACCAGGGCGTCAGTCTTTCCGGCTATCGCACGCGTTATGCGCCCAACTTCTAAGCACAGCGGCTTCACCCTGATCGAGATGATCATCGTCATCGCGATCACGGCCATCGTCGGCTCGATGGTGGCGCTGTTCCTGCGTGCGCCGCTGGACAGCTATATCGCCCAGGACCGCCGCGCACGGCTGGCCGACACGGCCGACAGCGCGCTGCGCCGCATGGCACGTGACATCCGACTGGCGTTGCCCAACAGCGTGCGGGTCACCTCGTCAGGCGGCGTGACGTATCTGGAGTTTCTCGGCACCCACAGCGGCGGGCGTTATCGTGCGCAGGGCGGCGGCGACATCCTTGATTTCACTGTGGCCGACAACAGTTTCGATGTGCTGGGCCCGGCCATCGACATGCAGCCGGGCGATTCGATTGCGGTCTACAACCTTGGCATCAACGGGGCCGATGCCTGGGCGGGCAACACCGTCTCAGCCTATACGGGCGGGATGGCGAGTTTGACCACCATTCCCATCGCGCCGAAGCAGTATCCGCTGGCATCACCCGGAAATCGCTTCCAGGTCGTCGGCGGGCCGGTGAGCTACGCCTGCAATCCAACTGCCGGCACGCTCACGCGTTACTGGGGCTATGCCATTGCGCTGGTGCAACCCACGCCACCGCCCGCTCCCGCGCCGAGCGCGCTGCTGGCCAACCGGGTCAGCGCCTGCAACTTTACTTATCAACCCGGCGTCACCGAACGCGGCGGGCTGGTCAGCATGACGCTGAGCCTGAGCCAGGCGGGCGAAACCGTGAGCCTGTATGCCACCACGCAAGTGAGCAATCAGCCATGAACCGCCCGCCGCACGCCGAGTCCGGTTTCGTCCTGCCCACCGCGATCTTCCTGCTGGTCGTGCTGGCTGCGCTGGCGACCTACATGGTGTCGCTGTCGCGCACCAGCCACATCAGCAGCGCGCTGGACATTCAGGGCGCCCGCGCCTATCAGGCGGCGCGCGCAGGCGTCGAATGGGCGGCGTGGCAGGCGATCCAAAACCCGGTGCCATCGTGCGTGGCCGCATCGCCTCCTCTGATACTCCCCCCGTTTTCCGTGGATGTGAGCTGCATTCCTTCTGTCCCGTATAACGATGGGGCCGATGTGGTAGTGGTCTATCAGATCACCTCGACCGCGACTTCAGGCTTGCCCGGCGAGGTGGATTATGTCGAGCGGCAGATACAGGCGAGTTTCTCGAAATGAGGATGACGAGGCCCCATGCCGTGATCGGCCAGCCCGGAAGACTCCTGCGCTGGAGCCTGCTGCTGCTCCTGGCATTCGTCCATCCCGCCTGGTCCGCGATTTCTCAGGTCGGTTCGACCTCGTCCGCGACGGGCTCGGGAGGCTCCGGTTCACTGGCGCTTGCGTATCCCGCAGGCCTCGCCGCCGCCGATATCCTGATTGCCCAGATCGCGGTCGGAAACAACCTGACCATTACGGCGCCGGCGGGCTGGACCCTGATCAACCGCACCAACAACGGCAGCGCGCTGACCCAGGCGGCGTACTGGAAGCGGGCCGGGGCCAGCAATCCGGCCAGCGAGAGCTGGAGCTTCAGCGCATCCGACCGCGCCGTCGGCACAATGGCGGCTTACCGCGACGTCGACCCGGTCGCGCCCGTCAACGGGTTTACCGTCCAGGCCAATGCCAGCAGCACCAGCGTGACGGCAGGCTCGCTTGCGCCCACCGTCTCCGGAACACAACTGGTCGGCCTGTATGCCCTGGCGAACGGCAATGCCAGTTTCAGCCCCGCCCCGGGCATGGCCGAACGGGAGGACGATGCCACGGGTGCGGGTCCCAACGGGATGGCCGTCGAGCTCGCCGATGAAGCCTACGCCGGCGGTACTGCTGCCACAGGTACTCGGGTGGCGACGTCTACGTCTTCGGCCGCCAGCATCGCCCACCTTGTCGCCCTGCAGCCGTCCACCCTCGCCAGCTATCGCATGGACGAAGCAGCGTGGTCGGGATCAAGCGGCGAGGTGGTGGACAGTTCGGGCCGCAGTCATCACGCCTCAGCGGCCAACGGCGCCGCACCCGGCGGCACGACGCCGGCGCTGGCCGGCAATCCGGGTACCTGCAACTACGGCGTGTTCGACGGCACGAACGACTATGTGGCCGTGCCTGCGTCGTTCCCCAGTCTCACGACCGATTTCACGATCACCGCCTGGATCCGCACCACCAACAACGCCAAAAGCGGACAGCGGATATTCATAGACGACCAGAGCAACTCCGGCGGCTACGGCTTCAGCCTGGGCGACGGCGGAACCGGCCGACTGCGTTTTTACACGCGGGCAGTCACCCCGATCATTCTGGATACGAACAATGTCATCAATAACAACACCTGGTATTTCGTTGCGGCGGTTGCCGACATCGTGGCCAAAACCAAAAGCCTCTACGTCTTCAACCAGGCCGGCACGCAGATCGCGTATGTCACGCAAACGTATACCGGCACCTGGGGAACGGACAGTGGCGCTGCCTCGATCGGCGGGGAGAACAATGCGTCGTCTGAAAGCGGATCGAGTTTCAAGTTCAGCGGCAGCCTGGATGAAGTCAGCGTATACAGCGGCGCATTGAGCGCGGCGAAACTCAGCGTCATCATGAGCCAGACGCGGCCGTGCAGCGGCACGGCATCCGCCACGCCCAGCGGCTTCAATGCGTTCGAGACCGGCACGGCCCCAAACAGCGCGACCGGCGTGATCCGGACCAAGATCGCTGCCAGCGCCTTCGGCGTCGATGTCATCGCCCTCAAGAGCGGCGGGACGGCGGTCGAGACCGCCTTTGCCGGCGACGTGAAGGTGGAATTGGTCGATGCATCGGTGGGTGCCGGTTGCGGCGCGTATGGTCTGATCCGCAACCTGGGCACGCTCAGCTTCACGGTCGCCGACCTGGGGCGCAAGACGTTCGCCGGCATCAGCGAACCCGATGCCTGGCCCAATGCGCGGATCCGCATGACCTATCCGGCGACAGGGGCGCCGACAATTACCGCTTGCTCGACCGACAACTTCGCCATTCGCCCGGCGAGTTTCGGCGGCGTGACGGTGAGCGATGCCAGCAGCGCGACGGCGGGGACGGCGCGGACGCTCACCAACACCGCAGCGAGCGGCGGCAATGTTCACAAGGCCGGCCGGCCGTTCAGCATCGCGGCGACGGCGCGCAATGCCGCCGGCGCCGCCACATCCAACTACGCCGGCAGTCCGGCGGCCAGCCTGACCGCGTGCGTGCTGCCGGCCACGGGCTGCACGCTCGGCGCGCTCGCAGCCGGCACCTGGTCGGCCGCCTCCGGCACGGTGACGACCACCGGCGCCAGCTATTCCGAAGTCGGCGCCTTCACCATGAAACTGGTGGACGCCAGCTTCGCGGCGGTGGATGCCGCCGACGGCTCCAGCGCGGCCGAGATGACGATCGAATCGGCTGTCCTCAGCGTCGGCCGCTTCGTTCCCGATCATTTCGACCTGGCGACCGCCAGCACGCCCGTGTTCAAGACGTTCAACGACACCACCTGCGGCACGCGTACGTTCACCTATGTCGGGCAGCCCTTCGGCTATGTCACGCTGCCGGAAGCCACGATCACGGCGAAGAATGCTGCGGGTGCCACGACAGTCAACTACGCGGGCGCGCTGTGGAAGCTTACGGCGGCGGGGGTGGCGCAAGACTACACGCACGCTCCCGCCACCTACACGCTGGATGCCGGCCTGGTGGGGACGCCTGTCGTGACCGAAACCGGCGGCGGCACCGGGACGGTGGCCGCCAATGCGGCGGATGCCATTGCCTTCGCGCGCGGCATGCCGGTCGCGCCTTTCGCCGCCGACATCAGCCTTTCGACGAGCATTCAGGACACGACCGAAAATGGCGTGGCCGGCAACGGCATCATCATGACGACCACGCCTGCGGTGTTTTCGAGCATGGGGTTCGATTCCGGTAACCTGATTCGCTTCGGCCAGCTTGTCCTGTCCAATGCCCATGGTTCGGAACTGCTGGCCCTGCCGGTGCCGATCGAGACCCGCTACTGGACCGCCGCCGGGTTCGCTCTGAACGCGGACGATCACTGCACCCAGCTTGCGGCTACCCATGTGGCGCTCTCCAATTGGCAGCGCAATCTCGATCCATGCGAGACGTCGGTCACGCTGTTCGGCCGCTTCAATGGCGGTCGCGGCAACCTGCGGTTTTCCGCGCCGGCACCGGGCAATACCGGCAGTGTCGACCTCACGTTGCAGCTGGACGTCGTGGCCGGCGGCAGCACGTGTGTCGGCGGCGCCGCGACTGCCGCCGCAGCGGCCGCGCAAAGCTGGCTGCAGGGGCGCTGGAGCGGCGCTGCGTACGACCAGAATCCGTCGGCGCGGGCGAGTTTCGGCCTGCATCGCGGCAGCAAACCCCTGATTTACCTGCGCGAGATGTGGTGATGCGGGTTAAATCCTTTGACAACAATGGCTTATTTATTTAAGTTCAGCAAAATTTTCAGGTCCGAACCATGCGGTTTTTCCGTCGAGCAAGCGAGCAGGGGTTAACGGCGTATCTGCGTCTTCCGGGACGTATCGCCTATGCGCGCGTCGACCGCCGCGTGCCCGTTCCCAAGCTGCTCGCCGCCGGGGTGGTGGCGGTCAAGGGCGACAACTGGAACGAAGCGCTGGCCCGGCTGCATGGCAAGGGGCCGGTCAGCCTGGTGTTGAATCCGGCCGATTACCGGCTGCGCCTGCTCGATGCGCCGAACGTGCCCGCCGAGGAACTCAAATCCGCGGTGCGCTGGCAGATCCAGGACATGCTCGATTTCCATGCCGACGACGGCACGGTGGACGTGCTGGAAGTCCCGCATCCCGAGCATGTGAGCCATGTGCGGCAGATTTTCGCGGTGGCGGCCAAGAACAGCCTGCTGGCGGAAGAGGCGGTGCTCGCGACCAATGCCGGGCTGAACCTCACCATCATCGACATCATGGAAACCGCCCAGCGCAACCTGGCCACCCGGCTGGAAGCCCCGGGGCGGGCGCTGGCGGTCTTTTCGTTCATCGAATCCGGCGGTCTGCTGACGCTGACGCTGGACGGCGAACTGTGCATGACGCGCACGCTGGGGGTGAATCAGGCGCTGCTGGAAAGCGAAGGCATGGACGACGTGCTGGAACGCCTGACGCTGGAAATCCAGCGCAGCCTGGATCATTTCGATCGCCAGTTCGGCGGCATTCCGGTCGATCGCCTGCTGCTGGCGCCGATGGAAAAAGCCGACAGCCTGCGTGACGGCCTGGCGGGCAACCTGGCCTTGCCGGTTGCAGTGCTGAATCTTGCGGATGTGCTGGATATCGCGGGCTTTCCGGATATGAACGCGTTGCCGCCCGACTGCTTCCATGCCATAGGCGCCGCGATGCGAATGGAAGAAACCAAGCCATGAGCCAGCAGATCAATCTCATCAGCCCGCTGCTGCTCAAAAAGCGCTATGCGTTCGGCCTGAACGAAATGGCGCTGGGACTGGGCGTGATTCTGGCCGGCTCGCTCGCCTGGGGCGGGGCTCTGCACTACCAGGCCGGCGTCCTCGAAACCCGGGCCGCGCAGCAGGAAGCGCTGCAGGCGGCGGCACAACAGGAACTGGATCAGCTGGGTGCCGCCGCCAGCCGACCGGCGAGCGCGCTCCTGGCCCAGCGCGTCAAGGCGACGCTGGTGCAGGTGAAGCAGCGCGAGGCGCTGCTGGCGTCGATCGGCGGCACCCTCGAGCAGACCTCGACGGGGTTTTCTCCGCGCATGCGCGCCCTCGCGCAGAGCGACACGGAAGGCGTCTGGCTGAATGGGTTCACCCTCGCGCAGGACTATGTCGTCCTCAAGGGGGCAGCCCTGAATGCCGGCTTGCTGACGGCGTATCTGGACCGGCTCGGCCAGCAGGCCGCTTTTTCCGGCACGCGGTTTTCCGGCATGGATGCGGCGCCTGGCCAGTCGGCGGGTGCCGGCGGGGCCGATCGAGCGACGCTGCCTGAATACATCGATTTTGCCTTGCACGCGGGCGGATCGGAGAAAGCGGCAAATGAGGGGGGCTCCCATGGCCAGTGAAAAACTGCGCGAGATCAATGCGCGCATCGGCCTGATCAGCCTAAGGGAACGCGTGTTCCTCTTCGCCGCGGCGGCGGTCGCGGTGCTCGCCCTGGTGCAAACCCTGCTGATCGATGCCGGACGCCAGCGCCAGCAGAATGCTCAGGCCCGCCTGCAAAGCGCCGACGAGGCGCTCGCGCAAATCGTGCAGCAGCGGCAACTGCTCGCCGGCCAGACGGGGCGCGACCCGGACCGTGCGGCACGCGAGGCGCTGGGCACGCAGGAGACGCGGCTGGCTGAACTGAATGCCGAACTCGAAAATCTCGAACGCTCGCTCATCCCGCCCGAGCGCATGAACCAGGTGCTGAAAAATGTCGTGCAGGGAAGCGGCGGCATCCGGGTGGTGGGCTTCAAGACGCTCAGCCCGCAACCGGTCGCGCTGCCGGACGCGGCCGAGGGTGCGCCGCCCGGATATTATCGCCACGGTTTCGAGATCAGCGTGAGCGGCCGCTATGCCGATCTGGTCGCTTACCTCGAGCGGCTGGAAGCCTCGTCCTGGCGCCTGAACTGGTCCGAGGCGACGCTCGACGCCGCCGACCGCCCGCTGCTGACGCTCACCCTGACCGTCCACACCCTGAGCCTGGAGGAAGCATGGCTGCGCGTATGATGCTGCTTGCCGTGGCTGCGCTGCTGGCGCCGCCGCTGGCCGCTTCGTCCCTGCCGGACCCGACGGCGCTGCCGCCGAGCCTGTCGAGCGCCGCGCCCGGGACGGCGCCCGAAGCAGCCGGCCTGGCCTGGGTGAGGGTCAATGGACGGCACTCGCTCGCCTGGTATGGCGGCACCACCGTCAAGCTGGGCGATGCAGTGGAAGGCGGGCGGGTGACCGCCATTCGCGAAGATCATATTGTCATCTCGGGCAAGGGCGGGCGCCACACCGTCTACCTGCTCGATCATTCGATCCGCACGCAGCCGCGAGCGCAACGCTCGCCGGCTCGGTGAAACAGGAATGGAACATGCATAAACACATCGTCTTGGCTGTATTGGTTCTGTCCGGTTGTGCCAGCCCGTTCGGCAAGGCGGGTAAGGAAGCGGTGAATGCCGCGCTGGAAACGCCCGCCAGCCAGCCGGCGGCGCCGGTTGCGGCGCCGCCGGCTGCCGTGCAGCAGGCAGTCATGGACGCGGTGCGCGAAGCGCCGCCGCTGGCGGCCAGGCCTGCCGGCAGCGAGCCGCGTTTCAACCTGACCGTGAACAATGCCAAGGCCTCCGAAGTCTTCATGGGCATGGTGACGGGCACGCCCTACAGCATGCTGGTGCATCCGGACGTGACGGGCACCCTGACCCTCAATCTCAAGAATGTGACGGTGCCCGAAGCGATGGAGGCGGTGCGCGCGCTGTACGGCTACGAATACGAAGTCCAGGGCAAACGCATCATCGTGCCGTCGCCCGCGCTGCAAACCCGCATCTATCACCTGAATGCCCTGGCGATGCAGCGCAAGGGCACGTCTGACATGCGCGTGGTGTCCGGCTCGGTCAGCACGAACGGCGGCGGCAGCAGCACGAGCAGCAGCGGGTCGTCGTCCGGCAGCACCTCGCAGTCGCTGGAAACCAGCAGCGTGCAGACCTCGACCGACTCCAAGTACTGGGAAGAAGTCGGGACCTCCCTGAAAACCCTGGTTGGCGAAACGGGCAGCGTGGTGGTGAGTCCGCAGTCCGGGATCATCATCGTGAAGGCGGCGCCAGCCAGCCTGTACATGGTGGAAAAGTATCTGCGTGCGTCGGAACTGGTGAGCACCCGCCAGGTGATGCTGGAGGCCAAGATCCTCGAAGTGCAGCTGAACGACGGCTATCAGTCGGGCATCAACTGGGCCACGCTGCAGCATGGCGGCAAGACCGCAATCGGGGTGAATGGACTGAATCCGGATGGCACCACGACGATCAATCTGGGCGGCACCGTCGCCCAGATGCTGGGCGGCGCCATTCCCGGCCCGGCCGGGAGTCTGTTCGGCCTGTCTTTCAACGACGGCGATTTCGGCGCGGTCATCAACCTGATCAAGAGCCAGGGCGCCGTGCACGTGCTGTCGAGCCCGCGCATCGCCACCATTAACAACCAGAAGGCGGTGCTCAAGGTCGGTACGGACGACTTCTTCGTCACCGAAGTCACCGGCGGGACGGCCGCTGCGCTGGGGGTTCCGGCCACGCCGCCCACGGTCGTCGTGCAGCCTTTCTTTTCCGGCATTGCGCTGGACGTGACGCCGCAGATCGACGACAAGGACAACATCACGCTGCACGTGCGTCCCTCGGTCAGCAACGTTACCGAAAAGGAGAAGGACATCCGCCTCGGCGACCTGGGGAATTTCGTGCTGCCGCTGGCTTCCAGCAGCATTTCCGAAACCGACAGCGTGGTGCGCTTGAAGGACGGCCAGATCGTCGCCATCGGCGGCTTGATGAGCCAGTCCTTCGACGACAGCAAGAACCGCATCCCGGTGCTCGGCGACATTCCTTATCTGGGGGAGCTCTTCGGCAACACCAGCCAGAGCAGGCTGAAGCGCGAGTTGGTGGTGCTGATCAAGACCACCCTGATCCGCGACAATCAGGACTGGAACCGCGACCTGGAAGCCACGCAACGCCGCTTCCAGACCTACGAGCTGCCCGAATTCCGGCCATGATTTATTTCGGCGCGGCGCGCATCAGGGCGGCAAGCGGTCAACTGCCGTTTCCAGGATGAGCAGCTGGTGGGGGCATTTCGGCCTGCGCGAGCCGCCGTTCGGCCTGACCCCCGACACCGGTTTCTTCTTTCCCGCGCTGCCGCATCGGGATGCCCATGAAACGCTGCTGTATGCCTTGAGCGCGGGCGAGGGCTTTCTGGTGGTCGAAGGCGAGGTCGGCACCGGCAAGACCCTGCTGCTGCGGCGTGTGCTGAACACGCTGCCGCCGCGCTGGCAGGCGGCCTTCGTGCCCAATCCGGGACTCGATCCGCGCGGCCTGTATGCGGCGATCGCCCACGAGTTCGGCGTGCCGGCCGACGGTGCCAGCGAAGACCTGCTGCATCGTCTGGAACGGCATTTCATCGAACTGGCCCGGCAGGATCGGCAACCCGTGGTGCTGATCGACGAGGCGCAGGCGCTGCCTGCCGACACACTCGAAGCCGTACGTCTGCTGACCAATCTGGAAACCGAGAAGCGCAAATTGCTGCAGGTCGTGCTGTTCGGCCAGCCCGAGCTGATGGCCCGGCTGCGCGAAAAAGGCACCCGCCAGATTCTCACCCGCATCAGTTTCCACGCCGCGTTGCGCCCGCTCGACTGCCGCGAGGCGGCGGCCTATGTCCGGCATCGCCTGGCGGTGGCGGGGCGTGAAGACGCCTTGTTCAGCGGGTGGGCGGAACGTGCGCTGTGGCGCGTATCACGCGGCTTGCCGCGGCTGCTGAACATCCTCGCGGCCAAGGCCATGATGCTGGCCTACGGCCAGGGCGCGTCCCGGGTCGGGCGCCGCCACGTGATGGCGGCGGCACGCGACACGCTCGCCGCGCGGACGCACGCGCCGCTGGCGCCGCTGGCCTGGGGGCTGGCGCTGCTGGGGCTGACCGCCGCGGCCGCGGCCGGCTGGCGTTTGCTGGGCTGAGCCTGCAAGGAACCGAATGAGCGTCATCAACCAAATGCTGCGGGAGCTCGATGCACGAGGCGGTGCCGCCGCCGACGCGTCCGTGACGCCCATTCGGCCGTCCGGCGCAAGGCGCCGTCCGGCCTGGCGAGTGCTGGGCGGGGCAGGTCTGGCGGCAGCCGGTGCTGCGGCAATCTATTGGACGCTGGCGCCCGCACCGGCGACGGACGCGCCGCAGGATGTTCCCGTCCTTGCCCGGCAGGAGAGCAAAGAGAGCAACCCGAACAATCCGTCGGACCCAAACCTCCCTGTGGGAGCGGCACCCTCGCCGCGATTTGCGCCCGCGTTCGCGCCGGACGCGGCGCTCCCGCCTATGCATGCATCCGCTTCGCCGGCGGCTGTCGCTGCGCCCCCACCTGCGGCCGTGGCACTGCGGCAACCCCGGGAGAGTGAGCCTGCCCGCGAAACGCCGCGGGGCGCAGCCGAACAGGCGCTGCAAGCACCCGGGACTTCGGTGCCTGTCCTGTCGATGGACAAGGGCACGCCGCAAGCCGCACCTGCCGTGGTCAAGAAAATGGCGGTGCCATCGCCCGAAGCGGAGGCGCAGCAGCATTACGACGACGCCCAGGCGCTGCAGCGCGTCGGCAAATACGATGCGGCCATCGGCCAGTATCGTCAGGCACTGGAGCGCAATCCGGGGATGGCGGGTGCGCGCATTCGACTCGCCGGGCTGTTGCAGGAAAAAGGCCAGGTCGATGCCGCGCTGACGCTGCTGCAAACGGGGTTTGAGCAGCGCGCCGATGACGGGCTGGCCATTGCGGCCGGGCGTCTGCTGGCCGACCTGGGGCAGCGGGACGCAGCGCTGGACTGGCTGCAACGCGGCGAGGCCGGCTTGCGCCCCGCGGATCATGCATTGATGGGTGCCCTGCTGTCGCAGGCATACCGCCATGAGGCGGCAGGCCGGGCGTATCAGCGCGCACTGGCGGCCGACCCCGGCCAGGGCGGCTGGCTGCTCGGTTTGGGCCTGGCGATGGAGGCACAGGGTCGGCGTGACGAGGCGCGGGCAGCCTACCGCAATGCGTTGGAACGGGGGCGCTTCAATCCGGAAGTCACGCAGTTCTTGCGCGAACGCAGTGGTGGGTCGGGACCGTGAAATCCCTGGGATCAGCCGGGGTTTCGTTTTTTGCGTTGCGATAAAACAACGCAATTTCAGCTTGATAGAAGAAATTTAATAGATTGTGGTTTTCTTTTGGCGATTTGTTAGAATTCCGCGCGTCGGTTGGGTTACAGCCCGGACCGATCCTGGTGTGGGTTTTTATATTCGTACGTAAAGGGAAAATCAAATGAAATATTCCGTTCTCCTGGCTGCCCTGCTGGCCGCTTCCTTGACCGCTTGTGGCCAAAAAGAAGAAGCTGCTGCTCCCGCTGAAGCGCCTGCTGCTGAAGCTGCTGCTCCGATGGAAGCTGCTCCGATGGAAGCTGCTCCCGCTGAAGCCGCTCCTGCTGAAGCTGCTCCGATGGAAGCCGCTCCTGCTGAAGCTGCTCCCGCTGAAGCCGCTCCTGCCCAGTAATACCGGGTCAAGGAACGAAAAACCGGCCTTCTGGCCGGTTTTTTTTCGTCCGCGTTTTGCTGCGTCAGCGTGGCTTATGCGAGGAAGTGGTCCAGCCGGGCGACGGCTTCGACCAGGCGCGGCAACGGCTGGGTGTAGGCGATGCGCAAGTAGCGCTGCGGCTGGTGCCGGCCGAAGTCGAGGCCCGGCGTCACCGCGACCCCCACCTGTTCCAGCAAGGCCTGCGCTAAGCGGAAGCTGTCGTCGCTGTGGGCGCTGCAATCGGCATACAGGTAAAAGGCCCCTTGCGGTTGCGTGGGAATCACGAAGCCGCGATCGCGCAACGCGGGCAGCAGGTAGTCGCGGCGGTCGCGCAGCTCGGTCTTGCGCGCTTCGAGTTCGCCGAGGGTGGCAGGCGAGAACGCGGCGAGCGCCGCGTGCTGCGCCGAGGTAGGTGCCGCCAGGAACAGGTTTTGCGCCAGCCTTTCCAGATCGGGCATGGCCCAGGCCGGCGCAATCAGCCAGCCCAGCCGCCAGCCGGTCATCAGAAAATATTTCGAGAAGCTGTTGATCACGAACACGTCGTCCCAGCACGCGGCGCTGTGCTCGCCGCCGTCGTAGGTGAGCGCCAGATAGATTTCATCGACGATCAGGGCGACGCCTTGTGCCGCGCACCAGTCATGGATGCGCGCGAGTTCGTCCGGAGCGATCGCGGTGCCGGTGGGGTTGGAGGGGCTGGCGATCAGCACGGCACGGGTGGCCGGGGTGGCGTGACGCTCGATCAGTTCGAGCGTGAGCTGGAAGCCGCTGCCGGAATCCACCGCAACCGTGACGGCACGGGCATCGCAGAACTGGGCAAAATGCCGGTTGCAGGGATAGCCGGGGTCGGCCATCAGCACCTCGTCGCCGGGGCCGGCCAGCAGGCCCAGCGTCAGCAGCAGCGCGCCGGAGGCGCCGGGGGTGACGACGACGCGCGTGGGATCGACCGCGATCTGCCAACGCGTGTCATAAAACCCGGCAATGGCTTCGCGTAGCGTGGTTAAACCGAGAGCGCCGGTGTAGTGCGTGTGCCCGGCGCGCAGCGCGGCAACACAGGCCTCGACGATGGGGGCAGGGGTGGCAAAGTCGGGCTCGCCGATTTCGAGGTGGATGATGTCGTGCCCGGCGGCCTGCAAAGCCTGCGCGCGCGCCAGGATGTCCATCACGTGGAAGGGTGCGATGCCGGCGATGCGCGTGGCGGTGTGCGGGCGCTTCGGGCTCATGCCGCCCCGTCCAGCCGTGCCAGCGGGTGCTGACGATAGAACTGCTGCAGGTGCCGGTAGAGCGCGGGGTATTCGGCATGCACCCGATCGGGCATTTCGAAGAACGCTTCGGTCAGCACGGCAAAGAATTCTGCAGGGGCGGTGCTGGCGTAGGGGTCGAGCAGGGTGTCTTCGCCGGCGTCGACGCGCGCGCACAAATCCTCATAGGCCGCGCCGAAATCCCGTGCCCAGGCGGTCGCATCCATGCCGTGATGCAGCGGCGGAAAACCGTTGGCGTCGCCGTTCAGCATGTCGAGCTTGTGGGCGAATTCGTGCAGCACGACGTTGAGGCCGTCGGCCTGGCCGCTGACAGCGACATCGGCCAACGACAGCACCAGCGGGCCGCCGTGCCAGGATTCGCCCGCCAGGATGTCGCGCGAGCGATGCACCACGCCTGCCTCGTCCATTTCCTCGCGATCGCGCAGAAACTCGTCGGGATAGAGAATGATCTCGCTCCAGCCGCGGTAGCTGTCTTCGGGCAGGTTGAGCGTCAACAGGCAGGCCTGCAAGGCAATGGCAAGCTGCGTGGCATCGTCGACGTCCGCGCCGCCGGCGGCGGAAAACGCCTTGCCGTGGATGAACAGGCTGGCGGCTTCGCGCAGGCGCGCCAGTTCGTCCGCGGTCAGGCCCTGCAGGATCGGCAGCCCTTCGACCGCAGTCTGGAAAGCGTCGGGCGGGATGACGTTCCGCTCAAGGATGCGGGCGCGCCGCCAGCGGGAAAACCAACTCATTCGTCGGCGTCGAGCAGGCACGCGCTGGCCGCGTCCGGGTGTTCGAGCTCGACCCGCTCGATCTGCTGGAAGCGGCGGCTGATCTTGTCGCTTGAAATGCGCACCTCGCCCACATCCTTGTTGGCCTGCTCGATGTGGGCGGCGAGTTTTTTCATGCGTTCATCGAAGCGCGCGAAGTCTTTCGCCAGTTTGCCGAGCTCGTCCTTGATGACGTGCGCCATGCGCCGCGTTTCAGAATCGCGGATCACCGCACGCGCGGTGTTCAGCACCGCCATCAGCGTGGTCGGCGAGGTGATCCAGACGCGCTTTTTTTGCGCGTGCTCGACCAGGTCCGGGTGATAGGCGTGGATCTCGGCGAATACCGCTTCGGCCGGCAGGAACATCACCGCGCCGTCGGAGGTTTCGCCTTCGACGATGTATTTGGCGGCAATGTCGTCGACGTGTTTTCTGACATCGGTTTTGAACTGCCGCTTGGCCGCATCGCGTTCGGCCGCCGGCAGGCTGTCGTCGAACATGCGGCTATAGTTTTCCAGCGGGAACTTGGAGTCGACGCACACCGTGCCGGTCGGCTCGGGCAGGATCAGCACGCAGTCGGCGCGCGCGCCGCTCTTGAGCGTAAATTGAAACGCATAGGCGTCGGGCGGCAGGCTGTTCCGCACCAGCGCTTCCAACTGCACCTCGCCGAAGGCGCCGCGCGAGCGCTTGTCGCCCAATATCTCCTGTAGCGACACGACGTTGCTCGCCAGGCCTTCGATTTTCTTCTGCGCCTCGTCGATCACCGCCAGCCGCGACATCACCGAGGTGAAGGTTTCGTTGGTTTTCTTGAAGCCTTCGTCGAGCCGCTCCGCCACCTTGCCGGAGATTTCGTTGAGACGTCCGTCGACCGTCTGCGACAGCTGCTGCACGCGCTCGTTGAAATGCGCGGTCATGCCTTTGAGCGTGTCCTGCAGCAGGCTTTGCTCGGCGCGTCCCTGCTCGATCAGTTTTTCCAGCATCGCGGTCTGGAACTGGCCGAACTGGCCGGTGACGGTTGCGCGCGTTTCTGCCAGGCGCTCGGTCTGCGCAATCTGCAGGGTGGCGAGCTGGCTCTGCATGCGGTCGGACTGCTGCGAAAGCCCTGCATGCAGATCGGTCAGCACCGCGCGGTGGCGCGTTTCCATGTCCTGCATGAACACAGCGGGGAGGGCAGCCAGGGCACGCTGTTGAAGGCGTACATGCCAGAGAAGTGCAAGGCCGAGCAGAAGCAGCAGAACAAGGCCGGCAAGGAGGGCGACATCGACGAGACTCATGGCCGGATTATACGGCGGCGGACTGCCGGGAAGGGGCGCGCAGGCTGCCTGCGCCAAGGGATTCCGCTATGCTTGCGGCGACAATAAGGGAGGCAACGTGAATTGGATTTTTTCAACCGTCCTGCTTGCGGTGGCGGCGTTCATCGGGCAGCGCGCCTGGCGCCGGCATGCGCTGCAGAGCCGGCTGGACGCCATCCGCGCGCATCCCTTCCCGCAATCGGTGCGGCTGAAATTCCGCGATGCGCGGCCCGATCTGGATTCGGCGCAGGAGCATCAGGTGTTCGAGGGCCTGCGCGATTACTTCATCCTGTGTGCCCAGGCGCGCGGGCGCTTCGTTTCCATGCCTTCGCAGGTGGCGGATGATGCCTGGCACGCCTTCATCCTGCATACGCGCTATTACCAGGATTTCTGCGGCAAGGCCTTCGGCCGTTTCCTGCACCACACGCCCGCCGAGGCCATGAGCACGCAGACGCTGGCGACCGAGGGCATCCGGCGCGCGTGGCGCCTGGCCTGCGCGCTGGAACGCATCAACCCGAAACAGCCGGAGCGCCTGCCGCGCTTGTTTGCGCTGGATGGCACGCTGAACATCGCGGATGGCTTTCGCTACGACACGCGCTGCACGCCGGGGTCCGGGAGTTATTGCGCCAGCCATATCGGTTGCGGTTCCGGATGCGGGGGCGGCAGTGGTTCGACCTGCGGCGACAGTGGTGGGGCAAGCTGCGGCAGTGGTTGCGGCGGGGGCGATTGAAAACGCCCCGCTTGGGGCGGGGCGTTTCAGGACTTACATTCGGTCTGGTGAAGCTCAGGCTGCTGCGCGGTTGGCGCGCTTGCGGTCGTGTTCCTGCAGGTGGCGCTTGCGGATGCGGATCGACTTCGGCGTGATTTCCACCAGTTCGTCGTCGTCGATGAATTCCACCGCGGATTCCAGCGTCAACTTGATCGGCGTGGTCAGGCGCACGGCTTCGTCGGTGCCGGAGGCGCGCACGTTGGTGAGCTGCTTGCCCTTGATCGGGTTGACCACCAGGTCGTTGTCGCGGCTGTGGATGCCGATGACCATGCCTTCGTACAGCTTGTCGCCGGGGCTGACGAACATGCGGCCGCGGTCTTCCAGTTTCCACAGCGCGTAGGCCACGGCCTCGCCGTTGTCCTGCGACACCAGCACGCCGTTGTGGCGGCCCGGCAGGTCGGCTTTCACCGGACCGTAGTCGTCGAACACGTGGCTCATCAGGCCGGTGCCGCGCGTCATCGTCATGAAGTCGCTCTGGAAGCCGATCAGGCCGCGCGCGGGAATGTGGTATTCGAGGCGGGTGCGGCCGTTGCCGTCGGATTCCATGTTGGTGAGCTCGCCGCGGCGGCGGCCGATTTCTTCCATCACGCTGCCCTGGGTGTCGTCTTCCAGGTCGATGCTGAGGTTTTCATACGGCTCGCATTTCTCGCCGTTGATCTCCTTGTACACCACGCGCGGCTTGCCGACAGCCAGTTCGAAGCCTTCTCGGCGCATGTTCTCCACCAGGATGGTGAGATGCAGCTCGCCGCGGCCGGAGACGCGGAACACGTCGGCGTCTCCGGTTTCGTCGACGCGCAGCGCAACGTTGACCAGCAGTTCCTTGTTGAGGCGGTCACGGATCTGGCGGCTGGTGACGAACTTGCCTTCGGTGCCGGCGAGCGGCGACGTGTTCACCATGAAGTCCATGTTCAGCGTCGGTTCGTCCACCGGCAGCACCGGCAGGCCGACGGGGTTTTCCTTGTCGCAAATGGTGACGCCGATGCCGATGTCGTCGAGACCCGAGATGATGATGATGTCGCCTGCTTCGGCTTCATTCACCGGCACGCGATCCAGTCCCTGGAAGCCGAGCACCTGGTTGATACGGCCGCTGGCGACCTGCTCTTCGTGGTTCATCACCACCACCGACATGCCGGGCTTGATGCGGCCATTCAACACGCGGCCAACGCCGAGACGGCCGGTGTAGGTCGAGTAGTCGAGCGCGGCGATCTGTAGCTGCAGCGGCGCGTCGGCCGAACCGGGCGGCGTGGGCACGTGTTCGAGCACGGTGTCGAACAAGGGCTTCATGTCAGCGGCGCTGCCGCCCTCCGAGGGCGCGTCCTTCAGATTGAGGCACGCCCAGCCATTGAGGCCGGACGCGTAGATGATGGGGAAATCGAGTTGTTCGTCGGTGGCGCCGAGCTTGTCGAACAGGTCGAAGGTCTGGTCGAGCACCCAGTCTGGACGCGAACCGGGACGGTCGACCTTGTTGATCACGACGATGGGACGCAAACCCAGTGCCAGCGCCTTCTTGGTGACGAAGCGCGTCTGCGGCATCGGGCCTTCGACCGCGTCGACCAGCAGCACCACGCCGTCGACCATGCCGAGCACGCGTTCGACTTCGCCGCCGAAGTCGGCGTGGCCGGGGGTGTCGACGATGTTGATGTGGTAGTCGCCGTAGGTGATCGCGGTGTTCTTCGCCAGAATGGTGATGCCGCGTTCCTTTTCCAGGTCGTTCGAGTCCATCACGCGCTCGTCAACCGCCTGGTTGTCGCGGAAGGTGCCGGACTGCTTGAGAAGCTGGTCGACCAGCGTGGTCTTGCCATGGTCGACGTGCGCGATGATGGCGATGTTGCGGAGCTTGCGGGACATGATGCGGGCCTGCCTTCGGGAAACCCGGCATTATAACAGGGTTTAACGACTATTTATTGGGCAAGCGGATGGGCGTCGATTCGCGCGTCGATGCGGTCGATGATCGTCTGATAGCGCGCGCTGCCGATCGGCCCGAAGCGGTGCTCGAATTCGGCTTGCGGCATGAATTCCGGCAGGTCGCGGAAATCCGGCAGCAGGTCCGCGTCATGCCGGGCGGCGGCCAGCCGCTGCCGCGTTTGCGCCGCCGCTTCGCCGGTGGCGCGTTCGCCCAGCCGGACCCCGGCGCGGTTGGCGGCGAGGTCGGTGAAACTGAAGCCCGATCCGCCGCTGGCGTCCTCCTCTTCCTTGATCAGGCCGATGGCGCTGGCCAGCCGGCTGCCGCCGGTGACGGTCAGCGCGGCCGAAAGCACGAAGTGTTCGGCAAAGTCGCGGCGCCCGTGCAGCGACAGCAGCACGGGCGGTGCCCGGTGGATCGACTGGCTGCCGCCTTCCAGCAGCCTGGGCAGGCTGATGCCGGAGAGATAGGCCGCCAGCGCGGTCAGCGCGGCGCGGTTTTCCGCGGCGGTGTCGCCGTGGTCCGTGTGCGCAAACAGGGGCGGGATGACCTGCGCCAGGGGAACGGTGCTGCCGTGCGGGTAGGGCTTCAGCAAGACTTCCAGTTGCTCGGCATAGGCGAGCAGGCGCGCCTGATCTTCGGGCGCAATCAACAGATCGGCGCTTTTGCGTTCCAGCCGGATCAGCAGTTCGGGACGCCAGCGGTAATCCAGCGTGGCGTGGTTTTCCTCGAAATTCACCTGGGAAAACGCGTCGGCCAGCGCCGCGTAGGTGTCGTCGCGGCGCAGCCCGCGGTGGACCAGGCGCGCCATGCCGTCGGCCAGTGCACCGGGCACCGGCAGACTGCCCAGTTGCAGACTCTGGATCTGGATGCCGCCAGGCGCCTCCGCCAGCTCGGCGGTGATATTGAGATAGCGGCCGAACGGGTTGCACCCTGACGGGCATAAAGGCGGCACGGCAAGCGTGGCGGTGAGCGTGGCCAGGCCGGGAGTGAGCTCGGCGGCGATGCCGCTGACGCGACGCAGTTCGACCGCGTAGTTCAGCAAGCGGTTGAGTTCGGCCTCGTCGAGCTGGATGGTCTGGATGACGTCGGGCGTCTGCCGCCGCGGGTCGTGTTTCTGGAACAGCGACTTGATCCAGACGAGATCGTTGCGGCGAAATTCGGCGGGCGGCTCGATCGCCGGGGCGTCGTCCAGCATCAGCCAGGGCAGGACGGTAAGACCGGCCAGCACGGCGAACAATACACTCCAGCCGATCAAGCGTCTCATGTCATTCCGGCTGGTTACGCATGAAATCGGCCGTCTTGAAGAAGGCCGCGGCAAGTTCCTGCTGCATCGCCGCATCCACCCCCACGTCCTGCATCGCACGCATCATGCAGCCCATCCACTGGTCGCGCTCGGCCTCGCCGATCGCGAACGGCATGTGGCGGCGGCGCAGGAAGGGATGGCCGAAGCGGTCGGTGTAGTCCGGCGGGCCGCCGGTCCAGCCGGAGAGGAACCAGGCGAGCTTGTTGCGCGATTCGGCGAGGTCGGCCGGATGCAGCTTGCGGATGCCGTAATAGTCGGGATCTTCATCCATCAGGTCGTAAAAGCGGTCGACCAGTTTGCGGATCACGTCGCCGCCGCCGAGGCGTTCGTAATGGGTTTGCATCGTTAGTGTCGTGAATCAGAAATAGGGGAACAAAATAAAACGGATGGATTTTTTCGCGGGGCAAGGCGCGAGGAGGCGACATAGTTCGGTCTATGGCAACGACGAGCAACGCCGCCATGCGGAAGAAGACGCCGTTTTATGTTTCGATATTTCTGATTCACGACACTAGGCCTTCACAGGTTTGACGCAAGCCGCCGCGTCTTTTGCACGTCGGCGTGCGGCATCGGGGGTGTCGGCCGTGGCGAGCGCCACCCCCATGCGGCGGCGGGCAAAGGCCTGCGGCTTGCCGAACAGCCGCAGGTCGACGCCGGGCGTGCGCAAGGCCTCGGCCACGCCGTCAAAGGCGATGCCGGTCGCCTCCATCCCGCCATAGATCACCGCCGACGCGCCGGGTTCGCGCAGTCTGACGTCGACCGGCAGGCCGAGGATGGCGCGCGCATGCAGTTCGAACTCGTTCTGCCGCTGGGTGGCCATCGTCACCATGCCGGTGTCGTGCGGGCGCGGGCTGACTTCGGAGAACCACACGGTATCGCCTTTGACGAACAGTTCGACGCCGAAGATCCCGCGTCCGCCGAGGTTGCCGGTGACGGCGGCGGCGATCTCCTGCGCGCGTTCGAGTGCCGCGGCCGACATTGCCTGCGGCTGCCACGATTCGACGTAGTCGCCTTTCACCTGCACATGACCGATGGGCTCGCAGAAATGCGTCTCGACCTGGCCCGACGCACCGACCGCGCGGACCGTCAGCAGCGTGATTTCGTAGTCGAAGTCGATCACCCCCTCGACGATGACGCGGCCCTTGTTGACCCGTCCGCCGGCGGAGGCGTAATCCCACGCCGTCCCCAGCTGGCTGGCGTCGTCGATCTTCGATTGCCCCTTGCCGGACGAGGACATCACCGGCTTGACGATCACCGGATACCCCAGCGTGTTGGCGGCGGCCGCCAATTCGGCCAGGCTGTCGGCAAATACATAAGGCGAGGTGGGCAGCCCCAGCGTTTCCGCGGCCAGCCGGCGGATGCCTTCGCGGTTCATGGTGAGATTGGCGGCGCGCGCGGTGGGAATGACTTCCGCCAGGCCGACGGCCTCGATTTCGAGCAGGGTTTCGGTGGCGATCGCCTCGATCTCGGGCACCACCAGCTGCGGTTTCTCCGCTTCGATCAATGCGCGCAGCGCCGACCCGTCGCTCATGTCGGTCACGTACGCGCGGTGCGCCACCTGGTGCCCCGGCGCATTGGCATAGCGATCCACCGCAATGACCTCCACCCCCAGACGCTGCAGGGCGATGATGACTTCCTTGCCGAGTTCGCCCGCACCCAGCAGCATGACGCGGGTGGCGGACGGGGAAAGCGGGGTGCCGAGGCGCATAAGCAATCCTGGAAAACCAAAGCCGCGATTTTACCGTGGCTTACGGATGTTCTTCGATCGGCAGCGCGCCCACCCGACGCCGGAGCGGCTCAGGCGATGGTCTCATCGAGCCGCCGCCAGGCGAAGTGGGGGCCGGGATCGGTCTTGCGCCCTGGCGCGATATCGCTGTGTCCCACCACCGCCCGAATCGGATAGGCCAGCTTCAGCAGCTGCACCAGCGGGGCCAGGGTCTGGTACTGGGCCTCGGTGAAGGGCTGGTCGTCGGTGCCTTCGAGTTCGATGCCGATGGAAAAATCGTTGCAGCACTCGCGTGCCTGCCAGCTCGATACCCCCGCATGCCAGGCGCGCAGCGCGCAGGGCACGAACTGGATCAGCGTGCCATCGCGGCGGATGAAGAAATGCGACGATACCTTGAGGCCGCGGATGCCCTGGTAATACGGGTGGGCATCCCAGTCGAGCCGGTTGGTGAAGAGATCGATCACCGCATCGCCGTCGAACACGCCCGGCGGCAGCGAAATGTTGTGGATGACGACGAGTTCGATCGCCGTGCCTTCCGGACGCGCATCGCAATTGGGCGAGGGCAGCTGGCGCGCAGTGGACAACCAGCCGGATGCATCGAGAACGTCGGGATGGGGCGCGGAAATCGACATGGCGCAAGCTTACTCGACCGGCGCGAAGTCTGGAAACATCGGCGTTCAGGCCTTAGACTGCCGACTTTCATTGTTTCCGCTCCCCCTCATGAAGCCGCCTGAAGCGCAACAACTGCTGGACAATGCCGAATGCGTGGCGTCTGCCGACACCGTGCAGGCGGTGATCAACCGCCTGGCCGGTGATATTTCGCACACGCTGGCCGGCGAGTTTCCGCTGGTGCTGGCAGTAATGGGCGGCGCGGTGGTGTTTGCCGGACAACTGCTCACGCGGCTGAACTTTCCGCTGGAGTTCGATTATCTGCATGTGACGCGCTATCGCGGCACCACCCAGGGCGGCGAGATGGAATGGCGGGTGCTGCCGGGGCAGAACGTGGTGGGGCGCAACGTGCTGGTGCTGGACGACATCCTGGACGAGGGGGAAACCCTGGCGGCGATCCGCGACAAGCTCCTGCATATGGGCGCAACGCGGGTCTGGTCGGCCGTGCTGACCAACAAAGACAACGGCCTCGCCAAACCGATCCAGGCCGATTTCGTGGGCATGGACGTGCCCAACCGCTATGTGTTCGGCTGCGGTATGGACGCTTACGGGCTGTGGCGCAACCTGCCCGCCATTTACGCTTTGAAGGACAAATAAGATGTTGGGAATCATCGGCGGCACCGGCCTCACGCAGCTGGCCAATCTGGAAATCACCCACCGCCAGGTGGCGCGCACCCCCTACGGCGAACCCTCGGGCGCGCTCACCTTCGGCCGCATCTGCGGCCAGGACGTGATCTTTCTGGCGCGCCACGGCTACGGCCACACCATCCCGCCGCACGCGGTGAACTACCGCGCCAACCTGTGGGCGCTGAAGGATCACGGCGTCGACCGCGTCGTGTCGGTGGCTACCGTCGGCGGCATCCACCCCGGCCTGATTCCGGGCACGCTGACCATCCCCGACCAGATCATCGATTACACGCATGGCCGGGCCGCTACGTATTTTGCCAGTGACGACAAGCCGGTCACCCACCTCGACTTCACCTTTCCCTATTGCGAAGCCATGCGCGCCGCCCTGCTGCAGGCCGCCGCCCGCGCCGGCATCAGCCTGCGCGAGGGCGGCGTGTACGGTGCGGTGCAGGGGCCGCGCCTGGAAACGGCGGCCGAAATCAACCGCATGGAACGCGACGGCGCCGACATGGTGGGGATGACCGGCATGCCCGAAGCCTATCTGGCGCGCGAACTGGAGCTTTGCTACGCCACGGTGGGCGCGGTGGTGAACTACGCGGCCGGGCGGGGCCTGTCGGCCGAGGGCATCCATATGGAGGAAATCCAGTCGGTGCTGGGCGAAGTGATGCTGCAGGTGCGGCATCTGCTGGAACAGCTGGTGACCAACGACGCCGCCGGGCTGTGTACCTATTAGAAGCGGCCGCATGAAGCTCTACCGCGCCCTGCAGTCGCAAGGATTCGGCTCGCGCAAGGGCTGCATCACGCTCGCGCGGGCAGGCGCGGTGGCGGTCAACGGCCAGCCCTGCGACGACCCCGAGGCCGAGGTCGATCCGGCCGGGCTGGAACTGACCCTCGACGGCGTCACCTGGCCGTACCGCGAAAAGGCCTACGTGCTGATGCACAAGCCGGCCGGCTACGAATGCTCGCATCACCCGCGCCACCACCCCAGCGTGTTTGCCCTGTTACCGCCGCCGCTGCTGCAGCGCGGCGTACAGTGCGTGGGGCGGCTCGACCAGGACACCACCGGCCTCTTGCTGTTTTCCGACGACGGCCAGTTCATCCATCGCATGATTTCGCCCAAAAAGGGCGTGGCCAAGGTCTATCGTGCCGTCTGTGCCGAGCCGGTGACCGAGGCCATGCTGGAAGCCCTGCGCCACGGGGTGCAGCTCAGCGACGAGCCGGCGCCGATTGCCGCGCTGGCCTGCGACAAACTCGACGAAATCACGCTGCGGCTGACGCTGGCCGAGGGCAAGTACCACCAGGTCAAGCGCATGATCGCCGCCACCGGCAACCGGGTGGACAGCCTGCACCGCGAATCGGTGGGAGACTATGCCTTGCCCGCCGACCTGCCGCCCGGCAGCTGGCGCTGGCTTGAGTCGGGAGATTTGAAGCAACTGGAGCAATCATGGCCATCCGCGATGTCCTGAAAATGGGCGACCCGCGCCTGCTGGCGCCGGCCCACCCGGTGGAGGATTTTTCCTCGCTCGAACTGGCGCAGCTGATCGTCGACATGCACGACACCATGCGCGCGCTCCACGGCGCCGGTCTGGCGGCGCCGCAGATCGGCGTCGGCCTGCAGGTGGTGATGTTCGAGGTCGATGCCAATCCGCGATATCCGGATGCCGAAAACGTGCCGCTCACGGTGCTGATCAACCCGGTGCTGACCCCGCTGTCCGATGAGTTGGAAGAGGGCTGGGAAGGCTGCCTGTCGGTGCCGGGCATGCGCGGGCAGGTGCCGCGCCACGCATCCCTGCGCTACCAGGGCTTCGACGCGGCGGGCCGGCCGATCGACCGCAGTGTGAGCGGTTTCCATGCCCGCGTGGTGCAGCACGAAGTCGACCACCTGCGGGGCATCCTGTATCCGATGCGCATCCGCGACCTGCGTGATTTCGGCTTCACCGACACCCTGTTTCCGGGACAAACCTTGCAGGACGATTGACGGAAACCCGACGTTTCGGGGCCTAAAGTTGTCGCGGTCCGCGCCGCTAATTTGTTACGTAACCGTGGGCAAGGTGCCCCGGCACGAGCAACAAGGACAACAATGAGCCCGGAACAACCAATCCAGCAGGCCCCGTGCACGCTTCATCCAGCAGGCCGGATGATGGGCGAAGCCGCCCGGCTTGACGACATTGCCGCCCAGCTGATGGCCGTGCAGCGACTCTGGAACGATCCCAGCCGAGAATCCGAGCTGGCCGCCGCGCTGGAGGCCAGCCGCGGTGCCTGGCATGCGATTCAGGCCGCCCTGGCTGAAGGCATGCTGGCGTTGCCGCCGGACGTGCAGCACAATCTGCTGATCCTGTCGGTGTATGCCGACAGCAAGATCAGCGCATGCGAATCCATCCCCAGCGCCGACACGCTCGCCAGCCTGATTGCGCTGACGCGCACGCTGGCGGGCAGCCTCAAGGAATGGCAGGTGGCGGCATGAACCGGCTGCAGTTCGACGTGCGGGCGGTGGATGTCGGCGCCGTGGTGCGCCCGGGCCGCGTTCGCAACCGGACCAAGACCGAGCCCGAGGAAAAGGTCAAGAAACCCGCTGACGGCGTGCGCAAGAAGGCCCCGCCCGCCCGCAAGGCACCCGCGCGGGGGCGTTACGTCGACGAATACGCGCGCCCGGCTTTCTAGCCGCCGGCGCCAGCCTTACTCCAGAACGTCACGCACGTCGGCTTCCAGCGCCTGCATGCCTGCAGGCGTCTGCAAGGCCGCTCCCCGGATCAGAAACGTATCTTCGACCCGCTCGCCCAGGGTGTCGATCTTGGCGGCGTAGACGCTAACTTTGTGCCGCATCAGGGTCTCGGCCACCGCAAACAGCAGGCCCCCGCGATCCGCACAGGTGATCGACAGCATGTGGCCGCGCCCCTGCGCGTCGGCTTCCAGGCTCACCGTCGTCGGATAGGGGTGGTGGCGCTGGTGGCGCGACAGGCGGCCGCGCGGCACCGCCTGCATCGGGCGCGCCGGGTCGAGGTCGCGTGCCAGTTCGTATTCCACATAGTTCAGAAAATCGCGGTAGTGAATGCCGCGATTGGCCAGGTCCATCACCTGAAAACTGTCGAGCGCGTAGCCATGGCGGGTGGTGTGGATCTTGGCTTCGAGGATGGTGTACTGGATGCGGGCAAAGAAACCGCAGATGCGGGCGAAGATATCGGGCCGGTCGGGTGCGTAGACCAGCACCTGGATGCCTTCGCCGGCGGGTGACAGACGCGCCCGCACGACGGCGTCGGGGCTGTCGGTGCGGCGCCACAGCATGCGAGCCTGCCAGGCCATGTCGCGGGCGTCGAAGCGGACGAAATAGCGTTCGTCGAGATGCCGCCACAGCGCGTCCGCGGCGTCCGCCGGCAAACCGTACAGCGCAAGGTTGACGCGGGCCTCGTTCTGCTTGGCGGCGAGGTCGGGGCGGGCCAGCGCATTTCCCTCCAGCTGAACCCGGGTGGCGTGGTAGAGGTCTTCCAGCAGCTTGCCTTTCCAGGCGTTCCAGACCTTGGGGCTGGTGCCGCGGATGTCGGCCACGGTCAGCAGATACAGCGCGGCCAGACGGCGGGGGTTGTCAACCCTGGCAGCAAAGGCGGCGATCACGTCGGGGTCGCTGATGTCCTCCTTTTGCGCGGTGCGCGACATCGCCAGATGCATGTTCACCAGCCAGGCGACCAGCTCGCTGTCCGGCTTGTCGAGGCCGTGCTGGCGGCAAAACCGCCGCGCATCGAGCGCGCCCAGTTCGGAGTGGTCGCCACCGCGGCCCTTCGCAATATCGTGAAACAGCGCCGCCAGATAGAGCAGTTCGGGCTTGTCGAAGGCGGCGATCAGCCGGCTGGCGAGCGGGAATTCGTGTGCCAGCTCGGGCACGGTGAGGCGCCGCATGTTGCGCAGCACGGTGAGGATGTGCTCGTCCACCGTGTAGACGTGGAACAGGTCGTGCTGCATCTGTCCGACCACGCGGCCGAATGCCGGGATGTAGCGTGCCAGCAGTCCGTAGCGGTGCATCGCGCGCATTGCACGGGTGATGCCGGTCGGTTGGCGCAGCAGCGTCATGAACAGCGCGCGGTGCGCGGGATCGGCGCGGAAGGCGGCATCGATGCGGGTGCTGCCGCGCCACAGCGCGCGCAGCGTGGCCGGCTCGAATCCGGCGAGCGCCGGATGCTGGGCGTAGACGATGAAGGCGCGCAGCAGGGCGTCGGGCTTGCGCTCGAACAGGTCGGGCTCGCGCGCTTCGAGCAGCCGGGCACGCACCTGGAAATCGGCGTCGATCGGCTCGGGCGGCGCCGTCACCGGGAACAGCCGCACCCGCAGCGACTGGATGAGAATGTCGTTGGCGCGCTGGATCAGCTTGGCGGCGCGGTAATAGCCCTGCATCAGGCGTTCGCCGGCGCGCCTGGTGGCGGTGGCAGCAAGCCCCAGGCGCTCGGCGAGTTCGGTCTGATAATCGAAGGCGAGGCGGTCTTCGCGCCGCCGGGCAAGCAGATGCAGATGGATGCGCAAGCCCGACAGCGTACGTTCTTCGCGCGCAATGCGCCGCGCCTCGGCCGGGGTGAGCAGTCCCGCGCGTGCAATGCCGTTCCAGCCGCCCAGGATGCCGCAGGCCTGCGCCAGCCAGTGGATGGTGTGCAGGTCGCGCAGTCCGCCGGGGCTGTCCTTCAGGTTGGGTTCGAGCTTGTACGCGCTGTCGTCGAAGCGGGCATGGCGCGCCTGCTGCTCGGCCAGCTTGCCGTCGAAAAAATGCTGGGCGTCGAAACGCGCCCGAAAGCGGCAGTCGAACGCGTCGAACAATGCGGCGGCGCCCCACACGAAGCGCGCTTCCAGCAGGTTGGTTTCCACCGTGATGTCGGCGTCGGCCTCGGCGATGCAGGCCTCGATGGTGCGCACGCTGTGGCCGATTTCCAGCCCGACGTCCCAGCATGCCTGCACCCAGCTTTCCAGGATGGCCTGCTCTTCGGCGCCGGGGTCGTGCGGCAGCAGCAGCAGCACGTCGACGTCCGAGCCGGGAAACAGTTCGCCGCGCCCATAGCCGCCGACGGCGGCGAGGCAGAAGCTGGCGGGCAGCGCGAGCCGGGTGCCGATCTCCGCCAGCACGCCGTCCACCAGCGCCGCATGGCGCGACAGATAGCGGGGGGCCGAGGGAGTTTCGAGATAGGCCGCGGCGAGCGCCGCGCGGCCCGATTTAAGCCGCTCGCGAAGGTCGGCGAACGGCGGGTGGCTCACGCGGCGTGGCGGATGTGGTCGGGCACGGCCGGGGTACCGGCCGACACGGTCAGCACTTCATAGCCGCTGTCCGTAACCAGGATCGTGTGTTCCCACTGCGCCGACAGGCTGCGGTCCTTGGTGACGATGGTCCAGCCGTCGGGCAACTGGCGGATGTCGCGGCGCCCGGCGTTGATCATCGGCTCGATGGTGAAGGTCATGCCGGGCTCCAGCACCAGGCCGGTGCCGGGCTTGCCGTAGTGCAGCACCTGGGGGTCTTCGTGGAAATTCCTGCCGATGCCGTGGCCGCAGAATTCGCGCACCACGCTGTAGCCGTGATTTTCGGCAAAGCGCTGGATGGCGTGGCCGATGTCGCCCAGGCGGGCGCCGGGCTTGACGTGGTCGATGCCGACCCACATCGCTTCGTAGGTGATCTGCATCAGGCGTTTGGCCTGGATCGACGCTTCGCCCGCCGCGAACATGCGGCTGGTGTCGCCGTGCCAGCCGTCCTTGATCACCGTGATGTCGAGGTTCACGGTGTCGCCGTTCTTCAGCAGCTTGTCGCCCGGCACGCCGTGGCACACCTGGTTGTTGACCGAGGTGCAGATCGACTTGGGGTAGGGCACGTGGCCGGAGGGCGCGTAGTTCAGCGGCGCCGGGATGGTGCCCTGCACGTTGACCATGTACTCGTGGCACAGCCGGTCGAGCTCGCCGGTGGTGACGCCGGGCTTGACGAAGGGCGTGATGTAGTCGAGCACTTCCGAGGCGAGGTGTCCTGCAACGCGCATGCCTTCGATTTCGGCGCCGGTTTTGATGGTGACGGTCATGTAACGGTTAAATGGTGCGTAAAGCCGCATTCTAGCGCGCCGGCCCGCACCCGAAAAACCGTTCGAATTGCATGGATAACGAAAAAGGGGGGCGCTTCGCGGCGCCCCGAGGGGGCCAGGCTGGGTGAGCCGGGCCCAGCCTTGGCGTTTACAGCTCGCTGGACGAGGTGCCCGCGCTGCGAATCTGCTCGCGATATTCGTAGCGCTTCTCATGGCGCCGCGCGTCTCCGGCATGGGAGCCGTCGCGTTTCTGGACGCGTTCCTGCGTCCGCGTCTGATCGCGCCGGGTGATGTCGGGGCGGGTCGTATTGCCCATGCCGCCTCCCATGCCGTTGCCGCCTTTGGCATACACTGCGCCGCTGGCAAGGCTGGTGGCAAGCAGAATCAGGGAAAGCCATTTCATCGATTTCATCGTGATGCTCCTTATACAGGTTGGGATTACCGACTCCGGCGTCCCGTGCCACCGCCGGCAGCACTTGACCCTGTCCCGCTACCCGTTCCGCCCATGTCCTGGCGGCGGTGTTCATACCCTGCCCCGTAGGGAAGGAGGGCCGGGTGAGCGGGTGCCTTCGTCCCATCCTGTGACGGAACGCTTGCGCGCAGGTTGCGTTCGACCGTTTCATCGATCTGCGGGTTTGCGGGCGCTCGCAGCACCTCGCGCGGCAATGACAGATTGAGGGGGCGATCTTGGGCTGCCTTTGCGTCCGCCGGGCGCGTCTCGGCCCAGCCTGGCAGGGCAAGGGCCAGCAGGGCGGGCAGGAGAATCAGGTTCGGGCGTGACAAGGGCATGTGGCGTTCGGGTTCCAGGGTGGGGCTTGGGTGCATTCTGCAGCGGCGGTGATGCGGCGGCATGTCGGACACATGGCGTTGCGTGTCAGTATGTGTCCGATTGTGACGGGGCGGCTGGACCGGGCCGGGCTGGGGTAGGATAAGTAGCCGTCAACAAGCCGCTGGTTCGACACGGATCAGCATACGGTTTCAGTCCAACGCACTGGCTCAACGCCCGCATGATGCAATTGTACAAACTCGATTTGCCGACCGGTTTCGCAGGCTGATGGACACGGCGTCGGCACGTATTCTGGTCGTGGATGACGACCCGGGCATGCTCACGCTGCTGGCGTCCTACCTGGGCGACAGCGGATATGCCGTGGACGTGGCGATGGACGGCCCCGCCATGTGGCAGTCGCTGGAGCACGGCATGCCGGATGCCATCGTGCTCGACCTGATGCTGCCGGGCGAGGATGGACTGTCGCTGGCGCGTCGCCTGCGCAGCCGCTCGAACGTGCCCATTCTCATGCTGTCCGCGCGCGGCGAGGAAATCGATCGCGTGGTCGGGCTGGAAATGGGCGCCGACGACTACCTCGCCAAGCCTTTCAGCCCGCGTGAACTGCTGGCTCGCCTGCGTGCCCTGCTGCGGCGCAGCCAGGGGCAGCGGGAACCCGAGCCGCAGGCGTCGCATTCCGCGTTCGGCCTCTACCAACTGGACGTCGCCAGCCACCGGCTGACCCGGGACGGCGCCGAGGTGAAGCTGTCGACCGCCGAATTCGCCCTGTTGCGCATCTTCGTCGAGCACCCGCTGCGGGTGCTGTCGCGCGACATCCTGATCGACATGCTCAAGGGCTACGAGCGCGATCCGTTCGACCGCAGCATCGACACCCGCGTCACCCGGCTGCGCCGCAAGATCGAGCCCCATCCCGGCGAACCGGTTTACATCCGCACCGTGCGCGGCGAGGGCTATCTGTTCAATCCGCGCGGCAGCGAGGCGTGAGGCTGTCGTCGCGCCTGAGCCTGACGCAGCAGAATGCCCTGCTGCTGGTGGTGTTCTTTCTGGTATTCGAACTGCTGGTGGCCAGCGCGGTGACCTATTTCCTGATGCTGCCCATGGCCCGCCGTTCGGCAGCCGATCTCGCCGGCCTGATGACGCTTTCGGCGCAAACCTGGAGCGAACTGCCGCCCGTCACCCGTCCTGCATTTGAAATCGAACTGGCGCGTTCGCACGCGCTGGCACTGCGCGCCGAGCCGCCTCAGGACGCAGCGCCGCCGTCGTGGCGGGAACCTTATCTGCGGTTTCTGGCGGCGTCCCTGAGTGCGCGGGTGGGCGAGCCGGTGGCGGCGTCGCGCGAGGAAATCCAGGGCACGGACTGGTTCTGGGTGTCGCTGCCCGCAGGCAGCGGGCGCCTTTCGGTGGGATTTCCCCACAGCCGCATCGGCCCGCGTCCGGTCCATGCCCTCCTGGCCTCGCTGGCCGGCGGAGCGCTGCTGACCCTGCTTGCGGCCTGGTGGCTGGCGCGCCGCGCCACCCGCCCGCTGCAGCGGCTGCAGCAGGCCGTCACCTCGCTGGGGCGCGGGCAGACGCCGGAACGCCTGCCCGAAACCGGGCCGCGTGAAATCGCCGCCCTGAGCCGCCGCTTCAACGAAATGGCCAAACAGGTGGACGACCTGCTGGCCGCCCGCACCGTGCTGCTGGCCGGGGTGTCGCACGACCTGCGCACGCCGCTGGCGCGGCTGCGGCTGGCGGTCGAAATGCTGGTGAAGAAGCCGAGCGCGGAGCTGGCCGCGCAGGTGGAGGGCGACATCGAGGCGATGGATCGTCTGATCGGCGACGTGCTGACGCTGGCGCGCGGCTTCGGCCACGAAGCCAGCCAGCGGGTGGCGCTGCCCGACCTGCTGGCCGACCTGGTGCGTGCGATCCCGGGCGCGGCGGAGCGTGTGCAGGTTGCGGCACCCGCGATCGAGTTGGAGGTGCCCGTCGGCGCCTTGCGCCGCATTCTGGCCAACCTGCTGGAAAACGCCCTGCGCTATGGCGGCGGTCAGCCGGTCTCCCTGCGTGCCGAGGTCCTGGAGGACGGATGCCGCATCGGCGTGCTCGACCGCGGCCCAGGCATTCCTGAAGCAGACCGGGAGGCCGTATTCCGCCCGTTTTACCGGCTTGAGGCTTCGCGCAGCGTCAGCACCGGCGGTTCCGGGCTGGGTCTGGCGATCGTGCGCCAGCTGGCAGAGGCGCACGGCTGGCGGGTCAGTCTGCAGGCGCGACCCGGCGGCGGGTTGGAGGTCTGGCTGGAGATCGCCCCGCTGCCGGTGGGCTGAAGGCGTGTCTTGAAATAAGTGCCCGTTCGAATTAGAATCGCCGGCTGTCCGAAATGGTTCGGACAAATTCGCACACCTGTCATTAAAGGGTGGCGGCGCGTTCGGTTCGAAAACGCGCAGCTGCTGACGGGTGGAGGCTCAACCCTTTAGGAGATTTTCATGTCTGTCACCATGCGTCAAATGCTGGAAGCCGGTGTCCACTTCGGCCACCAGACCCGCTTCTGGAACCCCAAGATGGCCCCGTTCATTTTCGGTCATCGCAACAAGATTCATATCGTCAACCTGGAAAAGTCGCTGCCGATGTTCCAGGACGCGCAGAAATTCGTCCGTCAGCTCGCTTCCAACAAGGGCAACGTGCTGTTCGTCGGCACCAAGCGCGCCGCGCGTGAAATCGTCCGCGAGGAAGCCGAGCGTGCCGGCATGCCTTACGTCGACAACCGCTGGCTGGGCGGCATGCTGACCAACTTCAAGACGGTCAAGCAGTCGATCAAGCGCCTGAACGACCTGGAGGCCAACCTGGCCGAGCCGGGCCGCCTGTCGAAGAAGGAAACCCTCACCGTGCAGCGCGAGGTCGACAAGCTGAACCGCAGCCTGGGCGGCATCCGCGAAATGGGCGGCCTGCCCGACGCGCTGTTCATCATCGACGTCGGCTACCAGAAGGGCGCCGTGGTCGAGGCCAAGAAGCTGGGCATCCCGGTGATCGGCGTGGTCGACACCAACAACAGCCCGGAAGGCGTGGATTACGTGATCCCCGGCAACGATGACTCGGCCCGCGCGATTCGCCTGTATGCCCGCGGCATGGCCGATGCGGCGCTGGAAGGCCGCGCCCAGGTCATCAGCGAAATCACCGGCGGCGAAGAGTTCGTCGAGGTGGAAGAAGACGCGGCGCCCGCTGCCGAGTAAGCGCGGCGCAGGCAACATCGCCGGAACCGGGTTCCGGCGAGCGGATTTTGAGGAGGGGCGATGGCCCCTCTTTCTGTATTGAAGAAACTGGACAGGAGTACGAAATGGCAGAAATCACTGCAGGCATGGTCAAGGAACTGCGCGAGAAAACCGATGCGCCGATGATGGATTGCAAGAAGGCGCTGTCGGAAGCCGGCGGCGACATGCAGAAGGCGGAAGAAATCCTGCGCGTGCGCTTCGGCAACAAGGCCGCCAAGAGCGCCAGCCGCGTGGCCGCCGAAGGCGTGGTCACCATCGCCATCAGCGCTGACGGCAAGTCGGCCGCCATGGTGGAAGTCAACTGCGAAACCGACTTCGTGGCGAAGAACGACGATTTCCTGGTGCTCTCCAACGCGCTGGCCGAGATGGTGCTGAACCAGAAGCCGGTCGACGTCGCCGCGCTGTCCGCGCTGCCCTACAAGGGCACCACGGTGGAAGCCTTCCGCACCGAACTGGTCGGCAAGATCGGCGAGAACATGTCGGTGCGCCGCTTCGCGCGCCTGGACGGCCAGGGCAAGTTCGCCAGCTACATCCACGGCGGCAAGATCGGCGTGCTGGTCGACGTGAGCGGCGACGAAGCGCTGGCGCGCGACATCGCCATGCACATCGCGGCGTCCAAGCCGAAGTCGCTGGATGCGTCCGGCGTGTCGCAGGACCTGCTCGACACCGAACGCCGCGTCGCGATCGAGAAGGCCAAGGAGGCCGGCAAGCCGGAAGCCATGCTGGACAAGATCGCCGAAGGCACGGTGCAGAAATTCCTCAAGGAAGTCACCCTGCTGTCGCAGCCCTTCGTCAAGGACGACAAGCAGACCGTCGAGCAGGTGCTGAAGGCCAGGAACTCGCAGTGCCACGGCTTCATGATGTACGTGGTGGGCGAGGGCATCGAGAAGAAGGTGTCCGACTTCGCCGCCGAAGTGGCTGCTGCGTCCCAGGTCTGATCGGATATGGCGCCTGCCCGACGTATCCTGCTGAAGCTGTCCGGCGAGGCCCTGATGGGGCCGGATGGCTTCGGCTATCACGCTGACACCATGGCCGGCTTCGCCGGCCAGATTCGCGACGTGGTGGCGGCAGGCGTGCAGGTCGGTATCGTGGTCGGCGGCGGCAACCTGTTCCGCGGGGCCACCGGCGCGCTGTCCGGGATGAACCGCGCCAGCGCCGATTCGATGGGCATGCTGGCCACGGTGATGAATGCGCTGGCGCTGAAGGATGCGCTGCAGCAGGCGGGCGTCGATGCGCGGGTGCAGACTGCGGTCCACATCGCCCACGTCGGCGAGGATTTCGAGCGCGATGCGGCGGTGCGGCATCTGGAAGCCGGCCGCGTGGTGATTTTCGGCGGCGGCACCGGCAACCCGTTCTTCACCACCGATACCGCCGCAGCCCTGCGTGCGGCCGAGATCGGTGCCGACCTCCTGCTGAAGGCGACCAAGGTCGACGGTGTCTACACCGCCGACCCGAAGAAAGACACGACCGCCCGCCGTTACGAGACGCTCTCCTTCGACGAGGCGATCGCCAATAATCTGGGCGTGCTCGATACTGCCGCCTTTGCCCTGTGCCGCGAACAGAAACTGTCGCTCGTCGTGTTCAACGTCTTCAAGCCCGGCGCGCTCAAACGCGTGGTGATGGGCGAAGACGAGGGCACCCGGGTGAATCAATAAGGAGTTGACATGGCTGAAACCACCATCGCCGACATCAAGCAGTCCGCCGAACTGAAAATGGGCAAGACGCTGGACGCGCTGAGGAACGATCTGGCCAAGGTGCGCACCGGGCGCGCCCATACCGGCATTCTCGACCACGTCATGGTCGAGTACTACGGCAGCCCGACCGCGGTGCCGCAAGTGGCCAGCGTGTCGCTGGTCGATTCGCGCACGCTGGGCGTGCAGCCGTACGAGAAAAACATGGTCGGCAAGATCGAAAAGGCCATCCGCGATTCCGATCTCGGCCTGAATCCGGCCTCGCATGGCGACATCATTCGCGTGCCGATGCCCTCGCTGACCGAGGAGCGCCGCCGCGACCTGATCAAGGTGGTGCGCAACGAGGCGGAAGGCGCGCGCGTTGCGGTGCGCAATATCCGCCGCGATGCCAACGGCACGCTGAAGGACATGGTCAAGGCCAAGACCGCGACCGAGGACGAAGAGCGCCGCACCCAGGACGAGGTGCAGAAGCTGACCGACAAGTTCATCGGCGAGATCGACAAGATGCTGGCCGACAAAGAGAAAGACCTGCTCGCAGTCTGAGCAGATTCGTCGTGTCTTCCCGCACGAAGCAAGCGATTCCGGAAAGTGCCGATGTGCCGCGGCATGTCGCCATCATCATGGATGGTAATGGCCGCTGGGCGAAGCGCCGGCTGATGCCACGCGTCGCCGGCCATCGCAAGGGCGTCGAGGCCTTGCGCGGAGTGATTCGCAGCTGCGCCGAGCGGGGCGTGCCGCATCTCACGGTATTCGCTTTCAGTTCGGAAAACTGGCGGCGTCCGCAGGAAGAAGTCACCCTCTTGATGGAACTGTTCCTGCGCGCACTGGAAAACGAAGTCGCCCGGCTGCACGAAAACGGCATCCGCTTTCGCGTCATCGGCGACCTGTCGGGGTTTTCCGAGCGCATCCAGACCTTGATCCGCGAGGCCGAAGCGCTGACGCGCAACAACACCCGACTCACCTTCACCGTCGCCGCCAATTACGGCGGGCGCTGGGACATCGTGCAGGCGGTGAAGAAACTGATGCTGTCGGGCGTACCGGCCGGTGCGGTGAACGAAACCACGTTGGCCGAGCAACTCAGCATGGCCGAGCTGCCCGAGCCCGACCTCTTCATCCGCACCGGCGGCGAGCAGCGCATCAGCAATTTCCTGCTGTGGCAGCTGGCCTATACCGAACTGTATTTCACCGACACCTTGTGGCCCGATTTCGATGCGGCGGCGCTGGATCAGGCGATCGCGTCCTACCGCACCCGCGAACGCCGCTTCGGCCGCACCAGCGAACAGGTTCGAACTGCATCGTGACGCACTTCAGGGCACCGCATCGATGACGCCATTGGCCAGCCGGGTACGCACTGCCCTCGTGTTGCTGGCGGTGTTCGTGCCTGCCGTGTTGTGGGCATCTGCATGGCTGTGGGCGATCCTGATGGCGGGGATGATCGGCATGGCCGCGTTCGAATGGGCGCGCCTGAGCCATTTCCCGCCGCGGTCTGCGCGCATCTATGCCGCGCTGCTGGCGCTCGGCGCGCTGGCCTTGCGGTACGGGCTGGCGGCCGACTGGCCGGCTGTCCAGAGCGCGCTGATCGCGCTGGCCGTCGCCTTCTGGCTGCTGGTCGCCCCCTTGTGGCTGCTGGGGCGCTGGCATGCCGAGCAGCCCTTTGTCCGTGCCGTGGCCGGTGTGATGGTGCTGCTGCCGACCTGGGTGGCGCTGCTGTATCTGCATACGCGCGGTCCCGGCGTGCTGCTGGGCGTGATGGCAATCGCCTGGATTGCCGACACCGCCGCCTATTTCGTCGGCCGCCGCTTCGGCCGCCACAAGCTCGCCCCCACCATCAGCCCGGGCAAGACCTGGGAAGGTGTGGCGGGCGCGCTCGTGGCACTCGCGTTGTACGCGGCGGCCCTGAGTGCGGTGATCGGGATGCCGTTGCCGGCGCTGTTTCTCATGCTGGCCGCACTGCTGTACGTGTCGGTGCTGGGCGACCTGTTCGAATCCTGGATCAAGCGCGTCTCCGGCATGAAGGACAGCGGCGACGTGTTGCCGGGCCACGGCGGCGTGCTCGACCGCATCGACGCCCTGACGTCGACCCTGCCGATCGCCACCGGCATGCTGATGTGGCTGGAGCGCTCCGTATGAAATCAGGCGACATCAAACCGCGCGTCCTCACCATTCTGGGCGCCACCGGTACCATCGGCGTCAACACGCTCGATGTGGTGGCGCGCCATCCCGATCGGTTCGAAGTCTTCGCGCTCACCGGCGCCACCCAGGTCGAGCGCATGCTCGAGCAGTGCCGCACCCATCGCCCGCGCTTTGCGGTGATGAGCGAGCCGGCCGCCGCCGCCGCCCTGCGCGCGCGGGTTGCCGCCGAAGGTCTGGCGGTCGAGGTGCTCGAAGGCACCGCTGCCCTGACCGAAGTCGCCACCGCGCCCGAAGTGGATACCCTGATGGCAGCCATCGTTGGCGCCGCCGGACTGCCGGCCACACTGGCGGCGGCACAGGCCGGCAAGCGGATATTGCTGGCCAACAAGGAAACCCTGGTGGTCTCCGGCCAGCTGTTCATGGATGCCATCGCCGCCAGCGGCGCCGAATTGTTGCCCATCGACTCCGAGCACAACGCCATCTTCCAGGCGCTGCCGCGCGACTTCAGCGGCGACTTCCAACAGGCCGGGGTGAAGGCGCTGTGGCTCACCGCCTCCGGCGGCCCGTTCCGCACCCTGTCGGCCGAGGCGATCGCGGCCGCCACCCCGGCGCAGGCGGTGGCGCATCCCAACTGGGTGATGGGCAAGAAGATTTCGGTCGATTCGGCGAGCCTGATGAACAAGGGTCTCGAAGTGATCGAGGCGCGCTGGCTGTTCAACGCCCGACCCGAGCAGATCAAGGTGGTGGTGCATCCGCAAAGCATCGTGCATTCCATGGTCGAATACGCCGACGGCTCGGTGATCGCGCAGATGGGCACCCCCGACATGCGCACGCCGATCGCCTACGCGCTGGGCTTTCCCGAGCGCATCGAGGCCGGCGTGTCGGCGCTCGAACTGATGGGCAGGCAGCTCACCTTCGAAGCCCCCGATACCGCGCGCTTCCCCTGTCTGCAGCTGGCGTTCGACGCGCTCGCCGCAGGCGGCAATGCCGCCGCCGTGCTGAACGCGGCCAACGAAGTCGCGGTCGCGCGTTTCCTCGACGGCGCAGTTCCGTTTCCCGCCATCGCCGCAAGTATCGCGCATACCCTGGATGCCCTCGCGGGCGGTGCCGCCGACACCCTCGACGATCTGCTCGAGGCCGACCGTCAGGCGCGCAGCGTGGCCGATGCCTATCTGGGGGCGCTGCGACCATGAGCGTGCTGCACACCATACTCTGGTTCCTGATTGCCATCGGCATCCTGGTGGTGGTGCACGAATACGGCCACTACCTGGCTGCGCGGCTGGCCGGCGTCAAGGTGCTGCGTTTTTCGGTCGGTTTCGGCAAGCCTCTGCTCAGCCGCCGCTTCGGCCGCGACCAGACCGAGTGGACCTTGTCTGCGTTGCCCTTCGGCGGCTACGTCAAGATGCTCGACGAGCGCGAAGGCGAGGTGCCGGCCGCGGAAGCGCATCGCAGTTTCAACCGCGCGACGGTGTGGCGGCGCATCGGCATCGTCATGGCCGGCCCGGCCGCCAACTTCCTGCTCGCCATCGTGTTCTACTGGGCGCTGCTCCTGCACGGCCTGCCGGCATTGAAGCCGATGATCGGCGAACCGCCTGCCGGCACCCCGGCGGCACAGGCCGGCCTGGCGGCGGGCGACGAGATCCGCCGCGTCAACGGCACCGACACGCCGTCGTTCCAGGATTTGCGGCTGACGCTGCTGCGCGCGGCGGTGGCGGGCGAGGCGATCGAGGTCGAACTGGCCGACGGCCGCAGGGCGCGGCTCGATGCCGGGCCGATGCAGACCGGGAATCTGGAGCAGGACATGCTGCGCCCCCTGGGCATCGTGCGCTACGAACCTGAAATCGAACCGGTCATCGGCCAGGTGCTGCCCGAGGGGGCCGCTGCGCGCGCAGGCTTCCAGCCCGGCGACCGGCTGCTTGCCGCCAACGGCGAAGCGGTGGCGAACTGGCAGGACTGGGTGCAGGTGGTTCGCCGGCATCCGGGCCAGCCCCTGCGCGTCGAATTCGAGCGGCAGGGCCGACGTGCCGAGCTGACCGTCGTGCCCGCCGCGGTGGACGAAGCCGGCCAGCGCGTCGGCAAGATCGGCGCCGGCCCCGAGGTCGATGAAGCGGTACGGGCCATGCTGACGACCGAGGTGCGCTACGGCCCGGTCGAGGCGCTGTGGCAGGGGGCCGCGAAGACCTGGGACATGAGCGTGTTCACGCTGGAGATGATGGGCCGCATGGTGCTGGGCCAGGTGTCGTGGCGGAACCTGTCGGGGCCGCTCACCATTGCCGATTATGCAGGCCAGAGCGCCACCCTCGGCTGGATCAGTTTCGTCGGCTTCCTGGCGCTGGTGAGCGTGAGCCTGGGCGTGCTCAATCTGCTGCCGATCCCGCTGTTGGACGGGGGGCACCTCATGTATTATGTTGCCGAAGTTTTGACCGGTCGCCCGGTATCCGAACGCACCATGGAAATCGGCAGCCGGATCGGCATGGCGCTGTTGCTGCTGCTGATGTCGTTTGCCCTGTTCAACGATTTGCAACGCCTGCTAGGCGGATGATAACAACCATGATCCTGAACCGATTGACGCTTGCCCTCGCAGCCGTGTTTGCCGTGCAGCCCGTGTTCGCCGACGAACCCTTCGTCGTCAAGGACATCCGGGTCGAGGGCATCCAGCGCACCGAGGCGGGGACGGTGTTCAGCTACCTGCCGGTCAAGGTGGGCGAGGTGATGACCGACGAGAAAACGGCAGCGGCGATCAAGGCGCTCTATGCCACCGGTTTCTTCAAGGACGTGCGGCTGGAAGCGCGCGACGGCGTGGTGATCGTCACGGTCGAGGAGCGCCCGTCGATTGCCAAGATCACCCTGTCCGGCATCAAGGAATTTTCCGAGGAAGACCTCAAGGCCGGCCTCAAGCAGACCGGCCTGGCCGAAGGCCGTGTGCTCGACCGCGCCCTGGTGGACAAGGCCGAACAGGAGTTGCAGCGTCAGTACTTCAACCGCGGCAAATATGCGGTCGAGATCAAGTCCACCCTGACCCCGCTCGAGCGCAACCGCGTTGCCGTCCAGTTCGACGTGGTGGAAGGCGACAGCGCCAAGATCCAGCAGATCAACATCGTCGGCAACAAGGCGTTCAAGGAAAAGGAACTGCTGAACCAGTTCACCTCCACCACGCCCGGCTGGCTGACCTGGTACACCAAGAACGACCAGTATTCAAAATCGCGTCTGGGCGGCGACATCGAGGCCCTGCGCTCGTTCTACCTCAATCGCGGCTACCTCGAATTCAACGTCGACTCCACCCAGGTGTCGATTTCGCCCGACAAGCAGGGCATCTACATTACCGTCAACGTGACCGAAGGGCCGCAGTACACGGTGTCGGACGTCAAGCTGGCGGGGCAGATGCTGGTTCCGGAAGACGAGCTGAAAAAGCTCGTCACGGTGAAGCCGGGCGAGGTGTTCGTGCGCGACCGCCTGACCGAGACCACCAAGAAGATCAGCGACCGCCTCGGCAACGACGGCTATGCCTTCGCCAACGTCAACGCCGTGCCCGAACTCGACAAGGAAAAGGGCACCGTCGCCTTCACCCTGTTCGTCGATCCCGGCCGCCGCGTCTACGTCAACCGCATCAACGTGGCGGGCAACACCAAGACGCGCGACGAAGTGGTGCGCCGCGAGATCCGCCAGATGGAAGGCGCGTATTACGACGCCGAAAAGATCAACCGTTCGCGCGAGCGGATCAACCGCCTGGAGTTCTTCAACGAGGTCAACATCGAAACGCCGGCGGTGACCGGGACCACCGACCAGGTCGACGTCAACGTCAGCGTGTCCGAGAAATCGACCGGCAGCGTCATGCTGGGCGCCGGCTTCTCGTCGTCGGAAGGGCTGATCCTGTCGGGATCGGTGTCGCAGAGCAACGTGTTCGGCACCGGCAACCGCGTCTCGGCACAGATCAACTCGGGCACCGTCAACACCGTGTATTCGCTGTCGTTCACCAACCCCTACTTCACCCTCGACGGCATCAGCCTCGGCTACGACCTGTATCGCCGGGATGTGGACTCGAGCGAGCTCGACAACACCGGCTTTTTCGAGAACTCGACCATAGGCGCGGGCGTGCGGTTCGGCTTTCCGATCAACGAGCGCGACTTCATTTCGCTGGGCATGAGCTACGAGCAGAACAGCGTGAAGGTCGATGCCACGAGCCCGCAACAATGGCAGGACTTCGTGACCCAGTTCGGCACCGACAACGACACCCTGCGGCTGGATGGCTCCTGGGCGCGGGACACGCGCGACAACTACCTTTTCACCACCAAGGGCATGCTGCAGCGGGTGGCGGCCGAGGTCGGCACCCCCGCAGGCAGCCTGCAGTATTACAAGCTGTCCTTGCAGCACCAGCAGTACTTCACGCTGGGCAAGAGCTTCACGCTGATGCTGAACGGCGAGCTGGGTTTCGGCGACGGCCTGTCAGGCAAGCCCTTGCCGTTCTTCAAGAACTTCTATGCGGGCGGCACCAGCTCGGTGCGCGGCTTCCAGAACGGCACCCTCGGGCCCAAGGATGTCGATGGCGACGCGCTGGGCGGCAACAAGCGCGTGGTCGGCAATGCGGAACTCTTCTTCCCGTTGCCGGGACTCAAGGATGACAAGTCGCTGCGCATGTCGGCCTTCGTCGATGCGGGCGCCGCCTACGGAGCCGGCGAAGAGTTTTCGGTCGACGGGCTGCGCTATTCGGCAGGCATCGCGGTGCTTTGGGTCTCGCCGCTCGGCCCGCTCAAATTCAGTCTTGCACAGCCTATTGTCGAGAAGACGGGCGACAAGGCCGAAGTGTTCCAATTCACCCTCGGCAATGTGTTCTGAGGCTGGCCGTTTCTGGAGTATTCGATGATGAAGTTCAAGCAGATTGCAATTTCCCTGGTTCTGGCGTCCGCGTTTGCGGCCGCCCCCGTCCTGGCCCAAACCAAGATCGGTTTCGTCAACACCGAGCGGCTGCTGCGCGAAGCGCCGCTGTCGGTCGCCGCCCAGAAGAAGCTTGAGCGCGAATTCGCCGCCCGCGACCAGGAACTGCAGAAGCTCGCCAAGCAGGCGCGTGACCTGCAGGCCCAGCTCGACAAGGACGGCGTGACCATGTCCGACAGCGAGCGCAAGGCGAAGGAACGCGATCTCGGCAACCTCAACCGCGACCTGCAGCGCCAGGGGCGCGAGTTCCGCGAAGACCTCAACCTGCGTCGCAACGAGGAGTTGGGACAGATTCAGGAGCGCGCGCGCAAGGCAATCCAGGACATCGCCAAAGCCGAAAAATTCGACCTCATCGTCGAGCAGGCCGTCTACGTCGATCCCAAGAGCGACATCACCGACCGGGTGATGAAGGCCCTGGGCAACAAATAACCCCGGCTGTCACCCCATCCGATGGCCGTAACCCTGGCAGCGCTGGTTGCCCGCTTTGGCGGAGAGCTTGTGGGCGATGGCGCGCAGGCGGTGAGCCAGGTAGCGCCGCTGGATCGTGCCACGCCTGACGAAATCGGTTTCGTCTCGCAGAGCAAGTATCTGAACCAGTTGGCCGACACCCGTGCGGGGGCGGTCATCCTGCCGCTGGACGCGCGCGATGCCACCGAGCTGCCGCGCATCCTCACGCCCAATCCCTATCTGTATTTCGCGCGTGTCTCGGCCCTGCTGAATCCGCCGCCGCGTCCGCCCGCGGGCATCCATGCGGCGGCCAGTGTCGCACCGGATGCGGACGTTGCCGCCGACGCCTGCATCGCGGCCGGCGCCGTGATCGGCCGCGGCGCAGTGATCGGCGCGCGCACCGTGGTCGGCCCCAACTGCGTCGTCGGCGACCATGCACGTGTCGGCGCCGATTGCCTGCTGCACGCCAACGTCACGCTGTATCACCGCTGCGAAGTGGGCGACCGCGCCATCCTGCATTCGGGCTGCGTGATCGGCTCGGACGGGTTCGGCTTCGCGCCCAACGACGGCCGCTGGGAGAAAATCCCGCAGATCGGCCGCGTGCTGATCGGCGACGACGTCGAGGTCGGCGCCTGCACCACCATCGACCGCGGCGCGCTGGAGGACACGGTGATCGAGGAGGGCGTCAAGCTCGACAACCTGGTCCAGGTCGCGCACAACGTGGTGATCGGCGCGCACACTGCGATCGCGGCCTGCACCGGCATCGCCGGCAGCGCCAAGATCGGCCGCCACTGCACCATCGGCGGCGCGGCGATGATCTTCGGCCATATCGAGATTGCCGACGGCACCCGCATCTCGACCAACACCCTGATCACCAAGTCGCTGCCAAAGGCCGGCACCTACACCTCGGCGCCGCCGTTCACCGAACACGAGGTCTGGCAGAAGAACGCCGTCCACATGCGCAATCTCGACAAGCTGGCGAACCGCATCAAGCAGCTTGAAAAAAGACTCAACGAACTGGAAAGCAAATCATGAGCGTGATGGACATCGAGCAGGTCATGCAGTACTTGCCGCACCGCTATCCCTTCCTGCTGATCGACAAGGTCACCGAGCTCGAACTCGGCAAGACCATCACCGCGATCAAGAACGTCACCATCAACGAGCCGTTCTTCAACGGCCATTTTCCGGGGGCGCCGGTGATGCCGGGCGTGCTGATCCTGGAAGCGCTGGCGCAGGCGGCGGCGATCCTGTCGTTCAAGACCAAGGGCTATGCGCCTGAGGACATCGGCATCGTCTACTTCGCCGGCATCGACGGCGCGCGCTTCAAGAAGCCGGTCAAGCCGGGCGACCAGCTGGTGCTCAAGGCCGAGATCGTGCGCGAGATGCGTGGCATCTGGAAATACAAGGGACGCGCCGAAGTCGACGGGGCACTGGTCGCCGAAGCCGAACTGATGGCGACCCTGCGCGACAAGCCCTAAATGACGAATATCCATCCCACCGCGCTGGTCGCGCCGGGTGCCCGGCTTGCCGACGGCGTCGAGATCGGCCCGTATACGATCATCGGGGAGCATGTCGAGATCGGCGCCGGCACCACGGTCGGCGCGCATGCCGTGATCACCGGCCACACCAAAATCGGCGCACGCAACCGCATCTTCCATTTCGTCTCGCTCGGCGAAGCGCCTCAGGACAAGAAATACGCCGGCGAGCCGACCCGCCTGGAAATCGGCGACGACAACGTGATCCGCGAGTTCTGCACCTTCAACACCGGCACCGTGCAGGACCGCGGCGTCACCACCATCGGCAGCCACAATTGGATCATGGCCTACGTCCACATCGCGCATGACTGCGTGGTGGGCGACCGCACCATCTTCGCCAACAACGCCTCGCTGGCGGGTCACGCCGAAGTGGGCGACTGGGTGATCCTCGGCGGCTTCACCGGCGTGCACCAGTTCTGCAAGATCGGCGCCCACGTGATGACGGGCATCTCCAGCGTGGTGTTCAAGGACATCCCGCCCTTCGTCATGGCGTCCGGCCAGCCGGCCGCGCCGCACGGCCTCAACAGCGAAGGCCTCAAGCGGCGCGGGTTTTCCGCCGACGCGCTGGCGGCCCTGAAGCGCGCCTACAAGATTCTCTACCGCGAAGGCAACACGCTCGCCGAAGCGCTGGCCAAGCTTGCCCCCGAGGCGGCCAAGCACGCCGAAGTGCAGCAGCTCCTCGACTTCCTCGCACGCGCCGAGCGCGGCATCATCCGGTGATTGATCTGGGTCTGGTCGCCGGCGAAGCCTCCGGCGATCTCCTCGGCGCGCACTTCGTCGCCGCACTGAAACAAAGCCATCCCCATCTGCGCGCCGCCGGCATTGCCGGGCCGCGCATGGTCGCAGCCGGCGTCGAGGCGATTTATCCGAGCGACAAGCTGGCGGTCAACGGCTACGTCGAGGTGCTGCGCCATCTGCCCGAGCTGTTGTGGATCCGCTCGCGCATCACCCGCCATTTTCTGCGCGAGCGACCGCGCGTCTTCGTCGGCATCGACGCGCCGGATTTCAATTTCACCCTGGAAACGAAGCTCAAGCAGGCCGGCATTCCCAGCGTGCACTTCGTCAGCCCGTCGATCTGGGCCTGGCGGCCGGAGCGCATCCATCGCATCAAACAGGCGGTGTCGCACATGCTGGTGGTGTTCCCGTTCGAGGCGCAGATCTATCGCGACGCCGGCATCCCGGTCAGCTACGTCGGCCATCCGCTGGCCGACGTGATACCGCTGGAACCCGACACCGCAGCGGCGCGTGCAGAATTGGGACTGGCATCCGGCCCGGTCATCGCGCTGCTGCCGGGCAGCCGGCTTTCCGAAGTGGCGCGCCATGCGCGGCTGATGCTCGACGCCGCCGTGCGCATTCGCCGCCAGCATGCGGACGCGCAGTTCGTGCTGCCCGCCGCGAGCGAGGCCGCCGCGCGGCTGATCCGTCAGGCATCGCAGGGTCTGGACTTGCCGCTGCACATTTTGGCAGGGCAGTCGCACATCGCGCTGGCGGCGTGCGACGTCGCACTGGTGGCCTCGGGCACCGCCACCCTCGAAGCCGCGCTGTTCAAGAAACCCATGGTGATCACCTACCGGGTGCCGGCGCTCACCGCCTACCTGATGCGCAAGAAGGCGCTGCAGCCATGGATCGGGCTGCCGAACATCCTGGCGCGTGATTTCGTGGTGCCGGAGCGGGTGCAGGAAGCCGCCACGCCCGAGAACCTGGCAAACGATGCGCTCGCCTGGCTGGACGACGCGCCGCGCCGTGAGGCCGCCGTCGAAACCTTCCGCGCCATGCACCTGAGCCTGAGGCAGAACGCCAGCGCGCGCATCGCCGAGGCGCTCGATCCGTATCTGGAGGGGGCATGACGTCGCGCCAGACGGTTGTATTGCATGTCGGCCCACTCGGGCTGTGCGGCGTCGACGAGGCCGGCCGCGGCCCGCTGGCAGGGCCGGTGACGGCAGCGGCCGTGATGCTCGACCCCGCGCGGCCGATCGACGGTCTGCGCGATTCCAAGAAGCTGTCCGCCGCCGCGCGCGAGCGCCTGGCCGATGCGATTCGCGAGCATGCCGCCGCCTGGTGCGTGGCCGAGGCCAGCGTCGCCGAAATCGACCAGCTGAACATCCTGCAGGCCACCATGCTGGCGATGCAGCGCGCCGTCGCCGGTTTGCAGGTGCCGCCGGACGACGTCTGGGTCGACGGCAACCGCTGCCCCAACTGGGTGTGGCGTTCGCAGGCGGTGGTCAAGGGCGACGACAAGGTGGCCGCGATCGCCGCCGCCTCGATTCTGGCCAAGACCGCACGCGACCGGTTCATGTGCCGCCTGCACGACGAATATCCCGCCTACGGGTTTGCCCGGCACATGGGCTACGGCACCGCCGCGCACCTGGCCGCATTGAAGGCGCACGGCGCCTGCCCGCAGCACCGGCGCAGCTTCGCCCCGGTTAAACTCCTGCTCGATCAAGCCACCCTGTTCTGAAAGGAATCCGCATGACCTTGTCCCTGTTCCTGCATGTCCTGAGTGTCGTCGTCTGGGTCGGCGGCATGTTCTTCGCCTACATGGCATTGCGCCCGGTGGCCGCCAGCGTGCTCGAGCCGCCGCAGCGGCTCACCCTGTGGGCCGGCGTGTTCGACAAGTTCTTTCCCTGGGTGTGGCTGTCGGTGGCGCTGATCCTGGCCACCGGCCTGCACATGCTGACGGTGTTCGGCGGCATGGCCGCGCCGCTTTATGCCCTGGCCATGCTGGGGCTGGGCGTGGCGATGATGGCGATTTTCGCCCATGTGTTTTTCTCGCCCTACAAGAAGCTCAAACGCGCGGTCGGCGAGCAGGACTGGAAAGCCGGCGGCGCTGCCCTTGGCCAGATCCGCAAGCTGATCGGCATCAACCTCAGCCTGGGGCTGCTGACGATCGCGGTGGTGTTTGTCGGGCGTGCTTTGCTCTAGAAAACAGAACCTACCGTCATTGCGAGCGTAGCGAAGCAATCCAGAATGTTCGCTTAATCAATGCGCTGGATTGCTTCGCGGAGTTTATGCCCTCCGGGTGCTCGCAATGACTGGCTAAATTATTCAGCGTCTTCTCAGGGCTCGTCTTGTGCCGGCGCTGCCAGCAACTGGCGCGCCGTCTCACGGATGGCTACCTGCCGTGCCTCGCATTGCAGCTCGGCATGAAACCGCCCATCGCGATACAGATACACCGTCGGGAGATGGAAGATGCCGAAATAGCGTGCCACCCCGGTAGCTTCGCTGACATCGACTTCAAACAAGGTATCCGCGACGCCGGCCAGCGCCTCGGGCAGCAGCCGTTTCCAGGCACGGCATGAACCGCAATGCGGCGCGCTGAACAGCACCACGGCGACACCGGCCGTGGCGGCGAGGCGGGCATGGAACCCGCCCTCGGCCAGACGCGAAAAAGCGGGTAGGGCGGCGGCATCCGGGCTGCTAGAATCGCGGCTTTCCTCCTGGCAGCTTCTCATGCTCTTTCTCGAACTCTTCGGTTATCTGCTGCTCATCCTCGTTGCGGCGGAAATCTTTGTCAACGCGCTCGAACACCTGGGCGAGAAGCTGAAAATCTCGGAAGGGGTGACCGGCTCGCTGTTTGCCGCGGTCGGCACCGCCATGCCGGAAACCCTGGTGCCGCTGCTGGCGATTTTTGCCACCACCGGCAATGCGGTGACCAACGAAGAAATTGGCGTCGGGGCGATTCTCGGCGCGCCCTTGATGCTGTCGACCCTGTCGCTGTGCCTGATGAGCGTGGCGGTGCTGAAGCGGCGCGGCCTGCAGGGCCACCTCACGCCGGAGAAGACCGGCCTCAAGCGCGATCTGGATTTCTTCCTGATGGCCTTCCTGCTGGCCTTTGTTGCCATGTTCATTCCGCACGGCGAAGGCTGGGTGCGCGGCGCACTCGCCTTCGTCATGGTGATGATTTACTTCTTCTACGTGATGCTCACCCTGCGCGCGTCGGCCAAGCTGGTGGAAGACGGCCACGCCACCGAGGCCGGCTCGCCGATGCTGCTGACCCGCCTGGGCCTGCCGCAGAACCTGTTCTTTATCGTGGTGCAGCTGGCGCTGGGCCTGGCCTTGCTGGTCGCCGGCGCCAAGGGTTTCATCCACGGCGTGGAAGAGGCTGCCCCCATCATCGGCATCTCCGCGCTGCTGCTGTCCCTGATGATCATCCCGATCGCCACCGAATTGCCTGAGAAGGTGAATTCGATCCTGTGGATCCGCAAGCACAAGGATACGCTGGCCTTCGGCAACATCACCGGCGCCATGGTGTTCCAGGGCACGCTGCTGCCTGCCATCGGCATTTCGCTTACGCCGTGGGCGCCGCAAAAGGAAGTGCTGCTGGGCGTGCTGGTCACCCTGGTCGCGGCCTTCTGGCTGCGCTGGGCGGCGCTGAGCGGCGGGCTGCGGGTGTGGCACCTGTTCGTCAACGGCGCTTTGTACGTGACCTATCTGACGGTCGTCCTCGTCTGATCTCTTTCATTCAGCCGGTCAGCCGTGGCAACTGACTCAGGAACGTAAGCAGTCAACGCTAGGAGCGCAGGCAAGGCCCCAACCTGTACCGGCGGATTCGAATCGTAGTGCTCCGGTGTGGCCAAACATCAGGGGCGGCGAACAGACATCGCTTTCCAGCAGCAGCGTACCGAACGCGCCTTCCTGCGCTATCAATGATTCGCCAGCCGCGCGCGCCACGGTGAGCGCGACCCGAGTCAGCAGGCTGGTTTCGCCGACCTGTGCGCCGACGATCAGCGGCAGGCCACGTGCTCTTGCGGCATCGACCAGGGCCAGCGTGCGCAGCAGCCCTCCCAGCTTGGAGACGCGCAGGTTAGGAATCCAGCGGGTGCCCGGTGCAAAATCGTCGAATTCGCCGATCCTGCATAGACTTTCGTCGAGAATGATGGCCATATCCAGCGCCCGCGACAGCGCTGGCAAGTCCGTGCGCAGGCCAGTCGCCAGTGGCTCCTCGATTGCAAACGCTGGCGCGTCGAGTGCGACCAGATAGTTATGTGCGATGGTGGTGTCCCGCCACAGGTTGTTGGCGTCGAGACGCAGCCGGGTAACCGCTGTTCCGGCTCCCTTTAACACAGCAAGCTTCTCGCGGTCACGTCCCAGGTCGCCGGCGAGCTTGAGCTTGAAATCGGTCATGCCGATGTCACGATAGCGCGTAAAGGTGGCGGACAAGGCGTTGGGGTCTGCGTCGCCGAGCACGGCCGAATATTGGAAGACCCCTGCCGTGTCAGGCAGACCAAGCCAGGCTTCAGCGGTAAGTCCGGCCTGGCGCGCGAACAGGTCGATCAAGGCAAGCTCGATCGCACACCAGGCTGCCGGGTTCATGTCGATGCGACGGGCGTGCGCCATGACCCAGGTACGCAGCGTTTCGGCGTCGCGAATCTCGGCCACGACTTCGACTTGGCTGGAAGCGAAGAAGGCCCGGGCGGTGTCCAGGGTTTCGCCCGTAACATAGGGGCGCGGACAGGCTTCGCCGATGCCGATCTGCCCATCGCCTCCGATGGCTTCGACCCACAGGCTGCTGGTCGCGTCACGTTCTGCCGAGGCATGTCGGAAGCGCTGCCGGAAGGGGATGTGGAGGGTGTGGAAACGCAGTGCGGCAAGACCGCTCATCCCTGTCTCCAGGTGTCGAAATCGAACGCACATTCGCGCAAGTACTGCAGCGCCAGGTATTTGAACTGACCTTCGCGCTGGCCGCGCGCCAGCGTGTGCTGTTTGAAGGCGTCGCCTACGCCGGGGCGCAGGATCGTAATCACCGGCGCATGCAGACGGCCGCTCGCGCGCTTGTCGCGATATTCGATGTTGCGGCTGGCGAGCGCGCGGTCGAGCGCTTCGGCGAGCATATCCGCATCGCACGTCCCCCCGGGTTCCAGGTACAACCGATAGCGGCTGGCGGATTCGTCGGCCAGCAGCAGATAGAAGGCGGCGTGGTGCGCCGCTTCGAGTTCGCGCATTGCATCGATCACCTGGCCTTCATAGAGCTTCTCGCCGGTGATGCTGGTCACGCCGCGGCCCTTCTGCACGAACCTGAGAAGCGGCGTGGCAGCAAGGCGGCCGTCGACTATGACCAGGTCGTTCATGAAATAGCGGTACAGCCCAGATGCGGTGGTAACAACCACGTAGTACAGGGGGCCATCCACCAGTTCGTGCAAGCCGAGAAAGTCCAGCCGGCCCGCGTCCCAAGCAGCCTGTTCGACGAATTCGTAATAGTGCTGGTCTAGCAGCGGCAGGCCGGTGGCGTGCCCGGGCTCGAGCGTGAATGTGCCGCGAAACTCGGTCGACAGGTAGCCGATGTCGAACACGGTGCAGGCGGGCGGCAGATCGGAGGCGAGACGCCCGAGAGCGATGCCGCAACTTCCGCCCGTCCAGGTTGCCAAGAGTTGGAGATTCGGCCAGACGCTGGCGAAGGTGAGCGGTGCGGGCAGCGCCTGCAGCTTGGCCGCTCGCTTCGGCATGGGCTGGGTCGACGGCGCCAGCGCACGTTGCAGTTCCGGGGGAAAGTCGTCCCAGCCAGCGAAGCGCCCCGCTTCGACACCCTCGATCAGCGTGCCGCGATGTTCGTTGAGGATGGCCTGCATGCGCAGGAAGGACGAGGGGTTGGCTCCGGCGAGGTAGGCGAGGTCGGGGTGGCGCAAGGCAAGCTGGGCGAGGGTACGGTACTTGAGGTCGTAGTCGGCAATCGAAAACACTTCACTTGGTGCCACGTAACGTGCACGCATGAACGTCGGCATGCTGGCATAGAGCGTGCCCGACACTGACCCGATCGGCGCCCCTTGGGCAGTGCGATCTTCGACTGCACTGCCGACCAGCCCGAGCGCCGGGCCGCCGAAAGCCCGGGGGCAGGCACGGTACTGCAGCCAAGTATAGAGCCGCTGGCTACGCCGGTGCTGGCGCAGCGTTTCACGCAGCACTGGGATGGTCTTGGGTGTGCCGGTGGTGCCGCTGGTGAGCGCATAGAGCACCGGCAAGTCGGTGGTGAGTGCGGCCTCGCCAGCCATTTGTGCTTCGATGTAAGGCCTGAGACCGTCGTACTGCTGCACCGGCACGCGGGCACGATAAGTTTCAATGTCGCTGATCGCGGCAAAACCGTGTTCACGGCCGAAACGGCTGTCACGGTTGCGCCTGAGAATGGTCTGGAGGGCTTTGAGCTGCGCAGCTTCGGGGTTGCGCGCCAGCCGGGCGAACGGACGCCAGTCGCGCCAGCCGTAAAAGGCCATCAGGCCGCGCAAGGCAAGCCGGCGAAAACCGCTCGCGAGCGTAGGCAACGGTATCGGATGTTTGTCGATTTGGGCGACGAAGGGGGTACGCAGCTGCGCCAGGAAACTCGCTGGATAGGCATGATTGGGCAGTCCGAGGTCGTCACTGTCGCGATCGGACGGCAGGTAGCGCGTGCCGAACAGCACGTCCCAGACGATCAGATTGTTGCCGAAGTTGTTGTCCGATTCTTCGGGCTTGCGGGCGTGGTGCCAGCGGTGCAGCTCGGCGCTGCTGACCAACCAGTTGAGCCAGCCGAAGCGCATCCGGATGTTGCTGTGCTGGAAAAAACCGTTGACTGCATAGAAAACGAAATACAGCGCAATCACTTCGGCCCCCACGCCAAGCAGCATGAAGGGCAGGGTGTCGAAGGCCATCTGCAGCGCCTTTTCCAACGGATGAAAGCGACCGACGTTGAGCCAGTACAGGCGATCGGGAGAATGGTGGACGGCATGCAGCCGCCACAGCAGCGGGTAACGGTGCGCGGCGCGATGCAGCCAGTAGCGCAAAAAATCGGCAGCGAGCAGCATCAGCGCCACCTGCGCCCATACCGGCCAGGCATGCGGCCAGAGGATGCTGGTGGTCAGACCGGCCGCATGCAGCGGCTCGATCAGAAGCAGCACGAACAGCATGGCGACGCCGGGCGGCAGCAGCATCTGCACCAGGGTCATGTAGGCCAGATCGTTTGCCACCGTGGTGCGGTCGGGCTGCCAGGCGCGGCGGTGTGGGAAGTTCAATTCCAGCACCGTCACCAACGCCGCGCCGGCAAAGGCCGGGAGATACATTGCCCAGGGCAGGGCAATGCCCTGCGTGTGCAGGGCGTGGTACAGGCCCAGACAGAAGCCCATGGTTGCCGGGTAGATCAGCCAGGGGGCAAGCTTAGCGAACATGGCGAACATGATAGCGGGCAAGCAGCAGCAACCATGCGGCCAGCACCAGATGGAACAGGCTCGGCAGGGGGCGATCAAGCCATGGCGAGCCGGAATACAGGGTTTGTCCGAGCACCAGCCGCAACAGCATGCCCGTGAAGTACAGCGAGCCCAGCCAGGCCAGCCAGCGTCCGAGACGCGGGCGCGGCACGAGCACACCGCGTGCGAGCATTAGGTTCACGATGACCATCGTCGCGGCTATCGCCAGTTGGGAAAGCAACAGGGCAGGATACGGCAGCACGCCACCGTGCCAGGCATCGAATCCGGGCAATGCCGGCACAATCTGCGAGAACGGCTGGGCAAGGATGCGCAGGCCAAACAGCAAAGTTAACCCCCACAGGGCGAGTGCGTAATGACGAAGTACGGACTCGCTGCGCATATTCAGAGGCGGCGGAACGGCCCGTCGAGTTCGTCCATGTAATGGCCGATGGCGTCGGTCTCGCGTTCAAGAAAGCGGTCGACCGCCTGGCGGAATTCGGCGTTTTCCAGCCAGTGCCAGGAATGCGTGGCGGTGGGCACCAACCCGCGCGACAGCTTGTGCTCGCCCTGCGCGCCGCCTTCGAAGACTTTCAATCCCTTCGCGATCGCGTATTCGATGCCCTGCTGGTAGCAGGTTTCGAAATGCAGTCCGGGCACGTATTCCAGCGTGCCCCAGTGGCGGCCGTATAGCCGTTGGCTGTCCTTCATGCAGAACGAGCAGGCGGTGGGCTCGCCGTCCTTGTCCGCAATGATGAGCAGCAGATTGCCCGGCATCGTCTCGCGCAGCGTCGCGAAAAAGGCGCGGTTGAGATGCGGATCGCTGCGGTGGCGGGCGTAGGTGTCGGCGTAGCAGCGATAGAAGAAATCCCAGTCGGCATCGGTGCTCTCCCTGCCTTCCACCCAGCGAAACGTCACGCCCAGCGCGTTCAGCTTCTTTCTTTCCTGGCGAATCTTCTTGCGCTTGTCGTGCGTCATCGCGGCGAGGAAATCGTCGAAGCTGGCGTAGCCTTGGTTGAACCAGTGGAACTGGAAGCCGCTGCGATGCAATAGTTGAGTGGCCTGGAGCGTGGCATGATCCGGCTCGGTGGGAAACAGGATGTGGAACGACGAGCAGTTCAAATCCTGGGTGAGCTTGAGCGCGGCCTGGATCAGTGCGGCGCGGTCGGCGTCGTTCCGTGCCAGCAGGCGCGGTCCGGGCACCGGCGAGAAGGGCACGCAGCACACCAGCTTGGGGTAGTAGTTGAGCCCGTAGCGGCGGTAGGCATCGGCCCAGGCCCAGTCGAACACGAACTCGCCCCAGGAATGGTGCTTGACGTAGAGCGGCATCGCGGCGTCGAGGCGGTCGCCGCGAAACAGCGCCAGGTGCACCGGCTCCCAGCCGATGTGGGCGCCGACGCAATCGGTGGTTTCCAGCGCATGCAGAAAGGCGTGCTGCACGAAGGGCGAATCGCCGGCCAGCGCGTTCCAGGCATCGCCGGACAGCTCCGAAATCCGCGGAACGACGCGGATGACGGCTTCCGCATCGGGGGGCTTTGCTTCAAAATGCACGTTTTGGCGAGCTTCCATCGAAAAAACAAATGAACCTGCACGAATATCAGGCCAAACACATACTGCGGTCGGGCAACATTAACACGCCGCGCGGCATCGCCGCAGCGAGTGCCGAGGCCGCGCTAGCAGCCGCCCGCGAACTGGGCGGGGAGGCCTGGGTGGTGAAGGCGCAGATCCACGCCGGCGGGCGCGGCAAGGCCGGCGGCGTCAAGGTGGTCAAGAGCCTGGACGAGGTGCGCGCGATGGCCGCCTCGCTGCTCGGCAAACCGCTGGTGACCAACCAGAACGCGCCCGACGGCCAGCCGGTGAATCAGGTGCTGGTGGAAGAAACACTGCCGATTGCGCGCGAGCTGTATCTGTCGCTGCTGGTGGATCGCGAAACCGAACGCGTCGCCATCGTCGCCTCCGCGGCCGGCGGCATGGATATCGAGGAAGTCGCCCATGCTACCCCGGAAAAAGTGCTCACCGAAACCTGCGATCCGCTGCTGGGCGTGCAGGATTTCCAGTGCCGCGCATTGGCCTTCGCGCTGGAGCTGACGGGCGAGGCCTACAAGGATTTCTGCCGCCTGCTGCCGCAGCTGTACCGCGTGTTCGTTTCCAATGATCTCTCCTTGCTCGAAATCAATCCGCTGGTGGTGACCGCCGACAACCGCGTGCTGCCGCTCGACTGCAAGATGAGCGTCGACGACAACGCGCTGTACCGCCGGAAAAGTCTGGCCGAGCTGCGCGACGATAGCCAGATCGACGCCAAGGAAGCCGCGGCCAACGCGGCCAACGTCAACTATGTCGCGCTCACCGGCAACATCGGCTGCATGGTCAACGGTGCGGGGCTGGCGATGGCGACGATGGACCTGATTCAACTGGAGGGCGGCACGCCCGCCAACTTTCTCGATGTCGGCGGCGGCGCGACGCCCGAGACGGTGGCGCAGGGCTTCAAGATCATCCTGCTCGACCCCAACGTCAAAGCCGTGCTGATCAACATCTTCGGCGGCATCGTGCGCTGTGACGTGATCGCCGAAGGCATCATCCAGGCGGTGAAGGAGGTCGGCGTGAAAGTGCCGGTGATCGTGCGGCTGGAAGGCACCAACGCCGAGCTGGGCCGGAAATTATTGGCCGAATCGAAGCTGGCGATCCTCGCGGCCGCAAGCCTCACCGATGCCGCCAAACAGGCAGTGGAGCGTGCGCAATGAGCATCCTCGTCAACCAGAACACCAAGGTCATCTGCCAGGGCTTCACCGGCAAACAGGGCACGTTCCATTCCGAACAGGCGATCGCCTACGGCACCCGCATGGTCGGCGGCGTCACCCCCGGCAAGGACGGGCAGACGCATCTGAGCCTCCCCGTCTTCAACACCGTGCGCGACGCAGTGCGTCAGACCGGCGCCAACGCGACCATGATCTACGTGCCGGCCGCCTTCGCCGCCGACTCGATCCTGGAAGCGGCCGATGCGGGGATCGAGGTCATCGTCTGCATCACCGAGGGCATCCCGGTGCTGGACATGTTGAACGTCAAGGCCGCCTTGCGTGCCAACGGCGCCAAACTGATCGGCCCCAACTGCCCCGGCATCATCACCTCGGGCGAATGCAAGATCGGCATCATGCCCGGCGTCATCCACCAGAAAGGCAGGATCGGCATCGTCTCGCGCTCCGGCACGCTCACCTACGAAGCGGTGCACCAGACCACGCAGCTGGGGCTGGGGCAGTCGACCTGCGTCGGCATCGGCGGCGACCCGATCAAGGGACTGGATTTCATCGACTGCCTGGAAATGTTCGAGGCCGACCCACAGACCGAAGCGGTGATTCTGGTCGGCGAAATCGGCGGCAGCCGCGAAGAAGAGGCGGCCGAATTCATCCGCTCGAACATGAAAAAGCCGGTCGCCGCCTACATCGCCGGCCGCACCGCGCCCAAGGGCAAGCGCATGGGGCACGCCGGCGCGATCATCGCCGGCGGTGCGGGGACGGCCGATGCGAAAATCCGCGCACTGGAGGTCGCCGGGGTGGTTGTCGCGCAGAGTCCGGCGGGGCTGGGGCAGGCGGTTCAATCGGCCTTGGCGGGGCAATAAAGATGTATATCCCGGAGCATTTCAAAGAAGAAAATCTTGAACGCATTGCGGCGCTTATCCGGGACAACGCTTTCGGGATGCTGATTACGGCGCCACAAGGGCAGCCTTTTGTCAGTCATTTACCCTTCCTGTTCGAGAGGTCAGGCGCACAGGGAAAACTGCTTGGCCACATGGCGCGTGCGAATCCGCACTGGCAGCATTTTTCTGACGGCGCGGATGTGCTTGTGGTTTTTCATGGGCCGCATGCATACGTTTCCCCTTCGTGGTATGCATCCCCAGGCGTCCCGACATGGAATTATGCGGTGGCCCATCTTCGCGGCAAGCCACGGCGCATAGAGACCGAATCCGAGCTTGAGGCTTTGTTGGAGCGGCAAACGCATGTTTATGAACAACACATGCCCAACCCGTGGAAGCCTAACCTTACGGGAGAGCGGCGCACAAAACTTCTCGGCATGATTGTGGGCTTCGAAATTGAAATTTCGGATATACAAGGGAAATTCAAACTTGGCCAGAATCGCTCCGCAGAAGATCGGTTGCGCGTGATTGCGGAATTGAACAGTTCAACCAACCAAACAGAGGTTGCGGTTGCGAAACTCATGTCTTGATCTTGAAGCGCTTGTGATCGCATCCGATAGCGACGGGGATTCCTTTGCGTTTTCTACTTCGTGGCTAAAACGGTTTTGCCGATGAAACTCGCTCTTGCCCAACTCAATCTCACCGTCGGCGACATCGCCGGCAACGCGGCGCGGCTTCTGGCCGCGGCCCACGAGGCGCACGCCGCCGGGGCGGCGCTCTTGCTCACCCCCGAAATGTCGATCTGCGGTTATCCGGCCGAGGATCTGGTGCTGCGGCAGGACTTCACCGCGGCGTGCGAAGCCGCGGTGAAGAAACTGGCGGCCGACGCGCCGCCCGAGTTGGCGCTGATCGTCGGCTATCCCGAACGCGGCGACGGCGGACTGTTCAACGCCGCCGCGCTGATTCGAGGCGGCAAGGTCGAGGCGGTCTACCGCAAGCACCACCTGCCGAACTACTCGGTGTTCGACGAGCAGCGCGTATTCGACCGCGGCGACGCGCCCTGCGTGTTCGTCTGCGGCGGCGTGAAGTTCGGCCTCAACATCTGCGGCGACATCTGGGAAGAAGGGCCGGCCACCCGCGCCATGCAGGCCGGCGCCGACTGGCTGCTGGTGCCGAACGCGTCGCCTTACCACCTCAACAAGGAGCGCGAGCGCCTTGCCGTGGCGCGCGCGCGTCTCGCCGAGGCGGGTCTTCCGATTATTTACGCCAACCTGGTCGGCGGGCAGGACGAACTGGTGTTCGACGGTGCGTCGTTTGCGATCAATGCCGACGGCGACGTGGTGGCGCAGTGCCCTGCCTGGCAGGCCGGACTGTTCTATCTCGACATCGAGGGCGGCATCTGCAGCGGCCCGCAGCACGTTCTGCCGGACGAGGACGCCGCCGTCTACGACGCGCTGGTGCTGGCGGTGCGCGACTACTTCGGCAAGAACGGCTTCAAGGGCGTGCATCTGGGCCTGTCGGGCGGCATCGATTCGGCGCTGACGCTGGCGATCGCAGTCGATGCGCTGGGCGCGGACAAGGTCCACGCGGTGATGATGCCGTCGGACTACACAGCAGGCATCAGCGTCGAAGACTCACGCGACATGGTGAAGCGGCTCGGCGTACGCTACTCGGAAATCGCCATCAAACCGATATTCGATACTTTCGTGGCACAGCTCGCTGGCGAATTCGCCGGTCTGGCCGCCGACACCGCCGAAGAAAACCTGCAGGCGCGCACGCGCGGCACGCTGCTGATGGCGCTGTCCAACAAGTTCGGTACGCTGGTGCTGACCACCGGCAACAAGAGCGAAATGGCGGTTGGCTATGCCACGCTGTACGGTGACATGGCCGGCGGCTTCGGGGTGCTGAAGGACGTGGCGAAGACCCGCGTCTACCGGCTGGCGAATTACCGCAATCGTTCATCCCAGGTCATCCCGCAGCGCATCATCGACCGCCCGCCCTCGGCCGAGCTGCGCCCCGACCAGACCGACCAGGACAGCCTGCCGCCCTACGACGTGCTCGACGCCATCCTCACCGCCTACGTCGAGCGCGACCTGTCGGCGCGCGACATCGTCGCGCAGGGATTCGACGCCGCCACGGTGAAAAAAGTCATCCGCCTGGTCGACCTCGCCGAATACAAACGCCGCCAGGCGCCGCCCGGACCCCGCATCACGCCGCGCAATTTCGGCAAGGACCGCCGTTACCCGATCACCTCGAAATACCGACCCGACCTCGCTTAGCGAAATGGAATGACATGATGCAGGATTACGCTCAGCGAGTTCTCCCTCACCCCACCCCTCTCCCGCAAGCGGGCGAGGGAGCGATCGCAATGCCAACCCCGATTAATGGAGACTTGCCATGAAAAAAATCGAAGCCATCATCAAACCGTTCAAACTCGACGAAGTGCGCGAAGCGCTGTCCGAAATCGGCGTCACCGGCCTGACCGTCACCGAGGTCAAGGGCTTTGGCCGCCAGAAAGGCCACACCGAACTCTATCGCGGCGCCGAATACGTGGTGGATTTCCTGCCCAAGGTGAAACTCGAAGTGGTCGTCGCCGACAGCCTGCTCGACCGCGCGATGGAATCGATCATCACCGCCGCGCGCACCGGCAAGATCGGCGACGGCAAGATTTTCGTGACGACGGTGGAGCAGGTGGTGCGGATTCGCACCGGGGAGTCGGGCGAAGCCGCGATCTGATCACAGAAACAACCGGTGGGAGCGGCGCCCTCGCCGCGATTAGCGCCTGCTATCGCGGGGGAGCCATCGCGGCGAGGGCGCCGGTGCGTGGTTGTTGCCGACTTGTCGGCTTTACAACCACGGCCTACCCCTTGCGGGTGCTCCTACATGTACCCCAGATTCACTCCGACTCCCGGATTACCAGAACCGGTACCAGGCCTTGCCCTCGAGATTCACCCCTTTGGCGTACTTGCTGTTGGGGAAATTCAGCGTCAGCACGCGCTGTGCATCGTCGCGCAGGTCGGTGAGTTTCAGCTTGTCGTAGGCCACCACCATGATCGCCAGCGCCTCTTCCAGCGCGGGGGCTTCGGGGTAGGTCTTCAGCACTTCCTTGGCGCGGTTGGCGGCGGCCACGTAGGCTTCGCGCTTGAGATAATATTTGGCGACGTGCACTTCGTTGCCGGCCAGCGCGTTGACCAGGTATTTCATGCGCGCGGTCGAGTCCTCGGCGTATTTGCTGTCGGGGAAGCGGGTGACCAGTTCCTTGAAGGCCAGGAATGCGTCGCGCGCGGCCCGGGGATCGCGTTCGCTCAGGTCCTGTTCGATCAGGTTGCCCAGAAAGCCGAGGTCGTCGTTAAAATTCACCAGGCCCTTCAGGTAGTAGGCGTAATCGACGTTAGGGTGGTTGGGGTGTAGTTTGATGAAGCGGTCGCACGCGGCGATGGCGGAAATCGGCTCATCGTCCTTGTAATAGGCGTAGGCGACTTCCAGTTGCGCCTGCTGCGCATAGCGGCCGAAGGGGTAGCGCGCTTCCAGCGTCTCGAACAGCTTGACCGCCTGGGTGTAGTTGCCGCTGTTAAGATTGTCCTTGGCTTCGGCATAGAGCTTTTGCGCCGACCAGCCCGCGGTTTCATCCTGAACCTCGGGCAACAGGCCGCAGCCGCCGAGGGCGAGCGTGGCAGCCAGCAGCACGCTGCCAAGTACCCGATAGAATGTAGTGGAACCGGAAAAGCGTTGCTTAAGCATGGGAAAAGACACAGAAAATTTGTCGGATGATTATAAGGGAAATACCGAAGGCGATATCCGCCAGCTGGTGATCCCCGATGAACAGGGCGGCCAGCGCCTGGATCTGGCCCTGTCCGCCATGCTGCCCGAGTTTTCGCGCAACCGCATCCAGAACTGGATCCGCGCGCGCAAGATCGCGGTGGACGATGCCTGGGGCACCACCAGGATGAAGGTCAACGGCGGCGAGTCGGTGCGGGTCGAGGTCGAGCCGGACCCGAACGCCACGCCCGATGCGCCCGAGGCCATTCCGCTCGACGTGGTGTTCGAGGATTCGATGCTGATGGTGGTCAACAAGCCGGTCGGCCTGGTGGTCCACCCCGGCAGCGGCAACCGCCAGGGCACGCTGCTGAACGCCCTGCTGCATCACGTGCCGCAGGTGGCCGAACTGCCGCGCGCCGGCATCGTGCACCGGCTCGACAAGGACACCTCCGGCCTCCTGGTCGTCGCCAAGACCCTGCGGGCGCACACCGACCTGGTGCGCCAGCTGCAGGCGCGCACCGTCAAGCGCGAATACCTCGCCCTGGTGTACGGCGAGGTCGACCGCTCGGGCACGGTCGATGCGCCGCTGGCGCGCGACCCGCACAACCGCACCAAGCGCACCGTCCACACCATGGGCAAGGAAGCGGTCACGCATTACGACGTGGTCGAGCGCTTTCCCGGCATCACCCTGTTGCGCTGCAAGCTGGAAACCGGGCGCACCCACCAGATCCGGGTTCACATGCAGCACATCGGCCACCCGCTGGTCGGCGAGTCGGTCTACAGCGCCAGCCGCCGCAGCCATCTCAAGATTCCCTTCCCGCGCCAGGCGCTGCACGCCGAGAAGCTGGGCCTGATCCATCCGGTCACGCAGGAATTCATGCAGTGGGAATGCCCGCTGCCGCCCGACTTCGCCTCGCTGCTGCAGGCATTGCGCGACAACACCGTCTGGAACAGGCAAGGGTGATCCTGCCCGACTGGCCCGCGCCTGTGCGGGTCAAAAGCCTGATGACCACCCGCGCGGGCGGCGTCAGCCACGCGCCCTGGGTCAGCCTCAACCTCGGCGGCCATGTCGGAGACGATCCGGCCCACGTCGCCGCCAACCGCGCGCGCCTGCGCCGGCAGCTGCCGGCCGAGCCGGGCTGGCTCGCGCAGGTTCACAGCGCCCGCGTGGTCGAACTCGGGCGCGAGCCGACTCCTGAAGCGGATGCGTCATTCACCCGGGATGCGGGGCAGGTCTGCGCGGTGCTCACCGCCGACTGCCTGCCGGTGCTGTTCTGCGACCGTGCCGGCAGCGTGGTGGCCGCCGCGCACGCCGGCTGGCGCGGGCTGGCCGGCGGGGTACTGGAGGCCACGGTGGCCGCCATGCAGGTGCCGCCGGGGGAGGTGCTCGCCTGGATGGGCGCCGCCATCGGCCCGCAGGCATTTGAAGTCGGCGACGAGGTGCGCGAAGCGTTCATCGCGCAGCATGCCGAGGCCGCCGAAGCTTTTGTGCCGCACGCGCCGGGCAAGTGGCTCGCCGACATCTACCGGCTGGCGCGCATCCGCCTCAACCCTATCGGGGTGCAGGCGATCTACGGCGGCGGTCGCTGCACGTTCACCGAGGCGGAGCGCTTCTATTCCTATCGCCGCGACGGCGTCACCGGCCGCATGGCGTCGCTGGTCTGGCTGGAATAAGCGCCGGCGTACCGGCAAGCAAGGGCCATCCTTTGCTGGATGAGAAATCGCCGCGTGCAAGAGAGAGGAACCATGGGGAAGAATAGACTGGAAGCCTTCAGCGACGGGGTCCTGGCCATCATCATCACCATCATGGTGCTGGAGTTGAAGGTGCCCCATGGCGAGACGCTGGATGCCTTGCTGCCGCTTGTGCCGACCTTTCTCAGCTATGTGCTGAGCTTCGTCTACCTCGGCATCTATTGGAACAACCACCATCACATGCTGCATGCCGCCACCCGGGTCACGGGCCCCATGCTGTGGGCGAATCTTCACCTGCTGTTCTGGTTGTCGCTGTTTCCGTTTGCCACAGGCTGGATGGGAGAGAACCACTTCGCGCCCATGCCGTCGGCACTGTATGGCCTGGTGCTGCTGATGGCGGCGATCGCCTATTGGCTGCTGGAGCAGGCGATCATCGCTTCCCAGGGGGCCGCCTCCTTACTCGGGCGTGCCGTGGGACGGGACTGGAAGGGCAAGCTGTCGCCGGTTCTCTACGGGGCCGCCATCGTGAGCACCTTCCTGGCGCCCTGGATTGCGCAAGCCATCTATGTATTCGTGGCGATTCTCTGGCTGGTGCCCGATCCCCGCATCGAGAGGGCGCTGCGTCGAGGAGAGCCCCGAACCTAAAAATCTTCCCGCACCCGCAGGTAGCGCGGAAAGCGCGGCAGGCCGTTTTTCGTCAACTGCTGGTAGCGGTAGGTGATGCGCATGCCGAGGGGCGGCGGCTGGCGACGCAACGCGTCGGTCAGGCCGCTGCCGATGCGGAAGCGTTTGCCGTCCGGCATTTCCATCTCCAGCGCGCCCGTCATGCCCTGGTATTTTCCGGTTCCCGGCGTGTGGCCGACCACCACCGCTTCGGCGTCCTGCCAGGGTTTCAGCTTCAGCAGCGCATCGCTGCGGCCCGTCACATAGGGCGCATCGGCGCGATGCAGCATCAGGCCTTCGCCGCCAGCGCGCACCACGGCGTCGAGTTGCTGCATCAGCGCGGCGCGGTCGGCCACGCGCGTCTGTCCGACGGCTTGCAGCCAGGGAACGGCAGCCAGTTCGACGATCGTCTGCATCTGTTGGACGCGTGCGCTGAAATCGCCGGCCGCGCCGGGCAGCTCGAAAATCAGGTAGCGCACCTGCCGCCATTCGGCATCCACGGGTTCGGCTTTTCGCACCGTGCCTGAAAGCGCATCGAAGCGGTCGCGCCCGATCCACAGTTCGCCGTCCAGCGGTACCACCGGGAAGTTCGCGGTGAACCACGCCGGCGCCGGAACGCGACCGCCGCCGCGAAAGCGCAGGCTGCGGCCGTCCCACTGCGCGCGCACGCCGTCGAATTTCTCGCTCACCCAGTACTGGCGGACGTCGACGTCGGCGGCGTAGACCTCGGCCAGCAGCATCGCCGGGGCGGGCGGCGCGTCGGCCCATGCCGGCTGGAACGCCAGCGCCAGCAGCGCCAGCCACGGGACGTAAAGTGCGCGCTTCAGCCCAGCCATTTCTGCATGAACTGCGCCTGGCCCATGGCGGGATCGAGCTGGTAATCGTCGAAGCCCAGCTTCTCATAGAGCGCCCGCGCGGCACGGTTGCCGGAGAGCACTTCCAGCGTCAGCTTGCAGGCACTGCGCTCGCGCGCGATCGCCTCCACCTCGGCAAACAGCCGCGCCGCAATGCCCCGGCCGCGGTGGCTGGATGCGACCACCACGTCGTGCACGTTGACGAGCGGCTTGCAGGCAAACGTGGAAAAGCCCTCGATGGCGTTGACCAGGCCGACCGGGAGGTCGCCGTCGAACGCCAGCACGCTGAAGACGAAGGGCCGCGCGGCAAGCGACGCCACCAGATTGCCGCGCGCGAAGTCGGACAGCGGCGCGCCGCCGCCCGCCGGGTCGCGTGCGTAGTGGTCCAGCAGGTCGACCAGCGCGGTGGCATGCGCGGGTTCGTCGTAGCGGGCGCGGACGATGGCGATCATTGCCGACACGTCCTCAGGCCGTCATTCCGGCGAACGCCGGAATCCAGCGGATCAAGAATTCCCCGCGCAAGCGGGACAACAACACCGTCTTGTCCACTTCGCGGGGTGTCATTTTCGTACTGGATTCCGGCGTTCGCCGGAATGACGCTCTCCCGGTTCATTACGTCTCGATGCGCATCGACAGATCGATTGCCCGGACATGCTTGGTCAGGCTGCCGACGGAAATGCGGTCGACGCCGGTTTCGGCCACGGCGCGCACCGTCTCCAGCGTGATGTTCCCGGAGGCTTCGAGCAGGGCGCGGCCATGGGTGACCTGCACCGCGTGGCGCAGGTCGGCGAGGCTGAAGTTGTCGAGCAGGATGAGCGGCGCGCCGGCGGCCAGCGCCTGTTCGAGCTCGTTGATGGTTTCCACTTCGATCTGCACGCTGACCTTGCCGTCGGCCAGCCTGAATGCGGTCTCCAGCACCTGCGCAATGCCGCCCGCCGCCGCGATATGGTTTTCCTTGATCAGGATGCCGTCGTAGAGCCCGCTGCGCTGGTTCTGCCCGCCGCCCACCCGCACCGCGTATTTCTCGGCGATGCGCAGGCCGGGCAGGGTCTTGCGGGTGTCGAGGATGGCGGCATGCGTGCCGCGCACGGCCTCGACATACGGCCGGGTGGCGGTGGCCACGCCGGACAGGGTCTGCAGGAAATTCAGCGCCGGCCGCTCGGCGGTCAGCAGGGCGCGCGCATTGCCGTGGATTTCCACCAGTTCGTCGCCGGCGGCGACGGCGTCGCCTTCGCTGACCCGCCAGTCGATGCCGCAGCCGAGGTCGAGCGTCCGGAAACAGGCGTCGAACCAGGGCCGGCCGGCGATCACGGCGGCCTCGCGGCTGATGACGCGGGCGCGGGCGGTATGCGTGGCGGGGATGAGCAGGGCGGTGCGGTCGCCGCTTCCGACATCTTCGTCCAGCGCGCGCACAACGTCGATTTCGACGGCGGAAGTGATCAATTCAGACATGGCGGGTTGAAATCGGCCGGAATGCCTCTATTTGGGATGCATTCAATATACCTTAGCAGGGGGCCACTTATGCGTTTTGACAAGCTCACCACCCAGTTCCAGCAAGCCTTTTCCGACGCGCAAAGCCTGGCCGTCGGCGGCGACCACGCCTACATCGAGCCGCAGCACCTGTTGCTCGCCCTGTTGAACCAGGATGGCGGCGGCGCGGCGGCCATCCTGTCGCGCGCCGGCGCCCAGGTGCCCGCCCTGAAAGCCGCGCTGACCCAGGCGCTGACGCGCCTGCCCAAGGTGGAAGGCCAGGGCGGCGAGGTCAGCATTTCGCGCGAGCTCAACAACCTCCTGAACCTGACCGACAAGGAGGCGATGAAGCGCAACGACGCCTATATCGCGTCCGAGCTGTTTCTGCTGGCCGCGCTGGACGACAAGGGCGAGACCGGGCGCCTGCTGAAGCAGCACGGTGCGCAGAAGGTGGCGCTGGAACAGGCGATCCAGGCCGTGCGCGGCGGCGAGGCGGTGCAGTCGCAGGAAGCCGAGGGCCAGCGCGAGGCGCTGAAGAAATACACCCTCGACCTCACCGAGCGCGCGCGCGAGGGCAAGCTCGACCCGGTGATCGGGCGCGACGACGAAATCCGCCGCTCGATCCAGATACTGCAGCGCCGCACCAAGAACAATCCGGTGCTGATCGGCGAGCCCGGCGTCGGAAAAACTGCAATTGTTGAGGGTCTGGCGCAGCGCATCGTCGATGGCGAAGTGCCGGAGACGCTGAAAGGCAAGAAGGTGCTGGTGCTCGACCTGGCCGCGCTGCTGGCCGGCGCCAAGTATCGCGGCGAATTCGAGGAGCGGCTGAAAGCCGTGCTGAAGGAACTGGCGATGGATCCGGGCCGCTACATCATGTTCCTCGACGAACTGCACACCCTGGTCGGCGCCGGCAAGGCCGAAGGCGCGATGGACGCCGGCAACATGCTGAAGCCGGCGCTGGCGCGCGGCGAGCTGCACCTGATCGGCGCCACCACGCTCGACGAATACCGCAAATACGTGGAGAAGGACGCCGCGCTGGAGCGCCGCTTCCAGAAAGTGCTGGTCGACGAACCCAGCGTCGAATCGACCATCGCCATCCTGCGCGGCCTGCAGGAACGCTACGAGCTGCACCACGGCGTCGACATCACCGACCCCGCGATCGTGGCGGCGGCGGAACTCAGCCATCGCTACATCACCGACCGCTTCCTGCCCGACAAGGCCATCGACCTGATCGACGAGGCCGCCGCGCGCGTCAAGATGGAAATCGATTCCAAGCCCGAGGTGATGGACAAACTCGAACGGCGCATGATCCAGCTGAAGATCGAGCGCGAGGCGGTCAAGCGCGAGAAGGACGAGGCGTCCAAAAAACGCCTGCAGCTCATCGAGGACGAGTTGCAGACCCTGCAGCGCGAATCCAACGACCTGGAAGAAATCTGGAAGGCCGAAAAGGCCCAGGTTCAGGGCTCCGCACACATCAAGGAAGAAATCGACCGCCTGCGCGGCGAGATGGTCGAGCTGCAGCGCCAGGGCAAGCTGGACAAGGTCGCCGAGATCCAGTACGGCAAGCTGCCGCAGCTCGAAGCCCAGCTGAAGCACGCCGAAGCCAGCGGCGAGAAGACCGCATTCAAGCTCCTGCGCACCGAAGTCGGCGCCGAGGAAATCGCCGAGGTCGTCTCGCGCGCCACCGGCATCCCGGTGTCCAAGATGATGCAGGGCGAGCGCGACAAGCTCTTGCACATGGAAGACAAGCTGCACAGCCGCGTGGTGGGGCAGGACGAAGCCGTACGCGTCGTTTCCGACGCCATCCGCCGTTCGCGCGCGGGACTCTCCGACCCCAATCGGCCGCTCGGCTCCTTCCTCTTCCTCGGCCCCACCGGCGTCGGCAAGACCGAGCTGTGCAAGACGCTCGCCGAATACCTGTTCGATTCCGCCGACCACATGATCCGCATCGACATGAGCGAATTCATGGAGAAACACTCGGTCGCCCGCCTCATCGGCGCGCCGCCCGGCTACGTCGGCTATGAGGAAGGCGGCTATCTGACCGAAGCGGTGCGCCGCAAACCCTATTCCGTCATCCTGATGGACGAGGTCGAAAAAGCGCATCCGGACGTCTTCAACGTGCTGCTGCAGGTGCTGGACGACGGCCGCCTGACCGACGGCCAGGGCCGCACCGTCGACTTCCGCAACACCGTGATCGTGATGACCTCCAACTTGGGTTCGCAGATGATCCAGCAGATGTCGGGCGACGACTACCAGGTCATCAAGCTCGCCGTGCTGGGCGAAGTGAAGTCCTACTTCCGTCCCGAGTTCATCAACCGCATCGACGAGGTTGTCGTCTTCCACGCGCTGTCCGAGTCGCACATCGCCAGTATCGCGCGCATCCAACTGCAAGGCCTGGAGCAGCGCCTGGCGCAGATGGAGATGAAGCTCGACGTCACCGAGGCTGCGCTCGCCGAAATCGCCAAGGCCGGCTTCGACCCGATCTACGGCGCGCGGCCGCTCAAGCGCGCGATCCAGAGCGAACTCGAAAACGCGCTGGCGAAGGAAATCCTGGGCGGGCACTTCGCCGCCAAGGACACCATCCGGGTGGACGCGAAAGACGGGGTGTTCAGCTTCGAGAAGGCGGCAGCACAGCCAGCTTGATCGGACTGGGCAGGAGGAGGGAGGGTGGGATTCCGCCCTCTTTTTTGGTCAGCTGAATAACACTCGGGTGTGGGAAGGGCATTAGGAATCCCTGAGCAAGTCCACAATCGTCATTCCGGCGGAGCGTGGTTGTTGCCGCTTAAGCGGCTTTACAACCTCGGCCTGCCCCTTGCGTGCGCACGCCGGAATCCAGTTGAATCAAGCACTGGACCCCGGCTTTCGCCGGGGTGACGACTTGTGCATAGCTTCCTTTCAAAATCTCAGCCGGTCGCAAGCCGCGTCTTCGTCGTTGTTCCACACTGCCGCGAAGCTTGCTTCGGCTACTTTGGCGGCGGCTTGCTTAAGGCGCTGTTCACCGAGCCATGCGCAAAGCCAGCCGAGCCAAGAGGCCAAGATGCTGTACCCCACACGACGTTCTACAATCCAATCTGATCTGCTCAGTCGTGAGGGAGAACAGGATGGGTTCGTGTGCTGCGTGGGGGCCGAAGCGTGGTGGCGGGACGTGCCGTGCGCTTCACACCGGGCGTGAGTCCGTCTTTTTTCAGCACCTCTTGAACAAGGCACCCGCATGACCCGCTCAGCCCGCCCCCCGTTGCCCGACCTGCCCGCGGAACTCGACGTCCTGGCCGAACTCGCGCTGGATTTGCGCTGGTCGTGGAGCCACACCACCGACGTCCTGTGGAAAAGCATCGACCCCGAGCTGTGGGCGCTGACCCGCAATCCCTGGCTGGTTTTGCAGAACGTGTCCCCGAAAAAGCTGCATGCGCTGGCGGCAGACCCGGCCTTCGTCGCCAGCCTGCAGGGCTTTGTCGACGCGCGCAGGGAATGGCGTGCGAGCCCGACCTGGTTTCAGAACGCGTATCCGCAATCGGCGCTGACGCACGTGGCCTACTTCAGCATGGAGTTCGGGTTGTCCGAGTCGCTGCCTCTTTACTCCGGCGGCCTGGGTATCCTGGCTGGCGATCTGCTCAAGACCGCCAGCGATCTTGATGTGCCGATAACCGGCATCGGCCTGCTCTGGCAGCAGGGCTACTTTCGTCAGAGTCTTAACGAGCATGGCGGCCAGCAGGAATTTTTCCCCTACAACGATCCCGCCCAGCTGCCGGTGCAGCCGGTACGCGACGAGCAGGGAAAACGTCTGAGCGTGGAAATCCCCCTTCCCGGCCGCACCGTTCTCCTGCGCGTCTGGCAGGTTGAGGTCGGGCGGGTGCGCCTCTATCTTCTGGACAGCAACGATCCGCTCAACACACCGGCCGACCGCGGCATCACCGCCGAGCTATACGGTGGCGGGTCGGAAATGCGCCTGGAGCAGGAGATATGCCTTGGCATCGGCGGCTGGACCCTGCTGCGCCGTCTGGGCATCCATCCCGAAGTCTGCCATCTCAACGAGGGTCATGCGGCTTTCGTCGTCCTCGCCCGCGCATGGAGCCACATGCGCGACCATGGCAGCGATTTTCACTGCGCGCTCAACGCCACCCGCGCCGGCAACGTCTTCACCACCCACACCCCGGTCGCCGTCGGTTTCGACCGCTTTGCCCCGGCCTTGCTGGAACGCTATATGGAATGCGCCCAGCGGGGCCTCGGCATCCCCGCTCGCGTGCTGCTCGCCCTCGGCCGGCAAAACCCGGACGACGACAGCGAACCCTTCAAGGTGGCGTACCTCGCCATTCGCGGCAGCCTTCTGGTCAACGGGGTGAGCCGTCTGCATGGCAGCGTCAGCCGCCGCCTTTTTCAGTCTCTTTTCCGGAACTGGCCACAACATGAGGTGCCCGTCACCCATATCACCAATGGCATCCATGTGCCGTCCTGGGACTCGGTCGAAGCCGACCGCATCTGGACAGAATCCTGCGGCAAGGCACGCTGGCTAGGCGAGCTGGAGCATCTTGAGGAACAGGTGTGCCTGGTCTCCGACCAGTCCCTGTGGGATCTCCGCACCCAAAACCGGCAGCGCCTGATCGGCTTTGCCCGCAGCCACCTGCAGCGCCAGCTCGCCGCCATCAACGCGCCGGACGAGCGCATCAAGCGCGCGCACTACGCCCTCGACCCCAATACCTTAACGCTCGGCTTCGCCCGTCGCATTACCGCCTACAAACGCCCCGGCATGCTGCTCGCCGACCCGGAACGCCTCTACCGCATCCTGACCAACCCGCTCTATCCGGTGCAGTTGATTATTGCCGGCAAGGCGCACCCAAAGGATGAGACCGGTAAAGCGATCATTCGCCAGTGGAACGAATTCATCGACAGCCGTCCGGAACTGGCCGGACACGTTGTGTTTCTGGCCGATTACGACATGCTGATCGCGGAACAAATGGTGCAGGGCGTGGACCTGTGGGTCAACACGCCGCGCCGCCCATGGGAGGCCAGCGGCACCAGCGGCATGAAAGTCCTGGTCAACGGCGGACTCAACCTGTCGGAACTGGACGGCTGGTGGGCGGAAGCCTATGCGCCGGAACTGGGCTGGGCCCTGGGCGACGGCCGGGAACACGACACCGACCCGGCGTGGGAAGCGGCGGAGGCGGCGGAACTCTATCGCCTGCTGGAACAGGAAGTCATCCCGCTTTTCTATCACGACCGCGATGCCCAGGGCTGCCCTGCCGGCTGGGTCGCCAAGTTGCGTGCAAGCATGAGCACGCTCACGCCGCAGTTCAGCAGCAACCGCATGCTGCGCGAATATGTGGAGCAGCTCTACCTGCCCGCCGCCGAGTGCCATGCCGCGCGCCGGGACATGGCGGTGGCCCGGCGCGTGTGGGACTGGCAGGACGCCGTCGCCCGGCACTGGGAGCACATCCATTTCGGCGAACTGCGCGTCGACGAGGCGGACGATGCATGGCAATTCAGCGTGCCCGTCTACCTCAACGACCTCGACCCCGGCTTCGTCGCCGTCGAGCTCTACGCCATGCCGGCCGGCGATGCGGCGGCTGCCGAGCTTCACCGCATGCAGCGCGGCGAGGCCCTCAGCGGCGCCGTCAACAGCTACACCTACGGCCTCCGCATTCCCAAAACCCTGCCTGCGGGCGATTACACGCCGCGCATCGTTCCGGCTTTGGAAGGGGCAAGGGTGCCGATCGAGGCAGGGCAGATCCTGTGGTATCACTGAAGCAAGACCTGTAGGAGGCTCGCCCTCGGGCCGATGCCGTGGAGATCTCGACGGCACGAAAAATCGCGGCGAGGGCGCCGCTCCTACAGGGTCAAGGGTGTTTCCTAATTGCCCTTGACGATGCAGTTCCTGCCGCTTTGCTTCGCCTGATACAGCCGCCGGTCCACTTCTTCGATGAACCCGATCGGTTCGTCCGCATGGGTGGGAATCGTGGTGCCCACGCCGATGCTCACGGTCAGGATCTGGCTGACCGGGGAATTTTCGTGCGGGATCTGTTCCTTGAAAATCAGGCTGCGGCATCGCTCGGCGATCTTCGCGGCCGACTTCTCGTCCGTTTCGGGTAGCACCAGCACGAATTCCTCTCCGCCGAAGCGGGCCACGAAATCCCGCGCCCGGGTGACGGCCGACCCCAGGATCTGGCCGACACATTTCAGACAGGCGTCGCCCTGAATGTGCCCGTAGTGATCGTTGTACTGCTTGAAATAATCGATATCGAGCATGATCATCGACAGCGGCTGGTTGTTGCGCCGTGCATTGATCCATTCCACGTCCAGGATGGAATCGAACATGCGCCGGTTGGCGATGCCGGTTAGGCCATCCTTGAAGGACAGGGTTTCCAGCTCCTTCTGCAGGGCGAGCACCTTGTCTTCGGTTTTTTTCCGCTCGCTGATGTCGAACATGAAGCCGATCAGCGAATCCACCTCGCCGTCGTCCGTGCGGACCACGTGGACCACATCGCGAATCCACACATAGCCGCCATCCTTGGTGAGCGCACGATAGTCCGCCTCGTGGTCCGTTCCGGCCTGGGATTGCGAAACGCAAAAATTGACCACCCATTCCCGGTCTTCGGGGTGCATGCGCGTCGCCCAGTCCTCGGCGCTCACCCAGCTTGCGGGCGACCAGCCGAGCAGGCTTTCGATCTGCGGCCCGATATAGGCGAAGCGCATGGTCTTCCAGTCGATTTTCCATGGAATGGCCTTCGTCGATTCCAGCAGCGTTTTGTAGACCGCGCTGTCGGTTTCCATGTCTGGTGCAGAGTCAGTCATCGTTTTGATCGCATTCGTGATTTGAAACAGGACGGGACGCCCTGAGCCTGATCCTTTATAGCCCCTTGTCGTCGATCGCGCGCAGCCGGATTGTCATTGAATCCCGGCGCATCCGGGGCCTGCCACGCAAAGGCATTCCGTCTGTATTACGTCACCTGAGGCCTGAATTGACCTCAGGCGCCCGAAGCGCGGGCAAACAGCCGTAAAAGCTGCCCGGGCTCGTCGTAAGCGATCCGCTTTCCGGCACGCAGGTCGCGGCGCATCAGCCGGATCATCTGGTCCAGAACCTCATCGGAGAACGTTTCCGGCGGGTGGCCCGTGACTTCGGCCAGCCGCCCGGCGATCACCGCCGCATCGCTGACCACCGGGCAGATGCGGTAACGGTATTCCCCGCCGATGGCTTCCGGAACCAGGTCCATGAATCGCCCCGCCTGCTGCCGGAAAAAACTCAGCGGCAAGCGGTAGGCATTGTTGCCCAGAATCGGCAGATCGTCGGGAACCGCTTCCTCCTCGTCCAGCACCTGCAACCGGGTTGCCAGGGGCAGCAGCTGATCCAGTTGGTAATCGTCCCGCATATGCGTATTGCCGACGCGCACCAGGTTGGCAATCAATTCGCCCAGCGAGGCATGGCCGATGATCGCCGCGCGCTTGGGCAGCCCGCCCCATGCGCCATCGGCGCCGTTGAGCAGCGCCTCGATCACCGATGCGTTTTCGAAGCCCGCGCCGGCATGGATGTGCACCAGAATTTTCAGCGGCGGCGGCAGAAAACACCGGGCCACCGCGACGAACGCTCCCACCTGCAAGGGCAGGTAGGTGCCCCGGTCATCCTCGATGCTGGCGCCCTCGATCGGCTGTTCGGCCAGCAGGCTCAGGATCGAACAGGCCCGGTCCGGGTCCTCCGCAAAGGCATCGCAGCCGTCCACGATATTGATCAGGATGCGCGGCTTGCCGCCGTCGTCGCCGCGGACGTTCTCGTTCAGCCACGCGATGCTGGCCGGCAGGCTGCGGCGCAGCGTCTCCAGATCGTACTGCCCCGCCATGCCCGCCTTGCTCAGATAGATTTCGTGCAGGGTATTGGGCACCCCATACGCCTGCAGCTTGAGTTGCGAAGGCGAGGGCGTGAACGTGCCGTCGGCCTGCGCGATCCCGATATCGGTAAACGCAAAGCAACCGCTCATGTCGATCTGATGATCGCGCAGATAGATCATGAAATCGTCATCCACCTCCAACTCATCCGGCATCGAGTAATCCAGCGTGCCCAGCAAGATGTTGCGGAACCCGAACGCCCGGACCCGGGGCAGGATGTCCAGCTTGTCCTTGAGCGTCTGCCCGATCCGCGCACCCACGGGGTTTTCGCGCAGGGACAGATCGATCAGATAGGGATCAATGCGGCGGAGGGCGTCAATTTTCGACTGCGCCTCGGCCAGGATGGCATGGGCATGGGCGGAAGCTTCTTGCGATGGTGGCATGGCGGTCCCGACGAAGAGTGGCTAAGAGGGAAGGGTACTTGAATGCTGTGATGACTGGAATCGACCTAAAACGGTCGCACGCTCTTCTGGAAAGCGGACACGCATAGAGAGCATGAGTCCATGGTCAGCCTCGCCGAAGATCTCGGTTCCGGATAACATCCGAACAATAAGGTTCAGTTACAAAAGCTTCGGGAGTGACCAGTGAGGATTTGCTATTTGGGTCGGCGCAGCGGACGAAGAAATTCAACGCCCGAAGGTACGGGTGACGTTCTGGAGTTGCTCTGGGACAACTGGGACGACTATGGCTACAAGACCAGCTTCCCAGTCACCTGCCGGATTGGAGGCCAACGTGTCGACCTCGGAGCAATTCGGCTCCTAATTTCGAACCACTCTACGTCGAGCACCGTGCTGGACAAGTTACTCGAGTCGGGTTGGGACGGCACCTTTCCGGCGCCGGGTATTGACTACATATCTGTACCGTCGGAGATCACTTTCTTCCAGCAGTTGAAGGCACACCTAGGCGGTGAAGCAATCATCCAAATCGCACGTGTGCTTCGCGATGCCAGCTTTCTTGTGCGGAATCTGGATCAGGCCGCCTTGGATCTCGTGGACACTGAGGGATTCAGAAACTCGCTGCAACGTGAGCGTGGGAGCGTTGCGGCCTACCTGGATGGATGGAAGATCCTCGACAATCAGGCGATTGCCGTACAGAACTTCGAGTTTCTTTTCCAAGACGTGTTCCGTGAAACATCGACGCTTGCGCTCAACTTCGCGTCCGACAGCCTACTCCCACACGAAATCAACGTGTTGATCGGCCCGAACGGCACGGGAAAGTCCCGTGTTCTACACCAGATGGTGGCCGCTTGGATCAAGCCACAGGATGGGGAACTCGGCTTCGCTGAACAACCCAATGTCAGCCAGCTAGTAGTGGTCTCCTACAGCCCTTTCGAGCGTTTCCCCGTCGACATGGATGGCGTGACGGTCCAAGACAAGGATGTCTACCGGTACTTCGGATTCAGAGGACACTCGGGCGATAAGACGGATGGAAAATCGCGGCGGATACGGTTATCGCACGAGTATCCAAAGGTAAGCGCCGCGCAGTCTCTTGTGGCCTGCCTAGCGGACGACCAAAAGTTCAAGGCGATCACAGACTGGGCCAAGAAGGTCAGCACGATGGAGAGGGTGTTACGCACCGCATTCCAGTTTGACTTCGCGGCTGTCGAGATCGAAGCCAACAAGCGCGCTCGGTATCTGTACTCGAACTTTGATGAGGTCGAGGGCCTCACGTCCCTCGACATCGACGGCCACCGCTACATCCCAATTGCATCACACACCATGAACTATGCGGATGCGGGTCGTTTACTCGCCGCCTGCGTCGCCAAGTCAGGCGTCGCTTTTTTCAAGGACGGCACACCTATAGAGCTTAGTTCAGGGCAACGTCTCTTCGCCTACATAGTCATTAATTTGCTTGGTGTCATCCGCCGCAATAGCCTAGTGCTTATTGACGAGCCGGAGTTGTTCCTCCATCCGACGCTGGAAATTCAGTTCATTGAGATGCTCAAGGAAATTCTCGCCAGCTTCAACTCGAAGGCATTGCTTGCCACCCATTCCGAGGTCATCGTCCGTGAAGTTCCAGCCGACTGCGTGCATGTATTCGCACGCACCGAAGACGGTCTCGTCATAACGCATCCCCCCTTTCAGACGTTCGGCGGCGACATCCAGAGAATTTCATCATATGTCTTCGGAGACAACATCGTCTCGAAACCATTCGAAAAATGGCTTACGCAGAAGCTCGAAGAATTTGGCTCTGCGGCGGCACTGATTCAGGCAATGGGCGACAGCCTGAACGAAGAACTGCTCGTGCAGATCAAGGCGATGGAAGGTGGCGACCAGTGGTAATGAAGCTACCTATGCCTGCTGTAGATAGTCTTCAGCTTGTGACAGATGTTGTCGCGGAGCGGGCCAACGGAGTCAATGCCGGCTTCTTCAATGGCATCGAGCAAGAGTGGCGCCAGCGAGTCCAACAGTACATCAACGCTGCCGGATCGCCGGCAATGGTGACTACTTGGGCCGCCGCTCAGGCTAGGAAGACTTCATTTCTGAGCCTCTATTTGGCACCTGCCGAAAACTCTGTTCAGGGACGAATGCTCAGTGCTATGCGTCAGCACGAGTTGACTGTGTGTCCCGCGTGCGGCGAACTAGGGCGTCCGAACACCCTCGACCACTATCTGCCCAAAAGACTTTACCCACAGTTTTGCGTCACGCCCGCCAACCTCTTCCCAATGTGTGACGCGTGCCAGCTTGCTAAAGGGGAAAAGGTCGGTGATGCTCGAACCCCACGCTTCTTTATCCATCCATACTTCGATGCCTTTGTCGCAGAACAGGTGCTCCGTCTTGAGATTCACGCCCCGTTCGACGCCCCGACGTTCACCCTTGGGCTCGTGGAGGGCCTAGGTCCATCGAAGGCGCGCTTGGTTCGTAGCCATATGCGGGAGCTCGAGATCGAAAAGCGATACGCGGGCTTCTTCCGCAACCAGCATCGCCGGCTGCTGCGTCTTGTGGATGCGATGAGAGTGGCTGGACAAGACGTCCAGCAGACATTAACGACGTTCAAGCACGGAGCAACCGAGCCTTCGCTGAACACCTGGGAGCACGTGTTCTACGCCGCTGCCATCGACAACCCGGACCTGATCGATTATCTAACAAACGCTCAGCTGCCTCAGTACCTTTGACCGCGCCCCTAGCCCGCCCGTATGTGGCCCGCTTCGCAAGTAACAGTCCGCTATCGGGAAACTAGGTGAACGTCTCCTTATGGCCAACAGCCACATAGCTTCTATCCATCTGCCAGTCCGGCTTTCCGCAGCTTTTGCCCGATCCCAACCCACCCCCTAGAATGAATTGACTCTTTCCGCTTGGATTGTCTTGCCTGATCGTCTTTTCAAAACGGTGCTGTTCCTGGCCGCGCTGTGCGCGACGCCGGCGCACGCGCTGACGGTGGAGGTGGAAGCGCCCGATGAGATCAAGGCGCTGCTGACGCAGCATCTGGAAACGGCGCGGGCGGCGCGGCTGGGCGAGACGCTGGATGCGGAGGAGATGGCGCGGCTGCAGCGGCAGAGCGAGCTGACGGCGCAGGATCTGCTGGCGACCGAGGGCTATTTTTCGCCGCAGGTGGACAGCGTGGTGGAGCGGGTGGGCGACGACTGGCGGGTGAGTTACCGGGTCGTTCCCGGTGCGCGCACGACGGTGCGCAGCGTGAAGCTGGGCTTCGAGGGCGCGCTGGCCACGCGCCCCGAGACGGCGGGTCTGCGGGGGCGCATCGAGCGCAATTTCTTTTTGAAGCCGGGGATGCCGTTTCGCCAGGCGGACTGGGAAACGGCGAAAGTGACGGCGCTGGGGCCCTTGCTGGGGGGCGCGTATCTGGCGGCGCGGATCGCGGCGAGCGAGGCGCGCATCGATCCGGATGCGCAGGCGGCGGATCTGGCGCTGACGATCGACAGCGGCCCCGCCTTTTATTACGGCCAGCCGCACATCAGCGGCAACCAGCGCTATCCCGTCTCCATCATCCGCAACATGAGTCCGGTGAAACCCGGCAAGCCGGTTCGCCAGCAGGATCTGCTGGACTATCAGGTGGCGCTGGAGACGAGCGGCTACTACGCGCAGGCCGCGGTGCGCATCGATCCCGATCCGGCACAGGCGGCGGCGGTGCCGATCCAGGTGGAGGTGGTGGAGCGCCCGGAAAAAGCGTTCAGCGTGGGCGCCGGCGTCAGCACCGACACCGGGGCGCGGGTGCAGGCGTCGTGGCTGCATCGGGACATCCTGGATCGGGGCATGCGCCTGAAGCTCGATGCGCGTCTGGAAACCGCGCGCCAGCTCGGCGCGGTGGAACTGGCCTGGCCGCGCAATGCCAGCGGCTACGAGAACAGCCTCGGCCTGCAGCTCAAGCAGGAAGACATCGAGGGCCAGGAGACGCGTTCCAGCGTGCTGGTGGCCAAGCGCGCCCGCACCCGCGGGCAGATCGAGACCACGCTGTCGCTGCAGTACCAGACCGAGGAGCAGGAAATCGGCAACGTGGTAAGCGAGCGCAACCAGGCGCTGGTTGCCAACTATGCCTGGACCCAGCGCACGGTGGGGCGCGCGTTCTTTCCGCGGCGCGGCTACGTGCTCACCCTGCAGGGCGGCGGCGCGGCCGAGGCCTTGCTGTCGGACACCAATTTCGTCCGCCTGTACGGCCGCCACACCCACTATTTCCGCGCCGGCGACAACGGCCGGCTGATCCTGCGCGGAGAGCTCGGTAGCGTGCTGGCCGACACGCGCGATGGCATCCCCACCGATTTCCTGTTCCGCGCCGGCGGCGACAACTCGGTGCGCGGCTATGCCTACCAGAGCCTGGGGCGCACGCTGACCGGCGGCGTGGCCTCGGTGCGCTATCTCGCCACCGGCAGCGTCGAGTACAACTATTTCTTCGAAGGCAACTGGGGCATGGCGGTGTTCGTCGATGCGGGCGACGCGGCCGACAGCCCGGGCAACCTGTCGCCGGTGTACGGCTACGGCGTCGGCGCGCGCTACCGTTCGCCGGTGGGGCCGATCAACCTCGACCTGGCGTACGGCGAAGCCACCGAAGAATTCCGCCTGCATTTCTCGCTCGGGGTGTCGTTCTGAAACGGGCCGCCTGGAGTCTGGCGGGCCTGTTCTCGCTGCTGATGCTGCTGGCGGCGGCGGGCGCATTCATGGCGACCACCGCTACCGGGTTTCGCTGGCTGACCGCAAGCGTGACGGCACTCAGCGGCGAGCGCGTGAAATTCGAAGGCGTCGACGGCCACCTCGGCGTGCCGCTCGGCATCGGCAAGCTGACGATCGTCACCGACATGCAGCGCATCGAGATCGAACGCATTCGCCTCGAATGGCAGCCGCGCATGCTGTGGCAGCGCCGGATCGAGGTCGATCTGCTGGCGGCGCAGGCGATGCGGGTGAACATCCTGAAAAAGGACCCGACGCCGCCCGAGCTGCCCGCGAGCCTGCGCCTGCCGCTCGACCTGAACGTGCGCGTGCTCGATCTGGCGCAGCTGGAGGTGATCGATGCGGGGCGGACGCTGAGCTTCCGCGATCTCAAGGCCCGCCTCGACGGCAGCGGCGCGCGCTGGCGATTGAGCGGAGCGACGCTGACGTCGCCGTGGGCGGACGTGATCGGGCAGATCGATCTCGGCAAGGACGCGCCGTTTGCATTGCAGGGCCAGATCGAGGCGACACGCCGCGACCCGCTGCCGGTGTCGGCGCAACTCGACCTGACGGGGACGCTGGCGGCGCTGCAATTCCACCTGGATGCGGCCGCCGAGGGCATGAGCCTGCTCGCCCGCGGCGAAGCGGCCCCGTTTGCGCGGGTGCGCCTGCCGCGCCTGCTGGTGGCCGGAGCGGGCATCGACCCGCGCCAGTTCCAGCCGGATGCGCCGCGCGCCGACCTGGCATTTTCCGGGGTGTTCGAGGGGCAGCCGGGCGAACGCCTGCTTGGCACCTTTAGCCTGTCCAACCGGCTGGCCGGACGGCTCGACGAGCAGCGCCTGCCGCTCGCCAATTTCACCGGCGCGGTGCTGGGCGACCTCGCGCACGCCGACTTCAGTTCGCTGGCGATCGACCTCGGCGCGGCCGGGCAATTCAGCGGCGACGGCCAGTGGCGCGACGGCCGCTTCAGCGTGAAACTGGAAAGCCCGCGCCTGAACCTGGCCGGCTTGCACCGCGACCTGAATGCCACCCGGATCAAGACGAGCCTGCAACTGGCAGGCGACGCGGCGAAGCAGACGCTCGACGCCGAGGTGGCCGAGACCTGGGGGCAGGGCCGCTTCACCGTGACGCATGACGCGGCCGCGCTGCGCCTGGAATCGGCCAACTTCAGCGGCCAGGCCGGGCGGCTGACCGCCGCGGGCGTGCTGCAGCTCGACGCCGTGCGCGCGTTTTCCGTCCAGTTCGATGCCGCGCAGATCAACCCGGCGCGCTTCGGCAGCTTTCCGCGCGGGCGGCTGAATGCGCGCGGCCAGGTGAGCGGCGCGCTGGCACCCGGATTGCGGCTGGAGGCGCAGTTGACCCTGCCGCCGGGCGATCTCGAAGGCCGCCCGGTCAGCGGACAGGGCCGACTGCGCTACGAAAACCGCCATCTCGCCGATGCCGACGTCAATCTCGACCTGGCCGGCAACCGCGCGCACGTGAAGGGCGCCTATGGCCGCGCCGGCGACCGCCTCGTCTGGGACGTCGACGCGCCCGCACTGGCGCGGCTGAACCTCGGCGTGGCCGGGCGCCTGACCAGCAGCGGCAGCGCCAGCGGCGCGCCCGCCCAGTTGCAGGTGCAAGGCAGGCTGGCGGCCAGCGGCCTGCGCCTGCCGGGCGACATCGCCGCCGAGTCGCTGAACCTGCAGCTCGATTTGCAGGCCACCGCCAACGGCGCCTTCACCGGCCAGCTCGACGCGCGCGGCGTGCAGCTGGCCGGGCAGCGCCTGAGCGTCGTCCGCGCCAACCTGCAGGGCCGCCGCAATGCCCACACCCTGGCGCTCGACGTCAGCCTGCCCGAGTGGCGGCTGAGTGCGAGCCTGGCGGGTGGGCTGGATGCGCAGCAAATCTGGCGCGGGCAACTGAGGCAGGCGCAGGCGCAGGGCCGCTGGCCGATGCAACTGATCGCGCCGGCCACCCTGCTGCTGTCGCGCGAGCAGCAGCAGGTGAGCCAGTTGGCGCTGACGCTGGCGGGCGGCCGGGTGACGGTCGAGCAGTTCAGCCGCCGCGGCACGCAGCTGGCTACGCGCGGCGCGCTCGCCAACCTGCCGCTGGCGCCGCTGCTGGAATTTTTGGAAACCGCGCCGCCGTTCACCACCGATCTCAGGCTCGACGGCGACTGGAACCTGCGCGCCGGCGACGCGCTCGACGGCAGCGCGCGCCTGGTTCGGCGGAGCGGCGATGTGCGGCTGAAGGACCCGGCAGTGAGTCTGGGGCTGACCACGCTTGCGCTCGACCTCGATGCCGCGGCCAGCCGCGTCACCGCGCGCGTCGAGGCGGCCGGCCGCGAAGCCGGCCAGCTGCGCGCGGAAGGCCGTGCCACGCTGCTGCGCGAGGGCGCGTTCTTCACCCTGCCGCGCAGCGCGCCGCTGGCGTGGACGGCGCAGGTCGACGTGCCCGACCTGCGTCTGGCCAGGCCTTTCCTGCCGGTTGGCGTCCGCCTGGATGCGCGCCTGACCGCGCAGCTCGCGGGTAGCGGCAGCCTGGCGGCGCCGCGCATCGACGGGCAGATCGATGCCGACAGGATCCGCTTTGCGATGGCGGAACAAGGGATCGCCATCACCGACGGCACGCTCAAGCTTGCCCTTGCCGACGACCGCGTGCGGGTGCGAGAGGGCGAACTCAAGGGCCAGAGCGGACGCATCGTGGTGGGCGGCGAGGCGCAGCTGAAAAACCCGCAGGCGGGGCTGACGCTTAAGTTCGAAAAGTTTGCCGCGACCAACCGCAGCGACCGCCGCGTGATCGTATCCGGAGTCGCCCAACTCAACCTCGACCCGAAACGCCTGCAGCTCACCGGCGAACTCACGGCCGACCGCGCGCGGCTGGAAATCCCCGAAGCGGGCCGGCCCACGCTGTCGAGCGACGTGGTGATCGTCGGCCGGCCGCCGCGCGAAAAACCGGCGGCGCAGCGGTTTCCGCTGGCGCTCGACCTGACGCTCAAGCTGGGCGACGACTTTCTGTTCAAGGGCGGCGGGCTCGATGCGCGGCTGGGCGGGCAATTGCGCGTGTTCACCGTGAATCAGCGGCTGCGCGGCGAAGGCACGATCCGGGTGGAGAAAGGGCGTTACGCCGCCTATGCGCAGTCGCTCGACATCGAGCGCGGCGTGCTGCGTTTTGCCGGCCCGATCGAGGATCCCGGGCTCGACGTGCTGGCGGTGCGCACGACGCCGACCGTCAAGGTGGGCGTGCTGGTCGGCGGCACGGTGCAGCGCCCGCTGGTGCGGCTGTATTCCGATCCGGCGTTGCCCGACACCGAGAAGCTGGCCTGGCTGGTGCTGGGGCACGGCCTGGAAGGCAGCGGGCGGCAGGAATTCGCGCTGCTGCAGGTGGCGGCCGGCGCGCTGCTCTCGCGGGCCGAATCGGTGAACGTGCAGACGAGCCTGGCCGAGGCCCTGCGCATCGACACCTTCGACGTGCGCTCGGGCGCGGGTGAAGACCTTACCAGCACTGTGGTCAGCGTCGGCAAGCGGCTGTCCTCGCGCGCAACGCTTTCCTACGAGCAAAGCCTCGACGGCCTGAGCCAGGTGGTCAAGGTGCTGTATCAGCTGTCGCCGCGCGTGCGGCTGGAAGCGCAGGCCGGACAGCAGAGCAGCTTCGACGCGTTCTACACCCGCGAATACGACTGAGGTAATGCTGTAGGAGCGGCGTCCACGCCGCGATGCTCTGGCCATCGCGGCGTGGACGCCGCTCCTACAGCCTTCGCGGATAGATATGCGGTTACCCGGCTGAACCGATCAAATCCCGATGGTAGAATCGGACGCATGTTCGACGCCTGCATCACCGCAATGAATTCCCTGTGCCGACTGCCTGCCCCGCCCGGAGGCTGCCGCTGATGCGCATCCTGTTGTCCAACGACGACGGGTATTTCGCGCCCGGCCTCGCCGCGCTGGCGCAGGCGCTGGCGCCGCTGGCCGACATCACCGTGGTGGCGCCCGAACGCGACCGCAGCGGCGCCTCCAATTCGCTCACGCTCGACCGCCCGCTGATGCTGCGCCAGGCGCCCAGCGGCTTTTATTACGTCAACGGCACGCCCACCGACTGCGTGCATCTGGCCGTCACCGGCATGCTCGATCACATGCCCGACATGGTGATTTCCGGCATCAATCACGGCGCCAACATGGGCGACGACACGATTTATTCCGGCACCGTGGCCGCCGCCACCGAAGGCTATCTGCTGGGGATTCCGTCGATTGCGGTTTCGCTCGCCAACCATAATGCGCTGCACTTCGATACCGCCGCGCGCGTGGTGGCCGAACTGGTGCAGCGCATCCAGACGCAGCCGCCGACCGAGCCGATGCTGCTCAACGTCAACGTGCCGGATCATGCGGCGGACGCGATCCGGGGGCTCAGCGTGACCCGGCTGGGCAAGCGCCACAAGGCCGAATCGGTGGTGAAGACCACCAACCCGCGCGGCCAGGTCGTGTACTGGGTGGGCGCGGCGGGCTTGGCGCAGGATGCCGGCGAGGGCACCGATTTTCATGCCGTCGCCAACGGCTTCGTTTCGATTACGCCGCTGCAAATGGACCTCACCCGTTTCAGCCAGATGGACAGTGTGAACGCATGGCTGAAATCCTGAACCCCCGCGCCGGCATCGGCATGACCTCGGCCCGCACGCGCGGCCGCATGGTCGAGCGCCTGCGCGAGCAGGGCATCCGGGACGAGATGGTGCTGGCGGCGATGGGCGACGTGCCGCGCCATCTGTATGTCGACCAGGCGCTGGAGTCGCGCGCCTACGAGGACACCGCGCTGCCGATCGGCTTCGGCCAGACGATTTCCAATCCCTACATCGTCGCGCGCATGGCCGAACTGGCGCGCCACGGCGAGAACGGCCACGGCCGCGCGCTCGGCCGCGTGCTGGAAATCGGCCTCGGCTGCGGCTATCAGGCGGCGGTGCTGGGCAAGCTGGCGCGCGAGGTGGTGTCGATGGAGCGCATCGCCGCGCTGGTCGGCAAGACCCGTGCGCGCCTGCGCGAACTTCGGGTGAACAACGTCAAGCCCAAGCACGGCGACGGCATGCACGGAGCGAAGGATTTCGCGCCGTTCGACGCCATCGTGATCGCGGCCGCGTTTGCCGAGGTGCCGCAGGCCCTGCTGGCACAGCTGGCCGACGGCGGGCGCCTGGTGATGCCGCTCGGCAACGCCACCCAGACGCTGTGCGTGATGGAGCGCCAGGGCGATGCCTACAGCGAGCGCCTGCTCGAAGGGGTGAAGTTCGTGCCCCTGCTGCCGGGGGTGGCGTGAGAGCCGCCTGGCTGAGCGTACTGCTGCTCGGCCTGGTGGCCTGCACCGCGCCCGGCCCGGCGCCGGTGAGCGATCGTTCCGCGCGCGGCGCAGTCAAGTCCGAGGCGCGCGCCACGCCGCAGATCGCACCGTCCAGCAACGGCTTTCACACCGTCCAGCGCGGCGACACGCTGTATGCCATCGCCTTTGCCAACGGCCTCGATTACCGCGAGATCGCCATTTGGAACCAGCTCGAATCGGCTGACCTGATCCGGGTCGGGCAGGTGCTGCGGCTGACGTCGGTGCCGGGCGCGATCGAAGTCATGCCGCTCGACGACGAGGGCGCGCCGCGCGCGCGTCCGTTGACGGAAGCGCCCGAACTGCGGGAACCGCAAGCGGTCTTGCTGGCCTATTCAGATGCCAACTGGGCGCAGGTCACGAATGCGCGGCCGGCGGCGGTCGCGTCCGCCGCGGTCCAGCCGGCGCCTGCCACGGCAACGCCGCCGCCTGCGGCATCCGTTGCCAATGCGGCATTCGACAGCTGGCTGTGGCCGGTCGAGGGCACGCTGGCCGGCCGCTTCGGCGCGGCGGGCGGCAAGGGCATCGACATCGTCGGCCAGCGCAATGCGCCGGTGAAGGCGGTGGCGCCGGGCAAGGTGGTGTACAGCGGCAGCGGCCTGCGCGGCTACGGCCGGCTGCTGATCGTCAAGCATGCGGGCGAGTACCTGTCGGCTTACGCGCACAACGAGACGATCCTGGTGAAGGAAGGCGAACTGGTGACGGCCGGACAGCGCATCGCGCTGATGGGCGACAGCGATGCCGACCGGGTTAAACTGCATTTTGAAATACGCCGATATGGCAAACCGCTCGACCCCTTGAATTACCTGCCGGAGCGTTCATGAGAAAAGAGTCCAGCGATGAATCGGATGACCTGATGCCTGAGGAGCCCGGGGCGGCCGAGCAGGATGCATCGCCCGATTCGACGGACGAACTGGCCGCGGCCATCCTCGATGAGCCGCAGGTCGACGTCACCCAGCTGTATCTCAACGAAATCGGCCAGGCGCCGCTGTTGACGGCGGAAGAGGAAGTGGCGCTGGCGCGGCTGACCGTGCAGGGTGACTTCGAAGCCCGCCAGACCATGATCGAGCGCAACCTGCGGCTGGTGGTCAACATCGCCAAGCATTATGCCAACCGAGGCCTCACGCTGCTCGACCTGGTGGAGGAAGGCAACCTCGGCCTCATCCACGCGCTGGAAAAATTCGACCCCGAGCGCGGCTTCCGTTTCTCCACCTACGCCACCTGGTGGATCCGGCAGAACATCGAGCGCGCGATCATGAACCAGTCGCGCACCATCCGCCTGCCGGTGCACATCATCAAGGAACTCAACATCTACCTGCGCGCCAAGCGCCATCTGGAAACCCATGGCGTCACCGATGCCAGCTCGGACGACATTGCCGCGCTCACCGGGCATCCGGTCGAGGACGTGCGCCGCATCATGCAGCTGAACGAGCGGGTCGCCTCGCTCGACGCGCCGCTCGACGTCGATCCCACGCTGTCGCTGGGCGAGGCCATCTCCGACGACAATGCGCATCTGCCGGACGAAATGCTGCAGCTGGAGGAAATCGAGCATCACGTTCACGGCTGGCTCAAGCAGCTGAACGACAAGCAGCGCTGGGTGATCGAGCGCCGTTTCGGCCTGAACGGCTGCGAGGCCTGCACGCTGGAAGATCTGGCGCTGGAACTGCAGGTGACCCGCGAACGCGTGCGGCAGATACAGATGGAATCGCTGCGCATCCTGAGGCAGGTGCTGCGGCGGCGCGGCGTCTCCAAGGACGAATTGTTCTAGCCGGAAGCGGCGCCGGCGCACCCGCTCGCGGGGTGCCGGCGCATGAGGAATTGCAGCAATGATCAACTGGCCGCAGATCGACACCGTCTTCCTCGACATGGACGGCACCCTGCTCGACCTCTATTTCGACAACCATTTCTGGCGCGAGCACATGCCGCGCCGCTATGCCGAATACCACGGCCTCGACGAGGCGGTGGCGCGCGCCCACCTCGACCAGCACTACGAACGCCACGCCGGCACGCTCAACTGGTATTGCCTGGATTTCTGGAGCAGCGAACTCGCGCTCGACATCGTGCAATTGAAGGAAGAGGTCGCCCACCTGATCGCGCTGCGCCCCGATGTGCCGGCCTTCCTGCAGGCCGTGCGTGCGTCGGGCCGCCGCGTGGTGATGGTCACCAACGCCCACCCCAAAAGCCTCGGCCTGAAAATGCGCGAAACCGGGATCGAAGCCTATTTCGATGCGCTGATTTCGTCCCACCAGATCGGCCTGCCGAAGGAGCACCCGGATTTCTGGCAGGGCCTGCAGGCGATCGAGCCGTTCGACAAGACGCGCACCCTGTTCGTCGACGACAGCCTGCCGGTGCTGGAGAGCGCCCAGGCCTACGGCATCGCGCAGCTGCTGGCGGTGTGCAATCCCGATTCGCGGCAGCCGCACAAGGATTGCGGGGCGTTTCAGGGGATTACGAGTTTTGAGCAGGTGATGCCGGATGGGTGAGCCGTGGCGCGAAGCATCTCCGATGGCTAAGCCTTCAATGCACTGAGGTTTGTTGGCCGGGGGTAGCCCGGCAGCTAGTCACTTTCTTTTGCGTCGCCAAAAGAAAGTAACCAAAGAAAAGGCGACCCCGCTCATTCCCGAAACCCCGGAAATCGAGCCTGCCGGGCGGGCGGCAAAGAACTCGCCCCGCTTTATTTGTATTTCGAAGGTGAGCGGGGCTCAAACACCTTTGCCGCTGATCCGCCCGGCAGGCT
>JAHJNN010000009.1 GCA_018820765.1 Gammaproteobacteria bacterium
TGAATTGGGCAAGCTGGGGTTCGCTCAGTTGCGCAACCAGGCCGCGAAAGCCCGCGTACCAGATCACGCGCCACCAGACCTCGGCATCGTTCATGGGGTAGCCGATATCGTGCCGGTGGATCTGCACGTCGCTCAGGCCGGCGCTGGAATACAGGGCGTGGAATTGCTCTTCGGTGCAGATCTGTTTCCAGGTGAGGGCGGGCGGGGTGACGCCGTAGCGCTGGATGCGTTCCATGAAAAGATCGACGTTGGGCTCGAACGACCCATGGGAAAACGAACTGGCCACCACCCGGCCGCCCGGCTTCACCTTGCTGGCGATGTGTTGCAGCAGGCCCAGCATGTCGGGCAGGAAGAAGAGGCCGAACGAGCAGTTGGCGGCGTCGAAGCGGGCGTTGTCGAAGCCGATGTCCTGCATGTCCATGGCATGCAGCTCGATGTTGTCCAGGCCCAGGCTTTGGGTGCGGGCGCGCGCCTGGGAGAGCATGCCGTCGGAGAGATCGATGCCGGTGACCTTGCCGCGCGGCAGGTGCGGCGCGAGGGCGGTGGCGGCAATGCCGGTGCCGGTGGCGACATCGAGCAGATGCTCGTGGCCCTGCAGTTTAAAAATTCGCGGCAGGTGCGCGGCAGCATGGTGGAAGAATTCCATGCCGCTGCTGCCGTAGCCTTCGGCCACGGTGTCGAAGGTTTTCTTGAGCTGGGCCTTACGTTGCGGGTCGTCCATGGGTCTCCGTGTTTTCAGGTCAAATCGAGGCTTTCAAGAAACTACTCGGCCGTCACGATGGGGCATTTGAATTGATCGGCCAGGCTCAGTAAATCCTGGTCGCCGCTGACAAGGTAGTCGGCCTTGCCAGCAACCGCGAGTTGCAGGAATGGCTGATCGAAGGGATCGCGGCAGTCGGGCGTGGCAGGTGGAGGATTGGGGATGCGCACGGTGGCGCACCAAGGCAGGTAATCGGCCAGCAAGTCCTGTTGTTCTTCATCACTGAGCTTGAACTTGGGATAGGCCAGCACGCGAATCAGTTCGGTGGTAGTGGGCTTGGAGACGAGCGGCACGCAATGCCCGTCCTGCCAGGCATGGCGCAAAGCAGAGAGCCGGCCCTGGGCAAACACCAGCGCGGAAACAACCAGGTTGGTATCGAGCACCACCCATGGCGGGCGGCTCATTTTTTACGTTTGCCCGCGGATTGACGTGCCCAGGCGACGGCGTCGGCGATGTCCTGTTCGTTCAGATCGAGTTCGGCCAGCTTGGCGCGCACCGCATCGGCGCGCTGGATGCGAACGGGGGTGAGGATGACCTGGCCATCCTTGGTTTGTACGTCGAAGTATTCAACCTGCCCAAGCGCATTGGTTACGCTCTTGGGCAGAGTGAGCTGGTTCTTGGCGGTCATCTTGGCAAGCACGATCAATCCGATCAGGAAAGTAAGGATTCCTTACAATAGCTCGATTGAGCGATACGCTCAACCCCTGTTTCTGGAAGTGAATGAAGCGGCGGTTCTTCTACGCGTTTGCGGGTGCGTAAAATTTTCAGCTCTTTTTTGCTTCCTCGTCCAGCTTTCGCAGATGCGCCAGCTTCTCGGCGATCTTGCCTTCGAGTCCGCGCGGGGTCGGCGTGTAGAACGCCTGTTCCTGGATGTCGTCGGGGAAGTAGCGTTCGCCGGCGGCGTAGGCCTCGGGTTCGTCGTGGGCGTAGCGGTAGGCGCGGCCGTAACCGAGTTCCTTCATCAGCTTGGTGGGCGCGTTGCGCAGGTGGATGGGAACGTCGTTGGAGGGGTTGGACTGCACGAACGCGCGCGCGGCGTTGTAGGCGACGTAGGCGGCGTTGCTCTTGGGCGCGCAGGCCATGTAGAGGCAGGCTTCGGCGAGCGCGAGTTCGCCTTCGGGGGAACCTAACCTTTCGTAGGTTTCGACGGCGTCGAGCGCCAGCCGCAGCGCACGCGGGTCGGCGAGGCCAATGTCCTCGCTCGCCATGCGGATGAGGCGCCGGCCGAGATAGCGCGGGTCGGCGCCGCCGTCGAGCATGCGCACCAGCCAGTAGAGCGAAGCGTCGGGATTCGAGCCGCGCACGCTTTTGTGCAGCGCGGAAATCTGGTCGTAGAAGGCTTCGCCGCCCTTGTCGAAGCGGCGCATCGATTGCGCCAGCGCGTTTTCGACGAAGGCGGCGTCGACTTCCTTCACTTGCGAGCTGCGCGCGGCGGTGTCGAGCTGCTCCAGCAGGTTGAGCAATTTGCGGGCGTCGCCGTCGGCGTAGGCGGCCAGGAGCTTGTCGACGCCCTCGCCCAGCTTCAGGTCCGGCAGTTCGGCCAGCGCGCGCTGCATCAGCTGGCCGAGCTCGTCGGGCGTGAGCGACTTCAGCACGTAGACCTGGGCGCGCGACAAGAGCGCGCCGACGACTTCGAACGAGGGGTTTTCGGTGGTGGCGCCGATGAAGGTGAAGAGCCCGGATTCGACGTGCGGCAGAAACGCATCCTGTTGCGCCTTGTTGAAGCGGTGGACTTCGTCGACGAACAGGATGGTGGTGCGGCCCAGGGTCTGGTTCATGCGCGCGCGCTCGACGGCCTCGCGGATGTCCTTGACGCCTGAGAGCACGGCGGAAATGGCGATGAAGTCGGCGCCGAAGGCCTGCGCCGTGAGCCGCGCCAGCGTGGTCTTGCCCACGCCCGGCGGCCCCCACAGGATCATCGAATGCAGCTTGCCGGAATCGAAGGCGAGCCTGAGCGGCTTGCCGGGGCCGAGCAGATGGGTCTGGCCGACGACGTCGGCGAGCGTGTGCGGGCGCAGGCGTTCGGCCAGCGGCGCGTGCGGGTCGTCACGCGCGGGCTCGGGGGGGGCGGTCTGGAAGAGGTCGGGGGTGGACATTGGCGCCAATTATCCGTCAGAACCCTGGGGCTGTTGTAGGAGGGGCGCCCTCGCCCCGATGCCGTAACGATCGCGACGGCACGACAATCGGGGCGGGGCGCCCCTCCTACAGGGTCATTCGCCGATGACGTCGGCGCCCTTGGGCGGCGTGAAGGTGAAGCGGCTCGGCGCGATGGCCGGGTTGCGCACCATCTTGGTGAGCTTGAGCGTGGTGCGCTGGCCGAAGAAGTCGAACAGTTCCATCTGCACCAGGGTGTCGCCCTTGAAGCCCATGCGGATGCGCTCGAAGCTGGTGTCCTTGTTCTTCGGCGTGGCGTCCAGCCATTCGAGGCCGTCGGCCTCGCCGGCGTTTTTCAGGGTGAAGTATTTTTCGATGGCGTTGTCGCCGGCCAGCAGCGCCGCCGGGGTGCCGGCGATGACGTCGCCGAGCGACTTGACGGTGACCTGCTCCAGGTCGGCGTCGTACAGCCACAGCTTGGCGCCGTCGCCGACGATCACCTGTTCGTACGGCGCGCTGTAGTCCCAGCGGAACTTGCCGGGGCGGGCGAAGGCCATCTTGCCGCTGGCCTGCTGGCTGACGCGGCCGTTCTTGTCGGACACGGTCTGGGTAAAGTCGGCCTCGGCGGTCTTGGCGCCGGCGATGAAGGCGTGCAGGCGTTCGACGCCGCCGGCGTGGGCGATCAGCGGCAGCGCGAGCGCGCAGGCCACAAAAAACTGTTTCACGAAAGCTTCTCCTAAGGTGGGCCTGATCATCAGGCAACCGCTGCCGAGCGGGGTTCCTGTAGGAGCACCCGCGAGGGGCAGGCCGTGGTTGTAAAGCCGATCAATCGGCAACAACCACGCACCGGCGTCCTCGCCGCGATTTACGCACGTCAATCGCGGCGAGGACGCCGCTCCTACAAAAACAAAACCGCCCTGCACTATAGCGTGCAGGGCGGTCGGGGGTGAAGCCCGCAATGCTTAGAGGATCAACGGCACGATCAGCAGCGCCACGATGTTGATGATCTTGATCAGCGGGTTGACGGCGGGGCCGGCGGTGTCCTTGTAGGGATCGCCCACGGTGTCGCCGGTGACGGCGGCCTTGTGCGCTTCGCTGCCCTTGCCGCCGTGGTTGCCTTCCTCGATGTACTTCTTGGCGTTGTCCCACGCACCGCCGCCGGTGGTCATGGAAATCGCCACGAAGATGCCGGTGATGATGGTGCCGACCAGCACGCCGCCCAAGGCCTGCGGGCCGAGGACGAGGCCGACGATGACGGGAACCGCGACCGGCAGCAGCGAGGGAACGATCATTTCCTTGATCGCGGCCTTGGTCAGCATGTCGACGCAGGTGCCGTATTCGGGCTTGCCGGTGCCTTCCATGATGCCGGGGATTTCCTTGAACTGGCGGCGCACTTCCACCACCACGGAACCGGCGGCGCGGCCGACCGCTTCCATGCCCATGGCGCCGAAGAGATACGGCACCATGCCGCCGATGAACAGACCGATGATGACCATGTGGTTGGACAGGTCGAAGCTCAGGGTCTGTCCGCCGGCGGTCAGCGCATGGGTGTAGTCGGCGAACAGCACCAGGGCGGCGAGGCCGGCCGAACCGATGGCGTAGCCCTTGGTGACGGCCTTGGTGGTGTTGCCGACGGCGTCGAGCGGGTCGGTGATGTTGCGGATGCTGTCGGGCAGACCGGCCATTTCGGCGATGCCGCCGGCGTTGTCGGTGATGGGGCCGTAGGCGTCGAGCGCGACGATGATGCCGGCCATCGACAGCATGGAGGTGGCGGCGATGGCGATGCCGTACAGGCCGGCCAGTTCATACGCGCCCCAGATGGCGGCGCAGACGGCCAGCACCGGCGCGGCGGTGGACTTCATCGACACGCCGAGGCCGGCGATGACGTTGGTGCCGTGGCCGGTGGTGGAGGCCTGCGCGATGTGGCGCACCGGGCTGAACTCGGTCGCGGTGTAGTACTCGGTGATCCACACCATGGCGGCGGTCAAGGCCAGGCCGATCAGCGTGGCGAAGTACAGGTTCAGCGAGGTCACCAACTCGCCGCCGATCATCACGCCCTCGCCCATCATCCAGTTGGTAATGGGGTAGAACGCGACCGCGGCCAGCACGCCCGACACGATCAGGCCGCGATACAGCGCGTTCATGATCTTGCCGCCTTCGCGCGCCTTGACGAAGTAGGTGCCGACGATGGAGGCGATGATGGAGAAGCCGCCCAGCACCAGCGGATAGATCACCGCTTCGGGCGAGCCGGTGATCAACAGTCCGCCCAGCAGCATGGTGGCGATGATGGTCACGGCGTAGGTCTCGAACAGGTCGGCGGCCATGCCGGCGCAGTCGCCGACGTTGTCGCCGACGTTGTCGGCAATCACAGCGGGGTTGCGCGGGTCGTCTTCGGGGATGCCGGCTTCGACCTTGCCCACCAGGTCGGCGCCGACGTCGGCGCCCTTGGTGAAGATGCCGCCGCCGAGACGGGCGAAGATGGAAATCAGCGAACCGCCGAAGGCCAGGCCCACCAGTGCGTGGGTGGCCTGCTCGGTGGTCTCGCCCAGCACCAGGGTGAGCACGGCGTAATAGCCGGCGACGCCGAGGAGACCCAGGCCCACCACCAGCATGCCGGTGATGGCGCCGCCCTTGAAGGCGACGTTGAGCGCGGCATTGAGGCCTTGCGAGGCGGCCTCGGCGGTGCGCACGTTGGCGCGCACCGAGACGTTCATGCCGATGTAGCCGGTGAGGCCGGAGAGGAAGGCGCCGAGGGCGAAACCGACCGCGGTTTGCCAGCCCAGCGTGACGAAGATTGCGATCAGCAGGATCACGCCGACAACCCCGATGGTGGTGTATTGCCGGTTCAGGTAGGCGGACGCGCCCTCCTGCACGGCCGCTGCGATTTCCCGCATTCGGTCGTTGCCGGTGGGGAGCCCCAGTATCCATTTGATCGACATGATCCCGTAGAGCAGCGCAAGCACCGCCGCCACGAGGGCAAACAGCAAGCCTTCATTCATTTTCTAGTCTCCGTAACAATCCCAAAAAAAACGGCAGCTTGCGCCACCGTTCCCCTTACTACTTCCTACCCATCGCCAGGCCGCCTTCAAACCGCGTGCCCGGCTCGAACCCGAAAATCCGGTCAAGCTCCAGCTCCCGGATGAGCTGATCGACCGCGTCCTGCCCATGCTCGCGCTGCACCTCCGACAAGATCAGCTTGGCTGAATTGCCGTTGTAGAAGCCGCCGAAGTCCGCCTGGACTTTGAGCAGCTGTTTGGCGCGGTCGAGTGTCATTTTTTTAGGGGTCAGGATTCAGGGGCCAGGGGTCAGGGTATGTGCGGCTTCGCCGCGCTCTTAATCCAAGGGCGCGGGCTTCGCCCGCACCGCCCCTGATCCCTGAATCCTGACCCCTGATCCCTCAAATTTTAAACGTCGAAAGCTTCTTCGCCACCGCGACGTTCTTCAGCGTCACGTACACCGGCAGGCCGTCCTTGTACTTCGGATAGTCCTCGCCCTGGATCAGCGGCGTCAGATAGCGCTTGCACTTGGGCGTGATGCCGAAGCCGTCTTTGGTGATGAAGTCGCGCGGCATGAACTTCTCGACATTGGCGACATCCTTGAGGTCGGCCATGCCGATCTTGTACTTGTAGGGACTGTCGGAAATGCGGTCGACCGTCGGCATCACCGAATTGTGGCCCTTGACCGCGAGTTCGACGGCTTTCTTGCCAAGCTCATAGGCCTGCTTGACGTCGGTCTTGGAGGCGATGTGGCGCGCGGCGCGCTGCAGGTAGTCGGCGACGGCCCAGTGGAACTTGTGGCCGAGCGCGTCCTTGATCATGTTGGCGACCACCGGGGCGGCGCCGCCCAGCTGCGCGTGGCCGAAGGCGTCGCGCGTGCCCTGCTCGGCGAGGAACTTGCCGTCCGGGTAGTGGCAGCCTTCGGAGACGACGACGGTGCAGTAGCCGTGCTCCTTCACCAGCTTGTCGACGCGGGCGAGGAATTTCTTCTGGTCGAACTCGATTTCCGGGAACAGGATCACGACGGGGATGCCGTGGTCCTCGACCAGGCCGCCGGCCGCGGCGATCCAGCCGGCATGGCGGCCCATCACTTCGATCACGAACACCTTGGTCGAGGTCTTGGCCATCGAGCGCACGTCGTAGCTGGCTTCCAGCGTGGAAACGGCGATGTACTTGGCGACCGAGCCGAAGCCGGGGCAGCAGTCGGTGATCGGCAGGTCGTTGTCGACCGTCTTCGGCACGTGGATGGCCTGGATCGGATAGCCCATCTGCTCGGACAGCTGGCTGACCTTGAAGCAGGTGTCGGCCGAATCGCCGCCGCCGTTGTAGAAGAAGTAGCCGATGTTGTGCGCCTTGAAGACTTCGATCAGGCGCGCGTATTCGCGCTTGTTGGCTTCCAGCGACTTCAGCTTGAAGCGGCAGGAGCCGAAGGCGCCGGACGGCGTGGTGCGCAGCGCGGCAATCGCGGCGGCGGATTCCTTGCTGGTGTCGATCAGGTCTTCGGTCAGCGCGCCGATGATGCCGTTGCGGCCGGCGTAGACCTTACCGATCTTGTCCTTGTGCTTGCGCGCGGTTTCGATCACACCGCAGGCCGACGCGTTGATGACCGCGGTCACGCCGCCGGACTGTGCGTAAAAGGCGTTCATTTTCTTCGCCATGGTGCTGTCTCCTAGATGATTCTGATGGTTCGTTTTCAATAACAAAAAGCCAGCGCTGTTTTAATTAAAACTGGCGCTGGCTTCAAAACTCAACTGTTGCCGGACGCATCGCCCTCGGCCAGACGCTTGGCTTCTTCGTCGGCCTGCATTTTCAAAAGCGTGGTGACGCAGTCGCCGATGTCGTCGTATTCCTCGCGCCCGGTCGCGAAGCGATCGCGGATGCGATAGAAGAACATGCTGCGATAGCGCGAGTCGCCGGTCTTGGACAGAACGAAATGACAGCCATGCTCGTTCCAGTACAGGCCCGGGCACAGCGTCAGTTCGCGGTCGTCTATATGCAGGCGGATTTCGGTTTCGACGTCCTGGATCTCGACGTCGCGGCCGTAGCGCTCCTTCACCGCGCCGGAAACAACCCAGCGTTCGGTGTCGGTCAGCGGGTGAATCTGCTGCGGCATCGTGGCCTTAGCCGAGTGCAGCGAAGATCGAATCGCGGATGCCGTCGACCTTGCCGACGCCGGCAACCTTGACGTACTTGGGGGCGCCGGCTTCGCCGCGCGCGGCCCAGTCGCCGTAGTACTTCACCAGCGGCTCGGTCTGCGCATGGTAGACGTCGAGACGCTTTTTCACCGTGTCTTCGTGGTCGTCGTCGCGCTGGATCAGGTCTTCGCCGGTGGCGTCGTCCTTGCCGGCCACCTTGGGCGGGTTGAACACGACGTGGTAGGTGCGGCCCGAGGCCACGTGGACACGGCGGCCCGACATGCGCTTGACGATTTCCTCGTCGGCGACGTCGATCTCGACCACGTAGTCGATCGGCACGCCGGCGGCCTTCATCGCCTCGGCCTGCGGAATGGTGCGCGGAAAGCCGTCGAACAGGTAGCCGTTCTTGCAGTCGGCTTCGGTCAGGCGGGCTTTCACCATGCCGATGATGATGTCGTCGGACACCAGACCGCCGGCGTCCATGATGGCCTTGGCCTTCATGCCGAGTTCGGTGCCGGCCTTGATCTGCGCACGCAGCATGTCGCCGGTGGAGATCTGGGGGATGCCGTATTTTTCCTTGATGTAATTGGCCTGGGTGCCCTTGCCGGCGCCGGGGCCGCCCAACAGAATCAAACGCATTGCATGTCTCCCTAGATTATGGATGTGTCAAAACCGCACTAGCCTAAGCCAAGCGCGATTCGAACAACACTTAAAATTTTTTATTGGCGGATTCAAGAGGCTGCTAAGCAGCCCAATCGGCCCGGGGGCGGGCGAGCGTCGCTGTTGCCGCTTTAGCGGCCTTACAGCGACGGCCTACCCCTTGCGGGTGCTCCACAAACCCCACCTGTAGGAGCGGCGCCCTCGCCGCGATTTTCGCACCATCGCGATCTCCACGGCATCGGCCGGGGGGCGGGCCTCCTACGCAAACAACGCCCGCACCCGCTCCAGATCCTCCGGCGTGTCCACCCCCGGGGCCGGCGCCAGGGGCGTGATGCCGAGGCTGATGCGGTGGCCGTGCCACAGCACGCGCAGCTGCTCCAGCATCTCGTAGCGCTCCAGCGGCGAGCTGGCGAGGCTGGCATAGGTGCGCAGGAATCCGGCGCGGTAGGCGTACAGGCCGATGTGGCGCAGCGCGCCGAGCTCGTGCGGCATCGCCTGCTGCGCCGCGAACGCATCGCGCGGCCACGGGATCGGCGCGCGGCTGAAATACAGCGCGTAGCCGGCTTCGTCGGACACGACCTTGACGACGTTGGGATTGATGAAGTCGGCGTGGTCGTGGATCGGATGCGCCAGCGTGGCCATCACCGCGTCGTCGTGCAGCACCAGCTGGCGCGCGGCCTCGCGGATCAGCATGGGATCGATCAGGGGTTCGTCGCCCTGCACGTTGACCACCAGGGCGTCGTCCGGCCAGCCGAGGGTTTCGGCCACCTCGACCAGGCGCTCGGTGCCGGACTGGTGGTCGGGCGAGGTCATCAGGGCCTGGTGGCCGGCGGCTTCGACCGCCTGCTGCACCCGCACGTCGTCGGTGGCGACCACCACCGATTCGGCGCCCGCCTGCAGCGCGCGTTCCAGCACATGCAGCACCATGGGGCGCCCGCCGATGTCGGCCAGCGGCTTGCCCGGCAGGCGGCTGGAGGCGTAGCGCGCGGGAATGACGACGCGGAAATGCACGGCCTCGCCTCAGGCCTTGCCGTGGATTTCGTCGGGGCTCAGCGCGCGCGCTTCTTCCGGCAGCATCACCGGAATGTCGTCACGGATGGGATAGGCCAGGCGGCAGGCCCGGCACACCAGTTCGCCGGCGGGTTTTTTCCACTCCAGCGGGCCTTTGCAGACCGGGCAGACGAGGATTTCAAGTAGTTTTGGGTTCATCGATCAGGGTTCCGTAGTCCAGGGGTTCGCTCGCCGTTTCGGGCTGTTGCGACTTGCTTTGATAAAGGTGGATGTCGGCGACCGACAACAGCGTCTCGAGGTCGTTGCCGTCGCGCGGGGCATGGCTGACGCCCAGGCTCACCGCCATCGGCATGCCGTTGCTGTGGCTCCAGGCCTCGGTGCGCGTCTCGATGCGCTCGAAAATCCGGGCGATCTCCGCGGCGTTGCGTTGCGGCAGCAGGGCGACGAATTCGTCGCCGCCCCAGCGCCCGCACACGCCCATTTCGGCCGACTCGCTGAAGATCCGCGCAAACTCGGCCAGCACGCGATCGCCCACATTGTGGCCGTAGCGGTCGTTGACCGCCTTGAACTGGTTGAGGTCGGCAAACAGGACGGTGACGGGAACGTCCGGATTCGCGCGGTCGAAAATGTTGTCGGCCGCCGCCATCAGGCCGTGGCGGTTGAGCAAGCCGGTGAGCGTGTCGAAGCGGCTGCGGTAATCGAGCTGGAAGCGCTGCCCCTCGATGCGCCCCATCAGGATGTAGGCATACAGGGCCAGGGTGACCCAGAACACGCCGAAGAACACGTCGCCCGCGCCGATTTCGAACCCGCCCAGCCGATAGCGCAGCGCGAAGGATATCGCCATGCCGATGAAGGCGCCGCCCAGCACCTCGGCAAACAGGCGCATGCCGTAGCGCATGCCGTTGCCGAGCAGCACCATCAGGAAGGCCAGTGCCGACGGCGGGATCGGATTGGGATCGTGGATCACGCACAGGGTGACGATGATCAGATCGGCGGACATGGCGCCGCGGATTTTCAGCAGCGTGACCCCCCGCAGCGCCTGCAGGAAGAACCCGGTGTTGAACACGAAATAGACGCCGAGCGCGATCAGCAGGTGTTCGATGCTGAACAGCACCGGGGGCACGGCGTCGAGCGTGGAGAAATAGATGAGCGCCAGCGCAAAGAACAGGTAGCGGGTGAAAAACTGGGTGACGATTTCGGAGCGATCGGGCACCCAGAATCCGCTGTCGTCGGATTCGGCTTCCCAGCGGCAGGGATGACGGCGGTCGCCCCAGTCAGAATGTTGCATTCCCATGCGTTCCCTCCTTACGACGCGCACGCCCTGATTATTGTTTGAGTCGTGCGTCCAACCAGTGAATGAATCCGGCTTCGGGGGCGACATCCAGTTCCACGGCCCACCAGTCTGCTCCTGCGAACGTCAGGCATTTTACCGCGTCTTTTTCGGTCATCAGCACCGCTCCGCCAGCGGGCAGCTCCGTCGGTCGGAAAACATGGTGGTCGGCAAACGCGCGTGGGTTGAAGCGGACGCCGTGCGCCTGCAGCATGTCGAAAAAGCCCTGCGGACGGCCGATGCCGGTGGCGGCGATCCAGTCGCGCGGCGGCAGATCGGCGAGCGCCGTTCTTTCCTGCGGCGCGCGCAGCCGGTACGCCTGCCCTGCAGTGTAGTCGACGCGCCAGCCGCGATCGATCTGCAGCGGCGGCGCCGGCCCGCGCACCACCTGTATCACCGCGTCCACGCTAGCGAGGCGGCGCGCGGGTTCGCGCAGCGGGCCGGCCGGCAGCGGCCAGCCGTTGCCCAGCCCGCTCGCCGCATCGATCACCGCCAGTTCGAGGTCGCGCTGCAGGCGGTAATGCTGCAGGCCGTCGTCTGACACGACCACGTCCACCCCGGGGTGACGCGCCAGCAGCGTGCGCGCGGCGGCCACGCGGTCGCGCCCGACCACCACCGGGGCGCCCGTTTTATGCCGGATCAGCAGCGGCTCGTCGCCCACCTCGCCCGGCGGGCTGTCGGGCTGCACCTCGACGCAGCCGCGCGCGGCGCCGCCATAGCCGCGGCTGACCACGCCCGGGCGGTAGCCCTGGGCGCGCAGGTGGTTCACCAGCCAGATGGTCAGCGGGGTCTTGCCGCTGCCGCCGGCGGTGACGTTGCCGACGACGAGCACCGGCACGCCCACGGCTACGGAGTCCAGCCAGCCGCGCCGGTACGCCAGGCGGCGCAGCCCGGACACGGCGGAGAACAGGGCGGAAAACGGAAGAAGCAGCACGGTGAGCACGCCGGTGCGCGCCCACAGTTTTTGCAGGGACAGCATGGTTGCGCCCGCTTAAGGCGCGGTCTGGGTGGCGAAGGTGATGCGGCTGAGGCCCACCCGGCGCGCCGCTTCCATCACGTTCACCACCGACTGATGCGAGGCCTGCGCATCGGCATTGATCACCACCACCGGCTCGGCCTGGTCGCCGGCGGCCTGCTGCAGCGCGGCGGCCAACTGGTCGACCGTGGCGTCACCGATGGCGGTGTTGTCGATCTGGTAGCGGCCGTTTTCGGCCACCGCCACCTCGATCTGCTTGGGCTGGGTCGGTGTCTGCTCGGCGCTGCTGGTGGGCAGGTTGATCTTGAGTTCGGCAAAGCGCGCGTAGGTGGTCGTCACCGCGAGGAAAATCACGATGACGAGCAGGATGTCGATGAACGGAATCAGGTTGATTTCCGGATAGTCTTCCCGGCGGCCGCGGCGAAAATTCATGTGGGCACCTTTTATAAATCTACTGCGCAGTCATGATCCGGGTGCGCCCGGAGCGCAGGAACCGGAATGTACATGCGAGTACATGAGGATTCCGAGCACCGGGCGCACCCGGCTGATGCCCGCTCGCTACGATTTCTAAAGGCGCCCATACTTTACTTCCGGTCGCCGTGGACGATTTCCACCAGCTTGATCGCCTGCTGCTCCATGTCGACCACCAGCGATTCCACCTTGGCGCGGAAGAAGCGGTAGAAGATCATCGCCGGGATCGCCACGATAAGGCCGAATGCGGTGTTGTACAGCGCGATCGAGATGCCGTGCGCCAGCTGGCCGGGATTGGTGCCGGTGTTGGTCTGCGCGCCGAAGATTTCGATCATGCCGATGACCGTGCCCAGCAGGCCGAGCAGCGGCGCCATGCTGGCGACGGTGCCGAGCGAGGTGAGAAAGCGGTCGAGCTCGTGGGTGACGGCACGGCCGGCTTCCTCGATCGATTCCTTCATCACTTCGCGCGAGTTGTGGGCATTCTTCAATGCGGTCGAAAAAATCCGGCCCATCGGCGAGTGGTCGCCCAGATGCGTGATGAGGTCCTGGGTGACGCCGCGTTCCTGATAGGCTTTGATGGTTTCGAGCAGCAGGCCGGCCGGAGCCACTTCCTTGGTGCGTAGGCTGTAGGCACGTTCGATGATGATGGCCACGGCGATGACCGACGCCAGAATCAACGGCCAGATCGGCCAACCGGCCGCCTCTATGATGGCTAGCACTGAATACCACTCCCCAATAAAACAACAGGCGAAATGTAGCGCCCGCGCGCAGGTTTCGGCAAGCACCAATTGCCGCGACGGCTTTTTTTATGGGGCTCGCAAAGTTCTCCACAATTGATGTGGATAAGTCTGTGAGAAACTGCCTGCCATACCCCCTAAACACCCGCCCACAAAGGGAAAAGCGTTTCGGCTCAAAAAGTAACCAAAAGCTTTTCTCTATTAAAATCATGCACTTATAAAATCGCAACTCACGTCAATAGGGTTTGGATATTTTTTTGTGAAAATCCCGTGACTGTGCATGAACCCCGACGGGCGTGAACCCGTTATCCTCCACGCCATGGACTTTCTGGACGACATTTCCGAGCCCGCGCCCAGCCTGCCGGTGCTCACGGTGAGCGAACTCAACCGCATGGCGCGCCGCGCGCTGGAATCGCAATTGCCGCTGCTGTGGGTGGAGGGCGAAGTGTCCAATTTCATGCGCGCCGCCTCCGGCCACTGGTACTTTTCTCTCAAGGACGCGAATGCGCAGGTGCGCTGCGTGATGTTTCGCGGCCGCAACCAGTTCGCCGACTTCACCCCGGCCAACGGCGACCATGTCGAGATCCGTGCCCTGCCCTCGCTGTACGAAGCGCGCGGCGAATTCCAGCTGGGCGCCGAAGCGATCCGCCGCGCCGGCGCCGGGCGGCTGTACGAAGCCTTCCTCAAGCTGAAGGCGAAACTGGAAGCCGAGGGGCTGTTCGACCCGGCGAAGAAGCGTCCGCTGCCGCGCTTCCCGCGCTGCCTCGGCATCGTCACCTCGCCGCAGGCGGCGGCGCTGCACGACGTGCTGACCGCGCTTTCGCGCCGCATGCCGGGCCTGCCGGTGATCCTCTATCCAACCCCGGTGCAAGGCGCGGGCGCCGGCGCGCAGATCGCCGCCGCGATTCGTGCGGCGGGCGCGCGCGCCGAGTGCGACGTGCTGCTGGTGTGCCGCGGCGGCGGTTCGCGGGAGGATTTGTGGGCGTTCAACGACGAAGCGGTGGCGCGCGCGATTGCCGCCAGCCCGATGCCAGTGGTGAGCGGGGTCGGCCACGAAACCGATTTCACCCTGGCCGACTTTGCCGCTGACCTGCGTGCGCCCACGCCCACGGCGGCGGCCGAACTCGCCAGCCCGGTGCGGGCGGAACTGCTGCTGCAACTGGGAAATCTGGCGCGCCGGCTGCAGCATCACCTTGCCCGCAAGCAGCAAGGTGAGATGCAGCGGCTGGACTATCTGGCGCGGCGGCTGGTGCATCCCGCCGAGGAACTGCGGCGCCGGCACGACCGACTCGGCCATCTGGTGCAGCGCCTGCACAATGCCGCCCACGCCCGCGTAACGCGAGAGCACTTGCGGATCGCGCAATTGAACCAGCGGCTGGTAACGCCGCATCACGTCATCCAGCGCGACCAGCAGCGGCTGGATACCCTCGCCGGACGCGCGCGGCGTGCCGCCCTGGGCGGCTTCGTGCAGCGCCAGCTCAATCTGGATCGCCACGCCAGCAGCCTCGCCCACCTCAATCCGGAAAGCGTGCTGGCGCGCGGCTACAGCATCGTCCAGCTGGACGATGGCGCGGTGGTGCAGGATGCGGCGGACCTCAACGCGGGTGAGCAAATCGGCATCCGCTTCCATCGCGGGCAGGCGCGCGCCAAGGTCGAGTCGACGCGCGAGGATTAAAGCCTCACCCTGTCATTGCGAGCGAAGCGCGGCAATCCAGCGCTTCAATTAAGCAAACATTTCTGGATTGCTTCGCTTCGCTCGCAATGACGGCCGCTTAAGTCTGCAAATGTCTCGCCACCAGCGCCGTCGCCTGCGCCTCCAGATCCTCAGCCAGACAATCCAGCACCACCGCATCGGGCCATGAGCGCAGCCAGGTGAGCTGGCGCTTGGCGAGCTGGCGGGTGGCGGCGATGCCCTGCTCGCGCAGCGCGGTCAGATCGATGTCGCCGTCGAGATAGGCCCACGCCTGGCGATAGCCGACCGCGCGCATGGCGGGCAGGTCGGGTTTCAGCGCGTAGGTGCGGCGCAGGGTTTTCACTTCCTCGAGCAGGCCGTCGGCGAGCATGGCGTCGAAGCGGTCGGCGATGCGCTGGTGCAGCACGGCGCGGTCGGACGGGATGAGCGCGAGCTGCAGCACACGGTAGGGTAATTCGGATTGAGCCTGGTCGAGCAGCGCCGACATCGGCGTGCCGCTGAGCCGGAAGATTTCCAGCGCGCGGCCGATGCGCTGGGAGTCGTTCGGCGCCAGCCGCGCGGCGGTCGCCGGGTCGACCTGCGCCAGTTCGGCATGCAGCGCGGGCCAGCCGCGTGCGGCCGCCTCGGCTTCCAGCTGTTTGCGCAGCACCGCATCGGCGCGCGGCAGGTCGTCCAGTCCCTGCAGCAGCGCACGGAAGTACAGCATGGTGCCGCCGACCAGCAAGGGCACTTTGCCGCGCGCGACGATGTCGGCCATCAGCCTGAGCGCGTCCTCGCGGAACGCCGCCGCGGAATAGGCGTCGGTGGGGTCGCGAATATCCAGCAGGTGGTGCGGCGCGCGGGCCAGCGTGGCGGCGTCGGGCTTGGCGCTGCCGACGTCCATGCCGCGATACACCAGCGCCGAATCGACGCTGATGATTTCGAGCGGAAAGCGTTCGACCAGGCTGACCGCCAGCGCGGTCTTGCCCGAGGCGGTCGGGCCCATGATGAAGATGGCGGGAGGAAGGCTGGGGGCTGGCATGGGGGGCGATTATCCCCCAGCTTGGCGGCCGCGCCGATGGCCTTCGGGCGACGCGCAAGAATCACCGTCTAGAGTGTATAAGAGGCGTCGACGGCGCCCCCTGTTCATTCATCCCTACCGGAGGCTCGCATTCATGAATATCGACACACTCAAGTCCGTGGCGAACGCCATCGTCGCGCAGCAGAAGGGCGTGCTGGCGGCGGACGAAAGCAACGCCACGATCAAGAAGCGCTTCGATACGATCCAGGTGGAATCCACCGAGGAAAACCGCCGACGCTATCGCGAAATCATGTTCACTGCCGACGGCATCGAACGCACGGTCGGCGGCGTCATCCTGTACGACGAAACCCTGCGCCAGCGCACGCGCGAGGGGGTCCCCTTCCCCACGCTGCTGGCGAACCGGGGCATCGCGCCCGGCATCAAGGTCGACCTGGGGGCCAAGGCGCTGGCGCTCCATCCCGGCGAGAAGGTGACCGAAGGGCTGGACGGCTTGCGCGAGCGGCTCGCCGAATACCGGCAGTTGGGCGCGCAGTTTGCCAAGTGGCGGGCCGTGATCGAGATCGACGAGCACGATCTGCCGTCAGCCTTCGGCATCCGCGCCAATGCCCATGCGCTGGCACGCTATGCCGCGCTATGCCAGGAAGCCGGGCTGGTGCCGATCGTGGAACCTGAAGTGCTGATGGACGGCGCCCACGGCATCGAGCGCTGCGAAGCGGTGACGGCGCAGGCGCTGCAGGCGGTGTTCGCCGAGCTCGACGCCCACCGGGTCCAGTTCGAGGGCATGCTGCTGAAGCCGAACATGGTGATCGCCGGCAAGAAATGTCCGCGCCAGGCCAGTGTGCAGGACGTGGCCGAGGCCACGCTGCGCTGCCTCCGGCGCTACGTGCCGTCGGCGGTGCCGGGGATCGTGTTCCTGTCCGGCGGCCAGAGCGCCGAGGACGCGACCGACCACCTGAACGCCATGAACGCGATGGGACCGCAGCCGTGGGCGGTCAGCTTCTCGTACGGGCGGGCGCTGCAGGCGCCGGTGCTGGCCGCGTGGCAGGGGCAGGAAGGCCAGGCCGCCGCCGCGCAGCAGGCCTTGCTCAAGCGCTGCGAACTGAACGGCCTGGCGCGCGAGGGGAAATACGAGCGCGCCATGGAAACCGCCGCGTGAGCTGCACGCGTGTTCGCGGCAGCTGCCTGGGCCTGGCCATCGGCCTCGCAGTCCTGGCGCCGGCTCAGGCCGACAACAGCACGCAGACACTGGCGATCGGCGTGCTCGCACACGACCGCGGGCCCGCCAGCGATCACCATGAAGACGGGGTGGACCTCAATCTCGAGTGGCGGTTTGCGCCGCTGGACATCCGTGGTTCGCCGCGCCCGCACCTCGGTGCCACGCTGAATTTCCAGGGCGATACCAGCATCGTCTATGCCGGCCTGAATCTCCGTGTGCTCGAGTCGGCGCCATGGTTCGTCGATGCCTTCCTCAGCGCGGCGATGCATGACGGCCCGCTGCACAAGGACCCGGCCGGCTGCGAACAATTCAGCGATTGCGGCTTCGGCACCCGCGTTTTGCCCCACTTCGGGCTGGAAATCGGCTATCGGATCGGCTCCGGGGCGTCGCTTTCCCTGTTCTTCGATCACCTGTCGCACAAGTGGCTTGTAAGCGGGGAAAACGAGGGCCTCGACCACGTCGGCGTGCGCTATCTGTGGCCTTACTGACGCTTTTAAGACGCAAAAAAACGGCGGGTTTCCCCGCCGTTTCAGCTTCGCCTGCAATCAGGCTGCGTGGGCGTACTGCGCCTTGGCTTTGCGCGCGGCCTCGATTTCCTCGGGACCGTAGGCCTTGCCGGACCACAGCATTTCGTAGGCGATTTCCTCGTTGCCGTTCTCGCACAGGTCCAGCACTTTCTGGAACAGCGGCTGGAAGGTTTCCGAACGGTGCGACCTCTCGTGGTTCTCGAAGCTGGTCCAGAAGGTCACGATCAGCGCCTCCTTGCCCTTCATCGGGCTTTCGACGGCCTGGCCGATGGTCGAGCCTTCGTTGGACACCTGACCGGAGTTCAGCGCGACGAAGCCGCCGACGAAGCCGGTATCGGAATGGTAGGTCTTGACGTTTTCGCACAGGAACGCCACCCGCTCCTGCAAGTCGTCCACCGTGTATTCCGGCTTCAGAATCACCCGGTTGACCGTCACGATGCCGTCGGTCGGAAAATTAGCGATCAGTCCACTCATGGTTTTCTCCTGTTGGAAGGGTTGAACAGGATTCCCAGTCTATATACCCGAGTGTTTTAGTCAACTAATTTATTTAATCTTTCTATGCTGCGATAAATAGATTGAATTAATAGCGTTTACAGAAAACCGTTCGGGTTCAATGGTTTGCTGAACACCCTCAGATGTAGCGCTTCTGTTCGCTGCGTCTTCCCGGCCGTTTCTTCATGATGACCACGCCCTTGGCGACGTCGATGTCGGCCACCGGGATGTTCTCGTACAGCGGGTTGAGCGGCTTCAGCATCCAGCCGTCGTCGTGCTTCACAAGCTGGCGGAAGATGTATTCGTCATTGACGTAGGCGACCACGTAGGAGCCGTCCTTGACCAGGCCGGACGGCTCGACCACGATGATTTCGCCCTCCTCGAATTCCGGCAGCATCGAATCGCCCAGCACCATCAGCGCGTAGGGTTCGGCGCTGGAGCAGTTGCTGGCTTCGTTGATGTCCTGAATGGGAATGGTTTTGCGTTCGCTCATGGGGGTCTCGTTAATACCTGACTAATTAACTCGGGATTATAGCCAAAAGCCTGGCCAAGATCAGCGGCCGCGCATGAACATGCCGTCGAGTTCCTTGAGGCCGATCTGGAACCAGGTGGGGCGGCCGTGGTTGCACTGCCCTGCCCGCTCGGTGGCTTCCATCTCGCGCAGCAGCGCGTTCATCTCGGGCAGCGTGAGCATGCGGTTGGCGCGCACCGCGCCGTGGCACGCGAGCGTGGCCAGCAGCTCGTTGCGGCGCTCGGCCAGGAGGCGCGCGACGCCGAATTCGGCGACCTCACTCAGCACCGAACGGGTCAGCTCGACTGGGTCGGCGTCCTTCAAGAGCCACGGCACCGAGCGCACCGCCACCGAGGTCGGCGAGGTGATCGACAGCTCGAAGCCGATGCCGGCAAGCGTATCCAGATGGGGGCCGATTTCCGCCACGTCGCGCGCGTCCACCGTCAGCGCCACCGGGATCAGCAGGGTCTGCGCCGGCACCGCGCGCGCATCGAGCGCGGTCTTGAGCTTTTCGTAGACCACGCGCTCGTGCGCGGCGTGCATGTCGACCAGCACCAGTCCCTGCGCGTTCTGCGCCAGCACGTAGACGCCGTGCAGCTGCCCCAGCGCGTAGCCGAGCGGCGGCGCATCGCCCGACCCGACTTCGGGCAAAGGCTGCGCCGCAGGCGCAACCAGGCCCCCTGAATCCTGCCTGATCCCTGACCCCTGACCCAAAGGCGCATAGAACGCCATCGCCTCGTTCACCTGCAGCGGCATCGATGCCTGCTGCGGCACGCCATAGGCGGGCCGGGTCGCGCCCGGCGCCGGCGCGTCCGGCGTCCCCGCCTCGACCGGCGCCGACAGCAGGCGCTCGACCGCATGGAACAGAAACTGATGCACGCCGCGGCTGTCGCGGAAGCGGATCTCGGTCTTGGCCGGATGCACGTTCACATCCACGGCCTCCGGCGGCAATTCGATGAACAGGCAATACGCCGGGTTCAGCTGGTGGTGCAGCACATCGCGGTAGGCTTCCTTCAGCGCGTGGACGATCAGCTTGTCGCGCACGTAGCGGCCGTTGACGAACACGTGCTGGCTGTCGCGGCTGGCAGTGGCGGCGCCGGGGCGGATCACCCAGCCGGACAGCCGCAGCGCCCCGGCGGCGGCAACGACCGCAATGGTGTTGTGCTCGAAGAACTCGCCCAGCACTTGGCGCACTCTCGACGCGGCCGGTTCGGCGTTCAGGCGCAGCTGCACGCGGCCGTTGTGGGTGAGCGTGAACGCCACCTGCGGGTTCGCCAGCGCCAGCCGCCGCACGGTTTCGGCGCAGTGGGCGTATTCGGTGGCCTCGGTCTTGAGGAACTTGCGCCGCGCCGGCGTGTTGAAGAACAGATCCTGGATGTCGAGCGTGGTGCCGGTGCCGCGCGCAGCCGGCGTGGGCTCGCCGAGGCGCCCGCCTTCGGCCTGCACCGTCCAGGCATGCTCGGCGCCGATGTGATTGGAGTTGGCGCTGCGGCTGGTGAGCTGCACCCGCGCGATGGCGGCGATCGACGCCAGCGCTTCGCCGCGGAACCCGAGGCTCGCCACCTGTTCGAGATCGGCAAGGCTGGCGATCTTGCTGGTGGCATGCCGCGTCAGCGCGAGCGCAAGTTCGTCGCGCGCGATGCCGCATCCGTTGTCGGCAACCCGGATGCGCTTGATGCCGCCCTGCTCCAGATCGATCTGGATCTCGGTCGCGCCGGCATCGAGGCTGTTTTCCAGAATCTCTTTCAGCGCCGCGGCAGGACGCTCGACCACCTCGCCGGCGGCGATCTGCGAGATCAGCACATCGGGCAGGACGCGGATGCTCACAACCGACCTTCGTACGGTACGCCGCGCCGAGCCGCCATGGCGCGTCCCAGACGCTCGATGTCGGCCGTGCCGAGCACCTGGCGCGCCAGCGGCAACACATGGGTGTTCTCGAATTCGAGGTGGGTGCGATTCATCGCAATGAAGCGGCGCACAACTGCCGCATCCAGCACGGCGGCTGCGCCGGCTTCGATCTGCTGCAACTCCCCGCGCAGGCGCCGCCACAGCAATGCCAGCTCGTCGTGTTCCAGGGTCAGGGCTTCGACCAGCTCGCACGCACCAGCGGCGCCGGCCTGTTCCAGCAGCGGAAACAGGTTGCGCTCCTCGTCGTCGTGGTGATGCACCGCCGCGGTGTCGAAGTAGGCCAGCACCGCGCGCGCGGCCTGTTGCGCCTGAATGTCGGCACCGTGTTCAGGCAGATGGGCCAGCAGTTTCTCCAGGGTGTCGCACTGCTTGACGATGCGGCCGTGGCAGGCCTCAAGCACCGCCAGCGGCCGGTCGAACCCCGGGGCCGCCGCACCCAGCAGGCTGGCCGTCATGGATTGCGCGTCAGCCGCGACGGCGCGGTCAGCGGATGGGTGTCGAAGTAATTCTTGACGCCGCCGACGATGGCATCGACCAGCTTGTCCTGGTAATCGGGATCGTTGAGGCGCTTTTCCTCTTCCGGGTTGGAAATGAAGGCGGTCTCGATCAGGATCGAGGGGATGTCGGGCGCCTTCAGCACCGCAAAGCCCGCCTGCTCGACCTGCGCCTTGTGCAGGGTGTTGACGCCGCCGATCTCCTTCAGCACGGCGTGTCCGAGCTTCAGGCTGTCGTTGATGGTGGCCGTCTGCGACAGGTCGATCAGGGTGCGCTTGAGGAAGGGATCCTTGACGTCGATGTTGATGCCGCCCACCAGGTCGGCCTCGTTTTCCTTCTTGGCCAGCCAGCGCGCGGCGACCGAGGTCGCCCCGTTTTCCGACAGCGCGAACACCGACGAGCCGCGCGCGTGCGACTTGATGAAGGCATCGGCGTGGATCGACAGGAACAGGTCGGCTTTCACCGCGCGCGCCTTGGTGACGCGCTGGCCGAGCGGCACGAAATAGTCGCCGTCGCGGATCAGCACGGCGCGCATATTCTCCTGCGCGTCGATTTTCTGCTTGAGCTTCTTCGCCAGCGCCAGCGTGATGTTCTTCTCGTGCGAACCGCTGGCGCCGATTGCGCCGGGGTCCTCGCCGCCGTGACCGGCATCGATCGCCACGATGATCAGCCGTGCGTATTGCGGGGCTTCCGGCTTAGCCGGGCTGGACGGCTCGGCCACGACCGGCTGCGGCGGCACGGCCGGGGCGGCCGCGCCCTCGGCCGGATACAGGTCGACCACCAGCCGGTGGCCGTATTGCCCGAGCGGCTGCAACTGGAACACGGAAGGTTTCACCGCCGTCTTCAATTCCAGCACCAGGCGCATCACCCCGGGCCGATTCATGCCCAAGCGAATCGCCCCGATGTAAGGATCTTGCGCAGTCAGCTGTGCGGCCAGCGCATCAAGTCCCGTGCTCGCCTCCACGCCTTCGAGATCGATCACCAGCCGCTCCGGATTCGACAGGGTGAAAAACTTGTATGCGACCGGCTGCGGCGCCTCCAGCGTGACCCGCGTGTAATCGGGCGACGGCCACAAACGGGTGGCGGACAGCTGCAGCGCCTGGGCCCAGCCCGACGCCACCAGCACACCGCACAGCAGGAGGATTTTCAGCAGGATGTGCAACATGTCTCCAGGTATTCGGCGCCACGCGGGCTTGTCGCCTCGCACTCGATTTCACGCGCGTCGTCTGCAATCGTCAGCCGGATGATCACGTCGGGCGGGGGCAGCCAGCCCGCGGCTTTTTCCGGCCATTCGATCAGGCTCACCGCCTGGCCGTCACTCACGTCGCGAAACCCGGCGTCCAGCCATTCGCGCGGGTCGTGCATACGATACAGGTCAAAATGATACAGCTCAAACGCGGGCAGGCTGTAGATTTCGGCCAGGGTATAGGTCGGGCTCTTGACCCGCCCGCCGTGTCCCAGCGCGCGCAGCAGCCCGCGCACCAGCGTCGTCTTGCCCGCGCCCAGATCGCCCTCGAGATAGAAGGTCAGCCCCGGAGTCAGTGCCTGCGCCAGTTGCGCGCCGAATGCCAGCGTCGCGGCCTCGTCGGCCAGATGGCAGCGACAGCGCACGGTATCATCTGCGGTATGCATGATCAGGATTTAAGCCGACTGGCGCAGCAAATCAAGCAATGGGGGCGCGAGCTCGGCTTTGCCGCGGTGGGCATTGCCGACGGCAATCTGGGTGCGGCCGAAGCGGGCTTGCTGAAATGGCTGGATAGTGGCTTTCATGGCGAGATGGATTATATGGCGGCGCACGGCACCAAGCGCAGCCGCCCCGCCGAACTCGTGCCCGGAACCATCCGCATCATCAGCGCGCGGATCGATTATTTTCCGCCGGCGTCCGCCGACCCGCATGCGGTGCTGAATGATGCCGACGCCGCCTATGTTTCGCGCTACGCACTGGGGCGCGACTACCATAAAGTTTTACGCAACCGCCTGCAAAGCCTGGCCGAAAAAATCGGCGCGGAAATCGGCGAACACCATTTCCGCGTCTTCACCGACAGCGCGCCGGTGCTGGAAGTCGAGCTCGCAACCAAGTCCGGCCTGGGCTGGCGCGGCAAGCATACGCTGCTGCTGAACCGGCAGCACGGCTCGTGGTTCTTCCTCGGCGAGATCTACACCGACCTGCCGCTGCCGGTGGACGCGCCCGAGGCCGGCCACTGCGGCACCTGCCAGGCCTGCCTCGACGTCTGCCCGACGCAGGCCATCGTCGCGCCCTACACGCTCGACGCGCGGCGCTGCATTTCCTATCTCACCATCGAACTCAAGGGCAGCATTCCAGTCGAGCTGCGCCCGCTCATGGGCAACCGCATCTACGGCTGCGACGACTGCCAGCTGGTGTGCCCGTGGAACCGCTTTGCGCAGACTGCCGCACTGCCGGATTTCGGGGTTCGCAACGGTCTCGACAGCGCGCGGCTGGTGGAACTGTTCGCCTGGAGCGAGACCGATTTCAACGAGCGCCTGGCGGGCTCGCCGATCCGCCGCATCGGACACGAGCGCTGGCTGAGAAATATCGCGGTCGCGCTGGGCAATGCGCCGGCTTCACCCGACATTCAGGCCGCGCTCAATGCGCGCCGGGATCACCCATCCGCTCTGGTGCGGGAGCATGTAGCGTGGGCGCTGGAACGGCAGCAGACAGCGCCGTAAACAGAGGGCCCACCATCAAACCTTGTAGGAGGGCCGCCCCCGGCCCGAATTTCGCACCCTTACAAAGACCACGGCATCGGGGCGAGGGCGCCCCTCCTACATACCGTTGGTCCGCAGTTCCTCCCGCGCGCCGTTTCAATTCCTGCGCAGCTCACGCTGCGCATGCTGGATCACCGACGCCCCAGACGTCAGCGCCAGCCCCGCCAGCACCAGCGCCACCGCGATGTCCGGCCAGCCGTGCGCGGTCGCCCACACGCCGCCTGCCGCCCCCATCACCGCCAGATTGCCGAGCACGTCGTTGCGCGAGCATAGCCACACCGAGCGCGCCTGCGCATCGCCCTCGCGATGCGCATACAGTAATGCCGCCACGCCGACGTTGACCACCAGCGCCAGAAGGCTCACCCAGCCCATGATGAACGGCTCAGGCACCACGTCGGCCGACCATTGCCACGCCGATTTTCCAAGCACGAACACGCCAAAGCCGACCATCAGCCAGCCTTTCCACAGCGCGCTGCGCGAGCGCCACACCGGCGCCAGGCCGAGCACGAAGAGCGCCACGGCGTAATTGCCGGCGTCGCCCAGGAAGTCGACCGCGTCGGCCAGCAGCGACACCGACTGCGCCGAAAAGCTGGCAACGATCTCCACGCCGAACATCAGCGTGTTCAGCACCAGTGCAATCCACAGCGCGCGCCGGTAGCGCGGGTCGGGCGGTGCCGCATTGCACACCGAATCGCAGCCGCACTCGCTCATGATGGCTGCCGCACCGAAGAATGCAGTGCAGCACGGCCCTGCAGGTAAAATGCCGACTTTCTCATAGCGCCATCCTGCCACCCATGTCCACGAATGCAAAATCTCCCATTGGCGTATTCGATTCCGGCATCGGCGGGCTGACCGTGGTGCGCGCCCTGATGGAGCGCCTGCCCTACGAAAACATCGTCTATTTCGGCGACACCGCGCGCGTGCCCTACGGCGTGAAGTCGGTCGAGACCATCGCCCACTTCACCACCCAGATCGCGGAGTTCCTGCTGGAAAAGGACGTCAAGCTCCTGGTCATCGCCTGCAACACCATGGCGGCGGTGGCTTCCCAGATCGTCAAGGACCTGTCGCCGGTTCCGGTGCTCGACGTCATCGACGCCGGCGCGGTGTCGGCGCGCGGCGGCAAGAAAATCGGCGTCATCGGCACCCCCACCACCATCAACAGCAACGCCTACGCGCGCGCCATCCACGACTACGCCCCCGACTCGCGCATCCATTCGCAGGCCTGCGCGCTGTTCGTGCCGCTGGTTGAAGAAGGCTGGCTCGACCACGAAGTCACCCGATTGACGGCACAGGATTATCTGAAGCCGCTGATGGCCGAGCACATCGACACCCTGGTGCTCGGCTGCACCCATTACCCGCTATTGAAGCCGCTGCTGCGCCAGGTCGTCGGCGACGGCGTCGCGCTCGTCGATTCCGCCGAGGCCATGGCCGAGCAGGTCGCCGCGGTGCTGACCGAAAAAAAGCTCGCCAACCCCGGCCCCGCCCAGCCACGCTACGACTTCTATGTCACCGACGTGCCGCTGCGCTTCCAGACCATCGGCGAGCGCTTTCTCGGACGCACGCTCAACAACGTGCACGTGGTGAAGTGGTGATCGCAAGAATATTGACATGATCCGGGTCAACGCCCAGATCGAGCTCGACGAACGCGAAATCCAGGAAGATTTCGTGCGCGCCTCGGGCCCCGGCGGGCAGAACGTCAACAAGGTATCGACCGCGGTGCAACTGCGCTTCGACGTCGCCCGCTCCCCTTCGCTGCCCGACCCGGTGCGCGAACGCCTGATTGCCCTGGCAGGCCGCCGCCTCACCCTCGATGGCGTGCTGATCCTCTCAGCCGAACGCTACCGCAGCCAGCGGCGCAATCGCGACGATGCCCTGCAACGGCTGATCGAGTTGATTCGCGAAGCCTGCGAAGCGGAAACGCCGCGCCGCCCTACCCGTCCCACACTGGCATCAAAGAAAAGGCGTCTGGAAGGCAAGCAGCGGCGGGGTGAAACCAAGAAACTGCGTACCGTGAAGCCCGGGACGGACAGCTGACCGGGTGCTTCAGCGATCTGCACTATCCCGTTGTGGTGTCTGCTCGGCGTCGCTCTTGATGACCGTATTTTCGAACTCCTCCCAGGAGCCTTCCCGGATGTCATAGGCCTCTTTTTTCCTCAGGGCTTCCAGACCTTCGCGGATATAGTCGTCATGCCTGTCGTCAAGCACGTCCATTTCCCGGTCCCCGTCCTCCTCGGCATGGCTCTTCCCAATGATGGGGAAACGCCAGAATATCCGGTCCAGCTCCTCCTTGCAGGTGCGCTGCACATGCAGCCGCAAAGAGTCCTCGACAATGTGTGAATAGCGGAAACGCTTCATCGGTTCCGACTCAATGAAGGCAATGAAGCCCTTGTTGCCGTGGCCGGGCACGCACTCCACGCGGGCCTCGATGCCATCGGCCCGGAAATAATCGACGATCACCGCGGAGACCGCCTTGATGCTGCGCGCCAGGCGTCGCGCACGGTGCTTGAGGATCAGCACATAGACCAGTATGGCCATCACATTGGCGGCGACGATGTATAGCAGCGTCAAGTCGAAGTTTAAGGTGACGGTCATGGTCAGATTTCCCCTGGAGAACGACGGATTCGGAATCTGGATGCACTTTAGCCCGAAATGAGTCCGCTTGGATTCGCGCTCATTTTTTGCAGGCCTGATCCGTCCGGTTCCTCGGGCACACGACATCGCAAAAGCGACGGACCTCGGCCTGTCCGGCTGCGCCATCCAGCGTGAAGTCGATGAGCGGCCGCTTGAAGGCCATGCGGCTGACGAAGCGGAACAGGCGCTCCATTTCGCCGAAGAAGAAATACGGGTGGTAATTGCTCGACACCGCCATGCGGTCGACGACCGTCGCGCCGCGCGCGCGCAGGCGCGATTCCAGCGGCTCGAACAGCATTTCCATCTCGAAAACCTTGAGCGGCGGGCCGCAGAAGGTCGCAAACGGCGCCACCCGCCTGCCTTCCAGCCCAACGGCCGTCGTCAGCCAACGGGCCACCGGAAAAGAGAGGTAGAGCCACTTCGGCGTGCCGAGCAGCACCAGGTCGTAGGCGGACACGTCCGGAATGGCGAGCGGCCGGATCGCCTGCTCCTGCTGGTGGTAGATCCGGTGCCAGACGCGACGGAACCGCGCGCTCGTCAGGTAGACCGGCAAAAGAGGCAGCAAGGGCAACAGCGGAAGCGGCAGCAGCCATCGGTTCCAGTCGCGCTCGACCCGGATCGCCTCGGTGTCGACGTCGCAGCCGCGCAAGCGGATTTCGGCTGCCAGCACCTCGGCCAATCTGGCGGTGTGCCCCGTGCGCGAGTAGTGGACGATCAGGACGCGGGGCAATTCAGTCGCCGGCGCAAACCATCAAAGAGTCAGGCTCAAGCAGCCCTGCTCAGCCGAAGGTCAGCCCCATCGCCTCGCGCACGTCGCGCATGGTGTCGCGCGCCAGTTCCTGCGCCTTCTCGCAGCCGTCGGCAAGGATGTTGCGCACCTGGTCTGGATTCTCTTCGTAGTACGCCGCGCGCTCGCGGATCGGCGCGAGTTCGGCCAGCACGGCGTCGATCACCGGCTGCTTGCATTCGAGGCAGCCGATGCCGGCGCTGGTGCAGCCCGCGGTCACCCACTGGCGCACGCCGTCGTCGGAATACACCAGATGGAACTGCCACACCGGGCATTTTTCCGGGTTGCCGGGATCGGTGCGGCGCACGCGCGCGGGGTCGGTCGGCATGGTGCGGATTTTCCTGGTGACCGTCTCGGGGTCTTCCCTTAAAGCAATGGTGTTGTTGTAGGACTTGGACATTTTCTGCCCGTCCAGCCCGGGCATTTTCGAAGCGTCGGTCAGGAGCGCCTCGGGCTCGGCGAGGATCATCTTGCCGGAGCCTTCGAGGTAGCCGAACAGGCGTTCGCGGTCGTTCAGCGACAGGTTCTGCGCATCGTTGAGCAGCGCATGGGCCGATTCCAGCGCCTCGTCGTCGCCCTTTTCCTGATAGGCAGTGCGGCATTCCTCGTACAGCTTGGCCTTCTTGGAGCCGAGCTTTTTCACCGCGGCGCGCGCCTTGTCCTCGAAGCCCGGCTCGCGGCCGAACAGGTGGTTGAAGCGGCGGCAGATTTCGCGGGTGAACTCGATATGCGGCACCTGGTCCTCGCCCACCGGCACCAAGTTGGCACGGTAGATCAGGATGTCGGCGGACTGCAAGAGCGGGTAGCCGAGGAAGCCGTAGGTGGAGAGGTCCTTCTCGCTCAACTTTTCCTGCTGGTCCTTGTAGGTGGGCACGCGTTCCAGCCAGCCCAGCGGCGTCATCATCGACAGCAGCAGATGCAGTTCGGCGTGCTCGATCACGCGCGACTGCACGAACAGCGTGGCCTGCGCCGGGTCGACGCCGGCGGCGAGCCAGTCGATGGTCATGTCGCGCACGTTTTCCTCGATCATCTGCGGCGTGTCGTAGTGCGTGGTCAGCGCATGCCAGTCGGCGACGAAGAACAGGCACTGGTATTCGTTCTGCAGGCGCAGCCAGTTTTTCAGAACGCCGTGGTAGTGGCCAAGGTGCAGACGCCCGGTGGGGCGCATGCCGGAGAGAACGCGATCGGAATACATGTTAGAGGTCAGGATTCAGGATTCAGGATTCAGGATTCAGGATTCAGGATTCAGGATTCAGGATTCAGGATTCAGGGATAAGGGTCAGGAGAGCACGACCTGGATCAGGCCGAGCAGTTGTTCAGACTCGAGGCCGGTGACCAGCGCAACGAGGCCGAGGAACACGCCGATGAGCGGCCACAGGATGATGCCGAGGACGCCGGTGAACAGGAGACCGAGCAGAATGAACAGGCCATAGGGCTCCAGGCGGGCGAACTGCATGGCCTGCTTCACAGGCAAGAGGCTGACGGCGATGCGGCCGCCGTCGAGCGGCGGCAGCGGGATGAGGTTGAGCGACATCAGAATGACGTTGATGAAGACGCCAGCTGCGCCCATCAGCATCAGCGGCGCGCTGGCAAAACCGCTGCCGAGCGCGTGGCCCAGCTGGATCATCAACGCCCAGAAAACCGCCATGACGAAGTTCATGCCGGGGCCGGCGGCGGCGACCCACAGCATGTCCTGCTTGGGGCGGCGCAACTGGGCGAAGTTGACCGGCACAGGCTTCGCCCAGCCGAACAGGATGGCGCCGCCGCCCAGCAGCTTGCTGGTCAGCAGGATCACCAGCGGCACCAGGATGGTGCCCACCGGGTCGATGTGTTTGAGCGGGTTGAGCGTGATGCGGCCCTGCGCTGCCGCGGTCATGTCGCCGAAATAGCGCGCGACGTAGCCGTGTGCCGCCTCGTGCAGGGTGATGGCATAGATCACCGGCAGCGCGAACACCGCGATTTTCTGGATCAGGGTGAGTTCCATCATATTTAACTTGGCGTCGCAGGGCGGCGCGTTTGCTCCCTCCCCCGCAAGCGGGGGAGGGTTGGGGAGAGGGAGATCGGGGAGCAACTCACGACTCGAAGTCCGCGGTGTCGCCCTTGCCGAAGCGCAGCACGACGGGCGTATCGGTGGTGAGATCGACCACGGTGGTCGGCGTGAGGCCGCAGGCGCCCCCGTCGATGACGAGGTCGACCAGGTGCTCCAGGCGTTCGCGGATTTCCCACGGCTCGGTCAGCGGCACGTCCTCACCGTACAGCAGCAGGGTGGACGACAGGATGGGCTCGCCCAGTTCGGCCAGCAGCGCCTGCACGACGGAGTGCGCGGGCACCCGAAGGCCGATGGTGTCGTGCTTCTTGTGCAGCAGCCGCTTCGGCACTTCGCGCGTGCCGCGCAGGATGAAGGTGTAGGCACCCGGCGTGTGCGCCTTCAGGAAGCGGAACTGGGCGTTGTCGACCTGGGCGTAGCGCCCGAGTTCGGACAGGTCGCGGCAGATCAGCGTGAGGTCGTGCCCGGTATCGAGTCCGCGCACCGAAAGCAGCCGCATCGCCGCTTCCTTGTCGCCGATATGGCAACCCAACGCGTAGCACGAGTCGGTGGGATACACGATCACGCCGCCGCGCTTGAGGATGTCGACCGCCTGCTGGATCAGCCGCGGCTGCGGGTTGTCGGCATGGATATTGAAGAATTGCGCCATAAAAATGCTAGGGGCTCAGGCCAGGGAAGGAGAAAGATGGGCCGCCAGCTCCGGCCAGCCCTGCCACACCGGCTGGCAGTAATGCGGCAGTGCGGGCAGTCGGCCGATGTCGATGCCCTCGCCCGGCGCATGGAAATCCGCGCCACGCGAGGCCTTGAGGCCGAAGGCGCGCGCCAGGTCGGCGAACTTGCCGTACTCGGACGGATGGTGGCTGCCGGTGATGACTTCGATGCCCTCGCCGCCCAGCGCGCGGAAGGCATCCAGCAGCAGGTGCAGCTCGCGCGCATTGAAGGCGTAGCGCCCGGGGTGCGCGACCACCGCCATGCCGCCGCTGGCGCGGATCCAGCCGACGGCGTTTTCCAGCGAGGTCCATTCGTGTTCGACGTAGCCGGGATGGCCGCGCGTGAGGAAGCGCTTGAACGCCGTGCGCATGTCGGGCGCGTGGCCCCCGGCCACCAGCCAGCGTGCAAAATGCGTGCGCCCGACCATCTCCTTGTTGACGGCGAAGTCGTAAGCGCCCTCGTAGGCGCCGGCGATGCCCGACCTGGCCAGGTCGTCGCTCATTCGGTGGGCGCGCTCGATGCGGCCGCGGCGGATGTCTGCGAGGCCGGCGGCCAGCACGGAATGCTGCGGATCGATGCGCAGGCCGACGATGTGGACGGTCTGCCCGCCCCAGCTCACCGAGATTTCGACGCCCGGGATCAGCGTCAGACCCGCGGCGTCCGCCGCGGCCTGCGCCGCAGCGATCCCGGCCACGTCGTCGTGGTCGGTCAGCGCGAGCACGTGCACGCCGTTGGCTGCCGCGCGGGCAACCACGTCGGCGGGCGGCAATACACCGTCGGACACATTGGAATGGCAATGCAGATCGATATTGAGCATCGATGATCGGGATCGGGCGACCAGGGCCAAAAGCGCTTGGTCAGGAGGGGGAATCATAGCAAAATAAGCGGCCCCCCGAATTCCACCGGCTGTTGGCGCCACCTGAACTATCCAAGCCTCATGAAAAAACTGCTGTTCGATCTGTTCCCCGTCATCGTCTTCTTCATCGCCTACAAAATCGGCGACGCCAATGCCGAAGCCGCGCGCGCGCTGATGGCCAGCGTCGGCCTGCCGCAGCCGATCGGCAGCGGGGAAAAACCCGGCATCTACCTCGCCACCCTGGTCGCCATCGTCGCCAGCGTCGGCCAGATCGGCTGGGTCAAGCTGCGCGGCCACAAGGTCGAGACCATGCTGTGGGTGAGCCTCGGCATCATCGTGGTATTCGGCGGCGCCACCCTGTGGCTGCACGACGAGAGCTTCATCAAGTGGAAGCCGACCGTACTGTACTGGATTTTCGCCGGCATCATTTTTGGCGCCACCTTCTTCGGCCGCAACATTATTCGAAGCCTGATGGGCAATCAGATGGAACTTCCCGACATCGCCTGGAGTCGGTTGAATGCGAGTTGGGGCGGATTTTTTGCCTTCATGGGGCTTGCAAATCTGCTTGTCGCCTTCAACTTCTCGACCGACGCCTGGGTCAACTTCAAGCTGTTCGGCAGCCTGGGGCTGATGCTGGTGTTCGTAATCGGTCAGAGCATGATGCTGACCCGCTATCTCGACAAGGCCGAGCCGGATCAAGGCAGGCTGGAAAAGGAAAAAAAGCAATAATGTTTTACGCCATCGTCGGACAGGATGTAACCGACAGTCTGAATCTGCGGCTTGCCGCCCGCCCCGCGCACCTGGAGCGCCTGCAGGCCTTGCAGCAGGTGGGACGCCTGCTGCTGGCCGGCCCCTTCCCCCACATCGACGGCAACGACCCCGGCAGCGCAGGGTTTTCCGGCAGCCTGATCGTCGCCGAATTCGATAGCCTGGCCGACGCGCAGGCGTGGGCCGACGCCGATCCCTACGTGGCCGCAGGCGTCTATGCCGGCGTCAGCGTCAAACCGTTCAAGAAGGTGTTTCCCGCATGAGCACGGCCGATCTGATCCGCCAGCGCCTCGCCGCGCTGGAACCTGAAACCTACACCCTGGAAGACGAGAGCGCCCAGCACAAGGGCCATGCCGGTGCCGCCTCGGGCGGCGGGCATTTCCGTCTCACACTGGTGTCATCGAAATTTCGTAATCTCCCCACCCTCGCCCGCCACCGGCTGGTCTACGAAGCCATGGGCGAACTGATGCAGCGTGAAATCCACGCGCTATCGATCACTGCCTTAACCCCCGAAGAACTCTAAAAGGAATCTCCCATGCGTCTTGCACTGCTCCCCACCCTGATCCTGCTTGCCCTCGCTCCTCTGGCCCAGGCACAAACACCCGCGCCCGCAGAAGCCACGCCCGCGGCCGACGCCAGCAAGCCGCTGGCCGTGGTCAACGGCCGGGAAATTCCCGCGCTGTACGGCGAACTGGTCAAGCGTGAAATGGCCCAGAACCAGCCCGATTCGCCGCAGCTCGACGCCCGCGTGCGCGAGTCGCTGATCAACCTGGAGCTGCTGTCGCGCGCCGCGGTCGACAAAGGCCTCGACAAGGACCCGCGCCTGGCCGCCAGCCTCGACATCCGCCGCAAGGACATGCTGGCGAAAGCCTTCCTGGAGGACTACATCAAGGCCCACCCGGTGACCGACGCCGAAATCCAGGCCATGTACGACAAGGCCAAGTCCGAAGCGGTCGAGCCGGAATACCGCGCACGCCACATTCTGGTGAAAACCGAAGCCGAAGCGAAAAAGATCATTGCCGACCTCGGCAAGAAAGCCAAGTTCGAGGACCTGGCGAAGAAGCAGTCGCAAGATCCCGGCTCGGCCAAGAACGGCGGCGCGCTCGACTGGTCCGACCGGCGTGCGTTCGTGCCGGAATTCTCCAACGCACTGGCCGGCCTGAAAAAAGGCGAAACCACCAAGACGCCGGTGAAGACGCAGTTCGGCTACCACGTCATCCGTCTCGACGACACCCGCCAGCCGCAGCTGCCGCCGCTGGATGTCGTGCGCGGCGAGATCGTCAAGCAACTGCAGCAATTGCGCGTCCGCGACGCCATCGCGGCCACGCGCGGCGCTGCAAAAATCGATTAATCAGCTAATAATGATTGAAGGGGGTCTTCCCCCCTTCATCTGACAGGGAGCCAAACATGGCCAAAGAACATAACCAACTGCAAGATCTTTTTCTGAATACCCTGCGCAAAGAGCGCATCCCCGTGTCGGTCTTTCTCGTCAACGGCATCAAGCTGATGGGACGGATCGAATCGTTCGACCAGTTCGTGGTGCTGCTCAAAGGGCAGGACCAGGCGGCGCAGATGATCTTCAAGCATGCCATCTCGACCATTTCGCCTTCGCGCGAAGTGGTGCTGCCGCCCCGCGACGCCGAGGCTTGAGTTTGTTCTAGTCCGTTTTGGCGGCCAGCAGCCGGACCGCCGTCGGTGCGTCCACCAGAACGGCCGCACCGCCGCGATAGGCTTGCTTGTGGCGGGCTGAAATCGCAGTCAGGTCCCGCCTGTCCTTCAGATACATCACCACGTAGCCCTCGGGGTGTGCGGCCAGCCAGTTCGGCAATTCGGCGCCCTGCAATTCGGCCAGCGGCACTTCCAGACGCCCGGCAAACTGATATTGCGCGTGATACTTCGCGGCATTCGCCACCGGCCTGCCTTCGTCCTGGACCTGCCTGATCGCCTGCGCCATCGGCTTGATGTCATAGAGCGGCCCAAGCGAGTGCATCGCCGCCACTTGCACCAGGGCCAGCGTGGCGGCCCCCAGCAGGGCCAGATTCAGCTGCGGCGGGATGCCCTGTCGGCCGGCCATCCGGGCCGCCCAGCCCAGCAGCACCAGCAGCACGCCCGGCCACAGCGGCGGCAGCGCCGCGACCTGATCGGTCAATGCAGCGATCTGTCCGCGGGCTGCCAGAATCATCACCACGCCCAGCGCAGCCGCCAGCAAGGCAGGCAGCGTCACGCGGGACGCCGCACGCCCGGCCAGCACACGCGCCGCCAGCAGGGCGAACGCCGGGAACAGCGGCACCAGATAGTGTGGCTGCTTGCCGCTGATGAAGGAAAACGCGACGAACACCGGCAACATCCAGGCAAAACAAAAACGCGTGCCTCGATCGAGTCCGGTGCGCCGATGATGCTCCAGCGCCTTCCACAATCCCGGCCAGACGAACCACGGAAACAGCAGCAGCGGCAACAGCGGCAGATACCACCAGAACGGCCGCCGGTGGGCAAAGGACTCGACCATCCGGTCGGCGGTCTGGCCCCAGAAAATCGCGTTGCGATACGCCTCCCCGCCTGCCATGCCGGCCGGGATCGCCCATGCGAGCGCGATGGCCGCACCCAGCAGCACCGCCAGTCCCACCCCGGCGAACCAGCGGGGCCACTTGAGGCCGGGATTCCACCACGGCGCCAGCACCGCGACCGGCAAGAGATTCAGCAGGATGACCGGCCCCTTGGTCAGCACCCCCATGCCGATGGCAATGCCCAGCATGACGAAGCCGCGCCGCTTGCCGTCGCCGGCGGCCAGCACCCCGTGCATGCCGACCAGCACCCAGAACGCCAGCATCACGTCGAACATGACCGAGGTGGAGAACACGATCCACAGCAGCGTGCTCGACAGAATCAGCGCGGCCTGCCCGCCGAGGCCGGCCTGCTCAGGCCACAGGCGGCGGGCGAGCAGAAAGGTGAGGGCCAGCGCGCCGGCGGAAAACAGCGGCAGCACCAGCCGCGGCCACCAATCGTTGACGCCGAACAGCGCCCAGCCGGCGTGGAACATCCAGAACATGAAAGGCGGCTTGTGGCTGTAGGCTTCGCCGTTCTTGAACGGCACCAGGAAATCGCCGCGCAGCCACATCTCCCACGCCACGCTGACATAGCGCGTTTCGTCGATCGGCGTCAGCGGCCGCGTTCCGATTCCGACTACGGCAAGAATTACAAGCAAGACGAGACTTGCGAAAAGCGCACCGCGACCGCTTGCGCCCAAAGTTCGGTATGTCATCACAACATGTCCACCCATCGTAAAAGTAGCGCGCAGAATTCCCGGTTCACCTTATGCGTTCCGACTTAAGGCTGTCTTAAGACAAATAACCTATTTTGGTTAAGTCTCATTTTTCTGTGTTGCGCGATGCCCGTCGTCGACCTCAGCAAGTTGATATCGATATTTCTGGATTCCCGGGAAGCCAGCGCCAGACTGCGCTTCGCCCTGCGCGTTTCTGTGCTTCTGTGGGCTGCTGCATTGGTGTCCTGGCTCACACATGCCGATACCGCTCTTTTCCAGCGCGTCGAAGCGAACCGGATGCTCAAGGACTTGCATCCATTCTTTGAACTGTATTCGGAATGGGGCCTATTCATTTTCTACCTGTCATTCCTGGCATTGCTTGCGCTCGGGATCCTGAAAAAACATGCGCTGTTCAGGACTGTCGGACTGGCCTATTTTTTTGCACAGATCTTCGGGTCAGTACTGCTGGTCCATCTGATCAAGCTTGCTTCAGGACGCCCCCGCCCCCACGCGGCCAACGTGCGGGATGGCTTCTTTCAAGTCACCCATTTTGCCCAAGCCATTCATTCATCCTTTCCTTCCAGCCATGCCGTCGATGCAGCGGTGGGCGCGGTTTTCCTGGGGGTTCTTCTGCGTTCCCGGGCCGCCTCGATTCTGGCTTTGGCCGCCGCATTGCTGGTGGTCCTGTCCCGCGTTCTGACCGGCAAACATTATATGTCCGACGTATCGGCCGGCCTGGCTTTGGGGGTGGGGATTGTGGGTGTCGTCATGCACGTTTATCTACTGCCTCGCTGGCGCAAGATCGAAGCCGCCGCGGCGCCATAATCCGCCGCTCTGTCAGCCTTGCTCGGCGTTCTCGCCCAGGGCCTCGTCGAGCGACTCGTCCAGCGCCACGCCACGCTGGCGGCGGTACAAATACACCCCAAAAGCCATGGACACCAGGAAAAGCGCGATTGCCAGCGCGAGCTTCAGCATGGGGGCGATATGCACCCCGCTACCGACCAGCGCGAACACCAGTGTCTGCGGCAGATAGCCGATCAGCGTGCCGGCAAAGAAATATGCGGGACGGATGCTGGAAATGCCCGCGGCCAGGTTGGTCAGCAGGTTGCTGCCGACAGGCAGTAGCCGGATCAGCACCGTCATCGAAAACGGGTGATCGTGGACGAAGCGGTCGAAGCGCCCGGCGCGCTCGCCCAGCCGGGCGCGCAGGAAGCCCTTGCCGAAGAAGCGCGCGTAGGCAAAGCTCAGCATGCAGCCCAGCAAGGCGGCCAGCGCGCCGAGCAGCATGCCCATCCCTACGCTGAAGGCATAGCCGCCGAGAAAGGCAATGACCTGGCGCGGCAGGCCGATGGCGGTGAACAGCCCGCCCATCAGCAGGAACAGCAGTGCGCCGTTGAGCCCGTGGCCGCGCACCCGCGCGTCGATCCAGGCCTCGTTGACGCTGCTGCCGAGGTCGCTGGTCTTGAACAGGTAGCCGAGCAGCGCCAGGCTCAGGATCAGCGCCAGGCCCTTGAGGATGACGCGCGCGCGCATTACAGGTCGGAATCGGGCTCGATTGCCGGCAGGCGCACCCGCCGCTGCAACCAGGCGACGCCGAACAGGTCGACGATGCCCACCCACAGCCGGTTGTGCACGCCGTACTTGGAGGTGCCGCGTTCGCGCGCGCGGTGGTGCACCGGCACCGACACCACGGCGCCGCCGTTGCGCATCACCAGCGCGGGCAGGAAGCGGTGCATGTGGTTGAAGTTGGGTAGTTGCAGGAAGGTCTCGCGGGCGAACACCTTGAGGCCGCAGCCGGTGTCGGGCGTGTTGTCTTTGAGCATGCGCGAGCGCACGCCGTTGGCGATTTTCGACGAGATGCGGCGCAGGAAGGTATCGTTGCGTTTGGAGCGCCAGCCTGCCAGCAATTCCAGGTTGGCGGGTTGCGCCGGGTTGGCCAGCTGCGCCAGCAGCGCCGGGATGTCGGCGGGATCGTTCTGGCCGTCGCCGTCGAGGGTGGCGATCCATTCGTAGCGCGCCGCGCTCACCCCGGTCGTCACCGCGCGGCTCTGCCCGCACGATTCGCGGTGGCGGATCACCCGCAGCATCGGGAATTCGGCCTTCAGCGCATCCAGGCGCGCCTGGGTGGCGTCGGTGCTGCCGTCGTTGACGTAGAGGATTTCGAACGTGGTGTTGCCGGACAGCGCCGCCGCGATCTCGCGCACCAGCGGCTCGACGTTGTCCTGTTCGTTCTTGACGGGTACGACCACGGACAGCCTGCCGTGGTAGGCATGTTTCGGCATGAAGATCAGCGTGGTCGAATTGTGTGTGGCGGAGAGGGCGGGATTCGAACCCGCGTTAGGATATTATCCTAAACACGCTTTCCAGGCGTGCGACTTAAACCGCTCATCCACCTCTCCGAGAGCCGCGCATTCTAATCGAGAGGCGGGGCTAAGGCAAACTGAACGGCCGCCGCGCACAGGACGCGCGGCCTCCAGCGGAGAGGGATACTATTTCCCGGGCAAGCGCTAGTGCGGCGTGGTGTACTGCGCCCAGTCCGTGCTCATGCCGTCAAAACACGCCCGGTATTCGGGTGAAGCAAGGGGGTTTTCTCGCTATCGCTCAGTGCGATGCGGACAGGGTTGCCGTCCAGTTCGCCTTCGCAAAACTCATAGTTCACCTGCCCCTCGAGCTCGAACTGGCGAAAGCTGTGCAAGCGGCCATTGTGGTGATGCAGATTGATGTATGCGTGTGACGGGTGGATGGGTCTCCAAGGCGGCGCACTGGAAAAGAAATCCCGCACCAGCCTGCCCTCGGCGTCGTAGACATTGACCTCGGCGATATGGATCGCTTCGGGCAGCTTGGCATCGCGCTGTATCCGCGACAGCAGGCGCCCCGTCCCCGCGTCGTAATAGCTTGTGACGCGATAGTGATAACCGGCCGCGGCGACGCCTTCATATTTTCCGGTTGTTTCCTCGGTGCGGACGGTGTGCCGGGCAAGCTGCTGCTCATGCAGGGCGTACACCGCGCGATGAAATTCCGGGCGCGATGGCGCTGCAACCGCCATCTGTGCTGCGCACAGGCCAAGTATGAGTATCCAGAACTTCATGTCGACGTCTCCCGCATGTTCCGTTGATTGATCAAACGCGCGCCCTTTGGCAGGATCATTGTCGTCCCCCCTGCTTTGAGCCGCCGCCGATTTCGCTGCGCTCGGACCAGTTGCTCTCGGGCAGAAACTCGGCGCGTTCGGCGATGGCCTTTGCTTCATCTGCCCGTCCCAGTGCCTCCAGGACGGTCGATTTCAGGAACAGCGAATCCCGGCTGTCGGGATCGAGCCGGAGACCGGCATCGACGATCTCCAGCGCTTCCCGGGGCTGGCCCCGCAGGTGGAAGCAGATGGCCAGGTTGTGGTAAGCCTTCTGGTAGTCCGGATCCAGGCGGATCGCAGTGGAGAAGTGTTTGGCCGCCAAACCGATGCGCTTGTGCTTGGCATGCACCACGCCGAGATCGTCGTGGGCTTCCGCGTTATCCGGGTCAAGCTCGATGGCGCGGGTCAGGTCGCGCTCGGCTTCAGTCAGATGGTTGCGCCAGATGTTGCGCACGCCGCGCTTGGTGTACGCGACGGAACTGTCGGGGTGACGCCGAATATAGACGTCGAAGTCGGTAATGCCCTCGTCCACCCGGCCCATGCGCCCGAGGGCCATGCCGCGCCCGAAATAGGCATTGTCCTGGCGGTCGTCCAGCCTGATGGCGGCCGTGTAGCTCTCCACCGCCCCGTATAAATCGTTCAGGGCATAGTAGGCGTCACCGCGCAGCGTATAGAGGCCGGCCTGGGCCGGAGCCGCCTCGATCAGGCGATTGGTTTTTTCCAGGGCGGCGAGTGCCGCCTCCCGCGTCTGAAACCCTGCGCCGGCCACGGACGCCCAAAGCACCGCCATGACAGCCAGAATCGCACTGGAAGCCCTTGAACCGGTTCGTTTCATGGCACGTCCTCCCCGTTTGGGATAAGACGGCGAGGCGTGCCGCTTTATTCCGGTTTTTCGATTCCGACCGGCTTGTTTGACCAGGGGCTTGAAAACCCTACTCCCGCCCCCACCTCTCCGCGAGGACCAACTGGGAGCACACATGCAGGACGAAATCAAAAACGACACGCCGCCGGCCGAAAGCCACGAAAAGGACACCATGCCGAGCCTGGAAGCGCTGCTGAAGGCAGCCGAACTCCAGGCGGCCGAGCATCACGATGCCTGGCTGCGCGCCAAGGCGGAAACCGAGAACATGCGCCGCCGTGCGGCGGAAGACGTCGACAAGGCGCGCAAGTTCGCGGTGGAGAACTTCGCCAGCGAGCTGATGGCGGTAAAGGACAGCCTGGAAGCCGCGCTGGCGGTCGAGTCGCCGAGCGTGGAAAACCTGAAGGACGGCGTCGAACTGACCCTGAAGCAGCTGACCGCCGCCTTCGGCAAATTCAACCTCGTCGACATCGCCCCGCTGGGCGAGAAGTTCGATCCGCACCAGCACCAGGCGATCCAGGTGGTCGAGTCCGACCAGCCGGCCAACACGGTGGTCACGGTGCTGCAGAAAGGCTACCGCCTTAACGAGCGCACGCTGCGGCCGGCGCTGGTGATGGTGGCCAAGGGCAAGGACGCTTGAACCGCCCTTATTGAAATCGGCGCCACCCCCCCCACATTCGAATCAATTCAAACTTTTTAGAAGGAACGCATCATGGGACGCATTATTGGCATTGACCTGGGTACCACCAACTCCTGCGTGGCGGTGATGGAAAACGGCACGCCGAAAGTGATCGAAAACGCCGAGGGCGCGCGCACCACGCCGTCCGTCGTAGCCTATACCGAAGACGGCGAAATCCTGGTCGGCGCGCCGGCCAAGCGTCAGGCGGTCACCAACCCGAAAAACACCCTGTACGCGGTCAAGCGCCTGATCGGCCGCCGTTTCGAAGAAAAGGAAGTGCAGAAGGACATCGGCCTGATGCCCTACAAGATCGTCAAGGCCGACAACGGCGACGCCTGGGTGGAAGTGCGCGACAAGAAGATGGCCGCGCAGCAGGTGTCGGCCGAGACCCTACGCAAGATGAAGAAAACCGCCGAGGATTATCTCGGTGAAGAGGTGACCGAAGCCGTCATCACGGTGCCGGCCTACTTCAACGACAGCCAGCGCCAGGCCACCAAAGACGCCGGCCGCATCGCCGGACTGGAAGTCAAGCGCATCATCAACGAGCCGACCGCGGCTGCGCTCGCCTTCGGCATGGACAAGAAGGAAGGCGACCGCAAGATTGCCGTATATGACCTCGGCGGCGGCACCTTCGACATCTCCATCATCGAGATCGCCGAAATGGACGGCGAGCACCAGTTCGAAGTGCTGTCGACCAACGGCGACACCTTCCTTGGCGGCGAGGACTTCGACCAGCGCCTGATCGACTACATCGCCGAAGAATTCAAGAAGGAACAGGGCGTCGACCTGAAGAAGGACGTGCTCGCGCTGCAACGCCTGAAGGAAGCGGCGGAAAAGGCCAAGATCGAGCTGTCTTCCGGCCAGCAGACCGAGGTCAACCTGCCCTACATCACGGCCGACGCCTCCGGGCCCAAGCACCTGGCGGTGAAGATCACCCGCGCCAAGTTCGAGGCGCTGGTGGAAGACCTGATCAAGCGCACCATCGAGCCGTGCAAGATGGCGCTGAAGGATGCCGGCCTTTCCACCTCGCAGATCGACGACGTCATCCTGGTCGGCGGCCAGACCCGCATGCCCAAGGTGATGGATGCGGTGAAGGACTTCTTCGGCAAGGAGCCGCGCCGTGACGTCAACCCGGACGAAGCCGTCGCCGTCGGTGCTGCGATCCAGGGTGGCGTGCTGCAGGGCGAAGTGAAGGACGTGCTGCTGCTCGACGTGACGCCTTTGAGTCTGGGCATCGAAACCCTGGGCGGCGTGATGACCAAGCTGATCCCGAAGAACACCACCATCCCGACCAAGGCCAGCCAGGTGTTCTCCACCGCCGACGACAACCAGAACGCAGTGACGGTGCACGTGCTGCAGGGCGAGCGCGAGATCGCCTCGGGTAACAAGAGCCTCGGCCAGTTCAACCTGTCCGACATTCCGCCCGCACCGCGCGGCATGCCGCAGATCGAAGTCACCTTCGACATCGACGCCAACGGCATCCTGCACGTGTCGGCCAAGGACAAGGCGACCGGCAAGGAGAACACCATCCGCATCCAGGCCAGCTCCGGTCTGAGTGAGGAGGAAATCCAGCGCATGGTGAAGGACGCCGAGGCCAACGCGGCCGAAGACCACAAGGCGCTCGAGCTGGCGACTGCGCGCAACGCGGCGGACAGCATGATCCACTCGGTGAAGAAGTCGCTGGCCGAATACGGCGACAAGGTGTCGGCCGACGAAAAGGCCGCGATCGAAGCGGCGCTGAAGGAGTGCGAGGACGCCGTGCGCGAAGGCGACAAGGACACCATCGAAGCCAAGACCAACGCACTCGCCACCGCCAGCCACAAGCTCGCCGAGCAGATGTACCAGGCCGAGCAGGCCAAGGCGCAGCCGGGTGAAGCGCCCAGCGGCAGCGCGGGTGCGGCGGACGACAATGTGGTGGATGCGGAATTTGAAGAGGTGAAGGACAAGTAAGGGGGTCAGGGGTCGGGATTCAGGGATCAGGGAAAGTCGCGCTTCGCGCGGCTTTTTCCGTTTCCAGCCAATGCCGACTCGCTGTTCCCTGAATCCTGACCCCTGAATCCTGACCCCCTGCTATGAGCAAACGCGACTACTACGAAGTCCTCGGCGTCGCCAAGAACGCCTCGGACGAAGAAATCAAAAAGGCCTACCGCAAGCTGGCCATGAAGCACCATCCTGACCGCAACCCGGACGACAAGGGCGCGGAGGAGAAATTCAAGGAGGCCAAGCAGGCCTACGAAATCCTGTCCGACTCGGACAAACGCGCCGCCTACGACCAGTTCGGCCACGCCGGGGTCGACCAGCAGGCCGGCATGGGCGGCGGTTACGGCGGCAGCGGATTTTCCGATGCCTTCTCGGACATCTTCGGCGACATCTTCGGCGGCGGGGGCGGCGCCCGCCGCGACCGCGTCTACCGCGGCGCCGACCTGCGCTACAACCTGGAAATCGGGCTGGAAGAAGCGGCGCGCGGCACCGAGACCAAGATCCGCATTCCGACTCTGGAAGAGTGCGGCGTGTGTCACGGCAGCGGCGCCAAGCCGGGCACCACGCCGACCACCTGCACCACCTGCGGCGGTCACGGCCAGGTGCGCATCCAGCAGGGCTTCTTCTCGGTGCAGCAGACCTGCCCGCGCTGCGGCGGCACCGGCAAGATGGTGGCCGACCCCTGCATCGCCTGCCATGGCGAAGGCCGCGTCAAGAAGCACAAGACGCTGTCGGTGAAGATTCCCGCCGGGGTCGACAGCGGCGACCGCATCCGCCTGGGCGGCGAAGGCGAAGCCGGGGTCAACGGCGGTCCGTCGGGCGATCTCTATGTGGTGATCCACCTCAAAGATCACCCGGTGTTCAAGCGCGACGGCAACGACCTGCATTGCGAAATGCCGATCAGCTTTGCCACCGCCGCCCTCGGCGGCGAGGTCGAAATTCCCACCCTTGAAGGCCACGCCAAGATCAGGATTCCGGCCGAAACGCAGTCGGGCAAGGTGTTCCGCCTGCGCGGCAAGGGCATCAAGGGCGTGCGCAGCAACGCGCCGGGCGATTTGCTGTGCCACATGCAGATCGAAACGCCGGTGAACCTGTCCGAACGCCAGCGCGAATTGTTGCGCGAGTTCGAAGCCCTGAGCCCGGGGCGGAACAACAACCCGCGTGCACAATCGTTCATGGACAAGGTCAAGTCGTTCTTCGGGCAGTAAAGGGGACCGTTGGAAGCACGGCCCATGCGGGCCAGACAGCGCGGCGCATCGCGCCCGCGCTTCACGGCCTGCGCTTTTTTTCACGCTGCACTATGCTGACTAAAACCAACAGGAGACCGATCCCATGCGCAAACCCTCACTGATCGCAGCAGGCTGCGCCGCCTTGCTTACCTTGCCCGCAATCGCCGCAGACGTCCCCGTCATCGTCAAGATCCCCAGGCTCACCGTGGAAGCGTCGGAGAAACTCGCCCGTGCGGCGATGGATGCCTGCCGCAAGCAGGGCATTCAGATCGGCGTGACCGTGGTTGACCGCAGCGGCGACGCCATGGTGGTGATGCGCGACACGCTGGCACCGCGGGTCACCCTGCAGATCAGCCAGCAGAAGGCCTACACCGCGGTCAACTTCAACGCGGCCACGTCCGCGATGGAGAATCGCTTCACCCAGCCTTTCTCGGTCGGCAAGGTCGACGGCCTGGTGTTTTCCGCGGGCGGCGTGCCGATCGAAGCCGCAGGCAACATCATCGGCGCCGTCGGCGTTTCCGGCGCGGCCACCGGGGCACAAGACGAAGCGTGCGCCCGTGCCGGCATCGAGTCCATCCAGTTCGAGCTCGAATCCGCGAGCCTGTGATCCATCGGCCGGGGCACGCCCCGGCCTCGTCCCCCGATTTTTCAGCGCGCCGGACGCGGTATGATTCGCGTCATGTTCGCGTTCTGTCCGCCTGAATCCCTGATCGTGCCTGCCGCTCGGAGAGCAGGCCCTGTGCGGGCCCATTCATGACCGATCTCTTCCACAGCGAACACGCGATCGATTTCGAGCGCCGCTTCGGCGGCATGCGTCGCCTCTATGGCAGCGCGGCTTTCGAACGCTTCCAGCAGGCGCACGTCTGCGTCATCGGCATCGGCGGCGTCGGTGCCTGGACCGCCGAGGCGCTGGCGCGCTCGGCCATCGGCCGCCTCACCCTGATCGATCCAGACCACCTGGCCGAATCCAACATCAACCGCCAGGTTCACGCGCTCACGCACGAACTCGGCAAATCCAAGATCCAGGCCATGACGGAACGCATCCATGCGATCAACCCGCGCTGCCGGGTGACAGGCGTGGAAGAATTCCTGACCGCGGAGAATGCCGCCGAACTGCTGGCGCACGGTTTCGACTACGTGGTGGATGCCATCGACAGCGCCCGTGCCAAGACCGCGCTGATCGCCCACTGCCGCCGCCGGCGCGTCCGGCTGGTCTGCGTCGGCGCCGCCGGCGGCCAAAGCGACCCCGGCCGGGTGCAGCTGGCCGACCTCGCCCGCACCACCGAAGACCCGCTGCTGTCCAAGGTGCGCGCCAGCCTGCGCCGCGAACATGGCTTTCCGCGCGAACCCGGGAAGAAATTCGGCGTCGACTGCGTCTATTCCACCGAGCCCCTCACCTATCCGAGCGCCGAGGGCGGCGTGTGCTACGAACGCCCGGAGGACGCCCACCTGCACGGGCTCAATTGCGCCGGCTTCGGCTCGTCGGTGTGCGTGACCGCGACTTTCGGCCTGCGCGCGGCCGCGCAGGTGCTTAACCGATTGGCCGCGCCGCAATCGAAGTAAGCGGCGCGCCTTCTATTCCGGCTTCGCCCCGCACGCCTTTTTTGCCGCTTTTCCGGGAACGAGGCGGGGACATCTCACCCCATTTGTTATTAAAGGATTCTATTTACCCATCCGTAACACTAATATTATTCATCTGGCAGACGGCTAGGGGTCTCGAACCTGCGACCCTCCTTGCATCGACCGGACACCTCGATTGTTCCGAGGCTCCGCAGGCTGTCTTTAATATCGGGAGGTTTGACGAATGACAGACTTGATGCGTTTTCTTTTGTTTGTGTTCACCCTGGTGCTGGGCCCTTCCGCGTTGGCAAGCGAAAAATCTCCGCTGACCTTGGGCGTGTTCCCCTACGTCACCCCGGCTCAGCTGGCAGCCTTTCACGCCCCGCTCAAGGATTACCTGGCCAGAGGCCTGGACCGCCCGGTGACCTTGGTCACCGCGCCGGATTTCATGAGCTTTGTCGACCGCACCCGCGACGGCCAGTACGACATCGTCTTCACCGCCCCCCATCTTGGCCGCCTGGCGGAAACCCGCGATGGATACAAGCGCGTGGCCCAGACCAGCCATACCGTGCAGGGTTTTTTTCTTGCCCGCAAGGATTCGGACATCCGCAAGATCGAGGATCTGAGGGGAAAAACGGTGATGATCGCGCAAAAGGTCTCGATCGTTTATCAGATGGCGGAGCATACGCTGCGGGAAAATGGCCTCGTGCCCGGCGAGTCGGTGACGATCATCGACACACGCACCCATAACAATGCCATGCACGCACCCCTGCGCGGCGAGGCCGATGCTTCGGTGACGGGCAAGCTGCTGTGGTATGTGCTGGACGACAAACAGAAGGAACCGTTGCAGATCATCGGCACGACCGAGGAAGCGCCGGGTTTCCTGGTCATGGCGCATCCGCGACTGGCCACGCAGGACGTCGACAAGATCAAAAACCTGCTGCTGGCTTTCCACCTGAAGCCAGGCAGCGCGTCCTACTTCACCACCAATGGGTACGAGAAATTTCAAGCCGTCGATGACCGCACCATGAAAGGGCTTGATCCCTATACCCGGATATTCCTCAAGCCGACGAGTCCGTGACCTCGAACAACACCCCCTTCTTCCATTCCATCCGCACCCGGCTGGTCATCGTCAGCATCCTCATCGAAGTGACGATGCTGGGGCTGCTGATTGCCAACAGCGTGCGCTTGATGACCGACGTCATGGAAGACCGCACCGAGGCGCGGCTGCAAACCGTCAACCCCCTGCTCAACGCCTCGCTCGGCGCGCGCCTGTTCGAGCGCGACCATGCGTCGATCAACGAGATCCTGCAGCAGCTGGTCCACAGCAGGACCGCCGAACTCGACTATATCGTCGTCTTCGACGACAAGAACGTCCTCTACGCCCAAGCCGGCAAGGTCGATGCAGCCAATCTGCCGGCCCTCGATCAGAGCATCCGGCAGAGTCTGAACGACCTGATTTACGACACCAGCATTCCGATCACGCTCGCGGGCGAGACCGTCGGATACGCCCGCTATGGGCTCTCGCTGGCGTCCTTCATGGCATCCCGGGAAAGCATCCTGCGCCAGAGCCTGCTGATTGCCGGCGCGGAAATCCTGTTCACCCTGCTTGCCCTGGGCGTGGCTGGTTTCCTGCTGACCCGGCATATCCGGACGCTGCTGGTTGCGACCCGAAAAATCAGCGGCGGCGAATACGACCTGCATATCCCGGTGAGCAGCCGCGACGAAATCGGCGTGCTGGCCAGCAACTTCAATACCATGACCGCAGCGATCCGCAACCGGATTGCAGCACTGCATCGATCCGAACATGAACTGCATGAAGAAAAGGAACGCGCCGAGGTGACGCTGCATTCCATCGGCGACGGCGTCATCACCACTGATCTGCAGGGCCGGGTGCGCTATCTGAATCCGGAGGCGGAAACCCTGACCGGCTGCACCCTGGCCGAGGCCGTGGGCAAACCCATTGAAACGGTCTACCGGATCCAGGATCAGTCCACCGGCAACCCGCTGGCCAACCCGGCGCGCCTGTGCCTGGCCGAGGACACCGTGATCAGCGGCGTCAATCTCGCGCAGCTGGTCCGAGCCGATGGCCGTGCCTACGCCGTCGAGGAAACCGCCGCCCCGATCCGCGGCAAGGCGGGCAAAACCATCGGCGCCGTGCTGGTGTTCCATGATGTGACCGAAGCCCGGGAAGCCTCGCGCAAACTGGCCTACCAGGCCACTCACGATGCCCTGACAGGATTGATCAACCGCCGCGAATTCGAGCGGCAGATCGAGGCCGCCCTGCAGGATGCCAAGGCCCACAACACCGACAATGCGTTCTGTTACATGGATCTGGACCAGTTCAAGGTGGTCAACGACACCTGCGGGCACATTGCCGGCGATGGCTTGCTGATCGAGCTGGCGACGCTGCTGCGCCACCGGGTACGCGAAACCGACACCGTCGCCCGCCTGGGAGGCGACGAATTCGGCATCCTGATGCGGAATATTCCCTTGAACGAGGCCCGGGCCCTGGCCGAGGACATCCGCAACCGCGTCCGCGATTACCGTTTTCTATGGGAAGGCCAGACCTTCGAGGTGGGAATCAGCATCGGGGTGGTTCCCATCCGTCCCGACACCCCCGCTGCCGCGGATATTTTCAGCAAGGCCGACATTGCCTGCTTCGTGGCCAAGGACAAGGGGCGCAACCAGATTCACGTCTCCAGCATGGACGACGTCGAGCAAGCGCGGCGCCATCTGGAAATGCAATGGTCGGTGCGCATACCCAGCGCCCTGGAAAACGACCGCTTCGTCCTGCACTGCCAGAAAATCTATCCGCTCGATCCCGCCAGCGGCGCCGCCCCCCGCTGCGAGCTGCTGGTTCGCATGCTGGACGAGGACGGCACGCTGATCCTGCCGGGGCGGCTGATTCCCGCCGCCGAGCGTTTCCGCCACATGCCCGATATCGACCGCTGGGTCATCCACAATGCGCTCAAACTCATTGCCCGCCATGGCGCCCAGATGGGGCTGGCCGCCTATGCCATCAATCTCTCCGGACAGTCGCTCGGGCAGGAGGACCTGCTCGATTTCGTCAAGCGCGAAATCCTGCGCAGCGGCGTCAAGCCGAGTCTGGTGACCTTCGAGATCACCGAGACTGCCGCCATTCGAAACGTATCCCATGCGGCCCGCTTCATGAGGGAATTGAAGAAAATGGGCTGCCAGTTCGCGCTGGACGATTTCGGCAGCGGCCTGAGTTCCTTCGGCTATCTCAAGATGCTGCCGGTGGATTACTTGAAGATCGACGGCAGCTTCGTGCGCAACATGGTGCATGACGAGCACGATCATTCCATCGTCGTTGCCATCACCCAGATCGCCAAAACCCTGAAAATCGGCTGCGTGGCGGAGTTCGTCGAGGACGAGGCGACCCTGCTGGCGCTGAAGGAAATCGGGGTCGACTACGCACAGGGCAACTTCCTCCACCGGCCGGAAGCCGTCAGCAACGACACCGCAACGGAGAAACTGCCGCTCAGGGGCTGACCGCCTGACTCAGGGGTGCCCTGGGCCGGCTCAGGGCCGGGCCGCGGCAAACAGGCGGAAAAAGTTCTGCGTCGTGGCCTCGCCCACCGCCTCGGCCGTCATCCCCCGCACCCGCGCGATTTCCTCCGCCACGTGCTTCACGAAGCCCGGCTGGTTGGTCTGGCCGCGATGCGGTACCGGCGCAAGATAGGGCGAATCGGTCTCGATCAGGATGCGATCGAGCGGAATGGCCGCAGCGACCTCGCGCAGCGCGGCGGCATTCTTGAAGGTCACGATGCCAGAAAACGAGATGTAGAACCCCAATTCGACGGCCGCTTCGGCCACCGCCAGGCTCTCGGTGAAGCAGTGCATCACGCCGCCCGCCTCGCCCGCCTGTTCCTCGCGCATGAGGCGCAGGGTGTCGTCGGCCGCGGAACGGGTGTGGATCACCAGGGGCTTGCGGCTGGCCCGCGCGGCGCGGATGTGGATGCGAAAGCGCTCGCGCTGCCATTCGAGGTCGCCGGTGAGACGGAAATAATCCAGCCCGGTTTCGCCGATCGCCACCACCTTGGGATGGTCGGCCAGCGCGACCAGTTCTTCCACCGTCGGCTCGGTGCAGTCCTCATGGTCTGGATGCACGCCGACCGAGGCGTACACGTTCGGATGCGCCTCGGCCAGCGCGCGGATTTCAGGGAATTTTTCAAGCTCCACACTGATGCACAGCGCGTGGCTCACCTGGTTGGCGGCCATGAGACCGAACACCTCGGGCAGATTGCCGGCGAGCTCGGGAAAATTGATGTGGCAGTGGGAATCGACGAACATTTCAGATACAAGATTCAAGTTACAAGGTGCAAGTTCTTGAAGGCGCCATGGTTTTTAAAGGGACTTGGCGCCGCTCTTGTAACTTGAATCTTGCACCTGCCCTACATGGTGTGGGTCGGTCGCACCGATTTTAACGAACCGCCGAGCAAACCTTCAATCTTGTGTTGCGCCGCCTTGCCGCTTTCGTTGAAGGCGAACTGCACGCCGACGCCCTGGGTGCGGCCGCCGTGCGCGCCGCCCGGCGTCAGCCACACCACCTTGCCCGACACCGGCAGCTTGGCGGGGTCGTCCATCAGGGTCAGCAGCATGAACACTTCCTCGCCCATCTTGTATTGCTTGTTGGTGGGAATGAACAGCCCGCCGCCCTTGATGAACGGCATGTAGGCCGCAAACAGGGCCGACTTTTCCTTGATCGACAGCGACAGCACGCCGGGGCGGACTTGTGCTGCGACCTCATTGAGTGCTGCTGTGTTCATGGTCATGTCTCAATCAAATAAGTGCCGGTACTGAATCAGCCAGGCTTCCAGCTGCAGGGCCCGGTTGAGCGGATGCGCCAGCGTCCTGCCTTCGTTCGCCTGGGCCCGCGCGAGCGCCAGCAGCTTCGCCAGATCGGCCTGGCCGCCCAGCCGCGCCAGCACATCGGAAAAATCGCGGTTGAACTGCACATGGCCTTGCAGCTTCACCGCCAGCAAATCGCCCAGCCACTTGTACGCCACGTTGTGCCAGGTCTGCGGGCTGATGGCTTTCCAGCGTTCGCCCAGCGTCACCGGATCGAGCTGGCCGGGACGCGCCAGGCCTTCCAGCATACCGCGACGCTCGTCCAGTTCATTGCTGTCGGCCCAGCGCTGGGCATCGAGCGGCGTGCCGCCGGAGAGCGCCAGCAGGTCGATCGCATCGCCCACGCCCTGCCCAGCCAGCCACTGCGCGGCCTGGTCGAGCGGCGGCAGGCCGATGTCGAGCCGGGTGCAGCGGCTGCGGATGGTCGGCAGCAGGCGCCGCGGCTGATCCGAAACCAGCAGGAACACCGTATTTAACGGCGGTTCCTCCAGCACCTTTAACAGCGCATTGGCCGCCGCCAGGTTGAGGCTGTCCGCCGGATTCACCAGCACCACCCGGAAGCCGGCGCGGTAAGTGGAAAGCTGGACGTAATCGACCGCCTCGCGCGCCTGGTCGACCTCGATGGCGGTCGCCATGCGGGTTTCGCCTTCCTTGCCGGTCTTTTCCTGCAGGGTGACGAGCCGGAAATCCGGGTGCCCGCCGGTATCGAACCAGTGGCAGGCCGGGCACGCGCCGCAGGCGGCGCCGTCGGGCTGCGGCGCCTCGCACAGCAGGGCCTGCGCCCACGCCAGCGCCAGCGCGCCCTTGCCCACCCCGCGCGGCCCGGCCAGCAGCAAGGCTTGTGCCGGCCGGGCCCGGGTCGCCAGCAGGCGCTGCCAGGGGGCTTCCAGCCAGGGATAGGGTGCGCTCACGCCAGCCCTGCCAGAAGCTGGCCGATTTCGGCCTGCAACTCGGCAATACCCTGGCGCGCATCCAGCACCCGAATGCGCGCGGGTTCGGCCTGCGCGCGATCGAGGTAGGCATTGCGCACGCGGCTGAAGAAGCTGTCGGCCTCGCGCTCGAAACGGTCGGCAGTGCGGGCGGCCGAGCGGCGCGCTTCCGCCACCTCGGGCGGCACGTCGAACAGCAGCGTGAGGTCGGGCGCAAAGCCGCGCTGCACCCAGTTTTCCAGCACAGCGATGCGTTCCGCCGCGATGCCGCGCCCGCCGCACTGGTAGGCGTAGCTGGCATCGGTGAAGCGGTCGGACACCACCCACGCGCCGCGCGCTAGCGCCGGCAGGATCAGGCGGGCCAGGTGCTCCTGGCGCGCGGCGAACATCAGCAGCAGTTCGGTATCGGCGTCCATGTCGCGATGCAGCAGCAGTTCGCGCAGCGTTTCGCCGAGCGGGGTGCCGCCGGGTTCGCGGGTCACGATGACTTCGCGGCCCTGCCGGCGTAGCCACTCGGCGACGAACTCCAGATGCGTGCTCTTGCCGGCGCCGTCGACGCCTTCGAGGGTGATGAATCTGCCTTGTGTGCTCATCGTCGTTGGTAGCGGTTTACGGCATTGTTGTGGGCGGCGAGATTGCTGGAAAACACATGAGTGCCGTCGCGCCGCGAGACGAAATACAGGGCATCGGTTTTGGCCGGATTGAGCGCCGCCCGGATCGCCGCTTCGCTCGGCATCGCAATCGGCGTCGGCGGCAGGCCCCGGCGCGTGTAGGTGTTGTACGGCGTGTCGGTTTGCAGGTCCACCTTGCGCAGGTTGCCGTCGAAACGTTCGCCCAGCCCGTAGATCACGGTGGGGTCGGTCTGCAGGCGCATCCCCAGCCTGAGCCGGTTGAGGAATACCCCGGCAATCATCGGGCGCTCGAACGCCGCGCCGGTTTCCTTTTCCACGATCGACGCCATGATCAGCGCTTCATACGGCGTGCGATACGGCAGGCCCGGCGCGCGGGCTTCCCACGCGGCCATGAGCCTTTCGTGCTGCATCCGATAGGCGCGGCGCAGCACGCCGAGGTCGGACGAATGCGGCGCGAAGAAATAGGTATCGGGAAACAGCAGGCCTTCGGGGTGGCGTTCCTCGGCCCCGATGGCCCGCAGCAGCTCGGCATCGCTCATGCCCGCGCTGTCGTGCTTGAGCATGGGCTGCGCGGCGAGCGCCGCACTCACTTCGCGCCAGCTCCAGCCTTCGATGAACTGGACGATCGCCTGCGAAACCTCGCCGCGCTGGATCTTGCCGTACAGCTCGAGCGGCGTGAGTGGCCTGTCGAGCGTATAGACGCCGACCTTGAGCGTTCCCGCCTTGCCCAACGCGCGTCCGAGCAGCCAGAACGCCTGCGCGCTGCCGATCACGCCCTCGCGTTCCAGCATCACGCTCAGGCTTCTCAGATGCATGCCGGGCGTCACGTTGACGGTCTTCGGCAAGGGCTCGATGCGCAGGGGCTGGTTGCCGTACCAGGCCAGTCCGCCCGCTCCCGCCAGCGCAGCCAGGATGGCAAGCATTACAAATCGTTTAATCCACGTCTTCATACAAGGCGTCGTTCAAGATGGGGGTCCAGCCCGCAGGCGTCCAGGTCACGTCATCCAGGCGGCCCACGCGGCGCACGCCGATGACGCTGTTGCACAGCATCACTTCATCGGCAGCGAGTATAGCGTCAGGCAGCAGGCGGCCGATACGGAGGGGAATACCGCGCCGTTCCATGGCACGCAGCAGGCGCGTCCTGGCCACGCCGGCGACGCCGCACTGGCCGAGGTCCGGGGTGAACAGTTCGCCCGCTTTCGCGATCACGAGATTGCTCATCACGCCGCCGACCACCGCGCCGCTGTCGTCGCACAGCAGGCCCTCGAAAATCGCCGGATCATCCCATTCCGCCCGCGCCAGCACATTCTCCAGCCGGTTCAGGTGCTTGATGCCGGCCAGCCGCGGCTGCCGCGCCAGCCGGAGCGTGCACCAGCGTGCAGTAATGTCGGCCGGCGCCTGAGCATGCTCCGGCAGCGGCGCCGACAGCACGATGCGGGTGCAAGCCTCGCCGACGGGCAAGGCATAGCCGCGCGCACCGGCGCCCCGCGTAATCATGATCTTGGCGACGCCCTCCCCGGCCGCGGCCACCCGGCAGACCTCGGTGCGCAACAAGGCTTCGTCGGGGCAGGCCAGCATCAGCGCCTCGCAGTCGGCCGCAAGCTTGGCGTACTGGTCACGCCACCACAGCGGCTGGCCGGCTTCGGTGCGCAGGGTGCGGAAGACGCCATCGCCGTAGGCAAGGCCGCGATCGAGCGCGTCCACGGATTCTGCGGGGTGGCCGTTTACGAGGGTCATGGTTCGAGCGTCCGCAAGAGGCCGCGGGCCTTGGCGCGGGTTTCGTCGAGTTCACGGACGGCGACCGAATCGGCGACGATGCCGGCGCCGGCGCGGAAGCTCAGCTCGTTGCCGCGCAGCAGGAAGCTGCGGATCAGGATGTTGAAATCGAAGCTGCCGTCGCGATTGATGTAGCCGACGCTGCCGGTGTAGCTGCGCCGCGGCGTCTGTTCGAGTTCATGAATAATTTGCATCGTCCGCACCTTGGGACAGCCGGTGATGGTGCCGCCGGGAAACACCGCGCGCAAGGCGTCGTAGACGCGCATGCCCGCGCGCAGCTGCCCGCAGACGGTGGATTCGATGTGATGCACGTGGCGATAACTGGTCGTTTCCATCAAGGCTTCCACCTTCACGCTGCCGGGCTCGCACACGCGCCCGAGGTCATTGCGCTCCAGGTCGACCAGCATGACGTGTTCGGCGCGTTCCTTGGGATGCGCCTGCAGGCGGGCACGCAGCGCGGCGTCTTCCGCGGCATCCTCGCTGCGGGGATGGGTGCCGGCGATCGGGCGCGTTTCCAGCCGGCCGCTGCGGTCGAGACGGACCAGCCGTTCGGGCGACGAACTCACGATCGCCCACTCGTCCATCTGCAGCAAGGCCGAGAACGGCGCGGGATTTTTCTGCATCAGCCGCGCAAACAGCGATGCGGCGGCAACCGGCGCCGCGAACCCGGCGCGCCAGCCGCGCGACAGGTTGACCTGGAACACGTCGCCTGCGCGGATGTAGTCCTGGATGCGCGCGACGCCTGCGAGGAATGCGGCAGGATCGTCCTCCTCGAGGGCGGCGAGTTCCGGCAAGGCCGGGATGGCAGGCAAGGCCTGCGCCAGATCGCGCGCCATGGCGTCGATCAGCGCGTGCTGTCCGGATTCCGCAACCAGGACGCAGCGCCTGCTCTCACGCTCGAACAGGATGGCGGCCGGGATGCGGACGAGCCAGGCAAGCGGGAAATCGGCATCCGGGGCGCATCCTGCGCTGGGCTCGAACAGCCCGCCCAGCTCATACGCAAATGCGCACAGCCAGCCGCCGGCAAACGGCAGATGCTGGTCGGACGGGGCGGGATGCAGTTGCATCGCGGGATGCGCCTGCAATCCCTCCAGGCCGTCTGCGAGCGTAATGCGCGTGCGGTCCTGCGGGAACGCGAACAGCACGTCCCAGCCGGTGTCGCCGCTGCTGAGGAAGAGGCCGGGGTAACGCTCGGGGTTGGACGCCTGAAGCCCGGCCAGATCAGGCCGCTGCGGCCATTCCCGGATTTCCAGCGTGCTCAAGGCGATCTGCGGCGAGCCTCAGACGCGCTTGAAAACCAGCGAACCGTTGGTGCCGCCAAACCCGAAGTTGTTTTTGAGCGCAGCGTCGATCTTCATGTCGCGCGCGGTGTTGGCGCAGTAATCGAGATCGCACTCCGGGTCTTGCGAGAAGATGTTGATGGTCGGCGGCGACACCTGATGGTGCACGGCCAGCACGGTGAACACCGATTCCACGCCGCCGGCACCGCCCAGCAGGTGGCCGGTCATCGACTTGGTCGAGTTGACCACCGTCTTGTAGGCCGCATCGCCGAGCGCGAGCTTGATCGCATCGGTTTCGTTCTTGTCGCCCAGGGGCGTCGAGGTGCCGTGCGCGTTGATGTAGTTGATCTGGTCGGGATTCATGCCGGCGTCGCGCAACGCGTTCTGCATCGCACGCCGCGGGCCGTCGGTGCTCGGCGCCGTCATGTGATAGGCGTCGCCGCTCATGCCGAAACCCACCACTTCGGCGTAGATCTTGGCGCCGCGCGCCTTGGCGTGCTCGTACTCTTCCAGCACCAGCACCCCGGCGCCCTCGCCCAGCACGAAGCCGTCGCGGTCCTTGTCCCACGGACGGCTGGCGGTGGCCGGGTCGTCGTTGCGGGTGGAGAGTGCGCGCGATGCGGCGAAACCGCCCACGCCCAGGGGCGAGGTCGCGCACTCGGCGCCGCCGGCGACCATCACGTCGGCATCGCCGTGCTCGATCATGCGTGCCGACAGGCCCACCGCATGCAGGCCGGTGGTGCAGGCGGTGACGACTGCCAAGTTGGGCCCCTTCATCCCGTACAGGATGGAAAGGTTGCCCGAAATCATGTTGATGATGGAACCCGGAATGAAGAAGGGGGAAATCTTCCTCGGGCCGGACTCCATCAGCAGGGTATGCGTGTCCTCGATCAGCGGCAGGCCGCCGATGCCGGAACCGATGTTGATGCCAATGCGCTCGGCATTGGCATCGGTGACTTCGATCCCCGAGTCGCGTATTGCCTGGATGCCCGCGGCCATGCCGAACTGGATGAACACATCCATGCGGCGGGCCTCCTTCGGGTTGAGATACTGCTCAACCTCGAAATTCTTCACCTCGCCTGCGATTTGCGAGGCGAAGGGTGAAGGATCGAAACGGGTGATCCGGGCAATTCCGGAACGGCCGGAAACCAGGTTGTCCCAGGCTTCCGGAATGGTATTGCCGACCGGGGAAACGATCCCCAGGCCGGTGACGACGACGCGACGCTTGGACAAAAGTCAGACCTTTATTACTGGGTGATATTACTTGCTGAACGATCAGCTCGAGTGGCTGTTGACGTAGTCAATCGCCTGCTGGACGGTGGTGATCTTTTCTGCGTCCTCGTCGGGGATTTCGCAGCCGAACTCTTCTTCCAGCGCCATCACCAGTTCAACCGTATCGAGCGAGTCCGCGCCCAGGTCGCCTACGAAGGAAGACTCGTTCTTGATGTCTGCCTCGTTGACGCCCAATTGCTCGGCGACGACCTTAATTACACGCTGTACGTTATCCATTACTGATCCTCTCTTGAAATAGGGGCTTTAACAAAATTAAAGCCGGTGAATTCTACCAAACTTTGGTCTGCGGTTACGCCATGTACATGCCGCCGTTAACGTGCAGGGTGCTGCCCGAAATATAGCCGGCTGCGGGCGAGGCCAAAAACACGACAGCCTGCGCGATGTCTTCCACCGACCCCAGCCGGCCCAGCGGAATGTGCGCCAGCAGCGCCTGCCGCTGCGCTTCGGGCAGGGCGCGGGTCATGTCGGTGTCGATGAAGCCCGGTGCCACGCAGTTGACGGTGATGTTGCGGCTGCCGACTTCGCGCGCCAGCGACTTGGTGAAGCCCATGATGCCGGCCTTGGCCGCGCTGTAATTGGTCTGGCCGGCGTTGCCCATCGCGCCCACCACCGAGGCGATGGAAATGATGCGCCCGCTGCGCGCCTTCATCATCGCGCGCAGCACGGCGCGCGAGAGACGGAAGACGGACGTCAGGTTGGTCGCCAGGATGTCGTCCCACTCCTCGTCCTTCATCCGCATCAGCAGGTTGTCGCGGGTGATGCCGGCGTTGTTGACCAGGATGCCGATGGCGCCGAAATCCTTTTCGATCGCCGCGATCACGGCATCGACTTCGGCGGCATCGGTGACGTTGAGCTTCATGCCGCCGCCCTTGATGCCGGCTGCGGCGAGGTAGTCGCTGATCGCCTGCGCGCCCTTGTCGCTGGTGGCGGTGCCGACCACGGCGGCGCCGGCCTTGCCGAGCGCCAGCGCGATGGCCTGGCCGATTCCGCGGCTGGCGCCGGTGACGAGTGCGATGTGTCCTTGCAGCATGTTGTCTCCTTATTGACTGAGTACGGCCGCAAGGCTCGCCTCATCCACCAGCGCCACCGCGGGCAGGCTATCGTCGATGCGCTTGGCGAGGCCCGCCAGCACCTTGCCGGGGCCGCATTCGATCACGCGTTCGATGCCGGCGGCTTTCAGCGCCTGCACGGTCTCGACCCAGCGCACCGGGGTGTGCAGCTGCTTCGCCAGCGCGGCGCGGATCGCATCGGCACCGGCGTGGCTTTGCACGTCGGTGTTGTGCAACACGGGAATGGTCGGCGTCGCGATCGCCACGCCCTGCAGATGCGCCAGCAGCTTCTCGGCCGCCGGCAGCATCAGCGAGGAATGCGACGGCACGGACACCGGCAGCGGCAAGGCGCGCTTGGCGCCCTTTTCCTTCGCCAGCGCCATCGCACGCTCGACCGCGGCCTTGTTGCCGGCGATGACCACCTGGCCGGGCGAGTTGAGGTTGACCGCCTCGACCACTTCGCCCGCTGCGGCATCGGCGCAGACTGCGCGCACCGCGTCGTCGTCCAGCCCCAGAATCGCCGCCATGGCGCCGACGCCTTCTGGCACCGCAGCCTGCATCGCCTCGGCACGGAAGCGCACCAGTTTGATCGCATCGGCGAAATTCAAGGCACCGGCAGCCACCAGCGCGGCGTATTCGCCGAGGCTGTGGCCCGCCAATAATGCCGGCGTTGCGCCGCCGGCCGCCTGCCACACGCGCCAGGCGGCGATGTCTGCCGCCAGCATGGCAGGCTGGGTGTTGACGGTCTGGTTGAGCAGATCGGCCGGGCCGTCGGTCACCAGCATCCAGAGATCCTGCCCGAGCGCATCGGACGCTTCGGCGAAGGTCGCGCGCACTTCGGCGCGCTCGCCCCAGCCCTGCATCATGCCGACCGATTGCGAGCCCTGTCCGGGAAATACAAAAGCAAGTTTCACTGACCGTTCCTTGATCTAATACTTGAGAAGCGCGGAGCCCCAGGTGAAGCCGCCGCCGAAGGCTTCCATCAGCACGGTCTGGCCGCGCTGGATGCGGCCGTCGCGCACCGCCACATCGAAGGCCAGCGGTACCGAGGCCGCCGAGGTGTTGCCATGGCCGGCCACGGTGGTGACCACGTGATCCATGCTCATGCCGAGTTTTTTTGCAGTGGCGGCAATGATGCGGATGTTGGCCTGGTGCGGCACCAGCCAGTCGATGTCGGACTTCTGCAAGCCGTTGGCTTCCAGCGTTTCGTCGACGATGCGGTCGAGGGTGTTGACCGCCATCTTGAACACCGGATTGCCTTCCATTCGCATCACCGCGGGTTCGTGCGTGTTGGTCGATGGGCCGGAACTGGTGCGCAGCAATTCCTTGTGGCGGCCGTCGGCATGGATGTGGGTGGCGATGATGCCGGGCTCGGTCGATGCGCCCAGCACCACCGCGCCCGCGCCGTCGCCCCACAGGATGCAGTTGCCGCGGTCGTTCCAGTCGGTGATGCGCGACAGGGTCTCGGCGCCGATCACCAACACGTGTTTGGCCGCGCCGCTCTTGATGAACTGATCGGCCACGCTCAAGGCATAGACGAAGCCGCTGCACACCGCCTGCAGGTCGAACGCCGGGCGGCCGTTGGTCATGCCCAGCTTGGCCTGAACGATGCAGGCGGTGCTGGGAAACACCAGGTCGGGGGTGGTGGTGGCGACCAGCAACAGGCCGATGTCGTCTATCGCCAGGCCGGCCGCATCGAGTGCCGCCCGCGCCGCCTCGGTGGCAAGGTCGCTGGTGAATTGGCCTTCGGCCGCAATGTGCCGTTCGCGGATGCCGGTGCGGTCGACAATCCACTGGTCGTTGGTATCGACCAGTTTCTCGAGGTCGGCGTTGGTGAGGATGCGGTCAGGCAGATAGCTGCCGGTACCGAGAATGCGGGAATAGGTCAAGCGGCTACCCGTTGAATAAGTTGGATCTGGTCGGTGATGCGCTTCAGCACGTTGTTGCTGACTTCGTCGCTGGCGGTTTCGATCGCGTGCTCGAACGCAAAGCGGTCGGCCGAGCCATGGCTTTTCACCACCACCCCTTTCAGCCCCAGCAGCGTGGCGCCGTTGTAGCGGCGCGGATCGAGCCGCCGCTTGAAGGCATTCAGCACCGGCATCGCGATCAGGCCGGCGATGCGGGTCAGAAGATTGCGCTTGAATTCGGCCCTGAGGGTGGTGGCAATCATCTTGGCCAAGCCTTCGGACGCCTTCAGGGTGACGTTGCCGACGAAGCCGTCGCACACGATCACGTCGGTGGTGCCGAGGAAAATGTCGTTGCCTTCGACGTTGCCGTAGAAATTCAGGTGGCTGTCGCGCAGCAGTTCGGCAGCCTGCTTCACCATTTCGTTGCCCTTGATGTCTTCTTCGCCGATGTTGAGCAGGCCGACGCTCGGATTCGACTTGTGCTCCACCGCCGACACCAGCATCGCGCCCATGATGCCGAACTGCAGCAAGTGCTCGGCGGTGCAGTCGACGTTGGCGCCCATGTCGAGCACCAGCGCATGCCCCTTGATGGTCGGCATCACAGCGGCAATCGCGGGCCGGTCGATACCGGGCAGGGTTTTCAGGACGAAGCGCGCGGTCGCCATCAGGGCGCCGGTGTTGCCCGCCGACACGCAGGCATCGGCCTCGCCGGATTTGACGAGGTCGATGGCCACGCGCATGGAGGAGTCCTTCTTGCCGCGCAAGGCCAGCGCGGGCGCCTCGTCCATCGCCACCACCTGGCTGGCGTGGCGAACGATGAGCCGCGGACCGGGCTTGGCGCGACGCGCCTTGAGCTCGGCTTCGACGATATCCTGCGGCCCGACCAGAATCACATTCAGGTCGGGATGGCGCGCAAGACAGCGGATCGCCGCCGGGACCGTGACATGGGGGCCGTGGTCGCCCCCCATGACGTCAATGGCGACTGTGATGTTTCTCATACAGCCGGAATCGTTGGCTGAGCTGAACGCGCCAGGCCGGAGTCGACACACTCCAGCGCGATCAAACCCTGGCGCTCAGGAAAATTATTCGCCTTTGGCCTTGACGACCTTGCGGCCACGATAAAAACCGTTGGGGCTGATATGGTGACGCAGGTGGGCTTCGCCCGTGGTCGGCTCGACGGCCAGCGGCGGGTTGGTCAGGAAATCGTGCGAGCGGTGCATGCCACGCTTGGACGGGGACTTTTTGTTCTGCTGGACGGCCATTTCTTACTCCTTTAAATCCGTGACACCCAAACGGGTGCATTAAAAATTACTGCGCCCCGGGAACGGGGCATTCACCTTCTGCGTGCATCGTCGCAAGCGGCAGGCTCAACAACACTTCATCCTCAACCAGATCGACAAGATTCAATATCTCGCCGGCCTGGATGGCGTCACTGTCGGGCAACGCATCCAGCCGTTCCATCTCGGCTTCGTTGCGCGCCAAATACAGCGTGCGTTCAACGTCAACCTTATATGGCATGCTGCCCAGGCAACGCTGGCAGGTCAGCTGAACGTCGCCGCTGACCGTCAACTGCAGGGACAAACTGCCCCGCTGATCCACTCGCCCAACGACTCGACAGAACAGCGTGCCTTGCGTAAATTCATGGGCAAGACGTGGAAACGCAGCCACTTCCGACCGGGTTTCCCACGACTGTCCATCCCTGCAAAAACGCCATGGATCGACCTCGACCGGCGGAAGCATGGCGGACTCAGACATGACACACCCGGTTAAACATTAGCCAGCAATGATATGATTTCGCGTTCTTTTTGTCAAAGAAACACCCGTCTCCTCCACATCAGGCGAGTCCATGCTTAAGAAAATACTGGTCGCCAACCGCGGCGAGATCGCCGTCCGCATCGTGCGCGCCTGTGCCGAGCTCGGCATCAAGTCGGTGGCCATCTATACCGACGCCGACCGCCATGCGCTCCACGTCAAGAAAGCCGACGAGGCCTATCACATCGGCAAGGATCCGATTCTGGGCTATCTGAACGCGCACACGCTGGTCAATCTGGCGGCCGCGTCGGGTTGCGACGCGCTGCATCCGGGCTACGGCTTCCTGTCCGAAAACCCCGACCTGGCGACCATCTGCGCGCGCCGCGGCATCCGCTTCATCGGCCCCTCGCCCGAGGTGATCCGCCGCATGGGCGACAAGATCCAGGCCAGGAACGCCATGATCGCCGCCGGCATTCCGGTGGTGCCGGGGTCCGACCACAACCTGGAAAACGTCGAGGAAGCGCGCACCCTGGCCAACAAGATCGGCTATCCGGTGATGCTCAAGGCCACCAACGGCGGCGGCGGCCGCGGCATCCGCCGCTGCGACAACGAGGACGACCTGCTGAAGAACTACGACCGCGTGGTGTCGGAAGCCAGCAAGGCCTTCGGCAAGCCCGAGGTCTTCGTCGAAAAATGCGTGGTGCGCCCCAAGCACATCGAGGTGCAGGTTCTGGGCGACACCCAGGGCAACGTGATTCACCTGTTCGAACGCGACTGCTCGATCCAGCGGCGCAACCAGAAGCTGATCGAGATCGCGCCAAGTCCGCAATTGACCGAGGCGCAGCGGCAATACATCGGCAAGCTGGCGGTGCGGGCCGCCAAATCGGTGGGCTACGTCAATGCCGGCACGGTGGAATTCCTGCTCGACCAGGACAACCAGTTCTATTTCATGGAAATGAACACCCGGCTGCAGGTCGAACATCCCATCACCGAGACCATCACCGGCGTCGACATCGTGCAGGAACAGATCCGCATCGCCTCCGGCCTGCCGCTGCAGTATAAGCAGGAGGAGATCACGCACCGCGGCTACGCGATCGAATTCCGCATCAACGCTGAGGACCCGAAAAACGAGTTCCTGCCCAGCCTCGGCCGCATCACGCGCTACTATTCGCCCGGCGGCCCCGGGGTGCGCGTGGACGCCGCGATCTACACCGATTACGTGATCCCGCCCTACTTCGATTCGATGTGCGCCAAGCTCACGGTGTGGAATCTGAACTGGGAGGCGACCATCGCACGCGGACGCCGCGCGCTCGACGACATGCTGGTGTATGGCGTGAAAACGACGATCCCCTATTACCAGGAAATTCTGAAGGACCCCGAATTCCGCAGCGGGCGCTTCAACACCAGCTTTGTCGACGAGCACCCGGAGCTCACCCAGTACACTGAAAAGAAACCGCCGGAAGTGATCGCGGCCGCCATTGCGGCCGCCATCGCCGCCCACCAAGGATTGTAATCATGGCCAAAGTACACATCACCGACCTCGTCCTGCGCGACGGCCACCAGTCGCTCATCGCCACCCGCATGCAGACCGCCGACATGCTGCCGATCTGCAGCAAGCTCGATTCGGTCGGTTTCTGGTCGCTGGAAGCCTGGGGCGGCGCCACCTTCGACGCCTGCGTACGCTTTCTGCGCGAAGACCCGTGGGAGCGTCTGCGCTCGCTCAGGAAGGCGTTGCCCAACACGCGCATCCAGATGCTGCTGCGCGGGCAGAACCTGCTGGGCTACCGCAACTATTCCGACGACGTGGTGCGCGCCTTCGTGCAGAAATCCGCCGACAACGGCGTCGACGTGTTCCGCGTGTTCGACGCGATGAACGACCTGCGCAACCTGCGCGTGTCGATCGAGGCAGTGAAAGCGGCGGGCAAGCACGCCGAAGGCACGGTGAGCTACACCACCAGCCCGGTGCACAACATCCCGCACTTCGTCGAACTCGCCAAAGGCCTGGCCGAGATGGGCTGCGACACCATCGCGATCAAGGACATGGCGGGCCTGCTCACGCCCTACACCGCATTCGAACTGGTGCAGGCGATCCGCGAAGCCACCCATCTGCCAATCCATACCCACAGCCACGCCACCTCGGGGCTCGCGCACATGACGCACCTGAAGGCGGTGGAAGCCGGCGCCACCATCATCGACACCTGCGTCGGCGCATTCGCAGAAGGTGCCAGCCATCCCACCACGCAAAGCCTGGTCGCGGCGCTCGCCGGCACCGAATACGATACCGGGCTATCGCTGCCGCTGATCGAGGAAATCTCGGCCTACTTCAAGGAAGTGCGCAAGAAATACTGGCAGTTCGAATCGGCCTTCACCGGCACCGACACCCGCGTGCTGATCAACCAGGTGCCCGGCGGAATGATTTCCAACCTCGCCAACCAGCTGAAGGAACAGGGCGCGATCGACAAGATGGACGCCGTGCTCGAGGAAATCCCGCGGGTGCGCGAAGACCTCGGCTTCCCGCCGCTGGTCACCCCCACCTCGCAGATCGTCGGAACCCAGGCCGCGCTCAACGTGCTCACCGGCACGCGCTACAAGTCGGTCACCAACGAAGTGAAGCTCTACCTGCAGGGCCGCTACGGCAAGGCGCCCGGGCATATCAACGAGGAAGTGCGCAAGATGGCCGTCGGCGACCTCGACATCAGCACCTGCCGCCCGGCCGACCTGCTGGGCGACGAACTCGACAAGTTGCGCGGCGAAATCGAGGGCCTGGCCAAGTCCGACGAGGACGTGCTGACCTATGCCATGTTCCCCGAAATCGGCAAGACCTGGCTGCAGGAGCGCGCCGCCGGCAGCCTCATGCCCGAACAACTGCTGCCGCCGGGCGCCTCAGAGCAGAACAACGGCCCGCGCTACGCCGCCGACGAGTTCAAGATCACGCTGCACGGCGAGACCTACCACATCAAGCTCTCGGGCAGCGGCCGCAGTGACGCCGCCCAGCGCCCCTATTTCGTATCGATCGACGGCGTCTCGGAAGAAGTGCTGGTCGAGCCGCTGAACGAGGTCGCGGTATCCGCCGGCGGCGACAGTGCCCCGCGCAAGGCCGCTGCCGCCCCCGCAGCCGGCCAGAAACCGCGCGCCAGCCATCCCGGCCACGTCACCGCGGCCATGCCCGGCACCATCGTCGACGTGCTGGTGAGCATCGGCCAGACGGTCAAGGCCGGCGACGGCGTGCTGGTGATCGAGGCGATGAAAATGGAAAACGAGGTGCAGGCGCCGATCGCCGGCGTCGTCATCAGCATCTTCGCCAAGAAAGGCGACGCGGTGACGCCCGACATGGCGCTGGTCGAGATCCAGCCGGAGTGAATCCAAACCCCTCACCACAGAGGCACGGAGACACAGAGAAAGCCATTGGGGCTATGTGTTGCAACGACTTGTTTTTCCTCTGTGCCCTCCGTGCCTCTGTGGTGCAATGGTTTTTTCCAATATGACACTTGTTCTTGCCTCCACCTCGCGCTACCGGCGCGAACTGCTGTCGCGTCTGCATCTGCCGTTTGAAGTCCTTTCGCCCGACGTCGACGAAACGCCGCTGCCGGGCGAGATGCCCTCGGCCACCGCGCTGCGCCTGTCGGTGCTGAAGGCGCAGGCTGCCGCAACGACCTGGCCCGACGCGCTGATCATCGGCTCCGATCAGGTGCTGATGCTCGACAACGAACAGCTTGGCAAGCCCGGCAATTTCGACAACGCCTTCGCGCAGCTGAAGAAAATGCAGGGCAAATGCATGGTGTTCCACACCGCGCTGACGCTTTTCAACAGCCGCAGCGGCCGCTTGCAGACGCGCGACGTGCCGACCGATGTGAAGATCCGTTCCCTCACCGACGCGCAGATCACCGCCTATCTCGAAAAAGAACAGCCCTACGACTGCGCCGGCTCGGCCAAAAGCGAGTCGCTCGGCATCGCGCTGATGGAAAGCATGGAAAGCCGCGACCCCACCGCCCTGATCGGCTTGCCGCTGATGGCGCTGACCGAGATGTTGAACAACGAAGGCGTGGACGTGCTCACATGGCAGCAGGTTTGATTTCGTGACGGCTACCCTCTACCTGATTCCGGTGCCGCTGGGACCGGTCAGCCCGGACGCCTGCCTGCCGCCCGCCACCCTTGAAGTCGCGCGCCGGCTCGACCACTTCGTCGCCGAACGCGCCAAGACCGCGCGCGCGCACCTGAAGGCGATGGGGCATCCGCAGCCGATCCAGACACTGCAACTCGAAGAACTCAACGAACACACGCCGGCGGCCGCCATCCCGGCGCTCCTGGCACCGCTCAAGGCCGGGCACGACGTCGGCCTGCTGTCGGAAGCGGGCTGCCCCGCCGTGGCCGACCCCGGCGCGGCGCTGGTCATGGCCGCGCATCGCGAAAATATTCCGGTCATCCCGCTGATCGGGCCGTCGTCGATTTTGCTGGCGCTGATGGCCTCGGGCCTGGGCGGGCAGCGCTTCGCTTTCCACGGCTATCTGCCGGCCAAGGAACTCGAGCGCAGCCAGGCCATCCGCGACCTGGAAAAAACCGCGCGGCGCGACCGCGCCACCCAGCTCTTCATCGAAACGCCCTACCGCAGCGCCGCGCTGCTGGACGCCCTGGCCACCTCGCTGGCACCCGACACCTTCATCAGCGTCGGCGCCGACCTCAGCCTGCCGAGCCAGCTGATCCAGACCCGACGCGCGAAAAACTGGCGCGGCCAGGCCGACGCGGTCAAGGACCGGCTGGTGGTATTCGGAATCGGGATTCAGGTCTAGTATTCAGAGTCGATGCGTTTTCCGGAATTCGGTCCATGGGTGTCCGCCATGAACTGAATCGCACGACCTTCCCATGCCAAACATCACCTTACAGGCCCGATTGATACGCAGCGCTGTCGCACCTGCCGCGGATGGGGCGAGCTTGGGAGGCAGTTCCGACGCGGCGCCCGCCCAGGCCCATTTTCCACCCGAACAAATCATCGCGTTTGCCGAAAAGGTCGAGAAAATCCTGGCCGCGCAAGGCGCGCGCGTGGCGATCCTGGCAAGAATGGGGCGGCCGGCGGCCGAGGTACCCCCGGGGATGCGCTTTACCCACGTCGCGTTTGCGGTGTATTCCGAGATCACCGCCCAGGATGGACGCATGCTAACCAGCTACACCACCCACAATCTGTATCAGTTGGAAAACGCGCCGGACAAAAGCGAGTTGACGCAGGATTTGCCGGTGGATTTTTTTGCCAAAGCCTGCGAACTCGAAGCCGGTATCATCGTTCCCTCGACGGAACTGCAACAACGATTGCTGGAGCTGATCGCTTCGCCCGATTACGCATTGCTGCACGAACCCAGCTACTCGGTGATTGCAAACCCCTATAACCAAGGCTGGCAGAACTGCACCGGGTTTGTCCTCGACGTCGTCAGCGCTGCAATCTATCAAACGATCGATCCCAAGGTTCTCAAGGCCAACATCAAGGCACATTTTGAACCGCAAAAGGTCGACGTCAGCCCCTTCAAGCTGAAACTGGGTTCGCTACTCGTGAAAGAAGTCTCGCTGGCGGACCAGGACGGCACGCCGGTAACGACCACGTTCGAATCGATTGGGCGCTTCCTGCAGAAAGTCGATCAGGGGAGCGTGATGTTGACGGTCCAGCCTGATTGAGCTGCGACGCTATGAACGATCAGAATTGCAGGCTGTCGAGCCGCACCGTCAGCGTCTCACCCGACCCAGTCTCCGCCAGCAGCCATTCCGCGCCATCCCGGGTATAGACGTCCCGCGGCAGCAAGTGCTGCCGGCCCGCATGATCGCCCGCCGTCACATTCACCTCCAGCCACTGCCGCGTGAGCGCGGCGAATTCCAGACGCTCGTGATCCGCACAGGCAATCGGCCGGTAATCGCTCACCGCAAGGCCACCCCGGATTTCTCGAAGGGCGACCAGGCCTTGGCCATGGTCGCGCCCAGGCGGCCGGCGAGACGCTCGACCAGACTGTCCTGCTGGGTGTAGTCGACAATGTCTTCGGCCTTGATGACGTCGCGGGCGACCGATTCGACGCTGCCGAGGCCGTCGGCGAGGCCGAGCTGGATGCTCTTTTCGCCGCTCCACACCAGGCCGCTGAACATCTCGGGGGTTTCCTTCAGACGCTTGCCGCGGCCTTCGCGCACCACGCCGATGAACTGGCCGTGGATTTCCTCGAGCATCTGTTTGGCGAAGGCCTGCTGTTTGGGGTCGAGCGGCGAGAAGGGATCGAGGAAGCCCTTGTTTTCGCCGGCGGTAAGCAGGCGCCGCTCGACGCCGAGTTTTTCCATGGTCTGGGTAAAGCCGAAGCCGTCCATCAGCACGCCAATGGAGCCGACGATGCTGGCCTTGTCGACGAAGATCTTGTCGGCGCCGGCGGCGACGTAGTAGCCGCCGGAGGCGCAGATGTCGTCGACCACGACGTACAGCGGCGTCTTCGGATGCAGCGCGCGCAGGCGCTTGATCTCGTCGTAGATCTGCCCGGCCTGTACCGGGCTGCCGCCCGGGCTGTTGATGCGCAGGATCACGCCCTTGGTTTTCTTGTCCTCGAAGGCGCCCTGCAGGCTGCTAATGATCGTGTCGGCACTGGCGTCGTCGGAGGCGATCACGCCCTGCAGGTCGATCAGCGCCGTGTGTTCCTTGGGAATCGCAACGCCGTCGCCGCCGAACCAGCCGGCGGCCAGGAACAGCACGATGAAGAGATACAGAAAGCCGAGCGTCTTGAACAAGATGCTCCAGTGGCGGCTACGGCGCTGTTCCTGGAGGGCGGACAGCGCCAGTTTTTCCAGCACGGTACGTTCCCAGTTCGGTTCTTGCGGTTCGCTCATCGTTCTTCCATCAGGCTGTTTCTAACAGGTACACATGGCCATCGCGTTCGACGACCGGTAAAGGAATCAGGCCGCGCCCGGCGCAGCGTCCACCCACGCACTGGCCGCTCGCGGGATGGTAGAGCGCACCGTGGGTGGAACAGATCAAGTATAGCCGCGAGTCGTCGAAGAATTCCCCCTCCTGCCAGTCGAGTTCCACCGGCACATGGCCGCACTGGTTGAGGAAGGCGCGCGGCTGGCCGTCATAGCGCACCACGAAGGCGGACTGCGGCTTGCCGTAGCGGTTCAGTTCGAAACGCACACCGCGTTCCTGCTCGGCCAGTTCGTCCGCGGCGCAGATCAGGCGTTCGTGGCAAGCCATGCGTAGACCTCGTCAAAGCTGTCCATCAGGGCCAGCGGCGCATGCGGATGCAGGTCGCCCGCCTCGTGCGCACCGTACGTCACGCCGAGGCTGGCGACGCCGGCATTGGCAGCCATCAGCAGATCGTGGCTGGTATCGCCGATCACCAGGGTGCGGGCGGGGTCGGCATCGAGCTCGGCGATCAGCTCCAGCACCATCGCCGGGTGCGGCTTGGAATGCGTCTGGTCAGCGCAGCGGGTGGCGGCAAACCACGCACCCAGTCCGCTGGATTCGAGCGCGCGCTCGAGGCCGAGGCGGCTCTTTCCGGTCGCCACGGCCAGCTGGAAGCCGCTCGCGTGCAGTTCACGGATGCCGCTGTCCACCCCGGCGAACAGCGGAATCTGGTCGTCGCGGCCCAGGTAGTGGTGGCGGTAACGCTCGACCAGGCGCGGATAGTCGTCGGCCGGCAAATCCGGCAGCAGGGTCTGCAGCGCCTGCGTGAGGCCCAGGCCGATGATCTGGCGCGAGGCACGGTCGCTGGGTGCGGCAAGGCCGATGTCCTCGCAGGCGCGCTGGATCGAATCGACGATCACCGCGGCGGAGTCCATCAGGGTGCCGTCCCAGTCGAAAATCAGCAGATCAAATTGCTTGGCCATCTAAACCTTCCAGAAATCGTGTCAGTTCGGCGGGCAGCGGCGCTTCGATCAGCATCCGCTCGCCCGTGATCGGGTGTTCGAACACGAGCTTGGCCGCGTGCAGGAACATGCGTTTCAGTCCCTGCTTCATCAGCCGCTTGTTGAGTTCGAAGTCGCCGTACTTGTCGTCGCCCGCGATCGGAAATCCCATATGCGAGGTGTGCACGCGAATCTGATGGGTGCGCCCGGTCTTCAGTTCCGCTTCCAGCAGGGTGAAATCGGCGAAAACCTGCAGGCGGCGGAAAATGGTGTGGGCGGCCTGCCCTTCGTCGCGCACCGTGACCCGCTTTTCGCCGTCGTCGGTGACGCGCTTGTGCAAGGGCAGCTTCACGTGCTGCACCGGATTCGGCCAGCGCCCGGCGACCAGCGTCAGATAGCGCTTTTCGATCTTGCCGTCGCGCATCGCCGCGTGCAGCCCGACCAGCGCGCGCCGCTTCAGCGCGATCAGCAGCACCCCCGAGGTTTCGCGGTCGAGCCGGTGCACCAGTTCCATGTAGCGGCATTCCGGCAGTTCCAGCCGCATCTGCTCGATCACCCCGCGCGAAATGCCACTGCCGCCGTGCACCGCCATGCCGGCCGGCTTGTTCAGCGCGATCAGGGCGTCGTCGCGATAGAGAATGTGCGGCACCAGGCGGATGCCGCCCTGCGGCAGATGGGTGGCGGGGGTGATGACCGGCGCGGCCAGGCGCACCGGCGGAATGCGCACCTCGTCGCCCAGCTGCAGCCGGTAGCTGACCTCGACCCGGCCGCCGTTGATGCGCACCTCGCCGCCCCGCACCAGCTTGTAGATGCGGCTTTTCGGCACGCCTTTGAGCCGTGCCATCAAAAAGTTGTCCAGGCGCTGGCCATCGGCGCCGTCGTCGATCTTCAGCCGCCGGACCGAATCTTTCTCTAAGTCATTCATTTTCATATACACTACCGCCGGTTCAGGCTGAGTTTTGCCTGTCCAAATTGGATACCACGCCGGTTACCACGCTCACCGGCCGCCGCCTGCCCGGCCCGTCTGGATTCCTGCCGCCCAGCCCCATTCAAGCTGACGCGGACAGTCGAAGCCACCCGCCCCGCGCTAGTCGGCAAAGCAGCGATGTTATCAATGACGCGACAACTAGCATACGAAATCAGCATTCACGCTCGGATTCATGCCAGCGGGAATCGGAAAGACCGCCCCGGCTTAGCCGGTGACACTCTCCAGGAACAGGACACCTTCTCCATGCCATTTCGCTCAACCAACCCGTGATCGCATGAGCCGCTGACACAAGGCGGCAGTCTGGCCCTGTCCCGTATGCACGCGCGCGGGAGTAAACAATGAAGCGCATGCTTTTCAACGCAACCCAGGCGGAAGAACTCCGGGTTGCCATCGTCGACGGGCAGAAGCTCGTCGACCTTGACATCGAGTCCGCCAGCAAGGAACAACGCAAGGGCAATATCTACAAGGGTGTCATCACCCGCGTCGAGCCCAGCCTGGAAGCCGCATTCGTCGATTACGGCTGCGAGCGCCACGGCTTTCTGCCGTTCAAGGAAATTTCCCGTGCCTGCCTGCCCAACGGCGGCCGCGTCCCCGAAAACCTGAAAGAAGGCCAGGAATTGCTGGTCCAGGTGGAAAAGGACGAGCGCGGCAACAAGGGCGCGGCCCTCACCACCTACGTCTCGCTGGCCGGCCGCTACGTCGTGCTGATGCCGACCAACCCGCGCGGCGGCGGCGTCTCGCGCCGCATCGAGGGCGAGGAACGCAACGAACTGCGCGACACCCTGGCGCAGCTCGACATTCCCGACGGCATGAGCCTGATCGCCCGCACCGCCGGCATCGGCCGCAGCGCCGAGGAATTCCAGTGGGACCTGAACTACCTCTTGAGCCTGTGGAAAGCCATCGACGGCGCCTCCACCTCGCAGAAGGGCGCGTTCCTGATCTATCAGGAAGGCAGCCTCGTCATCCGCGCCATCCGCGACTACTTCTCGGCCGACATCGGCGAGATCCTGATCGACACCGACGACATCTACGAGCAGGCGCAGCAGTTCATGGCGCACGTGATGCCGGACAACGTCAACAAGGTCAAGCTCTACCGCGACGACGTGCCGCTGTTCTCGCGCTTCCAGATCGAGCATCAGATCGAATCCGCGTTCTCGCGCCAGGTGAACCTGCCGTCCGGCGGCGCCATCGTGATCGACCACACCGAGGCGCTGGTGTCGGTCGACGTCAACTCGGCGCGCGCCACCAAGGGCAGCGACGTCGAGCAGACCGCCTACAACACCAACCTCGAAGCGGCCGACGAAGTCGCCCGCCAGATGCGTCTGCGTGACCTCGGCGGCCTGATCGTGATCGACTTCATCGACATGGAAAACCCCAAGCATCAGCGCGAGGTCGAGAACCGCCTGCGCGATGCCCTGCATCACGACCGCGCCCGCGTGCAGACCGGCAAGATCTCGCGCTTCGGCCTCTTGGAAATGTCGCGCCAGCGGCTGCAGCCCTCGCTCGGCGAAACCAGCTACACGCCCTGCCCGCGCTGCCACGGCACCGGCCACATCCGCGGCACCGAGTCTTCGGCGCTGCACATCCTGCGCATCCTGCAGGAAGAGGCGATGAAGGAAAACACCGGCGCCGTCCACGTCCAGCTGCCGGTCGACGTCGCCACCTTCCTGCTCAACGAGAAGCGCGTCGACATCCACACCGTCGAATCGCGCCTCAAGGTGAGCGTGGTGTTGATCCCCAACATCCACATGGAAACCCCGAACTACACCATCACCCGGCTGCGCCACGACGAGCTCAACCTGAGCGGAGCGGCCGAGCCCAGCTACAAGATGGCCGTCATGCCGGAAGCCGAAGCCGTCTACCAGACGGCGCAGGAAGCTGCGCCGGCGCGCCAGGTGGCCGCGGTCAAGTCGATCGCGCCGCCGCAGCAGCCCGTCCCGGCTGCCCGCCCGGCTACCCACCCGGTGGTGCCGCCCGCACCGCCGGCGCAGGCCGGCCTGTTCGATCGCATTTTCGGCTGGCTGAAAAAGCGCGGCGAAGACGCGCCGGCGGCGGCCCCCGCGGCCGAGCCGGTGCCCGCCATCGTGCGCAGCGAACGTTCGGGCGAACGCCGCGATCGCAAGCCCGGCCAGCGTCGCGGTCGCGGCGAAGGACGCGGCGAGCCGCGCAGCAGCGAACGCCAGCAGGAGCCGCGTCAGGCCGAGCCGCGCGAGCCCCGCGGCGAATCCGCCAAGCCGCCGCGCCCGCCGCGTCAGCCCAAGCCGCGTCCCGAAGCCGAAGCCGCACCGCACGCCGCCGCCCCGGCGGAAGCCCCGCGTGAAGCCGGCAGCGAAGAGAAACGCGAAACGCGTAGCCGCCGCGGCCGCGGCAGCCGCCGCCGCGAGCGTCCGGAAACCGCCGCAGACGCCGGTGAGGCGATGCCGCAGGCGATGATCGAAGTCGCCGGGAAACCGGAGGCGGCCCCCGCGCCGGCCGGTTTCCACGCCATCATCGAAATCGCGGGTGCAGCGAAGGCGGCCCCTGCGGCGGTGATGCCCGCGCAGCAAAGCCTGCAACTGGAAGCGACGGTCGCAGCCGGCACGCCGCCGGCGGTCACCGCCTCCCCCGCCATCATCCAGGCGGATCTGGCGGCCAGCACGGCGAACCTGCAGCAGGTGGAAACGGCAGGCGCGGCCCCGGTCGCAGCCGAACCGAGCGAAGCGGGTCGCCCGCGCCGCCGCCGCCGTCCCGCGGCCAAGCCTGAAGCCGAGGCAGTCAGCCTGATGCAGGTGGAAACCACTGCGCCGGTCACGACAAGCTTTGCCGAGACGCCTGCGCCGGCCGCGCCCCACCCCACCCGCCGGCGCGCGCGCCCGCAGGTGAGCCAGACGCAGGAACCGCTGGTGCAGGTGGAAACCCAACCGAAGTAAAACCTGAGCCGCAAACGAAACCGGGGCCGCGTGTAGCGGCCCCGGTTTTTTTGTGCTCCCGAACGTCGGACGGGTCAGCCGCCCGGACGCATTTTCACCCGGTTCTCGCCGGTGATCTCGCGGATCAGTCCCTGCACCGCATCCTCGATCATGTCGAGATTCTCCTCGAAACCGTGGGCACCGCCGTAATACGGGTCGACCACATCGAGGTTGGGATATTTGCGGCTGAACGACAGCAGGCGCCGGATCTTGCCGTGATGCTGCGCCGGGGCGCGCTCGACCAGACGGTCGTAGTTGTCGCCGTCCATCACCAGGATGTAGTCGAAGCGCTCGAAATCCGCGTCGGCGACCTTGCGCCCCCGCAGATGGCTGATGTCCACCCCGCGCTCGCGAATGGCCTGCTGCGCACGCGGGTCGGGCGCCGAGCCGACGTGATAGGCATGGGTGCCGGCGGAGTCGACCTCCACGTTCCGGTCGAGGCCGGCGTCCCGGAGCGCCTTGCGCAGCATGCCCTCCGCCATCGGCGAACGGCAGATATTGCCCATGCACACCATCAGAACCTTAGTCATGTTCTTCCACACCAAATAACACCTGCTTGAGTTGCTTCAACTGGTCGCGAAGTTCCGCAGCTTTTTCGAATTCCAGGTTCTTTGCCGCATCCAGCATCTCTTTTTCCAGCTTCTTGACCCGTTTGGTCAGCGTCTTTTCGTCCAATACCTTGTATTCGGCCACCGTCTGCGCCGCCTTGAGCTCCTGACGCGTGGCGTCGGCGTCGTAGACGCCGTCGATGATGTCCTTGATGCGTTTGACCACGCCGCGCGGGGTGATGCCGTGCTCCAGGTTGAAGGCGATCTGCTTGTTGCGGCGGCGCTCGGTTTCGTCCATCGCGCGGCGCATCGAATCGGTGATGCGGTCGGCATAGAGGATCGCGGTCCCGTGCAGATGGCGCGCGGCGCGGCCGATGGTCTGGATCAGCGAGCGCTCGGAACGCAGGAAGCCTTCCTTGTCGGCATCCAGAATGGCCACCAGCGACACTTCGGGGATGTCGAGGCCCTCGCGCAGCAGGTTGATGCCGACCAGCACGTCGAACTCGCCCAGCCGCAGGTCGCGGATGATTTCGACGCGCTCGACGGTGTCGATGTCCGAATGCAGATAGCGCACCTTGATGCCGTGTTCGGCGAGGTAATCGGTGAGGTCCTCGGCCATGCGCTTGGTCAACGTGGTGACCAGCACCCGTTCGCCGACGGCGATGCGTTTGCCCGCTTCGCTCATCAGATCGTCGACCTGCGTTCCCACCGGCCGTACCTCGATCAGCGGATCGACCAGCCCGGTCGGGCGCACCAGCTGCTCGACCACCTGGCCGGCATGCTCGGCCTCGTACTTGGCCGGCGTCGCCGAGACGAACACCGTCTGCGGCATCAGGCCTTCGAATTCCTCGAACTTCAACGGCCGGTTGTCGAGCGCCGACGGCAGGCGGAAGCCGTAATCGACCAGATTCTCCTTGCGCGAGCGGTCGCCCTTGTACATGCCGCCGACCTGGGTCACCGTGACGTGCGACTCGTCGATGATCATCAGCGCGTCCTTCGCCAGGTAGTCGATCAGTGTCGGCGGCGGCTCGCCGGGCTTGCGCCCCGACAAATGCCGCGAGTAGTTCTCGATGCCCTTGCAGAAGCCCAGCTCGACCATCATTTCGAGGTCGAAGCGAGTGCGCTGCTCCAGCCGCTGCGCCTCGACCAGCTTGCCGTTGGCGTAATACCACTCCAGCCGCTCGCGCAGCTCGACCTTGATCTGCTCGATGGCGCGCAGCGTCGTCTCGCGCGGCGTCACGTAGTGGCTTGACGGGAACACGGTGAAGCGCGACACCTTCGACAGCACCTGCCCGGTGAGCGGATCGAACAGGTGCAGGGTCTCCACCACGTCGTCGAACAGCTCGACGCGGATCGCGGTTTCCGCGTGTTCCGCCGGGAAGATGTCGATGACGTCGCCGCGCACGCGGAATACGCCGCGCTTGAACTCGATGTCGTTGCGGTCGTACTGCATCTGCGTCAGCCGCGTGATGACCTCGCGCTGGCTCATCTTCTCGTCCTGGCGCAGCAGCAGGATCATGCTGTGGTAGTCGGACGGGTCGCCGATACCGTAGATCGCCGACACGGTGCAGACGATCACGGTGTCGCGCCGCTCCAGCAGCGACTTGGTCGCGGAAAGCCGCATCTGCTCGATGTGCTCGTTGATGCTGGAGTCTTTTTCGATGAACAAATCGCGCGCCGGCACGTAGGCTTCGGGCTGGTAGTAGTCGTAATAGGAAACGAAATACTCGACCGCGTTTTCCGGGAAGAACTCGCGCATTTCGGAATACAGCTGCGCCGCCAGCGTCTTGTTCGGCGCCATGATGAGCGCCGGCCGTCCCGTCTGCGCGATGACGTTGGCCATGGTGTAGGTCTTGCCCGATCCGGTCACCCCCAGCAGGGTCTGGTACGCCAGTCCGTCCTCGATCCCCTCGATCAGCTGGGCGATGGCCTGCGGCTGGTCCCCGGCCGGCGGAAACGGCTGGAACAGACGGAAGGGGCTATTGGGGAAGGTGACGAACACAGGTAAAATCGCGCGGCTCAAACCCATTGATAGTAGCACTTCCGCCCCCTGCGGATTGCTCTGAAGGAACCACTGTGGAACTCTCCCGCCGCGTACAGGCCATCAAACCCTCGCCCACCCTGGCCGTTACCGCCCGCGCCGCCGCGCTCAAGGCATCTGGCCGCGACATCGTCGGTCTCGGCGCCGGCGAGCCCGATTTCGACACCCCGCAGCACATCAAGGACGCGGCGATCGGGGCCATCAACGCGGGTTTCACCAAGTACACCGCGGTCGACGGCACCCCCGGCCTGAAACAGGCGATCATCGCCAAGTTCAAGCGCGACAACGGCCTCGACTACACGCCGAAACAGATCCTGGTGTCGTGCGGCGGCAAGCAGAGCTTCTTCAACCTGGTGCAGGCCGTGGTCAACGCCGGCGACGAGGTCATCATCCCGGCGCCCTACTGGGTGTCGTACCCCGACATCGTCATCCTCGCCGACGGCAAGCCGGTGATCGTCGAGGCCGGCATCGAGCAGGGCTTCAAGATCACCCCGGCGCAGCTGGAAGCGGCGATCACGCCCAGGACGCGGCTGTTCGTCATCAACAGCCCGTCCAACCCCACCGGTGCGGTCTACACTGGCGACGAGCTGGCCGCGCTGGGTGCCGTGTTGCGCAAGCACCCGCAGGTGCTGATCGCGTCCGACGACATGTACGAGCACATCCGCCTCAACGACGTGCCCTTCGTCAACATCCTCAATACCTGCCCCGACCTGTACGACCGCACCCTGGTGCTGAACGGCGTCTCCAAGGCCTATTCGATGACCGGCTGGCGCATCGGCTACGCCGCCGGCCCCGAGGCCATCATGCGCGCCATGACCAACGTGCAATCGCAGTCCACCTCCAACCCCACCTCGATCTCGCAGGTGGCCGCCGAAGCCGCATTGAACGGCGACCAAGGCTGCATCACCCCCATGCTCGACGCCTTCAAGACGCGCCATCGTTTCGTGGTCGACGGACTGAACGCCATTCCCGGCTTCAAGTGCGTGGACAGCGGCGGCGCCTTCTATGCCTTCCCCGACGTGCGCCCCGCGATCCAGAATCTGCTGGCGCGCGACGTCATCGAAGAAGGCACCGACATCGCCTTCTGCGAATACCTGCTGGAATCCGCCGACGTCGCCGTCGTGCCCGGCTCGGCCTTCGGCGCCGAAGGCTACATCCGCCTGTCCTTCGCCACCTCGCAGGCCAACCTGGAAAAGGCGCTCAAGCGCATCGCGCAGGCGCTGGCCTAAGTCGTTCCCCCCAAGCCCGAAAATCGCGGCGAGGCACCGGTGCGCGGTTGTTGACGCTTAGCGTCTTTACAGCCACGGCCTCCCCCCTTGCGTGGCTTCCCACAGGAGCCACGGGTCTTGTAGGAGGCCCGCCCTCGGGCCGATTTTCGCACCCCGGCACTCTCCACGGCATCGGCCCGAGGGCGGGCCTCCTTGTATCTTGTTTCCCGTGGTGGTTAGCTTCCACCACACGAGGCGGGGAGAGCTTGTGGGCCTCCTGAAGGGCGAACCTTGGTTTGTAGATAAAGCCCCCCGCCTCACCTTCCGCCGGACACCACACTGGACGGTAGCCAAGGGCCTGAAACTCAGTGACCCTGCATGGACAAGGCGAGTGGGCGTGAATGGCATCGTGACTTGCAAGGAGGATTTGCCATGATGTATCTGGGTATCGATATTTCCAAGGCCAGGCTGGATTGCACCCTGCTCGATCCCGCAACGGACAAGCGCAAGACCAAGGCGGTCAGCAACGATACGAAGGGATTCGAAGCCCTGTCGGCGTGGCTCGACAAGCAAGGCGTTGCCCCGATCGGCGTCCATGGCGTGATGGAAGCCACCGGGGTGTATCACGAGCAGGCGGCGCTGTGGCTGACCGACGCCGGGATGCGGGTGTCGGTGGTCAATCCCGCCCAGGTCAGGGACTTTGCCCGCGGCCTGGCGATGCGCACCAAGACCGATGGGACGGACAGCGTGGCCCTGGCCCGTTATGGCGCATTGATCCAGCCGCAGCCCTGGGAGGCCCCGCCGCCGGAAATCCGCGAACTCAAGGCGCTGCTCACCCGGCTGGAAGCGCTGGAAACGGATGCGCGCCGGGAACTGAACCGGCGCGAGAAAGCGCTGGTCGCCCAGGCGCCCGTCCTGGTTCGCGAGTCGCTGGACAATCACCTGGCCGCGTTGAAGCAGGAAATCGCCCGGCTGCAGCAGGCGATCGACGACCACATCAACCGCCATCCGGGATTGAAAGCCGACCGCGAGCGCCTGCTGTCGATTCCGGCGGTGGGCGACAAGACCGCCAACCGGATGCTGGCGGTGCTGCACAGCCGGAAGTTCAGGAGTGCCGATCAGGTGGCGGCGTTTCTGGGGCTGGTTCCGGTCGAACATCAATCCGGGAGCAGCGTCCAGAAACGGCCGCGGCTGGCGAAGAACGGCGACGCCAGGACGCGCGCCGTGCTTTACATGGCGGCCATCGTGGCGGTCCAGTACAACCCGCACGTCAAGGCGCTCTACACGCGGCTGTGCGCGAAGGGAAAAACCAAGATGGCCGCGCTGGGCGCGGCGATGCGCAAGCTCGTGCATCTGTGCTTCGGGGTGCTTAAGCATCAGACCGTTTATCAGCCAAATTGGCTGCCGGGCTCTTGATTGGAGAGACGGTATCTACAAGAGACGCCATGGCGACACGTCCGCCCCCAACCCAACGCGCTACTGGCCTCCCACTGCCAGTGCAGGTAGGCTAGCGCCATGCGCACACCCGCCCTGCCCTCTCCGCGCGGCACGTTGTCCTGGCTGCTTCAGCTGGCCTACACCACCGCGCGCCTGTTCAAGCAGAACGGCCTGCAAAACCACGCTGCGGCGACGTCGTTCTACTTCCTGCTGTCCGCCACCCCGCTGCTGCTGCTGCTGAGCTATGCCCTGCAGCTGCTCGGCCGCTTAGCCGAAAACTCGGTGCCCGCCAGCATCCTGATGGCCGCGCTCTACAGCCAGCTGCAACTCGACAGCCTGACCGCGTTCGGCTTCATTCCGCGCCAGACCCAGCTCGCCGCCGGCGGTGTCGGCCTCGCCACCCTGGTGCTGTCGTCGCGCGGGCTGGTTCACTCGGTTGAAGGCGCCTTCCGCGTCCTCTTTCCCAGCCAGGGCAAGCACAACCTGGTGCTGTCGTGGGTGTTGCCGCTCATCATCCTGCCGGTGCTGTTCCTGCTGATGGGACTGGCCGCGCTGGCCCAGGTGGCGCTGAATTTTCTGGCGCAGAACGACTTCATCGGCACGGGCAACGTGCAGGTGCTGCAGGCGCTCAACGCGCTGTTCGGCTTTGCCATGGTGTGGATGCTGCTGTTCGCCGCCTTTTGGCGGCTGCCGCGGGAGCATCCGCGCGCGCGCGTCGCGGCCGTGTTCGCGCTGCTGGCCACTGCGAGCCTGGCGCTACTGCTCACGCTGTTCGGCGCCTTCTTCAAGCTGGAGAACTACCACAACCTATACGGCGCGGTGGGAGGCGTGGTGTTCGTGCTGATCGGCGGCTACTTCGCCTTCCTGCTGCTGTACCTGTGGGCGCAGGCGCTGTATGCCTACGGCAAGACCGACGTCACCGCACTGGAAAAACTGTTTCTCGCCGGCAGCGGCGAAGGCGCCAGCAAACTCGAAGGCTACGTCTTCGCCGACAGCCACCGTCTGCTGGAGAAATACGGCCAGGTCCATCCCCCCGGCCATACCCTGATCGAGGAAGGCGACGACTCGCGCACCGCCTATTTCCTCTACGCCGGCCGTACCCTGGTCTACAAGAACACCGAAGCGGGACGCCGCCGTCTCGGCGAACTCAACGAAGGCCAGATGTTCGGCGAAATGGCCTACCTGCTGAACGAGAAGCGCACCGCCACGGTTGTGGCCGATACCGAAGTCACCGTACTGGCGCTGCCGCCGCACATCATGGAAGAACTGATGCGCCACTCCGCCCCGCTGTCGCGCCGCATCATCGACACCCTGTGCCAGCGGCTGGAACGGATGAACCTGGCGGACCCGGGCTGAATTGCCCGAATATAGTGTATGGATATACACTATATTTAAATATCAGTCGTCACCCCGGCGGACGCCGGGGTCCAGTGCCTGACTTGACTGGATTCCGGCATATGCCGGAATGACTGATGGAGCATGCCATGTCCCTGCATTCGCTTTACGTCGATCTCAATTCCTTCTTCGCGTCTGCCGAGCAGCAACTGCGCCCCGAGCTGCGCGGCAGGCCGGTCGGCGTGCTGCCGGTGATGGCCGACACCACCTGCTGCATCGCCGCCAGCATCGACGCCAAGCGCTTCGGCATCCGCACCGGCACCCCGGTGTGGCAGGCCAAAAAGCTGTGCAAGGACATCGTGTTCGTACAGGCGCGCTCGTCGACCTACGTCGAAATCCACCACCGCATCGTCGCCGCGGTGGAATCGTGCACCCCGGTTTCCGCCGTGCTGTCGATCGACGAAATGGCCTGCGAGCTGATGGGTAGCGAGCGCGAGGAAGCCAACGCCGTCCGGCTGGGCCAGCAGATCAAGCGGGCGATCTACGACCAGGTCGGCGAAGTGCTGCACAGCTCGGTCGGCATCGCGCCCAACCGCTTCCTCGCCAAGACCGCGTCGAACATGCAGAAGCCGGATGGGCTGGTTGTCATCCGCCAAAGCGAACTACCGCAGCGGCTGTACGGGCTGAAACTCGGCGCCCTGACCGGCATCGGTCGCGCCATGGAACAGCACCTGAACCAGCTCGGCATCCACAGCGTCGAGCAGCTCTGCACCGCCAGCCGCGACACCCTGCGCCGCGCCTGGAGCGGCATCGAAGGCGAACGCTTTTACGCCAAGCTGCGCGGCGAAGTCGTGGCCTATGCCCCCACCCAGCGTTCCAGCGTCGGCCATTCGCACGTCCTCGCGCCCGAACTGCGCGACCCCGATTCCGCGCTCGCCGTGCTCTACCGCCTGCTGCACAAGGCCGCCATGCGGCTGCGCCACTACGGCTACTGCACCGGCGGCCTCGGCCTGCACCTGCATTACCTGAAAACCGACGCCGGCTACCCCCGCTGGGTCGACCAGGCGCGCTTCTCGCCGCACGCCGACACCCTCAAATTCAACCCTGTGCTGGCCGAACTGTGGCAGCGCCGCCCGCCCGACCCCGGCCCCATCCTCAAGGTCGGCGTCACCCTCACCGACCTCGTCGAACACAGCCAGGTCACGCGCGACCTGTTCGACCCCGAGGACGAGCACGAAACCCTCAACAGCGTGCTCGACCAGATCAACCAGCGCTACGGCCCCAACACCCTGTACTTCGGCGGCGCCCACAACGGCCGCGGCGCCGCGCCCATGCGCATCGCCTTCAGCCACGTCCCCGAATTGCAGGTGGAAAATGACGGCTGAGGGTTGACCGGATCGCCCGCCATCTCTAGAATGCGCGCTTCCCATTCCCCGATAGCTCAGTCGGTAGAGCGACGGACTGTTAATCCGCAGGTCCCTGGTTCGAGCCCAGGTCGGGGAGCCAAACATAGAAAGGCCATTCTTCGGAGTGGCCTTTCGCTTTTCCAGGGTGTGTAAGGCCATTACCAAGCTCAGAATTAGACGCTTGGGTTTTAACCAAGATCAAGGGAGCAATACCAGTGACCAACGCACAACGCCGAGCAGCATGGCTCGCCAGCCGCAAGGCTGAAATGGATTCGTTATGTAACGACAGCAAGCCCGAGCCAACGCCTCTGCCAACGCCCAGCAGCGCGTTCTGCCCCCACGAGGCTGGCGCGTATTACCTTGCTGCCGTGAGTACTGTCGGAACGTTCAAGATGTTCGCCAAGGACTTCAATCCGCCCGTTTACACCTACGGCATCACCACCGTTCGTTTTGAATTGAATCCTGATACCGGCAAATGGATCTGGTTTGATGGTGAGAAAAATCTATCCCCGCGCAAGAACCAGGATGGTTGGCGTCTGGGCAGCAGGAAGCTGCATGACACCCGCGAAGGCGCAGAGGCCGAGCTTCAGCGCGAGATGGTCAAGAACGGCGATCGTGTAACCAAGGTGCATGACCTGCCCGACGATATGACCGCGCTGAAAAAAATCCGTAGCGCCCACCACCCGGACCGCAACCCCGATGCCGACTGCGATCTCTATCAGGCTGTCGTCGAGAAGCTGGACAGGATGCGCATGGCAACCCAGTGAACCCTACCGAAGCCTGACAGGGGTCTAAAACCATGCAACAGACTCAGCCCAACAATCCACTCCACGGTGTCACGCTTGAACAGTTATTGAACGAATTGGTTTCGTTCTATAGCTGGGATGCGTTGGGGTGGAAAATCGAGATCCGCTGCTTCACCCATGACCCGAGTATTGCGTCGAGCCTCAAATTTCTTCGTCGTACCCCGTGGGCAAGGGAGCGTGTGGAATCGCTTTTCAAATCCTAATTATGCAGCCATGCTGTCCTGGGCGACTCAAGGACGATAAAGTCTTAAAAGCGGTTGGGCATATAGGGTCAGTAGACAGAGTCGCGTTCAGTTTTTATTGCAAAACTGACCTTTACGATCACACCTATTATTCGACTCGGGCAGCGACCCCCTTATGCTTTACATGGTTCCATATTCGAGCCTTTCTTTTAGCCGCGGTGATGGGCGTCACTTCAGCCTGTGGCAGCCATCCACCGGCGGCCAGCATGGCCATCGGCGATCCGGTTTTCCGATCGCCCGCGCTTTCCCATGCCGTGAAAATTCCGGCAAAATGAGCCGCTGCCCCCAAAATGCGGCAACGACGGCCCCGGCAAGCCCGGCCGGTTAAAGAAATCGGGCCAAAGGCCCGTAAAGCAGGGTATCCAATTGATCATTGCAGGACGCGGACAGCGCGTGTCGAAGGCCTACCTTGAATAAATCTCCAGCGATTCAGGACGATTCGGACCTCCTCACGCCCGACAGGCCTCCCCCTGATCGCATTTCACTCTCTGCCGCAACGCCCGACACCCTGCTCGAATGCCTGCTCGTGGTGGTGCATGCACACGGCGGCACGCTGAGCCGCCAGGGCGCCATCGACGGCCTGCCGCTGGTCAACAACCGCCTTACCCCTTCGCTGTTCCGGCGCGCGGCCAAGCGCGCCGGTTTCACCAGCAACGTCGTTCGCAAGCCGCTCGAAGGGCTGAACACTGCCCTGTTTCCGGCGGTACTGCTGCTCAACGATGACGAGGCCTGCGTCCTGCTGGGCTGGCAGGATGATGGCCAGATCGCGCGCCTGGCTTTCCCCGAGCTGGGCAAGGCCGAAGTCCTGCTGCCGCGGGATGAGCTGGCTGCCCGCTATGCCGGCTTCGCCATTTTTGCGCGTCCGGAATTCCGCTTCGATGCGCGCACCCCCGAAGTCGGCCGGGTCAAACAGCGGCACTGGTTCTGGGGAACGCTGGCCGAAAACCGGCCGCTCTACCGCGATGTGATGCTGGCGGCCTTCATGGTCAACCTGTTCGCCATCGCCCTGCCGCTGTTCACCATGAACGTATACGACCGCGTGGTGCCCAACCATGCGATCGAGACGCTGTGGATGCTGGCGGGCGGGGTGATGATCGTGCTGGTGGCGGATGTGGCGCTGCGCACGATGCGGGGCTATTTCCTCGACCTGGCCAGCAGCCGGGTGGATGTCCGGCTTTCGGCCTACATCATGGAGCGCGTGCTGGGGCTGCGCCTGGAAAACCGGCCGCTGTCCGCGGGCTCCTTCGCCGCAAACCTGCGTTCCTTCGAAACGATCCGCGATTTCATCACCTCGGCCACGGTGACCGCCTTCATCGACCTGCCGTTTGCCCTGATTTTCCTGGTGGTCATCGGCTGGATCGCCTGGCCGCTGATATTTCCCATCCTGCTCGGCATGCTGCTGGTGGTGGTCTATGCCTTGATCGTGCACAGCAAGATGCACGAACTGTCGGAGACGACCTACCGCGCCAGCGCACTGCGCAACGCCACCCTGATCGAGAGCCTGGTCGGCCTGGAGGCGATCAAGGCGCTGGGCGCCGAAGGCGTCATGCAGCGCAAGTGGGAATTGAGCGCCGCCTTTCTGTCGCGCGTGGGCGCGCAACTGCGGCTGTTGTCGTCGTCCACCATCAACGGCGCGATGTGGGCCCAGCAATTCGTGAACGTGCTGGGCGTCGTGGTCGGCGTGTACCTGATTGCCGACGGCAAGCTGACGCTGGGCGGACTGATCGCCTGCACCATGCTGGCCTCGCGGGCGATGGCGCCGATCAGCCAGGTTGCCGGCCTGCTCACCCAGTATCACAACGCCGCAACGGCCCTGAAGTCGCTCGACGACATTCTGCAGCAGCCGGTCGAGCGGCCCGCGGATTCGAATTTTGTGTCCCGTCAGCACTTCAACGGCGACATCGAATTCAAGGACGTCGACTTCACGTATCCCGGACAGGACATTGCGGCACTGCGCAACGTCTCGCTGAAAATCCGCGCCGGCGAACACGTGGGCATACTCGGTCGCGTCGGCTCCGGCAAGACCACCCTGGAAAAACTCATTCTCGGCCTGTACCAGCCCACCGCCGGGGCGGTGCTGGTGGACAACATCGATCTGCGCCAGCTGGATCCGTCCGAGCTGCGCCGCAACATCGGCTATGTGCCGCAGGACGTCACGCTGTTCTATGGCAGCCTGCGCGACAACCTGACCATTTCAGCCCCCACCGCAGACGACGCGGCCGTGCTGCACGCCGCGCAGGTGGGCGGCATCATCGAGTTCGTCAACAACCATCCCAAGGGTTTCGACATGACCGTGGGCGAACGCGGCGAATCGCTTTCCGGCGGCCAGCGGCAGGCGGTTGCCATCGCGCGCGCCGCCATCAATGAACCCCCGATCCTGCTGATGGACGAGCCGACCGGCTCGATGGACCATTCCAGCGAAGAGGAAATCAAGCAGCGGCTGCGCACCTTTGCCGCCGGCAAGACCCTGATCGTGGTGACGCACCGCACCTCCCTGCTGGATCTGGTCGATCGCATCATCGTGATCGATTCGGGCAAGGTCGTGGCGGATGGTCCCAAGGCGCAGGTGGTCGAAGCCCTGCGCCAGGGCCGCATCGGGAAAGCCGCATGAAAGCCGGCCTGTTCTCGCTGATTTCCCGTTTTGCCGACGGCTCCGCCGGCTGGTCCAAACATGCACGCCCGCTGATGGATCGCCTGTTCGCCCGCTGGATTCCGCCGCGCCCGGACGAGTCGCTGGACTGGACCGCCGACGCCGACTGGGCGCGGCTCGACCAGCAACCGCTGCGCGCGCGTTACCTGCTGCGCGCGATCGGGATCATCCTGCTCGCCTTTTTGCTGTGGGCGACCTTCGCGACGGTGGACGAGGTCGCTCGCGGGTCCGGCAAGGTCATCCCCTCGCGCCAGGTGCAAGTAGTGCAGGCGGTCGATGGCGGGGTGGTCGCGGAAATCCTGGTGCGCGAGGGCCAGATGGTCGAAGCGGGACAGTCGCTGTTCCTCATCGATAAGACGCGATTCGTGTCCTCGCTGCGGGAAAATCGCGTGCAATACCTGGCGCTTCTGGCCAAGGCGGCCCGGCTGCGTGCCCTGGCCGAAAACACGCCTTTCGTGCTGCCCCCCGAGATCGTCAAGGAAGACCCCAAGCTGGTCGAGGAAGAACGCAGCATGTACGATGCGCGCCGCAATGAACTGGCGGCCCAGCTCAGCATTGCGCGCCAGCAATTGATGCAGCGCAATCAGGAACTGATCGAGGTGCGCTCGCGCCGGGAGCAGGCCGCGCAAGCCCACGAACTCACGGCCCGTGAACTGGCGATGACCAGGCCGCTCGCGGCATCCGGCGCGGTGTCCGACGTGGAACTGCTGCGGCTCGAGCGCGACGTCAGCCGCTACCGCGGCGAGCGCGACCAGGCAGGTGCGCAGATCGCACGCCTCCAATCCTCCATCGCGGAAGCCTCGCGCAAGGTGCAGGAACTGGAAATCGTCTTCCGCAACCAGATGCGCAACGAACTGGGCGAGACCATGGCGCAGCTGAACAGCCTGTCCGAAGGCAGCACGGCGCTCTCCGACCGTGTCCAGCACGCCAACGTCAAGTCGCCGGTCAAGGGCACCGTCAATCGCCTGCTGGTCACGACGGTGGGCGGCGTGCTGCAGCCGGGCAAGGAAATCGTGGAAATCGTGCCGACCGACGACGATCTCCTGCTGGAAACGCGGATTTTGCCCAAGGACATCGCCTTCCTGTGGCCCGGACAAAAGGCGACGGTACGCTTCACCGCCTATGATTTCGCGATCTACGGCGGACTCGAAGCCGTGGTCGACAATATCGCGGCCGACACGGTCACCGACGACGACGGCAATGCCTACTACCTGGTGCGCGTTCGAACCCTGAAGTCGTCGCTGGGCAAGGAATTACCGATCATCCCCGGCATGGTGGCCGAAGTCGACATCCTGACGGGCAAGAAGAGCGTGCTCGCCTATCTGCTGAAGCCGGTGACCCGCGCCAAATCCGTCGCCTTCACAGAGCGCTAGCCGGATGAAGCGCCACCTGTTTCTGACTGAGCGGCCCCAGCCGATTCCCCGCTGGGTGGAGGCGTTTCCAGACGCCCGGCTGATGTGTGGCCAAGGTGTGGCCGCGATGGACCCGGCCACCCTTGCGGAATCGTCGGTCATCTGGCTGCATGTAAGCGGGGACGACCGGGCGGTGTCGTCCTGGGTGGGCGCAATCAAGGCCGCGTCACACAATGTACCCATCGTGGTGCTGTCCAATGTCCCGGAAGACGAACAGGGTCTGGCGGCGCTGGCCGCGGGCGCATCGGGCTATTGCAGCGCCCTGACCTTGCCGGCCGTCCTGCATCAGGTGGCCAGCGTCGTCGCGCACGGCGGCACCTGGGTCGGGCCGCGGCTCATGCAGCGACTGATGCAAGGCCTGGTAAAGCAAGGCAACGAAGCCACGGAACCCGCGCTGGACAAGCTGAGTCTGCGCGAACGCCAGGTCGCAGAAGCGGTCGCACGCGGCTCGACCAACAAGGAAATCGCGCGCGTGATGGGCATCACCGAGCGCACCGTCAAAGCCCATTTGAGCGCCGCTTTCGAGAAACTCGGCGTGCGCGACCGCATGCAGCTTTCGCTTCTCGTCAACCATGTCGAGAACTCGACATACGCACCGCAGAAAATTCCCGCCTGATCTGTACTTCGGTCCAATACGGAAACCGGAAACAGAGCCGTTAAATCTTCAGTAAGCCCGTATTGGGCATCCAATAACTACTGAAGAAGACCGGCACATGGACACGAACGTCACCACCCCCCAGGCAGTTGCGACCGTCATTGCGATCGAAGGCCAGGCTTTCGCCCGCGACCCGTCCGGTCAGATGCGGCCGCTCAAGCCCGGCGACGTCCTGCTCGAAGGCGACACCGTCGTCACAATGCCGGGCGGCCAGGTCCAGCTCGCCTTCCTCGACGGGCAGATGCTCACCCTCCTCCCCAACGAGACCTTCCAGTTCAGTGCCGAGACCTCACCAGGCACGCGTCCTGAGGTGGCCGAAGCCGCCCTTCCGGCCGGCGAAGCCGAGCGCATCATCCAGGCCCTGGAACGCGGCGAAAACATTGACGACCTACTCGACCCCACCGCTGCCGGTCTCGAGGGCGGCGGCAACAACGCGGGAAATGGTTTCGTGCGCCTGCTGCGGATCGTCGAGGGAACCGGCCCCGCTTCGTTTGACTTCGAATCCGCAGAACTCGCATCCAGCGCAACGTTCGATGCAACCCGGGACTTGACGGCGGCCGCCGCCACCGTCGTCCCGCCTGTGGTCGGCGCGCCCAATACGCCGCCGGTCGCGAACCCCGACACGCTTAGCGTGAACGAAGACTCGCCGACGACGATCGACGTACTGGCAAATGACACGGATGCAGACGGCAACGTCCTGTTCGTCGATTCCGCGTCGGCGTCCAACGGCACCGTCGTGGTGAATTCCGACGGGACGATTACCTACACCCCGAATCCGAACTACAACGGCCCGGACAGCATTACCTACACGATCAGCGATGGGCAGGGTGGAACGGCCACGGCCACGGTGGATGTAACGGTCACTGCTGTGAATGACGTCGCCACCCTCTCCAGCGCCACCGCCAACCTCACCGAAACCAATGCGGTGCTCGCCACCGGCGGCACCCTGACGCTGGCCGATGCCGACGCCACCGACGCCACCGTGGTGGCGCAGACCACCGCAGGCA
>JAHJNN010000010.1 GCA_018820765.1 Gammaproteobacteria bacterium
CGCTCATTCCCGAAACCCCGGAAATCGAGCCTGCCGGGCGGGCGGCAAAGAACTCGCCCCGCTTTATTTGTATTTCGAAGGTGAGCGGGGCTCAAACACCTTTGCCGCTGATCCGCCCGGCAGGCTCAATTTCCGGCGGGAATGAGAGGGGCGGCAAGTCAAAACCAGGCCGGTGATGACGGGACGGTTTGTGTACTTGGGTGGCTTCACTGCGAAGCACTCAATCCGGTTCGCGACGGCAGCCCATCGTCAAACTGGTTTTGACGTTCTTCCCCTTACAGACCCGCCGAAGATCAAGTGTGTCGGGTGGATCAGCGGCAAAGGTGTTTGAGCCCCGCCCACAAAAATCCAATTAAAAACATCGAAGGCGGGGCGAGTTCTTTGCCGCCCACCCGACGCGCTTGATCTTCGGGAATTCGGGACTGTCGGGGTCGCCTTTTCTTTGGTCACTTTCTTTTGGCGAAGCAAAAGAAAGTGACTAGCTGCCGGGGTACCCCCGGCCAACAGTTAGCAGTCCTGCGAAAGCCTCAACTATTCACTAGTGCTCCGCGCTAAACCAAAGACTGGATTGCTTCGGCGCTGCGCGCTCGCAATGACGCTCAGTTCCCAGCCGCAGGCTCGATCAGCACCGCCGCCCCCACGCTCCGCCCCTCAGCCGCCAGAATGTTGTAGGTGCGGCACAACGCCCCGATGTCCATCACTTCCAGCCCGATTCGGGCCTCCACCAGCGCCCGTGTGAGCGAAGGGTGAGGAAAGCGCAGGCGGGCGCCGGTGCCGAGCAGCAGGATGTCCAGTTCGCGGTGGGCGACCCATTCGAAATGGGCTGCGGTCAGCGCCGCAAAGTCCTGTCCGGCCCAGGGGGCGATCTCGACGCCGCGCGTGGTCAGCAGCAGGCCGGCATCGAAACGATGGCCGTTGATCAGGACGTGGTCGGCGCCATAGCCGGTGAAGAGCAGCTGGCCGGCGTCGGTGTTGAGGTGCAGTTTCATGATCCTGGAACCTTAGCAGATTCCGATGGGGCAGGGAGCCGCCACACGCCCGTATCCGCGCCGCGGCGCCGGGTTTTGTTTGCCGGGGCAGGGCGCCTCCGGTAAAATCGCCTGCTTTCCAAGGCATTGTTTTGCCTTGATTGTTATCCCATTTTTCTTCTGCCCACCGGGAAATCATTGTGACGGCTGACAACAGGCCACGCTTACGCACCATCCATAAATCGACGAAGCTCGACAACGTCTGCTACGACATCCGCGGGCCGGTGATGGCGCGCGCGCGTCAGATGGAGGAAGAGGGCCATCGCATCATCAAGCTGAACATCGGCAATCCGGCGCCGTTCAGCTTCGAGGCGCCCGAGGAAATCGTGCAGGACGTGATCATCAATCTGCCGGCTGCGTCGGGCTACAGCGACTCCAAGGGCTTGTTCGCGGCGCGCAAGGCGATCATGCACGAGACCCAGCGCAAGGGCATCCCGGGGGTGCAGATCGACGACATCTTCGTCGGCAACGGCGTGTCCGAGCTGATCGTGATGGCGATGCAGGCGCTCTTGAACAACGGCGACGAGGTGCTGGTGCCGGCGCCGGACTATCCGCTGTGGACGGCGGCGGTGAGCCTGGGCGGCGGCAAGCCGCGCCATTACCTGTGCGACGAGGGCGCCGGCTGGCTGCCCGATCTGGACGACATCCGCGCCAAGATCACGTCCAACACGCGCGCCATCGTCATCATCAACCCGAACAACCCGACCGGGGCGCTGTACCCGACCGACCTGCTGCTGGAAATCCTGGACATCGCGCGCCAGCACCAGCTGATCGTGTATGCCGACGAGATCTACGACAAGGTGCTGTACGACGGTGTGGTGCACACCTCGATCGGCTCGCTGGCCGACGACGTGCTGATCGTGACCTTCAACGGCCTGTCGAAGAACTATCGCGCCTGCGGCTACCGCTCGGGCTGGCTGGTGGTGTCGGGCGACAAGCGCCACGCCAAGGATTATCTGGAAGGCCTGAACATGCTGGCGTCGATGCGCCTGTGTTCCAACGTGCCGGGGCAGTATGCGATCCAGACCGCGCTCGGCGGCTACCAGAGCATCAACGACCTGGTCGCGCCGAGCGGACGGCTGACGCGCCAGCGCGACCTGGCGCACGAACTGCTGACGCTGATTCCCGGCGTGACCTGCGTCAAGCCGAAGGCGGCGATGTACCTGTTCCCGCGGCTCGACCCGAAGATGTATCACATCCACGACGACCAGAAGTTCATCCTCAACCTGCTGGAAGAGGAACGCGTGCTGGTGGTGCAGGGCAGCGGCTTCAACTGGCCGCATCCGGACCACATCCGGGTGGTGTTCCTGCCGCACGAAGAAGATTTGACCGAGGCGATTTCGCGCATGAGCCGGTTCCTCGACCGCCAGCGCGCACATCGCTGATTATTTTTGAACGAGACCACTCAATGAAACCCATCAACGTCGGCCTGCTGGGCCTGGGAACCGTAGGCGGCGGCACGCTCACCGTGCTGCGCCGCAATGCCGAAGAGATCACTCGCCGTGCCGGGCGCGAAATCCGCGTGGTCCGCGCGGCAGTGCGCGACATTGAAAAAGCCAAGGCGCTGGCGGGCGATTTGCCGCTGACGACCAACCCGTTCGACGTCGTCGACGATCCCGAGATCGACATCGTGGTCGAGCTGATCGGCGGCCTGGAGCCGGCGCGCGAACTGGTGATGCAGGCGATCAGGAACGGCAAGCACGTGGTCACCGCCAACAAGCATCTGGTCGCCAAGTTCGGCAATGAAATCTTCGCCGCGGCGCAGGCCAAGGGCGTGATGGTTGCGTTCGAGGCGGCGGTTGCGGGCGGCATCCCCATCATCAAGGCGCTGCGCGAAGGCCTCACCGCCAACCGCATCGAATGGCTGGCCGGCATCATCAACGGCACCAGCAACTTCATCCTCACCGAGATGCGCGACAAGGGCGCCGCTTTCGACGACGTGCTGAAGGAAGCGCAGCGCCTGGGCTACGCCGAGGCCGACCCGACCTTCGACATCGAAGGCATCGACGCCGCGCACAAGCTCACCATCCTGTCGGCGATCGCCTTCGGCATCCCGATGCAGTTCGACCGCGCCTACACCGAGGGCATCTCGAAGCTCACGCGCGAGGACGTGCAGTACGCCGAGGAACTGGGCTACCGCATCAAGCTGCTGGGCATCGCCCGCCGCGCCGAAAACGGCATCGAGCTGCGCGTGCATCCGACGCTGATCCCCGAGCGCCGCCTGATCGCCAACGTCGACGGCGCGATGAACGCCATACTGGTAAAGGGCGACGCCGTCGGCCCGACGCTGTATTACGGCGCCGGTGCCGGCGCCGAGCCGACCGCCTCTGCGGTGATCGCCGACCTGGTCGACGTCACCCGCCTGCACACCGCCGATCCGCACCACCGCGTGCCGCATCTGGCGTTCCAGCCCGACCAGCTGGCCGACACGCCGATCCTGCCGATGGACGAGGTGCGTACCGCGTACTACCTGCGCCTGCGCGCCTTCGACCGCCCGGGCGTGCTGGCCGATATCACCCGCATCCTGGCCGACAGCAACATCTCCATCGACGCCATGGTGCAGAAGGAGCCGGCCGAGGGCGAAGAGCAGGTCAACATCATCCTGCTGACCCACATCACGGTGGAGAAAAACATCAACGCCGCGATCGCCAAGATCGAAGCGCTCGACACCGTGGCGGGCAAGGTGATGCGCATCCGCCTCGAAGAGCTGGCGGCGAAATGAAATGATGGCCCAGCCGTATTGCCTGATGGGTACGCGTACGAGTTCATGAATATCATGTCCAGCGCCGAACTGGCGTCGATCGTCTCGGAGTCGCTTCGTCAGGACATGGTCCGGTATTTCGCGGAGTCCCGGAAGCTGTACACCGGGCCCTGGCGCATCGAGGAGTTCGATCACCGCAGAACGGGCCCGGGGTTCAGCCACGAGGAACTCGTCGACTGCCTGCATGCCTTGCTGGTCGATCCCGGCAGTCTGGCCTGTCGCGACCTGATGATGCGGATGTGCCGGCAGAACGTGCCTTACGTCATCGCCGGGCAGGAAGTTTCCTATTTGCGCGACGCCCTGATCCGGCTGGCGATCCGGGACGGAAATACGGATGCCGTGAGCGCGATCGTGGCATTTTTCGATGCACTGGAGGATGCGCTGGCGAAGATTTACCTGACCGGTTACCTGGATGTGCTGTCTCACCGGAACGACATGCGCCTGCGCCATATCGGTTTGCTCGCGGAGAAAAATCTGCTGATTCATTTCGAGAAACATCTCGATTGGCTGAAACAGCTGACCGCCGCGGTGTCCGTGCGCGACAGGGTTGCAATGCCCGAGGCCCGCCACGATCGCTGCGAGTTCGGCAAGTGGCTGCATGGCGAAGGCACCAGGATCGTGCGCGACAAGAGCCATTACACGCATCTGGTCGAGACGCATGCGGCCATGCACCGCGTCGTGGAAGAAATCGACGGCATGATGGGGCAGCCGTGCGACAGCCTGCCGATCTACGCGCTGATGAAGAAGGCCGAGAACTATTCGCTGGACATCGGCAACGAGATCGCCATGCTGAACAGCATGGTGATCATGATCAACTACAACAAGGATCCGATGACGGGGAGCCTGACCCGCCGGTCCCTGGAACGGGTGATGATCAACCAGCTCGAAATTTCGCGCGCCACGGAGACGCCGTTCTGCCTCCTGATGTGCGACATCGATCGCTTCAAGCAGGTCAACGACAATCACGGCCATACGGTCGGCGATCGCGCCATCGTGCATTTCGCGAATGCGCTGCGCAGCTACCTGCGCCAGTCGGATCTGATGTTCCGCTTCGGCGGCGACGAATTCCTGCTCATGCTGCCGTCCACCAGCTACCAGCAGGGCTGGGACGTGGCCGAGAAACTGCGCGGGATGATCGCCGAGCAGCCCGTGTCCGTCGGCGACGAAACGCTGAGTCTGCAGGCCAGCTTCGGCCTGCTGGAAGTCAGCGGCAGCAAGACCTCCTTCATCGACAGCGAGCTCGTGAACAATCTGATCAAGGAATGCGACCAGCGTCTCTACCTGGCCAAGCATCGCGGCCGGAACCAGATCGCCTGACGCAAGGATCGGACCGACGCGCGGCCACCACACTCTTTCGGGAAAATCATGAAGTACCAGTCCACTCGCGGCAACGCCCCCCTCCAGACCTTCACGCAAATCCTGCTCGGCGGGCTCGCCAGCGACGGCGGCCTCTACGTGCCGGAAACCTATCCGCGCTTTTCCGAAGCCGAGCTGGCGGCGATGCGCGGCATGGGCTACCGCGAACTCGCCTTCGCGGTGCTGTCGCGCCTGATCGACGACATCCCACACGACGACCTGCGCGCGCTGATCGACAAGACCTATACCGCCGGCGTCTACCGCTACGTCACGGACAAGGAAAATGCGGAAGACATCACCCCGCTGAAAACCCTGGAGCCCGGCCTGCACGTGCTGGCGCTGTCGAACGGCCCGACGCTGGCGTTCAAGGACATGGCGATGCAGTTGCTGGGCAACCTGTTCGAGTACGTGCTGGCGAAGACCGGCGGCGAGCTCAACATCCTCGGCGCGACCTCGGGCGACACCGGTTCCGCCGCCGAATACGCGATGCGCGGCAAGCGCGGCATCCGCGTTTTCATGCTGTCGCCCGAGCACGGCATGACGCGCTTCCAGCAGGCGCAGATGTACGCGCTGCAGGACGCCAACATCCACAACCTGGTGATCCGCGGCGTGTTCGACCAGTGCCAGGACATCGTCAAGGCGGTGTCGAACGACCTCGATTTCAAGACGAAGCACCACATCGGCGCGGTCAACTCGATCAACTGGGCGCGCGTCGCGGCGCAGAGCGTGTACTACTTCAAGGCCTATTTCGCGGCCACCCACAGCAACGACCAGAGCGTGTCGTTTTCGGTGCCGTCGGGCAACTTCGGCAACGTCTGCGCCGGCCACATCGCGCGCCAGATGGGCCTGCCGATCAACAAGCTGATCGTCGCCACCAACGAAAACGACGTGCTCGACGAGTTCTTCAAGACCGGCGTGTACCGGCCGCGTCCGGAAACCCAGCACACTTCCAGCCCGTCGATGGACATTTCCAAGGCGTCCAACTTCGAGCGCTTCATCTTTGATCTCAGCGGGCGCGATGCCGCCAAGATCCGCAGCCTGTGGGGCGCGGTCGAATCCGGCGGCAGCTTCGACCTCAATGCCGACGGCCTGTTCAAACGCGTGGCCGAATTCGGCATGGCCTCGGGTTCGAGCAACCACGCCAACCGCATCGACACCATCCGCACGGTGTACGAGGTGTACGGCACGATGATCGACCCGCACACCGCCGACGGCCTGAAAGTGGGGCTGGAACATCGCGAGCCCGGCGTGCCGCTGATCTGCATGGAAACCGCGCAGCCCGCCAAGTTCGAGGATGCGATCCGCGAAGCGCTTGGCATCGACCCGGTGCGCCCGGCCGAACTGGCCGACCTCGAAGCGCAGCCGCAGAAAAAGCACGTCATGGATGCCGACGTCAATGCGGTCAAGAAATTCATCGTCGACCACGCCCGCTGAAGCCAAGCCCCTGGCTTTGGCCGAACTGGTGGAGCAGGCTCAGGCCTGCACCGTGTGCGCCGCCAACCTGCCGCACCCGCCGCGTCCCGTTCTTCGCGTGTCCCCCACCGCGCGCCTGCTGATCGTCGGCCAGGCGCCGGGGCGGCGCGTGCACGAAACTGGCATTCCCTGGAACGACCCTTCCGGCGACCAGCTGCGGCAATGGCTGGGCATGACGCGCGATGAGTTCTACGACGTCTCGCGCGTCGCCATCGTCCCCACCGGCTTGTGCTACCCTGGCACGGTCAAGGGCAGCGACCTGCCGCCGCGCCCGGAATGCGCGCCGCTGTGGCATCCGCAGCTGCGCGCGGCCATGCCCGACATCCGCCTCACCCTGCTGATCGGCGCCTATGCGCAGGCGTATTACCTGGGCAAACGTCGCGGCCGCACCCTGGCCGACACGGTAGCGGCCTGGCGCGATTTCGCTCCGGACTTTCTGCCGCTGCCGCATCCCAGCCCGCGCAATCGACTATGGTTCAAGCGACATCCCTGGTTCGAGGCCGACGTCATTCCCATGTTGCGCGAACGGGTTGGAGCCGCACTGGCGGCAGGCGATAATGGCGGCGCTCGCAACCCGTCCTAAACAAGCAGACCTTCAGGGAACCCGTATGAAACTCGTCACCTCGCTCACCAGCCCTTACGGCCGCAAGGTCCGCGTGGTGCTGGCAGAAAAGAAAATTCCGTTCCAGCTTCAGGTCGAAAATCCGTGGCTGCCCGACAGCTCCGTTGCCAGCCTCAACCCGCTAGGCAAGGTTCCGGTGCTGGTGCTGGAGGATGGCGTTTCCGTGTTCGATTCGCGCGTGATCGTCGAATACCTCGACCATGTCAGCCCGGTGGCGCACCTGATCCCGAGCGAGCCGAAAAGCCGCATGATGGTGCGCGGCGTCGAGGCGCTCGCCGATGGCGTGACGGATGCCGCAGTGGCCCTCTACCTGGAAAAGAAACGTGTGCCCGAACAGCAGAGCGCCGACTGGCTGGTGCTGCAGGAAAAGACCCTGTTCCGCGGCCTTGAAGCGCTGTCCGAAGCGCTTGGCGAAAAGCCTTGGTATCTCGGCAACAGCATGACGCTCGCCGATGTCGCCTGCGGCTGCACGCTCGGCTATCTGGGCCTGCGCTTCCCCGATATCGACTGGCGCGCCGCCCATCCCAATCTGGCGAAACTCGCCGACAAGCTGGCGACGCGCGCGTCGTTCCAGGAAACCGTGCCGGTTACCTGAGCCCCCTCCCCCTCGAGGGGGGGAGGGCTGAGGAGAGGGTGAACGTTTGCGTAGGCGGAAACAATCGCACCCCGCCACCCCTCCCTGCGGAAGCAGAGCGGGAAACCGTCAACCAACGGAGCAAAATCATGTCGCATGAAATCGCAACCCTCGCTGGCGGCTGTTTCTGGTGCCTCGAAACGGTGTTCAACCGCTTGCGCGGCGTCGAATCCGCGCTCTCCGGCTACATGGGCGGCCATACGACGAACCCGACCTACCAGGACATCTGCAACGGCGACACCGGCCACGCCGAAGTCGTTCAGGTGACCTTCGATCCGGACGCGATGTCCTACCGCGAGCTGCTGGACGTCTTCTTCACCCTCCACGACCCGACCCAGCTCAACCGCCAGGGCAACGACGTCGGCACCCAGTATCGCTCGGCGATTTTCTGGCACACGCCGGAGCAGAAGGCCGAAGCGGAAGCCGTGATTGCGGAGCTGACTTCAGCCAGACAGTTCGACGCGCCCATCGTGACGGAAGTGGCCGAGGCGACGACCTTCTATCCCGCCGAGGATTATCACCAGCGCTACTTCGAGCAGAACCCGCATCAGCCGTATTGCCAGTTCGTGGTGGCGCCGAAGGTGGCCAAAGCGCAGGTGAAATTTGCTGATCGCCTCAAAGATTAAGCGGCGAATGACCAGAGTGGATATATGACGTTAGGGGTTTCCATGGAAATTGCCGCACGTGTTGCCCTGCCACAAGATAGGGACGCAATCCGCCAGTTCTACGAACAAGCGATGAGGAATCACATCGAGATTATTTGGGGTTGGGATCAATCATGGCAGGACAACGACTTCAACAACGCCTTCCAGTCTTCCTTGACCTATGTAATTGAGTCTGGCTCGACTCTATTGGGCTATTTCCAAATCGACCAAAATGAAAATCATGACCATTTGCGAATGTTGATTCTCAAGCCCTCAGCGCGATCTGTTGGAATCGGAGCAATAGTGCTTTCGCGAATTTTGGAGATAACTCATGACAGCGGCAAAACGCTGTTGCTGAGAGTGTTCAAATCGAATGTCAATGCGAAGCGGTTCTATGAACGTGAGGGATGGGTGGTGCTAGCTGAAGAGGATTCGTTCTTTCTGATGGGACATTCTTCCAACTCTATTTCCAATCAGCCTGGCAAATCATCCCAACGCACCGCCAAAAGCTACGCTTTCGTTGTTCGCTGAATTTCTGCTGGGGTTTTTACCTTCACTGGGCTGCCTATTGGCAGCGAGTGGCGTCGCAAATTTTCGGCGTTTATTCCTGTGAATAACGCATCTTGGACGCGAGCTCCGGCTTTACTTCTCCGCCTTTGCCCACGAATCCTTCAGCGTCACGGTTCGGTTGAACACCGGCGCGCCAGATCTTGAATCGACGCGGTCGGCGACGAAATAGCCGTGGCGCTCGAACTGGTAGCGGTCTTCCGGTGCGGCGTCCTTCAGCGCGGGTTCGAGTTGCGCGCGGATGACGCGCACCGAGTCGGCGTTGATGTCGTCGAGGAATTCGCCGGTTTCCTGTCCGGGCTGGGCAGTTCTGAACAGGCGGTCGTACAGCCGCACTTCGGCTTCGTACGCGTGCGCCGCACTCACCCAGTGGATGTTGCCCTTGACCTTGACCAAGTCGGCGCCTGGGGTGCCGGACTTGGTGTCGGGGAGGTAGTCGCAGTGCACCGCGGTGATGGTGCCGGCGGCATCCTTGTCGCAGCCGGTGCAGGTGACGACGTAGCCGTAGCGCAGCCGCACCGAGTTGCCGGGGAAGAGGCGGAAGTAGCCCTTGGACGGGGTCTCCATGAAGTCCTCGCGCTCGATCCACAGTTCGCGTGAAAACGGCACCGCGCGCTTGCCAAGGTCGGGCTGCTGCGGGTGGTTGGGGGCGAAGCAGTCTTCCGACTGCCCTTCCGGATAGTTGTCGATGACGAGCTTGACCGGGTCGAGTACGGCGATGCGGCGCAGCGCGCTGTCGTTGAGCACGTCGCGCTGGCAGGCTTCGAACACGCTGTAGTCGATCCAGCCGTCGGACTTCGACACGCCGATCTGGTCGGTGAAGCGCTGGAAGCCTTCCGGCGTGTAGCCGCGGCGGCGCGCGCCAACGAGCGTGGGCAGTCTCGGATCGTCCCAGCCGCTGACGTGCTTTTCGTCGACCAACTGGATCAGCTTGCGCTTGGAGAGCACGACGTAGGTGAGATTCAAACGGGCGAACTCGATCTGCTGCGGTAGCGGGCGGGTGAAGAAACCGCCGTCGGCGAGCTTGTCCAGCAGCCAGTCGTAGAACGGGCGCTGGTCCTCGAATTCCAGGGTGCAGATCGAGTGCGTGATGTGCTCGATCGCGTCCTCGATCGGGTGCGCGTAGGTGTACATCGGATAGATGCACCAGGTGTCGCCGGTGTTGTGGTGATGCGCTCTTTTGATTCGATAGATCGCCGGGTCGCGCAGGTTGATGTTGGGCGAAGCCATGTCGATCTTCGCGCGCAGCACGTGGGCGCCGTCCGGGAATTCGCCGGCGCGCATCTTGCGGAAGAGGTCGAGGTTTTCCTCCGCGCTGCGGCTGCGGTAGGGGCTGTCCTTGCCCGGTTCGGTGAGCGTGCCGCGGTAGGTGCGCATCTCGTCGGCGGACAGCGAATCGACGTAGGCGTGGCCGGCCTGGATCAGGGTTTCGGCGCAGGCGTACATGGTGTCGAAATAGTTCGACGCGAAGTAGAGGTGCGTGCCCCAATCGAAGCCCAGCCATTTCACTGACTCGGTGATGGCGTCGACGTATTCCTGGCTTTCCTTCTCCGGGTTGGTGTCGTCGAAGCGCAGGTGGCACGCCCCGCCGTAGTCGCGCGCGAGGCCGAAGTTCAGAAAGATCGACTTGGCGTGGCCCAGATGCAGATAGCCGTTGGGCTCGGGCGGAAAGCGCGTTTCCACACGGCCGCCCCATTTCCCGGCGGCGTTCTGCTCGTCGATGATGTTGCGGATGAAGTTGGCGGCGGGGGTGGGTGTGGTGTCGTGCGACATGAGGGGGCAGTTGCGGTTGCGTGTGAACGGGATTGCCGAATTATCCCGTAAAACGTCCCTGACCGTGGGCAGGAAGGAAAGTCAGCGTGTGCGGCTTTGGCGCAGGCGCTGGACGATTTCACTCAGCGGACGTAGCAAGCCGCGTTTCCGTTCACGCTCCCCCATCTCCAGCAAAGCCAGTAGGGCTGTAACTTGCGCGTGTTCGGGAGGGGCTGAGGGTTGGCGTGTCTTCATCGTTCACTCGATGATGCCGCCGCCGAGGCAGACATTACCGTTGTAGAGAACCACCGACTGGCCCGGCGTGACTGCCCATTGCGGCGCGTCGAAGGCGAGCTCCAGTGTGTCACCCTCCAGCCGCGTGATGCGGCAGGGCGCATCGGTCTGCCGGTAGCGGGTCTTGGCGGTGTAGGGCTGACCGGGGTCGGGGGCGAGGCCGCTGATCCAGTTGAGCTGGCCGGCGGCCAGTGTCGAGCGCTTGAGCAGCGGGTGGTCGTGGCCCTGCACCACGACCAGCGTGTTGGTCGCCATGTCCTTGGCAGCGACGAACCAGGGCTCGTCGCTGCTGTCCTTCTGACCGCCGATGCCGAGGCCCTGTCGCTGGCCCAGGGTGTAATACATCAGGCCCTGGTGGCGGCCGACCACGCGGCCTTCGGGCGTTTTCATGTCACCCGGATCGTGCGGCAGGTAGCGCTCGAGGAACTCGCGGAAGTTGCGCTCGCCGATGAAGCAGATGCCGGTGCTGTCCTTCTTGGCGGCGTTGGGCAGGCCGATCTTTTGCGCCAGCGCGCGCACTTCGGGCTTCGGCAGCTGCGCCAGCGGGAACAGGGCAGGGGAGAGCTGCGCCTGGCTCAGGCGGTAGAGGAAATAGCTCTGGTCCTTGTTGGCGTCCGCCGCCCGCAGCAGCGTGGCGCGGCCGGCGGCGTCCGTGCCCTTGCCGACGTAATGCCCGGTGGCGATATATTCCGCGCCGCGCGCGATGGCGTCGTCGAGGAAGGCCTTGAACTTGATTTCGGCGTTGCACAGCACGTCGGGGTTGGGGGTGCGCCCGGCCTGGTATTCGGCGAGGAAATAGCTGAACACGCGTTCCTTGTATTCGGCGGCGAAGTTCACCGCCTCGACCTCGATGCCGAGCACGTCGGCCACCGCCAGCACGTCGAGAAAATCTTGGCGTGCGGTGCACTGCTCGGTGTTGTCGTCGTCGTCCCAGTTCTTCATGAAGACGCCGAGCACGTCGTAGCCCTGCTGTTTGAGCAGATAGGCGGCGACGGCGGAATCGACGCCGCCCGACATCCCGACGACGACCTTCGTGCTCATACGTGGCTCACGAAATCGAGCGGAAAGCGCCGCCCGGCCAGGTAATCCTGCACGCAGCGCATGACCAGCGGGCTGCGGTGCAGCGTGGGGTGGGCGGCGAGTTCCTCCGGCGTCAGCCACACGGCGCGCACGATGCCGTGGTCCAGCGCGCGGCCGGCGTCGAAGCCGGTGACGCTGCAGACATAGGCGAAGCGCAGATAGGTGATGTCGCGCTGCGCGTAGTGCGTGGTGTAGCAGCCCAGCAAAGCGAGTGGCTCGACGTGGTGCGCGGTCTCCTCCAGCGCTTCGCGGCGCACTGCCTCGATCAGCGTCTCGCCGCGTTCCCAGTGGCCGGCGGGCTGGTTGAGGCGCAGGCCTTCGGCGGTGTGCTCTTCCACCAGCAGGAACTTGCCGTCGCGCTCGACGATGGCGGCGGCGACGACGTGGGGCAGCCAGGTTTCGGTTTCAGACATGAATCTCTTTCCATTCTCCGGGCTGCAGTGCGCCCAGGCTCCATTCGCCGATGGCGGCGCGGATCAGGCGCAGCGTCGGGTAGCCGATCTTGGCCGTCATTCTTCTAACTTGGCGGTTCTTGCCTTCGGCGATCGTGAGTTCGATCCAGCTCGTCGGGATGGCTTGCCGAAAGCGGATCGGCGTGGTGCGCGGCCACAGCCCGGTGGGTTCGTCGATGAGGCGGGCCTTGGCGGGGCGGGTGACGAAGTCGCCGAGATCGACGCCGCGCCGCAAGGGGTCGAGGTCGGCGTCGGTCGGCGCGCCCTCGACCTGCGCCCAGTAGGTTTTGGGCAGTTTGTGTTTGGGATCGGCGATGCGGCTTTGGAGCGTGCCGTCATCGGTTAAAATCAGCAGGCCTTCGCTGTCGGCGTCCAGCCGCCCGGCCGCATACACGCCGGGCACGCTGAGGTGGTCGCGCAGCCCCTGCCAGCGCCCCTCGGGGGTGAACTGGCTCAGCACGCCGTAGGGTTTGTTGAACAGGATCAATCGCGCCACGCTAGAGACGAACTTCGTAAAAGACGCCCATTTTAACGTTACACGAGCCTTCCCAATGACTTATCAGCACATCCAGATTCCCGCCGCAGGCCAGAAAATCACCGTCAACGCCGACAACTCCCTGAACGTGCCGGACACGCCCATCATCCCTTTCATCGAGGGCGACGGCACCGGTGTCGACATCACCCCGGCGATGCGCCGCGTGGTCGATGCTGCGGTGGCCAAGGCCTACGGCGGTAACAAGCAGATCGCCTGGATGGAAGTGTTTGCCGGCGAGAAGGCGGTCAAGGTCTACGGCGGCGACCAGTGGCTGCCGGAGGAAACCGTGCAGGCGGTGAAGGACTACGTGATCTCGATCAAGGGCCCGCTCACCACGCCGACCTCGGGCGGCATCCGCTCGCTCAATGTGGCGCTGCGCCAAATGCTCGACCTGTACGTGTGCCTGCGCCCGGTGCGCTATTTCACCGGTGTGCCCAGCCCGGTGAAGGCGCCGGAAAAGGTCGACATGGTGATCTTCCGCGAGAACACCGAAGATATTTACGCCGGCGTCGAGTGGGAAGCGAATTCCGAGGCGGTGCAGAAAGTCATCGCCTTCCTGCAGCAGGAAATGGGCGTGACGAAGATCCGCTTCCCCGAGAGCTCAGCCATCGGCATCAAGCCGGTGTCGATCGAAGGCTCCGAGCGGCTGATCCGCAAGGCGATCCAGTATGCGATCGACAACGGCCGCAAGTCGGTGACCCTGGTGCACAAGGGCAACATCATGAAGTTCACCGAGGGCGGCTTCAAGAAATGGGGCTACGAGCTCGCCGCGCGCGAATTCGGCGCCAAGCTCATCGGCGAAGGTCCGTGGATGGAATTGCCCGGAGAAAATGGGCGTGGCGGCATCGTAATCAAGGACGTGATCGCCGACGCCTTCCTGCAGCAGATCCTGCTGCGCCCGGACGAATACGACGTGATCGCCACGCTGAATCTCAACGGCGACTACATTTCCGACGCGCTGGCGGCGGAGGTCGGCGGCATCGGCATCGCGCCGGGGGCCAACCTCTCGGACACCGTGGCGATGTTCGAGGCCACCCACGGCACCGCGCCCAAGTACGCCGGCAAGGACTACGTCAATCCGGGCTCGCTGATTTTGTCGGCCGAGATGATGTTGCGCCACCTGGGCTGGCTCGAGGCTGCCGACCTCATCGTCGCCAGCATGGAAAAGGCGATCGCGGCGAAAAGCGTGACCTACGATTTCGCCCGGCTGATGGAAGGCGCCACCGAGGTGAAGTGCTCGCAGTTTGCCGAGGCGATGGTCGCGAAGATGTGAGCGGTTTTGCCCGCCCACAAAAAACCCCGCCGAAGCGGGGTTTTTTGTGGGCAGTACAACAATCAACCTTGCGGCTGGATGTTTGAAGCCTGCTTGCCCTTCGGCCCCTGGCTGACTTCGAAGCTGACTTTCTGACCTTCTTTCAGGGTCTTGAAGCCGTTGGACTGGATGGCGGAGAAATGTGCGAACACATCCTCGCCACCGTCATCGGGGGTGATGAAGCCAAAGCCCTTGGCGTCGCTGAACCACTTGACAGTACCTGTTGCCATTCAAACTCCCTCCTTGGCGTGACACTAAACATAACCGCGGTAAGCATGACTGCGTTGGCGGATGACAGGACGGCGTGTTGTCCGGCCGTCGGTCTGAATTCAAGCGCGCTACCCGGCGATGCCCCTGCGGTAATGCCAAACCTGTACGGTTCTTGAAACCAAACTGCTTGCAGTTTTACTACCGCACATGCGTTTTTACAAGGGGAAAGCGTATAAAAACAAAGGCCTTCGTCAGGCTGTGGTTTCCTTCCAACTGGGGTGTGCCCGATAAACCGCCGACACGATGCGGTAGGATGCGCGCCATGCGCACCCGTTGGGACATCTTCTGCACCGTCGTCGACAACTACGGCGACATCGGCATCGCCTGGCGGCTGGCGCGCGGACTGGCCGGCGAGCACGGCCTGGACGTGCGGCTGTGGGTGGACGACCTGCATGCCTTCCAGCGGATCTGGCCGGCGATCGATGCGGGCGCGGACGAGCAGCGCAGCGAGGGGGTGACGGTCCGCGCATGGCGCACGCCGTTTGCAGCAGCCGAGCCGGCGCAGGTGGTGATCGATGCCTTCGGCTGCACCCTGCCTGAAACCTACCTGGCCGCGATGGCCGAGCAGTCGCCGCCGCCGGTCTGGATCAATCTCGAATACCTCTCCGCCGAGCCCTGGGTGGCCGAACACCACGGCCTGCCGTCGCCGCACCCGCGGCTGCCGCTGACCCGGTATTTCTTCTTTCCCGGCTACACGCCGGACACCGGCGGCCTGCTGGTCGAGGCGGATCTGGCCGAGCGCCGCGCTGCGTTCGTGCGTTCCGGGATGCCGGCGTTCTGGCGCGCGCGGGGACTGGAGGCGCCGCAGGCCGATGAACTGCGGGTGTCGCTGTTCGCCTACGAAAATCCGGCTCTGCCCGCTCTGCTCGACGCCTGGGCGGCTGAGCCCCGGCCCGTTACCTGTCTCGTGCCCGAGGGCCGGATCATTCCGCAACTGGCGGCGTGGCTGTCGGTTGCCGGCTTGCAGGCGGGCGAGATGCATCAGCGCGGGGCTTTGCGGCTGCATATCCTGCTGTTCATGGACCAGGACACGTACGACCAGCTGCTGTGGGCATGCAATCTGAATTTCGTTCGCGGCGAGGATTCCTGCGTGCGCGCGCAGTGGGCGGCGCGCCCGCTGGTGTGGCAGGCCTACCCGCAGGCCGACGCGGCGCACTGGGACAAGACGGACGCGCTGCTGCAGCACTACACGGAAGGGCTGGAAGGCGAAGCCGCGCACGCAGTGAGCGGCATGTGGCGGCACTGGAACGGCATGACGGATGCGGAGAACATGGCGGTCTGCTGGGCCGCCTGGCGGTCACAGCAGGCCGCCATCGAGCGTCATGCCGAGGCCTGGTGCGGTCGCCTCGGCCTGGCCGGCCGGCTTGCCGACAAGCTGGTTGATTTTGCTGAAAATAAGTTAAAATCCCGGGTTTTCTCAAACCCTTAGCGCTCTCGCAGCAGGACACACCCATGAAAATCGCACAGGAACTCCGCGCCGGCAACGTCGTGATGATCGGCAAAGACCCGATGGTGGTGCAGAAGGCCGAATTCTCGAAATCGGGCCGCAATTCCTCCGTCGTCAAAATGAAACTGAAGAACCTGCTGACCGGTTCCGGCATGGAAAGCGTCTACCGTGCCGACGACAAGTTCGAGACCGTCAACCTCGACCGCAAGGAATGCACCTATTCCTACTTTGCCGATCCGCTGTACGTGTTCATGGACGGCGAATACAACCAGTATGAAGTCGAGGGCGAGAACCTTGGCGACGCGCTGAACTACCTCGACGACGGCATGCCGGTCGAAGTCGTGTTCTACGACGGCAAGGCGATTTCGGTCGAGATGCCGACCACGGTCATCCGCGAAGTCGAATACACCGAGCCCGCCGTGCGCGGCGATACCTCGGGCAAGGTCATGAAGCCGGCGCGCATCAAGCCCACCGGGTTTGAACTGCCGGTGGCGGCGTTCGTCGAGATCGGCGACATGATCGAGATCGACACCCGTACCAACGAATTCAAGCGCCGCGCCAACTGAGCGCGGTTGTTGCCGATTCATCGGCTTTACAACCGCGGCCTGCCCCTTGCGGGTGAAAGTTCGGGTGCTTGGCCAACAAAAGGCAGCTTCGGCTGCCTTTTGTTTTTGGGCTCGCCCATTCGCAGCGGTAAAATAGCCGCCTGCTTTTCCGCCGCATTCCCATGACCGACCCGCGCTTCATCCATCTTCGCCTGCACACCGAATATTCCGTCGCCGATGGCCTGGTGCGGGTGGACGAGGCGGTCAAGCGCGCAAAGGGCATCGCGATGCCGGCGCTCGGGTTGTCCGACCTGTCCAATACCTTCGGCTGGGTGAAGTTCTACCGTGCGGCGCGCGGCGCCGGCATCAAGCCCATCTTCGGCTGCGACGTCTGGGTGACCAACGCAGCCGATCGCAACCGGCCGTCGCGCCTGTTGCTGCTGGTGCAGCATCGCGAAGGCTATCGCCGCCTGTGCGAGCTGCTCACCCGCGCCTACCAGGACAACATCCACCGCGGCCGCGCCGAGATCGATCCTGCCTGGCTGGCCGACGGCACCGACGGCCTCCTGGCGCTGTCGGGCGGCGACGCCGGCAACGTCGCGCAGGCGCTCCTCGACGACAAGCCCGATGCCGCGCGCGCCGCAGCCGAGGCCTGGGCCGCGCTGTTTCCGGGCCGCTACTACCTGGAGCTGCAGCGCTTCGGCCAGCCGCATGCCGAGCGCCTGATCGACGGCCTGCTCGACATCGGCGCGGCGCTGAAGCTGGCGGCGGTCGCCACCCATCCGATCCAGTTCGTCGCGCCGGACGACTTCAAGGCGCACGAGGCGCGCGTCTGTATCGCCGAAGGCATGATGCTGGGTGATCCGCGCCGACCGCGGCCGTTCACCGCCGAGCAGTATTTCAAGACGCCGGACGAGATGGCCGAACTGTTCGCCGACCTGCCGGAAGCGCTCGCCAACAGCGTGGAAATCGCCAAGCGCTGCAATCTCACGCTGGAACTCGGCAAGAGCCGGTTGCCCGACTTCCCGACGCCGGACGGCATGAGTCTCGACGACTACATGCGGCAGCGTTCCTTCGAGGGCCTGCACGAACGCATGGCCCATCTCTATCCCGACGAGGCGGTGCGTGCTTCCAGACTGCCGGAGTACACGGCGCGGCTCGAGTTCGAGCTGGGGACCATCATCCAGATGGGCTTCCCCGGCTACTTCCTGATCGTGGCCGACTTCATCAACTGGGCCAAGAACAACAACGTGCCGGTGGGGCCGGGGCGCGGCTCCGGCGCGGGTTCGCTGGTCGCCTACAGCCTGCGCATCACCGACCTCGATCCGCTCGCCTACGACCTGCTGTTCGAGCGCTTCCTCAACCCCGAGCGGGTGTCGATGCCCGACTTCGACATCGACTTCTGCCAGGACGGGCGCGACCGCGTGATCCAGTACGTGAAGGACAAGTACGGTCACGGGGCGGTATCGCAGATCGCCACCTTCGGCACCATGGCGGCCAAGGCGGTGCTGCGCGACGTCGGCCGCGTGCTCGATCTGCCGTATCTGTTCGTCGACAAGTTCGTCAAGCTGGTGCCCAACGAGCTGGGCATTTCGCTTGCCGAAGCGCGTGAGAAGGAACCGCAGATCGACGAGCGGGCGAAGAACGAGGAGGAGCTCGCCGAACTGCTGCCGCTGGCGGAAAAGCTCGAGGGCATCACCCGCAACGTCGGCATGCACGCGGGCGGGGTGCTGATCGCACCGGGCAGGCTCACCGATTTCTGCCCGCTGTATCGCGCCGAGAACTCGGACGCCATGGTGTCGCAGTTCGACAAGGACGACGTCGAGGCGATCGGCCTGGTCAAGTTCGACTTCCTCGGTCTGCGCACGCTGACCATCCTGGCCGAGGCGGTGCGCTTCGTGCAGCGGCATGAAGACCGCAGGAATTTCCAGCTGGAGGATCTGCCGCTCGACGATCCCGCGGTGTACCGGCTGTTTGCCGAAGGCAACACCACCGCGGTGTTCCAGTCCGAATCGCGCTCGGCCAAGGACCTGGAAAAGAAGCTGAAGGGCGACTGCTTCGAGGACATCATCGCGCTGATGGCGCTCAACCGGCCGGGCCCGCTCGGGTCCGGCATGGTGGACGACTTCATCGCGCGCAAGCAGGGCAAGCAGAAGCCGGAGTATTTCCATCCCGACCTCGAGCCGGTGCTGAAGTCGACCTACGGCATCATCGTCTACCAGGAGCAGGTGATGCTGGTGGCGCAGATCCTGGCGGGCTACAGCCTCGGCGCCGCCGACATGCTGCGGCGCGCCATGGGCAAGAAGAAGCCCGAGGAAATGGCCGTGCAGCGCACGATTTTCCTCGAAGGCGCGGCCAAGCGCGGGGCCGACACCAAGGTCGCCGAACGCCTGTTCGACCTGATGGAGAAATTCGCCGAATACGGCTTCAACAAGTCGCACTCGGCGGCCTACGCGCTGGTCGCGTATCACACCGCCTGGCTCAAGGCCTACTATCCGGCCGAATTCATGGCGGCGACGATGTCGTCGGAAATGTCCGACACCGACAAGGTGCGCGTGTTCTACGAGGACTGCCGCACCAACGGGCTGACCATGCTGCCGCCCGACATCAACCAGTCGGGCTACCGCTTTGAGCCGGTCAGCAAGACCGAAATCCGTTACGGCCTGGGCGCGATCAAGGGCAGCGGCGAAGCGGCGATCGGCGTGATCGTCGCCGAACGTGAAGCGAACGGCCCGTACAAAGGCCTGTTCGACCTGACTCGTCGCGTCGACAAGCGCTATCTCAACCGCCGCGTGCTGGAAGCATTGGTGAAGGCCGGCGCGTTCGATACCTTGAATCCGCATCGCGCCAGCCTGATGGCCTCGGTCGGCGCAGCACTGGAAACCGCCGACCGCGCGGCACGCAGCGGCGGCCAGGTGGGGCTGTTCGGCGAAATCCTCGACGGCGGCGGCGAAGACCTGATCGACGTGCCCCTGTGGCCCGAACAGGAAAAACTGCTGCAGGAAAAATCCGCGCTCGGCTATTTCTTCAGCGGCCATCCCTTCACCTCGTATCTGGCCGAGGTGTCCGGCTTTGCCAAGAGGCAGCTGGACAGCCTGGAGCCGTCGCGCGATCCCGTCATGCTGGCGGGGATCGCGGTCTCGCTGCGCACCCAGATGACGCGGCGCGGCAAGATGCTGATCCTGCTGCTGGACGACGCGACCGCGCAGGTCGAGGTGGTGATTTTCAACGAACTCTACGAGCAGAGCCGGCACCTGCTGAAGGACGATGCCCTGCTGGTCATCGAGGGCAAGGTCAACCGCGACGACTATTCAGGCGGCGTGAGGGTGACCGCGGAACGGATCTACGACCTGGCCGGGGCGCGCACCCGCTTCGCCCAGGGGCTGCGGCTGGCGTGCAACGGCCAATGCCATGCCCAACCCAACAGCGGCCGCAAGCTCGGCGAACTGCTCGCGCCCTACAAGGTGGAAGAGGGCGGCTGCCCGGTCTGGGTGGATTACCACAACCAGAATGCCCGCTGCCGTGTGCGGCTGGGCGAGGACTGGCGGGTGCGGCTGGACGACCGTCTGATCGAGTCCTTGGGCGACTGGCTCAAGCCTGAAGCGGTCAACGTCATTTACTGAGCGTTGCCCTGGCACCCGATGGCCGGTTCAGGTCTGGCGGGCAAAATAAGTGTTGACATGTATTTCGTAATATTAGAGAATTCTAATAACACTGAAGTCGCCGCAATGGCACTTCTCGTGTTGTCTCCTCCAATCCTCCTCCTTTGGTGGATACTCTGCCCGGCTCTTCACAGAGCTGGGCATTTTTTTGTCCGCGTGTTCTGGCTGACCCGCCCAGGTCCCTAACCGATCCGCTTCTCGAATCCGCTGAACAGGTCGTTCGTCTCGATGGGCTCGATCTCGACGTGGTCCACCCGTGCCTGCGGCGGGCCGCGCCGCGCCCACTCGACGAGCGCGTCGACGGCTGTTTCCGAACCCTGAACCATCGCTTCCACCGAGCCACCGGGCGCATTGCGCACCCAGCCGCTTGCACCCAGCCGTTCGGCCTCGCGGCGCATGGATTCGCGAAACCACACGCCCTGCACGCGACCATGAATGCGCAGGCGCAGCGTCTTCATGGATGGTTTATTTCACCTTCATGCCCGGCTGCGCGCCGCTGTCGGGCGACAGGATGAACAGGCCGGGCGCATCGCCCGAGGCGGCCAGCACCATGCCTTCGCTCATGCCAAACTTCATCTTGCGCGGCGCGAGGTTGGCGACCATCACGGTGAGGCGTCCCACCAGCGCGTCCGGCGCATAGGCCGACTTGATGCCGGCGAACACCTGGCGCGTGCCGAGTTCGCCGAGGTCGAGCGTCAGCCGCAGCAGCTTGTCGGCGCCTTCGACGTGTTCGGCATTGGCGATGCGCGCGATGCGCAGGTCGATCTTGGCGAAGTCGTCGATCGAGATCATCGCTGCGTCAGCGGCAGCGTTCGCCCCCTCTCCCTTGAGGGGAGAGGGTTGGGGATAACCAGCGACTTGCCCGCCTGCGGGCTTAGTCGACTGGCTAGTTGCTCTATCAGAGGGTGAAGCGGCCTTGGCATCGCCGTGCGCCTGCGCTTCGGCGTGGCGCGCCGGGGCAGGCGCGGGCGTCGGTTCGAGGTTCTGTTTGTTGGCGTCTACCATGGCTTCGATGGATTTGGGGTCGATGCGGGTCATCAGGTGGCGGTACTCGTTGATGCGGTGGCGGATGAAGAGGCTTTGCGCGTCGTCCCAGGCCAGCGGCGGGATGTCGAGGAAGGTCTCGACCTCGCCGGCCAGTTTCGGCAGCACCGGCTTCAGGTAGAGCGTCAGCAGGCGGAAGCAGTTCAGCGCGACCGTGCAGACCTCATGTAATCGATAGACCGCTTCGGGCTTCTTCGCCAGTTCCCAGGGTTTTTCATCGGCCACGTACTGGTTGGCGCGGTCGGCCAGCGCCATGATCTCGCGCAGGGCCTTGGCGTAGTCGCGCGCCTCGTAGTGCGCGGCGATGGTGCCGGCGGCGGCCTGGAAATCACCGATCAGTTCGAGGTTGGCGACGCCGTCGGCGAGCTTGCCCTCGAAGTTCTTGTGGATGAAGCCGGCGGTGCGGCTGGCGATGTTGATGAACTTGCCGACCAGGTCCGAATTCACCCGCGCGACGAAGTCGTCGAGGTTCAGATCGATGTCCTCCATCGAGCCGTTGAGCTTGGCCGCGTAGTAATAGCGCAGCCACTCGGGGTTGAGCTTCTGCGCCAGATAGCTTTCGGCGGTGATGAAGGTGCCGCGCGACTTTGACATCTTCTGTCCGTTCACCGTCAGAAAGCCGTGCGCGTACACCGCGGTCGGCAGGCGATGGCCGGAATATTTCAGCATCGCCGGCCAGAACAGGGCGTGGAAATACAGGATGTCCTTGCCGATGAAGTGCACCAGCTCGGTCTTGGAATCGGCGCCCCACCAGGCGTCGAAGTCGAGGCCGGTGTCCTTGGCGTATTTGGCGAAGCTCGCCATGTAGCCCACCGGCGCGTCCAGCCACACATAGAAATACTTGCCCGGCGCGCCGGGGATCTCGAAGCCGAAGTAGGGCGCGTCGCGGCTGATGTCCCAGTTGTTCAGACCCGAGGCGAACCATTCCTGCATCTTGTTGGCGGCTTCGCTTTGCAGCGAACCGGAGGTCGTCCACTCGCGCAGGAAGGCTTCGCATGCGCCGAGCTTGAAGAAGTAGTGCTCGGAATCCTTGTGCACGGGCGTTGCGCCCGACACCGCCGACACCGGGTTCTTCAGCTCGGTCGGACTGTAGGTCGCACCACACACTTCGCAGTTGTCGCCGTACTGATCCGGCGCGCCGCACTTGGGACATTCGCCCTTGATGAAACGGTCCGGCAGGAACAGGTTTTTGATCGGGTCGTACATCTGCGCGATGGTTTTGGTTTCGATCAGCCCGGCTTCCTTCAGGCGCAGGTAGATGGTCGAGGCCAGTTCGCGGTTTTCGTCGGAATGCGTCGAATAGTAATGGTCGAAGCCGATGTGAAAACCCGCGAAGTCGCGCGTGTGCTCGTCCCACACCCGGCCGATCAGCGTTTCCGGCGTGATGCCTTCCTTTTCCGCACGCAGCATGATCGCGGTGCCGTGGGTGTCGTCGGCGCACATGTAGCGGCAATCGTGGCCGCGCATCTTCTGGAAACGCACCCAGATGTCGGTCTGGATGTATTCGACCAGGTGGCCGAGGTGGATGCTGCCGTTGGCGTAGGGCAGGGCGGAGGTGATGAGGATCTGGCGGGACATGGACAGGCCGGAAGGCGCAAAAGCCGCCATTTTAACGCGAGCGAGGCACGGCGCTCTATTGGCGGCCGGCTAAAAACGCGAGCCGGGCTGTTTCAGGAATTCGAGCTCGTCCGGTGTGGAGATGCGTCCCAGGATCGCGTTGCGATGCGGAAAACGGTTGAAGCGCGCGACCACGTCGCGGTGCTTGCGCGCGTAATCGAGGAAGTTGTCGAACAACGCGCGCTCGTCGTCGCCCGCTTCCTGCGCCAGTTGCTCGTACAGCAACACGGAGCGATCCTGCAGGTCGAGCGACTCGGCATGTTCCAGCGGCAGATACAGAAACACCCGCTCGATCGGCGCGAGTTGCCGGTCTTCGCCCGTCGCCAGCGCGGCGAGGCTCAGTGCCAGCGCCTGCGGGTCGGTGTCGAAAGCCCGCGGCCGGTCGCGGTGGATGTGGTGCGGAAACTGGTCGAGCACGATCACCAGCGCCAGCCGTCCGCGTGGGGTGGGTGCCCAGTGATTCAACTGGCCTGCGGTGGCAGCCGTCAGTGTGGCGGCAAAGCGGTCGATGACGGCCTGGTCATTTTCCGGCGACTTGCCGAACCACAGCGTGCGTTGCCGTCCGGCGATCTCGGCCGCACTGCCCGGCGGGCCGAACCAGAAGGCAAGCACGTTTTCAGGCTGATCGACCATGGCAGGGCTGGACGATTCAGAAAATGTCGTCGGGCAGACCGTCGTGCGATCCGTCGCAGAACGGCTTGTCCTGGGAGTGCTTGCAGTTGCACAGCCACACCGTGGTTTTTTCCTTGATGACGAACGGCATCGGTTCGAGTTCGGTACCTTCGTGCGAACCATCGCAGAAGGGCTGCGTCATCGAGCGGCCGCACGAACACCACCAGTACTCACCAGGTTCGAGTTCAAGCTCGGCGGGATTGCGGTCATACACGACGGGGTCGGACATGCGGAGCTCCTGCGCGGAAAACAGCATTCTAGCCGCATCGGGTGCCCGAAAATCCGCACGCTTTTTGTGTCAATTCAGACGACGCTGCAGCCGTCGTGGGCGCAAAGGGCGTGTACCCTGAGTCGTGGCAATGTGTGTGAGTGTTGGGGTGTTGCGGGAGGGGGCTGGGCACTGCCTGTGCAGGCAGTGCCCAGCCGTTTTCCCGTTGCTACGGGAAACGTGTTGCAGCTTACTTCTTGGCGCCGTTCACCAGGGCCTTCAGCGTTGCGCCGGCCTTGAAAGCGGGGACCTTGGCGGCCTTGATCTTCAGCTCTTCGCCAGTCTTGGGGTTGCGGCCGGTGCGAGCGGCGCGCTTGCGCACTTCAAACGTGCCGAAGCCGACCAGGGTCAGCGAGTCGCCTTTTTTCAGCGTGCCCGAGATGATGTCGATCAGTGCGCCGACAGCACGTTCGGCATCCGCCTTGGTGGATTCGGTTTTGGCGGCCAGTGCGTCGACGAGTTCTTTTCTGTTCATGTTTTAAAGCTCCTTGGTGAATGTGGGAAAGCCCGGTTCGGATTATTGTTGAAGAAACCACCTGCTGGCAATGCCCTGATTGCAGTGTTTTCAGGGCATGCACCCGATTTTGTCGATGCCGGGCCGTGACACCTTACCGGAATCCTGTCCACGCGGATGTGCAAGGGTCCGTCCCGCGTCATGGCAGACCGGGCGAAGCAATCCATAAGGCTCGTTGAATCAATGGCTTATCGGTCGACGCTCAAACGCCGGCCCCCAAGGGTGCGAAGGCCGTGCGGCACCGCATGCCGCGGCTTGGCAGGCCTTTTCTCCTTCTGGCGGATTGTCCCGATACCCCGTCGAGAGGGATGCAGGCAGGCACCCGTAACCCGAAATCCCGCTCCGGCCGAAACCGGCGCCGCCCGAAAGCCCGACCGTCGCATGCGTTAAACTCGGCAAACCACAGGGGGAACGCAGCGTGACACCTGACCTTCAGGACACACCGCAACACACTGCGACCGGATGGAGACACGCATCCGGTTGCCGGGCCCTTGTCGACATTCCGAAAACCACACGAGCACATTCAAGGCATGACCGCATCCACCGACAAACCCTGTCCCTTTTGCCACCTCGACCCCAACCGCATCATGGCCGAGGATGAACTGACCGTCGTCTATCGCGATGGTTTTCCCGTTTCGCTCGGCCACAGCGTCATCATCCCGCGCCGCCACTTCGCCACCCTGTTCGACGCTACCGAAGTCGAGCAAGCTGCGCTGTTGAAGGCGCTGGCGCTGGCCAAGGACATCATCGACAAGTACCACCAGCCGGACGGCTACAACATCGGCGTCAACCACGGTCAGGCCGGCGGGCAGAGCGTGCCGCACCTGCACATTCATCTGATCCCCCGCTACCGGGGCGACAAGGAAGACCCGCGCGGCGGCGTGCGTTGGGTGCTGCCGGACAAGGCGAAGTACTGGGCATGAGCCAACGGCCCCGGCGCTTCGTCGGGGCGGCGACAATCAGCATGGATGCGCCGGGCTCATAGGCATTGGGGCCTGGCCGCGCTGCAGATTCCGACCCGAGATTCAGCGCTTTCCTACACGTCAATCGGCACTCGATAGACGTCGTTGGCGGTCGACTGCCTGAAAATAGTTTTGATACGAGAAACCTTCAGGAGTCAGCATGATTTTTCCAGAATGATCCTCGCTCGTCCGAGCTTATCAAACGCAGGAACGACCCATGGCTCGTGCGATTCGTCGACTATGCGTTGCCACGCATTTCCGTGGCCCACGTTCACAACCCTTTCATAGGAGAAGTTCACATGAAAAAGACGCTTCTCGCAGCAGCGCTCAGCGTGTTTGCCATGGGTGCGCAGGCCGACGCCGGCTACATGGTGGGTATTTCTTACAGCCTGGGCGGCCAGGCATCCTTGAAGAACCTCGGCTTCACCGCCAAGGTCCTGTCCTCCGACAGGGAAGAGAAATGGGTCGGCGCCGCGGGCGTCACCCTTTTTCCGTGGGCGGACCGGAAACTCGGACTGGATCTGGGGGCGGGCTATACCTTCGACAACGCGACGGCCCTGGTCAGCTACGACTTCCTGCAGGTTGCGCCGCAACTCAGCGTTGGCTGGACGGATCCGGACAATTAAGCGCGGGTGGGTATGCGTCGGGATGAATTGCGACGAATAAAAAGATGGTCGGGGCGAGAGGATTCGAACCTCCGACTCCTGCGTCCCGAACGCAGTACTCTACCAGGCTGAGCTACGCCCCGAGGCAGATGGCGGGTCAGTGATGTGCTGAACCCTAGTTTGAAAAACTAACGGGAAACGACTGAAACAGCGCGGTCAAAAACTTCGGTCAACCGCGAAAGCCGCTAATTGTAGCAAAGCTGATTTGGAATTTGAATCAGGTAAGCAAGAAATTGCTGCGTTGGCGGTCTGAACTTCGCGCTGCGCGACGTCGCGGGTGTAGTGCAGGGCACGCGTATCCTTGATTGCGGCGAGCACGCTCTGGAACTCGGTGAGGCCGCCGTGCTCGATCGCCTGGCGGATGCTGGCGGCCTGCTCGGCGGTGCCGTGCTTCATCGCGTACAAGAGCGGCAGGGTGGGCTTGCCTTCGGCGAGGTCGTCGCCGATGTTCTTGCCGGTCTTGAGAAAGTCGCCGGAATAGTCGAGCACGTCGTCGATCAACTGGAACGCGGTGCCGAGGTGCATGCCGTAGCGCGCCAGCGCGTCTTTTTCTTCCTCGCTGCCGCCGCCGATGACCGCGCCGAGCCGGCCCGCGGCCTCGAACAGCTTGGCGGTTTTGTAGCGGATGACGCGCAGGTAGTTCTCTTCGTCGATGTCGGGGTCGTGGCAGTTGAGCAGCTGCAGCACTTCGCCTTCGGCGATGGTGTTGGTGGCGTCTGACAGGATGCGCATGACTTCCATATTGTCGACCGCCACCATCATCTGGAAGGCGCGCGAGTAGAGGAAGTCGCCGACCAGCACGCTGGCGGCATTGCCGAACAGGGCGTTGGCGGTTTCGCGGCCGCGCCGCAGCTCGGATTCGTCGACCACGTCGTCGTGCAGCAGGGTGGCGGTGTGGATGAACTCGACCACCGCGGCGAGTTCGTGATGGGCGTGTCCCTGATAATTGAAGCACCCGGCCGACAGCAGCACCAGCGCCGGACGCAGCCGCTTGCCGCCGCTGTTGATGATGTATTCGGACACCTGGCGGATGAGCACCACGTCGGAATACAGGCTTTGGCGGATGACATGATCGACGGCGCGCATGTCGTCGGCCAAGTAGGATTGCAGGCTCTCCAGGGACACGGTTCGGGCTTGTTATTGGATAAGCCCGCAATGGTAGCAGCCCTGCCGGGCTTTTTCACCGCCATGCGCCGCTTCAAATAGGCTGTCAAATGGTTTGACTTGTGTTGGCAACCCCGCTAGAATCTCGCGCTTTCCTGGGTTCGTATTGGTTGGAGACCCCCCATGTACGCAGTCATCAAAACCGGCGGCAAGCAATATCGCGTGAGCGCCGGCGACAAACTTAAAATTGAAAAGCTCGAAGCCGAGATCGGCAGCGAGATCACCTTTGATCAGGTGCTGATGGTGGGCGACGGCGCCGACATCAAGATGGGCGCGCCCATGCTGCGCGGCGCCACGGTGACGGCCACGGTGCTGAACCAGGCACGCGGCGACAAGATCAAGATTTTCAAGATGCGCCGCCGCAAGCACTATCGCAAGAGCCAAGGCCATCGCCAGTACTTCACCGAAGTGCAAATCGGCGGCATCACCGCATAAGGAGCACATACCATGGCACACAAGAAAGCAGGCGGCAGTTCGCGTAACGGTCGCGATTCGGAGTCGAAACGTCTGGGCGTGAAGCGCTACGGCGGCGAGTTGGTTCTGGCAGGCAACATCATCGTGCGTCAGCGCGGCACCCAGTTCCACCCCGGCGACAACGTCGGCATCGGCAAGGACCACACCCTGTTCGCCAAGGCGGACGGCACGGTCAAGTTCGAGATCAAGGGCGCTGCCCGCCGTCGCATGGTTCGCATCGAGCCGGTCGCAGCCTGATTGAGCTGAGCCCGATTCGTTCGCCAAAAAGCCCTGTCCGCCGGATGGGGCTTTTTTGTTTGTGCGGAATTTATAGGTCCACCCCAATATGAAATTCATAGACGAAGCGAAAATCCAGGTCATCGCCGGCAATGGCGGGGACGGCAGCGCTTCGTTCCGGCGCGAGAAGAACATTCCCAAGGGCGGGCCGGATGGAGGCGACGGCGGCCGCGGCGGCAGCGTGATCGCGGTGGCCGACCGCAACATCAATACCCTGGTCGAGTTTCGCTACACCCGCATCTTCAAGGCGGAAAAAGGCGAAAACGGACGCGGTGCGCAGTGCTACGGCAAGGGCGGCGAAGACCTCATCGTCCGCGTGCCGGTGGGCACCGTGTTCACCGACAGCAATAGCGGCGAAGTGGTGGCCGACCTGACGGCGGACGGGCAGACGGTGTGCCTGGCCAAGGGCGGCAAGGGCGGCTTGGGCAACCTGCATTTCAAATCCAGCACCAACCGCGCACCGCGCCAGCACACGCTGGGCGAGCCGGGCGAGGAATGGGAACTGGCGCTGGAACTGAAGGTGCTGGCTGACGTCGGCCTCCTGGGTATGCCCAACGCAGGCAAGTCGACCTTTATCCGCGCGGTGTCGGCGGCGCGTCCCAAGGTGGCCGATTATCCGTTCACCACGCTGGCGCCCAATCTGGGCGTGGTGCGGGTGGACAGCGAACGCAGCTTCGTCATCGCCGACATTCCGGGGCTGATCGAGGGCGCCGCCGAAGGCGCGGGGCTCGGACACCAGTTCCTGCGGCATCTGCAGCGCACCCATCTGCTGCTGCATCTGGTCGACATTTCGCCGCGCTGGGAAGCGGGCGACCCGGTGCACGAGGCGCGTGCCATCGTCGAGGAGTTGCGCAAGTACGACCAGCAGCTTTACGACAAACCACGCTGGCTGGTGCTGAACAAGATCGACATGGTGGACGAGGCCGAACGCGAAGCCGTGGTGGCGAAATTCGTGGCGGACTACGAATGGACGGGGCCGGTGTTTGCGATTTCGGCACTCGACGGCACCGGCTGCAGCGCGCTGACCTATGCGGTCATGGACTATCTGGGCACGCAGGTCAGGCCAGCCGAGGATGAGCCTGCGGCGGGTTTGCCTGCCACGGAGTCACCCGCCGCCGATTAGGCCGCCTGCGATTCGGCCGGTGGCGCGTCGCCGCCGACCCGCTTCCAGTCGTTTTCCTGCAGCGCCACTTGGTACTTGGCCCAGCGCGCGAATTCCGTCGGGCTGCAATGCCCCTTCTTGCGGCGGCAGGTGCCGGCAATCCCCTTGAAGTGAACCACCTTCTCGCCGGTTTCGGCGTCGGTTGCGATTTCCGCCAGCTGGCGCACGCCCCAGGTGCGGCCGTAGGCGCCGTTGCTGTAGAAAAGTCCTGCCTTGAGTTCGTTAATCGTCATTGGCATGGCATTTACGCCCTCTCCCGCATGCGGGAGAGGGATGGGGAGAGGGGGGCGGAGCCGGGATCATGTCGTGATGCGTCGGTAAATATCGGTGACTTTCACCGGCAATTGTCGCACGTCATCCAGAATGATGTAACGCGCGGCGCCGTACATGTGCGGCAGGTAGTCGCGCGCGTCGCGGTCGAGGGTGACGCAGAACGGGTGGATGCCGGTGCGTGCCGCTTCCAGCAGCGCCATGCGCGTGTCCTCGATGCCGTACTGGCCGCGATAGACGTCGAAGTAGTCGTCCGGACGTCCGTCCGATAGCGTCACCAGCACGCGGGTTTTGGCTTCGACCTGATTCAGGAGCTTGGTCATGTGGCGCAGCGCAAAGCCCATACGGGTGTATTCCTGCGGGCGGATGCCGGAGATGCGCGCCTTCACCTCGTCGCCGTAGCGTTCATCGAAGGTCTTGATGCGGAATAGTTCGCAGCGCTTGCGCGTGGTGCCGGAAAAGCCGTAGATCGCGTAGCGGTCGCCCAGCAGTTCGAGCGCCTCGCACAGGAGGATCAGCGCTTCGCGCTCGGCCTCGTTGATCCAGCCCTTGGTCGAGCCGCTCATATCCACTAAAAAAGCCACCGCGATGTTGCGCTCGGCGCGATGCAGGCGCACGAACAGGCGGTCGCTCATCTCGCGGCCGTCCTTCGCATCGGCGAGCGCCTCGATCAGCGCGTCGAAGTCGATTTCGTCGCCCTGGGTCTGGCGTTTGTCGAGGCGGTTTTCGTCGCGCAAGGCTTCGAATTTCCGGCGCAGCTGCTTGACCACACCGGCATATTTGTCGAGTGTGTCGCGATAGAAACTGTCGTGGACCGGGGTGACCGGTTTTTCCCGCATCACGCACCAGTTCTTGCGGTAATGCTGGCGGCCGTGGTCCCACTCGGGATAGAGCTCCGCGCCTTTCTCGTGATAGGTGCCGTGCCAAACGGCATCGGGATCTTCCGGCTGGTCGAAGACCTGATTCGGATCGTATTCGCCGTCGCCCGCCGGGGTCAGGTACTCGGGGGGAATTTCGCCGAAGTCGAGATACACCGAGGTGAGCAGCTGCTTGACGGTGTCGGGTGGCGCGAGCGGGGCGCCGTCGAGGGTGATTTCGAAGTCGAGCCGGCCGTTCTCGTCGCGTGTCTCGACCTCCAGCGCGGGCGGTGTTTCGGGCATTGCCTGCGACTCGGCCTGCGCGGCCGCGTGCTCCTCCAGCAGTTCGGCGAGCCGGATGCGCAGCCGCGCCTTTTCCTTGTCCAGCCGCGCGGCGCGGGCGGCGGCGATCGCCTCCGGGCGCAGGCAACCCTGGTCGCTCCACTGTGGATACTCGGCTTCATCATAGGCAGCGTCGAGCAGCGCCAGGCTGTCATCCAGCGTGGCCTGGTCGCTGGCGAGCGTCGCTTCGAAACGCTGCCAGCCCGCCGGAAGTTCGGGATCGAGCAGGCCGCGCAGACGCTGCATCTGGCGGTGCAGGCCGGGCAGCTCGCGCGCGATGCGCGCAGACAGCCGCAGCGTTTCCAGCGCGTGCAGGCGGGTCAAGGCGCGTTCGGGATCGGCATATCGGGCAGCGATGCCGGCATGGTCGACGCGCAGGCTGCCGAAGCGGGTTTGCGCCCACAACAGCGCGACGGTGACCTTGGCGAGCTGGAAATTGTCGTCCAGGTTCGGCAGGGCGGCGATCAGCGGCGGCAGCACGATGCGCTCGCCGTCGGTCCAGGCGGCGTCGCCTTCCTCGATGCGCAGCCGCCGGCCCGAGAGGCCGCAGACGAAATTGCCCAGCACCGGCGCGATGTCCTCGAACAGCGCGCCGGCCGCATCGTTCCGGTGCTGCGCGTCGTCGAACGTATCGACTTGCTCCATCACCCTGAGCGCGGTCTGCAGCCCGCTGCGGTCGAATACGTCGCAGGTGTGCACCGCCCACGCCTCCAGCAGGCGCCGCTCCATGCGCGGAAGCAGCGCCGGCGCACGGCGGCCGAACTGCCAGGCGAGCGTGATGTGGGTGGAGGCGATACGGCGAATCCAGCCGAGGATGAAATCCTGCTCGTCGCGCGTCAGCACGGTGAGTTCGGCGGCGAGCTGCTCGACCTTGAAATAGGTGAATTCGGTTTCCAGCCAGACGTGGAGGCTGGCTTCCATCTCGGCGGCCGTAAGTTGCAGCTGGGCCATCAGAAGATGGAGGAGGACAGCTCCTGGATCGCCTTGAGCATGTCGGCGTCGTCGGTGACGGCCTGCGCGACCGCCGATTTGCAGGCAGTGACCGGACTGATCCCGTCTGCGATCAGCTTGCCGGCGTGCACCAGCAGGCGCGTGGAGGCGCCTTCCTCCAGCCCGCTGCCCTTGAGGTTGCGCGTCATCTGCGCGAAACGCACCAGGTTGTCGGCGACGGCGTCGCTGACGCCGGACTCGGTGGCGACGATGCGGCGCTCGAGCGCGGCCGACGGGTAGTCGAACTCCAGCGCGACGAAGCGCTGGCGGGTCGACTGCTTGAGGTCCTTCAACACGCTCTGGTAGCCGGGATTGTAGGAAATCGCCAGGCAGAACTCGGGTGGCGCCTCGACCATCTGGCCGAGCTTTTCCATCGGCAGCGTGCGGCGGTCGTCGGCCAGCGGGTGGATCACCACCATGGTGTCCTTGCGTGCCTCGACGATTTCATCCAGGTAGCAGATGCCGCCGCAGCGCACCGCGCGGGTGAGCGGGCCGTCGACCCACACGGTCTCGCCGCCCTTCACCAGATAGCGGCCGACCAGGTCGGAGGCAGTGAGGTCGTCGTGGCACGATACCGTGATCAGTGGCCGCTTCAGCCGCCACGCCATGTGTTCCATGAAGCGCGTCTTGCCGCAGCCGGTGGGACCTTTCAGCAGAACCGGAATCTGTTGCCGGTAGGCGGCCTCGAACAGCTGGATTTCGTCGCCGACGGCTTCGTAATACGGCTCTTTTTCGATTAGGTGGTGCGAAGGGTCGAGGGTGCGGGCGTTCATGGTCGGGATGGGTTTTCAGAAGCAGCCGGATTGCTGCTTCTTGCGTTCGAGTTCTTTGACTTCCGTGTCCCAGGCATCCATCTGTTCCTGCGTGTAGCCCTTGCGGCGTGCCGCATCCATTTTGTCGAACACGCGCCCCAGTTTGTCGGTCAGCGTGTCGCACTGGCGCGCCGAGGCTTGTACTGCAGGCTTGCCCGTGGTGCGCCGGGTTTCGAGGCGAATGGGGGCCGGCTCAGGGGCGCGGGTCGCCGCTTTGGGGGCGGCTGGTGCGGGAGGCGCCTGGATCTGGACAGGCTGCACGCGCACCGGATCGGGCAGCGGTGCGGGGTCGATTTCCACTTTGCTCGCTTCCCGCGCGTTGCGGCAGGGCAGGTTGGAATAAGTCACCTTGCCCTGCGCGTCGATGCACTTGTTGAGCGTGGGCTGCGCCGACGCACCTGCGGGGAGCAGGGCCGGCAACACGAGCAGGGCCAGTGCAAGCACACGCATGGGGGTCAGTGTTCGCCCGAATACTTGTCGTCTTCCAGTTCCATCTTTTTCTGGAATTCGGCGTCCTTTTCCTGCTCGGCCAGGGCGCGGCGGCGGGCGAGGCGCTTCTCGTAGGCATCCGGGCGTTCCTCGACGAATTTTTCGCCGAACAGGGTGTGGCGCAGGAAATTCAGGCCGAAGTCGAGCAGGGCTTCGTCGTCGGCGATCAGCAGCGCCATGACGTCGACCGGGATGTCGTAGGTGTCGTTGAAGCTCGGGCTCATGACGAAGGCACGGAAGCGGTCGACGTCGTAGCTCGCCATGAAGAACAGCTGGTTGGACACCGGCGTCGGCTTGCCGATGGCGGGGCCGGCCGACTTGCGCTTGACCACCAGTTGGCGCCAGGCATGGGCTTTCTCGTCGTATTCGGCCACGCCCTGTTCGGCACGGTATTGCTCGATGGTTTGCGTCTTGTCCTCGAAATGGCCGAGGCAGTGCGGCTCTCTCACCATGGCATAGGCGCTGCGGTCGACATATTCGTCCGAGCGGCGCATGGTCAAGAGGGCGACCGGGTAGTAACGGCAGGCGGTCGGGCGGTCTTCGTAAACGCCGCAGCCTTCGGGGGTCATGAACTGGCAGGCGGTGCCGCCCTCGACCGGCTTCAGCTTGACGCCGGGCATGCCGTCCTTGTCCATCTCGAACGGCACGGAATATTGATTGAGAAACTCGCCGGACGACATGTCCAGGCGTTTCTTCAGGCGCAGGATGTCGTAGGGCGTCAGCGGGATGTCGATGTTGCTGCAGCAGGCGTTCCAGCACTTGACGTTGCGATGGCAGCGGAACTGCAGCGTCGCGTCTTCCGTCAGCATGATGGGTTTGACCGGACTGCCCGCAAACGGGGAGTCTTCGATCATGTCTTTGAATTCGGATTCGTTCATGGTTCAACCTCGTGGGGCAGGGCCCCTTACTTCAAAAATCAAATAACACACAGTCGGGAGTGCGTAGGGTACGCGCTTTCAACTGGATGCTAAACCTTGTCGGCCGTGCAGTCTTGATGGCCTGAAAAAAACCGGGCGCCCTGAGGCGCCCGGTTTTCAGGGGCGCCCGGTAAACGTGGCGCGCCCGGAGTTTACTGCAACACTGATGATTTAGTGGGCAGCGGGCTTGAACAGCTTGGACTTGTCGACCAGATCCACGTGGGCGCGCTTGAAGCAGTTCCACTGTTTGGAGTTCTTGTCGTAGACCGAGTTCACGAAGCAGTGCCAATTTTCCTCATCGACAAAGTTCTTGTCCATGCGGTAGTAGAAGCCGGGGTAACGGCTTTCCTCACGGAACTGGATGTGCTTCATGTGGGCTTCGGCCGTCAGGATGCGGTGGTAGTTTTCCCACGCGCGCAGCAGTTCGTGCAGGTCCTTCGCACGCATCTTCTCTGCGTCTTCCTTCAGCATGTTCAGCTTGTCTTCAGCCACGCCCAGCATGTTGGCATTGGTCGTGTAGTAGGTGGCGACGCCGGCAACATACTCGTCCATGATCTTCTGCAGACGGAACTGCAGCATCTTGGGCGTGATGTAGTTGGGGTTGACGTCGATTGCCGTGGTGTAGTCCTTGTACTCGAGGTAGGTACGCACCGGCTTGTAGATGTCTTCCACCAGCTGTTCGACGGAGGTGTCGAGCTCGGGTTTCCAGTCCTTGTTGTCGATGCAGTACTTGACCATGGCCTTGGCGCACATGCGGCCTTCGGCGTGCGAGCCGGAGGAGAACTTGTGGCCGGAGGCGCCCACGCCGTCACCGGCAGTGAACAGACCCTTGACCGTGGTCATCGAGCGATAGCCCCAGCTCCAGCCCTTGGGCAGGTGTGCCGGAATCTTGCCCGCGTCGGCGTGGCCTTCGTCGGTCGGTGCGCCGAGGTCGGTCGGACCCGACACCCAGATGCCGCAGCAACCGGAGTGGCTACCCAGCAGGTAGGGCTCGGTCGGCATCAGTTCGGAGTTCTTCTTCTCCGGTTCGACGTTCTCGCCCACCCAGATACCGCACTGGCCGACGCACATGTCGAGGAAGTCTTCCCAGGCTTCGGCTTCCAGGTGCTTCACTTCGCGCGGGGTCAGGGTCTCACGCAGTTTCGCGAGAGCGGTCACGGTGTCCATGTAGATGGGGCCGCGGCCTTCCTTCATTTCCTTCAGCATCAGGTGGTTACGCAGGCACGATGCGGGAACGGCTGCCTGCCCGTAGGGGGGGTAGTCGTTCAGCAGTTCCTTGTTCTTCACCATGTAGACTTCGCCGTAGGCGTTGACGGCCTGGGCCTTGAACAGCAGGAACCAGGCGCCGACCGGGCCGTAGCCGTCCTTGAAGCGGGCGGGCACGAAACGGTTTTCCATCATGGTCAGCTCGGCGCCGGCTTCGGCAGCCATCGCGTAGGTCGAGCCGGCGTTCCACACCGGGTACCAGGCACGGCCGGTACCTTCACCGACGGAGCGCGGACGGAAGATGTTCACGCAACCACCGGCGGCCAGCAGGATCGCCTTGGCCTTGTACACGACAACTTTATGGTCGCGGGTCGAGAAGCCGACGGCACCGGCGATGCGCTGCGGGTCGTTCTTGTCGTTGACCAGCTTGACGATGAAGATGCGCTCTTCGATGCGGTCCATGCCGAGCGCCTTCTTGGTGGCTTCGGCAACGATCCACTTGTAGGATTCGCCGTTGATCATGATCTGCCATTTGCCGGAACGCACGGGCTTGCCGCCGTCCTTCAGCGAGGGTAGGCCCTGGGCGCCGTCGTGGCGTTCGCCGTTTTCGTCGGTTTTCCAGATCGGCAGACCCCATTCCTCGAACAGGTGCACGGAATCATCCACGTTGCGGCCCAGGTCATAGGCCAAGTCGTCGCGGGTGATGCCCATCAGGTCGTTGGAGACCATGCGGGCGTAGTCGGCGGGATCCTGCTCGGAGCCGATGTAGGTGTTGATCGCGGACAGACCCTGCGCCACGGCGCCGGAGCGGTCCATGGCAGCCTTGTCGACCAGCTTGATTTTCAGGTCCATGCCCAGCTCGGCCTTGGCGGCGTCTGCCCAGCGCATGATTTCATAACCGGCGCCGCAGCAAGCCATGCCGCCGCCGATCAGGAGGACGTCGACTTCCTCCTGGACTACTTCGGGATTACCAAATTCTCCAGCCATTTCATTTACCTCTCTAAATTACTTGCGAATCAGTTCGGCAGGGTTACCGGCACGGTAACCACCCATCATGTCCCGGGTGAACGAACCCGTGGATTCGATATCAGCCATCTTGGGCATGGGCTTGTTGCCATAGGGATCGATCGAACCTTCGGGCGTGGTGCGGATCGGGAACTTGAAGCGCTTCAGTGTGCCGTTACGGAACTTGATGGTCCACATGATGGAATCGGAACCACGCAGGGGCTGCACCATGCCGCCCAGCGGCACGACGTCGGCGTAGTGGCGGACTTCGATCGCCTGCTGCGGGCAGATCTTCACGCAGGAATAGCACTCCCAGCACTGCTCGGGCTCCTGGTTGAAGGCGCGCATGGCATGGCCGGTTTCCGAACCGTCCTTGTCCAGCTTCATCAGGTCGTGCGGGCAGATGTACATGCAAGCGGTCTTATCCTGACCTTTGCAGCCGTCGCACTTGTCGGTACGAACATAGGTTGGCATTACAGTCTCCTAAAGTTAGCTAACAATCCGCGTACGTCGCGGTCCGATTAGAACTGAACCCGTCCTTGGCCGGGGCGACTCGCGAATCCGCTTCCGGTAGGCTCGTGTCCTAAAACCCTTGTTCCATCCGGCGTGTCTGCCGGATGGAGAAAATCACGCCGCCGAGTGGCCTTTCAACTCGATCTTGACGTTCTGTTCCGCGGTCAGACCAGCGTAGTATTTCTGCAGCACCTTGGCGACTTCGGGGCGGCTGAATTCGACCGGCAGATCCTGGCCTTCGGACAGCATCGAACGCACCTTGGTGCCGGACAGCAGGATGCGGTCGTCCTTGGTGTGCGGGCAGGTGCGCTGCGAGGCCATGCCGCCGCACTTGTTGCACCAGAAGGTCCAGTCGATGTTCATGTTCACGGTTTCGAGCGAGCCCTTGGGGATCTCGTCGAAAATCTTCTGGGCGTCGAAGGGGCCGTAGTAGTCGCCGACGCCGGCGTGGTCGCGGCCGACGATCAGGTGCGAGCAGCCGTAGTTCTGGCGGAACAAGGCGTGCAGCAGCGCTTCGCGCGGGCCGGCGTAGCGCATGTCGAGCGGATAGCCGGCCTGGATCACGGTGTTGGGGGCGAAATAGTTGTCGACCAGCACGCTGATCGCTTCGGAACGCACTTCGGCGGGAATGTCGCCCGGCTTCAGCGCGCCCAGCAGCGAGTGGACCAGCACGCCGTCCATGGTTTCGATGGCGATCTTGGCCAGGTATTCGTGGCTGCGGTGCATCGGGTTGCGGGTCTGGAAGGCAGCGACCTTGGACCAGCCCAGCTGTTCGAACTTGGCGCGGGTTTCGGCGGGCGTCATGAACTGGTCGCCGTACTCTTCCTTGAAGCTGCCGGTGGACAGCACCTTGACCGGACCGGCCAGGTTGTACTTGCCCTGCGCCATGACCATCTTGACGCCGGGATGCTCGAGGTCGGTGGTCTTGTAGACCTGCATGCACTCGTGGGCCTTGTCGATGCCGTATTTCTCGGTCACCTTCATGGTGCCCATGATGTCGCCGGTTTCGCCGTCGACCAGGGCGATCTCGTCACCGGCCTTGATCGCTTCGTCATCGGTGGACAGCGTGACCGGGATCGGCCAGAACAGGCCGTTGGCCATCTTGTAACCGTCGCACACGCCTTCCCAGTCGCCGTGGGTCATGAAGCCGTCGAGCGGGGTGAAGCCGCCGATGCCCATCATGATGAGGTCGCCGGTTTCGCGCGAGCTCATCTTGACCTTGGGCAGCGAGGCCGCGCGGGTTTTTTCGGCGGCGAGTGCGTCGCCCGTCAGCAGCAGGGGTTTGAGTTCACCGCCACCGTGGGGGCGTACCAGTTTGGACATGCTGTCTCCTCAGACTTTATAGGGGTATTAAAGTGCTAGCAGGATAGCACCCGGCCTGACGCCTGAATAATGCTTTATTTTTATTTGAGGATAAGCGGGTTTGATATTCGACTGCAGAAACGAAAAAGCCCGGATAACCGGGCTTTTTGTTGTCGGAACAAATACTTAGGCGTCGAAGAAGGCGGGCATGTCGGTTTGCTCGGTTTTGATCACGTCGACCCAGGCGGGTTTGGTGTCGGCGCCGGCGGCAGACAGCTTTTTGGTTTCTTCGTAGAGCATTTTCCAGCGGTTGTAGAGACAGTCGCTGACCTTGCGCATGCCCGAGTCGAAGTAGGAATTGTGCAAATCGCCAATGGTGCGGGTGAAGGATTCCATCTGTTCCAGCAGATTGTGCGGATAGCCTTGGCGATTGGGGTCGGCGTACTTGACCATTTCGCGCTTGACCGCGCGCACGAAGACTTTCTGGCCTTCGGTGAGATCGGCTTCGGTGCGGGGCGCACCGCCGAAATTCATCACTTCCTGAATGAAACTGTTCAGGCGTTCGCCGAAATCGAAGTTGGCGTAATCGACGTTTTGCATAAAGCCTCCGTTGTCTGATAGTGCTTTTGAAACTGGACGTGAATCCGGTGCCTATCCTACGCCGCGCGATGCGGCTGTCCAGCGCCTTCTCGGGGCGGTCGGGCGATTATTTTCTAAGCCCTTGAATCCAGCGGGAATAAATTTTGTCCGCCAATTGGTGCAGTTGGGCGGTGCGGGCGGGCAGGTCCGATTGGATGGCCGCAACCTGCTGCACGCCGGGACTGTCGCTGGCGGCGATCTCGGCAGCGCCGCTGTCGCACCAGCTGGCGACGAGCTCGGGTGTCATTTCGACGTGGCATTGCATGCCGATGTGGCGGCCGTTCAGCACGTAGGCCTGGTTGGCGCAGAAAGCGCTTTCGAGAATGCGCGTGGCGCCCGGCGGCAGGGTGAAGGTTTCGCCGTGCCAGTGGAACGCCGGCATGGGCGCCTGGGCATCGCCCAGCCAGGGGCGCGCAGCGTCGGCATCGGTGATGCGGACGTCGCCCCAGCCGATTTCCTTTTCCGGATTGGCACCCACCGAGCCGCCCAGCGCCTTCGCCATCAGCTGCCCGCCCAGGCAGTGGCCGATGACCGGGATGTCCGAAGCGACGGCCTCGCGGATCAAGGCCAGCACCGCCGGGATCCAGGGCAGGTCGTCGTTCACGCTCATCGGCCCGCCCATCAAGCAGACGCCGGAAACGCCGTTAAGGTTTTCAGGCACGGCATCGCCGGCGTCGATGCGCACCAGTTTCCAGGGAATGTTGTGGCGGTTCAGAAACGTGGTGAAATACCCCGGCCCTTCGGTGGGGGAATGACGAAAAATCAGAACAGGATGCATGATGGCTTTCAAGCAAAAAACACGTGCGCTCTACCCGCTAGGGGCAGGCCGTGTTTGTAAAGCCGCTAAAGCGGCAACAATTACGCTCATCTTAACGGCAGGCGTGCTCGTCTGCACGTCCGCCTGGGCGACCAGCGTGTCGGTGGTGGGTCTCTTCAAGGACAAGGCCATCGTCAGCGTCGACGGCGGCAAGCCGCGCACGCTGAGCGTGGGGCAGACCATGGGCGGGGTGACGCTGCGGGCTGCGGACTCCGACAGCGCGAGCTTCGACGTCGACGGCAAGCGCCGCACCCTGAACATGGGGCAGTCGTTCGCCGGCGGGGCGGCAACGGGCGAGCGGCCGACCGTTTCGCTCACCGCCGACGCGCGCGGCCACTTTGCCGCAGCCGGCTCGATCAACGGCTATCCGATGAGCTTCATGGTCGACACCGGTGCCACGACCATCGCGATCAACGCGGCTGAAGCCCGGCGCATCGGCCTCGACTACAAATCCGGGGAGGCTGTCGGCGTCAGCACGGCCGCGGGCATGGTGCCCGCCTGGCGCGTCAAGTTCAACACCGTCAAGGTCGGCGGCATCATGCTTAACCAGGTGGAAGGCATGGTCGTGGAAACCGGCCTGAGTGTGCCGCTGCTGGGAATGAGTTTCTTGAACCGGATGGAGATGCGGCGCGACGGACAGACCATGACGCTGATCCAGCGCTATTGATTTCAGCCGACGCAACGCAACAAGGCCCGCAATGCGGGCCTTGTTTTTTTAAGCGGCGGAATTCATGGCTTCGTCTTGTGGCTACGGCCGCTTTGCTTAACGTTCGCTTCGCTCACGTTAGCCTGCGCCGCAAACGGGCCAGTTACGCCTTGGCCCGTTTGTCGCGCTCGATCAGCGCATACGCCGAGTGATTATGGATGGACTCGAAGTTTTCGGCCTCCACCACGTAGGCGTCGATCAGCGGCTCGGCGTTCATTGCGGCGGCAACGTCGCGCACGATGTCCTCGACGAATTTCGGATTGTCGTAGGCGCGCTCGGTGACGTATTTCTCGTCCGGCCGCTTCAAGAGGCCGAAGAGTTCGCAGGAAGCCTGGTCCTCCACCTTGCGCACCAAGTCCTCGATCCACAGGAAGCCGTTGGTCTTCGCGGTGACGGTGACGTGCGAGCGCTGGTTGTGCGCGCCGTAGTCGGAGATTTTCTTCGAGCACGGACACAGGCTGGTCACCGGCACCAGTACCTTGGTGGAATGGCTGTACCGGCCATTTTCGATGGAACCCACAAAGGTGACTTCGTAGTCGAGCAGGCTTTGCACGCCGGAGACGGGCGCAGTCTTGTTGATGAAGTAGGGGAAGCTCATCTCGATGTAGCCGGATTCGGCTTCCAGGCGTTCGACCATCTGGCGCAGCATGCCCTCGAAGTTCTCGACCGAAATCTCGCGCTCGCGCGTGTTGAGGATTTCGATGAAACGCGACATGTGCGTGCCCTTGAAGTTGTGCGGTAGGAACACATACATGTTGAAGGTGGCGATGGTGTGCTGGACGCCGTCGTTCTTGTCTGCCACCCGGATCGGGTGGCGGATGCTCTTGATGCCGACCTTGTTGATGGCGATCTGCCGCGTGTCAGCCGAGCTTTGTACGTCGGGCATGCATACGGCATTGTCGCAAATCTGGTTCATGGCAGGCTCCTGTGTTAAGTGCAGTTTAGACTGAGTATAAACTGCCTGAATAGTTGAGTAAACTACTCGGGTAATAGGGTTATCCGCCGCCGCACAGCCGCCTCGATTCCCGTTGCGTCCAGCCCGCAGTCCGCCAGCATTTTCGCCGCGTCGCCATGTTCGATGAAGCGATCGGGCAGGCCCAGATGAAGAACCGGCACGTCCAGGCCGAGTTCGGCAAGCGCTTCGGCCACCCCGGCGCCGGCGCCGCCGGCCACCGTGTTTTCCTCCAGCGTGACCAGCAGGCGGTGGCAGTGCGCCAGGTCGCGCAGCAGGTCGACGTCGAGCGGCTTCACGAAGCGCATGTCGGCCACGCTGGCGTCGAGCGTCTCGGCGGCAGCCAGTGCAGGGGCGACCAGGCTGCCGAAGGCGATCAGCGCCACGTCGCGGCCGCTGCGTCGCAGCACCCCCTTGCCGATTTCGACCGCTTCGAGGCCGGCCTCGATCGCGGCGCCGGTGCCGCTGCCGCGCGGATAGCGCACCGCCGACGGGCCGTCGTGCCGGAAGGCGGTGGTCAGGAGGCGGCGGCACTCGTTCTCGTCCGACGGTGCGGCGATCAGCATGTTGGGGATGCAGCGCAGGAAGGAAAGATCGAAGCTGCCGGCGTGCGTCGGGCCATCGGCGCCGACCAGCCCGGCGCGGTCGATCGCCAGCATCACCGGCAGGCCTTGCAGGGCAATGTCGTGGATCAGCTGGTCGTAGGCGCGCTGCAGAAAGGTCGAGTAGATCGCCACCACGGGTTTCACGCCTTCGCAGGCGAGGCCGGCCGCAAACGTCAGCGCGTGCTGTTCGGCGATGCCAACGTCGAAATAGCGCTTCGGATAGTCTTGCGAGAAGCGCACCAGCCCGGAGCCCTCGCGCATCGCCGGGGTGATGCCGACCAATCTTGAGTCGGCGGCGGCCATGTCGCACAGCCAGTCGCCGAACACCTGGGTATAGGTGGGCCTGCCGCCGGTTTTTTCGGCCATGCCGGCGGCGGGGTCGAAGCGCGACACGCCGTGGTACAGGCAGGGATTGGTCTCGGCGGGTTCGTAGCCCTTGCCCTTTTTGGTGACGACATGCAGGAACTGCGGGCCGCTCAACTGCTTGATGTTGGAGAGGGTTTCCAGCAGCACGTCGAGGTCGTGGCCGTCGATCGGGCCGATGTAGTTGAAGCCGAATTCCTCGAACAGCGTGCCCGGCGTCACCATGCCCTTCATGTGTTCCTCGGCGCGCTTGGCGAGCTCGCGGATCGGCGGGGCGACCGACAGCACCTTCTCGCCGGCGCGGCGGGCGGCGGCGTAGAACTTGCCCGACATCAGGCGCGCCAGGTAGTTGTTGAGTGCGCCGACGTTGGGCGAAATCGACATGTCGTTGTCGTTCAGCACCACCAGCAGCGGCAGGTCGGTTGCACCAGCGTTGTTGAGCGCCTCGAAGGCCATGCCGGCGGTCATCGCACCGTCGCCGATGACCGCCACCGCGCGCTGGCCGGAACCCAGTTGGTGAAACGCTTCGGCCATGCCGAGCGCGGCCGAGAGCGAGGTGCTGGAATGGCCGGCGCCGAAGGCGTCGTATTCGCTCTCGGCGCGGCGCGGGAAGCCGGCGATGCCGCCGCCTTGCCGCAGGCCGGACATCGCTTCGCGGCGTCCGGTGAGAATCTTGTGCGGATAACTCTGGTGCCCGACGTCCCACACGATGCGGTCGGTCGGGGTGTCGAATACGTAGTGCAGCGCCAGGGTCAGTTCCACTGCGCCCAGATTCGAGGCCAGATGGCCGCCGGTATGGGCGACGGAGTCCACCAGGAACTCGCGCAGTTCGGTTGCCAGTTGCGGCAGATCACCGGGCGGCAGGGCGCGCAGGTCGGCCGGCGTATGAATGATATCGAGCAGGGGTGTGGTCATCTCAGAAGGTCCGCTCGACCACGAAATCGGCCAGCTGGCGCAGCCGTGCGGCGGGCGCGCCGAGATCGGCCAGTGCAGCGTGGGCGTCGGCGCGCAGTTCCTGCGCCAGTTCGCGCGCGCGCGCCGCGCCGAGCAGGCTGACGTAGGTCGGCTTGTTGTTGGCGGCGTCCTTGCCGGCGGTCTTGCCCAGCGTGGCGGTGGGTGCTTCGGCGTCGAGCACGTCGTCGACCACCTGGAAGGCGAGCCCGATGCATTTGGCGTAATGGTCGAGCGCGGCCGCGGCCGCGTCGGTTACTGTCCCGCACTGCGCGCCCAGCAGCACCGAGGCGCGAATCAGGGCGCCGGTCTTGTGGATGTGCATGAATTCGAGTTCGGTGAGATCGAGCGGCTTGCCCACGCTGGCCAGATCGATCGCCTGGCCGCCGGCCATGCCGCGCGAGCCGGATGCCTGCGCCAGCAGCTGCACCATGTTGAGTTGGATGGCCGCGTCGTCGGCCAGCGGTTTTGACGCGAGGATGTCGAACGCCAGGCTCTGCAGGGCGTCGCCCACCAGCAAGGCCGTGGCTTCGTCGAATTCCACATGCACCGTGGGCTTGCCGCGCCGCAGCGCATCGTCGTCCATCGCCGGCATATCGTCGTGCACCAGCGAGTAGGCGTGGATCAGTTCCACTGCCGCAGCGGCGTGCTGCACGCGATCCGGGTCGGCCCCGCCGACCTCGCCGGCGGCAAACGCCAGCAGCGGGCGCACCCGCTTGCCGCCACCCAGAACGGCATAGCGCATCGCCTCGTGCAGGCGATACGGCGCGATCCGGGCAGAGGGAAGCCACTCGGCCAGCACGTTTTCCATGCGAGCCTGGCAGCCTTGCATCCAGGCGGAAAAATCAGTCATCGGCGTCGTCGTTCCTGAAGGGCTGCGCAGTCTTGAAAGGGAGCAAGGCGCCGTTTTCCAGAACCTTCACCTGCTGCTCCGCAGCGGCCAGTTGCTGGCGGCAATACTGCAGCAGTTCGGCGCCGCGTTTGTAGGCGGCAAGCGAGGCTTCCAGCGGCAGCTGGCCGGATTCCATTTCGGCCACAATGGCTTCCAGTTCGGCCAGTGCGGACTCGTAATCCTTGGGGGGGGTGGCGCGGGATTTGGCCATGACATCGAACCCGGCGGGCAAAGAACGCTACTTTAACAAATTCGGCGTGGCGGCGCCTCTCCGGGACAAAGCCCTATGCTAGAATTTCGCCCTTTCCCTGTGTTGCGATGCGCTGTATCCGGGCAGGGGGTTCATCCGTTGAATCCGGTGGGCATCGGGGCGATCGTCGCCCCGATATTATTTTAATGGTGGTCGTTTCACGATCACGCTTGCCGCTCCAGTACCGTTTCTGGAGGGGGCTTGGTTTTGAGTAGGGTACGCCATGAGCGATCTCGCCGAATCCAGCGCCTTGTCGCTAACTTCGCCTCAGTTGCCAGTTTCCTGGTACTTCGATCCAGTCATCTACGAACTGGAACTCAAGCATTTGTTCAAGCACGGCCCCGGCTATGCGGGCCATCAGCTGATGGTGCCCGAGGCGGGCGATTATCACGCGCTGGAAAAATTCGACGGCGCGAAGATGCTGGTCAACAGTGGGTCGGGCATTGAACTCTTGTCCAATGTTTGCCGCCATCGCCAGGCGCTGATGCTGACCGGGCGCGGCAAGCTGCCGTCCAACCACATCGTCTGCCCGATTCATCGCTGGACCTACGACAGCCAGGGCAAGCTGATGGGCGCGCCGGAGTTTCCCGGCAACCCCTGCCTCAATCTTAACCGCAGCGGCCTGCAGAACTGGCAGGGTCTGTTGTTTGCCGGCGAGCGCGACGTCAAGTCCGACCTGGCCGGCATGCAGGCGGCACGCGAACTGGACTTTTCCGGCTTCATGCTCGACCGCGTGCAGGTGACCCATTACGCCTGCAACTGGAAGACCTTCATCGAGGTATATCTGGAGGACTACCACGTCGCCCCGTATCACCCCGGCCTCGGCCATTTCGTCACCTGCGACGACCTGAAATGGGAATACGGCGACTGGTGGTCGGTGCAGACGGTGGGGGTGAACCACGGGCTGTCCAAAGCGGGCTCGCCCGTCTATCAGAAATGGCACGAACAGGTGCTGGCGTACCAGCGGGGCAAGACGCCGGCGCAGGGGTCGATCTGGCTGACGTACTACCCCGGCCTGATGGTCGAGTGGTATCCGCACGTGCTGGTGGTGTCGTCGATCGTGCCGACCGGCGTCGAGTCGTGCAGCAACGTCATCGAGTTCTATTACCCCGAGGACATCGCACTGTTCGAGCGCGCCTTCATCGAGGCGGAGCAGGCTGCCTATGACGAAACCGCGGTGGAAGACGAGGACATCTGCGAGCGCATGCACCGTGGCCGGCGCGCGCTGTACCAGCAGGGGATTTCGGAAACCGGACCGTATCAGTCGCCGCTGGAAGACGGCATGATGCATTTTCACGCTTTCCTGCGGCGCGAAATTGCGCCGCATCTCGATGAGGCTCGGCGGCGCGAGATCGAGCCGCATCTCAAATGAAGCACATGCGATACTTGAACGGGCGGCCCAAGCTGCCCGTTTTTTTCGGCTGCCTCAGATGAAATCGAGCTGGATGCTGGTGGCGGCGGCGCTGTTCGCGTTGATGAGCGTACTGGTGAAGCATGCGTCGGCCCGCTTTTCCCCGGCCGAGCTGGTGTTCTACCGCTCCGCGTTCGGCCTGCTCGCGATCTGGGGCGTGATCGCGGTCAGTCAGCGCCGGCTGTGGGCGCCGCTTGCCACGCCCCACCTCAAGGCCCACTTCTGGCGCGGGCTGTCGGGCTTCACCGCGCTGGTGCTGTTCTTCTACGCGCTGGCGCGGCTGCCGCTCGCCACCGCAGTCACCCTCAACTACACAGCACCGCTGTTCCTCGCTGCGCTATCGGCCTGGTGGCTGCGCGAACGCCACGGGCGGGGTCTTATCGGCGCGGTGCTGCTGGGCTTTGTCGGCATCGTGCTGCTGTTGCGGCCGCAGGTTCAGGATCAGGAATGGCTGCCGGCGCTGGCTGGGCTGGCGTCGGGCATGCTGGCGGCGGTGGCCTACGTCAACGTCAAGAATCTGGGCAAGCTGGGCGAATCCGAATGGCGCGTGGTGTTTTACTTCACGCTGCTGTCGACCGCCGGCGGCGCGGCCTGGATGGCCGTGGCGGGATTCCACACGCCGCAAGCGGGCGACTGGCCGGGGCTGATCGGCATCGGCGTCACCGCCACGGTGGCGCAGCTGGCGCTGACGCGCGCCTACCATCGCGGCCGCACTCTGACGGTCGGCTCGCTGGCCTACAGCACGGTGGGGTTTTCCGCCCTCTACGGCGTGCTGCTGTTCGGCGAACGCCTGCCGCTCATGGCCTGGATCGGCATGGCGGTGGTGGCGGCAGCGGGGGTGTGGGCGGTGCGTGCGTCCACCCCGACGCCGCCCGATTCGCTATAGTTGGAATACATATCTGAGGAGCGCACCATGATCAGCCTGAACGTCAATAACAACCAGATCGCCGTGACCGTGATGGGCCAGTTCACGCTGGATGACTACCGCGAATTCGAGCAGGCGGTGGGCTACGGCGTCCAGTTTCAGGGCACGGTCAACCTGCTGTTCGACCTTCGCGACATGCTGTCGTACAGCGTCGACGTGGCATGGGAGGAACTGAAATTCTCGCGCGACCACAAGAGCGATTTCGGCCGCATCGCCATCCTTACCGGCGACCAGTGGGTGGCCTGGAGCATGTGGGTGAACCGCCTGTTCATGTCGGCGGACATCCGCCTGTTCGATGAGCTCGAGCTGGCGCAGGCCTGGATTGCCGGCGGCGAATTGCCCGCTACCGCAGGTTGATGCGGGCGGCGCTACGCATCGCCGCATGTCTGCTGGCCGCACCGGCCTGGGCGAACGGCCCGTGGCAGGTCGCGCTGGAAACCCCCGCTGAAGTGGTTGCGATCGACCGCTCCAGCTTGCAGCGCACCGGCGATCGCGTCAGCTTCCGGGAGCGGCGCAGCCTGCGCGGCGGCCAGCGCGATGCCTACAGCCAGCGCCCGCTGCGCGAGGTGCTGGCGCGGCGGGTGATCGACTGCCGCAGCCGCCACGTCGCGACGCTGTCGCATGCCGCGTTTTCCGATGGCGACGCCCTGATCGAACATCAGGCGGTGCGCCTGCGCGATGCCGCTTGGCAGCCGCTCAGGCAGGATGACCCCGTGTTCAGACAGGTGTGCGGCGGCTCATGAGGCGGTGGCGTGGGCGGGCCGGAAAATCGCCTGATTCGCGTAGTAGGCGGCACCGCCATTGGCCGCATCCCAGTCCGGTATGCCCTGCACCGGCAGCGGCGCGAGCTGGCGCGGCGTGGTGATGGCGTCGAGTTCCCGCGCAGCCTGGGCATCGGCGGCGTCGGGATCGAGTGAATCCGAAATCAGCGTCAGGCATTTGCCGGTCATCGACGGGTAGGGCGCCAGCGCCTTTTCCAGCAGCGCATGGCCGACCACCACGAAGCGCATGTCGGTTTCGACCCGGGCGCGCGCGTCCCAGAACAGCGCGCGCCACGCACGCCCGGCCAGTAGTTCAGGCAAGGCCGGGTCGCGGCTGACCACCCACACCCCCGATTCGTCCAGCACCGTCAGCGCGTCGCGCCGGCGCCCGCGCCGGGTGTCGGTCTCAAGCGCGATGGCGTCGCCGTGGGCCGCGTTCAGTGCCGCCTTGAAGCAGGGAAAGCGCAGCCACACCAGCGCATTCAGCACATCGTGCCAGGTGTCGGCGCGGGTCGGCACCTGGCCGCTGTGCAGGATATGGGTTTCGTAATCGCGCGCGGAGAGGCGGCCGTCGGGGACGAAAAAGCGCAGCGGCAGCCCGCGCGCCTGCGTCGTGCCGCGCGCCGACGCCAGCGCGTTGAGTGCGTCGAGCGAGGGCCGCCCGCGCGCCAGGTCCAGCGCGTCGATCAGTTCCCGATAGGGCGCAAAGGCAGGGTGATCGAAGTTCAATGCAGCGATTCGGACAAGGCCTGACGGTACTGCCGCACCAGCGGATGCGCGCTGCCCAGCAGGTCGAACAGTGCCAGCAGGCTGACGCGGCCGATGTCGTGGCGAAAGCCGCGATCGGTGCGGGCGATGGCGAGCAGCTCCTCCATCGCGCCGGCAAAATCGTCCGCGGCCAGCAGCACGGCAGCCCGCTGGTAGCGCGCGTCGAGGTCGTCCGGATTGCGCGCGATGCGGGCGTCCAGCTCCGCCAGCGGCGGCGCCAGGCGCGCGGTTTCCGCCAGATTCAGGTGGGCGAGCAGGGGCGCGATCAGGGCGTCGCTGCGCGCTTCGGGCGGCAGGCTGTCGAGCAGCTTCAGCGCCTGTTCGCCTTCGCCCTCGGCCCACAGCAATTTGGCGAGATCGCGCGGGATGGCCAGGTTGTCGGGCTCGGCCATCGCCGCGTTGGCGAGCAGCATGCGCGCCTGCTGGACGTTGCCCGACTGCCAGGCCGCCACCCCCAGCGCGTGGGCGCGGTTGGCATCGCCGGCGATGAAACGGTCGAGCACTTCGCGGAAGCTGCTGTCGGGGTCGGCGCCGTGGATGGTGTGGGCGACTTCGCCGCGCCAGAAGAATTTCACCGTGGGCACCGAGTTCACGCTGAAGCGGCGCGCCAGTTCCGGCAACTCGTCGGCGTTCAGCATGACCAGCAGGAACTTGCCGCCGTATTCCGCGGCGAGCTTCACCAGGCGCGGCATCAGGATGAAGCAGGGGCCGGCCTTGGGGGTCCAGAAGTGCACCAGCACCGGGCCCTTGTGCGAGTTTTCCAGCACCAGGCGGTTGAAGTTCTCGGCGCTGGCATCGAAGACGTAGGGCGATAGGCTCATTGATCGAACGTCCCGGTGTCGGCAAAGCGGTCGCAGGCGGCAACCAGCTCGCGTGCGATGCCCGGCTCGAATGCCGAATGGCCGGCGTCGGGCACGATCACATAGCGCGCCTCGGGCCAGGCGCGGGCCAGTTCGTCGGCCGACACGATGGGACAGACGGCGTCGTAACGCCCCTGCACGATGATGGCGGGAATGCTGCGGACGCGGTCGACGTTGGCGAGCAGGCTGTTGTCGGGCAGGAAGATGCGATTGACGAAATAGTGCGCCTCGATGCGCGACAGCGACAAAGCGGTCTGTTCGCTGCCGAACGCGGCGACGAGTTCGGGGCTCGGCAGCAGGGTCGAGCACGACGCTTCGAAGGTTGCCCACCGATAGGCCGCAGGCTGGTGCACCGCCGGGTCGGGATCGATCAGGCGGCGGTGATAGGCGTCGAGCAGGTCGAGGCGTTCGTCTTGCGGGATGAATTCCGCCAGTTGCCGCTGCGCTTCGGGAAAGAAGGCGCGGATGCCGTCGAGAAACCAGTCGATTTCGCTTGGGCGGCACAGGAAAATGCCGCGCAGCACCAGGCCGCTGCAGCGGTCGGGGTGGGCCTCGGCGTAGGCCAGCGCCAGGGTCGAGCCCCACGAGCCGCCGAACACCAGCCAGGAATCGATACCGAGTTCGCGCCGCAGCGCTTCCATGTCGGCGATCAGGTGCGGCGTGGTGTTGTCGGCGAGTTCGCCGTGCGGGGTCGAGCGGCCGCTGCCGCGCTGGTCGAACAACACGATGCGGTAGCGCGCCGGATCGTAGAAGCGCCGCTGCGTGGGCGAGGTGCCGGAGCCGGGCCCGCCGTGCACGAACAGCACCGGGATGCCCGCCGGATTGCCGGAGGTTTCCCAGTAGATGCGATGAATGCCCGCCGTTTCCAGCATGCCGCTGGCGTAGGGGGAAAGGGGCGGATAGAGCGGATCGAGGTTGGGCATGGGAGCGTTTGGGGTCGCGAGCCCGCCATCATATCGTCTGGCCCGCCTAGCATGAACCCGCAGGATACGGCAGAGGCCAGTATCGACAGCCGGCGGCGGGAACCGTATGCTTCCGGTGCGAGTGAAATTTGCCGGCGGCTGATCCTGCGGTCCGGATTTCACGAGCGAAAAACCAACGGCTGCTGCCGTTACAACCATAAATCATAAGAGGGGGTCGTACCATGAGTCATGTTGTCAAAGTTGCCCTGCTGGGGCTGGGCGAGGTCGGTGAAAAATTTGCGGAGCATTTTCTGGAGAAGATCCAGGAAGAAGGCGTCAACGTGGAGATCGTTGCCGTAGCGCACCGCAATCTGGAGTCGCCTGTTGCACTGGGCTTCGCCCACAGCAAGGTGCCGGTGTTCAAGGATGCGATGGACGTGGTGTCGATGGGCGCGAAAGTCGACATCATTTTCGACCTGACCGGCGATTCCGAATTGCGCAAGAAACTCCGGGTGGCGCTGCAGGAGACCCATAACCAGCACACCGTGATTGCCCCAGAAGTGGTGGCCCATCTGCTGTGGAACTTCTTTGGCGAAGGCGAATTGCCGCGCAGCAGCCAGACGGGCTATTGATGCATGGGCGGGCTGCCGGTTGGGATGACCGGCGAGCCAGGCCTGATGCGCAGCTCACTGAATTGACATGACTTCCCCCTTCAAGTTTGCCCACGCCGCAGACGCCGACTGGACCCATGCCGCGCAGGCCTGCATGAATCAGCTGGGTGCGATCCCGGCAGGGGCGACGCTGGGTTTTCTGTATGTGTCCGATGCGTTCGCGGGCGAGCTCGATGCGATTCTGGCCTTTTTCAGAAGCGCGACCGCGGTGCCGCACTGGACGGGCAGCGTCGGCGTGGGGGTGTGCGCCACCGGCGTGGAGTATCTGGAAACGCCGGCGCTGGCGGTGATGCTGGGCGAATTCGATGCCGCCGATTTCAGCATGCTGCCGGTGCTGCGTTCGACGCAGGACATCGAGACGCAGCCGGCGAACGCCTATTTCGCGATTGTCCATGGCGATCCGGCGAACAGCCGCATCCAGGAATTGATCGAGGGCCTGTCCGCGCATGTGTCGAGCGGCTTCGTCGTCGGCGGCTTGTCGAGTTCGCGCGGCGAGACCGCGCAGATCAGCGATGGCGTGGTGAGCGGCGGGCTGTCCGGTGTGCTATTGAGCGAGCGGGTGAAGCTGGCGACGCGGCTGACGCAGGGCGTCTCCCCGCTGGGGCCGCGTCACCGCATCACCAACGCCAACAAGAACGTCATCGGCAGCCTCGATCACCGTCCTGCGCTGGACGTGATGAAAGAAGAAATCGGCGAAGTGCTGGCGCGTGACCTGCGGCGGGCGGCGGGCTATATTTTTGTCGGCCTGCCGGTGCGCGGCTCGGACACCGGCGACTATCTGGTGCGCAATATTCTGGGCGTCGATCCGCAGAACGACCTGGTGGCGATCGGCGAGGTCATCGCGCCGGGAGACGAGATGCTGTTCTGCCGGCGCGACCAGCAAAGCGCCGAAGACGACCTGCAACGGATGCTCGCCGCGATCGGCGCGCAACTGAACGCGCCGATCCGGGGCGGCGTGTATTATTCCTGTCTGGGACGCGGCGAGCACATGTTCGGCGCCCCCAATCGCGAACTGGGACTGATTCGCGACGCCCTGGGCGATTTCCCGCTGGTGGGGTTTTTCGCCAATGGCGAAATTTCCCATAATCGCCTATATGGCTACACCGGGGTGTTGACCCTGTTTGGCTGATCAGAATGAGGATACAAACATGACCGTGCACGCCATGAAGGAAAATGAAGTCCGTCTGTTGCGCGACGAAATCGAAATGCTGATGAGCGAACGCCGCCAGTTACTGCAGGTGACGGGGGCGGCGGCAGTATTCGTCGCCAATCTCGACACCGACAGCCTGCCCGACGAGGCCGACACCATCGACGCGGCCGAAATGCTGGCCGAACAGCTCAACGGGCTGTCCGAAGAAACCCTCAAGGACGCGCTGGAGTCGGTGCGTGCTCAACTCGACCCTTCGCAATAAGCTCGACCCTTCGCAATAAGCCGGACACCCTCTTGGTCCCGTTGCCGCTGCCCGATTCCGCTGCAATCCGGCGCTTCGCGCTGGTTGCCGGGTTGACGGCGCTGGCCTACGCGCTGGCCGGGTGGCTCAGCCTCAAACTCTCGACCTATATTGCCGGTTCGGTTGCCGCCCTCTGGCTGGCGGCGGGCATCGGTGCGGCAGCGAGCCTGCGTTTCGGCGCGGCCGGAGTGGTGGGCGTATTGCTGGGCTCGTTACTGGTCAACAGCCAGATCCTGCCGGTGCAGGACGCATTCCGTTTCGCGCTCGGCGCGGCAGCCGGGGCCTGGGTGATGGGCACCCTGCCGCACTATCTCCAGCCGTTCAGCGCGGCCCTCGATTATGTGTCCAGCGTGGCCAAGTTTGCCCTGGTCGCGGCGCCGCTCGGGTGTGCGGTCAGCGCGCTGACGGGCGTGTTCAGCCTGTATTTCTTCGGCAACCTGCCTGCCGGCATGGTGTTGCAGGGCTTGTGGGTGTGGTGGCTGGGCGATCTGCTGGGAGTGTTCCTGATTTCGCCCCTGCTGCTGACAACCTCGCGCTGGGACTTGCTGCCGACCAACCGCGCGGCACGGCTGGAAGGCCTGGTTCTGGTGCTGGGCATGATGGCGCTGACGCTGGCGATGATGTATCACGTCGATCCCCTGCGTCCCGCCGAAATCGTTCTGTTCGTGATGGTGCCGGCGGTGCTGTGGGCGGCATTGCGGTTTTCGGTGGCCGGGGCGAGCCTGGCCATTTTTCTGGCGGCCATCATCGTGATGGGCGTGGCGGTGGTGTCCTATGGGGGCATTACCAGCACCACCACCCCGCGCGAAGTGTTTGCGCTGCAGATCAGCATGATCACCATGGCGCTGGGCGGCCTGTTCGTGTCGGCCGCGCTGGCCGAGCGCCGCTATTCCGAAATGCGGCTGGACATGCTGGCCAATCACGATCCGCTGACCGGCTTGCCCAACCGCACGTATTTCCAGGATTTCCTCGGTCACGCGCTGGCGCGCGCGCAGCGCGAGAAATCCCAGGTTTCGCTGCTGTTCATCGATCTGGACCGCTTCAAGCACATCAACGATTCGCAGGGGCATGACGTCGGCGATCAGGTGCTGTGCATCGTCTCCAACCGGCTGGACGAACAGCTGCGTGCTGACGATTTCGTCGCCCGCCTGGGCGGCGATGAATTCGCCGTCATCCTGACCCATCCGCCGGCTTCGCGCGCCGCCAGCCGGGTGGCGCGCAAGCTGATCCAGGGGCTGGCCGAACCCTTCAAGCTGGGGCAGCGGCGTTACGCCATCGGCGCCAGCGTCGGCATCAGCGTGTATCCGGACGACGGGCTCGACGCCAACACCCTGTTGCGCCAGGCCGACCTGGCGATGTATCAGGCGAAGCAGCGCCGCAGCGGATTTGAATATTTCAGCGACGAACTGAATACCGTGGCGCAGCAGCAGTTGAGCCTGGAAACCGGTCTGCGCCAGGCGCTCGGCCGCAATGAACTGGTGCTGGTGTACCAGCCCAAGGTCGATCTCATCAGTGGCCGCATGGTGGGGATGGAGGCCCTGGTGCGCTGGCTGACCCGCTCGGGCGGCATTATCTGGCCCGATCAGTTCATCCCGGTGGCGGAAGAAACCGGCCTCATCATGCCGCTGGGGCGCTGGGTGACGCGGGCCGCCTGCGAGCAGTGGATCGCCTGGCGCGACGCCGGATTCGAGCCGCCGCCGATTGCCATCAATCTGTCGCCGCGCCAGTTCTCCGATGCGCGGCTGATCGACGATATCGACGACATTCTGAAGGACACCGGCATGGATGCCGCCTACCTGCAGATCGAGGTGACCGAGAGCGCGGCGATGGAGAATCCCGCGCGCACGTTCGATATGCTCGATGCCCTGCGTCAGCGCGGCCTGCACATTTTCATCGACGATTTCGGAACCGGGCATTCCAACCTGGGCCAGCTGAAACGGATGCCGATCGACGCCCTGAAAATCGACAAGAGCTTTGTCGACGACGTCCTGACCGACAACGACGATGCCGAGATTGCCATTGCCATCATTCGCCTCGCGCACGCCCTGAATCTTCGGGTGGTGGCCGAGGGTGTGGAATCGGTGGAGCAGGTTGCATTTCTGAAGCAGAACGGCTGCGACGAAATCCAGGGATACGTCGTCGCCAAACCCCTGACGCCGAGCAAGGTCAGCGAGTTGTTCTCACAGACGTTCGCCCACGCTTGAAGGCCCACATCTTCAAATTGGCGTGAAGCGCAGCCGGGCGCAGTTTCTGCCGACCGGGCATAGTTCGCCGCCAGGATTCGGGCGCTGCACCCACCGCGTAGCGGGTCTTTTATTGGGATCGACGCTTTGCACGGCCGTCCCGCTGCCGTGCTTTGCCGAGGGCCGGATGTTCTGGAATCGATACGCTGGCGTTTCACGCGGCCAGGGCTAGACTTCAGTCATTCTCGTTTCTACCCGGTCGGGTGAAATCATGAATCCGCTCTCGCAGCTTCCCTCTGTCGACCGCCTGCTTTCCGACCCGGCCGTCGTCTCCCTGACCGAACTACACGGCCGCGCGGTCGTCACGCAACTCGTCCGCGCAGCCGTCGCTGACGCGCGCGAGGCGGCCCGCGCCGGCTTGCCGCTGCCCGATGCCGCGAGCCTGATCGCAACCGTCGGGGCCGGCGCGACGGCACTCGCCACCCCCAAACTCCGCCCGGTCTTCAACCTCACCGGCACGGTGCTGCACACCAACCTCGGCCGCGCGCCCCTGCCCGAAGAGGCCATCGCGGCGATGGCCGCGGCCGCCCGCAGCCCCTGCGCCCTCGAATACGACATCGAGACCGGCGGCCGCGGCGACCGCGACGACATCGTCAACGAGCTGCTGTGCGAACTCACCGGCGCCGAGGCCGCCACCGTCGTCAACAACAATGCTGCCGCCGTCTTCCTGCTGCTCAACACGCTGGCGCTGAAGAAGGAAGTTGTCGTTTCGCGCGGCGAGCTGATCGAGATCGGCGGCGCCTTCCGCGTGCCCGACATCATGAAGCGCGCCGGCGCGAAACTGGTCGAAGTCGGCACCACCAACCGCACCCATCTGAAGGACTTCAGCGAGGCCACCACGCCGCGCACGGCCATGCTGATGAAGATACACGCCAGCAATTACGCGATCCAGGGCTTCACCCACGCCGTGCCGGAAGATGAACTGGCCGCGCTGGCGCATGAACAAGGCCTGCCCTTCGTCATCGATCTCGGCTCCGGCACGCTCACCGACCTCGAACGCTGGGGCCTGCCGCACGAACCGACGCCGCGCGAGAATATCGCCGCCGGCGCCGACCTGGTGAGCTTTTCCGGCGACAAGCTGCTCGGCGGACCGCAGGCCGGCCTGCTGGTCGGCAGCAAGGATCTGATTGCCCGGATCAAGAAGAATCCGCTGAAGCGTGCGCTGCGTGTCGGCAAGATCACCCTGGCCGCCCTCGAAGCCGTGTTGCGCCTCTACCGCGATCCCGACCGGCTCAATGAACGGTTGACCGCGCTGCAGCAGCTGACACGCCCCGAATTCCAGATGCAGGCGGCTGCGGAACGTCTGCTGCCCGCCCTGCAAAACGCGCTGGATTCGCTGCCGGTGAATGTGGAGATCGTCCCGCTGCTGTCGCAGATCGGCTCCGGCTCGCTGCCGGTCGATCGTCTGCCGTCGTCCGGCTTCGCGATCCGTCCGCAAGGCAAGAAAAGCGGCGTGCTCAATCGCATCGAGGCTGCGCTGCGCGGATTGCCCCGCCCGGTCATCGGCCGCATCGACAATGGCGCCTTGCTGCTCGACCTGCGCTGCCTCGCTGCCGCCGAAGAAGCCGAGTTCGCCGCAAATCTTGCCGGTTTCTTATGCTCATAGGCACGGCGGGCCACATCGATCACGGCAAGACCACGCTGGTGAAAGCGCTCACCGGCGTGGATGCCGATCGTCTGCCCGAGGAGAAGTCGCGCGGTATCACCCTCGACCTCGGCTACGCCTACGCACCGCTCCCCGATGGTTCGGTGCTCGGCTTCGTCGACGTGCCGGGGCACGAAAAACTGATCCACAACATGCTCGCCGGCGCGACCGGCATCGACTTCGTCCTGCTGGTGATCGCCGCCGACGACGGGCCGATGCCGCAGACGCGCGAACATCTCGAACTGCTCGACATCCTGGGCCTGACGCGCGGGGCGATTGCGCTGACCAAGATCGACGTCGTCCCGCCGCAGCGGCTCGACGAGGCCCGGCAGGAAGTCGAATCGCTCATCGCCGGCACGGGGCTCTCCGGCAGCCCGGTGTTCCCCTTGTCGGGCCGGTCGGGAGAAGGAGTCGCCGCGCTGCGCGCACATCTGGAGGCCGCGGCCGCCTCGATGCATCAGCGCTCGGCGGCGGGCCGTTTCCGGCTCGCCATCGACCGCTGCTTCTCGCTCACCGGCATCGGCACGGTCGTCACCGGCACCGCGCACTCCGGAACCATTGGCGTCGGCGAGTCGGCCGTCATTTCGCCGCCCGCCCTGAAAGCTCGGGTGCGCGGCCTGCACGTGCAGGACCGACCGGCTGAAAGCGGCCAGGCGGGCGAGCGCATCGCGCTCGCCTTGACGGGGGACTTCGAAAAAAAGGACATCGCGCGCGGCATGTGGATGGTCGATCCGGCGCTCGCCCTTCCGCTCACCCGCTTTCACGGCGAATTGCGCGTCCCCGCCGGCCAGAAGCCCTTGGCGCACCTGCAGACCGTGCACGTGCACCTCGGCACCGAGGACATCCTCGGGCGGGTTGCGCTGCTCGACTGCCAGGAAGCTGAGGCGGGCAGCACGGCGCTGGCCGAGATCCTGCTCGAACGCGAAACGCTGGCGCTGCGCGGCGACCGCTTCATCCTGCGCGATGCCGGTGCGCAGCGCACGGTCGCCGGCGGCCGCGTGCTCGACATCTTCCCGCCCGTCCGTCACAAGCGTGCGCCGCAGCGGCTGGCCCTGCTCGACGCGATGCGCGACGACGACCCGGCCGTCACCCTCGGCTTGCTGGCCGAGCAGGCACCGGCCGGCATCGACCTCGACCGCTTTGCCGTGAGCTGGAACCTCACGCAAGCCGCTGCCGAATTGCTGTGGCAGCACGCCAGCCTGCGCGTGATCCGCGACGGCAACGCATCGCTCGGATTCACGACTGCAGCCTGGGCAACACTCGAAGCCAAACTGCTCGACGCCCTCGGCCGCGAACACGAGCGCGCCCCCGACATGATCGGCGTCGAACGCGAACGCCTGCGCCGCATGACCGCAGCCCATCTGCCGCGCCCCGCTTTCGATGCACTCGCCAGTGAACTGCTGGCGGCAGGCCGCATCGCGCAGACCCGTGCCTGGCTGCACCTGCCGTCACACCGCGCCAGCGTGACCGCTACAGACCGCGACCTCTTCGCCGTGCTGAAGCCGCTGCTCGATGCCGCGCCTTACAACCCGCCGCGGGTGCGCGATGTCTACAAAGCAACGGGCACGCCGGAGGAAACGGTGCGCCAGTTGTTCAAGCGCCTTGCGCGTGCCGGCGAGCTCTACCCCGTCGCCCACGATCACTATTACACTGCCACCGCCGTTGCCGCGCTCGCCGGCATCGTCCGCACACTCAACGATGAGCACGGCGTAGCGCGTGCCGCCGCATTGCGCGACATCATTTTTGGCGATGGCGGCGGCGGCCGCAAAGTGGCGGTCCAGATTCTCGAGTTCTTCGATCGCATCGGCTACACTCGCCGCGTCCGAGACGACCACGTGCTGCGGCGCGACGGAAGCACGCACGACTGGACACCCTCATGAACATGGAAGAGATCGTTCCCCGGTGGGGCACCCGGTCTTCAAAACCGGGAGGGGCCGCCATGCGGTCCCTGGTAGGTTCGACTCCTGCTCTCTTCCGCCGATTTACTGCCACGAAAACGATTTTCCGCGGTTCGATTGGCGCGCAGGGGCGGCACTCAGTTGCGAGTATCCGTATGGCTTGCATTCAATATGGTCAGGGGTGAGCCGCTGCTGCTTCGTGTTCGCAAACATGCGTATTGCCGCCGCGGTTGCGCATGTGTTCGCCCAGCTGGACGAACTGCCCGAACAGGGCGTCCCGCAGGGGCACCTCCTCCCCATTTCCTCAGCTTGGCATCAGCGAACGCACCCTCTATCGCAAACTGGCCGGGTAAACCCGGCCAGTCTTGTGCTGCGGAGGCTTGCGCGCCCGGTCAGTCCTTGCTGCGGCCGATGACGGGCAGGACGCCGCCGCATTCCTCGATGTCGGCCGGCAGTTTGTAGAACCACATCTGCCACATCGAGACGATCCACTGCACCGCGAACGAAAGTCCCATCAGGGCTCCGCTGGCGATGATGAACCAGGCGAATCCGGGGATCCATTTGGTCAGGTACCAGGAGAAGATGTCGGTGAGGATGGTCAGGAAGGGCAGCACGATGATCACGCATTTCAGCCACAGCGGACGCATGTAGGCGTGGGTGAAGATGCTGCTGACGATGAAGAAGATGAAGGTGATGCCGAACAGGTGGATATGCGATACGCGAACCAGGGTGGGGATGGTTGCGCCTGTATCCCTGGCCACGACTTTCGAGACTTCCTCGAAACTGGTCAGCTGGGGAATATGCGGGTTGCTGCCGTCGTGGCAGGCCAGGCAGCGTTCTCCGATGATGGGTTTGACATCAGCTTCATAGGTATCCTGCTTGGCGCCCGTTTCGACCCACTTGAAAATCACCGCCCGTTCCGCCTCGGGCAGCATCCCCGCCATCGGGCCTTTCAGCGCGGTGACCAGGCGCGTGTCGTTTTCGCTGCCGTGATAGGCAATGCGAATATCCTGGGCGGAAATGTTCTTGGGATTACCGTCCAGCCCTGCGTGGCTGAAAAACACCTGCAGCATGGCGAACAGATAACCCGTACCCAGCACCAGCAACGTCATGGTGTAGACCATGCGCGTCGACATCGGCAGGGCGCTGAAATGGAAAAAGCCGCGATTGCTCATTGGGTTTGCTCCACGTGAGGGATTCAGTACTTCGCGCCCTGATCGATCCAGGCGGCGATGGTGGCCACGTCCGCATCGGGCAAAGCGGCCGAGCCGTGCGGCATCCGGATCGAGGGGTCGGCCTGGCCGGATACCAGGCGGTAGAGGGTGCTGCTCACGCTGGAGCCGGGGACCACCACCGCGCCGAACTTGGTGCCCTTCATCAACGCTTCATGACTGTCCAGGCGCAGGCCGGATTTTTCGTAGCCCGGGCCGCCGGGCACATGACACGACACGCACTTGGTATCCAGGATCGGCTTGATGTCGGCCTGGTAGCTCAGGGCCTTGTCGCCGCAGCCGGTTTGCAGTGCGGCCACAGCCAGGGCGGAGAGGGTGATCAATACAGCGCGTTTCGTCATGAAGGGCTCCCGTGTAATGAGTATTTAAGGCAATGCTAATGTATGGGCCAGGTCAAATACAAGAGTTAAAGGTATTTTTAGTATCTTTAGCCTGGGCAATGTGGATTTCGAACCACACGCGTCAGGCCTCGGATTTTTTATTCGGCCCACCGGGCTAGTGTAGCAACGATCCGCGCCGCGTCCACAGATTGAACGCGGGGTGGACCGACGAACTCACCCGACCAACTGACCCAGCACGAAGGGCAGGATACCGCCCTTGTTGTAGTACTCGACCTCGATCGGCGTGTCGATGCGCAGCTTCAGCGCAACGCGCTCCACCGTGCCATTGGCGCGGTGGATCACCAGCGTGACGTCCTGCTGCGGCGCGATGCCGTTCTCGGTGCCTTCGAGGTCGAAGGTCTCGCTGCCGTCGAGCTTCAGCGTGGTCGTATCGACGCCGTCCTTGAACTGGCAGGGCAGCACGCCCATGCCGGCCAGGTTGGCGCGGTGGATGCGCTCGAAACTCTTGGCGACGACCGCCTTTACGCCGAGCAGCGTGGTGCCCTTGGCCGCCCAGTCGCGCGACGAGCCGGTGCCGTATTCCTCGCCGGCGAAGATCATCAGCGGCGTGCCCGCGGCCTGGTAGGCCATGGCGGCGTCGTAGATCGGCTTTTCCTCGCCGTCCTTCAGCGTGATGCCGCCTTCGGAGCCGGGGATCATCAGGTTCTTGATGCGCACGTTGGCGAAGGTGCCGCGCATCATCACCTCGTGGTTGCCGCGGCGCGCGCCGTAGCTGTTGAAGTCGGCTTTCTGCACGCCGTGCTCGGTGAGATACAGGCCGGCGGGCGAAGTCGGCTTGATGCCGCCGGCGGGGCTGATGTGATCGGTGGTGACCGAGTCGCCGAAGATCGCCAGTGCATGCGCGCCCTTGATGGCGGGGGTGGCGGCCTTGCCGTCGACGAAGAAGGGCGGCTCCTGGATGTAGGTCGATTTCCCATCCCATTCGTACACCGCCCCGGTCGGGGCAGGCACGCCGTCCCACAGCGGGTTGTCGGCACCGACGTCGGCGTAGCTCTTGTATGCGCCGGCGTCGGTGGAGTGGTGCAGGAGCGCCGCGACGTCCTCGTTGCTCGGCCAGATGTCCTTCAGGTACACCGGGCCGTTCTTGCCGGCGCCGATCGGTTCGTTCTCGACGTTGAACGGCACCCGTCCGGCCAGCGCGAAGGCCACCACCAGCGGCGGCGACATCAGGAAGTTGGCCTTGACGTTCTGGTGCACGCGCGCCTCGAAGTTGCGGTTGCCGGACAGCACCGAGCAGGCGACGAGGTCGTTGTCGAGCACGGTCTTCTCGATCGCTTCCGGCAGCGGGCCGGAGTTGCCGATGCAGGTGGTGCAGCCGTAGCCGACCACGCCGAAGCCCAGCTGTTCCAGGTAGGGCAGCAGGCCGGATGCCTTCAGGTATTCGGTCACCGCGCGCGAGCCGGGGCCCATGCTGGTCTTCACGTGGGACGGGGTGTAGAGGCCGAGCTCGACCGCCTTCTTCGCCAGGAGGCCGGCGGCGATCATCACGCCGGGGTTGGAGGTGTTGGTGCACGAAGTGATGGCCGCGATGACCACGCTGCCGTGGCGCAGTTCGCCGCCGCCCTCGACCGCATAGGTACGGCGCAGGTCTTCGGCCGTCTTGTCGTAGCCGCCCTCCGCCTTGGGTTTCTGCATCAGCGCGGCGAAGGCCGTTTCGATTTCGGACAGCGCGATGCGGTCCTGCGGCCGCTTCGGCCCGGCGACACTCGGTTCTACCGTGGACAGGTCGAGTGACAGGGTCTGCGAGTAATCGATCGCGCCCGCCTTGGGGATGCCGAACAGGCCCTGCGCCTGGTAGTAGGCACGGATCAGGTCGACCTGCGCGGGCGAGCGGCCGGTGGCGGCGAAGTACTGGCAGGTGGCCTCGTCGACCGGGAAGAAGCCCATGGTTGCGCCGTATTCCGGCGCCATGTTGGCGATGGTCGCGCGGTCGGTCACCGGCAGGGCGGCTGCGCCTTCGCCGAAGAATTCGACGAACTTGCCGACGACTTTCGCGCGGCGCAACATTTCGGTGATGGTCAGCACCACGTCGGTGGCGGTGATGCCGGGTTTGGCGTGGCCGGTGAGGTTGACGCCAACCACATCAGGGGTGAGGAAATACACCGGTTGGCCGAGCATCGCGGCTTCCGCCTCGATGCCGCCGACACCCCAGGCCACCACGCCCAGGCCGTTGATCATGGTGGTGTGGCTGTCCGTTCCCACCAGCGTGTCCGGGTAGGCCATGCCGTCCTTTTCCATCACGCCGCGCGCGAGGTATTCCATGTTCACCTGGTGCACGATGCCGACGCCGGGCGGCACCACCTTGAAGGTGTCGAAGGCCTGCATGCCCCACTTGAGGAACTGGTAGCGCTCGAGGTTGCGCTCGAACTCGATTTTCATGTTGAGATCGAGCGCGTCCGGGGTGCCGAATTTGTCCACTTGAATGGAGTGATCGACCACCATGTCGACCGGCACCAGCGGCTCGATCTTCTGCGGGTCCTTGCCGGCGCGCTCGGCGGCGGAGCGCATCGCGGCGAGGTCGGCCAGCAGCGGCACACCGGTGAAGTCCTGCAGGATCACCCGCGCCACGGTGAAGGGGATTTCCTCGGTGCGCTCGGCATTCGGTTTCCAGCCGGCCAGCTGCTTGACGTGCTCGGGCGTCACCTTCACGCCGTCGCAGTTCCTGAGGACCGACTCCAGCACGATGCGGATCGACACCGGTAGCCGCGTCACCGACACGCCCAGCGCGTTCTCGAGTTTTTTCAACGAGGCGAACTGCGCTTTGCCGGTGGTGGTGGAAAGGGAATCGAAGGTGTTGAAGGCGTCGCTCATGATGGGGGTGACTCGTGAAAACAATGAAAGTGGAAAACTGGCCGGGGCTGATTTTACCGGAAGCGCATCAGGGGCTTGCCTTACAGACGGATGCCGAACAGGGCGAGCAGCTTGATCGTGCCCAGGTAGGCCAGCGCGGTGGCGGCACTGGAAACAGCGAGGCTGAGCCAGAAACCCACGCCGCTGCGCAGCAGCAGCGGCAGCAGCACGAACAGCAGCAGCGAGGGCAGCACCAGCCAGAAGATGCCGCTGGAGAGCGCGGCGACCTTCTGCACGTCGCCGGTGTCGAGATACAGCCAGACGAATGCCAGCAGCGAGGTGAGCGGCAAGGACGCCAGCGCCGCCGCCCAGAACGTGCTGCGCTTGGCCACTTCGGCAATGGCGACGAGGATCAGCGCAGACAGGATGATCTTGAGCGCGTATTGCCCCATGGCTGTGGATTCAGCTTTCGCGCCGCATCTGCGGGCTCATTTAACTTTCCCGCCTCATCTGCGGGAACAGGATGACGTCGCGGATGCTCGGCGAGTCGGTCAGCAGCATCACCAGGCGGTCGATGCCGATACCGCAGCCGCCGGTGGGCGGCAGGCCATGCTCCAGCGCGCGGATGAAGTCGGCGTCGTAGTGCATCGCTTCCTCGTCGCCTGCTTCCTTCTGCCGCACCTGCTCCATGAAGCGCTCGGCCTGGTCCTCGGCATCATTGAGCTCCGAAAAACCATTCGCCATTTCGCGTCCGGTGATGAAGAGCTCGAAGCGTTCGGTGATGTCGGGCTGAGTGTCGGAACGGCGGGCCAGCGGCGAGACTTCGGCCGGGTAGTCGATGATGAAGGTAGGCTGGACCAGTAGCGCCTCGGTGGTTTCCTCGAAGAAACTCAATTGCAGGCCGCCGATGCCGTCCTGCGGCTTGTACTTGGCCTTCATCGCGGTGAACTGTGCGATCAGCCAGTCGCGGTCGTTCAGCTGTTCGACCGTGTAGTGGGGATTGTATTTACGAATCGCCTCGACGATGGTGAGGCGGTCGAACGGCTTGCCGAGTTCGATTTCGTTGCCCTGATAGGTGACCGTGGTCGAACCGGTGGCGGCGACCGCGGTGTGGCGGATCAGCGCCTCGGTGTAGTCCATCAGATAGCCGTATTCGCGGTAGGCCTCGTAGAACTCCATCATGGTGAACTCGGGGTTGTGTCGCGTCGACAGGCCTTCGTTGCGGAAGTTGCGGTTGATCTCGAACACCTTCTCGAAGCCGCCGACCACCAGCCGCTTGAGATACAGCTCGGGCGCGATGCGCAGGAACAGCTCCATGTCGAGCGCGTTGTGATGCGTGGCAAAAGGCTTCGCCGCCGCGCCGCCGGGGATGGGGTGCATCATCGGCGTTTCGACTTCGAGGAAGCCGTGCCCGGTCATGAACTCGCGGATCGCCTGGATGATCTTCGAGCGGCGCATGAAGGTTTCGCGTGCCGTGTCGTTGGTGATGAGGTCGAGGTAGCGCTGGCGGTATTTCTGCTCCTGGTCGGCGAGACCGTGGAATTTTTCCGGCAGCGGCCGCAGCGCCTTCGACAGCAGGCGGATCGATTTGGCCTGGATGGTCAGCTCGCCCTTGTTGGTCTTGAACAGGGTACCGGTGACGCCGAGAAAGTCGCCCAGATCCCAGTGCTTGAACGCGTCGTGCGACTCGGTCCCGGTGAGGTCGTTCGACACATACACCTGGATGCGCCCGCTCATGTCCTGCAGGGTGGCGAAGCTGGCCTTGCCCATCACCCGTTTCAGCATCATGCGGCCGGCGAGCTGGACCTGGACGGCTTCGGCTTCCAGCGCTTCTTTGCTCTTGTCGCCGTGCTCGGCCGCGAGCTTGCCGGCGTAATCGTGGCGCTCGAAGTCGTTGGGGAAGGCGACGCCCGTCTCGCGGATCGCGGCGAGCTTGGCGCGGCGCTCGGCGATGATCTGGTTTTCGTCTTGTAGGGGTTGCTGCTGCTCGTTCATGGTGGATTCAGTAAAAAGTAAAAACGGGGATACCGAGCGCACGGGCGGCCTCGGCTTGATTCTTGTCGGCGGTGGCGAAGCAGGCCGCGCCGTAGTGCCGGGCATAGGCCAGATGCAGGGCGTCCAGCGCGCGCAGCGGCAGTTCGGGAATCAGGTCGATCAACTGACGTGCTTCGCTGAACAGACTGGACGCATCATGCTGGATGCTCCACCGCGCCTGCACATCACGGTCGAATTCGGCAAGCACCGCGCGCTCCAGCGGCGAGTCGATTTGCCCGGCGCGACGCCGCCGCGCCAGCAGACAGCGAAATTCCACCAGAGTGAGTGGGCTGGTGGCCACGTTGTCCTGGGCGTCGGCCCAATCGAGCACATCCAGCGAACGAGGTTCGCGGACATAGCATTTGGCCAACGCACTGGTGTCGATGTATGCGCTCAAGCGCGATCCTCGCGCTCTTCCGCCAGAATGTCTTCGCTGGGAACGGTTTGCATGGGCTGGCTTTCCAGAAACGCCCGCAGCGAGCGGAAAGGCTTTTTGCGCGGTTCCACGGGCAGAATCCGCGCCACCGGCTCGCCTCGGCACACCACCAGCACTTCGTCGCTGTCGGCGAACATCTGGTCGGGGTGCGACAGGCCTTCGCGGGCTTCGCGGATGGTCAGGGTTTTCATGGGGCAGCCTCCAAGGGGGCAAAACGTGACACAATTATAGCCGATGTGACACCATGATTTTCCAGCCGGAAAATCAGAATCCAACCAGCGCCCGCCACCGTTTCCATGTCCGATACTCCCTTAAGCCTGCTCAACCGCGTATTCGGCTACCCCGCGTTCCGCGGCGAACAGGCGGCCATCGTCGACACCCTCGTGGCGGGCGACGACGCGCTGGTGCTGATGCCGACCGGCGGCGGCAAATCGCTGTGTTTCCAGATTCCGGCGCTGCTGCGCGAGGGTTGCGCGGTGGTGGTGTCGCCGCTGATCGCGCTGATGCAGGACCAGGTCGCGGCGCTGCAGGAGCTCGGCATTGCAGCGGCGTTTCTGAACTCCAGCCTCGACGGCGCGGCGGCGATGCAGGTCGAGCGCGACTTCGTTTCCGGGCAGCTCAAGCTCTTGTACGTCGCCCCGGAACGCCTGCTCACGCCGCGTTTCCAGAGTCTGCTCGAACAGGCGCACGTCGCTCTTTTTGCCATCGACGAGGCGCACTGCGTGTCGCAATGGGGGCACGACTTCCGCCCGGAATACCTCGGCCTGTCGGCCCTGCACGAGCGTTTTCCCGAGGTGCCGCGCATCGCGCTCACCGCCACCGCCGACACTGCGACGCGCGCCGAAATCCTCACCCGGCTCGACCTCGGTGCCGCACGCGTCTTCGTCGCCAGCTTCGACCGCCCCAACATCCGCTACCGCATCAGCGAAAAGACAGAACCGCGCCGCCAGTTGCTCGATTTCCTGCGCGAGCATGCGGGCGAGGCCGGCATCGTGTATTGCAGCACGCGCAAGAAAGTGGAGGAAACCGCCGACGCGCTCAAGCAGGCCGGCTTCACCGCCTTGCCCTACCACGGCGGCATGGACAACGACACGCGCCGCCGCCATCAGGAAAAATTCCTGCGCGAGGACGGCGTCGTCATGGTCGCGACGCTCGCTTTCGGCATGGGCATCGACAAGCCCGACGTGCGCTTCGTCGCTCATCTCGACCTGCCGCGCTCGGTCGAAGGCTACTACCAGGAAACCGGCCGTGCCGGCCGCGACGGCGAACCTGCCGAAGCGTGGATGGCGTGGGGCCTGCAGGACGTCGTCACGCAGCGCCGCTTCATCGACGAGGGCGAGGCCGAGGACTCGCACAAGCGTATCGGCCACGCCAAGCTCGACGCCTTGGTCGGCCTGTGCGAAGCCGCCAGCTGCCGCCGCGTCGCGCTGCTCTCTTACTTCGGCGAAGCCAGCCAGGCTTGCGGCAACTGCGACGTGTGCCTGAATCCGCCCACGCTGTGGGACGGCACCGAGGCCGCGCAAAAGCTGCTCTCCGCCGTCTACCGCACCGGCCAGCGCTTCGGCGCCGGCCACGTCATCGACGTGCTGCTCGGCAAGGCCACCGAGAAAATCGACCGCTTCGGACACAACCAGTTGAGCGTGTTCGGCATCGGCGCCAGCCAGACCGACAAGGTCTGGCGCGCCGTGCTGCGCCAGCTCGTCGTGCGTGGATTACTGGAAGTCGATCACACCGCCTACGGCGCATTGAAGCTTACCGTCGCCGCAAAGCCGGTGCTGAAGGGCGAGGAAACCGTCATGCTGCGCGCCATCGAAGCGCGTGCCGCACGCAGCAAGAAAACGCGCCTCGCGGTCGACCACAACGACGAGGATCCGCTGTTCCTGTCCCTGCGCGCCTGGCGCCGCGAAACCGCCAACGAGAAGGGCGTGCCCGCCTATGTCATCTTGCACGACGCCACCCTGCGCGAGATCGCCGCGCGCCGCCCCGCCACGCTGGCGGAGCTGGGCGAGATCTCGGGGCTGGGAACGAAGAAGCTGGAAGCCTACGGCGAGGCGGTGCTGGCGGTGGTGGCGGAGGGCTGAGCCAGAAGATCTGTCATTGCGAGCGAAGCGCGGCAATCCAGTGCATTGACTGATTGGTGATTTGCTTCAACGGCGAAGATTTGGAAAAGCCGATATCGCCGCGCCAATTTCTCTCTGCCTTATGGAAAATACCGGTCGATATCGAGCGCGCCATGAAACACGCCAAGAATGTCCACGGATTCGTTATCTTGCCGATACAAATAGGCAATGCGGTAATGACCGTACAACAGGATGCGTATCTCACCCTTTTCAACCTGCTGGTAGCGATAGCCCACATCCGGAAAACTGAGCAATACCTGAGCCTTCGCATAGATGCCTTCCACCACGCGGGTGGCGGCCTGCGGATTGTCGGCGGCGATGTAGTCGAAGAAGTCCCGAAGCCACGTCTGGGCTTCGTGCGTCCACTTCAGTTCGACCAGTCTTGATCCGGTGCAGCATCTCCTCGTTGTCGATCACCTGGCTTTTGCGTGCGTCTTCCAGCCCGCGCTGCACCATGCGATCAAACGCCAGTTCGCGAACGATCTCTTCGTAAGTGGCATCCTCGGGCTGCGACTGCACCAGGTTCTGGATCAATTCTTTAGCGGTGTTCATGGTGTTGCTCCTGTAGGCAGGGTGTGCTTTCAACTATTGACGATGAACGCTTCATTGTAAATATCCTGCTGTGATGGCGGATCAATGGGCGGGGCGACAGCCGAAGGTGCGGTAGGTATCCAGCAGCAAACGGCGCTCGGCTTCGCGCGGGTCGCGCGTGCCGGGTTTCGAACTGTCGAATCTACGCAGGTAGTCGCGCGGTGTGGCAGTGAGGCCGAGCTTGTAGCCGATGAAGTAATCGAACACGGCGCGTGCATTGCCGCCGATGGAGCGGTGGGCTTCGTCGGCAATTCCGGTGAGCTTGCGCCGTTCCACCGGGCGCAACACGTGGGTGTTGCCGACCTTCTCGATCTCGATTTTCTGACCGGCCTCGACGATGGCGATCTCTTTGGGGATGCGGACGGCCAGCGAGCGACCTATCTTGAAAGTACGCGTGAGCATTCGGACTACTTGCTCACATTGCGTAGCGCTGGCGGATACGCGCGAACACCGCTTCGCCGGGGACGGCATCCACGCGGCCGGCGCGCAATTCATCGAGCCGGCGCTGTGCCACTTCCATCCACGCGGAATCGATCGCGCTTTCAGGTGCATTAAGGCTGCGCAATAACGTATCCACCACGCGAGCGCGTTCTTCCACGGGCAGCGAAGCTACTTCGTCGATCAACTCAGTTGTTTTCATCATCGATTCCCTTCATGCGTGGCCAATCGAAGTTTGCGCCCGACATCAACCGCAGGAAACCAGCCGCTTACACGCCCTGTTTCAGACTCGCCTCGATGAACATGTCGAGGTCGCCGTCGAGTACCTTCTGCGTGTTCGAGGCTTCGACGTTGGTGCGCAGGTCCTTGATGCGCGACTGGTCGAGCACGTAGCTGCGGATCTGGTGGCCCCAGCCGACGTCGGATTTTCCGGCTTCGAGCTTGTCCTGTTCGGCCTGGCGCTTGCGTAGTTCGGCTTCGTAGAGCCTGGACTTCAGCATCGACATCGCTTCGGCGCGGTTCTTGTGCTGCGAGCGGTCGTTCTGGCACTGCACCACGATGTTGGTGGGCAGGTGGGTGATGCGCACTGCGGAGTCGGTCTTGTTGATGTGCTGGCCGCCCGCTCCCGAAGCACGGTAGGTGTCGATCCTGAGATCAGCGGGGTTGATCTCCACCTCGATCGAATCGTCGACTTCGGGGTAGACGAAAACGCTGGCGAAACTGGTGTGGCGCCCGCCGGACGAGTCGAAGGGTGATTTTCTTACCAGGCGGTGGACGCCGGTTTCGGTGCGCAGGGTGCCGTAGGCGTAGTCGCCCTCGATCTTGATGCTGGCGGACTTGATGCCGGCGACGTCGCCTTCGGATTCTTCCAGCAGCTCGGCCTTGAATCCCTTGCGCTCGGCGTATTTCAGGTACTGCCGCAGCAGCATCGAGGCCCAGTCGCAGGCCTCGGTGCCGCCGGCGCCGGCCTGGATGTCGATGAAGCAGTTGCTGGGGTCGGCCGGGTTATTGAACATGCGGCGGAATTCCAGCGTCGAGACGTCCTTCTCGGTGGTCTCGATGTCGGCCTGCACGGCGGCGAGCGTCTCGTCGTCGTTCTCCTCGCGTGCCATGTCGAATAGTTCGCCCGCATCCTTCAGGCCCGATGCCACGCGGTCGAGCACCAGCACCACGTCTTCCAGCGACTTGCGTTCGCGCCCGAGTTCCTGCGCGCGGGCGGCGTCGTTCCAGAAATCCGGCGCTTCGGCCAGGCGGCTGACTTCTTCCAGGCGGTCCTTTTTTACCGCGTAGTCAAAGAAACCCCCTGAGTTGGGTGGCACGCTCGCCGAGGTCGGCGAGTTTGGATTCGATCTGATTAAGGTTTTCGGCTTCCATGAGGGGGCGTGTGACTAGGCGGAAAAGCCGCGAATTATAGCCCAGGTCACCACCAGTCCCAGGCCCACGGTTGCCATGCCCGCCATCGCATGGCGCGCCATATGCCAGCCGCCGATGAACAGGGCGAGCAGCGACTTGAAGACCAGGTTGGCCAGCACCGCGAGCGTGATGACGTTGACCACCAGCGTCACCGGCAGCGTGTCCAGGTTATACAGCCGCAGGCTGGACAGCGTGATCGCATCGACATCGGTCAGTCCCGACACCAGCGCCACCGCGTACAGCCCGCGTGTCCCCAGCCAGTCGGACAGCCAGGCCGCAGCCAGCAGCACCACGGCGTACATCAGGCCGAAGCCCAATGCCGTGCGCAGCTCGGTGGGGTTAGCCATCGCCAGCGTGGGAAGCTCGCCCTGCGGCTGCAGCCGGTGCACCCCATAGGCCGCACCGAGCCCGCCTGCGACCAGCCCGCCGATCAGCACCGGCAACAGCTGCGCCATTACCCCCGGCGCCAGCACCGTCGCCAGCACGCCCAGGCGCACCAGCACCACCAGGTTGGCGAGCACGATGACGATCACCGCGACCGGCATCATTTCGCTGCTGGCGCGGGCGTGGCGGCTGAACGACAGCGTGGTGGCGGTGGACGACACCAGCCCGCCGAGCAGGCCCAGCATCACTGCGCCGCGCTGCTGCCCGATCAGCCGCAGCGCGGCATAGCCTGCCAACCCCACGCCGGCGATCAGCACCACCATCCACCAGATCTGGTAGGGATTGAGCGCGCCATAGGGGCCGTAGTTCCGGTTCGGCAGCAGCGGCAGGATGATCAGCGCCAGCACCGCGAACTGCAGGATCGACAGCAGGTCGTGGCGGCTCATGCGCTGGCTGAAGCCACGCAGCTCGGGTTTGAAATACAGCAGCATCGTGGCCGCAATGCCCAGCATCACCGCCAGCTGGATTTCGTCGTGCCACACCAGCACGCCCAGGCCGTAGCACAGCATCAGCGCCGCCACCGTCGTCGTGCCGGGGTCGCCGTCCGGCGGCTGCGGCGAACGCAGATAGGCCGCGATCATCATGCTGCCGACCAGAAGCAGCCCCACCGCAATCAGCCACAGCTCGCCCAGTTCGGTCGCCAGATGCGCCGCCAGCGCGCCCAGCAGCGCCGTCAGCGCAAAAGTGCGCAATCCCGCTTTCGCCGCCGGGTTGCGCTCGCGCTCGAGCCCCATCAAGAGGCCGATCGCCAGCGCCACCACATAGCGCGGCAAGGAATCCAGTTCGGGGGGCAGCCAGGCAATCAGTTCATTCATTTGGAATTGTCTTGATGTGAATCTTGGGGAATTGTGCAGCCAGTCTGCTATGAAAAGCGGTCCGGGTTCAATTCGGCATCTTTCCCCCTCCCTTGCCGAGTGCCTTCATTCGGGCGTTTCGATGACTTCGGCCAGCGGCCGGCGCGGCGCAGCGGGCACCTCGCCCTCCGGATAGCCCAGCCGCAACAGCAGTTGCGTGAATCCAGGACGCCAGGTCAGCTGCTGCAGCCGGGGGCGCAGCGGCGCCACCTCGATCGGCTGGTTCAGGTAGGACGCCTGCAAGCCGTGCAAATGCGCCGTCAGCAGCAGCCGTTGCAGCGCCTGGCCGGCGGCGATCCAATCGACGAGGCCGTCGCCCGGGGTGCCGAGTATCGCCAGCACGGGGGAGGCATCGGCGAGCTGCCGGTCGCGTGCGCCGACCCCGTGCCCCATGTCGAAGGTGCGCACCACCGCCTGCGCCAGCGGTACCGCCAGCCCGGGCAGGGCAAGCCCGTCGCCGCGGTGGCGCGGGTGCATCCAGGCCGCCAGTTCGCGGCGCCAGGCTGGGTCATCCCACTGCATTTCATCGCCCTCGGCCACCAGTTCGGCTGCCCGGCGCCGCTGCGCATCGCCGGTGAGCGGATGCAGCCAGGCACCTTCGAGACGGGTCGCTTCGGCCAGCGTGTCCAGCACGCCGGCTGCGACCGGGCGGGCGGCGAAGGTTTTACGGTAGGTGCGGCGCGAGGCCACGGCTTCGAACAGCGCGGCCAGCGCCGCGCCGGATTCAAGGGCCGGCGCCAGCTCGACCGTGGCGAGGCAGTCCGGGTCGGCCAATCCGGCGGGGCGGTGCAGCGTGGCCGCAAGCCTCGCATGCGCCGCGGCGACGCGCAGGTTGAACAGCGCGCAGGCGCAGCTGATGGTCAGTTCGCGGTCGTCGGGGTCGTTCGCCGGCAGCGCCCGCGTGCGATCCGCAAGCAGGTCGATGCAGGGGCCCCGGACCCGGAAGATCCAGGGTTGCGTGTTGTGACTGGAGGGCGCCAGGACAGCGGCGCTGATCAGCTCCGACGCCATATCACGCGTCAAAGACCAGGGTGTCGGAACCATTTGCGCTCTCCTCGGCTTTTGAGCCTCAATCCAGCATAGACGCCGCCGGCATGCCCACGGCAGCGGGAAAGGTGCAATTCCGGCCTGTTTGGGTTCAGAAATATGCGATCCTGTCGATTGGACTTAAATAGATATACTCATATAAAACAATACGAAGCCAGACATACCAAGCTGCATGCCTCCCATCTCCAACCCACTGGCTGAACTGCGCCGGCAATTCCTCGATCAGCTCCCCGTGCGGCTGAAGGCGATCCATGCCCAGTATCAGGGGCTGGCCGTGTCAGCCTGGAAGCCTGACGGGGCGGAGGCGCTGCGGCGCCTGCTGCACGGGCTCGCCAGCTCGGCAAGCACCTTCGGGTTGCAGTCGGTGTCGAATGCTGCGCACCAGGCGGAAACCCGGCTGGCGGCCTTGCTCGGGGCGGGGCGCGCGCCTGCCGAGGCGGAATGGCAGGCCATCGGTGCGGACCTGGACCGCCTCGATCGGTTGACGCAGATCCGGCTGGAGTCCGGTGCGCCGAGTGTGGCTTTGCCACGGCACGATCGCTCGCCGCTGGTCTACCTGGTCGAAAGCGACCCGGTGCAGGCCGAACACCTGAGCCAGGCCCTGCAGGACGACGGCTACCGGGTGCGGGTATTTGCCACGACGTCCGAGTTCCGCATCGTCTGCGACACGTGCGCCGCCACCGATGCGGGTGTGGAACGCCCTGCCGCTGTGGTGATGAACCTGGTTTCCCCCGAGGGGCCGGTCGCCGGCGCCGAGTTGCTGACGGAACTCAAGGCCACGCACATCCGTTGCCCGCCCGTGGTCTTCGTCTCGGAACGCGACGACATGCAGGCGCGGCTGGCCGCCTTTCGCGCCGGCGCCTGCCGCTACCTGCTGAAACCGGTGGCGCCCGAGCGCCTGATCAACCTGCTGGACGCGCTCACCGGCCGCCAGCCGACGCAGCCTTACCGCGTGCTGATGGTCGACGACGATCCGCTGGCGCTCGAACCCTACGCGGCGGTGCTGCGTGCAGCCGGCATGGACGTGCAAACGCTGTCGCAGCCGCTCCGGATCCTGGAGGTACTGAATGGCTTCGAGCCCGATGTGGCGGTGCTCGACGTCTACATGCCGGAGGCCAGCGGCCCCGAGCTGGCTGCGGTGCTGCGCGAGCGCGACGCGTATCTGCAACTGCCGATCCTGTTCCTCTCGGCCGAGGCCGACATCAGCCAGCAACTGCTGGCGCTCAACCTCGGCGGCGACGATTTCCTGGTGAAGCCGGTGCAGCCCGACCATCTGGTGTCCGCGGTCGCTGCGCGGGCACGGCGGGCGCGGCAGAATGCCGCCATCCGGCAGCGTCTGCAGACCACCCTCTACGAGCGCGAGCGCGAACACCAGGCGCTGGATCACCACGCCATCGTCAGCATGGCCGACACGGCGGGCAACATCACCTACGTCAACGACAAGTTCTGCGAGATCAGCGGCTATTCGCGCGATGAACTGCTGGGCCGCAACCACCGGATCGTCAAGTCGGGCGAGCATCCGCCCGGGTTTTACCAGGATATGTGGCAAACCATTGCCGGCGGCAAGGTCTGGGAGGGCGAGATCTGCAACCGGCGCAAGGACGGCAGCCACTACTGGGTGGAATCCACCATCACCCCCTTCCTCGACGATGAAGGCCTTCCCTACCAGTATGTGTCGATCCGCACCGACATCACCCATGTGATGACGGCCGAAGCGGCCCTGCGCCGGCAGAGCGAAATGCAAGGCCTGATTGCGGAGACGGGCGCCGTCCTGCTGGCGGCGTCGACCGCGAACATGGATGCGGCCATCGCGCGGGTCCTGCGGCGCAGCGGCGAACACATCGGCGCCGATCGTGCCTCCCTGTTCCTGTTCTCGGAAGACGGCGCACGCATGAGCAATACTCATGAATGGTGTGCGCCCGGCATACCCAGGAGTGACACGGTCCAGAACGTGCCGCTGGAGCGAGCGCCCTGGTGGAAGCAACAGATTTCACTGCGCGGGATGGTCGTCATCCCCGACGTGGCCGCCCTGCCAGCCGAGGCCAGCGCTGAAAAGGCCCGGTTCGAGGAGCAACAGATCCGCTCGCTGCTCGCCTTTCCGCTGCAAAAGAACGAAAACATTTACGGCTTTGTCGGTTTCGATGCGGTGCGCAGCCGGCGTGACTGGGTGGCCGAGGAAATCGATCTGCTCAAGATCGTGGCCGACGTCATCAGCAGTGCGCTGGCCCGCAGGCACGCCGATCAGGCCGTGGAACTCCACAAGGAAAGGCTGCGGCGCGGCCAGATGTTCGCCAACATCGGCACCTGGGACTGGCACATCCAGAGCGGCGAGCTGTTCTGGACCGAACGCATCGCGCCGCTGTTCGGCTACCCCGTGGGCGAACTGGAAACCGCCTACGACAACTTCCTGGCCGCCATCCATCCGGACGACCGCCAGGCGGTGATCGACGCCGTCGCCGCCTGCGTCGAGCGCGACGTGCCGTACGAGATCGAGCACCGCGTGGTGTGGCCGGACGGCACCGTGCGCTGGCTACTGGAGCGCGGCGCCGTGGCGCGCGACGCCGACGGCAAGCCCTTGCAGATGCTGGGGGTGGTGCAGGACATCGACGACCGCAAGCGTGCCGAACTGGCGCTGCTCGAACGCGAGCGGCAACTGCGCGAGGCGCAGACGCTCGCCCATATCGGCAACTGGACGGCTGACCTGCGCAGCGGCGAACTTGTCTGGTCGGACGAAATCTACCGTATTTTCGGGCATGCGCCGGGCAGCTTCGAACCCCGCGTCGAGGCCTTCCACGCCGCGGTGCACCCGGACGACCGGGACAAGGTGCGCGAAAGCGAAAACCGGGCCGAGCAGACGGGCCGCCATGACGTGGTGCACCGCATCGTGCGGCCCGACGGCACCGTGCGCCATGTGCACGAACTGGCGCAGATGGAAACCGATGCAGCTGGGAATCGGCTGCGGCTGGCCGGCACCGTGCAGGACGTCACCGAGCGGGTGGAGGTCGAGCAGGCCCTGATGGCCCTGAGCGAAGAAGCCGACCGCGCCAACCGGGCGAAGTCGGATTTCCTGTCGAGCATGAGCCACGAACTGCGCACGCCGATGAACGCCATCCTGGGCTTCGGCCAGCTCATGGAATACGACGCCGCGCTGCCGGAGGAACACCAGGACAACGTGCAGGAGATCCTCCGGGCCGGGCGCCACCTGCTGGAACTCATCAACGAGGTGCTGGACCTTGCCAAGGTCGAATCCGGCCACATCGACCTGTCGCTGGAACCGGTGGAGGTGTGCCCGATCGTCGAGGAGTGCCTGGGCCTGGTCGGCCCCCTGGCCGACCAGCGCGACATCCAGCTCAGCCACAAGGGGCTCAAGGGGGCGGCCGTGCGGGCCGACCGCACGCGCCTCAAGCAGGCCTTGCTCAACCTGCTCTCCAATGCCATCAAGTACAACCGCGACAAGGGCAGCGTGCACATCGAAATACAGCTGGAGGACACCGACCGGCTGCGCATCCGGGTCACCGACAGCGGTCCGGGGATCCCGGCCGCGCGCCTGGCGGAACTGTTCCAGCCCTTCAACCGCCTGGTGGCCGAGTACAGCGACATCGAAGGCACCGGCATCGGCCTCACCATCACCCGGCGCATCGTCGAGCTGATGGGCGGCAGCGTCGATGTCGAGAGCGAGTTGGGCGTAGGCAGCACGTTCTGGATCGAGCTCCCGCTCGAATCCGCGCCTGCGTCGGTTCGCACGCACACCGGCGCGCCCGTCGACGGCACCGTGCCGCTGCCGTACATCGAGGCGGCGCAGCACACCGTGCTCTACATCGAGGACAACCCGGCCAACATCAAGCTGGTGGCGCAGATTCTCGGCCGCCGTCCCCACATCCACCTGCTGACCGCCCACACCCCGGAACTGGGCATCGAACTGGCGCTGGCGCGCCGTCCCGAACTGATCCTGCTCGACATCAACCTGCCGGGCATGGACGGTTACCAGGTGCTGGAGATATTCAAGGCCGACGCGCGCCTGAAGGCCATTCCGGTCGTTGCCATTACGGCCAATGCCATGTCGCGCGACATCGAACGCGGCAAGGCAGCGGGATTTGTCGACTATCTCACCAAACCGCTGAATGTCGGGCATTTCCACCGGGCGGTGGATGCCTGCCTGGGGAACCCGACCGCACAGTCGGGCATTCCATCGGGGCGGGGTTCGGTGCCGACCTGACCAACCAATCGATGTGGCCGCGTTTTTCGACATGATCGACCGCTGCCTGCCAGTCCGCACGGAGAACACCGCATGAGCCCCTCGCCCAACAGTGAATGCATCCTCATCGTCGACGACGAACCGGCCAACCTCAGGCTGCTGGACAAAATGCTGCATGGCCAGGGCTACCAGAACCTGGTGATGGTGGAGGATCCGCGCGAGGTCCTTGACCGCTACCGGGAGATGCGGCCCGCCCTGATCCTGCTCGATATCAACATGCCGCATCTGGACGGCTACCAGGTGATGGAACAGCTGAAGGCGTTGAACGATCCGCTGCTGCCGCCCATCGTCATCCTCACCGCCCAGCACGGCAAGGACTACCTGCTGCGGGCGCTGGCCGCCGGGGCACGCGATTTCATCGGCAAGCCCTTCGACCGCAACGAACTGCTGATGCGGGTGCGCAACCTGCTGGATGCGCACCTGGCCCATCGCATGGTGCACAACCAGAAAACGGTGCTGGAGGACATGGTGCGGGCGCGCACCGAGGAGCTGCGGCGCACCCGCCTGCAGGTGGTGCAGCGGCTCGGCATGGCGGCGGAATACCGCGACGAGGAAACCGGCAACCACATTCTGCGCATGAGCCACACCTGCGCGCTGCTCGCTCGCGCCATCGGCTGGAGCGAGGCGGGCTGCGACCTGATCCTCAATGCCAGCCCGATGCACGACATCGGCAAGATCGGCATCCCCGACGCCATCATGCTCAAGCCGGGCAAGTTCGAGCCGCACGAATGGGAGATCATGAAGACCCATGCCGCCATCGGCGGGAAACTGCTCGAAGGCGACGATTCCGCCCTCATGCGCATGGCGCGCGAGATTGCGTTCACCCACCACGAAAAATGGGACGGCAGCGGCTATCCCAACGGGCTGGCGGGCGAGGCGATTCCGCAGGCCGGCCGTATTGCGGCGCTGGCCGACGTGTTCGACGCGCTGACTTCAGTGCGGCCCTACAAGCAGGCCTGGACGGTCGAGGCGGCGGTGGAATGCATCACGGAAAACAGCGGCAAGCACTTCGACCCGGGCCTGGTCGAGGTTTTCCTGCGCGAACTGCCCGGCATCGAGGAAATCCGCGAGCGCTTTGCCGAACCGGGCGAATCCGCGTAAGCGCGTTTGGGCCGGCCCCGGCGGCGGCGCTGTGGCAGAAAAAGAAAAACCCCAACCGTTTCCGGCTGGGGTTTGGGTGTTGGTGGAGCCGGGGGGAATCGAACCCCCGTCCGCAAGCCCTCTACAGATAGTTCTACATACTTAGTCCGGTGTTTTGGTTTTAAGCTCGATCACGCCCGCCGAACAGGCTGGATTTTGCCGAGTCGCCTTGGATTTAGCACTCACCCAAGCGACCCGGATGAACGCGATTTCATGAAAATTAACTCACTGCCGGTTTGACCCGGCCTAGCCCATGAACAGGCTAGTGTGAGTCCTGGACCTTAAGCGGCCAGGGCGTAGTTTTCGTCGTTTGCGACTAAAGTTTTTCAGTTGGATTTACGAGGTGCTCTGACCCTCGGTATGCCCTACGCTGCTTTGCGACCCACGTCGAAGCCAGGTCGGCCCCCATGTGTTGCTGCAACAAGTGTACCGCATAGAGAGGGGGCCCGCGGGAAAGTTCCGCCGCGGGATATTTTCCGTGTCCGGCTAGCCCAGGAAGGGGAAGGGATCGTGGGCGCGCGCCACCGCCAGCATGTAGCCGAACACCAGCAGAGCGGCGATCCAGGCGGCGATGCGCCGAGACTTGGTCTTGCCGCGCTTGAGGGCGAGGGTGCCGAGCACGATGTAGGCGATCAGGGCGAACACCTTGGCGGTGAGCCAGCCGTGCACCAGCGGGTATTGCTGGATCAGCACGGCCAGGGCGATGCCGCTGGCCAGCAGCAGGGTGTCGTTGGCGTGCGGCACGATGCGCACCCAGCGCGCCTGCAGGCGCGGCGAATCCGTCATCATCCAGACGCCGCGCACGAGGAACAGCGTGAGCGTGACGGCGATGGTGGCGAGGTGCAGGTTCTTGAGGATCAGGTAGCTCATCGGTCAGGCCAGAAAGTCGAGGGTCTCGATCGGATGGCGGATTTGCGCGTGGGCGCCCCAGGTGTGCGGTTCGTCGGCAGCGTCGAGGTAGCCCCAGGCGGCCACCAGCGCCGGCATGGCGGCGGCGCGGGCCGCCTCGATGTCGCGCTCGGCGTCGCCCAGGTAGAGGCACTGCGCCGGGGCGACGCCGCACAATTCGGCGGCGATGAGCATCGGCGCCGGGTGCGGCTTGGAGTGGGGGCAGGTGTCGCCGGAGACGATGCAGGCGGCGCGCTCGGCGAGGTCGAGGATGGACATCAGGGGCTCGGTGAACGCCGCCGGCTTGTTGGTCACGACGCCCCATTTCAGGCCGCGGGCTTCGAGCTCGGCCAGCAGCTCGGGAATGCCGGGGAAGGGCCGCGAGTGGCGGCAGATATTGTCGGCGTAGAGCTGCAGGAATTCCTCGCGCATGGGCGCGAAGCGCGTGTCGTCCGGGTGCAGCTCGAAGCCGACGCCCAGGAGACCGCGCGCGCCATGCGAGGCCTGCGGGCGGATCACGTCGTTGGCCAGCGGCGGCAGGCCATGGCGCGCGCGCTGCAGGTTGAGTGCGTAGCCGAGGTCGGGTGCGGTGTCGACCAGGGTGCCGTCGAGATCGAACAGTACTGCCTTGATGCCATCGAGCTTCATGGCCTTATTCCCCACGTTGCGTCGCCATCAGGTAATTGACGTCGGTGTCGGCTTCGAGCCGGTAGACCTTGGTCAAGGGGTTGTAGGTCATGCCGATCAGCTCCTGGGTGTCGAGCCCGGCTTCGCGCGCCATGCGGGCGAGCTCGGCGGGCTGGATGAATTTGGCGTAGTCGTGGGTGCCGCGCGGCAAGAGCTTGAGCAGGTATTCGGCGCCGATGACGGCGAAGAGGTAGCTCTTGGCGTTGCGGTTGAGCGTCGAGAAAAACACCCAGCCGCCCGGCTTGACCAGGCGCGCACAGGCGGCGACGACCGAGGCCGGATCGGGCACGTGTTCGAGCATTTCCATGCAGGTGACGATGTCGAATTCGCCGGCGTGCTGCGCGGCGTAGTCCTCGGCCGAGATCAACTGGTAGTCGACGCTGCGTCCCGATTCATAGAGATGCAATTTGGCGACCTTGAGCGCCTTCTCCGACAGGTCGATGCCGCTGACCATGGCGCCGGCGCCCGCCATCGCCTCGGCCAGGATGCCGCCGCCGCAGCCGACGTCGAGCACCTTCCTGCCGGCGAGCGGCGCCTGTTTGTCGATCCACTTCAGGCGCAGCGGGTTGATTTCGTGCAGCGGCTTGAATTCGGAATTCGGGTCCCACCAGCGGTGGGCGAGTTCGGAAAACTTGGCAATTTCGGCAGCATCAACGTTGCTCATGGCTATCCTTGTGCAGTGAGTTTGGCGCGCCAGTAGGCGGCGCGGGCGGCCAGGTCGTCGGGTTCCAGATCGACCAGACGGCGGTCATTCAGTTTCAGCTTGCCGTCGACCCAGACGTGGGTGACGTGTTCGCGTCCGGCAACGTAAACCAGGTGCGAGACGGGGTCAAACACCGGCTGGCTCGACAGGGCATGCAGGTCGACCGCAACCAGATCGGCCCGCTTGCCGGGAACGATGCTGCCGATGCGGTCGTCGAGGTTGAGTGCGCGCGCGGCGCCCAGCGTGGCCGCCCTGAGCGCGGCGGCGGCCGGCAGGACGGCGGCATTGCCGCTGGCGCCCTTGGCGAGCAGGGCGGCCAGGCGCATCTCGGCGAACAGGTCGAGCCGGTTATTGCTGGCGGCGCCGTCGGTGCCGAAGCCGACATTGACGCCTGCCGCAGCGAATTGGGCCATGGGTGCGATGCCGGAGGCGAGTTTCAGGTTGGAACTCGGGCAGTGCGCCACGTGGCAGCCGTGCTGCGCCAGCAGTTCGATCTCGGCATCGTTGACATGCACGGCATGAACGCCGATGAAATTCGGCCCGAGCAAGCCCAGACGCGCCAGCCGTTCCAGCGGACGGACGCCGTATTGCGTCAGGCTGTCGCGGATTTCGTCGGCGGTTTCGTGGATGTGGGTGTGGATGGGCAGGCCAAGCTGCTCGGCCAGGGTGTTGATGCGGTCGAAGGTGGCGTCGGCGATGGTGTAGGGCGCGTGCGGCGCGAAGGCGAAGGCGAGCAGCGGCTCGTCCTTCAGTTCGTCGCGCAGGGCAAGCCCCTTGGCCAGATAGTCGTCGGCGTCGACCGCATAGGCGCTGGGGAATTCCAGCACGATCATGCCCAGCGTGGCGCGCATGCCGGCCTGAAGATAAGCCTCGCCGGCCGCCTGCGGGAAGAAATACATGTCGTTGCAGGCGGTGATGCCGCCCGAGAGCATTTCGGCGGCGGCGAGCAGGGTGCCGTCGCGGACGAAGGCCTCGGACACGTGTTGTTTCTCGGCGGGCCAGATGCGCTGGTTGAGCCAGTCCATCAGTGGCAGATCGTCGGCCAGGCCGCGAAACAGCGACATCGCGGCGTGGCCGTGCAGGTTGACCAGGCCCGGGATCAGCGCATGGCCGGGCAGGGCGAGCGTCTGCACGGCAGCGTAGCGGGCCTGGGCGGCGTCGGCGGGCAGCACGTCGAGGATCCGCCCGTCCTGCACGACCACGGCATGGTCGGCCAATGCACCACAAGGGTACTCCGATCCGCTACGAGACAAAGAACCGGCTCGTGCGGAATCGTATGCCCCGGCGGGTTCGACAGGCACCACCCATTGCGGCAGGAGAAGGAGATCGGCGGGGGCTTTCATGGTGGCGTGGATTCTCACCGTTTACGAATAAATTGGCAAAGGCGGCCGCGGTTTGGCAAAGTCTGGCGCGGCGGCCGGCCATGCTAAAATCGCGGGCTTTAAAGCCTGAACAATAAAAGCCGGTTATGGAACAGTTTGCCAAGGAAACCCTCCCGGTCAGCCTCGAAGAGGAGATGCGGCGCTCATATCTCGATTACGCCATGAGCGTGATCGTGGGGCGCGCGCTACCGGATGTGCGCGACGGTCTGAAGCCTGTGCACCGCCGCGTGCTGTTCGCGATGAACGAACTGGGCAACGACTGGAACAAGGCGTACAAGAAGTCGGCCCGCGTGGTCGGCGACGTCATCGGTAAATATCACCCGCACGGCGACACCGCGGTGTACGACACCATGGTGCGGATGGCGCAGGACTTCTCGCTGCGCTACCCCCTGATCGACGGCCAGGGCAACTTCGGCTCGGTCGACGGCGACAACGCGGCGGCGATGCGTTACACCGAAGTGCGTATGTCGAAGATCGCGCACGAGCTGCTGGCCGACCTCGACAAGGAAACGGTCGACTTCGGTCCCAACTACGACGGCTCCGAGCATGAGCCGCTGGTGCTGCCGACCAAGATCCCCAACCTGCTGGTCAACGGCTCGTCCGGCATCGCGGTGGGCATGGCGACCAACATCCCGCCGCACAACCTGACCGACATCTGTACCGCGCTGTTCGCGCTGCTGGACAATCCCGAGATCGACATCGAGTCGCTGATCAGCATCGTCAAGGCGCCCGACTTCCCGACCGCCGGCATCATCTACGGCCTCTCCGGCGTGCGCGACGGCTACCGCACCGGGCGCGGCCGCGTGGTGATGCGCGCCACCTGCCATTTCGAAGATGTAGGCAGGGAGGGCGGCAAGCAGGCCATCATCGTCGACGAGCTGCCCTACCAGGTGAACAAGGCCAACCTGCTGATCAAGATCGGCGAGCTGGTGCGCGAAAAGCAGATCGACGGCATCGCCGATCTCAGGGACGAGTCCGACAAGTCGGGCATGCGCGTCTACATCGAGCTGAAGCGCGGCGAAAACGCCGACGTCATCCTGAACAATCTGTACAAGCAGACGCAGATGCAGGACACCTTCGGCATGAACATGGTGGCGCTGATCGACGGCCAGCCGCGCCTGCTCAACCTGCGGGAAATGCTCGACGCCTTCCTGCGCCACCGCCGCGAAGTCGTCACCCGCCGCACCGTGTTCGATCTGCGCAAGGCACGCGAACGCGGCCACATCCTGGAAGGCCTGGCGGTGGCGCTGGCCAACGTCGACGAGATCGTCGAGCTGATCAAGTCCTCGGAGACCCCGATCATCGCCAAGGAGCGCCTGCTCGGCCGCGCCTGGAAGTCGGCGATGGTCGAGGAGATGCTGGCGCGCATCGACCCCGAGTTCTCGCGTCCGGTGAACATCGGCCCCGAATTCGGCCTGCATGCCGACGGCTACCGCCTGTCCGAGATCCAGGCGCAGCGCATCCTGGAAATGCAGCTGCAGCGCCTGACCAATCTGGAGTCGGACAAGATCATCGGCGAGTACAAGGAGATCATGGCGAAGATCGCCGACCTGCTCGACATCCTGGCCAACCCGGCGCGCATCACCCAGATCATCCGCGAGGAACTGACCCAGGTTCAGGAGCAGTTCGGCGACGCGCGCCGCTCGGCCATCGTCGAGAACGCGCAGGACATGTCGATGGAGGACCTGATCAAGCCGGAAGAGATGGTCGTCACGCTGTCGCACGGCGGCTACATGAAATCGCAGCCGATCGACGACTACCGCGCGCAGAAGCGCGGCGGGCGCGGCAAGCAGGCGGCGGGCACCAAGGATGAAGACTTCATCGAGAAGATGTTCATCGCCAACACCCACGACTACATCCTCTGCTTCTCCAACCGGGGTCGGCTGTACTGGCTCAAGGTCTACAACGTGCCGCAGGGCGGGCGCACCGCGCGCGGCAAGCCCATCGTCAACCTGCTGCCGCTGGAAGACGGCGAGAAGATCAATGCGCTGTTGCCGGTCAAGACCTTCGACGACGACCACTACGTGTTCATGGCCACCTCGAACGGCATCGTCAAGAAAACCCCCTTGTCCGACTTCTCGCGTCCGCGTACCGCGGGCATCATCGCGGTGGGGCTGGACGAGGGCGATTTCCTCATCGGCGCGTCGATCACCGACGGCCGCCACGACGTCATGCTGTTCTCCGACGGCGGCAAGGCGGTGCGCTTCGACGAAAACGACGTGCGCCCGATGGGCCGTACCGCACGCGGCGTCATCGGCATGAAGCTCGCCAAGGGCAAGAAGCTGATTTCGCTCCTGGTGGCCGAGGACGAGAACGATTTCGTGCTGACCGCGACCGAGAACGGCTTCGGCAAGCGCACGCCGATCGCCGAATATACCCGCCACGCACGCGCCACGCAGGGCATGATTGCGATCCAGACCAGCGAGCGCAACGGCAAGGTGGTGGCCGCCACGCTGGTGAAGCCGGATGACGAGATCATGCTGATCACCACCGGCGGCGTGCTGATCCGCACGCGGGTCAAGGAAATTCGTGCCATGAGCCGTTCGACGCAGGGCGTCACCCTGATCAACCTGGACAAGGGCGAAAAACTGATCAGCCTGGAAAAACTGGCTGAAACCGACAACGAAGAGGAATAAGGGAGATAGTAGGCATGACCATTTACAACTTCAGCGCCGGCCCGGCCGTGCTACCCAGGGACGTGTTGCTGCAGGTGCAGGCCGAACTGGTCGACTGGCACGGCAGCGGCATGTCGGTGATGGAAATGAGCCACCGCGGCAAGGAATTCATGGGCATCGCCGCCGAGGCCGAAGCCGACCTGCGCGAGCTGATGGCCATTCCGGCCAACTACAAGGTGCTGTTCCTGCAGGGCGGCGCGTCCAGCCAGTTCGCCATGGTGCCGATGAACCTCTTGCGCGGCAAAGCCAGCGCCGATTACCTCAACACCGGCGAGTGGTCGAAGAAGGCCATCAAGGAAGCCAAGAAATACGGCGCGGTGAACGTGGTGGCGACGAGCGAAGACAAGAACTTCAGCTACGCGCCGACGCAGGACCAGTGGAAGCTCGATCCCAATGCCGCTTACGTCCACTACACGCCGAACGAAACCATCGGCGGCGTGGAAATGTTCTGGACCCCCGACACCGGCAGCGCGCCGCTGGTGGCCGACATGTCGTCGACCATCCTGTCGCGTCCGATCGACGTGTCGAAATTCGGTGTGATCTATGCCGGCGCGCAGAAGAATATCGGTCCGGCCGGACTCACCATCGTCATCGTGCGCGACGACCTGATCGGCCAGACCGTGCCCGGCACGCCGACCATGTTCGACTACAAGATCCACGCCGACAATGACTCGATGTACAACACGCCGGCCACCTTCTCCATGTACACGGCCGGGCTGGTGTTCAAGTGGCTGAAGGTGCGCGGCGGCCTCGCGGCGATGGAAAAGACCAACCGCGAGAAAGCCGCTCTGCTGTACGACGCGCTCGACGCGACCGATTTCTACAACTCGCCGGTGGCGAAGGACAACCGCTCGCTGATGAACGTGCCCTTCACCCTGAAGGACGCCGCGCTCGACGAGGCCTTCCTCAAGGCTGCCAAGGAACGCGGCCTGATCCAGCTGAAGGGCCACCGCTCGGTCGGCGGCATGCGGGCCTCGATCTACAACGCCATGCCGGTCGAGGGCGTGCGCGCCCTGGTCGATTGCATGCGCGATTTCGAGAAAAGCCATGGCTGAGCCGCGCAAGATCCTCACCCTCAACGCCATTTCCGCACGCGGACTGGCGCGCCTGCCCGAGCACTACATCGTCGGCGGCGACATTGTCGATCCCGACGGCATCCTGGTGCGCTCGGCCAACATGCACGACATGGACATCCCGGCATCGGTGCAGGCGATCGCCCGCGCCGGCGCTGGCACCAACAACATCCCGGTGAAGAAGCTGTCCGAGCGGGGTATCCCGGTGTTCAACGCGCCGGGCGCCAATGCGAATGCGGTGAAGGAACTGGTCATTGCGGGCATGCTGCTGGGCGCGCGCAACATCGTTCCCGCGATCAAGTTCGTCGAGGGCCTCGCAGGCTCCGATGAGGAGATGCACAAGGCGACCGAAGCCGGCAAGAAGCAGTTTGCCGGCATGGAACTGCCGGGACGCACGCTGGCGGTGATCGGCCTCGGTGCCATCGGCTCCTATATCGCCGAAGCCGCGATCAAGCTCGGCATGAACGTCGTCGGCTTCGACCCCGCGATCACGGTGGATGCCGCATGGCGTCTGCCGTCGCAGGTCAAGCGTGCCGAGAACGTCGAAGACGCGCTGCGCATGGCGGACTTCGTCACCCTGCACGTGCCGCTGATCGATGCCACCCGCAACCTCATCAACGCCCAGCGCATCGGCGCGATGCGTCCCGATGCGGTGCTCCTGAATTTCGCGCGCGAAGGCGTGGTCGACAACGCCGCCGTGATCGAGGCGCTCGACGCCAACAAGCTGCAGGCCTACATCTGCGACTTCCCGGCGAACGCGCTGAAGGGCCACGTCAAAGTGGTGGCGCTGCCGCACCTGGGCGCCTCCACCGAGGAAGCCGAGGAGAACTGCGCGGTGATGGTGGCCGAGCAGCTTGCCGACTATCTGGAAAACGGCAACATCCTCAACTCGGTCAACTTCCCCAACGTCAGCATGCCGCGCGAATCCGCATACCGCATTGCGATCGCCAACGCCAACGTGCCCAACATGGTGGGACAGATTTCGTCGGTGCTGGCCGCCGCCGGGCTCAACATCCACAACATGGTCAACAAGTCCAAGGGCGACATGGCCTACACGCTGGTCGACGTCGACAGCGCCGTGACGGCTGCGGTGCGTCAGCAAATCGCCGCCATCGCCGGCGTGCTCGTCGTGCGCTATCTGCCTGCCGCCTGACAGATGAGCGAGGAATTGAAGGCGCTGCGCGCGCGCATCGACGGCATCGACGATGCCATCCTGCAGCTGCTGTCGGAACGCGCCGGCATTGCCCAGCAGGTGGGGCGCGCCAAGAATGGCGAAAAAATCTACCGCCCCGAGCGCGAGGCGCAGATTGTGCGGCGCCTGCGCGAAGCCAATCCCGGCCCGCTGTCGGGCGACACCATCGAGCGCCTGATCCGCGAAATCATGTCGGCCTGCCGCGCCGTGGAAGAGACCACCCACGTGGTCTATCTCGGCCCCGCCGGCACCTTCAGCCAGCAGGCGGTACTCAAGCATTTCGGCCATGAGGTCGACGCCCAGGCGGAGACCGACATCGACGCCTGCTTCCAGGCGGTGGAAACGGGACGCGCCGAGTTTGCGGTGGTGCCGGTCGAGAACTCGACCGAGGGCGCGATCGGCCGTACGCTCGATCTCATCGTCGCCAGCTCCCTGAAAATCTGCGGCGAAGTGATGCTGCCGATCCACCAGATGCTGATGCGCAAGCACAGCGGCCTCGCTGGCATTCAGCGGGTGTACGGTCATGCGCAATCGCTCGCCCAGTGCCAGCAGTGGCTGAGCCGCCACCTGCCCAATGCCGAACGCATCAGCGTGGTCAGCAACAGCGAAGGGGCGCGCCGTGCCGCGGCCGAGCCCGACGCCGCCACGCTGGGCAGCGAGACGGCCGCCGGCTTGTATGGCCTGGTCGTGGTGGAAGCGCGCGTCGAGGACGAAGCCACCAACACCACGCGTTTCCTGGTGCTGGGGCAAACCGACGCGGCGCCGTCCGGACGCGACAAGACCTCGCTGGTGATGGGCGCGCAAAACCAGCCGGGCGCCGTGGTCAAGTTGTTGCAGCCGCTCGCCGATGCCGGCATTTCCATGAGCAAGCTCGAATCGCGCCCGTCGCGTTCGTCCAATTGGGAATACCTGTTTTTCGTCGTCTGCGAAGGCCACCGCGAGGACGCCAAACTGGCCGCTGCGCTGGCCGAAATCAAGGCGCGCGCCGCCTTCCTCAAAATTCTCGGTTCTTATCCCGCCGCCACGTCATGAGCTGTTGTGACTGTATTGGCCTGGCGCCGCCGAACGTGCGTGCGATTGCCCCGTACCAGCCCGGCAAGCCGATCTCCGAACTCGCGCGCGAGCTGAGTCTTGCCGAAGCCGATATCGTCAAACTGGCGTCCAACGAAAACCCGCTCGGCCCCAGTCCGCGGGCGCTGGCCGCAGCACAGGACGCGCTCTATGACATGGCGCTGTATCCCGACGGCGCGGGCTTCGCGCTGAAGGCGAAGCTGTCGGAAAAACTTGGCGTCGCGGCGAACCAGATCGTGCTGGGAAACGGTTCCAACGACGTGCTGGACATGGCGGCGCGCGCCTTCCTGGCGCCGGGCGCCTCGTCCGTGTATGCGCAGCACGCCTTTGCGGTGTATCCGATCGCCACCCAGACCGTGGGCGCGCAGGGCATTGCGGTGGCGGCGAAACATTACGGTCACGATCTCGCCGCGATGCGTGCCGCGATCCGCGACGACACCCGCGTGCTGTGGATCGCCAACCCCAACAACCCGACCGGCACCTTCCTGCCGTGGACGGAGATCGAGGCTTTCCTCGACACCGTGCCGCGCGAGGTTCTGGTGGTGCTGGACGAGGCCTACGGCGAATACCTCCCCACCGACGACCGCTGCGACACCCTCGCGTGGATCGAGCGTTTCCCCAATCTGCTGATCAGCCGCACCTTCTCCAAGGCCTATGGCCTGGCCGGCCTGCGCGTCGGCTACGGAGTCGGGCATCCCGACGTCATCGATCTCTTGAACCGGGTGCGCCATCCCTTCAACGTCAGCGCGCCTGCGCTCGCCGCCGCCGAGGCGGCGCTCGACGACGTCGAATTCCTCCTGCGCAGCTACGCGCTCAACAGCGCCGGCATGGCGCAGCTGGTCGCGGGGCTGGCCGAATTGAAGCTTGAAACCGTGCCGTCGAAGGGCAATTTTCTGCTGGCGAAAGTCGGCGACGCCGCGCGCATCAATACCGAATTGCTGAAGCGCGGCGTCATCGTGCGCCCGGTCGCCAATTACGGCCTGCCCGAATTCCTGCGCGTATCGGTCGGGCTGGCCGGGCAGAACGCGCGTTTCCTCGACGCGCTGAGAGCCTGCCTGTGATCGTCGAAAAACTCGCCATCGTCGGCACCGGCCTGATCGGTGGGTCCTTTTCATTGGCCTTGAAACAGGCGGGTGCGGTGCGCGAGGTGCTGGGCGTGGGACGCAATCCGGCGAGCCTGGATGCCGCGCTTGAACGCGGCCTGATCGACCGCGCCGCCGACTGGGCGCAAGCCGGGCAGGCCGACTGCATTCTGTTGGCGCTGCCGGTGGGCGAGACCGCAGCCGTGCTGAAAAACCTGGCGCCGCATCTGAAGGCCGGCGCCATCGTCACCGACGCCGGCAGCACCAAGGTCAACGTCGTCGTGGCGGCCCGTGCGGCGCTCGGCGCGCGCATGGCCGATTTCGTGCCCGGCCACCCGATTGCCGGCTCCGAGCAGAGCGGACCCGGCGCTGCGCGCGCCGATCTCTACCAGGGCCGGAAAGTGGTGCTGACGCCGCAAGCCGACACCCGCGCCGATGCGATCGCCACCGTCACGGCGCTGTGGCAGGCGGCCGGGGCGCAGGTCGAGACGCTGGATGCTGCCCTGCACGACCGCGTGTTCGCAGCGGTGAGCCACCTGCCGCATCTGGCGGCGTTCGCGCTGGTGGACGAGCTGGCGCAGCGTGCCGATGGCGATACCTTCTTCCGCTTTGCCGCCAGCGGATTCCGCGATTTCACCCGCATTGCCAGCAGCAGTCCGGAGATGTGGCGCGACATCGCGCTGGCGAACCGCGAAGCCGTGCTGGCCGAGCTGGACGCCTACGTCGCCGCGCTGCATGCGCTACGGAGTGCCGTGTCTGCCGAAGATGCAGAGGCCGTGCTGGCGATCTTCTCGCGCGCCCGCGAGGCGCGTAATCACTGGATACACAAGAAAACCTGATGGAATTTCTCGATTTACCCGCCAGCACCGCCGCGCGCGGAACGGTGCGACTGCCGGGGTCCAAAAGCATTTCCAATCGCGTGCTGCTGCTGGCGGCGCTGGCGAAAGGCACGACCATCGTGCGTGCGCTGCTCGATTCCGACGACACCCGGGTGATGCTCGACGCCTTGCGCGCGCTGGGCGTGGGGGTGGTGCGGGTGAGCGATTCCGACGATTATGAAATTACTGGGGTGGGCGGCGCATTTCCGGTGGCTGGCTTTCCTGTAAAGCGGGCCGAACTGTTTCTGGGTAATGCCGGAACGGCGTTCCGTTCGCTCACCGCCGCGTGCGCCCTGTCGGGCGGCGAATACGTGCTGAAAGGCGTGGCGCGGATGCACGAGCGGCCGATCGGCGATCTGGTCGACGCCTTGCGGCGGCTGGGCGCGCGCATCGACTATCTCGGACAGGAAGGCTTTCCGCCGCTGAAGATTCATCCCGCAGAGATTGCCGGCGACACCACCGAGGTGCGCGGCAACGTGTCGAGCCAGTTCCTCACCGGCCTGCTGATGGCGCTGCCGCTGCGGCAGCGCAACACCACAATCGAAGTCGTGGGCGAGCTGATTTCCAGGCCCTATATCGGCATCACGCTGGCGATGCTGCGCCGCTTTGGCGTGGACATCGCGCGCAACGGCTGGCAAAGCTTCGGCGTGCCGGCGGCGGCGCGCTACCAGAGCCCGGGCGAAATCTGGGTCGAAGGCGACGCCTCGTCGGCGTCGTATTTCCTCGCTGCGGGCGCGATCGGCGGCGGCCCGGTGCGGGTGCAGGGCGTGGGCCGCGACAGTGTACAGGGCGACGTGCGCTTTGCCGACGCATTGGCGCAGATGGGCGCGCAGATCGACATGGGCCCGAACTGGATCGAGGCCAGTGCGCCCCGGTCGGGCCGCCTGCAAGCGATCGACATTGACTGCAACGCCATCCCCGACGCCGCGATGACGCTGGCAGTGGCGGCGCTGTTCGCCGACGGCGTGACCACGCTGCGAAACATCGCCAGTTGGCGGGTGAAGGAAACCGACCGCATCGCGGCGATGGCGACCGAATTGCGCAAGGTCGGCGCGACGGTGGAAGAGGGCGCGGACTTCATCCGCATCACGCCGCCGGAACACCTCATCCCCAACGCCGTCATCGACACCTACGACGACCACCGCATGGCGATGTGTCTGTCGCTTGTTTCGCTCGGCGGCGTACCGGTCCGCATCAACGACCCGGCGTGCGTGAGCAAGACTTTTCCGACGTATTTCAAGGCATTTTCGAGCATTGCCCAATGAACGCCGCATCCCCCGCTCTCGACTCTCCGCTCTCCACTCTCCACTCTCCTGTCATTGCCATCGACGGTCCCTCGGCTTCCGGTAAAGGCACCGTGGCCGAGCGGGTGGCGACGGTGCTCGGCTTCCATTTCCTCGACAGCGGTGCGCTCTACCGGCTGACCGCGCTGTCGGCGATGAAGCACGGCGTGGCGCTCGACGACGAAGCCGCTGTGGCGCAATTGGCGGCCACGCTGCCGGCCACCTTCCACGACGGCGCAGTGTGGCTGGCGGAAGAAAACGTGACCGACGCCATCCGCGCCGAAATAGTGGGCGAGGGCGCATCGAAAGTGGCGGCCTTGCCGGCGGTGCGGGCGGCCTTGCTCGACCGCCAGCGCGCCTATCGCCAGGCCCCCGGCCTGGTGGCCGACGGCCGCGACATGGGCACCGTGGTGTTCGCCGACGCCATGGCCAAGGTTTTCCTCACCGCCAGTGCCGAAGCGCGTGCCGAGCGGCGGTATAAGCAGTTGATCGAAAAGGGGAACTCTGCTAACCTCCCCGCCCTTGTTGCTGATATGCAGGCGCGCGATGCGCGCGACACGGCTCGCGCCGTGGCGCCGCTGAAACCCGCAGCCGATGCGCTGTTGCTCGATACGACCCACATGGATATCGAATCGGCGGTGCAGGCGGTGCTGTCGCACTATCAGCGCAAACAAGGCAATTGAATGGCGTCATTCCCGTGTCAGTCCTGCGCCCGCAGGCTGGCGATGTGCAACTAACCCCGTCTTCACCGACGGACTGAAGGTTTTATGTCTACTGCTACCGCTACTTCCGCCCCCGCTTCCATGGAAAGCTTTGCCGCCCTGTTCGAGGAGTCCCTTGAGCATCAGGAAATGCGCCAGGGCGAGGTCATCACTGCCGAAATCGTCGGTATCGACCACAATTTCGTCACGGTGAACGCCGGCCTCAAATCCGAGAGCCTGATCCCCGTCGAAGAATTCAAGAACGACCTGGGCGAAATCGAAGCCAAGGTCGGCGATTTCGTGTCGGTCGCCATCGAGTCGATCGAAGACGGCTTCGGCGCCACCAAGCTGTCGCGCGAGCGCGCCAAGAAGCTGGCTGCGTGGCTGGATCTGGAAGCCGCGATGAACGAAGGCCGGATCGTCACCGGCATGGTGCAGGGCAAGGTCAAGGGCGGTCTGACGGTGCTGGTGGGCGGCCTGCGTGCCTTCCTGCCGGGTTCGCTGGTCGACATGCGTCCGGTCAAGGACACCACGCCCTACGAATACAAGGAAATGGAATTCAAGGTCATCAAGCTCGACCGCAAGCGCAACAACGTCGTCGTGTCGCGCCGTGCCGTGCTGGAAGAGACCATGGGTGCCGACCGCGAAGCGATGATGGAGAACCTGAAGGAAGGCTCCATCGTCAAGGGCGTGGTCAAGAACATCACCGACTACGGCGCGTTCGTGGACCTGGGCGGCATCGATGGCCTGCTGCACATCACCGACATGGCCTGGCGCCGCGTCAAGCACCCGTCCGAAGTGGTGCATGTCGGCCAGGAACTCGAAGCCAAGATCCTGCGCTACGACACCGAGAAGAACCGCGTGTCCCTCGGCATCAAGCAGCTGGGTGACGATCCGTGGGTCGGCATCGCACGCCGCTACCCGCAGGGCACCCGCATGTTCGGCAAGGTCGCGAACCTGACCGACTATGGCGCGTTCGTCGAAATCGAAGAGGGCATCGAAGGCCTGGTGCACGTCTCCGAAATGGACTGGACCAACAAGAACGTCAGCCCCTCCAAGATCGTGCAGCTGGGTGACGAAGTCGAAGTCATGGTGCTCGACATCGACGAAGACAAGCGCCGCATCTCGCTGGGCATGAAGCAGTGCAAGTCGAACCCGTGGGAAGACTTCTCGATGAACCACAAGAAGGGCGACAAGGTCAGCGGCGCGATCAAGTCGATCACCGACTTCGGCGTGTTCATCGGCCTGCCGGGCGGCATCGACGGCCTGGTTCACCTGTCCGACCTGTCGTGGAACGTCCCCGGCGAAGAAGCCGTGCGCAATTTCCGCAAGGGCCAGGACGTCGAGGCCGTGGTGCTCGGCATCGATCTCGAGCGCGAGCGCATTTCGCTCGGCATCAAGCAGCTCGAAGGCGATCCGCTGACCAGCTTCGCGACCGGCCACGAGAAGGGCAGCATCGTCAAGGGCACCATCAAGACCGTGGAAGCCAAGGGTGCCACCGTGCAGCTGGACAGCGACATGGAAGGTTACCTGCGCGCATCCGAAGTCTCGCGTGATCGCGTCGAAGACATGCGCAGCCACTTCAAGGAAGGCGACGAAATCGAAGCCATGATCATCAACGTCGACCGCAAGAACCGCGTGATCAACCTGTCGATCAAGGCCAAGGACATGACCGAGCAGGATTCCGCGATGAAGAAATTCGCCGCCGAATCCGCAGCGGCCGCCAGCGGTTCGACCAACCTCGGCGCGCTGCTGAAAGCCAAGCTCGACAACAAGAACGCCGAGTAAGTCATGACCAAGTCCGAGTTGATTGCTCAACTGGCGGCGCGGCATTCGCAATTTTCGGTTGCGGATATCGAGATGGCGGTGAAAACGATCCTCGACGCGCTGGCGAAAAACCTGTCGCGCGGCGAGCGCATCGAAATCCGCGGCTTCGGCAGTTTCAGCCTGAGCTTCCGTCCCGCCCGTCTTGGGCGTAACCCCAAGTCGGGCGAGCGCGTCCAGGTGCCCGCCAAGTATGTGCCGCATTTCAAGGCGGGCAAGGAACTGCGCGATCGGGTGGATTTCCCGCTTTGAGCGTGGTTGTTGACGCTTCAGCGTCTTTACAACCACGGCCTGCCCCTCGCGGGTAGAGTAGCAGGCAAGGACAGCAAGACCCAATAAACGGCGCCGCAAGGCGCCGTTTTCTTTGGCGATTGGCCGCGCGCGGGTAAAATGCCGCAATATCCTGGCGCACAAACATGAAAACGTTCACGCACTATCTGGGCCTGCTGGCGAAATTGCTGGTGTTTCTGCTGGTGTTGGGTTTTGCGCTCAAAAACAGCCATTCCGTGATTTTCTATTCCTACCTGGGCTATCTGTGGCAGGCGCCCCTGATCGTCATGCTGGGACTGGCCTTCGTACTGGGCGCCCTGACCGGCTTGCTGGCCCTGTTGCCGACCCTGTTCCGGCTGCGGCGTGAAGCGGCGAAAAAGCCCCAGCCGCCAGAGGCCGATACGATCACGCACACCACCGACATGCCCGCCGTCTAGCTAATCCTAGAAACCACAGTTGACCGCTTATGACTTCATGGAATGCAGTATGAACTCTGGCCTTTTCGCCTTCGGTCAGAGTCACCGGCAGGGTAAGTCCGCTACGCACCCGCTGGCACGCCCGATCGCCTGCCTGCCTTTGTCGCTCGTCGTTGCAGGCATTAGCCTGCTGTCTCCTCGCTTCGCGCCAGACACGCGCTCAGACGCACCATCGGGCGCGTCCAACTGCGGTTCCTAGGATTATGGAATTCGAGTTCTGGTGGCTGCTGGCCTTCCCCCTGTTTTTCGTGCTGGGCTGGCTGGCGGCGCGGGTCGACATCCGACAGGTGATTACCGAATCGCGCGCGTTGCCCAATTCCTATTTCCGCGGGCTGAACTTCCTGCTCAACGAGCAGCCCGACAAGGCCATCGAGGCCTTTCTCGAAGTCGTCAAACTCGAACCCGAAACCATCGACCTGCACTTTGCGCTGGGCGGCATGTTTCGCCGCCGCGGCGAGATCGACCGCGCCATCCGCATGCACGAAAACCTGCTGGAGCGCGAAGGCCTGGCCGAGGATCAGCGTCTGCGCGCGATGAGCGAACTGGGCCAGGATTACCTCAAGGCCGGTCTGCTCGACCGCGCCGAGCAGGTGTTCGGCAAGCTGCTGGAAACCCCGCAGCATGGCCTGGCGCGTACCTACCTGCTGGAAATCTACGTGCAGGAAAAGGACTGGAAGAAGGCCATCGACGCCGCGCGCCTGCTGGAAAAGGACACCAGCAAGCCGCTCAATGCCGACATCGCCCACTTTCATTGCGAGCTGGCGCTGCTGGAAGCGGCGAAGGGCAATCCCGACGCCGCAGCAGCGCATCTGCAGCAGGCGCTGTCGGCCAACCGACAGTCGGTGCGCGCCAACCTGATGGCGGGCGACCTCGACGCCGCGGCAGGGCGGCACGAGGCCGCGATTGCCGACTGGCGCCTGGTCGAAACGCAGAGCGCGGCGCACATGGCGCTGGTGGTCGATCGCGTGCTCGGCAGCTATCGCCAGCTGGGTCAGCTGGCGGAAGGCGTGCTGTGGCTGCGTGCGCTGTTTGCCAGGCAGCCGTCGCAGGACGTGTTCAATGCCTTGTATCTCGCGGTCTCCGAAGCCGAAGGCGCGGTGGCCGCCAGCCAGCTGGCGCGCGAGGAGCTGCGCCGCAATCCCAGCCTGCGCACCCTGGATCGCCTGCTGGAAGCGCAGCTCATCAATGCCGAGCCCGACGAACGCGAATTGCTGCAAGTGGAAAAAAGCCTGGTGGCGTCGCACAGCCAGCGCATGATGCGCTACCAGTGCGGCAGCTGCGGCTTCAAGGCCAAACAGTTCTTCTGGCGCTGCCCGGCGTGCGGCCGGTGGGACAGTTTCGATCCCGAGCGGCGCGAGGGGGAGAACTGATGCAAGGTGCAAGTTACAAGTTGCAAGGACCGTGGTGAATTCGACAAAAATTATCGTGGCGCTGGATTATGCCGATGCGGCCTCCGCGCTGGCGCTGGTGGAGCGGCTGGATCCCGCGCTATGCCGGCTCAAGGTGGGCAAGGAACTGTTCACCGCGGCGGGGCCGGAACTGGTGCGCGCGCTGGTTGCGCGCGGCTTCGAGGTTTTCCTCGACCTGAAATTCCACGACATCCCCAACACCGTGGCGGCCGCGTGCCGCGCAGCGGCGGGGCTGGGGGTGTGGATGATGAACGTCCATGCGTCGGGCGGCCGCCGCATGATGACGGCGGCGCAGGAGGCGCTGGCGGACCTGCCGCAGCGGCCGTTGCTGATTGCGGTGACGGTGCTGACCAGCATGAGCGCGGAGGATCTGGGTGAGGTCGGGGTGGCCGATGCGCCGGCCGACCAGGTGCTGCGGCTGGCGCGACTGACACAGGCCTGCAAACTCGATGGCGTAGTGTGCTCGGCGCAGGAGGCTGGCATGCTGCGCGCCGATCTGGGCCATGATTTTCGCCTGGTGACGCCGGGGATTCGTCCCGCTGGTGCCGAAGTGGGCGACCAGCGTCGTGTGATGACCCCGGCGGAAGCCTTGCGTGTCGGCGCCACCGACCTGGTGATCGGCCGGCCGATCACGGCCGCGCCCGATCCGCTGGCCGCGCTCAAACAGATTCAGTCCGACATACAGAATTCTTAGGGAGAAGACGCTTTGAAAATCACGGTCATTGGAACGGGCTATGTGGGCCTGGTGACGGGAACTTGCCTGGCGGAAGTCGGCAACGAAGTGCTGTGCCTGGACGTCGATCCGGCCAAGATCGAAACGTTGAAAGCCGGCGGCATCCCGATCTACGAGCCGGGTCTGGAAGACATGGTCAAGCGCAACGTCGCCGCCGGCCGGCTGCATTTCACCACCGATATCGAGGAATCGGTGAAATTCGGCCAGATCCAGTTCATCGCCGTCGGCACCCCGCCGGACGAGGATGGCTCGGCCGACCTGCAATACGTGGTGGCCGCCGCGCGCAACATCGGCCGTCACATGACCGACTACAAGCTGGTGGTCGACAAGTCGACCGTGCCGGTGGGCACGGCCGACAAGGTGAAGGCGGCGCTCGCGGAAGAGCTCGCCAAGCGCGGTGTCGCAATCGAATTCAACGTCGCCTCCAACCCGGAATTTCTGAAAGAGGGCGCCGCGGTGGACGACTTCATGAAGCCCGACCGCATCGTGATCGGCACCGACAGCGAGCGCGCCACCCAGCTGCTGCGCCAGCTCTACGCGCCGTTCCAGCGAAACCACGACCGCCTGACGGTGATGGACGTGAAGAGCGCCGAACTCACCAAATACGCCGCCAACGCCATGCTGGCAACGCGCATTTCCTTCATGAACGAACTCGCCGTGCTGGCCGAGAAACTCGGCGCCGACATCGAGCAGGTGCGTCACGGCATCGGCTCCGACCCGCGCATCGGCTACCACTTCCTGTATGCCGGCTGCGGCTACGGTGGCTCGTGCTTCCCCAAGGACGTGCAGGCGCTGCGCCGCACCGGCCAGGAAAACGGTATTCCGCTGCGCGTGCTCGACGCAGTGGAAGAAGCCAACGATGCGCAGAAGCAGATCCTGGTCAACAAACTGACCGCCAAGCTGGGCAAAGACCTCAAGGGCAAGCGCTTCGCCATGTGGGGTCTCGCGTTCAAGCCCAACACCGACGACATGCGCGAGGCGCCCAGCCGCAGCATGCTGGAAGCGCTGTGGGCGATGGGCGCGAGCGTGTCGGCCTACGATCCGGCGGCGATGGAGGAAACCCGCCGCATCTACGGCGAGCGCGCCGACCTGCTGCTGGTCGACAGCCCGATGGACGCGCTGAAGGGCGCCGATGCGCTCTTGATCGTCACCGAATGGAAAGTGTTCCGCAGCCCCAATTTCGACACCATGAAAGCGCTGCTGAAAGCCCCGCTGGTGTTCGACGGCCGCAACCTCTACGAGCCGCAGGCGATGCGCGAGATGGGCTTCGATTATTTGCCGATCGGACGCCAGTAGCATGTACAAGACCATCGAAGACTGTGTCGGAAACACCCCGCTGGTGCGCCTCAAGCGCATGCCGGGTGAGACGACGAACACCGTGCTGGTCAAGCTGGAAGGCAACAACCCGGCCGGCTCGGTGAAGGACCGCCCGGCGCTGTCGATGATCGAGCGCGCCGAGGCGCGCGGCGAGATCAAGCCGGGCGATACGCTGATCGAAGCCACCAGCGGCAACACCGGCATCGCGCTCGCGATGGCAGCGGCGATGCGCGGCTACAAGATGATCCTCGTCATGCCCGAGCACCTGTCGATCGAGCGGCGCCAGACCATGCGCGCCTTCGGCGCCGAACTGCAGCTGGTCAGCAAGGAAGCCGGCATGGAAGGCGCGCGCGACTTGGCGCTTGCGATGGAAAAGCAGGGCATCGGCAAGATCCTCGACCAGTTCGCCAACCCCGACAATCCGGAGGCGCACTACCGCACCACCGGACCGGAAATCTGGCGCGACACCCAGGGCAGGATCACCCATTTTGTTTCCAGCATGGGCACCACCGGCACCATCATGGGCTGCTCGCGCTACCTCAAGGAACAGAACCCCGCCATCCAGATCGTCGGCGTGCAGCCGACCGAAGGCTCGCAGATTCCCGGCATCCGCAAATGGCCGGATGAATACGTGCCGAAGATCTGCGACTACGACCGCGTCGACCGCATGATCTACGTCAGCCAGCAGGACGCCGAGGAAACCACGCGGCGGATGGCGCGCGAGGAAGGCATCTTCGCCGGCATCTCGTCCGGCGGCGCGCTGTGGGCGGCACTGCAGCTGTCGAAGGAAGTCGAAAACGCCGTCATCGTCTCCATCGTGTGCGACCGCGGCGACCGCTATCTGTCCACCGGCGTATTCCCGGCATGATTTGACGATGATCCGCGGTGGTGATACTTTGGTGTCACCTCGTTGACAGGAGGCCGCCATGGCTGCCACCACCACACTCAAACTGCCCGAACCGCTCAAGGCGCGGATTGTGCCGTTGGCCGAGGCGGCAGGTAAATCGCCCCACGCCTGGATGATCGAAGCGCTGGAAGAGCGTGTCGCGCAATCCGAGGCCTACGCCGCGTTCATGGCCGAGGCCCTGGAGGCCGACCGGCAAATGACCGAGACGGGCGAGGGATACGACGCGGACGAAGTACATGCTTATCTGAAAGCGGTTGTCGCAGGCAAAAAGCCTGAGTTCCCCAAGCCTGTAAAACTCTGAGCGTGGCAAAGCTACGCTACTCGGCGAGCGCAGCACACGATCTTGGTCGTCTCGCACGGTTCCTGCACGAAACAGATCCGCACGAAGCCGTCAAAACCATTCCGCTGATCGTATCCGCACTGGATATGCTTCGCCTGCATCCGAACATCGGCAGGCGCTGTGGAAATCAGGTGCGCGAACTGGTCATCTCGCGCGGGAAAACCGGATACGTCGCACTGTATCGCTACGACGAAATCCGCGACGTGGCGCGCGTGCTGGCAATCCGCCATCAGCGCGAAGTCGGCCTATAAACACCCATGAATAAGCGCAACATCTGATGGCCAAAACAAAAACGATCTACACCTGCACCGAGTGCGGCGGGCAGTCGCCCAAGTGGCAGGGACAGTGCCCGGCGTGCAACGCCTGGAACACCCTGGTCGAAACCATCGCCGAGTCAGTCAAGCCGCGCTTCGCCTCGCTGGCAGCGACGAGCACCGTCCAGATGCTGCACGAGGTGGAGGGGAGCGAGGAATCGCGCATCGCCACCGACATCGGCGAGCTCGACCGCGTGTTGGGCGGCGGGCTGGTGCCGGGCGGGGTGACGCTGATCGGCGGCGACCCCGGCATCGGCAAGTCGACGCTGCTGCTGCAGGCCATGGCGGGCCTGTCCGGCCGCATGAAGACGCTTTACGTCAGCGGCGAGGAATCGGCGCGCCAGGTGGCGCTGCGCGCACGGCGGCTCTCCCTTCCCGAAACCAATCTGCCGGTGCTGCCGGAAATCCGCCTTGAAGCCATTCTCGCGCAACTCACTGACCTGAAGCCCGACGTCGCGGTGATCGACTCGATCCAGACCGTGTATTCCGAGGCGCTGACGTCCGCCCCCGGCTCGGTAGCGCAGGTGCGGGAGTGCGCGGCGCAGCTGACGCGTCACGCCAAGCAGACCGGCACCGCGATCATCCTGGTGGGCCACGTCACCAAGGAAGGGGCCATTGCCGGCCCGCGCGTGCTCGAGCACATCGTCGACACCGTGCTGTATTTCGAGGGCGATACCGGATCAAGTTTCCGCCTGGTGCGCGCGTTCAAGAACCGCTTCGGCGCGGTCAACGAAATCGGCGTGTTCGCGATGACCGAGAAGGGTCTCAAGGGCGTGTCCAACCCCTCGGCGATTTTCCTGTCGCGCCACGGCGAGCCGGTGCCCGGCTCATGCGTGCTAGTGACGCAGGAAGGCACACGGCCCTTGCTGGTGGAAATCCAGGCGCTGGTCGATTCCAGCCATGCGCCGAGTCCGCGACGTCTGTCCGTCGGCCTGGAGCAGAACCGGCTCGCCATGCTGTTGGCCGTGCTGCATCGACACGCCGGCATCGCTTGCTTCGATCAGGACGTGTTCGTCAATGCCGTCGGTGGCGTGAAGATCAGCGAGCCCGCCGCCGACCTTGCCGTGCTCGCCGCGATCGTGTCGTCGCTCAGAAGCCAACCTCTGCCTGACAAGCTGGTGATGTTCGGCGAGGTGGGGCTGGCCGGCGAAATCCGCCCAGTGCAGCGCGGCCAGGAACGCCTGAAGGAAGCCGCCAAGCTCGGCTTCACCCAGGCCATCGTGCCGGCCGCCAACCAGCCCAAGCAGAAGATTGCCGGCATGACGATCCACGCGGTACAGCGGCTGGACGAGGCGATCGGGTTGTTCAGGGAAACCTGAGTGGCTGCAGCAGGGCACAGCGAACTCGGGACGGGATTCCGGGTTGGTTCGTGCCATCAGGGGGGCGATGGGGTGCTTCGAGCGTGATGACGAAGGCTGCTGTCGGATCGAATCGCGCGTGGCACATGGTGTGGCTTGCCGTGGCAGTAGCCCTGTGTGGGGGCGTCGCGGTGGGGCTGACCCGATTGCCCGGCTTCCAGTTCGAACTCGGCTATGCCTATGAAAACGGCAACTTTCACGGCTGGCATCCCGGTTTCGCCCAGAACCACCGCAAGGCTGCCCATTGGCTGGGGCGGGCGGCACAGGCGAACCACCCACGAGCCCAGTACATGCTGGGCATCCTCCATTCCCATGGTTGGGGGGTAAGCCGAGACAGTACCCAGGCCGTGGATTGGTTCAGCCGTTCAGCCCGGAACGGCTACGGGCCCGCCCGCTACCATCTTGGGTGGATGCATCACAAAGGCGATGGCGTGCCCCGGGATGACGACGCGGCACGGCACTTGCTGGAACAGGCGGCTGTCCAAGGAATGGCAGCCGCCCACCTTGCCTTGGGCAGGTTTTACGAGCGCGGCGAAGGCGTGTTGCCGGATGGGGTCCAAGCCTTCAAATGGTATGCCCTTGCCGTCTATTTCGCCCGCTCCCGGCCAGGGCTGTATGACAACGCAGCGTTCGCCGGGCGGGCAGTGGCCGCCTACGATGCGCTGGCCTTGCGGACCGGTCTGTCGAGTGAAAAACAGGGGCAGATACTGGCTCGTCGATGGCTGGCTGATCAGTCGCTGTAACGCGCGGGCAGCCGGCAGTTCGAGGCATGGTCTGCTTCGGGTCTTGCCTTTTCTGCGCCTAACTCATCACCTGCCCATGCTCCCGCGTGTCATGGAACGCAACCTTGGGCCATCGCTCCTGCGCCAGCTGCAAATTCACGCGGGTGTCCGCCAGATACACCAGATTGCCGTCGACGTCCTTCGCCAGTTTCAGCGTGTTGGCCTTGGTGAATTCGGCGAGGTGCTGGGCGTCCGGGCAGGTGACCCAGCGGGCGGTGTAGATGCCGGCGTTCTCGAAGCTGGCGTCGACGCCGTATTCGGTTTTCAGGCGATGGGCGACGACTTCGAACTGCAGCTGGCCAACCGCGCCGATCAATAGCGTGTTGTCGACGAAGGGCTCGAACACCTGCACTGCGCCTTCTTCGCCCAGTTCCAATAGGCCCTTGTTCAGCTGCTTGGCACGCAACGGGTCGCGCAGTCGCGGGCGGCTGAAGAGCTCGGGGGCGAAGTAGGGGATGCCCTTGTATTGCAGGGCCTCGCCTTCGGTGAGGGTGTCGCCGATGTGCAGCTGGCCGTGGTTGTGGATGCCGATGATGTCGCCGGCGACCGCGTCTTCCATGCGGGTGCGTTCGTTGGCCATGAAGACGACGGCGTTGGCGATTTTCATGTCCTTGCCGGTGCGGCGGTGGCGCACTTTCATGTTGGGGCTGTAGCGGCCGGAGCAGACGCGGAAGAAGGCGATGCGGTCGCGGTGCTGCGGGTCCATGTTGGCCTGGATCTTGAACACGAAGCCGGTGAACTTGGGCTCGGTGGGATCGACCGTGCGCTCGACGGCCTCGCGCGGTTGCGGCGGCGGCGCCCAGTCGGCCAGCGCTCGCAGCACTTCGCGCACGCCGAAGTTGTTGATGCCGGAGCCGAAGAATACCGGCGTCTGGCGGCCCTTGAGAAAATCGTCGAGATGGAAGCTCGCGCCGGCGCCGCGCACCAGTTCGATTTCCGACAGCAGGGTGTCGGCTTCGAGCGGGAAGCGTTCCCGCAACGCCGCTTCGCCCAGGCCCTGCAGCGATTCGAACTGCTGGTCGGCGTTTTCCTCGCCGGCCTTGAAGCGCAGGATTTCGTCCTTGATCAGGTGGTACACGCCCTGGAAGCGCTTGCCCATGCCGATCGGCCAGGTCACCGGCGCGCAGTGGATTTTCAGGATCGACTCGATCTCGTCCAGCAGTTCCAGCGGCTCGCGCACCTCGCGGTCCATCTTGTTGATGAAGGTGATGATGGGGGTGTCGCGCAGTCGGCACACTTCCAGCAGCTTGATGGTCTGCTCTTCCACGCCCTTGGCGGCGTCGACCACCATGATGGCGGCGTCGACCGCGGTCAGCACGCGGTAGGTGTCTTCCGAGAAGTCCTTGTGGCCCGGGGTGTCGAGCAGGTTGAAGACGCAGTCGCCGTGGGAGAACTGCATCACCGAGCTCGCCACCGAGATGCCGCGCTCGCGCTCAACTTCCATCCAGTCGGAGGTGGCGTATTTACCGCTCTTGCGCGCCTTCACCGTGCCCGCCATCTGGATGGCGCCGCCGAACAGCAGCAGCTTTTCGGTCAGCGTGGTCTTGCCCGCGTCGGGGTGCGAGATGATGGCGAAGGTGCGGCGCTTTTTGACGTCGCGCACCAAGGCCGGATCGCCGGTTTGCGCCGGCGCGGTTAGCGTGGATTCCATCGGGGAGGGCAGGCGGAAATGAAGCAGGCCGCCATTTTAACAGGCTGGCGAAGAACTCCGCGCTGCCCGGCGCGCGGCGCCGCAATATTGTTACGGGCGCATCAATCGCACTTGCAGTCGTTGGCCTTCTTGCGGGCGAGCTTTTTCCTGGGGGCGGGTTTCATCAGGTTCGGCACCCAGACCTGCTGCGGGGTGCCCAGCATCTGCTCGCGCTGGATTTTCCAGCGGTTGCCCTCGCGCACCCAGTCGAGACGCTTGGTCGAGACATCGCGGTAGTTGGGCGAGGTGTAGGTCTGGCGGAATTCGGTCGCGGCCCGGTCGGCGTCCGGGGTGTGGACTTTGAGATCCTCGATGCCGATGGTGATGGCGCCCGGCTTGGCGAGGTGAACGGCGCGCTCGCTGGCCCATTGCTCCAGCGAGCGGCCGTTTTCGGGGGTGAAGCTTTTCGCGTAATAGCTGCGGTAACGCGGGAAATCCTTGGCCGACCAGGCCGCCGCCCATCCGGCCAACGCCTGCTGGACGGTTTCGGCGGGCGCCGCCGCCGGCAGCGGCGCCGCTTCGGGCACTTGGGCCGGGGTGGCCACGACCGGGCGCGGCGCAGGTTCCAGCCTGGCCGTCACAAGCGGCGCTTCCGCCGGACACTGGCTGCCGGGATCGACTTCCTGGCGATCCTGGCCCAACTCCTGTGCCGTGGGCAGATCGTCACGCCCCACCTGCAGGGTGGCCAACAGATTCCCCATGCCCGCCAGGGTGCGCGCGTGGGCGAGGGCATGCTCGTAGGTGGCATTCACGTAGGCACGGCGAGCCTGGAAATATTCGTTTTCGCTGTCCAGCAAGTCGAGCAGGGTGCGCTGCCCGATATCGAACTGCTTACGATAGGCTTCGCGGGCTTTTTCGATCGCCAACTGATGCTGATCCAGAAAGCCCAGCTGGCGGGACAGGTTGTGGATGTCGTTGAAGGCGATGGCCAGCGTCTGGCGCAGATCGCGGCAGGCCTTGTCGCGCAGTTCCTTCGACTGCGCCAGCCGTTCGGCGAACTGGCGCGTCAGCGCGCGATCGGAGCCGCCCTTGAACAGGTTGTAGTTCAACACGAGTTCGACTACCTGGTCGTCGCTGCGTCCGGCGACGCCATCGGCATTGAAGGCAAGCCCCTGGCTGGCGCGCAATTCCACCCGCGGATGAAAATTGGACTCCCGGCCGCGCGCCTCGGACTGGGCGGCGCGCACGTTCTCGATCGCCGCGTTGAATGCCGGGCTGCCCTGATAGGCCTGTTTCAGAGCCTCTTCCACGGTGGGCGGAATATTCTGCGTGAGCAGTTCGGGCGCGCTCATCTCGCCGGGTGGTAGTTCGCCCACGAGGCGCTGGTAGCGCGCGCTGACGTCGTGCAGGTTGCTGGCCTCGGTCAGCAGGTTCGACTGGGCCAGCGCCATGCGGCCGCCGGCCTGTTCAAGGTCGACCCGTCGTCCCACCCCGGCCTGAACGCGTTGCTGAATCTGGCTGAAGACTTGTTCGTGCTGGGCAAAGTTTTCCTGGGCGAGTTGGAGCAATTCGCGCTGGCGCAACACGTCGCTGTAGGCGCGGACAACCTCGAGAGCCGTCGATTCCGACGCGTCGAGGACTTCGTAATAGCGCACCAGCTTGGAATACGCCAGCCGGGCGACTTCGTCGCGGGTGGCGAATCCGTCATAGATCATCTGATTCAGTGACAGTGCGGCATCCCGGCGGGTAAAGTGGGTCGTCGGCAGGCCCGGCTCGGTGAGATTTTCTCGGCCGATTCCGGTGCGGAGGTCCACCCGTGGGAAGTAGCCGCCGCGGGCGACGTCCTGCTCGTGCTGGGAAGAAAGGAAGGCGTGCCAGCGTGCCTGCACCTCGGGGTTGCTTACAATGGCTTTCTTGACCGTGTCCTGAAGCGTCGCAGGCGTCTGCGCCGCGGCGACCGCCGAGAACAGGCCCAATACGGAAATCAACAACGCAATTTTTCTTTTTGGCATTCCTTTAGCCTTCTGGAACACGTCCGATAACGTGTAGGTAGGGTGACGCCGCATATAGCACGCAACTTTTATACCAATTCATGTGATCGATGCAAGTTTTCCCCGTTCGCGCAATTGACTTGATTTCAGGAAGGCATTTGGATATTTCCCGGCAGCCCGAGTGTTTGATGGCGTTTGGAAACGGCGCTGGCTGTGGTCCTGAGGGCCTCCGTCGCGTCCGGGCGCTTTGCTGTCCCGGTCTTCATGCGGCCTAGTTGCGCCATGCCGAATTATCGACTGTTGTCTGGAAAACTTGTCTCCTGGCAGTCGATCCTCGTTCTGGTTTTCAGTGCGGGCTTGGCGTTTGCGGGCGCCGAGTTGGACCGCATGCTGTTGCTGGCGGGCCAGCGATTCGGCGATTCCGGGGCTGCCACGGTGGTGGCCTGGCGCGATTTGCTGACCCAGGCGGCCAACCAGCCCGACGCCGTCAAGCTGCGGCGGGTCAACGAATTCTTCAATCGCCGAATCCGTTTCGGCGAAGACAGCGACATCTGGGGCAAGCAGGACTACTGGGCGACCCCGCTCGAAACGCTGGGCCGCGGGGAAGGCGACTGCGAAGACTTCGCCATTGCCAAATACGTGACGCTCAAGCTCTTGGGCATTCCGTCCGAGAAACTGCGGATGATCTACGTCAAGGCGCGCATCGGCGGGCCGCAAAGCTCAATCGTCCAGGCCCACATGGTCCTGAGCTATTATCCGGCTCCAGGCGACGAGCCTTTGGTGCTGGATAACCTGATTTCGGATATTCGACCGGCATCCCGCCGCAGCGATCTGACCATGATCTTCGGCTTCAACGCCGAAGGACTGTGGGTGGGCGGTGCGGCCAGCGCGTCGCAACGGCTGTCGAAATGGCAGTCGGTGCTTGTCAGGATGCGGGAAGAAGGTATTGATTGAAACGCCTACTGCTCAGGGAAATGTCATGTCACTAACCAAGCAACTCTGGTTTTCCATCGCAGCGATCATGACCATCGCGTTCGGGATCAGCTTTCTGGTCAGCGCGTGGTCGGCAAAAAGCTATCTGGAAGACCAACTGCGGCTGAAAAACATCGACAACGCCAACTCGCTGGCCCTGTCGATGTCGCAGATCGAAAAAGATCCGGTGCTGATCGAATTGCTGCTGTCTGCGCAGTTCGACATCGGGCATTACAAGCAGATCAAGCTCACGTCGCCGACCGGCAAGGTGATGATCGACCGGGTCAGCGAGGCCGTGATCGACCGGGTGCCCGGCTGGTTCGTCAGCCTGATCCCCTTGCAGACCGAGCCCGGCATCGCGCAGGTACAGGATGGCTGGCGCCAGTATGGCACCCTGGCCGTGATCAGCCACAACCGCTTCGCCTACCAGGCCTTGTGGGAGGGCAACCGCAGGCTGCTGGGCTGGTTTTTTGCCAGCGCGTTGTTATGCGGCATGATCGGCACGCTGATCCTGCGTTCCATCACCCGTCCGCTGGGGGAGGTTGTCAATCAGGCCGAAGCGATCGGCGCGCGCCGCTTCATCACCATCCGGGAGCCGCGCACGCGCGAGTTTCGCAGCGTGGTCCGGGCCATGAACGCGTTGTCGAGCCAGGTGCGCAGCATGCTCGACGAGGAGTCCGCACGACTCGAGCAACTTCGGCGCGACGCGCAGCACGACGCCCTGACCGGCCTGCTGAACCGCGAACATTTCCTGAGAAAGCTGCAGTATGCGCTGGCGGACGAAAGCACGGCGCCGACCGGCGCGCTGTTCATTCTCCGCCTCCCCGACCTGATCAAGCTCAACAAGCAGCTAGGGCGCGAGGCCACGGACACGCTGCTGAAGCGGGTGGCGGGCGCGTTGCAGGAATCCTGTCCGGACGAGGCCTGCCAGATCGGCCGCCTGAACGGCTCCGACTTTGCCGTGCTCGTGCCCGATGTCGATTCGGTCGACGAACTGGCGCAGCAGGTCTTTGCCCGTACCAAGCTCTCGATCAGCGACCCGAGTTCGGCCACGGAGCACGCCGTGCTGCTGGGTGCCGCGGTTTATCGCCACGGCGACCCGGCGTCGCAGGTGTTGTCGCGTGCCGACGTGGCGCTGGGCCGCGCCGAGCAGGAAGGCGGCAGCGCGGTGGAGATGGGCGAACCGGGTGTCGAATGGAAGCCGGTGCCCAGTCTGGTTGCCACCTGGCAGGTCCTGATCGAAACGGCCCTGCGGCAGAAGCGGGTCCAGTTCGTCACCTACCCGGTGCTGGACGGGCAGGGCAGGCTGATCCACTACGAGGCCCCCGCACGCATGCAGAACGTCGAGACGGCCGCGTGGATGTCGGCCCATGAATTCATGCCCTGGGCCAGCCGGCTGGGCCTCACCGAACGCATCGATACGGCGGTGTTCGACTGCGCGCTCGACTGGCTGGAAACGAACGACGACCCGGTGTGCATCAACGTGTCGCCGCAGACGGTGTGCGATCCCGTTCTGACGTCGCGCTACTACCGGGCGCTCAAGGGCAGCCGCAGCCGTGCGCAGAAGCTCTGGATCGACGTGCCCGAGTTTGTCGCCTACCGCCACGCCAGGGAATTCCGCGTGTTCTGCAGCACCCTCAAGTCGCTAGGCTGCAAAATCGGCCTCGAGCACGTCGGCAACCAGATCTGCCATATCGGCGAGCTGCACGACGTGGGGCTGGATTACCTGAAGATCGACAGCGCCATCATCCGCGACATCGATCAGAGCATCGGCAACCAGACCTTCCTGAGAGGACTGTGCACGATCGCGCACACCATGGGCATGATGCCCATCGCCGAAGGGGTGCTCAATCAGCAGGAGGCTGCGTGCCTGAAGGAACTGGGTTTCAAGGGCATGACGGGACCGGGCATCGTGCTCGCCTGAGGGCTTGCCTGCAGCTGCAACCTGGCTCAGATGGTTTCGTTGGCCCCGCCGAGCAGGTCGAGCGCGCCCAGCGACTGACGCATCGAGCGGCGCTCCATCAGTTTTTCCTGCGCCGGGAGCGGCAGGTCGGTGAAGCGGATCACATCGCGGTCGATCAGCAGGTCGATCAGGTCCTCCAGCACTCGCACCAGCCGCATGTCCGATTGCTGCAGCGAGTCCTGCTCCAGCCCCATTTTGTGCATGAACTCGAGCAGCTCCGGCGAACCGGGCGGCAATTCCTCCAGGCCGTCGTCCGGTTCGAGTCTGACCGTGGCGATCCGGCCCTGTTCGTCGCGCTTCACATATGGCATCCGTTTTGTCTCCAGTTGAACCCGGCCGCGTTTCACGCGGACGCGTTCTTCAGTCGGTGACCAGTTTACCCTTGCTGAGCAGGTCCTGAATGATTTGCTGGTCCGAGCTGAGACCGCCGCTCGCCGTCAGATCGGCCCACTGTCCCTGCAGGGTGATGGTCTGATCGACCGCGCCGGTGTCGAAGCCGCCGGCGAATCCTCCGTTGGAGCTGACCTGCACCACGACGTCTGAGCCGTTCTGCGAAAAATGCAGGAAGTCGGTGAGCGTGGCCGCATCATTGGTTTCGCCCTGCAGCAGGTCGCGCAAGTCCAGAATGTCGCCGCCTGCTGCAACGGCCGCGTTGTTGAAGTCCTGCACCGCGTCTTCTGCGGGCGTTCCCGGGGTACCGCGATCGGCCAGTTCCCAGCGGAAGATGTCCGAACCCAGACCGCCGATCAGCAGGTCGTCGCCGGCACCGCCGATCAACAGATCGTTGCCGGCGCCGCCGTCCAGCGTGTCGTTGCCCGTGCCGCCTTCGAGACGGTCTGCACCGTCGCCGCCGGTGAGCGTATCCATGCCGGCATTGCCGACCAGGACGTCGTTGCCGCCGTTGCCCTGCAGGACGTCGTCGGTGGCGCCGCCGATGAGGATTTCGTCGCGATCGGTTCCGGTGATCGTGTTGCCAGAGACGCCGCTGACGATAGCCGTCGCGGTGTCCTGGGCACCCAGGTCATCCACGGTATAGGTAAACGACGCGTCGCTCGTGACTGCGCTGGACGAGTCGATCGTGATCAACAACTCGTAGCTGGCCAGATTGACGTTGTCCGAATCGGTGCGCAGGCGCAGATAGTATTCGCCGTCCTGCGGCGCGTTGAACCAGCCGTAGGGGCTGCTCGACGATTCCGAGATGGAACTGGTGATCCAGTTGCCGCCGCCATCCTGGTACTCGACCTGGGCGGCCATGGAGCTCGTCTGGTTGTCGATGTCGACGAAGATGCGCTCACCGGAATAGAGATAGACCTTGACGTAGTCGGTGTCGCGCTGGTTGCTCCAGTCGCTGTCGTTGTTGTCGATCGTACCGCGGAAGGCCACGGTATAGCCGGTGGCATTGATGTCCAGCGATTGTCCGCTGGGCACCACGGTGCCGAACAGGCTGCGGTCGGTCAGGTCGACCGCGGTGGCGCGCGAGTCGTTGAGTTGGTTGTTGTAGCTGTCGCCGGCGGTTTCGTTGACGATGGCGATCTCTCCCTCCAGCGGCGAGGCGAGCGTGCCCGCCGGGTCGAAGCTGACCGTGGTCGTGCCGCTGACGGTGCCGCCGGTCGCGTCCTGGGCGCTGATGATCGTTGCGCCGGAACTGGCGACGTCATTATGCAACAGCGCCGCAGCCGAAATTTCGATCGGGCTGCCGTCGGTGATGTTGGTCAGCACGATGTCGCGGTTGGCGTCGAGATTGGCGACGTAATCGAGATTGATCATGAGGTTGATCGTCTTGCTGTCGCCGTCGCTGTCCACTGCGGTGAGCGGGAAGATTTCCTGCTCGCCCTGCACCGTGGTGTTCAGGGTCAGCTGATACGCATAGGCGCCGGTCAGGAAGTTCACCGTCAACTCGCCGCCTTTGGCGGTGCTGATGGTGACGCTGTCCGGCCCGCCGGACACATACGAATAGGTGGTGCCGTCGACCACGACGCTTTGCAGCTGACCGCCGTCCGCCCCCATGATGAAGCCGCTGCTGCCGCCGCCGGAGAGCACCGAGACGTTGCCGATGACCACCCCGCCGTCAACCGTCGCCAGCAGGGTGTTGGCCAGATCGGTGGCATCGGCGACCTTGATCGCATAGTCCTCGGTGCCGTCCGCGTTGGCGTCGGTATTGGGGTAGGCGATCGGCAACAGCGAACCGAGGCCGACTTCGCCGATGCCGATGCCGAAGGCAATGTCGCCGGTGGTGTCGACGAAGGATTCCCACTGGGCTTGCTGCGCCGCGCCCACCCCGTATCCGGACGTCGGTTCACCGTCGGAAATGAAGTAGAACAGCGTCTTGTCGGCCGCGGGTTGGGTGAACCCATCCATCACGGCGTCGAGGGCAGTCGAGTACTGCGTGCCGCCATTGGGCTGCAGGCCGTTGATGTAATCGACCGCGCCGTACTTGTCGTCCACGAACCAGCCGGTTTCGTTCACGTTCGAGGCAAAGTCCACGATCTGCACGTTCACGTTGCCCAGATCGTCGAAGCGGTCGAGCAGTTGCTCGAGCGCCGCCTTGGCGATATCCATCCGCACCGTGGTCGGGTCGAAGCCGCTCTGGCCCGAGCTGCGGCCATTCGCGTCCCATGCCATGCTGCCGGAGCGGTCGAGCACGATCACCAGGTTATACGTCAGAGCGCTCGACGCGGCCTGCAGGGTGTGTGTCACGTCGCTGCCGATCGGCGCGTCGTCGATCACGTTGATGGTCAGCGTCGAGCTGGCGGTTTGGCCGCTGACGCTGTCGCTCAGGACGTAGCTGAACGTCGGGGTGTCCGTGCTGCCTTGCGTGGTGGCGCCGGACAGCGTGTAGACGTAGTCGCCCGCCACCTGTCCGTTGTAGGCCTGGGTGTAGACCGTCAGCGTGCCGCTGGCGTTGGTGACCGTAATAACGCCGTTTGCATCCGGCGTCTGTCCGGCCACGCTCGCGATGGACGTATTGCCGCCGACGCCGGTATCGTTCAGCAGCAGGTTGCCGCTCACCGTGGTGGCCAAGACGCCGGCCTGCGTGCCGTCCGTCAAGCCGGACTCGTACACGGTGGCCGTATCCGCCACCGCAGTGGCCAGTGCATCGGTGCTGATGGTCAGCGTCGCGATCGAGGCATCGCCGTCCGCGTCGGTGAGCGTGTAGTTGAACACGTCGGGCGACACAGCGCCGAGGCTGGGGGTGAACGACAGGGCGTTGATCAGGTAGTTGTCGTCGACCTGGCTGAAAACGAGATACTGCGTTCCTGCCACGCCGACCGTCGCGTTGACGATGTTGTCGCCTTCGCCATTGATGGTGCCGGACGCGAGGAAGTTGCCGTTCGTGTCGAAGGCGCTCCAGGCCGCCTCGTTTCCGTTGCTCAGTCCGGTCAGGGTCACGGCCGCACTGTCGACGGTGGTTCCGAGGTCCATCACAAGCGACTCGCCGCTTTGAATGCGGGCGCTTGTATTCGTAGCGCCGCCACCGTTTTCGACGCCAATGCCCCGGTCGGTCGAGCTATTGTTACGAACGGTCACGTTGTCGCCGTTGCTCATGGCGCTGATGGCTGTCAGGTCCAGATCTCCGCCAGAGAGGGGCGAAGCGCCGTCGAAGCCGTAGACGCCGATTTCGTCGGTCCAGGATGACTTGTTGGTGCCCGAAACGGCGACGGACTGATGGTTGGAGACGTAGCTGTAATCGCCGTTCTGGTCGATGGTCAGGGTGCCGTTCGCGGTCACGATGGTCCATTGCCCCGTGCCGGCGTTATAGGCACTGGAGACAGGCGTGCCTTGATAGGTGACGTCGCCGATCAGCGTGGGCGTATCCGCGCCCAGCACGTCTGCGCCACCGCCGGCGCCGCCCACGCCCGTCACCGCATTGCCGGTAATGCTTCCGCCGATCCCGACGCTGTCCAGGTCGGCATTGGCCGTCGGTGCGGTGTCGCCGATATCGATCGTCACCGTCGTCCACGCGGACGCAGTCGTTCCGTCCGACGCGCGATAGACGAAGCTGTCCTGGTCCGCGGCGGCATCGCCGTGGTTCCGGACCGGCGCCGTATAGGTGAACGTGCCGTCGGCATTCATGGCTACCGTTCCGCCGAGCGCGGTCGTAATGGTGTTCGAACCGTTCGCTGCCACCCCGGTCGAGCCCGAGTCGGTGGCGGCTTCCAGAACGGTGAGCGTTGTGCCAAGGTCCGCATCGGTATCGTTCGACAGCACACTGCCGTGAATGGCAGCGCCGCCCTCAGTCGCGCTGTAATTATCGGTATTGCCGACCGGCGCGTCGTTCACCGGCGTCACCGTGACGTCCAGCGTGCTGCTCGCACCCGTGTTCAGGGTGTAGCTGGCCTGCGGCATGCTGCCGTTCCAGTTCGCCACCGGGGTGAAGGTGTAGTCGCCGTTGGCCGCAATCGTCAGCGTGCCAATGCCCGCCAGGGTCGCCGTCGCGTCCGCCGCGTAGGGCGTTCCCCCGACGCTGAATCCGGTCACGCTCAGCGTGTTGTCCACGTCGCTGTCGTTGCTGAGCACGTTGCCGGTGGCTACATTGTCTTCGGCGATGGTGTGGCTGTCCGAGGTCACTACGGTGCCGTCATTGCTGCCGGTGATGTTGACCGTCACGCTGGCGGATCCGCCGTCGGACGTTGCGACACTGAAAACCTCGGTCACCACCTGGCCGGCGTCGAGCGCATCGAGCGCGTCGTTGGCGGTGTAGGTCCAGACGCC
>JAHJNN010000011.1 GCA_018820765.1 Gammaproteobacteria bacterium
GATACGGAAGCGAAAGTTGCCGTCCGCATCCGCAACCGGTGCAGCATCGGCCCTGGCGGGTTCAGATTCGGGCGTGAGCGCCGGACTCGCCACGGCATCCGTTGTCTCCGGAAGAATGCCTTGCGACAGCGCCTTCAGCCGCTGGCATACGCTTTCGACTGCGGCCTGGTCGACGCCGGAACCATGATGATGGCCGTCCATCAGCATGGTCAGAATGTCCTTGGACACCAGGAAGGCATCCACATGTTCGGGCGTCAGCGCCATTTCGCCCTTGCGGATGCGGTCGAGCAGCGACTCCAGCATGTGGGTGACTTCGGTGATGTCGTTGAAGGCGAAGGTGGCGGCGCCGCCCTTGATGGAATGCGCGGCACGGAAGATCGCATTGAGATCCTCGCTGTCCGGTGCGGACACGTCGATTGCCAGCAACAGCTTCTCCATTTCGGCAAGCAGTTCGTCCGCTTCGTCGAAAAACACCTGGTAGAACTGGCTCATGTCAATCGTCATCTTTGCACTCCGTCATTTGCGCGTTATTGGTATCCGCTTTTTCAGCCAATCAGTTTTTTCACCACTTCGGTCAGTCGCGCCGGATCGAAGGGTTTCACCAGCCAGCCATTGGCGCCTGCCGCCCGACCCCGGGCTTTCATGTCGTCGCCTGACTCCGTGGTCAGCATCAATATCGGCACTTTCTGGTAATTCTTCATGCCGCGCAGCGCCTTGATCAGGCTCAGGCCATCCATGCCCGGCATGTTCTGGTCGGTCAGCACCAGGTCGACCTGGTGCTGCTTCGCCTTGCTCAGCGCGTCCTGCCCGTCCACCGCCTCGATCACCCCGTAGCCCGCGGCCTTGAGGCTGAAGGACAGCATCTGACGCAATGATCCCGAGTCATCCACTGCCAATATCGTTTTACTCATTGTTGCTCCCGCCACGTTCGTTATCAGGCTATCGCCCGCGTACTTCCTGGTTCAAAAAAGTTCGATGTCGCCGCTTTCCATGTGGCGCTGATTCACGGTGCTGCGAACGACCCCCTCCAGCTCCGAAAAACGCAGCGCCACCCGATCGCTGACGCTGCCAAGCGCCACCAGCAGCGCCTCGGTCCCGCTTTCCGGCGGAACCGATCCGTTGACGTCGAGCGTGCCGAAGACGTCGCGCATTCCGGCCAGGTGCAGCGCCATGCGGCCGATCAGCTGGCTGGTCATGTCCTGGAACTGGAGGCCGGTCACCGCGGTGCCGATGTGCCGGTCGAGCTCGCCGCGCAAGGCCGCGAAGCGCGCCGCATGGCCGGATGCGGCGGGGCAGTCGGCCAGCAGGCCGTCCAGGACCTCCTGCTGCAGGTCGGCCACGCGATGGATCGCCATGAAACTCGCGCACAGCTTCTTGATGGCTTCGTCCAGCAGCACGTCCATCTGAACCAGATCGCGCTCGACTTCGGCAAGGTGCTGGTCGCCGTGCTCCGATGCGAGGGACAAGAGGCGCATCACCCGCATGCTCAACTCGTTGCTGGGCGACGTGTCCTTGGAACGCATGGCGTGCTTACAGGAAGTTGAACAAGGACAGGCCCGAGACTGCGACGAAGGAGCGCTGCGCGGCTTCGAGGGTAATCTGCTGCTGCGAGAGTTGCGTCAGCGCCTGGGTGTAATCGAGATCCTGCAAGTCCGACAGGATCTGGCTGTACTGGATATGGCGATCCTCGCCCGCATTGTCGAGCGCATCGAGTTCCTGCAGACGCGAGCCGACCGAGGCACGCACCGTCAGTACGTTGTCCAGGGCCAGGTCAAGATTGTTGTTGGCGGTTGCCAGTCCATTGTTCAGCGCCGTGGTGGTTGCCGCATCGACCACGGGCGTCTGCAGCAGGGTGATGAGATCGTTCAGGGTGACGAAGATGTCCTGCCCGCCGCCCTGAAACACGGCCTGTCCGGTGCTGTTGGCCGCCATCTGCCGCGTCGCGTCGACCTGCATCAGCCGCTGCCCCTGGTCGCCCTGATACTGCACGGTGCCGGGCGTGGTCTCGGCAAACGGCGGCGTCGTGGTCTGATAACCGGAGAACTGGTAGTTGCCCATGGGATCGCGGCTGTTGGCCAACCCCAAAAGCTCTTCGAAGCGGCCGCGCAATTCGGTTGCCATGAAGCCGCGTTCGGTATCGCTCAAGGAACCGTTGCCGGCAGCAATGACGGTGGTCTTCACGTCCTGCAGCAGCGAGGTCACGCTGGACAGGCTGCCCTCCTCCGAGGCCAGCGCGCTTTTGGCATGCTGGCGGTTGAGGCCGTACTGGGTGTTGAGCGACTGCGACTGGCTGACTTCGAGCGCACGCGCGGCGGCAACCGGATCGTCCGAGGGGATGAGGATGCGGCGGCCGGTGGATATCTGCTGTTGCGTCCTGGCCAGGCCGGACTGCAGGTCGCCGAGCCGGGCAGCGCCGGTTTCAAACAGGGTTTGGGTGCTGATGCGCATAGTGGTATCCCCTTACCGGCCAAGTGAGAGCAGCACGTCGAACATCTCGCTGGCAATCTGCATGACCTTGCCGGCCGCCTGGTAGGCTTGCTGGTAACGCAGCAGATTGGTCGCCTCTTCGTCGAGGTTGACGCCCGACTCGTTCTGCACCGACAGCGTGGCTTCGGAGAGCAGCTTGCCGGCCGCGCTGCTGGTCACCTCGAGCTCACGGGTCTTGTTGCCGATCTGGCTGACGAACTGCGAATAGGCGCCCTGAAAATTGGCGGTGCCGTTGCCGAGGGTGTTGGCGGTCTGCAGGGCGCCGAGCAGCAGTGCGTTGCGGTTGTCGCCCACGCCGAACGGATTGGCGGCGACGGTGAAACTGTCGCCGTCGGCAGGGGCGGTGCTCGTGGGACTGTTGAGGACGAAGCTGATGCCGCCGAAGCTGATGGTGGCGCCTTCGACATAAGGAACGATGTCACCCGCAGCATAGGAAGTCGTGGTGGGAGGAGCACCCGTATCGGTCACCGTCACCGGGGTCGACAGGATGAACCCATCACCATTCACTGCGTCGACTTGGTAGGTGAACGTCACCGGTGCGGAAAGTGGCGTCGTGTAGCTGCTGTCGACCGTCGCGGCGCCGATGACAACATCACCGCCATTGGTGCCGGATGCAGACGTGCCGACCGGGACGACCGGCAAGGCGCCCGCAGCGGCAATCAGCCGGGGATCGGTGATCGCCACGGCAATGCCGGAGGCGCCATTGACGGTCGGGCGGATCAGGAAGCTGTCGCCAGCCACTGCCGTGCCGGATGCCAGATTCAGCGTCATCCCTTCGACGGTCCGGGGAAAATCGGTATTGTCGAAGGTGTCGACAAGGGTGTTGTCGGACAGGCGGGTCAAAGTGTAGTCGGTGCCGTCATACTGCAAACGGTAATCGCTGGTGGTCAGCGCATTGGCATTGCCGATGCTGGCAGTCACGGCAGCCGTGCTGGTAATGTCATTGGCAGAACTCGCGGTCACCACCGGGGACGCGGCGGTAAAGAACGTCCCGCCGGCAACGCCGTTGAGATCGACCCCGAGCCGGTGCTGCGCGTTGAAGGTGCTGGCGAGCCCGATGGCAACCCGTCCGAGGGCGTTCTGCGCCGGCTCCAGCGTCTCGCTGCGGAACTCGATCAGGCCGCCCAGCTTGCCGCCGGTGAGACCCGTCTCGCTCAGGCTCACGACACTGCCGTTGCTGGCCCGGTAGGCCACTTCGATTCGTTCGGGATTGGTGGCGGAAGCCTGGATGGTCAGCGCGGCGGGGGTCACGCCCACCACCAGCGGCTGGCCATTGCCGATGAACACGTTGTAGTTGCCGTCGCCCTGCTTGACGACCGTCGCCCTGATCTCCTTGTTAAGGTCGAGAATCAGCTGGTCGCGCTGATCGAGGAGATCGTTGGGAGGCTGCCCGTCTGCCCGCTGGGCCTTGCTGACTGCATCGTTCAGTTTCGCAATCTGTTCCGCATAGGCGTTGATGACGCCGACGCTCGACTGGATCTGGCTGTTGACGCCCTGCTTCATTTCGTCGAGCCGCCCCGCCAGGCTTTGAAAGCGCGAGGCCAGCGACTCAGCCGACGACAGGGCAGCCTGGCGTGACGGCAGCGAGGCCGGGTTCGACGACAGTTCCTGAACGCCGGCAAAGAAGTCCTGCAAGGCGGGCGACAGGCCGGACGTGGGATCGGCCAGCAGGTTGTCGATTTGCTTGATCTGGGTGTAATAGCTGTCGAGCCCGCTTTTCGCGGTCTGCGCGGACTGCACTTGAACGCCCAGATATTCGCTGTAGATGCGCTTGACCGTGGAGATCTCGGCGCCCTGCCCCATGAAACCAAAGCCGAAATTCTGCGCCTGGGCCGCGCCCTGCACCACCACCTGGCGGCTATAGCCCGGCGTCGCGGCGTTCGCGATATTGTGGCCGGTCGTGGCCAGTCCTACTTGGGCGGCAACGAGGCCGCTCTGACCGATGCTGAGAATACTGGTTGCCATCTATCTGTGCACGGGTGGGTTTCTGAAAAGCGCTGTACGGTCGCTTAATGGGTGAATCGGTCGCAGTTCCGGATACTTGAGCACGCCGGATCAAGCCTGGTCGAACTGCCGGATGACGCTCATCAGCTTCTGGGCGTAATTCGGGTCGGTGGCATAGCCGGCCTGCTGCAGGCCCTGTGCAAAACCGGCTGCATCCTGCCCCCGCGCGATCACGTTCTGGTAGCGCGCGTTGTTCTGCAGCAGGCTGGCGTAGTCGCGGAAGGAATCGGCATAGGAGGCATAGGCGCGGAAGCGTTCCACCTGCTTCTGCGGCGTGCCGTTGACGTATTCGGTGGTGACGACGTCGACGGTCGGGCCTTTCCAGCCGGCGCCGGCCTTGATGCCGAACAGGTTATGGCTGTTCCGGCCGTCGGCACCGCGGATTTCAGCCTTGCCCCAGCCGGTTTCCAGCGCCGCCTGCCCCAGCATGAAGCGGGCCGGAATGCCGGTGCTGGCGCTCGCCGCCTGGGCGTGCGGCAGCAGCTTCTGCACAAAGGCTTCGACATGGGTCAGCGCGTCCCCGGTGCGAACGGCAGCGGCCGCTGCGGGCTGCACCGGATCCGCGGGGTTCAGCGGCAGCCCCTGGGTTGCGCGCAGCGCATCCGGCATGGCCTCAACGCCGTCGGCGGGGACGGCCAGCGTGCGCGAAAGCTGACGCACCATCACGTCGGCGAGCCCCACCCCCCGGGTGGCCATGCGCTGGGTCAGCTGCTGGTCGAGCATCGAGGTGTACATGCGGGTCTGTTCGCTGTCGAACATGCCGTCCTGCGGGCTGGCCTCGCGCATGCTTTTCATCAGCATGTTCATGAACACCGCCTCGAACTGCTGCGCCGCCTGCTTCAGCGCCTCGGGCGAGGATTGTCTGGCGTCGAGCTTGAGTTGGTTGACGCCCTGGACGTCGAGGGCGAACTTGGACGAGAGGTCGGCGCCGCCGATAGCCATCGTTAAATCACCTCCAGCTCGGCGCGCAGCGCGCCCGATGCCTTCAGGGCCTGCAGGATGGCCAGCAAATCCTGCGGCGTGGCGCCGATGGAATTGAGCGCCTTCACCACGTCGGCAAGCGAGGCGCTGCCCCGGAGCAGCATGACTTCGCCCGGCTGCTGGCGGATCTCGATCTGCGACTGCGCGGCGACAACCGTCTCCCCTTTTGAGAACGGCGCCGGCTGACTGATGACCGGTTCGGTGCTGATGACCACCGACAGGTTGCCGTGCGACACCGCGCTGGGATCGAGCATCACGGCCCGGTTCATCACCACCGAGCCGGTGCGCGCATTGATGATGACCTTGGCCATGGCCTGCGCCGGGCTGATACCCAGGCCTTCGATCGTGCCCAGGAACGCAACCCGCTCGCTTTCGCCGACCGGCGTCTTCACCTGGATCACCCGGCCATTGAGCGCACGCGCCGTGCCTTGGCCGAAGCGCTCGTTCACCACGTCGACGACGCGGCTGGCGGTGGTGAAATCGCTCTGCCGCAGCTCGAGGTTGATGCTGCCGGTTTCGCCGAGCGCCGTGACGACGGTGCGCTCGACCGTGGCGCCGGCCGGGATGCGGCCCACGCCCAGATGGTTGATCTGGGTGGAACTGCCGTTGGCCGCTGCGCCGGCGCCGCTGACCACCAGGCTGCCCTGCGCCATGGCGTAGACCAGTCCGTCGGCGCCTTTCAGCGGCGTCATCACCAGGGTGCCGCCGCGCAGGCTCTTGGCGTTGCCGATCGACGACACCGTGACGTCGATGCCCTGCCCGGCCTGGGAAAACGGCGGCAGTTCGGCGGTCACCATTACCGCGGCGACGTTCTTCAGCTGCATGTTGGTGCCGGGCGGCAGGTTGACGCCCATCTGCGTCAGCATGTTGGTAATGCTCTGTACGGTGAACGGCGTCTGCGTGGTCTGGTCGCCGGTGCCGTCGAGGCCCACCACCAGGCCGTAGCCGATCAGCTGGTTGACGCGCACGCCCTGGATGGAGGCGATGTCCTTGATGCGTTCGGCATGCGCCGCGCCGCTCATCGCCAGCACGGCCAGTAGGAACAGACCTGGAATGTTCATCGTGCCCAGCCTTTATAAAGGAATGAAACTCAGGAAAAAGCGCGCCATCCAGCTCATCACTTCGGCTTGATCGAACTTGGCGCTGGTGCGGTATTCGATGCGGGCATCGGCGACCTTGGCCGATGACACGGTATTGCCCGCCTGGATGGTGTCGGGCTGCACCACACCCGACAGGCGGACGTATTCGGTGCCCTTGTCGAGGCCGATCTGCTTTTCGCCGGCGACCACCAGGTTGCCGTTGGGCAGCACCTCGATCACGGTGACGGTGACGCTGCCGCTGAAGGTGTTGCTGGAATTGAGCTTGGATTCGTCGTCGTACTCGGCCGAGGCCTCGGCACCCAGCGTCAGGCCCTGCAGCGTCTTGAGCGGGATGCCGGCGACCGTGCCGATCGAAGCGTCGACCGCGCTGGTCTTCGCCGCATTGGAGGACGCCTCCTTCCCGGCCTGGGTCTTCTCGTTGATGACGATGGTCAGCACGTCGCCGACGTGGCGCGCGCGGCGGTCTTCGAACAGCGGACGGTAGGCGGCCGCCTGGTAGATAGCGCCGTTGGCCGGCGTCTGCACGGCCTGGGCCACGGGACGTGCGGTGGTGGGATGCTCGACGATGGACGACGGCGTGGTGCCGCAGCCCGCCAGCCCTCCCAAACCGGCCAGCAGGACGAATACGTGCGGCAGCTGGTGCGAAATTCGGGGCGAGGGCGCCCCTCCTGCAGGTCCGCGCCGTTGTAGGAGTCCCCGCAAGGGGGAGGCCGCGGTTATAAAGCCGACAAGTCGGCAACAACCACGCACGCCCGCCCCCGGGCCGAATGCGGACGCCCGGGCAGCGCTGGCATGCGCGCCAGGGTGATCAGACACTAGAAGCGCATTCACGGCCCGTCTCACAGCTGGGTCAGGCGCTGCAGCATCTGGTCGGACGTCGAGATCGCCTTGCTGTTGATTTCGTAGGCGCGCTGAGTCTGGATCATGTTGACCAGTTCCTCCACCACGTTGACGTTCGAGGTTTCGACGTAGCCCTGGTTCAGGAGGCCGGCGCCGTTGCTGCCGGGCGCATTGGAACTCGGCGTGCCGGACGAGGCCGTTTCGCCGTACAGGTTCTCGCCCAGGCTCTGCAGGCCGGCCGGGTTGACGAACATCGCCAGCTGCAGGGTGCCGATGGTGACCGGGGTGGCCGATCCCGCCTGCTGCACCGACACTGTGCCGTCGCGCGCGATGGTCAGGGTCTGGGTGTCGGCCGGCACGGTGATGGCCGGCTGCACGGCATAGCCGCTGGCGGTGACCAGCTGGCCGTTGGCGTCGGTCTGCAGCGAGCCGTCACGGGTGTAGGACGTGGTGCCGTCCGGCATCAGCACCTGGAAGAATCCGTTGCCCTGGATCGCCACGTCCTTGGAATTGCCGGTCTGCTGCAGGTTGCCCTGGGTGAAGATGCGCTCGGTGGCCACCGGCTTCACCCCGGTGCCGATCTGCAGGCCGGACGGCAACTGGGTCTGCTCGGACGACTGCGCGCCGGGCTGGCGGATGGTCTGGTACAGCAGGTCCTCGAACACCGCACGCGCGCGCTTGAAGCCGCTGGTGCTGACGTTGGCGAGGTTGTTGGAAATCACGTCCATCTGCGTCTGCTGCGCATCCAGACCGGTTTTGGCAATCCACAGTGAACGAATCATGTCGGCTCCTTAAAATGTCGGGGGTCAGCTCAGGCTCAGCAGCTGGGTCGCCTTGCCGTCGTTGCTCTCGGCGTGCTGCAGCAGCTTGATCTGCATTTCGAACTGGCGGGCAAGCGAAATCATGTTGACCATTTCGTCGACGACGTTGACGTTGGAGGACTCCAGCGCGCCGCTGACCAGCATCACGTTGGGGTCGGCGCTGGCGGGGGTGCCGCCCTGCAGGCGGAACAGGCCGTCGTCGCCCCGCATCAGTTCGGCCGCGGGCGGATTCACCAGTTTGAGGCGGCCGACCGAGGTCAGGCCGGTCGCCTCCGAACCGTCCGGCACCAGCGAAATCGTGCCGTCGCGGGCCACGGCGAGATTGCGCCCGGGCGGAATCGACAGCGCGCCGCCATCGCCCATCACGGTGAGGCCGTCACGCGTCTGCAGCAGGCCGTTCTCGTCCATCTTCAGGCTGCCGTTGCGGGTGTAGGCCTCGCTGCCGTCCGCGGCCCGCACGGCAATCCAGCCGTCGCCCTGCACCGCCACATCGAGCTCGCGCCCGGTGTGCTGGATGGCCCCCGCGCGAAAATCGCTGCCGGTGGTCGAGTCGACCACGAAGGCGCGGGTCGGCAGGATCGCGCCCTGCACCTGCACCGCACGGAACTGGTCGACTTGCGCGCGAAACCCCGTGGTGGTCGCATTCGCCAGATTGTGCGAAGTGGTCGCCTGCTGTTCCAGGATGTGCTTCGCGCCGGTCATGGCGGTGTAGATGAGACGGTCCATTTAGCCCCCTATCGCTTCATCATCAACGCAGGTTGACCAGCGTCTGCAGCACCGCGTCCTGCGCCTTGATAGTCTGCGCGTTGGCCTGGTACACCCGCTGCGCGGTGATCAGGTTGACCAGCTCGGCGGTGAGGTCGACGTTGGAATCCTCCACCGCCGACGACTGCAGCACGCCGAGGCTGCCGGTGTCCGGCGTGCCCACCAGCGCCACGCCCGAACTCGCGGTTTCGGACCACATGTTGTTGCCCAACGGCTTCAGGCCATTGGGGTTGGCAAAACTGGCCAGCACGATCTGGCCGAGCACGGCGGTCTGGCCGTTGGTATAGCGCCCCAGAACCATGCCGTCGGCGCCGATGTTGAAGCCGGCCAGGCGCCCGGAGGTGAAGCCGTCCTGGCTCATCGAATTGACGCTGAAGGCAGAGCCGAACTGGGTGGTTCCGGTGTAGTCGATGGTGACCGGGAACGGGGTGGTCGCGCCGGTCGCCGTCGCCGGAACGTTGATGGGCGTAATCGGCATGGCTGTCGTCAGCGCACCATTCGAGTTGAAGCCCAGGGTGGCGACCGGGTCGAGCGCGGCGGTGAGCGTGTCGGCATCGATCGCGACGCCGTCATTGGCGGCAAACACCTCCCAGGTGCCGGCCGGCCGTTTCACGTAATACGTCTGCAGCGTCTGGGTATTGCCCAGGCTGTCATAGACCGACACTGCGGTCGAGAAGTGGAAGGTGGTCGGATCGGCCATGTTGAATGTCGTGGCCGCGGCGATCGGCGTGACGCCGGAATCCAGGTTGAGCACGGCCGTCACCTCGCTGGTGATCTGCGGCGCCAGGTCGGCCGTGTTGATGGTCAGGGGCGCCGGCGCGCCGGTCGACAGCACACCGCTGGCATTGGCCGTATAGCCGGTCAGCTGGGCGCCGGACGAGTTGACGATCGCGCCCAGGCGGTCGAGCTGGAACTGGCCGTTGCGCTGATAGGTGATTTCGCCGTTGTTGTCCATGCGGAAGAAACCGCCGCCGTTGATCGCCATGTCCAGCGGGTTGTTGGTCGCCGTGACGTTGCCCTGGGTGAACTGCTGCACCACCTGCGCCACCTTGACGCCGATGCCGACGCTCGAACCGCCCGCCCCCGTCAGGGAGTTGGCATAGACGTCCGCAAACTGCGTCTGCGACTGCTTGAATCCGACCGTGCCCGAGTTGGCCACGTTGTTGCCGATGGCGTCCAGATTCTTCGCTGCGGCATTGAGGCCGCTCAAACCCTGCTGAAAACTCATGCTCTGCTCCTTGTGATTACGGTGTCTGTCCCGATGGGGTCAGCGGCCCTGCTTAAAAAATCTGCCGGATATCGGCGTAATTCGCCTTGTCCTGCCCCGCGAGGTTCAACTGCACGCCCTCGCTGCCCTGCGACACGCTGTTGACCAGGCCCAGATGCAGTGTCGCGGCAGCCGCGGCCTTGCCATCGCTGACGGCTTCGATCTCGAAGGAATACGCCGCGTCGGGCGCGGCGGTGCCGTCGTCGCGCAGGCCATCCCACTCGACCAGGTTCACGCCTTCCTTGCGTTCGCCCAGGTTCACGGTGCGCACCGTGGCGCCCGACGCGTCGCTGATGGTGAGGGTGACCTTGTCCGCCGGCGCCTCCAGCTCGAAGCCCACCACGTTCTCGACCTCGGTCGGGCGAATGGTGTCGCCCGGCACCAGAACGGCACGGCCGATCAGGTTGGCCGCCTGCGACATCTGGTGGGTGCCGAGGCTGGCGGCCAGCGCTTCCATGCTGGCCTTCATGTTCTCGATCCCCTGCACCGTGGAAAGCTGGGCCATCTGGCTCGTCACCTGGGCGTTGTCGAGGGGATTCAGCGGGTCCTGGTTTTTCATCTGCGCCACCAGCAGGTTGAGGAACCGGTTCTGGGTGTCCTCGACGCTGCTCTTGCTGCTTTTGGCGGCGCCGGCACCGAACAGGTCGGTGACGTTGCTGGTGTTCTGTACCGTACTCATGGCGTATCCTCGTTGTCGTTGTTGCTGATCACTGGCCCAGGTTCAGCGTCTTGAGCAGCAGGGTCTTGGTGGTGTTCATCATTTCCGCGTTGGACTGGTAGGAGCGCGAGGCGGAAATCATGTTGACCATTTCCTCCACCACGTTGACGTTGGGCATGGTGACGTAGCCCTTGCCGTCGGCGAGCGGATTCTTCGGGTCGTACACCATCTTCATCGGCGACGGGTCCTCGACCACTGCGGCCACATTGACGCCGGTTGCGCCGTTTTCCCCCACCGGAGTGGCGGCAAACACCACCTGCTTGGCCTTGTAGGCCTCGCCGTTGGCACTGGTGGCGCTGTCGGCGTTGGCCAGGTTGCTGGCCACGGTGTTGAGCCGCTGCGACTGGGCGTTCATGGCCGAACCGGCCACGTTGAAGATGTTGAACAGTGACATGCGCGTGTCTCCTTGATCCCGGCCTTATCCCTGGATGGCGGCCAGCAGGCCCTTGATCTGCTGGCTGATCCGGGTCAGGTTGAATTCATAATGAATGGCGTTGTCGGCAAAGGCGGCGCGCTCGGCGTCCATGTCCACCGTGTTGCCGTCGACGCTGCCCTGCGCCGGCGTGCGGTACATGAGCTCCGCCTCGGCGGCCTGGCCGGGCCTTGCGGCCAGATGTCCCGGCGCCGTGGTCGCCAGCGTCGCGCCGCCCGCAGCGGGCGCCGCCTTCAGCGCGCCCTGCAGGGCGGCCTTGAAGTCGAGGTCGCGTGCCTTGTAGTTCGGCGTGTCGGCGTTGGCGATATTGGATGCCAGCACCTGCTGGCGTTGGTCGCGTATGCGCAGCGCCTGGGTGTGGAAGTTCAGCATGTCGTCCAGCCGGTTCAGCATCTCAGTCACCTCTTGCGGCAAAGCCTTTTTGCGATGACTGCATCCTAGACACGCGTCTGTCCATCCAATCGCCCGATAAGCGGCAAAAAGCCCGCTCATTTCGGCGTTTAGGATGGCGGGGCGCTTTCTACAATGGCGCAGTGTGATAAGCCGAGACGAGGAGTCGCAAATGGCAGCAGCATCCCCCCAGGCAGGCAGACGGCCCCGCGGCAGGTGGCTGGCTGCGGCCTGCCTGTGCCTGGCGGGCGCCGCCCACGCAGCCGGCACTCAGGATCCGGCGGCGGTGGCGACCCAGGCCGAGCGCTTCCTGAAAACACAGACCAGCGGACTGCCGGGCGACGTCTCGATCCAGGTCAGGCCGCCGAGTGCCGCGCTGGCGGCGTGCTCGGCGCTCGACGCCTTCCAGCCGCAGGGCAGCCGCAGTATCGGCAGGACCACGGTGGGCGTGCGCTGCCTGGCGCCGACCCGCTGGACGGTCTACCTGTCCGCGCAGGTGCGGGTGATGGGACACTATGTCGTGGCCCGCCAGCCGCTGCGCGCCAACCACGTCATCACCGCCGCCGACCTGACGCTGCGCGAGGGCGACCTCGGTAGCCTGCCGGCCGACGTGATCACCGACGCCGATGCGCTGCCGGGCTACCGTGCGGTGTCGGGCCTGGCGGCGGGCGCGCCGCTGCGCAGTGCGCTGGTGAAGCCCCCGCTCGCGGTGCAGCAGGGACAGACCACCCGTCTGGTCATGAACGGTCCGGGCTTTTCGGTCCAGAGCGAAGGCCAGGCGCTGGCCAACGCCAGCCGCGGCGACCGCGTCCGGGTCAAGACCCGCTCCGGCCAGGTGGTCAGCGGCATCGCGCACGACGGCCAGCAGGTGCTGGTCGCCTTTTGATACCGGCCGGCTTCAGGATATTCATAAATGGACGTTACTGATCTAACTTGAATGATGTCATCTCCGCCCTGCCCGACCCGACACAGGAAGCTGCCATGAAAATCGATCCCGGCGCAAAACCGCTTACGCCGCCCGCCGCGGCCGAAAGCCGCCCTGCCCAGACGCAGGCCAAGCCGCGCACCGACGCCGCGCAGACCGAGGTCAGCCTGAGCGAGCGCTCGGCCCAGCTGAAAGAATTGGAAACCCAGCTGGCCGCGATTCCGGTCGTCGACCGCGCGCGCGTGGAAAGCATCAAGGAGGCCATCGCCAGCGGCCAGTACACCATCAAGCCCGACAACATCGCCACCGGCTTGATCGATTCAGTGAAGGAGATGCTCAATGCCGCCCGCTAACGACCCCTCGGCCCTGCTTGCCCGACTCAAGCAGGAAGGCGCGGCGTGGCAGGCCTTGCTGCAGACGCTGCAGGACGAGGAGCAGGCACTGATCGCCGGCGACGCCGACCGCCTGACTCTGCTGAACCCCGTCAAACTGACGCAGCTGCAGAACGTGAACGACCATGCGCAAAACCGGCACGCCGATCTGCTGGCGGCCGGACACACGCCCGACCCCGCCGGCATGGGCGCCTGGCTGGCACAGCATAAACACCCCGAGCTGCTCGCCCGCTGGCAGCGGCTCAACGCAATGGAACGCGAAGCCCAGGCGCTGAACCAGCGCATCGGCGCGCTGATCGACATGCGGCTGACCGCCACCCGGCAGGCGCTGAACGTCCTGATCCACAGCGCCACCCGCCAGGGCGGCCTGTACGATCAGGAAGGCCTGGCGGTGGCCGCGCACAAGGGCAAGCCGCTCACCGCCGCATAAAGCGCGCCGGCGCGATCGCCCGCATCAGTTCGGTCTCCAGCGGCAGCGGCTGCCCGCTCATGCGGTCGGCCAGCGCCTCGCCCAGCAATCCCGCCCACACCACGCCGCGCGAGGCATAGCCCGCCGCCACGTAGAGCCCTGCGTGGCCGTCGACCGCGCCGACGATCGGCAGGCGGTCCGGCAGCGTCGCGCGCAGCGAGGCGCGACCGCTCATTTCATCGATGGCCAGCTGTGCGCCCGCCCCCGGCAGGATCGCCTCCAGCCGCGCCAGGTTGGCGCGGTCGCTCGCCGTGCGCGGCGTCGTGTCGTCGTCATCGTGCTCGTAGGTGGCGCCGACCAGCGGCCGCGACGCGCCCGGCGACACATAGCCCTCGCGCGCGATCACCCGCTGGATTTGCGGCAGGCTGCCGGGCGGCAGCTGCGTGATCTGGCCGCGCACGGTGTTGAGCGGCCAGCTTTGATCAGGCACCAGGCTCAGCGCATCGCGCGCATTCGCCAGCACCACGGCGTCGGCCTCGGCCAGCACCTCGCCGTCGCCGTCCAGCACCTGCCAACCGCGTGCAACCGCATGCACGCGCGCCACGGCGCAGCCGGTCTTCAAGCTGATCGCCGGATGGTCGAGCCAAGCGCGGCACAGGCTTGCCGGCACCACCCAGCCCGCCGCCGGGAAAAACACTCCGGGCGATGCGACCGGCCAGTTCGCCAGTTCGCGCGCCTCGGCGAGGTCCACCCAGCGCGCGAAATCGGCAGGCGGCGCGGTGGCGGCCAGCGCCAGCTGCTGCTTCGCTGCGGCGTCGGCATCGCGCGCCAGATGCAGCACGCCACAGCGCGCCCATTCGATTCCGTCCAGCCGCGCCCACGCGCGCAAGTCGTGCAGGAAGGCCGCGCGCGTCAGGCGCGTGGCGCGGCTGTCGTCGCGCGAGACCACCGGCCGGAACACCCCCACCGGATTGCCCGACGCCGCCTGCGCCGGCGCGGCAGCGCGCTCCAGCAGCGTCACCGCCACGCCGCGCTGCGCCAGCGCATGCGCGGTTGCGGCACCTGCCACGCCGGCGCCGATGACAGCGACATGCTGCGGCGCGGCGGCTTCGACCCAACGGGATGGGCCCTTAAAGCGCGCGGCGAGGCAATGCCGCTTGCGGCCGTAGCCGGCGCGTTTGTCGCAGACGAAGCCGGCCTGCGCCAGGCCCTGGCGCACCGGCGCCGCCACCGTGTAGGTGGCGGCCGTGGCATCGAGTTTGGCCAGCCGCGCCAGCGTGTCGAACAGCCCGGGCTGCCACAGGTCGGCGTTGCAGTCGGGTGCGAAACCGTCGAGATAGAAGGCATCCACCCCAGCCTCGACCTGCGGCAGGCAATCCGCCGCGTCGCCCAGCATCAGGGTGAGCTGCACCCGGCCGCCGTCGAGCGCGATGCGGTGGAAGCCCGGCATCAGCGCCGGCCAGTTCGCCTGCAGTTCTTCGGATAACGCGGCAAATTCCGGCCATTGCGCATGCAGGCGCGCCAGATCGTCGGCGCGGAACGGGTGCTTCTCGACCGACAGGAAATGCAGCCGGGCGGGACGCGCCGGATCGTCGCGCCATGCCGCCCACGTCGTCAGGAAATTCAGCCCGGTGCCGAAGCCGGTTTCCAGAATCACGAACGAGGCACGGCGCGCCCATGCCTGCGGCAGGCCGCAGCCCTGCAGGAACACGTGGCGCGCCTGCCCCGCGCCGCCGTCGGCGGAATGATAGATGTCGCCGTAGGCGGGGGAATACGGCACGCCGTCCCTGAATTCCAGGGGGGCGGGAATGAGGGTTCTCGGCATGGGGCAATGTTACCTTGGCCGCTTCCCTTCCGCCTCTTGCCCCGATGAGGCCCGCAAAGCGATGGGCCCTTGTCCTACAAGCCATCGTGCACTCCGCCTATACGAACGGGCCGCCGCCGCAATTACAGTCTCAATGTGCGCTGCGACACCATCTGGCGCGCACGCACAACGCCTTTGCCAGGCTTCCCGGCATCACTTTTCGAGGAGGACCCCATGAAAAACGTATCCAGCATTGCAGCGATCGCCCTTGCTTCGAGCCTTGCCCTGCTTGCCACCGGCTGCGACCGCACGCCCAAGGAAACGAGCCAAGGCGAGGGCACGGACAGAATGGACAGCGCCGCCGTCGACGCCCGGAATGCGGCCAGCGACATGGGCGACACGATGGAACGCAAAGCCGGTCAGGCAGGCCAGGCGATCGATGACGGCGCCATCACCGCATCGGTCAAGAGCAAATATCTGCTTGACGACACCCTCAAGGGCCTGCAGATCGATGTCGATACCGAGCAGGGAATCGTGAGGCTGACCGGTTCGGTGCAGGACGACGCCGCGAAGGAACGCGCGACGCAGATTGCCCAGGGCGTGGAAGGTGTGGTGAACGTGGACAATCAGCTCACGGTTCAATAAGCAGTCGACGTGATTCGATCAGGATGACCCGGGCATCCGGCAAGATCGACGGCAGCCATCGCGGCGCCCTCCCCGGTCAGGCTTCGTAGCCTTCGCGATGCGTCGCGTTGATGGTGCGCAGCAGTTCGCGGAACGGAATGCTGCGCTCATGCTTCTTGAACAAGGGCATGAAATTCAGGTCTTCGCCCTTGCCCACCCCGCCGTATTGCCCCGACACCATCGACTCGTGCAGTGCGCGCAGCATCGAATCGAGCGTATCGAGGTAGGGCGTATAGGTCGAGGCTTCCTCGTCGTCGTGCTCGAGGCAGGCGCGCAGTTCATCAACCTCGTACACCGCTTCGTGCACCAAGTCGATCAGTTCGGTGAGGTCTTTGGCTTTTTTCATGTTCGTGCGATTTTGAGACAAAGCGTAAGGATACCGCCATGTTCAATCAGGCGGTGTCACCCGCGCTGGAAAACACTGAATTGCCATGGATGTCAGGGTCCCCACCATGCGCTATGGTGAAAAGGCCCCCAGGAGTGCCGCCGATGCCACCCACGCTTCTCGATCCCATTCGACAGCGCTATGCCTGCCGCCGATTCGCGGCGGATCATGCCATCTCGCCCGACGAACTGGCCCTGTTGCTGGAAGCCGGCCGGCTGGCGCCTTCGGCGTTCGGGCTGGAGCCGTGGCGCTTCGTCGCGGTCGATACGGCGCAACGTGAGGCCGTTGCGCGCGCCTGCTACGACCAGCCCGCGGTGACGAGCGCCGCCGCACTCGTCGCGATCGTGGCGCTGGGGACGGTGCTCGATCCGGATTCGGACTACGTGCGGGCGCGTTTCGAAGCGGAGGCGCGCGGCGGCGACACGGCACCGGTTTACGAAGCCTATCGCGCCATCTACCGTGCCGATTCGATCGCCGCCTGGGCGCAGGGGCAGTGCCACTTTGCGGCCGCGCACATGCTGCTGCAGGCGGCCCACATGGGGCTCGACAGCTGCCCGATCGGCGGCTTCGATGCGGACGCGCTGACGACCGCGCTGGCCCTGCCGGCGGGCGAGACGCCCGCGCTGCTGATCGCCCTGGGGCACTGCGGCGACCCGGCGCCGGAGCGGCTGCGCAAACCGCTCGATTGAGCCGGGTTCGCAACCGAAAGGCGCAAAAAAACAGGGGCACGCGGCCCCTATTCGCCGAGGGCGCAAACCGCTTACCGCAAGGAGTAGCCGGTGAAGCGATAACCCACCGCCAGTCCTGCAACCTTGGCACGAAACATACCGTCGAGCGCATACAGGTAGCCAGCACTTGCGTGCAGCGACAGCGAATCCGTAGCCTGCCACACGACGCCTGCATTACCCTGCGTCACCAAGCCGGAACCCATTTCCAGGCCACCGCCGCCAGCCGCACCGAACAGGAGCTCGAGCTCAGCGGAGAATTGTTGGCTGAACGGTATTCGCCTGCCTGCGCCTACCTGCCCCGTCATATAGGCACCCGCATCGCCATGCCAGGCAGCGAGGCCCTGCCCGGTCAGGTAGAACTCCGGACTGATGAAAGCGTCGACTTGCACACCAAGGTTTTGCACACTCTGGTTTGTGTGATGGGAGCGCCAGTTGTCGGCTGCCTGAATGTAGGTCTGGTTCGCTGCGCGGATTCGCAAGGCATGCGGTTCAAGGACTGCCACGGAGTTGTCAGAATCCTTGAGCCCGAAGCGATAGCCGAGCTTCAATGCCGCACTGTTCGCCTCGAGACTGGCAGACGGCGCGCGCAGGTGCTGGATTGCAGCTTCTGCAAACCAGCGGCGGGTAATGTCTCCTTGCAGCCCGACTCCGGCATCGACAAGGAAGCCGCCACCCGTGTCCACGCCGCCACCGCCACCGCCACCGAGTGAGGCACTGGCCAGCGCGGTCAGCCTACTCGTCAGCGGCACGCGCAGCCCGACCCCGCCAAGGATCTGCATGTAGCCAGTGGCGCCGCCGCCCATGGCTCCTTCGGATTCCAACCTGGCATAGGCATAGCGTCCAAGCCAAGTACGCCACTCGATGCCGAGAAGATCGAAGTCCGCCTGCGCACCACCGGTGTCATTCCGGGTTCCATCGCTCACTGCCATCCATCGTGTCACAACGCCGACTTCGTGCGTCCGCAAACCAAGCTGCTTCGCTAACGCAGGCGAATACTCGGCCGACCCGTAATTCCAACCCGGACCTATCAGACTATCAAAAGGCAGTGCGTAGGACAGGTAGGGCTGAGTGCTGGCGATGTTGCCATCAGGGAAACGTATATGGCTGACCCCTGCACTCAAGCGCCCCGGCAAACCGGCCGCAGCAAGTTCGAGACCAATACCCGCATTGGCCCGCAGCATCAATCCCCCGCCAGATAGCATGTAACCCCCGCGGCCACCGCCTGCACCCACGAAGCCCCCGGCTTCCAGCGACCAGCCGTTATCCAGCGGCCAGTTCCCTTCTCCTGTGAAACCTAGCGTAATGAAGCCGCCCCGTTCACCCTTGACCGCAGCATAGCTTGCAACACCCAGGCTCATGTTTTGTGTGAAGTGCTGCGACAACCCAATTGAGGCAAAACCCATCGTCTCGTTCCCTGGCAGGGAAACCTGCTCGTAAGAGACACCCAGGGATGACTGGACCGGTGCAGGGTCCTGCGCGTGGAGAGAGAGACTCAGGCAGAGCAATACCGCGAATGCGACTGGTCGCTCAAGTGACAATGAACGGTATTTTTCCGGCATTGCGGGGACATGCCCCCTGCCACTCAAGACGTGGCCATTCAGCCATTGTTGCAACTGATGAAGTAGCATTCGAAAAGTCTTCCTTGAAGCAGAAAAAATTGAGGATAAATCTCGCACCGGAAAGCTTTGGCCAATATTGGGCCTGCACGCATAAAAACAGGGGCTCGCAGCCCCTGTTCCTTTACACGCCCGATACGGCTTAACGCTTGACCGGCTTGGCGGCGATTTCCTCCAGACGGCGCGCCCTGATGACCTGGCCGTTGAGTGCGGCCTCCTTGGCGCTGCCGCCGTAGGCCACCACCATCAGCTGGCTGTAGTACATCACCGGAATGTCGAACTTGGTGCCGTAGCGCTTGTTGATCTGGCCCTGGTAGATCTCGACGTTGGCCTGGCACAGCGGGCACGGCGTGACGATCATTTCGGCGCCGTGGTCGTAGGCCGACTCGACGATGTCCTTGATCTGCGCCTGCGCCTTTTCCGGCTCGGAGAAGGCCAGCGCACCGCCGCAGCAGGTGACCTTCTGCTCGTACTCGGGGATCGATTCGGCACCGACCATCTCGACCATCTTGTCGAGGTACTGGGGGTTTTCGAACGATTCACCGGACACGCCGAACGGACGGTTGGTCTGGCAGCCGACGTAGCCCGCGATCTTGACGCCTTCCAGCGGACGCACGACGTGCTTCTTCATTTCGTCGAAGCCCAGATCCTCGATCAGCACTTCCACCATGTGGCGGATGTTGGGCATCTCGTTGATCTGCAGGCCGGCTTCCTTCAGCGCCTCGCGGGTGTCGGCCATCAGGGTGTCGGAGTGCGTCAGGCGCTCGCGCGTCTCGCGTGCGCCCAGCCAGCAGGCGGCACAGGTGGCGACGATTTCCTGCCCCGGCAGATGCTGCTCGGACAGCGCGAAGTTGCGTGCGTTCAGCACGTGGCGCGGCAGCTCGCCGGCCTCGGCGTAGCCGATCGAGGCGCCGCAGCAGTTCCAGTCGGGGATTTCGGTGAGCTTGACGTCGAGCGTCTTGCACATCGATTCGACCGACGTCAGGTAGTTGGAGGCGGAAGCGCCCTTCTGCGACGAGCAGCCGGGGTAAAACGCGTATTCATGTTTGGCCATTGTGTCTCTCTCCTCAGCCAGCCATCTTGGCGGCCTTGCGGCTGCGCTCGATTTCGTAGGCTTTCTTCAGCATCGCCTGGATGCCCTTCTGATCCTTGCACTTGTGTCCGCCGAACAGTTCCATCACGTTCAGCCGGCCGGCCTTGACCAGCCCCAGCGCGACCGACTGCATCGCCATGCCGTTCTTGACGCCCTGGGCGAAGCCGTCCTTGAAGTACAAGCCCATCGACAGCTTGAGCTCGTTGACGCGGCCGGTCTTGGTGGCGTTCTTCCAGAACAGGCCCGAAAAGAAGCGGGTGGCCTGCATCTTCGGCGCCTTGCCGATGCGGTGCGCGTATTCGGCGATGCCGTGCATGATGTGGGTGATCGGCAGCTTCCTGGGGCAGCGCACGATGCAGTTGTAGCAGGAGGTGCAGTTCCACATCGAGGTCGTGGTCAGCACTTCCTCGCGCTTGCCGGCACGGATCATCATGAAGAGTTCCTGCGGCGGATGTTCCCACGCGCTCTGGAAATTGGTCGGGCAGGAACCGGAGCAGACGCCGCATTGCATGCACATCTTCACCCAGTCGCCCATCTCGACCTGTTCTTCGATTTCCTTCAGGAAGTTGTTGCGGTACTTCTCCGCCAGTGCGGTGTTTGCGCTCATGTTCAATCCTCAGAATCCCTTGAACGGGCTGGGGCCAACGGCAACCAGCTCGGCGGCATACTTGTTGATCATCTCGGGCACCCGCTCGATGTCGGTAATCGCGACTTCGAGATCGCGCACGCGCTCCGATTCCAGATTCAGCGTTTTCAGCGTGTCGTCGATCTTGGACATGCGCACCCGCCCGAGCTCGGAACCCTTGACGAAGTGGCATTGGTACTCGTCGCCGGATTTGCAGCCCATCAGCATCACACCGTCGTAGCCGGCGTTCAGCGCATCGGTGATCCAGATGGTATTGACCGAACCGAGGCAGCGGATCGGAATGATGCGCACGTAGGCCGAGTACTCGTTGCGGCTCATCCCCGCCATGTCGAGCGCCGGGTAGGCGTCGTTCTCGCACGCCAGGATCAGGATACGCGGCTTCTCGGAGAATTCGTCGGGGATGTCGACCGCCTTGATCTGCGCGCCGACGGTGTTGACCGAATAGTTCTCGAACGAGATCACGCGCACCGGGCAGGCGCCCATGCAGGTACCACATCTACGACAACGCGATTCGTTGAACACCGGGAAGCGCTTTTCGTCCTCGTCGATGGCGCCGAACGGGCACTCGACCGTGCAGCGCTTGCACTGGGTACAGCCCTCGAGACGCACTTTCGGGAAAGATAAATCACCAGAGCGCGGATGCGCGGCGCGCCCGAGTTCGGCGTTTTCCAGCGCCTGGATCGCCTTCAGCGCAGCGCCGGTGGCGTCCTCGCGCGCCTGCGCGATGTCCATCGGGCGGCGCACCGGGCCGGCGGTGTAGATGCCGGTGCGGCGCGTTTCGTAGGGGAAGCAGATGAAGTGGGAATCGGTGAAACCCTGCTTCAGCTGCGGCACGTCCTTGCCCTGACGGTAGGTCAGGTTGAGGATGGAAATCGGCTTCACCTCGACCGCGGCTTCTTCCTCTTCGGTCTTGGGCGCTGCAAAGATGTCGATGCCCGAATTCGCCACCTGGCCGGTGGCCAGCACCACCAGGTCAACATCGGCCACAGCGGCGTCGGTGTCGTCGAGGATCAGGTCGTGGAATTTCACCGTGCTGGTGGCGCCGTTGGGCACCACCTGGGCAACCTTGCCCTTGGTGAAGATGACGCCTTTTTCCTGCGCGCTGCGGTAGAAGTCCTCGCCGTTGCCCGGCGTACGCAGGTCGGTGTAGATGATGGTGGTGTCGACAGACGGGTTGGCGTCCTTGAAATACATCGCCTGCTTGATGCTGGTGTTGCAGCACACGCCCGAGCAGTACGCCAGATGCGTGCCGCTGGGATCGCGCTGACCGGCACACTGCACGAACACCACCGATTTCACCGGCTGGTTGTCCGAGGGACGGCGGATCACGCCGTCGCCCGCTGCGGCGGCTTTCGCCAATGCCTCGAGTCCGGCCTGGTCGACCACGTTGGGCGACTTGCCGCCGCCGAGCTCCGGCAGCTTGTTCATGTCGTACAGGGTAAAGCCGCTCGCCTGGACGATGGCACCGATGTCTTCGGTGTGCGTCGCACCCGATTCGGTGGCGATGTCCACGATGAAGCGGCCGGGCGCGCCGTCGGTCTTGGCGACGGTGGCGTTGAGATACAGCTTGATGTTGCTGTCACCCAGCACCTGGGCGACCAGATCGCCCACGCCGGTGTCGGCGGGCGACTTGAACGGCTCGTGCACCGGCACGCGCTTATAGAGCTTGGCCGCCCAGCCGCCCAGCGCGCCGGTTTTTTCCACCAGCACCACCGGGTAGCCGGTCTTCGAGGCTTCGATCGCGGTGGTCATGCCAGTCACGCCGCCACCGACCACCAGCAGGGTCTTGCTGGTGCCGGTGTTGGTATTGCCGCCGGGGGCGGTCATCGCCTTCACTTCGGCGCAGCCCATGCGGATATAGTCTTCCGCCATCTCCTGCGTGGTTTCGCGCGCCTCGTCGGTGTCGGGGCGGATCCAGATCACGCCTTCGCGCAGGTTGGCGCGGGCCACCGCATTTTCGGGAAAGAAGAACGCTTCGGTCTTGGCGCGGCGCGAACAGGCGCCGATCATGATGTGGGTGACGCCTTCGTTGGCGATGTCGTTCTTGATCATCGCCACGCCGTCGGCATTGCACAGGAACTCGTGCGACTTCGCCAGCGGCACCTTGCCGTCCTTCTGTGCGATCTTGACCAGCGCGTCGGCGTCGAGACGCTCGCCCAGTCCGCAGCCCTTGCAGATATACGCTGCGACTTTGATGTCAGCCATGGTTTAAGCCTCCGCCTTTGCTACTTTGTTGACCACCTGGATGGCTCTCAATGCCGCCGCGGTGGCCGATTGCACGGCACGGTTCACGTCGAGCGCATTCGACGCGCAGCCGGCGCCGAACACCGCGCCGTTGGCCGGGTCGGCTTCGATGAAGCCGCTCGAGTCCGCCACGATGTGGCCAGGAATGTTGATGCCCTTGACCGAGGGCTCCATGCCGACGGCCAGCACCACCAGGTCGTGCGGCGTGGTGTAGCGCTTGTAGCCTTCGGTGTCGACGCCATGGCACACCGGGTTGCCGTGCTCGTCTTCGGTGACCTTGGCGACCTTGGACTTGATGAAGCTGACCGAGGGATCGGCCTGGACTTTTTGATAGAAGTCCTCGAAGCGGTCGATGGCGCGGATGTCGATGTAGTAGATGGTCGACTTGCCGTCTTCCGGGTATTTCTCGCGCACATAGTGCGTCTGCTTCAGCGACGCCATGCAACAGATCCTGGAACAGTGGCGCAGATGGTTTTCGTCGCGCGAACCGGCGCACTGGATGAAGGCGATGTTCTTCGCTTCCTTGCCGTCGGACGGGCGCAGGATCTTGCCGCCGGTGGGGCCGTGGATGTCGGCCAGACGCTCGAATTCGACGCTGGTGATGACGTTCTTGAAGCGGCCATAGCCATAGGGCTGAATTTTCGCCGCGTCGTAGGGCTGCCAGCCGGTCGCCCACACCACGGCGCCCGCCTTGACCTGGATCGTTTCCTCTTTCATGTCGAGGTCGATCGCGCCGTATTTGCATGCAGCCTTGGCGCGGTCGGCGTCGGCCGTGCCGATGATCGCCGGGTCCAGCACGTAGCGCTGCGGGTAGGCCATCGCGTTCGGCAGGAAGGCCGCCTTGTGCTGGCCGAGGTTGTAGTTGAAGGGGTCGTCCACCATCGTCTCGACCGCACGACCGCAGTCGCCGCAGGCAGTGCAGCTCTCGTTCACGTAGCGCGGCTTGACCTTGATGGAGGCGGTGTAGTTGCCGGTGCTGCCTTCGATGCCGGTCACTTCGGCCAGCGTCACTACGCGCACGCGGGGGTTGCCCTTGAGGCGGCGCAGATTGATTTCCAGACCGCAGGTAGGGTGGCACAGCTTGGGAAAGTAGCGATACAACTGCGAGGTGCGTCCGCCCAGTGCGGGATTTTTCTCAACCAGAACCACGTTCTTGCCGGTTTCGGCCGCTTCGAGCGCGGCGGTCATGCCGGAAATACCGCCGCCCACCACGAGTATGGTCTCGTTGGTCGCAACATGCTCCGTCATTGTGTTTCCTCCATCCGATGGATGCAAAGTCATCTGAAAACCACCCGGGATTTCCACCCGGGCAGCCGGGTTTTGAGCCCGTCATTGAATCCCTGAAATGGTACTCCGAAGCCCACCCCCGCCGCCACGGGCAAGTGCGCTATTTCAATCGAAGTTTTCTATGCGCGAATAAGAGGAAATATTTGCACGACCGCACGAGAGACGCCGGTGCAGCCGCATCCTCTCGACGCAGAATCATCCCGTTCTTCGGGGGCATCCGCCAAGCCGCGCCATCACGCCCGATTCGCGCCTGCGTCGCCTGGCTGCGCCAGGCGTCATGTCATGACAGCATGACAAGACGCCTGACCCTCCTGTCATGCCCCAGCCCCCCGCTGCAAAACAAAACCCTTTTATATTCAAGGCAATAACGCACTGGCACACAAGGTGCTACGAGCCACATGCAAAAAACGCCTGCGCCATAGGCGTCAAGCAAGCCGTTTACCCATCACCGAGGAGACAGAATGACACGAATTTCCCGCCTGGCCTGCACGGCGACTGCCCTGCTGCTGACGGTCGGCATGGCCACGGCAGCCGACCAGGCAGAAGCCGAGCCGGCCCAGCCTGACGTGACCAACCAAGCCGAAAATCAACCCAAGCCCAAGGAGAACGCCGCCGACCCGTCCCCATCGCAAAACAAGACTGCCAAAACCGACAAAGAACCGGAATGCGAATAAGCAAACGCGCATATCCAGCATCACTTAGGAGACAACCATGAAGCTTCGCACTGTACTCGCCGCATCCACCCTGTTCACGACGTTTGCCCTGTCCACCGCGGCCGCCGCGCTGGATGTCAACATCACCGCAGACCTGCCGTCCGTCGACGTCATGCATGGCGACCAGAAGGTCACGATCATGCGCAACCAGGATCAGAAGAACACGCTCAATCCCGACTTTGCCAAGACCTCGCGCAAGTGCCCGCCATTCTGCATCCAGCCGGGTGAACTGGCGACCGGCGTGGACACCATCGGGGAGCTGGAAGTGATTCACTACCTGAAGAAGATGAGCGACGGCGACAAGAGCATCCTCGTGATCGATTCGCGCACCCCGGACTGGGTCGCAAAAGGCTCGATCCCCGGCGCGGTGAACATTCCCTGGGACAAGCTGAACATCGGCAAATCCGACCCGATCACGGTGCAGGACATCCTCGAGAAGCAGCTCGGCGCCAAGCAGCAGGACGGGTTCTGGGACTTCTCCGGCGCCAAGACGCTGGTAATGTTCTGCAACGGCCCCTGGTGCGGCCAGTCGCCGACCAACATCAAGGGCCTGCTGAAAATCGGCTACCCGGCAGACAAAATCAAGTGGTACCGCGGCGGCATGCAGGACTGGGAAGTGCTCGGCCTGAACACCGTGAAGCCTTGAACCGCCTACACATTCGGAGAACAAAGTCATGAACAACACTCTGCTCAAGCTTTCCGGTATTGCGCTGGCGCTGGCCGCCACCATTGGCACGTCGGGCTGCGCGTCCCATGGCGGCAACGCCGCCGCATCCGCCAAACCCCTGGAAGTCGCCATCACGGCGGGCCTGCCCTCGGTGGACGTGATGCACAACGGCCAGAAGGTCACCATCCAGCGCAACCAGGATCAGAAGAACACGATCAATCCCGACTTTGCCAAGACCTCGCGCAAGTGCCCGCCCTTCTGCATCCAGCCGGGCATGCTGGCGCCCGGCGTGAAGACCATCGGCGAACTGGAAATGCTGCAATACCTGCAGAAGATGAGCGCAGGCGACAAGACCGTGATGGTGATCGATTCCCGCACCCCGGACTGGGTCGAGAAAGGCACGATCCCCGGCGCGGTGAACATTCCCTGGGACAAGCTGAACATCGGCAAATCCGACCCGATCACGGTGCAGGACATCCTCGAGAAGCAGCTCGGCGCCAAGCAGCAGGACGGGTTCTGGGATTTTTCCGGCGCCAAGACACTGGTGATGTTCTGCAACGGCCCCTGGTGCGGCCAGTCGCCGACCAACATCAAGGGCCTGCTGAAAATCGGCTACCCGGCAGACAAAATCAAGTGGTACCGCGGCGGCATGCAGGACTGGGAAGTGCTCGGCCTGAGCACGGCCAAGCCGGCGAAATAAAGCCGCTTCAGCCATCAAAAAACGGGGCGTCATGCCCCGTTTTTTGATGCAGCCTCCGTTGTATTCGGGTGAACGCCGTTCGTTCAGGGTTCCGTCAAACGTGTGGTGTGACGGGCGGCAGAACCGAAGCCGGCGCAGCTTCGATCGTGACAATCTCGAACGCCATGCCGACGAGGTCGGCCATGATGTAGGTGGGGGGCGCGCCGACGCCACCGACGGTGCCGGGATTGATCAGCCAGGTGTGGCCGCCCTTGACGGTGGCGACCTGCGAGATGCTGGACTTGTGGTCGTGGCCGCAGCAGACGAGGTCGTAGTCGCCGGTGCAGGCGAGCGCCTGGGCGTAGTGGGGATAGTGCACCAGGAACAGGTTGCGGTCGGCCAGGGTGAAGGCTGCGTCCTGGCCGTGGTAGCGGATCACGCTGTTGGGCTCGGCAGCGAGCCGGCTCATGTTGTAGAGGTCGCCGGTGTTGTTGCCGTGGATGACGTGCACCGGCAGTTCGTATTTCTGCAGCACGCGCAGCGTGGTCGGCGCGACCACGTCGCCGCAGTGCAGCACCGCTTCCGCCCCGTTCGCCTTGGCATGTTCGACCGCCGCGCCGAGGAGGCGCCGGTTGTCGTGGGAATCGGAGAGGATGCAGATTTTCATGATGATTGCTTAGGATTCAGGGGCCAGGATTCAGGGGTCAGGGGTGGAGCGGCCTGCGGCCACGCATGTAACCAATGCGAAAGCATCATCCCCTGAATCCTGATCCCTGAATCCTGACCCCTGCTCTCAAAACGCCGGCTTGTCCGCCGCGTTGCGGTAGCGTTCCACGCCGGCGAGGATTTCGGCACGGGCGTCGTCGATGCCGACCCACCCTTCGACCTTGACCCACTTGCCGTTTTCGAGGTCCTTGTAGTGCTCGAAGAAGTGGGAGATCTGCGCCAGCAGCAGGGGCTGCAGGTCTTCGGGCTTGTTGACGCCCTTATACAGACCGCACAGCTTGTCCACCGGCACCGCCAAGAGCTTGGCGTCCACCCCGGCCTCGTCGGCCATCTTCAGCATGCCGATCGGGCGGCTGCGCACCACCACGCCGGTGATCAGGGGAATCGGGGTGATCACCAGCACGTCGACCGGGTCGCCGTCTTCCGACAGAGTGTGCGGGATATAGCCGTAGTTGCAGGGATAGTGCATGGCGGTCGACATGAAGCGGTCGACGAACATGGCGCCGGACTCCTTGTCCACTTCGTACTTGATGGGCTCGCCGTGGGCGGGGATTTCGATGATGACGTTGAAATCGTCGGGCAGGTTGCGGCCGGAACTGACGCGATCGAGGCTCATGGCTTTGAGGGCTTGAAAACGGAAAGCCGGCCATTATACCCGCGCCGTGGGAGCGGCGCCCTCGCCGCGATAGTCATGCCGATACACCCCATCGGGCCGAGGGCGGCCGAGCGTGGTTGTTGCCGACTTGTCGGCTTAACAACCACGGCCTCCCCCCCTTGCGGTGGCTCCTGCACGACTGCTTGCCCCTGGAATGCCATTTCCATGGGTGCGCCGGGCTGCCGTTTCCGGGATAATTCGACTATTTGCATGCTGTTCTCCCCCACCGCCCCTTCTCCCGGCCACCGCCAGTCCGGCCTCGCCGGCGCTGCCGATGCGCTCTATCTGGCCGAGCTGGCACGCCATGCCGCGCCGCTGGCGGTGGTGTGCGCGAGCGCGTGGGACGCCAACCGCCTGGCCGAGGAACTGCGCTGGTTCGACCCTGAATTGCGGGTGTGCGCCTTCCCCGATTGGGAAACCCTGCCCTACGACACGTTTTCGCCGCATCCGGATCTGATTTCCGAGCGGCTGGCGACGCTGTACCAGATTTCGCGCGGCGAATTCGACATCGCCGTGGTGGCGCTCTCGACCGCGCTGTACCGGCTGGCGCCGCCGGCCTTTCTCGCCGCCCACACCTTCTTCCTCAAGCAGAAGGACACGCTCGACGAAGGGGCCTTCCGCGCGCAGATGGCGCTGGGCGGCTACACGCACGTGAACCAGGTGTTCGCGCCGGGCGAATTCTCGGTACGCGGCGGGCTGATCGACCTCTTCCCCATGGGCAGCGCGGTGCCCTACCGCATCGACCTGTTCGACAACGAGATCGAGACGCTGCGCGCCTTCGACGTCGACACCCAGCGCAGCATCTATCCGGTGGGCGAGGTGCGGATGCTGCCGGCGCGCGAATTCCCGCTCGACGAGACCGGCATCACCCGCTTCCGGCAGAGTTTCCGCGAGCGCTTCGAGGGCGATCCGTCGAAATCCAAGCTGTACAAGGACGTCAGCAACGGCTTGGCGCCCGCCGGCATCGAGTATTACCTGCCGCTTTTTTTCGACGAGACGGCGACGCTGTTCGACTATCTGCCGAAGCCCACCCGCATCGTCGCGCACGGCGCGCTCGATCCGGCGGGTCAGGCGTTCTGGACCGACGCGCAAAGCCGCCACCGCCTGCTGTCGGGCGACAAGGACCGCCCGCTGTTGCCGCCCACCGAACTGTTCCTGCCGACCGATGCGTTTTTCAGCCTGGCCAAGGATTACAGCCGGCTCGACGTCGAGCAGGGCGGCGAGGGCCTCGCCCGCGCGGTGCCGCCGATCTCGGTCGACCGCCGCGAGGCCCATCCGGTCGCCAAGCTGCAGGGCTTCATCGACGGCTTCGCCGGCAAGGTGCTGATCGTCGCGCCCTCGGCCGGGCGGCGCGAGACGCTGCACGAGTACCTCGCCGAGCATGGCCTCGACGCCCGACTGTGCGAGGGCTGGGCCGACTGCCTGCCACGCGCCGAGCGCATCCTGCTGACGCATGGTCCGCTGGCCGAAGGCTTCGTTACCGCGGACGGCGCGTTTGCCATCATCACCGAAACCGAGCTCTACGCCATCCCGCCGAAGACCCGGCGCGCGCGCGAAGCCCGCGCGACCCAGATCGACAACCTGCTGCGCGATCTCTCGGAACTCAAGCCCGGCGACCCGGTGGTGCACGCGCAATACGGCGTCGGCCAGTACCTCGGCCTGATCAACATGGACCTCGGCGACGGCGACACCGAGTTCCTGCAGCTCGAATACGCCAAGGGCGACAAGCTCTACGTGCCGGTCGCCAACCTGCACCTGATCTCGCGCTATAGCGGCGCCGGCGAAGGCGCGGCGCCGCTGCACAAGCTGGGCACCGACCAGTGGGAGAAAGCGCGCCGCCGCGCCATGCAGGCGGCGCGCGACACCGCAGCCGAGCTGCTCAATCTGTACGCCCTGCGCGCGGCGCGCGAGGGCCACGCGTTCAAGTTCTCGCTGCACGACTACGAGGCCTTCGCCGAAGGCTTCGGCTACGAGGAAACGCCCGACCAGGCCGCCGCGATTGCCGCCGTCATGGCCGACATGCAGGCGGGCAAGCCCATGGATCGGCTGGTGTGCGGCGACGTCGGTTTCGGCAAGACCGAAGTCGCGCTGCGCGCCGCCTTCATGGCGGTGATGGGCGGCTACCAGGTGGCGGTGCTGGTGCCGACCACGCTCTTGGCCGAGCAGCACTTCAACAACTTCTCCGACCGCTTCTCGCCCTGGCCGATCAAGCTCGCCGAGCTGTCGCGCTTCCGCAGCCCAAAGGAGCAGGCCGAGGCGCTGCAGGCGCTGGCGGACGGCAAGCTCGACATCGTCATCGGCACCCACCGGCTGATCCAGAAGGACGTCAAATTCGCCCGCCTGGGTCTGGTCATCCTCGACGAGGAGCACCGCTTCGGCGTGCGCCAGAAGGAGCAGCTGAAAGCGCTGCGCGCCGAGGTCGACGTGCTGACGCTGACCGCGACGCCGATCCCGCGCACGCTGGCGATGTCGCTCGAAGGCATCCGCGATTTCTCGGTGATTGCCACGGCGCCGCAGAAGCGGCTGGCGGTGAAGACCTTCGTGCAGTCGTTTTCCAGCGGGCTGATCCGGGAAGCGGTGCTGCGCGAACTCAAGCGCGGCGGCCAGGTGTACTTCCTGCACAACGAGGTCAGCACGATCCAGGCCATGCGCGAGCGGCTGGAAAAGCTGCTGCCGGAAGCGCGCATCCGCGTCGGCCACGGCCAGCAGAGCGAGCGCGAGCTGGAACAGGTGATGCGCGACTTCTACCAGCAGCGCTTCGACATCCTCCTGTGCACCACCATCATCGAGACCGGCATCGACGTGCCGACCGCCAACACCATCCTGATCAACCGCGCCGACAAATTCGGGCTGGCGCAGCTGCATCAGCTGCGCGGCCGCGTCGGCCGTTCGCACCACCAGGCCTTCGCCTATCTGCTGGTGGAGGAGGACCGCACTCTGACCCCGCAGGCGAAGAAACGCCTGGAAGCCATCCAGTTGCTGGAAGAACTGGGCTCGGGCTTCCACCTCGCCATGCAGGACATGGAAATCCGCGGCGCCGGCGAAGTGCTGGGCGAAAAGCAGAGCGGCGAAATCCTCGAAGTCGGCTTCTCGCTCTACAACGACATGCTGGCCGGCGCGGTGGCGAGCCTGAAGGCCGGCAAGGAGCCGGACATGAGCCAGCCGCTGGGCGTGGTGTCCGAGATCAACCTGCACACGCCGGCGCTGCTGCCGGTGGACTACTGCCCCGACGTGCACGAGCGGCTGGTGCTGTACAAGCGGCTGGCCAGCGTGCACGACGCCGAGGAACTGACCCAGCTGCAGGAAGAGCTGATCGACCGCTTCGGCCCGCTGCCCGACCCCGCGCGCGCCCTGCTAGATACCCATCGCCTGCGCCTGGCCGCGAAAGCGCTCGGCATCATGAAGGTCGACGCCAGCAGCGACGCCATCCTGCTGCAGTTCGTGGCGCAGCCGCCAATCGACCCGGGCCGGATCATTCAATTGATCCAGAGCCGGCGCGACCTCAAACTGGCCGGGGAGAACCGCCTGCGTTGGAATGCCGCCTCGCCCGCGGAGACACGCGCGGCCAATGTCATTACCTTATTCAACCTGTTGAAATAAAAAACAATATGAATCTGATCGTTCAGGGACACGACCTCCCCACCGCCACCCTCAAAGCGCTCGCCAAACTCACCGGTGCCACGGCCATCGAAGCGATTTCGCTGACGGCGTTCCGGCTGCGGGCGGCCAATACCGGACAGCGCGACGAAGTCGCCGCGTTCTGCGAGGACAACCGGATCGACTGCGGCTGGGTGCCGGCCGAGCGCCGCATCGGCGACTTTGGCCTGTTGGTGATGGACATGGATTCGACACTGATCACCATCGAGTGCATCGACGAAATCGCCGACATGCAGGGGCTGAAGCCGCAGGTGTCGGCAATCACCGAGGCCGCCATGCGCGGCGAGATCGACTTCGCCGAAAGCCTGCGCCGCCGGGTGTCGCTGCTGGAAGGCCTCGACCAGTCCGCCCTGCAGCGGGTGTATGACGAGCGCCTGCAGCTGTCACCGGGTGCCGAAACCCTGCTGGCGGCGGCGCGCGCGGCCGGGATCAAGACCCTCTTGGTGTCGGGCGGCTTCACCTTCTTCACCGAGCGGCTCAAGCCCCGGCTCGGGCTGGACTACACCGCGGCCAACACGCTGGAGGTGGCCGACGGCAAGCTGACCGGGCGCGTGCTGGGCGACATCGTCGACGCCCAGGGCAAGGCCGACTGGCTCAACCGGGTGCGTGCCGAGCTGGGTCTGGGGCGGGAACAGGTCGTCGCCATGGGCGACGGCGCCAACGACCTCAAGATGATGGCCGAAGCCGGCATCAGCATCGCCTACCGCGCCAAGCCGGTGGTGCGCGCGCAGGCCAGCTATGCGCTGAGCCAGGTGGGGCTGGACGGGGTGATTCCGCTGCTCGGCTGAGTCGGTCACGACGCCTAAAGAAAACTTCCTGGCTGCCGATAAACCATTAGGCACTCGCCCTGTCAGAAGATCGTCCAACAGCGACCAGGAACACCCCCGTGAAAATCGACAAGCGCATCACCTCGACCACCGCCGCCAAGGCCTCCGCTGTCAAAGGCAAGGGCGGAAAATCGTCTGCCCCCACTGCGGGCGGCGGCGATTCGCTGACCCTGACTGAATCGAGCACCCACATCCGCGCGCTGGAATCCCAGCTGGCCTCGGTCGACGTCACCGACCTCGGCAAGGTCGAGTCGGTCAAGGCCGCGCTCGCCAACGGCACCTTTGCGGTCGACGCCGAAGTGGTGGCCGACCGCCTGATCGACCACACCAAGGAAGCCCTGCGCAAGCGCCCGCGCAAGAAATAAGCCCCACCCGACCGGATCGACAAGCCCGCGGCCCAAACCGCGGGCTTTTGTTTTTCAGCTGGCATAAAATCGCAACCTGAAACGTCCTTGGGGCTCAGCATGAATGAAATCGTTTTGTCCGTGACCGGCATGACCTGCGGCGGCTGCGTCAACAGCGTGCAACGGGTGTTGACGGCCCTGCCGGGCGTAGAGACCGTAGAGGTGACCCTGCAACCGGGTCAGGCGCGGGTGGTGGTCGACGCTGCCCGGGTCGACCGCGCTGCGCTGGTGCAGGCCGTCGTCGATGCGGGGTTTGGCGTCGCAGACTGACGCCGCGCGCATTTTCCCCTCAGGAAGCGCCGCACAGGTTTTCCAGGGGCTCGGGACAATGCACGCCATTGCCCTGCACATAGTCCACTCCGATCTGCTGCAGCACCGCCAGGATCTCGTCCGACTCGACATATTCGGCCACGGTCTTCAGACCCATCTGATGGCCAATCCGGTGTATCGCCTCGACCATGGAGCAATCAATCGCATTGCTCGCGATGTCCCGCACGAACGCGCCGTCGATCTTGAGGTAGTCCACCTTCAGGTTCTTCAGGTAGGTAAAGGATGACAGGCCGCTGCCAAAGTCGTCCAGCGCAAAGCTGCAGCCGAACTCGCGCATGGCATCGATGAAATCGTTGACGACGGCGAGGTTGCCGATGGCGGCCGTTTCGGTGATTTCAAAGCACAGATGCGGTCCCAGATCGGGATTGTCCTGCAGTTTTTCCAGCAGCATGCGGCGAAATGCCGGGTCTTTCAGCGAGGCCCCCGACAGGTTGACCGCAAACAGGCAATGCTGCTCGCGTTTGGACACCACATAACGCTGGCACGCGCGCAAGGTTTCCCCGATCACCCAGCTGTCGAGAGACGGCATGATGGAATAGCGCTCGGCGGCGGGGATGAAGGCCATGGGTAGAATTTCGCTGCCGTCGTCATCCACCATGCGCAGCAGCAGTTCGACATGGCGCGTCGACTCGACCGTGCCATCGGTACGGCGGATTTCCTGCCACGACAGGCGCAGCCGGTCCTCTTCCAGCGCCCGCTGGATGCGCGCCACCCACTGCATTTCACCGCGGTGGCGCGTCAGGTCAGTGTCGCGGCTTTCATAAACGTGGATCTGGTTGCGGCCGCGATCCTTGGCCACATAGCAGGCGGCATCCGCGGCTGACAGCAGGCTTGCCGTGGTACCGCTGTCGCGGTTGATCGCCACCATGCCCACGCTCATGCCGACCGCGAAAATGCGGTCTTCCCATTTGAAGCGGAAACGTTGCACCTCGGCCCGGAAGGTGTCCGCCACCTCCAGCGCGTCGGGGGTACTGCAGTTTTCCAGCAGCAGGGCAAACTCGTCGCCGCCCAGGCGGGCCAGCGTATCGCGTTCGCGCAGGTTGCCTTTCAGCAGCAGCGCCAGCTGGCGCAGCAGTTCGTCGCCCGCCGCGTGGCCGCAGGTATCGTTGATCACCTTGAACTGGTCGAGATCCATGTAGCACAGCGCATGCTCGCGGCCCTGCTGCAGGGCCGACAGGCGCAGGTGTTCCAGCCGCTGTTCGAACTCGCGACGGTTGATCAGCCCGGTCAGCGCATCGTGGCTTGCCTGATACACCAGGCGCGCGGTGGCCTGGTCGATTTTTTCCTGCATCTGGTCCTGCATCGTCTGCAGGTGGGCCGCCATGTGATTGACGCCGCGCTGCAGCACGCCCAGTTCGGCCTCCCCGGTCTGCGCCACGCGTTCGTCCAGGTGGCCGTCGCCGATGCGGCTCACGGTGCGGGTCAGGGCCAAGATCGGCTGGGTGATGCGGCGCCCGATGCGCCAGGCGAGATAGAGACTGACGCTCAGACCGGCCAGCAGAATCGCCAGGCTGCGCAGGATGGCATCGCGCTGGCTCTGGAAGGTGGCGCTGCGCGACACATCCAGCCCCACCCAGCCCAGCAGTTGGGTCCGCCCCCCTGGCTGGGCAGACGCTTCGTCGGGCGCATTGAAATCATCCACCGCCACTTCGGTGCGGGTGATCGGCGCGTAGTACACCAGCCGGTCCGTGTATTCGATCTGGTGGATCCGATCGGCGGGCAGCCCACCCTGGGCCGGCTCCACCCAGTCACCGGGGCCGACGTGCGCAAGCCGCTCACCGGTATCGGAAAAGATCGCCACACCGCGAATATCGGTCTCGATCGCCACCTTGTCGAGCAGGGTCTGCAGCACCGCGATATTGCCGGAGACGACGCCATATTCGGCTGCCGGCGCCAGCTGGCGGGCAATGGCCGCGGCACGGGTGCGCAGCGACTGATCGAGGTCGTCGATTTTCCCGCTGATGAGCTGGAACAGCAGCAGGACGCCGATGATGGCCACCGGCACCATGGCCAGGCCGATGACACGCCCGCGTATTCCCAATGAAATCGACCTCACCGTGGCGCTCCCAAACGTTTTTCCAGTTCGGCTTCCGGCAGCAGGGTGTAACCGAGCGAGCGAGCGACCTGTTCATTGATAGAAATGCTGAAGTAGGCCGGGTGGTCCGGCATGGGCAGGCGCACCGAACCGCCCTGCAGGGCCGCAACGACGGTTTCGGCGGCCTGGCGACCAATCTGCGCCGGACTGGAATGTAGCGACAGCAGCGCCCCCGCCCGCGTCAGCGACTGCGAATAGCCCAACACCGGAACACGGTAGCGGTAGGAGGTCAGAAACAGGCTTTGTGCCGTATTGCGGTTGAATACCAGCGGATCGGTCACAGCCAGCAACACGTCGGCGTCCGACAATACGGTTTCGAGGGGCGCGATCAGGCGCTGCTCGCCGGACAGCGTGCCCAGCACCAGGCTGAGTTGCTGCCCCTGCAGGGCCAGGTCCAGCTCGCCGGCAAGGCCCGCCTGTTCGGTGCTCAACAGCACCCCCACGCGCCGCGTCTCCGGCAGCGCCAGGCGGATCAGCTGCGCCTGCCGCGCGAAGGGCTGGTCGAGATAAATGGCGGACACGCTGCGGCGACCGCTGTCGCTCAAACGGGCACGCCCGTTCCGGGCATACCATGCACGCGGCACCAGCACCGCCAGCACCGGCGTGCGCACTGGCAGCGAGGCCAAGGCTTCGGCCGCGCGCACGCCCACCGCAACGGCCAGCTGCGCATCGTTCAACGAGGATGCGGCCAGGCCCGCAGCGTACGCCCGGCCGAGAACATGCGGGCTGTCGTCCAGCAAGGCCTGCATGGCCTGGAAGACCTCCTGATAGGGCGCCGAATCGTCGCTCAGTACCACGGCCACCCGTGCGGCAGCCGCCGGCATCGACACCAGGGCCAGGCCGGCGCAAGCCAGTCCCAGCAGCACGATGCGCGGGAAGGTGGTCAGGCGGCGCGACAGCCAATGCGTCAAATCGCCACCTGCTCCCCACCCCACAGGCATGCCCCTTTGCTCTCCTTCGCGATTGCTTCGAGCAGGCTGGCGTGCGCCACCAGCTCCTCGGCGGAGGCCTGCAGCAGGACGGGCCTGGGGCGGGTGCGCGCTGCCGCCTGCCCGGCTTCGGCGCTGCGCGTTTCCAGCCCGATCGACAGGCTTTCCTGACCGCGCGTCAGTGCCAGGTACACCGCCGCCAGCAGTTCGCAGTCGAGCAAGGCGCCGTGCAGCGTGCGCGCCGCATTGTCCACGCCGTAGCGCTTGCACAGCGCATCGAGGTTGTTGCGCTGACCGGGATGCAGCGCCTTGGCCATGGCCAGGGTGTCGGTCACGCCGCCGCACCAGGTCGGCAGCGGTGCCATGTCCAGCAGGCGCAGTTCCATGTTGAGGAAGCCGACGTCGAACGGCGCATTGTGGATGATGAGTTCGGCGCCCTGGATGAAGTCGACGAACTCCTGCGCAATGCCGGCAAAGCGCGGCTTGTCCTGCAGGAATTCCGGGGTGATGCCGTGCACCTGCATTGCCCCGGCGTCGATGTCGCGCTCCGGGTTCACGTAACGATGGAGATGGTTGCCGGTGAGCCGCCGGTTGACCATTTCCACCGCCGCCACCTCGATGATGCGATGCCCCTGGTTGGGGTCAAGGCCGGTGGTCTCGGTGTCCAGAATGATTTGTCGCATGGTTCTTGTCAGTGTTGTTGTGCCTGCAGCACGCCCTGGTTGGCCAGCGCGTCGGCGCGTTCGTTTTCCGGATGGCCAGAATGGCCTCTCACCCATTTCCATTCGATGCGGTGCAACTGGGAGAGGGCATCCAGTTGCAGCCACAGATCCTGGTTCTTCACCGGGTGGCCTGAGGCGGTGCGCCAGTTGCGCCGCTTCCAGCCGGACATCCATTCGCTGATGCCCTTCTGCACATATTGCGAATCGGTGTGGACCTCGACCGTCGACGGGCGCTTCAGCGACTCCAGCGCACGGATGACCGCGGTCATCTCCATGCGGTTGTTGGTGGTGTTGGCCTCGCCGCCGCTGATTTCCTTGCGGTGCCCGTCCGTCACCAGCAGGGCGCCCCAGCCGCCTGCGCCGGGATTGCCCTTGCAGGCGCCGTCGCTGTAAATATAAATGGTGTCAGCGCTCACGGCGTACCCGATATTGTTTGAGATTGATGACTTTGGCTGCCGGCGATAATAACCGCTGCGTCACCGGCGTTTTCCACTGCGGCAAAATGATATTCATGCCCTGCACCCGCTTGACCGCCTGTAGGAAATAAACGCCGCCGCCCATCGCCCACCAGCGGTCGCCCGCCGGCTCCATGAATCGCATCCGCCGCAGCCAGTTTTCGCGGTTGATCGGCGGCCGGTAGCAGCACATGCTGCCGGCCGCCACCTCGAGTCCCAGCAAGGCCATCCAGTCTTTCACCCGTGAAATGTTCAAAAAGCTGCCGTTCCAGGGATAGCCGCGCTCGCCGCCCTGCAGCATGCGCGCCAGCCCCCACAGGCTGCGCGGGTTGAATCCGGCCAGCACCAGGCGGCCTTCCGGGCGCAGCACGCGCTCGGCCTCGCGCAGCACCTGGTGCGGGTTGGCGCTGAACTCCAGCACATGCGGCAGCAGCAGCAGATCGAGCGACTGGCTCTCGAACGGCAGGAACATGGGGTCGGCCTGCACGTCGGCAGCCGCTTCGGCCGCGCAGCTCACGCGCAACGGAATGCGGCTGTTGCGCAGGAAGTCGAGTTGCGGCAAGCCGACCTGCACCGCATTGAAGCCGAACACATCCGATACCGCGTGGTCGAAATAACGCTGTTCCCGAAACAGCAGGTGTTGTCCCAGCGGCGTTTCAAACCATCCTGCATCCAGCTTGGATAACATAGCCCTTTCTCCTTTCCGGCAGTCCCGACATGTTGACGCTCATTCCCCTGCCCGCGTTCGAAGACAACTACATCTGGGTGTGGCACGACGATCGCCACGCCGTCGCGGTCGACCCCGGCGATGCCGCGCCGCTGATCGCCTATCTCGACGCGCATCAACTTGCGCTGACCGCCGTGCTGATCACGCACCATCACCGCGACCATACTGGCGGCAACGCCCGGCTGCGTCAACGCTACGATTGCGCCATCTATGCCCCGGACAATCCGCGCATTCCGGATGTCACCCACGTCCTGAGCGGTGGCGATGTGGTGGACCTCGTCAAACCGGGCTTGCATTTCGAGGTGCTTGCCACGCCGGGGCACACGCTCGACCACATCAGCTATGTCGGACACGGCTGCCTGTTCTGCGGCGATACCGTATTCGGCTGCGGCTGCGGGAAACTGTTCGAGGGCAATTCCGCGATGATGGCTGCCAGCCTCGACGCCATTTTAGCGCTGCCCGATGCTACCCGGGTCTGCTGCGCGCACGAATACACCTTGAGCAATATTGACTTTGCCAAAACCATAGCCGGCGACAATGCCACGCTACTCGCACGCGAGCGCGCCGACCGCGCCCTGCGCGCGCAAGATCGGCCCACCCTGCCCTCCACCCTGGCGCTGGAAAAGGCCACCAACCCCTTCCTGCGCTTTCACGAGCCCGACATGACGGCGTTCGCCGCCGCTTACCTGAATCGCCCGCATCCCCGTCCGGACGAGGTGTTCAGGGCCATTCGCGCCGCCAAGGACGCCTGGGACGGTTGACCTCTCCCACCCGGGCACCTAGGATGGGGGCTTGTTGAGTACGGGAGACCGTCTTGCCCGGAATCAAAATGGCCGACCTTCGATTCAATCGGCTCAGCCTCAGTCTGCTGGCGCTGTTCCTCGCCCATCCCGTGACGGCCGCGGAATCCGCACCCGGCGTCCATACCCTGGAATGGAGCAGCGTCGCCGCCGACGGTACGCCCGACCCCTTGTCGTCCGAATCGACACAAGACGACGTCTGGCAGCGCATCCGCAGCGGCTTCAGGATCGACGATGCGGCGCAAACGAATCCCCTCCTCGGCGTTCATGAATCCTGGTTCGCCGCGCGGCCGGAATACGTGGCCCGCCTAGCCGAGCGCGCGCGCCCTTACCTCTACCACATCGTCGAGGAAGTGCAGCGGCGCGACATGCCGATGGAAATCGCGCTGCTGCCGATGATCGAAAGCGCATTCGTCCCCACCGCGCTGTCGCGTTCCGCCGCCTCCGGCATCTGGCAGTTCATCCCTTCCACCGGGAGCCACTACGGCCTGCGCCAGGACAACTGGTACGACGGCCGCCGGGACTTCACGGCCGCAACGAGTGCCGCGCTCGATTACCTGGGCAAGCTCTACCTCGACTTCGGCGACTGGCAGCTGGCGCTTGCCGCCTACAACTGCGGCGAGGGCTGCATCGCGCGCGCGATCCAGAAAAACGTCCAGCAGGGTCTGCCCACCGATTACGCCAGCCTGTCGCTGCCGAACGAGACCCGGCATTACGTTCCCAAGCTGCTCGCGATCCGCAATCTGATCCGCGACTCCGGGCAATACGGCATCGCCATCGATGCCCTGCCGAACCAGCCCTACTTCAATCAGGTCACGGTCCATGCCAGCATGGACCTCCATTCCGCGGCGCGCCTGGCGGACATGAGCAGCGATGAATTCATGGCGCTGAACGCGGCCTTCCCGCGCAAGCTCATCCGTTCCGACACGCCGGTCAATCTGCTGGTGCCGGTCGACAAGGCCGACACCTTCCAGCGCAATCTGGAAACCGGGAACTGGGATTCCTGGCAGCCCTACGCGGCGCGAAAAGGCGAACGCCCCGAGGCCATCGCAAAACGCTTCGGCATCGGCGTCCAGCGCCTGCTGGAGCACAATCCGATCTCACTGAAGCGCGGCAAACTCGTGCGCGCCCAGACCATCCTGGTGCCGGTTATCCGGCGCGGCGGCAGCGCGCCGGAAGCGCAGACAACCAGCGCAAGCCGGCACGTCGTGCAGCGCGGTGACACCCTGTTTGGCATCGCCCGCCGCTATGGGCTCTCCGTCAGCCAGTTGACCCTGGCCAATCCGGAGCTCGATCGCCGGATTCAGCCCGGCCAGGTCATTCGACTGGCATTGAACGAGTCGGCTGAACGCGACGCCCACGCCATCCAGCCCGTCAGCCTCAAAGCCAGCGCGGGCAAACCTGCGGGGCCGGCCCATTACACGGTTCAGCGGGGCGATACCCTGTCCGCCATCGCCCAGCGCTACGACGTCAGCCTGACGGAGATCAAGGCATGGAATCCGGATGCGGGCAGGCGCGGCACGATCCGCACCGGACAAACCGTGGTCATCAACCAGCCCTGACCGGCGCGCCGCGCAATCAGTCGGGCGCAGGCGGCTCGCCGCTCTTGTCCGACATCACCAGCGCCATGCCGACGGCCGCCAGAACCATCCACAGCACCGCGGCCCAGATGCCCAGCGCGTCCGACAGCGGCCCCATGAAAAACAGCATCAGCATCGCCACCGCCAGCACGCCGTTGCCGATCCAGAAATTGCGACTGTGTTTGTCGGTGTTCAATCAGTGCTCCTTGGAAAAATCCGGATGCCGCCCCGCCACCCAGTGGCAGCGCACCCAGTGCCCGCCGCCCAGGCCGGTCCGGTCGGGGTAGATCTGCCGGCACACCGCCTGCGCATGCGGGCAGCGCGGATGAAAGTGGCAGCCGGCGGGCGGGTTGAGCGGCGAGGGCTGGTCGCCCGTCAGCCGGATGATGCCTTCGCCGGCGTGCGGCTCGATGCGCGGCACCGCGCTCATCAGCGCCTGGGTATAGGGGTGGCGCGGCGCACGCAGCACGTCGGCGGCGGCACCCTGTTCGACGATGCGGCCGAGATACATCACCGCCACTTCGTGCGCCAGATATTCGACCACCGCGAGGTTGTGGGTGATGAAGAGGTAGGCCAGCCCAAGATCGTTTTGCAGGTCCTTCAGCAGGTTCAGGATCTGCGCCTGCACCGACACGTCGAGCGCGCTGGTCGGCTCGTCGCAGATCACCAGCCGGGGCGACACCGCGAGCGCCCGCGCGATCGCGATGCGCTGCCGCTGGCCGCCCGAGAAGGCATGCGGATAACGGCCGCCGGCATCGTCCGGCAGCCCCACCTGGCGCAGCAGCTGCGACACGGCGTCGCGCCGCTGGCCGGCCGCGCCCACACCCAGCGCATCCATGCCCTCGAGCAGGATGTCCGCTACCCGCATGCGCGGATTGAGCGAGCTGTACGGATCCTGGAACACCATCTGCGCCTGCCGCCTGAGGGTCGCGGCGTTGTTCGCCGTGATGACCTCGCCGCCCAGCGCGATGCGGCCCGCCGTCGGTTCGATCAGGCGCAGCAGCGCCTTGCCCACGGTAGTCTTGCCGCAGCCCGATTCGCCGACCAGCGCCAGCGTGCGGCCGGCCTGGATGCTCATGGCCACGTCATCGACTGCGCGCACGTGGCCGACGGTGCGCTGGATGAAGCCGCGCCGGATCGGGAAGTGCACCTTCAGCCCCTCGACCTGCAGCAGGGGCTGCGGCGGGTGCGCCGACGCGGCGTGCGCCACCCGGTCGCGCATGTCCTGCGCCGGCAGCTGCCCGGCCAGATGGCAGCGCACGCGCTGCCCGTTGATCGCCTGCCAGCCGGGCGATTCCTCGCGACAGCGCACAAAGGCATGCGGGCAGCGCGGCGCAAAGCGGCAGCCGACGAGCGATCCGTCGAGCGGCGGCACCTGGCCGGGAATCGTGGTCAGCCGGCCGCCGTCGCCTGGACGCGGCAGCGCCTCGAACAACATGCGGCTGTAGGGATGCTGCGGGCCGGCAAAGAACGCGTCGCGCGCGCTCTCCTCCACCAGTTCGCCGGCATACATCACGCCGACGCGGTCGGCGTTCTCCGCCACCACGCCGAGGTCGTGCGTGATCAGCAGCATGCCCATCTGCCGCTCGGCCTTGAGTCGACGCAGCACGTCGAGCACCTGCGCCTGGATGGTCACGTCGAGCGCCGTGGTCGGCTCGTCGGCGATCAGCAGCTGGGGCTCGCCCGCCAGCGCCATCGCGATCATCACCCGCTGGCGCAGCCCGCCCGACAATTCGAACGGATAGCTGTCGAGCCGCCGCGTCGCGTCCGGCACCCCCACCGAGTCGAGCAACCCACGCGCGGTGTCGCGCGCTGCCTGTCCGCCCAGCTTGCGGTGCAGCGCCAGCGCCTCGCCGATCTGCGCGCCCACCTTGACGACCGGGTTCAGCGCCAGCATCGGCTCCTGGAAAATCATCGCCATCCGGCCGCCGCGCACGCGCCGCATGTCGCGTTCGGGCAGCGCCAGCACATCGGTTTCAGCCAGCCGCACGCTGCCCGACACGATGCGTCCGCCATCCGGCAATAACCTCATGAGGGATAACGCGGTCATCGACTTGCCGCAGCCGGATTCGCCCAGCAGTGCATAGGTCTCACCCGCGGCGACCCGGAACGACACGCCGTCGACCACGCGCATGGAACCGAAGCCGGTGACGAGATCGCGCACCTCGAGCAAGGGATTCATCGGCGAGTTCCCATGCGCGGGTCGAAGGCATCGCGCACGCCGTCGGCAAACAGGTTGGCGGCAAGCACCAGAGTGAACATGAAGACGAAGGCCGCGCCGAGCTGCCACCAGACGGTGGGCTCGCGCGCCAGCTCGAGCCGCGCGCCGTTGATCATGTTGCCCCAGCTGTACATGGTCGGGTCGACGCCGACGCCGACGTAGGACAGCACCGCTTCGGCCAGCACCAGGCCGGAAAAATCGAGCACGATGGCGATCAGCACCAGGTGGAACACGTTGGGGAAGATGTGGCGGCTGATGATGCGCGCATGCGATACGCCGAAGGCACGCGCCGCCTCGACGTAGTCGAGCGTTCTGAGCTTGAGCGATTCGCCGCGCAACAGGCGCGCCAGACCGGTCCAGCTGGTGACGCCCAAGATGAGACAGAGCGCCAGCAGGCGGATGTCGGCGCGCGCCGCGGCGGTGTCGAACAGCTCGGGGTTGGATTCGATGGCGACCTGCACGATCAGCACCGCCGCCGCGATCAGCAGCACGCCGGGGATGGAGTTGAGCACGGTGTAGATGTACTGGATAACGTCGTCGACCCAGCCGCGGAAGTAGCCGGCAGCGATGCCGAAGCCGATCGCCAGCGGCAGCGTGACCAGCGTGGTGAGGGTGCCGATGACGAGGCCGGTGCGGATGCTCTTGAGGCTGATGTAGAGCACGTCCTGTCCGACCTTGTCGGTGCCGAATACGTGATAGCCCGACGCCAGCTGAATCAATGCGCCGCCCAGCAACAGCATCAGTGCCAGCACGAGAACGACCGTCCGCGCCGGCCAGCCGAGCCGGCCCGTCGCCCAAGCCTCCAGCCATGCGCCCATGTGCGTCTGCGTGCGTCGCGCCTGCCACGCCGCCAGCAGGCCGAACAGCAGCAGGCCCACCGCCAGCCCCTGCGCCAGCCCGACCAGCGCACGCCGGGCGATGTCGGGCCCATGCGCGTCGGCGTGCGTCAGATGCGCACCGCCATAGTGCAGGCGCGGGTAATCGCGTACGGTCGCGCCGTCGCGCTCGACGAATTCCTTGGCATAGAGCTGCATCGCCAGCGGGGCGGAATAGGTTTTTTCCTGCCGCGTGCGCAGCCCGTTCACCAGCGCATCGAAAACGCTCAGCACCTCGACCGAATACTGCGGTGCATCGGCCCGGCTGTCGGCCAGTCGCTCGCGGTAGTGCAGCGAATCGAGCAGGCCGATCGCCACGAACACGCCGAGCACCAGCGCCGCCCCCATCGCCATCGGGCGCTGCGCCACCAACCGCCACGGCGCCCGCAGATGCTCGTGACGGCGAATGAACCAGACCAGCACCAGCACACCGGCCAGCAGCGCGAAGATCAGTCTATCGGTCCACAGGATCACAGGCATGAAGCTCATTGCAGCCTCACCCGTGGATCGACCCACGAATAGGAAATGTCGGTGAGGATGAGGCCGACGATGTAGAGGAAGGAGCCGAGGAACACCATCGCGCGCACCACCGCGAAATCCTGCGCCTGGATCGCGTCGATGGTGTAGCTGCCCAGGCCCGGAATGCCGAAGAAGGACTCGGTGATCAGGCTGCCCATGAACAGCAGCGGCAGCACCACCACGACGCCGGTGAGGATGGGGATCATGCCGTTCTTCAGCACGTGGCGGAACAGCACGCGCACCTCGGAGAGTCCCTTGGCGCGCGCGGTGCGCACGTAGTCCTTGCCGATTTCCTCGAGGAAAATGGTGCGGTACCAGCGCGAACCACTGCCGATACCCGCGACCACGCTGACCAGAACCGGCAGCAGGATGAACTTGAATCCGTCGATGCCGCCGGCGAAGCCCGAAATGGGCAGCAGGTTCCACAGCTTGGCGATGAAGTACTGCCCGGCGATGATGTAGAACAGTCCCGAGATCGACATCAGCACCACGCACAGCACCACGCCCCAGAGGTCGAGATAGGTGGCACGGAAGAACACCATCAAGAGCGCGAACGTGATGTTGACCATGAGGCCGATGACGAGCACCGGCAGCGCGATCGCCAGGCTCGGCCCCATGCGCGTCGTGATTTCGTTGCCGATGTCGCGGCCGTCGTCGCCCTTGCCGAATTCGAAGGCGAACATCGCCGCCGAATGCTGGAAGAAAATCGTGTCGGTGAACTGCGCGCTGCCCTGCGCCTGGACGTTCAGCAGCAGCGGCTTGTCGTAGCCGTGCTCGACCTTCCAGCGCTCGATCGCCTCCGGCGTGACGTGCTTGACGCCGAGCTGCAGCCGCGCCATGTCGTCGGGCGTGTTGACGACGAAGAACAGCGCGAAGGTCAGCAGGTTCACCCCGATCAGGATCGGGATCGCATACAGCACGCGGCGCAGGATGTAGGCCAGCATCAGGCGGTTTTCCTTTCGCGCTGCCGCCACGCAATCGCCGCCGGCGCGATGACGGCGACCAGCGCAGCCACCAGCAGCACGATCGGCCACAGCACCGGGCGGTTCCATTTGGCTCGCCGGGCCTCGCGCAGCTCCGGATCAACGCGCCGGTATTTGAGCGTGTTGTTGGCCATCAGGTTGGGCTTGACGTTGTGCACCCAGCCATGGCGCAGACCGAAGGACTTGGGATAGTAGGCGAAGATCCACGGCGCATCGCGGCGCACGATCTCCAGCATGGCGTCGATCACCTGCTGGCGTTCGGGGCCGTTGTCCATGTCCTTCATGCGCTCGAACAAAACATTGAATTCAGCGCTGTCGTAGTTGGCCGCGTTCTCGCCGCCGGTGCCGACCTTCTTGTGCGGGCCGTACAGCAGGAAGAGGAAGTTTTCCGGATCGGGATAGTCGGCGTTCCAGCCCCATTCGAACAGCTGCGCGTTGCCCTTGCGGATCTTGTCCTGGAAGCGGTTGTAGTCGGTGCCGCGCACCACCAGCTGCACGTTGAGCTTGTCGAGCTGCTTCTTCATCCAGTCGAGCCGCGACTTGGCGTCGGGGCCGCTCGCCATGGTGTCGAAATACAGCACCAGCGGCTCCCCCGTCTTCGCATTGCGCCCGTTCGGGTAGCCCGCCTCCACCAGCAGTTTTCTGGCGGTCTCGATGGACTTTCGCTGGATGCTGCCGCCGCGCGCTTCGTACACATAAGGATTCAATCCGGCCACACCCTCGACATAGCCGAACAGCCCGGGCGGGATCGGCCCCTGCGCGGGAATGCCGCGGCCGTTGAGAAAAATCGAGATGAACTCCTCGTAGTCGAAGGCAATGGAGAGCGCCTGCCGCAGCTTGCGGCGATCTTCGCCAAGGCCGCCCACCACCGGGTCGAGCATGTTGAAGCCGACATACCAGATCGAAGCCGCCACCGCGGTGATGAGGTGGATGTCCTGTTCGCGCATGCTGTCGGTCAGCTGCGGGTCGCCGCCTGCCGAGAACTGTATCGCCTGGTCGAAGCTGTCGGAACTGATCCCCGAACTGTCGTAGTAGCCCTGAAGGAACTTGGTCCAGTAGGGAATGGTTTCCTTTTCCAGGCTGAACACGGCCTCGTCCACCAGCGGCAGCGGCTTGCCGGCGTCCGCCAGCAGGCCGGCTTCGCGGTCTTCGTCGCCGCCTTCCACGGGGTAGGTCTCGCCGTGGTAATGCGGATTTTTCTTCAGCACCATGCGACGGTTGGGATCGTTCTCCGCCAGATAGTAGGGGCCGGTGCCGACCGGCTGCCAGTCGAGCGTGAGATTCCTGTCCGCCATGCCGGGCTGCGCATAGAACACCTCGGCTTCCCACGGGATCGGGGCGAAGAACGGCATTGCCAGCCAGTAGATGAACTGCGGGTATTTGCCCTTGATGCGAATGCGGTAGGTGTGGCGGTCCACCACTTCGGCGCCGGCCAGCGCAAAGTCGTCGAGCTTCAGCGCCGCATCGGGGTTGTCCTGGACCGCTTTTTCCAGCACCTCACCCAATTCCTTCAGGCCGACGATGTGCTCGCTCATCAGGCCGAAGATCGGCGAGCTGAGCCTGGGATTGGCCAAGCGCTTGATCTGGTACACATAGTCGGCCGCGACCAGCTCGCGGGTGCCCGTGTGCTCAAAGTCGCTGATCCGGGTTTTATCCGCCGTCGCTGCGGCATCCAGCGCGTGATAGCGATAGCGCCCCGCCGCGTCGCGGGCAAAGGCCGGATGCGGCTGATAGCGGATGCCGGGGCGGATGCGGATTTCGTATACGCTTTCGGCAATCGCCGCCGCGGGCGCATCGTCCGCCAGCGCATTGCCGGCGGTGTCGACATACCGCGGCGTGGGCACTGTCTCTGACGTCAGCGGGATCAGGGTGTAGGGGCGCTTGAGGAAGTGGTATTGCAGCGGCGGCTCGTAGATCTGGCCGGTGAACTCGACCTCGTTCGAGCTGTAGGAGCGCGCCGGATCGAGGTGCTTGGGGCGCTCTGAAAACGCGCTGTAGAGCACGCTGGCATCGGGCTGGCTGTCCGGATAGGGATTGTTCCAACTGTCGGAGCAGCCCGCCAACACACCCAGCCCCAGCAGAAGAATGCCCGTTCGCGTCATCCCGCCAGTGTACCCAAGCGCACCGCCAACGTCAGCCGTTATAATCGCGAACACCGCAACTCTAAGAGACCATCATGGGATTTCTTGCAGGAAAACGCTTGCTGATCACCGGCGTCATCTCCAACCGTTCCATCGCGTACGGCATTGCCTCCGCCTGCAAGCGCGAAGGCGCCGAGCTGGCGTTCACCTACCAGGGCGAACGCATCAAGGATCGCGTCACCGAATTCGCAGGCGAATTCGGCTCCAGCCTGGTCTTCCCGTGCGACGTCGGCAGCGACGAGCAGATCGACGCGCTGTTTGCCGAACTCGGCAAACACTGGGACGGACTCGACGGCCTGGTGCACTCGGTCGCGTTCGCACCCAAGGAAGCGCTGGCCGGCGATTTTCTTTCCGCGGTCAGCCGCGAGAATTTCCGCATCGCGCACGACATCAGCTCCTACAGCTTCGCCGCGCTGGCCAAGGCCGCATTGCCGATGATGGAAGGCCGCCGGGCGGCGCTCTTGACGCTGTCCTACCTGGGCGCCGTCCGCTCCGTTCCCAACTACAACGTCATGGGCCTGGCCAAGGCCAGCCTCGAATCCGGCGTCTACTACATGGCGCAAAGTCTCGGCCCCAAGGGCATCCGCGTCAACGCCGTATCGGCCGGGCCGATCAAGACGCTGGCGGCCAGCGGCATCGCCAACTTCGGCGAGAAGCTCGACCTCGTCGCCAAGAACGCGCCGCTGCGCCGCAACGTGACGATCGAGGAAGTCGGCAACGTCGCCGCCTTCCTGCTGTCCGACCTGGCCTCCGGCATCACCGGCGAAATCACCTATGTCGATGCGGGCTTCAACTCCACCGCCGGCGCAGAATGATTGGACGAGCAACACCCAACAAAAAACGCGCCGGGAAGGCGCGTTTTTTGTTGGGGCCCGGGCTTCGTCGGCTTATCTGGTCTCGATTGCGTTCGGCTTGATTTTGACCTTCTGACCGGCCGTGATCAGCGCGGTCATCGCCTTCATGTCGGCACGCTGCAGCGCCTGCGTGACGCCGGATTCAATCGACGCCGTCAGCATGGGATCCAGCGCGGACGCCTCCAGCACCCGGCTCACCCGCACGATGCGGTACGCGCCGTCGGGACGGGCAAATCCAGTATAGGCCGGCAGCTTGTCGGCATTCACCCTGAACACGGCCTTGGCGCCTGCCGCGTCGAGCGCGGCCGACGGCTGGCGTCCCACCACCTGGAAGGTCGACCACTTCAAGCCGGCTTCCTCGCCCTTTGCCAGTGCCTGCAGGACAGCTTCACCCTTCTGCGCCAGCAACTGCGCGCTCCGTTCCGCACGCAGCCGGGTCTCGATCGACGCCGACACCTCCGCCAGCGGGCGCAGTTGGGCCGGACGATGCTCGGCCACGCGTGCCGCGACCAGGGTGCCGGGCTGAGTCTCGATCGCTTCGGTGTTCTGCCTGGACTTGACCGACTCCGAACCGAACAGCGCAGACGACAGGCCGGCGTGGTTGAACGGCGGCAGCGCATTGCTGGCGGTCATCCAGCCGCTTTGCTGAATCTTCAGCTTGGCCGCCGTGGCCGCAGGCTGCAGGGAATCGGCGTTCTCATACACCAGGTTGCTGAAATTATCGGCCAGATCGGCAAAAACCTTTTGCGCCTGCTGCTTGCGCAACTCGTCCACCACGGCAGCGCGAACGGTGGCCAGCGGCGCGGTCCGGCTGGGCTCGATGCCATCCAGACGGATGATGTGGTAGCCGAAATCGCTCTCCACCGGCCCGCGGATTTCATTCGGCTTCATGCTGAACACCGCGTCCTCGAACGGCTTGACCATCATGCCGCGGCCGAAGCTGCCGAGGTTGCCGTCCTGCGCCGCCGAGCCCGGATCCTGCGACTCGGTGCGCGCCAGTTCGGCGAAACGTCCCGGCGCTTTCTGCAGGGTTTGCGCCAGTTCGGTCGCTTTCGCCTTGGCCTGGGCGCGCGTCGCGGCATCCGCATCTTTATTGACGGCGATCAGGATGTGACTCGCGCTGCGCAATTCAGGCTGGCCGAACTGCGCCGCGTTGGCGGCATAGTAATCCGCCACCGCCTGGTCGCTCACCTCGATCCCCGCCGCCACCGTGGCAATATCCAGCACCAGATAGTCAGCGCGAATTTGTTCGGGATCGGTGAACTCGGCCTTGTGTTCAGTGTAATAACGCTCGACGTCAGCCGGCGTCAGCTTGATTTCCGCTGCCACGGAGGACGCCGGCAGATCCACCCAGGAAACTTCGCGCTGCTGCGCCACCAGGCGTGCGATCTGCGTCAGCGAGGCGCTGGACGGAAAGGTCGCGAGCGAGATCGGGCTGGTGATGGCCTCCAGCATGAAGGCCTGGCGCAGTTCGTTCTCGAACTGCGCCGGCGTGCGGCCGTTCTGGCGCAGCACGGCTTCATAGCGCGGTTGTGAAAACGCGCCGTCCTGCTGAAAAGCGGGGATCTGGTCCAGCACCGACGCGATGTAGGCATCGGGCGCAAGAAACTTCAGCTTTTGCGCTTCCTGCAGCAAGGCCTTGCGCTCGATCAGGCCGTCGAGCACCTGTTTTCGAAAGTCGGCCGATTCGATCACGGCAGGGTCATATGCCGGGCCGAGCGCCTCGCGCATGCGGTCGCTCTGCCCCTGCATCTCGCGCGTCAGTTCCTCGCGCGAAATCCCCACGTCGCCGACCTCGGCCACCACGCCGCCGCTGCGGTCGCCCGACATGTAGGAATCCAGGCCGAACAGGGCGAAGGTGACGGCGATCAGGCCGAGTATGACTTTGGCCAGCCAGCCCTGGGCATGCTTGCGTATTGCTTCGAGCACGGTTTTCTACTCCGGAAAAAAACGTCAGCGCGAATTTTCGCGCACTTTGCGCCTCGCGTCTCCCCTTGCTTCGATTTAATTTGGCTGCGATGAACGAGCGCGATGAAAAAATCGCTGAAATGAAAAAAGGCGAACTCGCGTTCGCCTTTTTGATGTTGGCGGAGTGGACGGGACTCGAACCCGCGACCCCCGGCGTGACAGGCCGGTATTCTAACCAACTGAACTACCACTCCCTTGTGCTGCAAAAAACCGTACTGCTTATATTTTGACCGCTTGTTATTCTTGACCCGGCTGGTGGGTGCTGAGGGGTTCGAACCCCCGACATTCGCCGTGTAAAGGCGACGCTCTACCAACTGAGCTAAGCACCCGACGAAGCCAAAAATTATACAACACCTCTCTCGGTCTTGCCAAATGCTAAGTGTGTTTTTTATTAATTGATGGCGTCTTTCAGGCCTTTGCCGGCGCGGAACTTCGGCACCTTGGCGGCCTTGATCTTGATGGAGGCGCCGGTACGCGGATTGCGACCGGTGCGTGCAGCGCGCTTGCCGACGTAGAAGCTGCCGAAACCAACCAGCGTCACCATGTCGCCCTTCTTCAGCGCTTTCTTGACTGCTTCAACCGTTGCGTCCAGCGCACGGCCGGCGGCAGCTTTGGAAATGTCAGCCGAGTCGGCGATGGCGTCAATCAATTCGGATTTGTTCACGTGTTGTCCCCTTCACTCAAGTGGCACAGGAAAACCCTGTGGCCGCTTTTATAGCAACCCGCAAAACCTTGTGTCAAGCGGTTTTCCAGGCAGTTACAAAAAAATCCCGCGGCTGGCGCGGGATTCCGGAGAGTGGTTAAAAAATACCTAGTGCTTGAGTGCTGCGGCGGCGGTTCCGCCCTCTTCTGGCACAGCGATTGCTGGTGTTTCCGCTTCGGGTTCATCCGGCAACGGTTCGGGCACATGCTCAAGTGCCAATTCGAGAACGTGTTCGATCCACTTGACCGGATGGATGTCGAGCTTGTTCTTGATGTTGTCGGGAATCTCGGTCAAGTCCTTGACGTTCTCCTGCGGGATCAGCACCGTCTTGATGCCGCCGCGATGCGCGGCCAGCAGCTTTTCCTTCAAGCCGCCGATCGGCAACACCTCGCCGCGCAGCGTGATTTCACCCGTCATCGCCACATCGGCGCGCACCGGAATGCCGGTCAGGATCGACACCATCGACGTGCAGATCGCAATGCCGGCTGACGGACCGTCTTTCGGCGTTGCGCCTTCCGGCAGGTGGATGTGGATGTCGCGTTTCTGGTAGAAGTCTTCCTGGATCCCCAGCTTGCGCGCACGCGAGCGCACCACGGACAACGCGGCCTGGATGGATTCCTGCATCACCTCACCGAGCTTGCCGGTGGTGGTCATCTTGCCGCGACCCGGCAACGAAACCGCTTCGATGGTGAGCAGTTCGCCGCCCACTTCGGTCCACGCCAGACCCGTGACCTGGCCCACCTGGTTGTTCTGCTCGGCGATGCCGAAACTGAAGCGGCGCACGCCGAGGTATTTCTCCAGGTTACGCGACGTGACCGAAATCTTGCTCTTCTGCTTCTTCAGCAACAGCGCCTTGACGGCCTTGCGGCATATCTTGGATATCTCGCGCTCGAGGCTGCGCACGCCGGCTTCGCGCGTGTAGTAACGCACGATGTCGCGGATGGCCGATTCGGCAATCGCAAGCTCGCCTTCCTTGATGCCATTGACCTTGAGCTGCTTGGGCACCAGGTAGCGCATCGCGATGTTGATTTTCTCATCCTCGGTATAACCCGACAGGCGGATCACTTCCATCCGGTCCAGCAGAGGCGCGGGCAGATTGAGCGAGTTGGCCGTGGCCACGAACATGACGTCGGACAGGTCGTATTCGACCTCGATGTAATGGTCCTGGAAGGTGTGGTTCTGCTCGGGATCGAGCACTTCCAGCAGCGCCGACGACGGATCGCCGCGGAAATCCTGGCCCATCTTGTCGACTTCGTCGAGCAGGAACAGCGGGTTTCTCACCCCGACCTTGGTCAGGCTTTGCAGGATCTTGCCCGGCATTGAGCCGATATAGGTGCGGCGATGGCCGCGAATCTCGGATTCGTCGCGCACGCCGCCCAGCGCCATGCGCACGAACTTGCGGTTGGTCGCACGCGCAATGGACTGGCCGAGCGAGGTCTTGCCGACGCCGGGCGGCCCCACCAGGCACAGGATCGGCGCCTTCACCTTGTCGACACGCTGCTGTACCGCAAGGTATTCGAGGATGCGTTCCTTGACCTTGTCGAGGCCGTAGTGGTCCTCGTCGAGCACACGCTCGGCTTTCACCAGATCCTTGCTGATCTTGGTTTTTTTCTTCCACGGCAGGCCGACCATCGCTTCGATGTAGCTGCGAATCACGGTGGCCTCAGCCGACATCGGCGACATCATGCGCAGCTTTTTCAGCTCGCCCATGGCCTTGGCTTCGGCCTCCTTGGACATGCTGGCCTGCTTGACGCGGCTTTCCAGTTCTTCCAGTTCGGCGCCTTCCTCGATATCGCCGAGTTCCTTCTGGATCGCCTTGACCTGTTCGTTCAGGTAGTACTCGCGCTGGCTCTTCTCCATCTGGCGCTTGACGCGGCCACGGATGCGCTTTTCCACCTGCAGGATGTCGAGCTCGCCTTCCAGCAGGCCGAGCAAGTGCTCCAGGCGCTTGTTGACGCCGATCATCTCCAGCACTTCCTGCTTCTGCTCCAGTTTCAGCGGCAGGTGCGCAACGATGGTGTCGGCCAGACGGCCGCCCTCGTCGATGCCCGACAGCGACGTCAGGATTTCCGGGGGAATCTTCTTGTTCAGTTTGACGTACTGGTCGAACTGCGTCAGCAGGGCGCGACGCATGGCTTCCACTTCAACCAGTTCCTCACCTTCGGCAGGCAGGATTTCGGCGCGCGCGGAAAGATGGGTGCCGACATCGGTCACGTCCAGCACGCGGGCGCGCTGATTGCCCTCCACCAGCACCTTGACCGTGCCATCGGGCAGTTTCAGCATCTGCAGGACGGTGGCCACGCTGCCGGTGTCGTACAGGTCTTCCGGGGTGGGGTCGTCCTGTGCGGCCGTCTTTTGCGCAACCAGCAGGATGCTCTTGCCGGACTCCATCGAGGTTTCCAGCGCCTTGATCGATTTGGGGCGGCCGACAAACAGCGGGATGACCATGTGGGGGAACACCACCACATCCCTAAGCGGCAACAGCGGCAGATCAACCTGTTCCTTGGATACGTTGTCGCTCATCATGATTTCCTGGTAAGGGTTGAGGAAAGGATGCGCGGCATTTCAACCACGCTCATCCACAATTGGGGGGCATAGTTTGGAATTCAAGATGGCTGACAGGTTCCCCGTCAGCCATTTTGTTTCAGGCGCCTGCGGCCAGCGGCTGGTCGCCCTGATCGGAATAGATCAGCAAGGGTTTGCTCTCGCCCGTGATCAGGCCGTCGTCCACCACCACCTTGCTGACGCCCTTGAGGGAAGGCAGGTCGTACATGGTGTCCAGCAGGGCGTGCTCGATGATCGAGCGCAGGCCGCGCGCACCGGTGCGGCGCGCCAGCGCGCGCTTGGCAATGGCGTTCAACGCATCCTCGCGGAATTCAAGTTCGACGCCTTCCATCTTGAACAACTTGGCGAACTGCTTGGTCAACGCGTTCTTCGGCTCGGTCAGGATCTGCACCAAGGCCGTCTCGTCGAGCTCGTCGAGCGTCGTCACCACCGGCAAACGCCCGACAAATTCCGGGATCAGGCCGTATTTGATTAGATCTTCAGGTTCGACCTGATGCAGCAGTTCGACGTCGCGCTTGGTATCGTCGACGTTCTTGACCTGGGCGCCGAAGCCGATGCCGCCCTTTTCGGTGCGCCCGCGGATGACTTTTTCCAGCCCGCTGAAGGCGCCGCCGCAGATGAACAAGATGTTGCTGGTGTCGACCTGGACGAACTCCTGGTTCGGGTGCTTGCGTCCGCCCTGCGGCGGGACCGAGGCGGTGGTGCCTTCGATCAGCTTCAGAAGCGCCTGCTGCACGCCTTCGCCGGACACGTCGCGGGTGATCGAAGGGTTGTCCGCCTTGCGCGAGATCTTGTCGATTTCGTCAATGTAAACAATGCCCTGCTTGGCCTTGTCGACGTCGTAATCGCACTTCTGCAGCAGCTTCTGGATGATGTTCTCGACGTCCTCGCCGACATAGCCGGCTTCGGTCAGCGTGGTGGCGTCGGCGATCACGAACGGCACGTTGAGCAGGCGCGCCAGCGTTTGCGCCAGCAGGGTCTTGCCCGAGCCGGTCGGTCCGATCAGCAGGATGTTGCTCTTCGCCAGTTCGACTTCGCCGCTGCCGGAATTGCTGCGCAGGCGCTTGTAGTGATTGTAGACCGCCACGGCCAGCGCTTTTTTCGCCTGGCTCTGACCGATCACGTACTGGTCGAGAATCCCGGCGATTTCGTGCGGCGTCGGCAGATCGGTGCTCGCGCCCTTCTGGCTGTCGGCTTGCTGGATTTCCTCGCGGATGATGTCGTTGCACAACTCGACGCATTCATCGCAGATGAATACCGACGGCCCGGCAATCAGCTTGCGCACCTCGTGCTGGCTCTTGCCGCAGAAGGAGCAGTAAAGAAGTTTGTCGCCCGAGCCTTTGTCTGCCATGCCAGTTCCTTGCTTTGCTTAGTTGCCTGATGCTTCGATGCGGCTGGTCAGCACCTTGTCGACCAGCCCGTAGTTCACCGCTTCGTCCGAACTCATGAAGTTGTCGCGATCGGTATCGCGATCGATCACTTCCATGCTCTGCCCGGTGTGCTTGGCCAGCATCTCGTTGAGGCGCGCTTTCAAATAGAGGATTTCCTTGGCGTGGATGGCAATATCCGACGCCTGGCCCTGAAAGCCGCCCAGCGGCTGGTGGATCATCACGCGCGAGTTGGGCAGGCAGAAACGCTTGCCATGGGCGCCCGCGGTCAGCAGGAACGCCCCCATGCTGGCCGCCTGGCCGATGCACAGCGTCGACACGTCCGGCTTGATGAACTGCATGGTGTCGTAGATCGCCAGACCGGCCGAAACCGAGCCGCCGGGCGAGTTGATATAGAAATAGATGTCCTTGTCGGGGTTTTCCGACTCCAGGAACAGCATCTGCGCGACCACCAGGTTGGCCGTCGCGTCGTTCACCGGGCCGACCAGGAAGATGACCCGTTCCTTGAGTAGGCGCGAGTAGATGTCGTAGGCGCGTTCGCCACGGCCGCTCTGTTCGACGACCATGGGGACCAGCCCCAGACCCTGCGGCTCGAAGGGCTGCGAATTGGAAATACCGCGTTCGAAATCAATGCTCATCAGGCACGTCCCATCAGTTCTTCAAAGGAGGTTGTCACGTCTTCCACTTGGGACTGACCTGCAACCCATCCTACCACATTCTCTTCCAGCGCCAGGGACTCGATCTCGTGCAGCCGTTCCGGGCTCTGGTAGTACCACTGCACCACCTGTTCGGGGTCCTCGTAGCTCTGCGCCTGTTCGGCAATCAGGGCACGAATCTGCTCGGGCCGCGCGGTGAGTTGGTTCGCCTGCACGATCTCGGCCAGGATCAGGCCCAGGCGGACGCGACGCTCGGCCTGTCCAGTAAACATATCGGCCGAAAGCTTCATGGTCTGAACCCCTCGCGACTGCATATCCGCTTCGGTCATTTTCATCAAGCGCTCGGTTTCCATCGCCACCAGGCTCTGCGGCAGATCCAGCGTGCTTTTCTGGATCAACAGGTCCATCGCCCGCTCCTTCAGTTTCGCCTGCACCCGGCGTTTGACCTCGAGTTCCAGATTGGCTTTCACCTCGGACTTCAGCTTCTCCACATCGCCGTTTTCGACGCCCAGCGCCTTGGCGAATTCCGCGTCCACCGCCGGCAGCACCGGCGCCTGCACGTCCTTGACCTGCACCTCGAAATGCGCGGCCTTGCCGGCCAGTTCCTTGGCGCCATACTCCGCCGGGAAAGTCAGATCGAAGCCCTTGCTGTCGCCAGCCTTGACGCCGATCAGGTTCTGCTCGAAGTCCTTCAGCAAGCGGCCTTCGCCGATCACCGCGGCGAAGTCCTCGCCCTTGCCGCCTTCGAATGCCACGCCATCGACCGTGCCCTGGTAATCGAACCTGACCAGATCGCCTTCCACCGCCGCCCGGTCGGCGGACGCGAAGGTGCGGCGCTGCTTCTGCAGCACTTCCAGGGTTTTCATTACTTCAGCATCGCCCAGATCCACGACCGCCCGGCTGATCTTGCTCGTGCTCAGATCGTCGATCTTCACTTCAGGATAGACCTCAAAGCTGGCACTGAAGGTCATTTCCGTCGTGCCGGCCTGCCCCGCTTTCGGCTCGAAGCGCGGATAGCCCGCAATCTTCAGCTGATGGGCCTGCACCGCCTCACTGAAGCGGTTCTGCAAGGTTTCACCCAGCACGTCCTGGCGCACGCCGGGGGCATGCTGGCGCGCCACCGCGCTCAAGGGCGCCTTGCCAGGACGGAAACCATCCATCTTGACGTTGCGTGCCAGGCGCTTGAGACGGCTCTGCACTTCGGCTTCCAGTTGGTCCATGGGCACGCTGATGTCCAGGCGACGGACCAGTCCTTCGAGAACTTCAAGATTTGCTTGCATCAAAATACTTCCTGGCTGAATTGAGGATGGGAGTAAAACCTAATACCGATGGTGCGAAAGGGGGGACTCGAACCCCCACGCCTTGCGGCGCTGGAACCTAAATCCAGTGCGTCTACCAATTCCGCCACTCTCGCGGCTGGGCCGCAAAACTATCGACCGATAAGTGTAATATAATCAATGCGATGCTGTCACCCAAGCCAAGCTGGCATACTGCCTAAGTCTTTATTCCCATTCCGCTTTTTTGTTGCCGGTGCCGGTCGATCACTACGAAAACTTTCCTGTTGCGTCCTGGTTGCTGCCGAAACGGCTGCGCCGACCAGTGGAAGCCATCTATCGGTTTGCCCGCTCGGCGGACGATATCGCCGATGAAGGCGATGCCCCGCCGGAAGCGCGGCTGGCCCAACTGGCGGCCTATCATGCCGAACTGGATCGCATCGAACGCGGCGAGACGCCGACCGATCCCGTTTTCGGCCCGCTGACCGCGGCCATCCGCGCGCGCGCCATCCCGCTCGCCCCGTTTCGCGACCTGCTGTCGGCGTTTGCGCAGGACGTTGAAAAGAAGCGCTACGCCAGCTTCGGCGAAGTCATGGATTATTGCCGCCGCTCGGCCAATCCGGTGGGTCGCCTGATGCTGCATCTGTACGGCGATCGCGACCCGCGCCATCTGGCCTATTCCGATGCCATCTGCAGCAGCCTGCAGCTGATCAACTTCCTGCAGGACATCGCTGTCGATTACCAGAAGGACCGCATCTATCTGCCGCAGGACGAACTGGCGGCCCACCACGTCAGCGAAACGCAGATCGCCCAAGGCGACACGCGCGGCCTGTGGCACATGATGATGCACAAGCAGATCGAACGTGCGCGGAAATTATTGCAGGCCGGCGCGCCGCTCGGCCGGGCGCTCAAGGGGCGCATCGGCCTCGAGCTGCGCGTCACCATCCTCGGCGGCGAAACCATCCTGCGCAAGCTGCACGCCGACCCCGACTGCGTGTTCCACAGCCGTCCGGTGCTGACCAAAAAAGACTGGATCGTCATGCTCGGACGCGGACTTTTCTGATCATGGATGCTCATCAGTACTGCCAGGAACGTGCCGCCGCCAGCGGCTCCAGTTTCTACTACAGCTTCGTTTTCCTGCCGCCCGACACACGGCGCGCGATCACCGCGTTCTACGCGCTGTGTCGCGAACTCGACGACGTGGTCGACGAATGCCACGAGCGCCAGATTGCCGAAACCAAGCTCGACTGGTGGCGCGGAGAAATCGCGCGGTTTGCCGCCGGCGTACCGGAGCACCCGACGACGCGCGCGCTGTTCGACACCCCGCAAGGCCGCAACGCGCCTGCCGCCCTGTTGCTGGAAATCGTCGACGGCATGGCGATGGATCTCGACACGCTGCGCTACCCCGATTTCAAGTCGCTCAACCTCTACTGCTACCGCGTGGCGGGTGTGGTGGGCGAAATCGCGGCCGCGATTTTCGGCGGGCCGCGCGGCGAGGACGACCGCGACATCCGCCGCTACGCGCACGAACTGGGTCTCGCCTTCCAGCTCACCAACATCATCCGCGACGTCGGCGAGGATGCGCGGCGCGGACGCATCTATCTGCCGCAGGACGAGCTGGCGCGCTTCGGTGTCGCCGAGGCCGACATCCTGAATAGTCGGGACACGCCCGGATTCCAGGCGCTGATGCAGTTCCAGTTCGAACGCGCCAGCGCGCATTACGACAGCGCGCTGGCCGCCCTGCCCGCCCGTGCGCGCCGTGCGCAGCGCCCGGGACTGGTGATGGCGGCGATTTACCGCACCCTGCTGAACGAGATCCGGCACGGCGATTTTCCCGTGTTGCGCGCGCGCGTGGCGCTGACGCCGCTGCGCAAGCTGTGGCTCGCGGGCAGGACCTGGCTGTTTCCATGAAGCCGAATGTGGCCGTCGTCGGCGGCGGCTGGGCCGGCTGCGCCGCCGCGCTAACCCTGGCCGAAGCTGGGGTCGCCGTCACCCTGTACGAGGCCAGCCGCACCTTGGGCGGACGCGCACGGGCGGTCGAACTCGAAGGCCAGCCGCTCGACAACGGCCAGCACATTCTGCTCGGCGCCTATGGACAGACGCTGCAGCTGATCGAACGCCTGCGTCCCGCCGCATCGCCCAATGGCCTGTGGCGCCTGCCGCTCAGCCTCAACCAGCCGCCGGATTTCAGTCTCGCCTGTCCGCGCCTGCCGGCGCCGCTGCACTTGCTGGCGGGGCTGCTCGGCGCGCGCGGGCTCGGCTGGGGTGAGAAGCTGGCCGCCGCCCGCTGGGCGCATGCCTTGCTCAGCCATGCAGACACGCCGGATCAACTGAGCGTCAGCCAGCTCACCCGCAGCCAGCCGGAAAAATTGCGCACGCTGCTGTGGCATCCGCTGTGCGTGTCCGCCCTCAACACGCCGCCTGAAATCGCCAGCGCCCGCGTCTTCCGTGACGTGATCCGCGCCGCCTTCGGCGGACGCACCCACCATAGCGACCTGCTGCTGCCGCGCCGCGACCTGACGGCGCTGTTTCCCGCGCCCGCTGCCGCACGCCTGTTTGAACTTGGCGGCAACGTGCGCCTGGCCAGCCGGGTGACCTCACTCGATGCCGCGGCAGATGCCGTCACGCTGGGCACACGCGACGAAACGGCGGTCTACAGCCACGTCATCCTTGCCGTCGCGCCGCAGCACCTGCCCGCCCTGGCGGCGCAGGTGCCGGCACTCGAACCCGTTGCGCGGAGGGTCGCGGCTTACGCCTATCAGCCGATCGCCACCGCCTATTTCCAGTACGACCCGGATTTTCGACTGCCCAAACCGTTCTACGCCCTGGCGGACGGCCCGGCCCAGTTCGTGTTCGACCGCGGTCAGAGCCACGGCCAGCCGGGCTTGCTGGCGTTTGTCGCGAGCGCCGCCGCCGAGTTGCCTACGGACTGGATGGATCAGGCCGCAGCCCAGTTGCAGCGCATTGTCCGCGCCGGCCCGCCGCGCTGGTGCAAAAGCATCGTCGAAAAACAGGCGACCTACGCCTGCGTTCCCGGCATGGCGCGACCCGCCGTCCGCACCGCGCACCCGCGCATTTTCCTGGCAGGCGATTACACCGCCGGGCCTTACCCCGCCACCCTCGAAAGCGCCACCCGGAGCGGGGTACAATCTGCAGGCGCCTTACTCGAACAGCCATGAAAAATTACCTCCCCCGCCCTGACCTGCTCGCAGGCCGCGTCATCCTCGTCACCGGTGCCAGCTCGGGCCTCGGCCGCGCCGCCAGCCTGGCGTTTGCACGCCATGGCGCCACCGTCGCCCTGCTCGCGCGTGACGAAGCCCGACTCGAAGCGGTGTACGACGAAATCGTTGCCGCCGGCGGTCCCGAACCGGCGATGTTTCCGTACGACCTCGGCGCCGCCGACGACCGCAGCCTGGAAACCCTGGCCGGCACCCTCGCGCATCACCTGAAACGGCTCGACGGCGTGCTGCACAGCGCGCACCAGTTCTACAGTCTGACTCCGCTCGAATTGCAGACCCTGGAGCAATGGCAAGCCCTGATGCGGGTCAACCTGATCGCGCCGTTTGCCCTCACCCGCGCCTGCCTGCCGCTGTTGAAACAGGCGCCGGACGCCTCGGTGATCTTCACCGGCGAGACCCACGGCCACCACCCCGGGGCCTACTGGGGCGGCTATGCGGTGGCGAAGTCGGGGCTGGAAACGCTCACCCGCATCTGGGCCGACGAACTCGGTACCCAGGACGCGCTGCGCATCAACACGCTGATTCCCGGGCAGGTGGCGACCACCCTGCGCTCGCGCACCCATCCCGGGCTCGACCCCGAGACGGTTGCCGGCGTCGACGACCTGATGCCTTGCTATCTTTATCTGATGGGCGAGGACAGCCGCACGGTGCAAGGCCAGATTATTGAATGCCAACCGTGACATTCGGACGCCGATGAAAATCGGCCGCTACGAAATCCTCGATGAAATCGGCCAGGGCGCAATGGGGACGGTTTACCAGGCGCGCGACCCCCTGATCGAACGCACGGTGGCCATCAAGACCGTGTCCATCGCGCACCTGCAGCAGGAGGGCGCCGACGCCGAAGCGCGTTTCCTGCGCGAGGCGCAGAGCGCCGGCCGCCTGTCGCACCCCAACATTGTGACCATCTACGACGTGGGCGAAGCCGACGGGCTCGCCTACATCGCCATGGAATATCTGCCCGGCGCGACGCTGCGCGACCTCATGCACAGACGCCCGATGCCGCTCGACCTGACGCTCGATACCGTCACGCAGATGGCCGAGGCGCTGGCGTTTGCGCACGAGCATGGCGTCATCCACCGCGACATCAAGCCTTCCAACGTCGTCGTCACCGGACAGCGCGGCCGCATCAAGCTGACCGATTTCGGCATCGCGCACCTGGTCAACAGCGACCACACCCAGACCGGGCAGATGCTCGGTTCGCCGCGTTATATGTCGCCGGAGCAAGCGATGGGACGCGAAATCGACGGGCGTTCCGACATTTTTTCGCTGGGTGCCGTGCTGTACGAAATGCTCACCGGGCGATACGCCTTCGATGGCGACAACCTGCCGGCAATCCTGTATCGGGTGATCAACGAGGCGCCGGTGGCGGCATCGTCCCTGCGCCCCCGGTTGCCCGCCGGACTGGCCGACGTGCTGATGCGCATGCTGGACAAGAACCCGCTGGCCCGGCCGGACGCGCGCGCCCTCGTCGACGCCCTCCACGCACTGGCCCCGGCGGCCCCGCACGTGCCTGCGCCGCCGCCTGCCAATCGCGTTCCCCGCCTGCTGCCCGTTCTGGCATTCGGCACGCCGCTCGGCGTATTTCTGCTGATCGGGGTCAGCATCATCGTCATCGAGCATTTCCTGGCCCCGCCGCCTGCTCCCGCGGTTTCCGGCACCCCGACGACGCAGGACGTCGCCTCGGCACCGCCTGTGGAGGGCTCAGCGGACAGCCGGCCTCCCGCCAAGGCGGGCGAGACCGCCTCCTCCGCGCCCGAACCGGCCGTCGCGTCGGACGCCTACCTCGCCGGACTCGACAAGAAACAGGTTGAATTGCGCATCAGGCGCACCGAACTGCTGCTGCAATACACCCACCGGCATCCCGACGTGGTGCAGGTGGACCGGCAACTCGAACAGCTGAACGTCGAGCGCCGCCGACATCTACGGCAACTGCGGAAAAATCAGTAAAGCCTTCAGGCCTACCAGTTGGTCTCGCGCTCGGCGGTGGCCGACACCTTGTGGATGCTGAGATCGGCGCCGTTGAATTCAGCTTCGGCGTCCAGCCGCAGGCCCACCGCCTGCTTGAGCAGGCCATAGACCAGCAGACTGCCAAGCACGGCGACGGCCACGCCGCCCAGCGTGCCGATCAATTGCGCCGCCAGGCTCACGCCCCCGATGCCGCCCAGCGCCTTGGCGCCGAAGATCCCCGCAGCGATTCCGCCCCATGCGCCGCACAGGCCATGCAACGGCCACACCCCGAGCACGTCGTCGATCTTCCACTTGTTCTGCGTGACCATGAACATCCACACGAACAGCGCGCCGGCCACCACGCCGGTGGCGAGCGCACCGAGCGGATGCATCAGGTCCGAACCCGCGCACACCGCCACCAGTCCGGCCAGCGGGCCGTTGTGGATGAAGCCGGGGTCGTTGCGGCCGATCAGCAGCGCGGCCAGGGTGCCGCCCACCATCGCCATCAGCGAATTCACCGCCACCAGGCCCGACACCGCCTCGATCAGCTGCGCCGACATCACATTGAAGCCGAACCAGCCCACCGTCAGAATCCATGCGCCGAGCGCCAGAAACGGGATATTCGACGGCGGATGCGCCGAGACCAGGCCGTCCTTGGTGTAGCGCCCACGACGCGCACCCAGCAGCAGCACCGCGGGCAGCGCGATCCAGCCGCCCACGGCATGGACCACCACCGAGCCGGCAAAGTCATGGAATTTCGCGCCCGTCGCTGCCGCCAGCCAGTCCTGGACGCCGTAATTGCCGTTCCAGACGATGCCTTCGTAAAATGGATACACCAAGCCCACCAGCGCAAACGTGGCTGCCAGTTGCGGATTGAAGCGGGCGCGTTCGGCGATGCCGCCCGACACGATGGCCGGAATCGCCGCGGCAAAGGTCAGCAGGAAAAAGAACTTGACCAGGTCGTAGCCATTTTTGGCCGACAACACCTCAGCGCTGGAAAAGAAACTGACGCCGTAGGCGACGCTGTAGCCGATGAAGAAATAGGCGATGGTGGAAACCGAAAAATCGGTGAGGATCTTGACCAGGGCGTTGACCTGGTTCTTCTTGCGCACGGTGCCGAGTTCGAGAAAGGCAAAGCCTGCGTGCATGGCCAGCACCATGATGCCGCCCAGCAACACGAACAGCACATCGCTGCCTGATTTCAACGCTTCCATGCCTCAGTCCCCACAAATTGAATGCGGGCTGATTAAAGCAAACAGTGTTCCTTCTGTTTAAGTAGATGATTTAAATAGATAACCCGTTTTTCGTATCGGCTTGATGGCACCATATGAGTGCATAGCGCACTATTGCGGTGCGTTACTTAGGTTCGCGTGGTTCGGGGTCGGCCTCGGCGGCCTCGATGCGGTCCAGTTCGGCATCCATGTCCGCTTCCGACATGGGCTTGTAAACCGGCTCAAGCTCGGGCTTGGGTTTGGTGATCATCGCTGCGACGAGAATGCCCAGTTCGTACAGCAGCCACATCGGAACGGCGAGCATGAACTGCGAAATCACATCGGGCGGGGTAAAGATCGCGCCGACGACGAACGCCCCGACAATGACGTAGGGGCGTATCTCGCGCAGCTTGGCAATCGACACCATGCCCATCTTGACCAGCAGCACCACCGCGACCGGGACCTCGAAGGTAATGCCGAAGGCCATGAACAGGGTCATCACGAAGTCGAGGTACTTGCCGATGTCGGTCATCACCGCCACGCCTTCCGGCGCCACCCCGACGATGAAGCCGAACACCACCGGAAACACCAGGAAATAGGCGAACGCCATGCCCAGCAAGAACAGAATCACGCTGGCGATCACCAGCGGCACGCCGAGGCGCTTTTCGTGCTGATACAGACCCGGTGCGACGAACGCCCACGCCTGATAAAACACCCAGGGCATGGCCAGCAGAAAGGCGGCCATCATGGTGACCTTGATCGGCACGAAGAACGGCGTGGTGACCTCGGTGGCGATCATCTGCCCGCCTTGCGGCAGGGACGCCAGCATGGGCTTGGCCAGCAGCGCATAGAGATCCTGCGCCCACGGGAACAGGCAGATGAAAATGATCACGACCGCGATCACCGCACGCAGCAGACGATCCCGCATTTCGATGAGATGCGAGATAAAGGTGTCTTCTGCGTTGTTCATGGGGTTTTCCCGGCGGATTCGCCGTGTGCCGTTTCCACCACTGCAGACGGCGCGGGGGGCACCGCATTCTGGTCCGGCTCGTCGAGCGGCAGGCTCTGCTGCTGCGTGTGCGGTGTCTCGGTCGGCTTCATCGCCGGCTCCGTGACGGGGCGCTCGCCTTCGGTTGCCGCCATCGCCGCCACCACCTTCTCGACGTTGCTCGCTTCGTCGCGCAGGTAGTCGTCGACCACCGTCGCCTGCTGCTGAACATCGGACGCCACCGATTCGACCGACTCCTTGAAACTCTGTCCGACCCGGCGCATTTCATCCAGATGGATTTCGTTGCTGATATCCGATTTTACGGACGACACATAGCGCTGCATGCGGCCGTACAGAAGCCCGGCCGTGCGCGCGACCTTGGGCAGACGCTCGGGGCCGATGACGATCAGTGCCACCACGCCGATGACGAGGAGTTCGGTAAAGCCGATGTCGAACATGTCAGGGGTCAGGGGTCAGGGGTCAGGGGTCAGGGGTCAGGGGTCAGGGATGCGGCGGGTAGCCGCTCATTCCCTGAATCCTGAATCCCGATCCCTGAATCCTGCCTTTCAGGAATTCTGCTTGTCCTTGACTTCGGCGTCGATGGTATGGCCGCCCTGTTCGGCTTTGTCGCCGATCTTCGGTGCGTCTTCCTTCATGCCTTCCTTGAAACCCTTGACCGCGCCGCCGAGGTCGCTGCCAATGTTGCGCAGCTTCTTGGTGCCGAAAATCAGGAGCACGACGACCAGAACGATCAGCCAATGCCAGATGCTAAAGCTACCCATGCCAACTCTCCTTTAAATTAACTGCGCTTGACGGGATCGCCCCCGCCAAATACGTGAACGTGGATGTGGAACACCTCCTGGCCGCCGCCACGCCCGGTGTTGATCAGCGTCTTGAAGCCGGTGTCCAGGCCCTGCTCCTTCGCCAGACGCGGCGCCAGCAGCAGCATCTTGCCGAGCAGCCTTTCATGCTCGGGCGTGCAGTCGGCCAGAGACGCGACATGCACTTTCGGGATGATCATGAAATGCACCCGCGCGAACGGGTGTATATCGTGAAACGCCAGCACGTCCTCGTCTTCGTACACCTTGCTGCTCGGAATCTGCCCGGCAACGATTTTGCAGAAGATGCAGTCACTCATGTCGATTCGCCTTCTCAGCCAGCCCAGACAAGCCTTCGCGGCGCGCCAGCTCGTTCAGCACATCCGCCGGCTTGAGCCCCTTGTGCGCCAGCAGCACCAGGGTATGAAACCACAAATCGGCGACTTCGTAGATGATCTTTTCGGGCTGGTCGTCCTTCGCCGCCATCACCGTCTCGGTGGCCTCCTCGCCGATCTTTTTCAGGATGGCGTCGGTGCCCTTGGCATACAGTTTGGCAACGTAGGAGCCGTCGGGCGACGCCCGTTTGCGCGCTTCCAGCGTTTCGGCGAGGCGGTCGAGGATGTCGCTCATGTGCGGTAGATCTCGTCGGGGTTCTTCAGCACCGGGGCGGTGGTCACCCAGTGGCCGCCGCCTTGATTATCCATGGCGAGCTTCTGGAAAAAGCAGGAGCGCCGACCTGTATGACAGGCGATGCCGCCCACCTGTTCAATTTTCAGCAGCACTACGTCGTTGTCGCAATCGAGCCGGATTTCGCCGACGTTCTGCACGTGGCCGGATTCCTCGCCTTTTCGCCACAGTCTGTTGCGCGAGCGCGAGAAGTACACGCCGCGCCCGGTGCGGGCGGTTTCCTCCAGCGCCTCGCGGTTCATCCACGCCACCATCAGGATCTCGCCGCTGGCGGCGTCCTGGGCGATCGCCGGCACCAGACCCTGCGCGTCCCATTTGACGGCGTCGAGCCAGTCGCTCACAGGCGTACCTCGATGCCGTGCTGCTTCATGTATTTTTTCGCCTCGTCGATGCCGTACTCGCCGAAGTGGAAAATGCTCGCCGCCAGCACCGCGTCGGCGTGGCCCTCGCGCACGCCGTCGACCAGGTGCTGCAGGTTGCCGACGCCGCCGCTGGCGATGATGGGGATGTCGACCGCGTCGGAAATCGCGCGCGTCAGTTCCAGGTCGAAGCCGCTCTTGGTGCCGTCGCGGTCCATCGAGGTGAGCAGCAGCTCGCCCGCGCCCAGGCTTTCCATCTTCTTCGCCCACTCGATGGCGTCGAGCCCGGTAGCCTTGCGTCCACCGTGGGTGAAGACTTCCCAGTGGTCACCCACCCGCTTGGAATCGATGGCAACGACGATGCACTGGCTGCCGTAACGGTCGGATGCGTCCTTGACCAGCTGCGGATTGACCACCGCCGAGGTGTTGATGCTGACCTTGTCGGCGCCGGCATTGAGCAAACGCTGCACGTCGCCCACTTCGCGCACGCCGCCACCGACGGTCAGGGGAATGAACACTTCGGAAGCGACGGCCTCGATGATGTGCAGGATCAGGTCGCGGTTGTCGGAGGACGCCGTGATGTCGAGAAAGGTCAGCTCGTCCGCGCCCGCCTCGTTGTAGCGGCGCGCGATTTCGACCGGGTCGCCGGCGTCTTTCAGCTCGACGAAATTGACGCCCTTGACCACCCGGCCATTGGTGACGTCGAGACAGGGAATGATGCGTTTTGCGAGCATGGCTACTCTATTTCAAATCAAACGCCGAACACGCCGCCCGCCAGTTCGTCAGCGAGCTTTTGCGCCTCGGCAAAATCCAGCGTGCCCTGGTAGATGGCGCGGCCGGTGATGGCGCCGATGATGCCGTCCTTGGCGACGGTGGAGAGCGCCCGGACGTCGTCGAGATTGGTCACGCCGCCGCTGGCGATGACGGGAATCGACAAGGCCTGCGCCAGGCGCTGGGTGGCTTCGATGTTGACGCCTGTCAGCATGCCGTCGCGTCCAATGTCGGTGTAGATGACGGCCTCGACGCCGTAGCCCTCGAAGCGCTTGGCCAGGTCGATGACGTCGTGGCCGGTGATCTTGGACCAGCCCTCGACGGCGATCTTGCCGTCCTTGGCGTCGAGCCCGACCATCACGTGGCCGGGAAAGGCGTCGCAGGCTTCATGCAGGAAGCCGGGGTTCTTCACCGCGGCGGTGCCGATGATGACGTAGCGCACGCCGTCGTCGAGATAGCGCTCGATGGTGGCGAGGTCGCGGATGCCGCCGCCGAGCTGCACCGGCATTTCGTCGCCCACGGCGTCGACGATCGATCGGATCGCGGCGTCGTTGACCGGCTTGCCGGCAAAAGCGCCGTTGAGGTCGACCAGATGCAGGCGGCGCGCGCCGAGGTCCTTCCAGTGACGGGCGGTCGCGGCCGGGTCCTCGGAAAAAACGGTGGCACGGTCCATTTCGCCTTGTTCCAGGCGCACGCAGTGGCCGTCTTTAAGGTCGATCGCAGGAATAATTAACATGTCTGATCAGCAAGGTCGTACGGAGTCAAATTAGGCGCAGGCTGCGCCGGACATATCACAGGCGGTCTCGGAAGCACCCGGATTCCAGGTTACAAAATTGCCCAGCAGCGTCAAACCGTCGTTCTGGCTCTTTTCCGGATGAAACTGGACTGCAAAGATATTCCCCGTCGCCACCGCGCAGGTGAACGGAAAAGGGTAATGCGAGAAGCCGGCAATCACCTCGGGCGAAGTCGGCTGCACGAAATAGCTGTGCACGAAGTAGAAACGCGCGCCTTCCTCGATCCCCACCCACAGAGGGTGCGGCATCGCCTGATGGACGTTGTTCCAGCCCATGTGCGGCACCTTGAGCTTGTCGCCGGTAGCGTCGACCATCGCCTCGTGCGGAAACCGCTGCACCGTGCCGGGCAGGATGCCGAGGCAGGCGGTGTCGCCCTCCTCGCTGTGTTCGAACAGCACCTGCATGCCCATGCAGATGCCCAGAAAAGGCTTGCTATGGGCGGCATCGATGATCACCTGGCGCAGGCCGCGCGCGTCGATTTCGCGCATGCAGTCGGGTGCCGCGCCCTGCCCCGGAAACACCACGCGCCCGGCCTCGGCGATGACGCCGGGGTCGGAGGTCACCACCACGCTGGCCGCAGGGGCGACATGCTCGATGGCCTTGGACACCGAGCGCAGGTTGCCCATGCCGTAGTCGATGACGGCGATGTCCGCCTTCACAGCGCAGCTCCCTTGAGCTGCGATGGGCTCACAGCGCACCTTTGGTCGACGGCAGCGCATCGCCCATGCGCGCATCGGCTTCCACCGCCATGCGCAACGCGCGGCCGAACGCCTTGAAGATCGTCTCGGCCTGATGGTGCGCATTGATGCCGCGCAGGTTGTCGATGTGCAGCGTGACGCCGGCGTGGTTGATAAAACCACGGAAGAATTCGAGGAACAGGTCGACGTCGAATTCGCCGATGCGCGCACGCGTGTAGTCGACGTGGTACTCCAGCCCGGGGCGTCCGGACAGGTCGATCACCACGCGCGACAAGGCCTCGTCGAGCGGCACGTAGGCGTGGCCGTAGCGGCGGATGCCCTTCTTGTCACCGAGCGCCTGCGCGAAAGCCTGGCCCAGGGTGATCCCGGTATCTTCCACCGTGTGGTGGGCATCGATGTGCAGATCGCCCTTCGCCTCGATGTCGAGATCGATCAGGCCGTGGCGCGCGACCTGGTCGAGCATGTGGTCGAGAAAGGGCACGCCGGTGGCAAGCTTGGAAATGCCGGTGCCGTCAAGGTTGAGACTGACCGTGATCCGGGTCTCGAGGGTGTTGCGGGTGACTTGGGCGGTGCGCATGGCGTCGGGAAATAAGGCTGTAAAGAGATTCTAGCAGTTCACGACTGCTTTCAATGCAGCAAGCAGTGCGGCGCATTGCGCATCGCTGCCGATGGTGATGCGCAGGAACGGCGCGATGCGGGCGGGATTCCTGAAATGGCGCACGATGATGCCGCGTTCGCGCAGGGCGGCAGCCAGTTCTGCACCGTCGTGCGCCGGATGGCGGGCGAAGATGAAATTGGCTGCTGAAGGCAGCACCTCGAAGCCGAGTTGCTCCATATCAGCCACCAGCCGGGTGCGGCTCGCCACCACCTTCGCGCAAATGGATTCGAACCAGGCGCGGTCTTCCATCGACGCCAGGGCGCCGGCCTGGGCGAAGCGGTCGAGCGGATAGGAATTGAAACTGTCCTTCACCCGGTTGAGCGCCTCGATCAGGTGCGCCTGGCCAATGGCGTAGCCGACGCGCAAGCCTGCCAGCGCATGCGACTTCGACAGGGTGCGGGTCACCAGCAGTTGCGGGTAGCGCGCCACCAGCCCCACCGCCGATTCGCCGCCGAAGTCGATATAGGCTTCGTCGATCACCACCACCGAGTCCGGATTGCCTGCCAGCAAGCGCTCGATCTCGCCCAGCGCCAGCAAGCGTCCGGTCGGCGCATTGGGGTTGGGGAAAATCACCCCGCCATTGGGCGTGAGGTAATCGCCGACCCGGATCTCGAACGATTCCGTCAGCGGAATCTGCCGGTAGGCGATCTCGTACAGCCCGCAATACACCGGATAGAAGCTGTAGGTGACGTCGGGGAACAGAATCGGCCGCTCGTGCTTCAAGAGCGCCAAAAACGCATGCCCCAGCACCTCGTCGGAACCGTTGCCGACGAACACCTGATCGGGCGTCACGCCGTGATAGGCAGCGATGGCGGCGCGCAGGCGGTCGGAATTGGGGTCGGGATACAGGCGCAGCGAGTCGGCCGCTTCCGCGCGCACGGCGTCCAGCACCTTGGGGCTGGGCCCATAGGGATTCTCGTTGGTGTTGAGCTTGACCAGATTGGCCAGCTTCGGTTGCTCGCCCGGCACATAGGGCGTCAGGCCGTGCACCACGGCGCTCCAATAGCGACTCATGGGAATAGTCAGCTCATTTGTGGACCAGGCGATATTCGGCCGAACGCGCGTGCGCCTGCAGGCCTTCGCCGTAGGCGAGCGTGGCAGCGATTTTGCCCAGCGTCTGCGCGCCGGCCTGCGACACGTGGATCAGGCTGCTGCGCTTCTGGAAGTCGTACACGCCCAGGGGTGACGAGAAGCGCGCGGTGCGCGAGGTCGGCAGCACGTGGTTCGGCCCGGCGCAGTAATCGCCCAGCGCCTCGCAGGTGTTCTTGCCCATGAAGATCGCGCCGGCATGGCGCAGCTTCGGCAGCAGCGCATCGGGGTCGGCCACCGACAGTTCCAGGTGTTCCGGCGCGATGGTGTTCGAGATCGCCACGGCATCGTCGAGGTCGCGCGTCTTGATCAGCGCGCCGCGGTGGGTCAGCGAAGTGCGGATGACTTCGCTGCGCGGCATGTCGGCAATCAGCTTGTCGATCGCCGCCGCCACCGCGTCGAGATAGGCCGCGTCGGGCGACAGCAGGATGGACTGCGCCATTTCGTCATGCTCGGCCTGCGAGAACAGGTCCATCGCCACCCATTCGGCAGGCGTGTTGCCGTCGGCAATCACCAGGATTTCGGAGGGACCGGCGATCATGTCGATGCCGACGGTGCCGAACACGCGGCGCTTGGCCGCCGCCACATAGGCGTTGCCGGGGCCGACGATCTTGTCGACCTGCGGCACGGTTTGCGTGCCGTAGGCCAGCGCCGCCACCGCCTGCGCGCCGCCGATGGTGAACACGCGGTCGACGCCGGCGATCGCGGCAGCGGCGAGCACCAGCTGATTGTGCTCGCCGCCCGGAGTGGGCACCACCATGATGAGTTCGCCGACGCCGGCCACCTTGGCCGGAATCGCGTTCATCAGCACCGACGACGGATAGGCGGCCTTGCCGCCCGGCACGTAGAGACCGACGCGGTCGAGCGGGGTGATCTTCTGCCCCAGCACGGTGCCGTCGTCTTCCGTGTAGGTCCAGGATTCCTGGACCTGCTTCTCGTGATAGCGGCGCACGCGATCCGCGGCGGCTTCCAGCGCCTGGCGGGTGTCGGCCGGCAATTGGTCGAGCGCGGCCTTGAGTTGATCCGCATTGAGTTCCAGGCTGGCAAGCGTGGCGGCCGGCAGGCGATCGAAGCGCGCGGTGTATTCGAGCACCGCCGCGTCACCGCGTGTTTTCACGTCGTGCAGGATGGCGGCCACCGTCTGTTCGATCGCCGCATCGGCGGCGTCGTCGAATTGCAACAGGCGAGCAAGGCGGGCCTGAAAATCAGGCTGCGCGCTATCGAGGCGGGTGAGGGTGACCACGGAATTCCTGCTTCAAAATAGGGGGCGAATGGTGGTTGCAATTGTACCGTTTTTTGGCGCTTTGCCGCGTCCGGCAGGGCTTTTCCAGATAACAGTCATACCCATTCTGGATATTAGACAAAGTCCAGATTGGCGTTTATCATGACGCGCATGCACTACACGCGCGACAACATGGCCGGCCTCTTGCGCAGCCACGACATCAATCCGACCCACCAGAGGATCGAGATCGCGCACGCGCTGTTTTCGCGCCAGGAGCACCTGTCGGCCGACCAGGTGATGGCGATCGTCAACACGCGCCACTCCGAAACCTCCAAGGCCACGGTCTACAACACGCTCAAGCTGTTTCTGGAAAAAGGCCTGGTGCGCGAGGTCATCGTCGATCCCAGCAAGGTGTTCTTCGACCCCAACACCAGCCCCCACCATCACCTCTACGAAGTCGACAGCGGCAAACTGTCCGACATCGACGCCGAGCACGTGCAGATTTCCGGCCTGCCGCCGCTGCCGGCCGGCATGGTGACCGAAGGCATCGATCTGATCATTCGCGTCCGCAAGGCGTAAGCCGCTTCGCCCGTCGATGAAGCGGGTCCACATCGCCCCCACCCTGCTCGACGCCCAACTGGCTGCCGATGCGCTGTCCAGCCTGGGCATCGTTACGCACATCCTCAACGCCAACGCCGCCGGCGCACTGGGCGAAGTGCCGTTCATGCAGGCGCAGCCCGAGGTGTGGGTCGACGACGATAGGCAGGCGGCACGTGCGCGCGAGATCCTGGCCGGCCTGCGCAACGCGCCGCTGCGCGATGAAAAGATCTGCCCGCAGTGCGGCGAGGCGAACCCCGGGAATTTCATGAGTTGCTGGCAGTGCGGAGGCGCGCTGCCGGACTAGGGTCTGTTAACGCTAATTTCGTGTCTACGTTGCCGCGAGAAAGCGATGGATGCAAGGCGCGGCGCGCAGGCAAGGGCCGTTCCCTTGCCAAGCGGCGCAACGCCGCAGACGCGCTTTCTCGCAGCAACCCGAAGGGACGGGCCGTTTCGGGCGCATCCCTTTGTCGCGAGCCGCTTGCAGTGAACGACACTGCGGCGCGTCTCGCTTCGCGGCCTGCATCCCGAATCGGCCTCGTCGCAGACGTGAAATTAGCGTTAACAGGCCCTAGCAGGACGACTGCAGGTCTTTATTCAGCGCGTCGAGGTGCTGCTGATACTGGCGCGCAAAAACCCGTTCCAGTTCGTCGATGGCTTCGGTGGCTGCCACGCCGTGCACCAAGTGGCGGGTCATCTGCGCGGACGCCTCGTGGAAGATGTGATTGCGCTCCAGCATCGGGTAGGTCTGCATCAGGCGCTGGATCGCCTTGACCACGTTTTCCTGCTCGGGGCGCGGGATCGGCAGCGGTTCGGTCGGCGGCGCCGCGGCGGTGTCGGCGCTTTCCTTGTCCGCCAGAAATTCGGCGTATTCGAGCAAGGCCTGCTGCCGGGCTTCCGACAAGTTCCTGAAAAGGGACACCAGGCGCTTGCTGTCGCGCATCAGCGGCTGCGCCCCTTGGCCGGGCGTTTCATTGGAATGATGTCGATATTGCACTGCTGAAACTTGTTCTCGACAAAGCTGATGAAGGCGTCGAGCAGCTTGCTGCGGAATTTTTCCGGCGCGTAGACCATGGACAGTTCCCGCGTAAGCCGGGGGTTCAGCGGCAGCGCAACCAGGGTGCCGAGCTGGATTTCCTTGGTGACGGTGGACGCCGACATGATGGCGACGCCCAGGTTGGCCTCGACCGCACCCTTGATGGCTTCGCGGCTACCCAACTCCATTTCGATATGCAGATCGTCCGGATTGACGCCGTTGTTCTTGAAGAAGTCGTCGACCACCTCGCGCGTGCCCGAGCCGTGCTCGCGCGATACATAGGGCTGCACGGCAATATCGTTGGCGTTCACGCTCGAGCGCGAGGCCAGTGGGTGGGTCGGCGCGCAAATCATCACCAGTTCATCCTCGCAGCACGCCAGCGTGGTCAGGTTGGTATTGTGCGAAGGCGCTTCGATCAGGCCGACGTCGAGCGAGTGATCGGCCACCTTGGCCGCCACGGTTTCCGAATTGGCGACCGTCAGGCGTGCCTGCACCTGCGGGAAGCGCTCCTTGAATTCGCCCAGGATGCGCGGCAGCTGGTATTCGGCAATGGTGGTCGACGCGCCGATCATCAAGGGGCCCGTGACCTGTCCGGTCATTTCGCCCACGCGCGCTTCCATCTCGCCGGTCAGCGCCAGAATGCGCTCGGCATAGCCCAGCACCAGATCGCCCACGGGCGTCAGCGAAATCCTGCCGTGGCTGCGCTCGAACAAACGGGTGTTGAAGTGTTCTTCCAGCTGCTTGACCTGAAAGGTCACCGCGGGCTGGGTCATATACAGGATGTCCGCGGCTTTGGTGAAGCTGAGCTGCTTGGCGACGGTGTAGAATACTTGAAGTCTGCGGTCGGCCATAAATCCCCGTCCCTGGGTCAAAAAAGATTTTTATTCAACCACAAACCCGCCCGTGTTGAAACCGTCCCCTCCCCAACTCTTTGTATTCGCTGGCCTTTCGCCGGCACCTGGGCGCCAGCCCAAGACGTCGCCCCGCCGTCCCTGACCTGACGAGCCCGTGAACCGCGCGTTTTACATCATCCTGTTGGCGCAGTTCCTGTCCGCACTGGCTGACAACGCCCTGCTTTTTGCGGCCATCGGCCTGCTGGTGTTCTTTTCGGCGCCGGAATGGTTTTCGCCGCTGCTGCAGACGGTTTTCGTCATTGCCTACATCGTGCTGGCCCCGCTGGTGGGGCCGTTTGCCGACGCCCTGCCCAAGGGCCGCGTCATGCTGATCGCCAATACGGTCAAATTCGTGGGTTGCCTGATCATGCTGGCCGGCCTGCACCCGCTCTTGGCCTACGCCATCGTCGGCATCGGCGCCGCGATGTATTCGCCGGCAAAATACGGCATCCTCACCGAACTGCTGCCGCCCGAAAAACTGGTCGTCGCCAATAGCTGGATGGAAGGCACCACGGTGGCCGCCATCGTGCTCGGCGCCATCATCGGCGGCGCGCTCATCAACCCGCAGTTGGCCGAAGGCATCCTGGTCAGCTTCGGCCTGGACAGCCGGCTCATCGCGCCGAAATTTGCCATTGTCGCCATCACCGGCCTGTACTTCGGCGCCGCCATTGCCAACCTGTTCATCCCGCGCCTGCCGATCGACCACAAACTGGCCAGCAAGTCGCCGCTGTTCATCCTGCACGACTTCTGGCACAGCTTCAAACTCCTGTGGCGCGACCCGCTCGGCCAGGTCTCGCTTGCCGTCACCACCCTGTTCTGGGGCGTCGGCGCCACCCTGCGCCTGCTGATCATCGCCTGGGCCGCGCTCAACCTGAAATACGGACTCGACCAGGCGACCCAGCTCACCGCGGCCACCGCGTTCGGCATCGCCATCGGTTCGATCCTGGCCGGAAAATTCGTTCGCCTGCAGCGGGCCATCAGCGTGCTGCCCGCCGGCATCCTGCTGGGCTTTGTTCCGATCGCGCTGATCTGGGTGGAAAGCCTGCTGCCCGCTTTGTTGTTGTTGACGCTGGCGGGCGGGCTGGCGGGATATTTCGTGGTTCCGATGAACGCCCTGCTGCAGCATCGCGGACACCTGCTGATGGGCGCCGGCCACTCCATCGCCCAGCAGAATTTCAACGAGAACATCAGCATCCTGATGCTGACCGGCGCCTACGCCCTGATGGTGCGCGCCGACTGGCACATCCACACCATCATCTGGGTGTTCGGCCTGTTCATCAGCAGCGTGATGACGGCCATCTGGCTACGGCATCGCCATGATGTCGTGCATTAACTGAGGTCGTGCATTAAGGTCTGTCGAACCTAGTTCCCTGCGTTCTGCGACTTCACCACCGTCATTGCGCCTGCAATCAGCGAGCTGATGTCCGCCATGTTGGACGGCACGATCAGGGTGTTGCCGGTCTTGGCGATGCCGGCGAAGGCCTCGACGTATTTTTCCGCCACTTTAAGGTTCACCGCCTGCATGCCGCCGGGCAATTCGACCGCACGCGCGACGCGGGCGATGGCTTCGGCGTTGGCGGCGGCGATGGCCTTGATCGCCTCGGCCTCGCCCTGGGCGACGTTGATCGCCGCCTGCATCTCGCCTTCCGACTGCTGGATCGCCGCATTGCGCTCGCCGGTCGCGATGTTGATCTGCTCCTGCATGCGGCCTTCGCTGGATGCGATCAGCGCGCGCTTTTCGCGCTCGGCCGTGATCTGCCGCTGCATCGCGTGGAGGATGTCCTTCGGCGGAGTCAAGTCCTTGATCTCGTAGCGCAGCACCTTGACCCCCCAGTTGGTCGAGGCCTCGTTCAGCGCCATCACCACGCCGCGGTTGATGTCGTCGCGCTCCTCGAAGGTGCGGTCCATTTCCATGCGGCCGATCAGCGAACGCAGCGTGGTCTGCGCCAGCTGTGAGACGGCCGAGATGTAGTCGCTCGAACCGTAGGACGCCATCTTGGGATCGGTGACCTGGAAATAGAGGATGCCGTCGACCGCGAGCTGGGTGTTGTCGCGCGTGATGCAGACCTGGCTCGGCACGTCGAGCGGGATTTCCTTCAGCGAATGCTTGTAGGCGACGGCATCGATGAAGGGAATGACCAGGTTGAGGCCCGGCGCGAGCACCGCGTGGAACTTGCCGAGCCGCTCGACCACCCAGGCGTTCTGCTGCGGCACCACGCGCACGCCCTTGGCGACGACGATCAGAATGACGACAAGCAAAACCAGTGCGACGATATCCATGTTTTATTTCCCCCTTTTGTTGATTGTCGTGCGCCGTCCGGGTCCTAGTGGTCTGCCTTCGAAATACCGGAACATGAAACGGCGTCTTTTTCCGCATGGCGGCGTTGCTCGTCGTTGCCATAGTCCGAGCTATGTCGCCTCCTCGCGCCTTGCCCTGCGAAAAAATCCATCCGTTTTATTTTGTCCCCCTATTTCGAATGCAGACCACTAATTGCCCAGAACCAGCGTATTGCCCCTGACGGCCCGGATCACCAGCGGGCGCGTGCTGTCGACGCCGGACGCTTCGGCTTCGGCATCCCACAGCGCGCCGCGGTATTTGACCTGGCCGCGGCCGTCCTGCCAGGACTCGACCGCTACGGTCTGGCCGATGTCCAGATCCTGCACGCTGGATTCCGGATGGCCGGTGCTGCGCTTCCAGCGCTGGAGCGCCAGCGTGCCCAGCGTGGCGATCGCGCCCGCGGTCAGCAGCTGCACGAACAGGCCGGCACCCAACCACGCGATCAGGCCTGCCGCCGCCGCGGCCAGGCCATACACCAGCAGATAAAAGGTCCCGCTGGTGAGTTCCACGCCCACCAGCACCGCCGCAAGAATCCACCACACCACATAAGCCTGCATCTCATCTCCCCAATATCACGGGCCGGTTCGCCAGTTCGTCCGGATTATGCCCGGACGGCGGGAAATTTTGTGCCAGCAGCACGCTAATCTCTTCGATCCCCGCCAGCGCGCCGCGCTCGAATTCGCCCTGGCGGAACGCGGCTTCCATCGTCTGCGCCACCGCCTCCCAGGCGGCCGGCTCCACCCGCGCGGCAATGCCGCGGTCGGCGACGATCTCGATGTCGTGATCGGCCAACAGCAGATAAATCAGCACGCCGCTGTTGTGTTCGGTGTCCCACACGCGCAGGTTGGAGAACATCTCGATCGCGCGTTCGCGGCCGCTCATGCCACGCCAAGCCAAATTGCCGGGCAGGCTGTTCTCGATGGCGAAGCGGATTTCCCCGCCGTGGGTGGTTTCGCTGGTGCGGATCGCGGCCTCGATGGCGTCGAGCGCGGCCTGCGGGAACGCGCGCCGCCACGCCCACGGCGACATGAAGAGATGCTTCACCCAACGTTTGAAATTCACCATGAGCCCGATGCGCCTCCGCCGCCGAACCCGCCGCCCCCGCCCCCCCAGGAGCCGCCACCACCCCACGACCCGCCACCGGGCCAGCCGCCGCCCCTGCTGGTCCAGCCGCCGCCGCGGCGGAATCCCGACGCGACGCCGCCGAACACGAACACGGCAATGAGCAGCAGCAGCGGGGTGAACCCCAGCAGCAGCGCCCCGCCCACCCCGCTGCCCAATGCAGCGAGCCCGGCCGCTGCCGGGCGGCTCATCAGGAGTGAGAGCAGCCACCCCGCGACGATGCCGCCGATGACGAGGAAGACGAACACGCCATCTCCCCCGCCGCCGTCCGGTTTGCCTGGCGGCGGCAACTGCTCGCCTTCGATCAGCCGCATCAGTTGCTGCACACCCGCGTCGATGCCGCCGTAGAAATCGCCCGCCTTGAAATGCGGCGTGATGGTTTCGGCGGTCACCCGCTTGGCGATTGCATCGGGAATTGCACCCTCCAGGCCGTAGCCGACCTCAATGCGCGATTTACGGTCATCCTTGACCACGATCAGGATCACGCCGTCCTCGATCGTCTTGCGGCCGACTTTCCACTGCTCGGCGACGCGAACGCCGAACTGGGCGATGTCTTCAGGCTGGGTGGTGGGAAGGATGAGGACGGCGATCTGGCTGCCCTTCTGCGCCTCGAATGCCGCGAGTTTGCTTTCTAACGCGGCAAGCTGGTCGGCGCCCAGGGTGGCGGTCAGGTCGGTGACGCGGCGCGACAAGTCCGGCACCGCCACCTGCGCCCAGGCGGAGAGTGCCGACAGCAGCAGAAAGAAACCGAGGGCAGCACGCCCGCGGCAGCTCAGGGCAGACAAGCCGGATCAGTAGCCGGGCGACAGGCTGCCGGAGGCGTCACTGCCTGCCGGCGCGGCTGGGGCAGGGGCAGGCGCCGGGGGAGCTGCCGGTGCGGGCGCCGGCTTGCTGAAATCGACCGTGGGCGGCCTGGCGATGGCCGCCTCGTTTTCCACGGTGAAGGTTGGTTTGGTCTGGAAGCCGAACAGCATCGCAGTCAGATTCGAGGGGAAGGAACGCACCGTGACGTTGTAGGTTTTCACCGCGGCGATGTAGCGGTTGCGCGCGACGGTGATGCGGTTCTCGGTGCCTTCAAGCTGCGCCTGCAAGTCGCGGAACAGGCCGTCGGCCTTCAGCTGCGGGTAGTTCTCGGCAACCAGCAACAAACGGGAAATCGCGCCGGTGAGTTCACCCTGCGCGGCGATGAACTTCTGGAACGCGGCTTCGTCGTTGATCAGCTCCGGCGTCGCCTGGATCGCGCCGACGCGGGCGCGCGCTTCGGTCACCGAGATGAACACGTCCTCCTCGTGCGCCGCGTAGCCCTTCACCACGTTGACCAGGTTGGGCACCAGGTCGGCGCGGCGCTGGTACTGGTTCAGCACTTCGGCCCACGTGGCCTTGATGTCCTCGTCGGTCGATTGCAGGGTGTTGTAGCCGCAACCGGAAAGGACCATCACCATGAACGTCGCGCTTACCCATTTGAATACGTTGGACCATCTGAACATGTCAGCCTCCTGAAAGGATCGGGTGATGTGAGTTTACGCCACCCCCCAGGTGGCAAACAGCGGGTCGGATTCGGTGAGCGTGTCGGCGTAGCGGTCGTCCTTGGGGCGCTTGAGACCGCGCTCGACGTAGGTTTCCACCTTCTTGAAGCCGGCCTGCTTGATCAGCATTCCGACCCAGGCCATGCGCTCCATCGGGTGCAGCTCGGTCCACAGCTTGATCACCTTGGGCGGAAAATAGCGGTGCGACAGCGTCACCACGAACATGCCGCCCGGCTTCAATATCCGCTTCGCCTCGGCGACGATCTTGTGCGGCTGCGTCAGGTATTCGAACGACACGGTGCAGACCACGGCGTCGAAGCTGGCGTCGGCAAACGGCAGTTGCGGATCGGCGTTGATGTCCTTCACGATGCGCTCGGCGAGTTGCGGGTTGTCGGCCAGTTCCTCGGCGTTGAGCCCGAGGCCGACCGCGGACTGCACCGTGTCCGGCAGGTGCGAGCGCCAGCCCGCCATCAGGTCGAGTACCCGCGCGTTCTCCGGCAGCACGGTGCGGTACAGCGCCTGGATGCGGCGCGCGCACACGGCGTCGACGTGGGTGAGCTTGCGGGCCAGCGCATAGAACTCGGTATCGAGGAATTCGTCCTCGCGGCGAAACGCATCCGGCCCCTCGAAGTCGGTCGGCGTCTGCCTCTGCGTTTCCATGCCGCTCCATTCCAGCAGCTGCTCCACCTTGCCGACCGGCTCAGTCGAGACATCGCTCTTGCCGCTGTCGATGCTGAAGATGCGGCCCTGCAGCGGATGGCTGAAGTTGGCGACAAAACTTTCGTCGTTCAGCTTCATCACGCGGAACATCGGACCGGGTGCGTCGTCGGCGTGCAAGAGCTGCGACGGATAGAAGCGCCCCAGTTGCAGCGGCGCGATGTCGCTGCGGAACGCCTCGTTCGGCACCTCGTGCTCGATCTTGGGGCCCACATCGACCTGGGCGTCGACCGGCGGCGTGTCGCCTGGCATCCATACCACCACCTGATGGCGGCCGAGGTCGGAAAAATAATTGACGCGAAAACGCAGCGCGGAATGCAGAAGTTTCATTGCAGGATTCAGGGGTCAGGATTCAGAGGTCAGGGAAGCATAAGTCCGCCGCGCCAGGCACAGGTCTTCCCATGCACGCGCTTTGTCGGGCAGGGTGCGCAGCAGGTAGGCGGGGTGGTAGGTCACCACCAGCGGTACACCCTGAAACTGGTGTACCCGGCCGCGCAGGCGGCCGATCGCCTCGTCGGTGTCGAGCAGGCTTTGCGCGGCGAAACGGCCCAGCGCGAGGATGAGCTTGGGCTGGATGAGTTCGATCTGCGCCAGCAGATAGGGACGGCACGCGGCCACCTCGTCCGGCGCGGGATTGCGGTTGCCGGGTGGACGCGATTTCAGCACGTTGGTGATGTAGACGTTGTCGCCGCGTGTAAGACCGATCGAAGCCAGCATGGCGTCGAGCAGTTTGCCCGCCTGGCCGACGAAGGGCTCGCCCAGCCGGTCTTCGTCCGCGCCCGGCGCCTCGCCGATGATCAGCCAGTCGGCATTGCGGTCGCCCACGCCCAGCACGCCCTGGGTGCGGGTGGCGGAAAGCTTGCAGGCGGTGCAACGGGCGACTGCTTCGGCGAGCGTGTCCCAGGTGAAGGTGGGAGCGGAGGGTCGAGAGTCGAGAGCGGAGATCGGAGAGGCGGGCGTCTCGCGCAGGCGCCAGACCGGACCGATGCCGAGTTCGTTGAAGACGTCGTCGCGGCTCAGCATGGCAGTTCGAGCTTCATGATCAGCGCATCCTCGCGGCCATCGCGCGCCGGGTAGTAGCCGCGCCGCACTGCCAGGTCGACGAAGCCGCTGCTGTGATACAGCGCAATGGCGGCCGTATTGGAGGTGCGCACCTCGAGAAACAGTCTGTCCGCCTTGTGGTCGCGGGCGCGTTGCAGGCAGTGGTCGAGCAGATCGCGGCCCAGGCCGTGGCGCCGCCATATCGGCGCGATGGTGAGGTTGAGCAGATGGGCTTCACCCGCCGCCGCCATCATGACGTAGTAGCCGATCACCTCGCCTTCGGCTTCGCGCACCCACATGCTGTATCCGGCATGGATCGAATCCGCAAAGTTGCCCGACGTCCACGGATATTCGTAGCTCGCCAGTTCGATGCGATGGATGCGCGGCAGGTCGGTCTCGGTCATCGGGCGCAGGCGATGCGCGATCTCGTGGACCGGAATGTCGGGCACGGAACTCATGCGGATTTTTTCCGGCGGCGTTCGTCCACCGTCAGCGCCACCTTGTCGCGCAGGTAGATCGGCGCGGCGAGCGCGGCGTCCATGCCCTCGCCGCGCGCAAAGGCGGCGGCGGCGAGCGGCGCCATCGCCGCGGCATCGGGCATGAGCGTGTCGTCGATCCGCGCAAGCACAGCCGCCAGGCGCGGTCGCAGCACCTCGCCCAGCGCGGCAAAACCATTGCCGGCGCCGACCCATTCGCCGCCGGCCGGCACCGCCACCGACTCGGGCAGCGCCAGCTGCGGTTCGTTGACGGCCTGCCAGCCTGCGCTCTCGCGCCGGTACGCCGCCCAGTACACCTCGGCCATGCGCGCGTCGAGCACCGTCAGCACCTGCGCGGCGCCGGCCTGCTGGGCGATCGATTCCAGCGTGGACACGCCGGCCACCGGCAGGTCGGCACCCAGGGCCAGCCCCTGCGTCACCGCGCAGGCGATCCTGAGGCCGGTGAACGAACCGGGGCCGGCGCCGTAGCCGATGCCGTCGAACTGGCGCAGCGTCATGTCCGATTCGCGCAGCAGTTCGTCCACCATCGGCAGCAAGAGGGAACTATGCCGCTGTTCGGCCAGCACCCGGCGCGCCTGGATGCGGCCGTCCAGCCACAGCGCGGCCGAGCACCATTCGGTGGACGTATCGAGTACGAGCAATTTCATCGGCGGGATTTTAGCAGGCGGTTGCAGCACGCCGCCGGGCGGAGGCGTTTCAACGGGTGCCGCGGTAGACGACGCGGTAGATCGCGCCGGCATGGTCGTCCGATATCAGCAGGCTGCCGTCGGGCATCACCAGCACGTCGGCCGGCCGGCCCCAGGCTCGTTCTTCATTAGCGCGGCCGCCCTGCAGCCAGCCGCTGACGAAGGCTTCGTGGCTCAGCGCGCGCCTGCCCTGCAGCCGCACCACGCTGACGCGGTAGCCGGCCTTGCTGCTGCGGTTCCACGAGCCGTGCTCGGCGATGAAGACCGCCCCCTGGTAGCGCTCGGGGAACTGCTTTCCGCTGTAAAAGCGCATGCCCAGGCTGGCCACGTGCGCGCCCAGGTTCTGCACCGGCGGCACGAACTCGGCGCAGCGGCGGGACGTGCCGAATTCGGGATCGGCGATCGTGCCGCCATGGCAATACGGATAGCCGAAGTGCTCGCCTGGGCGGGCAAGGCGGTTGAGTTCGTCCGGTGGCGCATCGTCGCCCAGCCAGTCGCGGCCATTGTCGGTGAACCACAACTCGCCGCTGTGCGGCTGCCAGTCGAAGCCCACGCTGTTGCGCACGCCGCGCGCGACGACTTCGATCTTGCCGCTCGTGACGTCGAGCCGGGTGATATTGGCGTATTTGTCCGGGTCGGGCTCGCAGATGTTGCACGGCGCGCCCACCGGCACGTAGAGCTTGCCATCGGGGCCGAAGGCGATGAATTTCCAGCCGTGGTGGGGATCGCCCGGATAGTCGCCGCTGACGACCTCGGGGCGCGGCGGCTTGTCCAGATGGGCTTCGATACCGCGAAGCCGCAGGATACGGCTCACCGCCGACACGTACAGGTCGCCGTCGCGAAACGCCACGCCGACCGGCATATTCAAACCCTCGGCAATCACCAGTGGTTTGCGCGCCCCCTTGAGCGGAACCGCATAGACCTTGCCGGCGCGCATGCTGCCGACGAACAGCGTGTCTTTTCCGAGCGCCATCTGCCGCGCGTTGGGCACGCGGGCAAACAGCTCGATAGCAAATCCGGGCGGCAGACTGAGCGTGGCAATCGGCAGGGAATCCGCAGCGGCCTGCGCCAGCCAGCTGAACGTCATCAGCGCCAATACGATCAGTCGCTTCATGATCTCCTCCTTCAGGGCTGCAGGGGAACCAGAATCTCGAAGCGCACCCGCGACCAGGGGTCGCGCACCTCGGCCAGGCGGACGATGCGCGCAGTCAATATTTGCCCCCGATCGAGCAGGCGCGCGACATCGGCATTTTCGCGGCGCGGCACGTAGCCGATCTTGTGGCCCTGCCATTCCACCCGCACCGCGCGGGCATCGTGCGGATTGTCCGGCTCGCGGACCAGGGTGAGCGCATCGCCCACCTGCATCTGCGGCCACAGCAGCTTGCCGGCGTGATATTGAAACCCGGCCAGCGGCGAATCCTGCAGCAGGATGTGCGCGACGACCTGTGCATGGAGCGGTTGCCACGCCATCCAGACCAGACACAGCAGCGCCAGCAGACGATGCATGGGGAATCCGAATCTCAGGTTCCGAATCAGGCATTCTAGTAGGAAATCCGCCCCCCGATCCGCACGGGCCCCAAGGTTTCGGGTTTACTTTTTTGACTGGACAGGCTGCCATCCGCTTGAGGTAGGATGAATGCATTCTCATCCCATCGACACCCCATACCCATGCCGAGAAAAGCTGCTGCCCAGACCAAGCTGTTCGTTTTGGATACCAACGTGCTGATGCACGACCCCACCAGCCTGTACCGCTTCGAGGAGCACGACATCTACGTGCCGATCGCCACGCTGGAAGAACTCGACATGCACAAGAAGGGCATGACCGAGGTTTCGCGCAACGCCCGCCAGGCCAGCCGCTTCATCGACGAAATCGTCAGCACGCTCGACAGCATCGAGGACGGCGTGCCGCTCGCGCAGCGCAGCCACAACGCCGCCACCGGCAAACTGTTCTTGCAGACCCAGGCCATCACCGGCGACATCCCGATGAGCCTGCCGACGTCCAAGGTCGACAACCAGATCCTCGGCGTGGTGCTGTTCCTGTCGCGCCACCATCCCAAGCGCCAGGTCATCCTGGTGTCGAAAGACATCAACATGCGCATCAAGGCGCGTGCGCTGGGGCTGCCGGCCGAGGACTACTTCAACGACAAGGTGCTGGAAGACACCGACCTGCTCTACGCCGGCCTGCGCGAACTGCCGGCCGACTTCTGGGACAGCCACGGCAAGGGCATGGAATCGTGGCAGGCCAACGGCCACACCTATTACCGCGTCAAGGGGCCGCTGGCGTCGAATCTGTTGCCGAACGAATTCGTCTACCAGGAGGGCCCCAACCCGCTCTACGCCAAGGTGCTCAAGGTCGAGGGCAAACAGGCGGAGATGGTCACGGTGCGCGACTTCAGCCACGCCAAGAACAATGTGTGGGGCATCACCGCGCGCAACCGCGAGCAGAACTTCGCGCTCAACGTGCTGATGGATCCCGAGATCGATTTCGTCACCCTGCTCGGCCAGGCCGGCACCGGCAAGACCCTGCTCACGCTGGCCGCCGCGCTGGCCCAGGTGCTGGACAAGAAAATCTACACCGAGATCATCATGACCCGCGTCACCGTGCCGGTGGGCGAGGACATCGGCTTTTTGCCCGGCACCGAGGAAGAGAAAATGACGCCGTGGATGGGCGCGCTGGAAGACAACCTCGACGTGCTGAACAAGAGCGATGACGACGCCGGCGACTGGGGACGCGCGGCGACGCAGGATCTGATCCGATCACGCATAAAAGTGAAGTCGCTCAACTTCATGCGCGGCCGCACCTTCCTCAACAAGTTCCTCATCATCGACGAAGCGCAGAACCTCACGCCCAAGCAGATGAAGACGCTGATCACCCGTGCCGGTCCCGGCACCAAGGTGGTGTGCCTGGGCAACATCTCGCAGATCGACACGCCCTACCTCACCGAAGGCAGTTCTGGCCTCACCTACGTGGTCGACCACTTCAAGGGCTGGCCGCACAACGGCCACGTCACCCTGCAGCGCGGCGAACGTTCGCGTCTGGCCGACTATGCTGCAGAAGTGTTGTAGACATTTGGCAAGGAGACGCATGATGGCCACGACGTCAAAGCGCTGGATGCTCCTGGCCGCGGGGCTTTCCCTGGCCGCGCCTGCCTACGCGATCGACTGGAACGAGATGCTGAAGGGCGTGCTGGGCAAGCCCGCCACCCAGCCCGCTGCCGGCGGTGTCGACGCGCTCTCCACCGCCGACATCAATGCCGGGCTGAAGGAGGCGCTCACCCGCGGCGCCGACGCCGCCGTCGCCCAGCTCGGGCAGAAGGACGGCTTCTTCGGCAACGCCGCGCTGAAAATCCCGCTGCCGCCCGGCCTGCAGAAAGCCGAAAAGGCCATGCGCCTGTTCGGCATGGGCAAGCAGGCCGACGAACTGGTGCTGTCGATGAACCGCGCCGCCGAGGCCGCGGTACCGCAAGCGAAAACCCTGCTGGTCGATGCAGTGAAGGCGATGACGCTGGAAGACGCCAAAGGCATCCTGACCGGCGGCAAGACCGCGGCCACCGATTTCTTTCGCAGCAAAACCGAGGCCCAGCTCACTGAGCGCTTCGGCCCCATCGTCAAGGCGAGCACCGACAAGGTCGGGCTGGCGCAGCAGTACAATCAGTACGCCGGCACGGCCGCGCAATTCAACCTGATCGACAAGAAGCAGGCCAGCGTCGAGCAATACGTCACCCAGCAGGCGCTCGACCGCCTCTATACCGTGATCGGCGAAAAGGAAGCCGCACTTCGCGCCAACCCCATGCAGGCCGGCAGCGACCTGCTGAAAAAGGTGTTTGGTGCCGTCAGCGGAAAATAGCCGGTCCAGCACACGAATGAAAAAGAACATGAAAACCCTGAGCCTGCTTGCCGGATTGCTGTTCGCCCTCCCCGCCCAGGCCTGGGAAGTCGGCGAATTCAGGAACGGCATGCCGCGCACCGCAGTCGAGACCGCGCTCAAGACCTGGAATTTCGACAAGACCCTGACGGTCGGCGACGACGGTCTGTTCGTCTATGACCTGCCCGGCAATCCCGCCGGACGACGCTTCCTGTTCACCTTCTGCAACGACAAGCTGGTCGCGCTGGAGCAGGAAGTCGACCCAGCCTTCCGCCATTTCATCGTCATCGCCTCCAACTATTCCAACCTCTACGGCAACCCGCTCAAGGTCATTCCCCATACCGGCGTCATCGCCACCGGCGAAAAGAATCTGTTGGCGATGTTCTGGCGCAAGGGCTCCGACTACCTCGGCCTGAAATACGTGCTGTACCCGGCCAGCGAGCAGCTCTCGATGACCTGGCAGATCAACAACAACTGCTGGCAGGCGCCGCGTTAAGGCTGTTTGTCAGAACAGGCGGTCACGCGGGCAGGACAGCGGTCAGTTGCTGCCCCGCAGGGATGCCTGCAATTTCACTTGGCGCTCACGTTCTCCACGTCATACCAGGGCGTCGGGTTGATCGGGCAACGAAAGCGGAAACCGTTCTCGGTGATGTCGACCACGCTCACCTTGCTCTTGCCGGGTTCCAGCGGAAACATGTCGAGAACCTTGTGCGTGGCGAAATCCTGGATCTGGAAGCCCACCAGCTTCTCGGTCTTGTTGGAGACCACAAAGCGGTATTTCCCCGGCTTGAGGCCCGCCAGGGTTTCCTGTGTCGAGAAATACCCGCCGTGCTGATCCAAGTTGATCGTGGTCACGCCGTTCTGGGTGACCGGTGTCCCTGCGAATGCGAAGGCGGACGCCAGCAGAACGCTGCCGAACACGACGCTGTTCAAAATCTTTTTCATGACAAAAGCTCCGAAGTGCACGGTGAAATTACCGTGCAGACAGAATAATCAAACCAGTCAGCACTGTTAATGACGAATAGTCTGTATATTTTGATCATTCGTACTTTTTGGACTGATCATGGACGCCCTGACCGACGTGCTCCGGCTGCTGCACCTGCGCACCAATATTTTCCTGCACTCGAGTTTCTGCGGTGTCTGGGCAGTGGATACGTCAGGACAGAAGAAAGCGGCTTTCCACGTGGTGGCCCATGGCGACTGCTGGCTGCATCTGACCAGCGGCGACGCCCCGCTCCCGCTTCAGGCGGGCGACCTTCTGGTGCTGCCCCGGGACAGGCCGCACCGGATTTCCAGTCTGGCCACGCCGCCGGGGCCCGACGTTCCGCTCAACCAGCCCTCGCCGGAGAATGATGCGGCCCACTCCACGAGCCTGATCTGCGGCTATTTCGAATTCGAGTCCCGTGCCTGGAATCCGATCATCGAGGCCCTGCCCGAAGTGATCATTCTGCGTGGAGGCGAAAACGCGGACGCAAAACCCATGGACACGCTCATCCGGCTGATGGTCGATGAGGCCGAGCATGCGCAATCCGGCGGCGATGTGATGCTGGATCGCCTGGGCGATGCCTTGTTCATCCTGGTGGTGCGCACGGTCATGCGGCGCACGGCCGTCGATGGAGGCTATCTGGCGGCACTCGCGGACCGGAATCTGGGCCCGGCTTTTCGCGCCATGCATGCCGAGCCTTCCCGCCCCTGGACCCTGGACACGCTGGGGCGCGCCGCCGGCATGTCCCGCTCCGCCTTTGCCAGCCGGTTCCACCAGAAAGTCGGCATGACGCCGCTCAATTACCTGACGCGCTGGCGCATGCAACTCGCGCGCGCGTGGCTGAACGACCCCGGCCTTGCCATGATCGACATTGCCGAACGCATCGGCTACACCAGCGAAGCCGCCTTCAGCCGTGCCTACAAACGCGAATTCGGCCTCACGCCCGGCACCAGCCGGCGCAGCGCGCGGCGTAGCGGGTGATGCCAGACTATCCGACTTGGAGAGGATGCCGAATGAACGCGGCAGCAGTTTCAAGCGGTGCGGCAGGCCCCAGCGCACCCACAGCGCTGACATGCCAGCGCGCGGCGGTTTCCTCGCCCAAGCGGGCGTGCAGGCGATCCCAGTCCGACCACTGCATCAGCCCATACAGCGTGCCGTTAAGTTTTGTTTCGAATGCGTTCATGCGATGCTCCCAAGGCCGCGTCGAATTCCGCCGCGGCAACAAGAAATTGTTGCGCGGCGGAATTCGGTGCCCTATCAGATAAACAGGCAGATATCCGTTTCGCCCGCGAACTCGAAGAAGGTGGCCGCGCCGCCGTATTCGATGTTGCCGATGAAGTCGGAATGATCGAAACCGAACAGTTCAACCGTCATCTGGCAGGCAATCATTTTTACATCGGCCTCCTGGCACAATTCGCGCAGATCGGGAATGGTGGCCACGCCGTTATTCTTGATCGTCTGTTTCATTAATGTGGTCGCGACATTCTCGTATCCTGGCACCAGCGATTGCACCGCATTCGGGATGTTCCAACTGATCTCCTTGAGCCACTTGGGCCCGAACGGCATCTTCATCGGCATGCCGGGATTGCCCAGCGGGCTGACCTTGAGTCCGGACAGGTCCTTCTTCAGGAGCTGCAGGCCGTAGAAAGTGAAGAAAATCTGTACCTCATAACCCAGAGCAGCCGCGGTCGACGCCAGGATAAAAGGGGGATATGCCCAGTCCAGCGTGCCTTTGGTGGCGATCAACGCCATTTTTTTGGTTTCCATGATGTCTCTCTCCTATTCCGTGGGTGGATGACAAACTCAATGCTTGCGCATCAAAAAAATGAATTCGCCGTTGTTTTCCGCGGTTGACAACAGTTCGTTGCCGGTCTGATTGGCAAAGGCTTGCATGTCCTTCACTGAGCCCGGGTCGGTGGAACTCACTTTCAGAATCTGGCCGCTGGCCAGTTCGCCCAGGGATTTCTTGGTGCGCAAGATAGGCAACGGGCAGTTCAGTCCGCGCGCATCGAGTTCTTTGTCAAAGTTCATGTTTATCTCCTAAGAATGTCGGCTTTGATCAGATTCGCGCACGCCGATGAATGCACGAATACCCTGGCACCGGGAAGTGCTCAGGCGCGTCTTGCAAAACGTTGAACCTCGTCGAACGGCAGGTGATCCCCCTCGTCCTGTCCGTAGTAGGTGCGCCGGATCACGCCCGACTCGTCCACCAGGAAATCGGCCGGCATCGTGGTCATACTGCCCTTGATCTTGAGCGGCACGTACCCTTTGAACATGCCGCGCATCATCGTTGGCATGCGGAAAAACATGCCCTTGAGCACACCGAGGATCGAGTGCTCGATACCGTATTGCGCGTAGTACGTGCCGTGCTCGTCTGCCAGGACCGGGAACGGCGAATGGTGCCGATCGGCGTGTTCGCGCAGGTTGTCGAGCGGGGAATCGAATATCGCCACGACCGTGAATCGCCCGCCCAGCTCGTCGAACCGGCTCACCAGCTGATGCATGCGCAGGTTGCAGAACGGGCACGAGGCAAACCTGAAAAATGACAGCATGTACGGCCTGCCCTTCAGGCTGGACAGGTCGAAGACCGCCCCGTCCAGCCCGGTCAATCGAATGTTGCTGACCTTGTCGCCCACCTTTTTCTTCATGAAGCTCTCCAGAGATGTCGTTGCCTTGGTTTAGCCAGCCGCACGCGTTCAGTCCGCCCACATGCGGCCGGCGAAGGTGCCGTCGACGGGGGTGTGAAAAATGTGGTTGGCGTAGTTGCTGAGGGTTTTCACGGCAATGGCCAGAATCACATTCAGAACGTGATGCTCGCTGTAGCCCGCGGCGAGAAAGGCGCTTACGTCGGCAGCGCTGGGAAGCCCCCGCTTCACCACCATGGTGCGCGTGAAGTCATGCAGGGCGGCCAGCCTGGCATCGGGGATGGGCCGGCCGTCACGAATCGCATTCGTCACGGCCTCGGGAACGCCCGACATCTTGTCGGCAATGAAGCTGTGCGCCGCAACGCAGTAGGTGCAGCCGTTTTCCCTGCTGATCGCAAGCAGCACCACTTCCTGCTCGACCGGCGTGAATCCGGACAGCTCGCGAAAGCGCTCGTATCCATGGATGTAGGTGTCCAGCAGGCCGGGCGAATTGGCCATCACGCCATACATATTCGGCACGAAGCCCAGTTTCGCCCTGGCGCCGCGCAGCCGCTCGGCCGCGAGCCCATCCGCGTCGGATTCGACGACGGGTGGAAGGGTGAGTTTGTAACCTGCTTGCATGATGATTCCTTGATTAACTGGACCGATCGGTCCATATTAGTCGAAAAAAAAGCCCAATCCTTACGTCAGGGCTTTCAGCACCAACTCGATAATGCCCTTCAGGCTGGCCTCGTCCGCGCCTGCCTTGCTGAGGGTCTTGAGACCGCTCATGTTGTTGATCAGGTAATTGGCCAGCATGACCGCGTCCCGTTCGGGCGGAATGTCGCCCTCGCGCTGCGCACGCTGCACGGCTTCCAGCAATACACCGTGAAAACGGCCCAGCCCTTCCGCGACGGCTTCGGCAATGCGCGGATCGCGCCTGGCGAACTCGTTGGCGGTATTCAACACCAGGCATCCGCGCGCCTCAAGCTCGCCCCGGGCTTCATCCAGCACGCTCTCCAGAAAATGCTGGATGAAGACCAGACCGGACGGCGCTTCGGCAAGCGCGACACGCAACTGCCCGGTCAGGAAATCGCCATAGCGCACGATGCAGCGCTCGAACAATGCCTGCTTGCTGCCGAACGCCTGATACAGGCTGCTCTTCGACAAATTCATGGCATCGAGCAGATCCTGCATCGAGGTGTTCTCATACCCTTTGCACCAGAACACCTGCATTGCAGCCGTCAGGGCGACGTCGGGATCGAACTCAAGTGGGCGACCGGGTGAAGCTTTCATGTTTTGCACACTGGACCGATCGGTTCAATATGTCAAGGCTTTTCATTTCCTCAAAAACGGCTTGTATTTGTTGCAGGTAAGCTTGATCCCCGGTTGCCTCGCGAACCAATTCGTCCACCGAAACCGTCAGGTTTATGAGCACCGCATCACACCTTTTGTCCGACTGATTGTGCCCGATCCCTGTCGGATCCTTGTGCCCAGCCAGCTTCGACCCGTTGTCGTTGCCTCGAATCGCGCCGGACGTTCCCGGCGGTCATTCTTGCCGATCTCAGTTGGTCAGCACGGCCCTCACCAATCGGTCCAGCGCATGAAGCGCGGGCTGCGGCGAGTGATCGAACTGGGCCCGGATAATCGCGCCGTCGACCGCCACCGCGACCGCCTGCGCATCGGCAGCGCGATGCCTCGAAGGTGGCAGCAAACGCGCGATCGCCTCCGTCATGTCCTGTTTGTGGCGCCGCGAAATCTCCACGACTTCGGGAAGGACGCCGCCCAGTTCTCCAACGCTGTTGATGAAGGCGCAACCCCGGAAATTCTCGTCGTTGAACCACTCGCCCAGGGCAGGAATGAGGGCGTTCACGCCCTTGCCATGACGCTGCAGCGCATCGACAAACCATTCCATCCAGCGTCGATGCCGGTACTCCAGGAACTCGCGGATGAGGTCGTTCTTGCTGGGGAAATGCCTATAGAACGTGACCTTGGTGACACCCGATTCGGCGATCACGCGATCAATCCCTGTCGCGCGGATGCCGTCGCGATAAAAGAGGTCGTGCGCGGTCAGCAGAATGCGTTCGCGTGCGGGAAGCGCGGGCGAGATCTGGGTCTTGTTTGCTTGCATGTCCAGATTGTAGACAAGTCTGTCCACCGCAGGTAGAGTTCGTGATGTAGACAACTCTGTCTACATCACTACGAGGATCGATTTGAACGATGGAAACCAAGCCCCCCCTCCCCCCCTTTACCCATGAAACCGCCACCCAGAAGGTGCGCATGGCCGAAGACGCCTGGAACACGCGCGACCCCGAGCGCGTTGCGTTCGTGTACACGGAAGACACGCATTGGCGCAATCGCGTCGAATTCCCCGTCGGACGCGAACAGGTGCGCCAGCTGCTCGAGCGCAAGTGGGCAAAGGAACTCGACTACCGCCTGATCAAGGAATTGTGGGCTGTGACCGGCAACCGCATCGCGGTGCGATTTGCTTACGAATGGCACGACGACTCCGGCCAGTGGTTCCGCTCCTACGGCAATGAAAACTGGGAGTTCAATGACCATGGCTTCATGATGCGCCGCTTCGCCAGCATCAACGATCTGCCGATCAAGCCGTCGGAGCGCAAGTTCTTCTGGGATCTGGGTCGCCGCCCGGACGAACATCCCGGGTTGAGCGACTTGGGGCTGTGAGAGCCGCCTTGTCCTGAAGCCGCGGGCACGGACGCCCATGCCGCGTTAGGGTTGGGTCGATGGATGCGCGGGGACAGGCTGCCGCCCACATCAAAAAATGAATCAAAATCCGCCTATTATGTACCAGTTGGTCCATAATAGGCGAACATCCGTGTCCAGGAGACTCGAAATTGAGCGACCTTAGCGAAGCACCCGAACAATGGCTTGAGAAACATGGCAGCGCGCTCTATCGCTTTGCCCTGGCACGCCTGCGCGACCCGCACAAGGCCGAGGAGGTGGTGCAGGACACGCTGGTCGCCGCCCTGCAGTCGCACGCTCGGTTCGCTGGCGGATCGTCGGTGCGCACCTGGCTCACGGGCATACTCAAACACAAGATCATGGATCAGTTCCGCCACGAGGCGCGCACCTCGCCGCTGGAGGCGCCCGAGCGTCTGTCGTCCGAGAATCAGGACGTCGATGACGAGCTTTTCGACGCCAACGGCAGTTGGCGCGAAAACGTTTCCGACTGGGGCAACCCGGAAGACGCCCTGGAACGCAGCCAGCTGAGGGCGATCCTGCAGCATTGTCTGAGCGCGTTACCCGAACGCCTGAGCCGGCTGTTCATGCTGAGCGAGGTGATGGAGGAATCCACCGAAACCATCTGTCAGGAAATGGACGTCTCGCCGACGAACGTGTGGACGATGCTGTATCGGGCCCGCATGGGGCTCCGGCAGTGTCTCGAGCAGAACGGAGCCGGGCGCGCCCGGAAACAAGGCTGATGCTGACATGCAAGGACGCGAGCCACCTGGCTTCACACCGCCAGGACCGCCCGCTGAGTTTTCGCGAACGCTGGGGACTGCGCATCCACCTGTGGATGTGCGGCAACTGCCGACGCTTCGAACGCCAGCTCGGACTGATGCGGCGCTTGCTGCGTCAGTCGTCACGTGACGCCGAAGCCGAAGTCGCGGATCAGGCGCTTTCGGCTGAGGCGCGCGAGCGCATCGGCCGGGTGCTTGCCGAGCAACAAAGCCACGGCGGCAAGCCATCCGCCTGACCGGGACCATCGTCATGACCACACCGCAGCGTCCTTGTTCGACCCGCTGCATGGGCACACAACCAACTTGAAAGTTTAGGAGAACCAACATGAAAGCAAGCAAAGCCACCCTCACCCTCGCATTGACCGCCGCCATCGGCGCGGCCGGCATCGCCCATGCTGCCGGCAACCCGTTCGCGCTCAGCGCGCTTTCGCAGGGCTACATGGTGGCCGCGGCGGACAAGGCCCAGGACGGCAAATGCGGCGAAGGCAAATGCGGCGCCAAGAAAGAAGTCAAAGCCAAGGACGGGAAATGCGGTGAAGGCAAATGCGGGGGGGCGAAGGAGACCAAGGCCAAGGATGGAAAGTGCGGCGAAGGCAAGTGCGGCGGCGCCAAGAAGTAAGTGATGCAGAAGGCCGGGAGCCCATGCCCCGGGTCGCCGTCATGCCGTTCGCACATCAACCACAAGGGCTTCATTTTCATGAATTCGATCCTTCATCTTTATACGGGGCTGTCCGCGATGCTCAGCCAGACCGGAAGCTATCTTGGCCTGCTCGGCCTGCGCCTGTTGCTGGCCTGGGAGTTCTGGGAATCCGGCGTCGAGAAATTCAACGGCGAAAACTGGTTTTCCGACATCCAGGGGGCTTTCCCCTTCCCGTTCAATCTGGTGCCGGTGGACCTTTCGTGGTTCCTGTCCACCTGGTTCGAGCTGATCGGCGCCGTCGCACTGGTGATCGGGCTGGGCACCCGCTTCTTCAGCCTGTCGCTGATCATCCTCACCTTCGTCGCCTGGGCCAGCGTGCACGCGGGCAATGGCTATAACGTCTGCGACAACGGCTACAAGCTGCCGCTGATGTATCTGGTGATGTTCGTGCCCCTGCTGCTCTCCGGCCCCGGAAAACTGAGCCTGGATCACTGGATCGCCGGGCGGGTCAAGGCGCGCTGAGGCGCAGCCTTGCCGGCGGCCTGAGCCAGGCAATCGCCGACTACCCGCCTTGCCAGGGTCGCTAAGGGCCGGACGGCTCGGTCAGAAGACCCTGGCGCGCGAACAGCCACAATTGCTGATGCGTCAATTCGGCAACCGTTTCCTGCGGCAGCTCCAATCCCGATTGCGCCAGCGTGGCGCGCATGACCGATGCAATCGCGTCGACGCTGCGCGTGCCATCCAGCATGCCCAGCAGCATCCGCCCGGTCGGGTCCAGATCCATCGCCACATGGCGCGCGCCGCTCACCACCCAGCCGGGGGTGTTCGCCTGCTGCAGCGCCAGTGCATTCGCGCAGGGGCGTTCGCCCGGCTCGACGGCAAACGAGCCGGCGACAACGGCCGGCATCAAGCCGTGCAGCAGCACCAGCTGAAACAGCGCGTCGCGGAACGCGGCTTCGTCGACGTCCGCGCCGGCGCCGTATTCGGCCAGCACCTGACTCGCGGCGGACAGCAGGGCCGCATAGCCCAGTGCACCGGGATAGGCGGCCGACAAGGCCATGACGGCCGCCTTCATCGCCGGTAGCGCGACCGGGAAGGTATTGCCCGCCGGGTTGAGGAAGCCCTGTTCGGTGGACGTTTCCAGATCGATTTCCTCGTCGCTGTGCAAGTCGGCATGGAACGCCAGTCCGCGCAAGGCTTCGGCCTGCGGCGGCTGGGCGCAGGGTGCATCGTCGCGCGCAACCAGGGCGCGCCGGAAACGGATGGCGAGCGCGTCGTCGAGTGCCGCCTCGGCGTCCCGCCAGCGCCCAGCCATGCCTTCCGGCGTCAGGCCCCAGGCGTCCTCGAGTTCGACCACGGCGCGGCGCGGGCCCGCTTCGCCGACGTAGCGCAGGCCGTGCGCATCCAGTTGCGCGGCGAATTCGCCGAAGCCCATCGGCGCGTTGAATTCGGCCAGGTATTCGTGGAACAGATAGGACGGCGTGGCCGTCTTGAGATAGGCGATTTCCTTGAGCAGGAACGGATCGCTCCATTCGGCCTGCAGCTGGTCCAGCACGCGCAGGGCTTGCCGATGGCGTTCGGGGGCAGGCAGCTCGGCCGACGTACGCTCGATCAGGGCAGTGCGCAGCGGCTGCAGCGCATGCCAGCCGGCCGCGACGTTGAAGCTGATATAGGCGATGCCATGCGGCGACAAATGGCGCCGGCAAACGTCGAGCAGCGCGTGCCGCACCGCGGGCGGCACCCAGGAAAACACGCCGTGCGCGATGATGATGTCGAACTCGCCGAGATCGTCCGGCAACGCGGCGAGGTCGCCGTGCACGATGCGGACGTTAGGCAGGCCGAGACGATGGATGAAGTCGGCGCCCGCCTGCGCCTGCACGCGCGACAGCTCCACCCCCACGCAGTCGGACTCCAGCCAGCGCCATGCCAGCGGAATCAGGTTGCCGCCCTGCGCGCAGCCGAGTTCGAGGATGCGCGCCTGACTCGGATCGGGCGCGACGAAGCCGTGCAGCCGGGCCACCGCCGCCAGAAAATCCGGCTGGGTTTCGGGCAGCGGCAGGCTGTCGTAGGGGAGTTCGTCGTAGCTGGCGAGGGTATCCATGGCGGCGATTGTAGCGCCGCTCACCGCCTGTCATTGGAGGCGCGTAGCGCCGAAGCAATCCAGTCTTTGGCTTGGCGCGGAGCATGAAGGAGTAGTTAGTGCTTTCGCGGGGCCGCTGACCGTTGGCCGGGGGTAGCCCGGCGGCTAGTCACTTTCTTTTGCTTCGCCAAAAGAAAGTAACCCAAGAAAAGGCGCCCCCGACAGTCCCGAATTCCCGAAGATCAAGCGCGTCGGGTGGGCGGCAAAGAACTCGCCC
>JAHJNN010000001.1 GCA_018820765.1 Gammaproteobacteria bacterium
AAGGGACGGGCCGGCCAAGCTTCAATCCAGCCGGGCGCATCCCTTTGTCGCGAGCCGCTTGCAGTGAACGACACTGCGGCGCGGCTCGCTCCGCGGCCTGCATCCCGAATCGGCCTCGTCGCGGGCGTGAAATTAGTGTTAACACGCCCTAGGACGCTCACCCTCTACACCCGGGCGGGCTGCCCGCTGTGCGAGGAGATGGCGGCAGAGGTCCGCGCGCTGATCGCGGGAACCGGCCACAACCTGGGCTATGTCGACGTGGATGCCGATCCCTTGCTCAAGGCCCAATATGGCTGGGAGGTGCCGCTGCTGTTCGACGGCGATGTCGAGATTTGCCGCCACCAGATCAATCTGCCCGCGTTTCAGGAATGGCTGCGCCTGAATTCAGGGCCCTGATGACACCAAAATCCGTTAAAATTCGGGGTCTTATCGAATCCCTGTCGGGCACGTAAGCGTGCCCGTTTTGTTGTGTCCCAAAATCTGATCCGCAATTTTTCCATCATCGCCCACATCGACCACGGCAAGTCCACGCTGGCCGACCGCTTGATCCAGTTTTGCGGCGGCCTGTCCGAGCGCGAAATGGAGGCGCAGGTGCTCGATTCGATGGACCTGGAGAAGGAACGCGGCATCACCATCAAGGCGCAGACCGCCGCGCTCACCTACAAGGCGCAGGACGGCCAGACCTATCGCCTGAACCTGATCGACACCCCCGGCCACGTCGATTTTTCCTATGAAGTCAGCCGCTCGCTCTCGGCCTGCGAAGGCGCATTGCTGGTGGTCGATGCCTCGCAGGGGGTGGAAGCGCAGACCGTGGCCAACTGCTATACCGCGATCGATCTCGGCGTCGAGGTGATCCCGGTGCTGAACAAGATCGACCTGCCGGCGGCCGACCCCGACCGCGTGGCGGAAGAGATCGAGGACATCGTCGGGCTGGATGCGAGCGACGCGGTGCGCGCCTCGGCCAAGTCCGGCATCGGCATTCCCGAAATCCTCGAAGTGGTGGTGAAGCAGGTGCCGCCGCCGCGCGGCAAGGAGGACGCGCCGCTGAAGGCGCTGATCATCGACTCGTGGTTCGACAACTATGTCGGCGTGGTGATGCTGGTGCGGGTGGTCGATGGCGTGCTCAAACCCAAGGACAAGATCCGCTTCATGGCCAGCGGGGCGCAGCACCTGACCGAGCACGTCGGCGTGTTCACCCCGAAGTCGGTCGACCGCCCGCAGCTCTCGGCGGGCGAAGTGGGTTTTGTCATCGCCGGCATCAAGGAACTCAAGTCGGCCCAGGTGGGCGACACCATCACCCTGCTCGACCGGCCCGCCAGCGAACCGCTGCCCGGCTTCAAGAAGGTGCAGTCGCAGGTGTTTGCCGGGCTGTATCCGGTCGAGTCGCACGACTTCGAGGCCTTGCGCGACGCGCTGACCAAGCTGCAGCTGAACGATGCGGCGCTGCAGTTCGAGCCGGAAGTCAGCCAGGCTTTAGGATTTGGCTTCCGCTGCGGCTTTCTCGGCCTCTTGCACATGGACATCGTGCAGGAGCGGCTGGAACGCGAGTACGACATGGATCTCATCACCACCGCGCCGACGGTGGTGTACGAAGTGCTGATGAAGGACGGCACCCTGATCAACGTCGAGAACCCGTTCAAGCTGCCCGACTTGTCGAAGATCGAGGAAATCCGCGAGCCCATCATCACCGCGACGATTTTCGTGCCGGAAGAATTCGTCGGCAACGTGATCACCCTGTGCAACCAGAAGCGCGGCATGCAGCTCGACATGCAGTATCACGGCCGCCAGGTGATGCTGCGCTACGACCTGCCGATGAACGAAGTCGTGATGGACTTCTTCGACAAGCTGAAGTCGACCAGCCGCGGCTATGCTTCGCTCGACTACGAATTCAAGGAATACCGCGCGGGCGACCTGGTCAAGCTCGACATCCTGGTCAACAATGAAAAGGTCGACGCGCTGTCCCTGATCGTGCACCGTGCCACCAGCGTCTATCGCGGTCGCGAACTCGCCTCCAAAATGCGCGAACTGATTCCGCGCCAGATGTTCGACGTGGCGGTGCAGGCGGCGATCGGCGCCAACATCATCGCGCGCGAGAACGTCAAGGCGCTGCGCAAGAACGTGCTCGCCAAGTGCTACGGCGGCGACATCACGCGCAAGAAGAAGCTCTTGGAAAAACAGAAGGCCGGCAAGCGCCGCATGAAGCAGGTCGGCAACGTCGAAATCCCGCAGGAAGCCTTTCTTGCGATCCTCCAGGTCTCGGACAAGTAAACATGAACTTTGCGCTCATTCTTTTCATCGCGCTGGCCGTCACCGGCGGCATCTGGCTACTCGACGCGCTGCTGCTGAAACGCTACCGCGACAAAGACGTTCGCGAACCGCTGCTGGTCGAATACGCCAAGAGCTTCTTTCCGGTCATCCTGGTGGTGTTCGGCCTGCGCTCCTTCCTGGTCGAGCCGTTCAAGATCCCGTCCGGGTCGATGATGCCGACCCTGCTGATCGGCGACTTCATCCTGGTCAACAAATACACCTATGGCATCCGCCTGCCGGTGATCAACCAGAAAGTCGTGCAACTGAACAATCCCGAGCGCGGCGACGTCATGGTGTTCCGCTACCCGGCCGATCCCGGCCTCGATTACATCAAGCGCGTGGTCGGCGTTCCGGGCGACGTGGTCGAATACCGCAACAAGCAGCTCAGCATCAACGGCCGGCCGGTGCCAAGCGCCAGCACCGGCACCTACAGCTATGTCGGCAACGGCCTCAACTACGTTACGGCCATGGTGTACGACGAGCATCTCAACGGCGTCGGCCACACCATGATGACCGAGCCGGGCAAGCCCGCGGTGTACCCGCCGCAGGTAGTGGACTTCCCCTATCGCGAGAACTGCTCCTACAATGCCGACGGCGAAGGCTTCGTCTGCAAGGTGCCGCAGGGACACTATTTCATGATGGGCGATAACCGCGATGCCAGCAACGACAGCCGCTACTGGGGCTTTGTCCCGGACGAGAACATCGTCGGCAAGGCCTTTTTCATCTGGATGAGCTTCGACGATTTCGGCCGCATCGGCACCACCATTCGATAAGGAGACATCATGCACTGCGTACGCCCCATGCAATCCAAGCAACGTGGCCTCACCATGTTCGGCTTCCTGTTCGTCGCCATCGTGGTGATGGCTGTGGCCCTGCTGGCAATGAAGCTGGTGCCGGCCTACATCGAGTTCTTCTCGGTGAAGAAAATCCTCGCCACCATGGGGCAGGATCCCGAAGTCCGGTCGAAAAGCAATGCCGAGATCCGTGACAGTTTTTCGAGGCGCGCCAACACCGGCTATGTCACCGTGGTGAAGCCGCAGGACCTCAGCATCGACCGCAGCGGCGGCGCTCCGGTGATTTCCGCCGAATACGAATTCCGCACCAAGCTCGTCGGCAATGTCAGCCTGGTGGTCGATTTCAGCACCAGCAGCGATTCCAGCGCCACCCCTTGAACAATCCCTTGCTGAACCAGCGCCTGCAGCAGGCGCTGGGCTACACCTTTACCCGCGCCGACCTTCTGACCCAGGCGCTGACGCACCGCAGCTACGGCGCGACGAACAACGAACGGCTCGAATTCCTCGGCGACTCGGTGCTGAACTGCACGGTTGCCCGCGCGCTCTACGATGCGTTTCCCGATCTGCCGGAAGGCAGCCTGTCGCGCCTGCGCGCCAACCTGGTGCGGCAGGAAACCCTGGCCGAGATTGCGGTGACGCTGAAGCTGGGCGACAGCCTGCGCCTGGGCGAGGGCGAACTCAAGAGCGGCGGCTTCCGCCGCCCCTCGATCCTGGCCGATGCGCTCGAATCGCTGTTCGGTGCGGTTTTTCTGGACGCCGGATTCGATGCGGCCGAGCGCGTAGTGCGCGGCCTGTTCGATCCGCTGGTCGCGCAGATCGACCCCAAGGCGTCGGGCAAGGACCCCAAGACCCAGTTGCAGGAAATGCTGCAGTCGCGCCGTCTGCCATTGCCGGACTACCGGCTGGTCGACACCCAGGGCGAGGCGCACGACCAGAGCTTCACGGTCGAATGCGTACTCGCCAAACCCGTGCTCAGCACGCGCGGCGTCGGCAAGAGCCGCCGCGCCGCCGAACAGGAGGCCGCACGCCAGGCGTGCGCCGCGTTGCAAAAATGAACGAATTCAAATGTGGTCTCATCGCCATCGTCGGCCGCCCCAACGTCGGCAAATCGACGCTGCTCAACCGCATCGTCGGGCAGAAAGTCAGCATCACCTCGCGCAAGGCGCAAACCACGCGCCACCGGGTGATGGGCATCCACACCACCGACGAGGCGCAGTTCGTGTTCGTCGATACACCGGGATTCCAGACCCGCCACACCAGCACCATGAACCGCGCGATGAACAAGCGCGTGCGCGAAACCCTGTCGGATACCGACGTGGTGATGATGCTGATCGAAGCCGGCCGCTTGAAGAAGGAAGATCGCCAGGTGATGGAGCTGCTGCCCAAGGACCGCCCGCTGATCCTGGTGGTGAACAAGATCGATCACGTCAAGGATCGCGCCGAGCTGATGGCGTGCCTGCAGGAAGCTGCCGCCGCGCACGCGTTTACCGAGATCGTCCCGGTGTCGGCCAAGCAGGGCAGCAACCTCGACGAACTGCTGAAGACCCTGCAGACCCATCTGCCGGAAAATCCGCCGCTGTTCGAGGAGGACGACGTCACCGACCAGACCGAACGCCAGTTGGCCGCCGAGCTGATCCGCGAGAAGGTGTTCCGCCTGTGCGGCGAGGAAATCCCCTACGCGGTGGCGGTGACCATCGACAAGTTCGAGGAGGAGGGCAACCTGCGCCGCATCTTCGCCACCATCCTGGTCGACCGCGACAGCCACAAGCCGATCATCATCGGCAAGGGCGGCGAGAAGCTCAAGACCATCTCCACCCAGGCGCGCCTCGACATGGAGCGTGCGTTCGACAGCAAGGTGTACCTGGAGGTCTGGGTGAAAGTGAAGGGCGGTTGGGCCGACGACGTGCGCATGCTGAAATCGCTGGGAATCGATTGAAAATACTTTTCCGCGAAGGACGCGGATAACGGTTTTTTGAATGTCTGACGCCCGCATCAACAACGAACCCGGCTTCATCCTCCACACCTATCCCTTCAAGGAAACCAGCGTGGTGGCGGAAGTGTTCACCCGTGGCCATGGGCGCGTCGCGCTGATCGCGCGCGGCGCGCGCCGGCCGGCATCCGCGCTGCGCGGCCTGATGCAGCCGTTCACCCCGCTCCTGCTGTCGTGGTTCGGCAAGTCCGACCTGAAAACCCTGCATGCCGCCGAATGGCAGGGCGGCCTGATCGCGCCGCAGGGGCGCGCGCTGATGTGCGGGTTTTACCTCAACGAACTGCTGCTGCGCCTGCTGGCGCGCGGCGATGCGCACGAGGCGCTGTATGAGCGCTACACGGAAACCCTGGGTCTGCTCGCGGGCGAAGGCGGCGACTACGAAAAAATCCTGCGTCGCTTCGAGAAAAATCTGCTCGCCGAGATTGGCTATGGCGCCACTTTCGACCATGAAGCCGATACCCGCGCCCCGATCGAAGCCGCCGCCCGCTACGTCTTCCAGCCCGAGCGCGGCGCGCTGCAAGCCGGCGGGCAGCATGGCTGCCCCGTTTCCGGGCAGACCCTGCTCGATCTCGCAGCCGACCGCTTCGACAACCCCACTACGCTTATCGAGGCCAAGGCGCTGATGCGCACCCTGATCAACCACACCCTCGGCGCGAAGCCGCTTTATACTCGCCAACTGTTGCGCGAACTCACCGACTTATCACCATGAGCATCTATCTCGGCGTCAACATCGACCACATCGCCACCCTGCGCCAGGCGCGCAAGACCCGCTACCCCAGTCCGGTCGAGGCCGCGCTCGCGGCCGAAACCGCCGGTGCCGATTCGATCACCCTGCACCTCAGGGAAGACCGCCGCCACATCCAGGATGCCGACGTCGCCATCCTGCGCCAGGTGCTGAAAACCAAGATGAACCTGGAAATGGCCGTCACCGAGGAGATGCTCGGCATCGCCGTCGCCACTCTGCCGCAGGACGTCTGCCTGGTTCCCGAAAAGCGCGAGGAACTGACCACCGAAGGCGGCCTCGACGTGAAGGGCCAGTTGCCGAAAATGACCGATGCCTGCAAGCGGTTGCGTGAGGCCGGCATCCGCGTCTCGCTCTTCATCGACCCCGATTTTGCTCAGATCGACGCCGCGCTCGCGGCCGGCGCGCCGGTGGTCGAGATCCACACCGGCGCTTATGCCGATGCCGCGACCGATGCCTCGCGCATGGTCGAATTCGAGCGCATCCGCAAAGCGGTGGCCTACGGCTGCAGCATCGGCCTGACGGTCAACGCCGGACACGGCCTGACCTACCACAACGTGCAGCCGATTGCGGCGCTGCCCGGCATCCACGAACTCAACATCGGCCATGCGATCGTCGCGCAGGCGCTGTTCGTGGGCTGGAAGGAGGCGGTGTCGGAGATGAAGCGGTTGATGGTGGAGGCGGCGCGCCAGGATCAGCGGCGCCTGTCCCACCACCAGTAGCCGCCGATGATGAGCGCGACGAAGGCGATGACACCCACGGTGATGAGGTGCTGGTATTCCCGGATCAGCGCTTCGTTGCCGCCGAGGAAGTAGCCGAAGAGAGTCAGCACGAGCGACCACAGCCCCGCGCCGAGGCTGGTGTAGAACGCGAAGGCGCCGAAGTTCATGCGCGTCAGCCCGGCGGGAATGGAAATCAGGTGGCGGATGCCGGGGATGAGGCGGCCGGTAAAGGTCGAGACCGCGCCGTGGCGGGCGAAGAAGGCGTCGGTCTTGTGCAGCAGTTCGGGACGCACGAAGAAGTAGCGGCCCCAGCGTTCGAGGAAGGGGCGCCCCAGCCATATCGACACAGCGTAGTTGAACGACGCGCCGACCAGGCTGCCGAAGGTCGATGCCAGCACGATCAGCCCGAAGTTCATCTGCCCCTGATGCGCGAGGTAGCCCGCCGGGATCAGCACCAGTTCGCTCGGCACCGGCAGCACGGTGGATTCCAGCGCCATCAGGATGAAGATACCGGTGTAGCCCCAGTCGTTGACGGTGGCGAGGATCCAGGTGATGAAGTCGTGGAGCATTTGCAGGGGCTAGGGGTCAGGATTCAGGATTCAGGGGAAGTGCGGCTTCGCCGCGCATGAAAATCAGAAAGGCGAGGAGCACAACCACCCTGACCCCTGGCCCCTGAATCCTGATCCCTAGACAACCGCCTCTTCCTTCTTCTCCACCGGCTTGATGAAGTGCTCGCGCTTGACGCCGAACATCAGCAGCAGGGGGCTGGCGACCAGCACCGACGAGTAGATGCCGAACATGATGCCGATGGTGAGCGCGAGCGCGAAGTTGTGCAGCGCCTCGCCGCCGAAGAACAGCATCGACAGCACCATGATCTGGGTCGAACCGTGGGTGATGATGGTGCGGCTCATGGTGCGGGTGATGGCGTCGTCGATGATGTGCGGGATGGTGGCGCCGCGCAGCTTGCGGATGTTCTCGCGGATCCGGTCGAATACCACCACCGATTCGTTGACCGAATAGCCCAGCACCGCCAGCACGCCGGCCAGCACGGTCAGCGTGAACTCCCACTCGAAGAAGGCGAACACGCCGAGGATGATGACGATGTCGTGCATGTTGGCGAGCATGCCTGCCACCGCAAAGCGCCATTCGAAGCGGATCGCGAGATAGGCCATGATGCCGAAGGCGACCACCAGCAGCGCCAGCGCGCCGCTGTCGTAGAGCTCCTTGCCGACCTGCGGGCCGACGAAGTCGACACGCTTCAGTTCGACTGTGGCGTCGGCTGCCGTGAGCGCGGCCATCACGCGGTTGCTGGTTTCTGCGGCATTGGCCTGGCCCTGGTTGGGCAGGCGGATCAGCACATCGCGGCTGGTGCCGAAGTTCTGCACCGAGATCTCGGATAGCCCGGTCTTTTCCAGCGTGCTGCGGACGCCCTGCAGGTCGGCGGCCTGGCTGTAGCTGACCTCGATCACGGTGCCGCCGGTGAAGTCGACGCCCAGATTGAGGCCACGGTCCCACAGCGCCCACACGGAAAACAGGAAGGTGAGCAGCGAAATGGCTGTGGTCGCCTTCCCCCAGCTCATGAAGGGGATGGTTCTCTTGAACGGGAAAAATTCCAGCATGACTAAACCCTTAGATCGAGACTTTGGCCAGCCGCGCCTGGCGGCCATAGCTGAGGTTGACCATGGCGCGCGACACGGTGACGGCGCTGAACATGGAGGTGAGGATACCCAGGCACAGCACCACGGCGAAGCCGCGTACCGGGCCGGAGCCGAGCCAGAACAGCGCAACGCCGGCGATCAGCGTGGTCAGGTTGGAGTCGAGAATGGTGCCCCAGGCGCGGTCGTAGCCGGCGTGGATGGCGGCCTGCGGCGTGGCGCCGTTGCGCAGTTCTTCGCGGATGCGTTCGTTGATCAGCACGTTGGCGTCGATCGCCATGCCCAGTGTCAACGCAATAGCCGCCATGCCGGGCAGGGTGAGCGTGGCCTGCATCATCGACAACAAGGCAACCAGGAAGAAGCCGTTGATGGCGAGCGCGACCGACGAGACCAGCCCGAACATGCGGTAGTAGATGACCATGAAGGCGACCACCGCAAAGAAGCCCCAGATGTTGGATTGGAAGCCCTTGGCGATGTTCTCGGCGCCCATGCTGGGGCCGACGGTGCGTTCCTCGACGATCTGCATCGGCGCCGCGAGTGCGCCGGCGCGCAGCAGCAGCGCGACGTCGGAGGCTTCCTGCGCGGTTTCCATGCCGGTGATCTGTACCCGGCCGCCGCCGATTTCCTCGCGGATCACCGGCGCGGTGATCGCTTCGGCACGGCCCTTTTCGATCAGCAGGATGGCCATGCGCTTGTTGACGTTCTCGCGCGTCACGTCCTTGAATATGCGTGCGCCCTTGCCGTCCAGGCTGATGTGCACCGCAGCCTGGCCGCTGGTGTTGTCGAAGCCCGGCGACGCGTCGGTGATCGAATCGCCGGTCAGCACCACGTCTTTTTTCACCGCAATCAGCCCGCCATCGCGGCTCGGCACGATTTCCGCGCCGAATGGCGCCTGGCCCTGCGCCAGTGCCTGCGGGTCGGCCAGCTCGTCGACCATGCGGATTTCCAGGGTGGCGGTGCGGCCGAGAATGTCCTTGGCCTTGGCGGTGTCCTGCACGCCGGGCAGCTGCACCACGACGCGGCTGGCGCCCTGCTGCTGGATCACCGGTTCGGCGACGCCGAGTTCGTTGACGCGGTTGCGCAGCGTGGTGATGTTCTGCTGCAGGGCAAATTCCTGCACCTTGGTTTCGGTTTCCGGCTTCAGGCGCGCGGTGAGGGTGAAGCCCTCGGCCAGATCTTCGGGGGTGAGCGCCAGCTCGGTGAACACCGTGCCCAGCTTGTTGATGGCGGCGTCGCGCTGATCGCGGGTGGCGAAATGCACGGTGACCGCATTGCCTTCGCGGGTGATGCGGCCGTAGCGGATTTTGTCGCTGCGCAGCTCGGTGCGGAAATCGTTCTGGTAACGGATGGCGGCTTTTTCCAGCGCGGCCTGCATGTCGACTTCGAGCAGGAAATGCACGCCGCCGCGCAAGTCCAGGCCGAGGTACATCGGCAGCGCGCTGATCGAGGACAGCCAGTCAGGCGAGGCCGACACCAGGTTCAGCGCCACGGTGTAGCGCTCGCCCAGGCCGTTCTGCAGCACATCCTTGGCCTTGATCTGCACGTCGGTGCTGGCAAAGCGCGTCTTGATGCTGTTGCCTGCCAGCTCCACCCCGCTGTACGGGACGCTGGACGCCTTCAGCAGCGACTCCACCTTGCCCAGGAGCGCAGTATCGACCTTTTCAGTGGTGCGCACCGGCGACACCTGAACCGCAGGCACTTCGCCGAAAAAGTTGGGCAGGGTGTACAGGAAGGCGACCACCAGCGTGATGCCGATGAGAATGTATTTCCAGAGGGGGAAGCGGTTCATTGTCAGGGGTCAGGGATCAGGAGTCAGGGGGCAGGGGGCAGGGGTCAGGTTTTGAGGGTTCGCGGCCTTGGCCGCTCATTCCCTGATCCCTGAATCCTGACCCCTTGTTCTTACAAGCCTTTGATGGTGCCCTTCGGCAGCAGGGTCTGGATCGACTGCCTCTGCACGTGGGTGATCACGCCGTCGGCGATTTCCAGCGACACGTATTGCTCGCCGATTTTGGAGACCTTGCCGACCTGGCCGCTGTTGGTGACGACTTCGTCGCCTTTTTGCAGTTCGGTCAGCATTTTCTTCTGTTCCTTGGCGCGCTTCATCTGCGGACGGATGAGCATGAACCAGAACAGGACGAAGATGATGATGAGCGGCAGAAATTGCTCGAAACCGGGAGAGGCCGGTGCGGCGGTTTGCGCGTGGGCAAGTGAAATCATGATGTTAGGCCGAGAGTCAAGAACCTGCGGATTCTAGCATGCCGTCATGTCGGCCTAGGTGCAGCCGCCGGGGGCGAGAAAAGGCCGAATCCGTTCCACCGTGCCGGGGTGGCTGTCGAGCAGGCTGGCCTTGTCCGAGGCATCCTTGTCGATACGGCCGAGCATGTCGGCAAAGCGTTTTGGGGGGATGCAGGCGGCATTCAGCCAGGCGAGCGCATAGGTGTCGGCCTCGCGTTCCATGTCCCGCGAATAGCCGCTTTGCAGCAGCAGGCTGGGCAGGCCGGCGGCGAGGTCGGTGACGCTTCCGATATCGCCGGTGACGGCAACCAGGATCGCCCCGGCGCCGATGCTTTGCAGGGCCAGCCGCAGGCTGTGGCGGTGCTGCACGTGGCCCAGCTCGTGGGCGATGACGGCAAGCACTTCCTCGTCGTGGTGTGATTGTTTGACCAGCGCGTCGGTCACCACCACGGTGCCGCCGGGCAGCGCCATCGCGTTGGCGCCGAACAGCGGGCTGTCGCGGAACAAGAGCCGATGGGGCGGGCAGGCCTGCCCGCGGCATTGCGCGGCCAGCTGATGCGCGAGCGCCTGCTGGCGCGCGGCGGGCAGCGTGCTGGGCGACAGGCTGATTTTTTCCATCAGCAACAAGGTTTCCTCGCCGATATGCCGGTCCACCCCGGCGGGCAGGGTGTGCGACGCCAGCAAGGCCATCGCCGGCACGCCCCAGCGCAGTCCGCCAAACACGATGAGCACGGAGACCGCCAGCGCAGCGAGCGCGTAGCCGAGCCGGCTTTCGAGGTGCCGCGCCCAGCGTTCCGGACGGCCGGATGGCATGGCCTTGGCCAGTTCGGAGAGTGCCGCGTGGTCGGCGCTGTGCAGCTCGCGCGCCTCGGGAAGATGCACCACGCCGCGCGCCGCACCCACCGGCGGGGCGACATCGACGCGGTCGAGCGGGACAGCGATCGCGATGCCGTCGCCCTCGATGCGCAGGTGCCCGGCCTCAAGCGAGGCTGTGACCGGATGTGCGCGCGAGGTGAGCCCGTCGAAAAAATCGCCGGAAAAGCGTGTCACGTCAGCCCGAGATTGAGGTCGAGCAGATCGGCCATTTCGGCGCCGGTGGCGGTGCTGCCCTGCTGCTGTCCGGCGGCGAACTGCCCGAGGTCGGCAGGACCGGTAACCGTAAGCCGTCCGGCGCGATAGCGCGCCAGCCGCACCTTGGCCCAGGGAATGAAGAGGCCGAGGGTGAACGCGGTCAGCACCAGGTTGGAGAGGTAAATCCAGATCAGGTCGCGGGCACGCTGGCTGGAGTCGAAACCGACCGGGCCGAGTTCGGTGGCGTTGTAGAACAGGTTGGCGGTACGCGCCATGATCATCGCGCCGACGACGGGAATCATCAGATAAAAGAGGATCATGCCGCCGGCGATATGGGCGCCCACCGCTGCGCCGACCATTTCCTTGGGCAACCCGGCTGCCTGCATCTGGAAGACCTGGTAGACGCCATATCCAACCACGGCGAGCGGCAGCGCCATCAGCGCGAACGCAAGGAGATAGACGCCCCAGAACGGCTTCAGCGAACCCCGGTAGCGGGCGGCGGTCTGGCCGTACACGGTGTTTTCGGCAATGAATCTGACTTGCCGGTAGGCGAGGTAGGGCAGGATCAGGCCGAGGGTGAGGGGGATGAGCAGCTGCAGTCCGATATAGATGCGGGCGGCTTCGCCAACCGAGCCGGTGAAATCGAAACGCAGTCCGCGGTAGGCGCTTTGACGTGCATGGAAACGCAGGCTCGACACCACGATCCAGGGCATGGCGAGGATGAAGGCGATCAGCAGCGCGATCGCCAGCATGGGCGCGAAAATCGAAGCTGCGTAATACGCCACCAGCGCGGCGAGTGCGATCAGGCGTCCCTTGAGAATCTGCTTCGGCGAGGCGAGGTAGGAAAACGCCTGGTTGTCGAGCAGGGTGTGGCCATAGAACCAGCGCAGGGTGCGCACCTTGGCCCAGGCCGAATAAATGCCGAGCGTGGCGAGCGTGAGCGCGATGTTGACGATCCAGATGACGAAATACTCGCCGCCCCGGCCGGTGAACTGCATCGGGTATTGTTTGTTGTACGACATGCTTCCTCCCTTGGATGTGTGAGCGTTTTTGTTATGTGGTTGAGGCTCCGCACACACGATTCTACACAGGAGAATTCGTTCAGCAACGCATCACCATCCCAGTGCCTGGGTCGCGTGAAACCCGGCAGCGAAATCGGCAAAACGATGGGCCTCGATTGCGGCGCGCATGCCGGCCATCAGACGGTGGTAGTAGTGCAGGTTGTGGATCGTCGCCAGCCGCGCGCCCAATATCTCGTTGGCACGGATCAGGTGGTGCACGTAGGCGCGGGAAAAATGCGTGCAGGTGTGGCAGTCGCATTCGTCGTCGATCGGCGCGGTGTCGGTTTTCCAGCGCGCGTTGCGGATGCGCATCTCGCCGCGCCGGGTGAACAGGATGCCGTGGCGCGCGTTGCGCGTCGGCAGCACGCAGTCGAACTGGTCAATGCCCTGGGCCACCGCCGCGACCAGGTCGGACGGCGTGCCGACGCCCATCAGATAGCGCGGCTTGTCGGCGGGCAGCTGCGGCGCGGTGTGGGCGAGGATGCGCGCCATGTCGTCCTTCGGCTCGCCCACCGAGAGGCCGCCGATGGCGTAGCCGTCGAAGTCCATGGCGATGAGCTCACGTGCCGACTCGTCGCGCAGCGTCTCAAACATGCCGCCCTGCACGATGCCGTACAGCGCATTGGGATTGCCGGCGTGGGCAGTCTTGGAGCGCGCCGCCCAGCGCAGGCTCATCCGCATCGAATCGGCGGCCTCGCGCTCGGTGGCGGGGTAGGGTGTGCATTCGTCGAAGATCATCACGATGTCGGAATTCAGCGTGCGCTGGATCTGCATCGAGATTTCCGGCGTCAGAAACAGCTTGTCGCCATTGATCGGCGAGGCGAACTTCACGCCGTCCTCGGTGATCTTCCTGAGCTTGCCCAGGCTGAACACCTGGAAGCCGCCCGAGTCGGTGAGGATGGGCTTGTCCCAGCCCATGAAGCGATGTAGTCCGCCGAATTTCTCGATCACCTCCAACCCCGGCCGCAGCCACAGGTGGAAGGTGTTGGACAGCAGCATCTCGAAACCGGTGTCGGTCAGCTCCGCCGGCGACATCGCCTTCACCGTGCCGTACGTGCCCACCGGCATGAACACCGGCGTCTGCACGGTGCCGTGCGCGAGCTGGAGCTGGCCGCGGCGCGCGCCGCCGTCGGTGGTGATAAGGTCGAATTTCATGCGGGAGCAGACTTCTCTAAAAACATCGCATCGCCATAGCTGAAGAAGCGATAGCGTTCGGCAATGGCGTGGGCGTAGGCCGCGCGGATGGTGTCGACGCCGGCAAACGCGGAGACCAGCATCAGCAGCGTGGACTTGGGCAGATGAAAGTTGGTGAGGAGCGCGTCGACCACCCGGAAGCGGTAGCCGGGCGTGATGAAGATGTCGGTTTCGCCGGAGCCCGCATGCAGGTTTCCCGGCTGCGCGGCGGCCTCCAATGCGCGCAGGCTGGTCGTGCCCACCGCCACCACGCGGCCGCCGTGGGCGCGCGTTTCACCGATGGCGTCGACGGTGGCCTGCGGGATGGTGTAGCGCTCGCTGTGCATTTTGTGCTCGGCGATATTGTCTACCCGCACCGGCTGGAAGGTGCCGGCGCCGACGTGCAGCGTCACCCGTGCCGTACGGAGGCCCTGCTCGCGCAGCGCCTGGAGCATCGCGTCGTCGAAATGAAGGCCGGCGGTGGGCGCCGCCACCGCGCCGGGGTCGTTGGCATACACGGTCTGGTAGCGCGCCTCGTCGTCCGCCGTCGGCGTATGCGTGATGTAGGGCGGCAGCGGCAGCCGGCCGAGCCGGTCCAGCACCTCCAGCACCGGGCGCGGAAAGCGCAGTTGCGTCAGGTCGTCCTGCCGCGCCAGCACGTCGAGGGTGATGTCCTCGGCAAGCTGGATGCGCGAACCCGGCTTGGGGGCGTGGCTCGCACGGATGAAGGCCAGTGCATCGAATTCGCCGGTGACTCGCTCCACCAGCAGCTCGACCTTGCCACCGGATTCCTTGCTGCCGAACAGCCGCGCCTTGATCACGCGCGTATCGTTCATCACCAGAAGGTCGTCCTTCCGCAGCAGCGTCGGCAGGTCGCGAAAGTCCCGGTCGTGCAAAGTGCCGGACGCCTCGACGTGCAGCAGCCGGCTGCCGCCGCGCACCGCAGGCGGAAACTGGGCAATCAGTTCGTCGGGGAGGTCGAAGTCGAAATCGGCAACACGCATGGGGCGCGATTATAGCCGTCGCCTTGCGGCAGGCTGTCCGATTCGGCGATAATGCGCGGCTTCTGTCGCCTGACACGTTCGTGTTCGGCTTCCCTGCCGGGATGGCGGAATCGGTAGACGCAGCGGATTCAAAATCCGCCGCTGGTAACAGTGTGGGGGTTCGAGTCCCCCTCCCGGCACCAAGACACGTTTCAGTACGTTCCATACAAAGCCAGGCAATCACGATATGCCGTGGATCCGGGCATTTCCGTGCCTGGAGGCGAGAGCTATCCCCCCCATGCGTTTGCGGGCTCACGAGTCCTTGACGAATACCGGCCTCCCGCCTGCAAGCGGGAGGCCGGGAAGGGGAAGGGTTGCCTTACTGGGCGGCGGGCTGCCCGGCGGCGGCTGCCGGGGCGGGCGCTACGTCCATCTTGCGCATATCCTCGATCTTTTTGTTGAGCGCGAGGATTTCAAGCTGTGTGGCGGCAACCATGTTGTTGCCGCGATAAATCCCCGTGAATGCCAGCACGAATGCCAGGAGGGCGAGTATGAATGCCGCTGCTGCCCACAGTCCTACACGCTCCGGTTCGATGATGGGGTTGTCTTGTGCCATGGTCACTCCCTTTTCAAGATTAAAAAACAACATCAATACGTGCGTTACCGCACGGGCCAACCTTGTTTCAGCATCACCGGATGTTCCGGGCGATTCTGGCGGTTCCGGTTTTCTGCTCGAAAGCGGCCAGACTGTCCGTCATGTCCTTTCCCAGCACCAGCCGCACGCCGATGTCGCGGCGTAGTGTGGTGCTGGGCGCAATGTCCACGCTACGCGGCATCGCCGCAGCCACCTGCCGGGCTTCTGCTTCGTAGCCGTCGCGGTATTCCACGCGCGTCGCCGCCACGCCGAAACCGTGCTGGTTGGTCAGCCGTGTGGCGGCGAAGCCGCTGTCCTTGAGATAGGTGCCCACCCGCCTGGCCATGCCGGTTACGCCATTCCCGTTGGAGACCTCCACCCGCGCACGGGGCGCAGACAGGCGGTCCGCCGGCATGACGGCCGCAGTGGAAACGGGCCTGGGGCGCAGTTCGTAGATGTTCGGCGCCACCTGCACGATCTGGCTGTGGCTCGCTTCCGGCGCTGCTGCGGGCATGGCGGTCGCCGTTGGCATGGTGGCCGCTTCCGGTTGCGATGCAGCGGCCTTCGCGTAGGCATGGCGCGCTTTTGCCGGCTCGCCCAACTGGGCATACACGATGCCCAGATTGTGTTGTGCGCGCCGGTTGGCGGGATCGAGGGCGACGGCCCGCTGCAGGGCGGCTGCGGCTTCGCTGTAATTGCCTTTCAGGTAGTGCGCGTAGCCCAGGTTGCTGTAGATATGGGCCGCTTCCGGCGCGGCCTGGACCGCCGTCTCAAGCTGCCGGATCGCGTCCGCATGGCGGCCGAGCAGGGCATAGGACACGCCGAGCCGGTTGCGCGCCTCGACGAACGTGCCGTCTGCCGCGACGGCGTTCTCCAGCGCCGGGACGGCCAGGGCGTGGCGCGCCTGCCCCTGGTAATAGCGGCCCAGGTCGTACCAGGCCTGCGGATTCTCCCTGCGGGGTTCAGCGACCACGGTGGGCTTGATGAGCCACGTGTCGTTGTGGGTGGTTTGCTGCGCACAGCCGGCGAGCAGGGAAACGCAACTCGCGGACGAAACGATCAAGGTCTTCATTTTCATGGCAGTCCTCCTTAGCCGGCCTGGCCGGCGAATGTCGGCAACAGGACGCGATAGACGCTGATGAACGCGGGGCCCAGCAGCACCAACAGCATTGACGGGAAAATGCAGAAGATCAGCGGAAACAGCAGCTTGACGGGGATCTTGGCAGCCGCCTCTTCCGCCCGCAGGCGGCGCTTGGTGCGCAGGCTGTCTGAATGGACCCGCAGCGAGTCCGCCACGGTGGTGCCGAAACGATCCGCCTGTACCAGCATGGCGACCAGGGCATCGATTTCCTCCACGCCGGTGCGCAGGGCGAGGTTGCGCAGGGCCCGCTCGCGGCTGCTGCCGGCACGCAATTCCAGTGTCACCAGATGCAGTTCCTCGGCCAGAGGCGTGCTCTTCAACCGCATCTCGTCGCCCACCCGCGACAGGGCGGCATCCAGGCCAAGCCCGGCCTCGACGCAGACCGTCGTCAGATCGAGCGCGTCCGGAAAGCTCTCGAAAATCTCGCGCTTGCGGTGGGCGATGCGCTGCTGGAGAAACGCATTGGGGAGGAAATAGCCCAGTGCTGCGAGTCCGACCAGCAGCGTGACAATCATGTTGGCCTTGAGGTCGGCGCCGCCGAGCCCGATGGTCAGCAGAAAAACGGCCGGCAACGCGAAGGTCAGGATGGTTTTCGCGGCGAAGAACAATAACGGCGCGGCGGAGTTGCGGTAGCCGGCATTCATGAAATGGATGCGCAGGCGGGAATCTTCCCAGCCTTCCGTGGGCAGGGAGAGTTTGGCGAAGGGCCCCGTCAGCTTGACGATGCGTTCCACCCATGAGGATTCGCTCTTCTGCGGCGCGTTGCCCGCTTCGCCGGCGAGATGGTCCAGGCGGGTCTGCGTGGGATGCGGCACGAGTTGCAGAAGGATGGTCAATGCCGCGACGAATACGGCAATGAACACCAATACGAGATAAAGCGTTTGAGTCATATTCGTCTCCCGAGCTGTCCCGTCATACCCGGATGCGGATGGTGCGCCACATCCACAAAATCCCGACGATCATGAGCGCCAGGGCTGCGCCGACCAGTTTCAGGCCGGTCGGGTCCTTCCACAGCAATGCCATGAAATCCGGATTGATGAGATTGATCACCGCCGCCAGGACGAAAGGCAGGACGGTCAGGATCCACGCCGACAGCCGCCCCTCGGCGGAGAGCACGCGAATGGTGCCGAGCAGCTTGAGGCGGGCGCGGATCAGGGCGCTGATGTTGTCCAGCAGCTCGGCCAGGTTGCCGCCGGTCTCGCGCTGGATCAGCACCGCGATCACGAAATAGCGCAAATCCGTGCTGGGCACCCGCGTCGCGAGGTTGGTCAGCGCATCCTGCAGCGGAATGCCGTAATTGATTTCGTCGAACGTGAGCCGGAACTCGGAGGCGATCGGCTCCGGCATCTCGTCGCCCACCATCTTGAGTGAGCCAGCGAACGCGTGGCCGGCCCGCATGGCACGCCCCATCAGGTCCAGGGCATCGGGCAACTGCGCCTCGATGGTATGCAGGCGCCGTGCCTTTGCCGCGTAGACATAGAACGTGGGCAGCCCCGCGACGGCCACAACGACGACGATCGCGATCCACGCCGGCAAGTGCAGCAGCCACGACAGGATCAGCCCGGCGACGCCGCCCGCCAGGGTAAGGCCCAGAAAGCTCGCGACATTGAGGCGCACGCCCGATTGCAGCACGAGGCGGTCCACCTGGTGCACGCGCGGCAGTTGCAGCAGCAGACGATCCAGGGCGGGGGTCTGCGCCAGCAGCCGCTTCTTCACGATGGAGATCTGTTCCGTACCCTGTCCGGCGGACATGGCATGCAATCTCCGCGCGATCCGCTTCGCCTCCGGGCCGCGATAGGCGTTCCAGGCCAGATAGGCCCCCTCCAGAAACAGCGCCACCGCCAGGAAGCCGAGCAGCACGAACAGGTAATACAAGTAATCCAAGGTCGGCTCCTATTCGTAGGTTCGCTGCGGGTCGAACAGATCGTCCGGTACCTCGATGCCATGCACGCGCAGCCGGTCGACGAACTTGGGCCGAATGCCGGTGGCCTGGAAATGGCCGAGCACCGTGCCATCGGGTGCGATTCCGGTCTGCTCGAAGGCGAATATTTCCTGCATGGTGATGATGTCGCCTTCCATCCCGGTGATCTCCTGCAGGCTCACCAGCTTGCGCTTGCCATCGCTCATGCGGGCGATCTGCACCAGCACCGTCAGCGCCGAACTGATCTGCTGCCGCATCGCTTTCGGCGGCAGGTTCAGCCCGGCCATCCCCGTCATGTTCTCCAGCCGGGTCAGCGCGTCGCGCGCGCTGTTCGCGTGCACCGTGGTCATCGAGCCGTCATGGCCGGTATTCATCGCCTGCAGCATGTCCAGCACTTCGGCGCCGCGCACCTCGCCGACGATGATGCGGTCCGGGCGCATGCGCAGGCTGTTTCGCACCAGAGCGCGCTGCGTGACTTCGCCTTTGCCCTCGATGTTGGGCGGCCGCGTTTCCAGTCTCACCACATGGGGCTGCTGCAACTGCAGTTCGGCCGCATCCTCGATCGTGACGATCCGCTCGGTGGTTGGGATGAAGGCCGACAGCACATTGAGCAGCGTGGTCTTGCCGGTGCCGGTGCCGCCGGACAGCAGCATGTTGACCCGCGCCTTCACCAGGCCTTCGAGCACTTGAGCCATGCCCGGCGTCAGGCTCTTGTACTGCAGAAAATCATCCATTCTCATGGGCACCACCGCGAAACGGCGAATCGACAGGATCGGCCCGTCGATGGCCAGCGGCGGAATGATGGCATTGACGCGCGAGCCGTCGGGCAGGCGGGCATCCACCATGGGGCTGGATTCGTCGATGCGGCGCCCGACGCCGGAGACGATCTTGTCGATGATCTTGACCAGGTGCTCGTCGTTCTCGAAGCGCACGTCTGACAGTTCGAGCCTGCCGTGGCGCTCGACATACACCTGGCGATGGGTATTGACGAGGATGTCGGAGATGGTTGGGTCCGCCATCAGCGATTCCAGCGGCCCCAGCCCCAGCACTTCGTGCTGGATGTCGCGCACCAGGCTTTGCCGCTCCGCCGCGTTGATCGCCAGATTCTCCTCTGCGATCAATCGCTCCACCAGGATCTTGATCTCCTCCCGCAGCCTGTCCGGCGGCATGCTTTCCATGACCGCCAGGTCCACGCGATCGAGCAGCTTGCGGTGGATGTGCGATTTCAGTTTCTGATACGGCTTGGACGCTGCCGACGCACCGTGTTCGGCGTCCGGGGCGCCCGTATCGTTCTTGGTCTGTTCCAGGGGGTCGCGTAATGACATCGTGCTTCCTTTCTCACTCAAGCATGATGCAGCAGGTGCGCCAGCCAGCCGCTTTTCTCGGCCGGCCCGTGCACCACTTCATGGGCCAGACGGCGCAGGCTCTTGCTCACGCTGTCATGGCTCGCTATTTCCAGAATCGGCACGCCCTGATTGACGGATGCCGAGACGGCCTGGAAGCTGTTCGGAATCGTGGCATACACCTTCATTTCCAGGGCGCGTTCCACATCCTCGAGGCGGATGTCGCCGCCGGGCTCGAAGCGGTTGACGAGCAGATGAACCTTCTCCCGCGAATACCCCAGGGATTCCAGCACATAAATCAGGCGCTTCGCGTCGCGTATGAAAGGCAGCGTTTCCTGCAGCACGGAAAAGATCACATCGGCGTGATCCAGTGCCTTGATGCTGGCGGCAGCCAGTGTTCGTCCGACATCGAGGACGATATAGTCGTATTGCGTCGCCGCCAGTTTCAGCATCACCTCGATGTGCTCCGGCATGACTTCCAGCGCGCGCTCCGGATTCTCCGGCGCGGGCAAAATGCCCAGGTTCGACGTCACATGCACCATGCTCGCCGCAAGCAGGGAGGCGTCCAGCCGATCGATGTTGTGGGCAACGTCCGCGAGCGTCGTGGTCGGAACGCGGTCCGAAAGAAACAGCACCGCATCGCCGAACTGCAGGTTCAAGTCGAACAGCACGACTTTCTTGTTTTCCTCCACGGCAAGCGCATAGGCCAGGTTCGCCGCGAGAAAAGTTGCACCGCTGCCGCCTTTGCACGGGATAAAGGCCAGGGTTTTGCCCTTGGCCTGGGTTGTTGCCCCGGGTGCGACCACTTTATGCTCGACGCGCCGAATGGCTGCAAGCAACGCCTCTTTTTCCAGCGGCCATAGCAGGATGTCCCGTACCCCGGCTCGCATCGCGCTGATGGGAAATTCCGCCGTCGTGCTGCCGCAGACGAGAATCAGGGCCAGGTGGGGATGGGCATGCAGCACCTGCTCGAACAGGGTCAGTTCTGCCGCGCCCGGGTGGCTGACGTCGACGATCATCACGTCCGGCCACTGCTGGTCGGCCACCGCGCTCAGGTGGTCCGGCCCATCCTCGCCTGGAAGCAGGGTATGCGCCGGTGCATCCTCGCCGGCCAGCAAGTGGCGGATCTGCTGCAAGTGCGTTTTATCCGCGGAAAGAATGGCAATCTTCACCTGGACACCTCGATTTTATGTTCCATTCTGTCGCCTTCAGCCCGCTCCCAGGCTCTCCCGAGGCAGGGTGGTGCTGAATGGCGGGAGCGCCAGCGGGCCAATGGGGACCACCAGGGGGGTCACGCTATAGGCGACAGGCTCTCCGACGCTCACCGTCACGTAATCGCACGTCGTCGGCGTGCAGCCTGCGGGAAAATAGGCGATGGATATCTGGTTGTCGGCAAGATCCGGCATGATTCTGCGCACCTCGTCGCGAATCGTCGCGGCATCGCCCGGCGCGGTGACCACTGCCATCCGCGCGCCACGGCGGGTGGCTTCCACCGCCGAGTTCCAGGTGAACAAGACGCGCCCCGCCTCGACAATCCCCACCAGAAGCACAAAAAACAGCGTGGCCACGATCGCGAACTCGACGATCGCCGCGCCCCGCTGTGGCTTCCGGAGATGACGTTTCATGCCGGCCCCCGCATTGTGGTCGCCACCGGACCGAAGGTGATGTCGGGGATCACGAACGGCACCACCGATATGAAACTGAACCGCTCCGAAGCGTTTGGGTCGTTGATGGTCACCTTGACCAGATTGATGCCGCCTGAACCGGTCGCTATATTGGTTGCGTAGTCGATGCTCACCATGTTCACCGTCAGCCCGTCCAGCAATGGGCTCCCCGTACATCCCGTGTCGCCGTGGACCGCCAGGCAGCGGGTCTCCGTCTCCAGCGCACCCGGCCCGCTCATGGTCTTGTATCGGGCTGCGCTGCGGGTTGCCTTGACCAGCGTGTTGTACTGATAGAACGCCCGTCCCAGTTCGGTGATACCGAAGACCATGAGCAGCAAGGGGACCAAGAGAATGGCAAACTCCACTGCGGCCACTCCGTGCTGCCTGCTTTCGTTGAGGCGCGCCATGGCTCATCTCACCAAGGTTGGAACTTGTGGGCCGATACCGCCGCCCCCCGGCATGCCGAGGGTGGCGCAGGGGCTGCCGATTTCGCTGGCCATGCCGAGAAACTCCAGGGTCACGGCGTCCGGCCCATCGATCGGGTTGAGCATGAGCACGCATGCCCAGTCGCGTATTGGTATGGTCTGCTGAGAGCACTGTGGAACTGAGCCCGCCCAGTCTTGGCAGCGCACCACCGGGGCGGCGACCACCCGCCGGTCCGCCCCGGCGGCGTGGGCGGTGGGCGAACTGGTTCTGAATCCATGCAGACTCAACCCGCTTGCCGCATCGCCCTGATACGGGGTATGCGACGTGCGCTGCGGGTCGAGGAAATTCGCGTAGGCATTCGCTCCCGCCGGCCAGGACGTGGGGGTATAGGCGAATCCAGTCCAGTCCATGCGGTTGTCCGCCGGATCGTAGGAACCCTTGTACAGGCCGAAGCGCGTGTTCCATGCGTTCGCGGCTCCCTCCTTTTCCCCCTGCTCACCCACGCATTGAGAGGTTGGCACCTCGCACTGTCCTTCTCCTGCCAATAACGCCTTCAATTCATTCGCGCCACCAGCCGTAGGCGTGAAGTCGATCCAGTTGTAGCTGCCGGTGCTGCCGCCGCCGGCGCCGAAGCGGCCGTCGTACCAGTTGCCTTCGACGAACCCCCAGTTGGGCAACGGACTGCCTTTATCATCCTGCGGCGCGCACAGCCCGAGCGGGATGGCACACGCTGCCTGGGACGGCGCCAAGCGCGCCACCGCCTCGGCGCTGACGCTGCCGGAACTGATGCCCATCACGCCCATGAACCACATCACGAAACTCGTCGGATTGGTTTCCTGCGGCGCGCACCGTACGTAGCGCGTATCCACGGGCAGCGGGTCCGGGCGCGAGTAGGGGCCGGCCAGGGTGGAGGCGAAAGCGACATCCGCTGGCTGCACGTCCACCGTCGCGCCCTGAAGGTTGATCTTGTTGCGGAAGGCGGTATCGGGACAGGGCACGAGGCCGGCAGGGCAGCCGCCGCCGACCACGATGCCGGCGTTGGTGGCACGGCTCAGTGCATCGCCGCTCAGGTCCGACAGCTCGCGTGCCGCACTCAGCGCGCAGGCGTCGGCCGCGTTCTGCAACTCGGTCTTGGCGATATACAGATGCCCCAGGTCGAGCACCAGCCCGATCACGGCGACCAGCACGAAAATGGCCAGGCCCACCATGATGGCGACTGCGCCACCCTGTTTGCGTCGAAGCGAATCTGGCTGCGCCATTTCGAATCTCTCGTGGTCCCCGGGGTGCCTTTATTGGCTGCCGGAGGTGCCGCCGCTACCGCTACCGATGCCGATGGTGAAGACATTGACCGGTTGCGGCGGCGTCTCGTAGGACTTGTGATAGCGGTCGATGGTCGCATCGGCCGCAGGGCCGTCCAGCCCTGCCACGGGATCCTGGTCGAGCGAGGCATCGGGGTTGACCGTCTGCTGCGCCTTCGCCGTGTTCACCGCCTCGCCGAAGTGCTGGTCGAGAACGGGCGCGCGCGCGGCGCAGCCCGCCAGCAGCAGTGCCGCAGTCCCTATCGCCACCGTCCATTTGCCTGCCAATGCGTCTCTCATGTCCGTCTCCTTATTTCACTTCGAATCCGCCCGGGCCAGCCGGCGTTTGCGTCTGGCCGGCGGCCGGCGCAACGGGCCCGGACTCCGGTGCCGAGCCTTCCAGTTTTCCGCCGAGGAAAAATTCGCTGCGGCTGGGCTCGATGAAATTGTCCGTCGGCAATTTGTAGTCGGGCGGCAAGGGCTTCACGAGACGGGGCGTGATCACGAACAGCAGTTCGGTCTTGTCGTTCTGGAATTCGCTGCTGCGGAACAGCGCACCGATAATGGGCAGCTCGCCCAGAATCGGCAGCGCCCGCATGGTCTCGGTGACGTTATTCTTGATCAGGCCGCCGATGGCAAGGCTTTGGCCGTCGCGCAACTGCACGGTGGTCGATGCGCGCCGCGTGGTGATGGTGGGGAGAATGCTAGAAGTTCCACTGACCGAAACCGTGGTTCCAGTGGACGACAGTTCGGAAACCTCGGGCGTCACGCGCAGATTGATGCGGCCGCCTTCCAGTACGGTTGGGGTGAAGCGCAGGCCCACGCCGAACTCACGCTCTTCCAGCGTAATCGTCGTGCCGCCGGCGCCGGTCTGGGGCACCGGGATGAAAATCTTGCCTCCCGCCAGGAACGAGCCTTCCTGGCCGCTCATGGCGATGATGTTCGGCTCGGCGAGAATCTTGATCAGGCCATCCTTCTTCTCGGCTTCGACCTTGATGTCGCCCGGCTTGTCGATCGACAGGCCGCCGCCCAGGTTGGGAAACGTCCCGAGCGTCCCAAACAGGAAACTGGAAATCAGACTGAGCCCGCTGTTGCTTTCCGTCGCCGTGAGGCGGACTCCCAGCTTGTCGAGCAGGTTTTTCGACACTTCGGCCACCTTGACCTCGAGCATCACCTGCTGCGGCGCCGCTGCCTGCAGCATGTTCACCACCTTCTTGCCGGCGTAGGCTTCGGCCAGCGCGAGTACCCGGTCCACTTTCACCGCGTCCGAAAGGCTGCCGGTCAAAACCAGCGAGTCGCCCGCTGCGGCAACGTGAATCCGGTTCTCTGCGGGCAGAAGTTGCCGCAGCTTGCCTTGCAGCGTGCTCACGTCAAGGCCGACCGACACATCCACCACGGTGCTCTGTCCGTTGCGGTTCCACAGAATCACGTTGGTCGAACCGACGATTTTGCCGAGAAGGTAGATCTCCCTCGGGCTGATCACCACCACGTCCGCCACGTCCTTGTTGCCCACCGACACCCGGCTTATCGGTTCAGGCAGGCGCAAGACGGTCGATTTGCCTACCGTGACGCTGATGTGCGGGGCGAATTCGATCACCTGGGCACCACCCGTCCGCGCCGGGGCCGGCGCGGTTTTAGCCACTTTGGCCAGCGCAGGATCGGCGCCGACGGCCCGATTGGCAGGCCAAACCAGGGTCATTGCCGCCGCCAGGATGCCTACGCCAAACCCGGCCTGCGGAGCCCGCAACAATCGCTGTCTGCTCATGGTTGATCCCCCTTTGTTGCGCAACTGTTCTTCAGAATTCATGGCTCGACCTTTCCACGCCCTTGATGATCTCGACCGTCTCTTTTCTGGCGGCTGGCTGTGTCGCCGGCCGGCGCACGGCCCGCTTCTTGACGGCCGGAACCTGGGCGGGCTTCTCCGGCATCAGGTCAGGCGCGCTGTCTCCGCGCAGCAGCTGCTGCTTGGTCACGCCCTCGGTTTGCGCCGGTGCGATGTCGATCTGGTTCCGCAACACCAGCGACAGGCTGCCCACGCTGCGCGCGAGATCGATTTTTTCCGCCTCCTCGGGCGTCACCTCAAGCGTCACGGCATTGACCACCTTGGGCTTGGTCTCGTCCCGGCTCACTTCCTGGGCAATGGCGAGCACCAGGATGCGTTCCAGCACGATCTTGGAGATGGTCTTTTCCGGGCCCTGAGATCGGGCGTTTTCATCCACGGTGTTGACCAGAATGTCGACGTAATTGCCGGGCAGTGCGAAGCCGGCAACGCCGATCACATCGTTGACGCGCACCGTGATGGCGCGCTTGCCTTCGCTGATCACGGCGGAGAGGCCGCCCTGGGTGCCCACCGGGGCGAGCTTCGATTCCAGAATCGGCTCGCCCTGTTGCAGCGTCGCGCGCAATACCCGTGCATTCTGGGTCTTCGGGTCTTTCAGCAGCACGCCCATGTCCTCGAAGGAGCCCTGCGGCACGCTGCCGGCCGGCCAGTCGCGGAGCCCCAGCATGTCGGGCGAAAGCTTCGTGCCGAGGTCGATATCCTTGCTGGCCACGACCACCCGGGTCGTCGCGACCGTCGTCTGCTGCATCACCCAGCGCGACGCCAGCAGCACCGCTGCCAGCGCAAGGGCGATGGAAATCACGATCATCAATAGCGCTCTGGTGTTTCTCATCGCACATCTCCCTCATTATTCGAATTCATTTGAAATCGCGGGCGAAGTAATTTTCCCAGGCCCAATCCAGCAGTTCCGGCGTCAGCTCCGGCGCCACGCCCTCGTAACGCGCGATATCGCGAAGCTGGCCGAAAATATCGCGCGGAATGCAGGCAAACAGGGGGCGGCCTTCCTTGTAGTGGTGTTCCCGCAGCAGGTAATCGATCCCCGATTCGGAATGGGGTATCGACAACTCCTCGCACACCTGGGCGGCGATCGCGCGGTATTCGTTCTCTTCCAGCTGGCCGACGAAAATCTTGTAGCCGAGGCGGCGCAGGAAGGCTTCGTCGGCCAGTTCCTTGGGCGGCATGTTGCTCGAAAAGACGACGATCACGTCGAAGGGGATCACGAACTTCTTGCCCGTGTGCAGTGCGAGGTAGTCCAGGCGCCGGTCGAGCGGCACGATCCAGCGGTTCATGACGGCCATGGCGGGGGCGAGCTGGCGCCCGAGGTCGTCGATGATCAACAGGCCATTGTTGGCCTTGACCTGGGGCGGCGCCTGGTAAAACCGTGCGCTCGCGTCGAAATCCAGATCCAGCATGGACAGCGTCAACTCGCCGCCGGTCCTCACCACAGGGCGGTGACAGACGACCCAGCGCATGTCGTGGATGCGTCGGCGGTCGAGCATCAATGACTGTTCGTCTTCTCCCTCGACCGGAAGATGGATCAGCGGGTCGAATACCTGGATCACTTCGTTGTCCACCACGATGGCGTGAGGGATGGCGACGTTGCCGGAAAGCAGCCCCACCAGATGTTCCGAAATGAAGGTCTTGCCGCTGCCGGCGGGGCCGTAGACGAAAATCGCACGGCCCGAGTTCATGGCTGCGCCGAACTGCCGCAGGATCTGCTCCTGGATGACGATGCCCTGGAACGCCTGGGCAATTTTCTCCCGCGTGACCTGCATGTCCGCGATGGACTGCTTGCGTACCTGCTCGACATAGGATTGCAGGCTCACCGGCGCCGCGCCCGCATACTGGCTTTTCTGCAGGAAATCCTCCGCACGCAGCCGGCCCAGTTCGGTCAGGTTGTACGCGGTCGCCGTTTCCGTTTCACTGGTGCGAGAAATCTCGCACAGGCGTTCGGTACGCATGAAGGCGAGCAAGGGTTCGAGCACGCCCACTGCAAGCTTGAGGTGGGCGGCCAGTTCGGCCAGGCTGAGTTGCCCGCGAAGGAACAGCGTCTTGGTAAGCAACTCCACCAGAAACAGAAAGTTCAGACCGGTTTCGTCAACCGTCCGGGCCGGGCGCGGTGCGGTAACCGTGGTACTGCTGGCTTTCGTTTGCGGCCTGGCGGCCAGTTCCGTTGCCATCATCCCTTACTCCCATTCCGCTTCTGTCGGCCGTTGTCCCCGGCCACCGGAGTTACCGTGTGCAATTGCTCAGACGAACATCCTCCATAGCACCCAGGCAAGCGCGCCGGCGGCGATGGCGACGCCATAGGGCATTTTTCCGGCCGACTGCGCAGGCGCGTCGATCATCGGCGCCTTGCCCATGCTTGCATTGATGAGCCCGCCCAGCAGCATGACGCGCACGTTCTGCCCCAGCGGGTTCCACGCATGGCTACGGGTTGCCACGACGAGCGCCATCGCGCCGCCGGCAAGAAAAGTGAAGACTACGGCGCCCAGCAGGTCGGCCGGCCCGAGAAACGCGCCCACCATCGCCATCAGTTTCACGTCGCCCGCGCCCATGGCGCGCAGCAGGTAAAACGGCAGCAGGCAGGCCAGGCCCAGGCCGAGCCCGCCCAGCGCAAAGGCGAAGCCGCCGGCGCCCGGGGCATATTTATTGGCAAAGCCCAGGCCAGGGGCAAGCAGGCTGTTGAGCAGAATGCCCGCCACAACGCCGGAAAACACAATTGAATTCGGGATGCGATGATGTTTGAAATCCGACCATGCCGCGCTTGCCAGCAGCATCGCAAGAATGGAAAGGACAGAGAGGGCAAGGTTTTGTGGCGTCATGTGTAGTCTTATTCTTGTGGGCCGTGATCGAGTGTTTGCTTGGGCGTGTATCTATTTGGTTAGTTTTGTTCGGCAGATCGCCGTGCAATCCACCATCCCTTGGCCGCCGTAGCGTCTCTTTGTTCTTGCGCTTACTCGTTCGGTCTAACTGGCCTACGACACATGCCCGTGTGGCCCTGCCCCCGTGCTGCAGGGCAGGAAGCCCGCCTACGCAAGCCGGTAGGCGGTCATCGCGTGCAAAACAATGGATCAACAGTCCGCGAGACAGGTGGCACTTGTCTCATCGGACAGACATGCCGCGATTTTGTTGAAGACACAAGTGAGGTTGGTGCCCACCGCCGTCACTGCGGTGATGATCACCACCGCAATCAGCGCCGCGATCAAGCCATATTCGATTGCCGTCACGCCCTCCTCTTCACTCACGAAACGTTTGACGGCTGTAACGAGTTGATTCATGGTCCTCTCCTTTTGTTGACGACGAAAACGGGTTTGCTTGGCTGAAGTGCGCGGCGTTGTTCGCTATCGACACTTCCCGCTTAAATGTATGTCAAGCATTTCACTATGCAAGGGAATATTTCGGGGGCGGCAGGCGTATCTGAACCTTTGATTTTTAACGGGAAACCTTCCGGCCTGTGCTCGCCGTGGCGCGCAGCAGGCGTCCCAGGCTGCCCGCGGCAGGCTTCGGCCGGTCATCCGTGTCAAACAACAGCGCGGCGCCTTGTCCCGGGAAATGTTCCGGTATCCACGAATAGCGGTCGGTGACGCCCCAGGTGGAAAAGCTGCGGCACTGGGGCACTGCCAGGCAGGCCTGCAGCATGTCGCGGTACAGTGCAGCCTGCTTCTTGAGCCTGGTGCGGCTCGCCGGCACGGGCAGCATCACGTCCATTTCGGTGATGGGGGTCTCCAGGCCGAGCGCGGCCAGGCGCTTCATGTTGATGCGCACCTCGCGGGCGGGCGGCGCGTCCTGCAGGCTCAGGTGCATTTGCAGGCCCACGCCGTGTATCGGCGTTCCCTTGCGGCGCAATGCGATCATCAGATCGTAGATGCCATCCGACTTGGCGCCGCCGCCCTCGCCACCGTAGTCGTTGTAGCGCAGGCGCGCTTGCGGGTCGGCCTCGTGCGCCCAGCGAAACGCCAGATCGAGATAGTCCGGGCCGATGCCGCGCGACCAGAAGGTCTCGCGCAGGCGGCCGTCTTCTGCCACGGCTTCGGCCGCCACATCCCACGACGCCACCCGGCCCCGATAGCGCGTCACCAGCGTCTGGATGTGCTCGCGCAGGATGGTCTTCAGTTCGTCGCGGCCGAAATGGCCTTGCGTCAGCCAGTCCGGCAACTGCTGATGCCACACCAGCACATGGCCGTTCACTTGCATGTCGTGCGTCTCGGCGAATGCGACCAGGGCGTCCGCCTGCGTGAAATCGAAGCGGCCGCGCTCGGGCTGCACGACGGAAAATTTCAGCGCGTTTTCCGGTGTGACGAGATCGAATTCGCGCGCCAGCAGCTGTGTATAGGCGGCGTCCTTGCCGAGGACCTCGACGTCGACGGCGGCGCCGAAGCGGATGCCAGCCGTCCGGGCGAGGGCGCGCAGCGGGTCGGCCGCCGCGGCAGGCAGGGCGCCCGCCAGCGCGGCGGCGAACACGGCGGCGATGGCGAGCGTACTCACCCGCATTTTCAATAACCCCGATACGCGGCGGGCCCCGCCCACTGCACGACGAATCCCGGCACTGCGGGCGGCTGCGCGGGGCGCAGGCCGGCCGCGCGCGCCCAGTGTTCGAGCCACGATTCGCCTTCGATGCCGCCGGCGCCGAGGGGCGATGCGTAGGCCCGGTCCTGCAGGGCTTCGTCGAGCGTGACGAAGCGGTAGCCGCGCTGCCGCAGCATGGCGGCAAGCGCGCCGAAATGGTCGGCGTTGAGCGCATTGGCGTGCAGCACCAGCACCTGGGGAATGCGGCGGCCGAAGAGATCGAGGGCGAGTGCTTCGGCGCGCGCGAACTCGGCGTCCATGTAAGGCACGTAGGCGTTGGCGATGCGTTGCGCCGCCTCCGGGTTGCCTTGCGCCTGCGCGCGCGCGTAGGCGACGGCGAATACCCATTCCGAGTTGTTCACGGTGACCGGGGCGATGCGGTAGCCGTGCGCCGCGAGAAAGCCTGCGAAGGCGGTGCGTACGTCCGCGGTCTTGCCCTGGTGCAGGTAGGGGTGGCGGAACCAGAGCAGGCTGCGGCCTTCGCTGGCCACGAGGGGGCGCGTGACGGTCTCGCCGCGCAGCAGGTCGGCCTGGAAGACTTCGAGCGGCACCCGGTTGAGCGAAACGTGCGAGTGAGTGTGGTTGCCCAGTTCCAGGCCGGCCCGCAGCCAGCTGCGCAGCAGGTCGACCCGCGCAGGCACCAGGCTGCCCTCGCGGTAGAGCCGGGATTCGTTGACGAAGCCGACGGCGGGCACGCCGTCGGTTTGCAGGCCCTGCAGCAGGCGCGCGGTCATGTTCGCCAGCGCGGCATCGTCTTCCGCCGGGACGGACACGTAGGGGAGGTCGTCGAAGGTGATCGCCACTGTCGGCGCGGGTACTTGCGCCGCCGCCGCCCAGGGCAGGCACAGACAGAGCAGCAGGAGTCGGCGGATCATGCGTGGTCCAAATGCATGGGCCGCCGGACGGTGCTCAGAAGCGGCGCGTCAGGCTGAGTTCGAACTGGTTCGAACGGTAGCCCGCCGTGGTGCCGCCGCCGTAGTCGGACAGCCCGGCCTTCACGTTCAGGTACCAGTCGCGGTAGAGGCCGAAGAAGCCTTCGAGCACGATGTCGCCGCCGCTGCGGTAGCCCGACAACGTGTTGTCCTTGTAGGGGCCGTAGCTGAAGGTCGCGCTCACGCCGTCGTCGTCGCTGAGCTTCCAGTAGGTGAAGGCCGTCGCCGCGTAGCGGCGGTAGGACGAGGGGGCGTAGTAGCCGTTGCCCGGATCGGTGTCGTAGCCGAACCAGCGCCCGCTCACGCCCAGGTCCAGATTCAGGCGCTGCGTGCGCAGCACGGCGCGGCGCGGCGCGAGTTCGGCCTCCCAACGGTCGTTGCCGTCGGACAGCGTGTCGTAGCCGACGCGGCCGGCGAGCGTCCAGCGCAGGTCGGGCGTCCAGGTGGCGTCGAGCGTGGTGGAGCGGCGTTCGATGCCGAGCTTGGCGGCGCGCGGCGACACCGCGAACAGGTCCTGGCGGTGCGCGAGGCGCATCGCGAGTGTGTCGACCGGCTCGAGGTCGGCGCCCACTTCGTAGACGAAGGTGTCGTCGCCTTCCGCGCGGCCGCCGCCGACCTGCGCATCGAGCGAGAGCGTGGGCGTGGGCGAGGGGCGATGCTGGACGCCCAGCCAGACACGGGTGTAGTCGATCGAGGTGCCGCCGTCCGGCTTCTCGTAGCCGCTGCCGCTCTTGGCGTGGATGCGCTGGCGGTCGGTGCCGCCGAACAGGCGGGTGTCCGGGTTGATCACGTACTCGCCTTGCAGATAGGCGTTGCGGATGCTGACGTCGTCGGAGCCGCTGAAGTAGCCGAAGCCTGCGGTGGCATTGGAGCGCAGCGGGGTGCGGATGAAGCGCGCGAGGTCGAGGCTTTCCTTGCTGTCCGGGCGCAGGCGCGTGGTGTCGGCGAGGCTCGCCAGCGCTTCGCGCGGCCGATGGGCGTAGTGCAGGGCGACGGTGCGGGTGTAGCCCAGTTCAAAATCGTCGCGCAATTCGGGCGCCAGTTGGTCGACCAGCGCCAGCGACGGGGTCGGGCGGTCGGCCCAGGCCAGCACGCGGGCTTTTTGTTTGCGGTAGGCAAGGTTGTCGCCGAAGCGCTGACGGTAGTCCTCCAGCACTTCCATTGCGCGCGCGTAGTCGCCCAGCTCGGTGAGAACGACGACGTATTCCATCCACGGCGCCGCCACGTTGGGGTGCTGCGCCAGATAGGTTTCATAGGCGCTCTTCGACGCGCCGAGCCGGCTCTGCCAGTACCGCACGCGGGCGATGCCGAGACGCGCGCCGGCATCGTCCGGGGCGCGCGCGAGGATGCGCTGGTGGCTGTCGAGCGCCATCGCGTAGTCGCCGCGCCAGGCGGCGAGGTCGGCGCGGGTGCGCAGGTATTCCAGATTGTCGGGGTCGAGGGCGATCGCGCGTTCGATGGCGTCCACGGCCTTGCTGGCGTCCTGATCGTTCTGATAGCTCTGTGCCAGGCGATAGAACAGCGCGTGATCCTGGGGCGCGAGGCGGGTCGCCTCCTTCAGCGCGGCCGACGAGGCGGCGGCATTGTTGCCCAGCGCATAGATGTCGGCCATGCGCAGCCAGTAGTCCCGGCTCTCGCCGAAGCGCTGGCGGTAGAGGGCATCGTATTCCTGCACCGCCTGGGTGTTGCCGCGCTCGGCTTCGAGTTCCATGTATTCCAGCAGGGCGTCCTTGTCCTGCGGGCGCTGGGTCAGGTAGCTGCGGTAGCGCGGCACGGCGGCGTCCTTGTTGCCGCCGCGCGAGGCGGCGCGGGCCGCGCCGAGGGCGGCGTCGGCATCCTCCGGGGACTTGGCCAGCACGCGCTCGAAGCTGTCCAGCGCCAGCGCGTAGTCGCCGGTCCAGGTGGCGATATCGCCGCGGGCACGCAGATAGGTCGCGTTGTCCGGTTCGAGTTCGACTGCGCGCTGGATGGCGGCGAGCGCGGCCGGTCCGTTCTGGGTGGCGGCGTAGGCCTGCGACAGCTTGTGATGCAGACGGGCATCGCCGGGCGCGAGCTTGACCGCTTCGCGCAGGGCTTCGGCGGCGCCGGTCGGCGACTTCAGCTGGGTGGCGCGAATGTCGGCGATGCGCTCCCACAGGTGCGGCTGTGCCGGGTTGCCCTTGAGCGCCTGCATGTAGATGTCCACCGCGCCCGACCATTGCCCTTGCATTTCGGCGCGCAGGCCGTCGTCGGGCACGGGCTGGGCCAGCGCCAGGTTCGAGCACAGGGCCCATGCAAGTATCAAACGCAGCTTCATTTGCGCCACCGCCGGTTACGGAAGATCCACAGGTCGGCGGCAAAGCGGCCGATCGTGATGAGGTCGAACAGCAGGACGGCATAACGCAGCGGCGTGATCAGCAAGCCCTTGAAGAAATATTCCAGCCGGTGACCCTTGGCCACAGTGACCAGGATGCCGGTGGCCACGGCCGTTTCCGCAATCAGCGTGATTGCCAGCGGCTCCCACAGCTGCAGCAGGATCATGATCAGCAGCGCGGTCGGGAATGCCACTTTCTCGAATGCCGACATGAACAGCACCCAGCCGATGGGGCGCCCGTACTTGACGGTGTAGTCGATGCCGAAGGGCTGGCGGTATTGTTCGTGGTGAATGCGCTTGTCTGCGAGCCCGGCCGCCAGCTCGGCCTGCTCTTCCTGCTTCTTGCGGCGGCGCTTCAGGGCCTTGAGCGGGCTACGCATCAGCTCGTCGAAGTAATAGCAGCTTTGCAGGAAGGACGAGGACCACAGATAGATCTGACCCGGCACGCGGCCGACTTCCGGCTCCTGCGAGCGGGCGTAGACGTCGGTGAGCTGGATGTTGCGGTAGCCGTTGTCGTTCATCGCGAAGCCGATGAAGATGTCTTCCGAGTTGGTGAGGTCGTCGCCGAGGATCGGCTCGTAGCGGTCGAACACGATGGTCTTCAGCACGTCCCGGCGATACGCGACGGCACAGCCCACCGGATTGAGGATGCTGCCGAAGAAGGTCATCTGGCCCAGGTACACAAATTTCTGCAGGAAGTAGTACAGCACGTCGCGGTACATGTCGGTGATGCCGCGCTGCAGGTGATGGAACCAGCCCACCTTGGGGTAAATGGTGGCTTCGGGGTGCGCCCCCAGGAATTTCTGCAGCGCGACCGTATCGAGCATGGCGCGGCGGTCGCTGTCGCGCAGCGGCAGCACCGTGCCGCAGGCGCTGGCGATGCCGGCGCCCTTGTAGAGTTCCTCCACCACGCGCTCGATATAGTTGTCCGACTCCAGCACGGTGTCGCCGTCGAGGATGAATTCGACGTCGGAGTCGAATTCGCGCGACTGGCGTTTCAGCGTGGGGGTCTTGCCGATGGAATGGGCGCGTTGAATCGCGATCAGGTCCATGCCGTTGAGGTCGCAGAAGGTCTGGGCGTATTCGACCGTGCGGTCCTGGCTGCCGTCGTCGATCAGGATGATGCGCGTGGGCTTGCGAGTCTGGCGCGCCAGCGCAGCCAGACACAGGGGAATGTTGCTTTCTTCGTTGAAGGCGGGGATCACCACATCGACGGTGGCGTCGCGCCAGTCATCCGCCGGGTTGGGGATGGTCTTGTCCGGCCCGTGGATCAGACCGATGATGCTCAGCACCGTGTTCGGGCTGAGGATGAAATAGGGCGTCGTGGCCATGGACAGTCATTCTAGGCCACGCGTAGATTTTTTGTGCACTCCCTTTTAATCAGGTCATCCAGAGTGTCTCTTAATGACCACTCCGGCGCGAATCCGGTCAGGGCCCGCAGCTTGTTGAGTTCTGGACGCCGGTGCGTGACGTCCTCGAATTCCTCGCCGTAGGCATCCCTGTAGGACATGAAGTGCAAAGGCGATTGGCTGTGGGTGCGTTGCACGATCAGTTCGGCCAGATCGCGAATCGAGATTTCCTGGTCGTTGCCGACGTTCACCACTTCGCCCCATGCCTCCGGGCAGCCGGCAAGGCGGTCCAGCGCCACCACGGTGTCGCGTACATCGCAGAAGGATCGCGTCTGGTCGCCTTCGCCGTAGACGGTGAGCGGCGCGTTGCACACTGCCTGTTTGACGAAGCTGGGCACCACCATGCCGTAATGCCCGACCTGGTTCGGCCCGATGGTGTTGAACAGGCGCACCACCACGATGTGGAGGCCGTATTTGCGCGCATAGGAAAAGGCGAGGAACTCGTCCGCCAGCTTGGTCACCGCATAGGCCCAGCGCAGGCGTCCGGCGGACGGCAGCACGATGTCGTCGGTCTCGGCGAAACTGCTCTTGGCGTTGAATCCGTACACCTCCGAGGTCGAGGCGATGACGACTTGCGGATTCCAGCCGCCGTGGTGGATGGCGCGCAGGATGCGCTCGGTGCCGGTCATGTTGGTCGCCATCACGGCTACCGGGTCTTCCAGCACCTTCTTCACGCCGACGACGGCGGCCATGTGGTAGATGCGGTCGGCCCAGGCAACGGCCTTGTCCATTCCGCTCCAGTGCAGGATGTCGGCTTCGTCGAAGCGAAATGCGGGATGGCCGCGGAAGGCGTCGATGTTCGAGAGCGAGCCGGTGCTCAGGTTGTCCACGATATAAACCTGGTCGCCGTTTGCCAGGTGGCGTTCCGCCAGATGCGATCCGATGAAACCCGCTCCGCCCGTGATCAAAACATGCATATCCGCCACCTTTATGAGTTTTCGCCAACTGCTGCCGAACGATGAACAGGCCGGCCGCGAGGCCAAAATTTAAATCCCAATAAAAACAATGTGCCACTTTGTATTTTTTGGGAGGTGGGCCGTTATGGCCCGCCCTATCTAAATGGCTGCAAATAGCGTACCAATTCGCAATGTATGATGGCCGTGCATCAACGGCACCCTTCCGGTGCGCGGCCGCCCTTGTTTTTCCATCCCCTGGACGATTGTGCGCGATGTTGGGGCACCCCCCGGGCTTGTCATTAACCCATCACCGTTTTTTCCTATGGTTAAACAAGGAGTGACGCTTTTTTTCGTCAATGGCATAGCCATTGCTTGATGAAGACCGAGCGCACTCGAATGCCGCGCCCGCATTGGCGCGCGGCGTGTTCTCGAGCTGGAGGAAACACAGCATGGCTTCGTCGTTGTTTTTGCAAGAGAAGCAGAACGAGCTGACCGAACCCCTGCATCGCCCGGTCGGGCCGCAGTTGAAAGCCCATCAGGCCGCGATGGACGCGGTGCACATGCGGGATCTGTTCGCATCGGACCCGCAGCGCTTCGCGCGTTTCTCGCTGCAGGCGGGCGAGCTGCTGCTGGACTACTCGAAGAACCGCATCACCGACGAAACCATGGCTCTGCTGGTCCGCCTGGCCGAAGAGGCCGACGTGATGGGCTGGCGCGAGCGCATGTTCAGCGGCGAGAAGATCAACAACACGGAAAACCGCGCGGTGCTGCACGTGGCTCTGCGCAACCGCAGCAATCAGCCGGTCGTCGTTGACGGCGAGGACGTGATGCCGAAGGTGAACGCGGTGATCGAGCGCATGGGCGCCTTTGCGGAAAAGGTGCGCAGCGGCGAGTGGCGCGGCTATACCGGCGAGCGCATCACCGACGTGGTGAACATCGGCATCGGCGGTTCCGATCTCGGGCCGCAGATGGTGGTTCAGGCGCTGAAGCCGTATCGCCACCCGCGCCTCAAGGTGCACTTCATTTCCAATGTCGACGGCGCCCACGTCAAGGAAGCGCTGGAGGCGCTCAACCCGGAAACGACGCTCTTCATCGTGTCGTCCAAGACCTTCACCACGCAGGAAACGATGACCAACGCGCACTATGCGCGCGAGTGGTTCCTGTCGCAGTCGCAGGCGGTCAAGCACATCGCGAAGCATTTCGTGGCGGTGTCGACCAACCGCGAGGCGGTCACCGCTTTCGGCATCGACCCGGCCAAGATGTTCGAATTCTGGGACTGGGTGGGCGGGCGCTATTCGCTATGGTCGGCGATCGGCCTGTCGATCGTGCTGGCGGTGGGCGCGGAGCGCTTCGGCGAACTGCTGGATGGCGCGCACGAAATGGACGAGCACTTCCGACATGCCCCGCTGGCGAGGAACATGCCGGTGATCCTGGCCCTGCTGGGAGTCTGGTACAACAACTTCTTCGGCGCCGAGTCTTACGCGATCCTGCCCTACGACCACTACCTGCGCAGCCTGCCCGCCTACCTGGAGCAGGCCGACATGGAATCGAACGGCAAGTCGGTGGACCGCGACGGCAACGTGGTCGACTACGCCACCGGCGCCATCGTCTGGGGCGCCACCGGCATCAACGGCCAGCACGCCTTCTATCAGCTGCTGCACCAGGGCACCAAGATGATTCCGGCCGACTTCATCGTGTCGGTCGAGCCGCATACCGAACTGCAGGAACACCACGACATCATGATCGCCAATTTCCTGGCGCAGACCGAGGCGCTGATGCGCGGCCGCACGCGCGAGGAGACGCAGCGCGAAATGGGCGCGGTGCAGGGCGGCCAGTTCGTCTCGCACAAGGTGTTCGACGGCAACCACCCCAGCAACGCGATCCTGCTGCAGAAGCTGACCCCGCACGCGCTCGGCATGCTGATCGCGCTGTACGAGCACAAGATTTTCGTGCAGGGCGTGATCTGGAACCTCAATTCCTACGACCAGTGGGGGGTGGAGCTCGGCAAGCAGCTCGCCAGCCGCATCCTGCCGGAACTGCACGCCGACGCGCCGGTGGGGGGACACGACGCTTCCACCAATGCGCTCATCAATTACTATCGGCGCATGGGCCACCGGACGGACCTATAGTCTTAACCTGAAACCGCAGCTGACCGCTTTGGCTGACTTGAGGAGTGCCGAATGAGTTCTGAGTTATCTGTCTTCAACCAGATTCACCGAGGGCTTGACTCCGCCAACTGCGGTTTCTAGGTTAAAGATGGAGTGGATTGCAGGGGACATCGGGGGGACGACGAGCCGGCTGGCCTGGGTGACGGGCGAGTCGGAAGACGTTCGGCAACGCCGTTTCGAACGCGAATATCCGAGCGCGGCCTTTGCGACGGCGGATGACCTGGTGCGCCAGTTCATCGCCGATGCGCACCTGCCGGTTTCCCCGGACGGCCTCTTGCTGGCGCTGCCGGGGCCCATGCAGGCGCAGCATGTCGCGCTGACCAATCTGGACTGGGTGCTCGATGCCGCCGACATGGGGGCCAGCCTCGGGATCCCGAAGGTCCGGTTCATCAACGATTTTCAGGCCGCCGCCGCCGGCGTGGCGACGCTGGGGGCGGCCGACGTGGTCGCGCTCAACCCGCAGCCGTCCGAGCCGGGGGGCGTGCGTGCCATCACCGGTGCGGGCACCGGACTGGGGCTCGCCTTCATGCTGGCCGACGACGGCGGCCGCTATCGCCATTACCCCAGCGAAGGCGGGCACGCCGATTTCGCGCCGGCCGATGACAGGCAGGCACGCCTGCTGGAACAGTTGCGCGCCGCCCATGGCCATGTGTCGTGGGAGCGCGTGGTATCGGGGCTGGCAATGGATGCGCTGTACCGCTTCTGCAGCGCCGAGCAGAACGCGACCCCGCCCGACGCGCCGGTCGACGGCGCCGGGCTGGTCACGCGCGCCGAGGCGGGCGACCCGGCTGCGCTGGCGGCGCTCGATCTCTTCATCGATCTTTACGGCGCCTGGGTCGGCAACGTGGCGCTGATGCTGCAGCCGCGCGGCGGGCTCTATGTCGCGGGCGGCATTGCCATTCATCTGCAGGCGCGCATGCAGTCGCCGCGCTTCATGGCCGCGGCCACCGACAAGGGACGCATGCGCAGCGTGGTCGAGCGCACCCCGATTTTTCTCATCACCCATAGCCGGCTGGGCGTGCTGGGCGCGATTGCGACAGCGTTCGCCCCGCCTTGATCAAACCTTCGACGCAGCTTCCATATCAACCGGCAGCACACTGGAGTGGACATGACGATTTCAAAGGACGAGCAGGAACGCCTCTACCGCTACTACACCGAGCCCAAGATGGTGACCGACCTCACGCGCCGGACGCTGGCGCTGGTGCTGGCGGGCGGCGAAGGCTCCCGGCTGAAGGACCTGACGGCCTGGCGCGCCAAGCCCGCGGTGCCGATCGGCGGCAAGTACCGCATCATCGACTTTGCGCTGTCCAACTGCGTCAACTCGGGCATCCGCCGCATCGGCGTGCTCACCCAATACAAGTCGCATTCGCTGATCCGGCATCTGCAACGGGCCTGGGGCTTCATGCGCGCCGAGATCGGCGAGTTCGTGGAAATCCTGCCGGCGCAGCAGCGCACCAACAAGAAGGAGTGGTACCAGGGCACGGCCGATGCGCTGTTCCAGAACATCGACATCATGCAGCGTCATCACCCCGAATACGTGCTGGTGCTGGGCGGCGATCACGTCTACACCATGGACTACTCGGAGATGCTGCTGCATCACGTGCAGACCGGCGCGGATTTTACGGTCGGCAGCATCGAGGTGCCGGCGGCCGAGGCGAGCGGATTCGGCGTGATGTCGGTCGACGCGCACATGAACATCACCTGCTTCACCGAAAAACCCAAGCACCCCGACTGCATTCCCGGCAAGCCCGGCATCGCGCTGGTGTCGATGGGAATCTATATTTTCTCCAAGGATTTTCTCTACAAGACGCTGATAGAGGATGCGGGCAATGCCGGTTCCAGCCACGATTTCGGCAAGAACATCATTCCCGACAATATCGGCAAAGCGCGGGCGATCGCCTTCCCCTTCCGCAACAAGGACGGCCAGCCCGCCTACTGGCGCGACGTGGGGACGCTGCACTCCTATTGGCAGACCAACATGGAGCTGTGCTCGGTGGAGCCCGAGCTCAACCTGTACAACCGCGATTGGCCGATCTGGACCTATCAGCCGCAGTATCCGCCGGCCAAGTTCATCTTCGACGACGAGGGCCGGCGCGGCGAGGCGATCGATTCGCTGATCGCCGGCGGCTGCATCCTGTCGGGCGCCCGGGTCAAGCGTTCGGTGCTGTTCTTCGCCACCACGGTGGAAAGCCACAGCCTGATCAAGGACAGTGTGATTCTGCCCAAGGTCAGCATCGGCAGCCGTTGCCGCATCCACCGCGCCATCATCGACAAGGGCTGCGTGATCGAAGACGGCACGATCATCGGCGAGGACCCGGTCGAGGACGCCAAGCGCTTTCACGTGACCAAGGAAGGCATCACCCTGGTGACCCCCGCGATGCTCGGCCAGAACCTGTACGCGAGGCTGCAAAACGACTATGACGGCTAACTCGCTGAACGTGGTGCTGTGCTGGCACATGCATCAGCCGTATTACCGCGAAGGTCTCAAGGGCGCCTATCACCTGCCCTGGGTCTACCTGCACGGCATCAAGGACTACAGCGACATGGCCGCGCATCTGGAGCGGCATCCTGCGATGCACGCGGTGGTGAACTTCGCCCCGGTGCTGCTGGAGCAGCTGGACGATTACGCGCAGCAGCTCGACGCGCTGCTGAAGCACGGCAAGCCCGCGCAGGACCACATGCTGAACCTGCTGTCCGGCATCGAGCGCATCCCGTCGGACACGGCCAGCCGCCAGCGCATCATCCAGGATTGCCAGCGCTGCCACGCCCCGCGCATGATCCATCCGTATCCCGCATTTCATCGCCTGGTGCGCATGACCGCTGCCGCCGAGGCCGGCAGCACCGATCTGACGTGGCACGTGGGCTACCTGTCCGAGCAGTATTTTCTTGATCTCTTGACCTGGTATCACCTCGCCTGGCTGGGAAACTCGCTGCGTCAGCTGCCGCTGGTGAAGCGCCTGATGGCGCAGGAGCACAGCTACTCATCCGCCGACCGCCACGAACTGCTGCACCTGATGCAGCACTGCATGGCCGGGCTGATCCCGCGCTACCGCAAGCTTGCCGAGCGCGGGCAGATCGAATTGTCGATGACGCCCTACGGCCATCCCATCGTGCCGCTGCTGAACGATTTCGCCAACCTGCGCGACGCGCTGCCCGACGTTCCCGTCCCCGAGGCGCCCGGCTATCCGGGCGGCGCGGCGCGCGCGCGCTGGCACCTGCAGCATGGCGTCGAGGTGTTCGAACGCTACTTTGGCAACAAGCCTGCGGGCGTCTGGCTGTCCGAAGGCGGGGTGAGCGAGGATGCGCTGGCCCAGCTCGACGAAATGGGGGTTGCCTGGACCGCCTCGGGCGAGGGCGTGTGGCGCAACAGCTGTGCCAAGTCGGCCTGCCCGGAGGCCGAACTCCTGAGCAAGCACGCGCTGTTCTCCCCGGCGCACATCGACGGCTTCAGGACGCGCGTGTTTTTCCGCGACGACGGGCTGTCGGACCTGATCGGCTTCAAATACAGCGACTGGCATGCCGACGACGCGGTGGCTGACTTCGTCCAGCACCTGGAAAACATCGCCAGCTTCTTCGGCGAGGACGCCAACCAGAATGTCGTCTCGGTCATCCTCGACGGCGAAAACGCCTGGGAGTACTACCCCGACAACGGCCATCATTTTCTGGATGCGCTCTACACGGCGCTGTCCGCCCACCCCACGCTCAAGGTCAGCACCTTTGCCGAGCAGGCGGCGAACGCGCCGGCCAAACCGATGAAGCGGCTGGCAGCCGGCAGCTGGGTGTACGGCAGCTTCTCGACCTGGATCGGATCGGCCGACAAGAACCGCGGCTGGGATTATCTGGTCGCCGCCAAGCAGACCTACGACAGCGTGATGGCGGCCGGCAAGCTGAACGCCGACCAGCAGGCGCTGGCCACCCGCCAGCTCGCCGTGTGCGAAGGTTCCGACTGGTTCTGGTGGTTCGGCGACTACAACCCGTCGGGCAGCGTCAGCGATTTCGAGCAGCTGTATCGCACCCAGTTGCGCGAGCTGTACCGCCTGCTCGGCGTGGCGCCGCCGGCCTTGCTCGACGTGCCGCTCTCGAGCGGCGGCGGCTGGGCGGAAAACGCCGGCACCATGCGCAGGAATGCCTGATGAATTTCGATACCCATCGTGCCGGCCTGCTGCTGCACCCCACCTCGCTGCCGTCCGGCACCGTGTCCGATGCCGGGCGCTGGCTGGATTTCCTGCAGGCTGCGGGGTTCGGCGTGTGGCAGATGCTGCCGCTGGGAGTGCCGCTCGCCGGCCTGTCGCCCTATCAGTGCGCGTCGGCCTTCGCGGTCAATCCCAGGCTGTTTCCCACGGCGCCGGTCGACCTGCAGGGCTTCGCCGACTGGCGCAGCCGGCAGGCGCACTGGCTGGCGGACTTTGCGCGTTTCATGGTGATCAAGGCGGAGCAGGGCGGCGCTGCCTGGACCGACTGGCCGCGGGCGCTGCGCGACCGCAACGCGCAGACGCTGGCCGCGTTCGATGCGCTTCATGCCGACAAGCTGGCCGCCGTGATGGTCGAGCAGTATCGCGTGGCGGTCCACTGGCAGCGGCTGCGCGCGCAGGCGGCGGCGCGCGGCATCCAGCTGTTCGGCGACATGCCGATTTTCGTCGCCCACGACAGCGCCGACGTGTGGGCGCAGCGCGAGTTGTTCCTGCTGGATGGCACAGGCCATCCCACGGTGGTGTCCGGGGTGCCGCCGGACTACTTTTCTGAAACCGGCCAGCGCTGGGGCAATCCGCATTACGACTGGACGGCGATGCAGGCGGACGGTTTCGCCTGGTGGCGGGCACGCCTCGCCGCGCATTTCGAGTGCTTCGATCTGGTGCGCATCGACCACTTCCGCGGCTTGGCGGCCGCCTGGGAGATTCCCGCCCGGGAAGCGACCGCCGTCCACGGCGAATGGGTCGAGGCGCCCGGGGCCGCGCTGCTGCAGTCGATCGCCACCGAGATGGGCGAGCTGCCCTTGGTGGCCGAGGACCTTGGCATCATCACGCCGGACGTCACCGCACTGCGCCACCAGTTTGGCCTGCCGGGCATGGCTGTGTTGCAATTCGCATTCGACGACCACGCCGACAACCCACACAAACCCGAAAACGTGCAGCCCGACACCGTCTACTACACCGGCACCCATGACAACGACACCACGCTGGGCTGGTGGCGCGCGCTGCCCGACGAGGCCCGGCCGCGGGTGATGCGGCAGCTGGGTGTCGATGACCCCGACGCGGTGCCGGATGCGATGATCGATACGGTGCTGCAAAGCCGCGCTGCGCTGGCGATATTGCCGCTGCAGGATGTGCTGCGCCTCGGCAGCGAGGCGCGCATGAACACGCCAGGAACCGGCAACGGCAACTGGACCTGGCGCTTCGAATGGGCGGCGTTGCCGCCCGATCTGGCCCCCCGTCTGCTAGAAAAAAATCAGAAAGCCCACCGATGCGAGCGTCAGCCCTGCCCATGAAAGCACCCTTGAAGAATTCGCCCGCTCCCGCCCTGCCTGCGATCAGCCCGCCGGTCCTGCGCGTGCAGACCGGCACCCATCACGACCCGTTCGAGGTGCTCGGCGTGCACGCCCAGCCCGACGGCAGCACCCTGATCCGCGCCTTCCTGCCGGCGGCCGAAGCGGTCGAGGTGGCCGGCGGCCGCATGGCGCGGGTGGCCGGTACCGACTGTTTCGAACGGTTGTTGCCGGCGGGCAGCCCGGTCGAGCCGCATCCGGTCATGCGCTGGCAGGACAAGGGAAAAGGCAACTGGCACACCACGCAATGTCCCTACAGCTTCGAGGCGCAGCTGGGCGAAATGGATCTCCATCTGCTCGGCGAGGGGCGTCATTTCGAAGCCTGGAAGGTGCTCGGCGCGCGCCTGAAAACCATCGACGGCGTCGCCGGCTGCCTGTTCGCCGTGTGGGCGCCGGCCGTGCAGCGCGTCAGCGTGGTCGGCGACTTCAACGACTGGGACGGCCGCCGTCATCCGATGCGCTGCCGCGGCACCTCCGGCATGTGGGAATTGTTCATTCCCGGCCTCGACGCCGGCCATGCCTACAAATATGAAATCCTCGGCCGCCACGGCCAGCTGGTGCGCAAGACCGACCCCTATGCGCGGCAGATGTTCCCGCGCCCAGAGACCACCAGCCGCGTGCCCGACGATTCGGTGTACGACTGGCAGGATCGCGCGTGGCTCGACGCGCGCGCGCATTTCGACTGGCAGCACCGCCCGGTCAGCATCTATGAGCTGCATCCCGGTTCCTGGCGCCGCCACGAAGACGGCAGCTTCTATACCTGGGGCGAACTCGCCGCCGAGCTGATTCCCTACGTGCAGGACCTCGGCTATACCCACATCGAACTGATGCCGGTGGGCGAGCATCCGCTCGACGCGTCGTGGGGTTACCAGGTGTCGGGCTATTACGCGCCGACCGCACGCTTCGGCTCGCCGGACGCCTTTCGCGCCTTCGTCGACGCCTGCCACCAGGCGAAACTCGGCGTGCTGCTCGACTGGGTGCCGGCGCATTTTCCCCGCGACGATTTCGCGCTGGCGCGCTTCACCGGCGAGCCGCTCTACGAGCACGCCGACCCGCGCCGTGGCGAGCACCAGGAATGGGGCACGCTGGTGTTCGACTTCGGCCGCAACGAGGTGCGCAACTTCCTGGTCGCCAATGCCCTGTACTGGCTCGACGAATTCCACATCGACGGTCTGCGGGTCGATGCCGTCGCCTCGATGCTCTACCTCGACTATTCGCGCAAGCACGGCGAGTGGGTGCCGAACCAGTATGGCGGGCGCGAGAACATCGAAGCCATCCACTTCCTGCGCGAAATGAACACCGAGGTGCACGGCCGCTTTCCCGGCGTGCTCACCATCGCCGAGGAATCGACCGCCTGGCCGGCGGTGTCGCGCCCGGTCGAACTCGGCGGCCTGGGTTTTTCGATGAAGTGGAACATGGGCTGGATGAACGACAGCCTTGCCTACATCGAAAAGGAACCGGTCTACCGCAAGTACCAGCACAACCAGCTGACCTTCAGCCAGATGTACGCATGGACCGAAAACTTCGTGCTGCCGCTGTCGCACGACGAAGTGGTGCACCTGAAGAAAAGCCTGCTCGACAAGATGCCGGGCGATATGTGGCAGCGCTTCGCCAACCTGCGCCTGTTCTATGCCTGGCACTACGCGCATCCCGGCAAGAAACTGCTGTTCATGGGCGGCGAGTTCGGCCAGTGGAACGAGTGGAAGGAATCCGGTCAGCTCGACTGGGTGCTGCTCGGCTTCCCCGCGCACGACAGCGTCCGCACCCTGCTGCGCGACCTCAACCGCCTCTATCGCAACGAGGCGGCGCTCTACGAATTCGACTTCGACCCGCGCGGCTTCCGCTGGATCGATTGCCACGATGCCGACCAGTCGGTGCTGAGCTTCGTGCGCCAGGGGCAGGACGAATCGGCGCAGTTGGTGGCGCTGTTCAACTTCACCCCGGTGCCGCGAACCGCCTATCGCATCGGCGTGCCGTCGGGCGCGGCATGGTGCGAAGTGCTGAACACCGATTCGATGTATTACGGCGGCAGCAATCTCGGCAACGGCCAGCCACTGCACCCGCAGAACCTGCCGTGGATGGGTTTCGAGCAGTCTGTGGAGGTGACGCTGCCGCCGCTGGGCGCTATCTTTCTCAAACGATGTTGAAAAGGAAGGGGTGAGGGGTCAGGATTCAGGGGTCAGGGGAGGTGCGGCCTTGGCCGCGCCTATTCAAAGGTGCGCAGCACAAGCCCCCCTGACCCCTGACCCCTGACCCCTGACCCCTGACCCCTGACCCCTGACCCCTAGAAAAACAATGAAACGCGGAGCAATGAAAATCCTGTTTGTGGCCAGCGAGGCCTACCCGCTGGTGAAAACCGGCGGACTGGGCGACGTGGTCTACAGCCTGCCGCATGCCCTGCATGCGCGCGGCGCCGACATCCGCCTGGTGCTGCCGGGCTACCGTGCGCTGCTGCGCCAGCTCGACCACGTGCGCATCCTCGGCTGGATCGACGTGCGCGGTGCCGAGGGCATCGTCAGCGCGCGCATCCTGGAAACGCGCCATCCCGATTACGCGTTTCCGCTGTGGGTGGTCGACTGCCCGCCGTTGTTCGACCGCGCGGGCAACCCCTATGTCAATGCCAGCGGCCAGGACTGGCCGGACAATGCCGAGCGCTTCGTCGTGTTTGCGCGGGTGGCCGCGCTGCTGGCGCAGGATGTGCTGGACATCGGCTGGCAGCCGGCGGTGGTGCACATGCACGACTGGCAGACCGGCCTCGCGGCCGCGTTCCTGGCCGACCAGCCCTTGCGCCCGAAAACCGTGTTCACCATTCACAACCTGGCCTATGGCGGCCATTTCTCGTACAGCGACTTTGTCCGCCTGCAATTGCCCAGCCACTGGTGGACGCCCGAGGGCGTGGAATTTCACGGCGGCTTTTCCATGCTGAAGGCGGGCATCGTCTACGCCGACGCCGTTACCACGGTGAGCCCCACCTATGCCGCCGAAATCTGCACCCCCGAATTCGGCTACGGGCTCGACGGCCTGCTGCTGTCCCGGCAGCACAAGCTGCACGGCATCCTCAACGGCATCGACACCATGCTCTGGAATCCGTCCACCGACCCGCATCTGCCCGCGCACTATTCGCTGAGCCGCATCCAGCCCGGCAAGCGGCGCAACAAGCAGGCCCTGCTCGAGCGCTTCCTGCCGCATGCCGACGATGCCGCGATGCAGGCGCCGCTGCTGGGGCTGGTGGGGCGGCTGGTCGAGCAGAAGGGCATCGACTGGGTGCTGGCCGCGATCCCGGTGCTGCTCGCCGAAACCGACGTGCGCCTGGTGCTGCTGGGCAGCGGCCAGGCGGTGTACGAACAGAAGCTCACGCGGCTGGCCAAACAGCACCCCGAACGGGTGTTCATCACGATCGGTTACGACGAGCCGCTGGCGCACCAGATCGAGGCCGGCGCGGATATGTTCCTGATGCCCTCGCGCTTCGAGCCGTGCGGACTCAACCAGATGTACAGCCTGCGCTATGGCACGCCCCCCATCGTGTTCAGGACCGGGGGCCTGGCCGACACCGTGATCGACGCGAACGTGTCGGCGCTGGAGGATGCCAGCGCCACCGGCTTCGTCTTCGGCACCCCCGGCGTGGCGGCCTTCCTGGAGGCCATTCGGCGCGCGCTCGAGCTGTATCGCCAGCCTGCGCAGTGGCGGCGCCTGCAGCAGTCCGGCATGCGCCAGTCGTTCGACTGGTCGGAAAGCGCCGGCCACTACCTTGCCCTGTATTCCACCTGACTTCAGCGGGGAACCATCATGTCCGACGAGAACGCCACCCTCACCCTTGCCCTGGAACCCCTGCCGACCGACGGCGCGCTGCTGACGCAGGACGTCGAGCGCTACCAGTTCTACCACCTTGGCCGGATGCGGGCATGCCCGCCGATCTACACCTACCAGGCGCTGGCCTGGTCGCTGCGCGACCGCCTGATGTCGGACTGGATGAACACCTACGTGGTGCGCGACCAGCCGGGCAAGCGGCGTGGCTATTACCTGTCGCTGGAATTCCTGATCGGACGTGCGCTGGCCAACCACGTGCTCAACCTGGGGCTGGACGAAGCGACGCGCGAAGCCCTGCACGGCTTTGGCCAGACGCTGGAAGCGGTGGTCGAACAGGAAACCGATGCCGGGCTGGGAAATGGCGGCCTTGGGCGGCTGGCCGCCTGCTTCATGGACAGCTGCGCCACCCTGGACCTGCCGGTGATGGGCTACGGCATCCATTACGAATACGGCATGTTCCACCAGCACATCGAAAACGGCTATCAGATTGAGGACCCCGACCACTGGCTGCGCGACGGCAATCCGTGGGAGGTCGAGCGCCCCGAATACACCTGCCGCGTGCCGTTCGGCGGCCGTGTCGAGCATTTCCACGACAAGGAGGGGATACCGCGTGCACGCTGGGCGGACACCAACGATGTGCTGGCGATCCCGTTCGACATGCCGATCTCGGGCTACCGCAACCGCGCCGTCAACACCCTGCGCTTGTGGAAATCGGCGGCCACCGACGAATTCGATCTCAATGAATTCAATGCCGGGAGCTACACCGAGGCAGTGGAGGAGAAAAACCATGCCGAGCACATTTCCATGGTGCTGTATCCCAACGACAGCAGCGAAAACGGCAAGGAACTGCGCCTGCGCCAGCAGTATTTTCTGGCCTCGGCCAGCCTGCAGGATGCGCTGCGCCAGTGGATTGCCGCAGGCAATACGGACCTCAAGCATTTCGCCCAGGACAATGTGTTCCAGATGAATGACACCCACCCGACCATTGCGGTGGCCGAGTTGATGCGCCTCTTGCTCGACGAAGCGCACATGCAGTGGGACGAGGCTTGGGCGGTCACCTCGCACTGCATGGCCTACACCAACCACACGCTGCTGCCCGAAGCGCTGGAGCGCTGGCCGGTGGCGCTGTTCGAGCGCCTGCTGCCGCGCCCGCTGGAGATCATCTACGAAATCAATGCGCGCTTCCTGCGCGAAGTGTCGATGAAATGGCCGGGCGACATCGACCGCCAGCGCCGCATGTCGATCATCGAGGAAGGCGAGGTGCGCCAGGTGCGCATGGCCTACCTCGCCATCGTCGGCAGTTTCTCGGTCAACGGCGTGGCCGTGCTGCATTCGCGTCTGCTGCAGGAAGGCCTGTTCCGCGATTTCGTCGATCTGTGGCCGGGCAAGTTCAACAACAAGACCAACGGCGTCACCCCGCGTCGCTGGGTGGCGCACGCCAACCCCGGCATGACCGCACTCATCAGCCGGCAGATCGGCGAAGACTGGATCGCCGACCTCTCGCAGCTGGAACAGCTGAAACCGCTGGCGGCCCCGGAACATGGGGCTTTCCATGCCGAATGGCGCGCGGTGAAACGCGCCAACAAGGTGCGCCTCACCGAACTGGTCGACGCCGAGTGCGGGGTCGAATTCAACCCGGACGCGCTGTTCGACGTCCAGGTCAAGCGCATCCACGAATACAAGCGGCAGCTGCTCAACGTGCTGCACGTGATCCACCTCTACAACCGCATCAAGCACGGGCGGCTGGACGGCTGGGCGGACCGCTGCGTGCTGATCGGCGGCAAGGCCGCGCCGGGCTATGCCATGGCCAAGCGCATCATCAAGCTCATCAACAGCGTGGCCGAAGTCATCAACGACGACCCCGAGGTCAACGGCCGCCTGAAGGTGGCCTTCCTGCCCAACTACCGGGTGACCAGCATGGAAATCATCGCGCCGGCGACCGACCTGTCGGAGCAGATCTCGACCGCGGGCAAGGAGGCCTCCGGTACCGGCAACATGAAATTCATGATGAACGGCGCCATCACCATCGGCACCTACGACGGCGCCAACATCGAGATTCTCGACGCCGTCGGCGAGGACAACTTCTTCCTGTTCGGCCTGCGCGCCGAGGAAGTCGAGGCGTTGCGCCCGCATTACCAGCCCCGGTCCTATGTGGAAAACGATCCCGAACTGCGCGAGGTGCTCGACCTGCTCGCGTCCGGCCACTTCAACTCCTGCGAACCCGGCATCTTCGATATGATCCTGGATGCGCTGACGAGTCCGCACGACCCGTGGATGGTGCTGGCCGACTTCCGCAGCTACGTCGACGCCCAGGAGCGCGTATCGCAGGCCTGGCAGGACGAAGCCCGCTGGACCCGCATGAGTCTCCTCAACACGGCGTCGAGCGGATTCTTCTCGACCGACCGCACCATGCAGGAATACAACGCCGATATCTGGAAGCTGAAATAAGTCCGGCAGGTGCGGGGGGCTTTACCTGATTACTCAGCGGAGCGCGCCCACATCGTAAAGGACCGACCCGTAAAGATCCGCCTCACCTTTCTCGGGCCCTGCGGTTCCGACCGTGAAACCGCTCTGATCGATGTCCGGGTTGCCCGCAAGCGCACCGTGGAAAGGATCGATGCGCCTGTTTTCGACCGCGTTTGCGGTACCGACGTAGGTCGTTTTGCCGAGATCGTTCAGGATGCCGTGCTCCATGTCCGGTTGCCCGTCATAGGGGCCGGCGAAGACGGGGGATGCGGCCAGCAGGCCTGCGGCAATGATGCCGTTGATAAATTTCGTGCTGTTCATGACTGACTCCTCGATAAAGATTGGCCGTCGCGACGGGCGGCGGCATAGGCATCGACAAACGGGCCGTGCAGTCCGCCGAAACACGTGTGTACCGGCTGCGTTCGTCTTGCTGGTTGGTCGGCGAGGAGAATCGATACTGACATTCTTTCCAAAAACTTTTTTTGAGGCGTGCCCCGGCGGACCGCGCCGCGGCCGCCGACTGCGTATCGTGCCTTTTTGTTGCGTGGACGACTTCTGCCTTCCGAACGCCCATGAAAAAGACCGGGTTTCCCCGGCCTTTTTGCCTCGGTCGAAGGCGCTTTACGCCGCCTGCACCGGAATGGCGTGGCGTGTGTCCATGATGCGGTTGTCCGCGTCCACGTAGACCAGCTCCGGCGCGTAGCGTGCCAGCTCCAGTTCGTTGTAGACCGCATAGGTGGCGATGATGACGAGGTCGCCCGGATTCGCCTTGTGCGCAGCGGCGCCGTTCACCGAAATGATGCCGGAATCGCGCGCAGCGCGAATGGCATAGGTGGTGAAACGCTCGCCGTTGGTGACGTTGTAGATCTGGATCTGCTCGTACTCGTGGATGTTGGCCGCGTCCAGCAGGGTTTCGTCGATCGCGCAGGAGCCTTCGTAGTGCAGCTCGGAATGCGTGACGGTCGCCCGGTGCAGCTTGGACTTGAGCATCGTTCTTTGCATGACGGTGCCCTCACAAAAAATGGATCGTCATTATACCAAAATGACACGTTCATCCAGAAGACCATGCAAGCCGTGTGGACGGGTCGCCTGGGCCGAGACTGGCATGGCCTTGTCGGGCGATCAATGCAGGTGCAATTGCATGTCCAGATAATCGAAGAATACGCAGTACGCCATGATCGGCAGTGGAAGGCCGAGAAGTGTGCCGACGAAGTAATCGCGAAAGCGGACGCCCGACATGGCGAGGGCGTAATTGAGTGGGGGGGCCGTCTGGAACAGCATTCTCAACAGCACGATGTTTCTGATCGGATGGGCGTCGAGCTGGCCCAGCAGACGCGTCGAGAGTTTGCCATTCAGGCTGCGCAGTGCGTCGCCGCCGACAAACCGGATGGAAAAGTAGGTGACGGTGCACGAAACGATGGCCGCGGCATAGGTGGCCATTCCGCCCCAGGTTTTTCCCAGTGCGAGCACCGCCGCAGCCAGAAAAATCCAGCCCGGTATCTGTACCAGATTGCCCAGGGTAAAAATCAGGATGAAAACGATCAGCCCGGTTATCGGATTGTCGACCAGTTGCTGATGCAGGTAGGCCAGGTTGAAATGGCTTCTCAGGCCCGATAGCTCAAAGATCGCCAGCAGCAGGATCAGAAACAGGAGAACCGCGAGAAGCCGCTTGTAAGGGCGCACGGTAGTCATGGCGGCAGCGCGGCGGGCCTTGTTTACTCGAACGGATGGGCAAAATCGAGGTTGTCGATCAGCCGGGTGCTGCCCAGCCAGGCCGCGCCCAGCACCACCAGCCGGGCGCTGTCGGCGGCAGGTGCCTGCAGGGTGGCGGCATCGCGAACCGCGACATAGTCGACGCGCCAGCCCGCCATTTTGAGGCGGCGGGCGGCGGCGGCGGCGAGCGCCTCGAAATCGCGCTCGCCGGCCTGTACGGCCAGGGCGACGGTGGCGAGTTCGCGCTGCAGTTGCGCCGCCTGGATGCGCTCGGACGCGCCGAGGTAGGCGTTGCGCGAACTCATCGCCAGGCCGTCGGCCTCGCGCAGGGTATCGCCCGCGACGATGTCGATCGGCAGATTGAACTGGCGCACCAGTTCCCGGATGACCAGGAGCTGCTGGAAATCCTTTTTGCCGAACACCGCTACGCGCGGCTGCACCAGGTTGAAGAGCTTCAGCACCACGGTGGCCACGCCGCTGAAATGGCCGGGGCGGAAGGCGCCACACAGGTCGTTCGCCAGAGCCTCGGGCGGCTGCACGGTGAAGGTCTGCGGCACCGGATAGATCTCGGCGGCGTCGGGCGCGAACACCAGGTCGCAGCCGGCGGCGGCGAGCTTCTCGCAGTCGGCGTCGAGCGTGCGCGGATAGCGATCGAAATCCTCGCCGGCGCCGAACTGCAGTGGGTTGACGAAAATGCTCGCGACCACCGGCTGGCCGTGCCGCCGCGCCAGGTCGACCAGCGACACGTGACCGGCGTGCAGGTTGCCCATGGTCGGCACGAACGCGGTACGGGTTTCGCCGGCGAGCGCGGCGCGCAGTGCGGCGGCGGTGCGCAGGATCTGCATCAGAACGTGTGTTCGGCGGCGGGGAAGGCGCCCGATTTGACCGCGTCCACATAGGCGCGCACGGCCGCTTCGATGCCGTCGCTGCCTTCGAGGAAGTTCTTCGAGAATTTCGGCGCGCGCGGATAGAGGCCCAGCATGTCGTACAGCACCAGCACCTGGCCCGAACACTCGACACCGGCGCCGATGCCGATGGTGGGAATGGCGAGCGCCGCGGTGACGGCCTGCGCCAGCGCGGCCGGCACCATTTCCAGCACGATCAGCCCCGCACCGGCGGCTTCCAGCGCGCGCGCGTCGGCGATCAACTGCGCTGCGGCGGCGTCCTCGCGCCCCTGCACCTTGTAGCCGCCGAGCTGGTTGACCGACTGCGGCAGCAGGCCGAGGTGCGCGCACACCGGAATGCCGCGCTGGGTGAGGAAGGCGACCGTGTCGACCATCACCGCGCCGCCTTCCAGCTTGACCATGTGCGCGCCCGCCGCCATCAGCCGCGCGGCGGCGGCAAAGGCGCGCTCGGGCGAGGGCTGGTAGCTGCCGAAGGGCAGGTCGGCGACGATGAAGGCGCGTTCGGTGCCGGCCGCGACGCAGCGCGTGTGGTAGGTCATTTCGGCGAGCTTCACCGGCAGGGTCGAGGCATGGCCCTGCACCACCATGCCGAGCGAGTCGCCGACCAGCAGCACGTCGACGCCGGCGCCGTCGAGCACGCGCGCGAAGCTGGCGTCGTAGCAGGTCAGCACGGCGATCTTCTCGCCCTTGCCGCGCATCGTCTTGAGGGTGGACAGGGTGACGCTCATCTCACACCGCGCGGCTGAAGAACTCGCGCGGGCCGCGCATCTTGCTGACGCGTTCCAGCAGCAGCTCGAAATCGTCCTCGCTTTCCGCGAAATTGAGGTTGCTGGTGTTGACGATCAAGAGCGGCGCGGCCTCGTAGCGATGGAAAAACTCGCTGTAGCTGTTGGCCAGACGCTGCAGGTAGCCCGCATCCATGCCGCGCTCGAATTCCACGCCGCGGCGCCTGACGCGTTCCAGCAGCGCGTCGATCGGCGCCTGCAGGTAGATCACCAGGTCGGGCGTCGGTGCCTGCGGCGTCAGGTCGGCATACACCTTCTGGTACAGCTCGAACTCGTCGTCGTCCAGGTTCATGCGCGCAAACAGCATGTCCTTGTCGATCAGGAAATCCGACACCGTGCCGGCGCTGAACAGGTCGCCCTGCGCCAGGTCGCGCAGCTGGCGGGTGCGGTCGAACAGGAAATGAAGCTGCGTCGGCAGCGCGTAGCGTTTCGGTTCCTGGTAGAAGCGCGGGAGGAAGGGATTGTCGCGGGCGTTTTCCAGCAGGGTGTCGGCATCGAGCCGCTCGGCCAGCTTGTAGGTGAGGCTGGTCTTGCCGGCGCCGATCGGGCCTTCGACGACGATGTAGCGGTAACGGGAAAGAGTCATGCGTTGACGGCGGCAGCAGGGGGGGGGAGCACGGCCACGCTCTGGTCCGCGCAGGCGTCGAGCCAGTCGGCCGCGCGGCCGCGGCCGGGGATGGTCGTGTCGGGCGCGATTTCCAGCAGCGGCAGCAGCACGAAGCCGCGCTCGGTCATGCGCGGATGCGGCAGCGTCAGGCCTTCTTCGTGGAAGTGCGCGTTGCCGTACAGCAGCAGGTCGAGGTCGAGCGTGCGCGGCGCGTTGCGGAAACTGCGCTCGCGGCCGTGGCGGTGTTCGATGTCGAGCAGCGCGGCGAGCAGGGCGCGCGGCGCCAGGGACGTTTCCACCTGTGCCACGGCATTGATGAAATCGGGCTGGTCGACGTAGCCCACCGGCGCCGAGGCATACAGGCTGGAGCGTGCGACCAGCCGGGTGCCGGGCAGGCGGTCGAGTTCGGCGAGCGCGTACTCCACCTGCGCCGCCGGGTCGTTGAGGTTGGCGCCGAGGCCGATGGTGGCCGTCACTTTCATGCCGGCTGTGCCTCGCCGGATGAGGCGTCACCCGGCTTCCTGCGCTTGCGCTTGCGGCGCGGCTTGGGCGCGTTGTCGGCCAGCAGCATGGCGGCACGCTCGTCGTCGCCGACTTCCTGGAAGCGCGTCCACCACTCGCCGAGTTCGGCATCGACCTCGCCGGATTCGGCGCGCAGCAACAAAAAGTCGTAGGCGGCACGGAAGCGCGGATGCTCCAGCAGGCGGAACGGGCGCTGCCCGCCGCGCTGCTCGAAGCGCGGCTGCAGCGCCCAGATTTCCTTCATCATGCCGTCGTAGCGGCGCGGGATGGCGAGCTGGCCGCGCTGTGCGTCGAGCACCTCGTCCATCGCCAGGAACAGGGCAGGCTGCGGCTTCTCGCCGGCGGCTTCGAGCGCGCGCCAGCGCTGCAGTACCTGCGGCCACAACAGCGTGCCGAACAGGAATGCGGGCGAGGCCGGCTTGTCCTCGGCGATGCGCATGTCGGTGGTCTTCAGCGCGGCGTTGATGAAGCGCTCGCCGGTGGGGTCGTCAAGGATGGTGTCCAAGAGCGGCAGCATGCCGTGATGCAGGCCCTCGGCGCGCAGTTGGTGGACGCCGCGCAGGGCGTGGCCGGACATCAGCAGCTTCAGCGCCTCGTCGAAGATGCGTGCGCGCGGGATGTTGGCGAGTAGCGGCGCCAGCGTGGCGACCGGCTTGCGGGTGTCGGGGTCGATGTGGAAGTCGAGCTTGGCGGCGAAGCGCGCGGCGCGCAGCATGCGCACCGGGTCCTCGCGGAAGCGCGTCTCGGGGTCGCCGATCATGCGCAGCACGCGCTTCTTGCAGTCGGCCACGCCGCCGAAGTAGTCGTGCACTTCCTCGCGCGCCGGGTCGTAGTACAGCGCGTTGATGGTGAAGTCGCGGCGCGCGGCGTCGTCTGCCATGTTGCCGAACACGTTGTCGGACAGCAGCCGGCCGTGCTCGTCGGTCGGCCGCTCGTCCTCGTCTTCCGTTTCCTTCTGCCCGTTGGAACGGAAGGTGGTGACCTCGATGGTCACGCGGCCGCACATCACGTGCACGATCTGGAAGCGCCGCCCGATGATGCGCGAACGGCGGAACAGCCGCCGCACCTCTTCCGGGGTGGCGTCGGTGGCGACGTCGAAATCCTTCGGCGTCTTGCCCAGCAGCAGGTCGCGCACCGCGCCGCCCACCACGTAGCCCTTGAAGCCGGCCTGGGCCAGGGTCTCGCAGGTTTTCAGCCCACAGTCGTCGAGCTGGGCGCGGCGGATGCCGTGCGCCGCGAGCGGCAGGATCTGGGCGCCGGAACCGGAGGCGCGCGATTTGCGGCCGAATACTTTGTTGATGATGCGACGGATCATTGAATGCGCGGAGCGGGGTGAATAAAGCAGATGGACGATTATACAGGCTGGGCCAAGCCGGCCGCCGGCCGCCATAGCGCCGCGCTGCCGGGGCCGTACAGGACTTCGAGCGATGCCGGGACGAGCAGCTCGGCGGGCGTGCCCAGCTGCCAGCGCCCGTCGCCGAACAGGAACAGCAGGCGGTCGCAGTGGCAGGCCGCCCAGTTGGGGTCATGCAGCGTCAGCACCACCGTCCGCCCGGCGTCGGCCTCGCCGCGCGCCCAAGCCAGCAGCCGCGCCTGGTGCGCCGGGTCGAGATGGGTCAGCGGCTCGTCGAGCAGCGCGATGCGCGGCGCCTGCACCGCCAGCTGCGCCAGCCGCGCCCGCTGGCGCTCGCCGCCGGAGAGCGTGTCGAGCGGGCGGCCGGCGAGCTCGGCCAGCTCCCAGACGGCAAGCTGCGGCGCCAGATCGGGGGCCGGTCCGCCGAAGGGAAAGTGTCCCAGCGTGACGAAGTCGGCCACGCTGCCGAAGAATCCGCCTTCGTCGCCCTGCGGCAAGAGGCCGATGTGTTGCGCACGTGTCAAAGGCGGTAGCCCGGTCACCGGCTGGCCGTCGAGCAAGACCTGACCGGATGCGGGAACGGCGAGCCCCGCCAGCACCGTCAGCAGCGTCGACTTGCCGGCGCCGTTGGCGCCGAGGATGCCGAGCACTTCGCCCGGTTCGAGCGTGAGGTCGAGCGAGTCGATCAGCGTGCGGGTGGCGGCGTGGAGGGAGAGGTGTTGGGTGGTCAGGCTCATGGCCAAATTTACGAAAGGTTAGTCCACCCACTCATCTGAGGCGTCCTGAACGGCTAATTCAAGCCGGCGGCCGGACTTGGCAAGACGTCTCTTCTCTCGCCAAAACGACCACAGCCAAGTGGGGCGACGGGTCACTAGCGTAATGAGCAACTGCTTTGGGGTGATTGGTGTTACGGCAGTCACTGGTGTCTGTCGCTTGGTAAGCATCCTAATCAGTTTATTGTCGAGGGTAACGAAATAACTGGCAGAAGCATGCTCAGCGCAGAGAATATGAAATGCATCGAGCAGTTGGTTTCTGTGTGGCGGCTTTCCGATGCCCTGGTATGCGCCGCATATGCGCTGTAGCTCTTTAAAGCGGGGATGTTGGATTTGGCAGAGAAACTCGTATTGATGATCTTCGCCGCTACCATCGAAAATAATCCTGCTGTATTGGATTGGGCCGGGAACCTTACTTATCGGAGCACCGTAGAACATCTTTCCTCCAGTTGCTCTGGGAAGTCCCATTAGTTCAAAGATCACCTCTTCGTGTGTGAGCAGTGCAATCTTTCGTTCCTTAGCGAAGGCAGCAATATAGCGGAGCGCAACCGTATCTTGGAATCGCTCATGGTTTCCTTGGGCTAGAAATTTAGTGTTTTGATTCACGCGCACCGGGCTGTGCACTTCGATCTCGAAGTCACGGTCGCCCCAAGTAATCTTTTCATGCCTCGGAAGCAGTGCAAGCCGTGAATCAACAGAGGCTTTCAAAATGTTCGTATCAAGGAAGATGGAAGGGGCTGCAGTCATATTCGCGGCGATTAACTAACAGTAATTTCTGCCGCATAACCAGGCTGAATCGGGCAACTCATGGCCTGCGCAGCAGCTACAACACCATCGGCACCCCGAGTGAGCACGCCCGCCTGGCGCGGTTCGATCTCGGTGCGCGCCAGCGCGTCGGCAGAACACCTAGGCTTGCTACTTGCCCGCAGCCTTGTTCAGCAAATCGAGGCCGCGCGCGGTTTTGCCTGCTCCCCGCTGGGCGCGCAGGCGGAACCGGGTTTCCGCATCGAATTCCGCCAGCAGCAGCGTAGTCACCTCGTCCAGCAAACGATTGACGCTGATGCCGCGGCTTTGCGCCAGGGCGCGCAGGCGTTCGTGCTTGTCGTCGGGAAGGCGTAGGGTCAGTGCGCTCATGTTTTGATCTCCTTGAGAAAATCCTCGGGGGCGTTCAACCCGCCCAGTCTTCCAGCCGCAAACCTTTCACTCTCGCGAATTCTCGCGTGTTGTGCGTCACCAGGGTGGCATCCAGTGCAAGTGCGTGGGCGGCGATCATCATGTCCATGGGGCCGATGGGCTGGCCGCGTTTTTCCAGAGCGGTTCGCAGCTCGCCGTAAAAAACGGCAGCGCTCGCGCCATAGTCGCTTACATCGAAATCCAACAGAAACTCATCCAACAGCGCCTGATTGGCTTTGCGCCAGCGGCTTTTCCGCACGCCGTATTGCAGTTCGGACAATACAACACTTGAAATCAGGGGACGTTCGTTGCGCGGCAGAGCATCCAGTCTGGCGAGGATGTTGTGCTGATAGTCAGGCTGATTTCCGGTAAGCAGGTAAATGCAGGTGTTGGTGTCCAGCAGCCAGGCCATGCCTACCAATCCCGCTGGTCGGGTTGCGCGGGTTGATTGCGTTCGAGCTCGCCCTTGAATTTACCTAGGCAGGCGCGAACATGCCGCCAGCGAGACGACGACTTGGGCAACAGCACGATTGTCTCGCCTTCGCGACGGATTTCGACTTCGTCCTCGGTCAGACGGAATTCCTTGGGCAGCCGCACGGCCTGGCTGTTCCCTTGCTTGAAGACTTTGGCGGTTTTCATGGGAGTTGCCTCCGGAAAGTGTATACGGTGAAGTGTACACAATATTCTAGGGATGTGTCCGCGCGCATTCTGCCGCGTTCACGGCCTGCGCAGCAACCACAACATCATCGGCACCCCCAGCAACGCAGTCAGTACCCCTACCGGCAGCTCGCTCGGTTCGATCACGGTGCGCGCCAGCGCGTCGGCCAGCACCAGGAGGCTGCCGCCGGCGAGCGCGGCGGCGGGGAGCAGGGCACGGTGGCCCGAAAAGCCGAGCTTGCGCAGCGCGTGCGGCACCATCAGGCCGACGAAGCCGATGCTGCCGGCCTGGGCGACGACGAGCGAGGTGCAGGCGCCGGCCAGTGCGAACAGCGTCCAGCGCGTGGGCGCGACCGCCACGCCAAGCGAGGCGGCTTTCAGCGGCGACAGCTGCAGCACGTCGAGCCGCCGCGACAAGCCCAGCGCCGCGGCCACCGCCAGCAGCAGCGCCGCCCACAGCAGCGCGGGCTGGCCGGTCCAGGCCAGGTCGCCCATCAGGAAGAACAGCATGCCCGGCAGGCGCTCGGCCGGCGTCACCGAAAGCACCAGCGCGATCAGGGCGCCGAAGCCGGCCGCCAGCATCACGCCGGCGAGCAGCAGCGGCGTGTGGTCGCGCGCCAGCAGCCGCCCGCCGAGCGTGGCGGCAAGCGCCAGCGCCAGGAGGCTGCCGGCAAACGCCAGTGCCGACACCCACGGCCACGCCAGCCCCGCCGCCATGCCGATCAGCGCCAGCAGGCCGGCGCCGCCGGAGACGCCGAGCAGATAGGGTTCGGCCAGCGGGTTGCGGAACAGCGTCTGCATCAGCGCGCCCGCCAGCGCCAGCAGGCCACCGCAGGCGAACGCCGCCGCCACGCGGGGGCCGCGCAGTTCGACGAGGATCTGCTGCGCCAGCTCGCGGTCGGCCGGCAGCGCGCCGGCCAGCAGGCCGAGCGCGAGCGCCAGCGGCGCGGCCAGTGCGAGCAGCAGCAGTTTGGAAACAGGGCTCAGGGCTTGGCTGCCTCGGGCAGCAGCGTCACGCGCTTCATCACGATGGGCTCGATGGGGACATCGCCGTGCGGGCCGCGATTGCCGCGCGGCACCGCGACGATGGCGTCGACCACTTCCATGCCGTCGACCACCTGGCCGAACACGGCATAGCCCCAGCCTTCGAAGCTTTTGCCGCGATGGTTGAGGAAGGCGTTGTCCTTCACGTTGATGAAGAACTGCGAGGACGCCGAGTGCGGTTCGCCGGTGCGCGCCATCGCCAGGGTGCCGCGCAGGTTTTTCAGGCCGTTGTCGGCCTCGTTCTGGATCGGCGCGTTCTTGGGTTTTTCGGCCATGTCGGCCGTCATGCCGCCGGTCTGGATCATGAAGCCGGGGATCACGCGATGAAATACCAGGCCGTCGTAAAACCCGGTCTTCACGTAATTGAGGAAGTTGCCGGCCGATTGCGGCGCCTGGGCGGGGAACACTTCCACCGTGATGTTGCCCTTGCTGGTTTCGATCAGCACGCGCGGGTTGGCCGGCTGGCCGGCGGCGGGCGCGGTCGACACGGTCTGCGTGCCGGGCTCGCTGGCGCCGCAGCCGGAGATGCCGAGCATCAGCGCGCCGAGAAACAGCGTGACGGGAAACAGGGACGAGCGGGTCATGGGAATGGCTCCGGACAAAAGGTGGGGGGATTTTACTGTGGGAGCACCCGCAAGGGGGTAGGCCGTGGTTGTTGCGAGGGCACGAAAATCGCGGCGTGGACGCCGCTCCTACGTGGACAATCCGGGTTAAACAGCCGGCTGCAGGTAGCTGTCGATTGCCGCGCGCACTGTGTCCAGCGGCAGGCAGCCGTTGCTGACGGAATGCAGTTGCGTGTCCTGTTGCAGGATCAGTGCGGGGAAGCCGCGCACGCCTGCCTGGCGCGCCTGCCTGAAATGCGCCTGGGTGCGGGCGCGCGCGGCGTCGCTGTCGAAGGCCTGCAGAAACGCATCCTTGTCGGCGCCGAGCTCCGCTGCCAGGTCGGCCAGCACGCCGGCCTGCGTGACGTCGCGTCCCTCGGCATAGAACGCGTTCTGGATCGTCTTGAACAGGGGGAAGATCAGCGCGGGATCGGTCCCGCCCACGGTCACCACCGCACGGCTGGCGGGCTCGGTGTCGTACACGAAGCCGTCGGGCAGCGCGTTGTCGAAACGGAAGGGCTGGCCGGTGCGTTCATGTACCTGACGCCAGTGATGCAGGATGTCCTCGCGCCCCGACGCCGTCATCGGCGTGGTCTCGCCCGGCCGCAGGCCGCCCAGCACCAGCGCGATTTTCAGGCGGTCGCGGTATTGGTCGCGCAGGGTTTCGATCGCCGGCGAAAATCCCCAGCACCACGAACACATCGGGTCGGCGAAATACCAGAGGATGGGCGGGCTCATGAGCAGACTCCCCGTGCAAGCGGACAGATCACAGCATACGCGATCAACGCGTCAGGGCTTGGGCGCGTCGTCCGGTTTGGGCGGGCTGTCGTCGTCCATGATGACGCTGTGCCCCGGCCCTTCGAGGTCGTCGAACTGGCCGCTCTTGGCGGCCCACAGCATGATCCAGGCGATGACGCCGACGAGGACGAGGCTCAGGGGAATGAGCAGGATGAGGATGTCCATTGCAGGGGTCAGGGGTCAGGATTCAGGATTCAGGATTCAGGATCCAGGGAGCAGAGGTGCGGCTTCTGGCCGCGCGTTCCCTGAATCCTGAATCCTGACCCCTGAATCCTTGGATATGAAGTCGGACAGGCGCAGTGCGTTCAGCACCACCAGCAGTGAGCTGGCCGACATGCCGATGCCGGCGAGCCAGGGCGTGACGAAGCCGAGTGCTGCGGCGGGGATGGCGATGAGGTTGTAGCCGAGCGCCCAGCCGAGATTCTGGCGAATGATCTGCTGCGTCTTGCGGGCGAGTTCGACGCCCTCGCCCAGCGTGGCGAGGCGGCTGCCGAGCATCACCATGTCGGCGGCGGCTTGCGCGACGTCGGCGCCTTCGCCCATCGCGATCGACACCTGCGCGCCGGCCAGCACCGGGGCGTCGTTGATGCCGTCGCCCACCATGGCGACGATGCGGCCCTGCTGCTGCAGCGCCTTGACGTAGGCAAGCTTGTCTTCCGGCAGCGCGCCGGCATGCCAGTCATCGACGCCGAGCTGCTGCGCGGTGGCCTTCACCGCCGCCTCGGCATCGCCCGACAGCAGGTGCAGGCGCAGCCCCAGGCGCTGCAGGTCGGCAAGCGCGGCGGGGGCATCCGCGCGCGGCGTGTCGGCCAGCGCGAACCAGGCGATCAGTTCGTCTGCTTCCGCCAGCGCCACCCAGCTTGCGCTGCCGTCGGATTCGGGCGGCGTAGCGCCAGCGGCGGCGAAACGTGGCGAACCCAGGCGATAGGCTTGGCCGGCGATCGTGCCTTCGACGCCGCGTCCCGGCGTGTTGCGCACCTCGCTGGCGACAATGCTGGCTGAGCCGGCATCGCGCAAAGCGCGCGCGATGGGATGTTCGGAGCCGGCTTCCAGCGCGGCCGCGATCGCGCTGACTTCGGACTCGCTGCGTCCGCCCAGCGGCACCACGCGGCGCACGCTCAAACGGCCGTGGGTGAGCGTGCCTGTCTTGTCGAACACCAGGTCGGTCGCGCGCGCCAGGGTTTCCAGCGCGTGGCCGCGCGTGGTCAAGAGGCCCAGCCGCGTCAGCCGCCCGGTGGCGGTGGTGAGCGCGGCGGGCGTGGCAAGGCCGAGCGCGCAGGGGCAGGTGACGACCAGGATCGACACCACGATCCACAGCACCTTGGACGGATCGACGACGTACCAGACGAGCCCGACCGCCACCGTGATCACCAGCAGCAGGCCGACGAACCAGGCGGCGGCGCGGTCGGCCAGCTGGCCGATGCGCGGCTTCTCGCTTTGCGCGCGGTCCAGCAGGCGCACGATGGACGCCAGCCGCGTATCGGCGCCGAGCTTCTCCACGCGCACCACCAGCGGGCTGGCCTGGTTGAGGCTGCCGCCGACCACTTTGGCCTTCACGCTTTTCGACACCGGCAGCGATTCGCCGGTCAGCATCGCCTCGCTCACCGCGCTGTCGCCCTCGACCACCTCGCCGTCGGCGGGCAGGGTCTCGCCGGGGCGCACCAGCACGTGGTCGCCCACCGTCAGCCGCGCCACCGGCACCTGCTCCTCGTCGCGCGCCGGCCAGTGGGGCAGCCGCGTGGTGGCGGCGGGAATCAGCTTCACCAGTTCCTCCACCGCAGCACCGGCGCGGCGGCGTGCGTTCATTTCGAGAAAACGCCCGGTGAGCAGCAGGAAGACGAACATGGTGACCGAGTCGTAATACACCTCGCCGTGCCCGGAGAAGGTGCTGTAGACGCTGGCGACGAAGGCGGTGCCGACGCCCAGCGCGACCGGCACGTCCATGCCCAGGGTGCGCCGCTTGAAATCGCGCCAGGTGCCGATGAAGAAGGGCCACGCCGAATACAGCACCACCGGGATGGTGAGCACCAGACTCGCCCAGCTCATCAGCAGCCGGATGTCGTCGGTCATGTCGGTGGCGGTGTAGGTCGGCAGCGCGTACATCATCACCTGCATCATGCCGAGTCCGGCGATGGCGAGCCGCTTGATCGCGGTGTTGCGCTCGCGCCGGTGGATGTCGTCGGAGCGGCCGGGGTCGAAGGGGTGGGCGATGTAGCCGATGTCGGACACCGCTTTCAGGATCGCCGACAGCTGGATGCGGCTGTTGTCCCAGCGCACCCGCGCGCGCCGCGTGGCGTAGTTGATCTCCACCGACAGCACGCCGGGCAGGCCGGCGATGTGGCGCTCGTTGAGCCAGATGCACGCGGCGCAGACGATGTTTTCCAGGATCAGCGCGGCCTCGCGGATGTGCTCCGCTTCCACGCGCACGAAGCTTTCCTGGATTTCGGGCAGGTCGTATAGGCCCAGCTGCGCCAGCTCGGCCTCGGCCTCGCGCGGCGTGGCGGGCAGCGCGGTGCGGTGGGTGTAGTAGGCGCCCTGGCCGCTGTCGATGATGGTCTGCGCCACCGCCTGGCAGCCGCGGCAGCAGGCTTGCTTCGTTTCGCTTTCGAACTGGATGGGGTAGGAGGCGCCGTCCGGCACCGGCAGGCCGCAGTGGAAGCAGCCAGAAAAAGACGGGGCGTCCGTGAGCGTAGGAGAGACGCTCATGACACGCCCCGCAAAATGACGCCATGATGCGGCAAGCCCGGGAGAGAGGTCGGACCCGCCGCCGGCGTCAGGCACTGCTTTTGTACAAACTCCGCACACGCTGTCCCGGGCCATCGGGTGGATGGCCGGATCGCCCGGCCTGACGCCTCTGCTCGTGGCTTCGGCTTCGATGCGGGGGGTGTGGACGTCGTGTTCGGTATGGCCATTCTTCCTTACTGCAAAGTCCCCGGTTTGAGGCTGCCCGAAGGGCTTTCGGCGCCAAACCGCTAAACCGGCATTATACGAAGCGAGTGGGTTTGAGCCCCGCGCTTCCGTCCGGTGGTGTCGAAAGATAGCAGTATTGAAGATATGCATATCATAATATGCCGCCTGGTACGGATGCAAGCCGATTCCAATCCGCTACCATGGCAGCATGAGCGAACGTCTCCCAGATCCCTCCTGCTTTCCCCCGGTCGAGACCGCGCTTGCCGACCCCAACGGCCTACTGGCGATGGGCGGCGACCTGTCCATGGAACGCCTGCTGGACGCCTATCGGCACGGCATTTTCCCCTGGTTCAATCCCGGTGAGCCCATCCTGTGGTGGAGCCCCGACCCGCGCATGGTGCTGGTGCCGGGCGAGGTGCGCATCACCCGTTCGCTGGCAAAACGCATCCGCAATGGCGGCTTCGAGGTGAGGGTCGACACCGCGTTTGCCGACGTGATGCGCGCGTGCGGCGAGCCACGCGACGGTGCGTTCGGCACCTGGATCTCGCCGGTGATGATCGCCGCCTATAGCCGTCTGTTCGATGCCGGCTATGCGCATTCGATCGAAACCTGGCGCGACGGCCGCCTGGTCGGCGGCCTCTACGGCGTGGCGATCGGCCGCATGTTCTACGGCGAATCCATGTTCAGCCGCGAACCCGACGCCTCCAAGGTTGCGCTGGTGCGGCTGGCGCAGCAGCTGCAGCGCTGGGAATTCGGCCTCATCGACTGCCAGATGGAAACGCCGCACCTCGCCAGCATGGGCGCGCGCACGCTGCCGCGCGCGGCATTCACGGCAAGGCTGGCAGAATTGGTAAACTTGCCCCATCACCCCGGGCCGTGGACGTTTGACCTTTTAATGTAATGCACCCGACTGAACCGCCCTTCCAGCGCATCCAGTTCTACCTGACCGCGCACTACGACTGCAGCTACCTGCCGGGACGGCAGGCGCGCTCGCAGGTCGCCACGCCCACCCATCTGATCGACAGCGAGGCCTACAGCGCGCTGATTCGCGCCGGCTTTCGCCGCAGCGGCCAGTTCACCTATCGCCCGCATTGCGAGCACTGCCAGGCCTGCGTGCCGGTGCGGGTCGAGGCCGCCCGTTTCGTGCCCAACCGCACCCAGCGCCGCTGCCTCAAGCGCAACCAGCACCTGAGTGCGCGCTTTCTGCCGCTCGATTTCAAGGAAGAACATTACGAGCTGTATCGCAGCTACCTCGGCAGCCGTCATGCCGGCGGCGGCATGGACCGCGACGGTCCCGACCAGTACACCCAGTTCCTGCTGTCGTCCAACGTCGATTCCGTGCTGGTCGAATTCCGCGATGGCGATGAACTCGTCATGATTTCTGTCATCGACCAGATCGACGACGGCATTTCCGCCGTCTACACCTTTTTCGATCCCGCGCGCGACAAGGACAGCCTCGGCGTCTACGGCGTGCTGTGGCAGATCGAACTGGCGAAGCGGCTGGAACTGCCCTATCTCTACCTCGGCTACTGGATCGCCGAGAGCCGCAAGATGGCCTACAAGAAGCAGTACCCGCCGCTGGAAGGGCTGGTCGATGGCCGTTGGCAGGTGCTGGCGGACGCGTGAGGCCGGAAAACGGCCCCTAGTCACGCGAGCCGCCGCATCGCCGGCCCGCTCAGTGGCGGATGCCAGGCGCGTTGATTTTTTGTCCCTGATTGATGGCCGCCAGCGCGAGCTCGAGATCGCCGTATTCGGGCGCGTCCGGCGGCAGTTCGTTGGCGCGGATGGCGACGCCGCACCACTGGAAGCGTCTGCGCAAATCCCAGATTTCGCTGCGGCTGGTGCGGAAGGTCGGAAAGTGCGCGATTTGCCCCTTCGATTCGGTCAGCCACTGGCCGCGGATCCATTTGTTGGCGCCCTTTTCGGGGCTGTGGCAGTCCATGCAGGCAAAATTGAGTTGGCCGATTTTTCGCACCATCAAGGCGTTGCCGCGCTTGATCGCCGCGGCCGAGTCTTTCGACTGGGTGTCGACCTTGATCGGCGTGCCGTTGGCGAGGTGGCGCAGATAAATCGCTAGGTCGATATTGTCCGCGCTTTGCATCAGCAGGTCGTCCCCCGTGGTGCTGCGCGCGTGGCGCGTGATGAACTCCTCGACGCCGATGACCTTCTTCAGCCGCGGCTCATAGCGCGGCATGCTGGCAGCCCAGGTCTTGAAGCTTTTTTCCGGCGCGGCATGGCACGACGCGCAGGATTTTCCGCTGGCGCCGGCACGCGCATAAATCAACTTGGCGCGTTCGACCGCGGCCATGCCGTCGTTCACGAAGGGATCGAGGTTGTCGCGGGTTTCGACCGGAACCGGCCGCGTGGCGGGGTTCTCCAGTTCGCTGCTGAAAACGGGGGGGGCCTTGAGCGTTTTGAGGAAAGCGACGATGTCGTGGATCTCCTGCACGCTGAAGAGCTTGTGCGTGCCCCAGGGCGGCATCACCGAATTCGGGTTGATCTTGCGCGGGTCGTACACGTAGTCGAACAGCCACTGGTCGGTCCGTCCCCAGGTGCCGACGGTGGACAGGTCGGGGCCGACATTGCCGGGCAGCGCGGGTGTGGTCTTGCCCATGACGTGACACGCCACGCAACTGCCGCCCCGCGAGCGGTCGAAAGCCAGTTTCTCGCCGTTCTGGGCGTCGCCGCCGATCGGGCCATCGAGCTTCGGCGGTGGCGCGTAGGGAGGCGATGCGATTTGGGTCAAGGTGTTGTAGTCTTTCCAGTCGGTGGCAGGCCAGCCGCGGTAGCGTGTCCAGGGCCTCTCGGAGGCCGGCTGCACCAGATCCATCGGTGCGGCTGCCCGGGCCTTCTTCTGCTGGGCGGTGCTGTCGGCAGGAACGGCCGCCAGCATCAGTGCGCCGAGCAGGGTGGATAATGAAACATACGTAGTCCTGGCGGACAGGAAGACCGGATTCTCCATTTGAGCATCCTTTCGGTGGCAATCAGCGGGGCGTGGACTGCACGTGTATGCGCGCAGCCGGCTCATAAATATAGGCAATTTTGCGGAAAATGAACGGCCCGATTTTCATGACAGGACGCGCGCTTCAGGGTTTCTTCCTGTCCCTTGCGTGCATGCTGCTCGGCGGCTGCGCGCTGACCGTCAGCCACCCGCGCGCCCTCGCGCCGCTCGACACCTTCGTCCCCCTGGAGGCGGATGAGCGGGTGTGGGTCGAACCCGGGTATGAAGACTACGGCGAGCGTGTGGCGGAGGCCCTGCCGGCGGCGATCGACAAGGTCGAGGCCGCGCACTACCTGCCGTTCGTCCACCCGCCGCGCGTGAATGTGTGCGGCAGCGATGCCTGTTTCAAGCGCTACGTGAAGACGCCCAAGCTGTCGGCTGCCGTCATTCCCGACAACCGCCTCATCCTGTCGCCCAATCTCAACGGCCGCGAGAAAAACCGGCTGCCCGCGCTGTTGACGCATGAACTCGCGCACCTGCATCTGGGCCAGCGCATCGGCCACTATCACAGCACCCTGCCGGTCTGGTTTCACGAAGGCTGGGCCTCGCTGACCGCCGACGGCGGCGGCGCCGAATACGCGAGCAACGCGCAGGCCATCGCCGCCATCCGCGGTGGGCGGCGGATCAAACTCAAATTGCGCGATGCGCCCGACAATCGGCATCGCGCAGACGCGTCCAAGCTCAGTATCCACGAGTTTTACCGCCAGTCCATGCTGCTGGTCGGCTGGCTGAAATCGCAGGACGAAGCGCGCTTTCGTTCGCTGGTGCTCGCCGTGCAGCGCAACACCGACTTTGTCATCGCCTTCTGGAACGTCTACGGCCAGGGGCCCTCCACCCGGCTCGCCGGATTTTTCGACGGCGTCCAGCGCAGCGCCGTCTTCAACGATAATGGGTCGACCCAGGCCGCCCCCGCAAAACCCTGAACCCGTTCCGACATGAAACCCTATCTCGACCTGATGCGCCACGTGCTCGAGCACGGCACCCGAAAAGACGACCGCACCGGCACCGGCACTCTCTCGGTGTTCGGCTGGCAGATGCGCTACAACCTCGCCGAAGGCTTTCCGCTCGTCACCACCAAGAAATGCCACCTGCGCTCCATCATCCACGAACTGCTGTGGTTCCTGCAGGGCGACACCAACATCAAATACCTGAAGGAAAACGGCGTCTCGATCTGGGACGAATGGGCGGACGAAAACGGCAACCTCGGCCCGGTCTACGGCCACCAGTGGCGCAGCTGGCCCAAGCCCGACGGCGGGACGATTGATCAAATCAGCGAAGTCGTGAACACCCTCAAGAGCAACCCCGATTCGCGCCGCATCATCGTCTCGGCCTGGAACGTCGCCGACCTCGACAAGATGGCGCTGGCGCCGTGCCACGCCTTCTTCCAGTTCTACGTCGCCGACGGCAGGCTCTCCTGCCAGCTGTATCAGCGCAGCGCCGACATCTTCCTCGGCGTGCCCTTCAATATTGCAAGCTATGCGCTGCTGACGCTGATGATGGCGCAGGTGACGGGTCTCAAGCCGGGCGACTTCGTCCACACCCTGGGCGATGCGCACCTGTATCTGAACCACCTCGACCAGACGCGCGAGCAGTTGAGCCGTGATCCGCGCGCGCTGCCGACCATGACGCTCAATCCTGACGTGAAGCACATCTTCGACTTCCGCTTCGAGGATTTCACCTTGAGCGGCTACGCCCCGCACCCGGCGATCAAGGCGCCGGTGGCGGTTTAAGCGGGCCGAGAGTCGAGAGAACATGATCCCAAACAAACCCCGCATCAGCGTCATCGCCGCGCTCGCCAGGAACCGCGTCATCGGCATCGAAAACCGCCTGCCCTGGCGCTTGCCGGAAGACCTCGCCCACTTCAAGGCGCTCACGCTCAACCACCCCATCCTCATGGGACGCAAGACCTTCGAATCGCTCAGCCGCCCGCTGCCGAGCCGCACCAACATCGTCATCACCCGCAACCCCGACTACTGCAAGGACGGCTGCGTGGTCGCCGCCTCCATTCCCGCCGCTATTGCCTTGTGCCAGGACGCCGACGAAATTTTCTTCATCGGCGGCGCCGATCTCTACGCCCAGGCTATCCCGCTGGCTGATCGCCTGTACCTGACCGAAGTGGACATCGAAGCCGAGGGCGACGCGTGGTTTCCCGATTACGACAGAAACGCGTTCAGGGAAGTCTCGCGCGAGTCGCACAGGGGTGAAAAGGGCGATGCGCTGGGGTTTGATTTTGTGGTGTACGAGCGGGGGTAGTGAGTTCTGGAGTGGTGTTGGGCTTGGCAGCCCAACCTACGATGTTGAGCAGCCCTGTTGTTCGTGCGAATCTGGTAGAGGATGAATGCTCCTGCTCCTACTTCTTCTTGCGGTTGTTCCCCTACTCGTGTTTCGGTACGCACGCCGCCGCTACCCAAATCGTGTGTTTCTTATCTCTGGCATCGCACTTGGGTCGGTAATTTCGCCCCTCAGTCTGGGGCTGTACGCCACGTTTTTTATCCCTTATGTCGGGCTCGTGCCTGGAATCCTCGGGCTAGTGTCCACCATGTTTCATAGCGCACCTGGTTATGACTTGGCCATCGCTCTCGGTATCATCCCTTCACATCAAGTCGTTAAGGTTGTTGGCCACCTTTACTTGGCTGCAATTGATGCGGTTTTTTGGGCGGCTGTTTATGGCGGCCTTGGGTCGATAATCGACTGGGTTCGCTCAAAGAATCGCAAAGCCTGCGTAGGTTGGGCTGAATGAAATGAAGCCCAACACATCCCCCGCATGACATGCAATATCGGCGAGCACAGGTCCCAGGCGGAACCTATTTCTTCACGGTGGCGCTGGCGGAACGTAAAAGCACATTGCTGATCGAGCGGGCAGATCGGTTGCGTGAAGCCATTCGCGTCGTCAAGCTCCGTCACCAGTTCGAGATTGTGGCCATGGTTGTGCTGCCGGATCATCTGCATGCGGTCTGGCGGTTGCCGCCAGGGGATATGGACTATCCGAAGCGCTGGGCGCTCATCAAGGCGGGCTTTTCGCGCGGTATTCCAAAGGATGAGCGCATTCGTCCGACCCGCATCGCGAAACGGGAACGTGGGATTTGGCAGCGCCGCTATTGGGAACATCTGATTCGGGATGATGAGGATTTACAGGCGCATGTTGATTACATTCATCACAATCCGGTCAAGCACGGGTATGTGGCGCAGGCGTCGGCATGGCCGCATTCGAGTATTCACCGCTACATTCGAATGGGGTGGCTGAAGGAGGATTGGGGTATTGGGATCGAGGCAGGCGGGGGTATGGCGAGTGAAGCGGGAGGCGTTGGGCTTGTCAGCCCAACCTACGATGTCCCATGATGGATGGCTATTTTTTTTGAATGCTTAAAGGGAAACAGAGAATGAACGTGAAAGACAGCAGCGTGACCGTGCAGCGAGGTGCAGCATGAGCGGTGTACCCAAGTGCCCGCAGTGCGGCTCCGAATACGCCTATGAAGACGGCACCATGGTTGTGTGTCCGGAATGCGCGCATGAATGGCCCAAGGATGCGCCGACTGCCGCGGATGACACCAAGGTGGTGCGCGATTCCAACGGCAATGTGCTGGCGGACGGCGACACGGTGACGGTGATCAAGGATCTGAAGATCAAGGGCTCGTCTCTGGTTGTCAAGGTCGGCACCAAGGTGAAGAACATCCGCCTGGTCGAAGGCGATCACGATATCGACTGCAAGATCGACGGCATCGGCGCGATGCAGCTGAAATCGGAGTTCGTCAGGAAGGCATAGGCCGTACGGATTCCAGGGCATCGATCAAACGGGGCTGCGGCCCCGTTTAGCGTTCGAAGCGCTCGACCAGCTTCTCCAGTTTCTGGGCCAGCGTGTCCCAGACCACCATGGGGCCGGTTTTTTCGAATTCCTCTTGCGACCACTGGCCAGGGGGCCTCAGCTTGAGTTCCTCGACTCGGCTGGACAATTGGTCGCGTTCCCGTTTCACGTCCGCCAGTTGCTCGGCTGCCACGCCTGCCTGGGCGCGCTTGAGCAGTTCGTCCACATGTTTCAGGCGCGATTCATGCTCGAGGATATGCTGTTGAATCAGCTGGTTCAGTTTGGTCGTTTCTGCCATGTCCGATTCTCCTGCAAGGAAACTGTGCGGATCTCGATGAACTAAAGTTAGTCATCAATTGGCTCGACGACAACCAGCGTGTTTGTTTCGAAACATGGAGCAGCGGTAAGCAAGGAGGAATGCCATGTACGCAAAAATTCTGGTGGCGATAGACGAAAGCGACACGTCGCTGCATGCGCTCGAACACGCGATCGAACTGGCCAGAAAGCTGTCGGCCAGCGTGCGCATGATTCACGTCCTGGACATGAGCTGGCTGCCGCTCGGCCCGGAGATTGCGATCGATACCGCGGCCTTGAGCGAGGCGCGGCGCAGCGCGGGAGAAAGAATCATCGCGTCCGCGCGCGATGCTGCGCGGCAGGCCGGATTCGATGCGGAAGCCGTGCTGGTGGAAACCGAGACGCCGATTCAGCAGGTTGCCGAGGCGCTGACCCGCGAGGCATCGCGCTGGGGCGCCGACCTGGTGGTGCTGGGGACCCATGGCCGTCGCGGTTTCCAGCACCTGATGCTTGGCAGCGTGGCGGAACAGATGGTGCGGCGATCGCCCGGGCCGGTCTTGCTGATTCCGTCGCCCAAGGGGCCGCCATAATCGGACACCAGGGTTCACCTTGGCGTGGGCAAACAAAAACGGGGCCGAAGCCCCGTTTTTCATTGATGCGACGAGCCGGTCAGCCCTTGGCCGTGAAGTTATATGACTCCGGCAGGCCCAGCGTGTCGGCCCAGACGTTTTTCGCCCAGGATTCCATGAAGGCCATTTCCAGTTCGCTTTCCGCGCTGGAAATTCCGTTGGCGTCCTTGGGCGGGACCATGGACTGCTTGGCCTCGTCCCAGCGGAACACGGTGGCGACGTGGAAGGCCGTGCCCATGCCGGTGCCCGAATAGCAGGTATTGGTCACCACCGGCGCCGGATCGAACGGTCGCCCGGCGAACTGCTCGGACAGGGCATAGGCGCACATCTTGCCGGTGTTGTTGGCCACCGAGCCGGACTTGGGGAAGTTGGTCAGTGCGGAATCGCCCAGGATGTGGACGTTCTTCACGACCTTGGACTCGAAGGTGCGGTAGTCGATGGTGCACCAGTTGCCACCGCTGCCGTCGCGCACGCCGGCGAGGCCGCACACCTCGGCTGCGCGCATCGGCGGCACCACGTTGATGACGTCGCCCTTGACGTCGTCGAACTCGGTGCTGACCATCATTTTCTTGACGTCGACGGCGCGCGGCTGGTTGTTCCCGCGGAAGTCGATCATGCTGTTGTCGGTGCCGTAGCCGAAGTGCCTGGTCCAGGCGGCTACGAACAGCGGTTTCTTGGAAGCGATGTCCGGGTTGCCGTCGAGGATGATGATCTTCGACTTGGGCTTGGCCTGCTTGAAGTAGCTGGCGACCATGCATGCGCGCTCGTAGGGTCCGGGCGGGCAACGGTATGGGGCCATCGGCACCGACATCACGAAGGTGCCGCCATCCGGCATGGCTTCGAGTTGCTTCCGCAGAGTGGCGGTCTGCGGACCGGCTTTCCAGGCATGCATCACGGTCTTCTGCGCTTCGGCGTCGTAGCCTTGCACCTTGTCGAACAGCAGTTCGATCCCGCCGGCCAGAACCAGCTTGTCATAGGCGAAGGTGCGGCCGCCTGCGGTGGTAACGGTCTGCTTGGTGGTGTCGATGGCGGTGACGGTGTCCGGCACGAAGTTGTCGACGGCCTTTTTCAGGTAGTCGTACGGATGGGTGATGTCTTCCATCTTGTTGATGCCTGCGAGCACGGTGTTGGAGTACGGGCAGGAGGTGAACTTGGCGTTCGGTTCGATCAGGGTGACGTTGGCAGTGGGCGCCCACATCTTCAGGTAGCGCGAGAAGGCGGCGCCGCCGAAACCGGCGCCGACCACGACGACTTTGGGACCGGCGCTGCCGGTCTGCGTGGTGGCGCAGCCGGCCAGGCCGGCGGTGACGGCGAGACCTGCTGCACCGAAGGAGGTTTTCAGGAAATCGCGACGATTGAGGGTCATGATGGAAAGTCTCCTTCTGTCTTATTTGATCGAGGCGAAGTACTTGGCCAAGGCTTCGAATTCGGCGTCGGTGTAGCCGGCAGCGTGTTTCTTCATGACGGTTGCCGGACGCGAGCCATCCCGGAAGGCCTTCATCTGATCGACGAAATAGCCGGGCTCAAGTCCTGCCAGGCTGGGAATGGCGCCATGGCTTTTGCCGTTCGGGCCGTGACAATAGGAACAGTTGGCCGCCATGAAACGGGCGCGTGTGTCCACCGCGCCAGCGACGCCGGAGACGGCGAGGCTGACGAGGCCGGCCAACGCCAGAGTGATCTTTTTATTCATGGGATTCTCCAGGGGATTGAGGACAAAAACAGGGACCGTGACGGTCCTGGAAGCCTTGGTCATGGGCGGGGCTGGAAGAGCCCCCATCCACTTGTACCATCCTGGAAGAGTAGAAAATGCCTGACAACAAGCAAGCAAAGATGAAACGCTATTTCCGTGCTTGCAGAATGGGTATTTTTTAAAGTGTGCTTTTAGCCACGCGCGCCCAGCTTCAGGGCGAGATTTTTGCTGGCTTGCCGGGCCTGTTCGTCGGCGTCGCGATCCCAGGTTTCGCTGACCCAGCCGCCCAGGTTGTCCAGTGCGATCCGGCCCAGCGCGGCTATCCAGTGCGGATGTTCGTTGAGGGCGGGAATGTAGTGGAAGGCCTTGCCACCCGCTGCGAGAAAATGGGCGCGGCCTTCCATCGCCAGTTCCTCCAGCGTTTCCAGGCAGTCGGCGGTGAAGCCCGGCGCGACCACGTCGACCCGGCCCACGCCTTCGCGACCGAGCGCCCCCAGCGTCTTGTCGGTGTAGGGCTGCAGCCATTCGGCGCGGCCGAAGCGCGACTGGAAGGTGAGGCGATATTGCTGCGCTTCGAGCCCTAGCGCGCCCGCCAGCAGCCGCGCGGTTTTATGGCATTCGCAGTGGTAAGGATCGCCCTTGTCCAGGGTGTAGCGCGGCACGCCGTGGAAGCTCATCACGAGCACGTCGGGGCGGCCGTGCATCTGCCAGTGGTCGCGGATGTTGGCGGCCAGCGCGTGAATGTAGGCAGGATGGTCGTGGTAGTGCTTGATCGTGCGTAGCGCCGGCTGGGTGCGGGTTTTCTGCAGCCAGACATAGGCAGCGTCGAATGCGGTGGCGGTGCTGGAAGCGGCGTATTGCGGATAGGCCGGCAGGATCAGGATGCGGTCGCAGCCCGCGGCCTTCATTTTGGCCAGGGTGTCGCGTATCGACGGATTGCCGTAGCGCATCGCGTAGTCGACCATGAAAGGCGTGGCGATCTTTTCGCTGAGCCAGCCTTTCAACAGCTTGGCCTGTTTCTCGGTGTGAACCTTCAGCGGCGAGCCGTCGGCAGTCCAGATCGCGGCATATTTCTCGGCCGATTTTTTCGGCCGGGTGTTGAGGATGATGCCGTTGAGGATCAGCCACCACACGGCGCGCGGAATTTCCACCACGCGCGGATCGGACAGGAATTCCTTCAGGTAGGTCCGCAGTGCCTTGGCGGTGGGCGCCTCGGGCGTGCCGAGGTTGACCAGCAGGATGCCGGTGCGGGCCTGCTGGCCGTGGCTGTATTCGGGTTCCTTGAGGTATTTCATCCGTGATGCGACAGCGCGCTCGACAACAGTTTGGCGGTGACGTCGACGATCGGCACCACGCGCTCGTAGGCCATGCGGGTGGGGCCGACCACGCCGAGCGTGCCGACCACCTGGCCATCGACCGAATAGGGCGCGGTGACCAGACTGCATTCGTCGAGCGGTAAGAGTTCGGATTCGCCGCCGATGAAGATCTGCACGCCGGCGGCGGTGCGCGACTGGTCGAGCAGCTGCAGGAGCCCGGTTTTCTGCTCGAAGGCGTCGAACAGGCGGCGCAGGTTGCCCATGTTGCTGGAGAGCTCGTGCACGTCGAGCAGCTTGCGGCTGCCGGACACCACCATGTGTTCCTGGCTGGCGTCGTGCGCCTGGCTGCCGGCGTCCACCGCGGCGGCCATCAGCCGGGTGATGTCGTCGCGCATGCGGCCCAGTTCGTCGCGCAGCTTGCCGCGCACCTGCTCGAAGCTGTGGCCGGCGAAGTTCTGGTTGAAGAAGTTGGCCGCCTCGGTCAGCGCGGATGCGCTATAGGACTGGTCGGTGAGGATGACGCGGTTTTCGACTTCGCCTTCCATGGTGACGATGATGAGCAGGATGCGCTTGTCCGACAGGCTGAGGAATTCGATCTGGCGGAAGGCCGGGCTGCGGCGCGGCGTCATCACCAGCCCGGCAAACTGGCTGAGGTCAGACAACAGGGTCGAGGCCGCGGTCATCAGCCGTTGCGGGTCGGACGGCGTCAGGCTGGATTCAAGCTGGCTGACTGCGCGCTGGTCCAGCGGGCGCACCGTCAGCAGCGTGTCGACGAAGAAGCGGTAGCCGCGCGGCGTCGGCACCCGGCCCGCCGAGGTGTGCGGGCTGGCGACGAAGCCCATGTCCTCGAGGTCGGCCATGATGTTGCGGATGCTGGCCGGCGACAGGTCGAGGCCGGCGTGCTTCGACAGGGTGCGCGACCCCACAGGCTCGCCCTCGCTGATGTAGCGTTCCACCAGGGTTTTCAGCAGGATGCGGGCGCGGTCGTTGAGCATAGGGCCATTATAAAGGGCTAGGGGCCAGGATTCAGGATTCAGGGAATGAGCGGCCGAAGGCCGCGAATCAAAACCCCCTGATCCCTGAATCCTGGCCCCTGACCCCTATATAATCGCCCCTCATGCAAACTCCTTTCCACACCGTCGGCCTCGTCGGCAAATACGATAATCAGGGCATGCAGGCTTCGGTGCGTGCGCTGGCCGATTTTCTCAGGGCGCGCGGGCACGAGGTGCTGCTGGCCTGCCAGACCGCCGAACATTTCGGGATCACGGAGTTCCCCACCCGCGATCTGCACGATCTGGCGGCCGAAAGCGATGTCGTGGTGGTGCTGGGCGGCGACGGCACCATGCTGTCGATCGCGCGCGAGCTGGCGCCGCAAGGCGTGCCGCTGATCGGCATCAACCAGGGGCGGCTGGGGTTTCTCACCGACATTACGGTCGACAACATGTTCGACGTCGTGGCGGAAATTCTCAGCGGCCAGTACGTGGCGGAAGAACGCATCCTGCTGAACGGCCAGGTCCGTCGCGGCGGCGAACGGGTGTTCGAGGCCACTGCGTTCAACGATGTGGTGGTGGGCAAGGGCGGCTCGGGCCGCCTCATCGACCTGGAAATCTCCATCAACAGCGAGTTCGTCTACAGCCAGCGGGCCGACGGTCTGGTGGTCACCAGCCCGACCGGCACCACCGCATATGCGCTGTCGGCCGGCGGTCCCATCGTGCATCCGACGCTGGAAGCCGTCGCGCTGGTGCCGATCTGCCCGCACACCCTGTCGGCGCGGCCCATCGTGGTGAGCAGCCACTCGCGCATCGAACTGCACCTGACCCACGCCGACGACGCGCGCGTCCACTTCGACGGCCAGCATCATTTCGACCTGCAAAGCGGCGACCACGTGTGGATCACCCGCGCCAGCCGCCCGGTCACCCTGCTGCATCCGCATTCCTACAGTTACTATGACACCCTGCGGCAGAAGCTGCACTGGGGCAAAAAACTCTGAGCTTTTTGTGGGAGCCCCTAGAAATCGTAGCGAGCGGCCATCAGCCGGGTGCGCCCGGAGCGCAGGAACCGGAATGTACATAAAAGTACATGAGGATTCCGAGCACCGGACGCACCCGGATCATGGCCGCGCAGTAGATTTATAGGGGCGCCCATGCTGTCGCATCTCTCCATCCGCAATTACCTGCTGGTCGAATCGGTCGAGCTCGATTTCGCACCGGGTCTGACCGTGCTCACCGGCGAGACCGGTGCCGGCAAGTCCATCCTGGTCGATGCGCTGGCGCTGGCGCTGGGCGACCGCGCCGAGGGCGGCGTGGTGCGCCAGGGCGCTGCGCGCGCCGAGATCGCGGCCGAATTCGCGATCGACGGCCTGGCTGCGCTGGCGGCCTGGCTCGAGGAGGCCGGCTTCGCGTCGGACGACGGCGCGCTGATCCTGCGCCGCGTGATCGACGCCGGCGGCCGCTCGCGCGCCTTCATCAACGGCAGCGCCGCGCCGCTGACACAACTGAAGGAGGCCGCCGAATTCCTGCTCGACATCCACGGCCAGCATGCGCACCACGCCTTGTTGCGGCCGCAGACCCAGCGCGAGGTGCTCGATGCCTACGCCGGCGCACTTCCGCAGGCCGCCGCCGTGCGTGACGCCTGGCATGCCTGGCAGGGCGCGCGGCAACGGCGTCTGGACGCCGAGTCGCACGGCCAGGCGCGCCAGATCGAACGCGAGGGCCTCACGCTGGCGGTGGAGGAATTGCGCGCGCTGGGCGACGACCTCGCGCGCTGGGACGATATCCAGACCGAACATGCGCGGCTGGCGCACGTCACCACGCTGCTCGAAGGCAGCCACGCACTGATCGAGGGACTCGACGAGAGCGAGTCGGCGGTGTCCGGCCAGCTCGGCGAAATGAGCGCGCGGCTGGCCGCCATGCTGGCGGTGGACGACAGCCTGGGCGAGATCGCCGCGTTGCTGGATTCGGCCAGCGCCGACATCGCCGAGGCGGTGCACGCGCTGCGCCGCTACGCCGGCCAGCTCAACCTCGACCCCGAGCGGCTGGCCGAACTCGACCGCCTGCTCGCCGACATGCACCGGCTGGCGCGCAAGCACCGCGTGCAGCCTGAGGCGCTCGCCGGACTGCTCGACCAGTTTCAGGCGCGACTGGCCGAACTGGCCGCCAGCGACGATCTCGACGCGCTGCAGGCACACGAAGACGCCGCCTGGGCGCGTTACCAGACCGATGCCAAACAGCTCAGCGCGCTGCGCCGCAAGGCGGCAACCGCGCTGTCGAAACAGGTGACGGCGGCGATGCACGAACTCGCGCTGGCCGGCGGACACCTCGACATCGTGTTGCAGCCGACCGGCGAACCCCGCGCGCACGGGCAGGAGGACATCGGCTTTCTTGCAGCCAGCCATCCCGGCCTGCCGCCGGGGCCGCTCGGCAAGGTGGCCTCGGGCGGCGAGCTGTCGCGCATCAGCCTGGCGATCCAGACTGCGCTGTCCGGCGTGGCCGGGGTGCCGACGCTGATCTTCGACGAGGTCGACGTCGGCATCGGCGGCAGCGTCGCCGAGGCGGTCGGGCGGCGTCTGGCCAAGTTGGGCGAAACCCGCCAGGTGCTGGTCATCACCCACCTGCCGCAGGTGGCGGCGCGCGGCGCGCAGCACTTGCGCGTGGCCAAGCAGGCCAGCGGCGGCTTTGTCTCGTCCAATATCGAACTGCTCGATGCCGACACGCGCGTGGAGGAAGTCGCGCGCATGCTGGGCGGGCTCAAGATCACCGCCACCACGCGGCAGCACGCCGCGGAGATGCTCGCCGGGTGAGGTTTTTGCTTGCGCTGTGCCTGCTGTTCACTGCGGCCGCGGCGGCGGACACGATGCACGGCGTCGTCATCGTGGTGATCGACGGCGATACCGTGCTGTTCAAACCCGATTCCTATGGCGCCGCGTCGCGCGCCTTCCTGAAACTGCGTCTGGCCGACATCGACGCGCCGGAGAAGGATCAGCCCTACGGCGACGCGGCGACCCAGGCGCTGACGGCGCTGGTGCTGAAACAACGGGTGGAAGTCGACACGGTTGCGACCGATGACTATGGCCGCACGGTCGCGTACCTGCGGACGGGCGCGCTGCAGGTCAACGCGGAACTGGTGCGGCGCGGGTACGCCTGGCCGCTCACACGCTATCGGCGCAATGCCGAGCTGCTCGACGCCCAGCGCGAAGCGCGACATATACGGCGCGGGGTGTGGCAGGACCCTGCGCCAACGCCGCCCTGGATCTGGCGGCGTTCAACGAGGGAGAAGTAGCACGCATGCTCCCTCCCCAACCCTCCCCCGCTCGCGGGAGAGGGGGCGAACGCTAGGCCCAAACCGATTAACGCGGCGTGCCGTCCGGCAGCGCGACATGGCACTCGCGGAAGATCCGCGCCGTGCAGGTGCGGCAGATTTCGTTATCGAGGCGCGAGTAGATCGACTGGAGCGCTTCACCCTTGTGGCGGAAGATCTGATCCTCGCCCACGGTGTCGACCTGGCCGCTGCGGCGCAGCATCTTGCACAGGTCGGGCTGCACCCCTACCAGATACAAGCCGCCGCCCATCTTGCGCCGCCGCGTGGCCTCCTTGGCCAGCAGTTCCGCGCCGGCCAGGTCGATGAAGCCGATCGCACGCGAGGTCAGCAGCAGGTGCTTCTTCTGCGGGTCGGATTCGTCGACATTGCGAAAGTGTATTTGCACGTGCTCGGCCGCGCCGAAGAAGATCGAGCCTTCCACGCGCAGCATGGTCATCTGCGGGCACTTCGGCGAATCGGGGGCGACCGGCACGAACTTGCGGCGCGGATTGTCGGCTTCGGCGGCGAGCGGCACCAACTCGCGGATCGACGGCTGCGAGGTGCGGTACAGGTAGAACATCAGCGACACCAGGATGCCGAGAAAGATGCCTTTTTCCAGGTCGACCAGGGTGCCGACGAAGGTGAGCGCGAGCACGACGCGCTCGCGCTTGTGGCGCTTGATGATTTCGCCGATGTGGTGGAAGTCGATCAGGCTCCAGGCCACGATGAACAGGATCGCCGCCATCGACGCCACCGGCAGGTAGGCCGCGAGGGGCGCGACCAGCAGCACGATCAGGAGCAGGAACACCGCCGACAGCGCCGCGGCCAGAGGCGTCTTCGCGCCCGAGGCGTAGTTCACGCCGCTGCGGTTGAACGACCCGCTGCCGGCGTAGCCGGAGAAAAAGCTGCCCGCGATGTTGGACAGGCCCTGGCCGACGAATTCCTGGTTGCTGTCGATGCGCTGGTCGGACTTGGTGGCAACCGAACGCGCGATCGCCACCGCTTCGGTCAGCGCCAGGATGGCGATGATGGTGGCGGGAAACAGGGTCTGCCGGATTGCCGTGAGCGAGAAATCCGGCAGCGACAAGGGCGGCAGCCCCGCCGCCAGCGCGCCGACGGTGAGGATGCCGGTTTGCCCGGCGCCGAATTTTTCGTTCAGGACGGCGGCCACGATGCTGCCTGCCACCATGGCGACGATCATGTAGGGCAGCTTCTGCAGATAGCGTTTGGCGAGCATGCCCGACACCAGCGTGGCCAGCCCCACCGCCATCACCCAGGGCTGGATGTCCGCGAGGTGCGAACCGAACTGGATCAGCACCTCGTGGAAGTGCGCGCCGCGCGGCATGTCGAGGCCGAAAAAATTCTTGATCTGGCTGGCGGCGATGAGGATGGCCGCGCCCGCGGTGAAGCCGATGATGACGGTGTGCGAGATGAAGTTGACGAGCATGCCCAGCCGCGCGAGCCCCATCGCCAGCTGGACCAGGCCCGCCAGCAGGGTGAGCGTGAGCACCAGGCCGATGAATTGCGGGCTGCCGGGTTCGGCCAGTGGACTGATCGAGGCGAACACCACGATCGAAATCGCCGTGGTCGGCCCCGACACCAGATGCCAGCTCGATCCCCACAGGGCCGCGACGATGGCGGGCACCATCGCCGCATAGAGGCCGTATTCGGGCGGCAGGCCGGCGATGGTGGCGAACGCCACCGCCTGCGGCAGCACGATCATCGCGCCGGTGAGCGCGGCGACGCTGTCGGCCTTGAAGGTTTGCGGGGTGACGTCGGGCCACCAGCGAAGGAAGGGCAACAGACGATACAGCCAGAGGGGACAGGCCTTGAGGTCGATCACACACACTCCAGAAGAATATTAACGAATAATACTATAACTCGTTGTCATAAAAGGATTTTTACCCCCGAAAGCATTCATGAACCGGGCCGTCCGGATTTATAATCGGCTGCAAACTCCGCGTCAGACGGGGTCCTGATGACAACTCAACCAGAGAGAGCGAGGAAGATGAAAACCACCACGATGGCGCTGTGCGCGTCCGTGCTGATGGTGTTGGCCCTGCCGGTACAGGCGGCGGGCGACCCCAAGGCCGGAAAACTCAAAACTTCAATGTGTGCCGGCTGTCACGGCATCCCCGGCTGGCGCACTGCCTACCCCAGCGTTTACAGCGTTCCGGTGCTGGGCGGCCAGCACGCCGAGTACATCGTGGCCGCGCTCAAGGCCTACAAGAGCGGCGAGCGCAAGCATCCGAGCATGTCGGGCATTGCGGGCAGCCTGTCCGAACAGGACATGGAAGACCTCGCAGCGTATTACGCGTCGTCATACACCGGCCCTGCCAACTGACCGAGGACAACACCATGAAAAAAACCATGTTCATCCTCGCTGCCGTCGCGCTGGGTTTTTCGCTGCCGGGCCATGCCAAGGGCAACTTCGAGGCGGGCAAGGCCAAGTCCGCTGCCTGTGCCGCCTGCCACGGCGCCGACGGCGTCAGTTCGATCCCGTCCTTCCCCAAGCTGGCCGGGCAGCAGCGTGACTATCTCTATCACGCGCTGAAGGACTACAAATCGGGCAAGCGCAACAACCCGCTCATGGCCGAGCAGGTGAAAAACCTGTCGGATGCGGACATGCTCGATCTGGCGATGTATTTCTCCAAGCAGAAGGGCCTGATCCTGAAGTATTGAATTCAGGGTACAGAAAGAAAATGGGCGCGGCTGAAAGGCCGCGCCCATTTTTTTGGCTAGCCGTACCTTGGCTCCGAGAGCGTCGGGGAACTCGCCAAAGAGCAAAGGCCGGATTCGACCCATTTGAGACGGTCATCACCTTATCGTTCAATGTCCGCTCCGCAGCTAAAGGTCTTTCAATCCTCGTCTGGCTGGCAGTGCGGCAAAAAATCCGCCACAGCATGGAATCCGGAGGGGCTACCTGGGATCGGGTTAGTTGTTTCCACTAAGCCTGCATTTGCAGAGTTTCCCAACGGAATTGAGTTGCAGGGTGTTGCCTTGGAGGGTCGAGGTGAAGGATGTGAGCGTCGGGTCGTAGCCGCTGACAATCTCACCGCAGTTGTAGTCACCGATGCCCGTCTCCAACACCAGCTTGAACACCAGGCCACATTCGCCCTGGCCGCAACTCGGGTCGCCCTGCAACGGAACGGTCTTGATTTCATCGAAGGTTGTAAAGTTTACGCGACGGTTATCTACGCCCTTGAACTCATGCGATGAAACGAAAGTGGCCTTTCCCTCTAGAAAGTCTGTAATGCCCAGTGGTACGGCAGTGAACGTCACCGGGATCTGTTCGCTGGTCGCGACGAGGGTCAGCGTCGAGCTTCCCACGATTACACCGCTCTCTGAGCGCGTGCCACTGCCGCTGAGCGTAACAACGTCACACCCACTCTTCGGATTGCCGGCCACCGCATTTGTAACGGCTGCGAATCCGGCGATAACTGCAAGTATGACGCCAAGTCTATTCGTCTTCATTGGAGTTTCCCTTTCCATAGTCAGATACACCAGTTCCTGACCATAGAAGATTATTCGCGCCCTGCTACTGGAGTGGCGAGTTGCGGGTGGAAACACCTGCTTAACGGACTATCGTGGCCACTGGGCAGCGAAATCTGGCTCAGCCTGATCCTTTTCAGACCTTTATTGCACGGGTGCCTCAATCGGCCTGGCCCTATAAGGATAATTTTTCAGGCGCGTGTCGCTGCGCTCGTGGGGCTTGGCGAGGGTCTTGGCCGGGTCAATCCAGTCTTCCCATTTGAAGTTCTCGATCACCTTGGCCTGATAGCTTTCTTCCAGCGGGTGTTCGAGGATGTCGTTGATATGCGCCCACTGCTGATAGCGCATGAGGTCGACTTGATAAGGCGTTGGATTGCCCCCGGCTTTTTTCACCACTGCCTTGAGCGCTTCCACGTCCTTCATCGTCACCTTGGGCTGCCAGGTTACCTTGCCGGGCAGCATGACCGGCTCGCCAGGGATGTTGTTGATCCCTTCCTTCCACGTCGCCAGCACGGCGACCCTCGTGTCTTCCCGATAGAGAACGATGGCATGGCTGTAGCGCTTGTCCTTGAAGAATCCCAAGTTGCCGTATTGCAGCCGCGCACCGGTAAGGAAAGCCACCGCATCCGACCAGCAGGGCGATTCGCCGCTGATACCCCAGAGTACGCTGCGGTCGATGATGCCGTCTGGAAAGAGAATCTTGAACGCCACCCATGCGGAGTTTGCGGCGGTTGTCGTCCCCTCGCAGTCGTGGCCGTGGAAGCGCACCAGGTCTTTCAGCGTGACCGGATAGGTATAGGGGTAGTAACGCCCCTGTGTACCTTGAGTGGCCAGCATCTCGAATACCGGCGCATAAGGCTTGGCAACCATGGACGCATACCAGGTCGGGTTGCGATCCGGTGCTTCCACGCCAGTTTCGATGAAGATCGATTCGCCCTCCTTGTAGGTAGGTTCTGCGGCGACGACACAGGTAGCAAAAAGGAAAAACAGGCCACAGGACAACACGATGTCCCGGAAGAGTTTGCGCATGAGGTTTTTCATTGCCCCTCCTTTGTCATGAGTATCGGAATCCGTTAGCCCTGCATATCACGCCCAATTGGCGGTCTATGAGCATTCTTGCCCTTTTCCCTGTATAGCAGACTGGTAGATCAGCCTGAGCGTCTGCTAACCCCTCCATCGAGCGGACGCCCTACGGCATGCTTCGCACGCCTACAGTCGCTGTTCATGTCGAACGTTGACTGGCCGTTTAGGGACGTAGGGCTGGCCTCCTTATTTGTTACCCCGACCGGCCGCTCCTGGTCGAACCCGGCCCTCTCTCGTTTCCCCAATCCCCACACCCCACTCAGATTCTTGCTGATCAAGTCCGCGAAGCGTGGTTCATAGCTCCGCCAGGGTCTTGATATGCGCCGCCACGCTGCGCCCCAGGGAACTGAGGTCGTAGCCGCCTTCGAGCACCGAGACGATGCGGCCGTCGGCGTGGCGTGCGGCCACGCCCATCACTTGCTCGGTGATCCAGACGTAATCCGCTTCCACCAGGCCGAATTGCGCCATGTCGTCTTCGCGGTGGCCGTCGAAGCCGGCGGAGAAAAACAGCATCTGCGGGCGGAAGGCCTCCAGCCGCGGCATGATCCGGGTGCCGAAGGCTTCGCGGTAGGCGGGGCCAGTGGTGCCGGCGGGCAGCGGCACGTTGACGATGTGCGCGCTGGCGGTGTCGGCACCGCGAAAGGGATAGAAAGGGTGCTGGAAGGTGGAGCACAGCATCACGCGCGGATCGTCCGTGAAGATGTCCTCGGTGCCGTTGCCGTGGTGGACGTCGAAATCGACGATGGCGACCCGTTCCAGGCCGTGTTGTTCGAGTGCGTGCGCGACGGCCACGGCGACGTTGTTGAAGATGCAGAATCCCATGGCCTGGTTGCGGGTGGCGTGATGTCCGGGTGGGCGGCAGGCGACGAAGGCGTTGTTCACTTCGCCGCGCATCACCCGATCCACCGCCATGACGGCGCCGCCCGCGGCATGGAAGGCGGCGTCCAGGGTATGCGGGTTCATGCTGGTGTCGGGGTCGAGCGCGTGCAGGCCTTCGCTGGGCGAGGCGGCTTCGACGAAATCGATATAGGCGGCGTCATGCACCCGTAGCAGTTGGCTGCGCTCTACCCGCGGGGCTTCGAGGTGCGCCAGAAAATCGAACAGATGGGCGGCATGCAGCCGGTCATCGATGGCGCGCAGGCGCATGGGGCTTTCCGGATGCCAGCTTCCCATGTCGTGCAGGAGATAACTGGGGTGGGTGATGTAGGCGGTGTGCATGGCGCGCGGAAGCTGGCGAATAGGCAAACTATACGCCCGGCGTGATGGCGCAGGGACAGGGGATGGCCTAGCATGAATGCTTGCTTGCCGGCCCGATCGATTTGCCACACCCATTCCAGCCCAATCATGTCCCAACACTATCTGCATGCCCTGTTCAACGCCCGCTCGGTGGCGGTTTTCGGCGCCAGCGAGCGTGAGGGGTCGGTCGCCGGCATCCTGTTCCGCAACCTGCGCAATGCCGGCTATAGCGGCGAGGTTTACCCGGTCAATCCCAAACACGAGTCGGTATTCGGCGTGCGCTGCTACGCCAGCGCCGGCGAATTGCCGGCCACCCCCGAACTGGCGCTGATCGCCACTCCGGCACCGACCGTGGCGCAGATTATGGAGGCATGCGGACAGCGCGGCATCCGCCATGCCATCGTGCTGTCGGCCGGGTTTCGCGAGGTGGGCGCGCAGGGCGCGGCGTTGGAAGACGGCGTGAAGGCGGTGGCCCGAAAATACGGCATCCGCTTCATCGGCCCCAACTGCCTGGGCATCCAGCGGCCCGCCATCGGGCTGAACGCCACCTTCAGCCAGGGCGCGACCCTGTCCGGCGACCTCGCGCTGGTGTCGCAGTCCGGCGCGCTGTGCACCGCCATGCTGGACTGGGCGGAAACCAACGGCATCGGGTTTTCCAGCGTCATTTCCACCGGCGCGTCGGCCGACCTGGATTTCGGCGAGATCCTCGATTACCTCGCTTCCGACACGCAGACCAAGGGCATCCTGCTCTACATCGAGGGCATCCGCGATGCGCGCCGTTTCATGAGCGCGTTGCGCGCGACGTCCCGCTTCAAGCCCGTCGTCATGGTCAAGGTGGGGCGCCACGCGGCCGGTTCGAAAGCGGTGCAGTCGCACACCGGCGCGCTGGTCGGTTCGGACGCGGTGTTCGACGCGCTGGTGCGGCGCGCCGGCGTGGTCCGCGTCAACACCATCCTGCAGCTGTTCGCCTCAGCACGGGCGCTGTCCACCCACATCCAGCCCACCGGCAACCGGCTGGCCATCGTCACCAACGGCGGCGGCCCCGGCGTCATGGCAACCGATCTTGCAGTGGAGCTGGGGGTGCGCATGGCCGAGCTGTCACCGGCGACGATCGAAACACTCAATGCCGTGCTGCCGTCCAACTGGTCGCAGGCCAATCCACTCGACATCATCGGCGATGCCGCCGCCGACCGCTATCGCGCGGCGGTGGACGCCTGCCTCGCCGACGACAACGTCGACGGCGTGCTGGTGATGCTGACGCCGCAGGCGATGACCCGGCCGACCGAAGCCGCGCAGGCCGTGATCGAGGTGGCGAAGACATCGAGCAAGCCGGTGCTGACCTGCTGGATGGGCGAGGCCCAGGTGCACGAGGGCCGCCGCCTGTTCAAGCAGGCGGGGATTCCCTACTTCACCACGCCGGAACCGGCGGTCGAGGTGTTCTCCTTCCTCTCCGCCTTTTACGAGAACCAGCGGCTGCTGATGCAGACGCCGGGGCCGCTGTCGCAGCAGGCCGAGCCGGACGTCGAAGGCGCGCGCCTGATCATCGAGAGCGCGCTGGCGCACGGCCGCCATCTGCTGAACGAGGTGGAATCGAAGGCGCTGCTGGCGGCGTTCCACATCCCGATCGCGCAGACCCTGATCGCGCGCGATCCGATGGAAGCGATGCTGATGGCGCAGCAGATGGGGTTTCCGGTGGCGATGAAGATCAACTCGCCGGACATTACCCACAAATCCGACGTCAACGGCGTGCACCTCGGCTTGTCGAGCGGCCAGGCGGTGCGTGCCGCCTTCGGCGAGATGCTGGCCGACGTCAAGCGCCTGCGCCCCGACGCCGTTCTGGACGGCATCGTCATCGAGCCCATGGTGGCCCGCCCGCACGCGCGCGAGGTACTGCTGGGCATGACCTCGGACCCGGTGCTGGGGCCGGTGATCGTGTTCGGCGCCGGTGGCGTCGATGTCGAAGCCTTCCAGGATCGCGCGGTGACCCTGCCGCCGCTGAATCGCTATCTGGCGCGCGACCTGATCCAGCGCACCCGCGTCGCGACCCTGCTGGGCCCGTTCCGCAACCGCCCGCCGGTCGACATGAACGCGCTGGAGAACGTGCTGCTGCGCCTGTCGGAAATGGTCTGCGAACTGCCCTGGCTGGAGGAAATGGACATCAACCCCCTGCTGGTGGACGAGCAGGGCGCGCTGGCACTGGATGCGCGCATCGTCATCGCGCCGCGTGTGCCGATGGCCGACCGTTACGGCCACATGGCGATCCATCCCTATCCGGCGCATCTGGTGACGCACTGGCAATTGCCGAGCGGCAACGATGTGCTGATCCGCCCGATTCGCCCGGAGGATGCCGATCTGACCCAGGGCTTCGTGCGCAGCCTGTCCGAGGAAACCAAATATTTCCGCTTCATGGATGCGGTGCGCGAGTTGTCCCCCACCATGCTGGCGCGCCTGACGCAGATCGATTACACGCGCGAGATGGCGCTCTTGGCGCTGACCGAGATCGAGGGGCGGGAAGTGGAACTCGGCGTGGCGCGCTACGCCATCAATCCAAATAGCGAATCCTGCGAATTCGCCCTGGTGGTCAACGACCAGTGGCAGAAGCAGGGGATCGGCCACAAGCTCATGGATGTGCTGATGGATGTGGCCCGCAGCCGGGGCCTGAAGGTGATCGAGGGCGAAGTGCTGAAAACCAACCGGCCGATGCTGAAGCTGGTGGAAGCCCTGGGCTTCCGTATCGAGCCGCACCCCGAGGACGATACGGTGCGGAAGATCTCACGCATGTTGTAGCACGCTCGCGGCGAAGCCGGCGGGACGTCCGCTCAGGCAGGCAGGATGTGCTGGTGGCGGGTGCAGACCTGGTTGCGGCCGGCTTCCTTGGCCGCATAGAGCGCCTGGTCGGCGGTACTGACCAGTGCGTCGAGATCGGCGAGGCCGGGCTCGCGCATGGCCACGCCGATGCTGGCGGTGATGGTCTTGTCCATTTGCCCGATGGCAATCCGTCTTGCGCCCAGATTCGAGCGCATGCGCTCGGCCGACTGCATGGCGGACTTGAGGTCGGTGTTGGGGCAAATGACCAGGAATTCCTCGCCGCCGATCCGGCAGACGCTGTCTTCGCGCCGTGCCGATGCGCGCAGTGTGATGGCGGCTTCGCGCAGCACCATGTCGCCGGTGGCATGGCCGTAGGTATCGTTGATCGACTTGAAATGGTCGATGTCGACCACCATCACCGAAAGCGGCTGGCCGGAACGCGACGCGGCGCTCCAGGCCTGTTCGAGCTGGTCCATGGCCGAGCGGCGGTTGGGCAGCCCGGTCAGCAGGTCGGTGAGGGCGACGTTGGCCAGCCGCCGGTTGGCGACGGCCAGTTCGGCCGCGATCTGGCGCAGCTGGGCGCGGTCCCGTTCCCAGTCGCTTTGCAGTTTGACCAGACGGTGCGCCGCCTGCAGCCGGGTGTGCAGCCCCTTGGGGCTGATGTTGCCGGGCACGTAGCCGTCGGCGCCCGCCTCGTAGGCGCGAAGCAGCTGGTCTTCGCCGTTGTCGTTGGCCGTCAGCAGGATGTGCATGCGGCGGCCCTCGTCGGTTGCGCGCAGGGCCTGGCACAACTCGATCCCGTCGAGCAGCGGCAGGTCGCAATGCGCGATGATGACGTGCGGCAGCACCTCCATCGCCAGCGCCAGCGCCGCGTTGCCGTTTTCCGCCGGATAGACGAAATGCTCGGTGCCGTCGACCAGCATGGCCATGAGCTTGCGGCGGGTAAAGACGTTCGAATCCGCCACCACGATGCGCAGCGGCGCGTCGTGTTCCGTCGCTTCCTCCTCGGCCTCGATATGGCCGTGACAGATTTCGGCGAAGGAGGGCAGGGCCGTGGCGGGAATCTTCAGCAGCTTGCCCCAGTCCTGCCAGGCGGCGATCACCTCGTCGATGAAGGTCCCGGCCTCCTCTTGCGGAATGTCGAGTTCGACGGCCATCCCGATCCAGTCCCGCGCCAGCTGCGGGCGCCGGTCGGCATCGGCCAGGCGATACGACAGGCGCAGCATCAGCATCAGGCTGTTGGAACGCGAATCCTGGGGATAACTCGGGTGATCCGGGTCTTCGTAATGGGCGAGCGGCCCGGTAAAGATCTTGGGCAGGCCCCAGTCGGACATCATGACGACGCCCAGTTCGACGTGGTCGGTTTCCAGGCGGACGCGTTCATGCTCGCTGCGCAGGTGCTCGGACTCGCCCGGATGCTCCATCAGGATCGCGTTGTAGTCGTCGGGGTAGACGGTCGCCAGGGCCAGCTTGCCCACCTGCGCCAGCAGGCCGCACACGAACAATTCGTCCGGTGCCGCAACGTGCACCCGGGCGCCCAGGGCCTGCATGCCCAGTGCCATCAGAAGCGAATGCGACCAGTAGCGCTGATAGTCGAACGCCTGGCAGGCGCCGCTGCGGTACTGGTCCAGCAGCGAGAATCCCAATGCCAACTGGCGTACCGTATTCATGCCCTGGCGCACCACGGCTTCCTGCACCGAGACCACCGGGCGTGCGATGTGCGAAGCGGCGTTGGCCAGCTTGATCAGCCGGCCGGACAGCGCAGGATCGGTCTGCACGACGCGTGCAATTTCAGCGAGCGTCGCACTTTCGCGCCGGGATATCTCGAGGATCGCCAGCGCAACCCCGCGCGGGGAAGGCAACTGTCCGCTGAGTTTGAGCTGTTCAAGCTGTTTCATCTATCAACCAGTTTCAATCAGTAAAGACTATCCCGGGTCAGCCCTCCCTGGCCGCGCCTGCGCAGGGCTGAAAGTCGATATGACCGGGGAGTTCGGGCTGACATGAAAAGGGTGTCCGGAGACACCCGAGTCATGCGTATACCAGCACTATCGGCAGGATTTCGACAAAATGAAGCCGGCACGCGTCGAACGAAGCCGGCGAACGGGGTCAGACATCGCCCAGCTTGTGGTCCAGGCAGCGCAGATAGGCCGCCGAATCGAATGCCGTCTGGTTGCGCTGCACCTGCCAGATCATTTCGCCCAGGCAGTCCATGACGTCGTGCTGGGCGTCCATTTCGTTGCCATAGCGCTTGAGCAGCCGCTGGTAGCGCTCACGGATGCCCGGCGGCTGGTCGACCGACAGCTGTTCGGCAATCGCCAGGTGCATGGAAAGATGCAGGAAAGGATTGGTTTCGCCGGCCTCGGGCAGGTAGTCCCGGTCCTTGTAGCGGTCCGGCTGATCGAGTAGGGCATGGTATTCGGGATGCGCCAGCACCGCCTCGAGCGCCGGCTGCTCCGCCCCCGCCAGCGGCTGCCCGGCGCGGTATTTCGCCCACACGTCGAAAAAGAACTGGCGAACCTGGTCGCGGCTGGGATTGAACATGAATGGTGCGGCCTAGCGCTTGCTCTCTCCCCCGTTCGGGGGAGGGTTGGGGATAAACAGCGACTTGCCCGCTTGCGGGCTTAGTCGAATGGTTAGAGGTTCCATCAGAGGGAAGCGAAGCCGTTGCTGCGTTTTTTGTTCCCTTCGGGCGCGGACGGGGTCTTGTCCTTGTATTCGCACAGGTCGGCGATGATGCATTCAGGGCATTTCGGCTTCCTCGCCTGGCACACGTAGCGTCCATGCAGGATCAGCCAGTGGTGGGCGTCGACGCGGAATTCGTCGGGGATGGTTTTCAGCAGCTTCTTTTCCACGTCCAGCACCGTCTTGCCGTGGGCCAGACCGGTGCGGTTGGCGACGCGGAAGATATGGGTGTCGACCGCCATGGTCGGCTGGCCGAACGCGGTATTCAGGATCACGTTGGCGGTCTTGCGCCCGACGCCCGGCAGCGCCTCGAGCGCGGCGCGCTCGGCCGGCACCTGGCTGCCGTGCAGTTCGATCAGCATGCGGCAGGCGGCAATCAAATGGCGCGCCTTGCTCTTGTAAAGCCCGATGGTCCTGATGAAGTCGGCCAGGCCTTCTTCGCCCAGCGCATGGATGGCCTCGGGGGTGTTGGCCACCGGGAACAGCCGGCGGGTGGCCAGATTCACCCCCTTGTCGGTGGACTGCGCCGACAGCACCACCGCCACCAGCAGCTCGAACGGCGTCGTGTATTCGAGCTCGGTGGTGGGATGCGGATTGACGGCGCGCAGGCGGCTGAAGATTTCGTGGCGCTTGGTGGGGTTCATTGTTCGGCGAGGCGCTTCTTCAAGGCCTGCTTTTCGGCCTGGCGCCGGGCGCCGGGTGTTTTCTCATGCTCGCCGGCCTTGCGTACCAGCGCCAGCGGCACATAGGGATTGCGCGGCTTCGGCACGCGCCGCTTCAGCGGCGGCTTCATGCCGGCATCGGCGCGGCGGCGTGGACGCGCCGCTCGGCGCGGGCCTTCTGCCAGTTGTGCGCGGCGATCAACAACCCCAGCGCGATGAAAGCGCCGGGCGGCAGGATGGCGAGCAGAAAGCCCTGGTAATCGGGCAGCACGTGCAGCACGAATTGCTTCGCCCCTTCGCCGAACACCAGGTCGAGGCCGGACAGCAGCGTGCCCTGGCCGGCGAGTTCGCGCATGGCACCCAGCACCACCAGCACCAGGGTGAGTCCCAGGCCCATCGCGAAAGCGTCGACCACGCTGTGCAGCGGACGATTCTTGGAAGCGAAGGCATCGGCGCGCGCGAGCACGATGCAATTGGTCGTGATGAGTGGAATGAAAATCCCCAGCACCAGATACAGCGGATGCACGAAGGCGTTCATCAGAAGGTCGATCACCGTGACCAGCGCGGCGATGATGAGCACGAACACCGGGATGCGGATCTCGTGCGGAACGAAATGGCGCACGCTCGACACCGCCCCGCTGGAGGCCGCCATCACCAGCATGGTCGCCAGTCCCAGCGACAGCGCGTTGACCACGGTGGTGCTGATGGCGAGCAGCGGGCACAGGCCGAGCAGCTGCACCAGACCGGTGTTCTGTTTCGACAGGCCATTGCTGAAGAGCGTGCGGAACTCCTGCAGGGTCATCATGGGGGCGTCTCCTGGTTGGATGCGACGTCGGCCGGGCCGGTCTCGGCCAGCAGCGCGGCGCGGTTGCGGGCGAAATAATCGAGTGCCGCGCCGACCGCCTTGACCACTGCGCGCGGGGTGATGGTGGCGCCGGCGCGGGCGTCGAAGCGGCCGCCGTCCTTGGCGACCCGCCAATATCTGGGCACCGGATTCATGCGCGACTTGCCGACGAACTGCTCGATCCACGGGCTTTTGGCGCGCTCGATGTAATCGCCCAGCCCCGGGGTTTCGCGGTGTGCGGTGACGCGCACCCCGGTCACGCTGCCGTCGACGTCGATGCCGATCAGCAGGGCGATGTCGCCGCCGTAGCCGTCCGGCGCGATGGCTTCCAGCACCACGGCGGTGATCGATTCGCCGCGCCGTGCGATCCACATCGCCGAGGGCTGGCGCGTGCCCAGCGACGCGTCCGGCGGCACGCTCTGCTGGCTGGCGAGCAGGTCGTTGTCATACAGCGCGGGCGGCAGCACCTGGTTCAGCAGCGCCCGCTTTTCGGCCTGCCGGCTACGCTCGATGGTGGGCTCCGTGCGGGCGAAGGTGAAGCTCAGCAGCGCGGTGGCGACCAGCGCGAAGGCGAACAGGATCACCCCGGTGCGCAGGGCATTGCGGCCGGCGGCCTTGAGCAGGCTGATCACGCCGGCGGCTCCTTGCCGCGGCGGGGAGCGACCCCGTAGACGCGCGGCTGGGTCCAGGCGTCGATCAGCGGCACGGCAAGGTTCATCAGCAGGATCGCGAAGGCCACCCCGTCCGGGTAGCCGCCCCAGGTGCGGATGACGATGGTGAGCAGGCCGGCGCCGAAGCCGAAGATCAGCTTGCCGCGCGGCGTGGTGGCGCCCGACACCGGGTCGGTGGCGATGAAGAAGGCGCCCAGCATCACCGACGGCGCGAACAGGTGGAACCAGGGCGCGCCGAAGCGGCCGGCGTCGAAGAAATGCAGGAAGCCGGCGGCCAGCCAGATGCCGGCGAGGAAGGCCAGCGGCACCTGCCAGCTGATGATGCGCAGCGCCCACAGTGCAAGGCCGCCGAGCAGGAAGGCGCCCGCCAGCCATTCGAAGCCGATGCCGCCATAGTGGCCGAAGATCGGCTGCGTCATGATCTCGTCCACCGTGTACTGCTGCAGCAGTCCGGTTCGCAGCGCATCCAGCGGGGTGGCCATGGTCACCGCGTCGAGCATGGCCTTCGGCAGGTCGCCGCCGAAAATCACGCTCGCGCTTTGCGCCAGCGTGAGCGGGGTGGCGGTGAGCGAGAGCGGGCCCGCCCACTGCGTCATCTGCACCGGGAAGGACACGATCAGCACCGCGTAGCCGACCATCGCCGGGTTGAAAATGTTCTGCCCCAGTCCGCCGTACAGATGCTTGGCCACCACGATGGCGAACAGCGTGCCGGTGACGATCAGCCACCACGGCGCCAGCGTGGGCAGCGACAGCGCCAGCAGCCAGGCGGTGACGATGGCGGAGAGATCGGTGAGGAAGGGTTTCGCCGGATAGCCGCGCGCCTTCAGCATCGCTGCTTCGGCCGCCAGCGCGGTGGCGGTGGCGAGCGACAGCGTGATCAGGATGCCCGGACCGAACAGCCAGACGCTCGCCGCGATGCCGGGGAGCAGCGCGGCCAGCACCCAGGCCATGACCTGGGTGACGCTGCTGCGATCAAGAACAAAAGGAGCGGGCATCAGGGATTCTCTTCGGGTTCCAGCGGCTGGCGCGCCAGTGCGCGGATTTTAGCCCGGCGTGCCTCGATTTCCTCGATCTCGTGCTGCTTGTCGGGCGGCAGGTGGTCGACGTTCTTCGGTTCGACCCCGGCCTTTTTCGCCTGCGCGCGCGCCAGCGCGGCGGCGATCAGCGCCTTCTTGGCGTCGGCGTCGGGGGCGCCCGAAGCCGAGGGATCGGCGGCGAGTTCGGCGCGCTTGGCCTGCGCCTTGGCAGCGAGCTTCTCGGCCTTTTCCTTTTTCTCGCGCTCCAGCCGGAACTGGCGGAACTCGTGGCGCTCGCGCGCCAGGTCGGATGCGCGCTTCTCTTTCTCGCGTGCCCAGATTTCGCTCTTGGCATAGCGATAGAAATCGACCAGCGGAATGTGGCTGGGGCAGACGTAGCTGCAGCAGCCGCATTCGATGCAGTCGAACAGGCTGTATTCCTGCGCGCGGCCGAAGTCGCCCGCCTTGGCGAAGCGGAACAGTTCCTGCGGCTGCAGCACGGCGGGACAGGCGTCGGCGCAGCGGGTGCAGCGGATGCACGGCAGCGCCTTCGGCAGCGGCGGAAACAGTTCGTTCGACTGCACCAGGATGCAGTTGGTGGCCTTGACCACCGGCACCTCCGGATCGGGCATCGGCATGCCCATCATCGGCCCACCCATCAGTACGCCGGTGGTGCCCTCGCGGTCGCCCGCGAGGGTGATCAGCGCGTGCATCGGGGTGCCGATCAGCACCTCGACATTCTGCGGGCGCAGCACGTGGCCGGTGACGGTGACCAGGCGCGAGATCAGCGGTTCGCCATGGTGCACCGCGCGCGCCAGCGCATGGGCGGTGCCGACGTTGAACACCTGGATGCCGATGTCGGTGGACAGCTTGCCGGACGGAACCTGCTTGCCGGTGAGTGTCTCGATCAGCTGCTTGGCGCCGCCGCCGGGGTAGATCGCAGGAACCGCGACCACCTCCACCGCGAAATCCAGCTTCGCGGCAGCGGAGCGCATTGAATCCAGCGCCTCGGGCTTGTTGTCCTCGATGCCGACCAGGATTTCCGTGCTGCCCAATAAATGCCGCATCACCGCCACGCCCTGCAGGATGTCGTCGGCGTGGGTGCGCATCAGCACGTCGTCGCAGGTGATCCACGGCTCGCATTCGCCGCCGTTGACGATCAGCGTGGGGCAGGGGTGGGTCGCGCCGGGGTCGAGCTTGACCGCGCTGGGAAACACCGCGCCGCCGAGGCCGGCCAGGCCCAGGTCGCGCAGCCGCAGGCGCAGGTCGGCCGGCGTCATCGTGCGGTAGTCGAGCGGGGCGTGGGCGATCCATTCGTCGCGGCCGTCGGTTTCGATCGTGATGCATTCGTCCGGCAGGCCCGAGGCGTGCGGCACGACGGCGGGGCCGATTGCGCTGACGACGCCGGAACTCGACGCATGCACGGCGGCGGAGATATAGCCGTCCGCGGCGCCGATCAGCTGGCCTTTCAGCACCCGCTCGCCCACCTCGACCACCGGCTTGGCCGGGGTGCCGATGTGCTGGCGCAGCGGGATGACGAGCTTTTTCGGCAGCGGCGCGGCGTGAACCGGGCGCGTGTTCGATTCGGCCTTGTGCCCGGGCGGATGCACCCCACCCTTGAAGCTGAAGAGTGTGCGGCTCATGACACTTTTTTCAGCATCACCACCGGAGCCTTCCATTTCCAGTGCGGCAGATCCTCGGCGATCGGCACCATGGTGATGCAGTCGACCGGGCAGGGCGGCAGGCACAGTTCGCAGCCGGTGCATTCGGCGGCGATGATGGTGTGCATCTGCTTGGCGGCGCCGGAGATGGCGTCGACCGGGCAGGCCTGGATGCACAGGGTGCAGCCGATGCAGGTGTTCTCGTCGATGAAGGCCACCGACTTCGGCTTCGGCGTGCCGTGGGATTCGTCGAGCGCTTTGGGTTCGACGCCCAGGAGTTCGGCCAGCTTCTTCACCCCCTCCTCGCCGCCCGGCGGACACTGGTTGATGTCGGCCTCGCCCCGGGCGATCGCCTCGGCATAGGGCCGGCAGCCGGGAAAGCCGCACTGGCCGCACTGCGTCTGCGGCAGGATGGCGTCGATCTTTTCCGCCAGCGGATTGCCTTCCACCTTGAAGCGGATCGCCGACCAGCCGAGCACCAGGCCGATCACGACCGCGATGGCGACCATCACCCAGATCGCGGTCAGCATGATCCTGGAAACCTCGGTTGGGCGTGCCCGATGACGTGTTCGGGCGTGTGGATGGCGCGAAGCGACAACGCGGCAGGCTGATGCCTGCAAGGCGGAGCGACAAAGCCAGACGCATGTCCGAACGCGTCAGCGGGTGCGTAGCGGTGCTTGACTGGGCGAGAACAACAATCGAAAGCACAGGCGCTTGTCTTCGTGCGGGCTTTCTTGATCATGATCGAGCGGTCAACCGGGGTTTGCAGGATCACTTGACCAGCCCGGAGAAGCCCATGAAGGCGAGCGACATCAGGCCGGCGGTGATCATTGCGATGCTGGTGCCCTTGAACGGCGACGGCACGTCACAGGTATCGAGGCGTTCGCGGATGCCGGCAAACAGGATCAGCACCAGGGTGAATCCGAGCGCCCCGCCGGCGCCGAAAAACAGCGACTCGACGAAGTTGTGCTGCGCCTGCACGTTGAGCAGCGGAATCCCCAGCACCGCGCAGTTGGTGGTGATGAGCGGCAGATAGATGCCCAGCACCTGGTACAGCACCGGGCTGGTCTTGTGGATGAACATCTCGGTGAACTGCACGATGCCCGCGATCACCACGATGAAGGACAGCGTGCGCAGATAGAACAGCTCGGTGCCGAGCAGGTATTCGTTGATGAGATAGCTCGCGCCGGACGCCAGCGTCAGCACGAAGGTCGTCGCCAGACCCATGCTGATCGATGTTTCCAGTCTTTTCGACACGCCCATGAAGGGGCACAGGCCAAGTATCTTGGCCATCACGATGTTGTTCACGAACACCGTGGAAATGAGGATGAGGATGTAGGTTTCCAAAATGGGCTATCCGGCGCAATGCGACATTATCCGCCGCGGAGGGCGGGGGATTCAAGCTATTGTGGACAGGGGTATTGGGTCACGCTTGCTGCTGAGTCATTTCTACTGGCTTTCATGCATGTTATCGAGCAGCGTTGATGAGCCAGCTTCAAATCCGAGCCTCGTCGTGAGGCCGGGCGATGCCCGCATGTTCGGCTGGTCTCGTGCCATCGTCTACGTTTCAATCCGTGCCCGGCCGTGAGGCCGGGCGATGCTATCGGTAGCAAGCGCGGAAGATTTCACCGATTTGCGTTTCAATCCGCGCCCGGCCGTGAGGCCGGGCGATGCGTGAGCCGGGGCGCACAGACCATGACTGAGAAAACGTTTCAATCCGCGCCCGGCCGTGAGGCCGGGCGATGCGACGGGCGAGGACGAGGAAAGCCGCCATAACCCGGTTTCAATCCGCGCCCGGCCGTGAGGCCGGGCGATGCGCAGCACGTCGTCCGCCTCGGCGCGGCGGTCGGTGTTTCAATCCGCGCCCGGCCGTGAGGCCGGGCGATGCCTGTCGTAACTGTAACTCAGGACAGGGCTCATCAGTTTCAATCCGCGCCCGGCCGTGAGGCCGGGCGATGCCGTAGGCCGTGATTGCCGGGGATGGGGTGAGGCTGTTTCAATCCGCGCCCGGCCGTGAGGCCGGGCGATGCGCACTCGGACTGAGCCGAGGCGCGGCATCACAGTGGTTTCAATCCGCGCCCGGCCGTGAGGCCGGGCGATGCCCGATGCGGGTGTCGCACAGCCGACAGGGCTTGGAGTTTCAATCCGCGCCCGGCCGTGAGGCCGGGCGATGCCAGATGCCGGTGTCGCGCAGCCGACCGGACTGGGGGTTTCAATCCGCGCCCGGCCGTGAGGCCGGGCGATGCTCCAGCGTGCCGATGTAGAGCGGGCTGTGCACCATGTTTCAATCCGCGCCCGGCCGTGAGGCCGGGCGATGCCTGGCGAGGCGGTGGCGGCGGTTCATGTACCAGGGTTTCAATCCGCGCCCGGCCGTGAGGCCGGGCGATGCCTGCCGATGGCGATCTTGGTGGTGCTGGCCACCGGCTTGTTTCAATCCGCGCCCGGCCGTGAGGCCGGGCGATGCGCACCGCCTTGCTGGAGATGTGCGCGAGAACATAGAGTTTCAATCCGCGCCCGGCCGTGAGGCCGGGCGATGCAAGGAGAGCAGTGATGCCATTGGCCGCAGGCATGGGTTTCAATCCGCGCCCGGCCGTGAGGCCGGGCGATGCTGATGCCATAACCGCAACAATTACCCCGGCAGATGTTTCAATCCGCGCCCGGCCGTGAGGCCGGGCGATGCGAGCAGCTGGCGCTCTACATCAAGGGGATCGTATGTTTCAATCCGCGCCCGGCCGTGAGGCCGGGCGATGCGCCTTCCGTCTTGCGGTGGGGTCAGGCGGACGTGGTTTCAATCCGCGCCCGGCCGTGAGGCCGGGCGATGCCTGCGTACTGTTGGGCGAGCTGCGGTAGTACGGTTGTTTCAATCCGCGCCCGGCCGTGAGGCCGGGCGATGCAAGGAGAGCAGTGATGCCATTGGCCGCAGGCATGGGTTTCAATCCGCGCCCGGCCGTGAGGCCGGGCGATGCTCATGGCAAAACGTTGCCGCTTCTCGGGCCATTGGTTTCAATCCGCGCCCGGCCGTGAGGCCGGGCGATGCATGCAGGCGCACGAGTCGGCCACGAACCGGGCGATGTTTCAATCCGCGCCCGGCCGTGAGGCCGGGCGATGCACGACTTCGAAGCCGCCGCCACCCCGGTTGGCGTGTTTCAATCCGCGCCCGGCCGTGAGGCCGGGCGATGCGCCAGCCGGACAGGTAGCCGGCCATCGCCACCGGGTTTCAATCCGCGCCCGGCCGTGAGGCCGGGCGATGCGCCGGGTCGCCGGCGTGCCAGATCCTGATCGCGGCGTTTCAATCCGCGCCCGGCCGTGAGGCCGGGCGATGCGTCTGGAATGTCCTGCTGAGTAGCTGAAATATTAGGTTTCAATCCGCGCCCGGCCGTGAGGCCGGGCGATGCGCGGCGGCAAGGTTTGCGCTGGAAGGCGTAGCGAGGTTTCAATCCGCGCCCGGCCGTGAGGCCGGGCGATGCATGCCGCTCCCCTATGAAAACAGCACCAGCGGCGAGTTTCAATCCGCGCCCGGCCGTGAGGCCGGGCGATGCTGATGATGTCGCCCGAGCGCAGCGTCACGCCTGAGTTTCAATCCGCGCCCGGCCGTGAGGCCGGGCGATGCGATGCAGAAGGCGTTTGACCCAGCGAATCTGACGAAGTTTCAATCCGCGCCCGGCCGTGAGGCCGGGCGATGCCTCCTGACCTGGGACGCGAGCGCGGCAGCGATGAAGTTTCAATCCGCGCCCGGCCGTGAGGCCGGGCGATGCACTTCAAGGGTGCCTCCATTATCGGCGACACGATGTTTCAATCCGCGCCCGGCCGTGAGGCCGGGCGATGCGCACGAAATCGGCCCAGGAAAGATTCATCCGGGCGTTTCAATCCGCGCCCGGCCGTGAGGCCGGGCGATGCGGCAGCAGCCGCACGACGATAGTGGCGCTCATCAGTTTCAATCCGCGCCCGGCCGTGAGGCCGGGCGATGCGCAGGCCCGCCTTGGCGATGGTGTCGCGGAAGTCGTTTCAATCCGCGCCCGGCCGTGAGGCCGGGCGATGCCGGCATCGAGCACGCTGGACACGATGGTGTCGGCGTTTCAATCCGCGCCCGGCCGTGAGGCCGGGCGATGCTGGCGTTGTGTATGGGACCAGTCTCGGGCAAAACGTTTCAATCCGCGCCCGGCCGTGAGGCCGGGCGATGCCCTGGCGCGTTGTGCTAAAGTGCGCGCCGTGTGACGTTTCAATCCGCGCCCGGCCGTGAGGCCGGGCGATGCGCCGCCGCCAGCCCGCCGGCAGACAGCGCCAGCTTGTTTCAATCCGCGCCCGGCCGTGAGGCCGGGCGATGCCAAGCCGACGCCATGGCGCGCCAGCAGGCCGAGAGTGTTTCAATCCGCGCCCGGCCGTGAGGCCGGGCGATGCGCGTTCTGTTTTCCTGGCCGCAGGCGGCCAAATCGTTTCAATCCGCGCCCGGCCGTGAGGCCGGGCGATGCGCAGATCGGGCGGCACTGCCCCCTCGCCCGGCATGTTTCAATCCGCGCCCGGCCGTGAGGCCGGGCGATGCGATGGGTACCACCGCCCGCCGAAGCCGAAGCTGAGGTTTCAATCCGCGCCCGGCCGTGAGGCCGGGCGATGCCTGGTCGATCAGGACATTGGAAACGGTGAGCGTCGCGTTTCAATCCGCGCCCGGCCGTGAGGCCGGGCGATGCATCCGCTTTCCGGTGAAGGCGTCGGCGAATTCGCGGTTTCAATCCGCGCCCGGCCGTGAGGCCGGGCGATGCCTGATTAAAGCCCATCCAGATGAATCTATACTTGACGTTTCAATCCGCGCCCGGCCGTGAGGCCGGGCGATGCTGCCTGAACGGCGCCCCGCACAACTACGAGCGGACGTTTCAATCCGCGCCCGGCCGTGAGGCCGGGCGATGCGCACGGGCATGTCAGGCGTGAACGTGGTGTCGCACGCGTTTCAATCCGCGCCCGGCCGTGAGGCCGGGCGATGCATCCCTGAGCCGTTTGTCTGGGGCTTTTACGATGGTTTCAATCCGCGCCCGGCCGTGAGGCCGGGCGATGCGCAATCATGCTCGCGTATTCGTACATGATTGAGGTTTCAATCCGCGCCCGGCCGTGAGGCCGGGCGATGCTCCACCACTGCAGTTTTTTGTTTGCAATGTGAAGTTTCTGCAGTTTGCGCGAACCTTGGGAAGGCGGCAACGATGCAGGAATCAGCAAGTTGCATCGCAATTGCCAGATTGTTAAAGAACAATGGGTTATCGTCTCCGCGAACGTGCCGGAAATATGTCTTCGATTGGGGTTCGCGCGTCATATGAGAAGCGGGCCATCGAAATCCACTGAGCGGAAGCAGCCGTGTTGTCTGACGCGAAGATCGACAGGTTCGGTGATGCGGTAAAAGCGCAGGTTGTCATGGTTTGCATCGATCTCGGCGAGTAAGTCGCGTTCGAGTTGTTCGAACTGCATTTCGTTGACGGTGCATTCGAAGACGGATTTTTGCACGCGTTGGCCGACGCGTTCGCAGGCCTTTGCGACACGGCGTAGGCGTTTGCGTCCGGCGGCGGTCTCGGTGGAGACGTCATAGGTGACGATGATGAGCATGGCTTATTTGGCCAGATAGGGCAGGTAGCCTTCCATTTCGCCGCGCAGGGTGCGCGCCATGAATCGTGCCTGAACGAAAGGCAGCAGGGCAAGAGGGAGTTTGGTTTCGGTGAGCGGGTGGGTGAGTTCTTCCTGCTTGCGTTCCTGCCAGGAGGTGACGACGGCACGGCGGCCACGGTCGTTCAGCATGACAGCGCCGCCCTCTCGCAGATCAAAGTCGCCGGGGCCGACTTGACCCCGGTTGATGAGGGTGAGCGCCAGGCGGTCGCACAGTACGGCGCGGAATTCTTCCTGGAGGTCGAGCGCAAGCGCTGCACGGCCGGGACGAACGGCGTGCAGAAAGCCGAGTTGCGGATCAAGCCCGGCGGCTTCCAGCGCGGAACGGCAGTCATTCATGAGCATGGCGTAGAGGAAGGAAATTAGTGCATTGAAGCGGTCGAGCGGCGGTCGGCGGGTGCGGCCGTCGAGTTTGAAATGCGCGCGCATGGCGGGTTTGACGATGAGATTGACGGCTGCAAAGTAGCCGCGCGCGGCTTCGCCTTCGACGCCGCGTAGTTCATCCAGCGTGGCAGTGACGGTTACTGCGCGCAGCGAGGCGGCAAGGTTGTCGGCGGCGCGTGTGAGCCGGGCCGCCTCTTGTTCGTCGGTCGCTTCGCGCGCGCCGCGCTGCAATACGCTGCGGCTGTTTTTGAGCTTGCCGGCGACCACGGCGCGGGCCAGCTCCAACGTGAAGGCTGGGTTGCCCGCTTGCTTATGCTGAGCCTGGCGCAGCAGGATGTTGCCGGAAACCGGACCTTCGAGCCGTGCCTTGAAACGGCCGCTGTCGTCCAGCAGAACCAGAGATTTACCCTCGTCGGCCAGGCGGTGCATGAGCGCAGGCGAGACCATGACGTTGCCGAAACAGACCAGTCCGCCGACATGGTGCAGCGGCACCTGGAGTTTTTTCTCGCGCTCGACATCGATGCGCACGGTGGCGTTTTCCAGGTGGGCATACGCCTGCGGGGTCATGACGTAGAGGGTGTTTTGGATGGTGTGCAATTCATGCCTCCGGGTCGAACAGATCGTGTTTTTGTTGTCGCTGCCTGGTTTGGTCGGCGACGGCTTCAGGCTGGCAAATCTCTTTCAAGGAACATTCCCTGCATCGTGAATCGTTGACCGGTGGCGGTAGCGTGCCCGAGACAAGCATCGCGCGGATCGCATTTGCAGTGTCGATCACCCGTGCCTTCAGCTCCGGCGTGATGACGACCTCGCGCCGCCGGTGGCTGCTGGCATGAAAGATCGCGCCCTTGGTCACCGGCCGGCCGAGCATGTCTTCCAGACACATGGCCTGCGCCGCGAGCTGCAGGTCGTCGTGCAGCTTTTGCCGCTTGGCGCCATGCTTGAACTCCACCGGGAACACCGTGCCGTCAGGATGAAACTCAACCAGGTCGGCCTTGCCGATGAGGTTGAGACGGTCGCTCCACAAAGGCAGCGCGCGTTCCACCCGCACGCCGGACTTAATCTCGTAGCCAGGCGTGTCAACCAGGTGGTGCACCGCCTGCCCACGCGCCGTGTGAATGTTGTCGGCAAATGCCTGCTCCAGATGAATCAGCCCGCACTGGCGTGGGCAATAGGCCCAGTGCTGGAGCGCGGAAAGGGGAATCGGGTCTGTTTCGGCCATGATGCGAGTGCTACCATTCCAACAGGACGTTATTTCTGGAGCGCGTCATGGCAGCGTTATTGAAAGAGATTGAAAACCAGGCCTTGCAGCTTTCGCCGCAAGAGCGCGGCAAACTCATCCACCGCCTGATCGTTAGCTTGGAAGGGCCGACGGAAGACACCCCCGAAGCCATCGCCCAGGCCTGGGACGAAGAAATCGCCCGGCGCGTGGCGGAAATCGATGCCGGTACTGCGGTGTTGATTCCACATGAGCAAGTCATGGCGGAAATCGATGAAATGCTGAGAAAGTCCGGTAATTGAGGCTCGCTTGGCAAAGCCAGGCCAAGGTCGAATTTGCAGAGGCGCTGAAGTATTACCGCGACCAGGCCGGGCTCGACATTGCACGGGATTTCAACCACGCCGCCATGCAAGCCGCGCAGCGCCTGCTCGAATATCCCGAGATGGGCGTCAAATCGGTCCATGGAGCAAGGCGGTTTGTTATGCACGATTACCCTTACACCTTGATCTACCGCGTGATGCCCGAGACGATCATCATCGTCGCCGTCGCGCACCACAGCCGCCGTCCGGGGTACTGGGCGGGGCGGCGGTAGCGAAAGATTTCTAGAATCCCTCGATTTCCTCGGGCTTCAACCCATCCAAGTTAGCGAGTTCATAACTGCCATCGGCTTTCACGGTCAGAGTGCGGTGTACCTTGGCAGAAGAATGTTGTCCTGCTTTACAGTTGTGCCGCCACCAAACGACTTTTAGAACTTCCATGCTGCCCGCAGGTCGGGCTGCGGCGTCGTCGTTTTCGAACAGTCTGGGTAATGCCAGTTTGATTGCCTCGGCATCCGCATCAGTGAAGCCGGTTTTTTCGGCCAGTTGGGGATTCATGCTGCCGTAGAACCTGTAAATGCCCTGATCGACACGATGCTTCATACCCATGGTGTCGCTGCCGCGTTTGGTGCCATCGCCTTCGCCACTCACGCTTTTGGTGATTTGCAGGCTGGAAATATCGATGGGCTCGACGCTAAAAGCCGATTGGACGGTGACAGGTCCACGTATACCGATGGAAACCCCAGTGTCGCCTTCTTCATCGTTACCGTCTTCTTTTTTCTTGCCAGCTTTCTTGTTGCTTTTCAGGGCGAAGAGCTGCCCGAAAGCGCGTACGTCCAGCCATTTCTTGCACGCCAGTTCGGCGGTCTTTTCTGAGCCCAATTCTTTACCCAAACCAGCTTCTGCCCGAGCGCGAAGGCTTCTCGCGTCGTCAGCCCTGCGGTCGTCGGACTGGACGAAGATCATGTTGCCGTCGTTTTCTTTCTTACCGTCGTTGATCCAGCGTTCCAGCAGCCGATCCCGGATTTTTCGCTTGATCGACACATCGCTCATTTCCCCGAAGTTCGAATAATCGGTACGCGGACGGTTGCCGTTCAGCGGGTCGCCGTTCGGGTTGGCATTCTTGACGCGGAGGATGACAGCGAAATCAATTTTGTTTTGCAGAGTGCTCATGTGCATTTCCTCGGTTGGTTATTCGGCAATGGGGTCTTCAGTAGGTGCGGTTTTGTCTGTCTTGGGCGGATTCAGAATCTGCCGTTGGCAGTGGTAGCCGAGCAGAAATTCGCCGGAAAGCTTGCTGTCGTCCAGGAAGTCTTCTCCCTGAAAACTAGAAATGACCTCGTCATGCAGCTTTTCCATGTCATACAAAGAGCCGGGGCGTTTGGCGCGCAGGCGTGACTTAGATGGCGTGAGGGCAAGTTCGATGGTGCGCCAGGTGCTCGCTGGTCGGTCGGCAAAGCGTTGCATCAGCTTCGCGGCGGTGGTGTCGCGTTTTTCGCCCGCCACGTACAGGGCACGACTTTCGATATGCTCGGCAATCGCAAGCAGGCGGCCATAGAGGTAGTCCCGGCTGGTCCGGTCGGTTTCCAACGACATTTGATACTCCTTGTTTTTAAAAGCGCCTTTGAATAGGGCGCAGGCGATACCCAGGGTTTTTTCCCATTCCCAATGATCGAGGCCGGCCCGATTGCTGGCCCTGCGTACAGTCGATTCGACAAGGTCACGTGGCAGCCGCTGTCCATCGACGATGCACGGCAGGAGCCGCTCAACCGTGGATTTTTTAAGCTTGTCGTCCAAGCGACGGCCAAACGCCGCTTCGGCGATGTCACGTGGCGCCGGTGCCCCGACGAATTTCAGTTCCTTACCGAAGTTCTGCGGCCAGGCCTGCGCCTTGTGCCAGGTTTCGACCCGCTCAAGAAACTCGGACCCGGTCAGCTCGCGGTAATACGTGATGGCCATTCGCCCCGGCGTTGCTGAGTCCAGGCCCATGACGACGATGTCATCTGTCGGCCCCAGCTTGTTGCGGTAGCCAGCCATGACGAGGCTCAAGCGCTTGGCAAAGGATTGACCGACATCGCTATCAAGGGATAGCTCCGGCGCTATGGGCTGCTCTTCGGTGGCTCCGCCAGCAAGCATCAAGGTCATCGAGTTGCCGAATGGATCGGGAATCGGCGTGCCTGCGACAGCCCAACTCACGATGACCTGATCGTCGTTTCGGTAGGCTTGGCGCTGGATTAGCCAGCGCAGGGCATTGTGGGCCTTCTGCGTGACTTCGTAGCCTACGCCGCACGCCTGCTGGCCAGTGTCGTCGGTGAAGCGACCTCTGAAGGTATAACCGGAGCTATCGTTGGCGCTGATGAGCTTGGCACCGTCACCGGAGTGACGGATGAATTTTGGATGGTTTTTACAAAGACGCGCTTCCTCGCCAAGAACCATGCATATCCCGTTCTTGGGGTTTTGAATCTGGTCGTAGGCTATCCATGCGTCGATCAGATTCGTGTCCTCCCAAGTACCTGATGCAGGATCATCCGGCGATTCAACTCGCCAACGAATAAAAACCTTTGAATCTTTGATTTTTTCTTTTCCGCGAGCACCTTCGAAAACCATGGGGATCATTTTTTCGCTGAGAAGATCTGCCCAAAGATTCCCGTGCGTTAAATAAGTTAGTACTGCTTTGGCTTTCGGGTGTTGTTGTGCCGATTCACACCATTTCTCCAAATTGGCAATGTAAGCCGTATATTTTTTCTCATCTTTTTCCGGGAAGTCTCGGGCGCAGTAACTGATTTCCTCGCAAAGTGGGTGCGGAGCGATTTTGCTTCCTGATCTTCCGACCGATGCTTCTGTTACAGGGATTAGTGTTGCTGACTCTGTGGCGCCTAATTTCCTGACACGTCTGAAATTACCGGATGAGTCGATGGCGACCTCAACGTGTGCTCTCTTTGAATAGTGAGCCAAAGGCCAAGGTGGGTTTTCATTCCGATTCGGCAATCGAACTGTCTGCTCATAAGTTTCATACAGCTTTTGTATCCAGCTCATTTCAAACCCCCAGATCAGTGGCCTCATGCGCGACATCGCGCAGCTTTCCCTTGCAGAATTTCTTGGGCGTCATCGCTCGGACGAATTTGCGGATCGTGCAGTCCTCAGGTCGTGAGAATTGAATGCGGCCATTAACCATGATCGGCTTCCAGAGTCGGGCGTGCAGATTGTTCGCGCCGGTTTCATCGGGATAGTCGAAGCCGTGGAACATCAGGCCGTAGGCCAACTCTCCCGCGTCGTCGTAATGTCCAGTTTCAGAGCCGTATGTGCAGGGTTCGACGTAACCCTGACAGTCTCGTGTTCCCAGAAAAACATCCTGCCGCCCGCCCAATTCCAGCATTCGCTTGGCGATTGCGTAATGCTTGCCTTCCACACGGTCCTCTTCGAGTTCGGGGCGTTGCATGTTCCATTCAAAATGCGCGCGTACCTGGTATTCGACATCGGACAAAAAGGTGTAGATGGCCAGGGTATTTCCACCGCCGAATTCCAAGGGTTTGGTGCCCTTGGTCTGCGTGCGGATCGGTTTCATCACCCTGACCTCGTCGATCACCCAGATGAAAGTGGGCTTCCAGTAGATGGACTTGGCGATGCCCTTCAAGGCTTCATATGTCGGGACGTGGTACGAGCACTTTTCGCCGCCGATCCGGGTCAGCGGATCGGTGAACAGGGCGTGGCGCGCACTGGCTTTGAATTCGATACTGTTGCGGTTAGCCACAGAGAACCTCCATTTTTCCTTCCGGGGTTTCGGACAGGCCGAATTCCGGGCTGTAGTAGCGTGAATCGGCCAGGTAGAGAACACCCGTGCCCTCTTGAACTTCCCGCACGATAAGGGCTTTGGATAGTTTTTCCAGTACGTTCGGGAATACGTTGACACTGAATTGCTGTGCACGGCGCAGCAATTCGAATTCCTTGTCTGGCAGGTAGGCCGCGCATAAATCGTTGATGAGCTGTTTGCCCTCGTCAACGTAAGGAACGATGACGCCGCGCGTGGGTGCGTCGATCGCTTTGAATGCTTTGGCAGCGGTCATGAAAGCTTGCCGAAGATAGATTGCCGGAGCTTGGCGTTTCGTTCTTTTGTAGTCTTCCAGCGCAAACGTGTTGCTTGATAGCAGGTTGAGCAGGGTGTCGTCATGGCCGACCGAGACGGGATAGCCCATTTCGTTTGCCCGAGCGAAGAAATAGTTTTCGTAGTACCACACCATTGCCTGAGGGCCGATGCGGTTGTTGCCGTATTTCTCGGGGTCGGCATCAAAGTCGTCCAGCACGCGCTCAGCCTTTTCTCGGCCAACCAGAATAGCGGGCAATTTACCCAGATTCTCATCCTCGGGGCGCGGGTTGAGTACATGCACCAAACCCTGCTTGGCGCGGCCATTGCGATTGCAACGTCCCGCCGCCTGGGCGATGGAATCCAGACCCGCAATAAAGCGGATGACTGCGCCGAAATCGACATCAACGCCAGCTTCAATCAATTGCGTGCTGATGCACAGCGTCGGGGCAGACGGGACTTGATCCAGCCGCGTGCGCACTTCATTCAAAATCGCTTTCCGATGCGCCGGACACATGTTCGTGCTTAGGTGGAAAACCTTGGTAGTACTGTTTTCTCCACTCATCTTTTGGCACAGTCGGTAAATGGCCTGCGCCGCCTTTTTCGTGTTGACGATGACCAGACAGCTACCAGACGCCTCGACTTGCTCAAACGCCAGCACTGCGATTTCGTCCTGCGACCAGCCACCGGGTTTTCGGCGGTTGACGACTTCGACGCGCTTCAGATCGTCAAAGAGTTTCTTCACATCTGGCATGAGTTCGTTTCCTGCCGATACGCGAATTGCGCCTTTGTACGCATCGACTTGATCGAGCAGTGGTTGAGTGGCGGTACATAGAACAACAGTGCTGCCGCAGAAGTCGGCCAGGTAGTTCATGGCGTTGTTGAACAGGTGAACGCAGTTGACCGGCAGGCTCTGGATTTCGTCGAAAATCAACACTGCATTGGCGAGCTGATGCATTCGCCGCGCCCCGCGCGTGCCTGCGCCGAACAGGGTTTCCAGTAATTGCACGGAGGTGGTGTATACGACTGGCGCATCCCAGTTTTCCGAGAGGATTTTGCCGCGCCAGCTTTGCGCCTCCGGGGTGAGGTTGGAATGGTGTTCGAGTACCACGCTGCCCGCTTCAACGCCTTCTGGTTCCAGGATGCGTCGCACGACTTCGGCGTTCTGGTCGATGATGGACGTGAACGGAATGACATAGATCACTCTGTCCATTGTGTGCTTGCGGGCGTGGTGCAACGCAAACCGCAGGCTTGCGAGTGTCTTGCCGCCACCGGTTGGCACGGTCAGGGTGTAAATGCCTTTCTCCCGTGCTGCGGCTTCCAGACAATGGCGTGAAATATCTTGTCGCAAAGCGTCGATGGGATGGCGTGACGTGAAAGCGCCGAGGTGCGCTTCCAGGCGCGCTATCAACACATCCCAAGATTCGTAATTGCCGCGTAGCCGCCGCCGCGCTCGTCCGGGGTGTTCAAAATCCGCTGTGTCGATGCGGTCGGCGTCGATCAAGCAACTGTAGAGCGAGCGAACAAGTAGGCCGAGTTGCTGCTGGAATACTGGGCTCTGCGGGTTCTTCCCAGGGACTTTGCCAAGAATATTTGCGATCCAGACCTGAAACGCCTGCGTGGTTTCAGGGCGAGTCATCAGGCCGCGAGCGGTTGCAAGGAGTTTTTTATCTGCCTTTCCAAGCACCTCGCTGAGGTGAGTCTTTTCGCCGAGCTTGTTCATCCGCTTGGTGAACAAGTCTTCTGCGGGTTTTCCGGCCGATAGCGCAAGACAGTCGATCAAACCGGAATGGTGCGAGGCGATGCACAAAGCCAGTACCTGCCCGGCGATTCGTGCCAGATCGTTCTGTTGCGCCAGTTCCTGCCAAATCCACTGCGCCCCGCTGGTGGAGTGATCGATTTTGCCTTTTAGGCCAGCCGCATCGACAAACTCTTCATCCTCGTCCTGATTAAGCAAGCCCGTGGCCGATTGGATGTATGCCTGAAACGCCGCGCTGTACTTGCCCAAGTCGTGGAGCAAGCCGAGAAGTTCGCCGTGCGTGGCGAGGCTAAATTTCTCGGCCAGCTCAGAGCTGAGTATGGCGACCTTGGAAAGATGATCTTCTAGAGATTGGATTTTGCCGTCTGGACGAACGTGAGCGACAAACGCGGGTTTGTCGATTGACTTGAGCGAAGCGTCGAAAGGCGAATCCATATTGAGTGTGGCTTGGTCTATGGTGATGCCATCCTACTCGCCCCCAGGCTCAGAACCTGAGCACGGCGTTTCCCCACGTTGATACTGGCCTGCCGCCATTTCAAGCAAGTTCTTCGCAGCCTCGCGCAATTTTGGCGGGCCTGTAACTTCGACGTCCGCCCCATATTTGAGGATGTCCATAAGCAGTTCACGGTCATCGGAATAGGGCAGGCGCAATTCGTAGCGGCCGTCTTCGAGCCAGCGGCTTTGCTGTTCGGGGTGCCAGATTTCTTCGGCGACCCAGCGGGCGCGTTTGGCGGTGAATCGGAGCACGGCGGTGGCGTGGGGCTGGCCGGCGAAGATGCCGTAGCTGCTGGCGAGTTCGCGATTCAAGGTGGATTCAGCGACGGTTTTGGTGGGCTTGGCCAGCGGTTCGACGGCGCGTATGCATTCGACGGCGAAGATGCGCAGGCCTTTTTTGTCATGGCACCAGGCGTCGAGGTACCAGTTGTCGCGGTAGTGGGCGAGACGTTGCGGGGAGATTTCGCGGCGGCTGGTTTGGTCGCGCTCGCGGTTGTAGTAGTCGATGCGGAGCCGGTGGCGTTGCAGGACGGCATGGGCGACGGCCTGGAAGTGGCGCGGGTTCTTGTGGCGGGAGGCGATGCTCAGGAGCCGGATGCGCTGGGCGGCTTCGCCCACGCCGAGGTGCTGGCTGGCCAGGAGTGTGTCGATGCGGGCTTCCAGGGGGCGCAGGTGGTCGTCGAGCAGGCCAGGCTCCAGGTTGGCGAGCAGGTGTTTCAGGGTGACGAGGGCAAGCAGTTCCGCGGGGCTGAACCACAGGCCCGGTAAGGAGTGGCGGCCGTCGGCGGTGTCGTAGCGATAACCGCCCCGTTCAAGGTCGCAGACGATGGGTGCGCCGAGTTTGTCGCGCAGGTCGGCGATGAGCCGGGTGAGGGTGGAACGCGAAAAGCCGTGCTCAGCGATGAGCGCGGCGCGGGGGAGCCCGGTGCGCCGTCCATCCAGCAGGCGGTGCAGGCGATAGATTTCGTCGAGTTTGCTCAAGGGTTCCGGATCGTTTGTTCGTTTTCATTCGATTCTCCGCGCCGGTTGTTTTTGTTTTGTGATGAAGTGTGCTGCATGCGATGGGCACTTGCAAGCCTGGGTGCGGGTGATGGCAGAGGGGACTGTTGCTCGTGATTCAAGCATGGCCTGCTGCAGAAATCGCCTATCAGAAGAAATCGTCTTCTCGCTGGTGGCGCACCGCCAATATCGTAACGGTTTCGGCGTCTTCGATTTCGAACAGTGCGACATACCCGGACTGGCCAAATTCGATCACCATTTCGCGCAAGAAGGGATGATCGGGCGAAGCCTTGCGGCAGGCAAATGGAAAAGTCTCCAAAAATCCAAAGGCCTTTTCAATCGCCACGCGCGCGCGTTCGGCCGACTCCAGGTCACGCTCTGCCAAATTATCGAACAGGCGCTGTAAATCGTCGGCGGTGCGGGCTGCAAGGCGCAGCCGGAAGCTCATTGCGTTCCGGTTGCCTGCTTGCTGCGTGCACGGGCGAGGCTTGCATCCAGCCGCGTCAACATGCCCTCAGCGCTCACATAGTCGCCTGTGGACCGCGCTTCCTCGCGGGCCAGCAGGCCGCGTGCGATGAATTCGCGCTGGGCTTGGCGCCGTTCGATGTTCAGGCGAACGGCTTCGAGCACGAAACCGGACAGGGTTTCGCCCTCGCGCAGGACCGATTCGGCCGCGCTTCGCAGTGCGCTGTCAACGCGCAGGGGGGGCAGGGTGGCGTTTTTCATGGCGGGATCCTTGCATTGCATTACATATGCAATGCAGTTTAGGAGGCAAATGGGGGATGCGCAAGGCAGGTGACGGGGAGGCCCGCCTGACCGTTCGCTCAGCCGAGCGATTTGCCGCTGGCCCAGAAGTCGTAGCCTTTGCTCAAAAACTCGTCCCACGGCAGGTAGTGCGAGCCGTCGCACGAAAAAGTGAGTCCGACCATGCCGTTGAAGATGTTGAGCGAGCCGGCGCGCAGGTAGAAGGTCTCGTCCATGAAGCGCAGCGCGCGCAGGCCGTCGAGTACAGCGCGGATCTTGTCCTTGGGCACTACCGCGTTGGCCGGGTAGGCATGGCGGGGGTAGATCAGGCAGGTGTCGGGGTCGGTCAGCGCGTCGATATCGAGCAGGCGGTAGCGATAGGGGTCGTCGACCAGCCAGATGGTTGCGCGGCTGCTGGAAAAATGCAGCTTGCCGTGGAAGATGCCGCGATCGGTCATCAACTCCTCGATCACTCCCAGCACCGTGTCGAGGTGGATATCCATCTGGCTGTCGCTGCGGGTCTGGTGGAACACCGCGCCGCGGATCGCCGGGTCGCCCTTGATCTGCCGCCAGTAAGTCGGTTCGTCGTACAGCTTGCCGGTGATCGGCAGGTCGCGCAGGTCGAAGTCGGCGCCGACGAAACCGAGCACCTGGCCGTCGTCGTCGCGCACGATCTGGATTGCCGTGAGCGACGGCCGTTTGGCGCGCAAGCTGATGTAGGCCTGCGACAGCAGAAAGCCCTGGTTCGGCACCGCTTCGCGCATGTAGGGGCGGTCGGAGCGGTCGCGCCCGTAATCGATGTCGACCAGGCCTTCGTGGCTGATGTTGTCGGAGAACTGAATGGCGTGGGTATCCATTGCATACATGTACTTGCATGCAGGCAAGGCGGCCAGCGCATGTGTCAGCGCGGCGTTGAGCCCGGCGCGGCTGGGCCATGCCCGGTTGCACGCCTGCGCCGCCAGCGCCAGCGGTTCGCGCAGCAGGTTGGCGAGCGCTTCGCGTTGCCTGGCGACGCTTTCGGCAAGGGTGGAAGAGGTGGACATGGGCGAGGGTCGATCCGCGGAAGCCTGCATGGTCTGCATGCTCAATGACGCAGGGAAATCACCGGCCAGCCCCGGGCCTCGGCATGGGCGCGCAGGGTGGGGTCGGGATCGACGGCAACCGGATGCTGGACTTTCTCCAGCAGCGGCAGGTCGTTGTGTGAGTCGCTGTAGAACCAGCTGGTGTCGAGGCAGTCGAGCCGGGTGCCATGGGCTTCGAGGAAGTGTTCGATGCGCGCGACCTTGCCTTCGCGGAAGCAGGGCGTGCCGGCGACCTCGCCGGTGAAGCGGCCGTCGATTTCCTCGGGATCGGTGGCGATCAGGTGGGGAATGCCGAATTCCTTCGCGATCAGGCCGGTGACGAAGCTGTTGGTGGCGGTGATGACGGCGACCAGATCGGCCTCGTCCAGGTGTTTGTCGACGAGGTCGCGCGCGGCCTGGGTGATCATCGGCCTGACGCGCGTTTCCATGTATTCGGCACGCCAGGCGTCGAGCTGCTCGCGCGTGTGGGTGGCGAGCGGGCGCAGGGCAAACGCGAGGAAGGCGTAGATGTCGAGTTCCCCGGCCTTGTAGTCCTCGTAGAACGCGCGGTTCTTGGCTTCGTAGTGGGGGCCGTCGACCGCGCCCTTGGCGATGAGGAACTGCCCCCATTCGTAGTCGGAGTCGCCGGCGAGCAGGGTGTTGTCGAGATCGAAGAGGACGAGGTTCATATCGAGGTACACGTTACAGGATTCAAGTTACAAAATTTCAGTGACGCGGCCCCTGGCCGCGGTCGAGCCAGAATTCGCGCAGTTCGTAGGCGCCCCACAGGGCGAGGGCGAGGTGATCTTCGCGGCGGATGGCGCGCTCCTCGGGGCTGAGCTCGTCGAGCGGCGCGGCCAGCACATAGAAGGGATCGAGCACTTCGTCGACGAAGGCTTCGTCCTTGCTGTCCGCGGGGAGTTCCCAGTCGTCTTCCCAGTGCTCCACCGCCAGCAGAAAACCACCGGCCCACAGCTGGGCGTAGGGCGGGATGCCGGCGTCCCTCAGTTGCTTGGCTTCGGCCGAGGGCAGTTCGGCCAAAAGGCCGATCCAGTCCATGACCAGCGGCGACAGGGCCTTGGGGTCGGCCAGGTTCTCGATCGGCGCCGCGAGCGCGCGGCTGATCTCGTTGCGGCGGCGCTCGAACAGCGCCAGAAAGCGGGCTTCGTCGGCCGCGTCCTCGAACACCGTGGCCAGGCCGTCGGCGCTGTCGAGCAGCACCGGGAAATACTCCGCTGGCGGAATGGCGCGCGGGCTGCACACCAGCGCGGTCAGAAAGCCGTCGAGGCCCTCCAGCGAGACCGGCACGTCGGTGCGCTCGTCGATCAGATCGACCAGATCGGCCAGATCGTCGATCTCCTCGTCTCTGAGCGGGGCGTGGGGGGATTTGGGTGCGGACATGGCGTGGGCTCGCATACTTTCGATTAAGGGTGCGGACCGGCGCATCGCGTAAAATCCGCCCATGAATTTTACCGCGCCGGGGCTGACCGCATCACTGTTGCCCGAATCCTTTTATCTGATCGGCTGGCTGGGGCTGGCCTTCCTGGCTTGGCGCTGGCTGATGTCGGGCGACTGGCGCCGCCTGGCCGAACCCTCGAAGCTGAACCTGTTCCTCGGCGCCACCGTGGCACTGCTCGCGCTGTGGCAGATCCGCACCGGCATCAAGCCGGGGCTGACCTTCCACTTTTACGGCATCGCGGCGCTGACGCTGATGTTCGGCTTCTGGCGCGCCAGCTTTGCCGGCACCCTGATCCTGCTGGCGAACGCGGCCTTCGGGCGCGGCAGCTGGAACGCGCTGGGGTTCGATGCGCTGCTGGTGGCGGCGCTGCCGGCGGCGGTGAGCTGGGGCGTGTTCCGCCTGCTGGACCGCCATCTGCCGAATCATTTCTTCGTCTACGTGCTGGGCAACGGCTTTTTCGGCGCGGCGCTCTCGGTGGCGGCGGTCGGCCTGGCCACCACCGCGCTGATGACCCTCGCCGGCGCCTACCCGCTCGATTATCTGCTGACGCACTACACGCCGTACGCCGCCCTGCTGATCAGCTGGGCCGAAGCCTTTTCCACCGGCATGGCGATCACCGTGATGGCGGTGTACCGCCCAGCTTGGCTGGAAACCTTCGATGACGCCAAATACCTTCAGAACAAGTAGTCCCTTGCATATCACCTATCCCGACCTGCCGGTCGCCGCGCGCCGCGACGACATCCTTGCCGCGCTTCAAGCCAACCGCGTGCTCATCCTGTGCGGCGAGACCGGCTCGGGCAAGACCACGCAGATTCCCAAGATGTGCCTGGAGGCACGATTTGGGTCAGAGGCGGCTCGTCCGGGGAAGCTCATCGGCTGCACCCAGCCGCGCCGCATCGCCGCGCGCTCGGTGGCGGCGCGCATCGCGCAGGAGCTCGGCGGCGAGCTGGGCGGCATCGTCGGCTACAAGGTGCGCTTCACCGACAAGGTGCGCCATGACACCGCAATCAAGGTGATGACCGACGGCATCCTGCTGGCCGAGAGCCAGGGCGATCCGCTATTGAGCCGCTACGACACCATCATCATCGACGAGGCGCACGAGCGCAGCCTCAACATCGATTTCCTGCTGGGTTATCTGAAAACCCTGGTGGAAAAGCGCAGCGACCTGCGCGTGGTCATCACCTCCGCCACCATCGACGCCGAGCGTTTTTCCAAGCACTTCAACGACGCGCCGGTGATCGAGGTGTCGGGACGCACCTACCCGGTGGAAATCCGCTGGCGGCCGATCGAGCGCGAGGAATCCCCCTCTCCCCAACCCTCCCCCCGTAGCGGGGGAGGGAGCAAACGTGATGCCCAAAGCGATATAACGGCCATCCTCGACGCCACCGACGAACTGGCGCGCCTGGGTCCCGGCGACATCCTAGTGTTCCTGCCGGGCGAGCGCGAAATCCGCGACACCGCCGAGGCGCTGCGCAAACACCACCCGCCCGGCACCGAAATCCTGCCGCTGTTCTCCCGCCTGTCGGTCGCCGAGCAGGACGCGATCTTCAAGCCGACGAACGCGCTGCGACGCATCGTGCTCGCCACCAACGTGGCGGAAACCTCGCTCACCGTGCCCGGCATCCGCTATGTGATCGACCCCGGCACCGCGCGGGTGAAGCGCTATTCGGCGCGCAACAAGGTCGAACAGCTGCTGATCGAGAAGGTGTCGCAGGCCTCGGCCAACCAGCGCGCCGGACGCTGTGGGCGGGTCGCGGACGGCGTCTGCATCCGCCTCTACGACGAGGCCGATTTCGGCAACCGCCCGCGCTTCACCGACCCCGAGCTGCTGCGCTCGTCTCTGGCCGGCGTCATCCTGCGCATGAAGTCGCTGGGCCTGGGCGACGTGGTGGGCTTTCCCTTCATCGACCCACCGAGTTCGCGTCTGGTGACCGACGGCTACCAGTTGCTGGCCGAACTGCACGCGCTGGATGAGCAGGGGCAGCTGACCAAGATCGGCACCAAACTTGCCAAGCTGCCGCTCGATCCGCGCATTGCTCGTATGTTATTGGCGGCGGAACAGCAGCGCTGCGTCAACGAGGTGTTGATCATCGCCAGCGCGCTGTCGGTGCAGGACCCGCGCGACCGTCCTATGGAGCGCGCGCAGGCGGCCGACGAGAAGCACAAGCTGTTCGCCGACGAGCGTTCCGACTTCATGGGCTGGCTGAAGCTGTGGCGCTGGTACGAGGAGCAGGTGCAGCACAAGAAAACCAACCGCCAGCTGCAGACGCTGTTGCAGGACCATTTCCTGTCGCCGCGGCGGATGCGCGAATGGCGCGACATCCACGGTCAGCTGCACGCGCAGGTCACCGAACTCGGCTTGCGCGAGAACGAGAAGGACGCCGGCTACGACACGATCCATCAAGCGCTCTTGACCGGTCTTTTGGGCAACATCGGGTTCAAGTCCGACGACGCCAAAGGCCGGCCCAAGCCGGGCGAAGGCAACTATCAGGGCGCGCGCGGCATCAAGCTGTCGATCCACCCCGGCTCGGCGCTGGCGAAGAAGGGACCGAAGTGGATCATGGCGGCCGAGTTGACCGATACCGGGCGGCTGCTCGCGCGCACCGTCGCCGAGGTGCGCCCGGAATGGATCGAGGCCGCGGGGCGTCATTTATTGACGCGCATGTTCATCGAGCCGCACTGGGAACAGGACGGTGCGCGCGTGGTGGCGTTCGAGCGCGTGAGCCTGTACGGCATCACCCTGGTGCCGCGGCGCAAGATCCACTACGGCCCGATCGACCCGGTGCTGTCGCGCGAGCTGTTCATCCGCGGCGCGCTGGTGGCCGGCGAATACGACACGAAAGCGCCGTGGTTCGCGCACAACCGTGCGCTGATCAAGGAAATCGAAGACCTCGAACACAAGGCGCGCAAATCCGGCGTGTGGCTGGACGAGGAACGCATCTTCCGCGTGTTCGACGCGCGCATTCCGGCCGAGCTCCACAACGGCGCGGCCTTCGAACAATGGCGCGCGGAAGCCGAAGCCGGCAACCCCAAAATCCTGTTCCTGCAGCGCGAGGACATCCTCGGCGAAGGACTCGGCGCCGACCACACGCTGTTTCCCGAGACCATGCCGGTCGACGGCGTGGCGTGCAAGCTCAAGTATCGCTTCGAGCCCGGCCACGTGCTCGACGGCGTGACGGTGCACCTGCCGCTGTACCTGCTCAACCGCATCGAGCCGGCGCAGGTCGACTGGCTGGTGCCCGGCCTCATCCGCGAAAAGCTCACCCTGCTCTTGAAGTCGCTGCCCAAGGACCGCCGCCGTCCGCTGATTCCGCTGCCCGACACGGTGACGGCGTTTCTCTCGGTGGCGAAGCCGGGCGAGCAGACACTGACCGCGGCGCTGGCCGCCTACATCCGCAAGAAGACCGGCACCGACACCCATCCAGACGAGTGGAAGGGCGAGCTGCCGGCACACCTGCACATGAACCTCAGCGTGATCGACGACAGCGGGCAGGAGCTTGCCAGCGGACGCGATCTTGTTGCGCTGCGCCAGCAGCTGGGCGGCGCGGCGCGCATCACCTACGGCGGCGGCGCCGAGGACAGCGAGTTTGAGCGTACCGGCCTTGTCGAATGGAATTTCGGCGACCTGCCGGAACAGGTGAAATTCAAGCGCGGCGGGCGCGAGCTGATCGGCTATCCGGCGCTGGTCGACAACGGCGAGAGCGTCGATCTGCGCCTGCTCGACGCCGCCGACGTGGCGGAGGCCGAGACCCGCCGCGGCGTGGTGCGCCTGCTGCGCATCGCGCTCGTCGCGCAGTTCAAGCAGCTCGACAAGGACCTGTCGCGCGAAACCGCGCTGGCAATGAAATACCGTGTGTTCGGCAGCGCCGAACAGCTGCGCGCGGCGCTGATCGATGCCATCGCCACGCGTGCGCTGCTGGGCGACGACGACACGCCGCGCGACGCAAAAACATTCGGAAAGCAGAAGGAGCGCGCCAAGCCCAGAATCACCGTGGTGAAGCAGGCGCTCCTGCGCGACGCGGCGGAGATTCTCGACCTGCACGCGCAGGTGGCGGCGCGCCTTGCCGCCAAGCCGCAGTTCACCGCCGCGATGCGCGACGAAACCGCGCACCTCGCCGCGCTGGTACCGGCCGACTTCATCACTGCCACGCCGTGGACGCACCTGAAAGACCTGCCGCGTTATTTGAGGGGCATCCTCAAGCGGCTGGAGAAGCTGCCCGCGTCCGAGCAGCGCGACTCGCGCGGCATGGCCGGCGTGCTGACGCTACAGAACAAGGTCCTGGCGCGGCGCGCGCAGGTGAAGGGCGCGGTGTCCGCGGTGCTCGACGATTTCCGCTGGCAGCTGGAGGAACTGCGGATTTCGCTCTTCGCCCAGGAACTCAAGACGCCGTTCCCGGTGTCGGTCAAACGGCTCGACAAGCTGTGGGACGAGCTTGCCAGACAGCCCCTGAATTGAGTAGGGTTGGAACCCGGATAATTCATTAGGGTGCGAGATGATGGCGAGCGGATTTGCGAGGCAGTTTTGTTGCTTGGGAGAAGTCCATGGTCGTTCCATGGACGCCGAGCAAGCGGCGAAAATGACCGCAAAGCCGCCGCCAGCACTCGCACAGGCGCGCAGCGCCGCCTAATGGATTACCCGGGTTCAATATGAGCGAGCGCGTCTTCAATCTGCCGAACGTCATTTCCCTGCTGCGGGTCGCGGCGGTGCCGGTCGTCGCCTGGCTGATCCTGCAGCAGCGCTGGGAGGCGGCCTGCTGGCTGTTCCTCGCCGCCGCGGTGTCGGACGGCATCGACGGCCTGCTGGCGCGCTGGCTGAATCAGCTGACGCAACTGGGCGCCGCGCTCGACACCGTCGCCGACAAGGCCCTGGGCTTGGTGACGCTGGTGATGCTGACGCAGGCGCACGCGATCCCGCTGTGGGTGACGCTGGCGATCCTGCTGCGCGACAGCGTCATTGTGCTGGGTGCGCTGAGCTACCGCGGGCTGGCCGGGCATCTGGAAATTCATCCCACCTGGCTCGGCAAGACGCACATGTTTGCCGAGTTCACCCTGCTGGCGCTGGTGCTGGGCGGGCTCGCCGGGCTGCTGGCGCTGGACGACTGGCGGCAGCCCCTGTTCGTGACGGTGTTCGCCATCGCCGTGGTGTCCGGCGTGCAGTACGTGTGGATCTGGGGCGCCAAGGCCCGGCGCGAGCGGGCCGACCCGAGCCGCTCGGACGCGCTTCACTGAAACGGCAGGTGTTGCTGGCGCGCTGATTCGCAGCCGGTTTTGACCCGGTACATGGCGGCGTCGGCGGCTCGAATCAGGGCATCCTCGTCGGTGCCGTCGTTGGGGTACAGCGCATGGCCGACGCTCGCCTCGATTTTTACGTTGAATCCGTAGAATTTCGTGTCCGCATTGACCGCCTGCTCGATCTTGTGGGCGGCGGCGAGGCAGTCCTCACGCCCTTGCACTTCTTCCAGCAGCACCACGAACTCGTCGCCGCCCAGACGCGCCGCCGAATCGGAGTCGCGAATGCTGGAGGTCAGCCGTTTCGCCACCTCGGTCAGCACGGCGTCGCCGACATGGTGGCCATGGCGGTCGTTGATGTCCTTGAAGCGATCCAGGTCCACATACAGGACGCCCACCTTGCCGCCGTAGCGATGGGCGTGGCGGACCGCCTGATGCAGGCGGTCGTAAAACAGCCGCCGGTTGGCCAGGCCGGTGAGCGGATCATGCGTGGCTTCTTCGCGCAGCGCCGCGCGCGAGCGTTCGAGTTCCCCCATCTGCTCCAGGATCAGCTGTGACCTCAGCCTCGCTTTGCGCAGCGTGCGCCAGGCGATCAGCAGTGCCAGGGCAATCGCTGCGATGCTGAATGCCAGCGTGTATGAAAAGGTGCGCCGGTAAGACTGCTTCACCCGTTGCAGGGCGTTCAGGTTGGCCTGCTGATACAGCGCGCGCATGTCGGCCAGTTGCTGGTTGAAAGCCTCCTTGTTGGGGATGGCTTGCTGACGCAATACCCGGTAGGCGTCGGGACCGCGGTCCGCGTTGATCAGGTCGACTACCTGTTCCTGGATCGCTTCGATTTCGTTGACCAGGCGGGTCTGGGCATCGAAGCTGCGTTGCTCGTCCGGGGTAAACCCCATCTGGCGCAGGGCGTTGCGCCCGCTCCCGACCAGGAAACCTGCGCGGTTGAACTCCATGAAATAGGCATCGCGCTCGAACGGATCCCCGGCCAGCACCATGCGGAACAGGCTGTCGGTGCGGAGGTGCGAAGCCACCTGGGTTTGCGTGATGAGGTCGATCTTGCGGTTGTGGGTTTCGACCACCGTGGTCATCTGGGTGTTCAAGGCTCGCAGTTGCAGCAGGCTGTTCAATACTAGCCCGCAAATCAGGGCGATCAGCACGACGAAGGCCATGCTGATGGTGAGAGAGATTCCACGCTGCTGTAGTGGCATGAGCGCTTTTGATCAGGTCATATTCTGTATGTAGTCCATTATTGGCCGGCTCGCAGGGACCGCAGGGCGCCGGCCACCTCCTGCGCGTGGCGCGCCGGGTCGACCTTGTCGAAACGCGCGGCAATGCGGCCGTCCGGCGCGATGATGAAGGTATGGCGGCGCGCAAACCGCGCAACCCCCAGATTCAACAGGCTGCCGTAGGCCGCCGCCGCCTTGCCGCCGGGGTCCGACAGCAGCGGAAACGGCAATGTATATTTGCGGGCGAAATCGGCATGCGATTCCGTGTCGTCGACACTGACCCCCGCCACCGCCGCACCGAGGTCGCCCAGCAGTCCGATGTCGTCGCGGAAACGGCAGGCTTCCCGGGCGCAACCCGGCGTGTCGTCCCTGGGGTAGAAGTACAGCACCAGCCAGCGCCCGGCGTAATCGCCCAGGCGATGAATCCGGCCGTTCTGGTCCGCCAGTTCAAACTCCGGTGCGGCGCTTCCCTCCGGCCGTTGCGCGCCCGGCCGCAGCATCCACAGGACCGCACTTGCCACCAGCAGCAGCCCCGCCACTCCGCCCAGTATCAGTTTCATAGACTCTCCTCTCGCGCATCATAGCGGCCCCGGCGCGGCTCGGTAATCCATGCGGGATTCGGTACAATGCGCGCCACGCCCCGGTAGCTCAGTGGATAGAGCAACCCCCTCCTAAGGGGTAGGTCGGACGTTCGATTCGTCTTCGGGGCGCCAGTAAACACAAGGGATACAAGGGGTTTTGCCGGTTCCCGCTGCGGGCTCGTCAGATTTGAAAAATCGCTAAAAAATCGCGCGGCGTTGAGGAGGTCATATGGAACGTGTCCCGCCATTTAACGCTCAGGAACTTGCCTCGCTTGCCAAGGCACTTGGAAACACTGCCGACGGTTTGACCGGCCCGCAGATCGAACACCTCTTGGCGCAGTGTGGTATTCCAGATGTGCATCCAGAATTGACCAAGTGGAAAAGGCTATACAACGCCTTTGCTGCATTTCAGAACAAAAAAGATTTTGGCAATCACGTTGTGGTTTTCATCAAACGGGCGATGGCCCCCGTCCAATTCACTGACGATCCTGCGCGCTTCGATAGATGGAGAGATCGACTCAATCCAATTCTTGCGTTCTCAAGCATGTCAGTCGGTAACGATGGGCAAGTTCGATGGGTCAAGCCAGCGTCAAATCTCGATGAAGCTATTGCACGCGCAAACCGATTGCAGCACCTTCTTGAAAATCGCGGTGTACACGCCGATGTATTGACGTACTGCAAGGCAGAGTGGCTTCAGGAAAATTACTTTCACGCCGTATTTGAGGCAACCAAGAGCATTGCCGGAAAAATACGCGCACTTACTGGACACCCTGGAGATGGTGCCCCATTGATACAAGCAACTCTCGGTGGCGAGAATCCACAGCTTGCGATCAATGCCTTGAAAACAGCAAGCGACAGGAGCGAACAGTCTGGTTTTGTAAACTTACTCATTGGTATATTTGGCACCGTTCGCAATCCATTGGCACACAATCCTAAGATAGATTGGGCCATGAACGAGCAAGATGCTTTGGACATCCTAACGCTTGTGTCGCTGGTGCATCGTAAGCTCGATCAATGCATCCGACCATAATGCAGCTCAGCACCGCGCTTCACTTTTCGCCGCTACCGCTGCGAGTTCTACTAGATTTAATTCGACGTCATAACCGGTTTGCAAGCCGGTTTTCACTTAGTGGCGTGTTCAGCATGGCACTTCAACTCCTTCTCCACCTAAGGTATGAACTCGCCGTGCTTGAGTGAAGCCTTGGCATGACTTTCGCCCTGTAAGTGCATCAGGGCGCGACCCGAACCATAAATCCCATCACACCAGAAAGAAGCTGCTTGACCTGCTCTGCCGTGTAATGGCCGTATTTACCGTGAGCAGCGTCATTTCTGAGGCCAAGCCAAGCGGTAATTTGTTTTTGATCAATGGAGGTGTAAACGGATTTCTTTGCGAGTTCAGCATTAAGACGGTCTGCCTTGCGCGGAACAAGCTGTCCGTCCTTTTCGTCGTTGAGGTCAACGGAGTGCCTGTGGCAGAGTTGACGCAGATGTTCCTCAAGCACTGAACCAATCATGACAGCAGCGGCATCTTTAAAGCCTTGTTCCAGCAGGTGTTCCGCCATATCAAGAAAGTCAGAGAAGAGCTCCGCGGCAACCAGCCCCTTAACCGTGAAGAGCCATCCGCCGGCAATTTCAGAACGAATAGCCCGGAGTATCGAAAGCCCTCGTTCTGCGTCGCCAGCGTATGAGGATTTTGTCCTGTCAAGGAACTGCTTGAAATGGGAGTGATCACTCCCATACACGCGATCAATGAACGACAAGGCCGCAGCGCGGAAACCGGCCATTGGGGCAGACTTGACGTGGGCGAAGGTCTGGCCGCCCAAGCCACCTTGGGTGTATCTCGTTGCAAGCACCTGCTCGCCGAGTTCGATGATCTGGTCGATGCGCGTTACGAGATCAGTCAGTGTCATTTGGTGGGTCGATATTGTTGGAAAGCCGGGTTCATGAATCCTAACAGTACGACGGCGAATATATAAAGGGATAAGACTGTGGATAGGTGGGTCGCCAAGGCACCTGGGAGCGAGAGCCTGTCGTGGGTAGCTGCCCCGTACTGAGAACGGAAACCGCGCGCCCTGCTGCACCCAGCTGCGCAAGTTCGCCGACGTTGAGGATGAATTTGGCATCCACTTTTCACAAATTTTAGGCGAGCGCGGGCCCCGACTGGATGAAACGCTTCATGCGCACCCCAGCCGCTAGTTCAACTAACGGGTTTATGGAATGCGGTTACTTGCGCTTGCGAGGTTTCTTGAGAAGTTCGACAAGCTTCCAAACCGCACGGATGAAATCCGCGATATCGGTCAGTAGCTCGATGTACGATTTGAAATCGTCCACGTGAACTCCAGCTGAAAAAGAGAACGAGGGGGTGCTGCAAGCGAATGGGCCTCCCAAAAGAAAAGCCCGCTCAAGGCGGGCAATAAAAAAGCCGCTCGAAGTGAGCGGCTTACGTTTGTTCAGGGCGCAACTTGCCCCATTGAGATAAATACTACCAGCTAATTCAGCCCGTAATACGAAATCAGCGCCCCCAGTTCCAGGTCGCTGAAGGGATTGCCATAAGCGGTGCTCCCGTTTCCGCGCACACCGATGATGAGGCGTGCAGCAAACTCTTCCCTGGGCATTTTCCTGCTCTGCTCGAACAGGTTGAGTGCCGGAAGTTTTGCGTCGGCGTTGGACGCATCGTGGCAACCTGCGCATCTCTCGCGATGAATCGCCGCCCCAAGGCGCAATCGCTCCGGTGAAGGCGTGGCGAGCGACAGGGTGTGAAGATCCAGTGGGTGACGCCGGCTCAGGACAGCCAATTCCCGCTCCAGCGTGCGCCAGTCTTCCTTCGCTAGTGCCGCTCGCAGCGGCGGGACCGCGGCGGCATCTCCGCCAGCGCGCCGCAACAGTAGCGGCAGGGAGGACAGATCGCCCGTTACCCGGGCGCGCAGCCCCTCCCGCCTTTGCAAAGTCTCACCCTTGCCTGCAAGCAACCGCACGTCCCCCGACATCACCGCCAATCCGGCGGCCAATCGGCGCGCATCCTCGCCCTGGGCTATGGCGCCGCCCGAGAGCGTTGCCATGACCAGCCAAACGAGGAAACGATACTTCAGCTTGTTTATTGCAGCTTCACTTTCTGTTCGACGGGGCCGGCCTTGTCCATGGTCCATTCGACCATCGAGCCGTCATATAGCTTGGTCTTCTTGTTGCCCACCAGTTCGCTGGAGACGAACCAGCCGATGGAAGCCAGGTGGCCGGTATTGCAGAAGGTGATTTGCTCGCCGCTGACAGGCACCCCGGCAACCTTGTAGAGCTGTTTCAGCGTGGCCGTGGAACGGAACTTGCCGCCGCCATTCTCGGTCGTCCAGCCAGACGGCAAGTTTTTCGCGCCAGGCAGGGTGCCGTTTTCGGTAGCCTTGGGGTTGCGGTTGATACCGACGTACTGGTCTTCGGGACGGCTGTCGATCAGCATCACACCTTTGGCCTTGGCTGCCTTCACATCCTCGACGGTGGCGATCAGGCTCTTGTCCAGATGCGCGGTGAAAGTCTTGGGCTCGGCCTTGGTCATGCCGGTCTGCATGGGGTTGGCCTTGTTCTTGGCCCAGTCGTTCATGCCGCCGTTCAGGATAGAGACGTTATCGTGGCCCAGCACCTTGAATGTCCAGTAGATGCGGGTTGCCCAGCCCATGTCGAGGTAGGCGTCGCCAGGTGCCACCAGCACGACGTGGGTGTTGTTGTCGATACCGAGACTGCCGATGTGGGCGACCAGTTTGTCAAGATTGGTCGGCAACATGTCGGGCACCTTGTCGGCGGCGCGCTCCTCGCGCCAGCCCGACTTGCCGAAGTCGCTGTTCACTGCGCCGGGGATGTGTCCGCGCAGGTAGCCGGTGGCCGGCTGAAGGTCCACGAACACCACGTCAGACTTGCCGATATTGGCTTTTACCCAGGCCGTATCGACCAGCGGATCGGCGGCCAGCGCCGCTTGCGTTATCCCCAGGAACAGGATGAAAACAGCGGCCAGCAGGCCATTCCAATGTGTCAGTAGCTTTTTCATATTCATCTCCTTCAGATCGTTATTGAAAGATCGGAGGTCAGGATGGCGGCAACCGCCTTGTCCCATGCCTCGCTCTCCACTTCCTGACACATCAAGTCGATGGATTCGACGCTATGCGCCGCCTCCATCCGCCGCAGGGCGGCGATCACGGTCTGAGCGTCAGGGAACAGACCGGTATTCAGTTGTACTATCTTCATGTTGTCTCCTCAAATACTCAGGACGGCATCGGCCGCGCCCAAGGCGTGCGCGAGACCCTCGGCATCCAGAAAAGGAAGCTGATCCGCCATCGCTTCCACGGTGGTTTGCGGTTCGATGCCGGTCAGTTCCAGCAACTCGGCGTTGGCGGCGTTTTCCGGGGTCTCGGCCACCGGGCCGGTCATGAAAACCAGCGCGACCCGATGACCGAAAATAGTCAGACCGGCCGCCACGCGCATGGCCTCGGCGTGGTCGCGCCGCGCCAACACCAGCAACACCTTCTCCTTCCTCGCGTCACTCACGTTCGCCTCCTAAAGACTGACTACACGTCGGGCTTCGCCCATCATGGCGCTGTTGACCGTCTGGCTGCCGCGTTCGGCGGGGCATAGCGCCTCGCCACAAAATCGGTGCCAGGATTCCTCGCACGCCACGGACCGGGCTGCGTGTTCCAGCGCCCTGTTAAGCGCGGGATCCTTCAGTCCCAGGACACCTTCATGGGTGAAGAAAGCACCGAAGGTGCAGCCGGCCCGCCGGCAACTCTGCACCAAGGGCAACAGGAATTTCCCGCCCTCCGCCGTGCTTACCAGAAATACTATGTCCATCAATTTTTCCTTTCGCGCTTCAGCCACCAGCCCGCAGCGAAGGCTGCAAGAACCATCCCCAGCGTGCCCGCCTTCGCCAACCCATCCTGCCGACCCAGTGGAAGCGCTTCAGCTTTTCGTACGGCAGGCCGCTCCGGGTAGCCTGCCGCATCGACGGGCAGTGCACCGTCCGCAGCCCACTCCCCCCAGCCGGCCAGATAAAGCCGGGCCGGCACGCCATACCCTGCGGTGAGCAGGGTGAGATAGGCCAGCCCCTCGTAGGCATCATGTCCGTAGGCAACCGGCACGCCTTCGGGCAACAACGGCCGGGTTTCAGGCGAGGCCAGGCCAGCCCGCAGCGCTAGCCCCGGCAGGCTTGCCGCTCCCGGCAGGTGGCCGCTACGTGGGCTGCGCGCCACTTCGCCCCAATACTCAGCCTCTGTGCGCCCATCCAGCACCACGGGAGCGGGGCGCATGGCGCGCAATTCATCGCGCAGCACCACCACCCCATCCCGCATGGCGGCCTGGTACACATGTTCGCGCACAAAGCTCCGTTCGCGTCCTGGCCCGGTCTCGATGCCGCTTTCCAATAGTTTTCCCACGGGTTCCGTCAGCACCCGCACGCGGCGCTGTCCCGCGATATACAGCAGCCCCGCGACGAAGTCCCGCGCCGTGGCATCCTGACCGACCACCAATACCATTTCGTCACCCGCGATTCCGGCCGTACCCAGCAGCCAAAGCAGGTCGCGTTCGGCAGGCAGCCTGCGTTGCGGGCCGAGGAAATCGTCGGCAGGTAGGCAGATGGCGCCCGCCACGCTGCGTAGTTTGCAGGCCTCCAGCGGTCGCGTGTCCACCACCACGCTCCCTGCACGAAGCTGCGCGGCAGCGTCGCGCACATAGATGAAATCATCCGTTGCACGGGCTTGCACCCCCGCGGCCAGAAGGACCACACCGACTCCCGCAATGAAGAGCCGTAGACTCATGTTCAGCAGCCGCCGAAGCGCTTGGCAGAGCTTGTTGTCGCGCCACCGCCTGCCGTTGCCGCAATGGGTGGGTTCTCGATGTAATAGCCCATCATGTCCGTTACAGAAACCTTGCCGAAACCTGGCATGTCGATGTCAGGCAAGCTTTCGGATGGAACCGGCGTTTTCGCCGACGCGATGGACTGGCGCGGCATGGCAGCGAGGTTGAAGCCCGCGACAAGCACCCCCGCAGTGAGGGCCAACGAGACAGTGCAGAAAACAATGCTCACACGATTTATCATGGCGGATCTCCTACAGGGGGTCGCCCAGGAGGGCCAGATACATCACGCCGAAGGCAACAAAAAACATGATGATCTGCACGATGGTTTCGATGTCCAGGCTCATTGGCGGTCTCCGCGATAGTGTCTGACCAGTTGTTCGACCGGAATGGCCTCTCCCGTTATGGGGTTGACGACCGGCGGCGTAAAGTAGGGCACCCCGTCGCGATTGACCCGCATGCTCTCCGGCGGCATGACGTAGACATAGGCCAGCCCTGCGACGACGATCACTGCCGACAGGGCGACCAGGAAATGCATCAATAGCTTGGCCACCATGGCTCAGTCCTTTCGGATGTAGACGCGCCAATCCGACGGATCCTTGATAGTCTCCAGATGGGTCGCGTTGAGCTCGTCGCACATGGGCGGCAGCGCCTCCACCGATGAGGGGTTGTCGAGCATGACCTCGACCACCTCGCCGGAACCCATCTCAGCCATGGCTTTCTTGGTCATCAACTGCGGACGCGGGCAGGAACACCCCAGACAATCCACGCGCCGGGCGATTTTCACCTTCTGGCCGCTGCTCAAGGTCGCTTCCCCATTTCCAGCGTTGGCTTCGCTGCTGGCTTTCTTCGCACCAAACAATCCCATTTCAAGTCTCCTTTTATCTGATATGAATGCCGGTCACCCTTGGTGCTCGGCGGCAACCTCATTCTGGCTCTTCTCGGGACGCGGCCAGGGAATCAAATCCGCTGACGGCAGCTGGTGCTCGACTACCACTTCCTTCTGGCGTTTCTCGTGATGGGCATGCTGCGCGCGCTCCTTGCGCAAAATGGCGCGATAGATGGCGAACAACACCCCGGACTGGATCAAACCGAAAACCACGGCAGGTATGCCCAGTTTGTCCTGAAGCGTGCGGGCGTTGGCAAAGCCCAGTTGCAGCGCGGGAAGATTGGGGTCGCCGGTCATGCTTGACGGTGCCGGCGGCCAGTAATTCCAGCCCCATGCCAGGGAAAACAGGAACATCCCGACAAAGGTGAACAACAGCGCCCACACGGCACCGACGTTGCCTTCCCCGGCCTTGACCCAGGTGGATACGGTGCAGGCGCCGGCCAGAACCATGCCGATTCCGAACAGGAACAGCCCGGCAAAGGTGTTGAGTCCTACGTCGAATTCCAGGGGATGCCCTGCCCCCACGGTCATGAAGGCCGTAAAGCCGGTGCTCAGGATCATCATCGCCACCAGCAGCGCCTTGGTGTTGCGATAGGTCTTGAACATGATGGCGTCGCGCAACGCAGCGGTATTGCAGAAACGCGAGCGCTGCATCAGCAACCCGACCACCGAGCCAAACAGGAACGCAACCATACATTCTGCGACAGGTGACATCTCAACCCTCCAGCATTTTCTTGTAAACCAGGGAACCCACCCATGCTCCGGCAACGATGCCGGAGATGGCGAGATAACCGCCCACGTTCATCTCGGCGGACAGTCCGAAGAAGGTGGAGACATTGCAGACGAAGGCCAGACGGATGCCGATCCCCATCAACAGGCCGCCGACGGTTATCATCAGCCACTCCGAGAGATGGCGCGGCATGCGCAGGTAGAACTCCTTGCTGGCCACGGCGCCGACCACGGCGCCGAACAGCATGCCGAGGCTGATATAGATTTTCCAGTAATCGCCGTGCGGCGGAAAAACCACATCCCAGAAGGGGATACGCTTCAGGTCGTCGCCCATGAACCACTGGGCGATGAGCCCGGTCATCATGGTTTCGCCGCCGCCCACGGTCCAGGCACCGATGACCAGAAACAGGAAAATGTCCATCACCGCAATGATCGACAGGGCAATCACCGGGTCCAGGGTCTTGCGGAAAAACTCCATGACTTGCGTCTCCTTAAGTATTTATGTGAGGCCCCATCCGACCCCAACGGCGGAGGCTCACGCTCATTCGAGTGTGAGCGAATTCTAGGCATGCCGATTTTGGTGATGGTAGTATTTATTGCAAACAAATTTCGCTGGTTGAATGCTGATGACCATCTATACCGAGATCAACCATGTCATGGACCACATGTTCAACGCCTGCACCACGGCGCAGATCGGCGAGTTCATCCCGGAAAAGCGCGGCTTCCGCATCCACGGCCACAGCACCACGGTATCCCTGGAGCGTGCCTTCTGGAACGTGCTGGAATCAATGGCAAGTGAATGCCATCTCACCATGCCGCGTCTTCTGGAATACGTGCTGGACAACTGCCTGGTAGCCAACGACAAGAATTTGTCATCCTGCCTGCGGGTGATCTGCCTCAAGTATCTGAACGTCTACGCCATACCTGACACATCGCCAAAAGCGGCGTTGGATGCAAGCATCAACAGCACGAGTAATCCGGCGATAAAAGACTAGGCACTCTGAACTAAAGCCCCGGTCGTGGGCAGCCAGGCCGCCAGCAGGTTGATTGCCAGGCCGATGGCGGAAGTGATGGAGACGCCCTCGCCCTGCACTGCCTGGGGTTCCTGTAGGCGTCCCACTGCGGAGACCGTGAGCCAGGCCACCAGGACCAGCGGGAGATACCAGCGAGTTTTTGTGGCGCCCTCAGTGGGCCTTTGAGATATCAGTGGGTTGCCATTCGCCTGGTGCGCCACGCACAAATGAAAATAGCGGCCAAGGCCGCTATGATTTTTTGCATCTGATTTTTTGTCACAACCCGGGAAGGATTGTGGCGTCCCCACGGGGATTCGAACCCCGGTACCTACCGTGAAAGGGTAGTGTCCTAGGCCTCTAGACGATGGGGACCCGGACGACGGTGTGAACCGCCTGTTTTTACTGCACGACTTGCGCCGCTACTGCTTGTTGGAAAGCTGGGTCAAGGTGACGCCGAGCAATAATCCGACGAAACCCAATGGTACCAGCGAGATCCAGACTTCGGCGTTCTCGCTGCCATTCAGCATCTTCCAAAATCCAACGATCAGTCCGACGATGCTCAGTATCAGCCCCAGCAATGTGGTGATGACGCCAAGCTTGTGCATCGAGCTTCCTGTTAGTTGGTGGAGGTAAGCGGGATCGAACCGCTGACCTCTTGCATGCCATGCAAGCGCTCTCCCAGCTGAGCTATACCCCCAACGAAGCCGCGCATTCTATAGATGCCTTTGGCGCTTGTAAAGCCTTCGCGCGCACTTCAATCGGGAAAAAGTTTGCCGGGGTTGAGCAGGCCGTGCGGATCGAATTGCTGTTTGATGCCGCGCATCAGGGCGAGCGTGACGGAATCGATTTCCTGTGGCACGAAGCGGCGCTTTTCGGTGCCGATGCCGTGTTCGCCCGAGAGCGTGCCGCCCAGCGCCAGGACGCGCAGCATGATGGCGTCGAGCGCCAAGTGGGCACGCTCCATTTCGTCGGCGTCGTCGGGATGCACCATCAGGTTGACGTGCAGGTTGCCGTTGCCGGCGTGGCCGAACGACACCACGGCCAGTCGATGCGCATTGGCGGTGTGGTCGATGAAGTCGACGAAGCCGGCCAGTTCCGACACCGGCACCACCACGTCCTCGTTGATCTTGAGCGGCGCAATCTGCTTGACCGCATGCGAGAGCGATTTGCGCGCCGTCCACAGCTGGGTGATGGCCTCGCGCGTGAAGCCGCTTTTCATCTCGAGCAGGCCGTCGCCGGCGAGCGCCTGTTCCAGTGCAGCGATCTGACGCGGCAGGTCCGCTATCGCACCGTCGGCCTCGACCATCAGGAGCGCGCGGGTGCCGGGCGGCAGGTCGTCCGCCGCGCCGGTCGGACGGATGGCGTCGATGGCGCGATGGTCCATGAATTCGAGCGCGCACGGCATCACCGACTGGTTCATGACGCGGCCGACCGCAGCGAGCGCGGCGTGGTTGCCGTCGAAGCACAAACGCAAGGTGGCAACCGCTTCCGGCGCGGGCAGCAGTTTCAGCGTGGCTTCGGTGATCAGCGCCAGCGTGCCTTCCGAGCCGACCAGCAGGCGGGTGAGGTCGTAGCCGGTGACGCCCTTGGTGGTGCGGCAGCCGGTGCGGATTTCGCGGCCGTCGCCGGTGACGGCACGCAGCCCCAGCACGAAATCGCGGGTGACGCCGTATTTGACGGCGCGCGGCCCGGCGGCATTCATCGCGAGGTTGCCGCCGATGCGGCAATACGCGTTGCTGCCGGGATCGGGCGGGTAGAACAGGCCGGCGCTGCGCGCGATGCGTTCGATGTCCTCGGTGACCACGCCGGCTTCGACGACGATGAGCCGGTTGGCGGGATCGAATTCGAGCACCCGCCGCATGCACTCGAAGCTGACGACCACGCTGCCGGGCGCGGGCAGCGCGCCGCCGACGTTGCCGGAGCCGGCGCCGCGCGGCGTCAGCGCAATGCGGTGTTCGGCCGCGATGCGCGCGAGCGCCGCCACCTCGTCGTGCGAGGTGGGGAACAGCACGGCATCGGGCTCGACTTGGCGCGGCGTTTCGTCGCTGGCGTACAGCGCGCGGGTGGCGGCATCGTCGAACACGCGATCGGCGCCGAGAGCGGAACGGAAGGCGGCAAGCGCGTGATCGGACAACATGGCAAACGGGGGAAAAGGGTCAGGCCGAATGCTTGTGCCCGTCCGGGTGCTCGGGCGGCAGCTGCGCGATCAGCTGGGCGATCGTATCGGCGTCGAAGTCCATGCCGATGTCCCAGCCCGGGTTCAGCGCGATCGGCACGCCGCCGCCGATGCGGCGCAGCAGCCAGGCGAAATCGGTCAGCAGGCCGCCCGTGAATTCCGGGTAATGCTCCGCAAACGGCTTGGCGCGCTCGGGGCTGGTGAACAGCACCAGCACGCGCTCGCCGTCCTCGTCCTCGATGATCAGCGGCTCGGCCTGGGTGGTGCGCTGGAAGCCCTGGATGGGATTTTTCTCGTCGCGCACCGGCATGAACAGCTGCTGGTCGACCAGCTGCAGCACGAAGGTTTCGGGGTCGAGCGAGCCGGCATGGACGGCAGTCAGCTGCTCTTCAAGCGCATTGTGGGGGACGAAGTTCATGGTCTCGGGACGGCAGATGCAGGGTGACGGCCAGTGTAACGTATGCCAAGGCGCTTGCGGCAGGCGTTGGGCCGGTTACGGTTCCCAGCGTTCGGGATTCGCCCAGTAGCGGGCATTGAGCCAGTCCGGCACGGTCTTGTAGGTGTCGAGGTCGTAGTAGTGGATGCGCAGGCCGTCTGCCGCGTCGCTTGCGGACAGCATGAAGCCGAGCGCGCGAAACGCCGCCTCGTCCAGCACGCAGCCGGATGGCACGACCAGCAGGATGCGCGGGGCGACGTACAGGCGCGTCTGGCTGATCAGGTGCTGGGCCTGCTGCGCGTCCAGCCCGTTCAGCGCATCGATCCCCAGTGCCAGCGCACAGGGGGACTCCGGCAGGGGATCATGCGTGCGGACCGGTGTGTCGGGCAGCACGTCGCCGGCCAGTTGCTGCGCGGCCGCATCGAGCGCGCACACGCTGTCGGGCCGGATGTCCAGCAGGCGTGTGCGCAGGTGGTCGCGCCAGCTCATGCCTTGCGCGGTACCCGCACCAGCCGGGTGCCGGCGAGGCGGTCGTGCAGGAACTGGCGGTCGCGGTCGACCAGCGCCCACCAGAAGCCGGCGCCTGCCAGCAGCAGGCCCAGCAGGGCGAGGAAGAAGCGCAGCACGGCCTGCTTGAACGTCAGGGTGTCGCCGTTCGCCTGCACCAGACGGATGCGCCAGGTTTTCATCGCCAGCGTCTGCCCGCTGCGCAGCCAGAATGCGCTGAAATAGGCGAACAGGATGCCCAGGATATAGCCCTGAAACAGGTGGCGCTGCCAGGATGCGTGCATCTCGCCGACCACCGGAATGATGATGAAGGACGCGACGAACACCACGGCGGTGACCAGCAGCGATTCGTAGATCATGGCGGCGATGCGCGCCAGGAAAGGGGCGGGGGAGGCTATTGCGTTGTCTTGCATGGTGGCTCTATATTGCGGGCTGGCGCGACACTTTGCCACAGCGCGCCGCAACCATAAGCAAAATCCAGGAGGGGCTCGTGCATATCGTAAAGCAACTGATGGTGATTCCCGGCGTAATTGCGGCCGGCGAATATGCCTATCGCGGCGACCGCTTCTCGTACCAGGGGGCGCTGACCGACGAGTTGGCGCGCATGGCGTCGATCCTCTGCCGCGCCAACACCCTGATGGTCAACATGCAGGCGGAAATCTTCGATTCCTTTGCCGAAAACTGCGGCTGCCGGCCGGTGCAGGGCTGGATCGTGCGCGGCAACAAACTCACCATCTGCTCGGTCGGCAATTACTTTGCCTTCCTCGACAGCCGTGACGAGTTGCTGAACGACGTCATGACCATCATGCGCGCCAAGGTGGGCGACGTGCAGGACGACCTGCTGGTCAATCTGTACGCCCGGCTCGGCGGCAATACCAAGGAAGCCTTGTACTGAGGCGGATACCAACACGGAGAGCGAAGAGATGAATCTGGAAAAAATGATGGATCTGCCGGGCGCACTGGCGGCGTTCACCTACAGCGACAAGGGCGAACTGCAATCGCACCTGCTGCGCGAGGGCAGCGGGCTGACGGCGCAGGTGCTCGACCTGCTGGCCCGTTCGTGCGTCGCCAACATGGCGATCGCGGGCATGGAGGCACGCGGCTGGGAGGCGCTCACCGGGCACAACGGATTCGATCCGCTCAAGGGCTTTTCGGTGGTGGGCCTCGAGTGGTCGGTGGTGGTCGATGGTAACCGGGGCGTGATCGTCAAGAACCGCGACGCCGATTACGAAGCCACGTTCAAGGCCCTGCAGGCTGCCTGAGGAGCGCGCATGACGCTGAAAAAAATCCTGGTGCTCGACGGCGTGACCGCCGTGTGCCGCTTCCGCGACGACGGCGTGGTGATGGAGGCCGAAGGCCTGCTGTCACCCGACCTGATGATGCGCCTGGCGAAATTCGCCCAGTGGTACCGCCGCATGGTGTCCGGCAATACCGACCTGCTGTCGCTGTTCACGCAGATGCGCGGCTGGTCGCCGTCGCAGGGCTGGATCGTGCAGGGCGATTCGATGACGGTGTGCGGCGCAGGCAACATGGTCTGCATGTTCAGCAATGCCGAGGGTTCGCTGAACGAGGTCATGCAGGCGCTGCGCGAAGCCGCGCACGAATAAGCGGGCGCGTCGCACCTGGCAGAACCCCGCCCCTCCCTTCGCGGAGGGGTTTTTTATGCCTGCCTGCTGAGGTTTTGCACGCATCGGCCGCGCGGGGAACGCCAAAAAGCCGTCCGCAGGGCCGTTTTGCCATGATTTCTTGACCGAAACATGGCAAAACGATTACTCTCGCAGGTCCACCAACGAATTGATTTATTGCCAGTTTATGGAAGCCACGGGCGCCGAGATCGTCGTACGTTGTCTGGCCGAAGAGGGGGTCGAGTTCGTGTTCGGCTATCCCGGCGGGGCCGTGCTCAACATTTACGACGAAATCTTCAAGCAGAACAAATTCAAGCACGTGCTGGTGCGCCACGAGCAGGCCGCGGTGCATGCCGCCGACGCCTATGCGCGCGCCACCGGCCGCGTCGGCGTGGCGCTGGTCACCTCGGGTCCGGGCGTGACCAATGCGGTGACCGGGATCGCCACCGCCTACATGGATTCCATTCCCATCGTCGTCGTCACCGGCCAGGTGCCGACCCCGGCGATCGGGCTGGACGCGTTCCAGGAAGTCGACACCGTCGGCATCACGCGTCCCTGCGTCAAGCACAACTTCCTGGTCAAGGACGTGAAGGACCTCGCCGTGACGATGAAGAAGGCCTTCATCATCGCGGCCACCGGTCGTCCCGGCCCGGTGGTGGTCGACGTGCCCAAGGACGTGACTGCCCACCTCACCGAATTCGACTACCCGGCCACGGTCGAGATGCGCTCGTACAACCCGGTGGTCAAGGGCCACAGCGGCCAGCTGAAGCGCGCCGTGCAGATGCTGCTCGAAGCCAAGCGTCCGATGATCTACGCCGGCGGCGGCGTGGTGCTCGGCGATGCCTCGCCGCAGCTGGCCGAGCTCACCCGCCTGCTGGGCTTTCCCGTCACCAACACGCTGATGGGCCTGGGCGGCTATCCTGCCACCGACAAACAGAACCTCGGCATGCTGGGCATGCACGGCACCTACGAAGCCAACATGGCGATGCAGCACTGCGACGTGCTGCTGGCCGTCGGCGCCCGTTTCGACGACCGCGTGATCGGCAACCCCGCGCACTTCGCGCGCGAGCAGCGCCGCATCATCCACGTCGACATCGACCCGTCGTCGATTTCCAAGCGCGTCAAGGTCGACGTGCCCATCGTCGGCGATGTGCAGAACGTGCTGACCGACATGCTGGCGCTGCTGAAGCAGGCCAAGGAAAAGCCCGATGCCGCCGCGCTGAACGCGTGGTGGACGCAGATCGAATTGTGGCGCTCGAGGAACTGCCTCAAGTACAACCAGAACAGCCCCATCATCAAGCCGCAATACGTGGTGGAGAAATTATGGGAAGTGACCAAGGGCGACGCCTTCATCACCTCCGACGTCGGCCAGCACCAGATGTGGGCGGCGCAGTACTACAAGTTCGACAAGCCGCGCCGCTGGATTAATTCCGGGGGCTTGGGCACCATGGGCGTCGGCCTGCCGTATGCGATGGGCGTGCAGCTCGCGCATCCCGACGCGCAGGTCGCCTGCATCACCGGCGAATCGAGCATCCAGATGTGCATCCAGGAACTGTCGACCTGCAAGCAGTACCGCATCCCCATCAAGGTCGTCACGCTCAACAACCGCTACATGGGCATGGTGCGGCAGTGGCAGGAGTTCTTCTACGGCAGCCGCTACGCCGAGTCCTACATGGAGTCGCTGCCCGACTTCGTCAAGCTGGCCGAAGCCTACGGCCACGTCGGCATGCGCATCGACAAGCCGGGCGACGTCGAGGCCGCGCTGAAGGAAGCCTTCTCGCCGGCGCTGAAGGAGCGTCTGGTGTTCATGGACTTCCAGACCGACCAGACCGAAAACGTCTTCCCCATGGTGGAAGGCGGCAAGGGCCTGTCGGAAATGATCCTGGCGGAGGAGCTATGAGGCACATCATTTCCCTCCTGATGGAAAACGAGGCGGGCGCGCTGTCGCGCGTGGCCGGGCTGTTCTCGGCGCGCGCCTACAACATCGAGTCGCTTACCGTCGCGCCGACCGAAGACGCCACCCTGTCGCGCATGACCATCGTCACCACCGGCTCGGAAGACGTCATCGAGCAGATCACCAAGCAGCTGAACAAGCTGGTCGACGTGATCAAGGTGATGGACCTGACCGATGGCCTGCACATCGAGCGCGAGCTGATGCTGGTCAAGGTCAAGGCGGTGGGCGCCGGGCGCGAGGAAATGAAGCGCACCGCCGACATTTTCCGCGGCCGCATCATCGACGTCACCGATGCGACCTACACCATCGAACTGACCGGCACCGGCTCCAAGCTGGATGCCTTCCTGGAGGCGATCGATCCCGCCTTCATCATCGAAACCGTGCGCACCGGCGCGTCTGGCATCGGACGCGGCGAGCGTAGCCTCAAAGTTTGAAACAGCGCAGTCACAAAGTCTGATTTTTATTTTTTTCAGGAATTCACCATGAAAGTTTTTTACGACAAGGACGCCGACCTTTCCCTCATCAAGAAGCGCAAGGTCGCCATCATCGGCTACGGCTCGCAGGGCCACGCCCACGCCAACAACCTGAAGGATTCCGGCGTGAAAGTCACGGTCGGCCTGCGCAAGGGCGGCGCTTCGTGGGACAAGGCCAAGAAGGCCAAGCTCGACGTCAAGGAAATCGCCGATGCCGTCAAAGCTGCCGATTTCGTCATGATCCTGATCCCCGACGAGTTGATGGCGGGTACGTATTACAACGATATCGAGCCCAACCTGAAGCAGGGCGCCACGCTCGCCTTCGCCCACGGCTTCAACGTGCACTACAACCAGATCACCCCGCGCGCCGACCTCGACGTCGTGATGATCGCCCCCAAGGGCCCCGGCCACCTGGTGCGCTCCACCTACACCCAGGGCGGCGGCGTGCCGTCGCTGATCGCGGTCTACCAGGACAAGTCCGGCAAGGCGCGTGACCTCGCCCTGTCCTACGCGGCAGCCAACGGCGGCACCAAGGGCGGCGTGATCGAAACCAGCTTCCGCGAAGAAACCGAAACCGACCTGTTCGGCGAACAGGCCGTGCTGTGCGGCGGCTGCGTCGATCTGGTGAAGGCCGGCTTCGAAACGCTGACCGAAGCGGGCTACGCACCGGAAATGGCCTATTTCGAGTGCCTGCACGAGCTGAAGCTGATCGTCGACCTGATGTACGAAGGCGGCATCGCCAACATGAACTACTCGATCTCCAACAACGCGGAATACGGCGAATACGTGACCGGCCCCAAGGTCATCAACGCGCAGTCGAAGGCCGCGATGAAGGAGTGCCTGGACAACATCCAGAACGGCAACTACGCCAAGCAGTTCATCCTCGAAGGCCGCACCAACTACCCCGAGATGACCGCGCGTCGCCGTCTGAACGCCGAGCACCCGATCGAAGTCGTCGGCGCCAAGCTGCGCGCGATGATGCCGTGGATCAGCAAGAACAAGCTGGTCGATCAATCGAAGAACTAAGGGGCCAGGGGTCGGGATTCAGGGGTCAGGGCTTTCGAGCGGCTGCGCCGCGCTTTCCCTTGCGTTCCGCCCCCTGAATCCTGATCCCTGAATCCTGACCTCTGCACACATGACCCATCCCCTTATTGCCCGCGAGGGCTGGCTGGTTCTTCTGGCCGCATTTGCAGCCGCCCTGATCGCAACCTGGCTGATCGGCTGGTGGTCGACTCCGTTCTGGATCTGGGCGGTGTTTGCGCTGCAATTTTTCCGCGACCCCGCTCGCGTGCCGCCGATGGATGCCGACGCGGTGATCTCGCCGGCCGACGGCCGCATCGTCGCGGTGGAAAAGGTCAGCGACCCCTACCTGGAACGTGAGGCGCTGAAGATCAGCGTGTTCATGAACGTGTTCAACGTGCACTCCAACAAGAGTCCGGTCGACGGCGAGATCAAGGGGCGCTGGTACACCCCCGGCAGCTTCGTCAACGCCGACCTCGACAAGGCGTCCACCGAGAACGAGCGCAACGCGATCTGGATCCAGACCGCGCGCGGCGACGTCACCAGCGTGCAGATCGCGGGTCTCATCGCGCGCCGCATCCTGTGCTACGTGCGCACCGGCGACCGTCTGGTGCGCGGCCAGCGCTACGGTTTCATCCGCTTCGGCTCCAGGGTGGACGTCTACCTGCCGACCACGGCGCGCGCCGAAGTCTCGATCGGCCAGAAAGTCAGCGGCGGGCGTACCATACTCGCTCGCTGGTAATCGCTGGCCCCCATGCTCGAATTCGATCACCGCAAGACCGACATGACGCGACCGCGGATGCGTGACCGCGGCATTTACCTGCTGCCGAATCTGTTCACCACCGGCGCGCTGTTCGCCGGCTTTTATGCCGTGGTGCAGGCGATGAACGGTCGCTTCGAGCATGCGGCGGTGGCCATTTTCATCGCCATGGTGCTCGACGGGCTGGACGGTCGGGTCGCCCGCATGACGCACACGCAGAGCGCCTTCGGCGCCGAATACGACAGCCTCTCCGACATGGTGTCGTTCGGCGTCGCCCCCGCGCTGGTGATCTACGAGTTCGCCCTGCAGGGCATGGGCAAGTTCGGCTGGATCGCCGCCTTCGTCTATTGCGCCGCCGCGGCCCTGCGGCTGGCGCGCTTCAACACCCAGCTCGATGCCGTCACCGACAAACGCTTCTTCCAGGGGCTGCCCAGCCCGGCGGCGGCGGCGCTGATCGCCGGCTTCGTCTGGGTGATGGTCGAATACGGCGTGGCGGGGCAGGACGTGCGCTGGCTGGCCGCGATGATTGCACTGTTCGGTGGACTCACCATGGTCAGCAATTTTCGCTTTTACAGCGGCAAGGAAATCAACCTCCGAAAGAGCGTGCCCTTCTTCGTCATCCTGCTGATCGTGCTGGCCTTCATCCTGGTGTCGACCAGCCCGCCCGAGGTGCTGTTCGGCGTGTTCGTGCTGTACGGCCTGTCGGGTTATGGCGATGCGCTGTGGCGGCTGCTGCACCGCAAAAAAACGCCCCCCTTGCAGGGCGGCGAAAAATAGATAGAATTTGGACCATGTCTAATCAGTCGCATCCGTCCTATCTCATCTGCCTGTCGAGCGTCCTGTTCGGCAACCTGCTGCTGCGCGTCGCGCGCACACATTAAACCCCCTCCCCCCCGCAGTACCCCGCGCCGCCAGCCTTACGCGGCAACCCGATATAATGCGTCGGCCTGACGCCGACCCTCCATGGAGCCTGCCATGAACGACCGTTTGTTTATTTTCGACACCACCTTGCGCGACGGCGAGCAAAGCCCCGGCGCGTCGATGACCAAGGAAGAAAAACTCCGCATCGCACGCCAGCTGGAAAAGCTCGGCGTCGACGTCATCGAGGCCGGCTTCGCTGCGGCCAGCCCGGGCGATGCCGAGGCCATCCGCACGATTGCCGAAACCATCCAGAACTCGACCATCTGTTCGCTGGCGCGTGCCAACGAGCGCGACATCCACGCAGCAGGCGGTGCCATCAAGCCGGCCAAGTCGGGCCGCATCCACACCTTCATCGCCACCAGCCCGATCCACATGGAAAAGAAGCTGCGCATGCAGCCGGACCAGGTGGTCGAGGCGGCGGTGAAGGCGGTCAAGCTCGCGCTCGAATACACCGACGACGTCGAGTTCTCGGCCGAGGACGCGGTGCGTTCCGAAATGGATTTCCTGGTGCGTGTGTTCGACGAGGTGATCAAGGCCGGCGCTACCACGCTCAACGTGCCCGACACCGTCGGCTACAGCATTCCGGCATTGTGGGGCGAGCGCATGAAGCAGCTCATCGAGCGCGTGCCGAACTCCGACAAGGTCGTCTGGTCGACCCACTGCCACAACGACCTCGGCATGGCGGTCGCCAATTCGCTCGCCGCCGTGATGAACGGCGCGCGCCAGGTCGAGTGCACCATCAACGGCCTCGGTGAACGCGCCGGCAACGCCTCGCTGGAAGAGATCGTGATGGCGGTGCGCACCCGCAAGGATGTGTTCAGCTGCGACACCCGCATCGACGCGACGCAAATTGTCCCGGCGTCGAAACTCGTCTCCACTATCACCGGCTACCCCGTGCAGCCGAACAAGGCCATCGTCGGGGCGAATGCCTTCGCCCACGAATCGGGCATCCACCAGGACGGCGTGCTGAAGCATCGCGAGACCTACGAAATCATGCGCGCCGAAGACGTGGGCTGGCACGCCAACCGCCTCACGCTCGGCAAGCTCTCCGGGCGTGCCGCGTTCAAGAGCAAGCTCGCCGAACTCGGCATCGTGCTCGAGACCGAGGAGGCGCTCAACACCGCGTTCGCCCGTTTCAAGGACCTCGCCGACAAGAAGCGCGAAATCTTCGACGAGGATCTGCAGGCGCTGGTCTCCGACGAGGGCTACGCGACCGAGCACGAGCGCTACAAACTGGTGTCGCTGAAAGTGTGTTCGGAAACCGGCGAAGTGCCGCACGCGCAGCTGGTGTTCACCGACGAGGGCGCGGAACGGCAGGCCGACGGCCAGGGTTCCGGCCCGGTCGACGCCACCTTCAAGGCGCTCGAATCGGTGGTCAAAAGCGGCGCCGATCTGCTGCTGTATTCGGTCAACAACATCACCAGCGGCACCGATTCGCAGGGCGAGGTGACCGTGCGGCTGGCACTGGACGGCCGCGTGGTCAACGGGCAGGGCGCCGACACCGACATCGTGGTGGCCTCGGCCAAGGCCTACCTGCACGGGCTCAACAAGCTGCACAGCAAGCGCGAGCGGGCGCATCCGCAGGTGTAGGGCGGGGCGGGGGTCGGGAGGCAGGATTCGGGATTCAGGATTCAGGATTCAGGATTCAGGATTCAGGGGTCAGGATTCAGGATTCAGGATTCAGGGAGTGAGCGGCCAAGGCCGCGCCCTACAATTCCCTGACCCCTGACCCCTGACCCCTGACCCCTGACCCCTGTACTATAAATTCAGCATCGAGTGTTCGCGCGTCGCATGGCCTGGGCGCGCCAGACCATGAATGCCTCCGCGACTTTGTCCCTGTCCTGTACCACCGTCTGCGGTCCGCCCGATGGCGGAGAGCGGCTGCGGCTTCTTGAAGGCCACCGCGAGAAGGGCATGCAGGTCATGCTCTACGTCGTGGAATAGCCATGCTGTCCGCCCTGATGCTGGCCGCCGCATTCACTGCAACCACCCCGCCGCCGCTGGCCGAGGCCATCGAACATTTCCGCACGGTCGAGACCTACCAGGTCACCCTGCGCTCCGCCCATGCCGAGGGCGAGAGCCAGCTCCGCTACTCCTACAGGAAGCCCGGTTTCGTGCGCATGGAATTCATCCGGCCGCATGCGGGCGCGGTGCTGGTCTACAGCCCGCTCACCGGGCGCGTGCGGCTGTGGCCATTCGGCGCCGGCCGTTTTCCGGAATTCAGTCTGAGTCCGCACAACCCGCTCATCCGCAGTCCGGGTGGCCAGAGCGTGGACCGGTCGGACGTCGGGGCGCTGTTCGAAAACGTCCGCACCCTGCAGCAGCAGGGCCAGGCCGAGACGCGGGGCGAAGCGCGCATGGCGGACGGCCGCACGGTCGTGCATCTGGTGGTGACCGGCGCGCCGGGGGTGACGGTGGCCGGCGTGCACCGCTACGAACTGTGGCTGGACCCGGCGAGCCGGTTTCCGGTCAAGGTGGTCAGCCGCAGCCCGGCGGATGCCGTCATCGAAACCGTCACGATGGACGACCTGGAAATCAACGCGCCGCTGCCGGCGGCGCTGTTCGATCCCGCGGGGGAATGACATGGAATACCGCTTTGTCACCGTCTGGCGGATCGAAGCGCCCCTCGATGCGGTGTGCGAGGCGATCTCCCATTCCCTCAACTGGCCGCAGTGGTGGCGCAACGTGGAGAGCGTCGAGGAGCTCGTGTCCGGCGATGCCCGCGGCATCGGCAGCGTGCGCCGCTACACCTGGCGGGGCCGTTTGCCTTATCGGATCAGGTTCGATATCTGCGTCGTCGACGCCGAGCCGCTGACGGCCGTGGCGGGTATCGCGAGCGGCGATGTGGAAGGCCGGGGCCGCTGGTCCTTCAGCAGCGACGGCGCGGTGACGCGCGTGCGCTTCGACTGGCGAATCCGCACCACGCCCGTCTGGATGAATCTCCTGGCGCTGTTTGCGCGTCCGCTGATCAAGTGGAACCACGACGGCATCATGCGGCACGGCGGCGAAGCCCTGGCGCGCAGGCTCAATGCCCGCCTGGTCGGCATCACGCAGGGTTGACGGGCCGTGTGCGTAGGAGCACCCGCAAGGGGTAGGCCGTGGTTGTCCCCGCAAGGGGGAGGCCATGTCTGTAAGCTGCTAAAGCAGCAACAGCCATGCACTAAGCCGATTAATCGGCAACGACCACGCACCGGCGCCCTCGCCGCGATTTTCGTGCCGTCGCGATCACCACATCATCGGCCCGAGGGCGGGCCTCCCACAAAAGCGCACCAACCCCACCTGTGGGAGCGGCGCCCTCGCCGCGATTGGTTCGGGGCTTCCTAACGGGCTTGGCGCGACGGCGCGCTGAGCTTGGCGTAATAGATCGCGGCGAAGAAGAACACCACCGACAGCAGTGTTTCGGCGCCGGCCAGCCAGGCCGACAGGCCGGTGTCCGACCACGCGCGCACCACGCCTTCGGTGAAGTAGGCCAGCACCAGCATCGGCGCCCACTGGTAGGTGTAGCGCCGGCCCTTGAGGATGCCCATCAGCGGAAACAGCAGGGGCAAGGCCTTGAACGCCAGCGAGGAGCCGCCGGGGCGGATCGGCGCCAGCCACAGCTCCCACGCCAGACACAGGAAGATCAGCGCGATCAGGCTCGCGCTGGAGAGGGTTTGCAGGATTTTCATGCGGAGGCGAGTTTGCAGGCGGCTTCGGCCAGACGCTTGCCGAGCGCGACGCACAGCGTGCGCTCGTCGTCGGTCAGCGGTTTGTCGTCGGCGGCGCCGGCCCAGTGGCTGGCGCCGTAGGGGGTGCCGCCGGCCGTGGTGTGGGTGACTTCGGGCAGCGTGTAGGGCAGGCCGACGATCAGCATGCCGTGGTGCAACAGCGGCAGCATCATGCTGGTGAGCGTGGTTTCCTGGCCGCCGTGCAGGCTGGCGGTGGACGTGAACACGGCGGCGGGCTTGCCGGCCAGCGTGCCCTTGGCCCACAGTGCGCCGGTGGTGTCGACGAAATACTTCAGCGGCGCGGCCATATTGCCGAAGCGGGTGGGCGAGCCGAGCGCCAGTCCCGCGCACTGCTCGAGGTCGGCCAGTTCGACATAGGGCGCGCCTTCGTCCGGCACCGGCGGCTCGGCCACCTGGGTGCGCGGCGCCACCGGCGGCACGGTGCGCACGCGGGCGCCGGCGCCGGCCACCTGGTGCACGCCGCGCGCGACCAGCTGCGCCATTTCGCGCACGCTGCCGCCCACGCTGTAATACAGGACAAGAATTTCGGTCATGACGGCTCGTCTGCAAAAATGGTGAAATCGATCAGGTCGAAGCCCGGCGTGTGGGCGAGGCAGCGGCCGAAGGTCAGCGTGTACTGGTGCGGCGGGTGCCAGACGTCGGCGTCCATGCCGATCTGGTACAGGTAGCGCGGCAGCAGCAGGCGGTCCTTCTGTTGCAGGGCCGCCAGGCCCGGCACGAACAGCGCCGCTTCCGGGCTGGCCATGCGGTGGCCGCGCAGCGGCCGCACCCACACCGGCCGGACCTGCGGCGACAGCCGCTCGACGCCGAGCTCGACCTGCTGCGCATCGCGCATGCGGATCCAGCGGATCACGCCCAGCGACCACGTGGTCGCGTCGTCGGCCCGCAGCGCCAGCGGGTCGCCCACCTTCAGGTTCAGCGGAATCTCGGGCTTGCCGGAGAGGGCGAGGCCGGCCGCGCTGTCGTTGTCGACGGTCCAGCGGCTGGCGATCACGGGGGCCGGCGCGGCCTGTATCCGTCCGGCGTCCGTAATCGCCACGCTGCCGGCGTCCGCCGGGTCGGGCCATGGCGTTTCCTGCTGCGGGTCCAGCAGCCGGTGGATGGCGCTCAGGCCGGCCACCGCATGCATGGTGCTGCCGGGCGTGGCGTGGCGCCTGAACGCACGTTGCATGCCGCCACTCCACTGCTTGAGCAGGCGTTTGCACAGCGACTGGCTGAGTTCGCTCTCCATTCCTTCCGGCAGGCCGATGCGGCGCGGCGCCTCGCCGGTGCGCAGGCGCAGCGCGGTGTCGTGCAGATGGCGGCACAGCGCATCGGTATCCAGCCAGCGGCCTTCCGGTATCGGGCTCGGCACGTACGGACAGGGCGCCGCATCGCCCGTGGTGGGGATGGCAAAGCCGCGATGGCCTTCCATCGGCGCGGCGGCCAGTGTGCCCAGCGCGCCGAATTTGCCGAGGTACAGCCGGGTGTGGAGGAGCTCGCCGTGGGTCATGTGCGGCGGGTCGGCCAGTGCGAACAGGACCGCCTGAACATAGGCCGTGCCGGGCGCCGGCGCGCCGTCCACCGCGAGCGCGGCCAGGTTCGAGGTTTCCGCGAATTCGTGAATCTGGCGCATTTCCTGCCACAGGCCGGCAGGCGGCGGCGTGTGGGTCAGGTAGCAGGCCGTCTGGACGTCGCCCAGCGCGGCCAGCAGCCGCGCGGTGACTTCGGCCGTGCGCTTGGGGTTGGCGCGGCCGAAGCGGCGGTTGGTCTGCGCCAGCAGGGTCTGCTTGTAGCCGATGCTGTGCTCGACGTGCAGCTCGCGCAGCAGGGTGCCGAGCTGGCGTTGCGAGGCGTGCGGCGGCACGCCGGCTTCGGCCAGCTGCGCTTCCAGACTGGCGGCGGCGCGCGCGATCACCGGGCGGTACAGCGCCAGCAGCGCGTGGCGGTCGTCCTCGCCCAGCGGGTGGCGGTTGAGCGCATACAGGGCGACCAGCAGCTGCTGCGCGGTGTCCGCCGGGCTGGCGAAAGGCAGGCGGCCGAGCCAGTCCGCCACCGCTTTCGGCCGGGTTTCAACCGCGTGCTTCAGCGCCGCGTCCTTGTCGGGAATATTAAGTGTCAGCATGGATCAGTCGAACACGACGGTCTTGTTGGCGTACACCAGCACGCGGTTGTCGAGGTGCCATTTCACCGCGCGCGACAGCACCACCTTCTCCAGGTCGGCGCCCTTGTTGATCAGGTCGTCGAGGTTGTCGCGGTGCGAGATGCGCGCCACGTCCTGCTCGATGATGGGGCCGTCGTCCAGCGTCTCGGTGACGTAGTGCGCGGTGGCGCCGATCAGCTTGACGCCGCGCTCGAACGCGCGGTGGTAGGGCTTGGCGCCGTGGAACGCGGGCAGGAAGGAATGGTGGATGTTGATGATGCGGTTGGGGAAATGGCGGATGAAGTCCGGCGACAGCACCTGCATGTAGCGCGCCAGCACGATGAAGTCGATCCTCTGGTCGCGCAGGATCGCCAACTGCGTCTGCTCGGCCTCGTGCTTGGCGTCCTTCTGCACCGCCAAGTGCTGGTAGGGCACGCGGTAGGCCTCAGCCAGCCAGCGCGTGTCCTCGTGGTTGCTGAGGATGATCGGCAGCTCGCAGCGCAACTCGCCGCTCTGGTAGCGGTACAGCAGGTCGGCCAGGCAGTGGTCGAACTTCGACACGAACACCGCCAGGCGCGGCTTGCGGCTCGATTCGGCGAGCCGCCAGGTCATCCCGAAGCGGCTGGCGATGGGGCCGAAGGCGGCGCCGAACTCGGCCAGGTCGAGGTTGAATTCCGCCAGGTCCCATTCCACCCGCATCAGGAACAGCTTCAGTTCGGCGTCCTGGTGCTGGTCGGCGTGCAGGATGTTGGCGTTGTGCTGCAGCAGGAAATCGGCAATCGCTGCGACCAGCCCCTTCTGGTCGGGGCAGGAAATCAGCAGAACAGCGGTGTGGCGCATGGCATGGCCCGGCAATTTTGGAATCGGTTTTTTGCGCAATCATAACCAATATTCCCCCAATGGTCTTATGGCCGGGCGGCGCATCCGCGGGCGGGGAGGGGGATTTCGGCGCGCTGCGGCGCCGATGCGCGCAAAGATTCAGCAGGGTTTGCGCACCGCCGGCACCATGCGCACTTGCCGATGCGCTGAATTTTCCACGCATTCAATGGCTCGACCGGGCGTTTCTTGGCGCCAGCCCGCATCCAGCCGCGCCCCTGTGCAAACTTTAGGCATCCCGTCCGGAAAAAACTTTGATTTGTCATGAGATTTTTTGGGCGGCAAAAAATCTTGTGGAAATCGTCTGAATCCGGGTTGACATGCCGGGCAGGGCACCTAGAATTTGTACCTGCCCCTCGCACCAACCACAATATGTTGTGAATAAAGCTGTTGGCGAGGGCGGGGAAAGCTGTGCATAAGGTGTGGATTTCATGCCCTGGCACGGCCATTCGTTTTCGTTTTCGCCCACCAAGGAGCCCCCATTGATGCTGAACGTCGCCACCGAATCTGTTCCGCCTGCGCCCATCCCCCCGTTCGAAGCGGCCGACGCGGCCGTGACCGACACGCGCTACGCCGACTACAAGATCATCCGCCGCAACGGCGCGGTGGTCGGCTTTGCGCCCAACAAGATCGCCATCGCCGTCACCAAGGCCTTCATCGCGGTGCAGGGCGGGCAGGCCGCAGCGTCGGCGCGCATCCGTGAACTGGTCGAGTCGATCACCAGCCAGGTGACGTCCGCCCTGATGCGGCGCACCCCCAACGGCGGCACCTTCCACATCGAGGACATCCAGGACCAGGTCGAACTGGCGCTGATGCGTTCGGGCGAGCATGAAGTCGCGCGTTCCTACGTGCTGTACCGCGAAAAGCGCACCCAGGAACGCGCCGCGCAAAAAGCCGCCGGCGTCCCCGAAGCCACCCTGCACGTGATCGAGGACGGCCAGAAAAAACCGCTCGACACCGCGCGCCTGACGGGCCTGCTGGCCGACGCCTGCACCGGGCTGGGCGACAACGTCAAGGCCGAGCCCATCATGCACACCGTGCTGCGCGACCTCTATGACGGCGTGCCGATGGCCGAAGTCGAGAAGGCGCTGGTGCTGGCCGCGCGTTCGATGATCGAGCAGGACCCGGGCTATTCCTTCGTCTCCGCGCGCCTGCTGCTCAATTCCATCCGCCACGAAGTGCTGGGCGAGGCGGTGATGCAGGCGCAGATGGGCGCGCGCTACGCCGAGTATTTCCCGCAATTCATCAAGAAGGGCATCGCCGCCGAACTGCTGGACGAGAAGCTCGCCCAGTTCGATTTGGCGCGGCTGGCCAAGGAACTCGACGCCGGCCGCGACTACCAGTTCGGCTACCTCGGCCTGCAGACCCTGTACGACCGCTATTTCCTGCACATTGAAGAAAGCCGCATCGAACTGCCGCAGGCCTTCTTCATGCGCGTGGCGATGGGCCTCGCCATCAACGAAGTCGACCGCGAAGCGCGCGCCATCGAGTTCTACCAGGTGCTGTCCTCCTTCGACTTCATGAGCTCGACGCCGACGCTGTTCAACGCCGGCACGCGCCACTCGCAGCTGTCGTCGTGCTATCTGACCACCGTCACCGACGACCTCGACGGCATCTACCAGGCCATCAAGGAAAACGCCATGCTGCAGAAGTACGCCGGCGGCCTGGGCAACGACTGGACCCCGGTGCGCGCCATGGGCGCCCGCATCAAGGGCACCAACGGCAAGTCGCAGGGCGTGGTGCCCTTCCTGAAAGTCGTCAACGACACCGCCGTCGCAGTCAACCAGGGCGGCAAGCGCAAGGGCGCGGTGTGCGCCTACCTCGAAACCTGGCACCTCGACATCGAGGAATTCCTCGACCTGCGCAAGAACACCGGCGACGACCGCCGCCGCACCCACGACATGAACACCGCGAACTGGATTCCGGACCTGTTCATGCAGCGCGTGATGGAAGGCGGCGACTGGACGCTGTTCTCGCCCAACGACGTGCCCGACCTGCACGATTTGTATGGCCGCAAGTTCGCCGAGGCCTACACCGAATACGAGCGCAAGGCCGACCGCGGCGAGATCAAGGTGTTCCGCCGCATTCCCGCCCAGCAGATGTGGCGCAAGATGCTGTCGATGCTGTTCGAAACCGGCCACCCCTGGATCACCTTCAAGGACCCGTGCAACATCCGCAGCCCGCAGCAGCACGTCGGCGTCGTCCACAGCTCCAACCTGTGCACCGAGATCACGCTCAACACCGGCGACAGCGAAATCGCCGTGTGCAACCTCGGCTCGGTCAACCTGGTGAACCATTTAAAAGACGGCGCGCTGGATCTGGAGAAGCTGAAGACCACCATCCACACCGCCATGCGCATGCTCGACAACGTGGTGGACGTCAACTACTACGCCGTCGGCAAGGCGCGCAATTCCAACCTCAAGCACCGTCCGGTGGGCCTCGGCATCATGGGTTTCCAGGACGCGCTGCAGGAGCTGCGCGTGGCCTACGCGTCGAACGAGGCGGTGGAGTTCGCCGACCGCTCGATGGAAGCCGTGTCCTACTTCGCCTTCTGGGCGTCGACCGAACTGGCGCAGGAGCGCGGCCGCTATTCCAGCTACGAAGGCAGCCTGTGGAGCCGCGGCATCCTGCCGCAGGATTCGCTGAAGCTCTTGGCCGAAGAGCGCGGCGGCTACCTGGAAGTCGACATGAGCAGCACGCTCGACTGGGACGCCTTGCGTGAAAGAATCGGCCAGTACGGCATGCGCAACTCCAACTGCTTGGCGATCGCGCCGACCGCGACCATCGCCAACATCGTCGGCGTCTCCGCGTCGATCGAGCCGACGTACCAGAACATCTACGTCAAATCCAACCTGTCGGGCGAATTCACCGTCGCCAACAAGTACCTGGTCAACGACCTGAAAAAGCTCGGCCTGTGGGACGAAGTCATGGTCGCCGACATCAAGTACTTCGATGGTTCGCTCGCCAAAATCGACCGCATCCCCGCCGACATCCGCACGCTGTATGCCACCGCGTTCGAGATGGAAACCAGCTGGCTGGTGGAATGCGCCAGCCGCCGCCAGAAGTGGATCGACCAGGCGCAGAGCCTCAACATCTACATGGCCGGCGCCTCCGGCAAGAAGCTCGACGAGACCTACAAGCTGGCGTGGATTCGCGGCCTGAAGACGACGTATTACCTGCGCACGCTGGGCGCGACGAGCGCGGAGAAATCCACCGGCAAGGGCGGCGAGCTCAATGCCGTGTCGTCGAGCGGCGGCGCGGGGGCCATGGGCAGCAGCGCGTCTGCGCCGATGCATCTGCCGGAGCCGGAAATTGTCGGCAAGGCCTGCACCATGCGGCCGGGGGATGTGGGGTTCGAGGAATGCGAGGCGTGTCAGTAAGGGGGTATGCCGTCATTCCGGCGGACGCCGGAATCCAGCGAATTGATACTGGACCCCGGCGTGCGCCGGGGTGACGACCGGGTTGTAGGATAACCAGCGACTTGCCCGCTTGCGGGCTTAGTCGAATGGTTAGGGGCTTTATCAGGAGGAGAAGCAGCAAAGAAGAGGCAAGCCTGGTCAATGAAGATTTCGCAATGAGCGAGGGTTCGTTGGCCGGGGGTAGCCCGGCGGCTAGTCACTTTCTCTTGGACGGCCAAGAGAAAGTAACCAAAGAGAAAGCCGCCCTGCTGCGCCACCCCTTCGGGGCGGGCCTCGACTGAACCGAGCCATCGGGGCGGCTGCGCAACTCGCCCTGGCAGGGCACACAAAACGTGCCCTGCTGCGGAGCTCGAACAGTGCTCGCCTTCATCCCCGCCGACTCGATCCAGTCGAGTTGGCGCAGAAGGGAACTCAAACCCCCTCTCCCGCAAGCGGGAGAGGGCTGGGGAGAGGGAGGGGTAGAAGTAGACACGTGGGGATAACCAGAGACTTGCCCGCTTGCGGGCTTAGTCGAATGGTTAGGGGCTTCATCAGAGGGTGAAAGCCCTCCGCTAACCCCAGCAATGAAACATACAAGGTGGGCCTCAACCCCCACCGCCAGCTTAAAAGCAGTGTGGGCCCAGCCCACTTTGGGACAACCAAAGGAGATAAGTAACGATGCTGAATTTTGAAGAAGACTTCACCCCCGCCGCCAAGCCCATGGACGTACCGGCCTTCCTGCGCAAGGAATCCGCCGCCCCGGTGGGCGCCGACGTGGTCGATGCCCCCGCGCCGCAGGCCCGCCGCGTGCAGGCCGCCGACAAGCGCGTGATCAACGGCGCGACGGATGTGAACCAGCTCGTCCCCTTCAAATACAAATGGGCGTGGGAAAAATACCTCGCCGGCTGCGCCAACCACTGGATGCCGCAGGAAGTGAACATGTCGCGCGACATCGCGCAGTGGAAAGATCCCACCGCGCTGACCGAAGACGAGCGCCGTCTGGTCAAGCGCAACCTCGGCTTCTTCGTCACCGCCGATTCGCTCGCCGCCAACAACATCGTGCTCGGCACCTATCGCCACATCACCGCGCCCGAGTGCCGCCAGTACCTGCTGCGCCAGGCCTTCGAAGAGGCCATCCACACCCACGCCTACCAGTACATCGTCGAAAGCCTGGGCCTCGACGAAGGCGAGATCTTCAACGCCTATCACGAAGTCGCCAGCATCCGTGACAAGGATGACTTCCTCATCCCCTTCATCGACACGCTCACCAACCCCGAATTCAAGACCGGCACCCCCGAGGCCGACCAGGCCCTGCTGAAGTCGCTGATCGTCTTCGCCTGCATCATGGAAGGCATCTTCTTCTACGTCGGCTTCGTGCAGATCCTCGCCCTGGGCCGCCAGAACAAGATGACCGGCGCCGCCGAGCAGTACCAGTACATCCTGCGCGACGAGTCCATGCACTGCAACTTCGGCATCGACCTCATCAACACCATCAAGCTGGAAAACCCCCACCTGTGGACCAGCGAGTTCAAGGCCGAAATCCGCGGCCTGATCCAGAAGGGCGTCGAGCTCGAATACCGCTACGCCGAAGACACCATGCCGCGCGGCGTGCTGGGTCTGAACGCCAGCCAGTTCAAGGAATACCTGCGCTTCATCGCCAACCGCCGCTGCCAGCAGATCGGCCTCGACGAAATGTTCCCCGGCGTCACCAACCCCTTCCCCTGGATGGCCGAAATGATCGACCTGAAGAAGGAGAAGAACTTCTTCGAGACGCGCGTCACGGAGTATCAGACGGGCGGGGCGTTGAGCTGGGATTAGTAATTTTGAATACTAAAGAATCACGAGACGGCGTTCCCGATCAAGTGCCGCCACGATGCCTAAAAGTTGAGGATGGTGTTCCCTCAGCGCAGCTGTTGGATGGGCGCGCTGTTGCGAATTATGTGCTGGACTATGCCGACAATAAAGGGCGACAGATCAGCAATCTCGCACTTCAGAAGATTCTCTATTTTTGTCATGTCTGGACTTTAATCGAACTTAACCGACCACTAATTCGGCAAGAGTTTGAAGCATGGGAATTCGGTCCAGTACTCCAATACGTATATCGCGAATTTAAGCAGGCAGAAGATCGAGCAATCGTTACACGTGCTAAGCGACTGGACCCCTCAACAGGAGTATTTGTTGAGGCTGAATGCGTGCTTCCAGATGATATCAAGGGCCTTTTGGATAGGGTTCTAGAGCTTTATACACAACTGAGCGCAAGCCAACTTGTAAAACTCAGTCATGTGGAGAATGGGCCGTGGCATTCGGTCTGGAATCATGAAGGCAACATCAATCCAGGTATGCGCATCTCGAACGAACAAATAGTTCAATTTTATTTGAATGGATTTACCCACCTTGGGTGTCATTAGGAGCAGAAACGCGTGATGAAAAAGATCAAACTGCCATCTATTCAACATGTCGCGCGACAATGGGCACCGACACCTGAGAAAGTCGCAAAAAATTTAGAAAACCTTGCACTAAGCGCACCGCCATTTTCCTACGAGCCGATGTATCAATTCGTTCGTGGGATGCTGGTTATGGGGGACCCGGTTGAGCAAGTATGCAAAGTCGTGGAAGAGAGTCGTCTACACCCTACAGCACGCAGGAATTTTGTTGAGTTGCTTCCAATGGTCGCCCAGTATTTTTCCGGAGTTAAGCCGGACTATGCGCTTGAAGTCGCACCACGCTATTATCCTGTCGGCAAGGAGTTGCTTGTTCCGTTCAAGCCACCGCTTATATACGGCCGGAAAGGCGACACAGTGTTGCCGTGGTTCGTGTTCTGGCGATCGAATCCCTTAGTGGGTGAGAACTTGGCTCTGTTTGTGACGTTGGTCTCGGAAATGATGGAACAAGATCCAGATTTGGAAAATTCAAATTTCTGTATCTTGGATTTCAGTGCTCCCGACGCAAAAACGCCACGCCAATTGACAGTAATTGAGGGCAATCAGATAGAGCGTGTTCCCGAGAAACGCAAGGGCGAAATGCTAGATATCCTGGTTGCTGGTTATCAAATCGCTCAAACGAATTTATTAAAGCGAACTTCCAAGCAGGAGAAGCTAGAAGTTATTTTGTTGGATGAAAATCTAGGCGGTCAACTTTTTTAGCGCGAACTAAAGGGACAGCTTGAACTGGCACTATTGATCGATCATAGAAACCCAAGTTGACCTTGATTGGACTTGCTGACAGGTGCATAAGCCTTAGACGCTTCCTCAAATAGAGTCGTGAGTTTTGCTTTACCTGTTGCTCGACTCTTAGTTAGGCGCTGTCCGCCTAGTTGAAGCAAGCGGTCATTTCCAGGCGCCTGATTGATCATGTTTTCATACAAGGCGACAAATAGTGGTCGACCAATCTTTAGTGTGGCCATACCAGCATTCAAGGTGCCACCAGTCTCACCAGCCTCAATTACGATCATTGCCTTACTTAGCGCGATGATGAGTTGATTCCGCTCCATTGCGCGAAAACTTTTCCACGCAGAGTCGGGTTCAAACTGGCTAACTATTAAAACTCTTTCCCAATCCCATACATCGTTAAATGCTCTTTTAACGCGGAAGTGATTGATCCCCTCAGGAAGAACCAAGATCGTTGTACCGCCACTCACCAGAGCGGCTTTATGAGCTTCAAAGTCAACGCCTGCTGCGTTACCTGAAATAACATTAAAACCTGCTTCGCTAACTTGAAACGCGCAATCTTGGGCAGTCTCGAGCCCTTTTTGGCTAGATTTACGAGAGCCGCAAAACCCGACCCCGGTACGATTCAGTAAATCACGATTGCCGAGGCAATATAAAACCTCTGGAGCTTTCCCTTTCAGCGCGTCAATCACTGCAGAGGGATACCCTGGTTCATCTCTAGCTAAGGTGAACATCTGAGGTCCTCCACTGATATTGGAGATGTGGGTTCCGCCTGCCATCACTTGGCCCATTTCCTTCTTAATCCAATATTTCTCATTGGTTATCAGTGTCTCGAAGTGTTTTCACGAGACTCAAGCCATATACCTCTGAGGCACCAAACTTCTGAAGCACCATTCCAACGAATTGAATAGTTGTTCCAGACTGATATTTATCATCAATCAGGATCACTTTTTTCCCCGCCAGATCGATGCCATTTACCTTAAGATCTGCCGCTTCCCAGGCAGCCCATTTCTCTTCGAGAGCAACTTCCTTTACAGAGGCTTTGGTATTACCGAATGAGAAATTCGATGTTATGTCAGGCTTTCCTGTTACGACAGAGACAAGTTTCGCAACCCATGATGGAAGGTCAAATTCTTTGCCCGGCCTTGGTGGGACTGCCGCGATGAAATCGGCGCCTTTGTAAAAGGGCAGCTCATTGATTGTCTCGGCGCATCGCTTAGCAAGAGACTTAATTGCCTCTTTGTTTTGCTGCTGCTTTGCTTGATGCTCGAGCTCCCCCAATTCTGTGTGTTGATGAGATTGGTTGTCCACGAAGTTAATGCCGAGCGCAATTGACAACGATAAGCAGTCGCGCAAGAAAACACGCGACCCTTGAGAGCTTTCCCAGTCCTGGATCTTTGCCAACTCATCATCGTCACCAATACGATGCCAGTAATTCCAGAATTGGATGCTGTGCTTCAATTGAAACCCAGTCATGGCTTCATATATTGGCAGGATCGTTTCCTTAAACTTCACCGAGAACGATTTCGTGCCATTTTGCTTTGCCGCTTGAATTCCAGAATGATCTGCAAAGCAACGTCGACGTGGCTCCAATTCTCGAGTTTCTTTCACGCGAGCTAAGGTGATCTCATCCATTGCAGTTGGATTTTGCAACTGCCCGAGGAGCTTTTCCAGGTTGACCATTTTGATTTGTTATCTTCCTTCTCTGATTTTCGGATGGGCGTAGATGTCATCCTCAGTACTTCCAAACAGAGTGAACTGACTCTTGTCCTCACGGGATGATGAAGCAAATAGTAATCCAAACCAATATCATGTTAGCGTCTTTCATCAACCACGGTCGCTGGCCGTAAGACCGCCCCGCCACGCATTGGGGTCAGTTCAGCCCCCCATGGATTTAAAGGGGCCAGGCTGAGCTAGCCCGGGTTTTCCGGACACTTTTAAATGGCGACTGGACTACCCCTAGGCCACCCGCCCGCTGGCGAACAATGCCGTGATGTTGAGCGGGATGCCCTGCCCAGTTCGCAGGGCGCTGATCTCTGCGAGGTGTTCCTGTTTGAATTGGGCAAGCTGGGGTTCGCTCAGTTGCGCAACCAGGCCGCGAAAGCCCGCGTACCAGATCACGCGCCACCAGACCTCGGCATCGTTCATGGGGTAGCCG
>JAHJNN010000012.1 GCA_018820765.1 Gammaproteobacteria bacterium
CGGCGGCCGCGCCGCCACGCCGGCATCGGCCTGGCTGGCCGCCTGGGCGCGCAGCGCTTCAGCGGTCCGGCGCGCCTGCGCGTTGCGGTTCAGCTGGTCTTCAAGCGCGGCTTCGCGCGGGCGCACCACGCCGGCGTCGTAAGCCATGCTGCCGACGATCAGCACGGCGCCGGCCACGCCCGCCCAGCCGAGGCGTCCGAGATGAAACCGCAGGGTGTCGAAGGATGCCGCCATCAGTTTCTCCAGACCAGCCGCAGCACGAAGCGGATCGGCTGCTGCGGGTCGCTTTCCTGCAGGGTGTGGCTGGCCAGCGTCACGCTGCGGAATCCAGCCTCGCCCTTCAACTGCTCGACCCAGGCCAGCATATCCTGCGCGGTGCGCGCCTCGGCGGTGAGCGTCGCTTCGGGCTTGCGCGCGTCCGCTTCCAATGCCAGCAGGGCAATGGTTTTGGGCCGGCTGTCTTCCAGGCGAACCAGCAAGCCGCCCCACGGCGTCGCCAGGTGCGCCCGCGACGATGCGGCGGCGGTCTCGCCCGCGGCCGTCGTTGTGCGAGCGGCGCGCCGGGTCGGCGCCGGCGCTTGCGGCGATTCCGCAGCGGCGGCAGCGAGCGCACGCCCGGCCTGCTCGCCTTGCCAGCCGATCCACGCCGCCAGCCCCAGGCCCGCGGCCAGCAGCAGCCAGGCCGCCCAGTGCGGGCGCGGAAAAGAATGCAGGAAATCCAGTCTCAGGCGGCGCATCTCAATCCCCCAGCAGGGCGCTCAGCGCCTCGCGGCCGGGCGGCAGCACATGCACGCTGCGGCCGCCCAGTTCCTGCCAGTCCGGGCGCAGCACGGCGCTTTCGATCCAGACCGGCGCGGGCGCGTCCTCCCCGGCCAGCAGGGCTTCGCGCGTCAGCAGCCCGGCCAGTGCGGAGACCGCGTCGTCCTGCAGCGGCGCGGTGCGCAGGCTGCGCGCGCGGCCGTCCTCCAGCCGCAGCAGCGTCAGCCGGCCGGGTTCGGCCAGTACGTACCAGGCACGGCCGCGGCCGAGGCGGCGGCGCTGGCGGTTCCATGCCGCGGCCAGCCAGGGCTGCACCTCGACCGGCCGGATCGACGCCGCGCGCAGCACGCCTTGCAGTTCGGCCAACTGCGCCGGTTCCAGGCTGCCGACCAGGAACGGTTCGCCCGGCGCTTCGGCCTGCCAGCTCACCTGCCAGTCGCGGCTGGCTTCGCCGAACTGCTTCGCCAGCGTGTCGCGAATCCAGCCCTGCATCTCCAGCGGCTTCAACGCCACCGGCGGCGACGCCAACAAGTGGACCGGGCTGAAATGGTGGGACAGCGTCACGCTCGCCCGGCCGCGCAGGGCGGAGCCGGCGAGCAGGCCGGACAGCGCCTCCAGCGCCCCGGCCCAGCCCGGCACTGCGACTACCGCCTCGCGGTGGTCGCGGCCGGCCGCCACGGCCACCCGGCCGGGGGTGAGGGCGATGCGGATGCTAGGCGACAAAAGTGACACGGTTCACTTCCTCCAGGGTGGTGACGCCCTGGCGCACCAGGTCGAGCGCGGACTCGCGCAGGGTGCGCACCCCGGCGCGGGCGGCGGCTTCCTTCACCTGGCGGATCGGCGCCCGAGTACTGATGAGTTCGCGGATTTCGTCGTTCAGCGCCATCATCTCGGGGATGGCGCGCCGCCCCTTGAAGCCGCTGCCGCGGCAATGGCCGCAGCCGCGTCCGGCGCGGAAGCTGTAGTTCGCAGCGGCCTCGGGCGCGATGCCGGAATCCGCCAGCAGCTGCGGCGTCGGCGTCACCGGCTCGGCGCAATGGGTGCAGGTCACCCGCACCAGGCGCTGCGCGAGGATGCCGTTGAGTGCCGACACAAAGCTGTAGGGATCGACCCCCATGTGCATGAAGCGGCCGATGACGTCGAACACGTTGTTGGCGTGCACCGTCGTAAAAACCAGATGCCCGGTGAGCGCCGACTGCACCGCGATCTGCGCGGTCTCGGCGTCGCGGATCTCGCCCACCATGATCTTGTCGGGGTCGTGGCGCAGGATGGAGCGCAGGCCGCGGGCGAAGGTCAGCCCCTTCTTCTCGTTGACCGGAATCTGCAGGATGCCGGAGAGCTGGTATTCCACCGGGTCCTCGATGGTGATGATCTTGTCCTGCCCGGTGTTGATCTCGGAAATCGCCGCGTACAGCGTGGTGGTCTTGCCCGAGCCGGTGGGGCCGGTGACCAGGAACATGCCGTAGGGCTCGTGCGACAGCTTGCGGATCAGCGCGAGGTCGGCGCCGGCGAAGCCGAGACGGTCGAGGGTGATGCCCTGGAGTTCGTCGGCCAGCTGCTGGCGGTCGAGGATGCGCAGCACCGCGTCCTCGCCGAACACGCCGGGCATGATGGAGACCCTGAGGTCGATCTCGCGGCCGCGCATGGCCACCTTGAAGCGGCCGTCCTGCGGCACCCGCCGCTCGGCGATGTCGAGTTCGGCCATCACCTTGATGCGCGAAATCACCTGCTCGGCCATCTCGCGGCCGGGCGACTGCGCGATCAGGTTCAACACGCCATCGATGCGGTACTTGATGACGATGCCCTGGGCGTCGTTTTCCAGGTGGATGTCGGACGCGCCGGCACTCAAGGCGTCGTAGAGCGTGGAGTGCACCAGCTTGACCACCGGCGAGGCGTCCTCGCCGATGGCCTTGAGCGAAATCTCCTCCACCCGCTCGCCGCTGCCACCGCCCGAGGTATCGCCCAGCACGCCGTCCATCGCGCGCAGGTCGCCCTCCAGCCGGTGCAGCCAGGCGAGGATATCGTCGCGCCGCGCCAGCGCCGGGGTGAAGGCCGCGCCGAGCCGGTGCTCCGCCCATTCCAGCAATTCGGGTTTGAGCGGGTCGGCGAAGGCGAACCAGAGCCGGCCGTCGCCATCGCGGCAGGCCGCGCACTCGCGCTCCAGCGCCTGGTTGAAGGGCAGCAGTTCGAACGCCGGCTGCAGTTCGCGCAGCCGGTCCATCGTCAGCGTGGCATAGGCGAAGGCCTGCCCCAACTCGTCGAGGAAGGCGGCTTCGTCGAGGCCGGCGACGCGCTCCAGCGCGGCCAGCACCGAACCGCCCTCCTTCGCCGCCAGTTCGCGGGCCTGCTGCAGCGTGGCCGGCTGGATGCGGGCGTTCATTCCAGGCTCCCGGCGAGTTCGAAGATGGGCAGATAGAGCATCACCACGATGATGCCGATGACCAGGCCGATCAGCGCCATCAGGATGGGCTCGAACAGGCGGGTGAACCATTCGACGAAGCGGCTGGTTTCCTCCTCGTGGAAGGTGGCGATGGCTTCCATCATGTCGCCCATGCGGCCGCTTTTTTCGCCCACGCGCAGCATGCGCAGCGCCACCGGCGTGACCAGCCCGGCGCGCTCCATCGCCTGCGACACCGGCTGGCCCTCGCGGATGGTGGCTGCGGCCGACGCCAGCCGCAGCCGCAACTCCGGCTGCAGCAGGCCGCCGGCCATTTCCAGCGCGGTCACCATCGGGATGCCGCCCGACAGCAGCATGCCGACGGTGCGATAGAAGCGCGTGAGTTGGAACACCCTGAGCGGCTCGCCGAGCCCGGGCAGGCGCCACAGCTGCCGTGCCAGCCAGGCCCGCGCGGCGGGACGGCTGAGTGCATAAGCGGCCGACCCCAGCAGCACCAGAAACAGCAAACCGGCGTTGACGGCATGTGCCTCGACGAAGCCGCCCCACTGCATCAGCACGCGCGACGCCCACGGCAGGCGATCAAGGTTGTCGGCGTAGATGGAGGCGAAACGCGGCGTGACGAAGCCGAGCAGGAACAGCGCCACCAGCCCGCCGACCACCATCAGCAGGATGGGGTAGATCGAGGCCGACAGCATCTTCTTGCGCACCTGCTCGACCTGCTCCTGATAGGCGACGTAGCGCGACAGCGCCTGCGGCAGATCGCTGGTGCGCTCGGCGGCGCGCACGGTCGCCACGTACAGCGGCGGGAAGGCCTCCGGGAAATGGCTGATAGCCGCGGAAAAGGATTCGCCCTCGTACAGGTGCTTCAGCACGCCGCCGAGGATCTTGCGGGCTTCCGGCTTCGCTTCTTTCTCGTCCAGCGTCTGCAGTGCCTCGACCAGCGACAGGCCGCTGTTCAGAAGCGCCAGCAGCTCGCGCGAAAAGAGCCCGAGGGGAAAGCGGCTGCGGCGGGAAAACGAGAAACCGAGGTGCCCGGCCGGACGCACGTCCAGCACGGTCATCCCCTGCAGGCGGGCCTGATCGGCCGCATCGACCGGATCGGCCGCCTCCAACCTGAGATTCACCCGCTGGTCCGCCTCCAGCGCCCGGATTTCGAACTGCATCAACCTAGATACCGCAGTTGGACGCGTCCGATGGCGCGGTCAGACGGGTGTCTGGCGCATACGATTCCACACGGACTTCAGTCCGTAGTGGATCGGAGTCCTTCAGGGCGAAGCGACGACGACGCAGGCCGATGCCAGCAAGGAGGAGCGAGAGCGGAGTCGTTGCCGCTTTAGCGGCTTTACGAATCCGGCCTACCCCTTGCGGGTACAAAGCCAGGCGCCCGGCTGGGCGTGCCAGCGGGTGCGTAGCGTTATCTCCCAACCGGTGAAGGTTAGCGAAGGCGGCAAACTCAATGTCCATGGGATTTTTCCAAAAGTGGCAAGCGGTCAACTGTGGTTTCTAGGTTGAACTACCAGTTGGCGATGTCGGCGGCGTCGGCAGTGCCGCCCGGCTGGCCGTCCTTGCCGAGAGATAACAGGTCGACTTCGCCGTGCTCGCCGGGTGCGCGGTACTGATAGGGCGAACCCCAGGGGTCGTCCGGCACCGCCTTCTTCAGGTACGGCCCCTGCCAGCGGGCCACGCCGGCGGGCGGGCTGTTCAATGCCGCCAGCCCCTGCTCGGTGGTGGGATAGCGGCCGACGTCGAGGCGATACTGGTCGAGCGCATCTTCCAGCGCGCGAATCTGCGCCGTCGCCACTTTCACTTCCGACTTGCCGATCTGCCCAAAAAAGCGCGGCGCGACCACGCCGACCAGCAGGCCGAGGATGACCAGGACCACCAACAGTTCAAGCAGGGTGAAGCCCGCCGCCGCGCGGGGGAACGTCCTGCGCCGCGAGCAACCAGTTCCAGGGGCCATACCGATCGTTTCTCTCTTCTGGGTGGAAAGGAGCGGCCCGTGAGCCCGCCTACCCTTCCCCGACGCTGAAATACCAAAGCGGATTGCGGGAATGCGATGTACCGCAAAAGGCACAAAAAGTGTAACACCGAACATTTGCGATCAATTCATTGAATGGAGCTGACAAAACTACCATGCCGCGCCTTATCTGGCGTGGCAGGCAGAGCACGCCGGGGGTCCATTGTGAGGGAATCGGGTGACCTTTTTGTGACGCCCGAAAAAGACGAGGGGGCGTCGCCGCCCCCTCGTCTTGCTCCAGTGGCCGGCTGGGCCGTTCAGGTCTGCAGCATCTCTGCGGCGCGCACGATCGCGCGCGCCTTGCTCTGCGTTTCGGCCCACTCGTTCTCGGGCACCGAGTCGGCGACGATGCCGGCGCCGGCCTGCACGAACAGCGTGCCGTCCTTGACCACGGCGGTGCGGATGGCGATCGCCAGGTCCATGTCGCCGTTGAAGCCGAGATAGCCGACCGCGCCGGCATAGATGCCGCGCTTGGAGGGCTCGAGTTCGTCGATGATTTCCATCGCCCGCACCTTGGGCGCGCCTGACACCGTTCCGGCGGGGAAGCTGGCGCGCAGCACGTCGAGCGCGGTGAGGCCCGGCTTGAGCCGCCCCTCGACGTTGGAGACGATGTGCATGACGTGCGAGTAGCGCTCGATCTGCATGTTCTCGGTGACCTTGACGCTGCCGGTCACCGCCACGCGCCCGGTGTCGTTGCGACCGAGGTCGAGCAGCTGCAGATGCTCGGCGCATTCCTTGGGATCGGCCAGCAGCTCCTCGGACAGGCGCTGGTCGTCCTCGCGCGTCAGTCCGCGCGGGCGGGTGCCGGCGATGGGGCGCAGGGTGACGGTGTCGCCCTCCAGCCGCACCAGGATTTCCGGCGAGGAGCCGACCACGTGGAAGCCGCCGAAGTCGTAATAGAACATGTAGGGCGAGGGATTGAGACTGCGCAGCGCGCGGTAGAGCGACAGCGGCGAGGCATTGAACGGCCGCGACATGCGCTGCGAGAGCACCACCTGCATGATGTCGCCCGCCGCGATGTAGTCCTTGGCCTTTTGCACCGCCGCCTTGAATTCGGCCTCCCCGAACTCGGATTTCGGCTCGTTCGCCACCGCCGCCGGCTCGGCCGGCAAGTGCACCGGCGCGCGCAGCTGCTCGGCCAGCTCGGCCAGGCGCAGGTGGCCCTGCGCATAGGCATCGGCCTGCATCGGATCGGCGTGAGTGACGAGGTAGAGCTTGCCGGCAAGGTTGTCGAACACCGCCAGTTCCTCGGTCAGCATCAGGAGGATGTCGGGCGTATGCAGCACGTCGTCCTTGTGCGTGCCGGAAAGGCGCTTCTCGATGTAGCGGATGGTGTCGTAGCCGAAGTAGCCCGCCAGCCCGCCGGTGAAGCGCGGCAGCCCGCTTACCGGCGCGGCCTTGAAGCGGGCCTGATACGCGGCAATGAAGGCCAGCGGGTCGGGCAGGCTGTGTTCCTCGACCACCCGGCCGTCGGTTTCCACCGTCAGCAGATGCGCGCGCACGCGGATGACGGTTCGCGCCGGCAGGCCGATGAAGGAATAGCGGCCGAAGCGCTCGCCGCCCACCACCGATTCGAGCAGATAGGAATACGGCACGTTGGCCAGTTTGAGATACACCGACAGCGGTGTTTCCAGGTCGCCGGGCATCTCGCGCACCAGCGGGATGCGATTGTAGCCCTGGCGGGCGAGGTCGAAGAAGTCTTGTTCAGTCATGGTAGGGATCAGGGGTCAGGATTCAGGGGTCAGGGTAGGTCGCTGCGCGCCTTATTCAAGAAAAGCGTGGCCATCGGCCACACCCTCCCTGGCCCCTGAATCCTGCCCCCTGATCCCTGAAAATCATGCCTTCGCCACCATCTTCGCCGCGTCGGCGAGCGTGGGCACCACGGCATCGAGGTCGAGTTCGGCAACCGGGCGCCCGCGGTTGTAGCCGTAGGGTACGCAGAACACCGGGCTGCCGGCGGCGCGTGCGGCCTGGGTGTCATTGAGCGAATCGCCGATCAGCAGCAATTCGGCCGGCGTCACCTTGAACACCTCGCAGGCGTGCAAGAGTGGCAGCGGATCGGGCTTGCGCCTGGGCAGCGTGTCGCCGGACAGGATCAGGTCGAAATAATCGAACAGCCCGGTGTCCTTCAACAGCGGATGGGTGAACTGCTCGGCCTTGTTGGTGATGCAGGCGATGTGCAGGCCCATCGCCTTGAAGGCGTCGAGGCCTTCGACCACGCCGGCGAACGGACGCGAATGCAGCGACACGTGCTCGCCGTAATGCTTCTGATACAGCGCGAGAGCCCGCTCGAACAGCGCCGCATCGGGCTCGGCATCCATCTCGCCGGTGAGCACGCGCTTGACCAGCCGCGATACGCCATTGCCGATGTAGGAGGAAATCGTTTCCAGCGACGGGCAGGGACGGCCCAGGTCCGCCATCATCAGTTCGGCGGCGTGCGCAAGATCGGGCGCAGTGTTGAGCAGAGTGCCGTCGAGATCGATGACGACGGCTTTGATCGGGAGGGGGAAGTTCATTTTTTATAGGGGGTCAGGATTCAGGGATCAGGATTCAGGGGAGGTGCGGCCTATGGCCGCGCACTGATTCAAAGACGCGAAGCACAAAGCCCCCTAGCCCCTGACCCCTGAATCCTGACCCCTATGTTTTTAAACCTTCGCCAGCTCCGCGCGCAACGCGGCGATGATGCTGTTGTAGCGCTGCGGGTCGCTGTCCTTGGCGGCACCGAACACGGCCGAGCCGGCGACGAAGGTGTCGACGCCGGCGCGCGCGACTTCGGCGATGTTGGCGGGGCCGACACCGCCGTCGATCTCGATGTTCACCTTGAGGCCGCGGTCGTCGATCATCTTGCGAACGGCGCGCGCTTTATCCAGCACATAGGGGATGAACTTCTGGCCGCCGAAGCCGGGGTTCACCGACATCAGCAGCACCATGTCGAGCTTGTCCAGCGTGTATTCCAGCACGTCGAGCGGGGTGGCGGGATTGAACACCAGGCCGGCCTTGCAGCCGTTTTCCTTGATCAGGCCGATGGTGCGGTCGATGTGTTCGGAGGCTTCCGGGTGGAAGGTGATGTAGGTCGCCCCTGCTTTTGCAAAATCAGGAATGATGCGGTCGACCGGCTTCACCATCAGGTGGACGTCGATCGGCGCAGTCACGCCGTGCTTCCGTAGCGCCTCGCACACCAGCGGGCCGATGGTGAGGTTGGGCACATAGTGATTGTCCATCACGTCGAAGTGGACGATGTCGGCGCCGGAGGCGAGCACGTTGTCGACCTCCTCGCCAAGCCGGGCAAAGTTGGCGGACAGGATGGACGGGGCGATGCGGTAAGTCATGGGAAGCTCCGGGAATTTTTGGAAAACCCGGCCATTTTAACAGTCCGCCACGCCCTTGCGTTACACTCCGCGCATTCCATCCCATCGAGCAGAACCGTGGCCGAAGGCAAGAAATATCACATCAGCATCAGCGTCAATACGGCGTATCTGGCCGAGCAGAGCGATCCCTCGGCCGACCGTTACGTGTTCGCCTACACCATCACCATCGCCAACACCGGCACCGTGGCCGCGCAGCTGATTTCGCGCCACTGGATCATCACCGACGCCGAGAACGTCACCCAGGAAGTCAAGGGACTCGGCGTGGTCGGCGAGCAGCCGCTGCTGCGGCCGGGCGAGAGCTTCGAATACACCAGCGGCACCGCCATGGCCACCCCGGTCGGCACCATGCACGGCAGCTATCAGATGGTGGCGGAAGACGGCAACAAGTTCGACGCCGAGATCCCCGTGTTCACGCTGTCGATGCCCCGGATTCTGCATTAAACGCGGCGCAACCAATCGGGCAGAGGCGCTATTCCTCGGCCGGCGCCAGCCGGATCGTGTATTGCCCGGACTTCTCGTCCCGCACCATCGCCAGCAGCCTGTGCTTCTGCGCGTCCTCCACCAGTTCCCGGAATGAGCGGTAGCCGTAGGCCGATTCGGTAAAGCCGGGGCGGCGGCGCTGCATGGTGGTCTTCACCATCGACCCCCAGATCTTTTCGTCGGACCCGCGCTCGGCGATCAGCGCTTCCACCGTCTCGACCAGGAAATCGAGCGCGCCCTGGCGGCGATCCTCCTCGGTGCGCGATCCCGTTTCCTTCGTCGCGCTGGCAGCCGGTTTCGCGGCCGGCGCCTTCTTCTCGACGCGCTTCTTCTTGGCTTCCTGCGCACGCACCAGGTCGTCGTAGAAAATGAACTCGTCGCAGTTCGCGCTGAGCAGGTCCGAGGTCGAGTCCTTCACCCCGATCCCGATCACGTGCTTGTTGTTCTCGCGCAGCTTCGACACCAGCGGCGAGAAATCCGAATCGCCGCTGATGATGACGAAGGTGTCGACGTGCGACTTGGTGTAGCAGAGGTCGAGCGCGTCGACGACCATGCGGATGTCGGCCGAGTTCTTGCCGGACTGGCGCACGTGGGGAATCTCGATCAGCTCGAATGCCGCCTCGTGCATGGTCGCCTTGAATTCCTTGTAGCGGTCCCAGTCGCAATACGCCTTCTTCACCACGATGCTGCCCTTGAGCAGCAGGCGCTCCAGCACCTTCCGGATGTCGAACTGGGCATATTTGGCGTCGCGCACGCCGAGTGCGATGTTCTCGAAATCGCAGAACAGCGCCATGTTGGTGATTTCAGCTTGTCCTGCCATGGGGGCCCTTTCGATTGATCCGCGCGTTCGGCAGCGGCGGAGACGCCATGAGGGTGCGGGGGATCGTCATGGTCTGCCCGTCGCGTTCACTTTTTCATCGTCCACCACACGATGAATATGAACAGGCCCAGCGCAATCCCGGCTTCCATCAGCATCCAGCCCAGTCCCTGACTTTCCATTAAGGCCATCCCTCCGTTGTTATACTCGACGTGTATCGTCGATTTGAGCCATCTTCACCCGTGATGCTGTTACGCGCAAGCCCGTGGCTGTTCGCCTTGTCGTTGTCCGCCTGCGGGATGCTTCCCGCGGAGAAACCGCCCGCCCCCGTTCCGGCACCCGTTCCTGCGCCCGCCCCCCCGACACCTGTGCCGGTTCCCCCGGCCCCCGAGCCGGCGCCGTCTGCGGTGCCGCCAGCCCCCCTCCCCGCGCCGGCGGCGGCCTACCCCGCGCTCAAGCCGGTGGGCTGGGCTGCGATCGCCTTCTGGCAGGACGACACGGTCAGCGAAAGCTGGAACGCCTTTCTGCAAAGCTGCACCACGCTGATCCAACGCAGCGGATGGCAGCCGGTCTGCGCCAAGGCGGCGACGATGGCCGCGCCCGACGAGGCCGCCGTACGCACGTTTTTCGAGCGGCGTTTTCAGCCTTACCAGTCCACTGCGGACGACGGCAGCGTCGAAGGCCTGGTGACCGGCTATTACGAGCCCCTCTTGAAGGGCGACCGCGTGCGCACCGAGCGTGCACGCTACCCGCTCTACGCCGCGCCGGACGATCTGATCAGCGTCGATCTCGCGAGCGTCTATCCGGAGCTGAAAAACCTGCGGCTGCGCGGGCGGCTGGCCGGCAACAGGGTGGTGCCCTATTCCACCCGCAAGGACATCGAGGATGCCGCCAACGGCAAGGCGAACGGCTTCAAGGGCAAGCCCATCGCCTGGGCCGAAGACCCGGTCGACCTGTTTTTCCTGCAGATTCAGGGCTCGGGGCGCATCGAACTGCCGGACGGCAGCCACCTGCGCGTGGGCTATGCGGACCAGAACGGCCATCCCTATCAGTCGATCGGCAAGCTGCTGGTCGAACGCGGCGAACTGAAGCTGGAACAGGCGTCGATGCAGGGCATCAAGGATTGGGGCGCGCAGAACCCCGACAAGCTGCCCGAACTGCTCGCCAGCAACCCCAGTTTCGTCTTCTTCCGGCCCCTGCCCAACGGGCTTGCCGGTCCGCTCGGCGCACTCGGCGTGCCGCTCACCGGCGGCCGTTCGATCGCCGTCGATCCGCGCTTCATCCCGCTCGGCGCGCCGGTCTTCCTCGCCACCACCCAGCCCAATTCGGCGCGGCCGCTGAACCGGCTGGTGATGGCGCAGGACACCGGCAGCGCCATCCGCGGCGGCGTGCGTGCCGACTTTTTCTGGGGCTTCGGCGCGGAGGCGGGCGAACTCGCCGGCCGCATGAAGCAGCGCGGCCGCATGTGGGTGCTGCTGCCGAAGACACTGCCCGATCCCGCGTCAACGCCCCACCGGCCGCCTTCCAGGAACTAGCCCCCGCGCCGGAAATCAAGGCGCCAGCCGGGCGCCCTCGGCCCCCTCCCGGTGATGAAAGTATCCTAGGATGGGATGTGCAGGGAGTCTGTCGGATGGGCCGGATTGCGGCGTCGGATGATTCCTTCAATCCCCTTCCAGGACCGGCCCGTCACCCAGCCCAGCCATGCCCAACCTATCCCTTGCCACCCCGACTCGCGCGCCGTCGCCAGGGCGGAACGGGTTGCGCGTCAATGCCCACCTCTACCTGGCCGTCGGCATGGCGCTCCTGATCGGCATGCTGGTGGCAAGCTACATGCAGGCCTCGGCCGGGCTCGACGCCATGAAACAGTTCGACCGGGCGACCCAGCGTGCCGACCAACTGGACCGTCTGAACCAACTGCTGGCCGACGCCCAGTCGGCCAATCGCGGATATGCGCTCACGCGCGATCCGCTCTACCTCGACACCTTTCGGGCGACACTTCCCGCGATCCAGGACACCCTTGGGGTGATCAAAGCGGAATACAAGGACGACGGGGATGACGCCTCCAAGCTGGTCGAGTATGCGCACGGTGCGGCTGCCCGTATGGACATCACCACACGCCTGATGGAAAGCGGCAAGCCGCCCAGGAAAAGCTGGTTTGACGAAAGCACAGTGGCCATGGCCGCCTACCGCCGCCAGCACCACGCAATGAAGGCCGCCCTCCTCGCTGAAAACCGGCAAAACGTCCAGCAGTCGGTGAACGGCTTCGAAAACGCCCGCATCGTCACCGTATTGCTTGCCATCGCATCGCTGCTGCTGTTGCTGCTCAGTGTCTCCCAGAAACAGAAGGGACAGGAACTGCGGGACGAAATCCAGCGCATGCTGGAGGCGAAGAACGAACGCCTCGAACGCGAAGTGAACTACCGCACCCAGGAGCTGACGAGTCTGGCAACCTATCTGACCGAGGTGCGGGAAAAAGAAAAGCTGCATCTGGCTCGCGAGATGCACGATGAACTCGGCGCGCTCCTGACCGCCGCCAAGCTCGACGCGGACTGGATCGAGCGCACGCTTCCGCCCGAATCGCAGGCGCTGGTTGCGCAACGGTTGGCACGTCTGCGCCAGAGCCTGATCAGCGGGATCACGCTGAAGCGCCGCATCACCAACGACCTGCGGCCGGCGCTGCTCTATGACCTCGGGCTGGTGGAGGCGCTGAAGGCGCTGATCGCGGAATTCCAGGCGGGCGAGGAAATCGAGGTGAAGGCGGACCTGCCCGAGTCCGAGCCCGAACTCTCCGAGGCGCTCTCGCTCAGCCTGTTCCGGATCGTTCAGGAGGCCCTGACCAATATCCGCAAATATGCCCAGGCGCACCGTGTCGAAATCTCGCTGCGCCCCACCCCGACCGCCATCGAACTGTCGATCGCCGACGACGGCGTCGGCTTCGACCCCGCCTCGCCCAAGCTCGCCCGCCACGGACTCGCCGGCATCAAGCACCGCGTCTTCACCCACGGCGGGGAACTCGACATCCGCACCGCGCCGGGCGCCGGCGTCATACTGCGGGCCGTACTGCCGGTCTGAACGCCGCCTGGCGGGCGGCCGCGGCAACAGGATCACGACACGGATTTTTTGTTCGCCGCATCGACGACGTAGTCGATCAGCTGGTTGATGTGCAGGGATTTGTCGAAGAAGGCATCCGTTCCGAACTGCTCGCAGCGCTGCCGCATGGTGGCGTGCGCGTAATTGGTCAGCACCACCTTGCGCGGACGCCCATAGCGCTCCGAATCCGTCTGCAGCGCATCCAGCACGCCAATGCCGCTACCCTGTTTCAGTTCGATATCGATGATCGCCAGATCGACCGGGTCTTCCGCCAGGCGGCGCAAGGCCTCGGCTTCTCCTTCGGCGCACCCGCAGAATTCGACGCAGTCCAGCTCGCCCAGCATGCCGCCGAGCAGTTCCTGCAGCAGCACCGAATCCTCGATCAGAAAGACCTTCAAGGGGACGGCCCCGGAATCGGCGGAATCATTGGGCGATGAGCCCGTGTCGTAATGCATAAGTGGCCAATTCGGCATTGCTCGCGACATTGAGCTTCTCGGTCACCCGCGAGCGATAGGTGCTGATGGTCTTGACGCTCAGATTGAGCTGCCCGGCGATGTCCGACACCGATTCGCCGCGCGCCAGCCGCAGAAATACTTGCAGCTCGCGGTCGGACAGCATCTCGTGCAGCATGCCGCTGCGTTCGCCGCTCATCTCGTCGGCCAGCAGTTCGGCCGTGCGCGCCGACACGTAGCGGCGTCCGGTGGACACCATGTGGATGGCCCGCAGCAGTTCGTCGCGTTCGCAATCCTTGCACAGGTAGCCGTTCGCACCGTTCCTGATCATGGCGAGCGCGTAGCTTTCTTCCGGAAAGCCGCTGAGGATCAGCACCCTGACATCGGGATAGCGCTGGCGCACCCCGCGCAACACGTCGATGCCGCTCTTTCCCGGCAACGAAATATCGAGCAACAGGACGTCGCACGGCAAGGTGCGCAGTTTTTCGAGCGCCTCGTCGCCGGTGGCCGCTTCGAAGCCGATGCTGATCGAGACGTCTTCGCTGAGCAGTTCGCGAAAGCCGGTCCGAACAATCTGATGGTCGTCCACGATGGCGACGCGAATCATGCAGTGCTCCTTCGGCCCGGCCTAGCGGCCGCCGCGCATCAGGTTGACAACGAAGGTGGCTATCGCAATCACCAGGAACACCACAAAAAGAATCTTGGCGATGCCGGCAGCGCCCGCCGCCAGCCCCGAAAATCCGAAAACGGCGGCCACGATGGCGATGATGAAAAAGACCACGGCGTAATACAGCATAAGGTTCTCCTTGGGCAGCTCCCTGACGAATGTGACGGCATGCCACCTCACTAACAGCCTAGACCCCTGCCGCTCCCCCGCCATCGGTTGCCGGCGGGGGTTTTTGTCAGAATTCTCCTACACGGGTGGCGCTTTGGCGGCTACTTGACAGCCTTCAATGCGATCAAACCCAATAGCAGGAATAACAGGAACAGCGCCACTGCAATGTAGAACAGAATTTTTGCCACGGCGGCTGCGCCCGAGGCGATGCCGGTAAAGCCGAACACGCCGGCGAGCAGGAAGATGATGAAAAAAATCAATGCCCACTTCAACATGGTGTCGGCTCCTCGCACAAAACCCCCACTGCCATGATGGCGCACCCGCCTGACGCCATCTGTCGGACAACGCCGCGATTCGCCTCGGCGAATCGGGCCCGATCGTGTAAGCATCATCCGATGGCATCATGCGGCTGATGTCGGACACCGCCTACGTCTGCGCGAAGCATCGGCGGACAGGACGGCGCGGCGTCATCCCCTGCAGTCCGCCCGACGCCCGGGATACGCTCCTATCTGAGAACGCCCGACCGAAACGGGCAACCATATGAACGCCCTCGCGACTGCACTCAGAACCATGGCGACATGCGGGACTTTTCCGCTTGCCGGCTGCACGACGCTTCCCGACCTGGCCGGGATCACGCCGGCTTCAGCGTCGGATTCCCCGGCAAGGCTGGAAACGGCGCAGGGTCCGGTTTCTCCGGCAAAGAATGCCGCCATTCTCAGCGAACTCAAGAGCGACGCCGGCAGCGGCGCCATACTGCAAAAGCATCTGGCGCTGGAGGAGGCGATCAATCGCGACAGCCCGCTGGTGCTCGGCAACCGCCTGGTCTTGCTGCAGGACGGCCCGGCCACCTACAAGGCCATGTTTGCCGCGATTCGCGCCGCCCGCGATCACATCAATCTCGAGACCTATATTTTCGAGGACGGCGAGGTTGGCACCGAGTTCGCGAACCTGCTGCTGAAAAAGCAGGCGGCGGGGGTGCAGGTCAACGTCATCTACGACAGCGTCGGCTGCATCGACACGCCCAAGGAATTTTTCGAACGGATGCGCGACGCCGGCATCCGGACGCTCGAGTTCAACCCGGTCAATCCGGCCAAGGGCAAGCGAGAGGAATGGGCGCTGAACAACCGCGACCACCGGAAGCTGCTGGTCGTCGACGGCAAGACAGCCTTTCTCGGCGGAATCAACATCAGCGAGTCCTACTCGAGCGGTTCGTTCTCCCGATCAGGCAAGAAAAGCGGCGGCAAGCCGGAGGTCGGCTGGCGCGACACCCACCTGAAGATCGACGGGCCGGTGGTCGCCGAGTTTCAGAAAACCTTCATGGACACGTGGGCACGGCAGAAAGGCCCGCCGCTGGCGAAGAAAACGTACTTCCCCAGGCTGCGGGTGCAAGGCGATGAAATCGTACGCGCGATCAGCAGCGAATCCGGATCGGAAGAGCGTCCGATCTATCTCACGTTGTTGTCGGCCATCGGCCACGCGGAACGCAACATCCATCTCACCATGGGCTATTTCGTTCCCGACCCGCAGTTGCGCGAAGCGCTGGCCGCGGCCGCACGGCGCGGCGTCGACGTGCAGATCATCCTGCCCGGAAAAACGGATTCCTGGGTGGTGTTTCATGCCGGGCGCTCGCACTACGACGAGCTGCTCCGCGCAGGCGTCCGGATTTACGAGCGGCGCGACGCGGTGCTGCATTCCAAGACGGCGACGATCGACGGGGTGTGGTCCACCATCGGCTCGACCAATCTCGACTGGCGCAGTTTTTTGCACAATGACGAGCTGAACGCAGTGATTCTGGGCACCGAATTTGCGCAACAAATGGCAGCGATGTTCGGCCAGGACCGGGCCGCGTCCGAGCCGATCGATCCTCGACGATGGCAGCGCCGCTCTCTGCTGCTGCGGCTGCAGGAGTGGCTGGCGCAGCGCTTCGAGTATTGGCTCTAGCGCATCTCGTCAGACCCGGCGGAACGGCGTGTAAGGACGATTCCGCAATTACGCTCGCGCGCCACGCCGGCGGAACCCGTTCCCGGCTGAGGCGCCCAAAGCATTGATTCGAAACCAGACAGGAGCGCGGTCATGAAAACGCTTATCGTCGGTCGCTACGACCAGCAGACCGAAGCCGAGAACGCCTGGCGCGAATTCCTGCGTGCGGGATTTCCCGCCCGGGAAATGAGCCTGTTCTACGTCAACCCGCAAGGCCAGCACGCCCTGTATCCCGTGGGCGTGGACGAGGACGAGTCGGCCGGCACGCACGAAGCCAAATCCGGCGCTCTTCGCGGCGCGGTCGGCGGCGCGGGCGCGGGCACCCTGGTCGGCGCGGCCACGATCCCCGTTCTGGGGCCTGCGGGTCCCTTGATGGGGGCGGCGGTCGGCGCCTATACCGGCGCTCTGGTGGGGGCACTGAAGAATATGGAAGAAGAAGCCGAAGCGCCCCCCGATTCCGTTCCCGACCGCAGCGACCCCGCCGGCGCAGAGCCGCGAAAGGCGGGCGTCATGCTGGCCGTTGCCGTCGCATCGCTCGCCGAGCGCGACGCCGCAGTCGATATCCTCGGCACGCATGCGCAGTCGGTGGAAGAGGCGGAAGGCGTATTGCAGAACGGCGACTGGATCGACTTCGACCCGCTCGCCCCGCCCAGGGTGATCAGTTAGGCCGCTTCGGACGTGTCCTACGTCCGGCTCCAGCCGGAGCTGACTGCACCCGGCGGCGCGCCGAGCTACGCTGGAAACCTTTCAAGCGGCGCCGAAGCCCGGGAGCATGTGCTCTTGATGCCGCCGGCCTTCCCAGCCCCCGTGTTTCGGAAGGAGGGAACGATGCCCGTTTGGTTCAGAACATGGTTCGAAAACCAGAAACAGACCCGGAAATTTCACCCTTCGTGGATCGTGATGGTGGTGATCGTCACCATCGTCGTCGGCAGCATCATCTGGGTGCTCGCCGCGCTGGTCGCGAAGTCCGACGCCCTTTCGACGCGCCCGCCCGGAGCGACCCAGACAGGGGGGCGGCCCGCAATGATCGAACGTATACCGCGTCCTCCCGATCCCGAGCGGGAAACGATCTGGGTCGATTTTCGCCAGGATGCCGGGACGCACGTCGCTAGCCATGTCGTCCGGAAAACCTAGGCGTCGTCTGACAGAAAATCGGGACAAATGCGCTTGAGGCGCCCGCGCCGCCGCGGTCAAATAGCTTGGCAGCCCGACGCCTGGCGCCCGGGTTGTTGTCCCCCTCCGTTATCGATATGCGAAAGGAATGACCATGCCCACCACACGACAGAAGGACGCCTGCGACCTGCTCGATGCCGATCACAAGGCCGTCAAGAAGCTGTTTTCCGAATACGAGGAACTGACCGAGGCGCGCGGAAACACCCGGGAAAAGAAGCACCGGCTGGCAGAGCGGATCTGCCGCGAACTGCGGGTGCACACCCAGATCGAGGAGGAAATCTTCTACCCGGCGATCCGCAAGGCCATCGACGACGAACTCCTGATGGACGAGGCCGAGGTCGAGCACACCAGCGCCAGGGATCTCATCGCCCAGATCCAGGGCATGGAGCCGGGCGACGCGATTTATGACGCCAAGGTGCTGGTTCTGGGCGAATACGTCGACCATCACGTGAAGGAAGAGCGCACCGAAATGTTCCCGAAGGCGCGCGCAAGCAAAGTGGATCTGGTGAAGATGCGGGACATGCTGCAGTCGCGCAAGGAAGAACTGATGGCCGAACTCGATGAGACGGCCTGAGAGGCATGGCGGCAAACGGGAAGCGGCGGCAGCCTCTTCCCGTTCAATGTGTTTCTTTCGAACTCGAACGCCTCTGGATCACGCTGACGCTGCCGCTTCCCTCCAGGTAGCATGCTGCACCTCCCGGCTCGTTTCGGGCGTGCCGTCGCGCGGGTGATCAGGACGGGGGAATCGGCAGGGACGGTCAACGACCCCACCGGGCAGCCCGGTCAGGCGGCCGAGGAAAAGGCCGAGCACCCGGATGACGCCCGCGCGGTCCTCGATGCGGGCCTCAACGCCGGGCGCTTAGTGGAACCAGTCGTCGCTGGCCCGGTTCTGCCACTCGTTGATCTGCTTTTCGGCATCCTCTTTGGACAGGCCATAGCGTTCCTGGATTTTGCCGGTGAGCTGGTCGCGGCGGCCATTGATGATGTCCAGGTCGTCGTCCGTGAGCTTGCCCCATTGTTCCTTGAACTTGCCTTTGGCCTGCTTCCAGTTGCCTTGGATGATGTTCCAGTTCATTTTTTCTCTCCTGCATTGACTACGACAGGAAACGTCGCCGGGACTAGGGCTTGACGATGATGTCGTTCCTGACCGCCTTCACGTTTGCCACACTGCGAGCGATCGACTCGGCCGTGCTCCGCTCGCTTTCGTTCTTGGCGAAGCCGGACAGCTGCACAGTGCCATTGACCGTCTCGACGTTGATCGCCATCGCGCTCACCACCGGGCTTTCTGCGAAACGGGCTTTCACCTTGCTGGTGATTGCCGTGTCATCCACAAACTGTCCGACCGTGGATTGCTCCCGTGTCACCTCGCAGCCGCCCATCGCCAGCACGCTGGCTGCCAGTAAAACGGAGCTGAATAATTTAGCGGTATTCATAGCATGTCCTTTTCTGGTTCAGGGGTGGATCGTCAGGGTACGTCGACGGCTCAATCGCTCGCAGCAGTCGATCGCAACCCCATGTGGCACCAACAGCCATGTAGACACTTTAAGCCGCGCGGGTCGCCGCGGGTGTAGGCGGGGCACGCGTCCGCATGTAGGACTTGATGAAGCCGCCGGCTGCGAATGGTCGACGGGGGCCGGTCGCCCGGCTCGGCAGTGATTACTGGCGGTACTTCATCTTCGCATCGCTGATGCACTTGTCCTTGGCATTGCCGGAAAGCGCATCGCATTTCTCCTTCTCGGCCTTGTATTCCGCTTTCATCTGGCCTTCGGTGGCCTCGGCCTGGCTCTTGGCGGATTTCTCTTCCACCTTCGCCAGCGACTTGGCCTTGACGTATTCCGCCTTCGCTTCCAGCACCGCATAGGCGACGCGGCCGCTGTCGACATCGATCATCAGGTCCTTGATCTCGCCGAGATCTTCACCCCGGCTGTTGACCACCTTGTCGCCCGAGATGGTGCTCGAGGAAAGAACCGGGCTGTGGGAAAGTGCTTGATTCATGACGTTCTCCTGATTGGATTGCTTGAATGAAGGACGCTGGAACGTCTAGCGTCCGGGAAGTTTTTGCGGGACGGGAGGGCGCCCCTGGGGACGCTTGCCGGGCGCCTTCTTGTCCGGTTTCGGCCGTCCCGGCGAGTCCAGGGCGCGCTCGGCGTTGGGCCGTCCCTGCGCGTTGCGCACGGCGGCCTCGTTGGCCGCTTGCCGAACGACAAATGCGCGCGCCTGCTCGGCGTATGTTCTGGCCCGGGCATCATCGCCATCGCCCTGGCTCCTGAATTTGGGTGTACTGGTTTTCATCTGGCTATCTCCTGTCGGTCTGCGATGTGCGCGGGACGGGTGCCCCGCGTGACAGGCGTGCCACCCGCCGTTCCCGGGCAGCCGAGCCTGTGAGACGCATTGTGGAGAAGCGGCATCGACGCCGCAGTCGGAGACGGATGCAGGCCCGCGTAGGAATTATCCGAAAAGCGGATTGGCCCCGCCCCATGCCGCAACCGGCCCCACGGGCACCGGCGCGCCCGCTGATTGTCCATAAGGAAACGCTTGAGCCTGCCATAATGGCGGCGTTCAGAGCGCACGCATCCGCACCCTCAGGAGTCTCGACAATGAACCCCTCTCTCTCCGTAGGCATTCAGGGTATGACCTGCGCTAGCTGCGCCGCACGAATCGAGAAAGTGCTCAAGCAGGTGCCGGGCGTGACCGACGCCACGGTGAATCTGGCGACCGAAACGGCGACGGTTGCGGGCGAGGCCGACCTCGCGTCGGTGCAACGTGCCATCGAAAAGGCCGGCTTCAGCGTGCCGACCGAATCGCTGGCGCTCAACATCACCGGAATGACCTGCGCCAGCTGTTCGGCGCGGGTGGAAAAAGCGCTCGCCAAGGTGCCCGGCGTGCTCGACGCCAGCGTCAACCTCGCCACCGAACAGGCGGCGGTCAAGGTGACGCAGGGCACTTCGGCCGCCGCATTGATCGCCGCTGTCGAGCGCGCCGGTTACGGCGCACAGCTGCCGCAGGCTGCGGCCGGAGCCGCCCCGGCGCCGGCACGCAGGCTGCCCGACTGGTGGCCGGTGGCGCTGGCGATGGGGCTGTCGCTGCCGCTGATCGTCCCCATGCTCGGCAAGCTCGTTGGCGCGCACTGGATGCTGCCGGGCTGGCTGCAACTCGTCCTGGCGACGCCGGTGCAGTTCTGGCTCGGCGCACGCTTCTACCGCGCTGGCTGGAAGGCGCTCAGGGCCGGCAGCGGCAACATGGACCTCCTGGTGGCCGTGGGCACCAGCGCGGCGTATGGGCTTTCCGTGTATTTGCTGCTGACCCGCGCCGATGCCATGCACCTGTATTTCGAGGCCTCGGCCGTGGTGATCAGCCTGGTGCTGCTCGGCAAATGGCTGGAAGCGCGCGCCAAGCGCCAGACCACCGAAGCGATCCGCGCCCTGCAGGCCCTGCGTCCGCTCACCGCCCGCGTGCGCCTCGACGGGGTCGACCGCGACCTGCCGATCGACGCGATCCGGGTCGGCGACCTGGTGGTGATCCGCCCCGGCGAGCGGGTGCCGGTGGACGGCGAAGTGGTTGAGGGTATGAGTCAGGTCGACGAATCCCTGCTCACCGGCGAATCGCTGCCGGCCGACAAGCAGCCGGGCGACGCGGTGACCGGCGGCGCCATCAACGCGCACGGCGTGCTGGTCGCGCGCACCACGGCAGTCGGGGCCGAGTCCACGCTCGCGCGCATCATCCGCCTGGTGGAAAACGCGCAGGCCGCCAAGGCCCCGATCCAGCGCCTGGTGGACAAGGTGAGCGCGGTGTTCGTGCCGGTGGTGATGGTGATCGCGCTGGCGACCTTCATCGCCTGGTGGACGCTCGGCGGCAGCGCCGAGATCGCCATTCTCAATGCGGTGGCGGTGCTGGTGATCGCCTGTCCGTGCGCCCTCGGTCTCGCCACCCCCACCGCGATCATGGCGGGCACCGGCGTTGCCGCGCGCCACGGCATCCTGATCAAGGACGCCGAAGCGCTGGAACTGGCGCACAAGATCAGCACCGTGGTGTTCGACAAGACCGGCACCCTCACCGATGGCACCCCGCACGTCGCGGCCTGCGTGGCGGCGAACGGCAGCGACAGGAATGACGTGCTGGCGATTGCCGCCGGCCTGCAGGCGGGCAGCGAGCATCCGCTGGCGCGCGCGGTGCTGGCCGAGGTTGCGGCGGCTTCCATCGCGCCGCGATCCGCACGGGCGCAGCAGGCGCTGCCCGGGCGCGGCATTTCAGGCGCCGTGGAGGGCGAAGAATATTGGCTCGGCAATCGCCGGCTGATGCAGGACAACGACGTCGACACCGCCGCGCTCGATTCCGCTGCGGCGGAACAGGAAGCCGCAGGCCGCAGCGTGTCATGGCTGGCGCGCGCCGGCGACCGCCGCGCGCTGGGCCTGCTGGCCTTCGGCGATGCGGTCAAATCCACAGCTGCCGCCGGGGTGGCCAATCTCAGGGCGCGCGGCATCGCCACCGTCATGCTCACCGGCGACAACCGCGGCGCCGCGCAGGCGGCGGCCACGGCGCTCGGCATCGACCGCGTGCTGGCCGAGGTGCTGCCGGCAGACAAGGCCGCCCAGGTGGGCCAGCTCAAGACCGCCGGCAAAACCGTGGCGATGGTCGGCGACGGCATCAACGATGCACCCGCACTGGCCGCCGCCGACGTCGGCATCGCCATGTCCTCCGGCAGCGACGTCGCCATGCACACCGCCGGCATCACCCTGATGCGCGGCGACCCGGCGCTGGTGGCCGACGCCATCGACATTTCCAAACGCACCTACGCCAAGATCCGGCAGAACCTGTTCTGGGCCTTCATCTACAACGTGGTGGGGATACCGCTCGCCGCGGCAGGCTTCCTGAGCCCGGTGATCGCCGGCGCCGCGATGGCGTTCTCCAGCGTCAGCGTGGTGACCAATGCCCTCACGCTCAAGCGCTGGCGGCCGGCCCCGCGCGCCGAGTGAACGCCGCAATAACCTCTTGAATCTTTAGCCCTTCGGATCGGGGAGCGCCACTTCACCTGTGGGAGGGTCGCCCTCGGCCCGATGCCGTGGTGGTTGCGACGGCGCGAAAATCGGCCCGAGGGCGGACCTCCTACAACCGCCGCCCTTCCCAGTCGTACACCACCTCGATCAGTACCCGCGCGCGCACCGGACGGCCGTTCTTTTGCGCGGGCGCAAAGTGCGCATCGCGAAACGCCTTGAGCGCCGACGCGTCGAATACCCCGGGCGGGTCGGCGTGGACGATCTCGATGTCGCTGACGCGTCCGTCGGCCTCCAACTTCAGCTGCAGACGCACCTTGCCCGACAGCCGCTGGCGGTCGGCGTCTTCCGGATAGTCCGGCACGATCTCGCGCAACGCGCGCGGATGCACATCGACAGCGCGCGCGTCGTAATAGGTCAGATCGACTGAACTGGTGATCGTCGCAGCCGGTGCCGCCGCGGCGGGAGGCGCCGCGGCGGGAGCGGGGTCCGCGGGTTGCGACGGCGCGGCAGGCGGCGCGGGTCGGGCCGGCGGAGGCGCGAGCGGCTCGGCCACCGGCAGCGCCTCCACCGTCGTGCTCGGCGCAAGCTGCGGCACCGCTTGCGGGGCGTCTTCCGGTGCAACGGGTGGCGTATCCGCTGCGGGCGGCGCGGTGTGCGTCGGCACCAGCCGCGCCTCGATCACGGACTCGGCCCGATCCGCCGCCCCCGGGGGCGCCACCTGCACCAGCGCAATCACGGCCGCATGCAGGCCCAGCGAAATCCACGCCGCCGCCAGCGGCCGTTGCAGCCGCGGCGGAATGGCCGGTTCGTCGAGGGAAGCGCTCACGCCGGCAGGCGCCTTTTCAGCGGGCGCCCCTGCGCTGCGGGGAATTTATGCCCGCCGCGGCAGCCATACCGGGACGGGTACGTTTTGACCGCGCAGGAAACAGGGTGCGCTGGCTTAGAATACGCGCCAGAAAAAACACCGGAGAACACCATGAAAAGACTCGCCATTGCGGGCCTCATCTTAGCATCGGCAATGGGCGCGTCAGCGCGTGCCGGCGACGTCGAACTGAGCAAGACCACGATCAAGGCCGCCGACGGTTCCGAAGTGCCGGTCGAAGTCGCCCAGCCCGCCGGCAAGGGCCCCTTCCCGCCGGTGCTGTTCATCCACGCCAAACGCGGCATCGACGAGAACGAAGAGAAGCACATCGCCGAACTTGCAGGCCAGGGCTTCCTGGTGGTGATGCCAGACTGGCAAAGCGGGCGCATGATCGAGCGCTGGCCATCCGAGCACAACCCGGAAACCGAAATGGATGTCGAAGCCGGACTAGACTATTTGAAGTCGCTGCCGAACGCCTGCAAGATGCCAATCGGCATCGTCGGCCAGTCGCGCGGCCCGTATTACGCGATCCGCCTCGCCGCAAAACGCGGCAAAGACATCGCCGCCATCGTCAGCTACTACGGCCACATGCAGAACCCCAACGCGCCCGAGCCCGACCAGCTGTTCCGCATCGCGCCCGAAGTGATGCAGATCACCACCCCCATGCTGTTTCTCATCGGCGACGACGATTTTGAACTGCGCCGTATGAACGGTGGCCGCGCGTTCTACGCATTGTGGGATCGCGGCGTGCCGGTCGAGTGGCAGGAGTACCCAATGGCGCGCCGCGCCTTCGACTTCCGTGCCGACCAGTCGCCGGAGGAAAAAATCGCCACGCGGCATGCGCGGGAGCGGGCGAAGAACTGGCTGGCGAAGTGGATGAAGTTGACGCCGGAGATGCGGTGCAAGTGAGGGGCTTAAGCGGCCGGTAGTAGCGGTATTCGCGGGGCTACTGACCGTTGGCCGGGGGTAGCCCGGCCAACGGTCAGCCGCCCCGCGAAGGCACTAACTACTTGGTGGTGCTCCGCGCCAAACCAAAGACTGGAACTACGCCCCTCGCAACGACAGGCAACGCCCCATTTTGATCCCCTCCCCCCACCCCATGCACCACAACCGCTCACCCAGACACGCCCACCCGAACCCGCAGAAACACATAAGCATTTGATAATTAAACATTCTCTAATCTGGCACGCCCCCTGCTATATCCTGAGTGAGTTTCCAAACCGCAAGGCCAGGTTGCTCAGGCAGTCTCCTCCGACTTAGCGGCCTCTCCGGAGGCCGCCTTTTTTTCTGGTCGGGATAAAAACCGAAACAAATATGCGCGTATTGATTGTCGAAAACCACCCCGAACGGCTGGCGATGCTGGTGCCTGCGCTGGAGGCGGCGGGCTGCGTGGTCACGGCCACGCTCAATTCCGCGCGCAGCCTGGACGTGCAGATCCAGACGCTGCGTCCGGACGTGGTGATCATTGCGCAGGACTCGCCGGACCGCGACACGCTGGAGCACATCTGCGTGGTGAACCAGGATTGCCCGCGCCCGATCGTGATGTTCACTGGCGACGGCAGTCCGGAGGCGATCCGCGCGGCGACGCAGGCGGGGGTGACGTCGTACGTGGTGGACGGGCTCGACCCGGCGCGCCTGCGCCCGATTCTCGACGTGGCGGTGTCGCGCTTCGAGGCGTTCCAGGCGCTGCACGACCAACTCGAACAAACGCGCCTCGAACTGTCGGAGCGCAAGCTGGTCGACCAGGCCAAGGCATTGCTCATCAAACAAACCGGCGCAGCGGAGCCCGAGGTGTATCGCGAGATGCGCCGCGCCGCCATGGACCGCGGCTTGCGTCTGGTGGACATCGCGCGGCAAGTGCTGCAGAAAGCCGGGTGATGCGATTGGTGCGCCACACACCCGGCACGCACCCAATCGGTGCGCTGCACGACCCGGCGCCCGCAGCCCACGGGGGCGGAAGCCTCATCGTTTCGAGGTTTTCTCAAACGGGCACAGGCATTGCTGTATCGGGAACGAAGAGCCGCAATGGTGTGGCTTTGGAAAGACAACATGTTGGCTCCCGGGACAAAGGCGTCCGCCCTCAAAGGCTGCGCCTTTTTTATTTATTTGAAGCTGCGCGACGTGCGCAGCAAAGCATGACCAGAGCAAGCGAGACTTCATGAACAAGATAAAAGGGCTTTCCGTTGCCGCAGCCCTGATGGCGCTGGTGCCCCCAAGTGTGCGCCAGGGTGCCTGGGCAGCCGGTTCAGACGCACCCGAGAAGACGGATGTGAAGATCGGCTTCATTCCCCTGACTGACTGCGCCAGCGTGGTGGTGGCAGCGGCCAAGGGGTTCGACAAGAAGTACGGCATCAACATCACGCCCAGCAAGGAAGCCTCGTGGGCCGCGGTGCGCGACAAGACCCTGAGTGGCGAGATCGACGCCGCGCATGTGCTGTACGGCCTGGTCTACGGGGTTCATCTGGGGATCGGTGGACCGAAACAGGACATGGCCGTTCTGATGACCCTCAACAACAACGGCCAGGGCATCTCGCTTGCCAAACACCTGCTGCAGAAGGGGGTGAAGGATGGCCCCTCGCTCGCCCGGCTGATCAAGGCCGAGCCGCGCGAGTTCACCTTTGCCCACACCTTCCCCACCGGCACCCACGCGATGTGGCTGTATTACTGGCTGGCAAGCTACGGGATCAATCCCTTCACCGAGGTGAAGACGATCACCATCCCGCCGCCCGAGATGGTGGAAAACGCGCGCATCGGCAACATGGATGGCTTCTGCGTCGGCGAGCCGTGGAATGCGCGCGGCATATTCGACCAGGTGAGCTTCTCGGTCGCATCGTCACAGGATGTCTGGGTCGACCACCCCGAAAAGGTGCTCGGCACGACGGCCGATTTTGTAAAGCGCAATCCCAACACCGCCCGCGCGATGACGATGGCCTTGCTGGAGGCGGCCCGATACATCGACAACCCCGAGAACCGTTCCGAGGTCGCCCGGCTGATTGCGGCCGAAGCCTATGTCAACGCACCGCTTTCCGTGATCGAGGGCCGCTTCCTGGGCCACTATGAGGACGGGCTGGGCAAGGCATGGGACGACCCGCACCCCATGCGCTTCTACAACGACGGCAAGGTTCCCTTCCCCTATCTGTCCGACGGCATGTGGTTCCTCACCCAGCACAAGCGCTGGGGACTGCTGAAGGCGCACCCGGACTATCTCGCCATCGCCCGGCAAATCAACCAGATCGATCTCTACACGCAAGCGGCCACCCAGACCGGGACGCCGCTGCCCGGGTCCGACATGCGCACGTCCACCTTGATGGATGGGGTGGTGTGGGACGGCAAGAACCCGGCCGGATACGCCGACAGCTTCGAGGTCAAGGTCAGCAACACCGAGCGCACATTTTAAGGACACCCCCGGTGCATGCTGCACCTTGGTTGTGCATTTCCCTTACAAGAACAAAGTGAATAAACCACCAACCCAATACGAATCAATCACTTAACAAGCTGGCATGGTAACTGCTCTACTTTGCGTGACGCGATCTTCCCTTCGGGTCACACCAGGTTGGCAGTAAGTAGTTTGGACAAAGGCGTCCTTTCCGCACGGTTACACGCGCAGAGGACGTTTTTTTTCGTCCATCGAGTGAGGTGCTCCGTGCAAATGATGCCGACAACGGTTTGCAGTGAAATCAACACTTGTATGGAGAACCATGATGAACAAAAGACAGGCCGTTAAAGGCCTTATGCTCGCCCCCCTCGTGCTGGCGCTATCCCTGGCCGGCGGAATCAAGGACGCCCACAGCGCACCGACCGGCCCCGCCGAGAAACCCGACCTGAAGTTCGGTTTCATCAAGCTCACCGACATGGCGCCGCTGGCCATCGCCTACGAAAAGCGTTTCTTCGAGGATGAAGGCTTGTACGTCACGCTGGAAGCCCAGGCCAACTGGAAAGTGCTGCTCGACCGCGTCATCGACGGTCAGCTCGACGGCGCCCACATGCTGGCCGGCCAGCCGCTGGGTGCCACCATCGGCTTCGGCACCAAGGCCGACGTCATCACCGCCTTCTCCATGGATCTGAACGGCAACGGCATCACCGTCTCCAAGCCGGTCTGGGAAGAAATGAAGAAGCGCATCCCGAAGGGCGCCGACGGCAAGCCCGTGCACCCCATCAAGGCGGACTACATGAAGCCGGTGGTGGACGCCTACAAGAAGGCAGGCAAGCCCTTCAACATGGGCATGGTGTTCCCGGTGTCCACCCACAACTACGAACTGCGCTACTGGCTCGCCGCCGGCGGCCTCCACCCCGGCTACTACGCGCCTGACAAAGGCGACACCAGCGGCCAGATCAAGGCCGACGTGCTGCTCTCCGTGACCCCGCCGCCGCAGATGCCGGCCACCCTGGAAGCCGGCACCATCAACGGTTACTGCGTGGGCGAGCCGTGGAACCAGCAGGCCGTGTTCAAGGGCATCGGCGTACCGGTGATCACCGACTACGAAATCTGGAAGAACAATCCGGAGAAAGTCTTCGGCGTCTCGCAGGCCTGGGCGAACAAGTACCCCAACACCCACATCCATGTGGTGAAGGCCCTGATCCGCGCCGCCAAATGGCTGGACGACAACAACAACGCCAACCGGCCCGAGTCGGTGAAGATCCTGTCCCAGCCCAACTACGTGGGCGCGGACTACAAGGTCATCGCCAACAGCATGACCGGCACCTTCGAGTACGAAAAAGGCGACACCCGCAAAGTGCCGGACTTCAACGTGTTCTTCCGCTACAACGCCACCTATCCCTACTACTCGGATGCCGTCTGGTACCTGAGCCAGATGCGCCGCTGGGGCCAGATTTCCGAGGCCAAGCCGGACAGCTGGTACATGGACATCGCGAAGAAGGTGTACCGGCCGGACATCTACGTCCAGGCGGCCAAGGAACTGATCGCCGAAGGCAAGATGAAGTCCGCGGACTTCCCCAACTTCGCCAAGGAAACCGGCTTCAAGCCGCCGCAGAAAGAGTTCATCGACGGCATCACCTATGACGGCACCAAGCCCAATGCCTATCTGGCGAAGTTCAAGATCGGCCTGAAGGGCGCTGAAAAACCTTAAGGCAGCGAAGCCCTAAGACAGCGCAGCCGTAACGGCAGCCGCCCACCCCGATCCGGGGTGGGCGCAGGCCCAACCCCTGCCCAAGTCGTAAAAGGAAACACCATGAAAAGCACACCCCTGTCGAGCATCAGCCAGCCCTCCGGACGCACCCTGCCCGGACTGGACCTGTTCATGCAACTGAGCCGCAGCCTGCTGTTGCCCGTGATCGGCATCCTGCTGTTCCTGTTCATCTGGTTCAATGGCGCCCGCATGATTCACACTTCCCTGGGCGAATTCCCGGGCCCCGTTCAGGTGTGGGAACAGACCACCAACCTGGTGGCCGAGCATCAACAGGAGCACCAACGGGAGCAAGATTTCTACGCACGCCAGGAGGTCCGCAACGCGCAGACCCTGGCTGCCAACCCCGAGGCCAAGGTCACGATCCGGCCCTATACCGGCAAGCCCACCTTCCTCGACCAGATCGTCACCAGCCTGGTCACCGTGCTATCCGGCTTTGTGCTGGCTTCGCTGATCGCCATTCCGCTGGGCATCCTGATCGGCCTCAACGAATCGGTCTACGCCGCCGTCAACCCGCTGATCCAGCTGTTCAAGCCGGTATCGCCACTGGCCTGGCTGCCGCTGGTGACCATGGTGGTGAGCGCGGTGTACGTGAGCCAGGACCCGGCCTTCTCCAAATCCTTCCTCACCTCGATGTTCACCGTGCTGCTGTGCTGCCTGTGGCCGACGGTGATCAACACCGCCGTCGGCGTGGCCAACGTCAGCAAGGACCTGCTCAACGTCAGCCAGGTGTTGCGGCTGGGCGTACTGACCCACGTATTCAAGATCATCGTGCCCGCCTCGCTGCCGCTGATGTTCACCGGCCTGCGCCTGTCCCTCGGCATCGCCTGGATGGTGCTCATTGCCGCAGAAATGCTGGCGCAAAGCCCGGGGCTGGGGAAATTCGTGTGGGACGAGTTCCAGAACGGCAGTTCCAACTCGCTCGGCCGGATCATGGTCGCCGTGCTGGCGATCGGCCTCATCGGCTTCATGCTTGACCGCTCCATGCTGTTCCTGCAGCGCAAAGTGAGCTGGGACAAGAACGCCATCATGCGCTAAGAGACAACCCGGAGCCCACCATGAAAAAGTATCTGCAACTTTCAGAAGTCTCCATTGACTTCCCTATCCCCAAGGGCCTCTTCCGCGCCCTCGACAAGGTGAGCCTGGACATCGCCCAAGGCGAATTCGTCAGCCTCATCGGCCACTCCGGCTGCGGCAAGTCCACGGTGCTGAACATCGTCGCCGGCCTGCACCAGGCCACCGAGGGCGGCGTGCTGCTCGAAGACCGCGAAGTGAATGCCCCCGGCCCGGAGCGCGCCGTGGTGTTCCAGAACCACTCCCTGCTGCCCTGGCTGACTGCCTATGAAAACGTCGAACTGGCGGTCAAGCAGGTATTCAAAGGCAAGAAAAGCAAGGCCGAGATGCGCGAGTGGATCATCCACAACCTGGATCTGGTGCAGATGACCCACGCCCTGGACAAGCGTCCCGACGAGATCTCCGGCGGCATGAAGCAGCGCGTCGGCATCGCCCGCGCGCTGGCCATGGAACCGAAAGTGCTGCTGATGGACGAGCCCTTCGGCGCCCTCGACGCCCTGACTCGCGCCCATCTGCAGGACTCCCTGATGGAAATCCATGCCGACCTCGGCAACACGGTGATCATGATCACCCACGACGTCGACGAAGCCGTGCTGCTGTCGGACCGCATCGTCATGATGACCAACGGCCCGGCCGCCACCATCGGCGAAATCCTGCACATCGACCTAGAGCGCCCGCGCAAGCGGGTGGAACTGGCCGGCGACGCCCGCTACAACCATTTCCGCCAGGCCGTGCTGTCCTTCCTCTATGAACGCCAGCGCAAGGTGGAGGATTTTGGCGCGCAAAAGAAAGCGCACGAGCATGAGCATGAGGCGGTAGCAGCACCGCTCAAGGTCAGCGCCGCGAAATAGGCCGGATGGCGCCGGGGAGAAGCCCGGCCGCCCTGCCTTGAGTCGAGCGCGGGCGCCGGCACGATGAAGGCCGGGTATTCAACCCCATGACGCGTTCGATGTTCGTACGGCGTCTTTGCTTGCAACGCATCAACGAACGGCAGCCAGCTTGGCGGACTGTTTTCTCATTCCGCCGAATACGGCTTCTGCCACATCCAAGGGAAAGTCGTCCGGTAGCAACTTGCCCACTTTGCCAATCACGGATTCCGTGGCATCGACAACCTCCCCAATTAATTGCTCTGCCGCCTCAGCTCCAAGCCCGACTTGTTGCGCCTGGGCAATCCAGTGCCGCCGCTGGACTTTCTCAATCAGGTAGTGGTTGGTGCTTCCCCGCACTGCCATGGCAAGTTTGGCCTTATGCGGGGAAATTTGATTCCTTCCTGTCCCAATGACGGGATGGGCAGAAAGCACGTCATAGATCGGCGCGGCGTGGTAGTCGCCACCGGGGAGAAGGGCGATGCTGAAGTTCTTCCCGTGGCCATCGGTGGCGGCCAGAACCCAAAAAATGATCTGGGTTTTGAAGAAGTTATTCCGGTCCTGCTCGGCATCGTCCGATCCGAGAAGCAATTCCATGATTTGTGCAATGCCGGGGCCGCCGTCTGACTGATATCTATGCAGTGGTGAGGTACCCGTTGCCTGACACATGTCTTCCTGGGGCAGACGGATGATCCAGCTTCCGTCGCTTGACGGGGTACGGTCGAATCGTTTGACGACGAGCGCTTTCTGGTCCTCGAAATGCTCGATTTCGCACTGTGCGATGGGGATGCTGTAAGCCTCCATGATTTTTGAGCACAACCATTCGTTCTCCACCGAGGTGCGCATGTCGGCCTGCATATGGCCGACCTGGCCCAATGGCAGTTTGAAGATGTGCGTTGTCGGGGTGCTCCCATGGGGCAGAAACCATCGTCCCTCGTGGCGCAACAGGGCGGTTTTCTCCTGCGCCCCCGCGATGGACAGCCTCAGGTCCTCATCGTGATCGTGCTGCCCCAAGGCTTGGGCCGACGTCGCGTTGCGTAGTCGATGAGCGACCCCTGCAGCGTTCAACGCCTCACCGTTGATTTCATACAGGTCCGATGGCGCCTCATCTTCAGGGAGGAGTTGTATTGCGCCCACGCAGTCCCGGCCCAGTTTTGCCAGCAGTTGAAAGGCATCGGTGCCTCCTGCTCGGTGACGCTGCGCCAGACGACGGCGAATGGCGTCGTTGTCGGGCAGGAGGTTGTCGAAATAGTTGGTAACAACCTGCCCCTGGTAGAGCGGATTGCCCGGCAAGAACGGCAGTGACAATGACAAGGGGCGGGACTGTTCGTCCGTGAGCCATTCGTCGAAGTAAGCAAGGCGTTCGCCTTGCCGGGTCGTTTCCCAGTAGCCGACAGGGATGCCGTTCATCCAGATGTTCAGCTTTTGTGTCTGTGCGCGGCGCCCCATGGTTACCAGCTTTCTTTCTTTCTTGTTGGGGCAACAATACGGCCCACTTTGACAACGGCTGACGGCTTTGCCTTCCTGATCGCCACGGCGCGGGGTGTCTTGCTGGTCTTCTGGATGACAGGCTTGACCGGGCGCTTGTTGGTGACCTTGACGGAAGGCGTAGCGCCCTTGCTGCTAGCGGGAGAAGTTTGATTGAGCGAAATTTCAACATCCAGCATGCGCAGCACCATGAAAACCCTCCCAAGCGTCGCTGTCGCTGGATTGGTTTCAAAGTAGGCATAGCTTTGCTGAGTGATTCCCAGCTTTTCGGCCATGGCTGCCTGAGTCAGCCCTTTTTCCTTGCGAAAACCCTTGAGGGCAAGAGGGACCTGGCTAAGGGTCTTGATGGGATAAGTCACGTTTGCCTCCGTTCATGATCCTGCTGCGATACACAGCTCAGGCCGCAAAGGATTAACAGCCCTGTATTTGTATAGTACATTTACAAAGCAGGTTCTGTAAACTGAATTAACAATCTATAACCTGTATTTCATCTCTCCTTCTGAATCGCTTTTTGCGGGGCACGTCATTCGAACCCCCGGCGCCGTTCACGCAGGCGCGCGCCAAGCTCCCTGAGTTGGCCGACCAGGCCAAGGCCGGCTGACACTCACGGCTTTCCGTCCCCCTCCATCCCCGCTGCCCGCGCCAGCAATAAAGCCCGCTCCCGCGCGTTCTGCGCCAGCTGCGCGGCGCGCGCGAATTCGGCACGCGCCTCCTCGACCCGATCGAGTTTGGCCAGCAAGTCGCCGCGCACCGCCGGCAGCAGGTGATAGGCCTTGAGCGCGGGCTCGGCGGCGAGCGGTTCGACCAGTTCCAGTCCCGCCGCCGGACCGAAGGCCATGCCGACGGCGACAGCACGGTTGAGCGCCACCACCGGCGAAGGCGCGACCTGCGCCAGCGCGTCGTAGAGCGCGGCGATGCGCGCCCAGTCGGTCTCGGCGGCAACGGACGCGCGGGCGTGGCAGGCGGCGATCGCGGCCTGCAGAGTGTAGGCACCGAGCGGGCCCGGCAGGGCCTGTGCGCGTTCCAGCGCCGCCAGCCCGCGACGGATCAGCAGCCGATCCCAGCGGGCCCGGTCCTGTTCCATCAGCAGGACCGGCTGACCCGATGCATCGACGCGCGCGGCGAGCCGCGACGCCTGGATTTCCATCAATGCAAGCAGGCCCTGCACTTCGGCCTCGTCCGGCAAGCGGCTGGCGAGCACGCGTCCCAGCCGCTGCGCCTCCCCGCACAGGCTGGGCCGCATCCAGTCATCGCCGGCAGTCGCGGCGTAGCCCTCGTTGAAGATCAGGTAGAGCACTTCCAGCACCGACGGCAGGCGCGCGTGCAATTCCGCGCCGCGCGGCGTCTCGAAGGGCACGCGCGCTTCCGCCAGGCTGCGCTTGGCGCGTACGATGCGCTGCGCGATGGTGGCGGCGGGCTTCAGGTAGGCGCGCGCGATCTCCTCCACCGACAGGCCGCCGACGACCTTCAGGGTCAACGCCGCGCGTGCCTCGGCCGAGAGCAGCGGGTGGCAGGCAGTGAAGACCAGCGCGAGCAGATCGTCGCCGATGTCGTCGTCGAGCGCGGCGTCGACCGCCTCGGCAAAATCGGCTTCACGGATCGCATGCTGCGTGTCGAGTTCGACGGCGAGCTCGGTGTGCTTGGGAGCCGCCTGCGTGCGGTGGCGCAGCACGTCGAGCGCGCGCCGCTTCGCCGACGTGGTCAGCCAGGCGGCGGGATTATCCGGCACGCCTTCAGCCGGCCAGTGTTCCAGCGCCGCGACCAGCGCGTCCTGCGCACACTCCTCGGCCAGACCGAGATCGCGCGTGAGCCGCGCGACGCTCGCCACCACGCGCGCCGATTCGATATGCCAGATCGCCGCCAGCGTGTCGGCGGCCGCGTCGGCCGACGCCGTCATCGCACCAGGCTGACCATGGGCTTGAAGCCGCCCCAGAACACGCGCTTGCCGTCGAAGGGCATGGCCTCCATCGGCATGTTCGGCACGGGCACTACGTAGCCATCGACATACGCCATATCAGCCTCCCTCCTGAGGATTCATCTGAAACACCTCCCAGACGTGTCCGTCCAGGTCCTGAAAACCATGCTGATACATGAAGCCGTGATCCTGCGGCGCGCTGTAGGTGTTGCCGCCGGCAGCCACCGCCTCGCGCACCATCGCGTCCACCGCCTCCCGGCTGTCGAGCTGCAGGGCCAGCAGAACCTCGGTGGCGGCGCGTGCGTCGGCGGGCGGATATGGCGCAAAGCCGGCGAAGCGTTCGCGCGTCAGCAGCATGGCAAAGATGTTCTCGCCGACGATCATGCAGGTGGCGGTGTCGTCGGTGAATTTCGGATTGAAGGTGAAGCCCAGCCGGGCGAAGAAGGCGATGGATGCCTTCAGGTCCGCCACGGGCAGGTTGACGAAGATTTGCTTGATCATGGATGCGTTCTCCTGGGGGTGCAATTCAGCCGCCCGCAATCGCACCGACGATGATCAGCGGCTCGCGGCCGGCGGCAACGGCGTCGGGCAACGGGGCGTCGGGGGCGCTATTCGAGAGATCGTCCTGGCAGGCATAGAAGCGCACCAGCGGACGTCGCTGGCCGGTGGCGCGGTCGCGCACGACGCCGGCAAGCATGGGGTAAGCCGCTTCGAGCGCATCGAGCACCGCGGCGAGCGTGACCGGGCCGGCGAGCTCGAGCTCGACCTCGGACGTGCTGCACCGCGCCAGCGTGGTCAGGTGATACGGCAGCACGACGCGAACGGTGTGCCTGTCGAGATCGGCGGCCATGGTCAGGACAGCGTCTGCACGCTGACCGAGAGCACGGCCGGCAGGTCGCGCACGATCGCCTGCCAGTGGTCGCCCGCGTCGGGCGAGACGTAGACCTGGCCGCCGGTGGTGCCGAAATACACGCCGCAGGGATCGAGTGCGTCGACCGCCATGGCATCGCGCAGCACGTTCACGTAGCAGTGTTCCTGCGGCAGGCCGTCGGTCAGCGCGTCCCAGGCGTTGCCGCCCGCGGTGCTGCGGTAGACGCGCAGCTTGCCCTCGGGCGGGTAATGCTCCGAGTCGCTCTTGATCGGCACGACGTAGACGGTATCCGGGTCGTGCGCATGCACCGCCATGGCGAAACCGAAATCGCTGGGCAGATTGCCGCTGACCTCGAACCACGACTCGCCGGCATCGTCGCTGCGCATCACATCCCAGTGCTTCTGCATGAAGAGCGTCTCCGGCCGCGCCGGATGCATCGCGATGCGGTGCACGCAATGGCCGATTTCGGCGTCCGGTTCGGGGATGTATTGCGAATGCAGGCCGCGGTTGACCGGCTTCCACGAAACGCCGCCGTCGTCGCTGCGGAACGCGCCGGCCGCCGAGATCGCCACGACCATCCGCGCCGGGTTCGCGGGATCGAGCAGGATGGTGTGCAGGCACATGCCGCCGGCGCCCGGCATCCATTTCGCGCCCTGCTGCTCGCGCAGGCCGGGCAACTCCTGCCAGGTCTGCCCGCCGTCGGTGGAGCGGAACAGCGCGGCGTCCTCGACCCCGGCGTAGACCGTGTCGGGGTCGGTCGGCGAGGGTTCCAGATGCCACACGCGCTTGAACGCCCACGGTTTCGGCGTGCCGTCGTAATGCAGGTGCGTGCCCGGGTCGCCGGCATAGCTGAAATCGTTGCCGACCGGGTTCCAGGTCGCGCCGCCGTCGTCGGAGCGCTGGATCACCTGGCCGAACCAGCTGCTGGTCTGCGAGGCATAGAGCCGGTCGGGGTTGGCCGGCGAGCCGGCGATATGAAAGATTTCCCAGCCGCCAAAGTGCGGCCCGCTCACCTGCCAGTCGCGGCGGGCGGCGTCGGACGTCAGGATGAACGCGCCCTTGCGCGTTCCCACCAGGACACGGATACGGCTCATGAATCGCTCCTTGTTGCGTCAGTGTGCCATCACGTGGCGCGCGAAATTGTCGAGAATGGCCTGCCAGCCCGCACGCTGGGTCTCGACCGGGTACGTGGTCTCGGCGTCACTGCATGCCGAATGCTCAGCCACGGCGCGCCGCTTCGATCGTGGCGATGTCGATCTTTCGCATCGTCATCATCGAATCAAACGCGCGTTTGGCGGCAGCGGGATCGGGATCGGCGATCGCTTCCATCAGCGCCCGCGGCGTGATTTGCCAGGACAATCCCCATTTGTCCTTGCACCAGCCACACGCACTCTCCTCGCCGCCATTGCCGACGATCGCGTTCCAGTAGCGATCCGTTTCGGCCTGGTCATCGGTTGCGACCTGGAACGAGAACGCCTCGCTGTGGCTGAACTCGGGGCCTCCGTTGAGCCCGAGGCACGGAATGCCCATCACGGTGAAACTGACCGTCAACACATCCCCCTGCTTCCCGGAGGGGAAGTCTCCCGGTGCGCGATACACCGCGTCGACCGAAGAGTCCGGAAAGGTTGCGGCGTAGAACCGTGCCGCGTCTTCTGCGGTCCCGTCGAACCAAAGGCAAATGGTGTTCTTGGCGATATTTGTCATGATATTTCCCCAGGTTTCACTGCACGTAGCACGGCGCGCACTCGCGCACCTCTACGGTGGCGAAGCGCGCGGCGGGACAGGCCTCTGCGATCCGCACGGCTTCGTCGCGGCTATCGCACTCGATCAGGAAGAAGCCGCCGACCATTTCGCGCGCCTCGGCGAAGGGGCCGTCGACCAGGCTGGCCTGCTCGCCGCGACGCTGCACCCGCACGCCGCGGCTGTCGGGCCGTAGCGATTCGCTGGCGACAAGTTGTCCGCGCGCGGCGAGCCCCTGGCCGAATTCGACCATCTCGGCGTAGAGCGCGCGGCCCTCATCCTCGCTGCGGGTGTCGCGCTGGCCGCGCGGTTCGACGATCATCAACAAGTATTTCATTGCAACATCCTCTTTGGGGTTTGGCAGGGATTTCCACCACATGGCTTGGCTTATTGCATCGAATGCAGGCCGACGAGATTGCCCTCGGTGTCGTGGACGAGCGCGATGTGGCCGTATTCGCCGATGGGCATTTTCGCCTTGAAGAGCGTCCCGCCGGCTTCGACGGCGCGCTGCGCCTCGACCGCGCAATCTGCGCAGGCGAAATACACCAGCGTGCCGCCGCCGCCCGGACGCACGCCGTCCATCTTCACCAGCGCGCCGCCAGCCCCCACGCGGTCCTTTTCCATGGGAAAGGCCCACATTTCCAGTTCCCCCAGACTGTCCGGATTCTTCAGGCTTTCCAGCGTGACGCCCAGCATGCGTTCGTAGAAGGCGCGCGCACGCGGCATGTCTCCCACATAAATTTCAAACCAGATAACGGGGTTGTTCATGGTGTCTCTCCTTTTGTGATCCTGGTTCAGGCGGCATTCCCACCGTTCAGCGTCGTCTGCTTCAGTCTCTCGACCTCCGGCGACGGCCCGAAATCATCCAGTTCGTACAGCGGCCGCACCTCGATTTCCGCCGGCTTGCCGCGCCCGGCCGGGTTGGGGAAGCGCCGCGCCCATTCCATCGCCTCCGCGCGCGACTGCACCTGGATCAGGGTGTAGCCGGCGATCAACTCCTTCGTTTCGGCGAACGGGCCGTCGATCACGCTGCGCGCATCGCCGTCGTAGCGGATGCGCCAGCCCTGCGAGCTGGGCTTGAGGCCCGCGCCGTCGAGCAGCACGCCGGCTTTCATCAACTGCTCATGGTAGTCGGCCATTTCGGCCAGCAACGCCGGATCGGCCGTAACCGGGATGGTTTCGGCCTCGGTTTCCGCGGTGGCCTTGACGATGATCATGTAACGCATGAGCGCCTCCTGTATGTATATAAACGATGCAACCGCCAATGGATTCCGGGCTGCTGTCTTCACGACGAGCCGGCCCCGCCGGAATCGACATGCCTGCTGAAAATAAATAATGAAGTCCAAGGCGTGCGCTGATGGCGCTCGCAGCCTATTACCGATCGGTAATGTTCATAGGGAAGACCCGTCTACCAGCTCAATCGATTACCGGTCGGAAATTATTTCACTGCCCTCTGGCCGTTAGCGGCCTCCGACGACGGTTTGCTGCCAGTCAGGAGGCTGGCCTCACGTTCGGTCATCGGCCGAAGGCGACGAGCGCCTTTCGATTGGCTGCGGGCTCGCCGAATCAAATGATGCTGACCCCTTTTGCCGGTCAGCGGCGCTTTAGGAGGCGCATAATCCTTAATCATCAGTCCTTTAAACACCTAAATTAGAAACCCAGCGGTGAAACGCTTTCTGCCATCCGCTGAATTTTCCCGTTAGGAACACAAGGAGAGACTCGTGAAAGTTTTTTGGGATGAAAATGGCGATAGGATTTACTTTGGCCCGGGCAAGCCCATCGAACAACCTAAGGCCCAACCATCTAAGGCTGAGAACAGGCCCGTTCCTGAGCCTCCAGCGGAGCCGGATCCTCGATTTCTGATTGTTGCCAGATATCAGTTTATCTATTCAATAGTGGGGCTGGTTCTCGGTTTGGTATGCATCATTGGGGGGATGGTTCTCTTCTTCGCTGGCGTCACAGGCTCAATTAACTGGACGGCCAAAGTGGGAAACGCAGAATCCACCCTTGCAAATGGTTCTCCTGGCATTGTCTTGTTTCTTGTCGGCCTTTTCGTCGTATGGGTAAGTCGATTCTCAGTAACTTTGAAGAAGTGACCGAATTCCAGGCTTCTAGCTCTTGTAAGGAGAGCAACGCCCTGACGCGCTCGACTCATGCGTAGTATTAGGCGTTTTCCAGCGTCTGATCTCGAATCAAGATTCCACGCGTTCATAGCGTCTTTCCTGACTAAATGGACTAAAGAAGGGACTAAAGGGGTCAGTATCATTTGATTTGTCGAACCCGTAGCCCATCCTTACCGACAAAAAAACAATTCCGATGCTGACCCCTTTGATGTGACCCCTTTGATGATCGTCATTTGAACCTGCAACCTTCAACCACCCCATTCACTTCCGACAAAAACCCCCGCTTCAGAGGGTGCCACGAACAGCGGCGGGCAGATGCGGGGGTAGCGGTGAACGGCAGCCCAGACTAAAGTTGCTGCTGTCTAAATTGCGTTCGGCAACATAATAAAATGACATACATCGCAGAACTGTTTAACCCGGGGACAGCTACCGGCTCTATCGCAACCAACATTGTGGGCGGAGTCGGAGTAGTGGTAGTGCTTGGAGTCTTTGCGTGGTTAGGCGGCCCTCTGCGATGGCTAGTAAAGGGTCGAACACTCAAACTGCTACTGAACGGTCGCAGATTCGTTTTCGTTTTCAACCCCACGCACGGACAGGCGAAAGTTGTGACATTTCTAGTAGGCGGTGAAGTTGGCGAGGGAAGAAACAGCAACGAATATACCTGGAGAATCCGACATGGCGCACTCGAAGTGCTAGCCAATGACGGCAAGGTATATAGTCGGTTTGTTCACGATAAAAAGTCCGGGAAACTGGCACACACCAACGACCCAGACACAAGATCTATCCATGGGCAATACATGGTTCCGCACTTTACGCCTTGGCCAAGTATTGCCGAACAAGCCGCCCCAACTGACGCGGAAAATCGGCGCAGCTGAGCAGCGGCGTTAGGCATCGAATGAAGCTGTGGGACTACTCACCGATTCAAGACAAGGCCCGCCGCGCTCGGCTTGAGGCCGCACCCCCGTTCGCCGAAATTGCTCAGGCTGTAGCAGGCGGTATGCGCATTCAGTGCACGCATCCAGATGCGTGCGACGAAGCGGCCGGGTTCATGCGCATCGTTTGCTGCGTATCGATCGATCGCGATCTTTTTGATCTGTTCTTTAACTCCGAGAGCGGCTATCGCGGGCGCTACTTTGTCTCACCAGAGGAAGGTCTTCTCGCAAATGGCCAACTGCTCCAACTGATATCGGAGCCACTCGCCACCTTCATGGTTCATGGCAATATGCCCAGCACTCATGTCGAGCTTTCGCTCCGCGCTTCCTCCGCCAAGGCTTGGCTGGCGGAGGTTGGTAAGGGCTTCTGCCCCGCTTGTGCTGGCGAATGGACAACGCCTCAAGATGCAGCCGCCGAGATACTCAACAATCGATGGGAACACGGGAATAAAGCAAAGGCGCTGTATGGTCGAAAGGCACCGCGGTTACAGCAATTGCGCATCATGGGAGCCTTTGTCGATGCTTTTGGCAATGAACACGTCACCACGCAGAAGCGCGGTCGCGCCCAACAGATACATGAGTTTGGTTGGTCATAGTCTGGAGGCGGGCAACTCGGTACCGAATCCTCCATCGAGCGGCGTCCGCTTTAGGAACACAGGGCGAACCCTAATAGCTGTCGCCCAACCGGTCGCTCCAGACCGGTTGCAGTCCAAGAACAATCGCCGCTGCAGGCAACCCGCAGCGGCGACGCGCGCAACACTCTCAACCAACGCTCAGGCCGGCGCGTAGGCAGCCTCCTTCATCACGCCCGCGAGGGTGCCGTAGGCCGTCGCCCAGGCGGTTTTCACCTCGTCGGTGAAGGCCGGGCCCAGGCCTTGTTCCAGCGTCCACAGCAGCGCGGTGCCGACGGTGTCGTAGTGCGCGGCCTGGACGCCGTAGCCGACGTGGCGGCGCGCCATGTCCTGCGCCACCGGGACCAGCTCTTCAAGCCGGGTGAGGCTGTTGACGATGAAGCCGAGCGCCTGCATGAGCTTCTTGCCCTGCGACTGCAGGTCGCCCTTGAACATGGGCTTGACCTCCGGGTCGAGCGCGAACAGGCGTTGATAGAACAGGCCGGCGGCGGTGTCCTGGATGGGGACGACGGATGCCCAGGAGGCCTGGATGAGGGAGATTTGCTGGGGGGTCATGGTGTATTCCTCGTGGTGGTGGGGGTTGAAACGGTTGAAATGATGAAGTCGACCGCCGCCTGGATTTCGGCGTCGGTCAATTCGGGGCGACCGCCGCGCGGCGGCATTTCTTCGCCGGTGGGGCCGGTAAAGCCGTTGAGCGCGCTGTGAACGAGCGCGTCGCGGCCCTTGGCGAGACGTGCCGTCCACATCGCGGGCTGCTTTAGCTGGGGGGCTTCGGACAGGTCGTTGGCGTGGCAGGCGGAGCAGACCTGGTCGACGATGCGCTTGCCCGCGGGCGGGGCGTCGGCCAGCGCCGCGTCCGCGCCGAGCGCGCAGGCGAACAGGAGAAACAGGCTGCGCATCATGGCCGGGCTCAGTTCATCGGCAGGCGCAGGACCACGCCGCCCATCACGTCGCCCATCTTGAAGTCCTTGCGCGGGCTGTCCTTGTGGTCGTTGTGGCAGCTGATGCAGGCCTTGGCCACGGCCTTGTCGGGATAGATCGCGGTGTAGTACTTCTTGCCGCCGAGCGTTTCGGTGGTGTAGTAGGGGTCGCCCTTCAGCACCGCTTCGAGGCCCGCTTTCTCGACCGGCGTCTTGGCGTTGTTCTGCTTGTTCACCGGCCACAGCGACAGCAGCGAGTAGCTGAACTTGGCGCCCTTCTCGGCGACGTGCTCGGCGCCGTAGCGGAACATCTGCGCCGGCAGCACCAGCGCCTTGTCGTCCTTCCAGTGCTCGCTCGCCTTGATCACCTTGTCCTGGTTCTGCAGGCGGTTGACGATCAGCTTGGTGTAGACGATGCGATCCGCCTCCATCACGCTGTGCAGCGCATCGGCAATATCCTTGTGGTCCCAGTCGGCCGCATGGGCGGGCGTGGCGAACGCGGCGGCCACACCGAGGGCGACGAGGGAGGAAACAACATGAAACTTCCGCATGACTTTCTCCTTTTTCAAATACCTACAACACACAAAAACCCGCGGTGCGGGGGATTCCTTGCCCGCTTGCGGGCTCATTCTTCGGCTTCATCCGCTTCGCCCGCGGCCTTGCGGGCCTGGCCGCGGCGCTCGGCTTCGAGCGCCATGCGGATGCTTTCGATCTGCTGGGCTGGCATGCCCTTGAAGTTGCGCGCGACGAGCTTGCCGTCGGCCAGCGCGTCGAGGCTGAATTGCAGGCCGTGGCAGTTCATGCACACGCTCCTGACCATCTTTTCGTTGGGGCGCAGGTTGTCGTTCTGGTTGTGCTGCACCAGCACGCGGGTCTCGTCTTCCGGCGTGGTGAATTCGACGCGCGGCAGATGGCAGGTGGCGCACGACACGCCGCTGCCCTTGGCGCCACGTCCGCTGATTTCCTCGTGCCACAGGGTGAAGTGCGGCGACGCCTTGTAGGCGCGCGTGTGGCCGTCGTCGTGACAGGTGAGGCAGGCCTCGACCGCGGCCTTGCGGGTGTCGAAGCGGTGCGCGCCGTGGCAGCTCATGCAGGTGAGCTTGGCGTGCCCGGCCGACGGCTTCATCGGCTGCTCGGCCATGCCCGGCTGCATCGGGGTCATGCCCTGCTTCAGGCGCATGCCGTGCAGGCCGGTGAGGAAGCCCTCGACTTCTTCCTTGTGGCAGCGGGTGCAGACGGTGTGGTCGGGTTGCTTGATCCAGGCCAGCGTGTCGGACTCATCCTTGGCCTGATGGCAGCCCGAGCAGTTCACCCCGGCCTGCGCGTGGGCGGTGTGTTCCCATTCCGCGACCAGCTTGGGCACCGGGCTCAGTTCGGCGCGGCCGTCCATGTCGCTTGCCGTGATCGGCTCGCCGTCGAGGTATTCCATGTAAACCATGAAGTCGCGCAGGTGGCGCTCGGGCAGTTTCGGGTCGTCCTTGAGCTTGCCGCCCTGGCCGTGGCGGATCAGGAAGTCCTCGTACAGCGCACGGTTGTCGTGGAAGTTGTGGCAGCCGCCGGTGGCGCAACTGGTGAACGCCATGCCCTTGTGGCTGGGGCGTTCCTTTTCGATGTCGCTGTGGCAGCGCACGCAGAAGTCGTCCGGCAGGGTGACGCCGACCGGGCGCGTGATCTCGGCCTTGTGCTCGGTGTGGCAGCTCACGCACTGGCGAGCGTCGAGCTTGGCCAGCGTGTCGGCGTTCCTGGGGTCGGTGAATTTGCTGACCGGATGCGAATCGTCCATCGCCTTCAGTTCCTTGGCGTGGCACGACAGGCAGGCGTCCTGGATGCCGGCGCTGCCCTTGAACGGTTCGGCGTGGCAGGCTGCGCACTTGAGTTCGATCTGGTGATGCGCGTGCGTCACCTTGCCGGGCATGAAGGCTTGCTGGCGATCCGGGGTCTGCACCGCGTAGGCGAGCCAGGCGGCGAGCAGGCCGCTCGCCGCGAGCCACAGCAGCCACGCGCGATAGTGGGCGAGCCGCTTCATCAGTAGTAATACACCTTGAAGATGTGGAAGCCGAGCAGCACCGGCAGCGGCCACAGCAGCAGCGCGTGCAGCCATTGCAGCAGCGGCCGCAGCGCCGTCGCGCGCGCCAGTTCGAGCAGGTGTTCGCGCGCGAGAAACAGCGCCAGTCCGACCCCGGTGAGCGACGCGCCGAGCATCGCCAGCGCGAGCCACTGGTTGAGCCCGTCGCCGATGCGACCGCCGCTGTGCGCCCACAGCGTGGCAAGCGCGAGCCCGCCGGCCAGCACGTGCAGCCAGCGCCAGTGGACGAAGGCGAGCAGGTTGAGTTTCTTCCAGCGCTTGCGCAGGCCGATCAGCGCCAGCAGCGCGGACAGCGCCAGCAGCGTATAGCCGCTCGCCTGCTTGATGACGCCGTCGCGCCACAGCTGGTCCCAGTGCCAGGCAAAGTCCGCGGTCGAGCCATACGGCAGGTTGGCGGGCAGGACGAACAGCAGCGCCAGCACCAGCGCGCAGGCCGCCAGCCACCCCAGACGCTGCGCCAGCGGCATCGGCTCGCGCGGGCCGCTGGCGCCGAGCAGGCTTTCGAGCAGCGGGCGGCAACTGCCGCACACGCCGCAGGCGCCGGTATGCGCGGTGAGCGCGGCGACGCTGGCGCAGCCGCCCGTGATTGCGATGGACAGCTGGCCGCGCGTCACCCCGGTGCAGTTGCACACGGTGGCCTCGGCCGGCCACGCGGCGACCGCCCGCGCTTCCGCGCCCCACGGCTCGCCGCTGCGAACGAAGCGTGCCAGCTGCCACGGCCAGATGCGGCGCTGCTGCTGCACCGCTTCCTGCACCCGCGCCAGCGCGTCCCATTCGCCCAGCGCCAGCGCGCCGACCAGCCGCCCGCGCCGCACCACCAGCTTGCGATAGACGCCGTCGTTCGCATGCAGGTGGGCGCGCGCCAGATCGGGCAGTTCCCACGCGCCGACCTCGCCCATGCTGAACACCGGCCAGTTCGCCACCTTGAGCCGGGTTGCCGAGAGCGAGCCGGCGTACTGCACCGGCTCCCCCGCGATCGCACGCGCCGCCACCGCGGCCTGCTCGAAGCCCGGCGCCGCCAGGCCGTACACCAGGCCGCGGTGCTGCGCGCACTCGCCCACCGCGTACACGTCCGGCGCGCTGGTACGCAGCGCGTCGTCGACCACGATGCCGCGCTGGAATGTCAGTCCGGCGTCGCGCGCAAGTTCGATGTGGGGACGGATCCCGGTCGCCAGCACCACGGTGTCGCAGTCCACCACCCGCCCGCTGCGCAGCCGCACGCCGTTCACGCGGCCGTCGCCGAGGATGGCCATCGGCCCATCGTCGAGCACCATCTCGATCCCGCTCGCCGCGACGCGTTCGCGCATCCGCTCTGAAGCTGCGTCGTCGAGCTGGTTCGGCATCAGGCGCGGATGGTGTTCGACCACCACCACTTCGGTGCGGTAGCGGTGCAGCGCGCGCGCCGTCTCCAGGCCCAGCAGCCCGCCGCCGACCACCGCCACCCGGCGGCAGCGCGCCAATCGCGCCTGCAGGGCCTGGGCATCGGCCAGACCGCGGAAGGTGAACACGCCCGCGAGGTCGACGCCGGGAATTTCCGGCACGTGCGCGCGCGAGCCGGTGGCCAGCACCAGCGCGGCGTAGGACTGCACCGCGCCGGTCGCGTCGACGACCTGGTGCGAGACCGGATCGATCGCGCCGACACGGCATCCGAAGCGCGTCTCGACGCCGTCGGGCACCGCCAGCCCCGCGGTGAAATCGGCCCAGTCGGCGTCGCCCGCGAGCAGCGACGACAGCCGCACGCGGTTGTAGGGCTGCCAGGGCTCGTCGCCGTACATCACGATCGCAGCGCCGGGCAGCGCACGGCGCAGCTCGACCGCCATGCGCACGCCGACCGGTCCCGCGCCGACGATGACGAAGGGTGCAATTTCGTGGATCACGTTCTCCCCGGGTGCGGCTGAAAATAAAAAAACGGTGTCCTGGCGCGTACGCACCAAAAGACACCGTTGTCCTGCCCGCCTGCACAACTTTGCGCAGGAGGCACACACCCTAAAGCAGAGAGCATGCCAACCGCATGACAGCCCGCGAAGCGGCGACTGCACGCAACGTGCGGCGACAATCCGGGGGCCGACATGCCTCGCGAAAGGGCGCGCCGCACCACGCCTGTGCGCCAGCGCGGAACCGCACACGCCGCAGGAAAAACCTGCCGCCTTCCTCGTTAGCGAAACGCCGAACACGTCATTGCGAGCGAAGCGCGGCATACGATTCCACACGTGCTTCTTCAGCACGTAGTGGAATCGTATGCCGCGTCGCTACGCTCCTCGCAATGACGGCCTGTTCAGGGCGCTTTTAGTGAGAACACAACAGTTCGCACAATTGCCGCCACCGATCGTGACGGGCCGGATGGAATTTCCTCTAGAATCGGGCGCATGCCCTCTTACCTCCCCGCAGATATCGAGGCCGAAGCGCAACACCAGAAAACCACCTTGCTGTATCGCAATGCGGGGGTCGCGCAGCTGGTCAATGTCGTCAACGCTTCGCTCCTGGCTTATGTCGTGACCACGCTGCATGCTCCGGCCGGCGTCGCATTCGCCTGGTGGTGCCTCATCTTCGCCATCACTGCGGGACGCCATCTGCTGGTGCGCCGCTTTCTGGCGGACAGGCTGGCGGCCACCGCAAGGGCCTGGCGGCACCGCTATATCGGCACCACGGCCCTGGCCGCCACCGCATGGGCGGCGGGAAGCATTCTCTTCATGTGGGATGCGCCCGATGAAGCGCGTCTGTTCACCGGACTCGTGCTATCCGGCATGGTGGCCGGCGCGGTCCCGGTCCTGGCGCCGGTGCCCGCGGCGTTCCGGGTGTATGCCCTGACGATCGGCCTGCCCCTGTCCGCGGTCATTCTGCTGCAGGCGAGTTCGCCGCTGCACTGGGCGTTCGGCGCCATGTCGATCGTTTTTCTGGCGGCGGTGCTGGTCAGCGCACGCCGCCTGCATGAAAGCCTCGATGTGGCAATTCGCCTGGGACTGGAAAAGACTGCGGCCAAAGCGACCCTGCAGGCCAGCGAGGAACGCTACCGTCTCATCCTCCAGCACTCGCCCACCGGCATCGTGCATTTCGACAACGATCTCGTCATCACGTATTGCAACGATCGCCTGGCGCACATCCTCCAGGCCCCGATGGAGCGGCTCGTCGGCCTGGACATGAAGACCCTCAACGACCAGCGCGTCCTCCCCGCACTGCACGCGGCCATCGCGGGGCACGGGGGCGCCTACAAGGGCGAATACGTCTCGACCCTGAGCGGCGCCCAGATCTGGATCGCCATGTCCTGCACCCCGCTGCAGGATGCCGACGGCCAAAGCGAGGGCGGAATTGCCATCGTCGAGGACATCACCGGCCACCGGCGGTCCGAGGAAGAGATCCACCATCTGGCCTACTACGACCCGCTGACCCAGCTGCCCAACCGGCGCCTGCTGATGGACCGCCTGGGGCACGCGCTGACCGCCAGCAACCGCAGCCGCGAATTCGGCGCCCTGATGATCCTGGATCTGGACCATTTCAAGAGCCTCAACGAAACCCAGGGCCATGACGCCGGCGATCGCCTGCTGGTCGAGGCCGCGAAGCGGCTCACCGGCAGCCTGCGTCACGCGGACACCGTGTCCCGCCCGGGCGGCGACGAATACGTGGTCGTGCTGGAAGGCCTGGGGCAATCGGAACGCCAGGCGGCGGCGCAGGCGGAAGCCATGGCCGAGAATATCCGCTTCGCGCTCAACCTGCCGTATGCCCTGGGCGGCAGCGAGGCCGAGCACTTCAGCACGACCAGCATCGGCCTGACGCTGTTCCGCGGCCAAGACGATTCGCCCGAAATCCTGCTCAAGCAAGCTGAAGTGGCCCTCTATCAGGCCAAGGATGCGGGGCGCAATATCGTGCGTTTCTTCAGCCCCGCGATGCAGTCGGCCATCGAATCCCGCACTGCCCTGGAAAGGGCCTTGCGGCGCGGGCTGGAGAAAGACGAGTTCTGCCTGTACTACCAGCCCCAGGTCGACCAGGAAGGCCGCCTGATCGGTGCGGAAGCCCTGATCCGCTGGCTGCCCCCCGACCAGGGGCTGGTGGCCCCGGCGCAGTTCATTCCGCTGGCCGAGGAGTCGGGCCTGATCCTGCCCATCGGACAATGGGTGCTCGATACGGCGTGCGCCCAGCTCAAGGCGTGGGAACGCGATCCGCGCACGCGCGACCTGCAGCTGTCGGTCAATGTCAGCGCCCGGCAATTCCACCAGCCGGACTTCATCGAGCAGGTGCGCCACGGCCTGCTCGCCAGCGGCGCCGATCCGACCCGCCTGAAACTGGAGCTGACCGAGAGCGTCGTGCTCGACAACATCGAGACGGTCATCAGCCGGATGAAGGAACTGGACCGGCTGGGCGTGGGCTTCTCGCTGGACGACTTCGGCACCGGCTATTCCTCGCTGTCCTACCTGAAGCGCCTGCCGCTGGACCAGATCAAGATCGACCAGTCCTTCGTCCGCGACATCCCGGGCGACCCCAACGACGCGGCCATCGTGCGCGCCATCCTCGCCATGAGCCAGTCGCTCGGCCTGCAGGTCATCGCCGAAGGGGTGGAAACCCAGTCGCAGCGCGACTTCCTGTTCGAGAACGGATGCAACGCCTACCAGGGCTACCTGTTCGGCAAGCCGGTTCCGATCGAGGAATGGGCCGACGTATTGCGCTAGACGCTCGCGCCCGTAGGAGGCCCGCCCTCGGGCCGATGATGTGGTGGTCGCGACGGTGCGACAATCGCGGCGAGGGCGCCGCTCCTACAGGATTTGTAGGCGGCCCGCCCCCGGGCCGATGGGGTGGTGGTCGCGACGCGGCGAGGCCCGCCCCCGGGCCGATGGGCTCAAAGCTGATCGGCCAGCCAGCCGTCCAGATAGGTGCATGCCTCCGGGGTGGGGATCTTCGACTGCCGCCCCAGGATGGGGGTCAAGCACAGGTAGGGGTTGCCTGACGCGTCCGACAGATTGCGCAGGGGCATTTCGCCCAGGGTTTCGTAGCCCTGCGCATCCATCATGACGAAATCGTATTCATCCCCCACGCTGACTTCCAACTGGCCGCCGTTGCCTTCGCCGTATTTTTCGCACCAGGAATCCGGGTTGGCGCCGTCGTAGTAGGGGGACATGTGCTGGTTGCTGTGCTGATGCCAGGACATGATGGTGGGCTGCTGCATGTCGCGCTCCGACGCAATGTCTTTGGCCATTTCGCTCGCGCGTTCGAAATCAGGGGCGGTGCCCTGATAGTCAATATGAACGTTTTTCATGATCTTTCCTCCAGGTAGGGACTGCCTCCTCCCAGTCCGGGTCGATGTCGCTTTATTGTTTTGTAGGCAAATGCCCGGCAAAAACAAACGGGCATTTGCGATACCTGGCGTGTTCCCCTGATTACACGAATCTTTTTCCCCTGCCATGTATGAAGCCAACATGATCCCTGGGCGCTTCGTGTCAAAATTGCACGGCATTGAGGAAGTTGCCAGCGCCATATATACATAGGGGACGGGCACCTGCTGATCCCAAACCGCCATCCCACCCAGACGACGAGGAGACCTCCATGAACGACACCGACGCGCTGACCGCAGAGCTCGCCAGCCTGGTTCCCCCACCTCAGCCCCTGAGCCGGCGCGGCTTCCTGGTCACCGCCCTGGGCGCGGGCTTTGCCCTGGCCGTGCAGCCGGTAAGGGGGCAGACCGCCATCACCACCGACAGCGCAGGCCTCACGGCCGGGGAAATCCAGGTCCCCACCCCCGACGGCAACATGCCCGCCTACCGGGCCCAGCCGGCGCAGGGCAGCACCTTCCCGGTCATTCTGGTGGTGCAGGAAATCTTCGGCGTGCACGAATACATCAAGGACGTCTGCCGGCGCCTGGCCAAGCTGGGCTACCAGGCCATCGCCCCCGAACTGTATGCGCGCCAGGGCGACCCGCGCCAGTACACCGACATCCAGGAACTCATCGCCAAGGTGGTGAACACGGTGCCGGACGCGCAGGTCATGGCCGACCTCGATGCCTGCGTGGCCTGGTCCAAGGCCCACGGCGGCGACACCGCGCGGCTGGGCATCACCGGCTTCTGCTGGGGCGGACGCATCGTCTGGCTGTATGCCGCCCACTATCCCGGCGTGAAGGCCGGCGTGGCCTGGTATGGACGCCTGACCAGCGCGACGAGCGGATTGACGCCCAAGCATCCGCTGGATGTGGCCGGCAAGCTGAACGGGCCGATCCTCGGTCTCTACGGCGGCCAGGACCCGGGCATTCCGCCGGACACGGTGGAGAATGAAGACAGCCCTGGCGCAATCCGCCAATCCCGCCAGCAAGGCATCGACCCTCCACGTCTATCCCGACGCGCCGCACGCATTCCAAGCCGACTACCGTCCCAGTTACCGCAAGCAGGAAGCGGAGGACGGCTGGAAGCGGATGGGCGAGTGGTTCAGGACGCACGGGGTTTGAGGCGCCCAGTGGTTTCCGAACCTCGGTTTGGCAGCGAACAAAGGCCTCTGGCCTAGCCCTCCATGACCCCTGCGCTCGTGATCAGAAACGAGACGGACGCCGACGTCAGCACCATCACCGAGGTGACCGTCGCAGCGTTCAAAACCTTGGAGATCAGCAACCACACCGAGCAATTCATCATCGAGGCGCTACGTGCCGCGAAAGCGCTGACCTTATCGCTGGTCGCAGAAATGGATGGCCGTGTGGCCGGGCATATTGCATTCTCCCCCGTGACCCTCTCGGACGGCACCCCGCACTGGTACGGACTCGGGCCCGTTTCGGTGTTGCCCGAGTACCAGCGGAAGGGCATTGGCAAAGCCCTGATACAGGAAGGACTGTCACGACTGAAAGCCTTGAATGCTCAAGGCTGCTGTCTCGTGGGGTATCCGGATTATTACCGGAGATTCGGGTTCAGGCCCATGCCGGGACTTGTCCATGAGGGCGTGCCTCAAGAAGTGTTCCTTGCTCTGTCTTTCGATGGACATACACCGCAGGGCACCGTCGCATTCCATGAAGGATTCAGAGCGGTTGGCCCACAAGAGGGAGCAGGCGGCGCTTTTGACCGTCCCGCTCGAACGCAACCTTATGGCTGAGGTTGCTCATACCTTGCCGATTCCCATACATGAATTGCCTGTTTCCGGGTTTCGCCCCAGTGATACCCGCCGAGCCTACCGCTTTGCTGAATGACGCGGTGACAGGGTATCAGGAACGCGACAGGGTTCGCCCCTACCGCCAGCCCAACCGCTCTCGCAGAGTTTGGATGGCCGATTGCGGTTGCCACTTGGGAATAGCTCGCCACCCTTGCCTGGGGTATCTGTAACAATGCTTTCCACACACTGATCTGAAAGTTCGTTCCGGAAACATGCAAAGACACGGGGCGGTCCGATTTCTTTTCTCCGTGGAACATGGCCCTGATAACCGCAAGCGTTCGTTGGCGATTTTCATGCACTGCCGCATGTGGCCACGCTTTATGCAGGCCGGCCAGATACGCATCGATTTCCATGCTGTCCAGAAACGCAAAACTACAGATCCCTCTGGGCGTGGTGGCAATAAATGCTTTTCCAAAAGGGGTGTCGTGTACGGCATATTCAATCGTTAAACCCGCGCCACCCGTCTTATATTCACCGGGCGTAACCGCTTCCAGATGAACGAAGTGGTCATACAAACGCGAACCGCTACTCAAACCCAGGGCGTCCGAAACTTCAAGCAGTGGCTTCGATTCGCTCAGCAATTGTTTGGCGCGTTCCAACGTCAGCACTTGCAAGAATCTTTTGGGAGTGACGCCGGCCCAGCGACTGAACAGGCGTTGGAAGTGGAAGGGGCTCAGGTGTAAATGCCCCGCAATTTCCTGCAAGGTGGGCTGGCTATCCACCCGGCTGACAATGAAAGAAATTGCTTCGGCTATGCGGTCGTAATCTGACATTCGGATTTTCCATGGACAGTTCGGCTGCGCATATTCAGGTCCGATTGATGGAGACCCCACCGTCGGCAAGGAGCGCCGATCCGGTGGTAAAGCTCGATGCATCGGACGCGAGGTAGAGGGCCGATTTCGCGATCTCGTCCGGGAATGCGATGCGTTTCAGGGCGTGAAGCCCTTGGACGAACGCCAAAGCTTCCGGTGTATTGGCAAATATCCGGCCCATGGGGGTGTCCGTTCCGCCAGGCAAAAGGGCATTCACCCGGATACCCTTGGCGCCAAACTCAGACGCAAGCGTCTGCGTGAGGCCAATGAGCCCGGCTTTGCTTGCGGCATAGGCTGCCGTTCCCGGAAAGCCCGCCGTGTAACCGACGAATGTCGAGGTGAAGATCAGAGACCCGCCGCTCTGGTCGAGCATCGCGGGAATTTGATACTTTGCTCCAAGGAAGGCGCTCGTCAGATTCGTCCGGATCGTGTCCTCCCACGCCGAAAGCGACACATCAGGCGTGGCCCCCATCTCACCGATCGTGCCAGCGTTGTTGAACGCCACGTCGAGACCGCCGAACCGAGCCTTAGCCAGATCAACCAGGTCTTTCGCGAAGCTTTCGTCCTTGACGTCGCCCGCAAGAGCAATGGCATGGCCTCCCGCTTGGGTGATTTCCTCAACGAGTGCGTCGAGTTCCGGTTGGCGCCGCGCGGCGACGACGACCTTGGCGCCTTCCCGGGCGAATAGCTTTGCGGTTGCATAACCGATCCCGGAACTTGCACCGGTGATAATGGCGACCTTGTTGGATAGTGCAGACATTTTGCGAAACCTCCTAGGTTGTTTTCGTACTGACAAGAACGTGTTCCAGTACGAATGGAATATGGAGGTTTCAGCGCTCATTCGCGACCCGAATCTTGCTATGTTTTAGCCATAACGTAAAAGTAAGGGCTGCGCGCCTTTGCGCAGTCCCGCTTGACTGCCGGGTTGGGCGTTTTTCTAGCAGGAGTGCATGAATTGGTCACGGATACACCTTCTCGTGTCGTTCCAGCATTAGCACAAACTGTGAAATTTTCTTGGCGCGCGTTTCTGCCCTTTTGGCGGTTTGAATCCTGAACAGAACAGCGTACCGATTCCGACTGTCGAGCGTTCCGAAGAAGTCTTTTGCTCGCGCATTACTGTCCAGCGCGGACTGAAAATCACTTGGTACAGTTGCCTTGCTGGCCGAGTCATACGCAGCGTCCCAGCGCCCGTCAATCTTCGCACGCTCAATCTCTTTGAGTCCGGATGGCTTCATGTTTCCCGTTTTGATTAGAGCAAGCGCCTTGTCCTTATTGATCTTCGACCAAACGCTTTTGTCCGAGCGCCGAGTATATTTCTGGAGCCAGAATTGCTCGCTGTGGGTTTTCTTTTGTCCATCTATCCATCCAAAGCAAAGCGCAATTTCGATGGCTTCCTCGTATGAAACTGACGGTGTATCGGCGCCCTTTTTTGCGAGTTGCAACCACACGCCGGGTGATGTGGTGTGATTTTCATTTAGCCAAGTAGACCAGTCCTGTTGCCGCTCAAAGTGATAAATCGGCAGCTTTGTGGAGGACTTGGATTGAGACTTCATTCTCGATTCCCTCTGAAATAGATAGACGCCCAAGGTTAGGCATTCTGGGTGGCCACGTCGTTCTTGCCGACCACCACACAGCAAATCGTATGCAGAATCAATGGACCGAGAGTTGAACTGAGCGGTCGGGGAGATAGGCAACAAAAGAGTCTGGGGACATGGGTGACACCCTATTTGCGTTTTAGTCTGCCATATTCATCCTCGATTCACATGTGCCGCTCGTGTAGTCGTCCCAGTTTGAGCGGCCCGAAGTAGCCATTCCAGATGCCGTCGTCGATCTCTTCCAGTCCGACGTATTCACCGGCACAGACGATGGAGACATTGACCCAGTCCCTGCCCCAGCGAATGCCGCCATTGGTGGCTGCCCCGGTTCGGGCAGTCAGCTTGCCAGCAGCAGAAACAGCAACATCAGATTCAGCGCAATCGAGACGGCCGCGACGAGCGGCCAGGCGCCGGCCGGCGAACGCTCGATCAGCGGCGCGCGGCGGCGCAGCAGCGGGCTGGCTTCGCCGCGTTCGAGCGCGAGCAGCATTTCCTCTGCGGTCTCGAAGCGCTGCGCGGGATCGCGCGCGACGGCTTTCAGAATGACGTTTTCCAGCCAGGGCGGCAGGTCGGGGCGGGTGCGCGCGGGCGGCACCGGCTCGCCGAATTTAGGATGCTGGAACGGCTCGATTTCACCATACGGGTATTTGCGCGTGAGCAGGTGGTACAGGGTGGCGCCGATCGCGTACAGGTCGGTTTGCACATTGGCCTCGGCGCCGCCGAACAATTCGGGTGCCATGAAGCTGGGGGTGCCGGGCTGGGCATGGTCCTCGCGCGCGTCGAGCGTAGGGCAGCGCGCCACGCCCAGATCGAGGATGCGCAGCTTGCCTTCGGCGTCGAGGTGTAGGTTGGCGGGCTTGAGGTCGCGATGGACGATGTCGAGCCGGTGCAGCGCGGCAATTCCCTTCAGCATACGGATGCCGAGCGTGACCGCCTCGACCGGCGTGAAGTGCTGGCCGGCGTCGAGCTTGTCCTGCAGCGTAGCGCCGTCGAAATAGCGCACCGCGAGATAGAGGAAATTGCGCCCCGGCAGCGGCAGCACCTCGGGAAAATAATGCGAGTGCACCCGCTTCAGGAACCACTCTTCGGCGAGCAGCCGGCACGCGGCGTCGGCATCGCCCTGCAGCACCGGCTGCAGGGTCTTGAGCGCCCAGCGCTGACCGGTGTCGGCGTGGCGCGCACGGTAAATCAGGGTTTCGCGATTGCTGTGGAGTTCGTCTTCGATGATGAAGTCGTCGAGCCGCGCACCCGGCTGCAGCCTGCCCGGCAGCGGCAGATCGTGCGCGTCGACGAGCGGCGCCTCGGCCTCGCCGACGGCGACGACACGCACCACCAGGGCGCTGGCGTTGTCCTGCCCGCCGCGTGCGTGGGCCGCCTCCACCAGGGCATCGGCGGCGCGCTGCGGGGCGTCGTACAGCTTCAGCAGGCGGTGCAGTTCGAGCTGGCCGAGCGGCTCCCACACGCCGTCGCACACCAGCAGGAAGACGTCGCCTGCCGCCAGCTCGCCCTCGCCGAAATCCGGCAGCACATGGGTGTCGAGGCCGAGCGCGCGTTTCAGCACATGCGACATGCCGGGCGTCTCCCACACGTGGTCGCTGGTCAGCACATCGAGCGTTTCGCCGCGCAGGCGATACAGCCGGCTGTCGCCGACGTGCGCGTAGTGGTAACGGCAGCCGCGCAGCACCAGCGCGGTGAGCGTGGTCGCCATGCCGCCGGGCGCGACGCGCGAGGCGCCCTGCCCGTGCAGCCAGCGGTTGATGGCGCCCAGCACTGTTCCCAGCGCGCGTGGAATCTCCCAGGTATCCGGCGTGGCGTAGTAATCGGCCAGCAGGTTGCGCACCGAGGACTCGGCCGCCTCGCGGCCGTGCGTTCCGCCCGACACGCCATCGGCCACCACCGCGAGCATCCCCTTGGTCGCGGCCAGCCCCGCATCCGGCTCGACGAAGCCGCCGTAATCTTCGTTCCGCTCGCGCGGACCGGCGGCGGTGGCGTAGCCGAATTGGAGGGTGAGGGGCATTGTTAGGGGTGAGGGGTGAGGGGTGAGGGGTGAGGGGTGAATTGTAGAAGCGAGGCCCGGACGCGTCCGAAATTTTGTGTGTTGGAGGCCGGCGCACCTCTGGCGGATAGGCAAAGAAGGGAATGACCCGTTGCCCAGTTGTTGAATAACAAGGCTTACATTCCCCAGTTCCAAGTGTCTATGGATAGGAACCTTCGGTCTCCTTACTACACGTCAGTGACGCCCTGGGGGTTGGCGATGTCACCCACTTCTAGCTGTTCTGGAATATATCGTATGACTACCTCATGGGTTCTAAATGTCGAGGTCGATCATTAAATTCCACCTGAGCCAAGAGTAATGAATCGAGGCTCGAAGAGGTGCGTACCCTAAGAACGCTCAGAATCTCATAACCCGATGTAGTTGGAGTGTACGGCGTAGTGAATCAATAAAACGTAACCGGAACATCCAGGTTGCGGTATGCGGAGAATGCGAAGCGCTTTTTATCACCTTTAATTGAGGAGTTATTTATGTTGCAACACACTGCAGGAAGGCGAATAAGCGTTACAACCGCCGACTTCGACATGCTCGATCGGGAAATGCGTGACGGTCAAATCGTGTTTGAGGCTGAACACGTGGATCGGGATGCACACCTGGATCAAGTCATCGATAAGCCATGGGGCCATGAATATCGCATTTACGCCGATCACTTCTTTGACATTTGGAAGCTCCGTATTCGTCCCGGCCATTCCACATCGCTGCACTGCCATCCCAGAAAAGAAACCGTACTTGTTTGCTTGAACGGGAAGGCCGAAATTCATTTCCTCAACCACTTGATCGAGGTGGCCGCCCCAAACTACATCTGCATTGATCGTGGGGTTTTCCACTCGACGACAAATGTCGGGGGCGATGACCTGGATCTTATTGAGATCGAAACACCGCGCAATAAGCTCGATTTGGTACGGATGCGTGATCATTACGGCCGCGCAAGGGCGAAATACGAGCGCGAAACCTCATCCATTGAAGTGCCAACGGTTGAACCAGCCCTTTCGATCCTGGGCGCCAAGATGCGCGCGGGCGACTGTTCAGGGCGCTATCAATTCCAGGTGTTAAGCGGGCTTGATCTCGCCAAACATCGTTACGAGAACGCTGTTTGCCTGGTCGCACTTGGCGTTCGCCAGGCACTGAGCCGGGACATCCAGATACTTCTGCCAGATCAAGTCGGCATCTATCCATTCCGGGATGACCAGCAGTACTTCTCGATCCTCGCCGACTACTCGTCGGTTAACTGATTCACTCATTGTTTAAGGAGATGGCAATGCACCAAGCAGTCATTATCACCGGCCCCGGCTTCCAAGATCACGACGTTGTCTACACCTACTATCGACTTAAAGAAGAGGGGTATGAAGTGGACGTGGCCACTAAAAACGCTGTATCCGTTAAAGGCAAATACGGGGTTCCGCTACCGATGGATAAAACAGCTCGTCCCAATATTTCGTTTGAACAGTTGGATGTCGACAGATACGACGTCGTCATTTTGACGGGCGGGCATGAAGCGCCTGATCGTGTTCGACAAGAAAGGGCCGTACTTGATTTCGTCAAAGCGATGGATGACGGCGGCAAGGTGGTTGCGGGCTTGTGTCATGGACCTTGGATCATGATTTCGGCTGGGGTGATGAAGGGCCGCAAAGCATGCGCTTATGTGGGAATGGTCGACGACATGGTTAATTCTGGAGCCCACGTTGTGGAAGCGGATGTGATTACGGATGGAAACATCATCACGTGCTCCTACTACGGGCAAGTTGGCAAGTTCTCGAAAGCCGTTTTCGCGGCTGTCGATGAACGGGCAAGGAGTGCTCAAAGCGCGAACGCCTGATTGACTGGAGATGGCTGCGCGTGAGAGCAGCCATCACTGCTCAAGTATCCCAATTGAGAGGTAAAGACATGAATAAGCTTATGTTGCGTAATTTGTTGTTTGCCACGGCCTTCGCTATCTGCATGCCGGTATATGCTGACTTGGCTCCCGATGAGATTCTTTCTTTGCCGGGCGCGGACATCTACCCGGAAAGCATGGCCCAAGACAGCAAAACTGGGAAATTGTTTGTGGGCAGCTTCTACGCTGGCGATGTTCTGCAGGTAGTAAACGGCAAGTCCAGCGTATTCATCCCGGGCTCGCGGGATGATATCCATTCCGTGGTGGGCATCGCGGTCGACAGCAAACGCCGTCGCCTATGGGTATGCAATTCCGAGGCCGGGGCTAGCGCAAAAAATACCAAGGAAACCACAGGTAGATCGTTCGTGCACGTCTACAACGTCGATACCGGGAGCTTGCTCAAGAAAATCCCTCTGGACAACGGGGGCGGTCATTTTTGTAACGACATTGCCGTCTCTTCCGATGGTTCCGCCTACATCACCGATTCGTTTAGCCCAACCATCTGGAAAGTAGGCCCCGAACTGATGGCGCAAGCGTGGCTCGTCAACGATCAATTCAAGGGAGAGGGATTCAATCTGAATGGAATCCAGCTCACGCCTGACGAGAAATACTTGTTGGTCAATAAAATGAACGAAGGCAAGATTTTTCGTATAGGCCTGCGCGACAAATCCGTCTTGAATGTAACGCTCGACCGGCCTATCGAGGGCGGTGACGGCATGCAGTTTCTGACTTCCCATATGCTACTGATGGTCGAAGGGTTCGGCGCGAAAACGCCTGGAATTGCGAAGCTTACCTTTACCAAGGACTATAGGTCCGCGTCCGTCGACGACAAGGTGACTTCAGGGGCGTTCGACACTCCAACGGCGGTACGGACAGCGGGTGAGAACGTCTATGTCGTGAATAGCCGGTTCAATCATCTGTTCAAGCGCGATACCTATGGCCCGCCTGTGGGCCCATTCAGCATCGTGCGCTTCGCTCGGCATCAGCCAGCTCGACCGGGAGCCTTCTGACATGGGACATCATGCTGCGGCCGGAAAACAGGTATTCGCATTTGATTTCGACGGCACCCTTTGCGACGGATTGAACGAGTGTCTGCTAGTTACATGGAATGGCTACCATCAACTTGGTCTGGAGGCATTTGGAGACGAGGGACTTCGGAATATTCCTGAGGCCTTCGCTGCACGCTTCTCCCATTTGCGAAATTTTTCCAAGCATTTGGGGCATTTCGCTGTCGCATTGCTCACAGAATCGCCTGTTGAAACTCAGGAGCAGTTCGACCGCGTTTATGAAGCGATGGATGAGGACCAAGTCTACGATTTCATGACGAGAGTAACCCAATATAGACACGCCGCCCGGAGTGCCTTTCAGAATGAATGGCTTGCCTATCATGCTTTTTATCCCGGTGTGACGCGCTTTCTCCGGTCGAGTAGTGAACCACTTTATGTGGTGACCGCAAAAGATGCGGAATCGGTGCAAGCGATATTCACTGCAAACAATATCGAAATTCCTCAACATCGGATTTTTGGTGAACAGCGGGCCAAGGTGGGAGCTTTGGACACCATAGCTGGACAGGAGAATATCGATAAATCGCAGCTGTTCTTCTTCGACGACAACGTGTTCAACGCTATAGAGGCCAGGCGAGCGGGCTACTCGGCTTACTGGGCGGGATGGGGGTATAGCACCCAGGCGCATTATGAATTGGCAGCGCGTGCCGGCATGAATCCGATGTCACTGGATCGTTTTGTCATGGGAGGCTTCGAGGAATGTCCATCCTATTCGTGCACTGCATGATTCGCGTATCCGACCTGCAGGCGAGCCTCGATTTCTATGGCCGGACCCTCGGGTTGCAGCAGACCCGTGTCAGGCACTACGAGAGCGATCGTTTCAGCCTCTATTTTTTCGCGGCAGCTCCTGGTGATCCCGAGATCGAACTGACTCACAATTGGGATACCTCACGATACGAGCCTGGAAACGCGTTTGGACATGTGGCCTTTCGCGTCGGAAATATCTACGAGGCATGCGAACGTTTGATGCATGCCAACGTTCCTATTTTGCGCCCGCCTCGCGATGGCCACATGGCATTCGTGAAGGACCCAAACGGTATTTCCATTGAGCTACTGCAACAAGGATCATCGTTGCCGTCCGCCGAACCATGGGTATCGATGGAGAACCAGGGAAAATGGTGAGGCTTCGGGAATTTATCAAGCCATGTGGTTTCGTCTATGCCGCGATTTGGTTTGCATCCGAGGCTGTACTCTCGGCCGGGGCGGCGGAGCCAATCCCGATTGGACATACGGAGGTCGTGGCAAAAATTACTGCCGCGATGCCGGCCGGCATCGCGCTGGATAATGAGTCACGGATCTATCTTTCTTTCCCGAATTGGGAGGATCGGGTACCACCATTTGCTTTGGCTCGCTTGGAGGACGGCGGCAGATTAACGGCTTTCCCGTCAGCAAGCGGAGCTCGCTATGACGAGACAAAACCGAACGATCTGGTCTCGGTTTTGGGTATCCGCATGGATCAAGCGGGGCTATTGTGGGTGCTTGATAACGCGCGACCTCGATTCAAACCCGCGCCGCCAGGGGCCATCAAACTATTGGCATTCGATAGCAGGACGGGGCGCGAGGCGCATCGCCATGTATTCCCCGAGTCGGTGGCTTCGCTCAACCGCTCCTTCTTGAACGATCTGGTCATAGACGAGGCTGCCGACGCTATTTATATCAGTGATATGGGCACCGACGGGCGCGGCGCGATTGTGGTCTACGATCGCAGCCGCCGGGAGGCTTGGCGCGTGCTCGATGGCCATCAGGCATTGGCCGCCGAGCCAACCGCCATCTTCATTGAACGCAGGCAAGTTCCCCTGAACGGCGGGATCGACGGCATCGCGCTTTCGCCGGACGGCTCGTATTTGTACTGGAAGGCTTTGGCGGGGCGCTCTCTGTATCGCATCCGGACCGAATTCTTACGGAACCGCCAGCTTGCCGATTCCTCGCGGAGCGCTGCGGTCGAGAAGCTTGGCGATGCGCCGATCACGGACGGCATGCTGACGGATGCTGATGGGAATGTTTACTTCACGTCCCTTGAACAATCCGCGGTGATTATGCGCCGGCCGAGCGGTGACTACGACATTCTCAGCAGCGACCGGAACATTGTCTGGCCGGACTCCATGGCGTTCGACCGTAACGATTGGCTGTATCTGGTCAGCAATCAGATCAACCGTATGCCGCTGTTCAATGCTGGCAAGGACATGCGTCGCCCCCCCTACTACGTCCTGAGAATCAGGAGAGGACAGCCATGAACTCGGAAAAAACCGCTGCCACGGTGGAGCTACCACCTGCGAAGCTAACGATGGATTCAGGATCTGGGCGATCAAACGATTGGCTAGCGCGGAACTGGCAAGCTGCAGCCGGATTGGCATTGCTCTCGCTGTTATGGGGCTACAACTGGGTGCAAATGAAGATCGCGGTGTTTTACGCGGCCCCGATTGACTTTGCCGCATTGCGCACAGTGTTGGGGGCCGTAGTGCTGTTCGCTTACATGGCTTGGCGGCGCGTGCCGCTTCAGCCCATTCGCCTGCGCGCCACCGTATTGTTGGGCTTGCTGCAAACCACGGGTTTTTTTGGCTTGAGCATGTGGGCGCTTGAAGCGGGGGCGGCTGGCCGTACGGCGATACTCGTCTATACCATGCCCTTCTGGGTATTGCTGATGTCGTGGCCATTGCTTCGAGATCGTCCCACGGCTTGGCAGTGGATTGCCAGTGGCTTTGCTCTGGCTGGCCTGATCATGATTCTGCAGCCATGGACTGCTGAACTGGGTACGCGGCTGAGCGTAATTCTTGCGACCCTGGCGGGGCTGTCATGGGGGCTGAGTGTGATCGTGGCCAAAAAGATGAAAATGAAAGGCCAAGAGTTGTTGCGTGTCACGGCCTGGCAGATGGTCATTGGCGCCCTACCATTTGTACTGCTGGCTTTGTTCGCACCCACAAAACCTATCCATTGGACGTCCGATTTTGTTTTTGCACTGTTCTACAACATTCTTCCGGGCAATGTCATAGCCTGGCTGCTTTGGATGTTCGTTGTAGGCAGACTTCCCGCTGCCGTGGCAGGAATGGGTTTGCTAGGTGCACCGCTCATCGGCCTGGCGGGCGCCTGGGTTCAACTGGGTGAGACTCCCCTCCCAGAAGAGGGCTTTGGGGTGGCGTTGGTAGCATGTGGTCTTGGGCTTCTTACGCTCGCCGGACTTCGACGGAGTAACAATCTGTGAATTGCCCGAGCCCTCGGGCTCGCGGACAGCATTTGGTTGGTGGCCAAGAATAAAATCGAGAAGGCACTCACGCTTCAGTGCGCGTCAGGTAGCAGTGGAGCGTTTGATCGGGGGACGCATACCCAAAAAATGAGGGACCGATATCAATTCTTCCTGGATGAAATCCACAAATAATTTGACCTTTTCCGGGATTGTCCGGACTGACGGAAAAACTGCGTGAATACCGAACGCAGGGAGATGGTGGTTTTCCAGCACCAACCGCAACGAGCCCGCCTTGATTTCGGCATCTGCCATCCAAAGTGGCAGACGTGCGATACCTATGCCTGCAATGGCAGCGTCCTTCAGGGCCAAAAGGTTATTGCTGCGGAAGTTCCCTGAGACGGACACGGAATTTTTTGGGTTGCCCTCGAACACCCATGCCGATAGATTGGATTGGTTGGTATACGTAAGGCAGTTGTGGGTGGACAGATCCTTGGGGGTTCCAGGAATTCCACGTAAAGCGAGATATGCGGGAGATGCCACTGCAACGAAGGGGCTGTCGCCAAGTTTTCTCGCGACCAAGCCTGGACTTGCAAGGTATCCAAGTCGGATTGCGATATCGATCTTCTCCTCCACCAGGTTCAACGACTGATCGCTCAGGTCGAGGTTTATCTCCAAAGCGGGGTGGCGAGCCTGGAAGCGCGCAACGCGGGGGGCGACGAACATCAAGCCGAAAGGGACTGGAGCAGCAATTTTCAAGGTTCCGGAGATTCCGATGCTTGAATTGACGACGGCGGCATCTGCTTCCTCCAGGTCGGAGAGAATTTGACGGCAACGCTCATGATAGCGAGTGCCGGATTCCGTGAGCGAAACGCATCGCGTGGTTCGATTGACCAGCCGCGCACCAAGGTCGCGCTCTAGTGCAGTAACCGACTTGCTGACAGCCGACTGCGATATCCCGAAGTCGCGTCCAACCGCCGAGAAACTGCCTCGTTCGGCCAGTCTCACGAATACCCGCAGTTGCATCAGCTTGTCCATCCTGGCCTCCAAAACTGCTTATTCTGAATTGGAATATGTCGCATGAACGCGGAAAGGGTTCCGAACATGGATGCCCACGATTAAATTCTCCATCGAAGCGAAAGCGCTTTCGTGTCCGGGAAATCCGCTGAACTTGGCCTCTCGGACAGTTAATAGCCTAGCAGTCAAACACCAGTTTTCGAGGAGATGTAGCGATGAGAAACAAAATTCTGTTTGCACTAACAAGCCATGACCGTAAGGGGGAGACGGGGCAACCAACCGGATTCTATTTGCCTGAGGCCGCACATCCCTGGGCTGTCCTCAAGGAAGCCGGATTCGAGGTTGATTTCGTAAGCCCGAAGGGCGGTAACCCCCCCATGGAAGGAAGCGCGGGAAACGACGCGTTGAGCCAAAGTTTTCTGGAAGACTCGGACGTCACCCGAAAAATGACCAACACCCCCACTCCCAGCCAAGTCAAGCCAAGCGACTATGCCGCGATTCTGTTTGTTGGCGGACATGGAACGATGTGGGATTTTCCCGACGACCGTGGCCTTGCTGACATTGCGGCTTCGATTTACGAGAAGGGCGGCGTGGTGGGTGCCGTATGTCATGGACCGGCCGCGCTCGTGAACCTCCAGCTGAGCAATGGGCGATATTTGGTCGAAGGCAAGCGGGTTGCAGCCTTCACTAACGACGAGGAGAAAGCGGTGAACCTCGATGCCGTGGTGCCGTTTCTTCTCGAAGCCAAGCTCCGTGAACGGGGTGCGGATCATGTGGCGGCGCCAAACTGGCAAGCCAATGTCATTGTGGACGGGAGGTTGGTTACGGGGCAGAACCCGGCGTCTGCGGGGGGCGTCGGGAAAGAGATAGCCGAGCTTCTGAAAAACCGGAATCCGTAACAATCATGGATATGCAATTGAATGGCCAGCTTGCCCTTGTTACCGGTGCGAGCAAAGGCATTGGGTATGCGATTGCCGAACGCCTGATTGCCGAAGGCGCCCGCGTTGTGATTGCCGGAAGAAATGTGGACGCACTCGAACATGCACGGAATCGCCTGGGCGGGACTGGCGTAGTGCGTGCGCTGGCTGGCGATCTGGCTACGCGCGAGGGAGCGGATGAGGTCATCGCAGGGCTTGGTGAACTTGGCGACATCGACATTCTGATCAACAACGTCGGATTCTTTGAAGTGTGTGGTTTCTTTGAAACCAGCGATGCAATGTGGAAATCGATGTTCGAACTCAACGTCATGAGTGGAGTGCGTCTGTCACGGGCGTTGATGCCAGCCATGCTGGAGCGAAGACGAGGCCGTATCGTATTCATTGCTAGCGAGCAGAGTCTGAAGCCCAATCCGGAGATGGCTCACTATGCGATGACCAAGGTGGCAAATGTGTCGGTAGCCCGCGCACTGGCTGAATTGACGAAGGGTACGGCTGTGACTGTCAACAGCGTCCTGGTTGCACCCACGTGGACCGAAGGCGTCGAGTGCTTTCTGCGTCCTATCGCGGAAAAACAAGGAATCAGCCTCGATCAGATGCGTACGGAATATTTCAGAGGGGACGGCCTGTCTTCTTTGATCGGGCGTTTCGCCACCCCGGACGAAATCGCGAGCGTCGTAGCCTTTATCGCCTCCCCCTTGGCAAGCTCGATCAACGGCGCTGCAATACGGGCCGATGGCGGGATCGTCCGGTCACTGTTCTAAGAAAAATCAGCTGCGGTGTCCTTGCAAAGGGTTCGCCCGAGGGGCTCGCCAAGAGTTGCGGATCGGCTGGTATACCCGGCATCTGATGTGGGTTATGTGTGGCCCATGGGATCTGCTCACGGCACACCAATCGGTATCAGTGGCAGCTTGGGTGCCGCCCTACCCACTCTCCGCTTCTTTAAACCCTTGCCCCCGAAACCGCCACCGCCCCCCAGGTGGTGCGCCAGCGGGCCTTCACCACGGTCAAGCCCGCGAGCGCGACGAAGCACAGTCCGGCGAAGATCAAGAGGCCGATCTGGTAGTCGCCGGTCTGCCCCTTGATGTAGCCCAGGCTCGCGGCCAAATAGAAGCCGCCGACGCCGCCGGCCATGCCGACCATGCCGGTCATCACGCCGATTTCCTTGCGGAAGCGCTGCGGCACCAGCTGGAACACCGCGCCGTTGCCGAAGCCGAGTGTGCCCATGGCGAGCATGAAGCCCGCCAGCGCCAGCCCCGCGTTCGGCGCGCCGAAGCTGACGATGATGAGGAACACGCCGGCCAGCGTGTACACCGTCAGCAGGGTGCGGATGCCGCCGATGCGGTCGGCCAGCATGCCGCCCATCGGGCGCACCAGCGATCCGGCGAAGACGCAGGCGGCGGTGAAATAGCCTGCCTGCACCGGGCTCATGCCGTACTGGTCGTTGAAGTAGATGGTGAGGCTGGAGGCCAGCCCGACGAAACCACCGAAGGTGACGAAGTAGAAAAACATGAACCACCAGGCGTCGCGGTCCTTCAGCACCGCCATGTACTGGTGCAGCGACTTGGGCGGCGGGCAGTCGGGCGCATCCTTGGCAAACACGAGATACACCAGGAAGGCCACGCCGACCGGGATCAGCGCGATGCCGAACACGTTGCCCCAGCCGAACGCAACAGCGAGGCCGGGCGCGAACAGGGCGGCGAACACGGTGCCGGAATTGCCCGCGCCGGCGATGCCCAGCGCGGTGCCCTGGTGCTGCGGCGGATACCAGCGCGACGCCAGCGGCAACGCGACTGCAAACGCCGCCCCGGCAAAGCCCAGCAGCACGCCGAGGATGAGCACCTCGCGGTAGCTGTGGATGCCGGCGAGCCAGGCCCAGACGAGTCCGCCGATCACCACCAGCTGGCCGATCAGCCCGGCCATTTTCGGCTTGAGGTGGTCGACCAGCACGCCCATCACGATCCGCAGCAACGCGCCCGCGAGCACCGGGGTGGCCACCATCATGCCCTTTTGCGCAGCGGTCAGTTCGAGGGTTTGGGCGATCTGCACGCCCAGGGGCCCGAGCATCACCCACACCATGAAGGCGATGTCGAAATACAGAAATGCGGATAACAGGGTAGGCGTGTGCCCCGACTTCCAGAAGTCGCGTGTCATGGTTTGCTCCAGCCGAGAGGCAAGGCGAACTGCCTTGCCGAATAGTTATGTAATGAGAGGTGCTGCGTTAAAGATTCAAGCCGCCGCGACGTCGATCGAGGCGGCGTCGAGCCACACCCGTCCGCCTTCGAGCCGGATCGGGAATTCGCGCGCGCAGCCTTCGTCCGGCGCGACGGCGCAGCCGGAGATCAGCTCGACGTTCCAGCCGTGCAGCGGACAGCTCACTTTCCGGCCGTGCACGATGCCCTGCGACAGCGGACCGCCCTTGTGCGGGCAGCGGTCTTCCAGCGCGAACACTTCGTCTTCGGCGTTGCGGAACACGGCGATGTCGAGTCCGCCGTGCCGCACCACGCGCGCACCGAGTTGGGGGATGTCGGTCATCGCACACACGTCGAGCCACTTGTTCATGATGCTTCCTTTCATTTAGGCATTACCTGCAACACAATCCGTCCGCGAAGATCGCGAAGAAAAAACCTGACCCTGTGGGAGCGGCGCCCTCGCCGCGAAAGCGGGCACAAATCGCGGCGAGGGCGCCGCTCCTACAGCGCAGCCGGGAACAGCAAGCCGCGCACGAACCCGGCGGCCAGCAGCACCCCATTCACCTGATTGCGGTAATCGTCGCGCACGCCGCGCGCCAGGATCACCAGCGACACCGCCAGCGCCGGAATCAACAACAGCAGATACGCCAGCGCATGCACCTGCCCGCTGTAGAACGCCGCCAGCCCCAGCACGTAGGCCGGCCAGCTGAAAGCCAGTCCGCGCAGCGTGTGCTTGATGCCGAGCAGCACGAGCGCCAGCGCGCGCCGGCGCCGCTGCAGGGGCGAGCCGTAGGCGGCCATGAATATCCCCTGCTCCAGTTCGGTGGGGCAGGCAGGCAGCCGCTTTCCGGTCGTCGCCATTCATCAGTGCGTGCATGGCAGCACGCCCACTTGCGGCAGCTCGGCCAGTCCGGTAGCGCGCGCGTGTTCCTCGAAACCCTTGTTGCGCCAGAAGAAGGCGCCCGGCATCGTGGTCGGGATCACCAGCACGTAGAACAGCGCGCGGCCCACCAGCGCGCTGGAGACGACGATCGCCGCGAGTGCACTCCAGGCGAGCATGCCGTCGTAGCCGGTGACAGCAAGCGCGAGTGCGATGCTCAGTGCGGCGGCCATGCCGGTATTGCGGGCGATCCACGCGTAGCCGAAATCGGTGCGCTGCAGATAGTGCGCGGCCGCGCCCTCGCCGCCGGTTTTCTGCAGATGGCGCACATGGAACGCCAGGCCCACGCCTTCCAGAATCACGCCCAGCGCAACGAATCCGGCCAGCGGCGCCAGCAGCGCGGCCGCCGCTTCGCCCTGCGCCCACAGCATCCAGCCGTAGGGCAGCGCCACCGCCAGCGCGCCGAGCGCCAGCATGCTGCCGTAGAAGCTCGTCAGCACCTGCCAGTGATTCCAGAACGGACGCGCGGGGATGCGGTAGATGCGCGACATGAAGTACAGCGCCGCCGGGCCGGCCACGGCCGCGCCCCAGCCGCAGGCTTGGCCGATCCCTTGCGCCCAGCCAGCCGGCAGCCAGACGAACGCGCCGGACAGCGCGGTGAACAGCGTGTATCCGCCGAGCAGGTTGTAGAACACCGCGATCACCGCCACTTCGCGCGACACCGGCGAGTAGCGCAGGTTGTTGAAGGCGCGGTAGAAGCGGTGCGGCCGCCCGAGGTGCAGGGTGGAGAGCACCAACGCGATGGTCTCAAAGCCCAGCAGCGCGATCAGCAGCGTGGCGTGTAGTGCCGGATGGACGGAGGGCGAAAGTGCGGCGATGCCGAGTTTCCCGCCGAGGAACAGCAGCAGGAAGGCGCCGACCACCAGCTGCGACACCAGGGTGAAAATCACCAGCGGGTCTTCGCGCGAGCGCAGCTTCTTCAGGTTCCAGGCGCGCGGACGGCCGTCTTCCGCCACCTTGGGGCGGTATGCCTTGGTCGCGTCGTCGCGTTCGTAACGCAGCGGCATCGAATCGGTGCGGCGCATTTCGCGCGGCAGGCTTTTCGCCTGCTGGAAGCGGATGTTGGGGTGGGTGATCTCGGGGCTGGGAAAGCCGGGAATCTGCGCGTCGAGCATTTCGCGATGTGCCGGCGTGGTCTCGATCACGCCGAAATCCAGCGCGCCCGCCAAGCAGGCCGAGGCGCACGCGGGCTTCAAGCCGACTTCGAGGCGGTCGACGCACATATTGCATTTCGACACGTGGCCCGCTTTGGTGTCGAGCTGCGGCGCGTTGTAGGGGCACACCCAGGTGCAGTAGCCGCAGCCGAAACAGATGTCGGGGTCCTGCAGCACCGCGCCGTATTCGGCGAACTTGGTGTAGGCGCGCGTCGGGCAGCCCTTGAGGCAGACCGGGTCGTCGCAGTGGTTGCACGCCATCGAGATGTTCATGCGCGTGGACGAGGGGAAACTGCCGCCCTCCAGGTAGCCGACCGAGCGGAAGGCGATGTGCGCGGGCAGGTCGTTCTTTTCCGAGCACGCAGCTTCGCAGGCGTGGCAGGCAATGCAGTTGTCGGCGTTGAAGTAGAAGCCGTGCTGCTTGTAGCGGTCGGGGTTGTCGCCGATGCCAAGGTCACCGTTGATGCGCAGGCTCTTGCCGGCGAGCGGATCGGCGGCGTCGACCAGTTCGATCGGCTTGCCGTAGCGGTTGGTCTCGGGATGTGCCGTGTCGGGCAGCCAGGCGTAGTCGCGTTCTTCGGGGCGGGGTTCGAACATGATGCCGGCCTCCTCAGTACGCGCGCGCGGCGACGTTGTGCACGGCGGCGGCGTGCTGGTCTGGCGCAGGCTCGATCCGCACCGCGCACTGCTTGTATGCCGGCTGGCGCGAGTGCGGGTCGAGCAGGCCGAGGCTCAGGCGGTTCACGCATTCGTGGAAATGGAAGGGAATGAACACCATGTCGCGCGGCACGCGCTGGGTCAGCTGCACCATCACCACCGCGTCGCCGCGCCGGGTGGTGAGCCGCGCGTAGCTGCCGTGCGCGATCCCGAGCGGCTTGGCGGCGTCGGGATTCATTTCCATGTAGGGCGTCGGCGAAAACTTGTTGAGGTTGCCCATTTTTCCGGTGCGCGTGCGGGTGTGGAAATGCTCGACCACGCGGCCCGAGTTGAGCCAGAACGGGTAGTCGTCGCACGGCACTTCGTTGTTCTCGACGTACGGCAGTGGAATCAATTTGGCGCGGCCGTCGTCGTACTGGAATTTTCCGTCGGCGTAGAGCCGCTGCGTGCCGCTCGCCGCACCCTCGGTGCACGGCCACTGCACGCCTTTTTGCTGCTCCAGCATGGCGTAGCTCATGCCGGAGTAGTCGAGCATGCGGCCTTTCGACAAGGCCTTCATTTCCTCGAACGCGCCTTCGGTCGTTTCCGGGAAAGACGGAATCTTGCGCTCGGTTGCGAAGCGTTTTGCGATCTGGTTGAAGATCCAGAAATCGGGCTTGCTGTCGCCGTGCGGCTTTTGCACGTTGCGCACCAGGTTGACGCGCCGCTCGGTATTGGTGAACACGCCCTCCTTTTCCGCCCACACCGCGGCGGGCAGGTAGACATGGCTGTATTCGTTGGTTTCCACATCGCGGTAGGCATCCTGCACCACCAGGAACTCCAGCTTCTCCAGCGTTTTTCTGATTCTCGCGGTATTCGGCATCGAAGTCATCGGGTTGGTCGCCACCAGCCACAGGCCCTTGATCTGGCCGGTCTCGATCGCCGGCAGGATGTCGGTCATCGCGAGGCCCCGCTGGCGCGGGAAGAACTCGGCGTCGATGCCCCAGAAGTCAGCAACTTCCTGGCGGTCGGTGTCCTTCTCCAGATAGCGGTAGCCGGGCAGCCCGGTGGTCGAGCCCCACTCGCGCGTGCCCATCGCGTTGGCCTGGCCGGTGATCGACAGCGAAGTCGAGCCCGGCTTGCCGATGTTGCCGGTGATGAGGTTGAGGTTGTTGATCGCGACCACGCCGTCGGAACCGTGCGTGCTCTGGTTGATGCCCATGGTCCAGATCGTCATTGCGGCGCCGGCCTTGGCGTAGAGGCGCGCGACGTTGCGGATGGTGTCCTCGTCGATGCCGCAGATTTTCGAGGCGGAGACCGGATCGTACTGCGCGACCAGCGCGGCGAATGCCTCGGCACCGTTGGTGTGGGCGTCGATGTAAGCCTGGTCGGCCAGCCCCTCCTTGAGGATCACATGGGCGAGCGCGTTCAGCAGCACGACGTCGGTGCCCGGCGTGATCGGCAAATGCATGTCGGCCATCTGCGCGAACATGGTGACGCGCGGGTCGACCACGATGACCGGGAACTTGCGCTGTTCCAGCGCCATTTTCAGGCGCCAAAAAATGATCGGGTGCTGCTCCGGCAGGTTGGAGCCGAAGGCCATCAGGCATTCGGTGTGCTCGAAGTCCTCGTAGCAGCCGGGCGGGCCGTCGGAGCCGAACGAACGCTTGTAGCCCGACACCGCCGAGGCCATGCACAGCGTGGTGTTGCCGCAATAGTTGTTGGTGCCGATCGCGCCGCGCGCGAGCTTGCCCAGCGTGTAGAACTCCTCGGTCATGATCTGCCCGGTCGACACGATGGCGAAGCTGTCGCGGCCATGGGCCGCCTGGATTCGCTTGATCTCAGCGCCGACGTGATCAAGCGCGCTGTCCCAGTCGGTCTCGGCGAAGGCATCGAGACGCGAGCGCCGCATCAGCGGCACGCTGCCGCGCCCGGCGCTCTCGAACAGCTCATGCTCGAAAATGCCCTTGATGCAGAGCTTGCCGCGATTCACATCCGCGCCGGCCGCGCCGCGCGAGGCGACCGCCGCACCGCTGCGGTCGAGGCCGACCTCGATCGAGCAGCCGGTCGAGCAGTAGCCGCAGGTGGTGTATTTCCATTCGACCACGCCCTTGTCGGCGATCTTGATCGGGTTCTTGTGCTTGCGTCCGAACAGCATGCTGGACCTCCCCGATCAAACCGAAAGCGCTTCGAATTCGTGCTTCGCCTTGCCCTCCTTGGCGCGTTCGAGCCACGGGTCGCGCTCGACCGACAGCGCGAACAGCAGGCGCTCGTACAGCGCGCGCCGGCCTTCGGCGTCGTCGAGGACTTTCTTCTTCACATAGTCGAGGCCGACTCGTTCGACGTAGTGCACTGTGCGGTCGAGGTAGCGCGCCTCTTCGCGATACAGCTGCAAAAACGCGCCGGAATACTCGAGTACCTCGTCGGGCGTTTTCACCTTGACCAGGAACTGCGCGACCTCGGTCTTGATGCCGCCGTTGCCGGCGACATAAATTTCCCAGCCGGAATCGACGCCGATGATGCCGACGTCCTTGATCGCGACTTCGGCGCAGTTGCGCGGGCAGCCGGACACCGCGAGCTTGACCTTGTGCGGCGCCCACATCTTGAAAAATGTCTTTTCCAGATCGATTCCCATCTGGGTCGAGTTCTGGGTGCCGAAGCGGCACCATTCGGAACCGACGCAGGTCTTCACCGTACGCAGCGCCTTGCCGTAGGCGTGGCCCGATGGCATGTCGAGGTCGGCCCATACTTTCGGCAGGTCTTCTTTCTTCACGCCCAGCAGGTCGATGCGCTGGCCGCCGGTGACGTGCACGGTGGGGATGTTGTATTTCTCCGCCACGGTGGCAATGCGGCGCAACTCGGAGGGCGTCGTGTTGCCGCCCCACATGCGCGGAATCACCGAATAGGTGCCGTCCTTCTGGATGTTGGCGTGGGCGCGCTCGTTGATGAAGCGCGACTGCGGATCGTCCTCCGCCTCGCCCGGCCAGGTCGAAATGAGGTAGTAGTTGAGCGCCGGGCGGCAGCTGGCGCAGCCGTTGGGCGTGCGCCATTCCATGAACGCCATCACCTGAGGGATCGTCAGGAGTTTGTTCTGGCGAATCGCATCGCGCACAGCTTCGTGGGTATGGTCGGTGCAGCCGCATACCGACTTGGTCTTGGGCGTGGCGGAATAGTCGCCGCCTGCGGTCACCGCGAGGATCTGCTCGACCAGCCCGGTGCACGAGCCGCACGACGACGACGCCTTGGTGTGTTTCCTCACGTCTTCCAGCGTGAACAGGCCCTTCTCGCGGATCGCCTTGACGATGTCGCCCTTGCACACGCCGTTGCAGCCGCAGACCTCCATATCGTCGGTCATCGTCGCGGCCTTGTTGATGCCCTGGTGGCCGAGGTTGCCGCAGTGGTCCTGGCCGAACATCAGGTGGTCGCGTAGCTCGGACACGTCCTTGCCGTCGCGCAGCAGCGAGAAATACCAGGCGCCGTCGACGGTGTCGCCGTACATCACGCCGCCGACCAGCTGGTTGTCCTTGATGACGAGCTTCTTGTAGACGCCGCCGATGGGGTCGGAATAGAGGATGGACTCGGTGCCCTCGCCGCCGATGAAGTCGCCGGCGGAAAAGAGGTCGATGCCGGTGACCTTTAGCTTGGTCGAGGTGACCGAGCCCTGGTAGCGGCCGATGCCGTATTGCGCCAGATGGTTTGCGCACACCTTGGCCTGCTCGAACAGGGGCGCTACCAGGCCGTAGGCGACGCCGCGGTGCGCGGCGCATTCGCCGATGGAATAGATGCGCGGATCGAAGGTCTGCATGGTGTCGTTGACCACGATGCCGCGGTTGCAGTGCAGCCCGGCCGATTCGGCAAGTTCGGTGTTGGGGCGGATGCCGACCGCCATCACGACCAGATCGGCGGGGATCTCGTCGCCGTCCTTGAATTTTATGGAGGTGACGCGGTTTCCACTTCCCCTCTCCCCAACCCCTCCCCCGCTTGCGGGGGAGGGGCTAGAAAGCAGTTCGGCGGTCTGCTTCTGCAGCAGGAACTTCATGCCCTTTTCTTCCAGGCTCTTCTGCAGCAGGCGCGCGGCGGGCTCGTCGAGCTGGCGCTCCATCAGCCACGGGGCGATGTGCACCACGGTGACGTCCATGCCGCGCTTCATCAGGCCGTTGGCGGCTTCCAGGCCCAGCAGGCCGCCGCCGATGACGACGGCGTGCTTGTACTGGCTGGAGGCGCGGATCATCGCGTCGACGTCGGCGATGTCGCGGAAGCTGATGACGCCGGGCAGGTCGGACCCCGGCACCGGCAGAATGAAGGGATTGGAACCGGTGGCGAGCAGCAGGCGGTCGTATTCGGCGCGGGTGCCGTCTTCGGCCACCACACAGCGGGCCGAGCGGTCGATCTTCACCACCTTTCGGCCCATGTGCAGGGTGATGTTGTTGTCCTGATACCAGTCGAGCGGGTTCAGCACGATGTCGTCGACCGTCTGCTCGCCTGCGAGCACCGGCGACAAGAGGATGCGGTTGTAGTTGGGGTGCGGCTCGGCGCCGAACACGGTGATGTCGTAGAGGTCGGGCGCCAGCTTCAGCAGCTCTTCCAGCGTGCGCACCCCGGCCATGCCGTTGCCGACCATGACGAGCTTCATCTTGGGACCGCGTCCCATGGGCGTACTCATATCCATCTCACCACTCCAAACGAAAGACTAAAAGTGATGACCGAGATACGCCGTTGCATTCGGTCTGCTACAAATTGTTCAACCCAAATCCATTTGGGTCCTACATCAGGATGTAAAGCAATCGCTATGCCAATACAGTCAGCATACCGCAAGGTACTGTTTCAATTGCGCTAATTTGAACGTCACCGAAAAGCCGCCGTCGCATTGCGCACCATAGCAGTGCTTTGCGATACAGCGTGCACCGAAAAATTACGCTGCCGCTCTCCCGAACCCGTTGATCGCCGTGATCGCGCGCGCCTGATTGAGCTCTTCGGTGTAGCCTGCCGCATACAGGCACACAGCCAGCTGGTTGCGGATCGGCAGCGGCAGCGGCAGGTGGTCGCGCATGACCTTGTCGATCCACGCGCCGGTTGCGCGCGCGTCCGGTGCCGGCAGACTGGCCGACGCGGACAAGGTCGATTGCGCCTCGTACACCTGCTGCCCCTGCCCGTCCTGCACCAGCACCATGTCGGGCCGCTGCAGGGGGTCGGCAAACGCTTCGCCCTCGCAGCCCTGCAGCAGCAGCGCGTGGCCGCCCAGCGCTTCCAGCACGCTTTGCACGGCCGGCATGTCCACACCGGCCGTCACCGGCGTCAACCGCACCGAGTGCTCGCCCGCCACGTCGGCCAGCATCGCCAGCCGCGTCACCCAGCCGTCGACGCCCAGCCGCGAGCGCAGGGCCAGCAGCGCGGCAAGCCCCGGACTCAAGAGTGCAACCGGCGCGAAGGCGATACCCTCGTCGCGTAGGCCCGCATTGACCTGTGCGGCCGTGCTGCACGGCATGACGCCGAGTTCGCGCAGCACGTAGGCGGCCGCCGTGCCGCCGCCGCCTTCGAGCACGCCATGGATCAGCACCGGGATGCCGAAGCTCTTCAGCAGCAGCGCCAACAGCGGGGTGAGATGCGGATGCTCGCGCACGCCGTGATAGGCGGGCAGAACCACCGTGCGGAAAGGCCCGGGCGGCGCGGCAAAATCCGGCAGCCGCTCGGCCAGCGCCGCATGCAGGCCGAGCCAGGCATCGAGCCCCGGATCGTGCTGGTTGAAGGCGACCAGGAAGGCCGCGGTTTCCAGTTCCGGCACGCCGCCGTCGAGCAGCGCCGCGCCCAGCGCCCGCGCCTCGACAAAGCCCAGGCCATCGCCGGCTTCGATCTGGCGGATGAGGGTGGCGTAGCTCATGAAATGACGAAGCCCATTGGAACAACGTAGCTCATGATTTTTTTCCGCGCGAAGGTGCGCAACGAACATCCTGCTGTAGGAGCGCCGCCCTCGGCGCGATAGCGGACGCCGATCGCGCCGGGGGCGGCGCTCCTACATGTTCGACCTTCATGAATACCGCGTGCTACGAGGATAAAAATTTGAATCATCATGCTGCCGCCCGGTTGCTGGCGATCAGCCGTTTCAGTTCGGGCACGCACGAGCCGCATTCGGTTCCGCATTTCAGATTGGCCTGCAGCGCAGCGAGATCGGCGCCCGCCGCGATCGCGGCGACGATGTCGGGCTCGGCGACGTTCAAACAGTTGCACACCACGCGGCCGCGCCCTGCCCCGCCGGCCGGCGGGCGCGCCACCGGCGCCAGCATCCAGGCCCGCAGCGAAGCCGCGTCCACGCCTTCGACGATGACGTCGCGCAGCCAGTCGAAGGCGGCGGTCTCGCCGGTCAGGCGCGCGGCGGTCACCTTGCCGCCGTCCACCCGCACCCGCTTGGAAATGCCGCGCGGGCGGTCTTCGTAATGCATCACCGCGAGCGGATCGTTCAGCCCCAGCGCAGCGTCGAGCGCGGCCAGCAGGGATTCCGGCAACGGCTGCGTATGCGCCAGGCGCAGCGTCAGCACGTCCCGCTCGCGCCCCGCCAGCCCGGCAGCGGCGTAGTCGCAGGCACGCAAGAGGGGCTGCACGGCGTCGAGCAGTTGGGCGCCGTCGCCCACCGCCAGCGCGGCCATGCGCCAGGGCAGCTCGGCCTTCGCCACCTGCACCGCGGCATGCTTGAACTCGGGCTGCTTCGACACCGGGTCGAACAGCGGCAGGGTCAGCGCGTTGACGCCCAGCCCGCCCATGAAGCGCGCGCCCCAGTGCATCGGCAGAAAACATTGTCCCGGCCGCACGCTGTCGCTCGCCTCGGCGACGACAACCACGTCGCCGCGGCGGCTTTTCACGCGCACCAGTTCGCCTGCCTGAAGCCGCCGCACGTCCATGTCGCGCGCGTTCATGGCCAGCACCGGCGTGTCGGCGTGGGCGAACAGGCGCGCCACTCGGCCGCTGCGGCTCATCGCGTGCCACTGGTCGCGCAGGCGGCCGGTATTGAGATGCAGGGGATAGCGCGCGTCGATCGCCTCGGCCACCGGGCGATAGGGTTCGGCATGAAAACGCGCGCGGCCGCTGGCGGTCGGATAGACGCCGTCCGCATACAAACGCGCCCGGCCAGTCGTCGCCCCCTCGGGAAACGGCCATTGCTGCGGCGCCGTATCGAGCAGCGCATAGGAGAGGCCGGTGATGTCGAGATCGCGCCCGCGCGTGGTTTCGCGGTGCTCGTTGAACACGGCTTCGGCGCTGGCGTAGGGAAACAGCCGTGCGCCCGCTTCCGGCATCAGCCGCCGCGCGAAGTCGCGCACGATTTCCCAGTCGGCACGCGCTTCCCCCGGCGGCGCAACGGCCACACGTACGCGCGAGATGCAGCGCTCGGAATTGGTCATGGTGCCGTCCTGCTCGCCCCAGGTAGCCGCTGGCAGCAGCACGTCGGCAAACGGCACGGTTTCGGTGTCGGCAAAGGCCTCCTGCAGCACCACGCATTCGGCGGCCTGGAGGGCTTCGCGGACCTGCTTCTGGTCGGGCAGCGACTGCGCGGGGTTGGTGCAGGCGATCCAGATTGCGCGGATTTCGCCGCGCTTCACCGCATCGAACATTTCCACCGCGGTCCGGCCCGGCGTCGCCGGCACCGCGTCCACGCCCCACAGACGCGCGACTTCGGCGCGGTGTTCAGGGTCGTCGAGGTCGCGGTGCGCGGAGAGCATGTTCGCCATCCCGCCCACCTCGCGTCCGCCCATCGCGTTGGGCTGGCCGGTGAGCGAAAGCGGCGCCGCACCCGGCTTGCCGATCTGCCCCGTGGCCAGATGCAGGTTGATCAGCGCGGCGTTCTTGTCGACGCCGCAGGTGGACTGGTTGAGACCCTGGCAGTACAGCGACAGGGTCGGTCCTTTGGCGAACCAGCGCGCCGCCTGCACGATGTCGGCGGCCGCCACACCGCAGATCGGCGCGACCTTTTCCGGCGTGTAGTCGCGCACCCGGTCGCGCAGCGCGTCCCAGCCTTCGGTGTGCGCGGCGATGGCGGCACGGTCGATCAGTTCGTCCCACAGCATCACATTGAGCATGGCGTGGTACAGCGCCACGTCGGTGCCCGGCAGGATGGCCAGATGCAGGTCGGCCTCGTTGGCGGTGTCGGTGCGGCGCGGGTCGACCACGATCAGCTTCAGGTCCGGGTTGGCCTTGCGTGCCGCCTCGATGCGGCGGAACAGGATCGGGTGCGCATACGCCGTGTTCGAGCCGGCGATGAAAATCGTGCCTGCGTGGTCGATGTCGTCGTAGCAGCCCGGCGGCGCGTCGGCGCCCAGCGTCGCCTTGTAGCCCGCCACCGCGGACGACATGCACAGGCGCGAATTGGTGTCGACGTTGTTGGTGCCGATCAGCCCCTTGGCGAGCTTGTTGAAGACGTAGTACGCCTCGGTGGTGAGCTGGCCGGAAATGTAGAAGGCGACGGCATCGGGGCCGTGCTCATCGATGACCGCGCGGAATTTTTCGGCAACGTGGTCGAGCGCCGCGTCCCAGCTCACCTGCCGGCGCGGCGACTCGCGGTCGGTGCGCAGCTCGGGGTGCAGCGCGCGTCCGGACGCCTGCGCCGACAGATGCAGCGTCGCGCCCTTGGTGCACAGCTTGCCTTGATTGGCCGGATGCGCCGGGTCGCCGCGCACGCCGGTGATTTTCCCGGCGTCGGTCTCGACCAGCACCCCGCAGCCGGTGCCGCAATAACAGCAGACAGATGAAACGACAGACATGGTAACTCCTCGCCCAGTCTGTCAGCAGGGTCTGTGCCAGGCTGCTTCAGCGTAATGAATTCAATGCCTTGACGGAATGCCGGGGCGCGCGTGGGGCGCGCTGTGCTCACCCACAGTGCATGGGCCGGAGGGCGTGCTGCAAAATGGTGCGTCCCATGAATGTCCACTGCTACAGATCGCTTGCGATTTCACGCTGCAGCATTTCCAGCTCATCCAGAATCCGGATGAATTTCGCACCGAACGACGTGACCCGATACTCGACACGGGGCGGGGATTCGTCGTAAGCGAGGCGTTCGACGATGCCGAACTCCATGTTTTTCCGCAGGCATTCGTTGAGTACCTTGGTCGTCAAACCTTCGACGCTGCGCACCATTTCGCCCGGCCGATTGATGCCGGTTGCCAGAAGTTGATAGACGGTCAGCGACCATTTGCACCCGTAGATGGTCTCGACCATGCGCGCGCTCCGCTCGGGAGCGGATTTTCTGGAAAATAATTTGTCCTGATTGCTCATCAACTTGTACCGATTGGTAACTGACACACTGATTTGTACCTGCTTTTCAGAGAGCAGCTGAATTTTCTAAGCTGCGACCTCCTTAATTTTCAATAAGAGGTGGTCTGATGGAAAACACGGTACAACCCCTGGCCCTGATTGTAGGCGGCTCCAGCGGCATGGGCCTTGCCACGGCGAGATTCCTGGTGAAGCGCGGCATCAAAACCGTGATTGTGGGCAATAAATCCGAGAAGCTGGACGCGGCAAGACGCGAGCTTGCTGCTTTGGGCGACGTCGAAGCCGTTCAGGCCAACCTGCACGAACCGGACGGCGTGCAGCGCATCGTCGCCTTCGCCGACGATCCCGCCCGCCACATCAAATACCTGGTGAACGCGGCCGGCTATTTCAAGCCGACGCCGTTCCTCGATCATGGCCACGGCGACTACGACATCTATCAAAGCCTGAACCGCGCCTTGTTCTTCATTTCGCAGGCCGTGGCGAAAAACATGGCGGCCAATGGCGGCGGCTCGATCGTGCATATCGGATCGATGTGGGCGAAGCAGGCGATCAAGGCGACGCCATCCTCGGCCTATTCGATGGCGAAGGCCGGGCTGCATGCCCTCACGCAGCATATGGCGATGGAGCTGGCCGACCACAACATTCGCGTCAACGCGGTTTCGCCTGCCGTGGTCAAAACCCCTATTTACGAATCATTCATCGACCCGGGCAAGATTGACGAAACGCTTTCCACGTTCGACAGCTTTCATCCGATTGGCCGGATCGGCACGCCCGAGGATGTGGCAAACGCCATCGCCTTCCTTCTCAGCGACGATGCCGGCTGGGTAACGGGTGCCATATGGGATGTCGACGGCGGCGTGATCGCGGGGCGTAACTGATACGAAACGCCGCGGGCAGCGGCTTCATCCTGTACGTGCTCGGGGGCGGGATATGGGCGCCTCGCGGGCTCAATTGACATGAGCGCCATAGGTGCTAGCGTGAACTGTGCGGGCCGTGTTTCGGGCGCCCCGCGTCTCAACATCCTCGAATCGCCGCCTTGGCCGGACGACAGGGTTTGTTTGCCCTCCGCAGGCCTGGCATTGGAGGTCATGATGCTTGCCGGCAATCCGTTCATCCCGCTGACCGACTTTCTGTCCCCGCTGTTCCTGCAGGTCTACGTCGTCCTGATGATTCTCGCGGTGGTCGCGGGGACGGCATTCGACCTGTTCCACAAGCGCAGCGCGCAGTTTTTCATGCAGGACCGGAAGCGCTCCAGGGAGGCCGCGACGCGCAAGCTCAGCGGCGCGGACGTGGCGTCCATCGCGGCCCGCACGCTGGCGCACGACGTGGCGACGTTTGGCGAATTCTGCAACCGGAACCGACGGATTTCGCATGTCCTGATGTTCTATGGCTTCGTGCTCTATCTCGTCACGACCGTCGTGATGGTCTTCGCCTATCCCGCCGACCCGGGTACGCCGGCCGCCTGGCCGCTGCTGTGGAACCTCGGCGTCGTGATGGTGCTCGTCGGCGGCTACTGGTTTTTCTTCTTTCTCAGGGTGAACGTCGTGCATGACGGCCAGCCGCGCTGGCGGCTGGTGCAAGCCGATCTTTTCATCGTCTCGCTGCTTGCCAGCGTCACCTTTGCGCTCCTGTTCGAGCTCGTGGCGCTGGCGGATAACCCGACGGCGACCCGGATCTTCTTCGGCCTCTACCTGCTGTTCACCACGCTGCTCTTCGTTTCCGTCCCCTGGTCCAAGTTCGCCCACATGTTCTACAAGCCGGTGATGGCGTTCGAGCGGCGGGTGCAGCAGGAAGACGGCTCCTCCGACCTTCCGGCGGCGGCACGCCGCCATCAACTCTGAGAGACCTCCATGCCAACCTTCGTTTACATGGGGCGGTGCGACGGCTGCGGAGAGTGCGTGAATATTTGTCCGTCGGACATCATGCACATCGATCCGGTCTACCGGAGAGCGTTCAACGTCGAGCCCAATTTCTGCTGGGAATGCTACTCGTGCGTGAAGGCCTGCCCGCAGCACGCCATTGACGTGCGCGGCTACGCCGACTTCAATCCGCTCGGGCACAGCGTGCGGGTCCATCGCGACACCGAGCTGGCGACCGTCTTCTGGAAAATTCGCTACCGCGACGGCCGGCAGAAAGAATTCCAGTTTCCGATCCGGACCACGCCGTGGGGGTCGATCCAGTCGCCCGCCGACTATGCGCCGCCCGACATGAGCACGCTCGGCTCGCCGCTGCTGGCGCACGAACCGGAGGCACTCAAGGTCGATCGGCTGCCCGGGCTTCCGGCATCGGGAGCGACGCCATGAGCCTGCGAGCCTCGCGCAAGATCAAGTTCGTCGATGCCGACATCCTGGTCATCGGCGGCGGCTTCGGCGGCTGCGGCGCGGCCTACGAATCCCGCTACTGGGGGCGCGACCTGAAGATCGTCGTCGCCGAAAAGGCCCACATCGACCGCAGCGGCGCCGTCGCCCACGGCCTGTCGGCGATCAACTGCTACATGGGCATGCAGTGGGGCGAGAACCAGCCGGAGGATTTCGTGCGCTACGCCCGCGGCGACCTGATGGGCCTGGTGCGCGAGGACCTGATCTACGACATCGCGCGCCACGTCGATTCGACCGTGCACAAGTTCGAGGAATGGGGCCTGCCGATCATGAAGAACCCGGAGACCGGCCGCTATCTCAGGGAAGGCAAATGGCAGATCATGATCCACGGCGAAAGCTACAAGCCCATCGTCGCCGAGGCCGCGAAAAAGTCGGCCGACGTCTACAACCGCATCATGGTGACGCATCTCCTGATGGACGCGACGCGGCCCAACCGGGTCGCCGGTGCGGTCGGCTTCAGCGTGCGCGACGGCACGTTTTACGTGTTCCGCGCGAAGGCCGTGATCAACGCCGCCGGCGGCGCGTCGCATGTGTTCCGGCCGCGCTCGGTGGGCGAAGGCATGGGCCGCACCTGGTACGCGCCCTGGAGCAGCGCCTCGGCGTACGCGCTGCTGCTGGAGGCCGGCGCGAAAATGATCCAGCTGGAAAACCGAATCGTGCTGGCCCGCTTCAAGGATGGCTATGGGCCGGTCGGCGCCTGGTTCCTGCTGCTCAAGACCTTTGTCACCAACGCCTACGGCGAGCGCTTCGAGGCCTCGTGGATGGACGAGATCCGATCCATGGTCGGCAAGTACGCCGACGTCACGCCCTTGCCGACCTGCCTGCGCAATCATGCGCTCTTGCAGGAGGTCAAGGCGGGCAAGGGGCCCATCCTGATGCATACCCAGGAGGCCCTCGACACCAAGGAAAAGGAGGACATCGGCTGGGAGGATTTTCTCGACATGACCATCGGCCAGGCGGTCGTCTGGGCGTCGCAGAACATCGACCCCAAGGAGACGCCCTCCGAGCTGATCACCTCCGAACCCTACGTCATGGGCTCGCACGCCACCTGCTCGGGTGCCTGGGCGAGCGGCCCGGAGGACTGCGCCCCGGCGGACTACCAGTGGGGCTACAACCGGATGACCACGGTCGAAGGGCTGTTCGGCGCCGGGGACACCATCGGCGGTTCGGCGCACAAGTTCTCGTCCGGCTCGTTCACCGAAGGGCGGATCGCCGGCAAGGCAGCAGTGAAATACGTGCGGGACCACGCCGGAACTCCCCCGCAGGTGGACGAGCAGCAGGTCGAGCGGCTCAGGCACGCGATCTACCAGCCGATGGACACCTTCGAGCTCGGCCGCAACGAGATCGTCGCCGGGTCGGTCGCGCCCGGCTACATCTCGCCGCTGCACGGGCTGCAGCGGCTGGAAAAGATCATGGACGAGTACGTCGGCGGGGTCAGCATGTTCTATGTCACGAGCGAGCCTTTGCTCAACCGCGGACTTGAGCTCCTGCACATGCTGAAAGAGGACCTGGACTATCTCGGCGCCGACAGCCTGCACCAGCTGCAGCGGGCGTGGGAACTGCATCACCGCGTGCTGACCGCCGAGGCCGTCACCCGCCACACCCTGTTCCGGCAGGAAACCCGGTGGCCGGGCTATTACTATCGCGCCGACCATCCGAAGCTGGTCGACCCGGACTGGCATGTCTTCACCTCGTCGCAGTACGACCCACAGGCGAATGAATGGCAGATGACCAAGCTGCCGGTCCACCACATCATCTCGTAAGCGCGACGCCGCTTAGGCCGGCATCGACTATATTTCAATTTCAATCGGTCGCTCGGTCAACGTATGTTGCGGAGCCTGGGCCGCGCGATGTCCCGAGGATGCAGCTCCGCAAGGAGACGTCTCATGCTGACGAAAGTCGCCACTGCCGCGAGTCCGCAGAAGGTGTGGGAACGGCTGTCGCGCAACGAGCCGATGTTCATCCTCGATGTGCGCAACGCGGACGAGTTCGAACGCTGGCGGGTGGAAGGCCCGCAACCCGTTCCCACGCTCAATGTCCCCTATTTCGAACTGCTCGACCTGGAAGGCGAGGAGGAGGATGTCACCGAAGCCGTGATGCGCGGGGTGCGGGCGCAACTCATGCCCCAATTGCCCAATGACCGGCCCATCCTTGCCGTGTGTGCCGAGGGCAATACCTCCAATTACGTTGCAGAAGGGCTGCGCCGCCTGGGCTTCGATGCGGTGAACATGGAAGGCGGCATGGAGGCATGGGGAAATTTCTACTACTGGCGCCCGGTCGAGGAGAGCGAGCGATTTGCGCTCTACCAGGTGGTGCGTCCGGCCCGCGGTTGCCTGAGCCACGTGCTGGTGAGCGACCAGCACGCCGCGGTGTTCGACCCCGCCCGCCACATCGAGACCTATCGCGAACTGGCCGCCGCCGTGGGCGCGCGGATCGAATGGGTGCTGGACACCCACCTGCATGCCGACCACCTGAGCGGCGGTCCGGCGCTCGGTGAACGCGACCACATTCCCTACTACCTGCACCCCTATGACGCGATCCACCCGATGGACATGCTGCCCGCCCGCATCGCGTATCGCCCGCTGGAGGCGGAGCAGGTGCTCCGCATCGGCCGGGCCGAGGTCAGGGTCCTGCATTTTCCCGGGCACACCCTGGGGACGGTGGCCTTCCTCATCGACGGGCGCTATCTGCTGAACGGCGACAGCCTGTTCCTGGAGTCCATCGCCCGCCCTGATCTGGGCGGCCGCGCCGAAGGATGGGCTCCCTTGCTCTACGACTCGCTGAAGCGGATGGCGGAACTGCCGGACGAGACGGTGGTGCTGCCGGCCCATTTCAGCGACATCGCGGCAGGCGATGAAAACGGCGTCTACCGCGCCACGCTGGGTGATCTCAAGCAGCGCAATCCGGGCCTGCTCAAGCTGGCCGAGGGCGAGCAGGCCTTCACTGACTACATCCTGGCGAGCCTGCCCGAGTTTCCCGCGGCCTATATCGAGATCAAGCGCGCCAATGCGGGGCTGGCCAGTCCGGACGAACGCAAGGCGCAGGAACTGGAACTGGGCAAGAACATCTGTGCGGTGGGGAAACGCAGTCCGCCGGGCGCATGACGGGCGTACTGGCCGCGCTCTCGACGCCCAACCGGATAGCGAGGTCTTGAATAATCGGAATACGGAACTACCTTGGAGGTGTGGTCGGTTGAACCGGCTTATCCGAAAACTTTTTTGGGAGATCCATCATGGCCAACATCAGTCGTTATGACCCTTTCAGTCTCACCCGCACCGATCCGTTCGGCGACATCGACGATCTGTTCAAGGGTTTCTTCATGCGCCCCGTCATGTTCGAGGGCCAGCCCCAGATGCAGATCAAGATGGACGTGAAGGAGGATGACGGCGCCTATACCGTGCACGCCGAGATCCCCGGGGTGAAGAAGGAAGACATCCAGGTCAGCATCGAAGGCAACCAGGTTTCGATCAGCGCCGAAACGAAGATCGAGAAGGAAGAGAAAAAGGGCGAAAAAGTGCTGCGTTCCGAGCGCTACGTCGGCAAGGTGGCGCGCAGCTTCACCCTGGCGCACGAGGTGGACGAAGCCAAGTCCGAGGCCAAATACAGCGACGGCGTGCTGGAACTGACGCTGCCTAAAAAGGCGGCCACTGCGGCCAGAAAACTGGCCATCCAGTAAGCCTTGCCTGCCTCCGGGCAAAGGGCGGCGCCCGTTGACGGGTGCCGCCCTTTCCTTTTCCCCGATCGGAGCGCGCCATGGAAATCCTGCTTTTGACCGCACTCATCGTGCTGAATGGCGTGTTCGCCATGTCCGAAATCGCGCTGGTGACGGCACGGCGCTCACGCCTCGCGCGGCTGGCCGAGGACGGCAGCGCTGCGGCCGCGGTGGCCATGGCGCTGCACGACGATCCGACGCGCTTCCTGTCGACGGTGCAGGTCGGCATCACCTCGATCGGCATCCTCAACGGCATCATCGGCGAGGCTGTGCTGGCGGGACCGCTGGCGCACTGGATGCAGACGCTCGGGGCGCCGCTCGGGGCAAGCCGGCTCGCCGCCACGGCGCTGGTGGTCATCATCATCACCTACGTCACGATCGTGATCGGCGAACTGGTGCCCAAACGCATCGGCCAGCTCGACCCCGAAGGCATCGCCTGCCGGCTGGCGCGTCCGATGCAGCGGCTGGCGGTGCTGGCGCATCCGTTCGTGCGCCTGCTGTCGGTGTCGACCGATGCCGTGCTGCATCTGCTGCGCGCGCGTGCTGCTTCCCGGCAGGACGTCATCCAGGACGAAATCCACGCCCTGCTGCAGGAAGGCTCGGACAGCGGCGCGATCGAACAGCCTGAACGCGAGATGGTGCGCAATGTGCTGCGTCTCGACGACCGTCCGGTCGAATCGCTGATGACGCCGCGCGCCGGCATCGTCTTTCTCGATACCGCGCTGCCGCTGGACGAGAACCTGCGGCGCGTGACCGAATCCGGCCATGCGCGCTTTCCGGTCTGCCGGGACGGACTCGACGAGGTGCTCGGCATCCTCGACGCCCGACAGTTGCTCACCCCTTTGCTGGCCGGCGCACCGCCCAGCCTCACCAACGCCCTGCAGCCGGCGACGTTCATGCCGGAGCGCCTCAGCGGACTGGATCTGCTGGAGCAATTCCGCGCATCCGGAATCCGCCTGATGCTGGTCATCGACGAATACGGCGAGATCAACGGGCTGGTCACCCTCGCCGACGTGCTGGAAGCGGTCGCCGGCGAATTCACCCCGCCCAGGCAGGAGGAAGCCTGGGCGGTGCGGCGCGAGGACGGCTCCTGGCTGCTCGACGGCCTGATCCCCATTCCCGAACTGATGGACCGGCTGAAGCTGAAAAGCGTCCCCGAAGCAGGCAGGCGGCGCTATCACACGCTGAGCGGGCTGGTGATGTGGCTGTCGGGGACGCTGCCGCAAACCGGCGATGTGCTGGCGTGGGAAAACTGGCGCTTCGAAGTGGTCGACCTCGACGGCAAGCGCATCGACAAGATCCTCGCCACGCCGGTTGCGCCTGCCGCAGACATGCCACCGGACACGCCGGGTTGACGCAGGTCTGTCGCCCGGCCGCGATTCTGCGGCGAATTGACTTTTCGCATGGAAAATCAAGGCTATGGTGTGATATATACGTGCGCCCTGGCCGGCCGGGCGCCGCTCAGGGCACATAGCGTCCGGCGAGACGCGCAATGTTCAAAAAAATCGAAGAATGGAAAGTGATGTACCCAGGTCGACCGCAAACTGACGTCCCACAGGGCAAGGACGTCATCCAATGAAGTCAAATTGCACCAACCCGGCGTGGATCGGCCGCGCGGAATGCGCCGTGTGCGATGTGCGCGGCTTCGTCCTGTTCTCAGGCTTGTCCACCCTCGAACTGGATGCGATTCTGCAGCCCATCGACAACCTGCGCGTGCCGCAAAATGCGGTGCTTTACGAGCAGGATTCGGCAGCACCCTGCGTCTATACCCTGCGCAGCGGCCTCATCAAGCTCAAGGTCGACCTGCCCAACGGCGGCCGGCGCATCGTGCGCCTGCTGCGCCCGGGCGACGTGGCGGGGATGGAAACGCTGGTGGGCGAACGCTACCACCACACGGCCGTCGCCTTGCAGGACGCCGATGTCTGCCGCATTCCGCGCGAGGTGGTGCTGCGGCTGGACCAGACCAATCCGGCGGTTCACCAGGCATTGATGCGACGCTGGCAGCGCTCGGTCGATCAGGCCGATCATTTCATCGTCGCGCTGTCCACCGGCTCCGCGGAAGCCCGCATGGCACGCCTGCTGATCACCTTGGGCTGCACCGGCAGCCAGCCTGACACCTCGATGCCAAGCCGCGAGGACATGGGGGCGCTGCTCGGCATCACGACCGAAACGGCCAGCCGCGTCGTCGCCGAATTCAGACGACGCGGCCTGATCCATATCGAGAAAGGCGATTGCGTCGCCTATGACCACGCCGGCCTCACCCGTCTGGCGCAGGGGTAAACCGCGTTGCTTATTTGATACGTTTGTCTGATTGACAAATATCAATTACGTGAGGCTGCCCGGAAAGCCGTTTAAACTCGCGCGCAGTCGGAATTCTTTCCATCAGCCGACTGAAAATCAAGAACAGGGCGTTGCGCCGTCATGGAACGGCCGCCCTCAGGGAGTCCGAATGAAACTTGCATTAAAGCCGCTGGCCGCGTGCATGGCCACGCTGTTCGGCGTCACGCCATTCAATGTGTGCGCCGCCCCGCCAGCCCCGCCCCCGGTTCAGAACCAGAACGCGAATACCACCCCGCAGGGCAACGGCACCTCGGACGCCCCGCTCCCCCCGGTGCGGGCGACCCGCCTTATGGCGGCGCTCCTGCCCGCCCAGGCGCCCGAGTTCCCCGGCATCGCCTGGGGTTCGTTCCTGGTGTACCCGGATGTTTCGCTGGCCGCCACCTACGACGACAACATCTACGCCGAACGCACCAATGTCACCGAAGACGTGATCTACACGCTGTCGCCGTCGATCGAGTTCAAGTCCCGCTGGCAGCAGCACGCGCTGAACTTCGACCTGGGTGCGGATTTCGACCGCTACCGGAACAACGGTGCGGAAGACGTCAACGATCTCTGGCTGGGCTTCGACGGCCGCTATGACCTGGGCGCGCGCACCAACGTGTTTGGCGGCGCCCGCCACTCGCGTGATCACGAAGACCGCTCGGTCCCCGGCGCGCTGAATCCGACTGCACAGGCCGAACCGACCCGTTACGACCATGGCGAGGCACACTTGGGCCTGGCCCACGCTTCCGGCGCATTCCGCCTGCGCGCCGGCGGCACCTGGGACCAGTACGATTACAAGGATGGCGTTTCCGGCCTGGGCGTGGCAATCGACAACGATTATCGCGACCACGAACTGAGTTCGCTGGGCGTGCGCCTGGGCTATGTGCTTTCGCCCGTCTATGAGGTTTTCGGCCAGCTTGCCACCGACACGCGCGAATACGACCGGCAGATCCCGACCCAAACCTTCAACCGCGACTCGGACGGCATCCGCGCCGCGGCCGGTGTGAAGTTCAATCTGCAGCCCCAGCGCCTGGCTGGCGAAGCCTTCGCCGGCGTGATGCGCCAGAACTACGATCACAGCGGCTTCTCCGATCTCAGCAAACCGTATTTCGGCGCGCTGGCCGTATGGAAACCGACGTCGACGCTGACCGCGACCGGCTTCATCGACCGTTCGCTGGAAGAAACCACCGTCTTCACCACCATTCCCGCCACCGTCTATTCCTCCGGCTCGCTCGACACCACTTACGGCTTCGAGGTGGAGCGCCGCCTGACCAGCAAGCTGTCTGTCGGCGGCCGCGCCGCCTACACGCGCAGCGATTTCCAGAACTTCGACCGCAGCGACACCATCGTCGATGCCGGCGCCGGGCTGCGCTACTACGTGATGCCGACGGTGTACGTGGGCGCCGATCTGCGCGTGATCGACCGCGACTCCGACAACCTCGATGCGCAATACAGCCGCAACCAGCTGTTTGTCAGCGTCGGCTACACCCCGGCGCGCAATCGCGATTACTCGATCATTCCCGAGCGGGAGGCTGGCGCACCCGCCGCGCCGCGCCCGCAGGGCGTATTTTCCGGCTTTTATCTCGGCGCCCAGCTGGGCCACGGCGGGCTCACCACCGCAACCTTCGGGCCGCGCGACGGCGGCGGCTTCGATGCCGCCGACATGGGTGGCTTCGGTGCGAGCTACGGACTGTTCGGCGGCTGGGGAACCGAGATCGACAACGGGTACCTCGGCCTCGAGCTCGATGCGGGCGACAGCAGCGCCAACTGGTACCACAAGAAGGACAAGCCCGAGGCCCCCACCGTGTATGTCGACAAGGACGCCAGCTATGGCCTGAGCGCCCGCGCCGGCTACCAACTCGAAGGCGGCCTGCTGGTCGGCAAGCTGGGCGTGGTGAGCACCCGCTTCCACACCCACTACGCGGAAAACCAGTTTGCGGCCGGCGCCTTCGACCAGACGCACCGCGAGACCGGCATGCGCATCGGTCTTGGCCTGGAAATCCCGGCTTCGCGCAATCTGTTCGTGCGTACGGATTACAGCGTCACCCGCTACGACGGGTACAACGTGCCCTACCAGTCCGACGTCGCTGCAACCACAACGGAAACCTTCGACACCGACGACGCCGTATTCAGCCTCGGCGTCGGCTGGCGCTTCGGCGGCACCCGTCCGCACGTGGCCTCCCGCTCGGCCACCGAGCTGCGCGGTCTCTACCTGGGCGCCAGCCTCGGCCACGACACCCTGGGCACCGAGCTGACCGGCACCCATTTCGATCAGAGTGTGGGCCCCTATGACTTCACCGGCGATTTTGCCGACGCGGGTTTCACCGGCGGCTTCTTCGCCGGCTACGGCCACACCTTCAGCCAGATCTATGTCGGCCTGGAACTCGACGCCGAGGCGTCCAACCTCGCCTGGAATCACAATCGCGAAACCGGTGGCGGCGGCGGCCGTGAATTTGCGGTGGAGAAGCGCGGCAGCTACGGTGCCGGCCTTCGGGTCGGGTACGTGCTCGACAACGGCGGCCTGCTGTACGGCCGCATCGGCGCGGTACAGACCCGCTTCAACACCATTTACAACAAGGGTGCAGGCGCGGCCAACTGGATCGACCGCAGCGACACGCTCGACGGCACACGCATCGGTTTCGGCGCCGAAATCCCGGCTTCGGAACACGCCTTCGTCCGTATGGACTACAGCTATACCCGCTACACCGATTCGGTCGACTTCGTGACGACGCACAACGGCGGAGCCAACCCGGACGACATGCACTTCGAGAACAGCGAAAGCCTGGTCCGCTTGGGTCTAGGCTTCCGTTTCTGAACGGGACCGCACAGAAAATTTACGTGGGGACATTGCGATTAATCAATGTCATTTTTAAAAGGACTGACTACTCTTAAATCGTAGTTCGAAGCATCTTGTTTCCGGCTGCAAAGCCGGGGAAGGGTGAAACAAGTCTTGATTCTCAACAGTGGAGCGATAAATGAAAAACCCCGCATTCAATTTCAAAAAACTGATTCTCGCCGGTGGCACCCTGTTTACCATGCTGGCCGTTCCGATGACCGTCAACACGGTTAGCGGTCTGGATCTGGGCGTGATTTCGTCCGCTCAGGCAGCCGAGGACGGCGGTGCCAACAAGGGTGGTGCCAACAAGGGCGGCACCCAGAAAGGCGCGGCCAACAAGGGCGGCCAGGGCACGGGCGGTTCCGCGAGCAACAAGATTTTCCGCGCGCCGGCGGCGGGTGAAGAAGAGGACAGCGACCGTCCGGTGTGGGCCGGGGTGAAGGGCGGCAAGGCAGGCGGCGGCGGCAAACCGGCCGGCGCCGGCAGCAAGAAGGGTGACCTGTTCGGCGACATGGTCGTGCTGCTGCGTGATGCCAACGGCGTGCCCATCCTGACGTCCGGCGGCTTGGTGCAGGTCATCGCGTATGTCTACGACTCGACCGGCGCGCTGGTTCCGCTGAAGGACGCATCCGGCAATCTGGTGGTGATTCCCTACGTGGGCGACGAACTGGCAACCACAGTCACGCTCGGCGGCGTCACGTACGACGTCTACGGCGCCGAAGTCGAGCTGGGCCGTCTGAGCGTGGGCCGCGCACCGACCAAGGTAACCGATCACGCGCTGGCGGAAGCGCTGAGTAAGCTGGCTTCCGGCACCGTGACACTCGACGCGTCCGGCCGCCTGGTGGTGAATGGCGTGACGATCGACTCGCCGCTGGAAAACCTGGCGCTGTATGACGCGTATATGACCGGAGCGCTGCCGTCGACGCTGACGCTGCCGGCCGGCTTCAACCCCGCGTCGTTGCTGGCGGCCGCGGCCGACAAATATGGCACCGTCACCGTGGACACCGTGATCTACATGAACTCCATCCTGGGGATCAACACCACGAGCAGCTACTACGACTTCTCCACCTACAGCTACGATCGCTACACCACCTGGAAGGACAAGACTGCGACCGTGCTGGTGCTGAAGGATGGCGTCTATGTTCCCACCGTGGTCAATCTGTACGATGCCGTGTTCAGCAGCACCAACTGGACCGACCCGACTGCAGTGGGCGGCGCGGACGACTTCGCGACGGCCACGAACGATTTCGTGCAGGTGATCGAATTCATCCACGACAACGAAGTTCGTTGACCGGTTGACTGGGCGGCGTGCCGCCCAGTCTGTTGCACGCACAGGAGTTCAGTTATGCATGCTTACAGCAAATGGGCAACGATGTTGTTGCTGGCTGCGGGCCTGGCAACGGCAAACGTCACCACGTATGCGGCCGACAGCCACGACGACGGCCACTCCTCCGGCCACACCGGCGGTGGCAAGGGCAAGGGGCCGAAGTACATGGGCGGCGACCGTGGCAGCAGCCACAGCAGCAGTTCCCACAAGGGCGGCAGCTCCCACCATGACAGCTCGAGCGGAGGCAGCAAATCCGTGGAAGGAAAGATTTTCCACGCGAAATCCGGCGGCCATGAGGATGGCCATGACGAAGGCGGCACCGAGCACAGCCATTAATCGAGGCACATTGCAGTGAAAAGGGGCGCACGGTTCGTGCGCCCCTTTTCTTTTGCGGCCGCAGGCTTGAAACACATTGCCACATTCTGAAACGGACGGGACACCCCGCATTCCTAAGATGCGTCACATCAGCAGACGCGGGCGCAATGACAAGCGAACGCATCACGCTGGATGACACGCCCTCTCTTTTTTTCTTTCAAAGGAATCCGGTTATGAAAAGCGTTCTTCAAGTTGCAGTGCTCACCTCCCTGCTCGCCTCCTTTTCGGCTTTGGCCCATCACCCTGCCGCGGACATCGTCGACGAAGAGATCTACCTGATGATCGATGAAAACGTGGCGGGCACCCCGCATGCCGATCTGGATTTTTCCAGCATGGGGCGCTGATCGCATAGGTCAAACCAGCCGGGGACGAAATCGGCACGATCTGATCCCTGCAATGACCGAGGCCGGCCACCCACAAGTGGCCGGCCTTTTTCTGGCCCGCTCGCTAGCCAGCGTAGACGCAGCCCGCGTCGTGCGTTTCCATCACCTTGATCCGGGACAGGCCGGGCAGCGCGGGTTTGAGCTGCTCCCACAGCCACGCCGCCAGGCATTCGCTGGTGGGGTTTTCCAGCCCGGCGATGTCGTTGAGGGTGCGATGGTCGAGCGCGGCATGGATCGGCTGCCAGGCCGCCTCGAGGTCGGCGAAGTCGAGCACCCAGCCGAGCGTGGGATCGACGTCGCCGCTGACGGTCAGTTCCACCCGGAACGAATGGCCGTGCAGGCGCGAACAGGGATGGGTTGCGGGCAGCGCAGGCAGGCGCCGCGCGCACTGCAGGTGGAAGATGCGGAAGATGTCCATGCGGCATTCTCGCGCAAGTCATCCAGGCTGGCTATGCTGCCGCGACCGGCTTAACCTTGGCAGCACCCGCCCTGTTTGCTGGAAAGCTGAATCGGCGGGCACGGCACCGTTCCGTAGGAGCAGAACACGCAGCAGTCCCCCGGCAGCGGCATCAGCACCGTATGACATCCCTCGCATTCGTAATACCACTGGCAGGCGTCGGTGGGCATGGTCTCGGTTTTCACATGGCCGCAGAGCGGGCAGGTCAGGGCGGATTCTAGAATGACGGCGCTCACCGGTTCGCACCTTTGACCGACGACGGATAGCCGGCATCGGCGGTAGCGCGGGTCAGTTTCGCCACATCGGTTTTGGCGTCGTCGAAGGTGACGGTCGCCTGCCGATTTTCGTAATCGACTTCGGCCTTGCCGACGCCTTCCACTTTGCTCAGGGCCTTTTTGACCGTGATCGGACAGGCTGCACAACTCATGCCCGGCACGGCCAGGGTGACGGTCTGCTGCGCCGCCAGGGCGGGAGTGAACAGCGGGGCCAACACGGCCGCAAGCCAGATGGATTTGTTCATCATGTCTCCTCAATAGAACAGCGATGCGTACCAGGGAAAAGCCAGCAGGAGCAGCAGGGGGATGGCAACCAGCCAGAAAATCTGACGCTGGCGGCGCATGACCGTGGCGTCGGCACAGGGTTTGCCCGGTTCGCACACAGCGGGTTTCCGATACAGCGTGCGCCATGCCAGAACCAGCAGCCCGAGCGTGAGCGCGACGAAAACCGGGCGCACCGGCTCGAAGCGGGTCAGTGTGGACAGCCACGCGCCGCCCACCCCGAACGTGACGAGCACGAGGGGCGCGACGCAGCAGAGGGAGGCGCCGATTGCGGCCAGTGCGCTGGCGAAGAGCGGCAATTTGGTATCCATCGGTCTTTCCGGATGACTGCGATGGACGTAGGATAGGTTCCGTACCCAAGTACGGAGTCAAGATGCAGACCTTCACCATTTCCGGACTGGCGCAGGCGGCGGGCGTCAACGTCGAGACGATCCGCTTCTATCAGCGCCGCGGCCTGCTGGCGGAGCCCGACAAGCCGCTGGGCGGCATCCGCCGCTACGGAGAAGCCGAGGTGGCGCGCGTGCTGTTCATCAAGGCGGCGCAGCGCATCGGCTTCACGCTGGACGAAGTGGCCCAGCTGCTGCAGCTGGACGACGGCACGCAGTGCGCGGAAGCCCGGGCGATCGCCGAGCACAAACTCGCCGACGTGCGGGCGCGGCTGGCCGACCTGCAGCGTATCGAGACGACGTTGACGCAACTGGTCGAGCGCTGCGCGACAAAGCGGGGCAAGGTCTGCTGCCCCTTGATCGCCGCGCTGCAACCCGCGCCCGCGCGCTGACTCAGGCGGCGATTTCCTTCGCCAGCGCGTTGCGGCGGCCGGTTTCGCTGCCGGTGAGCGCGAAGCCCTGCAGGCGGCCGGCCTCGTCCACATGCAGCGCGCAGACGCCGGTGTCGCTGCATTCGACCTTCCAGCCGCCCACCGCGCCGATTTTCGGCGGTAGCACCGCCACCGGGTGCGCCGGCGTTTTCACCATCACCGGCATGGCCGGATACACCACCGGAGTCGGGGTGCCGGTGAGCGTGGCGGCCAGCGCGCGCGCCTGCAGCATCAGCGGCTGCACGTAGGGCAGGTTGAGGCCTTCGACCTCGGCGCAGTCGCCCATCGCATACACGTTGGCCGCGCCGGTTTCGAGCAGGCCATTGGTCTGGATGCCGCGCCCGACCGCGATGCCGGCCGCCTGCGCCAGCTGGGTGCGGGGCCTGAGGCCGATCGCAGACAGCACGGCATCGGCTTCGATGACGTCGCCGTTGTCGAGCTCGACCCGATAGCCGTTCGCGCTCGCGTCGACGCGTTTGCCGGTGCGTCCGAAATGCCAGTTCACCCCCAGCGCGGCCAGGCTGTCGGCCAGGCGCTGGCCCGCCTCGACCGGCAGCAGGCGCTCCAGCGGCCACGCGCCCAGGTGCACCACGTCGACCGTGAAACCGGCGTGCACCAGGTCGTTGGCGAACTCGCAGCCGATCAGCCCGCCGCCCAGCACGGTGATGCGCTTCTTGCCGTCGACGGCGCTGCGAAAAGCCGCGTAGTCGGCCAGATCGTTCACCGCCAGCACGCCGGCCGCGCCGCTGCCGGCAAGTCCGTGCGGGAACGGGTCGGCGCCGAGCGCGAGCACCAGCTTGCCGTATTCGATTTCGCCGCCGTCGGTACGAATGCGCTGCGCCTGCGTGTCGATCGCGGTGACGCGGGTATGCGCCAGCACCGTCGCGTTCTGGTCCGCCGCCATCTTCTCCGCGCTGGCGCTGGCCAGGGCCGCTGCCGTCCTGCCGGTGGCGAAGGCGTTCGACAGGTTGGGCTTGGAGTAGAAAGCGCCGTCGTCCGCGGTGACGAGCGTGACCGGCGTGGCGGCGTCGCGCTTGCGGATTTCCTTCAGCAGGGTGTAGCCGGCGAGGCCGGAACCGACGATGACGATGGGATGCATGAATACTCCTGAATTCAAATTGCGGGAGACATGCAAAAACGCCTCCCGCTGTGGCCGGTGATCAGGCGGTGATTTCGACCATCTCGAAATCGGCCTTGGATACGCCGCAGTGCGGGCATTCCCAGTTTTCAGGAACGTCCTCCCAGCGGGTGCCGGGGGCGATGCCGTGCTCGGGGTCGCCTTGGGCTTCGTCGTAAATGTAAAAACAAACGATACATTGCCAGGTTTTCATGATGTGTCCTTTCGTTAAATTTCCGCCGCATTGCGGCATTCTCTAATCGCCCTCGCCCTTGAGGGGAGAGGGCGGGGTGAGGGTGAGCTTCCGGGCTCAGGCGGCAATCGCGTCTTTTTGCGCCTGATAGTGCTTCGCGTGTTTCTCTTCCACCTTGGCCAACGCGGCGAAGCGCTTGGCGGCCTTTTCCAGCACACTCTTGAACATCTCGGCGTGCTCCTTCGATTCGGCGATCTGTTCGTCCAACTCGGCCACCGCAGCGGTATTGCCCTCGATCATCGCCTCGTGGCGGAACTTGGGATACATCTCGGTGTACTCGTGGGTTTCTCCCTCGATCGCGTACTGCAGGCACTTGGCCGGCGTCATGGTTTCATCGGCGAACAGGAGTTCTGCGTGGCCGAAGGCGTGCAGCATCTCCTGCGCGGCGGTGTCCTCGAACACTTTGGCGGTCGCTTCGTCGCCGACCTTGCGGCACTGGCGGGCGAACCACATGTACTTGATGTGGGCCATGGATTCGCCGGCAAAGGCGGCTTCGAGGTTCTGGATGGTGGGGGACGTCGTGTTCAGCATGATTCGCTCCTGTGTGGTTGATTTTCAATGTCAATCAAGACAGGAGCGATAGTAGAGATCATCGATGCATCGATCCAACGTAAATTCTGGATGAATGCCATTGACAGTATCAATCGCCTTTGCCGCGCTCGTGCGCTCAGGCGAAGCGGGCGCGCCAGCGTGTCAGTGCGGCCCCCACCCGCGCCATGCTGACGTAAAAGGTAGGCGTGATGTAGAGCGTGAGGAATTGCGAGAACACGAGGCCCCCGACCACGGCGATGCCGAGCGGGCGGCGCGCCTCGCCGCCGGCGCCGAAGCCGATGGCGATCGGCAGCGTGGCGAAGATGGCGGCGAAGGTGGTCATCATGATCGGCCGCAGACGCACCAGGCAGGCTTCGACGATGGCGTCCTCGGCGCTCAGGCCGGCACGCTGCCGGGCCAGTGCGAAGTCGATCATCATGATGCCGTTCTTCTTCACCAGGCCGACCAGCAGGATGATGCCGACGAAGCTGAAGATGTTGAGTTCCTCGTCCATCAACAGCAGCACCAGCAAGGCGCCTGCGCCCGCCAGTGGCAGCGCGGTCAGAATGGTGAGCGGATGGCCGAGGTGTTCGTACAGCACGGCCAGCACCATGTAGATGACGACGACGGTGAACAGCAGCAGGAGCGGCAGCTGTACGGTGGATTCCTGGAATTTCTGCGCGGCACCGGTGAGCTGCAGCGCCACCTCGGCCGGGAGGACTTCCCTCGCCGCGTCCAGCGCGGCCGCCAAGGCGGCATCGAGCGAGGCGCCGGGCGCGAGGTTGAACGACAGCGTGACGGCGGGCTGCTGGCCGTAGTGATGGACCGCGATCGGCCCCACGCCCGCTTCCACCGTCGCCACCGCATCGAGCCGGGTGAGCCCGCCCGACGCGGTTGCCAACGGCAGCTGGCCGATGATGGCCGGGTTCAGCTGCGCTTCCGGAAGCGCCTTGACACTCACCACGTACTGGTCGCTGGCCCCGTAGATTTCGCTGATGCGGCGTCCGCCCAGCGCGTCGTACAGGGTTTGCTGGACCTGCTGCGCGGTGACGCCGAGGCGCGCCGCCTCGATCGGGTCGAGGCTGACGCGCAGCTCGGGATTGCGCAGTTCCAGGTTGCTGTCGACGTCCTCGATCAGCGGCACCGATTCCAGCCGTTTTTCCACGGCGGCCGCCGCGTCCTTCAACACCTCGAAGTCGCCTGCGGTCAAGGTCAGCTGATAGTCGCTGCTGGAGATCAGGGAGCCGACGTTGATCGACGCCGGATTCTGCAGCGTGACGTTGACGCCGCTGAGCTTGCGGGTGGCCGCGCGCAATTCATCGATCACTTCGTCCGCGCTGATACGGGTATCGCGCGGCGCCAGCCGAATCACCAGCCGGCCGACGTTGCCGCCGGTGACGCCGCCGCCGCCCTGACCGGCCGACGACATCAGGCCTTCGACCGCCGGGTGCTGCTGCACGATGGTCGCGAGCTGCTGCTGCCGCCGGCTCAATTCCTCGAACGGGATGCCTTCGGGATAGCGCACGGTGGCGAAAATCATGCCGGAGTCGACGCGCGGAATGAAACCCTGCTTGACCTGCCCCGCCAGCCAGATCATCGCGCCCAGCACCGCCGCCGACAGCAGCAGCATGCCGCCGCGGTGGCGCATGCTGGCGCGCAGCGTGTCGCCGTAAAAATCGCGGAAACGGTTGAAGCCGGCGTCGAACAGGCGCGACAGCGGATTGTTGAGCGGCTGATGGACTAGGCCGCGCGCGCACAGCATGGGCGTAAGCGTCAGCGCGACCACGCCGGACAACAGTACGGCGACGCCGATGCTCACCGCGAATTCCTGGAACAGCCGCCCGATCATGCCGCCGAGAAAGAGAATGGGCAGGAACACGGCGGCGAGCGAAAGCGTCATCGACAGCACGGTGAAGCCGACCTCCTGCGCGCCGTCGAGCGCAGCCTGCATGCGCGGCTTGCCCATTTCCAGGTGGCGCGCGATGTTCTCGATCACCACCACCGCGTCGTCCACCACGAAGCCGATCGCCAGGATGATCGCCATCAAGGACAAATTATTGAGGCTGTAGCCCATCAGGTACATGAAGGCGAAGGTGCCCAGCAGCGAGCTTGGCAGCACCAGCGCGGCGATCAGCGTCGCGCGCAGGTTGTGCAGGAAGGCGAAGATGACGAGGATCACCAGAATCAATGCCAGCACGAGCGTGAAGTTCACCTCGTGCATCGAATCCTTGACGAAGCGCGAGCGGTCGAAATGCACCTGCAGGCGCACGCCGTCGGGCAGCTCCGCCTCGATCTCCGGCAGCATCGCGCGGATGCGGTCGGCGACCTCGACCGTGTTTGCGCCCGGCTGGCGCTGCACCGCCAGCACGATGGCGCGGGTGCCGTTGTACCAGGTGCGACGCTTGTCGTCCTCGACGCCGTCCTCGGCCCGCCCGAGATCCTTGACCCTGAGCGCGGTGCCGTCGTGGTAGGCCACGATGATGTCGCCGAAGTCCGCCGCGTTGGCAAGCGCCACCGGCGCCTTCACCGTGTAGGCGCGCGTCGCGCCGTCGAGCGTGCCGGACGGCAGGTTGGCATTGGCTTCCTGTACTTTGCGGATCACCTCGGCAAAGGTCAGCCCGCGCTGCTGCAGCTTGGCGGGATCGAGATACAGCCTGAGCGCGTATTTCTGCGAACCGAACACCAGCACCTGCGCCACGCCCGACAGGCTCGACAGCCGCTGCGCCACCCGCGAATCGGCGATGGCGTCGAGTTCGGTCAGCGGCAGACGTTCGGCCGACAACGCCAGGTACAGGATGGGCGAATCGGCCGGGTTGATTTTTCTCAATTGCGGTGGATCCATGCCGGCGGGAAGATTGCGCGCCGCCTGCGCGATCGCGGTCTGCACGTCCTGCGCGGCAGCGTCGATGTCGCGGGCCAGTTCGAATTGCAGGGTGATATTGGTCGAGCCCTGGCTCGACTGCGAGTTCATCGACTCGATTCCCGCCACCGTCGCCAATTGCCGCTCCAGCGGCGTCGCCACCGTGTTGGCCATGGTTTCCGGATTGGCGCCCGGCAGCGAAGCGCTGATGCGCAATGTCGGAAAATCCACCTGCGGCAGGTCGTTCACCGGCAGCTGGACGTAGGCGAGTGCGCCGAACAGCGCCATCGCCAGCACCAGCATCAGGGTGGCGACCGGGCGTTCGATGAAGAGCCGCGACAGATTCATTCGCGCGCGCCTTCGAGCTTGACCGCGCTGCCCGCCTTGAGCCGCTGCGGAATCTCGATCAGCACGGGCTCGCCGACGCGCAGTTCGCCTTCCACCATCTGCTCGCCATCCAGGCTGCGAAGCAGCGTGACCGGCTGCACCACCGCCTTGCCGCCGCGCACCACATAAACGTAGGCGCCTTCCTGTGCATGCTGCAGCGCGGCCTCCGGCACGACCTTGGCGTTGGGCTCAGTCCCCAGCAGCAGACGCACCCGCACCCCCTGCCCCGACAGCAACGCGGGCGGCGTGTCCTTCAATCGGACCTTGATCGGCACCGTGCCGGTGGCGGCATCGATCTGCGAATCGACGAACACCAGTTCGCCCTGCGCCTGCACCGTGCGCGCCACATCGTGGAAAACCTCGGCCGTCACCTTGCCCTGCGCGCGCGCCGCCGCAAGTTCCGGCCAGTCCTGCTGGGCCACGCTGGCGCGCACGTCGAGTGCGCCGGGCGCGATCAAGGTGGTGAGCGGCTCGCCACCCGCCTGCACCAGGCTGCCCGGCCGCACCGCGATGCGGCCGACACGGCCGGCGATCGGCGCGCGGATCTGCGCGTACTGGACGTCGACTTGCGCCGCTTCGAGTTCGGCACGCGCGGTGCCGGCGCGCGCCCGCGCGGCTTCCAGCGCGAGCCGCGCATCGTCGTATTCCTGGCGGCTGATGTAGCCCGACTGCATCAGCGGATTGAGCCGCTCCAGCTTCTGTTCCGCCTCGGCGGTCTCGGCCCGGGCGCCGCCGAGCACGGCCTGGCTTTGTGCGATGCGCGCCTGCGCCGGACGCGCATCCAGACTGAAGAGAGGCTGCCCGGCACGCACGGCCTCGCCTTCCTGCACATGCTGCCGCAGCACCGTGCCGCCCACCTGGGCGACGATGGCGACCTGCTGCGCCGCTTCCAGCGTGCCCGGCACGTCGATGACCCGCGGGAAATCGCGTTTCGCCACCGGCACGGTTTTCACGCTCAGCGCGCGGTCGCCCCCGCCGCCTTTTCGGTCGCTGCCGGTCTCCTGGTTCTGGACGCGATACACCACGCCGGCAATCAGGGCCAGCACGATCAGGGCGACGAGGATGCGTAGTTTCATGGTTGGCTCGCGAAAGAGTCGGCGGGCAGGCGGCCCAGCGCATGGTTCAAACGGGAAAACGCGGCCAGCCAGTCGGCATCGGCCTGCGCCTGCGCCTGCCGCGCACGCGCCAGGTCGGCCTGCGCGGTCAGGAGTTCGAGCAGGCTGCCGACACCGGCACGGTAGCGCGCCTCGGCGGCCTGCGCCGATTCGCTGGCGCTGTCGAACTGGATCACCACGCCTTCGCGCTGCGCCTGCGCGTGGCGCACGTCGTGATAGGCCTCGGCCACCGCCAGGGACACCTGGCTGCGCTGGCTGTCGACATCGGCCTGCAGGCGCTCGGCATCGCGTTCGGCGGCGCGCGCCTCGGCTGCCAGCCGGCCGCCGTCGAACAGCGGCACCGACACGTTGACCCCAACGCTGTACGAGGTGGACGGCGACAGTTCGTCCTCGAGGAAAAAGGTGCGGCCGGTGTTGGCCGCCAGCGACAGGCTGGGCCAGCGCGCCGCGCGCGCCCGCTGTGCGTCGGCGCGGGCGCTCGCCGCCGCCGCCTGCAATGCGCGCAGGTCGGGGCGCTGGCGCTCGGCCTCGGCCAGCAGATCGGCCAGCAGGGTGGCGGCGTCCAGCGGGGCGGGCGGCGCGACCTCCCAGTCGAGCACCAGGGCCCGGGTCTGCTCGATCGCGGCCGCCTGCTTCAATGCGGCCTCGGCTTTCGCCAGGTCGCGCTCGGTCGCCTGGCGCGCGAGCGTCGCTTCGCTCAGGGCGGCGCGCGCGCGCAATTGATCGGCGCGCGCCGCCAGTCCCCCGCGCAGCCGCACGTCGACCGCATCGAGGCTGGTGCGCAAGGCCGTCTCCTGCTGCGCCTGCGCGGCCAGCTGCGCGCGCGCGGCGAGTACGGCGTAATAGGCGGTCTCGACTGCGGCGACCGTGTCCTGCAGGGTGCGGTTATTGCTCAGCAGGCTGGCGATCAGTTGATAGCGCTGGGCGTCGATGCTGGCTGCGCGCGCGCCGAAGTCGTAAATCACATAGGCGAGACTGAGACTGGGCCCGTAGCGATGGCGGACGGGAACCGATGCGCCGGAACTCGACAGCGCCTGGCTGCGGGTGAAACTGAATTGCCCGGTCAGCGTTGGCCAATTGGCGGCGGTGGCGGCGTCCAGCCGCGCCGCTTCGGCCTGGATGCCGAGCCAGGCGGCGCGCGATTCCGCGCGCTCGCGCAGGGCGTGCTCGGTAAGTGCAGCCAGGCTGTCGAAGCGAAGGGCGTCGGCCTGCGCGGCCGGCGCCTGCGGGGGTTCGGGCAGCGTATCGAGCTGCAGCCAGAAGGTGCCGGGGCGCTCAGGCAGATCGAGCGCGGCCGCATGCCCCGGGCATGTCCACGATGCGATCAGGAGGAGTGAAAGTGCGCGCTTCAAGATGCACGGATTCTAAACGACTCCTGTTCCGACCCGCGCCGGAATGTGCAAGTTCACCCCGCCCGTGCCGGCACGGGCGCTTCAGTAGCGCTGCCGCAGGGTCTGCGCCGCCTCCACCATGTTGGCGAGCGCCGCCTCGGTTTCGGCCCAGCCGCGCGTTTTCAGGCCGCAGTCCGGGTTGACCCAGAGATGATGCGGCGGGATCACCTGCGCGGCTTTTTCCAGCAGGCGCGCCATTTCCCCGCTGGACGGCACGCGCGGGCTGTGGATGTCGTAGACACCGGGGCCGATTTCGTTGGGGTAGTCGAACACGCCGAAACCCCGCAGCAGTTCCATGTCCGAGCGGCTGGTCTCGATGGTGATGACGTCGGCATCCATCGCGGCGATCGCGGGCAGGATGTCGTTGAATTCCGAATAGCACATGTGGGTGTGGATCTGGGTGGCGTCGCTCACCCCGGATGCGCTGATGCGGAAGGCGCGGCTCGCCCAGTCGAGATAGGCCGGCCAGTCGGCCTTCCTGAGCGGCAGCCCCTCGCGGTAGGCCGGCTCGTCGATCTGGATGATGCCGATGCCGGCCGCTTCGAGGTCGGCCACTTCGTCGCGGATCGCCAGTGAAATCTGCAGGGCGGTGGCCGCGCGCGGCTGGTCGTCGCGCACGAAGGACCATTGCAGCATCGTCACCGGGCCGGTCAGCATGCCCTTCACCGGCTTGTGCGTGAGCGACTGCGCGTAGCGGGTCCACGCCACCGTCATCGGCTGCGGGCGCGCCACGTCGCCGTATATGATCGGCGGTTTCACGCAGCGGCTGCCGTAGCTTTGCACCCAGCCGTTGTGCGAGAAAGCAAAGCCGGCCAGCTGCTCGCCGAAGTATTCGACCATGTCGTTGCGCTCGGCTTCGCCGTGCACCAGAACATCGAGCCCGAGGGCCTCCTGTTTTGCGACGGCATAGCGAATCTCGCGCTGCATCGCGGCAGCGTAGTCGGCCTCGCTGATTTCTCCCTTTTTGAAGCGCGCACGGGCACTGCGGATCTCCGCCGTCTGCGGGAACGAGCCGATGGTCGTGGTCGGAAAATCCGGGAGTTGGAAGTGCGCACGCTGCGCCGCCTGGCGAACCGGAAACGGGCTGTTGCGCACGTCGTGCACGGACGTGAGCGCGGCCACCCGCGCGCCGACCGCCGCGTCGTGCACCCGGGGCGAAGCGCGCCGCGCTGCCATCGCCCGCGCGTTGTCGGCCAGTTCGGCCGCCACGGCCTGGCGGCCCGAGTTGAATGCGGTCTTGAGCGTGGCCAGCGCAGCGAGTTTTTCGTCGGCGAACGCCAGCCAGCTTCGGAGTTCCGGATCCAGCCGGGTTTCGCCCGACAGACTCGCCGGCACATGCAGCAGCGAACACGAAGATGCCAGCCACAGCCGGTCGGCCAGCCGCAGGTGCAGGCCTTCGAAGCGCTCGAACACGGCGGCCAGATCGGTCCTCCAGATGTTGCGGCCGTCGATGACGCCTGCCGACAGGACCTTGGTCGCGGGCAGCCAGTCGATCACCTGAGCCAGTTCGTCGCCGCCGCGCACGCAATCGATGTGGATCCCGGCCACCGGCAGTTTCAGCGCCACCAGCAGGTTTTCGCGCAGCGGCCCGAAGTAGCTGGCAAGCAGGAGCTTCAGGCCCGCCGCATTCAGGTGGTGGTAGGCGCGCTCGAACGCGGTTCGCCAGTCCGCCGGCAAATCCAGCGCGAGGATGGGCTCGTCGATCTGCACCCATTCGACGCCTATCGCTTTGAGCCGCGCCAGAATCTGCGCGTAGACCGGGAGCAGGCGGTCGAGCAGGTCGAGGCGGTTGAATCCTGCTGCCTTTTCCTTGGACAGCCACAGAAAACTGAGCGGACCGATCAGCACGGGCTTGGCCTCGAAACCGGCCGTCTGCGCCTCGGCCACCTCGTCGAACAGCCAGCCGTCGTCCAGCGAAAAATGCGTATCCGGTTTGAGTTCGGGCACGAGATAGTGGTAGTTGGTATCGAACCACTTGGTCATTTCCATCGCATGGCAGGCGTCATTGCCGCGCGCCAGCTGGAAATATTCCGGCAGGCCGACCGTCTCACCGAAACCGAAGCGCGCCGGCGCGCAGCCCAGGAGCGCGACGTGGTTCAGCATCTGGTCGTAGAACGCGAAGTCGCCCACCGTCACGAAGTCCAGTCCGGCCGCATGCTGGCGCCGCCAGTTGGCCTGGCGAATACCGCTTGCCACCGCCTTCAGCGCGGCCTCGTCGACTTCACCGCGCCAGAACGCCTCCTGCGCAAATTTCAGTTCGCGGTTCGGCCCGATGCGCGGAACCCCCAGGACGTGTGCCAGTGCCATGTGTTTTGCTCCAATGAACGATGGACGCCATGATGCCGATACAGATAACATGAAACAAACGAATATATTTCATTGTTTACATGAACAGCTCTCATATCGAACTGCGCCACCTGCGGCTGCTGCAAGCGGTGGCGGAAGCGGGCGGGTTGACGGCCGCCGCCGAGCGATTGCACCTCACGCAATCGGCGGTGTCGCATCAATTGAAAGCGCTGGAGGACGTGCTGGGGCTGACACTGGTCGAGCGTGCTGCGCGCCCGCTTGGTCTCACTGCCGCCGGGCGGCGTTTACTGGCGCTGGCGCAGGCCGCGCTGCCGCAGGTGGACGCCGCGCTGCGCGACCTGGCCAAGCTGAAGGACGGCGACGCAGGCGAACTGCGCATCGCGGTGGAATGCCACACCTGCTACGACTGGCTGATGCCGGCGATGGACCGCTACCGCGACGTGTGGCCGGGGGTGGAGCTCGATCTGCTGGGCGGCTTCCAGGCCGATCCGGTGGGGCTGCTGCTGGACGGACGCGCCGATCTTGTCATCACCTCCGAAGCCACGCCGCGGGCGGGCATTTTCCATGCGCCGCTGTTCGGCTTCGAGATGCTGGCGCTGCTGCCGCCGGGTCATCCGCTCGCCATCAAAAAATGGCTGGCCCCGGCCGACTTCGCCGACCACACCCTGATCACCTACCCGGTGCCGGAAGACCGGCTCGACCTGATCCGCCGCGTGCTTGCACCCGCCGGGATCAGGCCGCCGCGCCGTGAAGCGCAATTGACAGTGGCCATCCTGCAACTCGTCGCCAGCCGCCGCGGGCTGGCCGCGCTGCCTGCATGGGCGGTCGCGCCCTACCTGGAACGCGGCTATGTCGTCGCGCGCCGCATCGGCAAGCACGGCCTGTGGGCCGAACTGTATGCAACGGTGCGCGAAGCCGACGCCACGCGCGCGTTCGTGGCCGACTTCATCGAAACCGTGAAGCGCGACAGCTTCGCGCGCCTGCCCGGTATCCGGGCAGCCATGTCCCCCTCCTGACAGCGGCCAACCTGCCCCGACAGGCTCAGACGGGTTCCACCTCGCCCGGCAGCGCGTCTTTCAGCGTCTGCGCCAGGCGTTCGAAGGTTTCGGGAAACGGCGCGCGGCGGCGCCACACCAGGGCGATGGTGCGCCCCGGGGGCGGCGACTTGAACGGGCGGATCTCGACCGCTTTTTTGCTTGCGCGCGGCCCGGCGTCCACCGCCAGTGCCGGCAGCAGCGTCAGCCCCAGCCCCATGGCGACCATCTGGCGCAGCGTTTCCAGGCTGGTGGCGCGCACTTCCTCGCGCCCCGCGGAGCCTGCCCCGCACACGTCGAGCGCCTGGTCGCGCAGGCAGTGGCCTTCGTCGAGCAGCAGCAGTTTCTCGGCCATGATGTCGGAGACTTTCAGCGTGTCGCGCTTGGCAAGCGCATGCCCGGCGGGCAGCGCGGCATAAAACGGCTCGTAGAACAAAGGCTCGACACGCAGGCTGTCGTCGGTGATGGGCAGCGCCAGCAGGCCGGCGTCGAGCTTGCCGTCAAGCAGATGCTCAAGGATCTGCGGTGTCATTTCCTCGCGCAGCAGCATCCGCAGGTCGGGATGTTTCTTGTGCACCAGGGTCAGCGCGTGCGGCAGGTAATACGGCCCCAGGGTCGGGATCACGCCGAGATGGATTGTGCGCGCCATCGGGTCCTGGGCGTGCTTGGCCAGTTCGCGGATGCGCTCGGCCTCCTCGACGATGTTGCGTGCCGCCTGCAGGATTTCCCGTCCGATCGGCGTCGCGCTGACGCGTTTCAGGCTGCGGTCGAACAGGGTGACGCCGAGAAAATCCTCCAGCTTCTTGATCTGGGTGGACAGCGTGGACTGGGTGATGAAGCAGGCTTCGGCCGCGCGGCCGAAGTGGCCGTGATCGGCCAGCGCGACGAGGTATTTCAGTTCCTGGAGCGTCATGCGGCACCATTCGATTTTATCAATGAATATATTCTAGACTATTCATGATACAAATTCCCGTTCACGGCCTTAAATGCAGTCACTCCATCAGGAGTCATCCAACCAACAGGAGAGAGCGCCATGTCCGAAAGCAAATGTCCCTTCCACCTCACCGCCGCAGGCGGCGGTACCCCGACCGTTCACGACTGGTGGCCGAACCAGCTGAATCTGAAAGTCCTGAGCCAGTTTGTCCCGCAGACCAGTCCGATGGAAGCCTCGTTCAATTACGCGGAAGAATTCAAGAAGCTCGACCTCGCGGCGGTCAAGAAGGATCTGTACGCATTGATGACCCACTCGCAGGACTGGTGGCCGTCCGACTATGGCCACTACGGCCCGCTGTTCATCCGCATGGCCTGGCACGCGGCCGGCACCTATCGCACCGGCGACGGCCGCGGCGGCGCCGGCCTGGGCCAGCAGCGCTTCGCGCCGACCAATTCCTGGCCCGACAACGTCAACCTCGACAAGGCGCGCCGCCTGCTGTGGCCGGTCAAGCAGAAATACGGCAACAAAATATCCTGGGCCGACCTCATCGTGCTGGCCGGCAACTGCGCGCTGGAATCCATGGGCTTCAAGACCTTTGGTTTTGGTGGCGGCCGCGCCGACGTGTACGAGCCTGACGAGTCGGTGTACTGGGGGTCCGAGAAAGATTGGCTGGGCGACACGCGCCACGGCACGCAGCCCGATTTCGAGAATCCACTGGCCGCCGTGCAGATGGGTCTCATCTACGTCAACCCCGAAGGCCCAGGCGGCAAATCCGATCCGTTGCAGTCCGGACGTTTGGTGCGCGAAACCTTCGCGCGCATGGCAATGAACGACTATGAAACCGTCGCCTTGACCTGCGGCGGCCACACCTTCGGCAAGTGCCACGGCGCAGGCGACGCAGCGCGGGTCGGCCCCGCACCCGAAGCGGCCGGCATCGAAAACCAGGGCTTGGGCTGGATCAGCACGCACGGCTCTGGCCGCGGCGGCGACCAGATCGGCAGCGGCCTGGAAGGCTCGTGGACGCCCACGCCGACGAAGTGGGACATGAGCTATCTCGACGTGCTCTTCAATAATGAATGGATCCCGACGCGCAGCCCGGCAGGCGCCTCGCAGTGGACGCCCGTGAAGTCCACCGACGCCAACATGGCGCCGGCCGCGCACGACGCGTCGAAGAAGGTGCCGATCATCATGACCGACGCCGACATGGCGATGCGCTACGACCCCGAATACGAGAAGATCGCGCGTCACTTCCACCAGAACCCGGAAGAGTTCGCCGACGCCTTCGCGCGCGCATGGTTCAAGCTCACCCACCGCGACATGGGGCCGAAGGCCCGCTACCGCGGCCCCGAAGTGCCGAAGGAAGACCTGATCTGGCAGGACCCGATTCCCGCGGTGAATCACCCGCTGGTCGACGACAAGGATGTGGCCGCGTTGAAGGCCAAGGTCATGGCTTCGGGCCTCACGGTGTCCGAGCTGGTCTACACCGCGTGGTCCTCGGCCGCGAGTTTTCGAGGTTCCGACAAGCGCGGCGGCGCCAACGGCGCGCGCATCCGCCTCTGGCCGATGAAGGACTGGGACGTCAACCAGCCTGCCCAGTTGGCTAAAGTGCTGGGCAAGCTCGAAGCGATCCAGGCCGAATTCAACGGGCAGGCCGCGGGCGGCAAGAAGATTTCGCTCGCCGATCTCATCGTGCTGGCCGGCTGCGCTGGCGTTGAAGCCGCCGCCAAGGCGGCGGGTGTCGAGGCCGCCGTGCCCTTCACCCCCGGCCGCATGGACGCGCTGCCTGAGCAGACCGACGCCGCTTCCTTCGCCCCGCTCGAACCCATTGCAGACTGCTTCCGCAACTACCGCAGCGGCCGCTTCCCCGAGGTGCCCGCCGAGGCGCTGCTGGTGGACAAGGCGCAGCTCCTGACGCTCACCGCACCAGAAATGACGGTGCTCGTCGGCGGCATGCGCGCGCTGGATGCGAACCACGGCGGCAGCAGGCACGGCGTATTCACCGGCAGGCCGGGTGCGCTGACCAACGACTTCTTCGTCAACCTGGTCGACATGGGCAACGAGTGGAAGCCCGTTTCCGCGGACAAGAACGTGTTCGAGGTGCGCGACCGCAAGACCGGCAAGGCCAAATGGACCGCCACCCGCGCCGACCTGGTGTTCGGCTCGAACTCGCAGTTGCGCGCCATTGCGGAGGTGTACGGCCAGAACGACGGACAGGCGAAGTTCGTCAAGGACTTCGTCGCGGCCTGGAACAAGGTGATGAACCTGGATCGCTTCGATCTCGCCTGAGCGGGACGCACGGCCCCGGCGGGGCTCCCGGGCCTGACGGGAGCCGTGCAACAACAAGGGCGGCGCTTCGGAACTTTCCGAAGCGCCGCCTCTTTTGCGGATCGGCCACAAGCATTCTGCGCAGGTGCCCGGCACGCCACGCATTCTATTATTTCAATGAAATCGTTCTATACAATTCATTTGATAAATAACCGTGTGCAGGCTCAAATACAGTCATGCCGCCACGGGCGGCACATCGACAGGAGAGCGCCATGATTGCCATGAGCATGATCAGCACCTACGACGAATACCGCCGCGACGCGATTCCACGCGCCCCGGTTTATCCCACACCGGCGCACCCGGTGCGCCGCGCGATGCTGCGTGCGCTCGCCCTGATCGGGCTCGGTGTCGGAGGGGTTGCGGCGATCGACGACGACGACGAAGCACTGGGCATTGGCTAGAGTGAACCCATGAGCACTGCCTCCGTCCGCACCCTGCAGGCCTACTTCAAGGACCCGCGTCACGCCGCCACAATCAGATTCGGCAGCGGCGCGCTGGCGCTTGCGCTGCTGGGCGGCTTGGTGTGGGTGGCGTGGGCGCAGGGCGGCACGTCGCTCGACACGCCGATGGGGCTGGCACTCGCCGGTTCCGCGGTCGCCGCGCTGGCCACCGCGCTGGGTGCCTTGCCTGCGCTGTTCATCCGCATACTCTCCGCCCGCTGGGAAGACATCATGCTGGGGTTTGGCGCAGGCGTGATGACGGCTGCAGCCAGTTTTTCGCTGATCCTGCCCGGCATCGCCGCTGGCGCCGGCATCCTCGGCGGCAAGCCCGCGGGCGCTGCGCTCGTCGCGACCGGCTTCGTGCTCGGCGCCCTGTTTCTTTTGCTCGCCGACAAGGCAGTGCCGCACGAACACGTGCAATCCGGCCACCACGGCCCGGAGTGGATGCATCTGCGCCGCGTGTGGCTGATGGTGTTCGCCATCGCGCTGCACAACTTCCCCGAAGGCATGGCGATCGGCGTCGGTTTTTCCGGCGGCGACACCTCGGTCGGCGTGCCACTCACCGCGGCAATCGCGATCCAGGATGTCCCCGAAGGCCTGGTGGTCGCGGTGGTGCTACGCACCATCGCCTATGCACCCTGGCAGGCGGTCGCCATCGCCGCGCTCACCGGGTTGGCCGAGCCGCTGGGCGCCATCGTCGGCGTTGCGCTCACGTCCGGCTTCGCCCCGCTTTATCCCGCCGGACTGGGCTTTGCCGCCGGCGCGATGATCTGGGTGGTGTCGCACGAAATCATCCCCGAAACCCACCGTAAGGGTCACGAGCAGGCCGCCACGCTCGGCCTCATCGGCGGCTTTGTCGTCATGATGATGCTGGATACCGCGCTGGGATAAGCGTTCAAAACCACAAAGGAGCCCGCCATGGCCAAAGCCAAACCTGCTTCAACGCAGCCCTTTCTCACCGACATCAAGACCCTGCGCGCCCGCGCCCGCAAGCACATCGAGGACGGCGCGGTCACCCCGGGCTATCAGGCCGACCGCGCCGTCGTCGTCAAGCTGTTGAACGAGGCGCTGGCCACCGAACTGGTGTGCATCCTGCGCTACAAGCGGCATTACTTCATGGCGAGCGGCATCAACGCCGACGCCGTGGCGCAGGAATTCCTGCAGCACGCCGGCGAGGAACAGATGCATGCCGACCAGATCGCCGCGCGCATCGTGCAGCTGAGGGGCGAGCCCAATTTCAATCCCGAGGGGCTGGCGATGCGCAGCCATGCCGAGTACGTCGAGGGCGGCGACCTCGTCGACATGATCAGGGAAGACCTGGTCGCCGAGCGCATCGCGATCGACAGCTACGGCGAAATGATCCGCTATGTCGGCGACAAGGACCCCACCACCCGCCGCATGCTGGAAGGCATCCTGGCGATGGAGGAGGAGCACGCCGAGGACCTCGCCACCCTGCTGGAAGATCTGGCCTGAGCGGCGCTAGCGCAGCGATTCGGCCGGCTGCGCTTGCACCGCCGCCGGCGCGGCTTCATGGTGCTGCCCCAGCGCCAGCGCGTAGATCCGCTGCAGGTCCTCTTCGCTGACGTCGACGAAAGTGTCGATCTGGCTCAAGGCATACACCAGGCTGCTGTGCGGAATCATGCTTTCCTCGACCGGCGCGGCGCGCGCCTGTGAACGACGATGCCAGCACTGCGGATAGCGCCGCCAGGCAAACGGGTAGTTGAATGCCACGGCCACGGCCAGGATGACCAGCGAATTCAGCAGGATGGGGCTGACGATGTAGCCATAACCCAGCGCATGCACGGTCTCGCCGCCCAGCACGGCACCCAGCGCGGTGGCGCCGCCCGGCGGATGCAGACAGCGCAGGCTGTACATCGCGGCAATCGCCAGCCCCACGGCCAGGGGCGCGGTCATCACATGATCGCTGCCCAGCCAGTGCACGCAGGCCACCCCGGCCAGGGCCGACACCAGATGCCCGCCGATCAGCGGCCACGGTTGCGACATGGGTCCGTGCGGCGACGCGAATAGCATGACGGCCGTGGAACCCATCGAGGATGCGACCAGAACGGCACCCTGCGTGTCGAGCAGGCGGTCGCTGATCCACCACACAGCGAGGATGCCGAGCACGCCGCCCGCAGCCGAGATCCACTGCTCGCGCTCCGAGACCGAATACGCCAGTTTGCGCACCATCAGCCCGTGCTCCAGGCGCGCGGACGCCGCATGCCGGAAATCTTGCAGGTCTGCTTGACGTGGCCGTACGGGAACAGCTCGAACAGCTTCCTGCGCGCATCCTTGCCCATGCGCGCTTCCAGATGCTTGATCACGAAACGGGCATCGGCCGCAACCTGGTGCTCTTCGTAATAGTCGCGCATGAAGCGGATCACGTCCCAGTGGTCGTCGTTGAGCTGGACGTCCTCGTCGACCGCCAGCACCCTGGCCACGTCCTCGTTCCAGTCGCCCGGTTCGACCAGGTAGCCCTCCGCATCGCGTTCGGGCATCAAGGTCGCAGGATTGGGTATTTGATTCATGGCTGGCTCCTTCCTGTTGCGATGAAGCCAGTTTAGGGATCTCTTATATATCCATCCAACGATTAATTTTGGTATCTAATATCGAAAACTCCGATAGAAGATTATGGATACCGAACTCGCCCGCACGTTTCTGATGGTGGCTGCCACCGGCAACTTCGTCGCCGCCGCCAGCCGCCTGCACGTCACCCAGTCGACCGTGAGCGCGCGCATCCACACGCTGGAAACCACGCTCGGCGCGCGTCTGTTCCAGCGCGGCCGCAACGGCGCCGAGCTCACCGCAGCAGGCAAGCGCTTCCTGCGCCACGCCAAGCATCTGGTGCGCACGGTCGAGCAGGCGCTGCACGACGTCGGCCTGCCGCAAGGCTTTCACGACGTGCTGACGCTGTCGGGGCGGATTGCACTGTGGGAAGGGTTCCTGCCGCACTGGGTGGCGTGGATGCGCGAGGCGGCGCCGGACGTGTCGCTGCGCCTGGAAATCGGCTTCGAGCCGGACATCATGCAGGGGCTGATCGAGGGCACGGTGGATATCGGCGTGATGTACACGCCGACCTCGCGTCCCGGCCTCGTGGTGGAGCCGCTGTTCGACGAAACCCTGCTCTTGGTAACCAGCGACCTCGCGCGCGGCTGGCCCGACGCGGGCTACATCCACATCGACTGGGGGCCGGAATTCCATGCCCAGTTCAGCGATCACCATCCCGACGTTCCGCCGCCCACGCTGGTCGCCAACATCGGCTGGCTGGGCGTGCAGCAACTCCTGACCTACGGCGGCAGCGGCTATTTTCCGCTGCGGCTGGTGCGACCTTACATCGAAGCGGGACAGCTGTGGCGGGTGCCGCACAGCCCGCAGTTCAGGCTGCCGGCGTGGATGGTGTTCCCGCGCGACAGCGCCGGTTCCACGCTCACAAGCGCACTCGACGGCCTGCGCACCCTGGCGCGCGAGGAACAGGCGCGCGCGTCCTAAGGCTTCTTCGCCACCAGGTCGATCAGCGCCGACATGCCGTGATGGTGCGTGCCTTCGCTGATGAAGGATTCGTGTTCGGCGAGATGAATGATGTCCCAGTCGCCGAACCATTCACGCAAAAGCGCCGCGGTGTACATATTGGCTGCACTGGGCGGGCCGCCGGTGGCGAACTCGATCTGCTTCGGCGTGTAGCCCTGCAGGATGAGCGTGCCACCGGGTTTGAGCGTGCGGCGGATGCCGGCGATGATGCGGTCGCGCTCGGGCGGCGGGGCGAACTGGATGAAGATGGCCACCACCAGATCGTAAGCCGCTTCCGGCCAGGTCCAGTTCAACACGTCGGCCTGTTCGATCTCCAGCGTCACTCCACGCGCGGCAGCCAGCTTGCGCGACTTTTCCAGCGCCGCCGCCGAGAAATCGATGGCATGCACCTGCGCCTCCTGCTCGGCCAGCCAGACGCCGTTGCGGCCCTCGCCGTCGGCGATCGCCAGCGTTCGCATGCCGGGGCGGACCCGCTCGGCCTGGCTAGTCAGGAATGCGTTCGGCGCGGTGCCGAAGACGTAGTCCTCGGTCGCGTAGCGCGCGTCCCAGAAATCCAGACTCACTTGGCGTTGGTGGCGAGCAGGCGCTCCAGCTGCGCCGCCGGCACCATGCCGGGCACGCGCTGGCCGTTGGCGAAGAACAGCGTCGGCGTGCCGGACACCTTCAGCTTGTTGCCCAGCGCGATGGTGGCATCGACCGGATTGGCGCATTTGCCGTCGTTGCTCGGCACGCTGCCGCGCGTGATGTAGTCGTCCCAGGCCTTGTTGCGGTCAGGCGCGCACCAGATCTGCTTCGAAGCCTGCACCGCCTTGGGATGCAGGCCCTCGATCGGATAGAGGAAAGTGTAGACAGTGATGTTGTCGACCTTTTCGAGTTCGGCCTCGAACTTGCGGCAGTAGGGACAATCGACGTCGGAGAACACCACCAGCTTGCGTTCGCCCTTGCCCTTGACGGTCTTCAGCGCGTTACCGAGCGGCAAGCTGTCCCACTTGATCGCCTGCAACTGGTTCAAACGCGCCTGGGTCAGGTTGGCGCGGTTTTTCAGGTCGATCACGTCGCCGGCGAACACGTATTGCGCCTTGGCGTCGATGTAGATCAGCTGGCCGTCGAGATAGACCTCGAACAGGCCGCTGTAGGGTGTCTTCGTCACCGAGCTGATCTGCGCGCCGGGGAACTGCTGCGTCAGCGCCTTGCGGATGACGGCTTCGTTGGCCTGCGCGGTCGCGGCGAACATCAGGGTAGCGGCCAGCGCCAGGGAAGAGAATTTCATTCGTACTCCAGGAAACATTCAAAAAAAAACGTCAGGACATCGCCTCACGCACCAGCGCCGCTTTCAACGGCGGCAGCCGGTTGACGAAGGTCATGCCAGCATTGCGCAGCCAGGCGGCGCGGCTGTCGGCGAACAGGTGATGCAGGCCGTGCGTCAACGCCTGCATGCGCCGCACCGGTTCGGCACGCTGGCGTGCATAGCGTTGTAACACACGCACATCACCGCAATAGGCTCGGCGATGCTGCGCCAGCACCTCGGCCAGCGCTTCGGCGTCGCCGAACCCCAGGTTCACGCCCTGCCCCGCCAGCGGATGCACGCCGTGCGCCGCGTCGCCGATCAGCGCCAGCCCGGGCGCGATGGAAGCCTCCACCCGGATCAGCCGCAGCGGAAACGCCACCGCCGGCGTCAGCAGGCGCAGGGCGCCGAGCCGTCCGTGGCCTGCCGCCTGCACCTGTGCAGCCAGCGTCGCCGCATCCAGCGCAACCAGTTCGTCCGCGTGCGCCGTCCGGGTTGACCACACCATCGACATGCAGTTCCCGTTTAGGGGTAACCACGCAAGAATGTCGCTGTCGAAGAACCACTGGAACGCGGTGCCGCGGTGCGCAATCTCGCATTCGAAATTGGCCACCACGCCGCTCTGGCCGTAGGGCATCAGCGTCGAGCCCAGCCCCGCCCATTCGCGGATGCGCGAGGCAGCACCGTCGGCGCCGACGACCAGTTCGGCCTCCAGCACCGAGCCGTCGGCCAGCGTCAGCCGGGTGACTGCGTCTTCCCTGACAAGGGAGTCGATCACCGCCGGGCAAAAGAGCGCCACGCTGCCATCGGCCTCGAGCGCCTGCCACAAGGCGTCCTGCAGGCGCCCGCTTTCGACGATGGCGGCCAAGTGCGAGACGCCCGACTCGTAGGCATCGAGGCGGACCGCGCCGCTCGTGTCGCCCGCCACGTCCATGCGGAACACGGGCTGCACGCGGCCGGCGTCCATGCGCTGCCAGGCGCCGAGGCGTTCGAGAAAACGCTGGTTGGCGGGGGTGATGGCATAGATGCGGGTGTCCCAGGCGTCATCCGGCACGCTGGGCGGCTGGCGTTCGATCAGCGCCACCCGCAGGCCCTGCCGGCCGAGCGCCAGTGCGGCGGCGGCGCCGACGAGGCCGGCGCCGACGATGACGACCTGATAGCGTTCTGAATTCATGCTCCGCCCCTCTCCCCAACCCTCTCCCGCAAGCGGGCGAGGGAGCAAACGTGATGCCCCACAAGGGGACTCCGACTTTCTATGGGCTGAAGCCCATGAAAGATCGTATGCCCAAACCGATTCAACCGCGCGCCCCGAAAATCATCCGCCGCGCGACAAAGCTTTTCAGCGGCGGCAACACCTCCAGCGCCAGGAGGCCGAGCCCGCGCGCGTGGCGCAAGGGGGCGATGTCGTTGGAGAACACCCGAATCAGAAAATCGGTGAAGCCGACCCCGCCCAGCACGTCGCTCCGCCGTCCGCGCGCATACGCGGCCAGCATGGCGGCGCTGCCGATTTCGCTCGTGGGCGCGTCCCCGCACAATGCCGCCAGTTCCCAGGCATCGCGCAGGCCGATGTTGAAGCCCTGCCCCGCCACCGGGTGCAGGGTCTGTGCGGCATTGCCGATGCGCACCACGCGGTCGGCCGCCTCGCTGCCGGTCCAGGCAAGTTTCAGCGCAAAGGTCTTACGCGGGCTGGCGGCCAGGAAACGTCCCTGGCGCCCGCCGAAATGGCGGTAGAGCGCAGCGAGAAATTCGTCGTCGGGCAGGGCCGCGATGCGCTGTGCGTGGGCGTGGCTGGCGGTCCAGACCAAAGCGTAGCGCTCGCCATTGGGGAGCAGCGCCACCGGGCCCTCCGGCGTGAAACGCTCGTAGGCCCGGTTCGCATGCGGCAACTCGGTCTGCACGTCGCACACCACGGCCATCTGGTCGTAGTCGCGCTTGAATTTGGGTTCGGGGGCGGCGTCGCCGCGTCCGCCGTCGGCCACCACCACCATCTGCGCGGCCAGCGCGCGGCCATCCGCTGTGCGCACCGTGGCGCAGGCCGTGTCCGATTCGATGCGATCCACCGCCACGCCATAATCGACAGCGATATCCGCGTCGCGCAGCGCCTGCTTCAACACCGCGGTCAGGGTGGCGTAAGGCAGCACATACCCCAATGCCGGCACGCCCGCCTCGTCTGCGGCCAGCCGCGCCACGCCGAGCGCACCGCGATGCGAAATATGGATGCGGGTGATCGGGGTGACGTGTTCGAGCCGATTCCACACGCCGAGGCGGTCAAGGATCAGCCGCGCGCCATGCGAGAGCGCCAGCGTGCGCGTGTCGGCACGCGCATCGGCCGGCTGCGCCTCGATCACGCGGGCGGCAATCCCCTGCTGCTGCAGCGCCAGCGCGCACACCGCGCCAACCGGGCCGGCGCCGACGATGAGAACCGCGTTCATCCCTTCATCCATGTTTCGATCTCCGCCACGGTTTTCGGCGGCGTGGTCAGCACCTCGCAACCGGACTCGGTCACCGCGACGTCGTCCTCGATGCGGATGCCGATGTTCCAGAAGGCCTCGGGCACGTCGTCTCCCGGGCGGATGTAGAGGCCGGGCTCGACCGTCAGCGTCATGCCCGGCACCAGCGGCCGCCATTCGCCGGCGAGCTTGTATTCGCCCGCGTCGTGCACGTCCATGCCCAGCCAGTGGCCGGTACGGTGCATGTAGAAGCGGTTGTAGGCATTCGATTCGATCAGGCCGTCGACCTCGCCGTGGAGCAGGCCGAGGTCGACCATGCCCTGCGTCAGCACGCGCACCGCGGTCTCGTGCGGGGCGTTCCAGTGGCTGCCCGGCCGCACCGCATCGATCGCCGCCGCCTGCGCCGCCAGCACCAGCTCGTAGGCATCCTTCTGGGCCGCCGAGAAGCGGCCGTTCACCGGGAAGGTGCGGGTGATATCGGCCGCATAGCTGCCGAACTCGGCCGCGGCGTCGATCAGCAGCAGGTCGCCCTCCTTGAGCGGCCTGTTGTTGAAAACGTAATGCAGCACGCAGGCGTTGGCGCCGCTGGCGACGATGGAGGTATAGGCCGGCGCCTCGGCACCGCCGCGGCGGAAGGCGGAGAGCAGTTCCGCCTCGATCTCATATTCGTGGCCGCCCGGCCGGGTGGCGCGCATGGCGGCGCGATGCGCGCCAGTGGATATCTCGGCGGCGCGGCGCATAAGTGCGAGCTCGTGGCCGTCCTTGACCAGCCGCATCTCGTCCAGCCAGATGCGCGCGTCGACCAGTTTGTTCGGCGCGTGCACGCCGCTGCGCGCCTTGCCGCGCACCGCATTGAGCCAGCCCATCATCTGCGTGTCCCAGGCCATGTCACGGCCGATGATGTAGGCGAGCAGCGGCTGGTTCTCCAACAGCCGCGGCAGTTCCGCATCCAGCACGTCGAAGGCGAAAGCCTCGTCGAAGGCGAAGGTTTCGCGCGCTGCCGCCGGTCCGTAGCGGAAACCGTCCCAGATCTCCCGCTCTTCGTTGCGTTCGCGGCAGAACAGGATGTGGCGCGGTTCGGCGCCACCGACCAGCACCACCACCGCTTCGGGCTCGTTGAAACCGGTGAGCCAATAGAAATAGCTGTCGTGCCGGTAGGGATAGTGGGTGTCGCGGTTGCGCGGCACTTCCGGCGCGGTGGCGATGACCATCACGCCCTCGCCCATCTGCTCCAGAACCCGCTGGCGGCGGGCGTAGTAAATTGCGGAATCAGGCTGCATGGTGCTGTCTCAGTTCCTCGTCCAGGGCGCCCAGGCGGGCCGGCGTGCCGACGTCGACCCAGCGCCCGCCGAAATGTTCGCCGCTCGCGCGTCCGGCGTCGATCGCCTGCCGCAGCAGCGGCGCAAGCGGGGCCTTGTCGCCTGCCGGGGTGTGGGCGAACAACGCGCGGTGGTAGAGGCCGATGCCGGAGAAGGTGAGCGGAGAGTCGAGAGCCGAGAGCCGAGAGCCAGGGTTGTGTACCCGGCCGGCATCCAGCACGAAATCGCCCTGCGGATGATGCGGAGGGTTGTCGACCAGCACCAGATGCGCCTGGTCGTGGCCGGCGGCAAGCCGCGCCATCGGCTCGGCCAGCCGGCTGAAATCGAACTCGCAATAGATGTCGCCGTTCACCACGGGAAAGACCTCGCTCTCGATCAGGGGCAGCGCGGTGGCAATGCCGCCCGCGGTTTCCAGCGCGCTGCCTTCGCGCGAATAGTCGATCGACACCCCGAACGCAGCGCCGTTCCCCAGCGCGGATTCGATCTGCTCGCCGAGATGCGCATGATTGATGACGACATGCGCGAAGCCCGCCGCGCGCAGGCGTTCGATATGCCACACGATGAGCGGCTTGCCACCGGCCACCAGCAAGGGCTTCGGCATATGGTCGGTCAGCGGACGCATGCGCTCGCCGCGGCCAGCGGCGAGGATCATGGCGGTGAAGGGTTTTGCAGCGTTCAAAATTAAAGACTCTTTCGAGCCGATATAAAGCTCAAATAGTAATCGCAAACGTCCAGTCATCACCGCCCTGGTTTTGACTTTCCTCCCCTCTCAGCCCCGCCGAAAACCGAGCCTGCCGGGTGGATCAGCGGCAAAGGTGTCCGAGCCCCGCTCACCTTCGAATGTCTACGAAAGCGGGGCGAGTTCTTTGCCGCCCACCCGGCAGGCTCGGTTTTCGGGGTTTCGGGGATGAGCGGGGTCGCCTTTTCTTTGGTTACTTTCTTTTGGCGACGCAAAAGAAAGTAACTAGCCGCCGGGCTACCCCCGGCCAACGGTCAGCCACTCTGCGGAGAACTCAGCTACAACGAACAAGCCTTCGACAAGCTCAGGACGAACGGTGCAGGGAAGCATGCCGCTGTTCCGCGTGGGCTGCGCCCACCCTACCCAGTCGGTGCGCCGCACGCGCTCAAAACGTATATCCCACCTTCACTTCCCGATCCTCCAGCCCGTCCAGCAGGAACAGCAACGACTTCAACTCGTCGTAGCGTTCGCATACCTTGCGCAGGTAGTGCATGACCAGCGGCATGTCCTTCAGATACCCGTCCTTACCATCCCGGTGATACAGCCGCGCGAAAATGCCGAGCACCTTGATGTGGCGCTGCGCCCCCATCCATTCGAAGTCGCGCCAGAATGCGCCGAAATCCTCGGGCACCGGCAGACGGGCGGCACGCGCCTTTTCCCAGTAGCGGATCACCCAGTCGAGCTGCAGCTCCTCGTCCCACTGGATGTAGGCATCGCGGTAGACCGAGGCGAGGTCGTAGGTGATGGGGCCATAGACCGCGTCCTGGAAGTCGAGGATGCCGGGGTTGGGCTCACTCACCATCAGGTTGCGCGAATGCCAGTCGCGGTGCACGTAGACCTGCGGCTGCGCCAGGTTGTTGGCGAGGATGCGCTCGAACACGGTGTCGAGGATGGCCTTCTGGTCGTCTTTCATGGTGACGCCGAGGTGCTTCGCCACATACCAGTCGGGAAACAGCATCAGTTCGCGGGTCAGCAGCGCGCGGTCGTATTCCGGGAGCACGCCGGGCCGGCTCGCCTGCTGGATGCGGATCAGCGCGTCGTTCGACGCCAGGTACAGTTCGCGCGCCACGCCTTGATTCGAGGCAGCTTCGTTCAGCGCCGACAGATAGGTGGTGCTGCCCAGGTCGGTCAACAGCAGGAAGCCCTGGTCCAGATCCTGCGCCAGCACCTGCGGCACGTTCACGCCGGCGTCGGCAAACAGCCGGGCGACGGCAATAAAGGGACGGCAATCCTCGTGCGCCGGGGGGGCGTCCATCACGATATAATCGCGGCCTTTGGCAGTGACGCGAAAATAACGGCGAAAGCTGGCGTCCGCCGACGCCGGGGCGATGTCGAACGAGTCGCCCCCCAGCTGTCGGGCGGCCCAGTCCTGTAAAGCTTGCAAACGTTCCACTGCCTACGGCTCCGAATAACGCTATTCCAAATAACCCTGGTCCGGATTTTACATCGCTTGTCCACCCTGCCCGGTTTTGCGCTCGTCGTGTTGTTGCTGTCTGCATCTTCTGCGGCCGCGGACGAACTCGCGCTGAAAATGGACCCCGAACTCGGCGGCTCGGCGGCCACCGGAAGGCAGGGGCCGATGTTCCTGTCCGCCGACCGCATCGAGTCGACCGCCCCCAACATCATCGAAGCCAGCGGAAGCGTGGAAGCCCGCCAGGGCGGGCAGAATTTCTTTGCCAACTGGCTGCGCTACGACACCACGCTGAACCTGGTGGAAGCGCGGGGCGAGGTGCGGCTGGAACAGCCGGCGCTGCTGGTGAGCGGCGATTCGCTCAGGCTCGACCTCGACGACTACAGCGGCGAACTCACCCAGCCGGTTTATCAGCTCATAGCCCAGCCGGGGCGCGGCGATGCCGATCACGTCGACTTCATCGACGAGAACCGCTTCAAGCTGCAGGACGCCACCTACACCACCTGCCCGGTCGACAACGACGACTGGTTCCTCAAGGTGGCCGATCTCGACATCGACAAGACCCGCAATGTGGGCACCGCGCGCAATGCCTCGCTGCGATTCCTCGGCGTGCCCATCCTATATACGCCGTGGATGGACTTTTCGCTCAACGACGAACGCAAGACCGGCGTGCTGGCGCCCACCATCGGCACCACCGAACGCAGCGGCTTCGATCTCCTGGTGCCCTACTACCTCAACCTCGCGCCCAACTACGACGCCACGCTGTATCCGCGCCTGCTGTCCAAGCGCGGGGTACAACTGGGCGGCGAGTTCCGCTACCTGCTGAACGACGTCCGCGGCGAGAATCGCCTCGAATACCTGCCCAACGACAACGAAGCCGGCCGCTCGCGCTGGAGCGCCGCACTCAGCAACATCTACCGCCTGAACGCGAATACCGAGGCCGGCATGCTGTTCAACCGCGTGTCCGACGACGACTATTTTCGCGACCTGTCCAATCTGATTTCCATTACCTCGCTCAGCCACCTCAACCGCGAAGCCTGGGTGACCACGCAGCACGCCAACTGGAACGCCGAGCTGCGTGCGCAAAGTTTCCAGACGCTGCAGGACTCCACCGCCGCCCCCATCCTCGAGCCCTACGCGCGGCTGCCGCAGGCCCGTTTCGGGATGGCGCAGATATTTGGCAGCGGGCTGGAGTTCCGGCTCGACAGCGAAGCCACCCGCTTTGCCCATCCCGATCCGACCAAGCCCGAAGGCAGCCGGGTGCTGGCCTACCCCACGCTGCGCATGCCGCTGACCAATTCGTTCGGCTTTCTCACCCCGCAGATCGGCTGGCACGGCACCTACTACGCGCTGGACGACAGCGCGCCCGAGCAGCGCATCACGCGCAACCTGCCCATTTTCAGCCTCGATTCCGGCGTCACCTTCGACCGCCCCTTCCGTTTCGCCGGCCAGGATTACGAACAGACGCTGGAACCGCGTGCCTATTACGTCTTCGCGCCCTTCCGCGACCAGAGCGCAATCCCGGTGTTCGACACGGCGCTGCAGGATTTCAGCTACGCGCAGATGTTCACCGAAAACCAGTTCATCGGCGGCGACCGCGTCAACGACGCCAACCAGCTGACGCTCGCCGTCACCAGCCGCTTCACCGAGGCTGAAAGCGGGCTCGAACGCCTGCAGGTCACCCTCGGCCAGCGCTATTATTTCAGCGCACAGCAGGTCACCCTGCCGGGCGTGGCGCCGCGCACCAGCAATGCCACCGACCTGCTCGCCGCGGTCAGCGGGCAGATCACGCGCGACTGGCGCATCGACACCGCCTGGCAGTTCGACACCCAGAATGGCACCACCGTCCGGCAGAACCTCGGCGCGTCCTACCGCCCCGCACCGGGCCGCGCATTGAACTTCAACTACCGCTTCATTGACCAAACCACCGAGCAGGTCGATCTGTCGGGGCAATGGCCGCTTGGCGACCGCTGGTACGGCATGTTCCGCTACAACTATTCGTTCCAGGACAACAAGCTGGTCGAAGGCCTGGCAGGGGTTGAATACAATGGCGGCTGCTGGGCAGTGCGCGCGGTGTTCCAGCGCCTGGCCACCAAGGAAGACCAGTCCACCGATGCGCTGTTCTTCCAGCTCGAGTTGAACGGCATGGGGCGCCTGGGCGCCAACCCGCTCGACGTTTTGCAACAAAGTGTTCCCGGATACAGGCCTAGCAATGAAATACTCCAAACGCCCTGAACGTCGCCTTTCGCTGTGGCTCGCGGCGCTGTTTGTCGCCGTATCGAGCCTGCTGCCGGCACACGCCGCAGTGCAGCCGCTGGACCATATCGTCGCCATCGTCAACGACGAAGTCATCACCTACCAGGAGCTCGCCCGGCGCTACCAGGAAGTGGCGCAGAGCCTGTCGCGGCAGAACACGGCGCTGCCGCCGCGCGATGTGCTGGAAAAGCAATTGCTCGAACGCATGATTACCGAACTGGCGCTGCAGCAGCATGCCCGCAGCACCGGCATCCGCATCGACCCGATTCAGATCGAGCGCGCCCTGCAGCGCATCGCCGCGCAGAACAAGCTCGACATGGCGGGCCTTGCCGCCGCCCTGGAGAAAGAAGGCCAGAGCCTCGAGGGCATGCGCAAGACGCTGCGCAACGAATTCCTCATCGCCCGCGCCCGCGAACGCGACGTCGACAACCGCATCTCGGTCAGCGATGCCGAAATCGAAGGCTATCTGCAAACCCAGGTTCAACAGGGGGTGGAGACCGAATACAACTTCGCCCACATCCTGATCACCGTGCCCGAAAATGCTTCGCCCGAACAGATCCAGGCGCGTCGCGCGCGCGCCGAGGACGTGCTCGCCCAGCTTGCCGCAGGTGCCGATTTCGCCCAGCTGTCCGCCAGCCATTCCGACGCGCCCAACGCGATGCAGGGCGGCGCCTTCGGCTGGCGCGCCAGCGGCAAGATGCCGGCACTGTTCGCCGAAGCCCTGAAGCCGCTGCAGCCCGGCCAGGCCGCCCCGCTGCTGAGGAGCAGCAACGGCTTCCACATCCTCAAGCTCAACGACAAGCGCGGGCTCGACGCCACCCTCAGCGTCACCCAGACGCACGCCCGCCACATCCTGATCAAGACCAACGAACTCACCTCGGAAGCCGACGCCCGCAACCGCCTGCTGCAGTTGAAGGAGCGCATCGATAACGGCGTGAAATTCGACGAACTGGCTCGCCTGCATTCCGAGGACGCCAGCGCCTCCAAGGGCGGCGACCTCGGCTGGATCAACCCCGGCGACACCGTGCCCGACTTCGAGAAGGCGATGGACGCCCTGCAGCCGGACCAGGTCAGCGCGCCGATCCAGTCGCCCTTCGGCTGGCACCTGATCCAGGTGCTGGAACGCCGCAATCAGGACGTCACGCAGGAGCGCCAGAAACTGCTGGCACGCCAGGCCATCCGCGAGCGCAAGGCCGAAGAGGCGTTCCAGGACTGGGTGCGGCAGATCCGCGATTCGGCCTACGTCGAACTGCGTTCGATCGATTGATTCGATCGCAACAAGGGTGAGCGAAGCCGTGAATCTGCCCATCCTCGCGCTGACCGCGGGCGAGCCCGCCGGGATCGGCCCCGACCTCTGCATCGCGCTGTCGCAGCAGGCGCTGCCGTGCCGCCTGTCGGTGCTTGGCGATGTCGACGTGCTGCGCAACCGCGCCACGCAACTTGGCATTGCGGTCGAGTTCCTCGCCGGCGACATCATTCCCGAACATCAACCCGGCGCGCTGCACGTGCATCCGGTTCCGGTGGCCGCCGCCGTTACCGCCGGCGTGCTCGATCCCCGCAACAGCGCCCATGTGCTCGCCCTGCTCGATGCCGCGCTCGCGGGCTGCCTGAGCGGCGCCTATGACGCCATGGTCACCGCGCCGGTGCACAAGGGCGTGATCAACGACGCCGGCTTTGCCTTCACCGGCCACACCGAATATCTGGCCGACCACAGCGGCACAAAAAAGGTTGTGATGATGCTGGCCGGCGGCGGCCTGCGCGTCGCCCTTGCCACCACCCATTTGCCGCTGCGCGCCGTGGCCGACGCCATCACGCCCGCGCTGCTCGATGAAGTGATCCGCATCCTGCACGCCGACCTGCAAGCCAAATTCGGCATCACCCGGCCGCGCATCCTGGTGGCCGGCCTCAACCCGCACGCCGGCGAATCCGGCCACCTCGGGCGCGAGGAGATCGACGTCATCGAGCCCGCGCTCGACCGCCTGCGCGGCGAGGGCATGGACCTGGTCGGACCGCTTCCGGCCGACACCCTGTTCTCGCGCATCCGCCACGCCCCCTGCGACGCCGTGCTGGCGATGTATCACGACCAGGGCCTGCCAGTCCTCAAGTACGCCAGCTTCGGCGCCGGCGTGAACATCACCCTGGGCCTGCCCTTCATCCGCACCTCGGTCGACCACGGCACCGCGCTCGATCTGGCCGGCACGGGGCGTGCGGAGGTGGGGAGCATGCTGACGGCGATCGAAGTGGCGGTGGAGATGGTGGCGCAGGGGGTCAGGGGTCAGGGGTCAGGGGTCAGGGGTCAGGGGTCAGGGGTCAGGGGTCAGGGGTCAGGGGTCAGCATGATGCCGGCCATTCAAGACGCGGCGACGAGCCGCACAAAAAACCCTGAATCCTGATCCCTGAATCCTAGCCCCTAGAAAATGCACACCCCCCGCAAGCGCTTCGGCCAGAACTTCCTCATCGACGACGGCATCATCCATGCCATCGTCAATGCCATCCATCCGCGGGCGGGCGAAACCGTCGTCGAGATCGGCCCTGGCCTCGGCGCGCTGACCCGGCCGCTGCTTGAACGCCTGCCGCACTTGCATGCCGTCGAGCTCGACCGCGACATCGTCACGCGCCTGCAGCGGACCTGGCCGGCCGAGCGGCTCACGGTGCACAGCTGCGATGCGCTGAAGTTCGATTTCGGCGCACTGGGCCACGACCTGCGCATCATCGGCAACCTGCCCTACAACATTTCCACGCCGCTGCTGTTTCACCTGATGGACTTTGCCGCGCACATCCGCGACATGACTTTCATGCTGCAGAAGGAAGTGGTCGAACGCATGGTCGCCGAGCCCTCCACCGCCGATTACGGGCGGCTGTCGATCATGCTGCAGCGCCGCTTTCACCTGGAATGGCTGCTCGACGTGCCGCCTTCCGCCTTCAACCCGCCGCCCAAGGTCGATTCGGCGGTGGTGCGGCTGATCCCCAAGACCCCGGCTGAAATCGTTGCGCTCGACGAGGCGCTGTTTGCGCGCGTGGTCGCCGCCGCGTTTTCGCAGCGCCGCAAGACGCTGCGAAACACGCTGGGCAGCCTGATGAAGCCTGAGGATTTCGCTGCGATCGGGATCGACGCCGGCAAGCGCGCCGAGAATCTCGCCGTCGCCGACTACGAGGCGATCACCCGGCACCTCGCCAGTTTGCAGCGGCCCACTGAATAAAGCTCAGTCCGCCAGAAAGGGATAGTCGGTGTAGCCCTTCTCTTCCCCCGCGTAGAGCCGTTCGTAATCGGGCGCATTGAGCGGCGCGCCGCGACGAAAGCGCTCGACCAGATCGGGGTTGGCCAGCAGCAGACGGCCGAACGCAATCGCATCGGCCGCGCCGGATGTCACGGCCTGCTGCGCCGTGTCGAAGTCATAGCCGTTGTTGCGGATGAAGTTGCCCGAATACAGCGCACGCATCCTGTCGTAATCGAACGGAATCCATTGCTCTCGGGACGCGCCGCCGGTTCCCTGCAGCACGTCGAGGAAGGCCAGTTTCAGCGGATTCAGCTGCGTCACGATGTAGTCGAATATCTCCTGCGGGTGGTCGTCGCTGATGTCGTTGAAGCTCGTCACCGGCGACAGCCGCAGGCCGACGCGGTCGCTGCCGATGGCATTGCACACCGCCTCCATGACCTCCAGCAGCAATCGCGCACGGTTTTCCTTGCTGCCGCCATAGGCATCGGTGCGTTGGTTGGTGGACGAGCGCAGGAACTGGTCCAGAAGGTAGCCGTTGCCGGCATGGACCTCCACCCCGTCAAAACCCGCCTCTATCGCATTGTGAGCGGCCTGGGCGTAGCGTTCGACCAGTGCGGGAATTTCGGCAAGCCCAAGCGCGCGCGGCATGACGTAATCCTTCATGGCCTGCCCGGTGAACACCTGCCCGGCGGGGCGAATCGCCGACGGCGCGACCGGCAGGGCCCCGCCCGGCTGCAGGTCGGGGTGCGAAATCCGCCCCACATGCCACAGCTGCAGCGCGATCTTGCCGCCGGCACCATGCACCGCCTCGGTCACGGACATCCAGCCGGCGACCTGCTCTGGCGTATGGATGCCGGGCGTGCGCGGATAGCCGTGGCCCTCCGCGCAGATCGGCGATGCCTCGGTCAGGATGAGTCCGGCCGATGCCCGCTGGCGATAGTATTCGGCGATCAGCGGCGTCGGCACATTGCCGGTCCCGGCACGGTTGCGGGTCAGGGAAGACATCACCACACGATTGGCAAGCTCGATAGAGCCGAAGCGGGTGGGAGAAAAAAGATCAGTCACGTTGAGCATCCTTTGGGTTGAGCCTTGCGGGCGAGTGAGGTGAGGTGCGAAACGCATGCAACCTGGCTTGAGGCTGCTTTTGCGAAGACAAGTTTCCTGTGATCGAACTTTACTTCCCGCCCGCCGATGTCGCACCGGGATTTACTTGAGGCCCGGAACTTGGCGACAATCCTGCATCCAACCTTATACCGGCCCGCGGCCAGAGAATTGAAAAATGATCGAGAACCAGGAACGTTTCAGTCGTGCGATGGCGCTGTTCGATGCCGCCAATTCGGAAGATCCCAACCAGGACGAAGGCCAGCCGAAGGAGCTGCTGTACGGCAAGCATATGTCGGACATGATCGCCCGCTTTGCGCCGGACGCGTCCGAAGCGGCCCAGCTGGCGGTGCGCGCCCAGCACATCCAGCGCTGGAAAGTGCCGCGCAACACCTATCCGATGACGAAGGAAGGCTATCACGCGTGGCGCACCGGGCTGTATACCTTTCACGCAGACACCGCGGGCGAGCTGATGCGCGAGGCCGGCTACGACGACACGATGATCGAACGCGTCAAGAAGGCGGTGGGCAAGCGCGGCATCAAGAGCAATCCGGATACGCAGCTGTTGGAGGACATCGCCAACCTGGTCTTCATCGAGCATTACATGCTCGCGTTTGCCGGCAGCAAGCCCGACTACGATGAAGCGAAGTGGCTGGAAATCATCCGCAAGACGTGGAAGAAGATGTCGAAGAACGCCCAGGCCTTTGCCCTGTCCGGCAAGCTCACGCTGCCTGAGCCGCTGGTGCCGCTGATCACCAAGGCGATCAGTCAGTCTTGGGCGTGTTAACACTAATTTCACGCCCGCGACGAGGCCGATTCGGGATGCGGCTCGCGACAAAGGGGTGCGCCCGGCTGGATTGAAGCTTGGCCGGCCCGTCCCCCCGGGTTGCTGCGAGAAAGCGCGTCTGCGGCGTTACGCCGCTTGGCAAGGGATGGCCCTTGCTGGCGCGACGCGCCTTGCATCCATCGCTTTCTCGCGGCAACGCGGACGCGAAATTAGTGTTAACACGCCCTAACTACTCTGCCCACTCCTTCACCCAGCCGGCCGTGCCCTTCTGGATGAATTCGATCGGATAGCCGTCCGGGTCCTCGATGAACGCAATCACCGTCGTACCGTGCGACATCGGCCCGGCCGGGCGCAACACCTTGCCACCCTTTGCCACGACGGCATCACACGCGGCGTAGGCGTCGTCGACTTCGAGGGCGATGTGGCCGTAGCCACTGCCGACCTCGTATTTGTCCACGCCCCAGTTGTAGGTGAGCTCAAGCACGGCCGCCTTGTCTTCGCTGTCATAGCCGACGAAGGCGAGGGTGAACTTGCCGCCGGGATAATCCTTGCGGCGCAGCAGTCGCATCCCCAGGACGCTGGTGTAGAAATCGATCGAGCGATCCAGATCGCCAACGCGCAACATGGTGTGCAGTATTCGCATGATTTCAGACCTGAAAAAGCGTGGTACTCATTGTGCGCAATTCAGCGCGTCGTGCCAACGCATCGGGACACAGTTCGGCGACCTGCGCCCAGAAGCGCGGTGAATGGTCGAGGTGAACCAGGTGCGCCAGTTCGTGCGCGGCGACGTAGTCGATCAGCGCGAGCGGCGCCTGCACCAGCCGCCAGTTGAGGCGGATGTGGCCGCGCCGGGTGCAGCTTCCCCACTGGGTCTGCGCGTCGGACAGGGCGAAGCGGCTGGGCGCGCGCCCCAGTTTCTGCGCAATGCGCGCCAGCCGCCAGGCCAGCAGCCGTTCGGCGCGCTCCAGCAGCCAGGCGCGGATCAGGGCGCCGGCATCGGCATCCAGCGGGGCGTGGACGCGCAGGGTGTCACCGTGGCGCCGGATGTCGACGAACAGGGACGCCCGCAGGTCGAGCGAAAGCGTGCGCCCGAGATAGCGCACCGCGGCCAAGGATTCAGCGGGGGAGTGCGGCACGCGGGCCTGCATGCGGCCCCAGGCGCGGCGCAGCCAGTCGTGCTGCTGCCGCACATAGCACTCGATTTCGGCACGCGGCGTCCAACTCGGCGCGTGGATGCGCACTTCGCAGGCGGTGACCGTCAGGCCCAGGGTGCGGCGGCGGCGCGAGCGCCGCAACTGGTACGGGACGGCGGCGTCGCCGATCTGCAGGACGCCGCTATTGGTGTGCGGCAGCAGGGGGCAGCCTCGTCATTTCGGTTTCGATCCAGGCTTCCACTGCGCGGGTGATTTCGGCCGCACTCTTGCCGGTGGAGTCGATCGCCGGGCCGATGCGCACGGTGACGGTACCGGGGCGCTTGATGAAGGCGTTTTTCGGCCACACTTCGCCGGCGTTGTGCGCCACCGGCACGACGGGTGCGCCGGTTTCCGCCGCCAGCCAGCTGCCGCCGATGCCGTAGCGGCCTTTTTCACCGGGGGAAACGCGCGTGCCTTCGGGGAACACCAGCACCCAGAATCCCTGCGCAAGCTTGTCCCGGCCCTGTTTGACGATCTGCTTCAGCGCCTCGCGTCCGGCGCCACGGTCGATGGCGATGGGCGAGAGCATGCGGAATGCCCAGCCAAACAACGGAATGCTCAGCAGCTCCTGCTTGATCACCGGCGAGACGGGCGGAAACAGGAACAGAAACGCCACCGTCTCCCACGCCGACTGATGCTTGGCCAGGATGATGGCCGGCTGGCTCGGCAGGTGCTCGCGCCCCTCCACCACATAGCGGATGCCCAGCACCCAGCGCGCCAGCCAGATCACCGTGCGGTTGTAGCCGGTGATCAACTGGTAACGCACGTGCGCCGAAAAGGGGAAACTGAGTAAGGCAACTAGGCTGAAGAAGATCGTCAGCGTGGTCTGCAGGACCGCGAAAATCAGCGAACGGATCAAGCTCATGCCGCGACCTTGAGCAGGTATTCGACGGCCTCGCTCAAATCGGCAAACACCGGCGTGTTTTCCGGCAACCCGCCCGCCGCCAGGGTTCTTTCACCCTTGCCGGTTTTGACCAGCAGCGGCTTGGCGCCCACGCTGGCCGCCGCCAGCAGGTCGCGCAGCGAATCGCCGACGGCAGGCACGTCGTTCAGGTCGTGCCCGTAGCGCGTGGCGATTTCGTCGAACAGCCCCGGTTTGGGCTTGCGGCAGCCGCAGTCCATCTCAGCCGAATGCGGGCAATAAAACACCGCCTCGATGCGTCCGCCCGCCTGCGCCGCCGCCTTGTGCATCTTGGCGTGGATGGCATTCAGCGTCGCCATCTCGAACAGCCCGCGCGCCAGCCCCGACTGATTGGTCGCCACCACCACGCGCCAGCCCTCGCGCGTCAGCCGCGCAATCGCTTCCAGGCTGCCGGGGATGGGCTTCCATTCGTCCGGTGACTTGATGAACTGTTCGGAGCCGAAGTTGATGACGCCGTCGCGGTCGAGAATGATGAGTTTCATGGCTACACTCCTGCCGTTCCAAGGCTGAATATTACGCCGCCAGTCGCGACAAGTCCGCCACGCGGTTCATCGTCCGGTGCAGCTGGTTCAGCAGCGCCAGCCGGTTGGCCTTGAGAGCGGGATCGTCGGCATTGACCATCACCTGGTCGAAGAAGGCGTCGACCGGCGTTTTCAGCGCAGCCAGCTTCTGCAGCGACGTCGTATAGTCGCCCGCGGCAAAGGCCGCGTCGGCTTGCGGCGCGATCAGGCCGATCGCAGCGAACAATTCGGACTCGGCCGCCTCGACGAAACGCGCCGGATCGGCCGTACCGCCGACTTCGCCATCGGCCTTTTTCAGAATATTGCCGACGCGCTTGTTGGCCGCAGCCAGACTGGGCGACTCCGGCAGCAACGCAAACTCCCGCACCGCGCGCAGGCGCTTGGCGATGTCATGCAGCGGCGGCAGGTTCGAGAACACCGCCGCAACGGCCTCGGCACCGAACACGGGCGTCAGCTGGTTGGCATTGCGTTCGTAAATGAACAGCTTGAGTTCTTCGGCCACGTTCCCGTCCAGCATGCCTGCAGGAAAAACCGACAGACTGAACGCGATCAGTTCTTCGAGGTTCAATGGTAGCTCCGCCTTGTCCAGGGCAAACACGGCCCCCAGTAGTTGGAAGGACTTGATGACGGAAAGTGCATGGCGGCGCAGCGCGAATGGATCCTTGTCGCCCGTCGGCTTGAGCCCGATCCCCCAGATGCCGACCAGGGTTTCCATCCGGTCGGCGATTTGCAGGACTTCGCTGATGAGGTTGGAGACCTCTTCGGTCTCGTCGCGGCGCACCAGATACTGGTCCGCAATCGCCTGGGCGACACGCTCGTCTTCTCCGTCATGGCGCGCGTAGTAGCCGCCCATGATGCCCTGCAGTTCGGGGAATTCGCCCACCATATCGGTCAGCAAATCGGCTTTTGCAAGTTCTACGGCACGGTCCGCCAGGCCGGCATCCGCGCCGACTTTTCCGGCCACCCAGCGGGCAATGGCCCGGACGCGCTCAACGCGATCGCCCTGGCTGCCCAGCTTGTTGTGATACACCACCTTGGCCAGTCCCGGTACGCGCGAACCCATGGTCTTCTTGCGGTCCTGATCGAAGAAGAACTTGGCATCGGCCAGACGCGGGCGAACCACGCGTTCGTTGCCTTGAATCACGGCAGATGCATCGGCGGGCGAGATGTTGGAGACGATGAGAAAACGGTTGGTCAGTTTGCCGGCTGAGTCCAGCAGCGGAAAATACTTCTGGTTCGCCTTCATGGTAAGAATCAGGCATTCCTGCGGCACTTCGAGGAAAGCTTCCTCGAACTGGCCGACCAGTACATTGGGGCGCTCGACCAACGCGGCAACTTCGTCCAGCAGGGCGTCGTCCTCGATCGGTTTCAGATCCAGCGGCGCGGCGGCAGCTTGCAACTGGCGCACGATTTCGGCGCGGCGCTCGGCAAAGCTCGCGATCACCGCGCCTTCGTCTTTCAATTGGCTGGCGTAGCTGTCTGCGCTTTGAATCACCACCGGGCTGACGCGCGCCTCGAAGCGATGGCCCTGCGTGTCACGCCCGGCCTGCAAGCCCAGCACGGAAACCGGCACGATGTCGGTGCCGTGCAAAGCGATCAAACTGTGAGCGGGACGCACGAAATTGACAGTTTCCCAGCCATCACCAGACGGGTTGGGATATGTCATCACCTTGGGGATGGGAAGTTTTCCAAGCGCATCTTCAAGTGCGCCCTCCAGACCCACCAGCAAACTCGTTCCCTTTGCCATTGAACGTAGAAATATGGCGTCAGCTTTACCGTCATTGGCAACATAGAGTTGATCAGGCCCATCTACAGCGTTCGGCCACAATTCGACCAAGTCTGCACGTCCAACCTTGGCAGCACTCTTCCGAAACGCTTCCGTAGGCTTTCCATCCGCATCCAGCGCGATGGAAACAGGCATCAGCTTTTTTTTAATTTCCTGATCAGGCGCTGTCGTAAAGACGTTGCAAATATGTACGGCCAAGCGACGAGGTGATGCAAACGAAGTCACTTTCCCGTCAGTCCCGGCCAGCCCCCTAGATTTGAGACCTTCATAAAGATGACTGGCAAAGCTTTCGCCCAGTTTCTTCAGTGCCTTCGGCGGAAGCTCCTCGATGAAGAGTTCGACGAGCAGATTCTGCTTACTCATGCTGCCGCCTTCTTTGCCATGTCCGCTGTCACTTCATCCGCCCATGCACGCGGTGCCATCGGGAAACCGAGCCGCGCGCGGCTGTCGAGATAGCTCTTCGCCACCGCCCGCGCCAGGTTGCGGATGCGTCCGATGTAGGCCGCGCGCTCGGTCACCGAAATCGCGCCGCGCGCGTCGAGCAGGTTGAAGGTGTGCGCGGCTTTCAGCACCTGTTCGTAGGCCGGCAGCGCGAGCTGCGCGGCCATCAGTTCCTGCGCCGTCTGCTCGTGCGCGGCAAACGCCGTCAACAGAAACGCGACGTCGCTGTGCTCAAAGTTGTAGGTCGATTGCTCGACCTCGTTCTGGTGATAGACATCGCGGTAGGTCAGCCCCTCGGTCCAGACGAGGTCGTACACGCTTTCCACGCCCTGCAGGTACATGGCCAGCCGCTCAAGGCCGTAGGTGATCTCTCCGGTGATCGGCTTGCAGTCGATGCCGCCGACCTGCTGGAAGTAGGTGAACTGGGTGACTTCCATGCCGTTCAGCCACACTTCCCAGCCCAGCCCCCAGGCGCCGAGCGTGGGGTTTTCCCAGTCGTCCTCGACGAAACGCACGTCGTTCTTCTTCAGGTCGAAGCCCAGCGCCTCAAGTGAGCCGAGATACAGCTCCAGAATGTCGGCCGGCGCGGGTTTCAGTACCACCTGGAACTGGTAGTAGTGCTGCAGCCGGTTGGGGTTGTCGCCGTAGCGGCCGTCCTTGGGGCGGCGGCTCGGTTGCACGTAGGCGGCCTTCCACGGCTCGGGCCCGAGCGCACGCAGGAAGGTGGCGGTGTGCGAGGTGCCGGCGCCGACTTCCATGTCGTAGGGCTGCAAGAGCGCGCAGCCGCGCTCGGCCCAGTAGCGTTGCAGGGTAAGGATGATGTCCTGAAAGGTGGGTTTCACGGCGGATTTGCAGCTTTTCGGGAAAGCCGCATTTTACCGTGCTTGGCGGGGGTTTCCAGGGAAGCGCCGAAAATCCCGGGGCTTATTGCATGCCGCGTGGATCAGATACCGGCATACCACTCATAGCCGCGGTCTTCCCAGTAGCCGCCCTGGCCGCCCGCGATGTCGTCCAGCCGCTCCACCAGTTGGATCTGCATGATGTATTTGGCCATCTTGTAGCCCAGCTGGCGCTCGACGCGCACGCGTATCGGCGCGCCGTTCTTGATGGGTAGCGGCGCATCGTTCAGCTCGTAGGCGAGCAGGGTTTGCGCGTGCCAGGCATCCTCCATGTCGATGCTTTCGTAGTAGCGCGTCCCCCGTGCGTCCATCGGGTCCGCGCAATAGAACACCACGTATCGTGCCGACGGCTGCGGCTGGACCTGTTCCAGCACGCGGCTCAATGGCACGCCTTTCCATTTGCCGATCGCGCTCCAGCCTTCCACGCAATCGTGGCGGGTGATCTGGGTGCGGCTGGGCAAGGCCCTCAGCTCGTCGAGCGAATAGGCGCGCGGCTGCGCCACCAGGCCGCCGACCTGTAGCCGGTAATCGGCAAATTGATGGGCGGCCATAGCCTGATAGCCCGGGTTGTCGGGGTTGCTGGTGCCATTGCTGCGAAAAAACGGCGACAGGTCCGCCTCGGTGAATTCCTGCGCCATGGCCTTGCGCGGCAGCAGCAGGCGCTGCGTGGCAAAGGTGAGTTTTTCGGCGCTGCCCAGCAGCTTGGTGAACCACGCACTTTGCGAGAGCTGGTCGCATCCGGACAGCACCAGCGCGCCGCCGGCCGCCAGCGCGCGCCGCAGGAAGCGACGGCGGCTGTTGTCCTGGCTAGGCATCCTCACTCCCCTCGGTCCGGTAACGGCCCGTGATCATCGAACGCAGGTTGTTCCAGAAGCCGCTGATGACGACTTCGAACAGGTGGATGAAAACAAATCCCACCAGCAGCCACGCCACCACAAAGTGAATCGTGCGTGCCGACTGGCGGCCGCCGAACACATCGATCCAGCCCGGAAACAGCGCATTCAACCCCGGCGACATGGCCCAGCCCAGCAGAATCACCAGCGGAAACAAGACAAATATCACGCCGAGATACGTGAGTTTTTGCAGGATGTTGTAGTGCCGGGCGGCTTCACCCGCGTTCCGCAGCAGCAGGTGATCCTTGATGGATTGCCCGATCGAACGCCAGTCGGCCCGGGTGGGCATGAGATCGCGCGCCAGATGGCGGCTTGCCAGCGTGTAGGCGATATAGGCGAAGCCGTTGATGACCAGCACCCAGGCAAAAAAGAAATGCCAGCGCCGCCCCATCGCAAGCCATTGCTGACTGGGCAAGGTGATCCACGCGGGGAAACCGCGCTGGACCGGCTGGCCGTCCATGCCGGCCGACAGCCCGAGCACGCCGGTGGTGTTGAATTCATGTCCGAAAACACGCGTGACGCCCATCGGATTGCCCTGGGCATCCATGCGTGCATCCATTTGCAGAATCGGCGGACGGCCGCTGTAGGAGGACTTCCCCCAGTTCAGTGCAGGGTAGGCATTGAAGATCTGTAGCCCGCTCATCAGCAGCAGAATAAAAGCGAGCACGTTGATCCAGTGCATGAGGCGGACGGGCCAGGTGTGCCGCAGGTACCCGGTGGTCTGAACACGTGTGGCCGCATCATGTGGTGGCATTGTCATCCCCCGGCGGACGCGGGTTTGTGATTTTTTACACCATAGGTGACAAGCCGGAAAAACCCAAGCCAGAAAGCAAGGCGCAGGCCATTTTGGCCTGCCCCGACTCAAGCGTGCGCGGCCTCCAGCGCTTCGATTTCCTCCAACAACGCCAGCCAACGCTCCTCCTCCCGCGCCAGCTCGTCATTGACATGCTGCAGCTGATTGCCGGCCGCCGTGATGTCCTCAACCGACAAGGTCCCCGCCAACCGCGCCTCGAGCGCAGCCTTCTCCGCATGCAGCGCCGCCAGACTCTGGTCGAGCTTCTCCAGCGACTGCTTCAACGGCTTGAGCTTGCTGGAGGGCGCGGCGCGCTTGACCGCCACCGGCGCAGGTGCCGGCTTGGGCGCTTCAGCCAGCTTGCCGGCTTCCTTCAGGCTTTCCCGTACGCGCTTGCCCTCCTCCAGCAGATAGCGCTGGTAATCGTCCAGATCGCCGTCGAACGGCTCGACGCCGCCGCGCGTGACCAGCCAGAACTCGTCGCACACCGAACGCAGCAGGGCGCGGTCGTGGCTGACCAGCATGAGCGTGCCTTCGAATTCGTTGAGCGCCATCGCCAGCGCTTCGCGGGTGGCCAGATCGAGGTGGTTGGTCGGTTCGTCCAGCAGCAAGAGGTTGGGACGCTGCCACACGATCATGCACAGCACCAGCCGCGCCTTTTCGCCGCCGCTCATGGTGCCGACGGCCTGCTTGACCATATCGCCGCTGAAGTTGAAGGTGCCGAGGAAGTTGCGCAGGTCCTGCTCGCGGCTGCTGAACTGGCCGGCGCCGCCATTTGCAATCGTGTCGCGGGCGAGCCGGATCATGTGTTCCAGCGGGGTATCCAGGGGGCGCAGCACGTCGAGTTCCTGCTGGGCGAAGTAGCCGATGTTGAGACCCTTGCCTTCGGTCACGGCGCCGGCGACCACCGGCAGGGTGCGCGCGACGGTTTTCACCAGCGTCGATTTGCCCTGGCCGTTGGCGCCGAGGATGCCGATGCGCTGCCCGGCAAATACGGATTTGCTGACGTGCTGCACGATCACCGTCGGCGGGGTGCCGGGTGGCGCATCGGGGGGCGGCGGGTAGCCGAAGCTGGCGTCGTCGATCGTCAGCATGGGGTTGGGCAGGTTGAGCGGCTCCTTGAATTCGAAAGTGAAGTCCGCGCTCGCCAGCATCGGCGCCAGCTTTTCCATGCGATCCAGCGCCTTGACCCGGCTTTGCGCCTGCTTGGCCTTACTGGCCTTGGCCTTGAAGCGGTTGATGAATTCCTGCAGGTGGGCGATTTTGTCCTGCTGGCGCGAGTACGCCGCCTGCTGAAGCGCCATCTGTTCGGCGCGCATGTCCTCGAAGGTGCTGTAGTTGCCGCCATAACGGGTGAGCTGGCCGTTTTCGATATGGATGGTGACATTGGTCACCGCATCGAGAAACTCGCGGTCATGGCTGATCACCAGCATGGTGCCGGGATATTTCTTCAGCCAGGCTTCCAGCCACACCAGCGCGTCCAGATCCAGATGGTTGGTGGGCTCGTCGAGCAGCAGCAGGTCCGACGGACACATCAGCGCGCGCGCAAGCTGCAGTCGCATGCGCCAGCCGCCGGAAAAGCTGTTCACAGGTTGATTGAGCTCGCGCACCTGGAAACCCAGCCCAAGGATCAGCGCCTGCGCACGCGACTGTGCGTCATGCGCGCCGGCGTCATGCAGCGCCATGTAGGCGTGCGCCATCCGCTCGCCGTCGTCGCTCGCCTCGGCGGCGGCCACCTCGGCCTGCGCCGCCGCCAGCAGGGTGTCGCCGGCGATGACGAAGTCGGTCGCGCTCTCGGACGTTTCCGGCATGTCCTGCGCCACCTGCGCCATGCGCCACTGCGAAGGAATGGAAAAGTCGCCCTTATCCTCGTGCAAGGTGCCGTTGAGGAGTGCGAACAGGCTGGACTTGCCGGCGCCGTTGCGCCCGACCAGACCGACCTTTTCGCCGGGGTTGATCGACACCGAGGCGTTGTCGAGCAGGACCTTGGCGCTACGCCGCAGGCTGAGATTCTTGAGGATGATCATGCAAAAGATGCGGCGCGCAGGACACGCCCCGCCCAAATCGTAAAGCCGGATTCTACCCTGTCGCCTTCTCCCCGCCCGTTTGGCGTGACGGTTGTTTGCCAGTTCGACACGGGATGACGGTTTTCCGTCAACCCATGCCACCGCGCCCGCCGGGGCACGCCAACCTGCCATCGCAACATATTGTTTTAGCGGTTGTTTTTTTATCGCCCCCGGAACGGGCCGTGTGGCACAGGCGTTGCAAGTATTCAGGCAAGCACCCCACCAAGGAGATCATTATGAAACTGCAATTCGGCCAAAACCAACTGGTTCTCGAACTCAGCGACTCGCCCTTTGCGTGGTTTCACGGCGAAACCGAACGCATGAGCCTCACCAGCCTGTCGCTCCTGTTCGTGCAATTCTCCCTGTTCGCCCGCCAGCCGGCTGCCTGATGCAACTGGGTCGAGCCACGAACGTGAGCATCAGCCTCTCCCGCTCGCCGCTGGGTTTCTTCAGCGGCAGTACCTGCCGAATGACGATGTTCAGCCTGACGCTGCTGTTCATCGAGTTCCGGGTCATGCAGCAGACGCCTCCGCTACACGCGCCCAAGCTGGACTGATCTAGCGGGGCAATTCCAGGACGGCCTCCAGGCCGCCCGCAGTTCGATTCCTGAGCGTAACCCTGCAGCCGTTCGTTTCCGCCAGCTGGCGCACGATCGCCAGCCCCAGCCCGGTTCCCCCCGTGGCCTGCGAGCGCGACCCCTCCAGCCGGTAAAACGGCCTGAACACTTTTTCCAGTTGATCCTCCGGGATGCCGACGCCGGCATCGCGAACGATCACCCGCGCCCGTTTGTCTCCGCATTCCAGAGCGAGTTCGACCGGCGCCCCGCCGCCGTAGCGCTGGGCGTTCTGCACCAGATTGGACACGATCTGCCGCACCGCCAGCCGACCGGCCTCGACCTCGCAGGGGGCGGCACCCGGCCACGGCAGATTGGTGTCGGCCGCCACCTCTTCCAGCAATCCGGCAAGATCGAAGCGCGTCTTCTGCTCCGGCTGGGTGGTGCGCGCCAGTTCAAGATAGCCGGTAATCAGCTTGTTCATGTCGGCCAGATCGGCCACCGCACGGTCGATCCGGGCCGGGCTCGGAGCGTCGCGCAGCATTTCCAGATGGAGCTGCAGGCGCGTCATCGGCGTGCGCAGGTCGTGCGAAATCCCTGCCAGCAGGGTGGTGCGGTTGTCCAGCAATGCGCGCACTTCGGCCGCCATGGTGTTGAAGCGGCGGGCCAGTTCGGCAAGCTCGGCGGGGCCGGTTTCCGGCAAGGGCTCGGGCAGTTCGCCCGCACCCACCTGGCGCGCGGCCTGTGCGGCACGCGCCAGCGGCACGGTCAGGCGGCGCACCAGAAACAGCGCCGTCAGCAGGCCGAGCAAGGTGCCCAGCACGACTACCGCGATGGCCGCCAGCGGCAGCTTGACGGCATAGCGGTCGGGGAAAAAGCCGACCCGCAGCGCGTGCCCCCCCACCGGAATGTCCAGCCACACCGCCGCCGACTCCGGCACCCCGCGCAATACGATCTGCTCGCCCACCCGGCGGCTCAATGCCGTCTCGATCTGCTTGCGAAAGGCGAAGCGTGGCGCCGCCGCGGTGGCGCCGACGTCGATCGTGGTCAGGCGCAAGCCGTGGCGGCGCGCCAGTTCGCGCTCGAATGCCGCGCGCGTCTCGGGCGGCAGCTCCACCCAGGTCTGCGCCGACAGCACGATCAGGCCGGCCAGATCGTCGGCCGAGCGCTCCGCCACCGGCACGATCAGGGTGCGCGTCACCACCCAGAACGCCGCCACCTGGAACACGATGAAGGCCAGCGCCAGCGTCAGCGCAGTGCGGGCGAACAGCGAGCGTGGGAAGTGTTTCACCCTTTGCCCTGCGGCACGAACAGATAGCCCTGGCCGCGCTGGGTGCGGATGTAGGCGGGGTTGGCCGGGTCGGCCTCGATTTTCTTGCGCAGGCGGTTCACCCTCACGTCGATGCTGCGGTCGAACGGGTCGCGTTCGAAGCCGCGCAACTGGTCCATCAGCCAGTCGCGCGACAACGCGCGGTTGGCGTGGGTGACAAAGATTTCAAGCAGTTCGTATTCGCCGCCGGTGAGCGTGATTTCGGCGCCGTCGCGGGAGAGCGTGCGGGCGTCGAGATTGACGCTGAACGGGCCGAAACGGACCTGCCGTACGGCTTCGGCCGCGGCCGGTGCGGCCGCCCCGCCCTGCCGCCGCAGCACCGCGCGGATGCGCGCCAGCAGCTCGCGCGGGTTGAAGGGCTTGGGCAGGTAGTCATCGGCGCCGACTTCGAGGCCGATGATGCGGTCGATGTCCTCGCCCTTGGCCGACAGCATGATGATGGGCGGGAAGCCCGGCTGCGCGCGCAGGCGGCGGGCGACCGAGAGGCCGTCCTCGCCCGGCATCATCCAGTCGAGCACCAGCAGCTCGGGCAGCCGCGCGGCGAGCAGGCTGTCCAGCGCGATGGCGTCTTCGGCGGTCTCGACCGCGTAGCCCTGGCTCGTCAGGTATTCGGCCACCAGCTCGCGGATGCCGGGGTCGTCGTCGGTGACATAGATGGTGTCTTTTTCCATGCGGCAACTATAGCAGCGGGGCGACCCCCGCTTTACCCTAGGGCGTGTTAACACTAATTTCGCGTCCGCGACGAGGCCAATTCGAGATGCAGCCCGCGAAGCGAGACGCGCCGCAGTGTCATTTACTGCAAGCGGCACGCGACAAAGGGATGCGCTCGAATTGGCCCGTCCCTTCGGGTTGCCACGAGAAAGCGCGTCTGCGGCGTTGCGCCGCTTGGCAAGGGACAGCCCTTGCCGGCATGACGCGCCTTGCATCCATCGCTTTCTCGTGGCAACGCGGACGCGAAATTAGTGTTAACACACCCCAGTTACACACTGTTACAAAATCACCGGTGCGCGAAACAGTGCGCTTACTTTCCTCAACCACACTGCGAAGCGTGGAAGCCAGACAAGGCGGCCACGGAAATGGAGACGACGATGAACACACGACACACCTGGATTTTCGGACTGGCAACGCTGGGACTGGCACTAGCCGCCCCGGTTCAGGCTGCGCCCGATTTCATGGAGGATGCGTTCATCGTGGCCAAGCGCGATCGCGCCGACGACGTTCGCGATGACCGGCGCGAAACCCGCAAGGACGACCGCCGCGCCACCAGGCGCGAAGCCGAGCGCGAGGAACCGCGGGGATACGGCTACGGCTACGGCTACGAGCGTCGCCAGCAGCATCGATATGAAGACGAGGACCGCCCCCGCGGTCGTCGCTAATCCGATTTGAAACCACGAGGAGAGTAAGCATGAATGCACGCACCCTGAACATCACCCTGATTGCCGCCCTGCTTGCCGCCAGCGGCGCAGCGCAGGCCGGCCATGGCGGCGACGGCTTCACCACCCGCGCCAGGGTGCTGGCCAGCACGCCGATCTACGAGACGATCAACGAGCCGCGCCGCGAATGCTGGACCGAAACCGTCGGCCACGAAACCCGCAGCACTCGCGATGGCAACAGCACCGGCAGCGCGATTATCGGCGCCATCGCCGGCGGCCTGATCGGCTCCACGGTCGGCAAGGGTGACGGCAAGGTGGCCGCCGCCGCGGTGGGCGCCGCCACCGGCGCGGTGGTGGGCGACCGCTGGAACGACGGCGGCACCCGCTACGAATCGCGCCCGCAGCAGGTGGAACGCTGCCGCACCCATGATGACTTCCGCCAGGTCGTCACCGGCTACGATGTGCGCTATCGCTTCCAGGACCGCGAATACAGCACCCATCTGCCTTACGACCCGGGCAAGTGGCTGACCCTGAATGTGAGTTTCACGGTGGCGAACGATCCGCGCGGCGAGCGCTGGAACAGCGGCCACAACAAATGGAAGGACTGACGCTCGCCCGAGCGCAGCCGCTCCCGATCTGAAAGGAGACCTACCATGTTACGCACCCTGCTCATTGCAACCGCCCTGCTGACCGCCTCCGGCACCGCTCTCGCCCACGGCGGCGAAAGATACGGCCGCGTGGTCGAGGTCGAACCCTACTTCGCCATCTCGTTCGGCACGCCTTACCACGACGGCTTCCGCGTGTTGGTCGAGTCTGGCGGCTCCCGCTACTGGACGCACACTTCGTACTATCCCAGCCATACCATCGTGCTGCCGCCTCCCCATCGGGTGAGACATGTGCATCATGTCCGCGATTACGGACGTGGCTGGGATGATCGTCACGATGACTGGGACGATCATGGCCGCCGCGGGCACCGCCGCCACGGTCGTGACTAGGCGGTGATTTTTAGCGCCTCATATTTCCACCCGCGAACCAAGTTCGATTACCCGGTTTGCGGGCAGATTGAAGTATTCCACCGCGTTGCCGGCGTTGTGCGACAGCCAGCGGAATAGTTTTTCGCGCCACGCAGGCAGGCCGCTGTCGACGGCCGGGCTGGACACGACAGTTTCGCGGCTCAGGAAATATGAGGTCTGCATCGGCTCGAATGCCAGGCCGAACTGCGGCCCCAGTCCTTCAAGGGCGGCGGGCACGTCGGGGCGATTCTTGAAACCAAAGGTCAACGTGACCGCATAGGCATCGTTGCCCAGCGGCTCAATCCGCATCCGGTCTGCGAACGGCACCCACGGTTCGGCCTTGATCCTGACGGTGAGAAACACCAGCCGTTCATGCAGCACACGGTTGTGATTCAGGTTGTGCAACAGCGAATGCGGAACGGTATGCGCGCTGGCGTTGAGGAACACCGCGGTCCCCGGTACGCGTGTCGGCGGATACGCCATCAGGCTGGCGAGGAAATCCGTTAGCGGAATGTCCGAGACGCCGACGCGCGCCAGCAGGCTGCGCCGCCCCTGCATCCACGTCAGCATGACAATGAAGACCATGCTGCCCAAGGCCAGCGGGAACCAGCCGCCTTCGACGATTTTCAGCAGGCTGGATGAAAAGAAGGCGGCGTCGACCAGCAGGAATATGCCGGTCGCCGCGAGACTACCCGGCAGGCCATAACCCCAGCCATGATGAATGACATAAAAGGTGAGCAGGGTCGTCACCAGCATGGTGCCGGTGACGGCCAGACCGTACGCGGCGGCAAGCTCGCCCGACTCGCCAAAGCCGGCAACCACCGCCACCACCAGCACGAACAGCAGCCAGTTGACGACCGGGATATAGATTTGCCCATACGCCCTGGACGAGGTCTGCACCACCTGCATGCGTGGCAGGTAGCCCAGCTGGATGGCCTGGCGCGTGAGCGAGAACGCGCCGGTGATCGTGGCCTGGGAGGCGATCACGGTGGCGGCAGTGGCCAGCAGCACCATGGGGTAGAGCGCCCACGTGGGATAGAGCAGGAAGAAGGGGCTGCTCACGGCAGCGGGCACGCGCAACAACAGCGCACCCTGCCCCAGATAATTCAGCACCAGCGCGGGAAACACCAGGCCGAACCAGGCCAGCCGGATCGGCGTGCGGCCGAAATGCCCCATGTCGGCATACAGCGTCTCGGCGCCGGTAAAGGCCAGCAGCACGGCCCCCAACACCGCGAACGACGCAAAACCGTGCTGGGTGACAAACCACCACGCGTGCTGCGGATGCAGCGCACCCAGCACCTGGGGATGCTGGGCAATCTGGTACACGCCGCCGGCCGCCAGCGCGGCGAACCATGCCAGCGCAATCGGCCCGAACCAGGCACCCACGCTGGCCGTGCCGTGCTGCTGCACGAGGAACAGCCCCGTGAGCACGCCGATCGCAAGCGGTACCACATAGGGCTCGAACACATGGGTGCCGACCGACAGGCCTTCGACCGCCGACAGCACCGAAATCGCCGGCGTCAGCACCGCATCGCCGTAGAACAGGGCTGCGCCCGCCATACCTGCCAACACCACCGTGCGCAGCGCGCGCGGCCGCTGCGCCACCGCCTGTCTTGCCAGCGCAAGCAGGGCCATGATGCCGCCCTCACCGTGGTTATCCGCACGCAGCACCAGCAACACATACTTCAGCGACACCACCAGCATCAGCGCCCAGAAAATCGCCGACGCCGCACCGAGCACGGTTTCCGAACCGGCGGCAATGCCGTGGGCCGGGTTCAGGGTTTCCTTCAGGGCATAGAGGGGGCTGGTTCCGATGTCGCCGTAGACGATACCGAGCGCAGCGAGAGTCAGCGCCGAGCGGCTGTGTGAGCGTGATTCCATGAAGCCGGGGCAACATCTGGAACGGAGGGCGGATTATTCATGGTGCACGACAAACGCGACCTCGGTGGTGAAATTGCCGACGCCGCGATGGCTGGTCGACGTCCAGCCGGCATCCTTGAGAGTATGGGCCAGCTCACGCGTCATCGCCGGGTTGCCGCAGATCATCACGCGATCGTGTTCGGGATCGGGCGCAGGCAGGCCGAGACGTTGCGACAGCATGCCGGAGCGGAACAGGTCGCTGCCGCGTTCGGTCGTGGGAAACGACTCGCGCGTCACCGTCGGCACGTAATACAGCTGGGCGTTGTTCAGCGCCTCGATCTCGGCACGGTAGGCCAGTTCGGCCACCATGCGCACCGAATGCACCAGCACCACGTGTTCATAGCGCGCATAGAGCGCGGGGTCGCGGATCAGGCTCATGAACGGCGCCAGCCCGGTTCCGGTGGCCAGCATGTAGAGCGTGCGTCCCGGCAGCACGTGATTGAGCGTGAGCGTGCCGGTGGGCTTGTTGTTGACCCACACGCTGTCGCCGGGACGGATATGCACCAACTGGCTGGTGAGCGGGCCATCCGGCACATGGATGCTGAGGAATTCAAGATAGTCGCGATCGGCGGTGGAGACGATGGAATACGCGCGCGCCACCAGCTTGCCCTCGCGCTTCAGGCCGATGGTGACGAATTCGCCGTTTTCAAACGCAAAACCCTGCGGCCGGCTGAGCCTGAAGCTGAAGGTCTTGTCCGACCACGGACGGACCGACTGCACCGTTTGTTCACTGTAAGGCATGGCTCACTCCGTTTTCCTGATCGCTGCCGCATGAGGCATTCCAGCCATTCGACGGTGAGGACAGAAGGCAGTTCCAGCCCGCGCGGCACGTCCCCACCCCGAGGTCGACGATTCATCCCTTGATGCAAGCCAGCGGCTTCAGCTTCGCCACCTTGCGTGCCAGTCCGGCCCGCTCGGCCACCTCCACCACGGCGCTGACGTCCTTGTAGGCACCGGGCGCCTCTTCCGCGACGCCGCGCAGCGAGGGACTGCGGATCAGGATGCCCTGGCCGGCAAGCTCGTCCACCAGCGCGCGGCCGCGCCACTGCCGGGTGGCCTGATGTCGGCTCATGGCACGCCCGGCGCCGTGGCAGGCGGAGCTGAAAGCGCGCGACATGCCGGCCTCGGTGCCGACCAGGATATAGGACGCCGTGCCCATGCTGCCGCCGATCAGCACCGGCTGACCGATGTCGCGCAGCTCATTGGGCAGCGCCGGATGGCCGGGGCCGAAGGCGCGCGTCGCGCCCTTGCGATGCACGTAGAGGTCGCGCGACGTGCCGTCCACCGTATGCCACTCCTGCTTGCAGGTGTTGTGCGACACGTCGTAGATCAGGGAGAGATGCGACCCCGGCAGCATCTCGGCAAACACCTCGCGGGTGAGGTGGGTAATGACCTGGCGGTTGGCCAGGGCGCAGTTGATCCCCGCGCGCATGGCGCCGAGGTAGGACTGGCCGAGCGGAGAGTTGATCGGCGCGCAGGCCAGTTCGCGGTCGGGCAGTTCGATGCCGTGGCCGGGCGCGGCGACCACCATCTGCCTGAGAAATTCGGTGCCGATCTGGTGCCCCAGCCCGCGCGAGCCGCAATGGATGCTGACCACCACCTCGCCCAGGCGCAGGCGGAAGCGGTCGGCCGCCTTGCTGTCATGGATTTCGACGATTTCCTGCAGTTCGAGGTAATGGTTGCCGGAGCCCAGCGTACCAATCTCGTCGCGCTGGCGGCGCTTGGCGTGTTCGGACACCTGGTCCGGCTCGGCGCCGGCCATGCAGCCGTGCTCCTCGATGCGATCGAGGTCGGCCGCGCTGCCGTAGCCGCGCTCGACCGCCCAGCGCGCGCCGCCGCGCAGCATCGCGTCCATTTCGTCCAGCCCCAAGCGCAGCTCGCCGGTGCTGCCCACCCCGGCCGGAATGTGCGCGAACAGGCGGTCGGCGAGCCGTTCCTTGAGCGGGGCGATCGCAGCGGCCGTCAGTCCGGTGTGCAGGGTGCGCACGCCGCAGGAGATGTCGAATCCCACCCCGCCGGCCGACACCACCCCGCCTGCGTCGGCATCGAACGCCGCCACCCCGCCGATCGGAAAGCCGTAGCCCCAGTGCGCATCGGGCATGGCGTAGGCCGCCGCGACGATACCCGGCAGAGTGGCGACGTTGGTGAGCTGCTCGAAGACCTTTTCGTCCATTTCGCGGATCAAGGCCTGATCCGCATAGATCACCGCCGGCACGCGCATTCTCCCGAACGGCGCGACGCGCCATTCGACTTCCGATACCTGCTCGAATTGATCAAGCTTCATCCTGCAACCCTCAGCTGGACGCACCCAAGACTGAGGTTTCTCAGGATTTCACACGTCCACCACGCACTGGGCCAGCCACTGCCCGGACCCGGTCCTCGCCACCTTGAGTTCAGTATAGGTGGCGCCCTTGATTTCAACGGCGAGCTGGTGCTTCCGCCGATCGACCGCCTCGCCCCAGGCGGTGGCGTGCAGGCGCGGCCCATCCAACGCAACGTCGAAACGGCCGAACAGCATGTGGCGCGCCGCCATTTCCAGGATCAGCGCATTGAGCCAGTCGACCAGCAGCAGTTCGTTGTCCGGCGCCTCGCAGCGGATGTCCACCGCCTGCGCCGCCGCCACCGAGGCCGGGTCGGTCACCACCGCGGTCATCGCCAGCGCCGCCTGCTCGAAGGCGGCGGCCAGAGTGGGGCCGATGCCGCGCACGCCCATGTCGGCCTGATGCGGAAAATGTGCCCAAGAGGGTTCGCCGCGATCGCGCCACGCCGCCACCAATTGCGCCCGTGCCTGGAAGATCGCTTCCCGGATCCGCGCAGGATCGGCCGTGCGCGCCACCGCGGCGGCGTCGATCGTCTGCGCCGCCTGCAGCGCCTGCCGCAGGTAGGCCGGCGCGGGAAAAGGCTTGCCCTCGTAGCCGGGCCGGCCGCGGAAATCGCATTCGCAGGCCTGCAGAAATTCCTCGAAACGATCCGGGCGGCGGAAGGCGTCGACGCGCTCCAGTAGTTCGACGAGCGTGCCGGGGCGCAATTCCAGCGCGCGCTGGACGTTGCCGTGGTCGCGTGCCACCGCGACGGCAAGGTCGCGGCAGTCGGCGGGCACCCGGATGCGTTCGCAGAGCGTGCGCACCAGCTCGACGCTTTTGGCTTCGTGGCCGTGATGTTTCGGCCACAGCTCGGGCGGGGTGACGCCCTTGCCGAGGTCGTGCGTCAAGGCCGCAAAGCGCACCGGCAGGCTCAGGCCCTGCCGCGCCGCCCAGTCGATCACGAGCATGACATGGACGCCGGTATCGACTTCGGGATGGTGCTCGGGCGGCTGCGGCACGCCGAACAGACGGTCGATTTCGGGAAACAGCCGCGCCAGCGCGCCGCAGTCGCGCAGCACCTGGAACATGCGCGAGGGCTGTTTGTCCATCAGGCCGCGCGCGACTTCCTGCCACACGCGTTCGGGCACCAGCGCGTCGACTTCGCCGCTGTCCACGATCTGCCGCATCAGCGCATGGGTTTCCGGAGCCACGGAAAATTCGGTGAAGCGGGCGGCGAAGCGCGCCACCCGGAGGATGCGCACCGGGTCTTCGGCGAAGGCGTCGCTGACGTGGCGGAAGGTTTTGGCGGCGAGGTCGCGCTGGCCACCGTAGGGGTCGACCAGCGCGCCGGCCTCGTCCTCGGCCATCGCGTTGATGGTGAGGTCGCGCCGCAGCAAATCCTCTTCCAGCGTGACCTCGGGCGTGGCGTACACGGTGAAGCCCTTGTAGCCGTGCCCGGATTTGCGTTCGGTGCGCGCGAGTGCATATTCCGCGTGGGTTTGCGGGTGGAGAAAAACCGGGAAATCCTTGCCGACCGGCTGGTAGCCCAGCGCAACCATCTCGTCGGGAGTGGCGCCGACCACGACATGGTCGCGGTCGGCCACCGGCAGGCCCAGCAACCGGTCACGCACTGCGCCGCCCACGATGTAGGTTTTCATGGCGGCACGGCAGGGTTAACGGTGGGCGCCTTCGCGATAGCCCTCGTATCGCGCGCGCGGCGTGCCGGCCCGCAGATATTCAGGGGCGACGGCTTCGAGCGCCGCCGGCTGGAAATCGAACACCGACGGCCAGCCGCCGCTGCAGACATTGTCCGTGCTCATGGCGTAGAAGTTGTCGCGCGTCATCAGTTTCTTGCCGGGCTTGAATTCCAGCGCCCAGGCCTGGAAATACGACAGCCATTTGCCCAGCGGAACGATGCTGCGCCGCTTGCCGATGACCTCGCCGACGTAGGTCACCAGTTCCTGCAGGGTGTAGATCCGAGGGCCGCACAGGTCGTAGGTCTGGCCATAGGTCGCCGTGTTGTCGAGGCTGTCGGCATAGGCGCGCGCGACGTCCTCGACGTACACCGGGGCGAAGCGTGCGCCGGCGTTGGCAAGCGGCAGCACCGGGAACAGCTTCAGCAGGCGGGCAAACATCGACAGGAAGGAATCGCCGCGTCCGAAGATCACCGACGGGCGGAAGAGGGTGACCTTGAGGCCGTAGCCGTGGATGAACTTGGGTCCGTTGAGATACCAGTTTTCGTGCTCGATGTGCGCTCTTCCGGCCTCGCGTACCAGTGCCTCGCCGATGCCCTTGGAGCGCTGGTAGGCCGAGCGCGAGTTGGGATCGGCACCGAGCGCGCTCATGTGCAGCAGGCGGTGCACGCCCGCCTCGCCCATGGCGTGGACGACCTTGCGCGGCAGTTCGACGTGGACTTTCTGGAAGTCGCCGCGGCGGGCGCTCGGCAGATCGATGCGGCCGACCTTGCTTTCGTGCAGGATGCCGACCAGGTTGATGACGGCATCCATGCCGCGAAAGTGGCGGATGAGCTCCTGCTGGTCGTGCACGTCGGCCTCGATCACTTCCACCGTCGGCAGCAGGATCAGTTCCTTGGCCATTTCGCGGCGACGGGACAGCACGCGCACCTGGAGGCCGCGCACGGCGAGCAGGCTGACGAGATGGGTGCCGACAAAGCCGGACCCGCCGAGAATGCAGATGCGTTCAATCTTCATGATGTGATTCGTTTCGGTATATAAGGCGTCTCTGATTTTAGCCTGAATGTCCCGTGAAATGACGCCTTCGGGCTAGTCGCCCGTCGGCTCGGCCTCCTGGCCGGCGTCCGCATCGGGCGCGGAATCTGCCGGCGTTTTGCGCGGCGGCACCGTGCCGAGCCGGTCTTTCAGCAGCACCGAAGGCTGGCCGAAGCGTGCGGCGTAATACATGGCGTTGCTCATCACTTTCTTGACGTAGTCGCGCGTTTCGGTGAACGGGATCGATTCGATGTAGACCGCGGCTTCCATCGGGCCGCTGTCGCGCCAGCGCTGCGCGCGGCCTGGTCCGGCATTGTAGGCGGCGGTAGCGAGCACCGGCGAATCGTCCAGGCTGGTTTGCACGTGCTTCAGGTAAAACGCACCGAACTGGATGTTTTTGGCCGGGTCCTGCATGTCCTTCGGATTGAAGCGCTTGATGCCCAGACGCCGCGCGATCCAGCGCGCCGTGGCCGGCATGATCTGCATCAGTCCCGACGCGCCGGCGCCGGAACGCGCGACGTTGATGAAACGGCTTTCCTGCCGCATCAGGCCGAACACCCAGGCTTCATCGATCTGATTCTCACGCGCGGCCTGCTGCGCCAGTTCACGGTAAGGCGCCAGAAAACGCAGTTCGAAATCATGCAGTTCGCGGGTGCGTTCGGCGGTGTTGATGGCGCGGTCATACCATTCCATACGCCGCGCCAGTTCGGCGGCCGCCAGCAACTGCGGGTCGGAAAACGTCTGGATCACCCAGTTCCACTCCTGGCTGGCGTCGCTGCGCAAGCCGAGTTCGTACAAGGCCTGCGCACGCAGGATGCCGGGGTGGCGTGCAATCGCAGCGATGTCGTCGCCGCCCATCTTGATATTGATGGCCGGCGCCTGCACCACCGGGCCGAGCTCTTCCTGCGCCAACTGGCCGTAGTAATGGTGCTCGCGCGACAGCGCCAGAAACAGCGGATTGGCTGCGGCACGCCGGCCGCCGGCCTGCAGGGCCCGCGCACGCCAGTAGAGCCAGACGGGCTGCTCGCGGGTCGCTTCGCCCATGCCGTCGATCGCACGCTGTACGGCTTGCCAGTCGCCTGCGCGCAGCGCCACGCGCGCCCACCATTCGCGCTGAAAATCGTTGCTTGCCGCTGCCCGTTGGAACCAGGCCAAGGCCTGCGGCTCATGCCGTCGCGCCGCCCAGGTGGCAAGGTGTGCCCAGGCCCGGCCCAGTTCCTCCGGGCTGAACTGGGCTGCCCGCTTGAGCAATGCCTGCTCGGCCTGGCCGGTGTCGCGCCTGGCCAGCTGGTCGAGCGCATAGAGCGCGATTTCACGGTCGCCGCGCTGGCCCGGATCCAGGCGGGACCCGCCCAGCACACGCGCAGGATCGCGGCTGGCCTGATCGAGCAGCGTCGCGGCAGGCCGCTGCACTTCGGGCAGGGCATTGGCCACGACCCGGGCGACGTTCGGGTTGCCCGCTTCCAGCGCCAGCCGCAGGCGGCGCCAGACGTCTTCCTCGCGGATCAGTCCGGCGTCCATCAACTGCATGAACAGGGGCGAACAGGCACTCGGCATGTCGCGCCCGGTGAACCACAGGGCCACCGCCTCGCGCTGACGGCTGCGGTCGCCCAGTGCCCATTCGGCGCGGTAGGCATAGCACTGATGGGCCGCATCGGGCCTGACCAGGCGCGGATATTCGGCCAGATAGGCCGGCCAGGCTTCACGGACGCCGAGCGACTTCAGCCAGTCGGCGCGCAGCGACTCGGCCATGCGGCTGCCGGGATGGCGCGCCAGAAAATCGGCAATGCGAGCATCCTCGGTGCGGCTCGTCAACATCAGACGCCAGTATTCGACATAGGGAGACAGCACGTGATCGGCCGGCACGCCGCGCGCGGCCTGTTCCAGCGTGGCCAGCTTGCGCGCGGCAAACGCCTGCTGCGCCCGCAGCACGGCCGCGTCTCCCGGTGCGGCCCACACCGGCGCTGCAGCCAGCACCCCCAGCACAAAAAGCACAATCGTTCGAAACATGGTGCGAGGTTAACATGCCGCCGCAGTGCGCCGCGTGAGCGAAAACGCGTGCCTTCAGGCACGCGTCACGCGGGTCGACTGCTGGCGTTTTAAGGGTCCGGTTGGGCCTGGCTCGGCGCGCCGCCCCTAGGCGAGAAACAGCTTGTACGCCGGATTGCGGGATTCGTCCCAGTAGCGGTAGCCCAGCCCATCCAGGAATGTCTGGAAGCTGGGCTTTTCCTTTTCCGGAACCTGGATGCCGACCAGCACGCGGCCGTAGTCCGCGCCGTGGTTGCGGTAGTGGAACAGGCTGATGTTCCAGCCGCGGCTCATGCTCTGCAGGAACTGCATCAGGGCGCCGGGGCGTTCGGGGAACTCGAAGCGGTACAAGACTTCGTTGACCGCATCGGGGGCGCGTCCGCCGACCAGATGGCGGACATGCAGCTTGGCCATTTCATTGTCGGTGAGGTCGATCGCCTCGAGTCCGTGGCGATGCAGCAGTTCGACCACGCGCGCGCTCTCGCCCGCACCCGGCACTGACAGGCCGACAAACACGCGCGCGATTTTGGGATCCGAGTAGCGGTAGTTGAATTCGGTGATGTTGCGCGCGCCCAGGAGGCCGCAAAAGGTCTTGAAGCTGCCCGGCGTCTCGGGGATGGTGACGGCCAGCACGGCTTCGCGCTTTTCGCCCAGTTCGGCCCGCTCCGCGATGTAGCGCAGACGGTCGAAGTTCATGTTGGCGCCGGAGGCCACCGCGACCAGCGTCTTGCCCTTGAGCTTGTCGCCGGCGATGGCCGCCTTCATCCCGGCGATCGACAAGGCGCCGGCCGGTTCCAGGATCGAACGGGTGTCCTCGAACACGTCCTTGATCGCCGCGCAGATGGCGTCGTTGTTGACGCGGATGATCTCGTCGACATACAGCTGCGCGAGCCGGAAGGTTTCCTTGCCGACCGTTTTCACCGCCACGCCGTCGGCGAAAATGCCCACGCGCGGCAGCGTGATGCGCTTCCCCTTGCACAGCGAGCGCGCCATCGCGTCGGCATCCTCGGGTTCGACGCCGACGATCCTGATGTCCGGGCGCAGCCGCTTGATGTAGGCCGCCATGCCGGCGATCAGCCCGCCGCCGCCGACCGGGACGTAGACCGAGTGGATCGGGCCGGGATGCTGGCGCAAGAGTTCCATCGCCACCGTGCCCTGCCCGGCGATGACATCGGGGTCGTCGTAGGGGTGGACGAAGGTCGCCTTCGCCTCCTTGGCCAACTGGGTGGCGTGGGCGCAGGCCTCGTCGTAATTGTCGCCGTGCAGGATCACCTGCGCCCCGCGCGCCGCCACCGCGTCGACCTTGATTTTGGGCGTGGTCGCCGGCATTACGATGATGGCCGTCACACCGAGTTTTTGCGCCGCCAGCGCCACCCCCTGCGCGTGGTTGCCGGCCGACGCCGCCACCACGCCGCGCGCCAGCTGAGCCGCCGTCAGCTTGGCCATCTTGTTGTAGGCGCCGCGGCACTTGAAGGAAAATACCGGCTGCAGATCTTCGCGCTTGAGCAGGATCTGGTTGTTGAGGCGGCGCGACAAATTGTGGGCGACGTCGAGCGGCGACTCCACCGCCACGTCGTAGACGCGCGAGGTGAGGATGCGTTCGAGGTAATCGTCAGGTGGACTCATGGCGGCAGCGGGTGGGTGGTTTGTAAAAAGGGGGCGATGCCGCTATCTTAGCGGGCTGCATCCAAATCGACGAAAACATCATGACTCAAGATGAAATGAAGCAAGCCGTGGCACGTGCCGCGGTGGATTATGCCCGTGGCGGCATCATCGGGGTAGGCACCGGGTCGACTGCCAACTACTTCATCGACGCACTGGCCGAGGTCAAGGGCCGCATCGACGGCGCGGTGGCCAGCTCGGAAGCCACCGCCGCCCGCCTGAAAAGCCATGGCATCCAGGTACTGGATCTCAACAGCGTGGGCGAACTCGAAATCTACGTCGACGGCGCCGACGAAATCACCGAGCACTTTGCCATGATCAAGGGCGGCGGCGGCGCGCTGACGCGCGAGAAGATCGTCGCCGCGTGCAGCAAGCAGTTCATCTGCATCGCCGACGAGAGCAAGCTGGTCGGCGTGCTGGGGACTTTTCCGCTGCCGGTCGAGGTGATTCCGATGGCGCGCTCCTACGTCGCGCGCGAACTGGTGAAGCTGGGCGGCCAGCCGCGTCTGCGGGAAGGCTTCACCACCGACAACGGCAACCTCATTCTCGACGTGCACGGTCTTTCCATCGTCGATCCGGTGTCGCTGGAAACCGCAATCAATCACATCGTCGGCGTGGTCACCAATGGCCTGTTTGCGCGGCGCGGCGCCGACGTGCTGCTGCTCGGCACCGAGTCAGGGGTCAAGACCTACAAGAAGTAATCACTGCGTCGGCGGGACGTCGGACTCGTCCTCGGGGTCCTGCTCCACGACGGGCACGCGATATTTTTCGGTGGCCCACTGCCCCAGGTCGATCAGCTTGCAGCGTTCGCTGCAAAACGGCCGCCAGCGATTCTCCACGGTCCAGGCCACAGCCGCACCGCATATCGGGCAGCTCACGACAGGGGGCTTGGCGGCGGATTTCACAGGGTGCAAAAGGTCAGTTCGAAATCGATCGGCAGGTCGGTGCAACTGCGGATCGCCGACGGCGCCGCCTGGACGAAGCGGATGTTGAGCATGTATTTGTTGGCCGAAATTTCCGGCACGCACGGCAGGTCGCCGGCCAGGCTCACCCGGATCAGCTGCGGATTGCGTGATTCGAGCATGCGCTGGTAATTGCCGTTGTTCGCATGCTGCAATTCGGGACGGCCGCTGTCGCGCAGCAGGCCCAGCACGATTTCGACCGCAGCACGGATCGACGAAAAGGGTGCCAGCCAGCTTTTCAACTGGCTTTCACGCGCATCGGCCGGCTTGTGCAGCCAGTAATGGTAGGACGGCAGGTCGAACTCGCACATGCCGCCCGGGATGGCTGCGCGCTGCTTGATGGCCATCAGCCAGTCGTCTTCGCGCAGGTGTTGCCCCACCTTGCCGGGCAGTTGATAAATGCCGTGGTGCGCGGCCTCGATCGCTGCCAGCACCTGTTCCAGCGTCTCGCCTTCTACATGCGGATTGCCGCGCAACGCGGTCAATACGGATTTTTGCCGGTCCAGTTCCTGCAGCAAGTCGGACTTGAGATCGGCGCGCGCGGCCACTTCAGCCAATTCGAAGAGCGACAGCAAGGCCGCATGATGGGCGTGCGGGTCGGGCGATGCGGCATGGGCATCGAAGCGGTCGAACAGGTCTTCCAGCCGCAGCAGGGTGCGGATGCGTTCGCTTAGAGGATATTCGTAATAGATCACGCAGCAACGCGTTTATCGGAATGAGGCGATTGTCACCTATTCATGCGGAAAATCAAGGCGATGGCCTGGTAGAAAACGCCAGGTAACGCCGGTGAAGCGTTGCGACCTCGGACCGCAAGGCCTCGGGAGAGGCCGTGTTGACGATCACGTCGTCCGCTGCCGCCAGGCGTTCGGCACGCGTGGCTTGCGCGGCGAGAATGGCGTTCACTTCATCCGGCGCCAGCCCGCTGCGCGCCATGACCCGCGCAATCTGCAGCGCTTCGGGGCAATCGACGACCAGCACGCGGCTCAGCACGTCGCGGTAGCTTCCGGTTTCCACCAGCAGGGGAATCACGATGAGCGCATAGGGCGCCGTCAGCGCGGTGAGCGCCTGCCCGACCGCCTGGTGGATGCGCGGATGCAGGAGGGCTTCAAGCTGATGCCGGGCCGCGGCGTCGGCGAACACCCGGCGCCGCAGCGCGGCGCGGTCCAGCGTGCCATCCGGCTGCATCACCGTTTCGCCAAAGGCCGTGCGGATCGCGTCCAGCGCTTCGCTGCCGGGCTCGGTCAGCTGGCGCGCAATGACATCCGTGTCGATCACCGGCACGCCAAGGGCGGCGAAGCACTCGGCAACGGTCGACTTGCCGGAACCGATGCCGCCGGTAAGCCCGACCGCGAACATCAGAATTGCGCGAGGTAGGCCTGGGTCAGCTCGGCGCCGAAGAACAGCGCCACCAGCCCGCCGCCGGCCAGATACGGCCCGAACGGAATCGGTACGCGCCGGTCATGCTTGACCAGCACGATCATTGCGATGCCGATCGCCGCGCCGACCACGGAAGAAAGCAACAGGGTGACGGGCAGCAGCTGCCAGCCGAGCCAGGCACCGATGGCGCCCAGCAGCTTGAAGTCGCCGTAGCCCATCCCCTCCTTGCCGGTGACGAGCTTGAACAGCCAGTACACCGACCACAGCACCCCATAGCCGGCGATGGCGCCGACGACGGCGTCCGGCAGGCTGGCGAAATGTCCGCCCAAGTTGAACAGCAGCCCCAGCCACACCAGCGGCAGGGTCAGACTGTCCGGCAGCAGCGTGGTATCGAGGTCGATGAAGGCCAGTGCGATCAGCGCCCACACCAGCAGCAGCGCGCCCAGCGTCTGCACGCTCAGCCCCCATTTCCACGCCGCCACCGCCGACAGCAGTGCGGTGAGCAGTTCCACCAGCGGATAGCGGGCGCTGATCGGCGTGCGGCAGGCTGAGCAGCGCCCGCGCAGCCACAGCCACGACAGCAGCGGAATGTTTTCCAGCGCAGTGATCTGATGTCCGCATTGCGGGCAGGCCGAACGCGGCGCCCACAGGTCATAGCGTGGGGATTCGGCCACCGGCTCGCCACGCAGTTCGGCACACTGCGCATGCCATTCCGCCTCCATCATCTTGGGCAGGCGATGGATGGCGACGTTGAGAAAGCTGCCGATCAGCAGGCTGAATAAAAAAACCAGCCCGGTGAAGAGGGCTGGTTCAGTGTGCAGGAGTTCCATCAGACGACAGAACCCATCTTGAAGATCGGCAGGTACATGGCGATCACCATGCCGCCGATCAGCGTGCCCAGCACCACCATGATGATCGGCTCCATCAGGCTCGACAATGCCTCGACGGCGTCATCCACTTCCGCCTCGTAAAAGTCTGCCACCTTGCCAAGCATGGAGTCGAGCGCGCCGGACTCCTCGCCGATGGCGGCCATTTGCAACACCATGTTGGGGAAACGTCCCGAGTTCTGCATGGCCTGCGTAAGCGCCGTGCCGGTCGACACCTCGTTACGTATTTTGTGGGTGGCCTCGACGAACACCTGGTTGCCGGATGCGCCACCCACCGAGTCCAGCGCCTCGACCAGCGGAACCCCGGCCGCGAACATGGTGGCCAGCGTGCGGGTCCAGCGCGCAATGGTGGCCTTTTCGATCACCGGGCCAAAAATCGGCAGCTTGAGCATGACTCGGTCCATGAACATCTGCACCTTGCGCGAGCGCTTCCAGGCTTGCAGCAAGGCGTAGATGCCGCCGCCGACGGCGCCGAAAATCGCCCACCACCATTCGACGAAAAAGTCCGAAATCGCCATCACCACCAGAGTCGGGGCCGGCAGGTCGGCGCCGAAGCTGCTGAACAGGTCCTTGAACGCCGGAATCACGAAAATCATGATGACGGCGGTGATGATGAAGGCCACCACGATGATGGAAACGGGGTAGAACAATGCCGACTTGATCTTGCCCTTGATGGCGAGGATTTTTTCCTTGTACACCGCCAGCCGTTCGAGCACGCCTTCCAGGATGCCGGCCGCTTCGCCCGCGCCCACCAGGTTGCAGAACAGCGCATCGAAATAAAGCGGGTGGCGTCCGAATGACTGGGTGAGGCTGCTGCCCTTTTCGATATCGGCCTTGATTTCCAGCAGCAGGCGCTGCATCGACGGGTTGGAATGCCCGCGCGCGACGATTTCGAACGACTGCAGCAGCGGCACCCCGGCTTTCATCATGGTCGCCAGTTGCCGCGTAAACAGGGTGACGTCCTTGTCGGTGATGCGCTTGGCACTGCTGAAAAGCGAGCTCTGTTTCTTGACCTTGGTGACGGTAATCCCCTGCTTGCGCAGCTGGGAATTGACCACGGCCTCGCCGGCGGCCTGCAACTGGCCCTTGACCTTCTTGCCGCGCTTGTCCATCCCCTCCCACAGGAAGGTGGCATCCTTGACTGCTTTTGCCGCTGTAGCCATCTAAACGATCCTTACATGTTGGTGACGGCCTCGACTTCCTCGAGAGAAGTCAGGCCTGATTTGACCTTCAACAATCCCGCCTGCCGCAGGTCGAGCACGCCTTCGCGCCGCGCCTGGTCGGCAATGTCGGTTTCATTTCCGCCCTTCAAGATGATGCGGGTCATTTCGTCGGTGATCGGCATCACCTGATAGATGCCGACCCGCCCCTTGTAGCCGGTGCCGCCGCAGATATCGCAGCCCACCGCCTTGTTGGGTCTCCAGCTGCCGTCCAGTTGCGCTTCGGTAAAGCCTGCAGCCCGCAGGGCTTCCTGCGGAATATCGGCGGGCTGCTTGCAGCTGCACAGCTTCCGCGCCAAGCGCTGGGCGGTGATCAGAATCACCGACGACGCGACGTTGAACGGCGCCACCCCCATGTTCAACAGGCGGGTCAGGGTGCCGGGCGCATCGTTGGTGTGCAGGGTGGACATCACCATGTGGCCGGTTTGCGCGGCCTTGATGGCGATGTCGGCGGTTTCCAGGTCGCGGATCTCGCCGACCATGATGACGTCCGGGTCCTGCCGCAGGAAGGATTTCAGCGCCGCCGAAAACGTCAGGCCGGCCTTGTCGTTGACGTTGACCTGGTTGATGCCGGGCAGCTGGATTTCCGCCGGATCCTCCGCTGTCGAAATGTTGACGTCGGGCTTGTTGAGGATGTTGAGGCAGGTGTAGAGCGACACGGTCTTGCCGGAACCGGTCGGCCCGGTCACCAGCACCATGCCGTAAGGACGCTGCACCGCGTTCAGCAGCAGGTCTTTCTGCCACGCCTCATAACCCAGCGCCTCGATCCCGAGCTGGGCGCTGGTGGGATCGAGAATACGCATGACGATCTTTTCGCCGTACAGCGTGGGCAGCGTGCTGACCCGGAAATCGATCGCGCGGTTCTTCGACAGCACCATTTTCATGCGGCCGTCCTGCGGCACGCGCTTTTCCGAAATATCCAGCCGCGACAGCACCTTGATGCGCGAAGCGACCTTGTCCTTGATCGCCATCGGCGGTTGCGCCACTTCGGCCAGAATGCCGTCGCGCCGGTAGCGGATGCGGTAGAACTTTTCGTACGGCTCGAAATGGATGTCGGATGCGCCGAGGTTGATGGCGTCGAGCATGATCTTCTGCAGATAGCGCACCACCGGCGCATCGTCGATCTCGATGCCGCCGGTATCCTGTTGCGCAGCCGCGGCGCTTTCCTCGTCGGCAAAGTCGAGGTTGAGATCTTCCGCATTCAACACGGCCATCGTGTTGTCGTTTTCCTGGCCGGCTTTCTCGATCAGCTTGCCAAGCTTGTCGTCTTCCACCACCACCGGCTCGACCGTCTGCCCGGTCTGGAATTTCACCTCGTCCAGCGCCTGCAGGTGGGTCGGGTCGGAGGTCGCCACATACAGCTTGTTACCGCGCTGGAAAAGCGCCACGACACGGCGTTTCTGCACCAGTTTGGGGTCGAGCAGGCCCTGCGGCAGGCTCTCGGCATCCATCGCCCCAAGGTCCAGGTAAGGAAAGCCGAACGAAACGGCCGCGAATTCCGCGACCTGGTCGGCCTTGAAACGCCGTCCCTTGATCAATTCGGTGACGAACGATTCGCCCGACTGGCTGGCGCGTTTCCACACGCCCTCGGCGTCGTCCTCGGACAGCCAGCCATGGTTGACCATGGCACGCGCCAGTCCGGTTAAATTGTTGGTGTTTGTCACAGCAGCCATAGCTCGGTTCCTGATCCAGCGTCAATGATCGGCCGCATCGGCACACGTCAGACAGGGCGATCAATGGCCTTAACGGCGATTTTTCGACTAAATTGAGGCGTTCCCGGACACGTCGTTATCGGATTCCGGCAGATAGATGCGCGCCATTTTGACGGCGCGGTCCTGCGTCTGCACGATTTCCACCGGCACGTCGCCCAGCTTGAGGCTCACGCCCGCCTCGGGAATGTCCTCGAATTGCTCCAGCAGCAGGCCGTTCAGGGTCTTCGGGCCGTCCAGCGGCAGCGACAGGCCCAGCTTGCGGTTCAGGTGGCGGAGCAGGACGGTGCCCTCGGCCAGCCAGCTGCCGTCTTCCTCGCGCCGCAGATAGCCCGTGTCCGAAGGTGCCTGGGTGGTGAATTCGCCGACCATTTCTTCCAGCAGGTCTTCCAGCGTCACCAGGCCCTGCAGTTCGCCGTATTCATCGACCACCAGCGCCAGCCGCCGCCGGCTGCTCTGGAAGTTGCGCAACTGGGTGAACAGCGGCGTGCCCGCCGGAACGAAATACGGCTCCTCCAGGTTCTCTTTCAGGGTATCGGGATCGAGTTCCTCGCCGGTCAGCGCATGCAGCACCCGGCGCACATGCAGCACGCCGAGCAGGTTGTCGGCCGAGCCCGCGTGCACCACGAGGCGGGTGTGGTGGCTGGTGGATATCTGCTGACGCAGGCGCTCCGGGTCGTCCTCGATGTCGATCGCTTCGATCTGGTTGCGCGGCGTCATCACGTCGTCGACGGTGATGTCCTCCAGTTCCAGCAGATTCACCAGAATCCGGTGGTGCTCGCGCGGCAGCACCCCGGACGACTCCAGCACGATGGTCCGCAACTCCTCCAGTCCGAGGCGGCTGCCGTGGCCCGGCTCGGGCGGCTTGATCCGCAACAGCCGCAGGATGGCCTGCACGAACAGGTTGACGAACCAGACCACCGGATACGCCAGTTTGAGCATCGGTGTCAGCGCATACGCGGCCGGATAGGCCACCCGCTCCGGGTAGGACGCGCCGAGCACCTTGGGCGTGACCTCGCTGAACACCAGGATCAGGAAAGTCAGCAGCAAGGTTGCCAGCGACAGCGCGACGTCCGACTCCCCGAACAGGCGGATCGAAATGATCGTTGCCAGCGTCGCTGCCGCGATATTGACCAGATTGTTGCCGAGCAGGATCACCCCCAGCAGCTTGTCGGTCTGGTTCAGCAGCGACAGGGTCAGGATCGCACCGCGGTGGCCGGTTTCGGCGGCATGGCGCAGCCGGTAGCGGTTGATCGCCATCATGGCGGTTTCGGACGCCGAAAAGCAGGCCGAAAGAAACAGCAAGCCTGCGAGCAGGCCGAACAGGGTACTGATGGACAGGGTTTCCAAAGACGATTCCTGAGAAGGCGGATCAAGCGCTCCGGCAGGCGGACACGTCAGCGCCCAAGCAGCACTTCCAGAACGAACTGGGTGCCCAGATAGGCCAGCAGCAGCAATGTGAAGCCGGTGATCGTCCAGACCAGCGCCGTGCGTCCGCGCCAGCCGCGAAAATGCCGCCCCGCCAGCAGGCCACCGAACACCAGCCAGGACAGGAGGGCCAATATGACCTTGTGGGTAAACTGCAGCGGCGTGCCGAACAGCTCTTCCGAGAAGAACACCCCGCTGAACACCGCCAGCGTCAACAGCGCAAAGCCGGCGCCGATGGTCTTGAACAGCATGGCCTCAAGGGTCAGCAAGGGCGGTGCGCCATTCTGCAAATGCGCGCCGCGATGCAGCTGCTTTTCCAGCATCGTCATCATCACCGCATGCAGCGCCGCCACCGCCAGCAGGCCATAGGCTAGAAAAGACACCACCAGATGCGCGCGCAGGGCCAGCGCCTGCGAGTTGGAGATGATGTGGGTATCGGTAAAAAACGCCATGACCAACACGGACAGTGCCGCCAGCCCGCTCACCCAAGACTGCAGGCGCAACAGGGGCGCCCCGTGGCTGGACAGCCAGTAGGTCAGCGCAGTCAGCCATAAAATCGTCGACAGGGAATTGCCGAATCCCAACCGGATGTCGCCCTGCCCCAGCACCGACTGATAAATCAGCGCGCCGTGCGCCAGCAGGGCCAGCGGCAGCAGCCAGCGCACCGATGCGGCGGGCGGGGTGCGCTGCAGGCGCCAGGCCACCCAGCCATAGAGGGCGCTCACGCACAAAGTAACCAGCAATAACGGAGACATTCGTTAAAATGCAAATCTGAATTCAGCGAGCCTCATTATCCATGCCGCCCCCAGCGGCAACAAGGAAGCCATGTTAGATAATCTCAGCGGACGCCTCGCCGGCGTCGTCAAATCCCTGCGCGGGCAGGCGCGCATCACCGAAGCCAACGTGCAGGACACGCTGCGCCAGGTGCGCCTGGCCCTGCTCGAAGCCGACGTCGCCCTGCCGGTCGTCAAGGACTTCATCGAAGCGGTCAAGACCCGCGCGCTGGGTCAGGAAGTGCTCACCAGCCTTTCGCCGGGCCAGGCCCTGATCGGCATCGTTCACGAGGAGCTCACCCGTCTGATGGGGGGCGAGAACGCCGATCTCAACCTGGCCGCCACCCCGCCCGCCGTCATTTTGATGGCCGGTCTGCAAGGTTCGGGCAAGACCACCACCAGCGGCAAGCTCGCGCTCTTGCTGAAAAACCGCAAAAAAAAGGTCCTGCTCGCCTCCGCCGACGTCTACCGTCCCGCCGCCATCGACCAGCTTCGGCAGCTCGCCACCCAGCTCGACGTCAGCTTTTTCGAGGCAGGCGACGAGCGCGATCCGCTGAAGATCGCGCAGGCGGCGCAGGATCACGCACGCAAGCAGTTCTATGACGTGCTGATCGTCGACACCGCCGGCCGCCTGGCGATCGACGAGGCGATGATGAATGAGATCACGGCGCTGCACGCCGCGGTCAAGCCGGTCGAAACCCTGTTCGTGGTCGACGCCATGCAGGGCCAGGACGCCATCAACGTCGCCAAGGCATTCAACGAGGCATTGCCGCTCACCGGCGTGGTGCTGACCAAGCTCGATGGCGACGCCCGCGGCGGCGCCGCGCTGTCGGTGCGCCACATCACCGGCAAGCCGCTCAAGTTCATCGGCGTCGGCGAAAAGCCCACCGGGCTGGAAGCCTTCCACCCCGAGCGCATGGCGCAGCGCATCCTCGGCATGGGCGACGTACTCTCGCTGATCGAGCAGGCGCAAAGCTCGGTCGACATGGCCGAGGCCAAGAAGCTCGCCGACAAGGTCAAGAAAGGCAAGGACTTCGACCTTGAGGATTTCAAGGCGCAAATCCAGCAGATGCGGAAAATGGGCGGCCTCTCCGCCCTGATGGACAAGCTGCCCGGCGCCGGCCAGATGAACATGCCGGCGGGCGCCGACGACAAGGCGGTCAACCGGGTGGAAGGCATCATCAACAGCATGACCCCGCTGGAACGCCGCAAGCCCGACATCATCAAGGCCAGCCGCAAGCGCCGCATCGCCGCCGGCGCGGGAGTACAGGTGCAGGACGTCAACAAGCTGCTGAACCAGTTCGAGCAGGCGCAGAAGATGATGAAAATGATGGGCAAGGGCGGCCTCGGGAAGATGATGCGCGGCATGAAGGGGATGATGCCGGGAATGCGCTGATCCGGCGCTACTGGCAAACCGGGGTTTTTTGGGTATAATTCGCAGTTTTCTCCGTTTACCCGGTGGGTTAAATCATGGTCGTTATTCGTCTTTCGCGCGGCGGCGCCAAAAACCGTCCCTTCTACAACGTGGTGGTGGCCGATTCGCGCTGCCGTCGTGACGGCCGCTTCATCGAGCGCGTCGGTTTCTACAATCCGGTGGCCTCCGAAGGCGCAGAAGCGCTGCGTCTGGATCAGGAGCGCATCGGCTACTGGGTGAGCAACGGTGCGCAGCTGTCCGACACCGTCGCCCGCCTGGTCAAGAAGAACACGCCTGCTGCCGCTGCTGTGTGAGTCAGCCGGGCGACTGGGTCGTGATGGGGCGCATCGCCGCCCCGTTCGGCATCAAGGGCTGGGTCAAGGTCCAGCCCTATACCGAGGACCCGGGCACGCTGATGGATTTTGAATCCTGGCGTGTCGGACGCGGTGAGCAACAGACGCATTACAGCGTCGAAGCCGTCCAGGACCACGGCAAGGCCCTGGTCGCCAAACTGGCGGGCATCGACGGCCGCGACGCGGCGTTTGCCCTGCGCGGACAGGAAATCTCGGTGGCGAAGAGTGATTTGCCGCCGCCGGAAGAAAACGAGTTTTACTGGTCGGACCTGATCGGTCTAAAAGTCGTCAACCGCCAAGGCATCGAGTTGGGCAAGGTGGACAGCCTGATGGAAAGCGGTGCGAACGATCTGCTGGTGGTCAAAGGCGCACGCGAGCACCTGATTCCCTTCATCGCGGCCTTTGTCGGCAAGGTGGATGTGGCGGGCGGAACGATCGAGGTGGACTGGGGCGACGATTATTGAAGGAGGGGCGTGTGCGGTTTGATGCGGTCACGCTCTTCCCCGAGATGTTCGATGCCGTGCTGGATTACGGCATCACGCGGCGGGCGCTGGATCGCGGGCTGTATCGGTTCAAATCGTGGAATCCGCGCGATTTCACCGACGATCCGCACCGCACGGTGGACGACCGGCCCTACGGCGGCGGCCCCGGGATGCTGATGCTGGCCGAACCGCTGGACCGCACGCTGAACGCGGTGCAGCAGGATCTGGCGAGCGAGAATCTGACGCCGTGGGTGGTGCACTTTTCGCCCCGCGGCCGCCCGCTGACGCAGCAGCGGGTGATGGAATTGAAGGAAATCGCGCTCGATCAAAAGCGTGCGCTTGTGCTGCTGTGCGGGCGCTACGAAGGCATCGACGAACGGCTGTTGCAGCGCCGCGTCGACGAGGAAATCTCGCTCGGCGACTTCGTGCTGTCGGGCGGCGAACTGCCGGCACTGGCGCTGATGGATGCGATCATCCGGCAACTGCCGGGGGCGCTCAACGATGCCGAATCGGCCGTGCAGGATTCGTTCAGCCACGGGCTGCTCGACTGCCCGCACTACACGCGGCCCGAGGTGTGGCAGGGCATGGCGGTGCCGGAGGTGCTGAAAAGCGGCAACCACGCGGCGATTGCCAAGTGGCGGCACGAAGAAAGCCGGCGGCTGACCGCCGCGCTGCGGCCTGATCTGCTGGAACAGGCGCAACAGCAAAAAGATTGACCGGCTTGCCTTGTCAGGCAAACCGGAAATGAGCGGCGCTGTGGTTAAAACAAACCCCGGGGCCAATATGAAACGGCGTGACGTCCACCCTTTTGGGTATACCTCTCCCGCCAGGTGCAAGGAAACATCATGAACATCATCGAGCAACTCGAACAGGAAGAAATCGCCCGCCTGGGCAAAACCCTCCCCGACTTCGCCCCCGGCGACACCATCGTCGTCCAGGTGAAAGTGAAGGAAGGCAACCGCGAGCGTCTGCAGGCTTATGAAGGCGTGGTCATCGCCAAGCGCAACCGCGGCCTCAACTCCGCCTTCACCGTGCGCAAGATCTCGGCCGGCGAAGGTGTCGAGCGTACCTTCCAGACCTACTCGCCGCTGGTCGCTAGCGTCGAAGTCAAGCGCCGCGGCGACGTCCGCCGCGCCAAGCTGTACTACCTGCGCGAGCGTTCCGGCAAGTCCGCCCGCATCAAGGAAAAGCTGCCCGCCCGCAAGGCCAAGGCTGCCGTTGCCGAATAAGCAGTCTTCCTGCCGCAACGCAAAACGCCCGCTTCATGCGGGCGTTTTTGTTTTTCTGGGCGCTAAAATGAAGCATGCTGATCTACGATGCCATTCTGGATGCTCCGCCCTGCCGCCTCGGCGCGGCCTTCACCGGCGACGCGCTGACCCGGCTGGACTTCCTGCCCGTCGACACGCCCGTTTCCGGGCAGATGGACATGCGTGCCCGTCATCTGGCGGCTGAACTCGACGCCTATTGGAGTGATCCCGCGCATGCGTTCGACCTGCTGTTCGTGCCGGCGGGCACGCCGTTCCAGCTGCGGATATGGCACGCGCTGATGGCGATTCCGGCCGGGCAGCCGACCACCTATGGCGCGCTGGCCAAGGGGCTTGGCACCGCGCCACGCGCGGTGGGACAAGCCTGCGGCGCGAATCCCCTGCCCATCCTCATCCCCTGCCACCGCGTTCTGGCCGCCAACGGGCTGGGCGGCTTCATGCACGCCTCCAGCGGCATGCCGCTGAATGTGAAAACCTGGCTGCTGGCGCATGAACATGCCCCCTCCCCAACCCTCCCCCGCTTGCGGGAGAGGGGGCAAGCGTAATGCCCAAATCGATTAACGGCCTGATTGACCGGTTCTGCGATCACCTGTGGCTGGAAGACGGGCTGGCCGACCTGACGCTGGCGGCGTACCGGCGCGACCTGAAGACCTTCGGCGCCTGGCTGGAGAAGGAACGCGCACACGGCCTGGATGCCGCCGTCGCGGGCGACATCGAAGCCTACCTGGCGTGGCGCTTCGCCCATCGCGCGCAGCCGCGCAGCGCGGCCCGCTACACCTCGGCGCTGAAGCGCTTCTATCGATACCTGCTGCGCGAGAATCTGATCGCCTTTGATCCCACGCTCAACCTCGACAGCCCCAAGCTGCCGCGCTCGCTTCCCAAGACGCTGACCGAGGCCGACGTCGAACGTCTGCTCGGCAGCGCCGACACCCATACCCCGCTGGGCTTGCGCGACCGCGCGATGCTGGAAACGCTGTATGCCACGGGCCTGCGGGTGTCGGAACTGGTGGGGCTGAAATTGACTGCGCTCAATATCAACGATGGCGTGCTGCGCGTGACCGGCAAGGGCAACAAGGACCGGCTGGTGCCGCTGGGCGAGGAAGCGGTGCTGTGGCTCAGGCGCTATCTGGCGGAGGCGCGGCCGCTGCTGCTGGACAAGAACCTCTCCGACGCGGTGTTCGTCACCGCGCGCGGCGCCGGCATGACGCGGCAGGCGTTCTGGTATCTCATCAAGCGGCGTGCCCTGGCCGCCGGCATCACCCGCCCGCTGTCGCCGCACACGCTGCGCCACGCCTTCGCCACCCACCTGTTGAATCATGGCGCCGATCTGCGCGTGGTGCAGATGCTGCTCGGCCACAGCGACATTTCCACCACCCAGATCTACACCCACGTGGCGAGAGAACGGATGAAGCAGCTGCATGCGCAGCATCACCCGCGCGGCTGATCCTCACACCCGCGTGCTGGGTTTCGCCAGATAAAACCACTCCTGCCCTGGCTGCGCATTGGGGTTGGGGAACACGATGTAGCCATCGCGTTCAGCCATCAGCGGAGTGCCGTCGTGGCGCGTGCCGATGAGTTCACCGGCACTCACGCGATCGAAGCTGGCCCAGACGCGCGCAAAGTGATCGTCTGCGTGGACACGGTCGATGACCTGGTACAGGCGCAGCGCCTCCGTTCCGGTCACCGTTGCCGGCGCGGGCGCGGCGGTCAGCCCCAGGTGGGCCAGCGCATTGTGAATGGCGCGGTAGGCCACGTCAGGCGCGGCCGGATCATTGTGCTGGCCGCATTCGAGGGTGAGCGCGATGCCGCCCTGCGCACGCATGTATTCGGTCGTTCCCACGCCGTAATGCACGTCGGCCTCGCGTGCCGACACGCCCGCCGCCAGCCGGCGTGCGACGCCGGCAGCATAGGTGTCGAGCCAGCCATCGACGAAGCGGTGCACGCCCAGACGCAGCGCCAGCGTGGTCTCCTCGGCTGCGCGGGCAAACGGCTCCAGCGTGCCACGGTTGTCTTCCGGTCCCAGCATGATGAAGGGCCCGCCCGCGGTATGGAAGGAGTGCAGGTCGAGCAGCGCGTCGTGCTGCGCCAAGAGCGGACACAGCCAGTTGGCGATGCGGTCCTCGAATTCGGCTGGTGTGTCGGTGGGCACCAGATTGCGGTTGAGGTTGCGGTCGCCCATGCGCTGGTGGCGCGCATAGGCCAGCGGGTTGGTGACGGGGACAAACGTGACGCTGCCAGCGACGACGCCCAACTGGCCCGATTCGATCTCGCCGACCACGCTGCGAATCGCCTGGGTGCCGCAGGTTTCGTTGCCGTGCACCGCGCCCAGCACGATGAGGCGCGCGCCAGGGGTCAGACCGGTGAAGGTCACGGACTGGAAATGCAGGGACTCGAATTCGCTCATACGCTCATGGCCTTGAACAGCAACGACACGCTCGACACCAGCAACAATACGCCGACCAGCCGCGTCATCTGCAGCGGGGTCAGGCCGACATGCACGCGCCCGCCCAGATAGAGCGCGCCCAGAATAAGCGGCAACGCGGCGAAATAGGCGATCCACACCTGGCTCGTCATCAGCAGGCCGGCCACCAGAAAGCTGGCGATGCGCGTGACGCCCTCTGTAAAAAATAGCGCCGAAAACGTGGCGCGCAAATCGCTTTTGTCGTGGATGCGGTGGGTCAGATAAATCACATACGGCGGCCCGCCGGTGCCGAACAGCGCCCCCACGGTGCCGCCGGTGAGCGAGGCCGGCACTGCCCAGCCGCGCGAGATGGGCTTGTCGCTACGGATGTTGAGGATGCTGCGCACGGCGAAAACAAACACGAATGCGGCCAGCGCCATCAGCATGGGTTCGGGCGGCAGCCTGACCAGCAGGCTGGTGCCCAGCACCACGCCGACAACCCCGAAAGGAATCAGTACGCCGACTTCGCTCCAGCGCACGCGCTTGAAGTTGAAGCCGCCGATCACAATCGATGCCGTGAAGTCCAACAGCAGAATCAGCGGCACCACAAATTTCAGCGGCAGAAACAGCGCCAGCAAAGGCACCGAAATCAGCCCCGAGCCAAAGCCGGTGATGCCGCGAATGAAATACGCCGCCAGCAGAATGGCCGCCGCGCTTGCAACATGGCCGGCGGCGATCTGCTCGAGGCTCACAGGCGCGCGCCGCGCTCGATGGTGATGCCGAGCTCCTTGATGCCTGGCACGATGGCAAACTTGGTGACCGACACCTTCACCCACGGCGCGCCGAATTCATCGCGCACGATGGCCGCCACATGCTCGGCCACCGACTCGACCAGGGTGATCGGCTGCGGGGCATTGTGCAGGTAGTCCTTCACCCGCATGGCCACCGCGCCGTAGTCGATGGTGTCGGCCACATTGTCGGTGCCGCCGGCCTTGCTGTCGGGCAGGCCGATTTCGAGATCGAGTCGCACCGGCTGTGGTACTTTGCGTTCCCACTCGTATATGCCGATAATCAGTTCGAGACGAAAGTCCCGCAAAAATAAGATATCCATTACTTTAATTATCCACGGCACGGCCCGATGGACTTAACCCAAACCCGCCATTTTACTGACTTATGACCTCGCTGTTGTTTATTGCTGCTGCCTACCTGTTGGGCTCCTTGTCGTTTGCCGTGATCGTCAGCCGCGCCATGCGCCTGCCCGATCCGCGCAGCTTCGGCTCGGGCAATCCGGGCGCCACCAACGTCCTGCGCACCGGGCGCAAGGCCGCCGCCGCGCTGACCCTGCTTGGCGACGCGCTGAAAGGCTGGGTGGCGGTGGTGCTGGCGCGCGCGCTGGCACCGCAATTCGGTTTGGCCGAAGACATCGTCCTGTTGTGCGCGCTGGCGGTGTTCATCGGCCACCTGTTCCCGGTGTTCTTCCGCTTTCAGGGCGGCAAGGGGGTGGCCACCGCGCTTGGCGTGCTGGTCGGCCTCGATCCCTGGCTCGGGCTGGCGTGCCTGGCCACCTGGCTGTTCATGGCCAGGGTCTTCCGCATTTCCTCGCTCGCCGCGCTGACCACCGCCGTGCTCGCCCCGGCCTATGCCGGGCTGCTGATGGGCTGGGGCAATACGGCGATTGCCGTGCTGGTGATCGCGCTGCTGCTGGTCTATCGTCACAAGAGCAACCTCGTCAAACTGGTATCCGGCCAGGAAGACCGCATCGACGCCCGCAATTAACGCAGCCCACCTGACATGGCCCTGTTCGACAAAACCATCGATCATGCAAAGGAAAGCCTCGCCGAAGTATCGCGCGAGGCGATCGACCACGCGGGCGAGCGTCTGGCGAATGTAGTGAAGGTCGGCGTGTCGCAGGCCGGCACGGAATTGAAGGATGTCATCTGGCAGGCCAGCCAGGAAATCGACGCCAAGCTCGACAAGATTTCCGACGAACTGCACGAACAGCGGCAGTTCACCAAGGACGACGTACGCGAACTGGTCGATTACGCCGGGGAAAAACTCGGCACGCTGATGGACGAACGCATCGTCCACGCCAAAGCGGAATTCTCGTCGCTGGTGCAGGAAAAAGTCGAATACTTCAAACGTGAGATCGACAGTTTCTTCATCGAGCGGCAGCGCGACCTCGCCCGCGAACGGCGGCGCCTGTTCATCAACGTCGCGATCGCGGTGCTGGCCTCGCTGTCGCTGGGCTTCGTGTCCTGGCTGTACCACCAGTATCTCGGCGGCGGACTCGACGTGTTCGCCATCTTCCGCATCGTGTTCGCCTCGCTGGTCGGGGGCTATGCCGCCTACCTCGCGGTGAAATTGCTGCGCCGCTGGCTGTCGATGTCGGAGCACAAGAAGGACACGCTGTTCCTGGTCAGCCGTTACTGGGGCGTATTGCGGCCGGAAAGCATTTTCGGCACGGTCATTCTCGTGTGCCTGATGGCGGTGCTGGTGGGGTTTTTACTGTTCCCCGAACAGATCGCGCACCTCACCGGCAGCGAAAAATGGCTGAAGGCCTTGCGCGAGGCCTACCCGATGCTACGGCAATAATTCAAACCGCGTCGAGCGTCGCCAGTTCCCAGCGCGGCTTGACCGCGAACGTCAGATCCGCATTGGCATGCGCCAGTCGCTGCGCACCGGCGTAGGCGATCATCGCACCATTGTCGGTGCAGAACTCCAGCCGCGGGTAAAACACCTCGATGCCGCGCGCGGCCGCTTCGCGCGTGAGCCGCTCGCGCAAGTGCGTGTTGGCGCCCACTCCGCCGGCGACCACCAGCCGACTTGAGCCGCTGTGCGCACAGGCGGCCAGGCTTTTGCTCGCCAGCACATCCACCGCGGCGGCCTGAAATGCGGCCGCGATATCCGCTGCGTGTTCCAGCCCCTGCTTGCGCACCAGCGTCAGCACCGCGGTCTTCAGCCCGGAGAAGCTGAAATCGAAATCACCGGAATTGAGCATCGGCCGCGGCAAACTGAAATGGCTGGCGTCACCGCTTGCCGCCAGTTTCGACAGCGCCGGGCCGCCCGGATAGCCCAGCCCCAAGAGCTGGGCCGTCTTGTCGAAAGCCTCGCCCGCGGCGTCGTCCAGCGTTTCGCCCAGCAGGGTGTAGCGCCCGACGCCCGACACCAGCATCAACTGCGTATGTCCGCCCGACACCAGCAAGGCGACAAACGGGAATTCCGGCGGCGTATCGGAAATCAGCGGCGACAGCATGTGGCCTTCCAGATGGTGCACACCGACCGCAGGGATACCCAGCGCATACGCCAACGCGCGCGCCATCCCCGCCCCCACCAGCAAGGCGCCGGCAAGCCCCGGCCCCTGCGTGTAGGCAATGCCGTCGAGGTCCGCAAGTGTGCGGCCACTCTCGCTCAATACCTGGCGGGTCAAAGGCAACACCCGCCGGATATGGTCGCGCGACGCCAGCTCCGGCACCACCCCGCCATAGTCGTTGTGCATCGCAATCTGCGAATACAGCGCGTGCGCCAGCAGGCCGTGCGCGCTGTCATACAGCGCGACACCGGTTTCATCGCAGGAGGATTCGACGCCTAGCACCAGCATAATCAAATGAAGCAGACCCAGAGCCTCGCATGATAACGCGGTCCGGCATTAGGCCGACGCCGATGCGGGAGTTAAACTGCGCGCCAAGAAAAATCCAGGCCATACCAATATGACGCCGCGCTTCACCCCTCCCCGAACCGCGCTGGAAGCCCAGGCTGCAGCCCTCAAGCTGGCCTTTGGTCCGGTCGTGTTCCAGTGTGTTCGAATCGCCTGGAAAACAGGCCTGCTGTCGAGCCTGGAGCATTCGGAGGGGCTGGACGTCGGCGCGCTCGCCGCGCGCCATGAACTCTCCGAATACGCCATCAGCGTGCTGCTGGAAAGCTGTCTGAGCGCACAAGTCGTCGCCTTCGAGGACGAAAAATACAGCCTGACCAAGGTCGGCTACTTCGTGCTGCATGACCCGATGTCGAAAATCAATTTCGATTTCATGCATGACGTGTGCTACCCCGGACTCCACATGCTCGAGGAAAGCCTGCGCCAGGAAAAACCGCTGGGCCTGAAAACGCTAGGGGAATGGCCGACACTTTACGAGGGGCTGACGCAATTTCCGGAACCCGCCAAAACTTCCTGGTACGCCTTCGATCACCTGTATTCCGATTCGGCGTTTTCCAGCCTTTTGCCGCTGGTTTTCAGCTCGGCACCGCAACGTCTGATGGACATTGGCGCCAACACCGGCAAGTGGACACGCCACTGCCTCAATCATGCGCCTGAGGTACATGTCACCCTGGTGGATCTGCCTCGCCAGCTGGAAATCGCACGCAACAATCTTGAAGAGGCCGGCTTGGGCGCGCGCGCGCACTACGCGCCGATGGATATTCTCGACGAAAACGCGTCGTTCCCCCCTAATCAGGACGTGATCTGGATGAGCCAGTTCCTGAGCTGTTTTTCGATGGAGCACATCCGCAGCATTTTCCGCCGCGCACGCGCCGCGCTTGCGCCAGATGGCCGCATCCATGTGCTCGATACCTTCTGGGACCGGCAACAGCATGAGATTTCAGCGTTTTGCCTGATCAATTCCTCGCCCTACTTCACCGCAATCGCCAGCGGCAACAGCAAAATGTATCGATCCCAGGATTACATCCGCTGCGCCAACGCCGAGGGGCTGAGCCTGATCGACATACGCGATGGCTTTGGCATCTGCCACACCCTGCTGACGTTTGAAGCCGGGCCCGCCCCGCAGTTGCCAGCCTGAGGGCATTTAATTAGACTGCTGCGGCGGAGCAACCGACAATAACCAACTACATACCATTCCACATTACCCAGGGGAGTCAACATCATGAAATTCCGTTCATCGCTCGTTCTTGCAGGTATCGTTCTCGCCATGCTGGGCGGCTGCCGCAGCGCCGGCATCTACAACGTCAGTGCTGCACCCGTCGTCGCCAACAAAGCCGTGTCCATGGACGATGTGCAAAAAGCCATCATCAGAGCCGGTGCTGGCCTGGGCTGGCAAATGAAGCCGGTGGAGCCCGGCCTGATTGTGGGCACGCTGACGCTGCGCACCCACATGGCCATGGTCAATGTCAAATATGACACCAAGACCTACAGCATCACTTACAAGGACAGCAGCAACCTGGATTACACCGGCGACAGCATCCACAAGAACTACAACGGCTGGGTTACCAACCTCGATCGCGGCATCCAGTCCCAGCTGAGCAATCTGTAGACCGGTCTTACCAACTTCCTGCCGGTGCAGCCTTGGCTGCACCGACAGTGTCTGTATGACAATAGATTCTGTTGTTGGCGCACTTCTCAAGGTGACACCATGATCAACCTGTGGACCCGCATATATCTGGGGTGCTTGGCGGGTACGTTTGCATTGCTTTCTGGTTGTGCCGACACGCATCAACTCGCCCGGGCCGCTGGCAAAGGTCTGACATCCACCCAGCAGACATCGGCCTATGTCGGTCTGCCTCAGGATGGTCGTCTTGGCCATATTACGTATCCCGGCTCCGGGGCGCTTACCGCGCAAGCAGTCGCTGTTGCCTTCTCACCCTACTTTGGAAAGGTCACTGTCGGGATGAAAACCGAGGACTTTGCTGGCGCGCAACAAACAGCCAAAGCAGGGGAACATACGCACTTGCTCTACCTTGATATCTTGCACTGGGAAGACCGCGCAACCGAGTGGTCCGGCCGGCCCGACCAAGCAGCAGTCAAAGTCTCGATTATCGATACGAACACCGGTGAGACACTCGATAGTGCGGTGGTCAGCGGCAAAAGTGGCCTGGCGACTTTTGGTGGCGACCGTCCCGAGCACTTGTTACCCAAACCGCTGGCAGATTACGCCGCAACACTTTTTCGACCACGATGATTGAATCCAAAACCCAATTGGAGCAGGCTGTAGCCGACCTGCTCGTCACCACGCTCAACCTGGAAACCCAGGCTGACGATATCGATCCGGTCGCCCCCCTGTTCGGCGACGCCGGTCTCGGGCTGGATTCGATCGACATGCTGGAACTCTCGCTGGGCGTGTCGAAACAGTACGGTTTTCAGTTGCGTTCGGATGCTGCCGACAATGTGCAGATTTTTGCTTCCTTGCGCGCGCTCTGCCAGCACATAGACAAAAACTGCGTGCGCTGATGATCGGCTGGAAAGCCTGGGGGTCGGCACTGCTGGTGTTGGTAGGCTATCCGCTTGCCAGCCGTTATGCCCTCAGCCAGGGGTGGAGCAGTGCTTGGCTCGCCACCCTGCTTCCCGTACTGGTTTATTGCGTCCTGCTGGTTTTCTTCGCTCGCACACTGCGGCCAGGACGCATTCCCATGATCAGTCGATTTGCCCGGATGGAGCAGGGCGAGCTCAGCGAGGAATTGCACACCTACACGCGCCGCCTGACGGTCATCTGGTGTGTGTTTTTTGCCGGCATGGCCGGACTCGCGCTGGCACTTGCGGCCTGGGCGCCCTTGCAGGTCTGGTACCTGCACACGTTCTTTTTCAGCTACCTGCTGATCGCCCTGCTCTTTCTCGGTGAGTACCTGTATCGCCGCTGGCGCTATCCACACTACCGCCATGCCAGCCCATGGGCACTCCTGCGCAACATACGCAGTCACGGCTTGCGTTGAGCCTTGCCCGATGTTGCCCCTGTTCCCCCGGCACCACGCGCACCAAACGGTCTATGCGGATGCGCAACACAGCCTGGATCGCACCGCCTTCATGCGCGCCGCACATGCGCTGGCACAACGTCTGCCGTCTCAGACGCATTGCCTGAATCTTTGCGACGACCGGCTGTTTTTCATGCTGGGCTTTTGCGCCGCGCTGCTGCGCGGGCAATGCACCCTGCTGCCCGCCAGCCGCACCGAATCCAGTTTGGCGGATATCGCCCGGCGGCACCCCCGCATCACTGCGCTGTGCGATGACCCAGAAGCGTTTACCGGACTCTCCTGCCTTCACCTCGATGCGTCGTTACTGCTGGCCACGCCACAGCTGACCGATGAGGGCATCCCGCCCGCAACCCTGGCTGCCGAGCTATATACCTCGGGAAGCACCGGCGCCCCGCAGGCCCACCGCAAAACCTGGGACATGCTGGTCCAGGGCGCGCAACAGTTGGCTGCCGAACTGAACTTTGGAGGCACCCTGCTGGGCAGCGTACCGTCGCAGCACATGTTCGGGCTGGAAAGCACCATCCTGCTGCCCATGCAAGCCGGGCTCACGCTGGCGGGCAGCTGCCCCCTGCTGCCGCAGGATATTCACACCGCCATGCAGCGCCTACCGTCCCCGCTATGGTGGGCGACGACCCCGCTGCATCTGCGTGCCTGCGTGCAAAGCGGTTTGAGATTCCCGAAACTGGCGGGCATCGTCTGTGCCACGCAAACCCTTGCGCCCGATCTGGCGCGTGCTGCCGAAGCCTGCTTTCAGGCGCCCCTGCATGAAATTTACGGCTGCACCGAAGCGGGGGCCATCGCCACTCGGCGCCCTGCACAGGGCGTCGAGTGGCGGCCGCTGCCCGATTGGGATATGACCCGCCGCGGGGAACACATCTGGATCAGCGGCACGCGCAGCCCACAGGCATTTTGTCTGCCCGACCATATCGAACTGCTGCCTGATGGGCGCTTCCTGCTACAGGGCCGCCATGCCAGCCTGATCAAGGTGGGGGGCAAGCGGATGCATCTGGACGCACTGAATCAAATCCTGCTGTCGGTGCCCGGCGTCGAAGACGGTGTGTTCTTCCAGCCGGCCGAAGGGGGGCGCCTGACCGCACTGGTGGTGGCGGCCGACCCCAACCCGGCCGCCTTGACGGCGGCGCTGCGCAAACAGCTTGACCCGGTTTTTCTGCCGCGTCCGATACACTGGGTGTCCTCGCTGCCGCGCAATGCCGTGGGTAAATTGCCGCTGCACGCGCTGCAGCACTTGGTGGACGAACTTTCCCGATGACGACGCCCTTTGAATTCGCCGGACGCATTTCGGCCGACCACCCCGCGTTGCCCGGCCACTTCCCCGGCTATCCCATCACGCCGGGCGTGGTGCTGCTCAACCAGGTGGCCCAGGCCTGCGCACACTGGCAACCCGGCGCCCGCATCACGGCCTGGCCGCTGGTCAAATTCGTCTCGCCCCTGCTGCCGGAAGAGGCCTTTGCCATCCGCCTGACCGGTGCCACGCCGGGCACTGCCCGCTTCACCCTCCACGTTGACGTCCGCCTGGTCGCCAGCGGCCAGTTCACGTTTACGTTCGACGCATGAGCGACGAATGGGCCTCCCGTCCGGAACGCAGCACGCTGTGGGTGATGCAGCTGTATGCGTGGGTTTCCCTGCACGCCGGACGCGCGGCAGGCCGTCTGTTCCTGCCCGCCATTTGCCTGTATTTCCTGCTGTTTGCGCGGCAGGCGCGGCAGGCCTCGACCGACTATCTGACACGCATCCTGGGGCGACGGCCGGGCTGGTGGGCGCGTTACCGCCATTTCTTCCATTTCGCCAGCGTCGTCCATGACCGCTTGTTTCTCAGCGCAGGAGAGCTCGACCGTTTCGACTTTGGCGTCGAAGGCGAAGCCCATGTCCGCGGCGCCCTGGCCAAGGGACGCGGCCTCATCCTGCTCGGTGCCCATTTCGGCAGCTTCGAAGTATTGCGTGCCGGGTTGGCGACGCGCGAGGCGCTGCCGCCCCTGAATATCCTGATGTACCTCGATAACGCCGCCAACAGCAACCGCATTTTTGCCAACGCCCGCAAGCAGGGGGTCAGCATCATTCCCCTCGGCCGCCCGGATTCGCTGCTGCGCGCCATGGAATGTCTGCAACGCGGCGAGATGCTCGGCATGCTGGGCGACCGCACGCTGGGCCAGGATAAAATCGTCCGCGTGCCATTTCTCGGTGAACCGGCCGCCTTTCCGCAGGCACCCTGGCTGCTGGCCAGCCTGTCGCAGGCGCCGGTGGTGCTGTTCTTCGGCGCGTACGAGGGGGGCAATCGCTATGCGATCCGCTTCGAGGGTTTTGCCGACAGCATCCATCTGCCGCGCGGCCAGCGCAGCGAACAGTGTGCGGCCTATGCCGCGCGCTATGCTGAACGCCTGGAAGCGCAATGCCGTCACTCGCCCAACAACTGGTTCAATTTTTATGCCTTCTGGCAAATCTCTGATTAACGTCGGATTGCGCCTGCTCGGTCTCGGCCTGTTCTGCGCCAGTCCGCTGCTGGCGGCCGCAGACTGGGGGCTGCCGCTGCTCATGTCCGGCTTTGCCGCCGTTGAGGAAAGCCGTGCGCGTTTCCAGGAAGAAAAACACCTGGCCATGCTGACTGAGCCGTTGATGTTGTCCGGCACGCTGCGCTATGTGCGCCCTGATCGGATCGAAAAACACATCACCCAACCCTACGCCGAATCCCTGCGCATCGACCGCGATCGCCTGGAATGGGAAAGCCAGGGACGCACCCGCATCCTGTCGCTGCGCAGCCAGCCGCAAATCTGGGCGCTGGCAGAAAGCCTGCGCGCCACCCTGGCAGGCGATTTGCCCGCCTTGCAGCGCCACTACGCGGTCAAGCTGCAAGGCACGCGCACGCAGTGGACCATCACGCTGGAGCCCCGCTACGACAGCCTCGCCCAGTTCATCGAACAGATTCGCCTGCAGGGTCGCGACAACCAGTTGCGCGAGGTCGAGATCATCGAGGCCAGCGGCGACCGTTCGCTCATGCGCATCGAGGAGATCCCCAACTGAAGCCCGCCGCAATGCGCCTGGTGTGGTTCGCCGTCCTGCTGCTGAGCGTGGTGCAGCTGGCGCGCACGCCGATCAATCTGGATCTCAGCGGATTCCTGCCCAGCCATGCCCAGCCCACCCAGCGCCTGCTGATCGACCAGATGCGGGATGGCGTGGGCGGGCGGCTTGTTCTGCTGGCGATTAGCGGCGACACGACCGAGAACCGCGCCCGCCTCAGTCAGCAACTTGCGGCCCGTATGCAACAGGGGGACCACTTCAGCCTGGTCGCCAACGGGGCGCCGCTGCCGCCAGAACAACTCGAATGGCTGATGCAACGGCGTTACCTGCTGACGCCCGGGCTGAGCGCGCAATCCTTCAGCGCGGCCGGTCTGCGGCAGGCGCTGGAGGCGGACCTGCGGCTCCTCGCCTCGCCGTTGGGCGGCATGATTCAGGCCTGGCTGCCACGCGATCCGAGTGGCGCCATGCTGATGCTGTTGCAGTCGCTGGCGGGGCAGAATCCGCCTGTCAGCCAACACGGCGTGTGGTTTTCCCACGATGGCAAGCGAGCCCTGCTGCTGGCCTACAGCCAGGCGCCGGGGATGGACGCGCGGGCGCAGGAGCGCGCCCTGGCCAGCATCCGGGCGGATTTTTCCGCCAACCTCCGCGCCGACGACGGCAGCGTCAGCCCGGCGCAATTGCAGTTGAGCGGGGCGCCCGTGTTTGCCGCCGATGCCCGCCAGCAAATCGAGCGCGCCGCGCAGCGCACCACCGGTTTATCCGTACTGCTGGTTACGCTGATCCTATGGCTGGCGTATCGCGCCTGGAAACCGGTTGCCTACAGCCTCATTCCGCTGCTGACTGGCCTGCTGGTCGGTGCGGCTGCGGTCGGCGCCTGGTTCGGCTCGATTCACGGCATCACGCTGGCATTCGGCGCCATTCTCATTGGTGAAGCGGTGGACTATCCGGCTTATCTGTATACCCACCGCAGCGCCGGCGAGACGCTCACGACCACCGCCTGGCGCATCCGCCATGCTCTGCGGCTGGCCATGCTGACCACCGCGCTGGGCGCGCTGTTCATGCTGCTGTCAGACCTGGAAGGCCTGCGCCAGCTGGGCCTGCTCGCCGCCGCCGGCGCCGTCGCGGCCGGGCTGACGACGCGCTGGGTATTGCCCTCACTCGATCCGGGCGTCTACCGCCTGCCGCGCCTGCCGGCCTGGCCGCGCCCGCCGCGTTGGTTGGCGCTGCTGTTGTTGGCGGGGGCCATGGTCGCGCTGGTGCGCGCCGATCTGGTCTGGGACGACGATCTGGCGCATCTTTCCCCGACCCCGCCCGCGGCGCTGGAACAGGATCGCCTCCTGCGCGGCGAACTCGGCGCACCGGATACGCGCTTTCTGCTGACCTTCACTGCGCCGACCGCCGAAGCGGCCCTGGCCCTGAGCGAACAGCACCAGCCCTGGCTGGAAAGTCTGGTTCGGGACGGCACCATCACCGGCTACGCGCTGGCGGCGCAATCCCTGCCCAGTCAGACCGCGCAACAGGCCCGGCGCGCCGCCCTGCCGGATCCCGCCACCGCCCGCCGCGATCTGGATCTGGCTTTAGAGGGGCTACCTTTCCGGCCCGGCAGCTTTGCGCCGTTTTTGCGCGACATCGAACACAGCCGCAGCTTGCCGCTGATCCAGCGGACCGATCTGGACGGCACCCCCTGGGCCACCCGCGTCGATGCCTTGCTTGTCCCCGGGCAGGGCCATTGGATCGCACTGGCGCCCCTGTCCGGGGTCTCCCAGGCGGCTCGCCTGACCACTGCAATCGACCAGCATCGCGCGCCGGGCGTTGCGCTGCTGGACATCAAGGGCGACACCGAAACACTGTTGCGCAACGCACGAAAACAGGCCCTGCTGCTGATGCTGGCGGGCATCGCCATGATTGCCCTGCTGCTCGGAATCGGGCTTGGCAGCGTCGGCACCGTGGTCAGAACGCTGTTGCCGGTGCTGGCTGCCATGCTGACCTCCACCGCCACGCTATTGGCACTGGGCATCCGCCTGAACCTGTTTCACCTGATTTCGCTGTTGCTGGTACTGGGCATCGGAATGAACTACGCCTTGTTCTTCCAGCGCCGTGCCGAGAACGGGGAAGCTGCCCAGCGCGCGGGCCTGGCAGTGGGTTTGTGCGGCCTGACCAGCCTGGCGGCCTTTTCCTGCCTGGCGCTCACGTCCATTCCCGTATTGCATGCGATCGGCTTGACCGTGCTGCTTGGCACGCTGTTTTCGTTGTTTTACGCCGCCGTCTGGCGCCCCGATGTCGCGCCGAACAATCCCGGTTAAAATTCGCCCCTTTTTTGCGCATACGCCCACTTGGTATTTGGCTTCGTGAATCCGCTCCCCATTACCGCACTCGCCACCGCCAGCCCGCTCGGGCTGGGGCTGGACGCTGCGCTGTCCGCGCTGCGGCAGGGGAAAAGCGGTTTGCGTCCGAATGATTTTGCGGATGGCGTGCTGCCCACCTGGATCGGCCGTGTCGGCGACATCGAGGCGTGCCCACTGCCCGCATCCCTGGAAGCCTACGACTGCCGCAATAACCGCCTGGCGCATCTGGGTCTGGAGCAGGACGGATTTCGCGCCGCGGTGGCGCGCGCCCGGCAGCGCTGGGGCGGTGCCCGCATCGGCGTCTTTCTCGGCACCACGACTTCGGGCATTCTCGCCACCGAGCAGGCCTACCGGGCGCACGACTCGGACGGCGCCCTGCCGGCGAGCTTCGATTACGCCCACACCCACAGCCTGTATTCCGTCACCGATTACGTCCGCACCAGCCTGCAGTTGGCCGGCCCGGCCTACAGCATTTCCACCGCCTGCTCGTCCAGCGCCAAGGTGTTTGCCGCGGCCAGCCGCATGATCGCCGCCGGCGTATGCGATGCGGCGGTGGTCGGCGGGGTCGACAGCCTGTGCCATTCCATCCTGTACGGCTTCAATTCGCTGGCCTTGCTGTCCAGCCAGCCCTGCCGCCCCTGGGATGCGCAGCGCGACGGCCTCAGCCTCGGCGAAGCCGCCGGTTTCGCGCTGCTGGAGCGCGAGGCCGAAAGCGACATCGCCTTGCTGGGCTATGGCGAAAGTGCCGACGCCTACCATATGTCCTCCCCGCATCCGGCGGGCGCAGGGGCGCTGCTCGCCATGCGCGCAGCCCTGCAGCATGCCGGACTCGACCCGCAGGCGATCGACTATGTGAACCTGCATGGCACCGCCAGCCCGGCCAATGACCGCGCCGAAGATCAGGCCGTCAGCCAGCTTTTCGGCACGGAAATCGCCTGCAGCTCGACCAAGGGGCACACCGGCCACACCCTGGGAGCGGCCGGCATCACCGAAGCCATCCTGTGCGCGCTGACCCTGCGCTCGGGCATTGCCCCCGCCACCCTGCATCAGCGCCAGGCCGACCCGGCCCTGCGCTGCCGGGTGCTGACCCAGGCAAAGCCCTTGCATCCGCAGCGTGTCATGAGCAACTCGTTCGGGTTTGGCGGCGACAACTGCGCGCTGGTTCTGGGGCGCACGCCATAATGCGCGTCGCCGTACACGGCATCGGCCTGTATGCGCCGGGCCTGCCGAACTGGCAGGCTGCGCTGCCCGTGCTGCGCGGCGAGCAAGCCTGGTATGCAGCGCAGCTTCCGGCAGTCACCCTGCCGCTGCCATCCGCCGAGCGCCGTCGCACCTCGGCCTGCGCGCGCGCCGCCTGGGCGGTTGCCGAGCAGGCGCTTGCGGCCTCCGGCTTCGACGCGCACGAGGTGAATACCGTATTTGTCTCCAGCGGTGGCGATGGCGCCATCCTGCATCAACTGTGCCTGGCGCTGGCGAGCCCGGATCGCGCAGTGTCGCCCACCCATTTCCATAATTCGGTGCACAACGCGCCGGCCGGCTATTACGGCATTGCGCATGCTAGCCACGCCGCGTCCACCAGCCTGTGTAACCACGCCGCGCCCTTCGCCGCCGGCTTGCTGGAAGCCGCGGTCCAGGTCGTCACCGAGAACCGCCCCGTGCTTTTGGTCGGATTCGACCTGGTCGCGCCCTTCCCGCTCGCACCGCTGTGGCCGGCGCAGCAGGACTTTGCGGCCGCGCTGTTGCTGGCGCCTCCCGGCCGGTCGGATGCGCTTGCGCACTGGCGCGTCGCACCGACTGCCGCCGCGGGCGCGCCTGCGGCTGATCCAGATTGGCTGCTGCAATTCGCCCGCGCCAATCCCGTCGCACAGAGCCTGCCCCTGCTGGCGGCGCTGGCAGCCGGAACATCGGCACTGCGCCGCCTGCCTTACCTTGACGGCCTGTCGCTGGAGGTTGAGTGCGCACACTGACCGCCCCCGACATCGCCCGCCTGCTGCCGCACAGCGGCAACATGGTGCTGCTCGACGCCGTGCTCAAACACGATGCCGACACGATTCACTGTGTGGCGCACCGTCATCACGCCATCGACAATCCTTTGCGGATGGCCGGCAGGCTGCCCGCCTGGTGCGGGCTGGAATATGCCGCGCAGGCCATGGCCGTCCACCAGGGCCTTTGTGCAGGCAGCGATGTGCCGCCCGCGCGCGGTTTTCTGGCGGTGGCGCGCGACGTGACGCTGACGCCGACCGATCTCGACGGGCTGCCGGGAGAACTGCATATCCATGCCGAAAAGCTCATCGCCGAAAGCGGGCGCTCGATGTACCAATTCCAGCTGAGCAGCCAGGGGCACACGCTGCTCAGCGGCCGGGTCGCGGTCGTGCTGCAGGGGGCGGCCGAATGAAGCGCGCCCTCGTCACCGGCGGCAGCGGCGCCATCGGTTCGGCCATATGCCGCCGTCTGGCGTCCTGTGGCCACCATGTCATCATCCATGCCCACCGTCACCCCGAACGCGCGTCCGCGCTGGCGGACGATATCCGCACGGCTGGCGGCAGTGCGGAAACCCTCTGTTTCGACGTCCGTGACGCCGACCACTGCCGGTCCGTGCTGGAACAAAACCTGACGCTGGGCCCCGTGCAAATCCTGGTCAACAATGCGGGCTGCCACGACGACGCGCCGCTGGCCGGGATGCGGGCGGAACAATGGCACGACGTCATCGACACTTCGCTGCACGGATTTTTCAACGTGAGCCAACCTTTGCTGCTGCCCATGATGGCCACCCGCTGGGGACGCATCATCAATCTGTCGTCGGTTGCGGCCCAACTGGGCAACCGGGGGCAGGCGAACTATGCCGCCGCCAAGGCCGGGCTGCACGGCGCCAGCAAGTCGCTGGCGCTCGAACTGGCCACGCGCGGCATCACCGTCAATGTCGTCGCCCCCGGCATCATCGGGTCCGGCATGACCGACGGGGTCTTCGACCCAGACACGATCAAGCGACTGGTGCCGATGAAGCGCGCCGGCACCCCGGACGAAGTGGCCGCGCTGGTGGCCTTCCTCGCCTCCGACGAGGCAGCCTATCTCACCGGCCAGATCATCGGCCTGAATGGGGGTATGGCATGAACCCGGCGGCCGGAACCCGCACCATGGCACTGGTCATCCCCGCCTACAACGAAGCGGCGAGCCTGCGGCAGGTTGCCGAGGCGGCCTTGGCGCAGCACGCGTGGGTCATCATTGTCGACGACGGCTCGACCGACGCCACCTCGCAATGCGTCGCCGGTTTGCCGCTCACCCTGCTGCGTCTGGCCATCAACCAAGGCAAGGCCGCTGCCCTGTTGCACGGCATGAAACACGCCCTGCAACACGGGGCCACCGCGGTCATGACCATGGACGCAGACGGACAGCATCGGGCGGAGGACATCCCCCGGTTGCTTGAGGCAAGCCAGGCCCATCCCGATCGTCTGATCATCGGCTCCCGCCTGCACGACCGCCGCCAGTTCCCAACCCGCCGCTACCTGGCCAATCGTTTCGCCAATTTCTGGGTTGCCTGGGCAGCGGGCTATCCGCTCAGCGACAGCCAGTCCGGCTTCCGCGTCTATCCCGGGAACCTGTTGCGCGCCTATCTGGCGGCCAGCCGAACCACCCATGGCTTTGTCTTCGAAAGCGAAATCATCATTGAAGCCGGGCGCCGGGGTTGCGCTCCCCTGGCGGTAGCCGTCCCGGCCATCTATGTCGCCAGCGCCCGCAAAAGCCACTTCAGGCCGGTTCTGGACATTGCCCGAATCACCCGCATGGTCGCCCTGAAACTGTTGCAGCGCGGGCTTTGCCCCCTATGTTTGTGGCGCAGCCTGCGCGCCCCGCAAACCCATCCGACCAGCCACAATTGCGACCTCGGTAACCCCCGTTCTGCTGACCTGCTTTGAATTGGCTTAGGCTCTGTTATACTTAACGTTTTTCGTCTTCCTTGGAAGCTCTGTTCATATGCCTCACGTCAAAGTCAAAGAAAACGAGCCGTTCGATGTCGCCCTGCGTCGCTTCAAGCGCTCCATCGAAAAAGTCGGTCTGTTGACCGAACTGCGCGCCCGCGAGTTCTACGAAAAGCCCACCGCCGAGCGCAAGCGCAAGCTCGCTGCTGCGGTCAAGCGCCAGAGCAAGCGCCTGCGCGGCCAGCAACTCCCCCCCAAGATGTATTGATTCTGCCCTTCGGCAGAATCTACATACCCACGTCCGCCCGGCATGTCGCTCAAGCTCCGTATCACTGACGACATGAAGGCGGCGATGCGTGCCAGGGAAACGGCGCGCCTCGGGACGATTCGCCTGCTTCTGGCTGCGATCAAGCAGAAAGAAGTCGACGAACGGATCGAGCTGGACGATGCGGCGCTGGGTGATCCCATAATCGGCAGCATCGTCGAAAAACTCATCAAGCAGCGCAAGGATTCGATCAGCCAGTTCCAGGCTGCCGGCCGGGACGATCTGGTGGCGGCGGAACAGGCCGAACTCGTCGTGCTGCAGGCCTATCTGCCCGAGCAGCTCTCCGCTGCCGAAGTCGAAGCTGCGGTCGCCGCGGCGATTGCCGAGTCCGGCGCATCCAGTGCCAAGGACATGGGCAAGGTCATGGGCCTATTGAAGCCGCGCCTCGCCGGCCGTGCCGACATGGGCCAAGTGTCCTCGCTGATCAAGGCCCGCCTCGCGGGCTGATCCCACCCGGCACCCGCCGGGGTTTATCATGCGGCCATCATGATCCCGCGCGATTTCATCGACACCCTGCTCGCCCGCGCCGACATCGTCGACGTCATCGACCGCCGTGTGCCGCTGAAGAAAGCTGGCCAGAACTACCAGGCCTGCTGCCCTTTTCACAGCGAAAAAACCCCCTCCTTCACCGTCAGCCCGACCAAGCAGTTCTACCACTGCTTCGGCTGCGGCGCGCACGGCACCGCGCTCGGCTTCCTGATGGAATACGAGCATATGAGCTTTCCCGACGCAGTCGGGGCGCTGGCCCAGGATGTCGGCCTCGCGGTTCCGGAATCCGGCGAGCCTGACCGCCCCAAGCCGCCGCCCGCGCTGTGGGACGCGTTGGAACAGGCCGCGCAGTTCTACAAGAAACAACTGAAGCAGACGCCGCGCGCGATCGACTATCTGAAAAAACGCGGGCTGACCGGCGCCATCGCCGCCCGCTACGGCATCGGCTACGCACCCGACGGCTCGCCGCTGAAGCAGGTCTTCTCCGATTACACGGCGGATGCGCTGGCCGCGTCGGGACTGGTCATCGACGGTGACCGCGGACGCTACGACCGCTTCCGCGACCGCATCATGTTCCCGATCCGCAACATCAAGGGCCAGATCGTCGGCTTTGGTGGCCGGATACTCGACCAGGGCGAACCCAAGTACCTCAATTCGCCGGAAACCCCGCTGTTTCACAAGGGCTCCGAGCTGTACGGCCTGTTCGAGGCGCGCGCGGCGATCAAGGCGGCAGGGCGCACCATCGTGGTCGAAGGCTACATGGACGTGGTGGCGCTGGCGCAGCATGGGGTGGAATTTGCGGTGGCCGCGCTGGGCACCGCCACCACGCCGATCCACGCGCGCACCCTGCTGCGCCACACCGATCGCCTGGTCTTCGCCTTCGACGGCGACAACGCCGGCCGCAAGGCCGCCTGGCGCGCGCTGGAAAACACGCTGGAAGCGCTGCAGGACGGCAAGGAAGTCAGCTTCCTGTTTCTGCCCGAGGGCGAAGACCCCGACAGTTATATCCGCAGCCACGGCCAGGCGGCTTTCCTGCAACTGCTGGACACCGACACCGTGCCGCTGTCGGCGTTTCTGGTGCGCGAACTGGCGCGCGGGCGCAAGCTCGACAGCCAAGAGGGCCGCGCCGCGCTGATCAAGGACGCCAAGCCGCTGCTGGAAAAGATCGCCGCGCCCCTGCTGGCCAGCCTGATTCGGCGGCAAATCGCCGAACTGGCGCATTTGCAGGCCGACGAGCTCGGCCTTGTGGGCATCCGGCCCAACGTCGTCCGCCGTGCCCCGCCGCGTCCGCAACGCCGCCCGGCGCCCTCGCGCGTGCGCAGCCTGGCTCGTACGCTGCTGATGAATCCGCAGCGTGTCGCCGAAGTCGACCCCTGCTGGCTGGACGTGAATGACCCGCTGAGCAGCCACATGGGCGAACTGATGGCCTGGCTGCGCGAGGTCGACCAGCTCAGCCTGCCCGCCCTCGCCGAGGCGGCGCGCGGCAGCGAACTGGAACCCCTGATCGATGAACTGATGACGGATTTGCTCGACAAAGACGATAGATGGGACTGGAACGCGGAATTCGATGGTGCCGTCAAACAGCTGCGTGACGACTGGCAGCGCCGGCGCTGGCAGGAACTGGCCGCACGGCCGCTGAACAGCCTGAGTGCCAGCGAACGTCAGGAACTGACCGAACTGGCACGGTCCTAGCTTGCTAGAAACGGCAAGACAAACCCCTTATTTACGGTATAATTGCCGGTTTTTGAACGATTTTTTCTGCCCGCGGGGTTTGCGCAGGGCGGAACCTGAGCGGAGAAAAGCCTGTGGCTGTACGTGGAAGAAAACCGGGCGGCAGCGCCAAAAAAACTGAAGCGCTGCTCCCCCTGAAAGAGCTGACGCCCGTGGAAGCCGAGGCGCGCCGCACCCAGCTTAAGAACCTGATCATCCTGGGTAAGGAGCGCGGCTTCCTGACCTACGCCGAGATCAACGACCACCTGCCCGACGAGGTGCTGGACGCCGACCAGATCGAAGGCGTGATCAGCATGATCAACGACATGGGCATCCAGGTCTACGACGAGGCGCCGGATGCCGAAACCCTGCTGATGCAGGATTCCACTCCCGCCGTGGCCGACGAGGATGTGGTGGCCGAGGCCGAACAGGCGCTGACCACGGTCGATTCCGAATTCGGCCGCACCACCGATCCGGTGCGCATGTACATGCGCGAGATGGGTTCGGTCGACCTGCTCACCCGCGAGGGCGAAATCGAGATTGCCAAGCGCATCGAGGAAGGCCTGCGCCACATGGTGCAGGCCATTTCGTCGTGCCCGCTCACCATCCAGCAGATCCTGGACATGGCGGCCCAGGTCGAAAAGGACGAACTGCGCATCGACGAACTGATCGACGGCTTTGTCGAGGCCGAAACCGAGGCCGCGGCCGCCGAGGAAGAGACGGAATCCGAAGACGAGGACAGCGACGAGGATGGCGACGAAGAAGCCAGCGCCAAGCTCGCCGCTGCCAACCTGGCGCAGTTGAAAGCCGAGGCTCTGGCGCAATTCGATTTCATCCGCAAGGCCTACAAGAAAGCCCAGACCGCCCAGGCCAAGTACGGCCTCGGCAGCCCGCAGCACATGAAGGCGCAGACCGAGGTCACGGAACTGCTGATGGCGTTCCGCTTCTCGGTGCGCCAGGTCGACCGCCTGTGCGAACAGATCCGCAATGCGGTGGAAGAAGTGCGCTCGCACGAGCGCAAGATCATGGAGTTCTGCGTCACCCGCTCGGGCATGCCGCGCCCGCACTTCATCAAGACCTTCCCCGGCAACGAAACCAACCTGGCCTGGGTGGACAAGGAAATCGCCGCCAAGAAAGCCTACTGCTCGACGCTCGCCAAGGTGCAGTACGAAGTCAAGGCGCACCAGGAAGCGCTCATCGCCATGCAGGAACGCGTCGGCATGCCGATCAAGAACCTGAAGGACATCAACAAGCAGATGTCCACCGGCGAAGCCAAGGCCCGCCGCGCCAAGCGCGAGATGATCGAGGCCAACCTGCGCCTGGTGATCTCGATCGCCAAGAAATACACCAACCGCGGCCTGCAGTTCCTCGACCTGATCCAGGAAGGCAACATCGGTCTGATGAAAGCGGTGGAAAAGTTCGAATACCGCCGCGGCTACAAGTTCTCGACCTACGCCACCTGGTGGATCCGCCAGGCGATCACGCGCTCGATCGCCGACCAGGCGCGCACCATCCGCATCCCGGTGCACATGATCGAAACCATCAACAAGATGAACCGCATCAGCCGCCAGATCCTGCAGGAAACCGGCATCGAGCCGGATCCCGCGACGCTGGCGCTGAAGATGGAAATGCCGGAAGACAAGATCCGCAAGATCATGAAAATCGCCAAAGAGCCGATCTCGATGGAAACCCCGATCGGCGACGACGAGGATTCTCATCTGGGCGACTTCATCGAGGATTCGAGCACGCTGTCGCCCGATGACTCCGCGATCTACGCCAACCTGCGCGACGCCACCCGCGAAGTGCTGGACAGCCTGACCTCGCGCGAAGCCAAGGTGCTGCGCATGCGCTTCGGCATCGAAATGAACACCGACCACACGCTGGAAGAAGTCGGCAAGCAGTTCGACGTCACGCGCGAGCGGATTCGCCAGATCGAGGCCAAGGCCCTGCGCAAGCTGCGCCACCCGACCCGCTCCGAAAAGCTGAAAAGCTTTACCGGCAGCGGCGAACTGTAGGCGCCCTGCCCCGCCCTCGGCGGGGCAGTTCCGTTTTAGGGTCTGTAGCTCAGCTGGTTAGAGCAGGGGACTCATAATCCCTTGGTCCACGGTTCAAGTCCGTGCAGACCCACCAAACACCAAACATCGCCGATAATCACCACCTCATAAAAACAAAGGGGAGAATCTGATGGAAGGGGAAGCCAGAAAGCCCGGCGAACGCCGTTTGCAAATCCTGCAAACGCTGGCCGCAATGCTGCAGGAGCCGCAAGCCGAGAAAATCACCACGGCGGCCCTGGCGGCGCGCGTGGGCGTGTCGGAGGCCGCGCTGTACCGCCACTTCTCCAGCAAGGCGCAGATGTATGAGGGTCTGATCGAGTTCATCGAGCAGACGCTGTTCGGGCTGATCGCCCGCATCACCGCCGACACTCCGTCTCCGGCCGCCCAGGTCGAGGCCATTCTCAACGTGCTCCTGAATTTTGCGGCGAAGAATCCGGGAATGACGCGGGTGCTGATCGGGGATGCACTGGTGCACGAGAACGAACGCCTGCAAAAGCGCATCAATCAGATTCACGACCGCATCGAAGCGCAGTTGCGGCAATGCCTGCGGCTGGCGGGCGACAAGCAGTCCGAGCTCAGCGCGCCGCTGGCCAACCTGCTGCAATGCGTGGTGGTGGGACGCTGGCACCAGTTCGCCAAGAGCGGCTTCACCCGCGCGCCGGGCGGCGATATCGATCTTCTGCTGTCACGCCTGCTCGACGCCCACCCGGTCTAGCGCCTGCTGCGCGCACACCAGACAGGCGGGGTCGCGCGGCACCCGCATGACGCGCGCCTCGGCGCGCAGGCCATCCCACAACAGCAGCCGGCCGATCAGCGGCTCGCCTGCCCCGGCCAGATATTTCAGCGCTTCCAGCGCCTGCATCGCCCCGATGACGCCGACCAGCGGCGAAATCACCCCGGCTTCGGCGCAACGCAATTCGGGCTCGTCCGCGTGGTCGGGAAACAGACAGTGGTAGCAGGGGCTGGATGGCTGGCGCGAATCGAAGACCGCCAATTGCCCTGAAAATCCGATCGCGGCGCCCGACACCAAAGGCTTTCCCAGCAAGACGCAGGCGCGGTTGACCGCATGCCGGGTGGCAAAGTTGTCCGACGCATCGACCACCAGATCGACCGCCGCCACCGCCTTGTGCAAGGCCGCATCGGCCAGCGCCTGACCGATCGGCCGCACGTCGATTTCGGGGTTGATGGCGCGCACACTGCGCGCAAGGGAAGCCGCCTTGTTCTCGCCGATCGCCGCCGTGGCGTGGCCGATCTGGCGCTGCAGATTAGTGAGATCGACCGTGTCGCCGTCCGCCAGCACCAGCCGGCCGACCCCCGCCGCGCCCAGATACAGGGCTACCGGACAGCCCAGCCCGCCGGCGCCCACGATCAGGACCGCGGCGTCGCAGATGCGCGCCTGCCCGTCCACGCCGATTTGCGGCAGCAGAATGTGCCGGCTGTAGCGCAGCAGCAGGTCGTCGGTCAGTTCCATGGGGACGCGCGGGCTATTTGTAGCCGCGCCATTCTTCCGGCGTGTCGTCGCGGTCGCCGTGCAGATGGCGCTCGTAGACCTTCATGAAGGCTTGCTGAGATTTGATGTCCGGCTCGTTGGCCGCGACATTGCGGCGCTGCACGCTCTCGCAGAAATAGGCCAGCGCGCGCCTGAGTTTGCTCATGAGGCTGTTGTCGAGATGGAAGCCCTGGCTTGCAAGCGCCATTTCGAGGCCCTCCAGGGTGTATTCGCAAATGTGGTAGCGCACCAGCAAACGGTTGCCGTCCGGACCCACGGTGACCACCAGGCCGTCCAGTCCTTCGAGCAAAATCCGCGCACGCTCCACCTGTCCCTCAGGCAAGCTGTGGAAAACGATTTCGCGGTCTTTTTCGAGGTCACAGGGTCGCATGACACACCGGTCCGACAGAATGTTCTTCAGTATAGCGCTGCCGCCCGGCGGGTGGCGGCAGCGCGGTCCATTCGGTCAACGGCCCTGGAAAATCTGCAGGCCCTTCAGCAGGTTCAGCGCCTGGTTCACCTGGAAATCGTTCTTCGACACGATTTCACCCGGCTCCAGCGCCGCGGGCTTCTTGTCCTTGCCGTCCCGGCCCGGCTTGTCCGCCGGCGGCGCCTTGTTGACATCGCTCGGCTTGCTGAGCGGCGGGGTGTCCTCGCCGTTGGGGTTGCTCAGGTGCTTGTCGAGATCCGCCTCGCGGATGCCCATGCCCTCATCCTCCGACGGCATGGTCGGGTCTTCCACCACGATGTCCGGCTCGATGCCCTTGGCCTGGATGGAGCGCCCGCTCGGCGTAAAGTAGCGCGCGGTGGTGAGCTTGATTGCGGTGCCGTTGCCGATCGGCAGAATGGTCTGCACCGAGCCCTTGCCGAAGGTGCGGGTCCCCATGACGACCGCGCGCTTGTGATACTGCAGCGCGCCCGCCACGATTTCGGAGGCCGAGGCCGAACCGCTGTTGACCAGCACCACCATCGGCACCTGCTTCACGCCCTCGGGAATGTTTTTCAGATAATCGAGCTGCATCGGACGCAGATAATGTTCGCGGCTGGCGTTCAGGCGCATCTTGGCATCTTCGGTGCGGCCTTCGGTATACACCACCAGGCTGTCGGGCTTGACGAAGGCTGCCGTCACCGCGACCGCGCCATTGAGCAGACCGCCCGGATCGTTGCGCAGATCTAGTATCAGGCCCCGGAGCGGCGCCTTGTTGTCCTTGTAGAGCTTGTTCAAGGCTTCGGCCAGCAACTCGCCGGTGTGTTCCTGGAACTGCGTCACGCGCACGTAGCCGTAGCCGCTTTCCAGCAGCTTGAATTTGACGCTGCGGATCTTGATGACCGCACGGGTCAGGGTCAGCACGATGGGCTTATCGACGCCCTTGCGCGCGATGGTGAGTTTGATGTTCGAGCCCGGCTTGCCGCGCATCCGCTTCACCGCATCGTTCAGGGTCATGCCCTTCACCGGGGTGTCGTCGAGCTTGATGATCAGGTCGCCGGGCTTGACCCCGGCCTTGAAGGCAGGCGTGTCCTCGATCGGTGAGACCACCTTGACGAAGCCGTCTTCCATGCCGACCTCGATGCCGAGGCCGCCGAATTCGCCCTGGGTGCCGACCTGCAGGTCCTTGAATCCTTCGACATCCAGATAGGCGGAATGGGGATCGAGCCCGGTCAGCATGCCGTTGATCGCTTCGGTGATGAGCTTCTTGTCCTCGACCGGCTCGACGTAATCGCTCTTGATGCGGGCGAACACATCGGTGAAGGCGCGCAACTCCTCGACCGGCAGCGCGGTTTGCGCGTCCTTGTCGGCGATCGCCGACAGGTTGAGGGTCAACGCCGCGCCAGCCAGCACGCCAGCCAGGCCGACGACCATGAATTTCGCCTTTTGTGTCATCTCACTTCACCCACAGGAGGGGATTAACAGGACGGCTTTGGTGCCGCATTTCAAAATACAGGCCTGGATCGGGCTGGCCGCCGCTGTTGCCGACCGCCGCGATGGCGTCGCCGGGCTGGACCCGTTCACCCACCTGTTTATACAGACTTTCATTATTGCTGTACAGGCTCATATACCCTTCACCATGGTCAACAATGATCAGGTTGCCAAAACCGCGCAGCCACTCGGAAAACACCACCTGGCCGGCGGCAATCGCCTTCACCGCCGTACCCTGCGCCGCACGGATGAACAGGCCTTTCCAGCTCACGCCGCCGCCTTCTCTCGGAGCGCCGAAATGATTCATCAGTTCCCCGGCGACCGGCAACCGCAATGCGCCTTTCAATCGTGAAAAAGGCCGATCGGAGCGAAAAGCCACCGGCGTATCCGTGTTGACGGCCACCGGGCGGCGCGGCCCGCCTGCCGCATCTTTTGCTGCCGCCCGCTTTTGTTGCGCTTTGCGGGCGGCCGCCTCGCGCGCCGCCTGCTGTGCCATCAGCCGGTTCAGGCGCTGCACCAGCTGCGTCAGGCTGCGCTCGTCGCGCTTCAGATTCGAAATCTGGCGTTGCTGCTGCTGAATCTGCACCGACAGCTTTTGCAGCACCTGTTCCCGCGCCCGCTTGTCGGCCAGCAGTTTTTTCTGCTCGGCTTCGCGCGCCGCCTGCAGCTGCGCCAGCTCGTCCGATTTTTGCGCGGTCTGCAGCTGCAACGCGTCCAGCTGCGCCAGGTCGGCGCGCAGCGCATCGATCATGGCGTGCTGCGCGCGCGACAGGTGCGCCAGATAGCGCAGGTCGCGCGCGGCCTGGTTGGGGTCGCCGCCATTGAGGATGAGCTTGAGCGGGTCGCCCTGGCCGCGCTGGTAAGCGCCCTTGAGCGCCTGGGCGAGATGGGACTGCTGCGTTCGGATGCGTTCCACGGTCGCCTCGGACTGCTGGGCGAGCGTTCTCAGTTCGCTCTGCGTGCGCTGCCGCTCTCCGTCGAGTTGACGCATCTGACGCACCGCGCTGCTGATGGCACGCTCGGACTCACGCAGCTCGTCGACCGCCTCCTTGCGGTGCGCCTGCGTGTTGCGAAAATCCTGTTGCAGGGTCTGCAGACGCTGCTTGAGCGCGTCGAGTTCGGATTGCTTGCGATCGGCCTGGTTGGCTGCGGCGCACAACGGCCAGCTCAATGCCAGCAGGACGAGAAGTGGTCTGAAGTTCACCCGGGCGAGCTTATCCCAAACGCCGGGTTTACTCGAATTGCACGAGGGCTTCGCCGGTCATTTCCGGCGGTTGCTGCAAGCCCATCATCTTCAGCAGGGTCGGGCTGACGTCTTCCAGCGCGCCGGTTTCCGCCAGCGACGCATGGCTGCGGCCGATGTAGATCAGCGGCACCAGGTTCATGGTGTGGGCGGTATGCGCCTGTCCGGTTACGGCATCGCGCATCAGCTCGGCATTGCCATGGTCGGCCGTCACCAGCACTTCGCCGCCGCGCGCCTGCTGCGCCTCCACCACCCGGCCGAGGCAGGCGTCGACGGTTTCGATCGCCTTGATGGCCGCCTGCAGGTCGCCCGTGTGTCCCACCATGTCGGGGTTGGCGTAGTTGCAGATGATGACGTCGTACTGCTTGCTGTTGATCGCTGCGACCAATTTTTCGGTGACTTCGAACGCGCTCATCTCGGGCTTGAGATCGTAGGTCGCGACGTCGGGCGACGGCACCAGCACGCGGTCCTCGCCGGGGAAGGAGACTTCCTCGCCGCCGTTGAAGAAGAAGGTGACGTGCGGGTATTTCTCGGTTTCGGCGATGCGCAGCTGGCGCAAGCCGAGTTTGGCGACGTATTCGCCCAGCCCGTTCTTGATGCGCTCGGGCGGAAACGCCACCGACACGGCGAAGTCGTCGCTGTAGCCGGTCAGCGTGCAGTAGGTCGCCAGGCGCGGCGTGGCCTCGCGTTCGAATTCGCTGAAATCGGGCTCGATGAACGGCCGCGACAACTGGCGCGCGCGGTCGGAACGGAAATTGAGGAAGATGACCGAATCGCCGTCTTCCATGGTCACCGGCTTGCCGTCCGGCGGCAGGATCGCCGTGGCCTTGACGAACTCGTCGGTCTCGCCGCGCGCGTAGGCCGCTTCCAGACCGGCCTGCGGATCCTCCGCCCAGAATTCGGTGCGCCCCTGGGTCAAGAGGTCGTAGGCGGCCTTGACCCGCTGCCAGCGGCGGTCGCGGTCCATCGCGTAGTAGCGGCCGATCATCGATGCGATGTGGCCGACGCCGGTCTGCTGGATTTTTTCGGTCAGTCGGCGCAAGTAGATTTCGGCGCTTTTCGGCGGCGTGTCGCGGCCGTCCAGAAACACATGCAGGCACACCTTGTTGAGGCCTTCGCGCACCGCCAGATCGAGCAGCGCATGGAAGTGCAGCTCGTGGCTATGCACCCCGCCGTCCGACAAGAGGCCCAGCACATGCAGGGTCTTGCCGTTGTCGCGCGCCAGATGCACTGCATTCAGCAGCGCCGGGTTGGTGTAGAAATAACCGGATTCGATGGCACGGTCGATGCGGGTGAATTCCTGGTACACCACGCGCCCCGCGCCGATGTTCAGATGCCCCACTTCGGAATTGCCCATTTGTCCCTTGGGCAGCCCCACTTCGGATTCCGACGCGTGGATGAGCGTATGCGGATGATGTTTCCACAGCCGGTCCCAGTTGGGTTTGTTGGCTTGCGCGATCGCGTTGTCGGCGCGCTCCGCGCGGCAACCAAAACCGTCGAGGATGATGAGGAGAACCGGCGTGGTCTTCATGAAAAAATATATATAACCTGACTTGATTTTGTGGGATTATTTTAATATATGCGTGATTGCTAATCTATACGCATCATCAAAACTTACATAATAAATGCCCTGGACGGCTTGGATACTGATCCGCCATTCCAGCCATATCAGGGCGCTCAAGAAATCAACAGAGGGTATGAATATGACAGCTGATTTGGAAGATGTGGATCTCATGGACAAGGACGAGCACATCGAGCAGGCCTCGCGTGCGATGAAGGCCATGTCGCATCCGCTGCGCCTGAAAATTCTCTGTGTTCTGGGCGACAAGGAAATCAGCGTGCAGGATATCGTCGACCATGTCGGCACTTCGCAAAGCAATATTTCGCAGCACCTCGCCATCCTGCGCGACAAGGGCGTGCTGCGCACCCGCAAGGATGCCAACCGCGTGTATTACCGCGTGGGCGACACCCGCACCCTCAAGCTGCTGGGCATGATGCGCGACGTATTTTGCGGCTTCACGAAATAACGCCCCGCTGCAGCGGTAAGCGGCCCGGCTGCGCGCAAGCGTGCCGGGCTTTTTTTATGGGCATACGACGCGCTTCAGCGCATAGCGGTTCGGGTTCCCTTGTGGGCCACACGCGACTCAGCGCGTAGTGGATCGGAGTCCCCTTGTGGGGCATACTTCAAAGGCCCAAACGCCGCGGCGCCGCGATTTGTCCGGACAACCCCATCCAAACGCTTGAATTAAATAATAAATTAGAATACTCTAATACTCGATTTCCTGGAGGTGCACCTGTGCTGAACCCCGCCCGTATTCTGGCCTGCATCATCCTTGCCGCCCCTTCCGCGTGGGCGGCGCTGCCCTTTGCCGTCGCCCCGGTGAAATACCAGATGGCCGACACCGGCTACTCCACCGAAGCCACCGTCGAGGCGGTCAAGCAGTCCACCATCGCGGCGCAGGTGGCAGGGCGTGTTGCGGCAGTCAACTTCGACGCCGGCGATTACGTCAAAGCGGGCACCGTCATCGTGCGGCTTGCCGCGCAGGAACTGTCGTCCGCCGCGGCAGGCAGCCGGGCACAGGCGGCGCAGGCCGATGCCACGCTGGGCAATGCGCGTGCCAATTACGAACGTCAGCAGCAGTTGTTCCAACAGAAATTCATCAGCCAGGCCGCGCTCGACCGCGCCACCGCCGAATTCCGCGCCGCCGAGGCGGCGGCACGCGCGGCGCGCGCCGGCGTCGGCCAGACTGCGGCGGTGAGCGGCTACACCGTGATCACCGCGCCGTATTCGGGCGTGGTTGCCGCCCGCCACGTGGAGGTGGGGGAAACGGTGGCCCCCGGCACGCCGCTGATGACCGGCTTCGATCCCAAGGACATGCGGGTGATCGCCAACATCCCGCAATACAAGCTGGCCGAAGTGAAGGCCTCGCCGCGCGTGGCGGTGGAAATCCCCTCGCTCAACAAGTGGATCGAGGCCTCCGGCGTCACCGTGCTGCCGTCGGCGGACGCCGCCACCCACACCGTGAAGGTGCGGATCGACCTGCCGACCAATCTGGAAGCCGTCATTCCCGGCATGTTCGCCCGCGCGCATTTCTCGGTGGGCAGCGCGCGCAAGCTCACCATCCCGTCGAGCGCCGTGGTGCGCCGCTCCGAAATCACCGCGGTCTACGTGGTCAAGGACGACAAGGTGAGCCTGCGGCAGGTCCGTCTCGGCACGCCGAACGGGCGCGGCCAGGTGGAAGTGCTGGCCGGCCTCAATCCGGGCGACGTGATTGCGCTCGATCCGGTCAAGGCGGGGATCTACGCCAAGAGCACCGCCAACCAGCCTGCGAAATAGGCGGAGACACGCATGGGACTCTCCGGACGCATCGCCCGCTTCTTTCTCACGTCCCAGCTCACCCCGCTGATCGCGCTGATCGCGGCGCTGCTGGGGCTGTTCGCCATCCTGATCACGCCGCGCGAGGAAGAGCCGCAGATCAACGTGACCATGGCCAACGTGTTCATTCCCTTCCCGGGCGCGTCGGCGAAGGATGTGGAAGCGCTGGTGGCGACGCCGGCCGAACAGGTGCTGTCGCAGATCGCCGGGATCGAGCACGTCTATTCGGTTTCCAAGCCCGGCATGGCGGTGCTGACCGTGCAATACCTGGTGGGTCAGGACCGCACCCAGGCGCTGGTTCGGCTGTACGACACCATCCAGGCCAACCGCGACTGGGTGTCGCCCGAACTCGGCGTCGGCGAGCCCATCATCAAGCCGCTCGGCATCGACGACGTGCCCATCGTCACCGTTACCCTGTGGACGCGCGACGAAACGCGCGGCGCCTACGAGCTGGAACAGGTGGCGCACGCGGCCGAAATCGAGCTGAAGCGCATCGCCGGCACCCGCGAAGTCGCCACCGTCGGCGGCCCCGGCCGCGCGGTGCGGGTGTTGATGGACCCGGACCGCATGGCGGCGTTCGGCGTCTCGGCACAGGACATCCGCGACGCGCTGCAGGTGTCCAACGCGGCGCAGCCGTCCGGCACGCTGGTGGCGAACAACCAGGAGATTCTCGTCCAGACCGGCACCTTCCTCACCGGCGCCGACGACGTCAAACAGCTGGTGGTCGGCGTCGCGCAGGGACGCCCGGTCTACATGAGCGACATCGCCCGCGTGGTAGCCGGTCCCGACCAGCCGGCACGCTACGTCTGGCACGGCCCCGGCGCAGGCGGCCCGGATCAGGCCGCGCAGGGCCAGACCTACCCGGCGGTGACGCTGGCCGTCTCCAAGAAGGCCGGTGAAAACGCGGTCGACGTCGCCGAGAAGGTGATCGAGCGGGTGAATTCGCTGCAGGGCAGCGTGGTGCCGGAAGGGGTCGAGGTCAGCGTCACCCGCAACTACGGCGCCACCGCCGACGACAAGGCGAAGAAGCTGATTCAGAAGCTGATCTTCGCCACCGCTTCGGTGGTGCTGCTGGTGCTGTTCGCCATCGGCAAGCGCGAGGCGCTGATCGTCGGCGCGGCGGTGCTGTTGACGCTCGCGGCCACCCTGTTCGCCTCTTGGGCGTGGGGCTTTACGCTCAACCGGGTGTCGCTGTTCGCACTGATTTTCTCGATCGGCATCCTGGTCGACGATGCCATCGTGGTGGTGGAGAACATCCACCGCCGCATGGGACTGGACCACGACGGCCTTGAAGCCATCATTCCCCGCGCCGTAGACGAAGTCGGCGGGCCGACCATCCTCGCCACCTTCACCGTGATCGCCGCGCTCTTGCCGATGGCCTTCGTCACCGGCCTGATGGGGCCGTACATGAGCCCGATTCCGATCAATGCCTCGATCGGCATGCTGATTTCGCTGGCGATCGCCTTCATCATCACGCCCTGGCTGGCGCTGAAGCTGATCAAGCAGGTGCCGCACGGCGCTGCGCAAGGCGACAACAAGCTCACCGCGCTGTTCCGCACCCGGCTGACGCCCTTCCTGCGCGGCAGCGAAGGCCGCGGCGCGCGCCGCAAACTGTGGCTGGGCATCGGCGTGGCCATCCTGCTGTCGGTCGCGCTGCCGGTGGTGCAGCTGGTCATCCTGAAAATGCTGCCGTTCGACAACAAGTCGGAATTCCAGATCATCGTCGACATGCCGGTCGGCACGCCGCTGGAAAAAACGGCCCAGGTACTGAGTGAAATGGGAACGGCGGTCGCCCAGGTGCCGGAAGTCACCGACTACCAGGCCTACGCCGGCACCGCCGCGCCGATCAACTTCAACGGTCTGGTGCGGCAGTATTACCTGCGTTCCGGCTCCGAGGTCGGCGACCTGCAGGTCAACCTGATCGACAAGCACGAACGTGACCGCAAGAGCCACGACATCGCGCAGGCGATCCGCCCTGCGGTCGAGACCATCGCGAAAAAGCACGGCGCCGACGTGAAAGTCGTCGAAGTGCCGCCCGGCCCGCCGGTGATGTCGCCCATCGTGGCCGAAATCTACGGTCCCGATTACGACGCGCAGATGCAGGTCGCCAAGCAGGTGCGCGGCGTCTTCGAAAAGACCGACGGCATCGTCGCCATCGACGACACGGTGGAGGACGACGCCCAGCGTTTCGTGCTGCGCGTGCTGCAGAACAAGGCGGCGGTGGCGGGCGTGGCGCAGAAGGACGTCGTCGCAGCGATGAAGATGGGGCTGGCAGGCGAGAACGTCACCCCCATCCACGGCAGCGGCGCCAAGTACGAAATCCCGGTGCGCATCACCCTGGCGCCGGAGCGCCAGTCCAAGATCGAGGAACTGCTGAAGCTCACCGTGCGCGGCAGCGGCGGCAAGCTGGTGCCGCTGTCCGAACTGGTGGAAGTGGTGCCAAGCGCGCGTGAAAAAACCATCTACCACAAGGACCTGCTGCCGGTGGTGTTCGTGGTCGGCGACACTGGCGGCACGCTGGATTCGCCGCTGTACGGTCTGTTCGGGATGCGCGGCGAACTCAAGGACATGGCGCTCGAACAGGGCGGCACGCTCGGAGAATATTTCATCCGCCAGCCCGCCGACCCCTATGCCGGATTCAGCCTGAAGTGGGACGGCGAATGGCAGGTGACCTACGAGACCTTCCGCGACATGGGGCTGGCCTATGCCTTCGGCCTGATGCTGATCTACATCCTGGTGGTGGCGCAGTTCAAGAGCTATCTCACCCCGCTCGTCATCATGGCGCCGATTCCGCTCACCATCATCGGCGTCATGCCGGGCCACGCCCTGCTCGGCACGCAGTTCACCGCCACTTCGATGATCGGCATGATCGCGCTGGCCGGCATCATCGTGCGCAATTCCATCCTGCTGGTCGATTTCATCAACGAACAAGTGGCCACCGGAATGGACTTCCAGGAAGCGGTGATCCAGGCTGGCGCCACCCGCGCCAAGCCGATCGTGCTGACCGGCGCCGCCGCCATGATGGGGGCCTTCTTCATCCTCGACGATCCCATTTTCAGCGGCCTCGCGGTATCCTTGATCTTCGGCATTTTCGTTTCCACCCTGCTCACGCTGGTGGTGATTCCGGTGCTGTATTACGCGGCCAATTTCCGTAAACTTTCTTCTCACTCAACAGGAGTCTTCCCATGACCGTTGAACGCCTCGTCCGCATCATTGCCGGTTCCTTCATCATGCTGTCGCTCGCGCTGGCGCATTTTTCCGGCAGCGTCGACATGACCCAGCTCTCCTGGATGTGGTTCACCGCCTTCGTCGGCTTCAACCTGTTCCAGTCCGGCATCACCCGTTTCTGCCCGATGGACATCATCCTCGCGAAAGCAGGCGCCAAACAGGGCTGCGGCCTCTAAGCGGGAGCATCCATGGACGTGCAATTCATTCAGGACAACTGGATGCTGGCGGCGCTGGCCGCGGTGTCCGGCGCCATGCTGACCTGGTCCTTCATCGGCGGCAGACTGTCCGGCGTCGAAGAGGCCGACACGCTGAAGGCCACCCGGCTGTACAACGACGACGCACTGGTGCTCGACGTGCGCGAGGACAAGGAATTCGCCGCCGGCCACATTCCCAAGGCGAAGCACATTCCGCTCGCCCAGCTGGCCAGCCGCATCAGCGAACTCGACAAGTTCAAGAACAAGCCCGTGCTCGTCACCTGCCGCAGCGGCCAGCGCTCGGCACGCGCCTGCGGCCTGCTGAAGAAAGCCGGTTTCGAGACCGTGTACAACCAGGCCGGCGGCATCCTCGCGTGGGAACGCGCCAACCTGCCGGTCACCCAGAAGTAAGGACATTTCATGGCCAAAGTCTTGATGTATTGCACCGCCGTGTGCCCCTATTGCGTTGCCGCCGAGCGCCTGCTCAAGAGCCGCGGCGTCACCGAGATCGAGAAGATCCGCATCGACCTTGATCCGGCGAAGCAGGACGAAATGATCACCCGCACCGGCCGCCGCACCGTGCCGCAGGTCTTCATCGGCGACACCCACGTCGGCGGATTCGACGACACCTCGGCGCTGGATGCCGCCGGGAAGTTGGTGCCGCTGCTCGCCGACGCCTGATCTTCGGTCGGCGTGTCCCCGCACGCTTGATTTTCCGGCATTCCGCCCCACCTTGAAGCCAGATCATTCGCTCAAGGAAAGCCGATGGAACTCGCCTGCCCCCACTGTCTCGCCGTCAATCGCGTACCGGACGATCGGCTGGCCGACGCGCCCAAATGCGGCAAGTGCGGCGCCCCCCTGCTGCCCGGCAAGCCGGTCGATCTGACCGCCGACAGTTTCGACCGTTTTATCGCCCGCGCCGGCCTGCCGGTTCTGGTCGACTTCTGGGCCGGCTGGTGCGGCCCCTGCAAGATGATGGCGCCGGTGTTCCAGCAGGTGGCGGTCGAGATGGGGTCGCGGGTGCGCTTCGCCAAGGTCGACACCGAGGCGCATCCGCAGGTATCGATGCGCCACCACATCAAGGGTATTCCCAGCCTCATCCTGTTCAGGAACGGGGCCGAGGCGGCGCGTGTCTCGGGCGCGATGGAAGGCCATGCGCTCAAACGTTGGCTGGCGTCACAGGGCATTCACTGAAGCCCATGTAAAATATCCCCCATCCCCGGAGCTTGAGGCTCCGGTTTTCTTATCCAGGGAGCCCCCATGTCCGACGCGCAACAACCCGTATTCCATATCGAAAAACTCTTCGTCAAGGATCTGTCGCTGGAAGTACCCAACGCGCCGGCCATCTACCTGGAGCGCGAGGCGCCGCAGATCGACGTCAACATGTCGACCGAAAGCCGCGGGCTGGGCGAAGACATGTACCACAGCAGCATCACCGTCACCGTCACCGCCAGGATCGGCGACAAGACCATGTTCCTGGTCGAATGTACCCAGGCCGGCCTCTTCCGCATCCAGAACGTGCCGCAGGACCAGATTCCGATGGTGCTCGGCATCGGTTGCCCCAACATCGTTTTCCCGTATCTGCGCGAGAGCGTGTCCGACGTGGTGATCCGCGCCGGCTTCCCGCCGCTGCTGCTGAACCCGGTCAATTTCGAAGCGCTGTTCCTGCAGCAACAACAGGCGCAGCAGCAACAGGCCGGCGGCGAGCAAACGCATTGAAATTGCGTTTCCGTCGCCCCCGTTTGCTGCTCGCGGCTGGCCTGCTGCTTGCGCTGGCGCACCCCGCCAGCGCGCTGGAATACCGCAGCACGGGGCGCGCCGCCCTGCTGTACGACGCGCCGTCGACCACGGCCGATAAAATCGCCATCGCCGGCAGCGGCCTGCCGCTCGAAGTCGTCGTCGATATCGAGGCCTGGGTCAAGGTTCGCGACCACAGCGGCCGCCTGGCCTGGATCGAGAAGTCCGCGCTCGGCGGCGCCAGAAGCGTCATGATCAAAAGCGAAGCCAGCATCGTCCGGCAGCAGCCGCGCGCCGACGCCGGCATCGCATTTCGTGCCGCGCGCGGCGTCCTGCTCGAGGTCACCGGCGAGGCCGACCCCTACGGCTGGCTGCCGGTGAAGCATGCCGACGGGCTGGCCGGCTGGCTGCCGGTGAACGAGGTGTGGGGGCGATGAAGCTGTCGGTGCTCGGCGCCGGTGCCTGGGGCACGGCGCTGGCGGCGAGCTGGGCGCCCCACCATGACGTCACCCTGTGGGGGCGCAACCCGGCCGAGCTCGACGCCATGCGCACGGGCCGCGTCAATGCCCGCTACCTGCCCGGTTGTCCGCTGCCGGATACGCTGCAGTTCAACCCGGATTTCGACGCCGCCGTCGACGCGGCCGACCTTCTCGTCATCGCCGTCCCCACGAGCGGCCTGCGCCCGACGCTGGCGGCCCTGGCCACCCGCACCGTGCTGCCGCCGCTGGTCTGGGTGTGCAAGGGATTCGAACCCGGCGGCCGCAAACTGCCGCACCAGCTCATTGCCGAACTGCTGCCGGCGCATACGCAGACCGGCGTGTTGTCCGGGCCCAGCTTCGCCCAGGAGGTCGCGCAGGGCTATCCCACCGCGCTCACCCTGGCCTCGCACGACAGCGTGCTGGCGCAGCACCTGGCCGAAGCCCTGTCCGGCCAGCGCCTGCGCATCTACGCGCACGACGACGTCGTCGGCGTCGAGGTCGGCGGTGCGCTGAAAAACGTCATGGCCATCGCCGCCGGCATCTGCGACGGCCTCAAGCTCGGCCACAACGCCCGCGCCGCGCTGATCACCCGGGGGCTGGCCGAAATGACCCGCCTCGGCGTCCAGCTCGGCGGCCGCTTCGAAACCTTCATGGGATTGTCCGGCCTCGGCGACCTCATCCTCACCACCACCGGCGACCTCTCGCGCAACCGCCAGGTCGGCCTGCGCCTCGCGCGCGGCCAGGCGCTCGACGCCATTCTTGCCGAGCTCGGCCATGTCGCCGAAGGCGTCACCACCGCGCCCGAAGTCGCCGCGCTTGCCGGCGAACTCGGGGTCGACATGCCGATCACCCGAGCCGTCTGCCAGGTACTGTTCGACGGCCTGCCCGCTGCGCAGGCGGTCGATGCCCTGCTGAACCGGGAAATCAAGGCAGAGTTCTGAGCGGTCGGCGCAAGGGCGTCCGTATCAGGCGCCCACCGGCATCCCGGCGCCGCAAACAGCCGGGAACGAAAAATCCCATTCCCCCAGCAACGCTTCCAGCTCGGCCGCAGGAAGCGGCCGGCTGAACAGGAAGCCCTGCACGAAATCGCACTGCTGCTCCCGCAGATGATCAAGCTGCGCCCGGCTTTCGACGCCTTCCGCGATCACCTTCAGGCCGAGACGGTGCGCCATGGTGATGACGGCGTTGACGATCTCGGCGTCGTCCGGATCGGTGGTGATGTCCTGCACGAAGGAGCGGTCGATCTTGAGGATTTTCACCGGCATTTTCTTGAGCTGGCTGAGTGACGAGTAGCCCGTGCCGAAATCATCGATCGCCAGGCGCAGGCCGCTTGCCGCCAGCGATTCCAGCGTTCTGATCGTGTACGCCACATCGTCCATCGCCACGCTCTCGGTGATCTCCAGTTCCAGCACGTGCGCCGCCAGGCAATAATCGTCGATGGCCCGCATGACCTGGCGGGCGATATCCTCGCGGAAGAATTGCCGGACCGAGAGATTGACGGACATCACGAGATCGGGAAACCCGGCTTGCCGCCACGCATGCACCTGCCTGCACGCGGTTTCCAGCACCCACGCCCCGATCGGGACGATCAGGCCGCTTTCCTCGGCGAGCGGGATGAATTCGACGGGCGAAATCATGCCCAGTTCGGGGTGCTGCCAGCGGACCAGCGCCTCGACGCCGCGCAGACGCCCCTCGGACAGATCGAACTGGGGCTGGTAATGCAGCACCAACTGCTTCCGTTCCAGGGCCTTGTGCAGCTGGTTCTCCAGTTCCAGCCGGCGCAGGCTGCGCTGGTCGAGCGCATGGGTGTAGATCTGGAAGCCGTTGCGCCCCTGCTGCTTGACGCGGTACATGGCGGTGTCGGCATGCTTCATCAGGACATCGACGTCGGCGCCGTCGTCCGGATACATGCTGATGCCGATGCTCGCGCTGACGAAGATGTCGCGGCCGTCGAGCACGAACGGCTGTTTCAAGGTTGCCAGCACCTTGTCGGCCACCACCATGGCCTCTTCGACGCGATCGACGTCGGGCAGCAGGATGGTGAACTCGTCGCCGCCGAGCCGGGCCAGGGTGTCGGTCTGGCGCCCGATTTCCCGCAGACGCTGGGCGACAAGCTGCAGCAGGCGGTCGCCGGCGGCGTGGCCGAGCGAATCGTTGACCAGCTTGAAACGGTCGAGGTCGATGAACAGCAGGGCCACCTTCTTGTGCTTCATGCGGCGCGAAAATGCGAGCGACTGTTCCAGCCTGTCCTTGAACAGCACCCGGTTCGGCAGATGCGTGAGAGCGTCGTGGTAGGCCTGATGGATAAGCTTGTCCTCTGCGCGCTTGCGCTCGGTCATGTCGGAAAACGTGGCGACGAAATAATCGATCTCGCCCGAGGCCGCGCGCAGGCTGCAGATGGAAAGCCACTCCGGATACACCTCGCCGTTCTGGCGCCGGTTCCAGATTTCACCCTGCCACTGGCCACTGGACAGCACCGTGTTCCACAGCGTTCGATAAAAGTCGGCGTCCTGGCGCCCCGATGAGAACATTCTCGGGTTGCGGCCGATCACGTCCTCGGGTTGGTATCCGGTGACGGTGGTAAACGCCGGATTGACCTGCAGGATGCGGCCGTCCCGGGCCGTGATGATGATGCCTTCGGTGGAACGGTCGAATACGGCTGCAGCAAGGCGCAAGGACTGCGTGTTCCGTTCGTGCGCCGTGACGAAGCGGCGGCCCAGCGCGGCGGCCAGGGCAAAGAACAATCCGGACAGGCCCACCACCGTCAGCGCGGCATGCTGAAGGTTGGCCAGATTGGCGTGGCGCAGCCACTCGATCTGGCGCACCGACTGTTCGATCCCCCACCAGCCCAGGGCGCTGACGACCACGCCGGAGCCGCTGCCCAAAACGAACAGCAGCAGCAGGATTTTTGAGAATGAAAGCGTGCGCAACACGTGTTTAACTTTGAACGGCAGGGCATCCTGCGGGATCGCCGCAGGACGGTGAGACACGCATCGTGTGGCCCGCCTGCGGCCGGATAGACGCCAACCGCAGGGGAATCACGACCAATTGCTGGCGGAAGCGGCTCTCTCCGGCAGGGCGAGCGGACGCACGCGCCCCGCCGCCTGACTCTTCCCACCTCGATGCACCGGACTGGCAGCCGGTGCCGCCTGCCGGCGTCCCACGCGGAACACGCCCACAGCCTGGACGAGCCTGTCCGCTTGCTGATGCAGGCTTTCCGCCGCGGCCGCGGCCTGTTCTACCAGCGCCGCGTTCTGCTGCGTCATTTCGTCCATCTGCCCCACCGCCTGGTTGACCTGCTCGATGCCGGCGCTCTGCTGCTGGCTCGCGGCGGCAATCCCGCCCATGATGTCGGCCACCAGTTCCACCGAGGTGACGATATCTCCCATGGCCTCGCCTGCTTCGTCCGCCAGCTTGCCGCCCTGTTCGACCTTGCCGACCGAATCGTCGATCAGCGCCTTGATTTCCCTGGCGGCGGCAGCCGAGCGCTGCGCCAGATGCCTGACCTCGGTCGCGACCACCGCAAACCCCCGCCCCTGCTCCCCTGCGCGGGCCGCCTCCACCGCGGCGTTGAGCGCCAGGATGTTGGTCTGGAACGCGATGCCGTCGATCACGCCGATGATGTCGGCAATCCGGCCCGAACTGGCGCGGATGGAGGCCATGGTGTCGACCACCTGTGCCACCACCTGCCCGCCCTTGACGGCGATGTCGGTCGCGGCGCCCGCAAGCCGATTGGCGTGGTGCGCATGCTCGGCATTCTGTTTCACCGTGCTGGTGAGTTGTTCCATGGTGCTGGCGGTTTCCTCCAGACTCGACGCCTGCGACTCGGTGCGGCCGGACAGGTCGGTGTTGCCGGCGGCAATCTCGCCTGCCGCCACCCGGATGCCGTCCGCATTCGCGCCGATGTCGGACACCGCTGCCACCATATTGGCCGTCATCTGCTGGAGCGCCCGCATCAGCTGCCCCGTCTCATCCCAGGCCGACGCCTCGAAGCGATGCGACAAGTCGCCTCCCGCGATGGCGTTCGCCACATCGAGGGCGCGGTCGAGCGGCTTCAGGATCGTGCGCGAGATGAAATAACCGAACAGCAGGGTCAGCAGCGCACCGACGCCGCACGCCGTGGCGATCAGCGCCGGCGCCCAGCTCGCCACCCCCGCAGCGTCGGCCAGTGCGCTCGTTTCGCGCCAGCCGAGCACGCCTACGAGCAGCATCAGCGCCGCCCCGATTGCCGTGCTCAGCAGAATCCTCAGGTTGACCGGAACGCGCCGGATGGACTGCAGCGTGCCGATCACCCCGGTGCGTACCGCCATCCCGCTGCGAATTTCCCACCGGCCGCGGCCGCTTTCCTTGATCTGCCGATAAACATGGTCGGCTTCGGCGACCTGCTGGCGCGAGGGCTTGCTGCGCACCGACAGATAGCTGGCGGCCACGCCGTTTTCCTTTAGCGGCGTGACGTTCGCGAGCACCCAGTAATGGTCCCCGTTCTTGCGCCGGTTCTTGACCATGCCGGTCCAGGGATGGCCCTGCTTCAGGGTCGACCACATATCCGCAAAGGCCTCTGCGGGCATGTCCGGATGGCGCACGATGTTGTGCGGCTGACCGATGAGCTCCTCCTCGCTGAAGCCGCTGGCTTCGACGAAGGCCGGGTTGGCGTACGTGATGCGCCCCTTGGCATCCGTCCTTGAAACAAGCGCTGCGTCATCACACAGCGCGTACTCAGTGTTCGTGGTCGGCAAATTGACACGCATGGCTTCTCGTCATTCTGGCTTTAACAATCGTGGATTCGACCCGGCGGGGGGCGTCTTCCCGGGCAGAACACTATTCTTTTAACTATATTCTTATATGTTTATCGTAATTCAAAGCCAAAACTTAAGGCCCGACATCCGATGGACACACAATCGATCGAAGGGGGACGGCCGTCGCAGCCGCATCGGAGCCACTCGCCGATGCGCAAAATTTCCGGCGTCAGTGCGCGGGGCAGGCAGGCAGGGGCAAGCAGGCGCCGGCACCCGGCGCCTGCAACGTGTCCATTTCCATCAGGGTGTGCGTGAACGCCGCATGGCCAGGCGACAAGCGCTTGGCGCAGCGCGCCGCTTGCCGGGCTGCGCGTATGCATTGACGGGCCGCCAGGGCGTAAGCCAGATTGTTCCAGGCGGCGCCCGCACCGGCTTGCACCTGCAGGGCCTGGCGGAACGACGCTTCGGCATGCGCAGCCTGGCCCAGAGCATACTCGGCGTTGCCACGTCCCAGCCAGGCCACCAGGCTGTCCGGCCATCTTTCGGTCGAAGCCTTGTAGGCCGCCTGCGCTTCCGCGCGTTTCCCCACGCCTTCCAGCGCGCTCACCGCTTCCAGGTAAGCCCCCGGTTCGGCGCGCGCCGGAAAGCTGCCCGGGGTGAGCACGACGATGCCCCAGCGCATCGACCGCTCCCACGTATTCATAAACACGCCGAAAGGCGTGATGCGCCTGCGCTCGGTGCCTGAACGCAGAATGAGCACCTGCTGCGGCAGGTCATAGCCGATCGCCACCGCGTAGTGCCAGCGCGGCAGCCAGTCCAGTCCCAGATTCTGCAGGACCAGCACCGGATGGCCCGCTGCGATTTCCGCCAGCACGGCATCGAGGGACGGCTCGACCGGAACCGTCAGCAGTCCCCGGCGGCGCACGGTTGCCATGATTTCGGCCTGCAGGCTGCCTTTGCGCGCAGGCAGATAGACCTGCGGAACCAGTTCCTCCGGCGTGACGGCCGCTCCGCGCGCACTCAGCACCGAGGCGAGCGCGGCCGGTCCGCACTGATAGCGTTCCTGCGGGAAGAAGGGCGTGTCCGTCAGTTCCACGCTGGCCGGAAGTCCGGCCAGCTGCGCGCCGGCAAGCGGCGCCCGATGGGCGCAGCCTGCAAGCAAGGCCGCCCCAATCCATGCGCCCGCCAGGAGTCGGGCAAGCCGGCCCAGGCGCATCGAAACCGGCTATCTGACGGGGTCCACGAAGGGGAAGATGTCGGTTGCCCCGATGGCGTCGGTGATGACGAAGATAATGAAAATCAGCAGGATGACGCCCAGCACGTCGCCACCGGCAGGCAGTTCGGCGATGCGCTGGTTGAGTCGGGCCACTTCGGCGTCGGTCAGCCCCGCCACCCTCTCTTTGGCATATTGGGCATCGACACCGTGGGCCGATAATTGACGCTGCAGATCCTCACGCTCCAGCAACGACGCCAGCCTGTCACGATCCGTCCGGCCCTGTTCGGCGGCGAGCACCTGAGCGGTGCCGACCATGCCGGCCTGAACCGGCGCAATCTGTGCGCCCAGCAGCGATGTAGCCAACAGCAGGGAACCGAATTTTCTGAGTAGATGGGGGGTACGCATGGGACCTCCTTGGAAAAGTGGTTACGAGGGATCACGCGCGCGCCCTATGCGGGGCGCGACACGTTTTTAACGTAGCACAGGCTGGCGCGCTTGCTTTTTGAAGCGGCCGCGGCAGGCACGGCTTATTGCGCCGTGCCTGCCGCCTCGGCAATCCGCCGGATCGTCGACACGAACCCCGGATCCTCGCCCTGGAGCAGGGGCGGCAGGGCGGCGCGAAAATCCTCGCGCTGGCACCACTCGTGCATATAGTCGGCCCACGACTGCCACAAGCGCTGTTGCTGCCGGCTCATGTCGTCTTCGTACACCAGCACGTAGGCGCGCTCGAACAGGCTGACCAGGATGGCGAACAAGGCGAGCTTTCGTTCCAGCTGGTCCTCGCCGAGTTCGCCTTTCGCGGCAGGCGACAGCAAATGCAGGTCGGCGTTGGCGATCACCAGCCGCATGAAGTCGGCGTATTCGTCGGACAGCCGCAGAAAGATTTCCTCCTCGTCGGTCTGCTGCTCGCGGCGGCGGTCGTGGACGTAGACGCCGATGGCGAGCGGCAGACCGACGATGGTGACGATGTAGCTGGCTGCCTCCAGCCATTCGAGTCCGCTCATGTCTCCTCCTTGTGCGCGCCCATCAATTCTAGCCTTCGACAGGTTTCCTTTTGACGGGCTCCCTTCGACAAGCCCAGGGCGAACGGGCGGCGGAGGGTTTCAGGCCGCTTCCTGCGCCATCAATTCCGGCATGCACGGCAGGTCGCCGGCCTTCAGGGTGCGGTAGAGGTAGTCGACATCGAGCACCTGGATCAGCAGGCCCCCGCCCTCGTCCTTGATGACATCGGACACCAGGGCGCCGCCGGCATCCCTGGCGAAGGGGGTCGGCGTAATCTGCCGGTCGCCGAATTCCGGGACGCCGTGCAGCGCGTCGACGAGCAGGCCGATGCTCTGCTCGCCGTGGCGAACCACGATGACCTGGCGGCCAGCCGCGGTTTCGGATGGCTGTCCACGCACCATATGTCCGAGGTCGAACACCCAGATGAATTTCGTGTCCTCGTTCTCGTGTTCGACGGCGAGCATGCCGATCCGCCCATCGAAACGGCCCATGGACATGGGCAGCAGGTCCGATCCGGGCAGAGCCTCCAGCACCTGTTCGGCAGGGACTGCGAACAGGTTGCCGTCGACGTAGCACGTCGCGAACTGTCTGCCGCCGCGTTCCAGCGGCGGGCGGCTCAGCATGGCGACGGCCCGGTTGCCTGAGGCGCCGCGCCCCCGCACTTCGCCAAAGGACTCGAACACGACGGCGATAACGTCGTCCCGGTAGCCGTCGCTCACCTTGAACTCGCGATAGCCGTTCGACACGGTGCAGCCCATGCTTGCATAGTTGCCGTCGTGTACCGTGATGCGGGACGTACTGCAGCCATTCTGCTGCCGCCGGATGGCACTGTCGATACCGAGGTGCGAGCCCACCGGACGCGCGGGGTCGGTGCTGGCGATGATGCGGCCCTCGCGGTCGACGAAGAATGCCGTAGTGCCCACCTTGCCGTTGAGGCCGCCGTGCAGCATGGCGGAAAACTCCGGCGCCGCGTCGAACACGATGCCGATGCCGCCGACGATCGTTTTCGGGTTGTCCGGATGGCGGATGGCGGCATGGTAAACGTAGGTCGGCAGGTTGTCGTACAGCGGCGTCGGAACGAACGGGGTCACGTGGTAATCCTGTTCGGTCGCGAGCGACAGCACGGCTTCGAGCGTGGCATGCTCGATCGTGGTGCCGACCACCGCGTTGTCCACGCCGCTATTCCCCAACTTGGTGCTGGCGAGGATGCGCCCGCTCCGGTCGTACACGAAGAGCCGTGTGTAGACGGTGTACAAGCTATTGATGTAGGCGAGGATGCCGGTGACCTGCCTGAGCATGGCGTCCGTCTGCACCGGCGCGGCCAGCGTGTTGCGCAGCGCCGGCGTCAACGCCCACCAGCGGCAATCGTTGGAGCGCTCGTACAGGTTGCGGTCGAGCAGATCGACCAGCAGGTGCGACATGAATTCCGTGCCTCGCAGGCTGGAGCCAAGCACGGTTTCGTAGAGGTCGCTGATCGACTGCGAAAACAGTTCGTTGCTGCGGCTGCCGGTTTCGCTGATCTGCCCCAGGACCGATTTCAGCTGGTGCCCGCTTTCGCCGCGCCCGGCGGTCATCACCTGCCCGTTCCAGACGACCCGCTGGATGGTTTCGGCGGCCTGCATGATCTTGTAAAGCGGCGGCGAGAACGACTGGGCGTGCGACAGCAGGCCGTCGGCAAGCGCAGAATCCAGCGACATCAAGGTCCGGTCGCCGCCCTCCAGGAAGGCCACCTCGACCGGGACCATGACCTGCCCCTGCCACCCCGGCGGGCCCATGTAGCCCTGGTAGCCCTCGGCGGAAAAGGTCTGCACCAGGTACTTGCGGCCGCCGAACATCATCAGCCGCCGGCTGCCGCTGCGGTTGACCGGAACCGCCGCCCCCAGCGGCACCCACAGCGGATCGGCGCTGGCGATGACACGGTTATCGCGGTCGAGCAGCAGCATGATCGAGCGCTCCTCCGGGTCGCGATGCGAATCGAAGATGCCGCGCATTTCCTTTTCGAAATCGAAGCACAGGCACAGGATCCCGACCACCTCCTGGGTGACCGGATGCAGCATCCGCTGCGAATAGATCAGGGCTTCCTGTTTGTTGGGGCGCAGGTCGGTGGCGCGGAACGTTTCGACATAGCCCTTCGATGCCAGGGTCTGCCCGATCAGCGGGTCGATGCTGCCTTCGACTTCCGTGTGCTCGTCGATCTGAACCAGTACGTTGCCGTCCCGGTCCAGCAGCATGATTTCATCGTACACCGTGTATTTCCTGCGGTAGGCCAGCAGGCGCTCGCGGATGACGTCCGCATCGCCCTGCATGCCGGAAACAAATTCGCACAGGTCGCGGTCGGTGGCGAGGAAGCCGACGTCGGCGGTGCGTTCGTACAGGTTGCGCACCACGATGTCGATCACGTAGTGCGCCTTGGTGCCGATTTCCATCAGCACATTCGCGACCTTTTCATGCACCAGGCTGGCGACCAGTTCGTGCTCCAGCTGGTCGAATCCTGCCCGCGTGGCGGCCATGGTTTCAAGGATCGATTTCGTTTCGGCCAGATAATTCATCTTGGCGAAGGACTCGATCGTGCGCCACATCAGATTCAGCTCGCGCAGCGATTGCTCGCTGCGGGTCACGTCGCGCATGTAAGGGAGAAATACGTCGTTCTGGTGGGCGAGGGTGTTGGGCATGCTGGAGGCCTTCGTGCGTTGGGACGCCATTCTCCAAGCAAGTTTTCAGCCAGCCAGAAACGGGGAAAACACAAGCGCGCCCGCGGCGGCACAGCCATTCATTCCGTTTATCTACATGCCCCCGGCAAAGCCGTTTTGCCGCCAGGCCTCGAACACGACCACGCTCACCGCATTCGACAGGTTCATGCTGCGCGAACCGGGCAGCATTGGCAGGCGCAGCCGCCGCGCCGTATCAAACGGGTCCAGCACCTCCGGCGGCAGCCCGCGCGATTCGGGCCCGAACAGCAGCACGTCGTCGGCCTGAAAGTCCACTGTGGCGTAAGTGCGGCTGCCCTTGGTGGTGAGCGCAAACCAGCGCCGGCCGGGCAGCGCCGCCTGCACCGCAGCCCAGTCCGGGTGCACGGTGACGCAGGCCATGTCATGGTAGTCCAGCCCGGCGCGCGCCACCTGCTTGTCGGACAGATCGAATCCCAGCGGCTCGACCAGGTGCAGGCGGCAGCCGGTGTTGGCCGCCAGGCGGATGAGGTTGCCGGTGTTGGGCGGGATTTCGGGCTGATATAAAACGATGTCAAACATTCGGCTTGGCCCAGGGCCTGTTAGTGCTAATTTTACGCCTGCGTTGCCGCGAGAAAGCGATGGATGCAAGGCGCGTCGCGCCGGCAAGGGCCGTCCCTTGCCAAGCGGCGCAACGCCGCAGACGCGCTTTCTCGCGGCAACCCGAAGGGGCGGGCCGGCCAAGGTTCAATCCAGCCGGGCGCATCCCTTTGTAGCTACGGCATAACATTCGCTACGCTCATGTTAGCCTGCACTGAAACTGCGTTTTCGCGCGCCACTTGCAGTGAACGACACTGCGGCGCGGCCCGTTTCGCGGCCTGCACCCGAATCGGCCTCGTCGCAGGTGCAAAATTAGCACTAACAGGCCCTAGAATAGCGCATTCTCGGAGTCGCCTATTCTATGGTTCCTTACCTCACCACTGCACTCACCGGCCCGCTGCTGGAACTGGAAAAACGCCTGCTCGACGCCCAGCCGACCATCGAGCACTGGTTCCGCCAGCAATGGAAGGAGCAGGCGGCGCCGTTCTACACCTCGGTCGACATCCGCAACGCGGGCTTCAAGCTGGCGCCGGTCGACACTAACCTGTTTCCCGGCGGCTTCAACAACCTCAACCCGGCATTCATGTCGCTGTCGATTCACGCTGCGATGGGCGCGGTGGAAAAAATCTGCCCCGACGCACAACGTCTGCTGCTCATCCCCGAGAGCCACACGCGCAACACCTTCTACCTGCAGAACGTCGCGGTGCTCGCGCACATCCTGCGCCAGACCGGACTCATCGTTCGCATCGGCACCCTGATACCCGAGATCACCGAGCCCACCACCCTGGAGTTGCCGGCCGGCGGGCGCCTCACCCTGGAGCCGCTGGTGCGCCGCGGCGACCGCATCGGGCTGGACGGCTTCGACCCGTGCGCGGTGCTGCTCAACAACGACCTGTCGGCCGGCGTGCCGGACATCCTGAAAGACATCGAACAGACCATCATGCCGCCGCTGCACGCCGGCTGGGCGACGCGCCGCAAGTCGCGCCACTTCGCCGCATACCAGAACGTCGCCATCGAATTCGCGCGGCTGGTGGGCATCGACCCCTGGCTGATCGATCCCTACTTCACCCACTGCGGAAAAATCGACTTCCAGGCGCGCCAGGGCGAAGACTGCCTGGCCGAAAAAGTCGGCGACATGCTGGACAAGATCCGCATCAAATACGACGAATACGGCATCGACCAGCCGCCCTTCGTCATCGTCAAGGCCGACGCCGGCACCTACGGCATGGGCATCATGACGGTGAAATCGCCGGACGACGTGCGCGAGCTCAACCGCAAGCAGCGCAACAAGATGGCAGTCGGCAAGGAAGGCATGGAAGTGAGCGAGGTGCTGATCCAGGAAGGCGTCTACACCTTCGAGAGCATCAACGAGGCGGTCGCCGAACCGGTGGTCTACATGCTCAACCATTTCGTCGTCGGCGGCTTCTACCGCGTGCACACCGGACGCGGCGCCGACGAGAACCTCAACAGCCCCGGCATGCACTTCGTGCCCCTGGCGTTCGACGACACCTGCGTGATGCCCGACCGCAGCGCCAACCCCGACGCCAGCCCCAACCGCTTCTACGCCTATGGCGTGGTCGCGCGGCTGGCGATGCTGGCGGCGTCGATCGAGCTGGATGAAGCCCTGAACGAACCCGCATGAAGCTGCTATTCGTCGTCGATCCGCTGGCGGGCCTCAAACCCTACAAGGACAGCTCGGTGGCGATGATGCGCGCGGCAGCGGCGCGCGGCCATGCCGTGTTCGCCTGCGAGGCGCGCCAGCTGTTCATCCGGGACGGCCACGCACGCGCTTCCTGCGTTGCGCTCGACGTGCGCGCCGGCGACGACTGGTACGACATCGCCCACACCGACGCCTGCATCCTGAAGGATTTCAACGCCGTGGTGATGCGCACCGACCCGCCGGTGGACACCGACTACCTGCTCGCCACCCACCTGCTTGGCATCGCCGAGACCAATGGCGCGCGCGTGCTGAACCGGCCGGCGTGCCTGCGCGACTTCAACGAGAAGCTGGCGATCCTCAACTTTCCGGCTTTCATCGCCCCCACCCTGGTATCCGCCGATGCAACGGAAATCGGGCGCTTCCTCGACGAACAGCACGACATCATCGTCAAGCCGCTTACCGAAATGGGCGGCAGCGGCATTTTCCGGCTGACGCTTTCCGACCCCAACCGCAACGCCATCCTGGAAACACTGACCCGGCACGGCCGCCGCGCCATCATGGCGCAGCGCTATCTCCCCGAGATCAGCGAAGGCGACAAGCGCATCCTGCTGATCGACGGCGAAGTCGTGCCGTGGGCGCTCGCGCGCGTTCCCCTGCCCGGCGAGACGCGCGGCAATCTTGCCGCGGGGGGCACCGCGCGCGCGCAGCCGTTGTCGGAACGCGACCGCAAGATCGCCGAGACCCTCGCGCCGTGGGCGAAGGAGCACGGCATCTTCCTCGCCGGCCTCGACGTGATCGGCAACAGCTTGACCGAAATCAACGTCACCAGTCCCACCGGCTTCCAGGAAATCACGGCGCAGACGGGGCATGACGTCGCAGTGCAATTCATCGCCGCGATCGAGCGCAGCTGCTCGACCGCGGTTCGCCCTTGAGCCACGGTTCGCGCATGCAGACCGCGCGCCACGGCGTCTGGCTATTGCTGCTATGGACGCTTGCCGCCTGCAGCCCGCCCCCCCTGCACCAGCAGCAGGCCTATGTATTCGGCACCCTGGTCGAGGTCAGCATTCACGGCGCGCCGGAGGCGCAGGCGCGGCAGGCGACGGCGGCGGTGCTGGCGCGCTTCGACGAGCTGCACCGCACCCTGCACGCCTGGCAGCCGAGCGCGCTGTCGCGGCTCAACGCCGCGCTGGCCCGCGGCGAGCAGGCGGCAGTCTCGCCCGAACTCGCAGCGATGCTGCGCGACGCGCAGACGCTGTCGATGCAATCCAACGACTTGTTCAATCCGGCCATCGGCGGGCTGATCGCGCTGTGGGGTTTTCACGCCGACCTGCCGCAGGCGAACGTACCGGGTGCGGCCGCCATTGCCGCATGGGTCAGCCGGCAGCCGCGCATGGCCGACCTCGCCATCGGGAACGACACGGTATCGAGCCGCAACCCGGCGGTCCAACTGGACCTGGGCGGCTACGCCAAGGGGCGCGCGCTGGACGACGCCGCGGCCATCCTGAAGGCCCACGGCATCGCAAATGCGCTGGTGAACATCGGCGGCAATGTGATCGCACTGGGCACACACGGCGACCGCCCGTGGCGCGTCGGCATCCAGCATCCACACCAGCCGGGCACGCTGGCGACGCTGGATTTGCGCGACGGCGAGGCGGTCGGCACCTCGGGCGACTACCAGCGCTACTTCGAAGCGGGCGGACGCCGCTACAGCCACCTGATCGACCCGCGCACCGGGCGACCGGCAACCGGCATGCAATCAGTCACGATACTGGTGAGCGGCAAAGGGGCCGGGACGCGTTCGGACGCGCTGTCGAAACCGCTGTTCATCGACGGCGCGGCACGGCTGGCGGACAACGCGGCGCGGCTGGGTGTCGGCACCTACCTGGCAGTGGACGCCGCCGGCCGGATCCACGTCTCGCCAGCGATGAAGGCCCGGCTTTAATCGGTTTGGGCGCGCGCCGCGCATCGTTTGCCCCTTCCCCCATCTGGGGTGAGGGTTGGGGATAACCAGCGACTTGCCCGCTTGCGGGCTTAGTCGAATGCTTAGAGGTTTCATCAGAGGGCAAGCGAAGCGATCGGTTTGGGAGAACGCGCTGCCCATGCGCGCTAGAATGCTGTTTTTGGTCTGACATTCACGCAATGATAGGCATCCTCATCGTCGCCCACGGTTCGCTCGCCGACAGCCTGGTCGAGTGCGCCGCCCACGTGCTGGGCGAGCGTCCGCGCGGGCTGGCCACGCTCGATTTCATCGGCCACGCCGACCCCGACGAGCGGCAGCAGGCCTTGCAGGCGCAGCTTGTCGAGCTGGACGAGGGCGACGGCATCCTGGTGTTGACCGACGTCTACGGTGCCACCCCCAGCAACACCCTGTGCCGCCTGCTCGAACCGGCCCACATCGAAGGCGTGTCCGGCGTCAACCTGCCGATGCTGCTGAAGGCGCTGAACTACCGCGAATCGCTGAGCCTGCTGCAGCTCGTCGAGCGCATCGTCGAGGGCGGGCGCAACAGCATCAACCATATTTCCGAGACCATGTGCCATGCAGCAACGGGACGTTGAAATCGTCAACAAGCTGGGGCTGCACGCGCGTCCCTCGGCCCGGCTCACCCAACTCGCCTCCAGCTTCAAGAGCAACGTCTTCATGTCGCGCAATGGCCGCCGCGTCAACGCCAAGAGCATCATGGGCGTGATGATGCTGGCCGCCGCCAGGGGCTGCGCCATCACCCTGGAAACCGAAGGCGAGGACGAAGTGGAAGCGATCGATGCGCTGACCCATCTCATCGCAAGCGGTTTCGGGGAAGAACGGGCATGAGCTTTTCGCTGCACGGCATCGGCGTCTCCGGCGGCATCGCCATCGGCTACGCGCACATCACCTCGAACGCGAGGATCGAGGTGCCGCAGTACATGCTCGACCGCAAGTACATCAAGGACGAGCTGGCGCGCTTCGACGAAGCCATCCTGACCACCCGCGCCGAACTGGAAATCCTGCGCACCCACATCCCGCCCGGCGCGCCGGCCGAACTGTCGGCCTTTCTCGACATGCACCTGATGTTCCTCGGCGACTCGATGATCGCCGAGGCACCCAAGCGCCTGATCGAGGAAACCCAGTGCAACGCCGAATGGGCACTGGCGCAGCAGATGGAGGCGCTGGTGGCGCGTTTCGAGGAAATCGACGACGCCTATCTCAGAAGCCGCCAGGAAGACGTGGTGCAGGTGGTGCAGCGGGTGCTGAAGGCGCTGACCGGCCACCCCAGCCACCTGCCGCTCGACATCAACTTCGACGTCGAGCGCATCCTGGTGGCGCACGAGCTGTCGCCGGCCGACATGGTCGTGTTCAAGAACGTGCATTTCGCCGCCTTCATCACCGATCTCGGCGGCACCACCTCGCACACCGCGATCCTCGCGCGCAGCATGGGCATGCCGTCGGTGATGGCGCTGCACAACGCGCGCGGCCTGATCCGCGACCACGATCTGTTGATCGTCGACGGCCGCGACGGCGTGGTGATCGTCAACCCGGACGAATCGGTGCTGGCCGAATACCGGCTGCGGCAGAACCAGTGGCGCATCGACACCGACAAGCTGAAGCGGCTGAAGACCAGCAAGTCGGCCACGCTGGACGGCACCCCGATCGAGCTGATGGCGAACATCGAACTGCTGTCCGACGTCGATGCGGTGAAGGCCGCGGGCGCGCACGGCATCGGCCTGTTCCGCAGCGAATTCCTGTTCCTCAACCGCAGCGACCTGCCGACCGAAGACGAGCAGTACGAATCCTACAAGGCGGTGGCCGAGGCGCTGGACGGCAAGCCGGTCACCATCCGCACGCTCGACCTCGGTGCCGACAAACAGGCGCCCTGGGGCCACACCGTGGCCGACAACCCGGCGCTCGGCCTGCGCGCGATCCGCCTGTGCCTGGCCGAGCCCGGGCTGTTCCACACCCAGCTGCGCGCCATCCTGCGCGCGTCGGCGCATGGCCAGGTGCGCATGCTCATCCCGATGCTGGCGAGCTTCGTGGAACTGCGGCAGACCCTGCAGCGCATCGACGAAGCCAAGGATTCGCTCAGGAAGGACGGGCTGAAGTTCGACGAAGGACTCCCGGTCGGCGGCATGATCGAAGTGCCCGCCGCCGCGCTGTCGGCCGGCTTCTTTGCCGAACAGCTGGATTTTTTGTCGATCGGCACCAATGACCTGATTCAGTACACCCTGGCGATCGACCGCGCCGACGACAGCGTGGCGCATCTGTACGATCCGCTGCACCCGGCGGTGCTCAACCTCATTCAATACACGCTGCGCGCCGGCGCCAAGGCGGGCAAGCCGGTTTCGGTGTGCGGGGAAATGGCGGGCGACCCGCTGCTGACGCGGCTGCTGCTGGGACTGGGTCTGCGCGCGTTTTCGATGCAGCCGGCCAGCCTGCTGCAGGTCAAGCAGCAGGTGCTGAAGTCGCACCTGGAGGAGCTGGTTCCCGCCGCGCAGCGGCTGCTGAAGAACACCGACCCGGAGCGGACGGCGCTGTTGTTGACCCGGCTGAACGGCTAGGCAAAAAAATCGGTCCCGTAGGAGCGGCGTCCACGCCGCGATTTGCGCGCCGCTGCAAACACCACGGCATCGGGCCGTGGACGACCCTCCTACAAAATCTCGCCACGGCTAAAGCGGCAACAACCACGCTCCGCCGGAAAGACGATTTGCGGGGTTTTCAGTGCTTCCCTAGGCAGCCAGCTCGCCGGCGATGCGCATCAGTTCCGCCTTGTCGTTGCGGAGCGCGCCGATCTCCTGCTTGATCTGCGCCATGCGATGCTGTAGCGTGCCCATGTTTTCCAGAATGCGCTGCAGACTGGCGAGCCGGGTATCGAGATACTGCTTGTGTTCGCGGATGCGCGTCATGACGGGATCGAGCGCGATGCGCAGCCAGCGTTCCGCCTCCACCCGCGCCAAATTGAACGCCTTGCGCGCTTCTTCGGCCAAGCCGGCGTAAAAGCGCCGGATCATGAAACGCTTTTCCAGCATCAGATTGGCCGGATCCCGGCAGAAGGCTTCGGTCTCGCGCGTCAGCGCTTCCAGCCGGTTGCGGTAGGCTCCCAGATCGAGTCTCGGCACCTGCATTTTGGGTAGGTGATGCTGGCGGTGAAACCGTATATAGGCCTGATCCAGCGCATCCAGCATGTTGTCGGCCTGCTGGGTCGCATGCTGGAGGCGGCCAACCATCTGCTCGGTCAGATGACGGATGCCGCTGGTGAGTCCGCGCGTGGTCAGGCTGGCGTCCATCGCCGCACGGCCCGCCTTGCAAATGGCGTTCAGGGTCTCGTCCGACAGTTGCGACAGCAGGTGCTCGCCCTGCTTCTGGACCATTTTCCGGGTCACCCGGAACTGGCTGGCGGTGGCGTCGTAACTGTCTTTTTCCTTCTGCAGGGTGGCACGCGTCTGTTCGATCAGTTCGCGGTTCTTGCCCGACAGCTGGCTCAACTGGATCAGCTCGTCGCTGCTGCGCTTCAGCCGCGCGGCCAGGTCCAGCCGGCTTTCGTCGAGCAGGGACGTCACCTCGCGGCTGACCGCGTGATAGAGCATGTCGCGGCGCGCCGGGATCACCTGGTGCGCCAGCAGGTATTCCAGCGATTCGATGCCGGAGCGTACGCGCAGGGCGGCGTCGCCGAAAATGGTGGCAGCCAGCGCTTTCTGCGCCGACACGGTGAACACCCGGCTGCGCGGAAGCTTCAGCACGCGCGCGGTTTCTTCGGCCTGACGCTCGATGGTGGCCTGCACCTCGGTCTCGCTCTTGAGATCGTCCCACAGCATGTCGATCTTGTTCAGCACCGCGACGTGGTAATTGGCATGCCGATGCACATGCTTCTGCCAGATTTCGAGATCCGAGCGCGTCACCCCGGTATCGGTTGCCAAGAGGTACATCACCGCATGCGCATTGGGAATGACCGACAGGGTGAGTTCGGGTTCGGCGCCCAGCGCATTGAGCCCCGGCGTGTCGAGTATGGTCAGCCCGGCCTGCAGCAAGGGATGCGGATAGTTGACCATGGCGTAGCGCCAGGCCGGCACGTCCACCGTGCCGTCGGCGCGCAGCTGGTGGCTCTCCCCCGGGTCCGCGCTGTCCCACAGCCCGAGTTCGATGGCATCCACCGCCGCCATGGACTTGGTTTCGGTGAGCTTTTTCAGGCTTTCCTGCAGCTGGCGCGGATCGGTGGGGTCGAGCAGCACCCGGACCCACTCGATCGGCATGTGCTTGAACCGCGCCAGCGATTCGCTGCGGCGGCGCGTTTCGATCGGAAGCAGGCACAGGCTGGGAGCCTCGTCCGGGCTGGCAAACAGCTCGGTCGGACACATGGTGGTGCGGCCGGCGTCGGAGGGCAGCAGGCGCTGGCCATGGTCGGCAAAAAACAGGGCGTTGATGAGTTCGGTCTTACCGCGCGAGAATTCCGCGACAAAGGCCACTACCAGCTTGTCCTGGCGCAGGCTGGCCGCGGTATCCGCCAGCCGCAGGGTGCGATCGGCGTCGATGCCGTGCTGGCGGTCGAGCCAGTCGGCATAGTCGGTGATCGCCGTCGCCAGCCGCAAGCGCCGCTCGCTGAAGTCGGCGACTTCCTGTTCCAGATGGATGCTCATGTTTTGCTGTTGGTCTCGATCTCAAGCCAGGGGGTCTCGACCCCCGACACCGCCACGGTTTTCTGCCGCGAGGTTTCGCCGCGAACCAAGCGCACCGCAGATTTGGGCACTCCCAGTTGCGCGGCCAGCCAGGCCAGCAGATGCGCATTCGCTTTATTATCGACAGGCGGTGCAGCAATCTTTAGTTTCAGCCTGCCGCCATGCTCGCCCATGGCTGCGGTGGCCTTGGCCCCCGGCTGCACGTGCAGCTCCAGCAACCAGTCCGCGCCGTTGCGGCGCGCCCAGGACGGGGGCGCCTGTTCACACTCAGAGAGAGCCAAGCAGCGCCCGCTCCAACGCCAGCACCGGCACCATCAGCACCAACTGGCACAGGATGAACAGCACCAGCGGCGTCAGATCGACGTTGGAGACCATGGGAACGAAGCGCCGCAGCGGGCGCAGGAAGGGTTCGGTCAGTTCGTACACCACCGGCATCAGCGGCGTGTGGGAATTGACCCACGACAGCACCGCACGCACCAGGGTCAGGCCGATCACCAGGTAGATCGCCAGGCTCAGCAGCTTCACCACCGCCAGCCCCAGCATCACCGGCCACACCTTGCCGCCCGCCAGCGCAAAGGGGAAGCCGTCCAGCCAGTAGCCGGCCGTCACCACCCCCAGTTCGACCAGCCAGGCGAGCAGCAGGCAGGCCCAGTCGAGGCCGAACAGGCCCGGCACCACCCGGCGCAGCGGTTTCACCGCAAAATCGGTGATGGCGACGATGAATTGCGCGAACGGATTGCGAAACGGCACCCGGAACAGCTGCATCATGAAACGCAGCAGCACCGCGATCGCGAACAGGTTGCCCAGCGTCTGGATGAGAAACTTCAGTGCCCCCTCGATCATGCGAGTCGCCCCAGTTCGTCGCCGAGTTCGGCGCTGCGGCGGCTGGCCGCTTCCACCGCCTGGCCGATGGCCTGTTTGACCGACGCCGCCTCCAGCGCGGCGATGCCGCGCTCGGTGGTGCCGCCTTTGGAGGTGACGCGCTGCCGCAGCACGGCGGGTTCCTCGCCGGACTCCAGCGCCAGCTTGGCCGCGCCGAAGAAGGTCTGCAGCGCCAGCTGGCGTGCGGTGTCCGGTGCCAACCCCTGCGCTGCCGCGGCGGCCTCCAGCGATTCGATGAAATAAAACACATAGGCCGGGCCGCTGCCCGACACCGCGGTGACCGCATCCAGTTGCGGCTCGTCTTCCACCCACACCACGCCGCCGACGGCGCGCAGCACCGCTTCGGCCTGCGAGCGCGCATCCGGGCTGACGGCGGGCGGCGCAAACAGCCCGGTCACCCCGGCCTGCACCAGCGCCGGCGTATTCGGCATGGCACGCACGATCCGGGCGTGCCCCCCCAGCCAGCGTGCAAGGTCGGCCACCCGCACCCCGGCGGCGATCGACACCACCAGCTGGCCGGCAAGGCGCTGTGCCAGCGCGGCCGCCACCCCGGGCAGGGTCTGCGGCTTCACCGCCAGCACGATCAGGGCGTGCAGCCGGGCCTGCGACAGGTCCGTGTGGGTTACCACGCCGAAGCGCGCGGACAGCTGCGCCCGCGCATCGGCATTGATTTCGACCACCTCGATGTCGGTGGGCTGGGTGCCGCTGGCGATCAACCCGCCGATGATGGCGGCCGCCATGTTGCCGCCGCCGATGAAGCTCACTTTATGCATGTTGCACCTCGGATGTTTCATGAATTCGCGCGATGATCGCGCAGGATTTTGTTTTATAGGGGAATTTTGTGAAGGAGCGGCGTAGTGATTCATACGCCCGACTGAGCAAAGTTTCCATATGAAACAAAAGACCAGCGAGGGCGTGCGTCAATTCATGAATCATCCGAGGTGGTTTCTCTCGCCAAATAATGCGGTGCCGACCCGAACGATGGTCGCGCCCTCCAGAATCGCTGCTTCCAGATCGCCCGACATGCCCATCGACAGGGTGTCAAGCACGTAGCCGCGGGCGCGCAGCGCGTCGAATTGTTCACGCACCTGCCGGAATGCAGCACGCTGCTTCAAAACATCCGGCGTCGGCGCCGGAATCGCCATCAGGCCGCGCAACTGCATACCCGGCAATTTTGATATGGCCTCGGCCAGCGCGGGCAGTTCGCCCGGCGCCACACCGCCCTTGCTCGCCTCGCCGCTGACATTGACCTCGATGCAGGCCTGCAGCGGCGGCAAGCCGGCCGGGCGCTGCGCCGACAGCCGCTCGGCAATTTTCAGGCGGTCGATGCTGTGAACCCAGCTGAAATGCCCGGCGATCGCCCGCGTCTTGTTGCTCTGGATCGGCCCGATGAAATGCCATTCGAGCGGCACATCGCCCAAGGCTGCCTGCTTGTCCAGCGCCTCCTGCAGGTAGTTTTCGCCGAACGCACGCTGGCCGCAGGCCGCCAGGTCCCGCACCGCCGCCGCACTGAACGTCTTGCTGACGGCCAGCAGGCGCACCGCCGCCGCATCGCGACCCGCTTCGGCCACGGCGCACGCAATCCGCGCCTGCACGGCATGAAAACGGTGGCACGGCATGGCGGCGGACCCTGTCATGCAAGGCTCAAGTTTGCGCGTATCGGGGCCGTTATCCATAGCGATCATTATCTGTCAAAACCCCACCCAACACTGAACGAGGCACGCGTGGACATTTCAGAACTGCTGGCTTTTGCCGTCAAGAACAAGGCGTCGGACTTGCATCTGTCGGCCGGCCTGCCGCCGATGATCCGGGTCAACGGCGACATCCGCCGCATCAACCTGCCGCCGATGGATCACAAGGACGTGCACCGCATGGTGTACGACATCATGAACGACAGCCAGCGCAAGGTGTACGAGGAAACGCTGGAAATCGACTTCTCCTTCGAGATTCCCTCGCTGGCGCGCTTCCGCGTCAACGCCTTCAACCAGCAGTACGGCGCCGGTGCGGTGTTCCGGACGATTCCGTCCAAGGTGCTGACCCTGGAAGAGCTCAACTGCCCGCCCATCTTCAAGGAAATCTCCGACCAGCCGCGCGGCATCGTGCTGGTGACCGGACCGACCGGCTCGGGCAAGTCGACCACGCTGGCGGCGATGATGGACTACGTCAACGAAAACCAGTACGCCCACATCCTCACGGTCGAGGATCCGATCGAATTCGTGCACCAGAGCAAGAAATGCCTGATCAACCAGCGCGAGGTCGGCCCGCACACGCTGTCGTTCGCCAACGCCCTGCGCTCGGCGCTGCGCGAAGACCCCGACGTCATCCTGGTCGGCGAATTGCGCGACCTTGAAACCATCCGCCTGGCGCTGACCGCCGCCGAAACCGGCCACCTGGTGTTCGGCACCCTGCACACCTCGTCCGCCGCCAAGACCATCGACCGTATCGTCGACGTGTTTCCCGCCGCCGAAAAGGAGATGGTCCGTTCGATGCTGTCGGAATCGCTGCGCGCGGTGATCTCGCAGACGCTTTTGAAAACCAAGGACGGCAACGGCCGCGTCGCCGCGCATGAAATCATGATCGGCACCCCCGCCATCCGCAACCTGATCCGCGAAAATAAGGTGGCGCAGATGTATTCGTCGATCCAGACCGGCGGCAACCTGGGCATGCAGACGCTCGACCAGTGCCTGCAGGATCTGGTGAAGCGCAACATGATTGCCCCCGGCGTGGCGCGCGCCGCCGCGCAGAACAAAGACTCTTTTTTGGGTTGAGGGCTGAACGATGAATGCCGAAAAAACCGTCCACGACCTGCTGCGCCTGATGCTGGCGAAGAATGCCTCCGACCTGTTCCTCACCGCCGGCTTTCCGCCCGCGATCAAGGTCGACGGCAAGATCACCCCGGTGTCGAACCAGAGTCTCACCCCCGCGCACACCAGCGAGCTGGCACGGTCCATCATGAACGACCGGCAGTGGAAGGACTTCGAGGCGAGCAACGAATCCAACTTCGCGATCAGCCCGCCCGAAATCGGCCGCTTCCGCGTCAACGTGTTCGTGCAGCAGGGCCGCGTCGGCGTGGTGATGCGGACGATCAACACCAAAATCCCCAAGATGGAAGACCTCAACCTGCCGCCGATCCTGCGCGACGTCGCCATGATCAAGCGCGGACTGGTGATCTTCGTCGGCGGCACCGGTACGGGTAAATCCACTTCGCTCGCGGCGATGGTGGGCTACCGCAACGAGAACGACGCCGGCCACATCATCACGGTCGAGGACCCGATCGAATACGTGCACGAGCACCGCAAATCCATCATCACCCAGCGCGAAATCGGGATCGACACCGACAACTGGTTCTCGGCGTTGAAGAACACCCTACGGCAGGCGCCCGACGTCATCCTGATCGGCGAAATCCGCGACCGCGACACCATGGAATACGCCATCGCCTTCGCCGAAACCGGCCACCTGTGCCTGTCGACCCTGCACGCCAACAGCGCCAACCAGGCGCTCGACCGCATCATCAACTTCTTCCCCGAGGAAAAACGCGACCAGCTGCTGATGGACCTGTCGCTCAACCTCAAGTCCTTCATCTCGCAACGCCTGATTCCGCGCAAGGGCAGCACCGGCCGCGTCGCTGCGGTGGAAATCCTGCTCAATTCGCCGCTGATCGCCGACCTCATCTTCAAGGGCCACGTCCACGAGATCAAGGAAATCATGGCGAAGTCGCGCGAACTCGGCATGCAGACCTTCGACCAGGCGCTGTTCGACCTGTACGAAGCCGGGATGATTTCCTACGAGGATGCGCTGCGGAACGCCGACAGCCTCAACGACCTGCGCCTGCAGATCAAGCTGCACGGCCAGGAGGCCAAGGGCCGCGACATGATGTCGGGGCTCGACCACCTCGACATCGTCTGATGCCGTCCCGCCCATGAAAACGGGGTGCCGCCAGGCACCCCGTTTTCATTCGTGTTTCCGAACGACGCTCAGGCCGCGTCGTCGGACGTTTTTTTCGGCCGCATCGACCCGGCAATCAGCTTGTACTGCAGGAAGCGGGTTTCGATCGGGCCGTTGAACAGAGGGATGCGGCGGCTGGCCTTGAGTCCGAGCAGCTTCGGCAGCAGGGGATCGCCGGAAATGATCCACGCCTCCCAGCCGGAAAAATTCTGCTTCAGCCAGTCGCCCAGCAGGGGATACCACTCGGCCAGTTCCTCGGCCTCGCCGATGCGCTCGCCGTAGGGCGGGTTGGTGACGATGGTACCAACCGGCGTCGGCGCCTTCAGCTCGAGCACGTCGGACACCTTCAGCTCGATGGCATCGGCATAGCCTGCGCCGGCGAGGTTGTTCCTCGCCTTGTCGAGCACCCAGCGATCCTGGTCGGCACCGAAAATGGGCAGTTGGGCCGGGAGCGGCTTTTCCTGCGCCTGCGCATCCATCTTGATGCGCTGCCACAGCGCCGCGTCGAAATCGCGGTAATGCTCGAAGGCAAAATGCCGTGCCCGCCCCGGCGCGCGGTTCAACGCCATGTCCGCGGCTTCGAGCAGGATGGTGCCGGCGCCGCACATCGGGTCCAGCAGGGGCGTGCCGGGCTCCCAGCCGGACAGCATCAAGAGGCCGGCGGCGAGGTTTTCCTTGATCGAGGCCGCGCTCGCCTCGCGCTTGAAGCCGCGCTTGAAGAGCGGCTCGCCGCTGGTGTCGAGATAGAAGGTCACCGCGTCCGGGGTGAAGAAGGCATACACCGGCACGTCGGGTGCTTCGGTGTCGACGCTGGGGCGTTCGCGCGTTTCCTCGCGGAAGCGGTCGCAGATCGCGTCCTTGATCTTCAGCGTGATGAAGTTGAGGCTTTTCAGTGGCGCATTCTGCGCGCCGACCTTCACCGCGATGGTCTTGTTGACGTCGAACCACTCCGGCCACGGCAGGTCGAGCGCGGCGCGGTAGATGTGTTCTTCCTTGCGGTAGCGGGTGTAGCCGACCTTGCGCAGGATGCGGGTGGCGATGCGCGACGTCAGGTTGGCGCGCATCTCGGCGGCGGCATCGGCCATGAACAGCACACCGGCGGGCACCTGGCGCACCACCTGCGCGCCGGCGGCCGCCAGTTCGGCTTCGAGCAGCACCTCCAGCCCGCGCGGGCAGGTGGCGAAATGGCTGGCAGGCGGCAGCGCCTCGCGCTCGGGTCGAACGGGATGCGGCGTTTTAGTGCGACGGGATTCGGGTTTCAAACTGGACTCTCAAAAACGTTTATCCGCGAAGGACGCGAAGAAACGCGAAGTAAAAAAACCAGTATTTCTTAAGGTTTTCTTCGCGCACCTTCGCGTCCTTCGCGGATGAAAAAAGAAGTTAAAACGGCTTCAGCACCACCAGCAGCACGACGACCAGCAGCACGATCACCGGTATTTCATTGAACCAGCGGAACCATACGTGGGATTTGGTGTTCTGTCTGGCTTCGAATGCGCGCAAGAGGCTTTTGCAGACGTGGTGATAGCCGACCAGCCCGGCGACCAGAATCAGCTTGGCCCACATCCAGTTCATGGAAAGCGGGAAGTACGCCAGCCACAGCCAGATGCCGGTCGCCAGCGTCAGCCACATGATGGGCGACACGAACCGATACAATTTGCCCGCCATCAGCAGCAGGCGGTCGTAGGCGGCGTCATTTTTTTCCATCGCCAGGTTGACGAAGATGCGCGGCAGGTAGAACAACCCGGCGAACCAGCTCACCACCATCACGATATGAAACGATTTCAGCCACAGCATGGATAGACAAGCCCTCATCAAGAAGTGGACGCCGAGTCCGCTGACCCTGATTTTACTGGGTTTGATCGCCTGGCTGTGGTTTCGCCCGCCGGCCGACGTCAGCGAGGAGAATCGCCCTGCCCCGCCCTGGCAGGTCACCCTGCCGGATGGCCGCGTGCTGACCAGCGACGCGCTCAAGGGAAAGGTCGTGCTGGTGAACTTCTGGGCGACCTGGTGCCCCTACTGCCGCAAGGAAAAGCCGGTGATCGACCGTTTCTGGAAGGACACCCGCAGCCGGGGCTTCGAGGTCGTTTCGATCAGCGTCGACGATTCGCCGGAGAAAATTTCCGCCTGGATGCAGGATAAGGGCTATGCCTTCATGGCCGCGCCGACCAACGCCTCGGTGGCCGCCGCTTTCGGCTACGTGTCGAGTGTGCCCACCTCGTTCATCGTCGATGCCGAGGGGCGCATCCGCCACAAGATCGCGGGACAGGTGCATTATCCGCGGCTGGAGAAACTCGTCGTCCCCTTGCTCCCCCGGACCCAACAGCCATGACCGAATCCCGCCTCACCGAACTCGAAACCAAGCTCGCCTTCGCCGAAGACCTGCTCGAAACGCTCAACCAGACCGTGGTCCGCCAGCAGACGCAACTCGATTCGATGCAGCAGCAATTGCGTCTGCTGCATCAGCAGCTGCAGGACACGCTGCCGGACGAGGCACGCAGCCTGCGCGACGAGATCCCGCCGCATTACTGACCTGCCCGGAGTGCCGTCCTCGGCGCGATAGCGGGCGAAAATCGCGCCTTGGAAGGCGCTCCTACATGTCGATGCCTTATGCGCTTGCGGCAACGCCTGCATCCCTCCTGTGGGAGCGGCGCCCTCGCCGCGATGGTCCGTGCCGCGCCACCACCCGTTTTCGCGCCGGGGGCGGCGGTGCGTGGTTGTTGCCGATTTATCGGCTATACAACCACGGCCTACCCCTTGCGGGTGCTCCTACGACACGGCGATCTTCAGCACCACCTTGCGGATCGCGCCCGCGCCCACCAGCGGCGCGTGCGCATCGTCGGGGAAGAACAGGCAGAACGATCCCGGCGGGGTGGCGATCCAGCTTGCCGGCGCGTCGTTAAAAAAGCGGATGTCGCGCGCGGCATCGTAATCCGTCGCCGGATCCACGCATTCGACCAGCGACTTCCAGCCCATCTCGTCGACGCCTTCGAGCACCAGTTGGATGTCGATGTAGCGGCGGTGGCATTCCAGCTTCGCCTCCGCCCGCGTGCGGCCGGTACACGCCTCGACGATGGCGAAAAGCCGCTCGCCGTCGATGTCATGCCGGCCGGGCGCCAGCGCCCCCAGATCGGGGCTGCGCAGGAATTCGAAGGCGCGCGCGAACAGTGGATGCAATGCGGCATAGCGATCGGCCTCGGTCAGTTTCGCCAGGATCATCGCGCGCTTACCGGCTGATCGGTTTGTAGCGGATGCGCTTCGGCTTGACGCCCTCCTCGCCCAGGCGCTTCTTCTTGTCGGCCTCGTATTCCTGGTAGTTGCCGGGGAAGAACGTCACCTGCGAATCGCCCTCGAAGGCGAGGATATGGGTGGCGATGCGGTCGAGGAACCAGCGGTCGTGCGAGATCACCAGCACGCAGCCGGCGAATTCGAGCAGCGCGTCTTCCAGCGCACGCAGGGTTTCCACGTCGAGGTCGTTCGACGGTTCGTCGAGCAGCAGCACGTTGCCGCCGGCGATCAGCGTCTTCGCCATATGCAGCCGCCCGCGCTCGCCGCCGGAGAGGTTGCCGACGCGCTTCTGCTGGTCGCCGCCCTTGAAGTTGAAGCGGCCGAGGTAGGCGCGCGACGGCGTTTCGTAGCGGCCCACGGTAAGAATGTCGCGGCCTTCGGCGACTTCGTCGAACACGGTCTTGTCGGCCGCCAGCGCATCGCGGCTCTGGTCGACATAGGCAAGCTTCACCGTCTGGCCGATCTCGACTTCGCCGCTGTCCGGCTTTTCCTGACCGGTGATCATCTTGAAGAAAGTCGATTTGCCTGCGCCGTTGGGGCCGATGATGCCGACGATGGCGCCGGGCGGCACGCTGAACGACAGGTCGTCGATCAGCAGGCGGTCGCCGAAGGATTTGGTCACGTTGTGGAAATCGATCACCTTGTCGCCCAGCCGCTCGCCGACCGGGATGAAGATTTCCTGCGTCTCGTTGCGCTTCTGGTATTCGACCGAGTTGAGTTCCTCGAAGCGCGCCAGACGCGCCTTGGATTTGGCCTGGCGCGCCTTGGGGTTCTGCCGCACCCATTCGAGTTCCTGCTTCATCGTCTTGATGCGGCCGAGTTCCTGCTTGGATTCGGTCTCCAGCCGCGCTTCCTTCTGCTCCAGCCAGCTGGTGTAGTTGCCCTTCCACGGAATGCCATGGCCGCGGTCGAGTTCCAGAATCCACTCGGCGGCGTTGTCGAGGAAGTAGCGGTCGTGCGTCACCGCGACCACGGTGCCGGGGTAGCGCACCAGGAACTGCTCCAGCCAGTCGACCGATTCGGCATCGAGGTGGTTGGTCGGCTCGTCGAGCAGCAGCATGTCGGGGTTGGACAAGAGCAGCTGGCACAGCGCGACGCGGCGCTTTTCGCCGCCCGAGAGGTTGCCGATGACGGCATCCCACGGCGGCAGGCGCAGCGCGTCGGCGGCGATTTCCATTTGCGTGTCGAGGTCGGCGCCGGCGGTGGCGAGGATGGCTTCGCATTTCGCCTGCTCCTCGGCCAGCTGGTCGAAGTCGGCGTCCGGCTCGGCGTAGGCGGCGTAGATTTCATCCAGCCGGGTTTTGGCGGAAACGATCTCGCCCAGTCCCGCCTCCACCGCCTGTCTCACCGTGTGCGCCGGGTCGAGCTGCGGCTCCTGCGGCAGGTAGCCGATGCGGATGCCCGGCATCGGAATCGCCTCGCCTTCGATGTCCTTGTCGACGCCGGCCATGATCCTGATGAGCGAGGATTTGCCGGAGCCGTTCAGGCCCAGGAGACCAATCTTGGCGCCGGGGAAAAACGAGAGCGAGATGTCCTTCAGGATCTGCCGCTTGGGGGGGACGATCTTGCCGACACGGTTGAGAGAGTAAACGTATTGCGCCATGAATGAATGATTCCAGTGAAAATCAGGGTTTGCCTGGGCTGCACGCATCGCATGCGGCAAGGGTGAGCAGCCGCGCGGCTGCGAGAACCTTCATCAGCCCAACTCCCGGTCGAGCAGCGCCTTCAGCTTGACGAAATCGAGTTCGCCCAGCTTCTGTTCGAGGATGCGGCCGTCCTTGCCGATGATGAAGCTGGTGGGCGTGAGCTGCACGTTGCCGAAGGCGCGCGCATGCGCGCCGTCGACGTCGAGCGCGACCGGAAACGGCAATTGCCGCGTCTGCACGAAGCTCTTCACATAGTTGGGCGGATCGTAGCTCATCGCCACCGCGATGATTTCGAAGCCGCGGTCCTTGTATTGCGTGTAAGTTTCGACCATGCCGGGCATTTCCTTGATGCAGCCGGGGCAGGAGGTCGCCCAGAAGTTGACCAGCACGACCTTGCCGCGCAGGTCGGCCAGGGCGATGGGCTGGCCTTCCAGCGTGGTGAAGGTGGCCGCCGGCGCGCCGGGCTTGTCCATCAGGGCGAACAGCAGGGCACCGACTGCCGCGAGCACGGCAATGGCGATGAGTAGCGGCTTTGTATATTTCACGGTGGCTTTTTTACCTTGTAACGTGCGACTTGAATCTTGTAACTACGCATACGACCGCGCAAGCTTCACATAGTGCTCGGCGGAATAATTGAAATAGGCGATCTCTTCGTCGGTCAGCGTCCGCACCTGCTTGGCGGGACGCCCCAGGTACAGATGGCCGGATTCGAGCACCTTGCCTTCCGGCACCAGCGAGCCGGCGCCCAGCAGCACGTGCTTCTGGATCACCGCATGATCGAGGATGATGCTACCCATGCCGATCAGGCATTCGTCCCCGATGGTGCAGGCATGCAGGATGACCGTGTGGCCGACGGTGACGCGCGCGCCGATGACCAGCGGGCCGCCCGCCGGATTGGCCGGCGTCCTGTGCGACACGTGCAGCACGCTGTTGTCCTGGATGTTGGTCGCCTCGCCGATGGCGATCGAGTTGACGTCGCCGCGGATCACCGCGCCCGGCCACACCGAGGCGTCGCGGCCCAGGCTGACTTCGCCGATCACCGTGGCGCGCGGGTGCACCCACGCGCCGGCGGCGAGCGTGGGCGTGATACCGTGATGCGGCGCCAGCGATTGATCTTTAACCTTGCCTGTCATGGGGTTGAATTTCCGTCTGCGACCCGAAAGTATAATTCCCCTGTCCCTCCATTCCGAATGCCTCCATGAATCCCCTACTCGATTTTTCCGGTCTGCCCCGCTTCGCCGAATTCAAGCCCGAGTTCGTCACCCCCGCCATCGACCAGCTGCTGGCCGACGCCCGCGCCGCGGTGGCGCGCGCCGAAGCCGCCGACACGCCAGCCGAATGGGACGCCTTCGTCGCCCCGCTCGACGACGCCAACGAGAAGCTGGGCCGCGCCTGGGGCCAGGTGTCGCACCTGCATTCGGTGATGGATTCGCCCGAGTTGCGCGAGGTCTACAACGCCAACCTGCCGAAAATCACCGTCTTCTACGCCGAACTGGGGCAGAACGAGGCGCTGTTCGCCAAGTACAAGGCGCTGAAGGCCAGCCCCGCCTACGCCGCACTGTCCGCCCCGCGCAAGAAGATCGTGGAAAACGAGCTGCGTGATTTCCGCCTCGGCGGCGCCGAGCTGCCGGCCGACAAGAAGGCGCGCTTCATGCAGGTGCAGGAGGAGCTGGCGCAGCTGTCCGCCAAGTTCGAGGAAAACCTGCTCGACGCCACCAACGCCTTCGCGCTCTACATCGACGACGCGGCCCAACTCGCCGGCATGCCGGAGGACGTGCAGGCGATGATGAAGGCCGCCGCCGAGACCGATGGGAAATCAGGCTTCAAGATCACCCTGCACATGCCGTCCTACCTGCCGGTGATGCAGTACGCCGACAACCGCGACCTGCGCGAACAGGTCTATCGCGCCTACGTCACCCGCGCCTCCGAATTCGGCAAGACCGAGCACCCGCAAGGGGTAGGCCACGGTTGTAAAGACGCTGAAGTGTCAACAACCGTGCTCCTCGACAACACCCCGCTGATCGGCAGCATCCTCAGGCTGCGGCGCGAAGCCGCCGAGCTGCTCGGTTTCAAGAGCTACGCCGAGGTGTCGCTGGCGGCCAAGATGGCCGACACCCCGGTCGAGGTGCTGAAGTTCCTCGACGAACTCGGCGCCCGCGCGCGCCCCTATGCCGAAAAGGATTACGCCGAACTCAAGGCCTTCGCCCGCAACGAACTCGGGTTGAGCGACCTGCAGGCCTGGGACAACACCTACGTGTCGGAAAAACTGAGCGTCGCCCGCTACAGCTTCTCGGACCAGGAAGTGAAGCAGTATTTCCCCGAGCCGCGCGTGCTGGCGGGGCTATTCAAGCTGATCGAAACGCTCTACGGCCTGCATGTGCGCGAGGACAGCGCGCCGGTGTGGCATCCCGACGTCAAGTTCTACACCTTGACGGATCACGCCGGCCAGCGCGTCGGCCAGTTCTACCTGGATATGTACGCCCGCGCCTCCAAGCGCGGCGGCGCCTGGATGGACGATGTCATCACCCGCCGCAAGAAAGCTGACGACATCCAGACGCCGGTGGCCTACCTCAACTGCAATTTCTCCGGGCCGGTCGGCGACAAGCCTGCGCTCTTCACCCACGACGAGGTCATCACCCTGTTCCACGAGGCCGGACACGGCCTGCACCACCTGCTGACGCAGATCGAGGAACTCGGGGTGTCCGGCATCAACGGCGTCGAGTGGGACGCGGTCGAACTGCCGAGCCAGTTCATGGAGAACTTCTGCTGGGAATGGGACGTACTGAAGCACATGACCGCCCATGTGGAGACCGGCGAGACATTGCCGCGCGCGCTGTTCGACAAGATGCTGGCGGCAAAGAACTTCCAGTCCGGCCTGCAGACGCTGCGCCAGATCGAATTCGCCAGCTTCGACATGCACCTGCACGACGACTTCGACCCCAACGGCCCCCGCAGCGCACAGGACCTGATCGACGACATCCGGAAGAAAGTCGCGGTCATCATTCCGCCGGCCTACAACCGCTTCCCCAACAACTTCTCGCACATCTTCGCCGGCGGCTACGCTGCGGGCTATTACAGCTACAAATGGGCGGAAGTGCTGTCGGCCGACGCCTACGCGCTGTTCGAGGACGAGGCCGAAGGCTACGGCGGCGTGCTGAACCCCGAGGTCGGCCACCGCTTCTGGAGCGAAATCCTCGCCCAGGGCGGCGCCCGCCCGGCGCTCGAATCGTTCAAGGCCTTCCGCGGCCGCGAGCCGACCATCGACGCCCTGCTGCGGCACAACGGCATGGCTTGAGCATGGTTGTTGACGCATACGATTCCACATGGGCTTCAGCCCATAGTGGATCGGAGTCCTTAAGGCTTTAGTGCGAAGTTGTTGACGACTTGTCGTCTTTACAACTTCGGCCTGCCCCTTGCGGGTAAAGCTTCGGCCGGCGACCGCCGTTATAACGAAGGATCAGGTCTTTCGGAGCATGTCATGAAAGCAGGAACCCTCTTGATGGCGGCATGGCTGGCGGCGGCAAGCATGCCGCTGGCAGCCGCCCAGCTGTATCAATGGAAGGACGCCCAGGGCCGCACGGTCTACAGCGACCAGGCGCCGCCCCCCAGCGTCAGGAACGCTCAGCAAAGAAGCTTCAAGGGCAGCTTCATCGAAGGCAGCGAATCCTATGCCGCCCGAATTGCTCGCGAGAAAAATCCGGTCACCCTGTATGCCAACGCCTGCGGCGCACCCTGCGACGACGCGCGCAGGCTGCTCGTCGAACGCGGCATCCCCTTCAGCAGCAAGGATCCCCAGGCCAACCCGGAGGCGCAGGCCGAACTGAAAAAGCTGACCGGCCAACTGCGCGTGCCGGTGCTGGTGGTCGGCAGCGACAAGATCGACGGCTTTGAAACCGGTCAGTGGCAGGCCATGCTCGACAAGGCGGGCTATCCCAAGACCCCGATCCCCGGAACCAAGCCTCCGCCTCCGGCAGCCCCTGCAGGGGCGCCGGCCGCCCCGACTGCGGCTCCCGCACCGGCCCCCTGAGGGCTGCATCGCGCCAGTCCGCGCGCGCCCTAAAGGATTCTTTTCAATACCCCTTGCGGGTACTCCGATCCACATGGGCTGAAGCCCATGTGGAATCGTATGCCCTAAAGGACTCCGATCCACTACGTGCTAAAGCACGTGTGGAATCGTATGCGCTACACTCGGCGGCATGAAAATCGCCGCCTGGAACGTCAACTCCCTCAAGGTCCGCCTGCCCCAGTTGCTGGACTTTCTCGCCACCCGCCAGCCCGACGCAGTGTGCCTGCAGGAAACCAAGCTCACCGACGACAATTTTCCGGTCGCCGAACTGGCCGCGGCCGGCTACCGCGTCGCCTTCGTCGGCCAGAAAACCTACAACGGCGTCGCCATCGTCAGCCGCGCCGAACCGCTCGACGTGCAGATCGGCATCCCGGGCCTGGAGGACGAACAGAAGCGCGTCATCGCCGCCACCGTCGACGGCGTGCGGCTGGTATGCGTGTACTGCCCCAACGGCCAGAGCCTCGATTCCGACAAATATCCCTACAAGCTCGCCTGGTTCGACGCCCTGGCCGCCTGGCTGAAGGACGAACTGGTTCGCCACCCCAAACTCGCGGTGCTCGGCGACTACAACGTCGCACCGGATGACCGCGATGTCCACGACCCCGAGGTGTGGAAAGACTGCGTGCTGGTGTCGGAGCCGGAACGCGAACGTTTTCGGAAGCTGCTGGCGCTGGGTCTGAAGGATAGCTTCAGGCTGTTCGAGCAACCCGAAAAAAGCTTCAGCTGGTGGGACTACCGCATGATGGGCTTCCGCCGCAACCACGGCCTCAGGATCGACCATATCCTGCTGTCCGAACCGCTCGTCGCCGCCTGCACCGCCGCCAGCATCGACCGCGACATGCGCAAGCTGGAACGGCCGTCGGATCACGCACCGGTGGTGGCGGAAATTGGCTTAGGGAGCCCTGACGGCACTCGAGTTGGACCGTAACTCAGTCGCCCCCAACCAACGGGCAACACGGCAAAGGAAACTAGGCATTCGCGCACACTTCCTGCAACGCAGCGATGATGTCTTCCTGGTCGCCGTCACTCAGTTTGGGAGAGAGCGGCAGACTCAGCGTTTGCCGACCAATGCGCTTGGCTTGTGGCCAATCATCCGGCTTCCATCCGAAGCGTTCCTGGTAGTAGGGGTGTTCAGGCAGGCTCAAATAATGCACGCCGGCACCGATGTTCCGATCGTGCAACTTTTCCAGCGCGGTATCTCGCGTCAGCCCGCACCGTTCGGAATCAATCAGCACCGTGTACAAGTGGAGCGCGTGTCGGGTGTCGGAATCAGGCTCGGCTGGTCGAGTCAGCGGCAGGGTGGATAACGGTTGCTGATAGCGATCCCACAACTGCTGGCGACGTTGCCAACTGTCTTCGACACGGGCGAGCTGGTGAATGCCGATCGCGGCCTGCAGGTCCATCATGTTGTACTTGTAGCCACACTCGGTCACCTGGTAGTGCTTGAATCCCTGATCACTGTAGCGTTGCCAGGCATCGTGGCTCAACCCATGAAGCGCCAGGCGCTTGACGCGCTGAATATGGCGCTCGTCGCGCGCGACGACCATGCCGCCTTCGCCACAGGTTATGTTCTTTGTGACATAGAAACTAAAGCAGCCAAAGTCGCCCAGGGTACCGAGGGCCTGGCCATGATATTCGCCCTCTACGGCATGCGCGCAATCTTCGATGATTCTCAAGTCATGCCTGTCTGCCAGCTGGCGCAGCCGATCCATGTCGCAGGGGCGCCCGGCAAAATGCACGGGCAGAAGCGCGCGGGTTCGAGGCGTGATGCGGCGGGCCACATCATCCGGATCGAGATTCATCGTCACGGGATCCACGTCTGCCAGTACGGGGTGGGCGCCGCAATGTATGATCGCGTTGACGGTCGCACAGAACGTGAGTGCGCTGGTGATGACCTCGTCACCCGGACCGAGCCCGGCGGCAATCAGGCTGAGGTGAAGTGCCGCCGTGCAGGAATTGACAGCGGCGACCTGACTTGAGGGAAGGCGTTTGTAGGCTGCGAAATCGTGCTCGAACCGATGAACACGTGGTCCGGTGCCAATCCATCCGGCCTCCAATGCTGAGGCGACTTCCGCGATTTCCGTTGCCTGAAGGTCAGGGGCGCCAAAAGTCAAAAACGTATTGCGCAATTTCGGATCCGATGAATGTGAACAAGATAATTATCAATCTGGCGATGACCGGCTGGGTGCCTACCCGGATACAGTCTGCGCATGTGCCGATGAGCGTGGAGGAGATTGTCACCGATGCCTGTGCCGGGGTGGCTTGCGGCGCGTCCATTCTGCACGTGCATGCCCGCGAGGACAATGGCGAGCCTTCCTACGATACGAAACGCTATGCAGCAATCATACGGGGCATTCGCGCGATTCACCCGCAAGCGGTGATCACGGTCACGACCAGCGGCCGCAGGACCTCTGATTTGATGCAGCGGACGGCGGCTTTGCGGCTTCAAGGCGCGGATAGGCCCGACATGGCGAGCCTGACCCTGGGCTCGATGAATTTTGCGGATGGCGCGAGCATAAACGATCCGGAAACGATTCAGACACTGGCGGGCATGATGCGTGAATGTGGCGTCAAACCGGAGTTGGAGGTATTTGATCTGGGCATGATCCACTATGCCAAGGTGCTCATCCGCAAGGGATTGATCGATCCGCCCTATTACTTCAATCTCATACTGGGAAACATTGCCACGGCTCAGACCGATCTATTGCATCTGGCCGTCCTTCTTCGTGAACTTCCCCCGGACAGCGTGTGGGCACTGGGTGGGGTCGGCCGCTATCAGCAGACGGCCAACAACCTGGCTGCGGTACTCGCCGATGGCGCCCGTACCGGCCTTGAAGACAATCTATGGCTGGATACGGCGCGTACCCAGTTGGCCAGCAACGTCCAACTTGTCCAGCGTGTTATCGATGTGGCGCGAGCGGCAGGCAGGGATGTCGCAAGCCCGGAAGAGACCCGGCAACGTTTAGGACTGGATCGAATGTCATGAATGCTCAGACGGGCGAGCGCCTGGTGATTTTCGGCATAAGCAACATTCTTTCCGACCTGCTCGATTGCGCACTCGCTCTCAAGCTTCCGGTGAGCAAGGTGGTCATTCATCATCCCGAGAACCCGGGAGAGCGAGATTTATCAGTGGCAAACCGGATCGAGGCCTATTCACATTTCGCCAAGCAACCCATCCTGCAGGAGATCGATGCTTTTTCCCCGGAGGATGGGGAAAGGTATTTGCTGGGCCCCACCTCACCAGAACGGCGTGGACTTGCGGAAATCCTGGTTGCTCGCTTTGGTCTGACCTTCACCTCCTTGGTCCATCCCAGCGCCTATGTTTCGCCGATGGCCCAATTGTCAGGCGGCGTATTCGTCGGCGCGAACAGTGTGATTGCTCCAGGCGTGGAACTGGCCGAGCACGTCTTCGTCAACCGGGGCGTGACGATCGGCCACGACACCCGTATCGGCGCGTATTCAAGGGTTCAGCCGGGAAGCAATCTCGGCGGGCTATCCCATATTGGTGAAGGCGTGACCATAGGCATCGGGGCTACATTGCTTGAACGCCTGCAAATTGGCGACCGCTCCGTGATTGCCGCTGGTTCTGTTGTCTTGCGCGACGTTCCGGAGGATGTGCTGGTGGCGGGTATCCCTGCGGCTGTAAAGAAGCAATTAACCAGCTGAAGGGTTCAGGCTGATCTGTTTTCCTGGGGCATGGCGTTATCAATAACGCCATGCCCCAGGAACGTACATAGTTTCTGCATCGCATCAGAGTCTGACGGATTTATTACGAGCAGGTCATCAGGGCGGCACTTGAAATATTCCAGAATTTTCTGGTTATGGTTTCGGTAATGCTGCTTATAAATGTCCGGGTTATAGAGCGTGCTTTCGTCCACGCCATACACCATTTGGTGCTGCCGCCACAACCATCCTGTGTCGCAGTAAGAAAATTGCATCAAATCTTCCGCAGTTGGCAGCCGCCCTTTTCCGACAATCCTTGTTTGAGAACGAATCAACGAGTCGAACCACTGATCGGGACTATCCCTGACGGAAAGAATGAATTTCGACCCCGGGTATGCGTGATCAAGAACCTGGTATGTATAGTCCAGGCTAAATGGCACATCCTGGAAGGCGTCCGCCCATCGGCAGTATTGAACGATCTTCCGAAAATCTCTCCTGCCCCAATCATCCAGCAAGCGTTCGGCCTTGCCCTGCTTGCCCACTCGATACCCCAGCATTTTTAATGCCTTGGACAGCGAGGTAGTACCGGTCTTGTTTCTGCCGATACAGAATACTTTTTTTGGTTTCCAGAACATACGCGCCTTTATATGAAGGGCTTCGTAGCCATGGCTTGAGATTCAAGCGCCGCCGTCAGCCTTGCTGCAAGGGTGTGCTCCTCCATGACGAATCGATAAGCCTGGTCCGCAATCTTCGACCGCAGGGCCTCATCCCCAAGGCAGGAAATAACGAGACCGGCCAGGTCTTTTCCTGCTGCCAGCATTAAATGTTGGCCATTGATGTATGGCGCAATATCTTCCGCATATTCGGACACCACCATTGCCTTGCAACTCATGGCCATCAGCATGCGCATGCCTGGCGACTCCCATGGAAGAGAGTTTAAGTTAAGGAGGACTTTGCTGCGATTGAGAAGCTGGGTTCTTTCTTCCCCAAAACAGTTTCCACTGACTATTTTCAGCTTGAATCCTGCTTTCGCTAGAGCATGATCCAGTTCTTGAAGCAAGGGACGGCGTCTGCGCGTGACATTCCCCAAGAAAACAACATCAATGTCCCGCTCTCCCGCCTCCAATGACCTGCCCCAGATTGGGTGATAGCCGATGGGAACAAACAGGCTGGGTATCCCATGATTGGCAAGGAATCCCTGCCTAGGTCGCAAACTGACAAAAACAGAGTCGATCAATCCTTCTCGCCAGAATCCCAGCAACCGCCGCGACTCCTTGGCGGCATAAGAAAACTGGCGCACAGGAAATTTACGTTCCCTATTCCATGGAAGACTCCAGCTCTGGATCGTAAAGCCACAGTATGCAATACGGTCAAAGACCCTTTGCATCCACCGTGGACGGCGAGAATAGTCCAAGGCGTGCGCTTGTAAGAACCAGTCTTGCAGCCGGGATTGCGGAAGGTCCGGAGGAAGCAATGGTTCACAACTCCAGAGAATCCGTTTCACCCCCAGTTCACCCGCCCTCATCAGGAAAGGCCTGCTGGCGAGGGCCCAATTTGCCAGCCCCAGCACCAGCAAAGTATCGCCGGCTACAAGATCGCTCTCCTCTTGCGCGAGGCAGACTTGCCACCCAAGCGCTCCAAGCACATCCACAAGTGGTCTGGAGAAACCCACAGGCAGATTTTTCTGAGAATCAAGTAAAACAATACGTCCCATATGCTAAATCCACATCACCGGTCGCCAAGAGATGTGCGCCTGATCCCCGCTGCTGAAAGCCACGATCAATACTGCACCACCGCCGGATCCAAGCTGCGCCACAGATACCAGGTGGCGACGGTGCGCCAGGGGGCGTGACGTTCACCATGCTGGCGCAGCGTTTTGGGCGTAGGCCGCGCGCCTTCGAGGTAATGCAGGGCGACGGCCTTCTGCAGGCCGATGTCGTCGACCGGCCAGATATCGGGACGGCGCAGGCTGAAGATCAAAAACATCTCGGCAGTCCAGCGGCCGATTCCGCGCACGTCGACGAGTTCGGCGATGACGGCTTCGTCTTCCATTTTTTTCCAACGCGCCGGTTCGACGCGGCCATCGACGAAATGGCCAGCGAGGTCGACGAGGTATTCGGCCTTGCGGCGCGACAGACCGCAGGCGGCAAGCGCGTCCAGCTCCAGCGTGGCGATGTGTTCGGGGCTGACGGTCTGCGCGTAGCCGGCGAAGCGCGCCCACACGCTGTCTGCCGCCTTGACCGAGATCTGCTGGCCGACGATGGCGCGTGCGAGGGTCTGGAATGGATCGCCGCGGTTGGCGAGGATGGCGTCGGGATAACGCGCGATGAGCGCAGCCATCACCGGGTCGGCGGCGGCGAGTTCGGCGCAGGCGGTTCGCCAATAGGTGGGGGCACGGGATTTCATATCAATGCAAACAGGTTGCGCGAACTGCGATTCAAAGCCCCTCTCCCCTGGCCCCTCCCCCGCTTGCGGGGGAGGGGAGGATGCCTCACGCCTCACGCCTCACGCCTCACGCCTCACGCCTCACGCCTCACGCCTCACAGCAGGATGATGTCGTACTGCTCCTGCGGGTAGGTGGTCTCGACCTGCAGCGACACCGGCTTGCCGATGAAATCGATCAACTGGGCGAGGCTGCCAGATTCCTCGTCGAGGAACAGGTCGATCACGCTTTGCGCAGCGACGATGCGGTATTCGCGCGCGTCGAACTGGCGTACTTCGCGCAGAATTTCGCGCAGCACGTCGTAGCACACGGTCTGCGCGGTCTTGATCTCGCCGCGCCCGGCGCAGGTGGGACACGGTTCGCACAGCACGTGCGCCAGCGATTCGCGGGTGCGTTTGCGCGTCATTTCCACCAACCCCAGCGCGGAGAAGCCGCTGACGGTGGTGCGGGTGGGATCGCGCGCCAGCGCCTTCTTCAGTTCGGTGAGCACCGCTTCCTGGTGCTCGGCGTTGTCCATGTCGATGAAGTCGATGATGATGATGCCGCCCAGATTCCTCAGGCGCAGTTGGCGCGCGATGGCCTGCGCGGCTTCGAGGTTGGTCTTGAAGATGGTGTCGTCGAAATTGCGCGCGCCGACGAAGCCGCCGGTGTTGACGTCGACCGTGGTCAGCGCCTCGGTCTGGTCGATGATGAGGTAGCCGCCGGATTTGAGGTCGACGCGCCGCCCCAGCGCCTTGGCGATTTCGTCCTCGATGGCATGCAGGTCGAACAGCGGCCGGTCGGCGCCGTAGTGCTGCAGCTTGTCGAGCACGGCATGGGTGTAGTTCTGCGCGAACTCGGCCATGCGCTGATAGGTCTCGCGCGAGTCGATCAGGATGCGGCTGGTGTCGCGATTGACGAAGTCGCGCAGCACGCGCAGCGACAGGTCGAGGTCCTGGTACAGCAGGCACGGCACCGCGCAGTTGCCGCGCGACTGGATGCTGCTCCACAACCGACGCAGGTAGTCGATGTCGGCCTGCATTTCGGCGTCTTCCGCGGTTTCCGCCATGGTGCGCACGATGAAGCCGCCAGTGGCGTCTTCCGGCATCAGCCGGTGCAGTTTCTGGCGCAGCAGTTCGCGCTCTTCCTCGCCTTCGATTTTCTGCGAGATGCCGATATGCGATTCCTGCGGCAGATACACCAGGTAGCGTCCGGCGAAGCTGATCTGGGTGGACAGCCGCGCGCCCTTGGTGCCGATCGGGTCCTTGATCACCTGCACCATCAGGCTCTGGCCTTCGTGCAGGACATGCTCGATGGCGCGCTCGGGCTCGCTGCCGTGGCGTTCTTCCCAGATGTCGGCCACGTGGAGGAAGGCGGCGCGCTCCAGCCCGATGTCGATGAAGGCCGACTGCATGCCGGGCAGCACGCGCACCACGCGCCCCATGTAGATGTTGCTGACCAGTCCGCGGCATTGCGCGCGTTCGATGTGCAGTTCCTGCACCGCGCCCAGGTGCAGCACGGCAACGCGCGTTTCCTGCGGGGTGACGTTGACGAGAATTTCTTCGCTCATGGTGGGGTGGCCGGCAGCGCTCAGACTGTCAGGCCGAAGGATCTCAGTAAGACGGCAGTGTCATATAACGGCAAGCCCATGATGCCGCTGTAGCTGCCGTCGATGTGCTCGACGAAGGCGCCGGCGCGCCCCTGGATGGCGTAGGCGCCGGCCTTGCCGAGATATTCGCCGCATTCCAGGTAGCGCGCGATGGCGGCGGCATCGAGCGTGGCCATCCGGACCTGGCTGGACGACAGCCGCATTTCCACGCGGTCTTCATGCTGCACGGCCACAGCGGTGTGCACCTGATGCAGGCGCCCGGACAGGCGCGCCAGCATGGCGGCAGCGTCCTCTCGGTCGGCCGGCTTGCCGAGGATGGTGCCCTCCAGCTCGACCACCGTATCTGCCCCCAGCACCGGAAAGCGCAGCAGGCGGCGCATTTCCACGGCACGCCAGCCGCTGGCGGCCTTTTCGATCGCCATGCGTTGCGCGAAATCGGGCGCAGGCTCGCCGGCATGAGGAATTTCGATGACGTCGATGCGGCCGACGACGCCCCGCAGCGGCAGCACGTCGAAGGCGATTCCGATCTGCTTCAGCAGTTCGCGCCGGCGCGGAGATTGCGAAGCCAGGTAGATGCGTTTATCAACCAGCATGTTCTCGTGATGCCCCTCAATCCCGATGGTAGGGATGCCCCTTGATAATACAGACGGAACGATACAGCTGCTCGGCCAGCATCACCCGCGCCAGCGCGTGCGGCAGGGTCAGCTTCGACAGGCCCAGGAGCTTGCCGGCGCGCGCCTTGACGCTGTCGTCCAGCCCGTCCGCCCCGCCGATGACAAAGGCCGGCGACACCCCCTCGGCCATCCAGCTCTGCAGCCATGATGCCAGTTCGCGCGTGGTTGCCTGCGTACCGCGTTCGTCGAGCACCACCGGCACGCTGCCTGCGGGCAGCGCGGCGAGGATGCGCTCGGCTTCCAGTTGCCGCGCCCGCGCACCGTCTTCCCCGGCCACGCGATGCCCCGGCTTGATCTCGGTCAGCAGCAGCGGCAGGTCGGGCGGCATCCGGCGCGCATAGTCGTCGTAGCCCGTCGTGATCCAGCCCGGCATCTTGTGGCCAACGGCGATCAGGTGCAGCTTCAATGGTCTGCTTGTATATGCCGGGCGCGCGCCGCCTCGCCCGCACCCCACAGTTCTTCCAGATTGTAATGGGCACGTACGGCCGGCAGCATCACGTGGACGATCACGTCGCCGAGGTCGAGCAGCACCCAGTCGCCGGTGTCCTCGCCTTCCGTGTTGCCCACGTAGGCGCCCGCCTCCTTCATCTTGACGCGCACATTGTCGGCGAGCGCGCGCGTCTGGCGGTTGGAGGTGCCGCTGGCGATCACCATGCGCTCGAACAGCGAGGTGAGCTTGCCGGTATCGAGCACGGTGATGTCTTGCGCCTTGACGTCTTCGAGGGCGTCGACGATCAGTTTGGTTTTGGCTTCAATGTTCATAGTGTGTATACAGTTGATGTTCGTGAATGTAGTCGAGCACGGCGTCGGGCAGCAGATAACGTGCGCTGCCGTGCCGTGCCAGGGTGTCGCGGATGACGGTGGCCGATATGTCCAGCGGCGTCGTCGCGCGCCACAGCACCGATCCCGCCGGGCCGGCGGCCGAACCGTCGGCCACCTGGCGTTGCAATACTTCGCTTTTCAGCGGATCCGGCATGGCGTCGGACTGCTGCGCACCGGGCCGCGCGGCCACCGCAATATTCGCCAGGTCGAACAGCCGCCGCCATTCGTGCCAGGTCGGCAGTTCCAGAAACGCATCCGCCCCCAGCAGCAGCCACAGCGGCTGGTCGTTGCCCAGCTCGGCGCGCAGCGCGGTCAGCGTATCGACCGTGTAGCTCGGACGGGGGCGCTCGACCTCACGCGCATCCGCGTCGAAACGCGGATTGCCGGAAATCGCGCGGCGCACCATCTCCAGCCGGTGGGACGCCGCAGTGCGCGGTGCCCCGCGGTGCGGCGGCTGTCCGGCGGGGATGAACAGCACCCGGCCCAGGCCAAGCCCTTCGGCCATTTCCTCGGCCAGCCGCAGATGGCCGAAGTGTATGGGGTCGAAGGTGCCGCCGAAGATGCCGATGGCTTGCATCGATTAGCCGCGCACGTGGCCATCCCCCAGCACCACCCACTTCTGGCTGGTCAGGCCTTCCAGCCCGACCGGGCCGCGCGCGTGGATCTTGTCGGTGGAAATGCCGATCTCGGCGCCCAGCCCGTATTCGAAACCGTCGGCAAAGCGGGTCGAGGCGTTGACCACCACGCTAGCCGAATCGACCTCGCGCAGGAAGCGCCGCGCACGGCCGTAGTCATCGGTGACGATGGCGTCGGTGTGCTGCGAACCGTGGGTGTTGATGTGGGTCATCGCGGCGTCGATATCGTCGACCACCTTGACTGCGATGATGGGACCGAGATATTCCTCGGTCCAGTCGGATTCCACCGCGGCCTTCAACTTGTCGGCGGCGATTCCGGCGCCTTTGAGGATCGCCAGCGACTCCGGACAACAGCGCATTTCCACACCCTTGCCGGCGAGCATCCTGCCAATCTCCGGCAGTGCGGCAGCGGCGACGCCGCGCGCCACCAGCAGCGACTCGGTGGTGTTGCAGGTGCCGTAGCGCTGGGTCTTGGCGTTCTCGACGATCTTCAGCGCCTTCGCCAGGTCGGCACGGTCGTCCACATACACATGGCAGTTGCCGTGCAGATGCTTGATCACCGGCACCCGCGCCTCGCCGGTGATGCGCTCGATCAGGCCCTTGCCGCCGCGCGGCACAATGACGTCGACGTAGTCCTTCATGGTGATGAGTTCGCCCACCGCGGCGCGGTCGGTGGTCTCGACCACCTGCACCACCGTGGCGGGCAGCCCGGCGACTTCCAGCCCTTCGCGCACGCAGGCGGCAATGGCCTGGTTCGAATGCAGCGCCTCGGAGCCGCCGCGCAGGATCGCGGCATTGCCGGACTTCAAGCACAGCCCGGCAGCGTCCGCCGTCACATTGGGACGCGCTTCGTAGATGATGCCGATGACGCCGAGCGGCACCCGCATCTTGCCGACCTGGATGCCGGAGGGACGGTATTTGAGGCCGTCGATCTCGCCGACCGGATCCGGCAGCGCGGCGATCTGTTCCAGGCCTTCGGCCATGGCGGCCACCGTCTTGTCGGTGAGCTGCAGGCGGTCGAGCAGCGCCGTGTCGTAGCCCGCGGCGCGCGCGTGGTCCATGTCGCGTGCATTGGCTTCCAGCAGCTTGGCGGCATCGCGCCGGATTGCCGCGGCCATCGCCAGCAACGCGCGGTTCTTCTGGTTGGTATCGGCGCGGGCAATCGCGCGCGAGGCTTCGCGCGCCTGCTTGCCCACCGTCTGCATGTAGCTTTTAACGTCCATATCTTTTTCCATTGCCTGGCAATTCGGCCAGCGTCATGCCCATGCGCAGCAGGGTATCCCAGGGATCGCCCACGCGCTCCAGCCCCTTGGCCTGGCGGTCGATCAGCGCCAGGTCGGCCAATGCTGTTTCGACCTGCGTCAGGCTCAGTCGTTTCAGCGCCCGCTCGATCTGCGGCGCGCGCTGCTTGTCGCGCCCCCACAGCGTGCGCATCGCGCCGGGCAGGCTTTCGCCCTGGGTCACGGCCAATTTTAGCCTGAGCAGCAGCCCCACCGCCGACGTCACCTGCCACAGGATGGCCGGCACCGCTTCGCCGCTGTCGCGCAGATCGGCCACGATGTGCGCGAAACGGGCGCCATCGCCCGCATACAGCGCGTCCTGCAGCGCATCGGCTTCCAGCCGGCTGACGTCGACCACGGCCTGTTCGATATCGGCCAGGGTGACAGTTCCCGGCGGCAGCAGCAGCGCGAGCTTGTCGATTTCCTGCTGCGCGGCCAATAAATTTCCCTCGACCTGGTCGGCCAGAAATTCCAGCGCGGCGCGGTCGGCTCGCAGGCCCTGCTTCGCCAACCGGCGGTCGATCCAGCTGGGCAGCGCAGCGCGGTCGACGGATTTCGCCTCGACCACCACGCCGGCCTGCGCGAGCGCTGCGAACCAGCGGCTCTGCATGGTTTTCCACTCCAGCCCCGGCAGGCTGATGAGGGTGAGCGTGTCGGCCGGCAGCCTGGCGGCATAAGTTTCCAGCGCCTTGGCGCCGTCGACGCCGGGCTTGCCGGACGGAATACGGATTTCGGTCAGGCGGCGTTCGGCAAACAGCGAGAAATTGTCGCCGCTGGCGAAAATACCCTGCCAGTTGTAGCGGCCCTGCACGGTGTAGACATTGCGTTCGCTATGCCCCGCCGCGCGCGCCGCCGCACGGATGGCGTCGGCCGCCTCCTGTGCCGCCAGCGGTTCGTCGCCCACCACCACGTAGAGCGGAGCGAGGCCGCGCGCAAGCTGGTCGGGCAGACGGTCGGCGGAAATGTTCAAGTGTTGTTGCCGGGTTTGACGCTTTGCAGGCGGCGCACGATCCGCCGCGCCGCGTTGTCTTCCATGTCGCGATACAACAGTTGCTCTTCCGCGCCCTTGGCCAGCAGCAGCGCATCGTCATAGGTCATGTCACGGTTCAGCTCGATCGTCTCCGGCTCCGCCAGAATGCGCCCGTCGCGGCTGCTGACGCTGTAGCTGAGATGAAGGCCCAGCCGGTATTCGGTGACGCGCCCGGCACCGGACAGCGAGAGAATGGCCTTGCTGCGGCCTTCCGGGGCGAGTTTCAGCACGGCCTCGGCTTCGCCTGCGCTCGCGGCCAGGCGGGTGTTCTTGTTCGAGACCAAGAGGTTGCGGATGCGCTGCGCCACCGCGCTGCCGGGCGGCGCGTCCACATACAGGCTGGCGAAGGGAATGCCCTCCAGCCGGCGCAGCTGGAAGCCGCATCCCGAAGCCAGCGCTGCGGGCACAAGAGCAAGGAAGCGTCGACGGTTCATACGACGATATTAACCAAACGCCCGGGCACCACCACCACTTTTTTCGGCGGTTTGCCTTCCAGGTATTTCTGCGCGGCGTCGCTCGCCAGCGCGGCCGCCTCGATCGCGGCCTTGTCGGCCTGCGCCGCCACCCGGATCTGCCCGCGCAGCTTGCCGTTGACCTGCAGCATCAGCTCGATCTCGTCCTGCACCAGCGCGGCTTCGTCCACCGCCGGCCAGGTCATCACGGTGCCCGGCTTGAGTTCGGCGTAGAGCGCCTCGGCGATGTGCGGCACGATGGGGGCGAGCATGGCCACCGCCGCTTCCAGTACTTCCTGCCGGACGCTGCGTGTCGTGACATCGTCGCCCTCCAGCTTCGCCAGCGCATTCATCAGCTCCATCACTGCCGCAATCGCGGTGTTGAACTGCTTGCGGCGCTCGATATCGTCGCTGACCTTCTGGATGGTCTGATGCAGCTGACGGCGCAGGGTTTTCGGCGCGTCCGGCAGTTCGCCGCCGGCGTAGGCAGCGACCGCGCCACCCTGCACATGCTCGTAGGCCAGCTTCCAAAGCCTTTTCAGGAAACGATGCGCGCCCTCGACGCCGGCGTCCGACCATTCCAGGCTCTGCTCCGGCGGCGCGGCGAACATGGTGAACAGGCGCGCGGTGTCGGCGCCGTACTGGTCGATCAGCGCCTGCGGGTCGACGCCGTTGTTCTTCGACTTCGCCATCTTCTCGGTGCCGCCGACGATCACCGGCTGGCCGTCGGATTTCAGGAATGCGTTGCCGTCGCGCAGCTCGACGTCGGCCGGGTTGAACCAGGTCTTCTTGCCGTCGGGCGTTTCGCGGTAATAGGTGTCGGCGATCACCATGCCCTGCGTCAGCAGGTTGGCGAACGGCTCGTCGCTCGCCACCAGACCTTCGTCGCGCATCAGCTTGTGGAAGAAGCGCGCGTACAAAAGGTGCAAAATCGCGTGCTCGATGCCGCCGATGTACTGGTCGACCGGCAGCCACTGGTTGGCACGTTGGTCGAGCATGCCGCCGTCGTAGTCGGGACAGGCGTAGCGCGCGTAGTACCACGACGACTCGACGAAGGTGTCCATGGTGTCGGTCTCGCGCCGCGCTGCACCGCCGCATTTGGGGCAGGCGCAGTTGACGAAGTCGGCGCGCTTGTTGAGCGGGTTGCCGGACCCGTCCGGCACAACGTCCTCCGGCAGCACCACCGGCAGCTGATCAGCCGGCACCGGCACGTCGCCGCAGGCGTCGCAATGGATGATGGGAATAGGGCAGCCCCAGTAGCGCTGGCGTGAAATGCCCCAGTCGCGCAGCCGGAACTGGGTCTTCTTCTCGCCCAAGCCCAACGCAGCGAGGTCGGTGGCGATGGCGTCCACCGCGGCCGCGTAGTCGAGGCCGTCGTACTTGCCGGAGTTCACGCAGCGGCCGCGCGTCTTGTCGCCGTACCATTCCTGCCAGGCGTCGAGCGAGAAGGTTTCATTCTCGACGCCGATCACCTGCTTGATCGGCAGACCGTATTTCTGCGCAAAGCCGAAATCGCGCTCGTCGTGCGCCGGCACCGCCATCACCGCGCCTTCGCCGTAGCTCATCAGCACGTAGTTGCCGACCCACACCGGCACCGATTCTCCGGTGAGCGGATGGGTGACGGTGAGGCCGGTGTCCATGCCCTTCTTTTCCATCGTCGCCATGTCGGCTTCGGCCACGCTGCCCTGCTTGCATTCGGCGATGAAGGCGGCAAGCGCGGGATTGCTTTCAGCCGCGCGGGTGGCGAGCGGATGCTCGGCGGCCACGGCGCAGAAGGTCACGCCCATGATGGTGTCGGCGCGGGTGGTGAACACCCACAGCTGACCGTTTTCAATTTCGCCCCCCTCTCCCCGGCCCTCTCCCTCCAGGGGAGAGGGGGAAGGAAGTTGGTACGGGAAGGCGAAGCGCACGCCGACGCTTTTTCCGATCCAGTTGGCCTGCATGGTCTTCACCCGCTCGGGCCAGCCCGGCAGGCTGTCGAGGCCGCTCAAAAGTTCATCGGCGTACTGGGTGATGCGAAAGAAATACATCGGGATGTCGCGCTTCTCGACCAGCGCGCCGGAACGCCAGCCGCGCCCATCGATCACTTGTTCGTTGGCCAGCACGGTCTGGTCGACCGGGTCCCAGTTCACCGTCGCCATCTTCTTGTAGATCACGCCCTTTTCGAACAGCCGCGTGAACAGCCACTGCTCCCAGCGGTAGTAGTCCGGCTTGCAGGTGGCCAGCTCGCGCGACCAGTCGATGGCGAAGCCCAGCGCTTGCAGCTGGGTGCGCATGTGGTCGATGTTGGCGTAGGTCCAGGCGGCGGGCGGCACGTTGTTGGCGATCGCGGCGTTTTCGGCCGGCAGGCCGAAGGCGTCCCAGCCCATCGGCTGCATCACGTTGAAGCCGCGCATGGCGTGGTAGCGCGCCAGGACGTCGCCGATGGTGTAGTTGCGCACGTGCCCCATGTGCAGCTTGCCCGAGGGGTAGGGGAACATCGACAGGCAATAGTATTGGGGACGGTCGGAGTCGTCGCGGGCACGGTAGGTCTGGCTGGCCGCCCACTGCGCCTGCGCGGCGCGTTCGATTTCCGAGGGAAGGTATTTTTCTTGCATTGCAGCAACCGCTTAGAATCAAGGCGGCGATTATACCCGCCCGCCCTGCCGGGCTGCCCGGTCGGCGCGCTGCCAACGACACAGAGGAGATTCCATGAAAACGCTGCTGCCGCTCACCCTGCTTGCCGCATCCCTGCCCGCCTACGCCCAGACCGACGTGCTGCCGGTCAAGCAGATCGGCCTGGAACTGGCGCGCGACATCGCCATGGCCTCGGTCGAGGCCTGCCGCAAAGCCGGCTATAACGTCTCCGCGGTGGTACTCGACCGCGCCGGCAACGTGCAGGCCGCGCTGCGCGACACGCTGGCCGCGCGCCATACCCTGGAAATCGCCGAGCGCAAGGCCGGGATGAGCATCATGTCGGGCAGCGACTCCGGCGAATTTCGCGCCGCGCGCGGCGACATCCGGCCCGAGCTCAACCACATCGACGGCCTCATCGTGATGGACGGCGCACTGCCGATCCGCGCCGCCGGCAGCCTGATCGGCGCGGTCGGCGTCTCCGGCGCGCCCGGCGGCGACAAGGACAAGGCGTGCGCCGCGGCGGCCCTGCAAACCGTCGAAGAACGGCTGGAATTCGCCATGTGAGGCCGGCCGGTTGGACTTTCGTGCCGGGTGACAGCCCCTTCCTGCACGGGTAAAATGCGGCGGTTTCGCTTAATTATTACCCATCCTTCAGGGAGTCCACATGTCCAAGAAGCATCCCGTCATCGCGGTCACGGGTTCGTCCGGCGCCGGCACCACCACCGTCAAGCGCGCGTTCGAGCACATTTTCTTCCGCGAAAAGATCAACGCCGCCGTGATCGAAGGCGACAGCTTCCACGGACTGTCACGCGTCGAATTCAAGGAAGCGGTGAGAAAGGCCGAAGCCGAAGGCAACATGTCGTTCAGCCACTTCGGCCCTGCCGCCAACCGCTTCGACAAGCTGGCCGAGCTGTTCGAGACCTACGGCAAGACCGGCAGCGGCAAGAAGCGCTACTACATCCACAGCGACGAAGAAGCCGCCGAACACAACAAGCGCCTCAACACCAGCCTCAACCCGGGTGAATTCACCCCGTGGGAAGACGTGCCCGGCGGTTCCGACGTGCTGTTTTACGAAGGCCTGCACGGCCTGGTGAAGACCGACGACGTCGACGTCTCGAAGCACGTCGACCTCGGCATCGGCGTGGTGCCCATCGTCAACCTCGAGTGGATCCAGAAAATCCATCGCGACGGCGCCGAGCGCGGCTATTCGGCCGACGTGATCGTCGACACCATCCTGCGCCGCATGCCGGACTACGTGAACTACATCACCCCGCAGTTCTCGCGCACCGACATCAACTTCCAGCGCGTGTCCACCGTCGACACCTCCAACCCCTTCATCACGCGCGACATCCCGACGCCGGATGAAAGCTTCATCGTGATCCGCTTCCGCAATCCGGACGGTGTCGACTTCCCCTACCTGCTGAACATGATCCAGAACTCCTTCATGTCGCGCCGCAACACCATCGTGGTGCCGGGCGCCAAGATGGGCTTCGCCATGGAACTGATCCTGGCGCCGCTGATCCAGGACATGATCGCGAACAAGAACAAATAAGCGGACTTGCTGCTGCAAACGAAAACGGAGCCGAAACGGCTCCGTTTTCGTTTCAACCGGACAATCAGCGCGCCGGCCAGGCGGCGGGATACTGCGCCCGCACGAACGCCTCGAACTGATCGGCCGGCAGCGGTTTGCTGAAGTAATACCCCTGCACTTCCTTGCATCCCTGTTCGCACAGGAACGTCAGCTGCCCTTCGGTTTCGACGCCTTCGGCGATGGTTTGCAGGCCCAGGCTGTCCGCCAGGCGAATGATGGCACTGACGATGGCCCGGTCCTCCGGGTCTTCGCCGATGTCGCGCACGAAGGACTGGTCGATCTTGAGCCGGTGGACCTTGAAGCGCTTGAGGTAGCTCAACGAGGAATAGCCGGTGCCGAAGTCGTCGATCGACATGCGGATGCCGCGCGCATGCAGGCGGTCCATGACGGCGATGGCGGCGGGGGCATCGTCCATGGCGACGCTTTCGGTCAGCTCCAGTTCCAGGCAATGCGGCGCCAGCTTCGCTTCGTCGAGAATCTGCGCCAACAGTTCCGGAAGATGCGGGTGGCGGAACTGCACCGCCGACAGGTTGACCGCCATGGTCATCGGCGCAAGGCCGGCGTCCATCCACGTCTTCAGCTGTTTCACCGCACTGCGCAGCACCCATTCCCCGATCGGCAGGATCTGGCCGCTTTCCTCGGCGATGGGAATGAAATCGGCCGGCGCGATCATGCCGAGCTCCGGATGCTGCCAGCGCAGCAGCGCTTCCACGCCGACGATGCCGCCTTCGCGAAGCGAGATCTGGGGTTGGTAGTGCAACAGCAGCTGCTTGCGTTCCAGCGCACGGCGCAGGGCATTTTCCATTTGCAGGCTGTGCGCCGAACGCGCCTGCATCTCCGTGGTGAAAAAGCGGTAGGTGTTGCGGCCGTCGTGCTTGGCCCGGTACATGGCGGCGTCGGCGCAGCGGGAGAGCGTCTCGAAATCGTGGCCATCCGCGGGATACATCGCAATGCCGATGGAGAGCGTCACGGTCAGCTCGAAGCTCTCGACCTGGCACGGCTGCGAAACCGCCTCCAGCAGTTTTGCGGCCACCCGCACCGCCCCGTCGGCGTCGGTGTCGGGCAGGATCAGGATGAATTCGTCGCCGCCCTGGCGCGACACCGTGTCCACTTCGCGCACGGCGGCTTTCAGGCGGCCGGCGATCGCCACCAGCAATTCGTCGCCGATGCGGTGCCCCAGCGTGTCGTTGACGTTCTTGAAATGATCGAGATCGACGAACAGGACGGCCAGCTGCGCGTCCTTGCGCTGGGCGGTACTGAGATCGTGGCGGATGCGCTCGCGAAGCAAGGCCCGGTTCGGCAGCCCGGTGAGCGGGTCGTAGTGCGCCAACTGCTGGATGCGCGCCAGGGCTTCCTTGTGCTGGGTGATGTCGCTTGAAATGCCGATGTAGTGGGCCACCTCGCCCTTCGCATCGAGCACCCGGATGATGGAGAGCGACTCCTGGTACAGGCTGCCGTCCTTGCGGCGGTTCCATATCTCGCCCTGCCAGCGGCCCTGCGTGGTGATGGCTTCCCACATCGCGCGGTAGAACGCCCGATCGTGGCGCCCGGAAGACAGCATGTGGGGTTCATGGCCCAGCGCGTCGGATTCGCTGTAGCCGGTGATGGCAGTGAACGCCTGATTGACCAGGATGATCTTGTGCTCGGCATCGGTAATGAGGATGCCCTCGCCGCTCTGTTCGAACACGGTGGCGGCGAGTTCGAGCTGCGCCTTGGCCCGCTTGCGCCCGGTGATGTCGACGAAGGTCGCGATCGCCCCCACCACCACGCCGTCGGTGACGATGGGGTTGGACCAGTATTCGACCGGGATCGCGACGCCGTCCTTGCGCCAGAACACCTCGTCGGTCACGTTGACCGCCTGGTTGAAGCGGTAGGCGTGGTGCATGTGACATTCGCTTTCCGGATAGGGACTGCCGTCGGCGCGCGCATGGTGGATCAGCGCATGGATGCGCTTGTCCAGCACCTCGCGCTCGTCCTCGTAGCCCAGCATCTTCAGGAAGGCCCGGTTGACGAAGGTGCAGTTGCCGTCGAAGTCCACCCCATAGGCCGCTTCGGCCATCGAATCGAGCAGCAGGCGCAGGCTCTCGCGCGAATCGCGCAAGGCCTGTTCGGCCAGCTTGCGCTCGGTAATATCCTCGCCCGACGCCAGCACGCCGATGGCCCTGCCCGCCTCGTCCCGCAGCAGCGCGTTGTGCCAGGCCACCATGCGTTCCTCGCCGCGCTGGGTCAATACCGGGTTTTCCGCATACTCGGCGAGCTCGCCCTGGCCGCCTTGCAGCAACTGGAAAAAGGTTTCCCTGACGTCCTTGCGGAGGCGTTCGGGCAGGAAGAACTGGAACCAGTCCTTGCCGAGGATGTCCGCCTCCGGCACACCCAGAATTTCGCAGCCCTTGCGGTTGACGAGCTGCACCCGGCCTTCCGCATCCAGCGCGATCAGCATCACGCCGACGATGTTCAGGTACTGCTGCGTCCGCTGCTGGGATTCCAGCAGCTCGCGCTGCGCCTGCACCCGCGCGGTGATGTCGCGGGCGACGCCCAGCACGCCGACGGGCTTGCCGTCCTCGTCGAGGATCGGCGTCTTGATCGTCTCGAACAGCCCGCGGCTGCCGTCGTCGGCGAAGTTCAGCCATTCTTCGTTGATGCTGGGCCTGCCGGCCGCCATGGCCTGGCGGTCGTGCTCGCGGAAAAAATCTGCCTGTTCCCGATCGACGAAATCGTAGTCGGTCTTGCCGACGATGTCGGCCTCGCGGGCGCCATAGAGCCGTTCGAACATCGGGTTGCAACTCAGGAAGACGCCATCCGCATCCTTCAGCCAGACCAGGTCGGGGATGGCGTCGAGCGTGGCGCGCAGCCTGCGCTGCGCCAGCAGGATTTCGGCGGTGCGCTGGGCGACGCGCGCCTCGAGCTGCTGCTTGTGCGTCCTCAAGTCGACAAAAAATCTGACCAGATAGCCCAGCATCAGGCTGAAAAGCAGCGCCAGCGCCGCCTTGGCCGCAAACCCGAGCGGGTGGCCCCAGCCCCTGGCCGGCGCCACGCTCAGGGTCCAGCTTGCGTTGGGGATCTGCAGGGCCTGTTCAACCGGGTCGTCCAGAAAAGCGGGCGAAGCGCGGGCGATGATCTGTTTTTGTCCGCTGTCCGGGTGGATGCGCCAAAGCTCGTAAGCCAGGCCCTGTTTGTCCAGGCCGGACAGATGGGCCAGATCCAGCCCGCCGGGCAGGCGCATCACGACGATGGTGAAGCCCCAGAACGAGGCCTTGCCCTTGCCGTCTTCCAGAAACACCGGCAGGCGTCCGACCACGCCCGTCCCCCCCATCGCCAGTTCGAACGGCCCGGCCAGGGTCAGCCTGCCGCTGTCGCGCGCGCGCAGGGCCTCCTTGCGTTGTGTCGGGGCGGCCAACAGATCCAGCCCGATGGCCTGCTCGTTGCCGGACAGGGGCGCCATGTTGCGGACCACGCCGCCGGGCGCCAGCGCCAGCGCAGACGCGCCCGGGTACAAGGGCAACATGCCCGCGGCGACGGACTCAAAGTCGGGAACCCTGCCGTTGCCTTGGCGCACCAGGGCCGCCAGCGCATGGGTCGCGGCGAGCGCATGTTCGATGGTGTGCTCGATCACGTGGCCATGGTCGGCCGCCACCCGCGCAACCCGTTCCCGTTCGCCATGAACGGCATGCGCCTCGAGTTGCCAGACGATCACGCCCGAGAGGACGGCAGCAACAAGAAAGGCGAGGCCGCCCGCCATCAGCGAACGGCCTGGGCGGCCGGTGGGCGGAGGGCCGTCGCTGCCAGCCGGCGACGGCGACGCCTGAGTCGTTGATGCAGGACTTTCCGGCTTCATGGTGTTGTTTTCAGCTTCCCTGAAGCCGCATCATAGCCGGTCTGGCCTGCGTCGCTTCAGATGACCGCGAACCCTACCAGCGCAATTTCGTCGCCGTCCCGGACGGGCGCGGATTTCTCCACGAACTGCTTGTTGATGGTGATGTTGAGCTTGGGATTGCCGAGCAGCATCTTCTTCCACATTTCGCCGCGTTTGGACAATACGAACAGCAAGCGCTCGACGTCGGTCACGTCGGGCGGCAGGGCGATTTCGTCCGAGGCCATGCCAAGGGTTTCGACCAGGTCGCCGAAAAACAGGATTTTCACCATGGGGAGCCCTTTATAATTCGCAATTGACCGCCCGATTTTACCCCCGTATGTCCGCCCATCTGCTGGAGAACCTCAACCCCGAACAGCGCGCCGCCGTGACGCTGCCGCACGAATCGGCGCTGATTCTGGCCGGGGCGGGCTCGGGCAAGACGCGCGTGCTGACCACGCGCATCGTATGGCTGATCCAGACCGGCCAGGTGTCGCCGCACGGCATTCTCGCGGTGACTTTCACCAACAAGGCGGCCAAGGAAATGCTCACGCGCATTTCGGCGATGCTGCCGATCAACACGCGCGGCATGTGGGTCGGCACCTTCCATGGGCTGGCCAACCGGCTGCTGCGCACGCATTACCGCGAGTCGGGGTTGCCGCAGTCGTTCCAGATCCTGGACAGTGCCGACCAATTGTCGGCGATCAAGCGGCTGATGAAGGCGATGAACGTCGACACCGAGAAATACGAACCGAAGAAAGTGCAGTGGTTCATCAACGGCCACAAGGAGGCCGGGCGCCGCGCGCGCGACGCCGAGGCCTTCGACGAATACTCGATGCGGCTGGCCGAGCTGTACGAGGCCTACGACGCGCAATGCCAGCGCGAAGGGGTGGCGGATTTTCCCGAACTGCTGCTGCGCTCCTATGAGCTCCTGTACCGCAACGAGCCGCTGCGCCAGCATTACCGGGACCGCTTCCGCCACATCCTGATCGACGAATTCCAGGACACCAACACGCTGCAGTACCGCTGGCTGAAGCTGTTCGCCGGCCCGCACACGGCGCTGTTCGCGGTCGGCGACGACGACCAGTCGATCTACGCCTTCCGCGGCGCCAACACCGCCAACATGGCCGAGTTCGAGCGCGAGTTCGCGCACGGCAACGTGATCAAGCTGGAGCAGAACTACCGCAGCCACGGCCACATCCTCACCGCTGCCAACACCCTGATCGCGCAGAACGCGCACCGCCTGGGCAAGAACCTGTGGACGGCGGAAGGCGAAGGCGAGCCGATCCGCATTTTCGACGCCTATTCCGATCAGGACGAGGCGAGCTTCGTGGTCGACGAGGTGCGCGCACTCAACCGCGAGGGGGTGAACCTGTCCGACATGGCGCTCCTGTATCGCTCCAATGCGCAGTCGCGGGTGCTGGAGCATGCGCTGTTCTCGGCCGGCGTGCCGTACCGGGTCTACGGCGGCCTGCGCTTTTTCGAGCGCCAGGAAATCAAGCATGCGCTGGCCTACCTGCGCCTGTTGACCAACCCGGAAGACGACGGCGCCTTCCTGCGCGTGGTGAATTTCCCCACCCGCGGCATCGGCGCGCGCAGCCTGGAACAGCTGGCCGATTCCGCCGCGCGTTCGGGCGCGAGCCTGTGGCAGGCAGCCTGCACCGGCGGCGGCAAGGTCGCCGGTTTCGCCCGGCTGATCGAGGACATCAAGGCGGCCACGCGCGACCTGCCGCTGGCGGAAGCGATCGACCATGTGATCGAAACCTCGGGGCTGGCCGACTACTACCGCGCCGACAAGGAAGGCGCCGATCGGCTGGAGAACCTCAACGAACTGGTCAACGCAGCGGCGCTGTTCTCGGAGGAATCCGAGGAAAACACCCTGGATGCCTTTTTGGCCCACGCCGCGCTGGAGGCAGGCGAGCACCAGGCCGGCGCCGGCCACGACGCACTGCAGCTGATGACGGTGCATGCCGCCAAGGGACTGGAGTTTCACGCGGTGTTCATCACCGGCCTGGAAGAAGGCCTGTTCCCGCACGAGCAGAGCGCGCATGAAGAGAATGGGCTGGAGGAGGAACGGCGGCTGATGTACGTGGCGATCACCCGCGCGCGGCGGCGGCTCTATCTGTCGCATGCGCAGTCACGCATGCTGCACGGGCAGATCCGCTACAGCCTGCCGTCGCGCTTCCTGGAGGAGCTGCCGGAGCAGGTGCTGATGCACCTCAACCGCCGCAGCGAGCCGGCCTATCCCTCAGGTGGTTTCAGTGCGCCGGCAGCCGCGCCGCGCAGCACGCAGACCAGCAACGACACCGGTTACCGCGTGGGCCAGAGCGTCGCCCACGCCAAGTTCGGCACCGGAATCATCATCGATTTCGAGGGACGCGGCAGTGATGCGCGGGTGCAGGTGAAATTCCGCGACGCCGGCACCAAGTGGCTGGCGCTGGCGTACGCCAAGCTGTCGACGGCCTGACTAGAGCGACACGACCTTACTGGGTGCGGGCTCGTCCGCCCACACCGCGAAGATCGCCTGATACGACGCATACAGCGAGCCGAACAGGATAGGCATCGCGACCAGCAGACCCAGCAGAAGCGGCACCAGCGCAGCGAGGATCAGCACCGCGCCGAGCGCCAATCCGTTCACCAGCATCGCCGCCCAGTTTTTGGCGACGGCCCTGAGGCTCACCCCCAGCGCGGTGGCCGGACGGGCGCCGCCGAACAGGATCAGCGCGGGCGCGAACCAGGTCGCCATGATCAGCGGGGTGAACAGCGCCATCCCGGTGAGCAACGCCGGCATGGACTGATTCAGGATCGCTTGCATTTCCGCCGGGTCTTGCTGCGTCTGTGCCGCGGCCATCAGCGCCTGCGGGTCGAATCCCATGCCGAGCATGACCTGGCCGATCAACAGGGTGCCGAGCAGCTGCACCGCGCCGACGGCCATCAAGGGGATGGCGGGCCCCTGCACCCCGGCCAGGAACTGCGGCAGCTCGAGTTCGATGCCGTCGTCGAGCGCGCGATACGCGGCCATGAAGCCGGCCACCATCAGCGGCGACGCCAGCTCCGACAGCGAGCCGCCCACCACGGGGATGAGGCCGAGCGCCATCACCACGCCGAACAGCACGCCGAACGCGGCAGACAGCAACAGGGGATTTTTGCGATACAGGCGAAAGCCTGCGGCCACCCACTGGAAACCCTGGCTGGCCGCGACCTTGCGCGGGATGTCTTGATCGGAAGCGGTATTCATGCGGCCGATTTTAACCGACGCGCAGGACGATTCCGGCCCGCATTTGAAGCGAGACGCGAAGAATCAGAACTCCTTGATCACCCACATCGGCGGCTGCACGCCGGAACCGAGGGTGTCGCGCCGCGCAAACTGCCCGGTGCCGTCCTGGTCGATGAGGTAATACGGCTTGCCGACCTTGGGAATGACTTTCAGCATGTACAGCCGGCCGTTGGCGCGGTATTCGACGACGCGCCCCTGGCTGCTCGGCGTGATCGTCACTGCCGGCGCGTCGTCCGGACCCGGTACGCCGTCGGGCGCCGGTTTCAGTTCGGGCGGACGGTCGGTCGGAGCGGCGGCAACGGCGATGCCGCTCAGCATCAGGGTCAACAGCAAGACGGGGGTACGCATGGCAGGCTCCGGACAGGGATGAATAGGGCTGGAATTACAGGCTGAACTGGATTTCGCGTTCGGCCAGGGACGGCATGAAGCCGCGTTTTTCATAGTGGCTGAAAATGGCGTCGACCACCGCTTCGGGGGTGTCGATGATGTGGATCAGATCGATGTCCTCGGGCGAGATCATGCCTTCGCCGATCAGCGAGGTCTTCACCCAGTCGGCCAGTCCCGACCAGAAGGTCGAGCCCACCAGGATGATGGGAATGTGCGCGATTTTTCCGGTCTGCACCAGGGTCAGCGCCTCGAACAGTTCGTCCAGCGTGCCGAAGCCGCCCGGCATGACGACATAGGCCGCGGCGAATTTGACGAACATGACCTTGCGCGCGAAGAAGTGCTGGAAGGTCTGGCTGATGTCCTGGTAGGCGTTGGCGCTCTGCTCGTGCGGCAGCTGGATGTTGAGGCCGACGCTGGGCGATTTGCCGAAATAGGCGCCCTTGTTGGCCGCTTCCATGATGCCGGGGCCGCCGCCCGAAATGACCGAGAAGCCGGCGTCGGACAGCTTGCGCGCGATCTCTTCGGTCAGCGTGTAATAGGCATGATCGGGCGGCGTGCGGGCGCTGCCGAAGATCGATACCGCCGGGCGGATGAACGCCAGGCGTTCGGTCGCCTCGACGAACTCTGCCATAATCCCCAGCATCCGCCACGACTCGCGCGCCGAGTAATCGATCTCGGCAGTACGCCCCGGATCGGCGGCGGCAGGCAATTTATCAAAGTGCATTTTCGAGCGCCTCGTGAACGAATCCAGTGTAAATCAATCCAGAAAAACCCTGCTATTGGTGGACGGCTCGTCCTATCTGTATCGCGCGTTCCATGCACTGCCCGACCTGCGCAACACGGCGGGCGAGCCGACCAATGCGATCAAGGGCGTGCTTTCGATGCTGCGCCGCCTGCAGAAGGACTTTGCGGCCGATTATATCGCCTGCGTGTTCGACGCGAAGGGCAAGACCTTTCGCGACGACCTCTACCCCGACTACAAAGCGCACCGCCCCCCCATGCCGGACGACCTGCGCTGCCAGATCGAGCCGCTGCACGAAGTGATCCGCGCCGAGGGCTGGCCGCTCGTCGTCATCGACGGCGTCGAGGCCGATGACGTCATCGGCACCCTGGTGCAGCACGCCACGAGGCAGGGCATCCGCAGCATCGTCTCCACCGGCGACAAGGACATGGCGCAACTGGTCGACGACCATGTGACCCTGGTCAACACCATGAGTGAGGAAACGCTCGACGAAGCCGGTGTCGCCGCCAAGTTCGGCGTGCCGCCCGAGCGCATCCTCGACTACCTCACGCTGATCGGCGATGCCGTCGACAACGTGCCCGGCGTCGCCAAGGTCGGCCCGAAAACCGCGGTGAAATGGCTGGCCGAATACGGCACACTCGACAACCTGCTGGCGCATGCCGACGAAATCAAGGGCGTGGTCGGCGACAACCTGCGCGCCGCCCTGGACTGGCTGCCGCAGGCGCGCGTGCTGCTCACCATCAAGTGCGATGTGGCGCTGCCCTTCGATTTCGACGACCTCGTCCTGAAGCCGCGCGATGCCGATGCGCTGCGCTCGCTGTTCGAGCGCTACGAATTCCGCAGCTGGCTGCGCGAACTCGATGCGGCTGCCACGGCGAGCCCTGAGATGCCGGAACAGGATGCCAGCGGCAACCATCGCGTCCATTACGACACTATACTCAGCGACGCTCAGCTCGACGCCTGGATCGCCAAACTGAATGCGGCGCCGGCGTTTGCGCTCGACACCGAAACCACCAGCCTCAATGCGATGCAGGCCGAGCTGGTCGGCATTTCGTTCGCCATTACCCACGGCGAAGCGGCCTACCTGCCGTTGGCGCACCACTATGCCGGCGCGCCCGCGCAGCTCGATCGCGCCGCCGCGCTGGCGAAGCTGAAGCCGCTGCTGGAGAACCCCGAACCCAAAATCATCGGCCAGCATCTGAAATACGACCGCCATGTCTTTGCCAACGTCGGCATCGCGCTCGGCGGCGTGATCGACGATACGCTGCTGCAGTCCTACGTGCTCGAAGCCCACCAGTCGCACGAGCTCGGCAACCTGGCGTCGCGCCACCTGGGACTGGCCACGATCAGCTACGACGACGTCACCGGCAAGGGCGCGTCGCGCATCGGCTTCGAGCAGGTCGACCTCGAGCGCGCCAGCGAATACGCGGCGGAAGACGCCGACGTCACCCTGCGCGTGCGCGATGCGCTGGCGCCGCAGATTGCCGCGTCCGACAAGCTTGATTACGTGTACCGCCAGATCGAACTGCCGGTGGCCGAAATACTTTTCCGCATGGAGCGCGCCGGCGTGCTGCTCGACCGGAATTTACTGGCGGTGCAAAGCGGCGAACTCGGCAGGAAGATGCTGGAACTGGAACAGCGCGCCTACCAGGAAGCCGGGCAGCCATTCAACATGAGTTCGCCCAAGCAGATCGGCGACATTCTCTTTACGCAAAAGGGCCTGCCGGTCGTCCGCAAGACGCCGGGCGGCGCGCCGTCCACCGACGAGGAGACGCTGGCGCTGCTGGCGCTCGACCACCCGATTGCGCGGGCGATCCTCGATTACCGCGGCATGGCCAAGCTGAAATCGACCTACACCGACAAGCTGCCGCAAATGGTGCACCCGCGCACCGGGCGCCTGCACACCAGCTATTCGCAGGCCACCGCGGTGACCGGGCGGCTGGCGAGTTCCGACCCCAACCTGCAGAACATTCCCGCGCGCACCGCCGAGGGCCGCCGCATCCGCGAGGCCTTCATCGCGCCGCCCGGGCACGTGCTGGTTTCGGCCGACTATTCGCAGATCGAGCTGCGCATCATGGCGCACCTGTCGGACGACGCCGGCCTCCTGACCGCGTTTGCCGAGGACCGCGACATCCACACCGCGACCGCCGCCGAAGTGTTCGGCGTGCCGCTGGCCGAGGTCAGCAACGATCAGCGGCGCATGGCCAAGGTCATCAACTTCGGTCTGATCTACGGCATGTCGGCGTTCGGCCTGGCCAGCCAGCTCAACCTGGAACGCGCCGCCGCGCAGGCCTACATCGACCGCTACTTCGCGCGCTACCCCGGCGTGGCCGACTACATGCAGCGCACGCGCGAAGCCGCGCGAAGCCAGGGCTACGTCGAGACCGTGTTCGGCCGCCGGCTGTACCTGCCCGAGATCAACGCGAAGAACGGCCAGCGGCGTCAGGGCGCCGAGCGCGCCGCGATCAACGCGCCGATGCAGGGCACTGCAGCCGATCTCATCAAGCTGGCGATGATCGCGGTACAGCGCTGGCTGGACGACGAAAAGCTGTCCAGCCGCCTGCTGCTGCAGGTGCACGACGAACTCATCCTCGAAGTGCCCGAGAACGAGCTCGACCGCGTGCGCGCCGAACTGCCGGCCCACATGTGCAACGTCGCCGCGCTCAAGGTGCCCTTGCGCGTCGGCGTGGGCGCCGGCAGCAACTGGGAGGCGGCGCACTAGCTGCCAGGATCGCGGGCGATAAAAAACGGGCGCCGAAGCGCCCGTTTTCATCTGCACCGATCCGGCTTACTGCTGCGGGACCAGTTCCACGCGGCGGTTCTTGTAGCGACCGTCGGCGGTCTTGTTGTCGGCCACCGGATTGGCTTCGCCATATCCCTTGGCAGTCAGGCGATCCGCCGCCACGCCCTGCTTGATCAGGTAGGCGCGCACGGCTTCGGCGCGGCGCTGCGACAGCCTGAGGTTGTAGGCATCGGAGTCGACCGAATCGGTGTGCCCCGCCACTTCGACCTTGACCTCGCCCCACTCCTTCAAGGTGGCCGCCGCATTGTCCAGAATCGCGATCGATTCCGGGCGCAGCTTGGCGCTGTCGTTGTCGAAGTTCACCCCTTCCAGCGTCAGCTTGCGGGGCGCGGCAGGTTCGGCGGCCGGGGCCGGCTCGGGCTCGACCACCTTGGGCGGACAGCCGTCGGCGGTGCCGGGCGCGGGAACGGTCGGGCACTTGTCCAGATAATCGGGGATGCCGTCGCCGTCGGAATCCAGAGGGCAGCCGTCGGCATTGACCTTCACCCCCGCGGGGGTGTCGGGACACGTGTCGAGGCCGTCGAACACGCCGTCGCCATCGCTATCCAGCGGACAGCCCCTGGCGTCGACCTTGGCCCCGGCGGGCGTGTTGGGGCACTGGTCCCGGCGGTTGGCCACGCCGTCGCCATCGGAATCCAGCGGCACGCCCAGCCCCCAGGAATAACCCACCAGCAACTGGTAATTGGTCAGCCTGTTGCTGCCCGGCAAATCGCCATTACCGAAGGCGTGGTCGGCACGCACTTCCCAGCGGACGGAATTGTTCGCACCCGCTTCCCAGACCTGGCCAAGTCCAACCGATGCCATCGGCTCGGTGAAATCGTCGTCATCGTTGACATAGACATACATGGCGCCCAGGCCGCCGGACAGGAACCAGTTGTAGCGCTGCTGCTTGGAGAAAAGCCACTCGAGGCCGCCGCGCGCAGTCACAATGCCCAAATCATCGATACCGGGAACATCGCCGTTGTAGGGGCCGCCGACCACATCGCTGAAAAAATTGAAACTGTATCCCAGTCGATGGCCATAACGCAGGCCTAACAGCGGATTGATTTCGTCGTCCCTGCCTCCGACCAGATCCTTGTCTGCCCAGCCGCCGCCCAGCAACAGACCCAATTCGCGTTCCGGCATCTCGGCCGCCTGGGCGCTTACGCCCAGCATGGCTAGACCCGCCAGCAGCCCGATTGCGTGTGTTCTCTTCATTTGCATACTCCCATGTAACAAAAAGGGAAACCGGTTATGCCCTGAACCTGTGTCGGTGCCGGCCTGATGACACCCGGATAGTACGATTGTATCTGCCTTCTTCGGCCGGCCCCCCCGACGCCGGACCGGCTGACTTACAAACTAGCTGCAGGGTTGCGGCTTCGCAACACGCGGCGCCTTATTTTTTCAGGCTGTCCCGAATCTCGCGCAGCAGCACGATGTCTTCCGGCGTGGCGGCGGGCGGCGCAGGCGGCGCTTCCTTTTTCAGCCGGTTGAGCTGCTTGACGATGACGAAGACGATAAAGGCCAGAATGATGAAGTTGAGCAGGATGGTGAGGAAATTGCCGTAGGCGAACACCGGCACGTTGGCTTCCCTCAAACCCTCCAGCGTCATTGCCGTGCCTTCCGGCACGCCGTCGAGCGCCACGAACAGGTTGGAAAAGTCGAAGCCGCCGAACACCGCGCCGACGATCGGCATGATGAGGTCCTTGACGATGGAATCGACGATCTTGCCGAAGGCGGCGCCGATAATGACGCCGACGGCCAGGTCCATGGCATTGCCCTTGACCGCGAACTCCTTGAATTCCGACATGAACCCCATGCTTCCCCCTTGGTATTTGTCGATGGAATCGTGCTCGATTGATGATAGCCACAGCGGCAACAAGCTGCCAGCACAAAAGTAAATTTTCCGGCTTGGTGGGGGCCCGCGAGGAGGGTAAAATGCCTCCCCTTATGCGTATCGGCAGCCACCTTCTCAAGAACCGCCTGATCGTCGCCCCCATGGCCGGGGTGACCGATCGGCCCTTCCGCCAGCTTTGCAAAAAGCTGGGCGCGGGCATGGCCGTGTCCGAGATGGTGACGTCGAACTCGCTCCTGTACGGCTCGGCCAAGACGGCGCGGCGCGCCAACCACGAAGGCGAGGTCGACCCGATCAGCGTGCAGATCGCCGGCGCCGACCCGGCGATGATGGCGGAGGCGGCACGCCACAACGTCGACCGCGGCGCGCAGATCATCGACATCAACATGGGCTGCCCGGCGAAGAAGGTGTGCAACGTGATGGCGGGCTCGGCGCTGCTGCAGGACGAGGCGCTGGTCGGCCGCATCCTCGACGCCGTGGTGCAGGCCGTTCCCGAGGTGCCGGTGACGCTGAAAATCCGCACCGGCTGGGATCGCGAGCACCGCAATGCATTGAGTATTCTGAAGATCGCCGAGAACGCCGGGGTGCAGGCGCTGGCGATGCACGGCCGCACCCGCGCCTGCGGCTACACCGGCGAAGCCGAATACGACACCCTCCGCGCAGTGAAGGCGGAGGCGAAGATTCCGGTGATCGCCAACGGCGACATCACCACGCCGGAGAAGGCGAAATACGTCCTCGACTACACCGGCGCCGATGCCGTGATGATCGGCCGCGCCGCGCAGGGCCGGCCGTGGATCTTCCGCGAGATCGAGCATTATCTGGCCACCGGCGCGCACCTGCCGCAGCCGGAAGTGGCGGAAATCCATGCCGTGCTGCTCGAGCACATCCACGACCTCTACGCGTTCTACGGCGATGTCACCGGCGTGCGCGTCGCGCGCAAGCATATTTCCTGGTACACGAAGGGGCTGGTCGGCAGCAGTGCCTTCCGCCACACCATGAACCGGCTCGATTCGGTGGCCGAACAACTCTCTGTGGTCAACGAGTACTTTGCCCAGGCGGCGCGCGCCGACGACCGCCTGCGCTATGAAACCGGCCACGACAACAATAACGCGCAAGATATGCCGCCCGCTTCACGGCTTGCGGCATAAAGGGGAACTTCAAAATGATAGAAGAAAACGAAATCGCCGCCTGCATGCGGCGGTCGCTCAACCGCTATTTCAAGGATCTTGACGGCGAGGCGCCGAGCGAGATCTACGACATGGTGGTCAGCGCGGTGGAAAAACCCCTGCTGGCCTACATCCTCGATCGCGCCGAGGGCAACCAGACGCGCGCGGCCGACATGCTCGGCATCAACCGCAACACCCTGCGCAAGAAAATGCGCGAACACGGCCTCTCCGAATAAATCCCATGAAAATTCAACGTGCCCTGCTTTCCGTGTCGGATAAAACCGGCCTCGTCGATTTTGCCCGCGCGCTCGCCGATGCCGGCGTCGAACTCCTGTCCACCGGTGGCACCGCCAAGGCGCTGCGCGACGCCGGCCTCGCGGTGATCGACGTCAGCGAATACACAGGCTTTCCGGAGATGCTCGACGGCCGCGTCAAGACCCTGCACCCGAAAGTGCACGGCGGCATCCTGGCGCGGCGCGATTTGCCCGAGCACGTGGCGACGATGAATGAACACGGCATGGGCTACATCGACCTGGTGTGCGTCAACCTCTATCCCTTCGTCGCCACCGTGTCGAAGCCGCATACGCTGGACGACGCCATCGAGAACATCGACATCGGCGGCCCGGCGATGGTGCGTTCTTCAGCCAAGAACTACCGCCATGTCGCCATCGTCACCGACCCCGCCGACTACCCGGCATTGGTCACAGAAATGCAGGCCCATGGCGGCACGCTGACCGACGCCACCCGCTTCAATCTGGCGAAAAAGGCCTTCACCCACACGGCGCAGTACGACGGCCACATCAGCAACTACCTCACCGCGCTGAACGACAAGGGCGAGCGCGAAGCCTTCGGCGAGCAGCTCACCCTGCAGTTTTCCCGCGCGCAGACCTGCCGCTACGGTGAGAACCCGCACCAGGCCGGCGCCTTCTACGTCGAGGCCAACGCCCCTGCCGGCACGATTGCCACTGCACGCCAGATCCAGGGCAAGGAACTCTCCTACAACAACATCGCCGACACCGATGCTGCGCTCGAGTGCGTGAAGCTGTTCGACATCGCGCCCGCCTGCGTTATCGTCAAGCACGCCAACCCCTGCGGTGTCGCCTACGGCGTCAACCTGCTGGAAGCCTACGACCGCGCCTACAAGACCGACCCCGAGTCGGCTTTCGGCGGCATCATCGCCTTCAACGGCCGCCTCGACGGCGAAACCGCCCAGGCCATCGTCGAACGCCAGTTCGTCGAGGTCATCATCGCGCCCGAAGTCAGCCCGGAAGCATCCGCCGCGGTCGCCGCGAAGAAGAACGTGCGTCTGCTCGAATGCGGCCAGTGGTCGGGATCGGTCGCCCAGCTCGACATGAAGCGCGTGGCCGGCGGCCTCCTGGTGCAGGATGCCGATGTGCTGTTGCACGGCGAACTGAAGACCGTCACCGACCGCGCGCCGACTCCGCAGGAGATGGACGACCTCTTGTTCGCCTGGCGCGTCGCCAAGTTCGTCAAGTCCAACGCCATCGTCTACGCGAAGGACCGCATGACCGTCGGCGTCGGCGCGGGTCAGATGAGCCGCATCAACTCCGCGCGCATCGCCGCGATCAAGGCCGAGCACGCCGGCCTGCCGGTGCCCGGATCGGTGATGGCCTCCGATGCCTTCTTCCCCTTCCGCGACGGCATCGACCAGGCCGCCGCAGCCGGCATCAAAGCCGTGATCCAGCCCGGCGGCTCGATGCGCGACGACGACGTCATCGCCGCCGCCAACGAGCACGGCATCGCGATGGTATTCACGGGCACGCGGCATTTCAGGCATTAAACTGAGCAAGAAACTCAGGCAAAGGAATCGATATGCGATTAAACAGTCTGCGGATTCGCAATTTTCGGATGCTCGATGATTTTCAAGTGCCTTCATTGGGAAGGGTGAACCTGATCGTCGGTCGAAATAACTCTGGAAAAAGCACTGTTTTGGAAGCAATCCGGATTCTGGCGGCTCGTGGGAATCCGCGTTTACTGATATCGGTCTTGACCGATCATGATGAAACAGCACTACTTGAATCTGACCCTACGGTCTTAGGTGAAGAGTTGGTCGCTAATGGATTGAAGTATTTATTTCCTGAAAGGCGTTTTCCCACTTTTGACGATTTCGCCATTCGAATTGGGGATACGAATTCCGATTTACTGAAAATTGAGCATTTATTCTTTCGAACAGAATCCGAAGAAGTTCAAGATGAGGAAGGAGAACTTTTCGAGAATAGGCTCAAGCGCATACTAATTAGCAAAGCTGACCATAACGGGTTATCTGCTGATGGTGTCGGGCAGGGTTTGCGGATTTCAAATGGTTCCAATCCGGCCATTTCACGATCAACTTTTATTGAGTTTGACTCAGTACGTACCCGCTTGCGCCATGCATTATGGGATGCGGGAGTGCTCTCAGAAATACCGTGTAGCTTCATTCCAACGCATTTCATACCGCAGACTAATTTGTCTGATTTATGGGATAGAGTTTCTTTAACTTCTTTTGAAGACAAAGTACTTGGGGCCATGCGACTGATCGAGCCCAAGTTACGCGGCATGGCTTTCATTAAGGCCCCTATTGCTCTCCCCTCCACAAATATGCGGCGCACAGAAGCACGCATACCTGTTGTCAAGCTGGAAGGTTCTGATGAACGAATCCCGCTTAACAGCATGGGGGATGGGATGTTGCGCGTACTTCAACTTGTACTGGCCATTCTTCCGGCACAGGGCGGATTCTTACTAATTGATGAGTTCGAAAACGGCCTGTACTACGGAGTACAGGAAGCCGTTTGGAAAATGGTATTCGAGCTTGCTGCAGAACTAGACATTCAAGTATTTGCAACAACACACAGCCAAGACTGTATTCGAAGTTTTGCTCAAGCCTCGCAAAAGCATCCTGAGGAAGGGGTTCTATTCAAACTTTCGCAAAGCCGGGCTGCCAGTGATGAAAAGAGAATCATCGCCACCGTCTATTCGGAAGAGCAATTGGCGTTTGCGTCTGAAACAGAGATGGAAGTGCGCTAATGCCAGGAAAAATTTTGCTGGTAGAGGGCCCCGAAGACCGAGAGTTTTTTTTTGCTGCTTTGAAGTACTCCGGATTGGGAAACGTACAGATTGAGCCCAAAATCCCACGTGAGTCTCACCCAGATGTTCGAGGTAACGGGGTAGATAACTTACTTACGGCGCTTGAGCTTCAGGTCAAAAAGCTGTTTGAAGAAGATGGCCCAGAGGCCCTAGGGATCGTTCTGGACGCCGACCATTCTACCGGTAACCCATCATGCGATTTCGGATTTACTGTTCGTCGCAATCAAGTAGCGGATATTCTGACGAGCCATGGATGGCATCCTGCACTGTCTGCTTCATCTAAAGGCGAGATTTTTTCGAACCCGAACGGTCTTCCACCTATCGGCCTATGGGTGATGCCCGATCATCAAAGCGACGGGATGTTAGAAGATTTTGTTGCGTCGCTTGTTATTGGACATGACCAACAAACGTTACTCATTCATGCGCAGAGTACTGTCAGCAACCTGCCTACAAAGCTGTTCGATCCTGTTTTACACACAACCAAAGCCAATGTTGCAACATGGCGGGCTTGGCAAAAACCGCCTGGAACGCCTCTGAATAGACTAGTCGAAAACGGCATTTTGGATTTGTCTTTAAACCCCGCGTCAGACTTTACCGACTGGCTCAAAGCCACATTTCTGTAAACACTATGAAACTCCTAGTCATCGGCTCCGGCGGACGCGAACACGCTCTGGCGTGGAAGCTCGCGCAATCCCCCCGCGTCTCGCAGGTTTTCGTCGCGCCCGGCAACGGCGGCACGGTGACGGAGGATGGCCTCGTCAACGTCCCGCTGACGGAAATTTCGTCGCTGGTCGAGTTTGTCCGCCGCGATCCTGACATCGCGCTGACCGTGGTCGGCCCGGAAGCGCCGCTGGCGGCCGGCGTGGTCGACGCCTTCCGCGCCGCCGGGCTGAAGATTTTCGGCCCCACGCAGGCCGCCGCCCAGCTCGAAAGTTCGAAGGATTTCGCCAAGCAGTTCATGGCGCGCCACGGCATCCCCACCGCCGCCTTCGGCACCTTCACCGATGCCGCCGCGGCGCATGCCTACATCGACGCGCAGGGCGCGCCTATTGTGGTGAAGGCCGACGGCCTGGCCGCCGGCAAGGGTGTGGTCGTCGCCGCGACCGCGGAGGAGGCGCACGCCGCGGTCGACGCCATGCTCGCCGGCAACAGCCTGGGCGATGCCGGCCACCGCGTGGTGATCGAGGAATGCCTTCTGGGCGAGGAAGCCAGCTTCATCGTCATGGTCGACGGCGAACACGTGCTGGCGCTGGCATCCAGCCAGGACCACAAGCGCCTGGGCGACGGCGACAGCGGCCCCAACACCGGCGGCATGGGCGCGTATTCGCCGGCGCCGGTGGTCACGCCCGAGCTGCATGCGCGCATCATGCGCGAGGTGATCCACCCCACCGTCGAGGGCATGGCCGCCGACGGCATCCGCTTCACCGGTTTTCTGTACGCCGGCATCATGGTCGGTGCCGACGGCGCACCCAGGGTGCTCGAATTCAACTGCCGCATGGGCGATCCGGAAACCCAGCCGATCATGATGCGGCTGAAGTCCGACCTCGTCGCCCTGGTGGACGCCGCCGTCAACGGCAAACTCGACCAGATCGAAGCCGAATGGGATCGCCGCACTGCACTCGCCGTGGTGCTCGCCGCCGCCGGCTACCCGGACGCACCGCAGAGAGGCGCCGTCATCGGCCCGCTGCCGGCGGCGGCCGACGACCTGCACGTGTTCCATGCCGGCACGACCGAACAGGATGGCCTCACCGTGGTGAGCGGCGGCCGTGTGCTGGCGGTGACCGCGCTCGGCGACAGCGTGCGCATGGCGCAGAAACGCGCCTACGAAGCCGTGGCCGCCATCCGTTTCGACGGCATGCAGTTCCGTCGCGACATCGGCTGGCGCGCGCTCGACCGGAAAAAGTGAGGCGTGAGGGGTGAAGGCTGAGGCGGACACTCTGCGTGCGCATCTGCGACGCGGCGGCTTGATCGCCTACCCGACCGAATCCTGCTACGGCCTCGGCTGCGACCCGCGCAATCCGCGCGCGCTGAAGCGGCTCATCCGGCTGAAGGGCCGCGGCGCCGCCAAGGGCCTGCTCTTGATCGCCGACCACTTCAAACGCCTGCGGCCCTTCATGCAGCCCCCGAGTCCGGCTGACCGCGCGCGGATGCTGCGCAGCTGGCCCGGCCCCGTCACCTGGGTGGTGCCGGCCTCCAAAGCCTGCCCGCCCCTGCTCACCGGCGGCCGCCCCACGATTGCCGTGCGCGTCACCGCCCATCCCGGCGCTGCGCGCCTGTGCCGCAGCCTCGGCATGGCGCTGGTCTCCACCAGTGCCAATAAAAGCGGCAAGAAACCTGCCAAAACCGCCGCGGAATGCCGCAGAATATTCGGTGCGCACGTGCGCGTGATCGCCGGCCGCATCGGCCAGCGCCGCCGCCCTTCCACCCTGATCGATCTCGCAACCGGAACCGTCCTTCGCCCCTGATGTCTGCCACCGCTATCGATACCGCTTCCATCAAGACCTACCTGCTCGACCTGCAGGCGCGCATCGTCGCCGCGCTCGAAGCTGCCGACGGCCTGCCGTTCCGCACCGACGCCTGGGAGCGTTCCCCCACCCCGCCTTTATCCCCGCAAGGCGGGGGCTCCCCCCAGATGGGAGAGGGAGACAAGGCTGAGCCTGCCTTCAATGGCGGCGGCGGCATCTCACGCCTCATCGAGGAAGGCCAGGTCCTGGAGCGCGGCGGGGTGAACTTCTCGCACGTGCTGGGCAGCCAGCTGCCGCCCTCGGCCAGCGCGCACCGCCCCGAGCTCGCCGGCCGCCGCTGGGAGGCGATGGGCGTCTCGCTGGTGCTGCACCCGCGCAATCCCTACGCGCCGACGGTGCACATGAACGTGCGCTGCTTCGTCGCGATGAAGGACGGCGAGGAACCCGTGTGGTGGTTCGGCGGCGGCATGGATCTGACGCCCTACTACGGCTTCGAGGAAGATGCGCGGCATTTTCACGCCACCTGCAAGGCCGCGCTCGACCCGTTCGGCGCCGATCTGCATTCGCGCTTCAAGCAATGGTGCGACCGCTATTTCTTCCTCAAGCACCGCAACGAGCCGCGTGGCATCGGCGGCGTGTTCTTCGACGACTTCGCCGAAAGCGGCTTCGACCACGCCTTCGCCATGACGCAAAGCCTGGGCGACGCCTTCCTCGCCGCCTATCTGCCCATCCTCGAACGCCGCCAGGACATCGCCTACGGCGAACGCGAACGCGATTTCCAGGCCTACCGGCGCGGGCGTTACGTCGAATTCAATCTGGTGTTCGACCGCGGCACCCTGTTCGGCCTGCAGTCGGGCGGCCGCACTGAATCCATCCTGATGTCGCTGCCGCCGATCGTGAAATGGCGCTACGACTGGCACCCCGCGCCCGGCACGCCGGAGGCTGCGCTGTACACCGACTTTCTCACCGCACGCGACTGGGTTTAAGGGTGCGTAAAATTCCGCGCCGCATCCTCATCGGTTTCGGCATCCTGTTGCTGACGCTCGGACTGGTCGGGCTCGTCGCCTGGGAACTGCTGTCGTCGGCACTGGAAGCCAGGTACCTCGCCAAAACCGCGCAGAAAATGACCTGGCAGATGCGGCCGGGGCCGTCCGACCGCATCCGCTACCCGGGCCAGGGGCCCTACGACGTTCGCCTGGGCTACAGCAAGCTGCCCGACTATCTGGCGCGGCTGGACAAGGCCGGCTGGCAGATCGACCGCCAGGCCAGGGTCAGCCTGCAGATGTCGCGCGTGGCCGACCTTGGGCTGTTCCTGCCCTATCACGAGAAGGACCAGGCCGGCTTGAGCCTGGTCGACAGCGACGGCAAGCAGTTGTATCAGACGCTGCACCCGACGCGGGGATATGGCCGCTTCGAAGAGATCCCCAGGATCCTGGTGGATGCCCTGCTCCACATCGAAAATCGCGAGTTGCTGAGCGAGCAGTACCCCACCCGCAACCCGGCCGTGGAATGGGACCGGCTGGCACAGGCGCTGCTCGAAAAAGGCATCAGCGTGATCGACACCAACCGCAACGTGCCGGGCGGCAGCACCCTGCCGACGCAGATCGAAAAATACCGCCACTCGCCGGAAGGTCTGACCAGCAGCATGGGCGAAAAGCTGCGCCAGATGGGCACCGCCAGCCTGCGCGCCTACCTCGACGGCGCCAACACGCTGCCGATGCGCAAGAAGACGGTGATGGCCTATCTCAACACCGTGCCGCTTTCCGCCGCGCCGCGGTTCGGCGAAGTCAACGGCATCGGCGACGGCCTGTGGGCGTGGTATGGGCTCGACCTCGACGAGATCAACAAAACGCTGGCGAGAAAGCCGCGCACCAAGGACGCTGCCTATGCCAGCGCGCTGAAACATGCGCTGTCGCTGATCGTGGCGGAACGCCGCCCCTCGTACTACCTGGCCGCCAACCGCAAGGCGCTCGATGCGCTGACCGACGACCACCTCGATCTGCTGGCCAACGCCAACCTGATTTCGCGCGAACTGGCCGACCAGGCCAAGCGGGTCCGGCTGCGCCCCACCAGCCGGCGCACCGATCCGCCGCCGCCGCGCTTCGTCGACCAGAAAGCCATCAATGCGCAGCGCATCCGCGTCGCCGCGCTGCTGGGCGAATCGCGCCTGTACGATCTCGACCGGCTCGATCTCAAGGTCGACACCACCATCAACCAGCCGGCGCAGAAAATCGTCAGCGCTTATCTGCAAAGCTTGGCCAAGCCGGAAGCCGCTGCCGCGTCGGGCCTGATCGGGCATCGCCTGCTGAGCCCGAACAACCCGCTGGGAAGCGTGATCTACAGCTTCACGCTGTATGAAAAAACACCGCAGGGCAATCTGCTGCGCATCCAGGCCGACAACCTCAATCAGCCTTTCGACATCAACAGCCAGGCGCGGCTTGATCTCGGCTCCACCGCCAAGCTGCGCACCCTGGTCACCTACCTGGAAATCATCGCGCGGCTGCATGCCGAATACCGCACGCTCGACGCCGCCGTGCTGGCGCAGAAAGCCCAGCCGCAGCGCGACGTGCTGGCGCAGTGGGTGGCCGGGCGCCTGCTCGGAAATCGCGGCGAGACGCTGGCGGGCACCCTTGATGCGGCGATGAGCCGTCCCTATTCCGCCTCGCCGGAACCCTTCTTCACCGGCGGCGGCGTGCACCACTTCGCCAACTTCGACGCCAAGGACAACGGCCGCGTGATGGACGTGTGGGAGGCCACGCGCAATTCGGTCAATCTGGTCTACATCCGCATCATGCGCGACATCGTCCGCCACTACGCCACCAGCACCCCGGGCGCGGCGGCACGCATCCTCGACGACGCCAGCAATCCGCTGCGGGAAACCTATCTCGCCCGTTTCGTCGACCAGGAAGGCCGCGTCTTCACCCATCGTTTTTACCAGCGCCACAAGAATCTGGGCGCCGCGCAGATGGCCGACGATCTGTACGCCCGCATCGAACACAACCCGCGCCGGTTTGCCGCCGTGTTCCGCTATCTGGAGCCGCAGGCGGACCTTGAGGCCTTTGTGCGCGCCCTGCACACCCATGTGCCGGCCAGCGCCAGCCTCGATCCCAAAACGCTCGATTCGCTGTACCGGGCCCATGCGCCGGACGCCTACAGCCTGACCGACCGCGGCTACATCACGCAGATCCACCCGCTGGAGCTGTGGGTGGTGAAAACCCTGCGCGCCGCGCCCAAGACCGACCTCAAGACCCTCTACGAATCCGGCACCGGCGTGCGCCTCGAGGTCTACAACTGGCTGTTCGATACCAGCCGCAAGAACACGCAGGACATCCGCATCCAGTCGCTGCTCGAAGTCGAGGCCTTCGACCGCCTGCTGGTCGACTGGAAGCGCCTGGGCTACCCGTTCGACAACATCACGCCGTCCTACGCCACCGCCATCGGCAGTTCGGGCGACCGCCCCGCCGCGCTTGCGCAACTGATGAGCATCCTGGTCAACGACGGCATGCAGGTGCCGCTGACGAGCCTTGCCGGCCTGCACTTTGCAGCCGACACGCCCTACGACACGCGCCTGTCGCCCAAGCCGGTCAAGGTCGAACGCCTGATGCCGGCCGAAGTCGCGCAGACGGTGCGTCGGGCGCTGGCCCAGGTGGTGGAATCCGGCACCGCCGTGCGGCTGGCCGGCGCGCTCAAGACGTCCGACGGCCAGCCGCTCACCATCGGCGGCAAGACCGGCACCGGCGACCACCGCTTCGAACGCTACGGCAAGGGCGGCCAGCTACTCGAATCGCGCGTGGTCAACCGCACCGCCACCTTTGTCTTCTACCTGGGCGACCGTTATTTCGGCACGCTGACGGCGCTGGTGCAGGGCGAGCAGGCCGGCCGGTTCGGCTATACCAGCTCGCTCACCGCGCAGATCCTGAAAACCCTGCTGCCGCAACTGCAGCCGCATCTGTACCCGCAGCCACCCGCGCCGCCCAAGCCGGCGGCCGTGCCCGAGGCCGAACCTGTCGTCGAGCCGGTGCCCGCCGCCGCCCCCGCACCGGTTGTCCCGCGCGTGCCGGTCAAGGAAAAACCCGACGGCTCCACCAGCCAGGCCGATCCGCCGGTCAAGCAGCCGCCGCCGGCCCAGGGCGGCTTCCCCGAGGACCTCGAACCCAGCGTGGTGGTGCCGGTTCCGGTCGCCCCGCTCGTGCCGGATGCCGCGCCCGACGCGCCGGCGCCGTGAACCGGGACGCGGGATCGCACTCAAATCGGATATGCTGAAAGCCAGCCTCATCATCGCGGAGCCATGAAAGACAACATCCAGCCCCTGATCCAGCACACCGCCGCCGACTCGGGAAACGTCAGCATCCCGGCCTTGCGCGTGCTGTCGGAGATCACCACCAGCCTGTCGACCGATTCCAACGTCGAACAGCTGCTGGGGCGCTTCCTGTCGACCATGATCCGGCTGGCGGGCGCGCAGGCGGGCGCGGTGCGCGTCATCACCGACGACCGCACCCACCTGCGGCTGATCGGTTCGGTCGGCCTGCCGGCTCACCTGGTCGAGCACGAAACACTCGTCAGCGTCGACTGCGGCGTGTGCGGCAAGGCCGCGCGCGAGGTGACGGTGAGCAGTTGGAACAACGTCGCCTTCTGCAAGCGCCAGGCCAATGACGCCTATTTCAGCGGCAGCTGCAACACCGTGGTGGCGGTGCCGCTGATGCACAAGAACCAGGTCATGGGCGTCTACAACCTGTTCCTGGAAGAAGGCAAGACCGTTCCCGAGGACGTGCGCCTGCTGTTCCGCTCGATCAGCGAGCACCTCGGCATCGCGCTGGAAAACGCGCGGCTGACGCGCGAGAACATGCGCATCTCGCTGATGAACGAACGCCAGATGCTGGCCAACCAGATCCACGATTCGCTGGCGCAGACGCTGGCCTACGCCAAGATGCGGCTCACCGTATTGAGCGACGCGATGCGCCACGAGGACTATCCCAAGGCCAACCGCTATCTCGGCGACGTCGAGGAAGCGGTCGACCTCGCCTACGCCGACCTGCGCGACCTCATCACCCAGTACCGCGACCGCATCAACCCGCGCGGCCTGGTGCCGGCGATCCAGGAACTCGCCAAGAGCTTCCGCAAGAAGGCCAACGCCGACGTCGATTTCCTCAACCTGGTGCAGGACGTTTCGCTCACGCCCGACGAGGAAATCCAGGTCTTCCACATCATCCAGGAATCGCTCTACAACATCGCCAAGCACGCCCGCGCGCGCCATGTCGTCATCACCTTCGACCTCGAAAACGGCCAGTACATCGTCAACGTCGCCGACGACGGCGTCGGCGTGCAGAAGAAGAAGGACGAATCGTCCACCCTGGGCAAGAGCTTCGGGCTGACCATCATGCGCGAGCGCGCCGCCAAGCTGGAAGGCAAGCTCACCGTGGAATCGCGTCCCGCCGGCGGCACCGTGATCCGCCTGGTGTTCCCGCAGCGCGCCGCGTCCCACCAACACAGCGAGCACGCCACATGAGCCTCACCCGCATCATCCTCGTCGACGACCACACCCTGTTCCGCAAGGGCCTGGCCGAACTGCTCGAACAAAGCGGCGAGATCGAAGTCACCGCCTTCACCGGCAACCCCGACGAAGTCGAGATGCTGCTGCGCGCCCACCGCCCCGACGTCCTCATCCTCGACCTCAACATGCCCGGCACCGACGGCATCACGCTCATGCAGCAACTGCGCACCGACGGCTTCGAGCTGCCCGTGCTCATCCTCACCCTCTCTGAGGCCGAAGACGACCTCGCCCGGGCGCTGCGCGCCGGCGCCAACGGTTATCTGCTGAAAAGCATGGAACCCGACGAAGTCGTCGACGCCATCCAGCGCGCCCAGCGCGGCGAAACCGTCGTCGCCCCCGCCATGACCGCCAAGCTGGTCAACCTGTACGACAAAAAAGGCCAGGATTCGACTTCCCTGCTCGACGCCCTCACCCCGCGCGAACGCGAAATCCTCTCCCACCTGTCGCGCGGCGAAAGCAACAAAGCCATCGCCCGCACCCTCGACATCAGCCACGACACCGTCAAACTGCACGTGCGGCATATTCTGGCCAAGCTGAACCTGTCGTCGCGGGTGGAAGCGGCGGTGTTTGCAGTGGAGCATCGGGTGGCGCCGGGGGGGCGCGGCGAGGGGCGGTAAGCGCTGCGATACCCGTTGCCCCCCCACACCCTTGACCCGCTCCCGATTTCCCCACTAGAGTCTGGAAAAATCACGGCACGCGCAACGCACGTGGGCCGACCCTGCGGAAGAACAAGAAATCAAATGCGGTAGAAGTGAAGGGGGAAATCCATGGGGATAGGTTCGTGCACGCAACACGTGTGTGCCCGGGATCGCACCGGTTCCGCGACAGGAGGTGTTTGCCGTTTCCCGACCGCGTTATGCACCTTTTGGGCTTCTGGATATACACCTGAAAAGGTGTCTACTTAACGTTGGGCGTCAAAGGCACATGGCCACAAGTATCCCCACCTTCTGGAGCGCGTAAGCAACATCGTTAATGGGGTAAGCAACATCGTTAATGGAACATCGTTAATGGGGTCGGACACGATATCCGAACATCGTTAATGGGGTCGGACACGATATCCGAATAGCCCATCCAACACCCAGGCGGAGATTGACCCCGGCTTTTCCATGCCCGCTTAAATTGACAACCGATGCTTAACGGTTAACAATACGTCATGATCAAATCGTTCAGGCATAAGGGGCTTGAGGCGTTTTTCAGGACGGGCAGCAAAAAGGGCATCCAGCCGCACCATGCTGCAAGGCTGCAACTTCAGCTCGCCGTCCTGGACAACGCAACCGGGCCGGATGATATGAATGCGCCGAATTGGCGATTACATGAATTGAGTGGGAACCTGACCGGCCATTGGTCTGTATGGGTCAACGGAAACTGGAGGCTGACATTCCGTTTCGACGGCAAGGATGCCGAGCTGGTTGACTATCAGGATTACCATTGAAGGAGTAGATATGACCCGAATGCACAATCCCCCCCACCCTGGCGCCGTGTTGCGCGAGTGGATTCCGGAGAGCCTGAGCGTGACCCAGGCGGCAGCCGATTTGCATGTATCTCGTGTTTCCCTGAGCAAGATACTGAACGGCAAATCCGGGATTTCCGCCGATATGGCGATCCGGCTTTCGCGATGGCTCGGTACTTCTCCGGATTTATGGATTGGTATGCAAGCCCAGTACGATTTGTGGCAGGCGGGAAAACTCAAACAGCCGAAGATTCAGCCCTTGCTCAAGCAGGCTGCTTGAGCGCAGCGCCGATTCTCGTGCGCATACAGCAAGCTCCGGAGGCAGGTCTTGCACACGATCCCGCCGGCGCATGGGACTGGCAGGACAGGGGCTCTCGCGGCGCAAAGCCCAAGCCTGACAGGCGCATCAGACGAACAAAAAGCGAGGCTGAGCCTCGCTTTTTGTTTTCCGGTTGCGCCAAACGGATACCCCCGCTGCATCAGGACCACACCCCCGGCCGCGGCGTGAAGCTGTCCAGCACGCGCAGGTAGCTGGCGCGCGCAACCACCGAAGGATCGGGCAGGTTTTGCTGGCTCATGCTGCCCTTCAGCTGGGCGACCGATTCGTATTCCTTTTCCTCCATCCAGTTCTGCATGCCCGCCAGGATTTCGGTGAGCTTGTCGGGCCCGTGCTGCAGCAGGCAGGAGGCGAGATGCACGACGTCGGCACCGGCCAATAAAAGCTTGAGCGCCTCACTCTCGCTGTGGACGCCGCCGGTGGCGGCGAGCGTCAGGCGGGTGCGGCCGTGCAGGATGGCGATCCAGCGGATGCGCAGCAGCGCCTCGTCTGCGGTGGACAGATGCAGCTGGTCGACCATGCGCAGTTCGTCGAGGTCGATGTCGGGCTGGAAGAAGCGGTTGAACAGGGCGACGCCCTGTGCGCCGGCATGCTCGAGCTGCTGCACGAAATGCGGCAGCGAGGAAAAGAAGGGCGACAGTTTCATCACGATGGGCAGGCTCACCACGCGGCGCAATTCGATGAGCAGCTCGAGGTAGCGCGCCTCGACCGCATAGCCGGATTTCTGCGCATCCGCGGCGATGTGATAGACGTTCAATTCCAGCGCATCGGCGCCGGCCTGTTCCAGTGCGCGGCCGAGTTCCACCCACCCTGAAGTCGACACGCCGTTGAGGCTGGCCACCACGGGGATTTCGAGGCGACGCTTGAGCTGGTGCAGCTGCGACAGATAGCGTTCGAGTCCGCCCTGGAATTTGCCATGGCCGGGCAGAAAGCTGTCGGCCTCGCCGTGGCCGAGGTCGGCGTGCAGCAGGAAGCGGTCGAACATGGCGTCCTCCGCCTGCAGTTCTTCCTCGAACAGCGAATGCATCACCAGCGCGGCGGCGCCGGCATCCTCCAGCCGCAGCGCGGTGTCGAGGTCGCGCGACAGCGGCGAGGCCGAGGGCACCAGCGGGTTCTTCAGCTTGAGGCCGACGTAGTCGGTGGAGAGATCGATCATGTCAGGCTCCGGATTTGGATTCGTCGACATGGCTCTGCGCCATGTCCTGGTATGCCTTGAAGCGCCGCTCGGCGTCCTGCTGCGCCTGCGCCAAGAAACGCTGCGCGGCTTCGGGATGGCTGCGCGCGAGCATGGCGAAGCGGGTTTCCGATTCCATGAAGGTCTGGATCGGCTGGCTGGGCGCGGCGGAATCGAGCTTGAAGGGATTGGCGCCGGTTTCCGCCAGCCGCGGGTCGAAGCGGAAGAGCGGCCAGTGTCCGCTCTTCACCGCCAGTTCCTGCTGGCGCTGGTTGTAGAGCAGGTCGTAGCCGTGGGCGATGCAGGGGCTGTAGGCGACGATGAGCGAGGGGCCGAGATAGGCTTCCGCTTCCTGAAACACGCGCAGGGTCTGCACGTCCTTGGCGCCGTAGGCCACCGTCGCCACGTAGACGTGGCCGTAGTCCGAAGCCAGCCTGGCGAGATCCTTTTTCGCGGTGGCCTTGCCGCCGGCGGAGAACTTGGCGACCGCGCCGAGCGGCGTGGCCTTGGAGGTCTGGCCGCCGGTGTTGGAATAGACCTCGGTGTCGAGCACCAGGACGTTGACGTCGTAGGGCAAGGCCAGCACGTGGTCGAGGCCGCCGTAGCCGATGTCGTAGGCCCAGCCGTCGCCGCCGATGATCCATACCGATCGGCGGATCAGCCATTCGGCGACGCTGGCGAGTTCCTTCGCGCGCGGGTGCCCGGAACCGGCCAGTTTCTCCTGCAGCAACGCGACGCGCTGGCGCTGTTCGACGATGCCCGCCTCCTCACGCTGGTCGGCATTGATGAGCGAGTCGACAAGATCGCCGCCAATGTCCGTGGCCAGCTCGCGCGCCAGTTGCTGCGCATAGGCCATCAAATGATCTGAAGTGAGCCGCATGCCGAGACCGAATTCGGCGTTATCCTCGAACAGCGAATTGCTCCACGCCGGGCCGCGGCCGGCGCCGTTCACCGTGTAGGGGGTGGAGGGCAGGTTGCCGCCGTAGATGGAGGAACAGCCGGTGGCGTTGGCAATCAGCATGCGGTCGCCGAAGAGTTGCGTGGCGAGCCGGATGTAGGGCGTCTCGCCGCAGCCGGCGCAAGCGCCGGAAAACTCGAACAGCGGGTCGAGCAGCATCGAGCCGGGGATCGTTCCGTGCCTGATCGCGCTGCGGTCGAACTCGGGCAGGCGCAGGAAGAAGGCGAAGTTGTCGCGCTCCTGATCCCTGAGCGGGCCGACCGGCGCCATGTTCACCGCGCGCCGGCTGACGTTGGATTTGTCGTGGATCGGGCAGGCCTCGACGCAATCGCCGCAGCCGGTGCAGTCCTCCGGCGCCACCTGGTAGCTGATATGGGTGCCGACGGGCAGGTCCTTGCTCTTCGCCGGCACGTGCTTGAAGGTCGGCGGCGCATCGGCCGCATCTTCGGCCTCGAAGGCGCGCGCGCGGATCGTGCTGTGCGGGCAGACGAACACGCACTTGCCGCACTGGGTGCAAATGTCCGGCTCCCACACCGGGATCTCCAGCGCGATGTTGCGCTTTTCGAACTGCGCGGTGCCGAGCGGATAGGTGCCGTCGGCGGGAAAGCGCGATACCGGCAGGGCGTCGCCGTAGCCGTGGTAGATGGGCAGGGTGAGGTCGCGCGCGAAATCAGGGATCGGCACCGTCGTGGCGGGCACAGGTGTTTCGGCCACTCCCTGCTCTGCCGGAATCACAACCTGGTGCAGCTCCGACAGCGTCATGTCGATGGCCTTGAAATTCAGCTCCACCAGCCGTCTGCTCTTCTTGCCATAGCTCTTGTCGACCGCGTGCTTGATCGCGACGATGGCTTCGTCCTTCGGCAAAATGCCGGAAATGGCGAAGAAGCAGGTCTGCATGATGGTGTTGATGCGCCGCCCCATGCCGGCTTCGGCGGCAACGGCGTAGGCGTCGATCACCCACAGCTGCAGGCGCTTCTCCAGAATCTGCGCGCGCAGGACCTGCGGCAGCGTGTCCCACACTTGCTCCGGCGGCGCCGGCGTGTTGAGCAGGAAGACGCCGCCGGGTGCGGCGTGCGCCAGCAGGTCGTATCGGTCGACGAACATCGGCTGGTGGCAGGCGACGAAGCCGGCCATACCCGCTTCCACCAGATAGGTGGAACGAATCGGCGCGGGGCCGAAGCGCAAGTGCGACACCGTCACCGCGCCGGACTTCTTCGAATCGTAGACGAAGTAGCCCTGCGCCATGAGGTCGGTCGCCTCGCCGAGGATCTTGATCGAGTTCTTGTTGGCCGACACCGTGCCGTCGGCGCCCAGGCCCCAGAACACGGCGTGCTGCAGCTGACGCGAGGCGTCGGTGCGGAAGTCCGCGTCCCACGGCAGCGAGAGATGGGTGAGGTCGTCGTGGATGCCGATGGTGAACTGGCGCATACGATCTTTCACGGGCTTCAGCCCGTAGAAAGTCGGAGTCCCCTTGTGGGGCTTGGGCGAAGCCTTCGCAAGTTCGTCGAACACCGCCTTCACCATGCCCGGGGTGAATTCCTTGCTCGCCAGCCCGTAGCGGCCGCCGATGACTTTGGGCATGGCGCGTGCGCCGTCCGCCGCCGCCTGCGCCAGCGCCGTCACCACGTCCTTGTACAGCGGCTCGCCGTCGGCGCCGGGCTCCTTGCAGCGGTCGAGCACGGCGATGGAGGTCGCCGTGGGCGGCAACGCGGCGAGCAGCGCATCAGGCGAGAACGGCCGGTACAGGCGCACCTTCAGCACGCCCACCTTGTCGCCGTGCGCGTTGAGATGCTCGACCGTTTCGTGCACGGTCTCGGCGCCGGAACCCATCAGCACGATGACGCGTTCGGCATCCATCGCGCCGACGTAGTCGAACAGTGTGTAGTGCCGCCCGGTAAGCTCGCCAAAGCGGTCCATCGCATCCTGCACGATGCCGGGAAACGCGTCGTAGAAGGGATTGGCGCGCTCGCGCGACTGGAAGAACACGTCCGGGTTCTGCGAGGTGCCGCGCAGCACCGGGTGCTCGGGCGACAACGCGCGGGTGCGGTGCGCGGCGATCAACTCGGGGTCGAGCATGGTGGCGACGGTGGCGGGTTCGATCGCGACGATCTTCGCCACCTCGTGCGAGGTGCGGAAGCCGTCGAAGAAATGGATCACCGGAATGCGACCGGCCAGCGTCGCCGCCTGCGCGATCAGCGCGAAATCCTGCGCCTCCTGCGGCGAGTTGGCGGCGAGCATGGCGCAGCCGGTGGCACGACAGGCCATGACGTCGGACTGGTCGCCGAAGATCGACAGCGCGTGCGTCGCCAGCGTGCGCGCCGCGACGTGCAGCACGAAGGGCGTCAGCTCGCCGGCGATCTTGTAGAGGTTGGGGATCATTAGCAGCAGGCCCTGGCTGGCGGTGAAGCTGGTCGCCAGCGCGCCGGTGGTGAGCGCGCCGTGCAGCGCGCCCGCCGCGCCGCCTTCCGACTGCATCTCGATGATTTTCGGCACCGCGCCCCACAGGTTGGGCCGCCCCTGCGACGCCCATTCGTCGGCCCACTCGCCCATGCTGGAGGCCGGCGTGATGGGATAGATGGCGATGACCTCGTTGCCAAGGTAGGCGATGCGGGCAACAGCCTCGTTGCCGTCGATGGTGAGCGTGGGGGTCATGGGCCGAGCTTACAAGACACGTCTGTCGTTTATTCTAGTCCCGAGTTGCGATTGGGCCAGCCTTCCGCCAGATATCCCATCTGCTCAATCGATGCGGATGCATCCTGTAAACTCGATCTGACCTTTTTTCATCCAGGCGCTTCCGCTGCCATTGGCGTCCCGTTATGCCACATAGTGTCGACCTCATCACCACGATCGCCACCGCACTTGGACTGGCGCTGATATTCGGTTTCGTCGCCGTGCGCCTGAAGCTGCCCGCATTGGTCGGCTATCTGCTGGCCGGCATCGTGATCGGCCCCTTCACCCCCGGCTTCGTGGCGGATACCTCGCTGGCAGGCCAGCTCGCCGAAATCGGCGTGATGCTGCTGATGTTCGGCGTCGGCTTGCATTTCTCGCTCGACGATCTGCTGTCGGTGAAAAAAATCGCATTGCCGGGTGCTGTGGTGCAAATCGCCGTGGCCACGGCGATGGGGATGGGCGTGGCCCACTGGTGGGGCTGGAGTCTGATGGCCGGCATCGTGTTCGGACTGTCGCTGTCGGTGGCAAGCACGGTGGTGTTGTTGAAAGCGCTGGAAAGCCGCGGCGTGCTGGCGACGCCGAACGGCCGCATCGCGGTGGGCTGGCTGGTGGTGGAAGATCTGGTCATGGTGCTGGTGCTGGTGTTGCTGCCGCCGCTGGCCGAAATGCTCGGCGGCAACGGCGCGCCAGCGAGCACGCAATCGCTGCTGGGCACGCTGGTATTCACCCTCGGCGAAGTGACGCTGTTCATCGCGCTGATGCTGGTGGTGGGACGGCGTTTCTTTCCCTGGCTCTTGTGGCAGGTGGCACGCACCGGTTCGCGCGAGCTCTTCACGCTGTGCGTGGTGGCCGCGGCGCTCGGCATCGCCTACGGCTCCTCTGCCCTGTTCGGCGTGTCGTTCGCGCTGGGGGCCTTCTTCGCCGGCATGGTGCTGCGCGAATCGGCACTGAGCTACCGCGCTGCCGAGGAATCGCTGCCGCTGCGCGACGCCTTCGCGGTGCTGTTCTTCGTCTCGGTCGGCATGCTGTTCGATCCGCGCGTGCTGATGGAGCAGCCGCTGCACGTGCTGGCAGTGGTTGCCATCATCGTATTCGGAAAATCGCTGGCAGCATTTCTTCTGGTGCTGGCATTCCGCTATCCGCTCAATACCGCGCTGACGGTTTCCGCCAGCCTGGCGCAGATCGGCGAGTTCTCCTTCATTCTGGCCGGGCTGGGGGTGGCGCTCGGCGTGCTGCCCGTCGAGGGGCAAAGCCTGATTCTGGCAGGGGCGCTGATTTCGATTGCGCTCAATCCGCTGGCATTCCAGATGGCGGAACCGCTGCAGCTCTGGATCCGCGCACGCTCGAAACGGGCACGCCAGCTGGAGCAGCGCGACGACCCGCTGGCCGAATTGCCTGCCGACGTGGCTTCACACATCCTGAGCGGCCACGTGGTGCTGGTGGGATTTGGCCGCGTCGGGCAGCACATTGCCGAAGCGCTCGACGCACAGGGGCTGCCCTATGTCGTGGCAGAACAGCATCGCGAAGCGGTCGAGAAGTTGCGCGGGCGTGGGATCCATGCCGTGGTGGGCGATGCGGCCGAACCTGCGGTGCTGATCCAGGTCCATGTCGCGCGCGCGCAGATTCTGGTCATCGCCACACCTGATGCATTCCAGGCCCGCAAAATGATCGAGATTGCCCGCACCCTCAACCCGCACATCCACGTCGTTGTGCGCAGCCACAGCGAGGACGAGGCCGAACTGCTGCGGCGCGAACAGGCGGTCGATGTGCTGGTGGGAGAGCGAGAACTGGCGGACAGCATGGTGCGGCATGTGAGCGAGCATGTTGACGCGCACCGCGGCTCAGGCATGGACGCTCAGCCCTGAGCGGGCCTGCAGGTCAGGGGCGGCGTGCCGAAACGCTGAGGCAGCCGGTTCAGAGCGATGGCGGCGAACGACGCTGGCTGCACAGGCGCGCCAGGTCGCCATAGCGCTGCGTCTTCAACACATCGCGCCGCTGCATGCGCTGCGGCAACCAGCGCAACGCGCGCAGCCAGGCAGTGCGGCGCAGCGCGCTGTAGACCCCTTCCCTCACGGCCGCGTCTTCGTTTTCCAGCACGCTGCGGATGGCCGCGCACAGCACCGGCAACCGGTTCTCGAAATGGATCGCGGTGGAGAAGAAGTACGGCAACCAGTCGCGGATTTGCGCCTGCGCCAGCGACATGGCGCTGATCGGGTCGTCCTCGAAGTCGATCGCGCCGGGTCCCTGCTCGGGCGACCACACCATGTTGCGCGCGAAGGCCTGGCTGAGATATTGCCCGGCCCGGTGCGCCTGCAGGATATAGTCGGCGCCGCGCTGCCAGTATTCGTGCTGCAGGGCGGGATCGGAATGTCGGATCAGGGTTTCGAGCGTGTTGTGGCCGATATCGGAAATCAGCAGCCAGTGCTCGCCCTGCGCCAGCAGCCGGGGCGCGCGCAAGCCGGCCTGGGCCAGGGCATCGAGGCGGCCGGCCTCGTTGCGGATGCCGGCCGCCCCGCCGTGCGGCCGCACCGGTTGCATGGCGGGATGCTGCAGCAGTCGCGCCATGCCGGCCATCAGCTGATAGCGCCAGGCGGGCGGCTGCGGCAGGCTGAGCTTGAGCCAGGCAAGCTGCCCGCGCCACTCGACCTGCCGGATGTGCGCGCCGCTCTGCCTCAGTACCTCCACCTGCGCGTCGAGGTCGGTGCGGCTGTCCAGTTGCGGACGCATGGCTGACATGCGGCTCAGCGCAAGTGGTCCGGCGTTTCGAGCGGGGTGCGGTGCGCCTGTTCGCTGTGCAGTTCGGGCTGGTACCAGCCGAGCTTTTCGCGCAGCTTGACGACGTTGCCGACGATGATCAGCGTGGGGGCCTTGAGCTGGGCCGCTTCCGCCAGTGCCGGCAGCGTGGTGAGGGTACCGGTGATCACGCGCTGGGTGGGCAGCGTGCCGTGCTGGATGATGGCGGCCGGGGTGTCGGCGGTGAGGCCGTGCTTGATCAGGGCCTCGCACAGCATCGGCAATCCCTTGAGGCCCATGTAGATGACGATGGTCTGGTCCTTGCGCGCGATGCCTTCCCAGTTCATGTTGAAGGTGTTGTCCCGCAGATGCCCGGTGACGAAGGCGACCGACTGCGCGTAGTCGCGGTGGGTGAGCGGGATGCCCGCGTACGACGCGACGCCCGCGGCCGCGGTGATGCCGGGCACCACCTGGAACGGCACACCGTGCTCGACCAGGGTTTCGATTTCCTCGCCGCCGCGTCCGAAGATGAAGGGGTCGCCGCCCTTCAGGCGCAGCGTGCGCTTGCCCTCCTTGGCCAGGCGCACCAGCATCAGGTTGATCTCTTCCTGCGGCACCGCGTGGTCGTCGCGCTCCTTGCCGACGTAGACGCGCTCGGCGTCGCGCCGGCACATGTCGAGGATGGGCTGCGAGACAAGGCGGTCGTAGACGATGACGTCGGCCTGCTGCATCAGGCGCAGCGCGCGGAAGGTCAGGAGGTCGGGGTTGCCCGGACCGGCGCCGACCAGATAGACCTCGCCGCGCGGGATGTCGTGCCCGGCGCTGTCCTTGATCATGGCGTCGAGCTGGGCCTCGGCTTCGACGTCGCGACCGGAGAACACCATTTCGGCAACCGGCGAGAGGAACACCTTTTCCCAGAAGGCGCGGCGCTGTTCCGGCTTGATGGCCGCGCGCACCCGATCCTTGTAGCGTGACGCCAGCGCGGAGAGACGGCCGTAGGCGGCGGGAATCAGCGTTTCCAGCCGCGCGCGCAGCATGCGCGCCAGCACCGGCGATTCGCCGCCGCTGGAGACCGCCACCATGATCGGCGAGCGGTCGATGATGGACGGCAGGATGAAGCTGCACAGCGCGGGCTTGTCCGCCACGTTGACCGGGATATGCCGTTCACGCGCCGCATCGGCGACGGTCTTGGCCACGTCTGCATCCTCCTCGACCACGATCACCGCGTCCTTGCCGTCGAGCAGCTCGGGCGTGAACGCATCCGCGATGCGTTTCAGGTGATCGGCGTGCGGCAGGCGTTCGAAGCCTTCGTGCAGCGCAGGGGCGGCGACATCGACGTACGCGCCGGCGCGCAGCAGCAATTCGGCCTTGCGTGCGGCGGTTTCGGAGCCGCCCACCACCAGGCAGTGGCGGTCGCGCAGGTCGAGGAAAATGGGCAGGTAGTTCATGGGATTTACTCGGCGGGGGCGGATTCGTCGCCAGACTCGGCGGGCCCGTCTTCTGCCGAATAGGGCGGGATGAAAATGAAGCGCATGTCACCCGGGTTCATTTCGACGAAGTCGAGCGTCACGCCCTGCAGGTAGGGCGTGCTGGAGGCGGCAATCAGAATCTCGATGCCGTTGACGACGAGGTGCTCGTCGGCCTCGCGCTCGATGTCGAAGCCCATGCCGTAGTTCACGCCGCCATCGTCTTCCTGGTAGGCGGCGACGCGGAGGATCATGTCGAACACGTCGGGGTTGTTGTTGGCAACGCGAATCTGCGCGGCGGCGGCGTCGGTGATCTTGATCATGGGCGTGTCCTTGTGAAAATGAAGCTGCCTGAAATTAATCCGCGGCGCGCGCCTTGTGCGCGCGCACCTGGCTCAGAAACGGCGCGATCCAGCCTTGCGCGCCGCTGCCGCGGCGGTGCACGTAGCCGGCCAGCAGGTTGTTCCGCTGATAGCCGTCATGCTGACCGTCGATGCCATGGCCGCGCTGCACCTGGTAGGCGTATATGGAGTCGGCCGGCAGGTTTTCCAAGCTCGAATAGTGAAATTCGTGTGCCGGTATCGGGGCGGTTTCCTGCCAGCGGTCGTCGCCGGTCGGCTGCAGGCGCGCATAACCGCGCCCGACCGGACGTGCGTGCATCACGGTATCGCCCGGCACCACGCCGACCATCTGCCGAGTCTGCCCTTCCCAGCTGAGGCTCTTCGACAAATACATCAGCCCGCCGCATTCGGCATAGGTGGGCAGCCCGGACTCGATGGCGCTGCGAATCTGCGTCCGCAGGGCGGTATTGGCTTCCAGTTCCGCCATGAACACTTCGGGGAAGCCGCCGCCGATGATGAGGCCATCGACCTTGGGCAAGGCCTCTTCATGCAGGGTATCGAGCTCGACCAGTTCCACGTTGGCGGCACGCAGGCTGTCGATATCCTCGCTGTAGTAAAAACCGAACGCCTGGTCGTGCGCGATGCCGATGCGCACCCGCTCGGCAGCGGGTGCCGCCTCCGCCGCGAGCGGGATGTCCAGCGCGGGCGCGCTGTCGGCGATCGCCAGCAGCCGTTCAAGATCGACCTGCGCCGCCACCCGTTCGCCGACGTGCCGGATGCGGGCGCGCGCGGCGTCCTGCTCGTTGGCCGGCACCAGCCCCAGATGGCGTTCGGCGATCTGCAGGCTGGCCTCGTGCTGCACGGCGCCGATCACCTCGACATCGGTGTAATGCTCGATCACCGCGCGCAGCTTGGACTCGTGGCGGCTGCCGCCGAGATTGTTGAGGATGACGCCGGCGATCCGGATGTCGGGATCGAATGCCTGATAGCCCAGGATCAAGGGCGCCACCCCGCGCGTCATGCCGCGCGCGTCGATCACCAGCACCACCGGCGCGCCCAATAGCTTGGCGAGCGCCGCGTTGCTGTTGCTGCCGTCGAGATCGAGTCCGTCGTAGAGGCCCTTGTTGCCCTCGATCAGGCTGATGCGGGCATTGGCCGCTGCGCGGGCGAACTGCTGCTCGATCTCGCTGCGCTGCATCATGTGGAAATCGAGGTTGTAGCAGGGGCGCTGCGCGGCCATGCCCAGCCACAGCGGATCGATGTAGTCGGGCCCTTTCTTGAAGGGCTGCACCGCATGGCCGCGCGCGTGCAGCGCGGCGCACAGGCCGAGCGTCAGCGTGGTCTTGCCGGACGATTTGTGCGCAGCCGAAATGAAGACGCGGGGCAGAGCCCCGCGCTTCATGGATTCGGATGATTTGGCTTGCTGGTTCATGCAGCGCAATCCTCCGCCAGGCGGGTGCCTGGCAGACTGCAATCAGTGTTCCAGCTTGGCGACGGTGGCGTCGTCCAGGCTGGCCGGCAGCAGACGCAGCACCTTGATCGCAAACACGGTCACGAGCAGCGCAATGGCGACGCCGCCGAGGCCGAGGAAGAGCTCGGGCAGGCTGGGCGTATAGCTGTGCACTTCGCCGTCGAAGAAGCTGCTCTTCTCGATGAGGCCGGGGAACATGTCCAACGGATAGGCCTGCGCACCGATGATGGTGACGTACATCTGCACGATGCCGCCGAGGATGATAAGCGCGCACGCAATCATGATCCAGGTGCGCTGCTTGCCGAGGCTGCTCAGCAGGATCACCAGCGGCACCACGCAGCCGATGACGATCTGACCCACCCAGAACAGCGTGGTGAAGATGCCGCCATCGCGCAGGATGAAGGCTTCCACCGCGTGAAACTTGGTGAAGTAGAGGCTGGTCATGTGCTGGACGACGACGAAATACAGCACCGCCGCGACGAACACCGCGAGCAGGCTTTTAAGGCGCATCATCACCGCATCGCCCAGGGGACGGCCGGTCCACGCGTAGGCCGCGGCCAGCACCATCAGGTAGATGGCCAGGCCGTAGGCAAACGACATGATGATGAACATCGGCGCCAGCATGGCGGTGCCGTACAGTTCACGCGCAACCAGAAAGCCGAACAGGGAACCGGTACCGGTCGTCAGAACCAGGCGCCAGATGAAGGCCGCGGTGCCCGCCGCCTTCGAATAGGTCTTGACGCTGCGGTCCAGCATGGTCCACAGGTAGACGCCCACCAGGCCGAAGAAGCCGGAATAGAGGAACACGTTCCAGGTGAACATGGACTTGAAGTTGAAGTGCGTCATGGCCACGATCAGGCGGTCGGAACGGCCCAGGTCGAGCACCAGCACCAGCAGACCGCCCAGCATCAGGGCCAGTGCGAGGATTGCCGACAGCGGCGCGAGCGGCTTGTACATCGGCTTGTTGAACACCGAGGCGATGGAGGCGACGTTCAGCGCGCCCGAGGCAGCCACGATCAGGAACACCGCGAACACGTGCGGCAGGCCCCAGACGATCTGGTTGTCCATGCCGGTGATGACGTGGCCGTGGTGGTGCATGGTGTTCCATGCCAGCGCGCCGAACAGCACGAACAGGCCGAGGAACCCGAACAGCAGCCAGTACTTGAGGCTGCTGCCCTCTACTTCGCGGAAGGTAATGCTTGCCATGTTGTTTTAGATTCCGTGATAGCGAACGCCAAGATTGAGATTCAGATCGGCACGCACCTGCTTGGTCGGCAGTTCGCGCAGACGCTTGGAAATCTCGCTTTCGGGGTCGTTCATGTCGCCGAACAGCAGGGCGTTGTGGCCCGCGGCGGTACACGCTTCGGCACACGCGGTGTTGCCGTCGCCCCGATCGACCTTCTGCACGCACAGGGTGCACGACTCGACGCAGCCGATGCCGCGCGGCACATCCGGCTTCTGCGTGTCGTTCAGCGGCTCATGCACCAGCGAACGCGCCTTGTACGGGCAGGCCATCATGCAGTAGCGGCAGCCGATGCAGGTGTGGCGGTTGACCAGCACGATACCGTCGGCGCGCTTGAACGAGGCGCCGGTCGGGCAGACGTCCACGCAAGGCGGCTCGGCGCAGTGCTGGCACATCATCGGCAGGTTGGTTTCCATCTGCGTCAGCGGGTCCTGCAGTTCCAGCTTGCGGATCCACTGCGGCGCCTGCCTGGCATGCGCGCTTTCCGCCACCGGCGTCCAGCCGTTTTCGGTGCTGCACGCGGTCACGCAATCATTGCAGCCGGTGGCGCACTTGGTGGCGTCAACCAACAGGCCCCAGCGCACGGCATTGCTGGCCGCCTGGTCTTCGGGCCGGCCATGCGCCACTTCGATCAGCAGCACGCCGGGCGCAATCGCCAGGCCCGCTGCCGCGGTGGCGGCGCCGACAAAGCGGCGGCGCTCGGGCGATGCGGGCGCCGGGTTGGACATTGGTTTCAGTTCGCTCATTGGGCAACCCCAGCCATTTCTTCTGCGCTGACCTTGCTTGCTGCCTGGGCGGCCAGCTTGTGCTTGTAGTGCGCCGTTTCAGCGTTCAGCGGGTGCATCGCCGCCGAGCCTTGCGGCTTGGTTGAATGGCAATCGAAACAATCGATTTTCACCGCAGCATAGCTGTGGCAGCTCACGCAAAAATCATCCTTGGCGGCCGCAACGCTGCCCGTCGTTTCGCTGGCGTGGCAGTTGATGCATTCCTTGAGGCTGTACTTCTTGGTGCGGACACCTTCGATCACAGTCTCATCGCGTTGATGGCTCAGCAGCCTCATGTGGTTGCGCCGCATGAAATCGGTCGGCTCCACACACTGCTCGCCCTTGACGGCTTTGGTGATCACCGGTTTGGGCGCACCACTGGCCTTGGGCTGGGCGTCCGACCCGGCCCAGGCCAGGGCCGCCGTCGTCAGCACGACCGCGCCCACAGCAAGGAGGCGTTTCATTTTGCCTGCCACGCTTAGTCACCCATACCCATGACGATGTAGCCGGTCGGGCAGACGTCGGCGCAAATGTGGCAGCCGATGCACTTGCCGTAGTCGGTGTCGACGTAACGGCCCAGGGTGGGGTTGTCCTTCTTCTTCACCTTGAACACGGCGGTCTGCGGGCAGTACACCACGCAGTTGTCGCATTCGAAACACTGGCCGCAGGACATGCAGCGCTTGGCTTCGTCGACGACGGCCTTGTCGGTCAGTGCGTGCAGGCGCTCTTCGAAGTTGCCCAGCGCGCCTTCCTTGTCGAGCACGGTCACGTCGCGGATGTGGCGCGACACGTTGGGGAAGTGGCCGAGGAACAGTTCGTTGTGCGGGATGATGTGGCGCTGCGAACGGTCTTCGAAGTTGTGCAGGATGTCCTTGCGCTCCGAGGTTCCCAGAACCGCGCCATGGACTTCATTGTATTCGTGGCCGGTTTCGAGCCACTTGCGGATTTCGTCGAAGTGATGGACGTCCACTTTCGGGCGCTTGTCGAGTTCCTTGCCAGCGAGGAAGGCGTCGATGCCTTCCACGGCGATGGAGGCGTGACCGATTGCGGTGGTCAGCAGGTGCGGGCGCAGCACGTCGCCGCCGACGAAGATGTGCTCTTTGCCAGGGAAGCGGTAGTTCTTGTCCGCTTTCATCAGGCCGTTGTTGTTGTTGAACTGCTCGATGCCGGTGAAGTCGACGCCCTGGCCGATCGCGGACACGATCAGGTCACCCGGAATGTCGCGCTCGGTGCCTTCGACAATCTTGGTTTCCTTGCCTTCCATCACGAAGTCGGCCACGCGTAGCGCGGTGGCACGGCCATTCGCATCGACCACCACGGCCACCGGGGTGACGCCGCCGACGATCTCGATACCTTCCTGCAGGGCATGCTCGACTTCGTGCTTGTTGGCAGCCATCTTGTCCATGGTGGCGCGCGACACCAGCACGACCTCGGCGCCTTCGCGGGCGGAGATCGAAGCGACATCGGAGGCCATGTGGCCGGCGATGACGCTTTCCGGGCGCTCGTCGTGCGTGCCGGACTTGGTGACATTGCCCAGACGACGGGCAACGGTGGCCACGTCGATCGAGGTATCGCCACCGCCGATGACCACCACGCGGTTGCCGACGTGCTGCAGGCGGCCTTCGTTGAAGGCGCGCAGGAACGCAACGGCGGTCACACAGTTGGGCGCTTCGGCGCCGGGCACCGGCAGCGGACGGCCCGCCTGTGCGCCCATGGCCATGAAGATGGCGTCGAATTCCTTCTCGATCTGCTCGAAGCTGACGTCGGAGCCGATGCGGGTCTTCAGACGGGTTTCAACGCCGAGGTCGATGATGCGCTTGATTTCGGCGTCGAGCATTTCACGCGGGGTGCGGAAGCCGGGAATGCCGTAACGCATCATGCCGCCGAGTTCTTCGTGCTCGTCGAAAATGGTCACGCCGTGGCCGCGCAGGCGCAGCTGGTAGGCGGCGGCCAGGCCGGCAGGGCCGGCACCGATGATGGCCACTTTCTTGCCGGTTTCGGCAGCGGTGGAGGTGTAGGCCATGTTGTTTTCGATGCCCCAGTCGCCCACGAAGTGCTCGACCGAGTTGATGCCGACGTGATCTTCAACCATGTTGCGGTTGCAGCCGGATTCGCACGGTGCCGGGCAGACGCGGCCCATCACGCCCGGGAAGGGATTGGCTTCGGTGATGCGGCGGAAAGCATATTCCTGCCAAGTCACGCCTGCGGGCGGCTTCTCGATGCCGCGCACGATGTTCAGATAACCGCGAATGTCTTCGCCGGCCGGGCACGAACCCTGGCAAGGCGGCGTGGAAAGCACGTATTCCGGGCACTTGTGCGTCCAGCTCGACTGGAAAATCCTGTCCTGGTTGGAGCGGAAGTCAGCATCTGACTCACCGTCCTTATAACGACGCCATGTAACGCCTTCGGTTTTTGCTTTGTTCGTCGTGACAGCCATGTTGGTTCTCCTAACGCCTACGTAACTAAAGATAGATAAATCGCAATCTTCCGGACTGGGCTCAGTCCAGTTTGATCGCCTTGCTGACCAATTGATGTACCCCGCCCACCATGCTCATGTCGAAGCCATACTTGGGCAAAACCTTGGTGAACTGTGCCTTGCAGATGGCGCAGATCGTGGCCATGAAGTTGACCTGGTGTTCCTTGACCACGTTGTTCAGCGCGGTCACGCGCGGCAATGCGCCCTTGACCCGCACTTCCATCAGGTCGTCGGTCAAGAGGCCGCCGCCGCCGCCGCAGCAGAACGTCGATTCGTAAATCGTGTCGTCCGCCATGTTGTGGAAATTGTTCACCACCGACTTGATCAGTTCGCGCGGGATGGTGAACTGGCCGCCCGGCTCGGTACCCATGCGCGACGCACGCGCCACGTTGCACGAGTCGTGATAGGTCACCACCAGGTCGTCGTTGAGAGACGGATCGACCTTGATCTTTCCGGACTTGATCAGGTCGTTGGTCAGTTCGCAGATGTGCTGCGGCTGCGGATAGGTCGGGTCAAGCTGCTTCTGCAGTTCGATCGAGAACGGGTCGTTGCCGCCGTAGCCGATGCCGGTCAGCGTGTTCCAGAAGCTGTAGGCGACGCGCCAGGCGTGGCCGCACTCGCCGACCACGATGCGCTTGACGCCGAGTTCCAGCGCGGCGTCCCGGATGCGCATGGCAACCTTGCGCATGGTCTCGTAGTTGCCGTTGAAGAGGCCGAAGTTGCCGGCTTCCGAAGCGTGCGTGGACAGCGTCCAGCTGATGCCTGCGGCGTGGAACACCTTGGCATAACCGATCAGCGACTCGACGTGCGGCTCGGAGAAGAAGTCCGCGGACGGCGTGACCAGCAGCACTTCTGCGCCTTTCACGTCGAGCGGCATTTTCACCGCCACGCCGGTGTCGGCTTCGATGTCCTCTTCCAGGCCTTCCAGGGTGTCTTCCAGCGCGGGGCCGGGCAGACCAAGGTTGTTGCCGATCTTCTGCACCTTGCCCAGAATCTCGTTGGAATACTTTTGCCCCATGCCGACGTGGTTGAGGATCTCGCGGCCCGCCATGGTGATTTCGGCGGTGTCGATGCCGTACGGGCAGAACACCGAGCAGCGGCGGCATTCCGAGCACTGGTGGTAGTAGCTGTACCAGTCATCGAGGATGTCCTTGGTCAGGTCCTTGGCGCCCACGAGTTTGGGGAACAGCTTGCCCGCAGTGGTGAAATAACGGCGGTAGACCTGACGCATCAGATCCTGGCGCGCCACCGGCATGTTCTTGGGATCGGAGGTGCCGAGATAATAGTGGCACTTGTCGGTGCACGCACCGCAGTGCACGCAGGCGTCGAGGAAGACCTTCAGCGAGCGGTACTTGCCCAGCAGATCGCCCATCTTGTCGATGGCGCGCTCTTTCCAGTCCTCGCCCAGTTCATGCGGGTAGCCCATGAAATCCTGAACCGGCTTGCCGGCGAGGAAGGACTTGGCATGCGCCATCGAGCCTTCCCGCAGCTTGGGGGTCTCGATCTCGTCCTTGATTTCTGGAATGTCAAATTCAGCAGCAGCCACTTGAGAGTCCTCTGTCCGTACTTGGGTGTTCGTTAATCGATGTCAACGAATCAGTTGTTCTGATCGAGGCGAGCCGCCCACGCCGCCACATGGCGATGCTCACGCGGGTTGTCGGCCTGGTTGCGCGTGGGGCTGAAGAACAGGCCCGGCGCGTGCAACAGCTTGCTGATCGGGAAGATCACCATCAGCAGGGCAACCAGCGCAAGGTGCACCAGCAGGATGGGGTCCATGGGAACCGGCTGCACATCCAGATACATCAAGCCCATGAAGAAGGCCTTGAGTGCCACGATGTCGGTATGCGCGACAAAGGTCATCAGCATGCCGGACAGGCCGATCGCAAGCAGCAGCACCAGCATCAGGTAATCGGACGGCGTCGAGATGTAGCGCACGCGATCCACCAGGAAGCGGCGCGCCAGCAGGCCCGCGAGGCCCAACACCATCATGATGCTGGCGTATTTGCCGAACGGCTGCACGATGCCGACCCAGAACCACACCGGCTCGGTGAAGTAGCGCAGATGGCGCGCCAGCACCAGCAGCAGGCCGAAGTGGAACAGCCAGCCGAACACCCATATCCATTTGTTGGATTTGAACAGCGACTCGAACAGCACGACTTCCTTCGCCATCCGGTAGACGACGCCTTTCTGCGTCGTCGGCGCAGGCGTGGTCGGGATCTTCAGCGGCGCAGGCGTGCGGCTGTAATCAAAAATCTTGTAGCCCAGGCCCACCACCAGCAGCAAGGTGGCGATGTAGAACATCCCGGCATAAATCATCGTCACAGTAGACAAACCCTATCTCCTAAAGGACTTCGACCCGCGACGCGCTGAAAACGTGTGCGAATCGCCCTAACAACGTTGTGTTTACGAATCGAACGCTCGTCCCGGCTCGCGCCGGCCGCATTCGATTGGGAAACACCTGAAAATCGAAGTCGCCCCGGACATTCCCCGGGGCGACCCGACGGGTTTACAGCTTAGATACAGCCGGTCGGCTTGGGCAGGCCAGCGATCTTACAAGCCTGCTTGGCGGGGCCGTAGGGGAACAACTCGTACAGGTACTTGTTGTTGCCTTTCTCAGGGCCGAGCTTCTTGCCGATTGCCTTGGTCAGAACGCGAACAGCGGGAGCGATCTGGTATTCGGCGTAGTACTCACGCAGGAAGTTGACGACTTCCCAGTGGCTGTCGGTCAGATCGACCTTCTCTTCGACAGCCATGTACTTGGCGATGTCTTCGTTCCACTGCGACAGGTCGACCAGATAGCCTTCCTCGTCGACTTCGACTTCCTTACCGGCGATGTTCACCATGGGCATAGCAATACTCCTTTGATTAAAAGTTACAGCCAAGACTGGCAGTTGCTGTGCTCTGCGACCAGATCCACAAAACCGCCGTAATCCACGACATTGACTCCGTCCAGCACACGCCCGGCCATGCCGCGCGCCGCCAGATCAGGACCGAGTGCGTAAATCTTGAGGTCAGCCGCTGCTGCCTGGATTTTCGCCGCTGCCGCGTTGCCGGTCGTCGCCGCGTACACCGCGTCTTCGATCAGCAATACAGCAGAACCTTTGGTGGCCATGCGCAGGCAGCTTTCCAGCGAACTGCGCTCTGCGGCCGATTTATTCACGATATGCAGCATGTCTATCCCCTTAGAAGCTGATCACGACGTCTTGCTCGGCCATGAGATTTGCCATCTCATCGACGGAGAGTACCGCCACATCCACAATCAGGTCATCTTCGGTCAGACCGCGTGCATCCATCGACGCCTGATCGACATACAGCTTCTCGACGTCGTAGCCTTCCAGCGCACGGTAGGTCTTGGAGAAATCCTTGACCTCGATGCCCTTGCTGTCGATGCCCTTGATCAACTGGTAGACACCGTCATCGGTGAAGACCATGCTCACATCCTGATCGAAAGCAGCCGTAATCAGCACCACTTCCAGACCTTCCAGCGCGTACACGGTACCGTGCGGCGCCTTGCGGTTCAGGAACATGAATTTCTTGACGACGCCGGAGCCGTCATCCATTTCGTCCATATCGCTCATCTCGTTATTCCTCAATCACCGAACGTCACGAGACGATCGTACTGAATACCCATTTCCACCAACTGACCCAGACCCGAGATGCGGAAGTTGTCACCCAGAACGCCGTCAGTAATACCGCGGCGCTGCGCAGCCGCCACGCACACGACCAGATCCACACCATGATCGGCCGCCAGTTTTGACCAGCGTGCACCTACGTTGCGATCATCCTGCGGCGGCGTTGCGAGACGCGAAGCGTTGTACACGCCATCGTGGTAGAAAAAAACACGCGGAACTTTGTGACCCTTCTCGATCGCCGCACGGGCGAAGAGATACGCGGTGTCACTGGCCTGATGGGTATATGGCCCTTCGTTTACAAGAATGCCGAATTGCATGGCTAGTTCAAACTCCGAAAAAATCCAGTCATTGTTATCAAGCACCCGCCGCAGCCTGGCCGCGGCGGGACTGACAGCCTTCCAACCGCTTAGAAGCGGATGTGCGCGGACGCGTTCAGGTTGGCACGACCACCACGCCAGTTATCGATGTGATACTTGGTGAAAGGCAGGCCGGTCTTCTCGAAGAATGCGGGCCAGCCGATGCGGTCGATCCAGTCGATCATGCGCTCCCAAGGCTTGCCGTCTTCCTTGTAGGTGGCAAGAATCTTCTTGACCACTTCGCCCACTTCCGGCCAACGCGGTGCGTTGTTCGGCAGACCCGAGGCAACCAGCTTGTGGAAGGTCGGCTTGGAACGGGCGTTGGAGTTCTTGCCGCCCACCCAGATCGCAATCTTGGAGTGCTCGGGATCGTTGATCTGCATCGGCGGGCAGGGCGGGAAGCAGGCGCCGCAGCAAATGCACTTCTTCTCGTCGACTTCCAGCGAGGGCTTGCCGTTCACCAGAGCGGGACGGATCGCAGCCACCGGGCAGCGAGCAACGACGGAGGGACGCTCACACACGTTGGCAACCAGATCATGGTTGATCTTCGGCGGTTTGGTGTGCTGGACGATGATGGCGATGTCGGCCTGGCCGCCGCAGTTGATTTCGCAGCAGGAGGTGGACAGCTTGACGCGGTTGGGCATCTCGCACTTGACGAAGTCGTCGTACAGCTCGTCCATCAGCGCCTTCACCACGCCGGAAGCGTCGGTGCCGGGGATGTCGCAGTGCAGCCAGCCCTGGGTGTGCGCAATCATGGACACCGAGTTGGCGGTACCGCCGATGGGGTAGCCCTTGTCGTTCAGCGCCTTGATCAGCGGCTCGACCTTGGAACCATCAGCCACCATGTATTCGATGTTGGAACGGGCGGTGAAACGCACGAAACCGTCGCCGTACTGGTCGGCGATGTCGGCCAGTTCGCGGATGGTGTAGTGGTCCATCTGACGCTGGGTGCCGGCCTTGACGGTCCAGATTTCGTCGCCGGATTCAGCGCGGTGGTACAGGACACCCGGCTTCGGATGGCTGTGGAAAGACCACTTGCCATAGTTCTTCACCATCACGGGGTGCATGTAGGGCATCGGATCCGGTGCGCCGGATTCGATAGGCGGACGTAGTTCTGCCATGATTTATCTCCAACTGATTTAATGCACGGACCCCAGCTCGCACCGGGATCCGCGGTAAACGAAACTTAAGCGGCGGACTGCTTGTACTCGTTCCACTTCTCGACTTGCTCGTCCCAGTCGTCGGAACGGAAGTAGGGGTTGGAACGCGGCGAGCTGATCATGTTGGGATCGACCGGGATGTCCAGACCTTCGAGGAAATTGGTCAGTCCGATACGCTCGATCATTTCACCGGTACGCTCGTGCTCCAGCGCATTTTCGGCGAAGAAGTCGAGAATATTGCGTGCCAGTTCGTTCAGCTTCTCGAAGTCCTCGTCGGACTCAAGCTTCATGAACGGGATGACCACGGTGCCCATGGAGGCGCCGATCTTCAGCACGCCCTTGCCGCCCACCAGGATGGACACGCCCTTGTCGTTACCGGGCAGCAGGCCGCCGGGGATGACGTTCAGGCAGTGCATGCAACGCACGCAGTTCTTGTTGTCGATACACAGGGTGTTGCCGTCGCCCAGGCTGGCAGCGGAGACGTTCTCGCTGGCCTTGAACTTGTCAGAGGCAACCAGCGTGATGGCCTTGGTCGGGCACTTGCTGATCACGTCATTGACCAGGTCATTCATGCCGTGGGCCTTGAAGTAGTCCTGAACCTGTGCTTCATTGACGCGGATGTTGTCGCGCCAGGTACCGATGGTCGCCATGTCGGAACGCTGAATGGCGTTCATGCAGTCGTTCGGGCAGCCAGAGAACTTGAACTTGAACTTGTACGGCAGGGACGGACGGTGCATGTCGTCCAGGTTGTTGTTGATGACGGTGCGCAGCGCCTTGGCTTCGTCGTAGCAGGACATTTCGCAACGCGAAGCGCCGACACAGGACATGGAGGTACGCAGCGCGGGGCCGGCACCACCGAGGTCGAAGCCCATCTCGTTGAATTCGTCGAACGCCTTCTGGACGTTTTCGGTCTTGATGCCCTGGAACATGATGTCGCCGGACTGACCATGGAACGCGATCAGGCCCGAACCACCGGTTGCCGACCAGACGTCGCACATCTTGCGCAGCAGGTCAGACGTGTAGTGCATGCCAGCGGGCGGCTGGATGCGCAGGGTGTGGAATTCGGCCGCTTCGGGGAACAGCGGCTTGTGGTTTTCGTCCTTCAATTCAGTGAAACGGGGGATCACGCCGCCGCCGTAACCGAACACACCAACCGTACCGCCCTTCCAGTAACCAAACTTGGTCTTGTAGGAGGTTTCCAGCTGACCCATCAGGTCAACCATCATGTCGTTATCTTTAGCCAGGCGCTTCAGGCCGGACACGAAGCTGGGCCACGGGCCTTTCTCGAGCTCGTCCAGATTGGGCGTGTCAATCATTTGCTTTGCCATTCTTCTCTCCTAGAAAATTTCGAAATGCCCGCTCAGCCGACAGCTCAACGGTATTTCAGCATCGTATTGGCTAGACAGCTGCGTCACCATCATTCTCATGGGTAAAACGACTACCCCATCGCGGTAGGGATATACCTACCCATAAGGAGTAGATGAATTCCCCCAACGCGGTAATGCCTCATCCTGGCAAACAGTGAGACATTAGGTGCTCGCCACAGGAACCGATAAGAGTATTAAAATATTGTTGCGAACGCAAGCCCCTGCCTGCAACAGGGTTGAAATAGTACGGATTACCCTCATAAACGCAAGAAGTCGATGAATTGCATTGTCAAGACAGTGCAGTCCATCAATGAATTGATGCAACCCGGATCGAGATTTCATGCCCGAAATTACCCCCCTGGACAAAATGCGCCTGCCGTTCGGCGGCCAGGAAGTCGAATTCCAGCACCTGACCCACGAGTCGGGCGGGGTGCCGTTTCTGCGCATCCGCATCCGCGAAAACAAACGTTTCACCATTTTCGATGTCGATCCGGTCAGCGCGCAAAAGTGGGCCGACCTGATGCAGGCCTGGGCGCATGAGCACGCCGGGGATGCGCCGTGAGTTGGGACTGGCCTGAAAACAAGCCGGAGGAATACACGCCCCACATGATCGACCTGCAGTTCGATCTGGTCGGCACGACCATCCCGGCCGACAATGCGCAAATGCTGTCCGACGCGCTGCAGCGCCTGCTGCCGTGGCTGGGTGAAGAGCGTGGCACCGGCATCCAGCACCTCAAGGGCGCCGAAACCAACAAAGGCGATGCCACACTCAACATCAACCGGCGCACCAAGCTGTTCCTGCGCGTGCCCAAGGCGCGAGTGGACGAGATGCAGCGCCTGACCGGACAAACGCTCGACCTGGCCGGCCACACCATGCAGATTGGCAGTTTCAAAACCCGCGCATTCAGTGCGTTCGCCAATATCTACGCGCATTTCGTTGACACGGGCAGCGCCACTGAAGAACAATTCGTGCAGGACGTGATGCGCGAGCTGGACGGTCATTTCCAGCTGCGCTGCGGGTTTATCTGCGGCAAGCGGCAAACTCTACAAAGCGCATCCGGCCCGATCCATGGCTATAGTCTGATGCTGCACGACGTGCCGCCTCACAAGTCCCTGCAACTGCAGGACGAGGGCATGGGGCGCAACCGTTTGTTAGGCTGCGGGATTTTCATCCCGCATAAATCCATCGCGCCGGTCGTTCCGGCGAATCTTTAAATTGACCAACCCGAAAGGAGAAAGCATGTCTTATGTTGTAAACGGCGAAGAGCTCGAAACCGGTGAAGAAGAATTCCTGCTGGAAGCCAACTTCAGTGACGACGTCCCCCCCGTCATCGCCGCGGCTGAAAAAATCACGCTGACCGACGAGCACTGGACAGTCATCAACTTCATGCGCGAAAAGTACAAGGAAGACGGCTCAACCCCCAACTTCCGCAACATGCTTGCTGAAATGGATGAACTGCACCCGGGCACCGACTGGAAGAAAAAGCTGTATGAGCTTTTCCCCAATCAGCCCGCACGCCAGTCGGCTCGCGTCTCCGGCCTGACCAAGCCTTACGGCAAGGGCGGCTACTGATTCGGGCAGTCGGCTCCGATTGAGCGGGCAGCGTGGCGGTTCGTCACGCTGCCCGCTTTCCCCTTGCAGTTCACCTTTCTCGGCTTCATTCATGTTTTCCAACACCCTCGTTACCACTGAAGACCTGGCCGCGCATCTGGACGATCCGAACTGGATCATTCTGGATTGCCGCTTCACCCTTACCGATACCGGGGCGGGCCGTCAAGCCTACGAGAAAGCACATATCCCGGGTGCACGTTACGTGCATCTGGATGACGACCTATCCGCCCCCCTCGGTGAAACCACGGGGCGGCATCCGCTGCCCGATCCGCGCGCGCTGACCGAAAAACTCTGCGAGTGGGGCGTCGGCGTCAACAAACAGGTAGTGGTGTACGACGACAGTTATGGCGCCATGGCCGTCAGGCTATGGTGGATGATGCGCTGGCTCGGCCATCCTGGCGTCGCCCTGCTGGACGGCGGCTATCCGAAATGGACGCGCGAAAAGCGCCCGGTCGATGCCGACATCCCGGCGCCGCACCGGGGCGCCTGCGCCTGTCTGCCCGAGCCCACCCAGATCGTGGCGGCAAACGAGGTTTTGCACGCCTCGCAGACTGGCGAGCAGATCATTCTCGATGCGCGCCCCGACCGCCGCTTCAGCGGCGAATTCGAGCCGCTCGACCCGGTGGCCGGCCATGTGCCCGGCGCCATCAACTGGCAGTTCGACGAGAATCTCGACGTCGACGGCACCTTCCTGCCGCCCGAGGCGCTGCGCGAAAACTACCAGGCATTGCTGAAAGGCAAGCCCGCCTGGCAAGTGATCCACATGTGCGGGTCCGGCGTCACCGCCTGCCACAACATCCTGGCGATGGAAATCGCCGGCCTTCCCGGTTCCCGGCTTTACCCCGGTTCGTGGAGCGAGTGGATCACCGACCCCGCCCGCCCCGTCGCCACAGGAGAATAACCATGGCCATGCCCATTCGCGTCAAAACTGTCTGGTTCAAGAAGGACGGCGAGCGCAGCGCCGAAGAAATCGCCGGTGCCGTCGCCACCACCACGTGGCGCGTCGCCGACAAGGCGGTCGACAATCTCGGCCGCGAGAACTACGACATCATCACGCCGGCACGCGGCTTCAAGCTGATCGCCGAATTCCTCGCCTTCCTGGTGCATTACTGCGACCGCATGGCCTACGCCTCGCTGACGCCTGAGCGCCGCGTCGCCGTGCTGCAGGCGGTCGCGAACCGGCTCGGCGAAGTGATGGAAGAGAACATCATCAGCGTGGTCGGTCCCGACCCCAGCCGCAACTTCAAGGCCGAGTTCATCGATTTTCTGAACCGCCGCTTCAATGACTACGCCGAATTCGAATTTCCCGACGACGAAAAGGCCAGCTTCCCGGCACTGCGCTTCCTCGGCCTGCAGATCCGCGACGAGATGGGCGACAGCGACAAAACCTGGATCATGGACCAGATCATGGACATCGAAATGCCCGAAATGATGGGCACGGTGCGCAAGAGCTTCAAAGGCCTGCTATCCGACGCGCCGGTCAAGCGCGGCTTCGGTTCGCCCGACATGCTGCCCCCGGAATGATTCCGCCCCTGAATCGGACATAGATTTGTCGCCTTCGGCTCAGCTTCGCGCCCTGTCCGATTCAGGAACGGAATCAGGTAACCCTATGAGCAACCCCTTCGACCTCGCCGACGACACCGGCTATCGCGCCTGGCGCGACGCCAAGCTCGCCGCGTATCCGCGCAGCGTCGACGACCTGATCGTGCCGCTGGCCGACCCGCGCCATCTTACGCCCGACGAAATTTCCGCCCTCGAATCGCGCTGCGCGCGCGCCAACATGGCCATCTACAGCGCGCCGCACCTGCCCGCCGCCGACAAGTCGCTGTCCACGCAGTTGGGGCGCCAGCTCGGCCTGGTTCACCTGGAGGGCAACTACCTCGCCGACGAGGACGGCCTGTCCAGCATCACCCCTGCGGGCAACGAAGGCAGCGTGAAGGGCGAATACATCCCCTACACCCACAAGCCGATCAACTGGCACACCGACGGCTACTACAACACGCTCGACCGCCGCATCCTCGGCATGACGCTGCACTGCGCGCAGGACGCCGAAGCCGGCGGGGAGAACGCGCTGCTCGACCACGAAATCGCCTATATCCAGCTGCGCGACGCCAACCCGGGCTACGTCGCCGCGCTGATGCAGCCCGACGCGATGACCATTCCCGCGCGCATGGACGAGGACAATATCGCCCGCCCCGAACAGAGCGGCCCGGTGTTCGCGGTCGACCCGGACGCGGGGTTTCTGACCATGCGCTACACCGCGCGTACCCGCTCCATCGTGTGGAAGGGCGACGCCGTCACGCAGGCCGCGGTCAGCGCCCTGGCCGACATCCTCGCCACGTCGGAATACATTCTCACCGCGCATCTCGCCCCCGGCATGGGCCTCATCTGCAACAACGTGCTGCACACCCGCAGCGGGTTTTCCGATTCGCCCGAACACCGCCGCCTGCTCTATCGCGGGCGCTATTACGACCGTCTGAGTTTTTCCACGCGCGCAGCTTAGGCGGCGGGTAAAGTAAAATAGCGGTCTTCTTTTTTCGGCCAAAGCCGCATGCAGCTTCTCGCCCTCGGGGTCAACCATCACACTGCGCCGCTCGCGATCCGCGAGCAGGTGGCGTTCGGCCCCGAAAAGCTGGTGCAGGCGCTGCATGAGCTGACGCAGAGCCGGCGCGCGTCCGAAGTCGCCATCCTGTCGACCTGCAACCGCACCGAGCTGTACGTCAACACCCCCTCGCCCGACGACGTGGCGCAATGGCTGGCCGATTTCCACCATATCGAACGGCGCGAACTCGCCCCCTACCTGTACGCGCTGCCGCGCGAACAGGCTGCACAGCATGCCTTCCGCGTCGCCGCCGGGCTCGACTCCATGGTGCTGGGAGAAACCCAGATCCTTGGGCAGATGAAGCAGGCGGTACAGGCCGCCGAGGAAGCCGGCACCCTAGGCCTCCTGCTGCACAAGCTGTTCCAGCGCACCTTCTCGGTTGCCAAGGAAGTGCGCAGCAGCACTGAGATCGGCGCCAATTCGGTGTCGATGGCCGCCGCCGCGGTGCGCCTGGCCGAGCGCATCTTCCCCAGCATCCGCGAACAGGCGTGCCTCTTCATCGGCGCAGGCGAAATGATCGAACTGTGCATCACCCACTTTGCCGCACAGCACCCGCGCCGCATGACCGTGGCTAACCGCACCGCCGAGCGCGCGCGCCCGCTGGCCGAGCGCTTCAACGCCGGGGTGATCCCGCTCACCGCGCTGCCCGACGAACTGCCCGCCTACGACATCATCATCACCTCCACCGCGAGCCCCTTGCCCATCCTCGGCAAGGGTATGCTGGAGCGTGCAATCAAGCAGCGCCGCCACCGCCCGATTTTCATCGTCGACCTGGCGGTGCCACGCGACGTCGAAGCCGAAGTTGTCGACATGGATGACGTGTTTTTATACAGCGTGGACGATCTGGGACAAGTGGTGCGCGAAGGCATGGACAACCGCGTGGCGCAGGTGGCGCAGGCCGAGGCGATCATCGAGACCAGCGTGGAAAGCTTTGTCCACTGGATGGAGGGCCGCGAACTGGTGCCGGTGATCCGCTCGCTGCGCGACACCGGCGAGCGCCACCGCCGCCATGAAATCGAAAAGGCGGAGAAGGCGCTGGCGCGCGGCGACGACCCGCGCGCAGTGCTCGACGCGATGAGCCACGCGCTGGCCAACAAGCTTCTGCATGCGCCCACCCACGCGCTCAACCACGCCACGCACGACGAACGCGACCAGTTCGTCCGCCTGATCAGCCAGTTGTACGGGCTGCACCAGGAATGAAAGCCTCTCTGGCGGACAAGCTCGCTCGCGCCGACGAGCGGCTGGAGGAACTCGACGCCCTGCTGTCGCAGCCGGAAATCGCGGGCGACATGGACAGCTACCGCAAGCTCACCCGCGAACACGCCGATCTCACCCCTGTGGTGGCGCTGTATCGTCAGTATCGGCAGGTTGAGGCCGACCAGAAGTCCGCCAGCGACATGCTCGCCGACCCGGAACTGCGCGAGTTGGCCGAAGCCGAGCTCGCCGATGGCGAAGCGAAAATCGCGCAGCTGGAGACCGCGCTGCAGACCGCACTCTTGCCGAAAGACCCCAACGACGAGCGCAACATCTTCCTCGAAATCCGCGCCGGCACTGGCGGCGACGAGTCCGCGCTGTTCGCCGGCAATCTCTTGCGCATGTACACGCGCTATGCCGAGCGTCAGGGCTGGAAGGTGGAAATCGTGTCGGAGCACCCCGGCGAGGTCGGCGGTTACAAGGAAGTCATCATCCGCATCGTCGGCCACGGCGCCTATTCGCGGCTGAAGTTCGAATCCGGCGGCCACCGCGTGCAGCGCGTGCCGGAAACCGAATCGCAGGGCCGCATCCACACCTCGGCCTGCACCGTCGCGGTAATGCCGGAAGCCGACGAGGTCGGCGAAATCGACATCAACCCGGCCGACCTCAGGATCGACACCTTCCGCGCCTCGGGCGCCGGCGGCCAGCACATCAACAAGACCGATTCCGCAGTGCGCATCACCCACCTGCCCACGGGGCTGGTGGTCGAATGCCAGGACGACCGCTCGCAGCACAAGAACAAGGCACAGGCCATGAGCGTGCTGGCGGCACGCCTGAAGGACCGTGAACTACAGGCGCAGCACGCCGCCGAGGCCAGCGCCCGCAAGAGCCTCATCGGCACCGGCGACCGCTCCGACCGCATCCGCACCTACAACTTCCCGCAGGGCCGCATCACCGACCATCGCATCAACCTCACGCTGTACAAGATCGACGCGATGATGGACGGCGAACTGATCGAGTTGCTCGATGCACTGGCGGCCGAGCATCAGGCGGAACTGCTGGCGACGCTCTCGGGTGAATAAGCAGGATTCAGGGGTCGGGGGTCAGGGGTCAGGGGGGCTGCGAACGGTGGCCGACTGCCTCGGAGCCGCGAGCCGCCAACTCGTCGCTACGCTCGGGCTGGACACGCGGACGGCGCGGCTGGAGACCCGCGTGCTGGCGGCGTTTGCCTGGAATGTCAGCCCGGCCTGGCTGATCGGGCACGACACAGATCCGCTGGCCGATGCGCACATCGCGGCGTTCGATGCGCTGCTGGTCCGCAGGCTGGCGGGCGAGCCGGTTGCCTACCTCACCGGCACCCGCGAGTTTTATGGACGCCCCTTCCATGTTTCGCCTGACGTGCTGATTCCGCGCCCCGATACCGAATTGCTGGTCGAGCTGGCGCTGGCCCGCATGCCGGACGATCAGGCCGTGGATGTGCTCGATCTCGGCACCGGCAGCGGCTGCATCGCCATCACCCTGGCGCTGGAACGCCCGCTGGCGCATGTGACGGCAGTGGATCGCTCGGCAGCGGCCCTGGCCATCGCCCGGCGCAACGCCGACACCCTCAACGCGCGGGTCGAGTTCCTGGCCAGCGACTGGTTCGACACGCTCGCCGGCCGGTATTTCGACCTCATCGTCGGCAATCCGCCCTATGTCGCCGTCGCCGATCCCCATCTGGCACGCGGCGACGTGCGTTTCGAACCCGTTTCCGCGCTGGCCGCGGGCCATGACGGCCTCGACGATCTGCGCCGCCTGACCCGCGCCGCCCGCGCCCACCTCAGGCACGGCGGCACGCTGCTGCTGGAACACGGTTACGATCAGGCGGACGCCGTCCAGGCCTTGTTGCGGGAGAGCGGGATCCCTCAGCCCCGTAGCTGGGCCGATCTGGCGGGGATACTGCGCGTCAGCGGTGGTGAACTGTCGGAATAATTTACACAGCCGCACGCTGGATCGTGGCGAGTCCCGCCGAAAGCGAAACAAGACGGGGGATACAGGCGGAACCGGCCGACATTGGTTCGATTCTTGCTATAAAATCTGGGTACAGAAATCAAACGATTATCGAGGCTTGCCATGTCCGATCACGCACCCGAATCCAGCAACACCCCGCCTGAGGCCACGCAAGACGACGCGATCGACCAATCACGCCGCAAGCTGAACGGCGCCGCGCTGGGCGTTGCGGCGGTTTTCACGCTCGCAAGCCGGCCGGTGTGGGCCAATCAGTGCAGCATTTCAGGCATGGCGTCCGGCAATCTGTCCGCGCCCAAGGTGGCATGCGGGGGCTGTACGCCCGGATACTGGAAAGTGTGCCAACACCTGGATTCATGGGGCCCAACCGGCTTCACTCCCACCGATACGTTCAACACTGTATTCGGCGTCTCCAATTACGTGGATTGCAATGGCACGCCCTATACCCTGCTTGACGTGATGTATTTAAATGGCGGCCGTCGTGTTTGTGGCTTGTCAATTCCCGGCAACGGGAATGGGAACGACCCCAACAACCAACCCGCCAACCCCGGCGGCCCTCCCGCAGACTGTAGCCAAGGCAACGCCTTCGGCGACCTGGGCGGCGACCCCATCTCGGAAAACCTCGGCTACCACGCGGTTGCCGCCTTGCTCAGTGCTGCGCATCCGAGCGTTAACTACGGATACACATCCGGCGAAATCATCGACCTGTTCAAGGACAACCTGTATCGCCCGGAAGAATTGAAGACAACGCTGGACATGCTGAACAATCGCGGTTGCCCGCTTTGACCTGATCCATGACCCACGCTTCGCCGACTCCCTCACGCCTGTCGAAAAGCTGGGGGGACGAACAGGTCATTTATGACGCGGCATCGGGCGACACCCATTACCTGAAGCCGCTGACTTTGGCGCTGTACCAGACCTGCCGTGACCACCCCGGTTTCACCTCGGCCGAGCTTGCTGCCGCGCTGGCAGCCCGACTCAACGTCCCGAATACGCCGCAACTCATGGAATTGACCGACGATACGCTCAACAGTCTGCGCAAGACCGGCCTGCTGGAATCCGCATGAAACTGCTGCAACTGCCCCACGCCGAGCTGCGTCGGCAGTTGGCCGGCGCCGGCATATGGATGCGCACCGGGCCGTTTTCGCTCAGGTTGCAGTCGCGCATCCCGTTCGTGGCGGAAGGCCTGGTCGAGCTTTACGGCCAGTTCGAGGTGCGCAGCGTGCACGAGGCCTTTGCTGACTTTCATGTATCGGTCAACCCGCCGGCCAGCCTGCGGCGCTGGCTGCGGCCCCAGGCCGCGTTTTCGTTCGACGGCAAGCAGCCCTTCAAGCCGCTGCCGCGCGACCAGGCGTTTCCGATGCTCGAATGGGGGCTCAACTGGTGCGTATCGACCCAGGCACATCAATACCTCATCGTCCACGCCGCCGTGGTCGAGAAAAACGGGCTGGCGGCCATCCTGCCCGCGCCGCCCGGCTCCGGAAAAAGCACCCTGACGGCGGGGCTCGTGCTGTCGGGCTGGCGCCTGCTGTCGGACGAACTCACCCTGATCGACCGCAAGACCGGCCTGATCCAACCGCTGCCGCGGCCCGTCAGCCTGAAAAATCAGTCGATCGACGTCATTCGCCAGTTTTCCCCGGATGCCTACATCAACCGCGCCTCGCATGACACCGTCAAGGGCACAGTCGCGCATATGCGTCCGCCGCGCGCCAGCGTGCTGCGCCAGTATGAAACGGCGCGCCCGGGCTGGGTGATTTTCCCCAAATGGGAGGCCGGCGCGCCGGCCACCCTCACCCCGCGTTCGCGGGCGCAGACCTTCATGTTTCTGGCGCAGAACGCATTCAACTACAGCCATCTGGGCGCCGACGGCTTCCGCGTCGGCACGGCGCTGATCGACCAGACGGCCTGCTACGATTTCCGCTACGGCGCATTGGACGAGGCCATCGCCACCTTCGATGGCCTGGCCGAGCGACGCAGGTCCTGAATCATGCGTCCGCCGTCACGCGATCTGCTTTCCCGCACCCTGCGTCTGCCCGATGCCGTCACCCGCTTTTCCATGAGCGATTGGGACCTGCTGATACGCCAGGCGCGGGCGGCGGGCCTGCTGGCGCGGCTGGCGCACTGCTTTCGCCAGCACGGTCTGATGGACGCCCTGCCGACCTACGTCCGCTGGCACTTCGACGCCGCCGAGACGCTGGCCAACAAGCAGCGGCTGGCCGTGTTGTGGGAATTGAAACAGCTGCGCGACGCGCTGGCGGATTTCGACGGTCCGCTGATCGTGCTCAAGGGCGCAGCGTACGTTGCCGCCGGGCTACCCGCGGCAGCGGGTCGCCTGTTCAACGATATCGACATTCTGGTGCCGCGTGAATACCTGCCGCAGGCCGAATCCTCGCTCATGCTGGCGGGTTGGCATGCCACCGGCCTGTCGGAATACGACAAGCGCTACTACCGCCGCTGGATGCACGAACTGCCGCCGCTGCAGCATGTCCAGCGCGACACCGTGATCGATGTGCATCACGCCATCCTACCCGACACGGCACGCTACCATCCCGATTCCGCCAAGCTGCGCAGCCGCGCTGTGGCGGTGGATGGCCAGCCGGGCATCCATGTGCTGGCGGTGGAAGACCGTGTCCTGCATTCGGCCACGCATCTGTTTCACGACGGTGAACTGCCGCATGGCCTGCGCGACCTGACCGATCTCGATCTGCTGCTGCGCGATGCCGGTGCGGACCGCGATTTCTGGCTGCGGCTGACCGCGCGCGCCGACGAGTTGCAGCTCAGCCGCTCGTTGTTCTATGCCGTGCGCTATCTGCGCCATTTTCTCGATACGCCGATACCCGACAGCGCGATGGCCGCCCTGGATGCCGCCGCGCCCAGTCGCGCCACGCTCGCGCTGATGGACCGCATCTTCACCCGCGTGCTCGCGCCCGACCATGCGAGCTGCGCGGATGCTTTCACCCCGACCGCGCGTCTGTCCGCTTTCGTGCGCGCCCACTGGTTGCGCATGCCTGCGCATCTGCTGATTCCGCACCTGTTCCACAAGGCCTTCATCAGCCCTTATCAGCGCACCCCAAAAGCGGCTTGACGCCGATCGCGGCGTGGGTATAATTCCCGAGTATTCCAGTCAAGTATTGTTCAGGAGCATTGAGATGACCGCGCTAGACCGCATTCGCGAACAAGTCACCAACAACACCGTCGTGCTGTACATGAAAGGCACGCCCCAGTTTCCGCAGTGCGGCTTTTCGTCGCGCGCGGCACAAGTGCTGCAGGCCTGCGGCGTCAAGGATTTTCTGGCGGTGAACGTGCTGGCCGATCCGGAGATTTTCGAGAATCTGAAGCACTACGCCAACTGGCCGACCTTCCCGCAGCTCTACATCAAGGGCGAGCTGATCGGCGGCTCCGACATCATGATCGAGATGTACCAGAAGGGCGAAATCCAGAAGTTGCTGGAAGAAGCACAAGCCGCCTGAACGGCCTCACCTAAAAAAGAAGCCGACCAGGGTCGGCTTCTTTTTTGTCCAAATCGGCGAATCACGCCCCCTCTTCGGGCCCCGCATCCATCCCCAGTTCGTGGATCTTGCGCGTCAGCGTGTTGCGTCCCCAGCCGAGCAGATGTGCGGCCTCGATGCGGCGCCCGCCGGTGTGACGCAGCGCCACTTCGATCAACGTCTTTTCGTAAGCCTGGGTGAGCTCGTCGAGGATCGCCGCCTCGCCGCGCGACAGCCGCGCGCTCGCCTCGACTGCCAGGCTTTGCAGCCAGTCGCCACTTTGCGCTGCCACATTGCCCTGCATCAGATCGGCCGGCAGATCGCCGACTTCGACCGCCTGGCCCGGCGCCATCACCGTCAGGTAATGACAGACGTTTTCAAGCTGGCGCACGTTGCCGCTCCACGGCAGATTAACCAGGGTCTTCATCGCGCCCTCCGACACGCCCTTGGCCTCCATCCCCAGCTCGCGCGCGCTCTTCTGCATGAAGTGGCGCACCAGCAAAGGGATGTCCTCGCGCCGCTCGCGCAACGCCGGCAGGCGCAGGCGGATCACATTCAGCCGATGGAACAGGTCCTCGCGGAACAGGCCTTCGCGCACCCGCACTTCAAGATCCTGGTGAGTGGCGGCAATCACCCGCACGTTGACCTTGATCGGCGTGTGCCCGCCGACCCGATAGAACTGGCCGTCCGACAGCACGCGCAGCAGGCGGGTCTGCAGCTCGGCCGGCATGTCACCGATCTCGTCGAGGAAGAGGGTGCCGCCGTCGGCCTGCTCGAAGCGGCCGCGCCGCTGTGCCGCGGCGCCGGTGAAGGCGCCGCGTTCGTGGCCGAACAGTTCGGATTCCAGCAGGTCCTTCGGAATGGCGGCGGTGTTGAGCGCAATGAACGGCCCGCTGGCGCGCGGGCTGTGCCGATGCAGGGCGCGCGCGACCAGTTCCTTGCCGCTGCCCGATTCGCCGGTGATCAGCACGGTGGCATGCGACTGCGAAAGACGACCGATGGCGCGGAACACTTCCTGCATCGCCGGCGCCTGGCCCAGCATCTCGGTCATCGGCGCCTCGCTCGGCGCGGGCGTGTCGCGGCTGGCACTTTCGGCCAGCGCGCGGCGCACCAGTTCAAGCGCCTGGTCGACGTCGAACGGTTTCGGCAGATATTCGAACGCACCGCCCTGGAAGGCCGCCACCGCGCTGTCGAGATCGGAATAGGCGGTCATGATGATGACCGGCACCTTGGGCAGGCGCTCCTTCAGCGCCTGCAGCAGTTCCAGGCCGGACACGCCCGGCATGCGGATGTCGGACAGCACCACGGAAGGCGTGCCGCGCTCCAGCTCGCGCAGCGCGTCGCTGGCCGAACTGAAGGTCATGCACGGAATGTCCTCGCGCAGCAGGGCTTTTTCGAGCACCCAGCGGATGGAACGGTCGTCGTCGATGATCCAGACACAGCTTGGTTTCGGCATGATATTCAGACAGGCAAGGGAAGAAAAATTGAAAACACGGTGCGGCCGGGGCGGCTTTCGCAATCGATGGTGCCGTGGTTTTGCGCGACCAGGGTCTGCGCGACGGCGAGCCCGAGCCCGCTGCCGCCTTCGCGCCCGGACACCAGCGGATAGAAAATCTGTTCGCGGATGTCCTCGGGAATGCCGGGGCCGTTATCGATGATCTCGACGCGCAGCCCCAGCTGGTAGCGGCGGCTTTCCAGCGTGATCTGCCGCGCCACCCGGGTCTTGAAAACGATCTCGCCCTGGCCGTGCCCATGCCCGTTACCGTGCATTGCCTGCACGGCATTGCGCGCGATGTTGAGGGTGGCCTGGATCAACTGCTCGGCGTCAGCACGGATTTCCGGCAGGCTGATGTCATAGTCGCGGCGCAGCGTCACGCTCGGCGTTTCGGCCAGAATCAGGCTGCGGACGCGCTCCAGCACTTCGTGGATATTTACTGCACCAAAACGGGGCATGCGGTGCGGCGTCAGCAGACGCTCCATCAGCGACTGCAGCCGGTCCGATTCCTTGATGATGACCTGCGTGTATTCGCGCAGGCTTTCGCGCGGCAGTTCGTGTTCCAGCAATTGCGCGGCGCCGCGAATGCCGCCGAGCGGATTCTTGATTTCGTGCGCCAGGTTGCGCAGCAGTTCGCGGTTGGCTTCCTGCTGCAGGCGCGCCTGCTCCAGGCGGGCGATGCGCAATTGCGGGTCGACCGCGCGCATTTCGATCAGCACCGCATGCGGCGTTTTCTCCAGAGGAGAGATACTGCATCCGAGACGGATCGGCGGATGTGTGCTGACCGCGACGTCGAGCTCGTATTCGATTACGGTTTCCTGCTCGCTGCGCGCGGTGCGTATCGCTCCCAGCAAATCCGGGCTGCGCTCGAAGATCTCGGCGATGGGTTCACCGAGCAGCAGCACGCCCGATACGCCGAGCAAGGTTTCGGCCGCAGGATTGACATACAGGATGCGGTCATCGGCATCGAGCACCAAGGCGCCGGTGGACAGGCAATCAAGTCCGGAGAACTCGGTGGGGAAAGGCGATGTCATGCTCATGCACTCAAGTGAAGCACTGATTGTGCCAGAGCGTGGTTGTTGACGCTTTAGCGTCTTTACAACCACGGCCTACCCCTTGCGGGTGGAGCGTGGTTGTCGACGCATACGACTCCACACGCGCTTCAGCGCGTAGTGGATCGGAGTCCTTTAGGGCTTTAGCGTCCTACAATCACGGCCTACTCCTTGCGGGCAGGCGCTTACTTCAGATTGGCAAGTTCGCGCTGGATGGAGACGATGTTCTGTTCGTGCTGCTGCACACTGGCGCGCAGCTTGTTCACGCGATTGCGATAGCTCGCGTCGGCCGCGCGCTCGCCGGGCTGCAGGCGCTCGCCCAGCGCCAACTGGCGGCGAGCCTCCTCGGCATTGCGGCGCTCGCCGTCGATTTCATCCTGCAATACCTGGCGGCGAACATCGTCGCGGCGCTTCTGCGTGCCGGCGTCGATTCGTGGAAAATCCGCCGGGCTGGGATTGTAGGATGCGCGCCTGGGCGTTTTTCCACCGGCTGGCAATTGTGTCGGCGCGCCCGGCAGATCGATGCGCTTGGCCCCTTTGCGGTACACGTCGGTGAACGTCACCTGGCCATTCTCATCGACGTATTTATAGATTTCCGCCTGCGCGGGCGCAGCCAGAATCAGGCACAGTAGGAAAGGCAAACGGAGGTTGTGCATGGGATCGAGTGTAGCGTTCCCGTTTGATAACGGTCAAAACCCGGCGATCTTGACGGCCGCCAAGCCGGCAATAAAAAGGGGCGGCCGAAGCCGCCCCCATCCTGCACACGCCGGATTTACAGCGAGTAGTACATCGCGAATTCGACCGGGTGCGTGGTCATGCGGTACTTGGTGACTTCCTGCATCTTCAGTTCGATGTAGGCGTCGATCATGTCATTGGTGAACACGCCGCCACGGGTCAGGAACTCACGGTCCTTGTCGAGTTCTTCCAGCGCCATTTCCAGGCTGTGGCAGACCTTCGGAATCTTCGCATCTTCTTCCGGCGGCAGGTCGTACAAGTCCTTGTCCGACGGATCGCCGGGGTGGATCTTGTTCTGGATGCCGTCCAGACCGGCCATCATCAGCGCGGCAAAGCACAGGTAGGGGTTGGCGGTGGGATCCGGGAAACGGGTTTCGATGCGGCGCGCCTTTTCGCTGGCGGCGATCGGAATGCGGATCGAAGCCGAACGGTTGCGGGCCGAGTAGGCCAGCATCACGGGGGCCTCGAAGCCGGGGACCAGACGCTTGTATGAGTTGGTCGACGGGTTGGTGATCGCGTTCAGCGCCTTGGCGTGCTTGATGATGCCGCCGATGTAGTACAGGCACATTTCGGACAGGCCGGCGTAGCCGTTGCCCGCGAACAGGTTCTTGCCGTCTTTCCACAGCGACTGGTGGACGTGCATGCCGGAGCCGTTGTCGCCGACGATGGGCTTGGGCATGAAGGTCGCGGTCTTGCCGTAGGCGTGGGCCACGTTCTGCACGATGTACTTCAGCGTCTGCGTCCAGTCGGCGCGCTTGGTCAGCGTGTTGAACACGGTGCCGATTTCGCACTGGCCGGCAGTAGCAACTTCATGATGGAACACTTCGACCGGGATGCCGGCTTCTTCCAGCGCCAACACCATGGCGGCACGGATGTCCTGCAGGCTGTCGACCGGGGGCACCGGGAAATAGCCGCCCTTCACGCCGGGACGGTGACCGGTGTTGCCGTTCTCGAATTTCTCGGCGGACGACCAGGAGGCTTCCTCGGAATTGATTTGCACGCCGCAGCCCGACATGTTGTCGTGCCAGGTGATGGAGTCAAAAATGAAAAACTCGGGCTCGGGACCGAAGTAGGCGGTGTCGGCGATGCCGGTCGACTTCAGATAGGCTTCGGCGCGCTTGGCCACGGAACGCGGATCACGCTCGTAGCCCTTGCCGTCGGACGGCTCGATCACGTCGCAGGTCAGGATCAGCGTGGGCTCGTCGAAAAAGGGATCCATGTAGGCCGAATCCGGGTCCGCTTTCAGCAGCATGTCGGAGGCCTGGATGCCTTTCCAGCCGGAAATCGAGGAGCCATCGAAGGGATGGCCGTCTTCGAACCAGTCTTCAGTGACGATGCGCGCAGGAATGGAAACGTGCTGTTCCTTGCCACGGGTATCGGTAAAGCGCAGGTCGACGAACTTCACTTCGTCGTCCTTAATTTTCTTGATCACATCGGCCACGGCCATGCTGAATCTCCTCAAACTGAAATAGACAAAAATAGACGACACCAAGCCGTAGTGTCGCAATGAACCGAAACTTAGCAGCAACCGTGCCATGGGCAAAACCGGGCTTGAATCATTGTGCCACAAGGCCGATGCGGCAGGGTAGGAGAGAACGCGATTCAGTCAATGCACCTTAAACGTGCACCACATTATCTTGTGCACTGATTTAGTGCGAATTGCATCGATTCAGGGCTTTCATATACTGAAATGACAATAATTCAGGATCCATCATGGGCCGCATCACGGAGTTGCTCGACGCCGCACAGCACCGCAGCCAAACGCATTCATGGTCGTTTGCAGGCGCCTTGCTGCCGCACGAGGCGAATGAGCTGTTGCAGTTGGCCCCCGGGACGCGACTGGTCGACGTGCGGTCGCAAGCGGAAATCGAGCTGACCGGCGCCATTCCCGATGCACTGAATGTCGAGTGGCAATCCTGGCCGGGCTGGGTACTCAACCCCCACTTTCTGGCCCAGCTTGCGCAAGCCACCGATCCGGAATCGCTGCTGATTTTCATTTGCCGCACCGGCGCATGCTCGTACCGGGCCGCGGCGGCCTGCACCGAGGCCGGGCGCGGCAGTTGCTACAACGTGCTGGAGGGTTTCGAGGGCGAACTCAACAAGGCCACCGGCCACCGCAACGAAATCAATGGCTGGAAACACCGCGGTCTGCCCTGGGCACAAAGCTGATCAAGAAGGCCCGGCGCGCTTTAGAATAGCGCGCCATGACCGACCGCTACGCCGTATTCGGGCACCCGATTGCCCATTCCAAATCTCCGCAGATTCATGCCGCCTTTGCCCGCCAGACCGGGCAGGACATGACGTACGAGGCCATCCTCGCCCCGCTTGATGGTTTTGCCGAGAGCGTGGCCGCCTTCGTCGCGGCGGGCGGGCGCGGCGCCAACGTCACCGTGCCGTTCAAGGAAGACGCGTACAAACTGGCCCGCCGCCTGAGCCCGCGCGCCCAGCGCGCCGGCGCGGTGAACACCCTGCTGTTCGATGACGACATCCTCGGCGACAACACCGACGGCGCCGGCCTGGTGGCCGACCTCACCCTCAATCTCGGTTGCGCGCTCGCCGGGAAACGCATCCTGCTGGTCGGTGCCGGCGGCGCCGCGCGCGGTGTGATCGAGCCCCTGCTGGACCAGTCTCCCGCCGAATTCGTCATCGCCAACCGCACCGTCTCCCGCGCGCAGGAGCTGGCCGGGCTGTTCGGCCGCGGCGTTGTCGCCTGCGGCTTCGATGCCGTCGATGCGCCCTTCGACCTCGTCATCAACGCCACCGCCGCCAGCCTTGCCGGCGCGCTGCCGCCGCTGTCGCCGCGCATCTTCACCACGGGCACGCTGGCCTACGACATGATGTACGGCCGCGACACGCCCTTCCTCGCCTTCGCGCGTGCACACGGCGCCACCACCGCCGACGGCCTCGGCATGCTGGTCGAACAGGCCGCCGAAGCGTTTTATCTGTGGCGCGGCGTGCGCCCCGATACCGCGCCCGTCATCGCACACCTGCGAACATGATGCGCACCGCCTTGCGCTGGCTGGGCGAAGCGATCGCCGCGGTGCTCGTGGTGGTGCTGCTGTATCAGCTGTGGATCTTCGCGCATGTTTTATGGTGGATCGACCACAACCCCCGCTCGACTGCCTTCATGGCAAGCGGGCTGGCGCGCCAGCAGGAAAAAAAACCGGACGCCGAGCTGCGCCACAAGTGGGCGCCCTACGACCGCATCTCCATCCATCTGAAGCGCGCCATCGTCGCCGCCGAGGACGCAAGATTTCTCGAGCACGAAGGCTTCGACGTCGCAGGCATCCAGAAGGCCGTGGAAAAAAACCTGAAGAAGGGCAAGCTGGTTGCCGGCGGCTCCACCATCAGCCAGCAGCTCGCCAAGAACCTGTTCCTCTCCAGCGAGCGCAGCTTCATCCGCAAGGGTCAGGAGGCGGTGATCACGCTCATGATCGAAGCCACCTGGAGCAAGCGCCGCATCCTAGAGGTCTATCTGAATGTGATCGAGTGGGGCAACGGCATCTACGGCGCCGAAGCCGCCGCCAACCGCTACTACAAGACCTCCGCCGCCAACCTCAGCCGCGACCAGGCCGCCCGCATGGCCGCCATGGTGCCCAACCCGCGCTGGTACGAAAGCCATCGCAGCTCGCGCACCTACCAGCGGCGTGTTGCCCTTATCAAGCGTTACATGGGGCATGCGCAGGTGCCGCGATAAGGCGTAATCAACTCAGCCCACGCGCCCACGCCGGGAGTGGCGCGTTACAATCGCGGGGCCTTTTGACATCCGCCCCATGACCGACACGCTCGAAAACCAGTCGCAGGACAACCTGGAAACCCATCTCGCGCAGGTGCAAAGCCTGCTCGCCAAGATGCGGCTGGTGGAGGAGCTCGTCCACAAGCAGGGCGGGCCGCGCCAGGATCTGGTCGAGAACCTGGTGCACAAGCAGAACCTGGCCGAGCTGCAGCGCAAATTGGAAGCCCTGCACCCGGCCGACATTGCCTACATTCTGGAAGCCCTGCCGCTGGACGAGCGCCGGCTGGTGTGGAGCCTGGTCGGCGCGGAAAACGACGGCGAGATTCTGCTGGAGGTGTCCGACTCGGTTCGCGAATCGCTGATCCAGACGATGGACAAGGCGGAGCTGCTGGCCGCCGCCGAATCGCTCGACACCGACGAGATCGCCGACATCGCGGCCGACCTGCCGCACGATGTGATCCAGGAACTGCTGACCACGCTCGACGCGCAGAAGCGCGCACGCCTGCAGTCGGCAATGGCCTACCCGGAAGACACGGTGGGCGCGCTGATGGATTTCGAGATGGTGACGATCCGCGCCGACGTCACGCTGGAGGTCGCGCTGCGCTACCTGCGCCGGCTGGGCGAACTGCCGGATCAGCTCGACAAGCTGTTCGTGGTCGACCAGGACGAGCTCATCGGCGTCTTGCCGCTGAAACGATTGTTGACCACCGACCCGGAAGCGTCGGTGGCGGCGGTGATGGTCGAGGATTTCGTCAAGTTCCACCCCGAGGACGAGGCGCACGAGGCGGCACAGGCATTCGAGCGCTACGACCTGGTGATGGCGCCGGTGGTCGATATCCAGGGGCGGTTGATCGGCCGTCTCACGGTTGACGCGGTGGTCGACTACATCCGCGAATCGGCCGACGCCGACATGCTGTCGATGGCCGGTCTGAAGGAAGAGGAAGACCTGTTCTCGACCGTGTGGCGCGCCGCCAAAAACCGCTGGATGTGGCTGGCGATCAACCTGGCCACCGCCTTCGTCGCGTCGCGCGTGATCGGCGCGTTCGAGGGCAGCATCGAAAAACTCGCCGCGCTGGCGGCGCTGATGCCGATCATCGCCGGCATCGGCGGCAATTCCGGCAACCAGACCATCACGCTGATCATTCGCGGGCTGGCGCTCGGCCACATCACCCCGGCCAATGCGCGCCGACTGGTGGTGAAGGAAATCGGCGTCGCCATGCTCAACGGCATGGTGTGGGGCTCGGCGGTCGGCGTCTTTGCCTGGCTGCTGTACGACAACCCGGCGCTGGGCGGCGTGATGGCGCTGGCGATGCTGCTGAATCTGCTGGTGGCCGCGCTGGCGGGCATCTTCATCCCGATGACGCTGGAACGCATCAAGCGCGATCCCGCCATCGGCTCGTCGGTGCTGCTCACCTTCGTCACCGACAGCATGGGCTTCTTCATCTTCCTCGGGCTCGCCACCCTGCTGCTGCTGTGACGCCGACGCCGGACAGCCGCGCCCTGTATCTGCGCCTCTTGGGCTATGTGAAGCCCTATTGGCGCATGTTCGCGCTGTCGCTCGTCGCGCTGATCCTCACCGCCGCCACCGAACCGCTGCTGCCCGCGCTGTTCAAGCCGCTGCTGGACGAGGGCTTCGTCGCCAAGGACCCGGACTTCATCCGCTGGATTCCGGTCCTGCTGCTGGCGCTGTTCGTCGTGCGCGGCGTCACCAGCTTCGTCAGCACCTACTGCATGGCGTGGGTGGGCAGCCGCCTGGTGATGGACCTGCGCGCAGCCATGTTCGACCGGCTGATGGCGCTACCGACCCGCTATTTCGACCAGAACCCCACCGGCCAACTGATCGCGCATCTGGCGTTCAACGTCACCCAGGTCACGCACTCGGCCACCAGTTCGCTCACCACGCTGGTGCGCGACACCGTGACGGTGCTGGGTCTGCTGGGCTATCTGCTGTGGCTGAACTGGCAGCTCACGCTCATCGTGTTCGCGATGGTGCCACTCACGCTGTGGGTGGTGCGCGTCGCCAGCACGCGCCTGCGCGGGTTGTCGCGCAAGGCGCAACAGAACATCGGCGACCTCACCCAGGTGGTCGACGAGGCGGTCGGCGGGCATCGCGTGGTCAAGCTCTACGGCGGCGAGGACTACGAACAGACGCGCTTCCGCCACGCCGCCAACCTGGCGCGCCTGTTCGAGATGAAGCGCGTCGCCGCCAACGCGGTGTACGAGCCGGTCATCCAGTTGATCGCGGCGGTGGCGCTGGCGATCATCGTCTACATCGCGGCCGGACAGGCGTCGAGCAACACCACCACGGTGGGCGGCTTCGTCGCCTTTTTCATGGCCATGCTGCTGCTGTTTGCGCCGCTGAAACGGCTGACCGCCGTCAACGACCAGCTTCAGCGCGGGCTTGCTGCCGCCGAAACCATTTTCACCCTGCTCGACCAGGACGCCGAACGCGACAGCGGCACCCGCACGCTGGCGCGTATCGAGGGCCGGCTGGCATTGCGCGAGGTGTCGCTGACCTATCCCGGCAAAACCCTTCCCGCACTGGATCGCATCACGCTCGACATCGCGCCCGGCGAAACCGTGGCGCTGGTCGGCGCCTCCGGCTCGGGCAAGACCACGCTGGCCAATCTGGTGCCGCGCTTCTACGACCCCGACGCCGGCGCGATCACGCTCGACGGCATCGACATCCGCGACCTTCGCCTGCAGAATCTGCGCCGCCACATCGCGCTGGTGTCGCAGGACGTGGTGCTGTTCAACGACACGCTGGAACACAACATCGCCTACGGCAGCAAGCGCGACGCCACGCCCGAGGAGATCCGCGCCGCCTGCATCGCCGCCCATGCCTGGGAATTCATCCAGGCCATGCCCGACGGCCTCAATACGCTGATCGGCGAGAACGGCATGCGGCTGTCCGGCGGCCAGCGCCAGCGCATCGCCATCGCCCGCGCGATCCTGAAGAACGCCCCGCTGCTGATCCTCGACGAGGCCACCTCGGCACTCGACAACGAATCCGAACGCCACGTCCAGGCCGCGCTCGAAACGCTGATGCAGAACCGCACCACCCTGGTCGTCGCGCACCGCCTGTCCACCATCGAACGCGCCCACCGCATCGTCGTGCTGGAAGGCGGCCGCATCGTCGAGATCGGCAGCCATGCCGAGCTGATCGCGAAAAAAGGCCGCTACGCGCAGTTGCACGCGCTGCAGTTTTCCGCATGAGCCCCGACATCCCCGGCGGCTGGGTCAGGCCGTCCCGCTCGCTCGTCACCGCCGCCGGCCGCGCCATCGGCGACTACCGCATGATCAGCGACGGCGACCGCATCCTGCTCGGGCTGTCGGGCGGCAAGGATTCGCTCTCGCTCCTGCACACGCTGCACCACCTGCAGCAGAAGGCCCCGGTGAAATTCGAACTGCTGGCGGCCACCGTCGACCCGCAATCCGACCAGTTCGACCCTTCGCCCTTGAAGCCCTATCTGGCCGCGCTCGGCGTGCCCTACTTCCTCGAGTCGCAGCCCATCCTCGCCGAGGCGCAGAAGACGCTGACCAAGGATTCCGATTCCTACTGTGCCTATTGCTCCAGGATGCGGCGCGGCATTCTCTACCGCGTCGCGCGCGAACAGGGCTGCAACGTCGTCGCGCTGGCGCAGCATCTCGACGATCTCGCTGAAACGCTGATGATGTCGATGCTGTTCGGCGGCAAGCTTCGCACCATGTCGCCGCATTACCTGAATGACGCCGGCGACCTGCGCATCATCCGGCCGTTTGCCTACGCACGTGAACGCCAGACCCGCGCGTTCGCGGCGGACGCCGGCCTGCCGGTGATCTTCGAGAACTGCCCGGCGTGCTTCGCCAAGCCGCAGCAGCGCTACGCGATGAAGCAGATGCTGGCCGAGCAGGAAAAGCAGCATCCGCGCATCTTCAACAGCCTGCTGACCGCAATGAAGCCGCTGATGGGCGAGCCGCCAGCCTGATATGTCCCATCAGCGCGGGGGCTTGCAGCGTTTGCCCTCGTATTCGAAGCGGTGCAGCGTGTAGGCCTTGCCGTTCCAGCGCTCGACCGGAAAGCAAAAGCCCGGCCCGCCGACGGAAACATCCGGCCAGCCCCCGGCGCCGCGCGTTGCCAGGAACTGCGGGATCCCGCTGCCGCCTGTCATCACGCGCCAGCGGCCGTCGGCCTGTCTGCTCAGCAACTGGAATCCCATTCCCGCATGGCCGTAGCAAAACGTGCCGCCTTCGGTCACCACGGCTTCGGGGCGGCCGTCGCCGTTGAGGTCGCGAGCGGTCTCAATGCTCGCCCCGCTGGCGTTAGGGTCGTCCGCGCAGATGACCCACATGCCCTTGCGCTGCACTGCGCCCGCCGCCTTGAACACGGCCTGCCGATCCGCCTCGGACAACGCGAAGTCCCCCGGCGTGAACTCCGCGCGCGCCCCGCAACACCATGCCGCCGCAAGGCCCAGGCCGGATGCGCCGAGCAGCACACGTGAAACCCTGCCGTTCGTCTTCATATTCCGCTCCCCAAAACTCCACCATAGACACCACGAAGGCGCTTGCAACGCGAGCCGCCGGATTCCCCGATCCGCTGTTTGCCCGTAGAATCAAGTCTTTGTTTTAGTTGGCTATTTTCCACAAAGAGAACAAGGTTATGACGGCTTCTTTCATTCCTCCCAAGCGCATTCTCATGGGCCCCGGTCCGTCCGACGTGCCGCAGCGCATCCTCGACGCGATGGCACGCCCGACCATCGGCCACCTCGATCCCGCTTTCGTCGATCTGATGGAGCAGATCAAGTCCATGCTGCGCATGGCCTTCCAGACCGAGAACGCGCTGACCTTCCCGGTGTCGGCGCCGGGTTCGGCGGGGATGGAAATGTGCTTCGTCAACCTTGTGGATCCGGGCGACAAGGTCATCGTCTGTCGCAACGGCGTGTTCGGCGGACGCATGCTGGAAAACGTCAAGCGCTGCGGCGGCGTAGCGGTGACCGTCGACGACGCCTGGAGCGCACCGGTCGATCCGCAGAAAGTGCGCGACGCTTTCAAGGCGAATCCCGATGCCAAGCTGCTGGCTTTCGTGCACGCCGAGACCTCGACCGGCGCGCAGTCGGACGCCGCAACCCTGGCGAAGATCGCGCAGGAAGCCGGCGCGCTTACCATCATGGACTGCGTCACCAGCCTCGGCGGAACGCCGGTGTATCTGGACAAGTGGGGCATCGACGCGGCGTACTCAGGCAGCCAGAAATGCCTCTCCTGCACGCCGGGCCTGTCGCCGGTCTCGTTCTCCGAAAAAGCCATCGAGCGCATCAAGGCGCGCAGCACGCCCGTGCAAAGCTGGTTCCTCGATCTGAATCTCGTGCTCGGCTACTGGCAATCCGCGGGAAAACGCACCTACCACCACACCGCGCCGATCAACCCGATGTACGGCCTGCACGAAGCGTTGGTGATGCTGGAAGAGGAAGGCCTGGAAAACGCCTGGGCGCGCCACCGCGCGATGCATGAAAAACTCAAGGCCGGGCTCGAGGACATGGGGCTGAAGTATGTGGTCGAAGAAGCCGCTCGCCTGCCGCAGCTCAATTCGATCTACGTGCCAGAAGGCATCGACGAGGCTGCGGTACGCGCCCGCCTGTTGAACGAATTCAACCTCGAAATCGGCGCCGGCCTCGGCGACATGGCCGGCAAGATTTGGCGCATCGGCCTGATGGGCTATTCTGCAAAACAGGAAAACGTCGACTATTGCCTGAAGGCGTTGAAAGCCTGTTTGCCCTGACCCAACAACCGGAAAGGTCGCGCCATGAAAGCCTATTTGATCGATGCCAACAGAGAACCGTCAGCCCGTCAGCCAGGTCGACCGGGCTGACCGGCGTTCGACGGCTGATAGGCTACGGCTCGGTCGACTCCGAAGAAATCGACGCCAGCGGCGATCGGCTGTTCTTCGACGAAGGCTGTTTCCTGCGCGACCAGTCCGGCAAGGGGCGTTTCAAGCTCGACAACCTGGTGCCGGTGGCCGACAAGGCGGTGGTGGCCGGGTCAAGCGACGACGGCGCCAACCTCAAGGACGTCGCAGCCAAGCTGACTGCCCTGCAGCAGCGCATCACCTGGCTCTAGGCCTCCCTCCGAGAAAGTACGCGGCGCAGTCAGCCGTATGGCTGTAGTGCGCATCGCCGCCGCAGGCAGGCGGTGATTGGTCCGGTCCTCGCTGCCGCAATCCCGAACACCCAAAACGGTCGCAGTCACGCCCGCGTCAGCACGTCATCGTCCGCAGGACATGAGCTTCATGGCTCATGGGAAGAGGACAAAGTTCAAGAAATCTTCATTCGGGCGTAAAGCCCGACTCGCACCATCCTGCATGGAATCCGGGCTTCCACTTTAGTCGTGAAAGCCGGGCTGTTCCAGGTTCATTCCCATAAACAATTGTTGAGCCGGTGCCCATAGGCGCCGTGTCCGGTTTGCGCGGCCATCCGCGTGTGGCCGCGCAAACAAGGCCGGCGTGCGATCACAGGCCGTCCCACACGACGGTTTTTATTCCAACCCAATCGAGGAGTATGTCTATGTCGTCTCACCACAAGAATTCGCGTCGTCAGTTCATCAAATCTTCCGGCCTGCTGCTTGGTGCTGCAGCCATTCCTGCAGCCGCGATGCGCACGGCACAGGCTGCACCGGGTATCGTTACGCTGGATGGCGCCCGGCCGCAGCTGGCACAAGGCATACAAATCGGCGATGTGCGCGCCAGCCGCGCGCTGATCTGGAGCCGTTCCGACCGCCCTGCGCGAATGTGGGTTGAGTATGACTTCGATCCCGACTTTACCAACCCGACTCGTGTGCGCGGCCCCTACGCCCTGGAAACGAGCGACTACACGGCCCGGCTCGACCTCACCGGCCTGCCCGCCGGGCGTGACGTGTTCGTGCGCGTGCAGTTCCAGGACTTGTCCAACGAGCGCGTGCTGAGCGAACCCGTGCTCGGGCATTTCCGCACTGCGCCGAACGAGGCCAGCGACATCCGCTTCCTGTGGTCGGGCGACACGGCCGGCCAGGGCTGGGGGATCAACCCGGAATTCGGCGGCATGAAAATCTACGAATCGATGCGTCAGACACAGCCGGATTTCTTCATCCACAGCGGCGACAACATCTACGCCGACGGCCCCATCCAGGAATACCAGAATGCCGAGAACGGCCTGATCTGGCACAACATCGTCACTCCTGAGGTCTCCAAGGTTGCCGAGACGCTGGACGAATTCCGCGGCCGCTACAAGTACAACCTGCTTGACGAGAACGTGCGCCGCTTCAATGCCGAAGTGCCGCAGATCTGGCAATGGGACGACCATGAAGTGATGAACAACTGGTCGGATTCCAAGGACCTGATGGCCGACGCGCGCTACACCGAAAAGAACGCACCGCTCCTCTTCGCGCGCGGCGCCCACGCCTTCCTCGAATACGCGCCGATGCGCTACGCCAGCACGGAGGAAAGCGAGCGCGTCTATCGCCACATTCCCTACGGCCGCCTGCTGGACGTGTTCGTACTCGACATGCGCAGCTACCGTGGCCCCAATACCCATAACCGCCAGACCGAACCCGGCGACGAAACGGCGTTCCTTGGTGCGGAACAGATCGAGTGGCTGAAGCGCAAGCTGCGCGAGTCCAAGGCGGTGTGGAAAGTCATCGCTGCCGACATGCCGCTCGGCCTGAATATCGGCGACGGCAAGGACGCGGAAGGCCGCGCGCGCTGGGAGAACTCCTCCAACGGCGACGGCCCGGTGCTCGGCCGCGAATTCGAGATCGCCGACATCCTGCGGTTCATCAAGCGTCAGCACGTGCGCAACGTCGTCTGGTTCACCGCCGACGTGCACTATTGCGCCGCGCACTATTACGACCCGAACAAGGCGCAGTTCCAGGACTTCGAGCCCTTCTGGGAATTCGTCTCCGGTCCGCTCAACGCCGGCAGCTTCGGGCCCAACACGCTGGACAACACCTTCGGTCCCCAGGTGGTGTTCCAGAAATTCCCGCCGGCCCCCAACACCTCGCCGTTTGCCGGTCTGCAGTTCTTCGGCCAGGTTGACATCGACGGCCGCACGGCCGAGATGACGGTCAGCCTGAAGGACATCGACGGCAACATGGTGTACAGCAAGGAGCTGCAGCCCGAACCGGGACACCGGCACCACCACAGGGAAGACTGATGAAACGAACGCCGCCTTGCTTGCGACGCGAGAACAAGGCGGCATTCACAGGATGATCAAGCCAGGCCACTGGAATGGGGCCCGATACGATTGTGTCGGGCCCATTTTTTCTGCCCGGGTGGCAATCGCTTCCCGTCAGGCAGGCACCGGGTTCACGCCTACAATCCCAGCCGCTGCCAGATCGTCGTGCTCGGCCCCGCCTGGTTCATGGTGTAGAAATGCAGCCCCGGCGCACCACCGGCAAGCAGGCGGTCGCACAGGTCGGTCACCACATCCAGCCCGAAGGCGCGCAAGGACGGCAGGTCGTCGCCGTAGGTCTCCAGCTTTTTCCGCAGCCAGCGCGGGATTTCCGCGCCGCAGGCGTCCGAAAACCGCGCCAGCTGCACGTAGTTGCCGATCGGCATGATGCCGGGAACGATGGGAATGGCAACGCCCAGCGCGCGCGCATCTTCGACGAAGTTGAAATAGGCGTCGGCGTTGAAGAAGTACTGCGTGATCGCCGCATTCGCACCGGCGTCGACCTTGCGCCTGAAGTTGGCGAGGTCTTCGGTATAGGAGCGTGCCTGCGGGTGGATTTCGGGATAGGCAGCCACCTCGATCTCGAACCAGTCGCCGGTTTCCTGGCGGATGAAGGCCACCAGTTCGTTGGCGTAATTGAATTCGCCCGCGTCCATGGTGCCCGACGGCAGATCGCCGCGCAGCGCAACCAGATGGCGGATGCCTTGGCTTTTGTATTCGTTGAGAATCTCGCGGATGTTCTCCTGCGTGGAACCGATGCACGACAGGTGCGGTGCAGCTTCCGAGCCGTCGGCCTGGATGTCGCGCACGGTTTCCAGGGTGCGGTCTCGTGTCGAGCCGCCGGCGCCGAAGGTGACGGAAAAGAACTTGGGATTGAGCTGCGCCAGCTGCTTGCGCGTGGCGCGCAGCTTCTCGGCGCCTTCCGCCGTCTTCGGCGGAAAGAATTCAAAGCTGAATGTACGTTCGGTCATGAATCAACCTTTTGCATTGGGGATGAGCGCGGACAGCGCCCAGGCGATCACGCCATACAGGAGCGCGCCGACCATCGCCGAGACGAAGCCCTGCACCTGGAATCCCGGAAGCAGCGCGCTGGCAAGCCAGAACAGCAGGCCGTTCAGCACCAGGTAGAAAATCCCCAGCGTCAGCACCGTGATCGGCAGGGTGAGCAAAGCCAGCACCGGCCGCACCAGCGTGTTGATGAAGCCGAGTACCAGCGCGGCGACCAGCGCCGTGCCGAAGCCTTTCACCTGGATGGTGGGCAGCAAATACGTCACCGCCAGCAGGGCGACGGCATTGAGTATCCACAGCAGCAACAGACGCATGTGCACTCCCTCAGATGAGACCGATCAATAGCGGTAGTGCTCGGCCTTGTACGGGCCGTTCTTGTCCACGTCGATGTAGGACGCCTGCTGGTCGGTCAGTTCGGTCAGCTGCGCGTTGAGCTTCTTCAACTGCAGGCGCGCGACCTTCTCGTCGAGATGCTTGGGCAGGGTGTAGACGCCCACCGGGTACTTGCCGGAATCGCGTTCCTGCCACAGTTCGATCTGCGCGATGGTCTGGTTGGCGAAGCTCGAGCTCATCACGTACGAGGGATGGCCGGTGGCGCAACCGAGGTTCACCAGGCGGCCCTTGGCCAGGAGGATGATGCGCTTGCCGTCAGGGAAGATCACGTGATCGACCTGCGGTTTGATCTCCTCCCACTGGTACTTCTCGACCGAGGCGACGTCGATCTCGTTGTCGAAGTGGCCGATGTTGCAGACAATGGCCTGGTCCTTCATTTTTGCCATGTGGTCGTGGTTGATGACGTGGAAGTTGCCGGTGGCGGTGACGAAGATGTCGGCCTTGTCGGCGGCATATTCCATGGTCACCACGCGATAGCCTTCCATCGCCGCCTGCAACGCGCAGATCGGATCGATCTCGGTCACCCACACCTGGGCGCTCAATGCGCGCAGCGCCTGCGCCGAACCCTTGCCGACGTCGCCGTAGCCGGCGACCAGTGCGACCTTGCCGGCCACCATCACGTCGGTGGCGCGCTTGATGCCGTCGACCAGAGATTCGCGGCAGCCGTACAGGTTGTCGAACTTGGACTTGGTGACCGAATCGTTGACGTTGATCGCCGGGAACTTGAGGTCGCCGCGCGCGTGCATCTGGTACAGGCGGTGCACGCCGGTGGTGGTCTCCTCGGTGACGCCCTTGACGGCCGCCAGACGGCTGGAATACCAGCCCGGCTGCGCCGCCACTTTGGCCTTGATCGCGGCGTACAGCACGCGCTCTTCCTCGCTGGTGGGCTTGGCCACCACGGAAATATCCTGTTCCGCGCGCGCGCCGAGATGCAACAGCAACGTGGCGTCGCCGCCGTCGTCGAGGATCATGTTCGAGAAGCCGCCGTCGGCCCACTCGAAAATGCGGTGGGTGTAGTCCCAGTAGTCTTCCAGCGATTCGCCCTTGACCGCGAACACCGGAACGCCGGTGGCGGCAATCGCGGCGGCGGCATGGTCCTGCGTCGAGAAGATGTTGCACGAGGCCCAGCGCACTTCGGCGCCGAGCGCGGTCAGCGTCTCGATCAGCACCGCGGTCTGGATGGTCATGTGCAGCGAACCGGTGATGCGCGCGCCCGCCAGGGGCTTGGCAGCGGCGAACTCCTCGCGGATCGCCATCAGGCCCGGCATTTCGGTTTCGGCAATACGGATTTCCTTGCGGCCCCAGTCGGCGAGCGCGAGGTCGGCAACGACGAAATCGGAAGAGGTGGATACTGCATTCATGGTGAGTCTCCTTGAATGACAGCGGTGGGGGTGCTCGTTCGCCCGCAGAACCGCTGCAAGTCAACGAGCGCCGTTGGAACATCGCCCGTGCCGAGCCTGGCTATCGGTGAGATAGTCGCAGCGCTCCTCGGCACAGGGGGGCGAAGCCTTCGCCCAAATCAGAGAACGCGGATTATGCCATGTTTGGCTATAAGCCTGCGGCGGCCTTGAGCGCCGCCGCCTTGTCCGTCACTTCCCAGGTGAACTCCGGCTCGTCGCGGCCGAAGTGGCCATAGCTCGCAGTGCGCGTGTAGATCGGGCGCAGCAGGTCGAGCATCTGGACGATGCCCTTGGGGCGCAGGTCGAAGTGCGCCAGGATCAGTTCGACGATCTTGGCTTCGGAGACCTTGCCGGTGCCGAAGGTGTCGACCATCAGCGAGGTCGGCTTGGCGACGCCGATGGCATAGCTCACCTGCACCATGCACTTGTCGGCCAGGCCCGCGGCGACGATGTTCTTCGCCACGTAGCGGCCGGCATAGGCGGCGGAACGGTCGACCTTGGACGGATCCTTGCCGGAGAATGCGCCGCCGCCGTGCGGGGAGGCTCCGCCGTAGGTGTCGACGATGATCTTGCGGCCGGTGAGGCCGGCGTCGCCCATCGGGCCGCCGACAACGAAGCGGCCGGTGGGGTTCACGAGGTAGCGCGTGTCGGCGGTGAGCATCTCCTTCGGCAGCACCGGCTTGATGATTTCCTCGATCACGGCCTCGGACAACTGGGCGTGCGAGACTTCGGGGTGATGCTGGGTGGAGAGCACGACGGTGTCGATGGAATGCGGTTTGCCGTCGACGTAGCGGACCGACACCTGCGATTTCGCGTCCGGACGCAGCCACGGCAGGCGACCATCCTTGCGCAGCTCGGACTGGCGCTCGGTCAGGCGATGCGCTAGATGGATCGGCATCGGCATCAGCACCGGGGTTTCGTTGCAGGCATAGCCGAACATCAGGCCTTGGTCGCCAGCGCCCTGGTCGAGGTAATCGTCGTGGGCGCGATCCACGCCCTGCGCGATGTCGGGCGACTGCTTGCCGACGGTGACCAGCACCGAGCAGGTGTTGTAGTCGAAGCCGATGTCGGACGAGTCGTAGCCGATGCGCTTGATGGTCTGGCGCGCAACCTGGTTGTAGTCGATCACCGCCGAGGTGGTGATCTCGCCGGCGATGACGCACAGACCGGTGGTCAGGAGCGTCTCGCACGCCACGCGCGCATGTTTGTCCTGGGTTAGAATCGCGTCGAGCACCGCATCCGACACTTGGTCCGCCATCTTGTCGGGGTGCCCTTCGGACACCGACTCAGACGTGAAAATGAAATCCTTTTGCATGACAGCTCCTGTTGTAGTCCCGATTACCGACTGCGTAACCGGCTCGGGGGACCAACAGAGCGGCGACGCTTTAGCTGTATTTGTATCCCGCCCGCAAGTTGTCAAGATTAACGCGGCGGCTTTCGCCCGGATGTGCCTTGGTGGACCATCCAGGCAGGCATTGTGCCGCGCGCCGTCCCTACCCGTCAATCCCGCGTGATTTTCCTCCTGAAACTCCTGGCCCGCCTGCCGCTGCCGATGCTGCACGGCATCGGCATCGGCCTCGGCTGGCTGATCTACTGGGCGCCCGGCCGCCATTCCGAACGCCTGCGCAGCAACTTGTTCGAAAGCGGCCTGTGCACGCCGGGACGCGATTGCCGGCACCTGCTGCGCCGCACCATCGGCGAATCCGGCAAGGCCGTCGTCGAACTGTTGCCGGTGTGGCTGCGCCCGCATGACAAGGTGCTGAAGCTGGTCAGGGGCAGCAGCGGCTGGGAGCACATCGACGCCGCGCGCGCTGCGGGCAAGGGGGTGATCGTCATCGCCCCGCATATCGGCTGCTTCGAAATCATCAACCTGTATTACGCCGCGCATCATCCCTTCACCGCCATGTACAAGCCGCCGCGCCAGCCGGTGCTGGATGCGCTGATGCTGGCCGGGCGCCAGCGCGGCCAGGCGACGCTGGTGCCGACCGACCTGTCGGGCGTGCGCGCCCTGCTGGCGGCACTCAAGCGCCACCAGGCCATCGGCATCCTGCCCGACCAGGTGGCGACCGGCGGCGACGGCGTGTGGGCGCCGTTCTTCGGCCGCCCGGCCTACACGCCGACGCTGGTCGCGAGCCTGCAGCGCAAGACCGGCGCGGCCGCGTTTTTCGTTGCTGCCGAGCGGCTGAGCTGGGGGCGTGGCTACCACCTGCACGTGACGCCGCTGGCCGAAACGCTGCCGGAGGACAAGGCCGCGGCCGCCACGCGCATCAACCAGGGGGTGGAAGACGTGGTGCGCCGCCTGCCGGCGCAATACATGTGGAGCTACAACCGTCACAAGCGCCCGGGCGGTGTTGCCCTGCCGGACGATCCGCCCGAAGCATGAAGCCCGCCGCTTCCGCCAACCTGTTCCACCCCTCGCTGCTGGGCGTGTGGCTCGGCGTGGGCTTCCTGTGGCTGTTGCACTGGCTGCCGCTGCCGCTGCAGGCGGCACTGGGAAACGCCCTCGGCTGGCTGCTGGCGATGAAGCCGGGCAGGCGGCGACGCATCGCCGCCACCAATCTGGCCCTGTGCTTTCCCGACTTGTCGAAAGCCGCACGCCGCCGCTGGCTGCGCCAGACCTTCCAGACCTCGATGCGCGCCGTGCTCGAACACGGCGTGCTGTGGTGGGGATCGGAAGCGCGGCTGCGCCGTCTGGTCAAGATCGACAATCCCGAGGCTGCACTCGGCGACGGCGTGCGCCCGGTGATCTGGCTGGCGCCGCATTTCGTCGGGCTCGACATGGGCGGTGTGCGGCTGGTCATGGACCACTACACCGCTTCGATGTACGCACCGGCCAAGGACCCGGTCACCGACAAATTCATGCTGCGGGGCCGCAGCCGCTTCTCGTCGCCGCCCCTGCTGATCTCGCGCGGCGAGGGCATCCTGCCCGCCCTGAAGGCGCTCAAGGATCATCTGCCGTTCTACTACCTGCCGGACCAGGACTATGGCCGCCGCAACGCGGTATTCGTGCCCTTCTTCGGCATCCCCGCCGCCACCGTGTCGGCACTGCCGCGCCTGGCCAAGCTCACCGGCGCCCAGGTCATCCCGGTCGTCACGCGCCAGCTGCCGTGGGGGCGCGGCTATGCCGTGCGCTTCTACCCGCCCTGGGACGACTACCCGGGCGACGACGTGGACGCCGACGTCGCGCGCATGAATGCCTTCATCGAGGAGCGCATCCGCGAGATGCCGACGCAATACCTGTGGCTGCACCGCCGCTTCAAGACCCGCCCGACGGGCGAACCCAGCCCCTATGAATAACGCGTTACCCGGCGTGCAGCGGTTGACGGCCTCCGATGTCGACGCCGTCAGCACGCTGGCGCGTATCGTCTGGCAGGCCACCTACCCGGCGCTGATTTCGCAGGCGCAGATCGACGCCATGCTGGCCGACCGCTATGCGCCCGAGCGCATCCGCGAACAGCTGGACGACCCGCATCAGGCCTGGTGGGGCGCCCGCCGGGGCGACGCGCTGAGCGGCTTTGCCCACGCTCTGCTCGACGAATCGGGCTGCAAGCTCGACAAGCTTTATGTGCATCCCGACCAGCAGCGCCGCGGCATCGGCGCCGCGCTGCTGCGAATAGCCGAGGACTGGGCGCGCACGCAGCAGACGCGCCGCTTGTGGCTGCAGGTCAACCGCGGCAACGCGCAGGCGATCCGCGCCTACGAAAAATACGGCTTTCGCATCGTCGATTCGCGCGTGTTCGACATCGGCGGCGGTTTCGTGATGGACGATCACGTGATGGAGAAGCGGCTGTGAAATTCGAAAATCCCGGCGACGATGCCCTGCGCGCGCTGCTGAAAACCGCCAGGACCATCGCCGTGGTCGGCCTGTCGCCGCAGCCTGCGCGCCCGAGCTACCGGGTGGCGCAAGCAATGCAGCATTACGGCTACCGCATCGTGCCGGTACGCCCGCTGGTAGACGAGGTGCTGGGTGAAAAGGCGTACGCCAGCCTCGCCGACATCCCGTTCCCGGTCGACCTGGTCGACGTATTCCGCGCCGCCGAGCACGTGCCGGCTATCGTCGAGCAATGCCTGGCGCTACACTCCATGCAACGGCCATCCTCGACGCTGCATCATTTACCGGCCGCGATATGGATTCAGGAAGGCATCGTGCATGAAGCGGCCGCGCGCGAAGCGCTGGCCGGCGGCATGACGGTGGTGATGGATCGCTGCCTGCTCAAGGAATACGTGCGACTCAAGACCGAATGAAACTACGCTTCACCAAAATGCATGGCCTCGGCAACGACTTCGTCGTGTTCGACGGCGTCACGCAAACCGTCGCGCTCAGCCCCGAGCAGTGCCGCCGCATCGCCGACCGCCACTTTGGCGTCGGCTGCGACCAGATCCTGCTGGTCGAGACGCCCAGCCGCGCCGACGCCGATTTCCGCTACCGCATCTTCAACGCCGACGGCGGCGAAGTGGAGCAATGCGGCAACGGTGCGCGCTGCTTCGTGCGCTTCGTGCACGACCACGGCCTCACCGGCAAGACGTCGATCCGCGTGGAAACCGCCTCCGGCCTCATCGAGCCGCGCCTGCTCGACAACGGCCTGGTCACAGTGAACATGGGCGCACCGCGTTTTGCGCCGGCCGACATCCCGTTCACGGCCGAGGCCGAGGCCATGACGTATCCGCTGAAGGTCGGCCAGCACGTCATCGACATCGCCGCGCTGTCGATGGGCAATCCGCATGCGGTGCTGCGGGTGAACGACCTCGACAGCGCGCCGGTGGACATCCTCGGCGCTGCCATCGAATCGCATGCGCGCTTTCCGCAGCGGGTCAACGCCGGCTTCATGCAGGTGCTCACCCCGCACGACATCCGCCTGCGCGTCTACGAGCGCGGCACCGGCGAAACGCTGGCCTGCGGCACCGGCGCCTGTGCGGCGGCGGTCGCCGGCATCCGCCAGGGCTGGCTGCAAAGCCCGGTCAGCGTCCATACGAAGGGCGGCGACCTCATCATCGAATGGGCCGGCATGGGGCACGCCGTGCTGATGACCGGGCCCGCCGAAACCGTATTTGAAGGAGAACTCGAACTCATATGAATGCCACCAGCGAAATGCAACCCGCCAACCTAGAACCCCAGGCCATCGCCGAGTTCCTGACCCGGCATCCGAATTTCTTCAACGACTTCCCCACCCTGCTGGCGGAGCTGCACATCCCGCACCCGCACGGCACCCACGCGGTGTCGATGAGCGAGCGCCAGCTGATCGCGATGCGCGACAAGGTGCGGATGCTGGAAAACAAGCTCGCCGAACTGATCCAGTTCGGCGAGGAGAACGACGGCATCTCGGAGAAACTGCACGCGCTGACGCTGGCGCTGGTGACTGCGACCCTGCCGCAAGACATCGTCGCGGCGCTGGCGATCCATCTGCGCGACGGTTTTGCGGTGCCGCATCATGTCCTGCGAGCCTGGACGCTGACGGGCGAACCGATGCCCGGCCTCGGCGACCCGGTGCCGCAGAGCGTGCGCGACAGCGTGGCCGCGATGGCGCAGCCGGTGTGCGGCGCGCTGGCGGTCCCCGAGGCCAGCGACTGGTTCGGTGAAATAGCACCGCACCTGCGCGCCTTCGCCTGCATTCCCCTGCGTCCCGCGCCCGCCGCTGCGCCGATCGGCCTGTTGGTGCTGGCCTCCGAGGAGGCCAAGCGCTTCTACCCCGGCATGGGCACGCTCTACCTGGACCGGCTGAGCCAGCTGGTCGGCGCCGCGCTGGTGCGGATGCAGGGGTAAAACCCGCAGTGAGCGCGGCCAGCCCCCTCCCCAACCCTCCCCCGCAAGCGGGAGAGGGGGCGAACGCTAAGCCCAAACCGATTGACCACTACCTGCAACACCTCGCCGCCGAACGGCGACTGTCGCCGCATACGGTCGCGGCCTATCAACGCGACCTGGCCAACCTGACCCGCCTGACCACCGGCAAGCCGCTGGACGCGCTTGGCGTGACCGACATCCGCGGCGCCATCGTCAAGCTGCGCAGCCAGAACCTGGCGGCCACCAGCGTGGCGCGCCAGCTGTCGAGCTGGCGCGGGTTTTACACCTTTGCCTGCCGCCGCCTCGGCTATCCGCGCAACCCCTGCCTCGGCCTGCGCCCGCCCAAGGCCGCCAAGGCCCTGCCGGACATCCTGTCGCCCGACACCTGCGCCCGCATGCTCGACGGCGCGGCGCCCCCGGCGGCCGACGATGCCCTGATGGCGCGCGACCGCGCCATGTTCGAGCTGTTCTATTCGTCCGGCCTGCGCCTGTCGGAACTGGCCGGGCTCGACCTCGACGACCTCAACCTGCAGGCGGGCGAAGCCCAGGTCACCGGCAAGGGCCGCAAGACCCGCATCGTGCCGGTCGGCAAGGTGGCGCTCGATGCCATTGCCGCCTGGCTGGCGCAGCGGCAGCCGCTTATGTCCCGCAGGGACGGTATCCCTGGGGAGGCGCGCGCGAACACCGCCGCGCTTTTCATCGGCCAGCACGGCAGCCGCCTCACCCCGCGCAGCGTGCAACTGCGGCTCGACCGCTGGGCGCGACTGTCCGGAATCGGCCAGCACGTGCACCCGCACATGCTGCGCCATGCGTTCGCCACCCATGTGCTGCAGTCGTCCGGCGACCTGCGCGCGGTGCAGGAAATGCTCGGCCACGCCAGCATCAGCACCACCCAGGTCTACACCCATCTCGACTGGCAGCACCTCGCCAAGGTCTACGACCAGGCGCATCCGCGCGCGCGCAAGAAAGACTGAGTCGGTCCGCAACCAAGTGTAAGCAGTCACACACCCAAGCGGTTTTCCGCGCCCCCTTCAGGAAACGCACCTGCGGTCGATTCCTTCCGTATGCGCGCCCATTCCGCCTCCGTCTTCGCTCGCCTGCTGCAGACCCTGCGTCCCGCGCATCTCGGCACGCAAGGCCGCGTCGTGGGCGCGCTGCTGCTCATCCTGCTTGGCGTGCTCGTGCTGGCGGGCCAGCAGGCGCTGCAGATCGCCCGCCAGGACGCCGATGCCGCGTTGCGCGTGCAGGCTGCGGCCCAGCTTGCGGCCCTGTCGCAGGCCGTAGCCGACTCCGCCATCCTGCGCGATTACAACGCCTTGCAGGCGCAGCTGAAAACCCCGATCGCCCAGGGCAATCTGCAATACGTGGAATACACCACGCCCCATGGCCACGTCCTGCGCGAGGAGGCGCCTGCGCACCACGCTCACCGCCCCGGCTGGTTCGCCGCCCTGACCAGCCTGACCATTCCCGTCATGCGGGAAACCCTCATCATCGGCGACACGTATTACGGCCAGCTGAAGATCCAGCCGTCGGCCCACGCCTATGAAGACTTTCTGTGGCATCTCGGCAGCCGCCTGCTGGTCCTGCTCGCCGCCGCGTTCGCCCTGCTCGGCTGGCTGACCCATGTCCTGCTGAGAATCAATTTGCAGGATCTGACACGCCTGCGCGCCACCGCCCGCCAGATCGAGGCAGGCGACTACAGCCTGCGTCTTCCCATTCGCGCCAGCAGCCCGCCCGAACTGCGGGAAACCACGCACGCGTTCAACCATATGAGCGCTGCCCTGGAACGATTGCTCAGCGACCTCGGCGAACAGCAGAAGGCGCTCGACAGCACGGCCAGCGTCTCGGAATCGGATCTTGCCGGCACCATCACCTTCGCCAACGAGCTGTTTTGCAAGCTCAGCGGCTACACGCGCGAGGAACTCATCGGCCAGAACCACCGCATCGTCAATTCGGGCTGGCACGACGCCGCTTTTTTTCGCGAGCTGTGGGAAACCATCTCGGCCGGTCGCACCTGGCGCGGCGAAATCTGCAACCGCGCCCGGGATGGCCAGCTGTTCTGGACTGCCACGACCATCATCCCGATCAAGGACGACCACGGGCTGCCGATGAAGTATCTGTCGATCCGCTTCGACATCACGCAGCGCAAGCTGGACGAGGCCGCGCTCAGCGAGGAAAAAGCACGCTGGCAGGTCACCGTGCAATCGATCAACGACGCGGTCATCGTCACCAACCTGCGCAACGAGGTGGTCTACCTCAACCCGACCGCCGAAGCCCTGCTCGGCATCGCGCAGGAGGACGCCCAGTCGATCCCGCTGCAGAACCTGGTTCAACTCGACCAGCTGGGCGACGACGATGCCCCCGCCTGCTTCCTGGCGCCCGCGGCACACGGCAGAACCGGCTCCGCCTCGCTGAAAACGCGCCGCGGACAGCATCTGGCCATCAGCTACAGCTGTGCGCCGCTGACCGGCACCGGCGGTGGCGGCGCGATCTATGTGCTGCGCGACGAAACCGAAAAGAAGCAGCTGCTCGACAGCCTGCGCGACATGGCCTATCACGACACGCTGACCACGCTGCCGAACCGCCGCGCGGTGGAAGGCCGCCTCGGGCGCGCCATGCGCAGCGCGCGCGACCAGGCGCAGCAGCATGCGTTCTGCTACATCGACCTCGATCAGTTCAAGCTGGTGAACGATACCTGCGGCCATGCCGTCGGCGATGCGCTGCTGATCGACATTGCCCAGACCATGAAGGATGCCCTGCCCGATCAGGCCTACCTGGGCCGGCTGGGCGGCGACGAATTCGGCCTCATCCTGTTCAACAGCCTGCCCGCCGAAGCCATCCAGATCTGCCGGCGGCTGGTGCAGCGCATCCGCGACTTCCGCTTCGAGCACAAGGGGCGGCGCTTCACCCTCGGCGCCTGTGCCGGGGTGGCGCCCATCACCCTGACGGCCGCGGCGGCGGGCGACATCATGGTGCAGGCCGACATGGCGTGCTATCGCGCCAAGTCGGAGGGCAGCGGGCGGGTCATGCTGTACGAGGCGGACGAGGTCGGCTTCCGCCGCCTGGAAACGGAAATGGGCTGGGCGGCGGATTTCGCCCAGGCGCTGGAGGCCAATCAGTTTCTGCCCTACCGTCAGTTGATCCAACCGACTTCAAGCAACGGCCAGCCCCATTACGAAGTGCTCGTCCGCTGGCAGCGCAATGGCGAAATCGAAGGCCCGGCCAAGCTGCTGCCGGCGCTCGAACGCTACGGACAGGCGCCCATCCTCGACCGCTGGATGGTGGAGGCCGTCGTGTCCTACCTGGCGGCCCAGCCCGACGACAATGCCGTGTATTTCATCAACCTGTCGGGCAAGACCGTGGCCGACGAATCCTTCCTCGGCACCGTCTGCCACCTGCTCGATCACCATGGCGTGGCGGGCGAACGGATCGGCTTCGAAGTCACCGAAACCGCCGCGGTGGTGAATCTGGAAGACGCCCAGCGCCTGATCCACGGGCTGCGCGAGCGCGGCTGCCGGTTCGCGCTGGACGACTTCGGACGCGACGCCTCGTCGTTCTTTTATCTCAAGCACCTGCCGGCCGATTTCCTCAAGATCGACGGCGCCTTCGTGCGCGGCATGCTGGACGATCGGCGCGACCAGGCGATCGTGCGCTCGATCGCCAAGCTGGCGAGCGATTTCGGCATGTATTCGGTCGCCGAACAGGTGGAGGACGCCGAAATGGCCGCCCTGCTGTGCAACATGGGGGTGGATTACCTGCAGGGCTACCACGTCCACCGCCCCGAAGCCTTCCCATTCTGGCAGCCGGTCGGCCGCATGCAGAGCGACGCCCGGGCGAGGGCACGCGCGCCCTACCTGAGCCTGGTCACCGACCGCGGCTAGACGATCCGGATATCGGCGGCGCCCGCCACCGGGTCGGGGTAGCGCATGTTCAAGCCTTCCAGCGCCTCGATCAGCAGGCGGGAAACCATCAGGTTGCGCGCCAGCTTGCTGTTGGCGGGGATCACGTGCCAGGGCGCGTGCGCCATGCTGGTGGCGGCGAGCGCCGCTTCGTAGGCCGCGATGTAGTCGTCCCACTGCGCGCGCACGACTAAATCGCCGGGCTGGAATTTCCACTGCTTGTGCGGGGTGTCGCGACGCGCTTCGAGCCGCTGCTTCTGTTCGTCCTTCGAGATGTGAAGATAGAACTTGAGTATCGTGGTGCCGGTTTCCGCCAGCATGCGTTCGAAGTCGTTGATCTGGCGATAGCGGCGCGTGCACTCGGCGGCATCGATCCAACCGTTGACGCGGGTAATCAGCACGTCCTCGTAATGCGAACGGTTGAAAATGCCGATCTCGCCCGTGCCCGGCACGTGCTGATGCACCCGCCACAGAAAGTCGCGCGACAGTTCGCGCGGCGTCGGCGTCCTGAAGCAGGTGGCCCGCACCCCCAGCGGATCGACGCCCTGAAACACGTGGCGGATGGTGGAGTCCTTGCCGGCCGTGTCCATCGCCTGCAACACGACCAGGAGCTTGTGCCGGCCCTCGGCGTACAGCACCTCCTGCAGCGTTTCCAGCCGCACCTGGTATTCGTCCAGGCGTGCGCGCGCATCGGATTTGTCCTTGCCGAGGATGCCGGTGTCGCCGGCGTCCCAGTCCGACAGCCTGACCCGGGTGCCGGGGGCAACCCGGGTACCGGCCGGCTTCACAGCGCGGCTTTCGGGGGGATCAGGCTCATCCAGTCGCCCACGGCGCGGCGGATTTCATCCAGCGCGAGATGGCGCATCAGAAACTGGTTGCCCGGTGCCATCTGGTCCCACATGCAGGTCATGCCGCGCAGGTTCGGCTGGGCGGCATCGCGCAGGCGGAATTCGGTTTTGTAGTACAGGAAGGACGGCTGACTGTTATCGACAAACAGCCCCGCCTTGACGAAAGGCGACGCCGCGGCGGCGATGGTGCTGACGCTGCGCGTCACCCGCCACACCTCGAACTGCCCCGGCTGCAGCGTCTGCGCTTCGTCGCGCACCGTGTCGAGTTCCACCACGCAGAAAGGGTCGTACTCCTGCACGCCGTTGCGCGGCACGATCCGGCCGTATTGCAGGCGCACCGTCGCGGCGCCGGGCTCGATCGTCAACGGCCGCTTGAGCTGCACGGCCCAGCCGTGGGTATAGGCGTAATACGGCGAAGCCGGATCCGGCGACTCCAGCCCTGCGCAGCCGCCCAGCAGCAACACCAGTACAATTCCGATGGTTTTCATTCCGTCTCCTTGTCACGTGCGCCATGCAGGCAGCGACCGTCGCTTGCCCCTCCATGCTGTCAGAATGGGGCGACGGACCGAAAGTTCTTGTTAATTATGGAGCAATCCCGGGCCGGGCACGCCCCGCCAGCCCCCTATTCGCCTGACGGCTTGCACCTTTGGCTCATGACGTTCAGACTGCTGCCCTTCGCGCCGGGACATCCGGCACTAAATTATCCATTGTTCGATTCACGGAGCGTCTAGATGCCCGCCTCAGCCAAACCCATCACCGAAGCCGCACTGCTGAAAATGCCGGCGTCCGCCTATATGAATGCCGACCAGCTGGCCTTCTTCCGCAGCCGCCTCGAAGCCCTGCGCGAGGAAATGCTCAGCAACGCCGCCGACACCGGCGCGACCCTGAAGGAAAACGAGAACTTCGCCGACCCCAACGACCGCGCCACCGTGGAAGAGGAACACATGCTGGAGCAGCGCGTGCGCGACCGCGAACGCAAACTACTGAAAAAGATCAATTCCGCGCTGACCCGCATCGACAGCGGCGAATACGGGTGGTGCCAGGAAACCGGCGACCCCATCGGCCTGCCGCGCCTGCTGGCGCGCCCCACCGCCGAATACTCGATCGAGGCACAGGAACGCCACGAGAAGATGGAAAAGCTGCGCGCCTGACGTTGCGCACGCGCCCGCGATGGACGCTGCAAAGGACACCGATCCCCTTCCCATCACCCTGCTCACCGGTTTCTTGGGCAGCGGCAAGACCACCGTATTGAATCATCTGGTGCGCACTCTGCCGCGCACCGCCATCCTGATGAACGAGTTCGGCGAAGTCGCGCTCGACCACCAACTGCTGCAAAAAATGGAAGGCCCGATGGCGCTGCTCTCCGGCGGCTGCGTCTGCTGCACCATCTCGGGCAGCCTGTCGCCGACCCTGAAAAACCTGTGGATGGCGCGGCAGAAGGGCGACATCCCGCGATTCGAGCGCGTCATCATCGAAACCACCGGCATCGCCGACCCGGCGCCGGTGCTCGACAACCTCCTGCACGACAACTGGGTGCGCGCGCGTTTCCGCCTCGACGGCGTGGTGACCACGGTCGATGCGCTGTTCGGCATGGGCCAGCTGGATGAACACTTCGAGGCGGTGAAGCAGGTGGCGGTGGCCGACCGGCTGCTGCTGACCAAGACCGATCTCGCGCCTGCCGCAACGGTGGCCGCCCTGCGCGAACGGCTGGCGGCGCTCAACCCGGCCGCCGACATCGTGACCGTGACGCAGGGCGAACTCGATCCCGCGGCGATCCAGAATCTGGGGCTGTGGAACGCCGAAACCCGATCGCTGGAAGTCGCGCGCTGGCTCAAGCCGCAGCGTTACCAGCCGGCCCGAGCCGGCACGCTCGGCGGCATGCCCGCTACGGCCTTGCACGATGCGCGCATCCAGGCCTTCTCGGTGGTGCTCGACGCCCCGCTCGACCGTTACGGCCTGCAATCCGCGCTGTCCATGCTGACTTCGTTTCGCGCCGAGAACCTGCTGCGCTTCAAGGCGATGGTCAATCTGCAGGACGAGGCGCAGCCGGTGGTGCTGCACGGGGTGCAGCACGTGCTGTATCCGGAAGTGAAGCTCGACGCCTGGCCGGACGACGACCACCGCAGCCGCTTCGTCTTCATCGTGCGCGACCTCGAACCCGAGTTCGTCGCCAAGCTGCTGGCCGACTTCTCCGGCGCCGCGCGCAGCCATGCCGGGGCGGACACATGAACCTCGCGCAGAAGATCCTCATCGGCGCAATCCGCGTGTATCAGCTCGCGCTCTCGCCCTGGCTGGGCCGGCAGTGCCGCTACCTGCCGACCTGCTCGGAATACGGCAAGGAAGCCATCGAAAAACACGGCGCGTGGAAGGGCAGCTGGCTGACCGCGAAGCGTATCGGCCGCTGCCGCCCCGGCTGTACGCACGGCTACGACCCGGTGCCGCCGGTCAAGCCACGCAAGTAGAATGCGGACCATGTTCCCGCGCCGCCTGCTTTCCTGGCTGTTCGTCCTGACCCTGCTGTTCGGTCAGGCGGCGGCGTTCGCGCATGCGCTCGGCCATCTGGACCCGCACGACTCTGCGCTACCCGACAAGGTCTGCGAAGTCTGCGTCGCCCAGGCCAGCCTCGGCAGCGCCGCCCCGGCGACGGTGTTCAGCCTGCCCGCCGAACCCACCCGCCACATCGAGTTGCCGGCCGGGATGCTGCCGCCCGCAACCGTCTCGACCCACCACGCGCAAGCCCGCGCGCCGCCTACCGCTATCTGAAATCCGGACCTGAAGCCGGCTGCCGAAAGGCCTGCCGACCGCGTTCTCATTTTTGATGGAGTACCCCCATGTTACGACCCGCCCTGCTGGCGGCCGCGCTGACGGCCGCCTTTCCGGTTCATGCCGATCCCGAGCTCGACGCCCTGCGTGCTGAATTGCAGGAACTGAAATCGGCCTACGAGGCGCGCATCCAGGCGCTGGAAGCGCGGCTGCAAAAGACCGAAGCCCAAACCGCCGACGCCGCGGTCAAGGCAGACACCGCGCCCGTTCGTTCCAGCTTCAACCCCGATGTCTCGCTCATCCTGCAAGGCAAATACGCGTATCTGGAAGACCGCGCCGACCGCGGCATTACCGGCTTTCTACCCTCCGGCGCAGAAGGTCCGTCACGCGGGTTCTCGGTGGACGAAAGCGAACTGGTGCTGTCCGCCAGCATCGATCCCTGGTTCCGCGGCTACCTGAATGCCGTGCTGGCCGACGGCGAGGTCGGCGTCGAGGAAGCCTGGTTCCAGACCACCGGCCTGGGGCAGGGGCTGTCGGTCAAGGGCGGACGCTTCCGTTCCGGTATCGGCTATCAGAACGAACAGCATCCGCACGCCTGGGATTTCGCCACCAACAGCCTGGTTTACGAAGCCTTGTTCGGAGAAGGCTACGGGCAGGACGGCCTGCAAATGAAGTGGCTGGCGCCGACCGATACCTTCCTCGAATTCGGCGCGGAAGCCGGACGCGGCGGCGCCTTCCCGAGCACCGAACGCGACAGCAACGGCTTCCCCAGCCTCGCACTGTTCGGCCACGTCGGCGACGATGTCGGCACGTCGCACAGCTGGCGCGCCGGATTGTCGTATCTGCACGCCAGGCCGCAGGCGCGCGCCTTCGAAGGCCGCGACCTCGGCGACGTTGACGTGGCAGGCGACTTCTCCGGCAAGAGCCGCACCTGGCTCGCCGACTTCGTGTGGAAATGGGCACCGAACGGCAACGCCACGCAGCAAAATTTCAAGTTCGCCGCCGAATACTTCCAGCGCCGCGAAAGGGGCTCGCTATTCTGCGACGATGCCGATCCAGCCAACCCCAGCGGCTGCACCGGAGGTCTCACCGGCCCCTATTCGGCCGACCAGTCGGGCTTCTACGCGCAAGGCGTGTATCAATTCATGCCGCACTGGCGCGTGGGTTACCGCTACGACCAGCTGTTCCGCGGCGACGTCGTGTTCGACGGCGCGGATGCCGGGGCCACCCTGGCTTCGCTCGCCGATTACGACCCGCGCCGCCACAGCCTGATGCTCGATTACAGCCCGTCTGAATTCTCCCGCCTGCGTCTGCAATACTCGCGCGACGAGGCCCAGCAGGACATCGAGGAGAACCAGTTCTACGTGCAGTACATCTACAGCCTGGGCAGCCACGGCGCGCACAAATTCTGAGGAGCGCAACATGAAAACATCCCTTTTCAAAACCCCGTTCCTGCGTAGCCTGGTGGGCCTGCTGACCGCTGCCGTCCTGGTGCCGGGCGCAGCACACGCGGCGCTGAAAGTCTTTGCCTGCGAACCCGAGTGGGGATCGCTGGCAAAGGAAATCGGCGGCGCCCAGGTCAGCGTCTACACCGCCACCACGGCCATGCAGGACCCGCATCGCATCGAAGCGAGGCCCTCGCTCATCGCCCGTGCACGCAGCGCCGATCTGCTGGCGTGCACCGGTGCCGAGCTGGAAATCGGCTGGCTGCCGGTCGTCCTTGCCGAATCGGGCAACGCGGCGATCCAGACCGGACAGCCGGGACAGTTCATGGCGGCCCAGCATGTGCCGCTGCTCGAGAAACCCGCCGTGCTCGATCGTTCGGCGGGTGACGTGCACGCCGACGGCAATCCGCATATCCAGACCGACCCGCGCAACATCGCGCGCGTCGGCGAGGCGCTCGCCCGCCGCATGGCCGAGCTCGACCCCGCGCAGGCGGCGTTCTACCAGGCGCGCTGGACCGATTTTTCGACCCGCTGGCAGGCCGCCATCGCACGCTGGGAGAAGCAGGCCGCGCCCCTCCGCGGTGTGCCCGTCGTCGTGCAGCACGCGGGCTTCCCCTATCTGGAAAACTGGCTGGGGCTGAAGCAGGTGGCGGTGCTTGAACCGAAACCCGGCGTCGACCCCTCGGTCGGCCATCTGGCCCGGGTGGCGGCGCAGCTGCAGGCCACGCCCGCCCGCGCCGTGCTACGCGCCGCCTACCAGAGCCCGCGCCCGGCCGACTGGCTGGCGCAGCGCAGCGGCATCCCGGTGCTGGCACTGCCCTTCACCGTGGGCGGTAACGCCCGCGCAGGCGATCTGTTCGGTTTGTTCGACGACACCATCGACCAGTTGCTGAAAGCGGCGCCATGACGCCGGCCCCGCTCGATCTGCTGCTGTGGCCGTTCATCGTCGGCCTGCTGGTGCTGTCCACCCACGTCCCGCTGGGACGCCGGGTACTGGCGCGCGGCATCATCTTTCTCGACCTGGCGGTGGCGCAGTTGGCGGTGCTCGGCGTGGTCGCGGCGCACGCGCTCGATCTCGCCGCCGACGGCTGGCCCACCCAGCTGGCGGCGGCCACGGCCGCGCTGGCCGGTGCGGCGCTGCTGGCCGGGTGCGAGCGGCGCTGGCCACATATCCAGGAAGCCCTGATCGGCTCCACCTTCGTGGTGGCCGCCAGCGCAGCCGTGCTGCTGCTGGCGGGCGACCCGCACGGCGGCGAACACCTGGCCGAGTTGCTCACCGGGCAAATCCTGTGGGCGACGCCGGAACAGGCGGCCCGGATTGCCGTGCTGTATGGCGCCTTGCTGGGGTTCATGGCCTGGCGCGGCGAACGCCTGGGCGGACTCGGGTTCTACCTGGTTTTTGCGCTGGCGATTACCGCATCGGTGCAACTGGTCGGCGTCTATCTGGTGTTCGCCAGCCTGATTCTGCCGGCGCTGGCGGTGCGCGGCCTGCCGCCGCGCACCGCTCTTCGGACGGGCTGGGCAGTGGGCGCACTGGCGTATGCGGGCGGTCTGGCCACGTCCGCCCTGCTCGACTGGCCGGCCGGACCCGCGATCGTCATCGGGCTCGCAGCCGCCGCCCTGGTTGCCGCCGCAGTGCGACAGCGCTAGTATCTGCTACTGAATCCCCCATTCCGACATCCCCCTATTCAGTGGCTCTCCCGTTTTTCAAAAAAGGCAAGGACAAGGCGCCCCCCCTTGCGCGCAAGCCGGCTCTTGCCCCTGCGCCCGCCGCCGAAACGCCGCAGACCGAAACCCTGCTGACCATGGACATGGGCGGCAGCGGCATCGTGGTGGAAGAAACCAGCGGCGCGCCGCAATCGCCGGTGGACGAAGCCGCCATCCTGTACGCCAGCGGCCAATCCGAGACGGCCGAGCGAATGCTGCAGGGCATGCTGGCAACGGGCGATCACCGCGCCTGGCACATGCTGTTCGATCTTTACTGTGTGCAGACCCGCGAAAAGGAATTCGAGCAACTCGCGCTGGATTACGCGATGCGGTTTGAAACCTCGCCGCCGGTCTGGCAAAAAATAGGCTGCAACGGCGCGGCCAAAGCCCAGCAGGCGCAAGCCACCAGCCTGGAATTGCCCAGCCTGCTCGACAAGACCGCAAGCGCTGCGTTGCGCGAGGGCATCGGCGCCACCGCCAAAAACACTGCGGTGCGGATCGACTTCTCGCGCATCGCCATGATCGACGAATCGGGCGCGGACGAGTGCGCCAGGATCCTCGCCGCCGCGCGCAAGGCCAAGCGCAAGCTGCAGGTCAGCGGGGTCGAGACCCTGATCGCCCTGCTGCAGGATCTCAACCGTGCCACCCACAGCCGCACGGTGCACTGGCTGTTGCTGCTGGAGCTCTACCAGACCCTGGGGCTGCAGGAAAATTTCGAGGACCTGGCGGTCGATTACGCCGTGCGTTTTGAAGTGTCACCGCCGTCGTGGAGCGAGGTGCAGGCTGCCGAAGTGGTGCAGGCCGCACCCGCCGAACCGCTGGACGACGCCCTGCGGCTGTCCGGCGAAATCACCCCCGCCAACGACGCCGCGCTGCAGCAGCTCAGCGGCTATGCGGCCACCCACGGCGAGGTGCTGGTCGATCTGTCGCAGGTCACCCGCATCGACTACGGCAGCGTCAGTCAGTTCATCAGCGTGCTGATGCAGTGCCTGGGCAGCGGCAAGCCCATCACCCTGCGCGGCCACAATGCGCTCATCCATGAACTTTTCCGCGTCATGGGGATCGACCAGCTGGCACACCTGATCCCGCGCCATCCGGCCTGACATCGCCGACGGACGCTCCCGCGTCGGCGCCTGTCCCCGACGGGCCGGGCGGGCAACCCCCAGCTGCGCCTCGCCTCACGCCGCCCGGTCTCCTTCGCGGCGTCTCTTTTTTTCAGGATAATCCTGCCCATGGAACAATATCGCGGCACCACCATTCTTTCCGTCCGCCGGGGCAATGAAGTCGCCCTCGGCGGCGACGGCCAGGTCACCCTCGGCAACATCGTCATCAAATCCACCGCACGCAAGATCAGGCGGCTGTACCAGGAGAAGGTCCTGGCCGGATTCGCCGGCGGCACCGCCGACGCCTTCACCCTGTTCGAGCGCTTCGAGGCCAAGCTCGACAAGCACTCGGGACACCTGATGCGCAGCGCGGTCGAACTCGCCAAGGACTGGCGCACCGACCGCATGCTGCGGCGGCTCGAAGCCATGCTGGCGGTGGCCGATCGCGAGCACTCGCTCATCATCACCGGCAACGGCGACGTGCTGGAGCCCGAACTCGGCATCGCCGCCATCGGCTCCGGCGGCGCCTTCGCCCAGTCCGCCGCAGTGGCGCTGCTGCAGAACACCGACCTGGCCCCGCTTGAAATCGTCAAAAAGAGCCTCACCATTGCGGGGGACATCTGCATTTATTCGAACCAGAACCATGTGATCGAGGTGCTAGGGGACAGGGGCCAGGATTCAGGGGTCAGGGAATGAGCGGCCTCCGGCCGCCCTCCTTAAAAAACCCGCGAAGCGACAAAGCCCCCTGATCCCTGGCCCCTGAATCCTGACCCCTATGACGCCTAAAGAAATCGTCCACGAACTCGACAAGCACATCGTCGGCCAGGCCGCCGCCAAGCGCGCGGTCGCGGTCGCCCTGCGCAACCGCTGGCGGCGCCAGCAGGTCGATGAACCGCTGCGCCAGGAAATCACGCCGAAAAACATCCTGATGATCGGCCCTACCGGCGTCGGCAAGACCGAGATCGCGCGCCGCCTGGCGCGGCTCGCCAACGCGCCTTTCATCAAGATCGAGGCGACCAAGTTCACCGAGGTCGGCTACGTCGGTCGCGACGTCGACACCATCATCCGCGACCTGATGGAAACCGCAGTCAAGCAGATGCGCGAACAGGCCACCGCCAAGGTGCAGTTCCGCGCCGAAGAAGCCGCCGAGGAGCGCATCCTCGACGCGTTGCTGCCGCCGCCGCGCAGCGTCGGCTTCAACGAAGCCGAACCTGCGCGCGAGGAAGGCGCGGCGCGCCAGCGCTTCCGCAAGATGCTGCGCGAAGGGGAACTCGACGACAAGGAAATCGAGATCGAGCTTGCCGCCGTCAGCCCCAGCATGGAAATCTTCGCCCCGCCCGGGATGGAAGATCTGTCGCAGCAGTTGCAGGGCATGTTCCAGAATCTCGGCGGCGGCCGCCGACAGTCGCGCAAGCTGAAAGTGCGCGAGGCGATGAAGCTCCTGACCGAGGAAGAAGCCGGTCGGCTCATCAACGACGAGGAAACCAAGCAGGCTGCACTCGTCGCCGTCGAACAAAACGGGATAGTCTTTCTGGACGAGATCGACAAGATCGCCACCCGCAGCGATGCCCACGGCAGCGACGTCTCGCGCCAGGGCGTGCAGCGCGACCTGTTGCCGCTGATCGAGGGCACCACCGTGTCGACCAAGTACGGCATGGTGAAGACCGACCACATCCTGTTCATCGCCAGCGGCGCCTTCCACCTGTCCAAGCCGTCCGATCTCATTCCCGAGCTGCAGGGCCGGCTGCCGATCCGCGTCGAACTGCAGGCGCTTTCGGTGGAAGACTTCGAACGCATCCTCACCGCCACCGACGCCTGCCTGACGCGCCAGTACGAAGCGCTGCTGGCGACCGAGGGCGTCACGCTCAAATTCACCGACGACGGCATCCGCCGCATCGCCGAGATTGCCTTCGAGGTTAACGAGCGCACCGAGAACATCGGCGCACGCCGCCTGCACACCGTGATGGAAAAGCTGCTGGAGGACATTTCCTTCGACGCCGGGAACATCACCGGCGAATACGTGGTCGATGGCGAGGCCGTCACCGCCCGTCTGGCCGCACTCGCCGCGCGCGAAGACCTCGCCCGTTACGTCCTGTAAATTTTACCCCTGACCCTGATCCATGAAATCTGAAGCCCTTCCCCTGCCCGTCGAAACCCGCGGCAAATTCCTCTCCACCATCCTGTTCGGCAGCCGCTGGCTGCAGGTGCCGCTCTACCTCGGCCTGATCGGCGCGCAGCTGGTCTACGTCGTGCATTTCATGCTCGAACTGGAGCACCTCGTCGTCGGCACCTTCACCCTCTCCGAAGAAGCCATCATGCTGATCGTGCTGGGCCTGATCGACGTGGTGATGATTTCCAACCTGCTCATCATGGTCATCGTCGGTGGCTACGAGACTTTCGTCTCGCGCTTGAACCTCGAAGGCCACCCCGACGAGCCCGAGTGGCTGTCGCACGTCAATGCCAACGTACTGAAGGTCAAGCTCGCCACCGCCATCATCGGCATCTCGTCCATCCACCTGCTGAAGACCTTCATCAACGCCCCCAACCTGGCCGACAAGGTGCTGCTGTGGCAGACCGTCATCCACATGGCGTTCATCGTGTCGGCGGTGTCGATTGCCTATATCGACAAGCTGATGCCGCATCCGGCGAAGCACTGATTGCGGGTCTCCCCGCCGGGTGCACGGGATCGGGGTGTCTGCAGCCATTTGCAATGCACTAATGCCGCCATCGACATTACTTATTGGCTGGCCATTCCCGGCAGGCGGAAAATTGCGCGGTTGAATTACGTTTATCTGGAGACGCCCCATGGCCACCCGCGACACCCTCACCCCCAAAGAAGCCCAATGCAGCGGCGGCGCCGATTATGCGGCGCTGGCGCTGGAAGCGCTGCAGGAACCCGCTGACGCCGCCTACGCCAGGGAACTGATGGACCGCGTGGCGGACGACTGCCAGTTCACCAAGGACCTGGCGGCGTGCGCCATCGTGTACAAGGCGCTGGGCGAGCAGGGTCGCGCCGAGGAACTGCTGCAGACCGCCGAGGACTACTGCATGAGCGGCGACGAGCAGGTCGCACTGGCGGAAGCCAAGTTCAAGGTGCTGGGCGACAAGGCGGCGGCGGTGGGCGCGTATGAAAAGGCGCTGAAGGAAACCGGCAACCTCGACCCGCTGATCGACCTGGCGAAGAACGTGATGAGCGTGATCGCCGACAGCGCGTTCGCCAAGAAGGTGCTGGAAAAGGCCGAGGCGAAAATTTCGCGCGCGGTGGAATACAGCAAGCTGGCCGCCGCCTCGGCCGAACACCTGCTGGACAAGGAATACGCCGCGGCGATTTTCAACAAGGCCGCCGAAAAGCTCTCCACGGTGCCCGACCTGCTGTCGCTGGCGGGCGAAGTCACCAAGACGCTGGGCGACCCGGCCAAGGCCAAGGCGCTGTATCAGCGCGCGCTCGAAGGTGCCACCGACTTCACCGCCGCCAAGACCCTGATCGAATCCGCCAAACAGGCTGGCGACACGGCCTTCATGCAGGCGGCGCTGAAAAAGGCGGGCGACCTCGCCACCGCCACCGGCGAATACATCGAACTGGCCGAGGGCCTGGCCAGCGTGGGCGACAAACCCGCTGCGACCGCGCTGCTGGACAAGGCCGAGGACGCGGTGGCCGGACTGGACGAGATGCAGAAACTGGTCACCGCGGTCGAAGCGCACCTGGCCGATGACGCCGAACGCCTGACCCGCGTCAAGGCCAAGCTGGAAAAGCGCCAGGCCAACCACGCGCGCTATATGGAATTTCAGCAGCTGGAAAAGGATGCCGTCAACGTCAAGCAGTTCCTCGCACTCGCCGAGCGCGTGCGGCTGGAGCTGGAAGACCCGTTCTATTCCGCCAAGCTGATCGAGGCGGCAGAGACCCTGCTCGACGGCACCGGCTACCAGTTCTCGCGCTACAAGCCGATTCTGCTGGCGGTCGACAAGAACCTGGATGACACCGCGTGGCTCGGCCGCCTGCTCGACCGCGCGGCGGAAAACGCCACCGACTTCATCGCCTTCAAGGATCTGGTGGCCACCGCCGCCCACCTGCATCACCGCGAACTCGGTGTCTCCAAGGCGCGCGCCTACCTCGCCGCACGCGAAGCCGCGCTGGCGGCGGACGCCAACGCCACCGTGTACGACATTGCCAAGCTGGCGGAAGCGAGCTTTGCCGCCACGAAGGATGCGGCGGAAGCCGGGCGCCTGCTGGAGTCCGCACGCGCCCAGGCCAAGGATCACTTCGCGCTGACCCATATCGGCCGGCTGTACGCCGCCATGGGCAACCAGGCCCGCGCCGATGAGCTCTTCGCCGCCGCCGCCGCGGCCTGTGCCAACGGCGACGCCTGCATCCAGTTCATCGATCGCCTGAAGGGGTTCGCCCTGCCGGCCGCGACGCTGAAGAAATGGTATGCCGAATGCGGCACCCATCTGAGCAAGCCCGCCGACAAGCTGCGCTGGGCCGAAGGCATTGCCGACGCGCTCAACGACAAGGCGTGGGCGACCGAAGTGTATGGCCAGCTCGCCGGCCAGTTCAGCGGTGCCGATTCGGCGCGCTTCGAGCTTTCCCGTCGCTCGCGGGCCGACCTCAATTTCTTCGGCACACACCGCCGCCATTAACCAGCGACTTGCCGCGTGAGCGGCTTAGTCGATTGGCTATGCAGCGCTGAACCCGCAATACCCCTGAAAACAGCCCGGTTGCACGGGCTGTTTTTATTCGTACACTCTGAAGTGAAGCGTCTTGCAGGAGTGCTACATGGTCGAAAATCTTTCCGCCCTCATCGACACCGTGCAGAAGAACTGCACCATCGCCGACGCGCGACACGCGCGCGACATGACGATGTGCACCTTTCTGCTGGAAATGCGCGAGTACTACCGCTGGGAAATGGAAATTCCCTACGGTGCGCGCCTGCCCAAGGACGAGCTCGGTGACTGGCTGAACGCGCGCGAAAGCCTGTGGGACACGGTGGAAGAGGAGGATTTTGCACCCCTGCCGCTGAATGCAAGCGGCATCGACCCGTTCGACGCCGACGACATCAATCGCGCGCTGATCCCGCTGGGACTGGTCTACAGCAGCGGACTGGGGCGTTTCCGCAAGCCGCATTTCGTGCTGGCCGAACTCAAGCGCGCCGAGATACGCGAAGGCGTGCAGGTGCTGGTGGCCGGCTGCGAGTACGCGCGCGACCTGATCGCGCCGCCGGCGGCGATGCGCGGCGGCGCCATCTTCCTGCGCATGGACGCGGTGCGCCGGCTGCTGTGGAACAAGTACGAGGAATGGCAGTGGAAGGAAAAGGACACCGCGCTGGGCCGTGCGTTTGCCCACTACGGCTGCGAGCGCGACCTTGAGCGCGGGCTCGACCGCATGGCCGAGGCCGAGAGCGAGGCGATGATCCTGCACGAGATCGGCGAGGCGCGTGCAGAATCGCTGCTGGGCGAGGACTGGAACGCGATGCTCGGCCAGCTCACCTCCCGGCACGCCGAACTGCTGGCGCGCGCGGTGCGCGATCATCTGGCCGATTGCCTGGTGACGCTGCCGACACTGCTCGAACGCGAGGCCATCGGCTCGCTGCATTTCTATCTGGCCAACCTCTCCGGCCTGCGGCGCGCACTGTTCCCGGCGCTGCCGCAGGCCTATGACAGCTGGCTCGGCCACCGCGACAACGCCCGGCTCGCCGATGTCGTCTCCGCGGCCGAGACGCACTGGCTGGACGTGGCACGCCAACTGACCGCCGCCCATCGGCGCGACCCGGCCCACGGCGACGCCGCCATCCATGCGCTGGCGGGCGGCGACCTCGACGGTCTGAAGCGCTAGGCGAAAAAAACGGGCGTTCAACGCCCGTTTTTTCGCTGCCCCGGACCGGTTTACGCTGGCTCGGACACGCCCTGCAGCTGTTCGGCAATGGCTTCGAGCAGTTGCTGTTCCTGATACGGCTTGCCCAGGTACACGTTGACGCCGATTTCCATCGCGTGATTGCGGTGCTTGTCCGCCGTACGCGAGGTGATCATGATGATCGGCACCGATTTCAGGCGGGCGTCGCTGCGCATCACGCGGGCCAGCTCGAAACCGTCCATGCGCGGCATTTCGACGTCGAGCAGCACCACGTCGGGGACCAGGTCGTGCATCCTTTCCAGCGCGTCGACGCCGTCCTTCGCGCTGTCCACGCGGAAGCCTTCGCGGGTGAGCAGGCGGGTGGTGATCTTGCGCACCGTGAGCGAATCGTCCACCACCAGCACCATCGGCGGCTGCAGCGCGGCGCTGAGTTCGAGCGCCTCGGCCGGCGCGGCGTGTTCCACGGCGGTTCGCGGCATGCTCGCCCAGCGCAGGGCCAGCGGAACCGGGTTCAGGATCAGCATCACGCGCCCGTCGCCGCGCACCGTCGCGCCGACCACGCCGGTGATGCGCGCCATCTGCGGGCCGATGTTCTTGACCACGATTTCGCGCGTACCCTCGATCAGGTCCACCAGCACGGCGGCCTGGCTGGTGCCGCTTTGCAGCAGCACCACCGGGTTGTAACGCTGCACTTCGTGCAAGGCTTCAATGTCGCCCAGCAGATGCGGCAGATAGGAGAAGGGATAACGCGCACCGCGCCATTCCACTTCACCCGCCACCATGGCCCGTTCAAGTTCCACCGGCTTGAGTTCCAGCACCTGCTGCACCAGCGGCGTCGGCAGGGCATAGTCGTGTTTCGCCGCCTGGACCATCACCGCCTGCGTCATGGCCAGCGTGAGCGGCAGATAGATGTGGAAGCTGGTGCCGGCGCCCGGCACCGAACTGATGTCGATGCGGCCGCCCAGCGCGGAAATCTCGCTCTTCACCACGTCCATGCCGACGCCGCGGCCGGCGACCTGGCTGACGGTCTCGGCGGTGGAGAAACCGGCGGCGAAGATCATCTGCGCCAGCAGGGTTTCGGTCGGCTCGACGCCCGGCAGCAAGAGGCCGTTGGCTTCGGCCTTTTCGCGGATGCGCGCGTAGTTGAGACCGGCGCCGTCGTCCTTCACGGTCAGCATCATTTCGTTGCCGGACTGACGCGCCGACAGCACGATCTCGCCGAACTCGGCCTTGCCTGCGGCGCGGCGCACCTCGGGCGATTCGATACCGTGGGCGAGCGCGTTGCGCAGCAAGTGTTCGAGCGGCGCGGTGACTTTTTCCAGCACCGAGCGGTCGATTTCCAGTTCGCCCCCCTCGATGTCCAGCTGGGCGCGCTTGTCCACATCGCGCGCGGTCTGGCGAACCGTTCGATACAGCCGCTCGGCCACCGAATTCAGCGGCACCATGCGCACCCGCAGCAGATCCTGCTGCAGTTCGCGGTTCAGCCGCGTCTGCTGGATCAGCGCCGCATCCGCTTCGCCCAGGCGGGCCAGCAGGATGTGCTGCACGGTGGAAATGTCGTTCACGCTTTCGGCCAGGAAGCGCGTGACTTCCTGGAAGCGGGTAAAACGGTCGAATTCAAGCGGGTCGAACTCGTCGGTGCTGCCCTGGGTCAGGAAGGTTGCCTGCATCTGCGATTCGGCCTGGATCTCGACCTCGCGAATGTGGCCGCGCAGGCGCACCAGCGCGTCCGACAACTCGCTGACGTGACGCTTGAAGGAGAACACTTCGCTTTCGATCCGCGAACGCGCGATCGCCACTTCGCCCGCCTGGTTGACCATACGGTCGACCCAGTCGGCGCGCACGCGCAGGGTCAGGGCATTGCTGTCGCGCGTGGCCGGCTGCGCCGTTGCAAGCGGATCGGCCACCGCTGCCGTGACGGCATGGGCCTGGCCCAGCACCGGTTCGACCGGTGCTTCCAGCGGCGCGGACGCTTCCTCCACAACCGGCGAAAGGTCGCCGTGCTTCAGGCGCTCCACCGCATCGGCCAGGCGGTCGAGCTGCGCTTCCAGCGTGCCGAACACCTCGCCGCTCGCAGCCAGATGGCCTTCGATCACCGCGATCACGCGGGATTCCATCACGTGCGTCAGCTCACCCAGGCGCATCGCGCCGACCATGCGCGCGCTGCCCTTGATGGTATGCAGGTTGCGGCGTAGCGCGTCGCGCGCAGCCGCCTCGTTCGGCGCGGCGATCCAGGCGCGCAATTGCGCGCTGGTATCCGGTACCAGGGTGTCGGCCTCCTCGAGGAAAATCGGCAGCAACTGTTGGTCGATTTCATCGGCCACTTCGCGCCGCTCGAAGACCGGCGACGGCGTGGCAGGCTTGATCTCGGACACCATCGCGCTGACGTCCGGCAGGCCGTGCGCCACATGGGGATGGACCGTCTCGGCAGGCGCGCTGGCAGCGGCGGCCGTATCGTCAGGGGAAAGCACGGACGATGCGACCGTCGCAGCCTGAATGTCATCCACCAGCGGGGGGATGGACTCGTCTTCCAGTTCGCCCAGGGTCGCAATCAGGTCGTTTGCGGCCTCGGGCAGCTGGCCGCTTTCGATGGTCGAGATCATCTCATGCAGACGGGCGACCGTATCCTTCACCAGCGATACGTGCGACACCGGCAGCGGCGCGTGCACAAAGCGGTTCCAGTACTGTTCAAGTGCATGCGACAGCTCGGACAGAACGGCAATGCCCGCCGTCCCCGCGATGCCGCCCAGGGTATGCACGGCACGGCGCGCATGCTCGCTGACGGTGCTGTGCGGCGTCTCGACATGGCGTTCGGTCTCTTCCTGCAACACGGCCAGGCGCTGATGCGCTTCGGTCATGAAAATCTCGTGCAGGCCGGTGGAGAGGCAGACCGGACCGATGCAGACCTCGTCAGGAACGGCGGGCGCTGCCTGCGCGTCATCGCGCGGCGGTTCGGCGTCATTCGAAGCAGCCGGTTCCGCGGGCTCGGCCGCAGCCGCGTACTCGATGAACGCGCCCACGTCCGGCACAGGCGATTCGGGCAGGGGCTCCGCCGCTTCGGCGGCCGCGGCCTCATCCCACTCCAGCGCCGGGGCGAGGGTCTCCGCTTCGACTGCCGCAGTCGCCCCTTGCTCGGGCCCGGCAGCGGCCTCGTCGAATTCGGCAACCGGCTCGGCTTCGACCTCCGGCAGCGGCTGCCATGCGGCGTCCGCTTCGGGCACCGCCGCCTCGATGGCGGCCTGATCCGGCGCAGCGTCCCCGCCCTCCGGGGCATCCAGCGGCTGCCCCTGCGCCACGCGGTCGACCGCCGCCAGCAAGGCGGCGACCGGCAGCGTCACCGGCTCGTTGGCCTGCAGGGCATTGACCCAGTCCTGGAACACGCCGCGCGCGCGCCCGACCAGACGCAGCACGTCGCTGCTGGCGGGCTTGTTTTCGGCCAGCCAGCCGTTCAGCAATTGTTCATGGCGCCACGCGGTTTCGCCCAGTTCCGCCAGGCCGACCATGCGGCCGCTACCCTTCAGCGTGTGGAAGGCGCGGCGGACGACCGTCAGGGACGCCTGGTCGTCGGGATCGCTCTGGCACGCGTCGCGGGCCTCGCCCATTGTCGCCAGCACTTCATTGGCTTCTTCCAGGAAAATGTCCAGCAACTCCGATTCGACCCCGTCCGGGATCGTGACCTGAAGCGCAGCCTCGGCAAGCGGCTCGGCCGGCGCTGCTGCGGGCAGGTCGGCCGGCTCGGTTGCGGACGAGGGCATGGGCGGTTCGAGTTCCGCGGCCGCTTCGTTTGCCGGCGCAGCGATTTCGATGACATCCATTGCAACCGGATCGGCCCATCCTGCCGCGTCTTCCAGAACGATGAGGTCAGGTGCCGTGATTTCGGCGGCGAATGCTGCATCCGCCTCCTGCGTCGTCGGCTGGATTTCAGGTGCAGCGCGCTCGGGCAAGGACAGGCCGGTCAGGGCCGCGATGTCGGCATCGAGCGGCTGCGGCGCCTCCGCCGCGTCGCGGCTGGCATCGAGCGCCGCGCGCGTCTGTTGTTTCAGGCTGGTGTCGTCGATCAGTTCGGCATCGCGACTCAGTTCGGTCAGTGCATCAAGGAATTTTTTTTTTGTGGCGTCGTCAGGTTGATCGCGCCATTCCAGATAGCCTGCCTGCACCTCGGTCTTGCGGCCCGGCAAGCCGGATTCGATCGTGTCGCCCAGCCCACTGTCGTCGACGCTGTCCGCATCGATCACGCCGAACTCGACCAGGGCCGGACGCAGAATGGCGGCGGCGTCGGCACGCCCGGCGCAATAGGATTCGATGAACAGCCCAAGGCTGGAGAAGGCATCCGCCAGACGTTGCTGGGCCGCCTCGTCGGGATGGCCCTCGCTGGCGAACGGCTGCACCGCGGCGGTGGCCGCGCCCAGCAGGCTGGCGGCATCGGGCAATTCGAGCATGGTCAGCGCGCCCTGCGCCTGCTGCGCCAGCGGCGGCAGGTTGGCCAGCGCTTCGCGCTCGTTGGCATCACGGAAGAAGGCATCCAGCGCCTCTTCCATCTGCCTCAGGTTCTGTCCAACCTCCTGCGCCATGTGCACCAGCATGTCGCGCTCGGCGTCACGCTGGCTGGCCGCTTCCATGACGTTGGCCGGCATCTCGCGGCCTTCGATCAGGGCGCGCAGACGGGCCTGCTGGCCTTCGGCGCGAGCGGCGAAGTCGGCATGCAGGACATCTTCCTGCTCGACGCCGTTCTGCATGAGTAGCAGGCTTGAAGCCACTTCGAGGTTGGCCTGTTCGCGCGCCTCGCCTTCACGACCGGCGGTGGCAAGGGACGCCGCCTCCAGTTCGTGCAACAAGGGCTGCAGTCCGCTGTTTTCGAGCATCTGTGCCTGCGGCTGCATGCGCGACAGCTGGAGCTGAAACTGTTCCAGTTGCACGGCATTGCCTTCGACATAGGCATGCCAGTTCTCGCGCGCGGCCTTGAGGCCGGCTTGTAGCGCGTCCAGCACCGGGCGCATGCGCGCCATCGCCTCCGGGTCGAGCATACCGCGGCCCGGCAGATAGCGATCCAGGCCCAGGGTCGAACGGACTTCCGCGGCGCGGCCGTCCATGGCCTGGCTCTTCGCCACGAAGAACAGCGCGTCGCGCAGCAGCCGTTCGGCAACCTGCGGCGAGCCTTCCATCAGACGGCGCATCTGCAGGTCGACACGGGCGAGCAGCTGCTTGACGTAGAAATCGGCCTCGACACCGTGGGCAATCAGGCTGTCGACAAAGCCGACGCAGGCCCACCAGAAGGTTTGCGAGGCCTGCGACGGCGCGATGCGCTCGATTGCAGCCAGTGCGTCGCGCATGCGCTGCAGTCCCTGGTCCGCATCGACGTTGCGCAAGAACGCCAGCAGGCCGCGCTGGAACTGGGCGCGCGTGGTTTTGACTTCGGCGGCCAGCGCATCCTGCGTCAGGCCCTCGCCGAGGGCTTTGCCCGGTTTGCGCGTGCGCAGATCGGGGAAGAACAGTTCGCCTTCGAATACCCGCTCGGCGCCCTGCAGTTCGCGCAGACGCTTGTAGAGCGGGAACAGCGCCAGCTCGCCGCTGCCGCGGCCGTCGGCCAGGTCCTTGACCCAGCGCTGCAGGCCCTCGATGGCGTTGCGCAGGGCGCGCAACATATCGTCTTCTGCCGGCAAGCGGTTCTCGCTGACGTCGGCGAGGCAGGATTCGATCGCGCCGGCAAGCGTGGCTGCGCCTTCCAGTCCCACCATGCGCAGCGCGCCGGTGGCCTGGTGGGCGTCGTCGCGCGCCAGCCGCAGGGCATTGGTCAGGTCGACGTCGACACTGTAGGCCTGGATGCGCCCGAGGGCGGCTTGGAGGGCGGCATCGATGTCGCCGCGCACCCAGTTCAACGGGCCGGTATCGTAATCGAGTAAGGCGCTCATGGTGTGTGGTTCCCGAGGTTGATTGCAGTGGCCGTGACCGTTTGCTCGCGTAGCAGTCGGTCAGGTCAGGCGAGCTTGAAGCCCGCAACCGAGTTCTTGAGGTCTTGCGCCAGTTGCTTCATGCCGCCAATCGACTCGGCCGTCTGCTGGGTGCCGCTGCTGGTCTGCGCCGAAATCGCCTTGATGTCCTGCATGGTCTCGGCCACCTTGGCGGTCGACTCGGCCTGGCTCTGCGTGGCCGAAGAAATGTCGGCAATCAGTTCGGCCAGCGTTTTCGACACGTCGCCGATCTCGGCCAGCGTCTGGCCTGCGGCATCCGACAGCTTGGCGCCCTCGACCACGCCCTGGGTCGAGATTTCCATCGCCGCCACGGTGTCGTGGGTATCGGACTGAATGGTCTTCACGATCGCCGCGATCTGCTTGGTCGCGTCGGCCGAGCGTTCCGCCAGCCGCTGCACTTCTTCCGCCACCACCGAGAAGCCGCGGCCGGCCTCGCCTGCCGACGCCGCCTGGATGGCGGCGTTGAGCGCCAGCACGTTGGTCTGTTCGGTAATGTCGGAAATCAGTTCGACGATCTCGCCGATCTCCTGCGACGATTCGCCGAGGCGCTTGATTCGCTTCGAGGTTTCCTGAATCTGTTCGCGCAGGGTGTTCATGCTGGCAATGGCGTTCGCCACCGCCTGCTGGCCTTTTTCCGCAGCCGCAAGGGATTGTTCGGCCACGCGGGCGGATTCGGCTGCGTTGCCCGACACCTGTTGCACCGACTGCGCCAGGTTCACCACCGCGGCCGAGGTTTCTTCGATTTCCTCGGTCTGCCGGCGGGCGGCCTGCTGCAGCGTGTCGGAAACCTGGCCGGCCTCGCTGGCGGCCTGATCCATCTGCACGGTGGCGTTGTTGATCCCGCGCACCAGGCTTCGCAGCTCTTCCACCGTGTAGTTGATCGAGTCGGCCACCGCGCCGGTGATGTCTTCGGTCACGCTGGCGTTGATGGTGAGGTTGCCTTCGGCCAGTTCGCCCAGTTCGTCCATCAGGCGCAGAATCGCCTCCTGGTTGCGGCTGTTTTCCTCTTCGCTCTTGCGCGCCCGTGATTTGGTTTCGTTAATGTTGACCAGACCCAGCATCACCAGCGAGGCGAGCGCCAGCACACCGAACGAGGCGGCCAGCAGATAGCTCAGGCCGCCGACCGACTGGTAGTCCTGCGACAGGCGCTCGGTGTCCGCCAGTAGGGCGTCGCTGCCGGCGAACAGGTTGTTCGCCGCCACCTTGGATTGCAGCAGCGGCTGCGTGTTGGCGAGCACCTCGCCCACCGCTTCCACCATGTCGCCCATGTTTCCGCCCAGGTCTTCCAGGGTCATCAGGCTGTCTTCGTTGCGGCTCGCCGCACCGCCCATCAGCGACTGCACCGTGTCGCGGAAGGAGGTCGTATCCTTCTCCAACTGCAGCACGACTTCAGGGTCGATAAGGTCGGCGGACAGCAGCAGGTTGGCGTTTTTCGGCAGACGCTGGCTCAGCATGACCAGGTGGTTGGCACGCGACACCTCGCGCACGCTGCCGCCCGAATCGGCCAGCTGGCTGGCGAGCTGCTCGGCCACTTCCTGCAGATCGATACTGAGGGCGTTAATCCGTTTGACGTTTTCGTTCAGCGCCACCAGGTTTTTTTGCTGCGACAGGATCTGTTTGACCTGGGGGTCGATTTTCTTCCATTGCCCGTTGATCTTTTCCAGCGAGTCGCTCGCCGCGCCGCGGGTGGCGGGCACATCGCCGTCGCCTTCGGCCAGGCTGGTCAGCGTCTGTTCGAAAGAGACCTTGCCTTCGGCAAGTTTCTTGAAGGCGTCGGCGTTGCCCAGCACCGACTGCTGGGCGGTCAGCGGCAGCCGCTGCGACAACACTTTCAGCTCGCCCGAACGCGCTTCGTAACCCGCACGGTTGTCCAGCTGGACCAGACTGTAGATGGTGAAGCCCGCGGCCAGCAGCAGCGAGACGATCAGGGCGCCGCCCGAGTAGAGATACTGCTTCTCGACGGGAAAGTGGCCGATCAGCGGGGCCTTGCCGGGTTCCTTGTCGGCCAGCTTGCGGACCTTCTGCATGATCATGGCGGTATGCTCGCCGCCGGACTTGCCGGTAAGCTTTTCCGTCATGCGGCCAGCCAGCCCTCTGAGGCCATTCATCGTTGTCGCGTTATTCATTGCTCCAGTCCCTCACTCGTCGGCGCCTGCGCGCCCTGTTATCAATGTCCACTCAGTTGCCGAACGGCGCCTCGACCTTGAGGAACTCGGCATCGCCCAGCAACTGCCCGAAATCCATGTCGCACCAGCCGGCCCCCGCGTCGTCCGCATACTGGCGGGCGATCCACGGATGCGCCGCAGGTTCGCCGCGCAGCTGGTAATGGTTGATGTTCTTCAGGCCCAGCGTACTGCGCACCAGCAGGGCCGCGTTGACGCCAAAATCGTGATGCGGAATCAACAGCCGGCAATCGGCGTGATCGGGCGTGATGCCCTGCCCCATGAAGTCGGCGAAATCGCTTACCGCAAACAGGTTGCCGCGGATGTTGGCGACGCCGCGAAACCAGCGGCGCGAACCGGGCACCCTGACGATGGGCGGCACCGGAATCACCTCCTCCGTATCGGCGAGGCTCACCAGCCAGTTCACCTCTCCGACGCGGAAACCCAGACGGGAGCCGGTGTTGTCGCGGCTGGCCGCCGCCTGCAGCTGCAGCGAAAGCGTGGTCTGAAATTCGCGCAGATTGAATTTCTTGGCCATGTCGGTCCGCTCAGCCCAGCGCCTTGATTTGCGACAACAGGTCTTCCGGCTTCACCGGCTTCACCAGGTAAGCCTTGGCGCCCTGGCGCATGCCCCATACCTTGTCGGTTTCCTGGCCCTTGGTGGTGCACATGATGACCGGGATATGCTTGGTCGCCTCTTCCTTCGTGATCATGCGCGTCGCCTGGTAGCCGTTCATGCCCGGCATCACGACGTCCATCACGATCAGATCGGGCAGCGTCTGCTTGGCCTGCGCGACGGCCTCCTCGCCGCTTTCCGCCATGCTGACCAGATAGCCGTTCTTGACCAGCAGTTCGGACAGGAAAAAACGCTCGGTAGGAGAATCATCCACGACCAGAATTCGGCTGATTGCCATTTTTGTGCTCCTTGTTAGAAATTAAGTGCCTGCGCACGCGTGCTCGCGCACGGCAGTCAGCAGCGTGTCCTTGGTGAAAGGCTTGGTCAGGTATTGATCCGATCCCACCATGCGGCCGCGTGCACGATCGAACAACCCGTCCTTGGACGACAGCATGATGACCGGCGTGGTGCGGTATTTGGCATTGCGCTTGATGAGCGAGCAGGTCTGGTAGCCATCGAGGCGCGGCATCATGATGTCGACAAACACCACATCCGGGTCATGGTCGGTGATCTTGGCCAGCGCATCGAATCCGTCCTGCGCCAGGATGACCTCGCAGCCCGCCTGATTCAGGAATATTTCCGCACTACGCCGGATGGTGTTGCTGTCATCGATGACCATCACCTTGACGCCTTTCAATGCCTCGTTGTCCACACGCGCTCTCCGCCAGAATCCGGGGCACGCGACACACACCGCCCGCCCGTTGTGGATACCATTACGGCAACGGTTGCGGCTTCTTTAGTGTTTGCGGCCACCGACGCGCGCCAACCGGGCAGCCAACAAAAAGGGCGCCGCAATCGACGCCCTTCCTGTCCGTGCAAAAAACCCTGCTTGCTACCAGGAGTCTCCGCTGGACTTCTTGTCGGCGCCGGCAACGGCGCTCATGGTTTCGATGATGGTGTTCGGCAGGGACGAAATCCGCATGAACTGGCCCATCCCCACGTCCGGGAAAGCCAGGGCGATGCGGAACCGGCCATGCGGCGCGCCCACCTCGTTGTTGATCACGTACACCTCGTAGGGCAGGCCGGTGATGTTGTTCTGCATGTCGATTTTGCTGATCCACTCGCCGTCACTGCTGCCGCTGCCGTTCATCGCCACGCCGAACACGGCCAGCTTGCGGTCGGGCAGGACGATTTCATAGACCTTGGCGGTCTTGCCCGCGCCCTTGGCGAGATTCTCGCGCACGGCCTTCAGCGCCTCGGCAAAGCTGCCGTACTCGGCCAGCTTGTTCTTGTACGAGTCCAGGCGCTCCATCCCGATCATGTAACGGTAGTGGGTCAAACTGGACGGGGCCTCGTCCCCGCCCAGCCCCTTGCCCGCGCCCAGGGCTTTCTGCAATCGTCCCTGCAGCGCCTTGACCGCCTCTTCCTTCTTCTCGAAATCCTTGCGGAAATAGGCGCGGTACCAGTAGTCCGGATTGGTGTAGGCGACGCTGCCGTCAGCCTTCACCCCGACGCGAACGGCCGCACCCATCACGGCATAGCCCCCCACCGAACCGACTTCGTCGAGCATGGCGTCGTCGGTGGCAATGACCACCCCGTATCCCGCCAGGTTTTTGGGGAAATACTTGCCGACGACCTTGAAGCCGCCGCTCTTGAGCTTGCCCTCGACCGCCGTCGCCACCGCCTGCACATTGGCGCCTGCGACCGGATCGCCCTGCACATAAGGTGAAACCGCCCATGCGCTTGACGAAACAACGAGCAGGGCCCAAGCTGTAATCCGTTGCAGTAACATTGTCATCTCCTGAATAAGAATTATTTGATTGTGGTCCCATCATGCCATTGACAGGGTACATTCATTCTACCGGAGAGGCCGGATGGCTCAAAAGCCCCCGTTCCGTAGCGGGGCGACTTTCCTGAGCGCGCTGTAAACAAGCGTCAAAACGCCACCATCTCGAAATCGTCCTTGCGCGCCCCGCAATCCGGGCAGGTCCAGTTGATCGGCACGTCTTCCCAACGGGTCCCGGGTGGAATCCCGTCGTCGGGGGCACCCGCTTCCTCATGGTAGATGTAGCCGCAGATCAGGCACATCCAGCTCTTGTATTCGGCCGTATCGGACATGGAATGAAGGCAATCGGATAAAATCGGAGCTTGATTTTAAAGCAGTGACGCCATGCCTTCCATTTTCCCGCCCAAATCCGCGCCGCCGCTGGTGCTCAGCTTCGCCGCGTCCGACCCAACCGGCGGCGCGGGCATCCAGGCCGACCTGCTGACGCTCGCCAGCATGGGCTGCCACCCGCTGTCGGTCATCACCGCAATCACGGTGCAGGACACCGCCCGGGTCGACGAGATCCTCGCCATCGATGCCGAGTGGGTGGCGGATCAGGCCCGCATGCTGCTGGAGGACGTACCGGTGGCCGCATTCAAGCTCGGCCTGATGGGCAGCCCCGAATCGATTGCGGTCATCGCCGAGATCCTCGCCGACTACCCCGACATCCCGGTCATCCTCGACCCGGTGCTGGCATCCGGACGCGGCGACGAAATGGCCACCGAGGACATGATCGCCGCCATGCGCGACCTCCTGATCCCGCAGACCAGCATCCTCACCCCCAACAGCCACGAGGCACGGCGGCTGGCGCTGTTCGAGTCGGACGAGGAAGACATGGATCTGGCCGCCTGCGCCAGGCACCTGACCGATCTGGGCTGCGAATACGTGCTCATCACCGGCACCCACGAGGCCACGCCGCGCGTGCTGAACAGCCTCTACGACGTCGACGGCCACGTCCAGACCGACGCCTGGGACCGCCTGCCCGGCAGCTACCACGGTTCCGGCTGCACCCTCGCCTCGGCCATCGCGGCCGCACTGGCCTACGGACAAGACGTGCCGACGGCCGTGCGCGAAGCGCAGAATTTCACCTACGAGACGCTGAAGGCCGCCTTCCGCCCCGGCATGGGGCAATACATTCCCGAGCGCTTTTTCTGGGCGCAGGATGTGCCGACCGAAGGCAATGCCTGAATCGCAGAATTTGAATTCCCGCCATGCTTGAATTCCCGGGTGGCCTCTATGCCCTCACCCCCGAAACCGCCGACACCGAACGCCTGCTGGCGCAGGTCGAAGCCGTGCTTGCGGGCGGGGTGGCCGCGGTGCAGTACCGCGATAAGTCGGGCGACGTGGCGCGCCGCCACGAACAGGCAAGCGAACTGGTCGCGCTGTGCCGCCGCTTCGGCGTGCCGCTAATCGTCAACGACGACCTGCGGCTGGCCGATCTGTGCGACGCCGACGGCGTGCATCTGGGACGCGAGGACGGCAGTCTCAGGGAGGCGCGCATCATTCTCGGCACGGGCAAGTTCATCGGCGCCTCGTGCTACCAGAGCCTGGAACTGGCGCAGGCGGCGCAGGCGGCGGGTGCCGACTACGTCGCCTTCGGCAGCTTCTACCCGTCGCCGACCAAGCCGGCCGCTCCGCGCGCCGACCTCGCCCTGCTGCACCAGGCGACGCAAGCGTTGCGGGTGCCGATCGTCGCCATCGGCGGCATCACGCTCGCCAACGCACCGTCGCTGCTGGATGCCGGCGCCGACAGCCTGGCCGTGCTCTCGGCCCTGTTCGACGCCGCCGACATCCGCGCCGCTGCGCGCGACCTGAATCAATTATTTGAAACCGAATCTGAAGAGTGACCCGAACCATGACCCGCAACGAGCAACTTTTCGAACAATCGCAGCAAGTCATCCCCGGCGGCGTGAACTCGCCGGTGCGCGCCTTCAAGAGCGTCGGCGGAACGCCGGTGTTTTTCAGCCGCGCCAAGGGCTCGCGCGTGTGGGACGCCGACGGCCGCGAATACATCGACTACGTCGGCTCGTGGGGCCCGGCCATCCTCGGCCACGCCCATCCCGGCACGGTGAAGGCGGTGCAGGACGCCGCCGCCAACGGCCTGTCGTTCGGCGCGCCCAGCGAAGCCGAACTCGCCATCGCCCGTCGCATCATCGAACTGGTGCCCAGCATCGAAAAGGTGCGTCTGGTGTCGTCCGGCACCGAGGCAACCATGAGCGCGATCCGCCTCGCACGCGGCTTTACCGGCCGCAGCAAGTTCATCAAGTTCGAGGGCTGCTACCACGGCCACGCCGACTTCCTCTTGGTGAAGGCCGGCTCCGGCGCGCTCACCTTCGGCAACCCCACCTCGGCCGGCGTGCCGCCCGAAGTCGCGGCGCAGACGATTGTTCTGGATTACAACGACGTCGCCGGACTCGAGCGCACCTTCGCCGAGATCGGCAACGAAATCGCCTGCATCATCGTCGAGCCCTTCGCCGGCAACATGAACCTGGTCAAGCCGACCGCCGAATTCATGGCGGCGATGCGCCGCCTGTGCGATGCGCACGGCGCCTTGCTGATTTTCGACGAGGTGATGACCGGCTTCCGCGTCGACCTCGGCTGCGCGCAGAAACTGCTCGGCATCAAGCCGGATCTGACCACGCTCGGCAAGGTCATCGGCGGCGGCATGCCGGTGGGCGCCTTCGGCGGCCGCGCCGACGTCATGGACGCGCTGGCGCCGACCGGCCCGGTGTACCAGGCGGGCACGCTGTCCGGCAACCCGGTGGCGGTGGCGGCTGGCCTCGCCACGCTGGCCGCGATTTCCGAACCCGGATTCCATGCGTCGCTCACGGCCCGCACCGAGAAACTGGTGAAGGGCCTGAACGCTGCCGCAAAAGAGGCCGGCGTCACCTTCTGCGCCGATTCCGTCGGCGGCATGTTCGGCTTGTATTTCGCAGCGAAACCGCCGACGAGCTTTGCCGAAGTGATGCAGTGCGACAAGGAGAAATTCAACCGCTTCTTCCACGCCATGCTCGACCACGGCATTTACCTCGCGCCCTCCGCATTCGAGGCGGGCTTCGTTTCGGCCGCGCACAGCGACGCCGACATCGACGCCACCCTCGCTGCGGCGCGCGAGGTGTTCAAGGCTTTATGAGCGACGAGCTGTCCCCCGAAGACGAGCTGCGCCTCAACGTCCTCTTCAACACCGAGCTCAAGGCCGTCCGCATCGACGAATCAAACATGACCCTGTGGGCGCTGACGCCGCAGGGTGAGGCGAGCGTGCCGCTGAAGCCGAACGAGCGTTCCGACCGCTATCTGAAACGGGTGCGCGAGCAACTGTCCGGCCACGCGCTGGGTTCGCCCGGCGGCTACCCGGTGCATCTGACGCGCTGGACGCGGCAGTCGCAGGCCGGGCTCTCCACCCTGCACCTGGCGCAATTGCTGTTGATCGCCGAGGAGGAAGCGGTGGTCGCGGTGGTGCACTCGCCCGCGCTCACCGACGAACTGGCGCGCTATGCCTGGTGGTGCATGCCGACGATCGAGAACGCGCGGCTGATGCTGATGCGCGACGTGGTGTGCCAGGGCAACATGGGCCGCACGCTGGCCGAGTTTCTGGTCGAGCATCTGGCTTTTCTGCACGAGGACGATGTCGGCATTCTCGATACCGTCGCGGTGATGCTGTACTCGGGCGTGCTGACCGACGCCGAGCGGCTGTCGATCTGGAAGCGCGGCACCAGCCGCAACTCGTATTACGTCGCCTTCCTCGAACTGCAGCCGGACAATCTGCCCAGCCCGCGCGCGGCGCGCGCCGACTACGGGGACGTGCCGCCTCTCGCCGGCAATCCCTACAGCGCGATGCTGGACAAGGCGCTGTCGGGGCAGGGCCAGACTTTCATCGCCACCGCCGCGACCATCCTCGAACGGCCGGAAAACCAGGAAGTGGTGAACCACACGCTGAACGCGCTGGCGCAGTGGTGCGCGCCCTTGCGTCAGGCCGATGCGGCCGCCCGCAGTGCGGCGCGCCAGATCCTGCTGGACGCGGCGCCGCAGTTCGAGACCGACTGCGCCGCGCTCGACGCGCTGGCCGCGGTGGACGCAGATACCGTGCGGCCGATCTTCCTCAAGACCACCGCCATCGGCTCCTTGATGCGGCGCAAAATCCAGCCCATCGTCACGCCGCTGCTCGACGCCGTCGCGGTGCTGCGGCGCCAGCCCTGAAACGACGAACCCCCTGCGTGCGCAAGCACGCAGGGGGTTCGTCGACCGCGATGGATTACTTGCCGAGCGCCGAGTCGATGCTGGCGAGGAACTTGTCGGCCTTCTCGAATCCGATCACCTTGTAGTCCGACTGCACACCAGCGCTGTTCCAGAAAATCAGCCCGGGCGGACCAAACAGGCTGAAGCGCTTCAAGAGCGCCTTGTCGGCCTCGGTATTGGCGGTGACGTCGGCCTTCAGCAGCACCGCGTTGGCCAGGCGCGCCTGCACCCGCGCATCGCTGAAGGTGAAGGTTTCCATTTCCTTGCACGACACGCACCAGTCGGCATAGAAGTCGAGCATGACCGCACGGCCGTCAGCCTTGGCCTGCGCCAGACGCGCGTCGAGCTCGGCCACGTCCTTGACCTTCTCGAACGCCAGGCCTTTCTGCTCGGCCGCCATCGCCACGCCGCCGGCGCCATTGAAGACGCTGCCCTTATACACTTCAAGCGGCTGCAGCAGGTTGCGGCTGCCGGCCAGCATGCCGAGCAGGATCGCCAGGCCGCCGATCAGCAGCACCACGCCGAGGCCCTTCCACAGGCGCGACCAGCCGGTCGCGTGGGCCGGCAGCGGGTCGAGCGCATGCAGGTAGATCGCCGAACCGATCAGCAGCGCAGCCCATAGCAGCATACCAATCCAGGCCGGGATGACCGGCGAGATCAGGTAGATCGCGATCGCCAGCATCATCACGCCGAAGAAATATTTCACCGCGTTCATCCAGCCGCCCGCTTTCGGCAGCAAGGCACCGGCCGACAGGCCCACCAGCAGCAGCGGCACGCCCATGCCGAGCGCCAGCACGAACAGCGCCACGCCGCCCAGCGTGGTGTTGCCGGTCTGCGCGATGAAGGCGAGCGCCGCGGCCAGCGGCGGCGCCACGCACGGGCCGAGGATGACGGCGGACAGCGCGCCCATGAAGAAGACGCCGATGAAATTGCCGCCCTTCATCTTGTTCGAGGCGTCGGAGAACTTGCTCTGGATGAAGCTCGGCAGCTGGATTTCGAAGAAGCCGAACATCGACAGCGCCAGCAGCACGAAAATGCCGGCGCCGATGCCGAGCGCCACCGGATTCTGCAGCGCGTTCGACAGCAGCGTGCCGGACAGCGCCGCCGCCACGCCGGCGATCGCGTAGGTGAGCGCCATGCCCAGCACGTAGGCGAGCGACAGCAGGAAGCCGCTCATCTTGGTCAGGTCCTTCTTCTGCCCGGCGATGATGCCCGACAGGATCGGGATCATCGGGAACACGCAGGGCGTGAGCGCCAGCAGCAGGCCGAGGCCGAAGAAGGTGAGGATCACCGGCCAGAAGCTGCCGCCTTTCAGCACGCGCTCGATCCGCGAGGTATCGGATTCGCTGGCGGGTTCGGCCGGCGCATCCGCGCTCGCCGCAATCGCGCTTGGCGCCACCGCGCCGCCTGCCGCCGCCAGGGAAAACTCGCGCTTGATCGGCGGATAGCAGACGCCGACCGCTTCGTTGCAACCCTGCCAGTGTGCTTCCAGCACCAGTTGTTCACCGGCGGCGAGCGCGCGCGACAGTGTCAGGCTGACGGAAAAATTCTGGTGATACACCTCGGTGCGGCCGAAGGTCGGGTCGTCCTTGACGTCGCCCGCCGGAACGTCGGCGCGCGCCACCCTCACCTCGGCAGGCGATTTGACGACGTAGGCGAGCTTGTCGCGGTACAGGTAGGTGTCGGGCGTCAGCGTGTAATCGAGCTTGACCGTTTGCGCATCGGGCATCGCCGCGGCAACCAGGAAGGCCTCGTCCGGCGGCAGCAGCTTCGGCATCCCCAGGTCGCCGCCCAGGCTGCGCAGCCCCTCGATTGCGAAGGCGGCGGGTGCGGGCGCTGCCGTTGCGGCCGCCACCAGCACGGGCAGCTTGATCGACACGCTCGCTTCCTGCGGGGTGTAGCACAGCCCGGCGTCGGCGCAGCCCTGCGAAACGGTTTTCAGGGTGACCGACGTGGCGCCCGTCGTGCGCTGGATCGGCAGCGCAATGCGGACGTCCTTGCGGTAGGTTTCGACGCGGCCGAAGTTCTCGTCTTCCTTGATCTTGCCCGCCGGCAGTTGCGGCGCGCCGAGCGTGGCGCCGGCCACTTCGAACTTGAACTTGTCGCGATACATGTAATAACCGTCGGCGATCTGCCAGCGCGCTTCCAGCGTATTCGCATCGAGCGCGCGCGCCGAGAACTTGAAGGCGATTTCGGGGTCAAGAAATTCTTCGGCCTGGGCCACTGGAAAGAGTGCCAGCGCACCCCAAAGTAGGGGCAATGCGCCAAGCAATCGAATCCATCCGCTTTTAATCATGTTTATCAGTCTCCGTGGCCAGCCAGCCGAGATAGGCGGGCAGGCCGTGTGTTATGGGTATGGCAATCAGTTCTGGAACGTCGTAAGGATGCTGCACGCGGACGATTTCTTCAACCAGCGGATACGCCGCGCGGGTGGTTTTGATCAGCAGCGGAATTTCCTCCGCCGTCTCCACCGCCCCCTCCCAACGGTAAATGGAGCGGCACGGCGCCAAAACGTTCACGCACGCGGCCGCGCGGCTTTCGATCAGGGCATGCGCCAGTTTTTCGGCACTCGCCACATCGGGTAAAGTGGTCAAGATTAACAAAGGTTCCATGTCATGCGCTTTGGTTGGATTGTTCTACTGCTGCTGTCGTTTCCGGTGCTGGAAGCCATCGGTATTTTCTGGGCGGCCAGTGCCATCGGCGGCTGGGTGCTGGTATGGCTGCTGCTGGCGGCCGTTGCGGGGGTCATGCTGATACGCGTCGAGCGCGTCGCCTGGGGCGCGCGCCTGCTGTTCTCGGTGCAGTCGGGCACGCATCCGCTGGGCGCGCTGTTTGCCAGCGGGCGCATTCTCCTCGCCGGTGGCCTGCTGGTTTTTCCCGGCTTCCTCAGCGATGCCATCGCACTGGTGCTGCTGCTGATTCCCGGTACCTGGGGCCGGCGCAAAGTGGACCCGCTGCGTCCGGCAAACGACGACATGCCTCCCTCTCCCTCGAAGGGAGAGGGGGCGGACGTGATGCCCACTACGATCAATGGCGAGTTCAAGCGCGAGCCCGACGATCTGCTGCGTTGATCAAAACAGTTTCATCTGTCCACGCGTCTGGTGGATTTCGCGCAGCAGATCGTCGGACGTCGGGTAGCGGTATTTCAGGCGCAATTCGCGCGTGGTGCGCACGTTCGACAGCTGGCGCGACTCGCGCAGAAACGACAGCAAGGCTTCGGACAGCACTTTTTCCGCTTCGGCTCGCTTCACCCGCGGTGGACGCGGCAGGTCGAAGGCGTCGGCACAGCTGTCGAACCAGTCGCCCATTTTCAACGGGTGCGCGTCGACCGCATGGTAGATGCGCTGCGAACGCCCGCGGAACAGCGCCGCCCACGCCAGCCGCGCCAGATCGTCGGCATGAATGTGGTTGGTGTAGCTGTCGTCCCTGGCAACCAACGCCGGGGTGCCGCGCTTGATGCGTTCCAGCGGCAGACGGTCGGCAGCGTAGATGCCCGGCGCGCGCAGAATGCTCACCTGTACCCGCAGTGCTTCGCCCCACGCGCGCAGCTGGCGCTCGGCATCCACCCGCCGCACCGCGCGGGCGTTCACCGGCGCCACCGGACGGGTTTCGGCGACCCAATTGCCGCCGCAGTCGCCGTACACGCCGCTGGTGCTGATGTACACCAGCGCACCCGGCTTGCCGTGGCGCGTCAGCGCATGCAGCAGATGCGCCGTGCGCGGGTCGGTCTTGCCTTCGTTGGGGGGCGGCGCAAAGTGCAGTACGCCATCGACGCGCGGCAGCCGTTTCAGCGTGGCGGGGATATCGAGATCGCCGATGTAGGGCGTCACACCGAGCGCGCGCAGTTCGGCGGCGCGCTCGGGACGGCGGATCAGGCCGATGAAGCCGGCCTGGCCGGCATAGCGCTTCACCAGCCGCTCGGCGACATCGCCAAACCCCACGATCAAGATTTTTTTCATCGTTGCCTGTCTGTAACCCTACGCCTGCAGGGGTGAAAACCCCTGCTGCCCGGGCGATAATCCACCAGTCTGTTTTCGTATTTTAAGCCCACATCATGCCGTATCAGGTCACCCTTCAGCCCAGCGGGCACCAGTTCACCGTCCAGGATGACGAAACCATCCTCGAAGCCGCGTTGCGCGAAGGCTTTTCGCTGCCCTACGGCTGCCGCAACGGCGCCTGCGGGGCCTGCAAGGGCACGGTGCTGTCCGGCCAACTCGACTATGGCGCGCATTCGCCCAGCGCGCTGAAGGACGAGGACAAGGCACAGGGCCGCGCATTGTTCTGTCGCGCCCGGCCGCTGAGCGACATGGTCATCGAAGCCAAGGAAATCGGCGCCGCCCGGGACATCGTGGTGAAGACGCTGCCGTGCCGGGTGGAAAAGCTGGAAAAGCGCGCCGACGACGTCATGGTGGTGAAGATCAAGCTGCCCGCCAACGAACGCCTGCAATACCTCGCCGGACAATACATCGACTTCCAGCTGAAGGGCGGTAAGTCGCGCAGCTACTCGCTCGCCAATTCGCCGCACGACGATGCGCTGCTGGAGCTGCACATTCGCCACGTGCCGGGCGGCCTGTTTTCCGACCAGGTGTTCTCGACCCTGAAGGAACGCGACATCCTGCGCCTGAAGGGCCCGCTCGGCAGCTTCTTCATCCGCGACGATTCCGACAAGCCGATCCTCTTCATCGCCGGCGGCACCGGCTTTGCGCCGATCAAGGGCATGCTGGAACATGCCTTCGCCGAACATACCGATCGCGAACTGGTGCTGTACTGGGGGGTGCGTTCGCTGAAGGATCTGTACATGGCCGAGCTGCCGCAGCAGTGGCTCGCCGAGCACCCGAACTTCAGCTTCATCCCGGTGCTGTCCCGTCCCGGGCCGGGCGACCGCTGGCAGGGCCGCACCGGCTTCGTGCACGAGGCGGTGCTGGCCGATTTCGCCGACCTGTCGGGCTACCAGGTGTATGCCTGCGGCGCGCCGGTCATGGTCGACAACGCGCGCGACAGCTTCGTGAAAACCCGCAAGCTGCCCGAAGACGAATTTTTCGCCGACGCCTTCATCTACGCAGCGGACGCCGAGACCGAACCCGCCGTCTAGGTCAGCCGTAACGGCTGTCCAAACAAAAAAGCCCGGGCTGCATGCCCGGGCCTCTGCCACGTCGGGACAAGGCTTACAGCTCTTCGCCTCGGTTAAATTTGGCAAGCTTTACAGCTCGCCCCTGGCCCCCGCCTGCATGATGCTGAGCAGCGACTTGCGCACCGCTTCGATGCGGACCTTCAGCGCCTCCGGCAGACGCTTTTCCTGTGCCACCGTGTCGACGTTGACGTCCATCATCACCAGCCAGCCCTGGCCCTTGGCATCCTCGATCAGGGCGATGCGGCACGGCATGTAGATGGAAAAATCCATGTTCACGTCGATCAGATCCCTGGCCAGAACCGCGTCGCAGAACTGGAAGACGATGATGGTGCGCTGCGGCTTGCCGGTGACCGCTTCCACCTGCTTGGACATCGGAAGCTCTGCCACCAGTTGCAGATTCAGCGCATTGGCGCGCAGGCGCATCGATTCCGCCGCCTCGGCAAGGCCGACACTGCGGTCGATGGCCACCTTGTAGACGCCGCTCTCCGACGGCTCACTGGCCTTGGGCGCCGCGGCCCAGCTGGCGGGCGCGGACAGCAGCAAGGCGTTCAACACGAATCCGATGACGGCAAATGAAGCTGTGCGCATGGAAACACCCCTTTTCGAATATTAGAAAATCCTAATAATACACGCAGCCCGCGGCGCGGCCCCCTGCACAAACGTGCCAGCCGGCGCGGACATGCGCTATACGGCGTCCTCCGCACGGCACAGCGCCAGCGCCTTCTGGTAATGCTTGCAGGCTTCGCCCGGCTGTCCGCTCTGGGTCTTCAGTTCCGCCATGCGGATGTGGCCTTCGGCGCTGGGCGCAATGGCCAGGCTGGCTTCCAGATAACTCTGCGCCTTGCCCCACAATTGCTGCACGCTGCACAGCTGCGCCAGGGTCAGCAGCAGCTGGGCGTCGCGCGGCTGGGCGGGCAGCCATTTTTCCGCCTGCTCGATCTGCCGCGCCGGATGGCTGCCGCGCACCTCGCCGTACAGCGCCACCAGGCCTTCGTGCCACTCGCGGTTGAGCACAGCTTCCAGCACGTCGAGCGCGGTGTCGTGGCCGCCGCGCTGCATGAAGGCCCGCGCCGCCGCCCGCGCCACCAGGGGGTCGACCTTGAATTCGGCCGGAATCTTCTTCCAGTACTCCAGAAGGCCGCGGTCATCGTCGGCGCGGCGCTTGAGGTTTTCAGCATAGGCCATGCGGCGGTTCTGGTTGGCCACGCCGGCCTCCAGCGCATTGCTGCGCAGCAGCGCGTCGAGCAGGCGCTCGACCTCATCCCACTGCCCGGTCATCTGGCGCGCCTTCAGTTCGAGCCGCAGCAGCGCGGTGTGCTGCGGCGCGATTTCCTTGGCGCGCTTGATCGCCACCAGTGCCGCCGCCGCATCCTTGGCATCGAGGCAGGCTTCGGCTTCAAACAGCTGGGCGGCCAGTTCGGCGCCATGCTCGCTGGCGTCCTGCAGATGCCGCTCGCGCTGCTTGGCGGCCCGCATTTCCTGCGCGGCGCGCGCGGCGAGCACGCGCGCCAGCCCCAGGCGCACATCGTCGCCCTGCCATTGCCCCAGCGATTGCTCGGCGTCCTGATAGCGATATTCGGCATACGCCCGGAGGCCGCCGACGAAGTTCTCGTCACGCTTTCTGGCGGCGCGCCGTTCGCGCTGTTCGCGCACGATGCTGGGCAGGTTGAGCGTGAGCACGGCCAGCCGCAGCAGCACGACGCCGCCCACCACCAGGCCGACCAGAATCAGCACGAAGCTGATGAAGGAGATTTCCATCCGCCACGGCGGATACACCAGCACCACGTATCCGGGATCGTAGCGGCCGGCCATCGCCAGCGCGACGGCCAGCACCGCAATGATGAGCAGCGAAATCAGCCAACGCATCAGCGGTCCCCCTTGGAGGCGTCGAGCGCGGCGAGGCTGGCGTCGATGCCGGGCAATGTCTGGGCGATCTGCAGGCCGGACAGGCGCTGAATATCCTTGAGCGCAGCGGCGACACCGGCATCGCGGGTGTTGAAGTAGCGGTTCAGCATGGCCGACACCGCGCTGAGATCGGCCTGAAATGCGGCCTGATCCTGCGCCAGCAGCGCCAGCCGCGCCGACAGCAGGCGCAGGCGCAGATTCTCGCGCAGGAAATAGGCTTGTTCCGGCGGCAGCAGCACCGCTTCGTTGCCCTCGACCCGGCGGATCTGCACCAAGCGCTTCAGCTCGGCCCACAGCTCCTGGCCGATGTCGGCGGTCCGCCTGCCGGTGCGCGGCGCCGGCACCGCTTCGGAAGCCTGTGCGCTCGCCAGCGGCCAGCCGGCATGGCGCGCCACCAGCGCCTCGATGCGCGCGCTGGCGCCCACTTCGTCGTGCGAGGGCACCGCGCGCAGCTTGGCCAGATCCGCTGCGATGGCCCGGCGCAACGCGGTGAACTGCGGCTTGTTGAGGCGCTGCAGGCGGGTGTCTGCGCCTTCCAGCGCGATGATCGCGGCCTTGACGTTGCCTGCCAGCTGCAACTGCTGCGAGGCGCTGAGCAGCACCTGCTCGATTTCGGCCAGCGCCCACTGGTCGCGCCCTTGCGACAGGTCCTTGTAGAGCGCCTCCAGCGACAGCTGCTGCTGCTGCGAGGCGGCCATCTGGCTTTCGATGTGGCCGACCTTTTCGCCGATCTGCCGCATCGCATCGTCCGCGTTGCGCGCCAGCAGGCGGGTTTCGCTTGTTTCCTTGCCGGTTTCGGCGAGCCGGCGCCCCAGCTCGGTCTTCAGGTCGCGGATGCGCTCGCGGCTGTCGAACCAGGACCAGGCTGCGGCTGCCAGCGCCAGCGCGGCAAACAGCAGCGCGACCATCGCCACCGGCGAGACGGAATGGCGCGCGTCTGCCTGAGCCGGTGCAACGGCAGTTTGCGGGACGGAGGTTTCTGGGGTGTCGTTCATTTTTAGAACCTGTTCTCATTCCTGAACCAGTTAAGCAGGCCTTCCATCAAGCCGGCGTCGCCACCCGGCGTGGCGATCACGCGGGCAATGCCGAAGCGGCGGGCCGCTTCGGCGATTTTCTCATGCGGGGCGAAAAGCGGGGTACCCGCCAGCAGCGGTGCGCCCGCTTCGCCCAGCAGTGCGGCCAGATTGCGCAGCGTCTCCGCGCTGGTGACAGTCACCGCATCGATGCCGCCCGCCTGCCAGCGCGCCAGCAGCGGCGCGGCATCGACCTGCGGCCGCACGCGCCGGTAGCATTCCAGGAAATGCACCTCTGCCCCGCGCGCAGTGAGCGTGTCGGCCAGCAGGGCACGGCCGCCGACGCCGCGAACGATCACCACCCGCTTGCCTGCCATGTCCTGCAGTTGCGGCAGCGCCAGCAGCGCTTCGCTGTCGTGGTTGATCGGTGTGGGCGGGCTCAGCCCAACGTTCGCCCCCTCTACCGCTTGGGGGGGATAAGCAGCGACTTGCCCGCTTGCGGGCTTAGTCGATTGCTTAGTAGTTCCATCAGGGTTGGGGAGGAGGGAGTCCCCCGGCGTAATAACATTTGAAACGCCCGCCGCCCGCAGCGCACGCGCCGTGCCCGGCCCCACCGCAAACACCTCGGTCGCAGCCGGCAAGCCGCCGCCCGCCTGGATCGCCGCCATGCCGAACTGCGCCGCATTGGGGCTGATGAAAATCGCGATGTCGGCATTCCGCAGCTGCGCCAGCGGCGCGGCCAGGGCCTCGACCGGAACGACCTCGATATCGAGCGCCGGGAACGCAAACGCTACCCCGCCGGCCGCATCGATCATGTCCACCAGCGCGGCCGTCTGATGGGCCGGCCGCGTGACCAGCACGGTGCGTCCGGCCAGCGGCCGCATCACGGCAAAGCGTCGAGAATGGCGCGCGCGCCCCGCGCCAGCAACTTGTCGGCGAGCGCCTGGCCGACCGCCTCGGGATCAGCCGCGTCGCCTGTCGCAGCGTCGTGGATGAAGCTGCTGCCGTCCGGGTTCGCCACGAAGCCGTTCAGCACCAGGCGGCCGTCCTGCAGCACGGCGTGCGCGCCCAGCGGCACCTGGCAGCTGCCGCCCAGCACGCGGCTGACCTGGCGCTCGGCGCGCACGCAGGCGGCGGTTTCGGGATGGTTGAGCGCGGCGAGCATGGCGGCCACGTCGGCATTGCCGCTCACGATCTCGATGCCGAGCGCGCCCTGGCCGGCGGCGGGAATGCTGTCTTCGACGGAAAGCAGGCTTTTGATGCGCTCGCCGAGGCCGAGCCGTTTCAGGCCGGCGGCGGCGAGCAGGATGGCGTCGAACTGGCCCTCGTCGAGTTTTTTCAGGCGCGTGCCGACGTTGCCGCGCAGCGGCTTCACCAGCAGGTGCGGGTAGCGCGCGCGCAACTGCGCTTCGCGGCGCAGACTGGAGGTGCCGACCACGGCACCGGGCGGCAGGTCGGACAGGCGCTCGAATCGGTTCGACACGAAGGCGTCGCGCGGATCCTCGCGCTCGCCGATCACCGCCAGTTCGAACCCGGGCGGCAGATCCATCGGCACGTCCTTCATCGAGTGCACCGCGAGGTCGGCCTGGCCGGCTTCCAGCGCCACTTCGAGCTCCTTGACGAACAGGCCCTTGCCGCCGACCTTGGACAGCGTGACGTCGAGGATCTGGTCACCGCGCGTGGTCATGCCCAGAATGTTGACCGTGCAGCCCGGATGCAGCGCGGCAAGGCGGTCTCGGATATGCTCCGCCTGCCACATGGCAAGGGCACTTTCACGGGAGGCAATGGTCAGGGTGTGCATGGCGGGTAATATTGGACTGTTTGATTTGGCAAAGGATGACGCGACACTCACGGCCATGACGTGTCTGCATCCACCTGAAGGGACGACTACACAATGATGCGACTGATCGCAGCCTGGGGCCTGATTTTAGCATGGGGCCTGACCCTGCCCGCGGGCGCCCACGCGGCGGCCAGCCTGGTCCATGCGAAGAATTTCCAGTCCGACGCGCAGACCGCCGTCAAGCGCCGGGTGCCCATCCTGGTGCTGTTCAGCACCCCCGGCTGTCCGTATTGCGAGCAGGTCAAGCGCGATTACCTGGTGCCCATGCACACGGACCGGGCCTACCGCAACCGCGTCATCATCCGCGAAGTCACCGTCAATGCCACCACGCCGCTGACCGGCTTCGATGGCGCCTCCACCACCGAAGGCGCGTTTGCCGCCGCCAACAAGGTGTTCATGGTCCCCACCGTGATGGTGTTCGACACCCAGGGCGCGGCGGCCAGCGAAGCCATCGTCGGCCTGCTGATCCCCGACTTCTACTTCGGCTATCTGGAGGCCGCCATCGACCAGGGCCTGGGCAAGGTGCGCGGCAACTAGGCCGCCGTTCCCTGCAACAACTGCACGCAGGAACCCTGTCGTACTAGTGTCGTGAATCAGAAATATCGAAACATAAAACGGCGTCTTTTTCCGCGTGGCGGCGTTGCTCGTCGTTGCCATAGACCGAACGATGTCGCCCACCCGCAAGGGGTAGGCCGTGGTTGTAAAGCCGATAAATCGGCAACAACCACGCTCTCCTCGCGCCTTGCCCTGCGAAAAAATCCATCCGTTTTATTTTGTTCCCCTATTTCTGATTCACGACACTAGAATCCCTGCCATGCAGGGAGCGCCCACATGAAAACGCTGTTGGCCGACGACCATCCGCTGATGCGCGAAGGGGTGCGGCTGGTGTTGTCGCAGCTTGAGCCGCCGGTCGAGATCATCGACGCCCACGATTACCCCAGCCTGTTTGCGCAGGCCGCCGGACATGCCGACCTCGATCTGGCGCTGGTCGACCTCAACATGCCCGGCTTCGTCGGCTTCCAAGGCATCTCCCAGTTCCGCAACCGCTTTCCCGACATCCCGCTGGTGGTGCTGTCCGCCTCGGAGTCGTCGCACGACATCCGCAGCGCGCTGGAAGCCGGCGCGCTCGGCTACATCCCCAAGGCCGCCCCCGCTTCTGAAATGCTGGCCGCGTTGCGGCAGGTACTGGCGGGCGACATCTACGTACCGGTCTGCCTGGGCAACAGCAATGGCGGCCTGCATACGGTGGCGCCCGCTGACTTCGCGGCGCTGCAGCACAGCGGGCTGACCGCGCGCCAGCTCGAAGTGGCCCGCCTGCTGGCGCAAGGCTGCGCCAACAAGGCCATCGGCGGCATGCTGGCGATGTCGGAAGGCACGGTGAAAGTGCATATGGCCGCGATCTTCAAGGCCTTTGGCGTCAGCAACCGCACCGAGGCCGTGCTCGAAATCCAGCGGCTGATGCAGAAGCCCTGATCGCCGGTGACATCCCTGGCCACCCTGCTCAGCCGGCTTCCGCTGTCCAGCATCCGCAGCCGGATCCTGGTGATTGCGCTGCTGCCCGCCCTGCTGGCCGAGTTCGGCCTGGTGGCCTACTTCACCACGCAGGCCTTCGCCTCCGCCGAAAACGCGCTCCACGGGCGCGCCGCCAATGCCGCCCGCCACCTCGCCGAGGCCCTGCAGTATTCGCTGGTCAGCGGCGATACCGCCCAGGTAAACGCGCTGCTTGAAACCGAAAGGGTGAACAGCCAGCTGGCGATGGCACGGGTCACCGATGCCCGGGGGCAGGCCCTTGCCAGTGTCGGCAATCCCTTGCCCTCCGACACCGATCCCTATCGCCAATCCGCAGTGATCCATCTGCCCGCGGCCGCGCTGCCCGCCGATATTTCATTCCCCGCCATCCAGCCGGCTTCGGACGTGCTGGGGCGGGTTGAAGTGGCGGTGGCACTCGATCAGATCAGCGCGTTCCAGCGCAGCGCCCTGTTCCACGCCGCGCTGCTGATGCTGGCGGCGCTGGCGATCACCGGGGTGCTGGCGTGGCGCCTGTCCGACCGCCTGGCCGGGCAATTGCATCACATCGGGCGCGTGGTGCACCGGCTGACCGGGGCCGACCTCAGCGTGCGCACGGAGCTGCCGCCGCAGGGCGAGGTGGGCGCGCTGGCCGCCGGCATCAACGACATGGCGGAAGCCCTGCAGACGCACCGCGGCGAATTGGAGAAACGCATCCGCGAAGCGACCGCCGACCTGGCCGCGAAAAAGAACATGGCCGAGCGTGCCAACCAGGCCAAGTCGCGCTTTTTTGCCGCGGCCAGCCACGACCTGCGGCAGCCGCTGCATGCCCTGTCGCTGTTTGTCGCCGCGCTGAAGGCACGCAACCAGCAGCCGGAAACGCAAAACCTGATCGACAACATCGAAGCCTCCACCGCAGCGATGGAACTGCTGTTCAACGCTTTGCTCGACATTTCACGGCTGGATGCCGGCACCATCGAGACGCGTCCGGTGCATTTTCCGCTGCAGAAAATGCTGCGCGATCTCGATCAGCAGTTCGGCGCACTGGCCGAGGAAAAAAGCCTGCGATTGCGCTTTCGCCCCTGCAACGTCACGCTCTACAGCGATCCGCTGCTGATCGAGCGCATCCTGGCCAATCTGATCGCCAATGCCATCCGCTACACCGACGACGGCGGCGTGCTGGTGGCCTGCCGCCGCCGCGGCCGCATGGTGCGCCTGAGCGTCATCGACACCGGACGCGGCATCCCGCCGGACCAGCAGGAAAACGTGTTTCACGAATTCGTTCAGTTGCACAATCCGGCACGCGACCGCAGCAAGGGGCTCGGGCTCGGACTCGCCATCGTGTCGCGCCTGGGCCGCCTGCTGGGACACCGCATCGACCTGCATTCGCGCCCCGACCACGGCTCGGAGTTCAGCATCGACGTGCCCTGCGGCGACGCCGGCCTGATCCAGCCGCCCGCCTCCGTCGGCACGCCGGGGCAGATTCCGGGCGACGCGCTGGTGCTGCTGGTCGATGACGAAAGCGCGATCCTGCGCGGCATGGCCGAGCTGTTCGACAACTGGAACATCGATCTGGTCACCGCCCACAGTGCGGACGAAGCCGTGCAATGGCTCGACAGCATCGGCCGCGCGCCCGACGTCATCGTGTCCGATTACCGCCTGCCCGACGACAGCGACGGCATCGAGGTCGTCATCCGCCTGCGCCAGAAATACGGCCTCGACATCCCCGCCATCCTCGTCACCGGCGACACCGCCCCCGACACCATCCTGCGCATCACCCAGGCCGGCTTCCCGCTGTTGCACAAGCCGCTGCGCCCCGCCAAGTTGCGCGCGCTCCTCACCCACCTGATCCAGCAGACGCGCGCGCCCGCCATGGGATAATCCGCGCCACTCCCCGACCCCTGAATCCTGAATCCTGACCCCTAGTTCCTAAAACCATGCACATCCACATCCTCGGCATCTGCGGCACTTTCATGGGCGGCATCGCTGCCATCGCCCGCAACGCGGGCCACACCGTCACCGGCTGCGACGCCAACGTCTACCCGCCCATGTCCGACCAGCTGCGCGCGCTCGGCATCGAGCTGACCGAAGGCTGGGACGCCAAGCAGATCAACCTCAAGCCCGATGTCTTCGTCGTCGGCAACGTCGTCACCCGCGGCAACCCGCTGATGGAAGCCATCCTCGAACGCGGCCTGGCCTATACCTCCGGCCCGCAGTGGCTGGCCGACAACGTGCTGAAGGACAAATGGGTATTGGCCGTCGCCGGCACCCACGGCAAGACCACGACGTCGGCCATGCTGGCGTGGATCCTCGACGACGCACGCATGCGCCCCGGCTTCCTGGTCGGCGGCATCCCGCAGAACTTCGGCATGTCGGCGCGCCTGACCGACAGCCCCTTCTTCGTCATCGAGGCCGACGAATACGACACCGCCTTCTTCGACAAGCGCTCCAAGTTCGTCCACTACCGCCCGCGCACCGTCATCCTCAACAACCTCGAATACGACCACGCCGACATCTTTCCCGACCTCGCCGCCATCGAGACCCAGTTCCACCACCTGGTGCGCACCGTCCCCGGCAACGGCCTCATCGTCTCCAACGGCGCCGACGTTAACCTCGATCGCGTGCTCGAGCGCGGCTGCTGGACCCCGGTGGAACGTTTCGGTGGCGCCAACCCCAATGGCCGCGCCGACGGCGCGGCGGGCTGGACCGCCGGCGAAGCCGACGCCAACGGCCACTTCGACGTCTTCTTCGACGGCGCGCTGCAGGGCCGCGTGAAGTGGAATCTGATCGGCGAGCACAACCGCATGAACGCGCTCGCCTCGATCGCCGCCGCGCGCCACGCCGGCGTCCCCGCGGCCGCAGCGATCGATGCCTTGGGCCGCTTCGAGAACGTCAAGCGCCGCATGGAAATCCGCGGCGCCGTCCACGGGATCACCGTCTACGACGACTTCGCCCACCACCCCACCGCCATCACCACCACCGTCGAGGGCCTGCGGGCAAAGGTCGGCCGCGCGCGCATCCTCGCCGTGCTGGAGCCGCGCTCCAACACCATGAAACTCGGCGTCATGAAAGCCGCGCTGCCCGCCAGCCTCGCCGGCGCCGACCTCGTCTACTGCTACGGCGCCAACCTCGGCTGGGATGCCGCCGAGGCTTTAGCTCCGCTGGGCGACAAGGCGCGCGTGTTCGACAACCTCGACAAGTTAGTGAGCCAGCTGGTGCAAGACACCCGCTCCGGCGACCACGTGCTGATGATGAGCAACGGCGGGTTCGGTGGCATCCACGCGAAGCTGCTGGATACGCTGCATCATCACTATCACGAGGATATTGTGTTGTCGCCGATGCATCGGTATGGGGGGTATGCGTAAGTTAGCGGCGGCTGCCGTTTGCCCTGAGCTTGTTGGTCGTTGTAGTTGAGGTGCTCGCAGGACGACTGACCGTTGGCCGGGGGTAGCCCGGCGGCTAGTTCCTTTTCTTGTCTCGCCAAGAAAAGGAACCAAAAGAAGGCGACCCCGACAGCCCCGAATTCCCGAAGATCAAGCGCGCCGGGTGGGCGGCAAAGAACTCGCCCCGCCTTCGATGTTTTTAATTGGATTTTTGTGGGCGGGGCTCAAACACCTTTGCCGCTGATCCACCCGACGCACTTGATCTTCGGCAGGTCTGTAAGGGGAAGAACGTCAAAACCAGTGCGGTGATGACGGGACGGTTTGTGTTCTTGGGTGAGCCTCACTGCGAAGCACTCGATCCGGTTCGTGACGGTTGCTCATCGTCAAATGGGTTTTGACTTTTAGCCCCTCTCAGTCCCGCCGGAAATTGAGCCTGCCGGGCGGATCAGCGGCAAAGGTGTCTGAGCCCCGCTCACCTTAGAAATACAAACAAAGCGGGGCGAGTTCTTTGCCGCCCGTCCGGCAGGCTCGATTTCCGGGGTTTCGGGGATGAGCGGGGTCGCCTTTTCTTGGGTTACTTTCTTTTGGCGAGACAAAAGAAAGTGACTAGCCGCCGGGCTACCCCCGGCCAACGGTCAGTGGCTTTGAAACACTTTCACCACAGCGTACAAGCCCTTCGACAAGCTCAGGGCGAACGGCGGTTAAGCTGGTGCGCTTCGACGGGCTCAGGGCGAACGGTGCGTGGGGCAGCGCACTATGCGTTCAGCGCCTGTGCGCAGGCCGCAGGCTGGCTTGCCCCGCAGCCCCTACGCCTCCGCCAACTCCCCCACCAGATAATCAATGAACACCCGCACCTTCGGACTGAGATGCCGATTCGACGGATACACCGCATAAATCCGCGCATCCTGCTCGGGTAGAAAAGTGCCCAGAATCTCCACCAGCCGCCCCGCCCGAATATCCGGCTCCAGCCGATAGCTCGAGCCCAGGATGATCCCCAGACCCGCCATCGCAGCCCGCCGCAGGGCGTCGATGTTGTTGGTGGAGAAATTGCCGGCGACCGGCACGCTGAGAGGACGGCCCTCGCTCACGAACGCCCAGCGGGTGTCGCCCGACTCGTCGCTGCGCAGGTAGCGCAGGCAGTTGTGGTCCATGAGTTCTTCCGGCCGCTGCGGCGTGCCGCGACGTTCGAGATAGGCGGGCGCAGCGCAAAGCACCTGCCGCACGGCGGTCAGGGGCCGCGCCACCAGCAAGTCCCCGGGCTGCGCGGTGAGACGCAGGGCAAGATCGTAGCCGCCATCGACCAGGTCGACCACGCGGTCGTCGCATTCCAGTTCCACGCTCACCTCGGGATACAGCGCCAGAAAGCCCGGCAGCAGCGGGGCGATGCGCAGGCTGCCGAAACCCACCGTCGCGCTAACGCGCAAGTGGCCACGCGGCGCGGCATGCAGCCGGCTCACTGCACACTCGGCGGCGTCGGCCTCTTCGAGCATGCGCACGCAATGCGCGTAGAACGCGGTGCCGGCCTCGGTCAGGCCGAGGCGCCGCGTGGTGCGTTGCAGCAGGCGCGCATCCAGGGCCTTCTCCAGCCGCGCCACCTGCTTGCTGATCACCGGCGCCGATACGCCGAGCCGACGCGCAGTCTCGGAAAAGGACTGGTTTTGGACCACGAGGGCAAAAATGCGGGCGGCTTCCAGATCGAGCATAACCGGTTCGATTGTTAACGTGAGGGAAACAATCATATGCCCGACGGAGGGATTTTTAACACCCGGAAAGTGGCTACTCTACGCCCATCGCACTGCTGCAAGGAGATCATGATGTCCCGCACTTCGCTGTTCCAGGCCATGGGCCTGCTGCTGCTCGCTGCCGTTTCCTGGGGCGGCATGTTCCAGGTCGCCAAGCCGCTCCTGACCGAGATCGACGCCTTCCATATGACCGCCATCCGCTACGGAGGCGCCGCCCTCCTCTTCGCCGGCCTGTTGGCCTACCGCGAAGGGCGCGCCGCGTTCCGCATGGAAGGGGCCGGCGGTCTGCTTTGGCTGTACGGCAGCCTCGGCTTTGCCGGCTTCAACCTGCTCGCGTTCACCGGCCTGGCGCACAGCCGGCCGGAACACGCTGCGGTCATCATGGCGCTGATGCCGCTGATGACGGCCCTGGTGAACTGGGGCATGCGCGGAGTGCGCCCGGCCGCGCACACCCTGTTCGCCATCGCCCTGGCGCTGACGGGGGTGGTGCTGGTGGTGACCGACGGCCACCTGTCCGCGCTGTCTGCGGGGGGCCAGGTCGGCGGCGACCTGCTGTTGCTGCTCGGCGCGCTGTGCTGGGTGTTCTACACGCTCGGCGCCGCACGCTTTGCCCACTGGTCGCCCTTGCGTTACACCACCCTGACCTGCCTGCTGGGCGTGCTGAGCATTTTTGCGGCGACCGCGGCAATGACGCGCCTGGGCCACATCCACCTCCCCACCGTGGCAGCATTGCAGGACGGACTGTGGGCGCTGGCCTACATGGTGGTGATCGGCGCGGTGATCGCCGTGCTGAGCTGGAACGCCGGCATCCGCAAGCTCGGTGCGCTCAACGGGGTGCTGTTCATCAACTTCGTCCCGGTCTCCGCCTTTGTCATCGGCGTCGCCCTCGGCCACCATTTCGGTGGCGCCGAACTCACGGGTGCCACGCTCGTCATCCTGGCGCTGGTGTTCAACAGCCTGTTGAGCCAGCGCGCCCGGTCCCGCGTGGCGGGTGGGATAGCCGTAGCGCGCAGCTAGCGCGGCGGCCTTGGGCCCGCCCCATCGCTCGTCCGGCTGGCGCAGGGCGAGCGATGGCAGCGAGCTCTCAATACATCTTGTACGGCAAAAATTTCCCATTCAAAACAATCTTCACCCGATCCCCCTTCGGATCCGCCACCCGCGAAATATCCATCGAAAAATCGATCGCGCTCATGATCCCGTCGCCGAACTCCTCGTGGATCAGAGACTTGATCGTGATGCCGTACACCATGATCAGTTCATAGAAGCGATAGATCAGCGGGTCGGTCGGGACGGCGCTCGGCAGGCTGCCCTTGTACGGCACCATCTGCAGCTGGTCGACCGCTTCGGCGGGAAGATTGAGCATCTTGCCGACAGCGGTGGCCTGCTTCTTGTCGAGGGTCATCTGGCCGAGCAGTGCGGCGGTTGTCCATTCCTTGCTCTGGCCGACTTTCTTGGCGATGTCGGCCCACTTGAGGCCTTTCTTGTGTTTGGCGGCGAGGATGAGGTCGGTGACTTCGGTGCGGGTCATGTTTGAAAATCCTTAAGCGTTGACGAGGTGGATGTGGGGTTTGCCGACGGGCGGCGTGTGGAGGGTTTCAGGTTCAGCTGAAGCAGCAGGCTCGACCAGGTCGGCCGGATCGAACACGGTGGGCGAGCTCGGCGCGTCGGGCGCGTCACGCAGGGCGCCGAACTGCTTGGAGCGACTCACCAGGAAATCGACCAGGTGGTTGCGGATCGGGTAGTAGTGCGGCTCTCTGTGGATGGCGCTGCGCTCGCGCGGACGCGGCAGGGTGTTGTTGACGATTTCGGCGATGCGCGCGTGCGGGCCGTTCGACATCAGCATGATCTTGTCGGAGAGAAGAATCGCTTCGTCGACGTCGTGGGTGATCATGAACACGGTCTGCTGCGTCTCGGCGCAGATCTTCAGCAGCTCCTCCTGGATGACGCCGCGCGTCAAGGCGTCGAGCGCGCCGAAGGGCTCGTCCATCAGCAGCATTTTCGGCTCGATGGAGAAGGCGCGGGCGATGCCGACGCGCTGCTTCATGCCGCCGGACAGCTGCGACGGCTTCTTGTGCTCGGCGCCCTTGAGGCCGACCAGCTCGATGTAGCGCATGGCGTGGTCGTGCACCTTGTGCTTGTTCCACGACGGCCAGCGCGACTTCACCGCGAAGGCCACGTTCTCCAGCACGCTGAGCCAGGGCATCAGCGCGTGGCTCTGGAAGATGACGCCGCGGTCGAGGCTGGGGCCGGCGACTTCGCGGCCGTCCATGAAGACGTTGCCGGCGCTGGCGGTGTCGAGCCCGGCGAGGATGTTGAGGATGGTCGACTTACCGCAGCCGGAGTGGCCGGTCACGCAGACGAACTCGCCCTTGTGGATGCGGAAGTTGACGTGGTCGAACACGGTGACCGCGTCGCCCCCGGTGGGGCTGGGGTAGGCGCGTGCCAGATGCTCGACCTGCAGGAAGGGATGAATGGTTGAATTCGTCATGGCTTTATTCCTGATACGCGACGCGCTTGCCCAGCACGCCGAAGATGCTGTCGAGCGCCATGCCGACGACGCCGATCATGAGGATGGCGAACAGCACGTTGGTGAGCGACAGGTTGTTCCACTCGTTCCACACGAAGTAGCCGATGCCGGTGCCGCCGACCAGCATTTCGGCGGCGACGATGACCAGCCAGGCGATGCCCATGGAGATGCGCATGCCGGTCAGTATCGTCGGCGCGGCGGCCGGCAGGATGACGCGGAACGCGAGACGCAGGGGGTTCACTTCCAGCGTGCGCGAGACGTCGAGCCAGTCCTTCCGCACGTTGGCGACGCCGTGCGCGGTGTTGATCAGCATGGGCCACAGCGAGCAGATGAAGATGACGAAGATCGACGAAGCCGAGGCGTCCTTGATGGTGTAGAGCGCGAGCGGCATCCACGCCAGCGGCGAGATCGGTTTCAGCACCTGCACGTAGGGATCGATCGCCTGATAGACCATCCGCGAGTTGCCGATGGCGAAGCCGAGCGGAATCGCCACCGCCGCCGCCATGAAAAAGCCGGCGAGCACGCGCGCCATCGAGTAGGCGAGCTGGATGCCGATGCCCTTGTCGTTGGGTCCGTTGTCGTAGAACGGGTCGGAGAGTTTTTCCCACACCGTCTGCGCCATCGCCGCCGGGGTGGGAAAGCTCGACGCCGCATTGGACGTTCCGCCGCCCATCAGCGCGGCGTATTCGGGGTCGACCCCGGCCGCGACGGTCGGGGCTGCCGGCAGCGTCGCCAGCTGCCAGACCAGCAGGATCACCCCGAACAGCGCCAGCGACAGCAGGGCGGACTTTTGGCCGAGTGAGAGTCGGGTCTTCATACGCGTTTGATGGCAAAGGAGTTGAGGTATTCGGCAGGCTTCGCGGGGTCGAACACCTTGCCCATGATGGTGTGCTTGGTGTAGCTCGACGCCGGCGCCTTCAGCCCGATCTCGGCCATGCGCTTCCTGGCGTCGGTGGCGCGGAACACTTCCTCGGCCACGGCCTGGTAGTTGATATCGCCCTTGATGTAGTTCCAGCGCTTCAACTGGGTGAGGATCCACACCGCCATCGACTGCCAGGGGAAGGGATCGAAGTCGACGCGGTCGGGCACGTTACGCACCTTGCCCAGGCCGTCGGCGAAGCGCCCGGTCATCACCTGTTCCAGCACCGGGATGGGCTGGTTGAGGTAGTTGGCCGGGGCGATGGCCTCGATGATGGCCTTGCGGTTTTCCGGCTTGTGCGCGTAGTCGGTGGCGCTGGCAATCGCACGGAACAGGGCGGCGTAGGTGTTGGGATATTCTTTGTAAAACCCTTCCTTCACGCCGAAGGCGCAGCACGGGTGGCCGTCCCACAGGTCGCGCGACAGGGTGTGGATGAAGGCGAAGCCCTCGAACACCGCGCGCTGGTTGAACGGCTCGGGGCCGAGGAAGCCGTCGATGTTGCCGGCGCGCAGGTTGGCCACCATGTCGGGCGGCGGCATGTTGCGCAGTTCCACATCCTTGTCCGGATCGAGTCCGTGCTCGGCCAGGAAGTAGCGCAGCAGCAGGTTGTGGATCGAATAGTCGAACGGCAGGCCGAACTTCATGCCTTTCCAGTCCTTGGGATTCATCTTGTCCTTGTGCTTGAGATGCAGGGTAATGGCCTGGCCGTTGATGTTCTGGATCGTCGCCACGTCGACCGCCTGCTTGGCCGAACCCAGCCCCAGCGACATCGCCAGCGGCATTGGCGACAGCAGGTGCGAGGCGTCGTATTCCTTGTTCTGCACCTTGTCGCGCACCACCGCCCAGCCGGCGGTTTTCTGCAGGCTGACGTTGAGGCCCTCGCGCTCGTAGAAGCCCATGGGGCCGGCCATGATGATGGGGGTGGCGCAGGTGATGGGAACGAAGCCGATCTTGAGATCGGTTTTTTCCAGCTTGCCCTTCTCGGCCGCCAGCGCCTTTGCCGCGCCCATCGGGAACAGCGTCGAGATCGCCGCCATCGCGGTGCCGGTGCCGACCGCGCGCAGGAAGTTGCGGCGCATCTGGTCGTCCGGGAACAACCCGCGCATCACCGCCGATTCGACCACGCGCGACACGCGCGCATCCTCGTTCTGCATGGCGGCATCATGGTCCGCCTGGCTGTGGTGGCGGCCGCAGCTGCAGCCTGCGCGGTGCAGTTTGGTATCGGGGTCAAACGGGTTGTCAAAGCCGGACATAAAGCGCTCCTAATCGGATTAATAAAGGACACGGCGACTACAGCGCACCTTTTAGTTGCCATCCGCCCCGGATTGGTGCAGTTCAAACTTCACCGGTCTGTGGAGATTCCTTGCCGTCCAAGCCCATGAACAGGGGCGATCCGGCCGGTATCGGTGTGCTGTGTGCCGTGTTTCCACTTGTCTAGTATCAGGAAGCGTGCCAGCGCGCGAAATCCTGCCTAAGCACCTGTTTTAAAAGTATTCTTATCGATGCGGGCCAAACGTGCCCGATGCGCTGGCCCGCTTCTTGATTACACAGTGTTGACAAATTGTTTAAGGAAACCCGCCATGACGACATCCACACCGCCCACCGAACGGCTTCAGCAGGAAGAACTGCTGGTGATCCGCGAGTCGGCACGCCTGATGGGCAAGAGCCTGGAGCCCGGCCTGGTGATCCGCGAAATGCTGCATCTGATCTCCGAATTTCTCGGGCTGAACCGCGGACGGGTGGTGCTGCGGCAGCCGGGCGGCAGCGGCTTCGCGATCCGCTACGCCTATGGCCTGACGGCAGAGGAAATCGAGCGCGGCGTCTACCGGGAGGACGATGGTGTATCGGGGCGCGTGCTGCAAAGCGGCGAGACGGCGATCGTGCAGGACATCGACGACGACCCGAACTACCTTGCGCGCGCGGTCGAGCGCCGCCAGCTGCCGAACGAGACGGTGAGCTACATCGCGCTGCCGCTGAACGACGACGGCAAAGTGCTCGGCCTGCTGGGCGTGCACCGTATCCGCGGCCGCACGCGGGCATTTGCCGACGATCTGCGCATCCTCGAAATCATCGCCACGCTGGTCACGCAGATCCTCAAGCTCAACGATCGCGTGGCGCAGCAGACCGCACGGCTGGAACACGAAAACCGCGAACTCAAGTGGGCGCTCGAACGCGGCGCGCCGCAGCAGGCGAGGCTCGGCATCGTCGGCGAATCGCCCGCGCTGCTGCAAGCGCTGCGCCAGATCGAGCAGGTGTCGTCCACCGACGTGACGGTGCTGCTGCTGGGCGAATCGGGCACCGGCAAGGAACTGTTCGCGCGCGCGCTGCACCTGTCGAGCCCGCGCCGCGACCAGCCGTTCGTCAAGGTGAACTGCGGGGCGATTCCGGAAAACCTGTTCGAGTCGGAATTGTTCGGCTACGAGAAAGGCGCGTTCACCGGCGCCTCCACCGCGCGCGCCGGCTATTTCGAGCAGGCCAACGGCGGCACGCTGTTCCTCGACGAGATCGGCGAGCTGCCGCTGGCGATGCAGGTGAAGCTGCTCCGGGTGCTGCAGGAAAAGACCCTGCAGCGCGTCGGCAGCCGCCGCGAAACGCCGATCGACGTGCGCATCGTCGCCGCTACCAACCTCGATCTGCAGCAGCAGGTCGCGGCTGGGCGCTTCCGCCTCGACCTGTACTATCGCCTCAACATCATCCCGATCCGCCTGCCCGCGCTGCGCGAGCGGCGCGAGGACATCCGCCCGCTGGTGCGGCATCAGCTCAACCTGATCAGCCAGAGCTACCAGCGCAACGTCGGCCTGACGCCGGACGCGATGGAACGCCTGGCCGACTACCCGTGGCCGGGCAACATCCGCCAGTTGCGCAACGTGCTGGAGCGCCTGGTGCTGCTGGCCGAGGGCGCGACGGTGTCGGCACGCGAGGTGGAGCACGTCATCCGCAGCGAGGCGGCCGGCGCGCCCGATGCGCCGCCGCCGCTTGCCGCACCCGCCGCAGGGACGGTGCGCCCCTACCTGCCGGCGCAATCGCACGACCAGCGGCAGATCGAACAGGCGCTGGCGCAGACCCACGGCAACAAGTCGCGCGCGGCGCAGGTGCTGGGGCTGACGCTGCGCCAGCTGAACTACCGCATGAAGCGTCTTGCGATGGCCTGACAATGGTTGACAATTTGTTAGCGCGCAGATCGATCAACAAAAAACCATCGATCAATTTTCATAGATAAATCAATGCGTTGATATTATTTGACCGAGTTGGCACGGGAATCGCAATACAGGGCTTGTCGGTTCCCCGATCCTTTCAATCCTAGGAGTCATGCCATGTCTGAAGTCGTTGCCCTGAAAACCCAAACCGTGCTCGAACCCATCGACAGCGAAGGCCTTGCCGCGCTGTCGGCCAAGGGCAAGGCGAATCCGCAATCGGTCGTCACGCTCAAAGCCAAGACCGTGTGCGAAAGCAAGTTCCGCAACCTCACCTACGTGCGCAACCTGGAAGCGCACGTGATCGACGAGCCGCCGCACCTCTTGGGCGACGACACCGCGCCGAATCCCTCGGAAGCGGTGCTCGCCACGCTCGGCTCCTGCCTGTCGGTCGGCCTGCACGCCAACGCCGTCGCCCGCGGCATCTCGCTCACCCGGCTCGAACTCGAACTCGAAGGCGACATCAACGTGACCGCAGTGTGGGGGGTGGGCGATCTCGACCCGCTGAAGAAGCTCGGCTTCACCGACGTGCGCGTGAAGGTGCATCTGGAAGGCGACGCCTCTGATGCCGAACTGAAGGACCTGGTCGCGCATTCCAACGCCTGGTCGCCGGTCGCCAACACGCTGCGCAATCCGGTGAACGTCAGCGTCGAACTCGCCTGACCCGTCCGTCATTACTTTTCTGGAGCGCATCATGCCTGCAACCGCACGTGCCCACGCCTTCCCGGACATGCCTGTCGAGGTGCTGCCGGGACTGGCCGAACTGATTGCCGCGGAACTCACGCCCAAGGTGGTCGACATCGACCTCAAGGGCGTCTACCCCGGCGAATTCCTCAAGAAACTCGGCGCGCTCGGCGGGCTGGGCAGCCTGACCCCGGTGGCGCACGGCGGCACCGCACGCGGCCTCGGCCACGCGATCCAGCTGATCGAGGAAGCGTCCAAGGAATGCGTGTCGACCGGCTTTCTGCTGTGGGCGGAATATGCCCTGCAGTGGTATTTGATCAACAGCCCCAACCAGGCGCTGGCCGCCGAGATGCTGCCGAAAATGGCCAACGGCGAGGTGCTCGGCGGCACGGCGCAGTCGAACAGCATGAAGTCCTGCGTCGGCATCGAGGAAGCGCGCCTGAAGGCGAAGCGGGTGGAAGGCGGCTATCTCGTCAACGGCGTGCTGCCGTGGGTGTCGAACATCGGCCCCGAGCACTGGTTCCACATGGGCGCGTCGCTGCCCGACGCACCGGGGCTGGTGATCGGCCTGGTGCACGGCAGCACGCCCGGACTCACCCTGACGCAGAACGCGCACTTCATCGGCATGGAAGGCACCAATACCTTCGCCTGCCAGTTCCGCGACGTGTTCCTCGCCGACAGCCGCGTGGTGTGCCACACGAACGAATTCGACGCCTTCCGCGACCGCACCAAATCAGCCTTCATCCTGCTGCAGATGGGCATGGGGCTCGGTCTGATCGACGCCTGCGTGGCGATGATGAAGCGCGCCGACAAGCAGTTCGGCCACGTCAACCGCTTTCTAGACGTGCAGGCCGATGCGCTGGAGGCCGAACTCGACGCCGCGCGCGACGCCACCTATGCGCTGGCGGAAAAAATCGAACGCGATGGCAGCGCGCCGCACGTGCGCGAAACCCTGGCGCTGCGGCTGGCCGGCAGCGAATTGAGCCTCAAGGCCGCCAACGCCGCGATGATGCACATGGGCGCCAAGGGCTACCTGTCGAACAACGCGGCGCAGCGCCGTCTGCGCGAGGCCTACTTCATCGCCATCGTCACCCCGGCGATCAAGCACCTGCGCAAAGAGCTGCACGAATTCGACACCCACGCCTGCGCGCTGTCGCAGCCCGAACTGGAGGTCGCATGATCCGCTTCGCGGTGTCGCTCCCGGTGGCCGAGGCGGCGGAAAAACTCATCGCCGCCATTGCCGCCTACCCGATGGGCCTGGTGGCGCACGCCGACGGCCAGGCCAATTGCGCGAAGAAAGGCATCGCGGTCCCGGCCGACCAGGTGCTCGAAGTGTTCCGCCCCGACTACGCCGTCAAGGTGTGGGCGGCAGACAAGGCGGCCGGCATCGACATTCCGCTGCGCATCCATCTGTACGAGGCCGACGGCCGCACCTGGGTCGCGCACCGCCCGGCCTCGGACGTGTTCAAACCCTACGTCAACCCACAGCTCGATGTGCTGGGCAGCGAACTCGACGCCATCTTCAATCAACTCCTGTCCGCGCTCGACGCGTGGAAACTGCCATGATGAATCTCTCCGCTGCCGCCCCGGCACACGAATCCGCCCCCGCCTTCCGCAAATGGACCTGCGCCGTCTGCGACTACGTATACGACGAGGCGCTCGGCGACCCCGACCACGGCCTCGCGCCCGGCACCCGCTACGACGACATCCCCGACGACTGGAGCTGTCCCGACTGCGGCGTAACCAAGGCCGACTTTTACTGCTTCGACGACTAAATCGCGCAAGACGCGTTGAGCAGGCCGCCGATAAGCGGGGGCGCATTGCGTCGGATTTGCGACGCATCACTGCACACAAACCACGCCGTTATCGCCGCCCTGGTTTTGACTTTCTTCCCCTTACAGACCCGCCGAAGATCGAGTGTGTCGGGTGGATCAGCGGCAAAGGTGTTTGAGCCCTAAAGGACTCCGATCCACTACGCGCTAAAGCGCGTGTGGAGTCGTATGCCCCGCTCACAAAAATTAAATCAACCCAGCAAAAGCGGGGCGAGTTCTTTGCCGCCCACCCGACGCGCTTGGCTTTGCATAGCCAATCGACTAAGCCGCTAAAGCGGCAAGTCGCTGGTTAATTTTCGGGAATTCGGGGATGTCGGGGGCGCCTTTTCTTTGGTTACTTTCTTTTGGCGAAGCAAAAGAAAGTGACTAGCCGCCGGGCTACCCCCGGCCAACGGTCAGGAGTCCTGCGAAGGTTTTCACTACCAGCGTCCTACGCGCTAGCCAAAGACTGGGTTGCTTCGCTGCGCTCGCAATGACAGCGCTGTCCCCGATTTCAGGAATCCTCCCCGCCCCGGTAAAATCCTGGGATGATTGTCTATCTCCACGGCTTCAACTCCTCCCCCGCTTCCGGCAAGGCCCGGCAGCTCGGCGAGCACATGGCCAGCTTCGGCCGCCAGGCCGACTACTATTGCCCGGCGCTACCCAACAGCCCGCGCGAGGCCATCGCGCACGTTGAAGCCGGACTGGACCAGCGCCGCCCCGAATCGGTCACGCTGGTCGGCAGTTCGCTGGGCGGCTTCTACGCCACTCATTTGGCGGAAAAGCACGGCTGGAAGGCGGTGCTGGTGAATCCCGCAGTGCATGCCCACCTGCTGCTGCATGGCGCGCTCGGCCCGCAGACCAACTGGCACACCGGTGAGAAGTGGGAACTAACCGAAGCGCACCTGGCCGAACTCGCGGCACTCGACGTACCCGCCATCACCCGGCCCGAACGCTATCTGCTGCTGGCGCAGACCGGCGACGAGGTGCTCGATTACCGCGATGCGGCGGCCTACTACGCCGGGGCTGTGCAGATCATCGAAGACGGCGGCGACCACGGCTTTGCCGGGTTCGAGCGCCACTACCAAACCATTCTGGATTTCTGATTTTTCATGTACCTCATTTTTGAAGAGGACGGCCATTTCAAGGCCGGCTCCATCCTGTCCGAAACCGACGCTACGGCACAGGTGGAAACCGCCACGGGCAAGCGCAGCAAGATCAAGACGGCGAACATTCTGCTGCGCTTTGCTGCGCCCGCGCCCAATGAGGTGATGGCCGAGGCCGAGACGCTGGCCGCGGAGCTCGACGCCGATTTTCTGTGGGAAGCGGCGGGCACCGACGAGTTCGTCTTCGAGCAGCTGGCGCAGGAATACTACGGCCACGCGCCGACGCCACCGGAGTCGGTGGCGCTGCTCTTGAAGCTGCACGCCTCGCCGATCTACTTCCACAAAAAGGGCAAGGGCCGCTACCGTCCCGCCCCGGCCGAAACGCTGGCGGCGGCCAAGGCCGGGCTGGAGAAGAAGCGGGTGGCGGCGGAACGACAGGCGCATCTGGCGGCGGAACTGGCAGCCTTCCGGCTGCCGGAGGAATATGTGTCGCTGATCCCGCGCATCCTCATCGCGCCGGACAAGAACACGCTGGAATACAAGGCGCTGGAAGACGCGGCGGCGGCCACCGGGCTGTCGCAATTGCGGCTGATCGAACGCTGCGGCGCGATTCCGTCGACGCTCGACTTCCACCTGGCGACCTTCCTGCTGGAATATTTTCCGCGCGGCACCGGGTTTGCCCCCGTCAGCGAACCGATGGATCCACCTGAATTACCGAAGAGTTCCGTGCGCGCGTTTTCCATGGACGACGAGGCAACCACCGAGATCGACGACGCACTGTCGGTGCAATGGCGCGACGACGGCAGCGTCCGCGTCGGCATCCACATCGCCGCGCCGGCCCTCGGCATCGCGCCCGGCTCCGAGCTCGACAAGGTGGCGCGCGAGCGGCTGTCGACTGTGTACTACCCAGGCGACAAGATCACCATGCTGCCGGAGGCGCTGATCCACCACTACACGCTGGGCGAGACCCACGACTGCCCGGCGCTGTCGCTGTATGTGGACGTGGCGTCCGACCTGCGCGTGCTCGGCACCGAGACCCAGCTCGAAACGGTGCACATCGCCGACAACCTGCGCCACGAAACGCTGGAGCTGCTGTTCAACGATGCGACTCTCGGCAACCCCGAGGTTCCCGATTACCCCTACCGCCGCGAACTGGAATGGCTGCGCGACTTCGCCGCCGTGCTGGAAGCCGGGCGCGGCAAAGCCGATACGGTCGACCGCGTCGACTACAACTTCAAGGTGGAGAACGACCGCATCAGCATCGTGCCACGCAAGCGCGGCAGCCCGATCGACAAGGTGGTGTCGGAGCTGATGATTTTCGCCAACGCGCACTGGGGCGGCTGGCTGGCGGAAAAGCGCGTGCCCGGCATCTACCGCGCGCAGGCCAACGGCAAGACCCGCATGACGACCAGCCCCGACCCGCACGTCGGTCTCGGCGTCGACCAATATGCGTGGTCGTCGTCGCCGCTGCGGCGCTACGTCGACCTGGTCAACCAGCGCCAGCTGATCAGCCTGGTCCAGGGAACCGACCCGGCCTACCCGCCGAGGAGCGAAGCGCTGTTTTCGGTGGTGCGCGACTTCGAACTGGCGTACGACGCCTACAACGAATTCCAGCGCCGGCTGGAACGCTACTGGATGCTGCGCTGGCTGCTCCAGGAAAACGTCGCCGAAGTCACCGCCAGCGTGATCCGCGAAGACCTGGTGCGCGTCGACAGCCTGCCGCTGGTGACGCGCGCGCCGTCGGTGATGGGCGTGGCGCCGGGCTCGAAGGTGCGGCTGGCGATTTCCGGCATCGATCTGCTCGACATCCACTTTCACGCCGAATACCTGGACACCGTGGCGCCGCCGCCTGACAGCAGCGCCGCCCTTCCGTAAAATCAGGCTTGCCCTCACTTCCGCCCACTATGGTGTCTGCCCCGCCGCTTCCTCTCGCCGAACCGTCCAAACAGGGCACGCGCATGGCGCTCGCCCTGCTCGCCTCGGCCGCGGTGCACGGCATGGTGTTGTCGACCCAGTTCGTGCAGATCAACCCGCGCCTGTTCGAGGACCCGAGCCTGCCGATGGAGGTGGTGCTGGTCAACGCCAAGAGCGCGGACTCGCCGCTCAACCCCGACGCGCTGGCACAGGTGAACCTGGCGGGCGGGGGCAACACCGACGAGGACCGGCGACTGAAAAGCCCCTTGCCGGCCAGCCCGAAAACCCAGACAGGCGGCGAGGAAGAAGCGCTGCAGGCGCGCGTGGCCGAACTGGAACAGCGTGCCCGCGTCCTGTTGAGCCAACTGCAGCCCGACGCCCAGCTGCAGGCGCGCCCGCCCGAACCCTCCGCCGACGCCAGCCAGCTCAACCTGCAGGCGCGCGAGATGGTGCAGCAGCAGGCGCGCGAAATGGCGCAACTGCAGGCGAGCATCTCGCAGCAGTGGGACGCCTACCAGAAGCGTCCCAAGCGCGCCTTCATCGGCGCCAACGTGCGCGAGTACGCGTTTGCGCGCTACGTCGAGGACTGGGTCACCAAGGTGGAACGCATCGGCAACGTCAATTACCCGGAAGCAGCGCGCCGCCAAGGCATCTACGGCAGCCTCAGGCTCACCGTCTCGATCTACGCCGATGGCCGCATCGAGACGGTCGAAGTCGATCATTCCTCCGGCTCGAAGATCCTCGATACCGCTGCGATCCGGATTGTCGAGCTCGCGGCGCCGTATGCGCCTTTCCCCGACGACATGCGCAAAAAGGCCGACATCCTGTCGATCACGCGCACCTGGACGTTTACCCGCTCCGACCGGCTGGTCGGCACGGATTAAGGCCTCCCGCTCCCCGACCCGGCCCGGTCCGCTGCGCCAGGCAGGCTGCGGCCGTGATGTATAATATTCTGATTTTCTTATATTTCCTGGTCTTCTCGGAGTCACAACCATGCATACCGGTACCACCCTTACCCAGTTCATCATTGAAGAACAGCGCCGCACCGCCGGCGCCACCGGCGACTTCACTTCGCTGCTGAACGACGTCGTCATTGCCTGCAAGGCGATTTCCAATGTCGTCAACAAGGGCGCGCTGCTGGGCGTGATGGGCGCGCTGGACTCGGAAAACGTGCAGGGCGAGACGCAGAAGAAGCTCGACGTCATCACCAACGACATCATGATCCGCTCCAACGAGTGGGCGGGCCACCTGGCCGGCATGGCGTCCGAGGAAATGGACGACGTGTACGCCATCCCCGGCCAGTATCCGCTCGGCAAATACCTGCTGGTGTTCGATCCGCTCGACGGCTCGTCGAACGTCGACGTCAACATCTCGGTCGGCACCATCTTCTCGATCCTGAAGGCCCCGGTCGCCGGCCGCGCCGCCGCAGCCTCCGACTTCCTGCAGCCCGGCACCCAGCAGGTGTGCGCCGGCTATGCGATCTACGGTTCGTCGACCATGCTGGTACTGACCTTCGGCCACGGCACCAACGGCTTCACGCTCGACCGCGACGTCGGCGAGTTCGTGCTGACCCATCCCAACATGACCATCCCCACCGAAACCCGCGAATTCGCGATCAACGCCTCCAACATGCGTTTCTGGGAAAAACCGGTGCAGCGCTACGTCGACGAGTGCCTCGCCGGCAAGACCGGTCCACGCGGCAAGGACTTCAACATGCGCTGGGTCGCCTCGATGGTGGCCGAAGTGCACCGCATCCTCACCCGCGGCGGCATCTTCATGTATCCCAAGGACACCAAGGATCCGGCCAAGGCCGGCAAGCTGCGCCTGCTGTACGAAGCCAACCCGATGGCCTTCATCGTCGAGCAGGCCGGCGGCGCCGCCACCACCGGCCGCGAGCGCATCCTCGACCTGGCCCCCGAAGGCCTGCACCAGCGCGTGCCGGTGATCCTCGGCTCCAAGAGCGAAGTCGATACCGTGACCGGCTACCACCACGAAAAAGCCGCGTAAGCGGCCGATTCCTCGGGCTGGATTGAAAAAGCCGGGCAATGCCCGGCTTTTTTATTGGGGCCAGGAGACTATGCCGCCACGCGGCTCCGCCCCTCGCGCATCAGCTTGATGCATTCGCCCGGCGGCAGCGGGCGGCTGAACAGGAAGCCCTGCACCTGATCGCACTGGTTGGCGCGCAGATACGCCAGTTGGGCGTCGGTTTCGACGCCTTCCGCCACCACGATCAGACCCAGGTTCCGGGCCAGCGCGATGATGGTGCGCACGATCGCGGTGTCGTTGTCGTCGCCCGGGATGTCGCGGATGAACGAACGGTCGATTTTCAGGCAGTGAATGGAGAAGGTCTTGAGATAGCTCAGCGAGGAATAGCCGGTGCCGAAATCGTCCACCGCAATGCGGATGCCCAGGTGCTCCAGTTCGGCCAGCACGCTGGCGGCGGCGTCCAGGTTGTCCATGATCGACGACTCGGTCAGTTCCAGTTCGAGATCGTCCGGTGCCAGCCCGGTGTCGGCCAGGGCGGCGCTGATTTCCTCGGCCAGATCGGTCTGCCGAAATTGCCGCGTCGACAGGTTGACCGCCATGGTGCCGGCCGCCAGTCCCAGATCCTGCCACGCGCGCATCTGGCGACAGGCTTCACGCAGCACCCAGTCGCCGATGGCCAGGATGAGTCCGCTCTGTTCGGCAACCGGTATGAATTCCTCGGGGCTGACGTCGCCGAGTCCGGGCGAGTGCCAGCGCAGCAGCGCTTCCCATCCCATCAGGCGGCCCGAGCGGATTTCCAGTTTGGGCTGGTAATGCAGCGCCAGTTCCTTGCGTTCCAGGGCGTGCTTCAGGCGCGATTCCAGCAGCACGCGGCGCTCGATTTCCTCGGACAGGTCGCGGCTGAACACCATGATGCAGTTGCGTCCGGCCGCTTTGGCGCGGTGCAGGGCAAGGTCGGCATAGCGCATCAGGACGCTGGCGGAGTCGCCATCTGCCGGGTAAGAGACAATGCCGATGCTGGCACCGATTCCCAGGCGGTCTTCGCCGATGTCGAATTCGCGGGCCATCGCCTGCAGCAGGGTCTGGCCCGTCTGTTTCGCCTGTTCGACCGTCGTGTTTTCCAGCAGGATCACGAATTCGTCGCCGCTGAAGCGGGCCATGAAGACCGTTTCCGGCAGGCTCGCACGGATACGCCCGGCGGCGGCGACCAGCAGCAGGTCGCCGTGCTCGTGCCCCAGCGTGTCGTTCACATTCTGCAAGTGATCGAGGTCCAGCAGCAGCACGGCGCAGGGCGCATGCTCATGGGCACGCGCCACGACCAGATTGAGCCGGTCCCTGAACGCCGCGCGGTTGGGCAATCCAGTCAGGTCGTCGTGGGTCAGCATGTGCCGCATCTGACGGAATGGCCGGCTCACCGCATCGGCATAGATTGCGAGATAGAGAAAGTAATAGGCGAACACCTTGTACACGTGCCCCAGCAGGTTGGCAGTGCTGCTGACTTCCACGTACACGATGAAGAACAACTCGCCCGCCGCCATCAACAGCAGGGCCAGCATCAGGCTGCCGACGTCGCAATGGGTGATCTGCCAGCGGCGCACATAGAGCAGGCCGGCGATCGCCAGGTAAAGGCCGAACACGCCCCATTCGAGGGCAATCTTGAGCGGGGTCAACCCCACACCGTCCACGTACATCGCCGGCAGGGATTGCGGGGTGACCAGGAAGACTGTTGCAACCGCCCCCACCCCGAGCAGCACGCCCGCCAGCGCGCCGAGCCGAACGGGGTCGCGGCTGGCGGGCGCATCCGGAATCAGGAGGTACAGCAGCAGCCCCACCCCTGCCGCGAAGCGGCCGCACAACCAGAACAAAATCGCCTTGTGAGGGGTGTTGGGGCTGACCAGATCCGGCATCCCGATGTAGGACAGGAAATGCAGGATGTCGAACAGTGCCACCGCCAAAAACGCATAGCCCAGCGCGATGGAGCGAATCGAGCGCACGGATTCCCGCGCGCCATGGCCGGTAAAGAAAATCAGCGCCGCAACGATCACGGCAAAAATCTCCATGATCGAATGCGCCGCCAGGAAAGTCGGGCTCGAGATTGCCGCCTGGTTGGTCGGGATCGCCTGCCATAGCAGCAGTGGCAGGCTCGCGGCCAGCAGCAGTATGCCGCCGAAACGGTGGCGGTCTTGTCCTGGCAATTGCATCAAAGCAGAGGGTTCCTCTCTTCTTGGCTGGAGGGATCGCATCAATAACCATACTGCCATGACAAGTATTTCGGGTTTACCGGGTTCCGTCAATCTACGGCCAGATCATGATCAAACTGAACCCCCTCCATCGCGCGCCCTCCCTCCGCACGCCATGGCGTGCGCGGGGCGCCGAAGCGCTGGGCTTCGCACCCGGGATCGTGATCAGGATTGCGGGGCGGGTGGCTGCGCGGCCGGCGCGGGGTGATGCGAAGCCACGTGCACGCCGGCATGCCCATGCGGATGCGCGTCGACCTCCTCCGGCTCGGCCTTCAGCCGCCTGTCCGATACCCAGTGGAAAAATTGCGGGATAAAGAACACCGCGAGGAAGGTGGCGGCGAGCATCCCGCCGACCACCCCGGTGCCGACCGCATGGCGCGCCCCCGCGCCCGCGCCGGTGGAAATCGCCAGCGGCAGCACGCCGAGGATGAAGGCGAGCGAGGTCATCAGGATGGGGCGGAAGCGCAGGCGCGCGGCTTCCAGCGCGGCGGCCACGCTGGAATAGCCTTCCTGCTTTTTCAGCACCGCGAACTCGACGATCAGGATCGCGTTCTTCGCCGCCAGCCCCAGCAGCGTCACCAGGCCGATCTGGAAGTACACGTCGTTGTTGAGCCCGCTCAGCCACACCGCGGCGAGCGCGCCGAACGTGCCGAAGGGCAGCGCCATCAGCACCGCAAACGGCAGCGACCATTTCTCGTACTGCGCAGCGAGGATGAGGAAAACCATCAGCACCGCCAGGCCCAGCGCGATGCCCGAGGTCCCGCTCGAACGCTTTTCCTGGAACGAGGCACTGGTCCATTCGTAGCTGAAGTCGGGCGGCAGGGTTTTCTTCGCGATCTCGTCGACGATGGCGAGCGCCTGCCCCGAACTGATCCCGGGCACCGCGCCGCCCATGATCTTGACCGCCTGCAGATTGTTGTAGCGGTCGAGCGTTTCCGGGCCGGACGAGAAGCTCACCCGCGCCAGCGCCGACATCGGCACCATCTCGCCCGTCGCATTCGGCACAAAGAGCGCCGACACGTCCTGTGGCGTCTTGCGCGCGCCCGGCTCGGCCGACATCAGCACCTGCCAGGTGCGGCCGTACTTGTTGAAGTCGTTGACGTAATAGCTGCCGAGCGTGGCCGACAGTGTGCTGAACACATCGTCGATCTTGACGCCCAGCATCTTCGCCTTCTCGCGGTCGACGTCGACGTACAGCTGAGGCACGTGCGGCCGCCACAGCGTCAGCACCTGCGCCAGCCGCTTGTCCTGGCGCGCGGCGGCGAGAAAGGCGTCGGCCACCTGGGACAGTTTCTGCGGCCCGCCCTCGCCCTTGTTCTGGATGTAGAACTCGAAACCGCCGGCATTGCCCAGCCCGAAAATCGGCGGCGGCGCGAAGGCCAGTACCAGCGCCTCGCGGATGCCCGCGGTGGCCCCCATCATCTCGCCGACCATCTGCTGGATGGTCTTCTCGCGCTCGTCCCAGTGGCGCCCGGCGACGAAGATGGTCGCCGCGCTGTTGCGGAATCCGCCGCCCAGAAAGTCGAGGCCAGCGAAGGCGACCACGTGCTCGACGGCGGGATCCTTGCGCACGATCGCATCGACCTGTTTGACCACGGCTTCGGTGCGCGACAGCGCCGCGCCGTCCGGCAGGTATACCGCGCTGATGTAATAGCCCTGATCCTCGTCCGGCACCAGGCTGCCGGGGGTGAGTTTCCACAGCGTGACCGCGGCGGCGATCATCAGGGCGTAGATCGACAGCGCCACCAGCGAGCGCCGCATGAGAAATTTCACGCCGCCCTGGTAGTGCCGGGTCATGCCGGCGAAGCCACGGTTGAAGGCGCGGAAGAAGCGCCCCGGCTGGTGCGGTTTTTCGCCCTTCAACAGCGCCACGCACAGCGCCGGGGTCAGCGTCAGCGCGACGATGCCGGAAATCACCACCGAAATCGTGATCGTCACCGCGAACTGCCGGTACAACTCGCCGGTCAGCCCGCCGAGGAAGGCAATCGGGATAAACACCGCGCACAGCACCAGCACGATGGCGATCACCGGGCTGGTAACTTCGCGCATCGCCAGGAGCGCCGCCTCGCGCGGCGTTTTCCCGCCCTCGTGGATGATGCGCTCGATGTTTTCCAGCACCACAATGGCATCGTCGACCACGATGCCGATGGCGAGCACCATGCCGAACAGCGTCAGCGTGTTGATCGAATAGCCGAGCAGCAGCAGGCCGACGAAGGTGCCCAGGAGCGACACCGGTACCGCGAGGATGGGGATGAGCGTCGCGCGCCAGTTCTGCAGGAACAGGAACACCACCAGCACCACCAGCAGGATCGCCTCGCCCAGCGTCTTCACCACCTCGCGGATCGACACCTCGACGAAGCGCGTGGTGTCGTAGGGCACGGCGTAATCGAGGCCTGCGGGGAAGCTCTTCTTCAGTTCCTCGACCGTGCGCGTGACCTCGTCGCCGACGTCGAGCGCGTTGGCGCCGGGCTGCAGGAAGATGCCGACCAGCGTGGCCGGCTTGCCGTTGTAGAGGCCCGCGAAGTCGTAATCCTTGGAGCCGAGTTCGACCCGCGCGACGTCACGCAGGTACAGCAGCGAGCCGTCGGCATTGGCGCGCACGACGATGTTTTCGAATTCCTTGGGATCGGCGAGCCGGCCTTTGGCGGTCAGCGAATACACCAGCGCCTGCCCGCTGTCGACCGGCGGCTGGCCGATCTTGCCGGGGGCGAACTGCGCGTTCTGCTCGTTGAGCGCGCGGGTGAGATCGGCCACCGCCACGCCCAGCTGCGCCATGCGGTCGGGCTTCAGCCAGATGCGCATGGCGTAATCCTTGGCGCCGAAAATCTGCACGTTGGTGGTGCCGGGAATGCGCTTCAGGCGGTCCAGCACGTTGAGCGTGACGTAGTTGCTGGTGTAGAGATCGTCGTAGCGGCCGTCGGGCGAGAGGAAGGCGAGCACCTGCAGGAAGGCCGACGATCCTTTTTCCACCGTCACCCCCTGGCGGCGCACTTCTTCCGGCAGCCGCGCCTCGGCCTGCTTGACCCGGTTGTTGACGTTGAGCGCGGCGCGGTCGACGTCCGAACCGATCTCGAACGTGACCTGGATTTCCAGCAAACCGTTCGAGGCCGAGGTCGAGCTCATGTACATCATGTTCTCGATGCCGTTGATCGCATTTTCCAGCGGCGCGGCGACGGTCTGCTCCAGCACCGTCGCCGAGGCACCGGGGTAGATCGCGCGTACCGTCACCACCGGCGGCGCGATCTCCGGGTATTGCGCGATCGGCAGTGCGCGCATCGCCAAGAGGCCGGCGAGCACGACGAGGATGGACAACACCACCGAGAAGATCGGCCGGTCGATAAAGAAGCGCGAGAACATGAGAGCTCCTTATTGTTTCGCGGCGGCAGGCGCGGCGGGCACCGCTGCCTTGGCTGCCACGCCGGTTGGCGTGCCGGCCTCGCTCGGCGCGACCGGCATGCCGGGGAAGAATATCCGCGCCATGCCGTCGACCACGACCTTGTCGCCGGGCTTCAAGCCGCTTTTGATGACCCAGCGCCCCGCGCCCTTGCCCGGCTCTCCGCCGCCGATCCAGGCGCCGACCTCGACCGGATGCGGCAGCGCGACGGTCATGCCCTTGTCGCCCCCCCCGGCTTGTCCGGGCTTGGCTGGGCTTGGCGTGGCGACATAGACGAACTTGCCGGCCGGGCCGTCCTGCACAGCGGGCTGCGGCACGCTGACCGCGTCGGGCAGCTGGCCGCCCTCGACGATCACGCGTACGAACTGGCCGGGCTTCAGCTTGCCGTCGGCATTGGCGAATTCGGCGCGCATGTCGAAGGCGCCGGTTTGCGGGTTCGCCTTGTAATCGCTGAAGTTGAGTTTGCCGCTGGCGTCGATGCGCGTGCCGTCGGCGAGCACCAGACCGACGCGCTGCCGGCCCTGCTCGAGGGTGCCTTCGGCGAGTTGTTTCTCCAGCGCCAGCCGCGCGTCCTCGCCGATCGAAAAACGCGCATAGATGGGGGCGATCTGCGCCAGCGTGGTGAGCGCCGGGCCGCCGGGGCTCACCAGCGCACCTTCCACCTGCAGCGCCCGTCCCATCACGCCGGCAAGCGGCGCGCGGATGTCGGCGTAGCCCAGATTGATGCGCGCATCGGCAAGATTCGCCTCGGCCGCGCGCACGCCAGCCTCGGTGACGGCGAGTGCGGTTTGCGTGACGTCGAGTGCGCGCGCACTCACAAAGCCCTGCGCCGCGAGCGTGCGGTTGCGGTCCAGTTCCAGCTTCGCTTCTGCCTGCAGCGCCTGGCGGTTGGCGAGCTCGGCGCCCGCCGCGCGTACCTGCGCGGCCAGGCTCGCGCCATCGAGCTTGTACAACAGCGCACCGGCCTTCACCGGCGCCCCCTCCTCGAAATGGCGGCGCTCGATGATGGCGGAGACGCGCGGACGGATCTCCACCTCGCGCGAGGCTTCCAGCCGGCCGACATATTCAAAGCTGATCGGCACCGTTTGCGTGACGACTGTCTCCACCGTCACCTGCGCCGGCGGCGGCATCCCGCCCCCCGGCTGCGCCGCCTCCTGTTGCCCGCACGCGGCGAGCAACGCGCCCAAACTCAAAGCAACTATCCGTGACGATCGGTGCATGGTGCTGCCCCCTGAAAAGTATTGTGCCCGGCCATGATATAAGCATACATACATGAATGTAAATTGCCGGATGAGACACTTTATTGGACAATCGCACCCATGGTCAAAAAAACCCGTGAAGAAGCACGCGCCACCCGCGAATCCCTGCTCGTCGCCGCACTTCAGGTTTTTCGCGAACGCGGCGTCGCCCATACACGGCTCTCCGATGTCGCCGAACGCGCCGGGGTGACGCGCGGCGCGATCTACTGGCATTTCAAGGACAAGGCCGAACTATTCCAGGCTGTGTGCGAACGCGGCACCCTGCCGGTGGAAGCGCTGCTGGCCGAGGCCAGCCAGAGCGTGCAGCGCGACCCGCTCGCGACGGTGAGGCAGCTTGCGCTGATGGCGCTCACCCGGCTGGCCCAGCATGCCGACACGCAGGCGATGTTCGACGTCATCTTCCATAAATGCGAATTTACCGAGGAACTGGCGCCGGTGGTGGCGAAGAACGATGCCGATCGCGCGGCCTGCCTGTCGCGGGTGCAGCAGCTTTTCAACCAGGCGGTCGCTTGCGGGCAATTGCCGCCCACCACCGATACCTTCCTCGCCACGCAAGGCATGCACGCCTACATGGTGGGCCTGATGCACGAATGGGTGCTGAATCCGCAAAACTACGATCTCGCCGCGTGCGCGGGGCCGCTGCTCGACTGCTATCTCGCCGGGCTGGCCACCCGGCCCCCGCTTTGCCGGCCAGATGCCGGCTAGCTCGGGCTCGCCCAATTCCAGCCATCACTGCGGCGGCGCGATCCAGGTCGCGCATATCGCGGCCTGGGCAGGGTCTTCAGACACGGGGACGGCTGGCCGCTATAGTGTGAGAGGAGGCACAGAAAGGGGTGTTTGCTTGATTTGAGGCAGATTACAATGGGAGGGCAAACATGGATACCGTCAACCTCACCCACCATTTTCTGATCGCCATGCCGGGCATGGTCGATCCCAATTTCAACGGCACGCTGACCTACATCTGCGATCACAGCGAGCAGGGCGCCCTGGGGGTGGTGGTCAACCGGCCGATTGACCTCGATCTGTCGACGCTGTTCGAACAGATCGGGCTGTCCCTGCCCGAACGCCTGCAACAGAAAACCGTCTATTTCGGCGGCCCGGTGCAGACCGAGCGCGGCTTTGTGCTGCACACGCCGCCGCAAACCTTCAGTTCCACCCTCACCGTCAACGAGGCGGTCAGCCTCACCACCTCGAAGGACGTGCTGGAAGCGGTGAGCCAGGGCGCCGGACCGGACAAGTTCATGGTGTCGCTGGGCTACGCGGGCTGGGCGGCCGGCCAGCTGGAAGATGAAATCAAGCAGAACGCCTGGCTGTCGGTGGCGGCCGACCCGCAGGTGATTTTCGACCTGGCGCCGGAAGAACGCCTGCCTGCGGCGATGAAGCTCCTGGGCATCGACTTCGCCAGCCTGTCTGACGAAGCCGGACACGCCTGAACCTAGAAACCGCAGTTGACCGCTTGAAACCTCGTTGAATACTTAATGAACAAGGATTTTTCTGCCTTCGATCGTGTACACCGAACAGGTGACTCCGCTACGCACCCGCTGGCACACCCGGTCGCGCGCCTGCCTTTGTCGCTCGTCGTTGCAGGCCCCGGCCTGCCGCCTCCTCGCTTCGCGGCAACCACCCGCCCGGACGCACCATCGGGCGCGTCCAACCGCGGTTTCTAGGTTGAATCCGGAATCGACCCACGGCACGGTGCTGGCCTTCGACCTCGGCCTGAAGCGCACCGGCGTTGCCTCGGGCGAACTGTCGATCGGAATCGCGCATCCGCTTTCCGTCATCCAGGCCGGCTCCAACGATGAGCGGATCGCCGCCATCGCCAGGCTGGTCGCCGAATGGCAGCCGGCGCTGCTGGTGCTGGGACTGCCCACCCACGCCAACGGCCGCGAGCACGAAATGACGCGGGTGGCCAAAAACTTCGCGCGCAAATTAGAATCGCGCTTCAAGCTGCCCGTGTTTCTGGTGGACGAGCGCCACACCAGCACCGCGGCCGAGTCCGAATTGCACGAGCGCGGCATCCACGGCAAGAAGAACAAGGCGCTGGCAGACGCCGTCGCCGCCCAACTGATACTGCAAGGATTTTTCGATGCCCGCCTCATTGCCTGACGTCGACCCGCTGATTGTGCGACTGGCCGGCGCCATCGCCCCCACGATCACGCCCGACACCGTCATCGTCGGCATCCACACCGGCGGGGTGTGGGTGGCCGAGCGCCTGCACGCGATGCTGAAATGCAGCCTGCCGCTCGGCACGCTCGACATCTCGTTCTACCGCGACGACTTTTCGCGCATCGGCCTGCACCCGCAGGTGAAGCCGTCCAACCTGCCGTTCGACCTGGAAGGCCGCGACATCCTGCTGGTCGACGACGTGCTGCACAGCGGGCGCACAGTGCGCGCGGCGATGAACGAGCTGTTCGACTACGGCCGCCCGGCGTCGATCCGGCTGGCGGTGCTGGTCGACCGCGGTGGCCGCGAACTGCCGATCCGCCCCGATTTCACCGGGCTCGAACTCGACGTGCCCGCCCATCAAAACGTCAATCTGTCCCGCCTCGACGACGGCCACCTGACCCTCAGCCTCGCATGAACCCACAACTCACTGAAGACGGCAGGCTGCGCCACCTGCTCACGCTCGACGGCCTGCCGCGCGCGATCCTGATGCAGATTCTCGATACCGCCGAATCCTTCATGGACGTCGGCGAGCGCGAGGTGAAGAAAGTCCCGATCCTGCGCGGCAAGTCGATCTTCAACCTGTTCTTCGAGCCGTCGACGCGCACCCGCACCACCTTCGAAATCGCCGCCAAACGCCTGTCCGCCGACGTCGTCAACCTCAACATCGCCACCTCCAGCCAGACCAAGGGCGAGGCGATCCTCGACACCGTCGACAACCTCGCCGCGATGCACGCCGACATGTTCATCGTGCGCCATTCGCAGTCGGGCGCGGCGCACTTCATCGCACGCCACGTGGCGCCGCACATCTCGGTGATCAACGCCGGCGACGGCCGTCACGCGCACCCGACCCAGGGCCTCTTGGACATGTTCACCATCCGCCGCTTCAAGGGCGAGTTCCACAACCTGACGGTGGCAATCGTCGGCGACGTGCTGCATTCGCGCGTGGCGCGCTCGCAGATCCATGCGCTGACCACGCTGGGGGTGCCGGAAGTGCGCGTGATCGGACCGAAGACACTGCTCCCCACCGGGGTCGAGCAGATGGGCGTCAGGGTGTTCCACGACATGGAAGCGGGTCTCGCCGGCTGCGACGTGATCATCATGCTGCGCCTGCAGAACGAGCGCATGAAAGGCGCGCTGCTGCCCAGCGCACAGGAATATTTCAAGTTTTTCGGCCTGACGCCGGAGAAACTCGCACTCGCCAAACCGGACGCGATCGTGATGCACCCCGGCCCGATGAATCGCGGCGTGGAGATCGACTCGGAAGTCGCCGACGGCCCGCAGTCGGTGATCCTGCCGCAGGTGACCTACGGCATTGCGGTGCGGATGGCGGTGATGGCCTTGCTGGCGGGGACGGGGAACGCATGAAAATCCATATCAAAAACGGGCGCGTGATCGACCCGATGAGCGCGCGCGACGAAGTGGCAGACATTTATGTCGCTGCGGGCAAAATTGTCGGCAACGGCCACGCGCCGGCCGACTTCCACGCCAACCGCACCCTCGACGCCACGGGCCTCATCGTCTGCCCCGGCCTGGTCGACCTGTCGGTGCGGCTGCGCGAGCCCGGCTTCGAATACCGGGCCACGCTGGAGTCCGAAATGCTCGCCGCCGCCGCCGGTGGCATCACCTCGCTCGCCTGCCCGCCCGACACCGACCCGCCGCTGGACGAGCCGGGGCTGGTGGAGATGCTGAAATTCCGCGCCAGGAACCTGCCGGGACCGCGCGTCTATCCGATCGGCGCGATGACGCAAAAGCTCGAAGGCCAGATGCTGACCGAGATGGCCGAGCTGACCGAAGCCGGCTGCCGCGCCTTTACCCAGGCCGATGCGCCGATGACCGACACCCAGGTGCTGCTGCGCGCGATGGAATACGCCGCCACCTTCAGCTTCAGCCTGTGGCTGCGGCCGCAGGACGTGTCGCTGGCGAAGGGCGGGGTGGCGCATGACGGCGCCGTCGCCACGCGGCTGGGACTGCCCGGCATTCCGGCGCTGGCCGAGACGGTCGCGCTGGCGACGATACTGCAACTGGCGCGCGAGACCGGCGCCCGCGTCCACATTGCACGGCTGTCGACGCGCGACGGCATCGCCATGGTACGTGCGGCCAAGGCGCAGGGCCTGGCGGTCACCTGCGACGTCGCCAGCACCCACGTCCACCTGTCGGAGAACGATCTCGTCAGCTTCGACTCGCACCTGCATCTGGTGCCGCCGCTTCGGAGCCTGCGCGACCGCGACGCCATCCGCGAGGCGCTGCGCGACGGCTCCATCGATGCGCTGTGTTCCGATCACACACCGGTCGACGAGGACGTGAAGCAGGTGCCGTTCGGCGAATCGGCCGCGGGCGCCTCCGGGGTCGAACTGCTGCTGCCGCTGACGCTGAAATGGGCACGCGAAATGGAGGTGCCGCTGTTGCAGGCGATCGACCTGATTTCGTGGAAACCCGCGCAGATCCTGGGCGTGCCTGGCGGCACCCTGGCGGTCGGCAGCTGCGCCGACATCTGCATTTTCGACGAGACGGCGGAATGGGTCGTCACCTCGAGAACGCTGGCCAGCCAGGGCGACAACACGCCCTTCCTCAATCATCCGATGCAGGGTCGGGTGCGCTACACGCTGATCGACGGCCATATCGATTTTGAAGCACCGCGTTGAGCCAAGCCTTGTCATCCCTGGCGGCTAAATCCACCGCCATGCCTCGCGTATCTTTCCCCGTGTTGCTGCTCGGCCTGCTTGCCGGCACGCTGGCCGTCGCGGGCTTCGCCCCGCTCGGCGTCTGGCCCTTGCCGATGTTGAGCCTTGCCGTGCTGTTTTCGCTGCTGGCGCGCACGGCTTCACTGCGCGCCGGATTTCTCATTGGCCTGGTGTGGGGACTGGGATTTTTCATTGCCGGCGTGAGCTGGGTGTTCGTCAGCCTGTCGGTGTACGGCGGCATGGCGGCGTGGCTGGCGGCGCTTGCAACCTTCCTCTTTTGCGCGGTGCTGGCGCTGTTTCCGGCTGCGGTCGGCGCGCTGCAGGCGCGCTGGCCGGTCCCGGCCACGCTGCGCCTGCTGCTGTTGATCCCGCTTCTGTGGGGAGTGACGGAATGGGTGCGCGGCTGGCTGTTCACCGGCTTCCCATGGCTGGTGGCGGGCTATTCGCAGGTGCCGGACGGTCCGCTGGCGGGCTATGCGCCGCTGGTCGGCGTGTATGGCGTGTCGTTCCTGCTGGCGCTGATCGCAGCCCTGCTGGCATGGAGCGTGACGGCGCGCGGCCGGCTGGCGCAGCGCGCCTGGGCCGCGGCGGCGGTCGTGGCGCTGGGCGTCGGCGGCCAGGCCTTGCGCGGCATCGAGTGGACGACGCCGGACGGCGCGCCGACCACGGTCGCGCTGCTGCAGGGCAACATCCCGCAGGACATGAAGTGGCGGCCGGAGAAAACGCAGGCCACACTGGAAGGCTACGCGCGCATGGCGGCGGCCTCGCCCGCACAGCTGATCGTGCTGCCGGAAACCGCGCTGCCGCTGTTCGAGGTCGACCTTCCCGACGTGTATCGCGATGGCTTGATTTCACTCGGCCGGCAAAACGGCGGCGATGTGCTGACGGGTCTGCCCACCGGCTCGCCCTACAGCGATTACTACAACAGCGTGATCAGCTTCGGCAGCGCACCCGGCCAGCGCTACCACAAGGTGCATCTGGTGCCGTTCGGCGAATACATTCCGCTGAAGGCGGTGTGGGGCTGGGTGATCGAGGTGCTGCACATTCCGCTGTCGGACTTCGCGCGCGGCGGCGCCGACCAGCAGCCGCTCGCCATCGGCGGCCAGCGGGTGGCGGCCAACATCTGCTACGAGGATGCCTTCGGCGAGGAAATCATCCGCCAGTTGCCGGCTGCGAGCGTGCTGGTGAACGTGAGCAATCTGGCGTGGTTCGGCGATTCGTTCGCGCCCTGGCAGCACGCGCAGATGTCGCAGATGCGCGCGCTGGAAACCGGGCGCATGATGCTGCGCGCGACCAACACCGGGGTCACCGCGATCATCGATGCGAAGGGCCGGATGCTGGCCAGCCTGCCGCTGTTTACGACGGGCCGTCTGGCCGGCTCGATCCAGGGCTATGCCGGCAGCACGCCCTACGTGCGCTGGGGCAACGCGCCGGTGCTAGGGGTGTGGGGAGTCCTCGGCGTCGGACTGCTGATCGCCGGATTCAGGCGGCAGCCCTGATCCGGGTGGCATTGCGGCCGCCGCGCTTGGCTTCCAGCAGCGCCGCGTCGGCGCGCGCCAAGGCTTCGTTTTCTTCCTTGTCGTCGCGGCTGTATTCGGACAGGCCGCCGCTCCAGGACAGTTTCTGCGTCACGCCGGGAATCAGTTCGACGCTTTCCGGCATGTTGGCGCGCAGGCGTTCGGCGAGTTCCAGCCCCCGATCCAGCGGCGTGTAGGGAAACAATACGCAGAATTCGTCGCCGCCCAGGCGCGCGATGAAATCGCTGTTGCGCAGGCAATGCTTCAGCGCATTGCCGAACTTGATGATGAGCTGGTCGCCGGCTTCGTGGCCGAAGGTGTCGTTGACCTGCTTGAAGTTGTCGATGTCGAGAATCAGCAGGCTGTGGGACCAGCCGTCCTTCAGGGTGGCGAACAGTTCCTTCTGCTTTTCATCGAAGCTGCGCCGGTTGTTGACCTGCGACAGGTGGTCGAGCCGCGCCAGGGAGGTCACCTCTTTTTGCCGCCCCAGCATCACCTTGCCGAGTTTCAGCATGGTCTCGAGCGGGCTCTGGAACTCCGCCAGGCTGACCGGATAATCGGCACGCAGGCGCTGCTGGCGCACATCGTTGGTCAGTTTCACCATCACATGCAGGTTGTCGGTGACCCGGTTGCGCACCGCCAGCGTGAACGACAGCACCATGATCGCGATCACCAGGCTGGCCACCAGCCAGCCCAGCACGTAAAGCGCCGCGCTTTCAGCCACCGTCGTGACGGGACGCCACACGGCGATCCGCCACGGCGTGCCGGCCAGTTCGATCAGGGTGGGCTGGGCATTGCGCTTGACCGCCTGGTTGCCGCGCCGCATCAGCACCACCGACGCTTCGTTCGCCTGGCTTTGCTGCAATTCGGCATAGGCCGCGGCGTCCGGCAGCGGCAGGGTATCGAACAGGGCCTGCAGTTGCGGCACGCTCTGCTCGACAATGACGTAACCCAGCCGCTTGCCATCGCTGCCCACCACCGGATGCGACACGGACAGATTGAAGGTGGCGGCGGCCATCGCCCCGGTGCCGCCGCGCCCGGCACTGCTCAACAAGCGCCGGGTGTCGCCCGGCAGGAAACCCGGAAGCAACTGGCGCTGGCCGTCGGTGGCGAACAGCACGGTGGCATCCTGATTCAGCGCGTGCAGGTTGGCAGCCTGCGCCTGACACACCTCCGGCGAGGCGGTGGCGAAACACGCCAGCGTCTGCGGGTGGGCGGCAATCCGCGCCGAGCTGCCCTGCATGGCATCGGCCAGAAACTCGATCTGCGTCGCCATCACCGGCTTGTCCAGCTCTTCCGGCACCGGCAGCGCTTGCGGACGCGATTGGTAAATCGCGAACATGACCAAGCCCGCCAGCAGCACTAGGGCTGAGGCGAGAAACAGGCCGAATCGCAATATGGACGTGTGGTGCATGAAAGTGCGCCAGTCAACCTCTTATGTTTATGATCTCCGCATGGCAGGCGCCCGATTCGCTTCCGGGTTCCTGCCGGCATGGCACTAATAGAGCAAGATCCATGCCCCAATATCAGCGCACCCGGCAGGCTGGCCTGTCGGGTGCGTCGGTCATCCAGGTGTAAAGAACCCCGACACTACTGGCGGCCGGTGCTGCCGAAGCCGCCCTCGCCGCGCTGGCTGGTTTCGAAGTCCTCCACCACGTTGAATTGCGCCTGCATCACCGGCACGATGACGAGCTGCGCCAGACGCTCCAGCGGCGTGAGCTCGAACGCCTGCTGCCCGCGGTTCCAGGCGGACACCATGAGCTGGCCCTGATAATCCGAATCGATCAGCCCCACCAGGTTGCCCAGCACGATGCCGTGTTTGTGACCCAGCCCCGAGCGCGGCAGGATCAGCGCGGCATAGCCGGGGTCGGCCAGGTGGATGGCCATGCCCGTCGGGATCAGCCGGGTTTCGCCCGGCGCCAGTACGATCGGACCATCGATGCAGGCGCGCAGGTCGAGCCCGGCAGCGCCCGGCGTGGCGTAATGCGGCAGTTGGTCGCGCAGGCGGGTGTCGAGAATCTTCACATCCATTTTCATTTTCGTCGGGATTCCGTCAGTTGAGGAAGCTTGCAAGGTGGCGGATCAGGTGTCGCGCCTGGGTGAGCTTGTCGGCGCGCGGCAAGGGGTGGGCCCCCCGGTCGTCGAACAGCACCAGTTCGGCCGTGTCCTGCCCGAGCGTGTCCTGCGCCAGATTGCCGACCAGAAGCGGCAGGTGCTTGCGCCGGCGCTTGGCTTCGGCATGCTCGGCCAGGCGCTCGGTCTCGGCGGCGAATCCCACGCAAAACGGGGCATTCGGCAAGGCGGCCACCTCGGCCAGGATGTCGGGGTTGGCGACCAGATTCAGGGTCAGCCCGGCGTCGCTTTTCTTGATTTTCTGCGGCGCGGCGGCATCCACCCTGTAATCGGCCACTGCCGCCACCGCAATGAACACGTCGCTCGGCAATTCCCGCAGCACCGCATCGCGCATCTCGGCCGCGCTTTGCACGTCGATGCGGCGCACCCCTGCCGGTACGGCGAGGCAGGTCGGCCCCGACACCAGGCACACTTCGGCGCCCGCCTCGCGTGCCGCCTGCGCCACCGCGTAGCCCATCTTGCCGGAACTGCGGTTGGTCAGCCCGCGCACCGGATCGATCGCCTCGAAGGTCGGCCCGGCGGTGATCAATACCCGCTTGCCCGCCAGCAGGCCGGCGCCCAGCAGCCCGGGCAGGGCAGCCACAACCTCGGCCGGCTCCAGCATCCGCCCGAGGCCGGTTTCGCCGCAGGCCTGCTCTCCCACGGCCGGCCCCAGCAGCTGCACGCCGTCTGCGCGCAACTGCGCCAGGTTGCGTTGGGTCGGCGCGGCGGCCCACATCTCGCGGTTCATCGCGGGGGCGACGGCCAGCGTGCAGGTACGTGCGAGACACAGGGTCGACAGCAGATCGTCGGCGCGGCCGTGGACGAGCCTGGCCAGGAAATCGGCCGAGGCCGGCGCCACCAGCAACAGGTCGGCATCGCGCGACAGGTGGATGTGCTCCATGCCATCGCCGCTGGCGGCCTCCCACAGGGAAGCCAGCACCGGCTTGCCGGACAGCGCCTGGAAGGTCAGCGGGGCGACGAACTGCTGCGCGGCGGCGGTCATCACCACCCGCACCTCGGCCCCGGCCTTGACCAGCAGGCGGCACAGCTCCGCCGCCTTGTAGGCCGCGATTCCGCCGGTCACCCCCAAGATGATTTTTTTGTTTGCAAGCGACACGGTTCGATCCCGGCGCACTTTCCATGAATAATGGCGACATTCTACGGGAGGTAAGCAGGCATGGCGATCCGCGACTGGCCGGAGGACGCGCGTCCGCGCGAGAAGCTGCTGAAGCAGGGGGCGTGCGTGCTATCCGACGCCGAACTGGTCGCGGTGTTCCTGCGCACCGGCATGACAGGCAAGAGCGCGGTCGATCTGGGCCGCGAGCTGATCGAGCGCTTCGGCGGACTGGGCGGGCTGTGCCGTGCCGACCAGAAAGCCGCCTGCGCCGCGCCCGGGGTGGGCGAAGCCAAATACGCGCAATTGCAGGCGGTGATGGAAATGGCGCGGCGCACGCTGGCCGAGGACATGCAGGCGGGCGACGCGCTGACCTCCCCCACCTCCGTACGCGACTACCTGCGGCTGATCCTGCGCGGCAAGGAGTACGAAGTGTTCTGCTGCGTGTTTCTCGACGCGCAGAACCGGGTGATCGCCGTGGAGGAGCTGTTTCGCGGCACGCTGACCCAAACCAGCGTCTATCCACGCGAAATCATCAAGCGCGCGCTGGCGCACAATGCCGCCGCGCTGATTCTGGCGCACAATCACCCCAGCGGCGTGGCGGAACCCAGCCAGGCCGACCGCCTCCTCACCCGTAAACTGACGGATGCGCTGGCGCTGGTGGACGTGCGCGTGCTCGACCATTTCATTGTCGCAGGCGCCTCCTCGCTGTCGTTCATGGAATCCGGCCAACTCTGAACGTTGAGCAAATTCCATCTTAAAATCAAAGGCATCGCGAAATCGGGCCGCAGGCAATCCAGGTATTCGGCAAGGAAAAACCGGCTGCGGGATTTGGGGGTTTGAAATGGGTCAGCTTGCCTCACGCTCGCAAGCTGTGATATAAATCGCGGTTCTCGGGTTAACCCCTATCGTTAACCCTCACTGGTTAACCCTCAATTTTGGAGCAGCGTCATGGCTCGCGTATGTGTCGTTACGGGCAAGAAGCCCATGGTCGGAAACAACGTTTCCCACGCCAACAATAGAACCAAGCGTCGTTTTCTGCCCAACCTGCAGTACCGCCGGTTCTGGGTCGAGAGCGAAAACCGCTGGATTCGTCTGCGTTTGTCCACGGCTGCCCTGCGCACCATCGACAAGAACGGCATTGATTCCGTTCTGGCCGACCTGCGCGCCCGCGGCGAAGCGGTTTAAGGAGACGCACCATGGCTAAAGGCGGACGCGAAAAGATCAAGCTGGAGTCCACTGCGGGCACCGGACACTTCTACACCACCACCAAGAACAAGAAGACCATGCCCGAGAAGATGGAGATCAGCAAGTTCGATCCCAAGGCTCGCAAGCATGTGATGTACAAGGAAACCAAGCTGAAGTAATCCGGCTTGCTCCAAAAAGAAAAACCCGCCAACCGGCGGGTTTTCTTTTAATACAGCCCCGCCAGATGGCGGGTTTTTTTATTGCCTGTCGATGAGGGCAACCCGAAGGTTGCCGTCCGATCTTAAGCGTAGCTGCGCAGGCGCACCGAGAACTGCTGCAGCGACTGGATGCCGCTCTCTTCGGCGCGCTTGCACCAAGCCTGCAACTGCTCCAGCAGCTGCTCGCGGCTGGCGGTGGAACGGCCCCAGATGGCGGCCAGTTCCTGGCGCATGCGATAGACGGTTTGCAGGCGCTCACTCTTACCCAAGAGGGTCTCGAGCGCGGCCTTGTCAGCCGCAGCCAGCTCGGCTGGCTCCTTGTGCAGCCAGCGGCGGAAGCTGTCGAAATTCCAGTTCTGCGGCAGGTTCGCCCCGGCCTTCAGCTTGGCGATCTCGGCCTTGCTGTCTGCGCGCACGCTTTTCACGAAGCGCGTCATCACGTCGTAGCGATGGGTGATGACGGCTTGCAGGGTGTCGAGGTCGCACAGCGGCTTGGCCGGCTGCCATTTCACCGTCGGCGCCAGCTTGCGGATGGTGGCAAGGCCGACATAGGACATCAGCTTGATGTACATCCAGCCGATGTCGAACTCGTACCACTTATTCGATAGCCGCGCCGAGGTGCCGTAGGCGTGATGGTTGTTGTGCAGTTCTTCGCCGCCGATGAGGATGCCCCACGGCAGGATATTGGTGCTGGCATCCTCGCTGGCGAAATTGCGATAGCCCCAGTAGTGGCCGATGCCGTTGATGATGCCGGCGGCGGTGACCGGAATCCAGGCCATTTGCACAGCCCAGATGGTCAGGCCGATGGGGCCGAACAGGGCGAGGTCGATCGCCATCATCAGCCAGATGCCAGCGGCCGAGTGACGGCTGTAGACGTTGCGTTCCATCCAGTCGTCGGGCGTGCCGTGGCCGTATTTTTCCAGTGTCTCGGCCACTTTGGCCTCGGCGCGATACAGTTCGGAACCTTCCCAGAAAACCTTCTTGATGCCGCGCGTCTGCGGGCTGTGCGGGTCTTCGGCGGTTTCGCACTTGGCGTGGTGCTTGCGGTGGATGGAGACCCATTCCTTGGTGACCATGCCGGAGGTGAGCCACAGCCAGAAACGGAAGAAATGGCTGACGACAGGGTGCAGATCGACGGCGCGGTGCGCCTGCGAGCGGTGCAGAAAAATGGTGACGGCGGCGATGGTGATGTGGGTCAGGCCCAGGGCCGCCAGCACATACCCCCACCAGGGTAAAACCAATAAACCTAATTGCATTTCAAATTTCCTGAAAAAGGACAATATCGTCCAGTAATGTACGGATAAACCCCATGAAAATCAAGGATTATTCGCGATTTGGCCAGCGCCCGGGCCCGGAGAGCCACCCACTGCGGAAAGGGAATTTCGATCCCGGAGGCCTTGAAAGCTTCGCCTGATCGCCTGGCAGATGCCGAACGGAAAATTCTTTCATAGGACAGCCGCCGCGGCAGCGCAACCCGACATTGCACGATCAGACCCGCTTCGGCTGCCCGGGCTAGAAGTTCAGCGTGAGTTGCGCGGAGAGAATGTCGACCGAGGCGTCATAGCTGCCGTTGAGCGTCGTGCCGTTATCGACGCTCTGCAAACCCGGGGAATTGACGAACAGGTGCGCATAGCCGAAATCGAGCACGCTCTGCCGCGACAGCCGGTACTGGCCGCCGACGGCCACCCAGGTGCGCGCGCCATCGGGGATGCGGGGGGTGCGGTAAACATCCGACACCGGCGCTTCGTCGTACGCGACGCCGCCGCGCAGGCTCAATTGGTCGCTCATGTGCCAGGTCGCGCCCAGCGAATAGCGCAGGATGTCCTCCCAGTTCTCGACCGTAGTCTTGTTGACGGTGCCACGGATGGGCAGATCGTCGAAATCGCTCCAGCCGGTCCAGGTCACGTCGGCCAGCAGATCCCATCTGGGGGACAGCTTGTGGAAAAGGCTCAGCGATGCGCTGTCCGGCAGGGTGACTGCCGCGGTCACCGGGCCGTTGAGCGCGCCCACCACGGGGTCGGACGCGCTGGACGTGCCTTCCAGCGTGTAGTCCACTTCGGAACGGTAGGACAAGCCCAGGCGGGTGGCGGGGGTGAGCTGCCACAGCGCGCCCAGGTTGTAGCCCCAGCCGTAATCGTCCCCCTTGATGGTGACCAGCGGGACGGGCGCGGGGAGCGGCTGCCGGTGGGTCAGCGTTGCCTCGACCCACTGGAGGTTGAGTCCCGCGCCGAGCGACAGGGTCTCTCTGAACTTGTAGGCGATGGACGGATTGATGTTGATGGTTTTCACTTCCGACTTGATGGCCTGGTAGCGGCCGATCCAGTTGGAGTCGTATTCGGTCTTGAGGCCGAACGGGCTGTTCAAGCCAAGTCCCAGATGCACCTGCGGCGTCAGCCGAAACGCAAAATAGGCATTGGGCACGACGGCCAAGCCGCCGGCATCCCCCCCGTCCCCGCCGCCGATGGCGGGGGTCACCGTTCCCGAAAACTCGGCCTTGGCTTTGATTAGATGCCCCGCCACCACAAGCTGCCGGTCAGGCAGCTGCGTCATGCCCGCGGGGTTGAAGAACACGGTGCTGGCGTCCTGCGCCACGGCGGCGGCACCGGCGTAGGCGTTGCCCAGGCCGCTGGCGTTCTGTTCGATCAGGGCAAAGCCTGCGGCGTGCGAAAAACCGGCACAGCCGGCCAGGGCCAGGCCTGCGGCCAGGCGATGAATACGATGCGACATACAAGTTCTCCGTTGAGTATTGGAATTATCCGCGCGCGAAATCAGCATACATGGCCTCGACCACCGCGCGATAGCGGTCGAGCACCTGGTTGCGCCTGACCTTGAGGGTGGGGGTGAGGAGGCCCTCGTCCACCGTCCACGGCTTGAGTTCCAGATGCAGGCGACGGATCTGGGCATAGCCCGGGAAATGCCTGAGATGATGCGCCACGCGCTGGGTGAGCGCCTTCACCACCCTGGGGTCGCGCAATGCCGCGGGCTGGCGCGGATCGACATGGAGGCTGGCGGCAAACGCCTGCCAGTGCTCCTCGTTCAGCACGGTCAGCGCAGCCAGAAAGGGCTTGCCTTCGCCCACGATCATCACCTGATCGAACAGCGGATCGAGCAGGAGGGTGGATTCCATTTCGGTAGGGGGCACCTTCTCGCCATTGTTCAGCACGATGATGTCCTTGATGCGCCCGATGATCGCGTAATGACCGTGGGCATCGACGCTCGCCTGGTCGCCGCTGTGCAGCCAGCCCTCGGCATCGATCATGGCGCGGGTGGCGGCCTCGTCCTTCCAGTAGCCGCGCATCACGCAGCGGCTGCGCGTGAGCAGCTCGTCGTTGTCGCCGATCTTCACCTCGACGCCGGGCATGGGCTGGCCGATGCTGGCGGGCACGTTGGAATCGGGGCGGTTCACGCACACCACCGGGCCGGTTTCGGTGAGACCGTAGCCCTGGTAGATCGGCACGCCCAGCCCGATGAAGACCTGCGCAATCTCGGGCGACAGCGCCGCGCCGCCGGAAATCGCCAGCCGCAGCCGCCCGCCCAGTTTCTGCGTGACATTCCCCGCCACCAGTTTGTGCAGCAGCGGCCACAGCAGCAGCTCGGGGTGCCAGCCCGCCCGCCCCTGCTCACGCTCGAAGCGCCGCCAGCCCACCCGCACCGCCAGCTTGAACAGCAACCGGGCGAGCAGGCCTTTCTTCGCCAGCCCGTCCTGGATGCGGCCGTAAACGCGTTCGTAGATGCGCGGCACCGAGATCAGCACGGTGGGGCGAATGGCCTGCAGATCCTGCGCCAGCTGGGCGATCGAGCGCGCATAGGCGACTTCGGCACCGAGCAGCATCGGCAGGTAGTAACCGCCGGTGCGCTCCAGCGTATGGGAAAGCGGCAGAAAGGAGAGGAACACTTCGTGCGGCCCGAAATCGGCGCACTGCGACGCATAGAACGCGTTCCACAGCAGGTTTTCGTGCGTCAGCATCACGCCCTTGGGTCGCCCGGTGGTGCCCGAGGTGTAGACGATGCTGGCCAGCAGGTCGGCAGAAAGCGCGCGCTCCGGAAGCGGTGTGCCGACCGCGGCGGCCAGCCAGTCGGTGGCCACCACGAAGCGCGGACTCCAGTCCGCCAGGCCGTTGTCCGGCGCGACCAGGCTGACGATGCGTTGCAGGCTCTTGGCCGAGCCGGCGATTTCGGCCAGCTTCTTGTGCTGGAATTTGCCTTCGACCAGCAGCAGCCTGGCGTCGGCATGGTCAAGGATATAGGCCGCGCTGTCGGGGCGGTCGTCGAGATACAGGGGCACCGTCACCAGGCCCAGCGCCAGCGCGGCCTGGTCGAAGATCACCCATTCGACGCTGTTTTTCAGCATCACCGCCACACGGTCGCCGGGGGCCAGTCCCTCCTTCGCCAGGGCGGCCTGCCAGCGTGCCACCTCGGCCGCCACCTGCGTCCAGGTGAAGCTGATCCAGGTGCCGCGCACCTCGTCGAACTGGCGGTAGGCAACCTGGTCCGGCGTCGCCGCGACGCGTGCGCGGAACAGGCCGCACAGCGTGCCGAGCGTGTCGGGATGGAGCGGCGCTGCAGTCATGTCAGGTCATCAAGCCAACCGGAAGGAAACGCCGTATAGATAGCGGCAAAGCCCGCACGGGTCAATTGGCGTTCTTGACCAGGACGGCGGCAAAAAAGCCGTCCGTCCCATGCACGGCAGGCGACAGCTTCAGCATGGCGCCGGTGTCGAGCGGAATCCTGTTCTGCGCCAGCAACTCGTTCACCGGCAGCAGGCTGAAGCCGCCTTCCGCCAGCAGCGCCTCGACGATGGCCTCATTTTCTTCCGGCAGCAGGCTGCAGGTGGCATACACCAGGCGGCCACCGGGCTTCAGCAGTTTCGCGGCCGCGCGCAGGATGGCAGCCTGTTTCTGCGTCAGCTCTACCACGGACTCGGGCGACTGGCGAAATTTCAGGTCGGGGTTGCGGCGCAGCGTGCCCAGTCCGGAGCACGGCGCATCGACCAGCACGCGGTCGAGTTTGCCGGCCAGCCGCTTCACCCGGGTGTCGTTTTCGGAAGCGATCAATTGCGGCATCACGTTGGACAGCCCCGAACGCGCCAGCCGCGGCTTCAGGTTGGCGAGCCGTTTTTCCGCTACGTCGAAGGCATACAGGCGCCCGGTCGACGCCATCATGGCGCCGATGGCGAGCGTCTTGCCGCCGGCGCCGGCGCAGAAGTCGCACACCATCTCGCCGCGCCGCGCACCGAGCAGCAGGGCCAGCAGCTGGCTGCCCTCGTCCTGCACTTCCAGGCTGCCGTCGAGAAACAGCGGATGGCGGTTGATCGCCGGATGGTCCTTGAAGCGGATGCCCCAGGGCGAATAGGGCGTCGCTTCGACCGCCAGCCCTTCCGCCTGCAATTGCGCCAGCACGCTGTCGCGGCTGGCCTTGTGCGCATTCACCCGCACGTCGAGCGGCGCCGGCTGCTGCAGCGCGCGGCCGAGCGCGAGGATGTCGGCGTCGCTCATCGACTGCTGCAGCTTTTCGATGACCCAGTCGGGCAGTTCGGCCGCCACGGCCAGCGGCAGCGCGTCGGTCTTGGCATTGCGAATGTGGTCGACGAGTTCGGGCTTGGCGAATTTTTCCAGTGTCGCGCCGCTCATGCCGCGCGACTTGATCAGCCAGGCGATGATGAGCGTGCGCGGATTGGCCGCCGGCACCACCACCGACAGATAGCGATAGCGGCGCAGCACGCCGAACACGGCCTCGGCCACGAACGCGCGGTCATGCGAGCCGAGCTTTTTGTGCTCGCGGAAAAACGCCGACAGCACGGCGTCGGCCGGACGTTTGAAATCCAGCACCAGATCGAGCGCCTGGGTGGCGAGTTGCAGCAGCGGCGGAGTGAGTTCCATCAGGGAGGGGCAGGCAGGTTGGCAGGCGGCAGGGGCATCCCCGCCGGGATTTATTCGTCTTCGCCGAGCTCGGGGTCCCAGCCCTTTTCACGCGCGCGATCCACCGCCATCTGGTACAGGGTGGTGTGGCGCTCGCGCAGTCCGGGCGGCAGGCGGCTCGGCAGGTTGCCGTATTTGTCCCACTCGGCTTCGATTTTTTCCGTCAATGCCTGCATCTGCCCCAGCTGCCAGCCGGCGCAGTCCTCGGATTCGGGAATGAAGCCGAACAGCCAGCCGTCGAGCACGACGCGCGCCAGCATGGTGACGCCGTGCTTGTCCTGGTAGAAACCGGGGTAGGTCATTTTGTTGTTCATGGCTGCGAGTGGATCTTGTCGTCGTAGGGAAAAGCTGCCATGGCCGGCAGCGGCATCGAGACAGCGCGTCCGCATGCGCCAGACGCGAGAATTTCCGGTCTTCGGGCTTTATGGGCGCATCGGCGAAAGAAGCGCAAGGATACCACCAAGCTCAGCCCAAACGCTTGTGCACCAGCCATTCGCGCCAGATCGCCACCGACACGGCGAGCAGCACCGGCCCCAGGAACAGGCCGATCAGGCCGAAGGCATTGAGGCCGCCGAGCACCCCCAGGAACACCAGCAGGAAGGGAATCCGTGTCGGCCCGCTGATCACGAGCGGGCGGATCAGGTTGTCGACCCAGCTCACCACCAGCGCCCCCCACAGGAACAGGCCCAGCGCCGCCTGGGTTTCGCCGTGCGCCAGCAGGCCCAGCGACAACCCGATCCACACCACCGGGCCGACGAAGGGGATCAGCGACACCAGCGCGGTGACCATCCCCCACAACGCCGGTGCGGACACCCCCGCCACCCAGTAACCGAGCCCGGCGAGCAGCCCCTGCGCCAGCGCGGTGAGCACGATGCCGAACACCACCGCGCGCACCGTCACGCCGACCGCCTGGATGTAGCCGCGCGCCGCCTCGCCCAGCCAGCGCGTGGCCACCCCGCGAAACTGCGCCAGCACGCTGTCGCCATGGCGATACAGGAAGAACAGCGCGAACACCGCCAGGCCGAATTTCGCCGCGTTGCGGCCGACGCCGCCGACCAGCGTCTTCAGCGAAGTGAAATCGGTGAGCCCCAGGGCATCGATCTGCGCGCGCACCCAGGCCGGATCGGCCTGGACGCGCTGGTACTGCGCGGCGATCCATTCCCCGCCCGGCCACGCGCGCACGCCGGCAGGCAGCGGCGGCAAGCCGTGGGTAGCCAGCTGCTTGAGGGTAGCCGAGGCCACCGCCACATCCTCCACCACCATGAACATCACCCACAGCAGCGGCAGCAACAGGGTCGCCGCCACCGCCAGCGTCATCAGCAGCGCGGCGAGGTTGTCGCGCCCGGGCAGGCGCTCACGCAGCCACTGATGCAGAGGCCAGGTGGCGTACGCGAGTATCCCCGCCCAGGCCAGGGAGGCGAGAAACGGCGACAGCACCCAGAAGGTCAGCCCGAAAATGGAGACCAGGAACGCAAACGCCGCGATGCGGCGGACGAGCGGGGAGTCGATGTCGATCGGCATGGATGCCCTCCGGCTAGTGTCCTGAGTTGGAAATTCGTGACTGAATGCAAGCCATGAGTTTGCCTGTGCGCAATAAAAACGACGAGACCGTTTTCAGCCGCGAAGCCGAGTGCAGCCGGGTTGGCACCCGGCGAGCACGGCGACAAAGGGGGGGAGCGGTCTCGTCGTTTTTATGTCGCGAATATCCAACTCAGGACACCAGGGTCAAGTCCGGCGTCCAGCCCTTCCCTGGCCGGGTTCAGGTTTACTGCAATGCGCGCAGGGCGGCGATGCGCTCTTCCAGCGGCGGGTGCGTCATGAGCAGGCGCTTCAGCCCGTGGGCGCCGCCGCCGGCGATGCCGAACGCCGCCATTTTCTCCGGCAGCGGTGCCGGATGCAGACTGTTCAGGCGCTCCAGCGCGGCGATCATCGCGCCGCCCCCGGCCAGGCTGGCGCCGCCGCGGTCGGCGCGGAATTCGCGCTGCCGCGAGAACCACATGACGATGATCGACGCCAGGATGCCCAGCACCACCTGCGCAATGATCGAGGTGATGTAATACGCCGGGCCGTAGCCGCGTTCGGTCTTGAACACGACGCGATCGACGGTGTGGCCGATGACGCGCGACAGGAAGATCACAAAGGTGTTCACCACGCCCTGGATCAGCGTCAGCGTGACCATGTCGCCGTTGGCGATGTGGGCGATCTCATGCCCGATGACCGCTTCGGCCTCGGGGCGCGTCATCTGTTGCAAGAGGCCGGAGGACACGGCGACCAGCGAACTGTTGCGGGTCATGCCGGTGGCGAAGGCGTTGGGCTCGGGCGAATCGAAAATCCCGACCTCGGGCATGCCGATGCCGGCATCGGCTGCAAATTTCTTCACGGTCTCGACCAGCCAGAACTCGGTCGAGTTCGACGGCGTCTCGATCACCCGCACGCCCATCGATTTTTTCGCCATCCACTTGGAAATGGCGAGCGAAATGAACGAACCGCCAAAACCCATCACCGCGGCAAAAATCAGCAGCGAGGTCAGGTTCAGCCCCTGTTCGTTGAGATAAGGCTCGACCCCAAGAATGCGCATGGTGATCGACAGCACCAGCAGGATGGCAATGTTGGTAGCAAGAAAGAGGGCAATACGTTTCATCAGGTACTCCAGTGGGAAATCCGGACAGCGAACGTGCTTAAGATGGTGTTGCCTTGCAGGAGTTCAAGGCGGGTGCGGCCATTATCCCAGACCGGACGACATATCATGTGCGACGCCGGCAACCGGCACCAGCTGGCCTACCACCTCGGCAAGCGTCATCACCCGGAAAAGCGGCGCGCAGCGGCGACGCATCTTGAGCACCGCACGGTCCTTGCTGACCAAGCCCTGTGCCCCGCTTGCCGCAGCCAGTTCGATGAACTTCTGGTCGTCGGGGTCGCTGCAGCGCGGCATACGACTCCACACGGGTTTCAGTTCGTAGTGGATCGGAGTCCCCTTGTGGGGCAACTCGGCGTCCGTACCTGCGGAATCAGCCTTAATCGACAGCGCCTGATAGCGCGCCACCAGCGCCGCCTGTTGTGTGGGCTCCAATGCGAATTCCGGATACGCCAGCACCCGCCGCCACTCCTCCAGCGTGGCATCCGTCACCACACAGCGTATGCGCCCGGCTTCCAGCGCATGCAGCAAGGGGCGAGCCGCCGCGTCGTCGAAATGCAGCAGGTCGAGCACCACATTGGTGTCGAATACCAACAGCGGTTCAGCCAAGGTCCGTGTGCTCGGCAATGAATTCGCGCACCCAGTGCTCAGGCTTGGCGCTGGAAAACCGCCCGACGATCTCGCCCCTGACGAACAGCAGCACGGTGGGAAAGCCGCGCAGCCCGTAGCGTCCGGCGAGCTTCATGTTGGCGCCCTCGTCGACCTCGACCTTGGCCATGTGAATCCGGCCGCCGTGGTGCGCAATGACGCGCTCCAGCACCGGCGTCAGCGCGCGGCAAGGTGGGCACCAGTCGGCCCAGAAATCGACCAGGATAGGCAGAGTGTGCGAGGCCGCGATCACATCGCGGTCGAAGTGTTCCAGGTGGGTATCGAAAATCAGGCCCGGCGCGCGGGCAGCGTGAATGTCAGTCATGGCGAAGCAACACGGAATCAAGGTGCGCGTCTATTTTGCCTCATGGATGCATCTTTCCAGCGGTTCCGGCCAAACAAGCTTGACCTCGCCGCAAAAAATGCTTCGCCCGGCACGCGAAGGGCTGCTATTTTTACGCCATGGAAGAGCGTTTCTATCGCGAACAGGAAATCGCGCGGCTGCCCGGCTTTCTTCCCGCGGCGGCCTACAATCTTGCGCACACCTTGCTGGCGCGCGCAGGGAAATGCCTGTTCGTGCCGATCCGCAGCATGCAGTACATGGCGGTTCTGGATGCGGAGGAATTCATTTTCGTCGACAGCCAGAACAAAGCCTGGGTCGAACTGGCGTGGCAACATTTTCGGCCGCAGGTGCGCGCCGCGCTGAATGAACGCGTGCCGTTCGAGATCGTGCATTACTTGCCAAAGGCGACAGAGACCATGCAGCGGCTTCCGGCGGAATTCCACAAGGCGCTGCTGGTGCTCGCCGAGCGCGACCAGCCGCAGCAGGACGCACGCATTCTGCCGCTGGTGCGCCGCCGCTAGGTCTGTCGGATTTGCCGTCGTCAGCGCATCAAATGGACGCGGCGCTCGGGTTAAAATTGCGCTCCTGCCGTCATCCGAATCCGAGCTCCGCCATGATCCGCCGCAATCCCAACGGGGACATTCCCCAGGTGCACGAGACCGCCTTCGTCGACCCCACCGCAATCCTGTGTGGCAAGATCATCGTCGAAGCCAACGTGTTCATCGGACCCTACGCGGTCATCCGTGCCGACGAAGTGGACGAGCACGGCGACATGGAACCGATCGTCATCGGCGCCGATTCCAATATCCAGGACGGCGTGGTGATTCACTGCAAGGCGGGGGGCGGCGTCAACATCGGGCGCGGCAGTTCCATCGCCCACCGCTCCATCGTGCACGGCCCGTGTACGGTGGGCGACGGCGTGTTCATCGGCTTCAACTCGGTGCTGTTCAACTGCTCGGTCGGCGACGGATCGGTGGTCCGCCACAATTCCGTGGTCGAGGGCTGCGATGTCCCGCCGGGGTTCTACATCCCCTCCACCGTCAACATCCACTCCAACGAAGACCTGGCCGGAATCGAGCGCGTGTCGCCGGACGTCAGCGGATTTTCGGAAAGCGTGGCGCTGGCCAACAGCGAACTGGTCAAAGGCTACAAGCGGATACGCAACGAGTTTTGACCGGCTGACCGCCCGCTCAGGAAAACGTGACCCTCACCGTGGTCCCTTGCTGCTCGCCGCTTTCCAGCTTGACCTGCCAGCCGTAGCGATCGCAGATACGCTTGACCAGGGAGAGGCCGATCCCCGCGCCCTCGCTCGCCATGTCGCGGAAATGGCGGATGAAAACCTGTTGCATGGCATGGCCGGGGATGCCTTTTCCGGTATCGCTCACGGTCAGGGAGCGGGCGTCCTGCAGCACCACCACGGTGCCGGCCGCGGTGTAGGAAAAGGCATTGCGGATCAGGTTGCTGACCAGGATTTCCACCAGGCCGGCATCGGCAGACAGGATCAGTTGCGGATTGGTGTGCACTTCCACCTCGACCGGCTTGCTGCCGAGCAGGTGACGCTGCTTTTCCACCACGTTCCGCACCACCTCCGCCAGCACGCACTCGCCGCCCGCGGCCAGGCTGTGTTCCTCGCGCGCCATCAGCAGCAGCGCGGTGCCCAGTTCGGCCATGTCGTGGGCGGCGCGATCGATGCGGCCGATCCGGGCTTTCTGCCTGTCACTCAGACTCTCGTCCTCGAGCAGCACTTCGGTTGAGCTGAGGATCACCGCCAGGGCGGTGCGCAATTCGTGGCTGATGTCGGCGCTGAAGGCGCGTTCCCGCTCGATGAAGGCGCGCATGCGGATCAGGTGGCGGTCGAATACGCGCGCCAGCTGGCCCACTTCGCCGACCGGGAAGTCGTCGGCCAGCGGCTGTTCCCAGTCGTCCGGGCTGCGGTGACGCACCTTGGCCGCCAGTTCGGCCACCGGAGCAACCACGGTGCGCGCCAGCCAGATGCCACCGAGGGTGGACAGCAGGGTCATGGCCACGGCCATCAGCCCGAGCATCCAGGCGAAGCGATGCTCGCGCCGCTTCTGCAGCGAGGTGTCGTAGAGCAGGTAGTAGCGTGCGCCGCCGCGTTCCAGGATGGCGACCCGGTAACTCAGCGTACCCAGGCGGATGTCATGGCGGCCGAGCGACAGCCCCGCGAGATAGTCCGGCACATCGCCGTCGCCGTCGGCATCGCGCACGTAGCCCTGGACGATGACGGTGGAAGGCGGCAGCGAAGCCGGATTGCGTTCGCGCCGGGCGATGTAGTCGTCCAGTTCCGCCGATAGGGTTTCGTCGATCAGGCGCTGGCTCAGGTCGTGCGCGCCCTGGTACAGCACCACCGCCATGATCAGGCTGACCAGGGCGCCGAAGCCGGCGAAAAACAGGGCGACCCGCCCGCGCAGGTCACGCGGCAGGCGCATCGGGGGCTTTCAGTTGGTAGCCGACGCCGCGCAGGGTATGCAGCAGGGGCGGCCTGCCCGGCGGGTCGATGGCCGAGCGCAGGGTATGCATGTGCACGCGCAGGGCATCGCTGTCAGGCGGCGAATCGCCCCACACCACCTGTTCGATCTCACCGCGCCGTACCACGCCCGGTGCGCGCCGCATCAGCAATTCCAGGATCTTCAATGGCAGGGCCGGCAGGCTCAGGGCCTGGCCGGCGCGCTGCACGGAAAACGTATCGAGATCGAATTCCAGATCGGCCACCTTGAGCCGGCGCAGGCTGGCGCTAGCGTGCGCGCGCCGGGTCAATGCGCGCAGGCGCAGGTCGAGTTCGCGCAGTTCGAAGGGTTTCACCAGATAGTCGTCGGCCCCCTCGCCGAAGCCGGCGGCCTTGTCGTCCAGCGTGGCGCGGGCGGTCAGCATCAGCACCGGCACGGACGATTGCGCATCCTGGCGCAGGCGCCGGCATAGGCTGAGGCCGTCGATCCCCGGCAGCATCAGGTCGAGGACGATCACGTCATGCGACTGGGTGACGGCCAGATGCAGGCCGGTGACGCCATCCAGGGCGATGTCCACCAGATAGCCCTTGGCCTCCAGATAGTCGGCAATATTCGCCGCCAGATCCGGGCTGTCTTCGACGATGAGTACGGAAATGGCGTCGGAATCGCGCATGTAGGGGTGGGTTGGCGGCCTGGGTCAGCAGGCGTCGTTTTACTGCAAGCGCGGCGTCGCGTCCAGTCGCGGCCCGACCCCATTCGCGAGCAGCCCGGCGCGCAGGCGCCCTGCCGCGGGCACGACCTCAGGCGTGCCGGGGGGCGTGGTGGTTCAGGGCTCCGACCAGGCGCCCGAACAGGCTGCGGCAGCCCACGGTCAGAATATCGGCGTCTTCCGCGATCCCTGCGGGCAGCAGTCCCGCGCAGGCAACGACCAGATCCGGCGCCCAGTTGCGGATGACGTCGGCCAGCACGGCCTGGGGTTCGCCCCACACCACCTTGGCTTCCGCCCAGCCCAGGTTGTTGCGCGCCAGCTGCAGGTCGAGACGCTTCTTCACGTCCGGCGAGCGGCGGGCAGCCGCCTCGCCCGGCAGGGCGGCTGCCGGGCCATCGGGCTCAAATCCGCTGCGGGTGTCGAGCACGCGCACCACCAGCATTTGCGCGTGCTGGGCCTGCGCCAGCTCGGCCGCGCGCTGCAGCAGAACGTCGCCTTGGCCATCCGCCGGGATGGGCACCAGGATGCGTCGATAGGTTTTCATGATCGGTCTTCCTCGGTTGCGTGATGAGGCTGCAAGGTTTCCGCCTGCCGGCTTGCCGTCTGGCAGGACGGGAACAGGCGATGCGGACAGTCCGTACAAATGCTTTTGTCCAAACGCGGGAACAGCGCTTCTGCCGGGCGCGACCGGGCCGGATAGAGGTTGTGCTCGCCGATGTCCTTCATGAAGCCGCCTTTACGCAGGGTTTCGGCCACGCTGTCCTTCATCCGGTAGAAACCGAGGCTGCCGCCTTTTCGGGCATAGCGGCGCGCCGTTTCGGCGAGGAACTCGGCGCCGGCGAGGTCGATGAAATTGATGCCGCTGGCCATCACCAGCAAATGTTTGTGCCCGGGGTCCTGCTCCTCTATTTCCTGGAGTTGCTGCTGCAGATACGCCACCGCACCGAAGAAGATCGAGCCGTTCAGCCGCACCATCTTGACTTGCGGGCATTCCGCCCGGTCGCCGACGGGCACGTAGTGATAGCTGTTGGGGTCGCTGTCCGGCACCACGACTTCCAGGGTCGGACGCGACGTGCGGTGGAGGTACAGCACCAGCGACAGGGCGATCCCGAAGAAGATGCCTTTTTCCAGGTCGATCAGGGTGCCGATCAGGGTGACCCACAACACCACGCTTTCCTGCCGGCTGATGCGGAACAGCTGGCCGATGTGATGGAAGTCGATCAGCCCCCAGGCCACCAGGAACAGGATGCCGGCCATGGTGGCGTTGGGCAGGTAGGACGCCAGCGGGGCCACCAGCAGCAGGATCACCACCAGGAACAGCGAGGCGTAGACCGCCGCCAGCGGCGTTTTTGCATCGGCGGCGTAGTTGACGCCGCTGCGGTTGAACGAGCCGGAGGCGGCGTAACCGGAGAAGAAGCTGCCGACGAGATTGGACAGCCCTTGGCCGATGAACTCCTGGTTGCCGTCGATGTGCTGTCCCGAACGAGTCGCGATGGCACGTGAAATCGACACCGCCTCGGTCAATGCCAGCATGGTGATGATCAGCGCCGGAAACAGCATCTGCGACAGGCTGTGGAACGAAAAGTCCGGCGCCGACAGCGGTGGCAGGCCGGAGGGCAGCGCGCCGACCGTGAGGACCTGCGTCACCTCCACGCCGTAGGCGGTATTGAGGCCGACCGCGAACAGGCTGCCTGCCACCATGCCGACGATCATGTAGGGCAGCTTCGGCACATAGCGCTTGGTCAGGATGCCGACGCCCAGCGTCGTCAGGCTGACCGCCAGCACGTAGTAATTGATGCTGCCCACTTGCAGCGCGAACAGCTCGAGCGTCTGGAAGAACGGCGTGCCGCGCGGGATATCCACGCCGAAGAAATTCTTGATCTGGCTGCCGGCGATCAGCAGCGCCGCGCCGGCGGTGAATCCGATCACCACGGTGTGCGAGATGAAATTCACCAACACCCCCATGCGCGCCAGCCCCAGGGCCAGCTGGAACACGCCGGTGAGGAAGGTCAGGGTCAGCACCAGGCTGATGAATTCCGGCGAGCCCGGCGGCGCGTAGGGACTGACCGAGGCGAACACGGCGATGGAAATCGCGGTGGTGGGGCCGGACACCAGGTGCCAGCTCGATCCGAACAGCGCGGCGACGATGGCCGGCATCATCGCCGCGTACAGGCCGTATTCGGGCGGCAGGCCGGCGATGATGGCAAACGCCACCCCCTGCGGCAGCACGATCAGCGCGCCGGTCAGCCCGGCCATGGCATCGTCACGCGTATTGGCGCGGGTCACCCGGTCGCGCCAGCGCAGGAAGGGAAACAAGCGGGACCAATCGAAGGCGAAGCGTGGGGCACCCTTGCGGGTGTGTGCGGCATACATGGCGGAACTCCAACCTCTGAACAATGGTTGAAGTTTGATGACACCCGCGTTAACGGCCGGTTATGCGCAGGTCAAGGTGAGGTTATGTGCACCGGGAATGGGGCCGCGCGGCGACGCGGACATTGGTGGATTTGAGGCGAGGAAAGCGTGGCGCACGTCAACCACGAACTGAGGAAGGGTTAACCGCGCAGCAATCCCGGGTAAGCCTTCTGTCGCAAGCCTTCAACAATCTTGTCGGTCAGCTTCCACGGGTCGCCCTGAATACGGCTGATCAGTTCTTTCCAGACGCGCTCGAAGGCCTCCGAGGCATCATCGTCGTTGAATCGGATACCGGCTGGCAGCAGCGGTGCAATGTCCTCAGTCAGGCTGCGCCCAAGTTTTTCCAACATGCGCTGTTCGGCCATGGCGCGCGTGATCGGCTTGCCTTCGAGCGCCAGGTAGTGATCGAAGCACGCAATGATCTTGGCGGGGTCCATTGCGAGTTGCTTGAGTCCTTCGTTCAAGTCAAACAGGTCGCGGTTCTTGCGCCGCTGCAGAAGCGCGCGCAGCTTGGTGCCGAACAGTTCTTCGGGCTCGAAGGATGCGATCTCGGTCTTGCCTTGATACCACTCGCTTTCCATTGCAAATGGTATAAGGCCTGATGCCAAGCAGGTGCTCGTGTTCGCGGGTGTTGATTTCAACCTTGAGTTTTAGCGTCGCCTGCGAATCAGCCTCTGGGGTGAACTTGAAGACCAGGTGCATCGAATGCCCGGCCTGTTCGCGCTTGCACTTGCCCAGCCATGACAGGGCATCACGAATCGCATCGACCGTTTTCCCGATGGGCTCGGCCTGAGTCTGCACCAGGTCGATGTCCTCCGAATATCGCAACGGCTGAGTGAACAACAGCTTGTTAATGGCGGTACCACCGCGAAACGCGATTTTGCCCCTCAATGTTGGCGCATTGAACAGATCGCATAGGGCGCGGCAGATGATCAGATCCTGTTCGATCTGGCGCAAATCGGGCCAGGGCGCTATTGCGCTCCATGCCTGGATGTAAGAACCGGGAATCAAAAGTCGGCCTCGACGGGCTCATTGATGATGAGCTTCCACTTGCTGTCTTTCTCGTGAAGTGCGGCAAAAGACTCGATAAGCGGTTTGACGGACGGATCCAGGAGCTTCATGGACTTGGCTTTCCGGGCAAAGGGCTCCAACGCGCCGGCTTGTCGGACGTGGCCCGCACGATCCAGCAAATAGCCAAGGCGTCGGACAGAAGCGTTTTCGTAGTATGCGGCGGCTTTTGCCAATTTGCGTGGGTCGGCATGTGCCCCCAGGTCTTTCGCGATCTGCGCCACACCATTGATGCCTGCGGCCTTGTGAAAATAGCGTGCGGAGTCGAGCAGGACCAATTCCACCCCAGCCACCTTTGCGAAGCCGGCTTCACTTTTCATTTGCGCAAGCCAATCCGGATGGTTGGCCTTGGCGAACGCCGCGGGCGCTTGATAGACAAATTGGAGACGGTGCCGGCCGATATCGAACGCTCTGAGCTGACGAGGCACGACCACCTGAAAAACCATGGCCGCCTGGTGTGAGGAACCATGAAAGGCCGCGGCCCGCAACAGCGAGATTCGGTAGTCAAGCCCGAGGTACTTCATCAACGGGTCGATCCAGCGCACCGGATCGGGTGCGCCGGCGATCTGGTCCTCTGGTCGGAGGATCAGGAAAAACCCACGCCGTGGGCTTGCCAGCCGACGTTTCCTGGTCAGCCTTGTGGCCGCAGCCGAAAAGGCTCCCTGGCTCAGGCCGAGCGCATCCAGCCCTTCTTCCCGAGTGAAGTAGGCTCGTCCGCGTGAAAGCTGCTCGTCCAGGTATCGGTCAAGGGCACCCATTCCCCGTTTGTATGCGAATACAGGCAAAAAAGCAACGTTTCTGCATATGGATGGGGTGGGGGTAAAGCCACTTGCCCAACTTCAGCCCGTTCGTAACTATCCCCTACCCCTTCTCCACTTCGTACCGCTTCAGCTTTCTCCACAGCGACACGCGGTCGATGCCGAGAAGTTGCGCGGCCAGGGTCTGGTTGCCGCCGGCTTCCTGCAGCACCCAGGCGATGTAGTCCTGCTCCTGTTTTTCCAGGGTGGGGATGCGCCCGGCTTTTTTGCGGAAGGTGCGGATGGAGAGTTCGCGCAGGTCGTCGGGCAGGTGTGCGGGTTCGATGCTGTGACCGGTGGTGATCGCGACGCCACGCTCAATGATGTTTTCCAGCTCGCGCACGTTGCCGGGGAAATCGTAGGCGCGCAGCAGGTCGAGTGCGTCTGCGGCCAGTTCGGTCACGCCCTTGCCCATCAGCGCGGCGTGCTTGAGCAGGAAGTGGCAGGCGAGCAGCGGCACGTCTTCCCGGCGCGCGGACAGCGCGGGGATGTGCAGGTTGACGACGTTGAGTCGGAAGTAGAGGTCCTGCCGGAAGCCGCCCTGCTTCACCATCTCCTGCACGTCGCGATTGGTGGCGGCGATGAAGCGCACGTCGATTTTCACCGGCCGGGTGGCGCCCAGCGGCAGCACTTCCTTTTCCTGGATCACTCGCAGGAGCTTGACCTGCATGGTGGGCGACATTTCGGTAATCTCGTCCAGAAACAGGGTGCCACCGCTGGCGGCTTCCAGCAGGCCCTTCTTGTCGGCGTGGGCGCCGGTGAAGGCGCCCTTGACATGGCCGAACAGCTCGTTGGCCAGCAGCTCCTCGTTGAAGGCCCCGCAGTTCACCGCCACGAAGGGACCGGATTCGCGCCGGCTCTGGTGGTGGAGATAACGGGCGAAGAGTTCCTTGCCGGTGCCGGATTCGCCGGTGATGAGGACGTTGCAGTCGGTGGGCGCAACCTGCCGCGCCATATCGAGCAGGTGCTGCATGCGGCTGTCCTGGGTGAGGATGCGCACCGCGCCCTGGTAGCCTTCCACCTGTTCCCGCAGGCGGCTGCGTTCGCGCCTGAGGCGGATTTTTTCCAGCGCCTCGGCCACCACCTGGCGCACTTCATCCGGCGGGCAGGGCTTGGCCAGGTAGTGGAAGGCGCCCTGCCGCATCGCCTCGACGGCGGATTCCAGCGTCGCGCCGCCGGCAAGCAGGATGACTTCGGTGTCGGGATGGCTTTCGCGGCAGCGCTTGAGCAGCTGCATGCCGTCCACCTTGTCCATGTTGAGTTCGGCGAGCACCACGTCGAAGGGCTGCTTCTCCAGCAGGGCCTGGGCATTGCCGCCGCTCTGGGTGGCGGTGACCGCATGGCCCGCCTTTTTGAGCGCCTGCTCCAGCTGCTTCATGGCGAGCTTGTCGTCGTCGACGATCAGTAGCCGACCAAGCATCCGTTCTTCGTCATTCGTTCGCATACCGCCAGCATGAGTGTTTATGTTGCTTAATGCAATATATGTATGCCAATTGCAACAAGTCGGCTGAACAGCATTTAACATAGATTTAACACAGCGCTGATACCCAATCCGGGGGGTGCCCTGGCCTCTGCGCAAAAACTGTTGCTTCATGCAACAGTTTGGGTGTTGCCGGAAACCGGGTGATTGACGCTTTACCCATAATATTCAGTAACTTGGGCCAATTCATTGTGCTGGCATGCTTGCTGCATTAAGGAAGCGTCCCTATTGCGTGCTCCTGGAATGACCCATCCCGGCAAACAACGAACCGTACTGCTCGCCGTCCGCGAAGGGCATGTGGATCCACGCCTGCTGACGTCGGCGCTGGCACTATGCCGCCGTCTCGAGGCCGACCTGGAAATCCAGGTCATCGCCGGCAGCGAAACGCCGCCCGCCGAGATGGACGGCTTCCTGGACGCGCTGCGCGAGGCGGGACAGGCTTTCAGCCTGGACGTGAAGCCCAGCCTGCGGCGGCGCGACCTGGTGGACTACGCCAACGCCCACGAAAACATCGCGGCGCTGGTGATCGATTCGCGCGAGGGCTGGGAAGCGCTGGCCCTGGATCGCAGCAGCGATCCGTGGAAGCGCCTGGCCTGCCCCCTGGTGACCGCTGCAGCACAAGACAAGAAACACGCTTGATCCGACCCGAATACAACTGACTCAGAAGACCGACCATGCCTGCCTACCTGACAAAATTCCTGCCCTTCCTGCGTTGGTTTCCCCTGAAGGGGGACATGCTCAAGGCCGACTTCATGGCCGGCATTACCGTTGCCCTGGTGCTGATTCCCCAGTCGATGGCCTATGCGCAGCTGGCCGGCCTGCCTGCGTATTACGGGCTGTATGCCGCCTTCCTGCCGGTGGCGGTGGCGGCCCTGTGGGGCAGTTCGAACCAGCTCGGCACCGGGCCGGTGGCAGTGGTGTCGCTCTTGACGGCGTCCTCGCTGGCGGTGCTGGCGGCACCCGGCTCCGACAACTTCATCGCGTTGGCCATCATGCTGGCGCTGCTGGTCGGCATCATCCAGCTGCTGCTCGGCGTGTTCAAGCTGGGGGTGATCGTCAATTTCCTGTCGCACCCGGTCATCGTCGGCTTCACCAATGCGGCGGCCATCATCATTGCGCTGTCGCAGGTGTCCAAGCTGTTCGGCGTGCCGATGGGGCGCAGCGAGCACTTCATCAACGACATCGTCGGCGTGGTCAGGCTGATCGGCGACACCCATCTGCCGACGCTGGCGATGGGCGCGCTGGCGATTGCCATCATGTGGAGCATCAAGAAATATGCGCCCAAGCTGCCCGGCGTGTTGATTGCGGTGGTGGTGACGACGCTCCTGTCGTGGTCGATCGGCTTCGAACGCAATGCCGACGGCAAGCTGGAGCACATCGCCGACACCGAACTGTACGCCGTGGTGCAGCAGAGCATGGCTGCCGCCAGGCGGGTGGACGATCTGCATACGCAGGTCGCCGATCGATCGACCGCGTTGAAAGCCGCCCAAAAAACCGCGGGCGAATCCAATATCGGTGTCGTGCAATCCGAAGCCGAACTTGCCCTGTTGCGGATCGACCTGCGTGACGCGGAAGCGGCGTCCGCCAAGGAAAAGGCGGCGCTGCGCCACCTGCAGGTGGTGCGCAGCGTCGACGCAAACGGCGCCACGCTGGCAATTTATCGGGCAGACCAGGCGCCGCAGGGCGTGACGCTGGACGAGACGCGCTACCGCCTGCGCAAGCTCGGCGCCAACGGCTTCAAGCTGGTCGGCGGCGGCGAGGTAGTGGGCAGCATTCCGGAGGGCCTGCCCAGCATCCAGATGCCCAGCTTCAACCTGGATGCACTGGGATCGCTCCTGTCCGCCGCCCTGGTGATTTCGCTGGTGGGCTTCATGGAAGCCATCTCCATCGCCAAGGCCGTCGCGGCCAAAACCAAGCAGCGTATCGACCCCAACCAGGAGCTGATCGGCCAGGGCCTGTCCAACGTGGTCGGCAGCCTGACGCAGGCCTTCCCGGTCTCGGGCTCGTTCTCGCGCACGGCCGTCAACATGAATTCGGGCGCCAAGACCGGCATGAGCTCGGTGATCACCGCGCTGTTCGTGCTGCTGACGCTGCTGTTCCTCACCCCACTGCTGTATCACCTGCCGCAGGCCGTGCTGGCCGCCATCATCATCATGGCGGTGATCGGGCTGGTGAACTTCAGGGCGGTGAAGCACGCCTGGCACGCCAGCAAGCATGACGGCATCGCCGCCGTGGTGACCTTCATCGCCACGCTGGCCTTCGCGCCGCACCTCGACAACGGCATCATGGTCGGCGCCGGCCTGGCGCTGGGCCTCTACCTATACCGCACCATGTCGCCGCGCGTCGCCGTTCTCGGCCGCTTCAGCGACGGCACCCTGCGCGACCTCAAGGTCTATCCCGACCTGCCCACCAGCAAGCACGTGGTGGCGATCCGCTTCGACGGCTCGCTCTATTTCGCCAACGTGTCCTACTTCGAGGACGCGATCCTGGAAGCCGTGTCGCACCACCCAGAAGTCAAATACGTGCTGGTCGTGGGCAGCGGCATCAACCAGCTCGACGCCTCGGGCGAGGAGGTCATCCATCACCTGGTCGAGCGCCTGAAGAGCACCGGGATCACCCTCGTTTTCAGCGGCCTCAAGAGACAGGTGCTGGACGTGATGCGCGCCACCGGCCTGTTCGATGCCATCGGCCAGGACAAGCTCTTCGCCACGGAAGACCTCGCGATTGCCGCAATCTACGAACAGCTGGGCGAAGCGGCGGCAGACGATCTGTTCTGCGCGGTCGCCCCGGCCAAATAAATTAACGACACCCCATCACGCACAGGCACAGGAACCGACGCAATGAACTTTTTCCCGGCAAGCTGGAAACACTACACAGGCACCCTTTTGAAAGCCGACCTCACGGCCGGCCTCATCGTGGCGGTGGTGTCGATTCCGCTGGGCCTGGCGTTTGCCATCGCCTCCGGTGCAACCCCGATCCAGGGCCTGCTGACTTCGGTCATAGCGGGTTCGCTGGTTGCGGCGTTCGGCGGCTCGCGCTTCCAGATCTCCGGTGCGGCGGCCGCGCTGATCCCGGTGCTGGCGGCCATCTCGCTGACCGCCGCCAACGGTTTCCAGGACGTGATGATCGCCGGCATGATGGCCGGGGTGCTGCTGGTGCTGATGGGCTGGCTGCGCTTCGGCAAGCTGATCGAATACATCCCCTACCCGGTGGTGCTGGGATTCACCTCCGGTATCGCCATCAGCATCATCGCCACCCAGATCAACAACGTGATCGGTCTGGTGGCGCGCACGGAAGACGGCGAGAAAGTCCTCAACGCCAGCGGCCTGGTGCAGGGCCTGACCAAGCATGAGTTCTTCCACGAAAACATGCTGGAAACCTTCCAGCATATCGGCGCCGTGAACGGCTGGACCGTGCTGCTGACGGTGATTACGCTGGCGGCGATCGTCTACGGTCCCAAACTGCCTTATCTCAAGCGCGTGCCCGGCGCCCTGATCGGCCTGGTCGTCGGCACCGTCGTCGCGGTGGCGCTGGATTTCCCGGTCGAAACCATTGCCAGCCTGTTCGGCCAGGTGCCTTCGTCGCTGCCGGCGCCGAGCCTGCCCGAGGTCAGCTTTTCGCATCTGCTGGAACTGGTCCGCCCGGCGTTCACCATTGCCGTGCTGGTCGGCGTGGAAGCCCTGCTGTCCGCCGTGGTGGCCGACAACATGTCCGGCGACCGCCATCACTCCAACCGCGAACTGATGGCCCAAGGCGCGGCCAACATCCTGTCGCCGCTGTTCGGCGGCATGCCCGCCACCGGCGTGATCGCCCGCACCGGCACCAACATCCTGTCCGGCGCGCGCACCCGCATGGCCGGTTTCTCGCACGCCGTGATCGTGCTGCTGATCATCCTGATGGCCGCGCCGCTGGCGAGCGCCGTGCCGATGGCCGTGCTGGCCGCGATTCTCATCGTCGTCGCCAGCAAGCTGGGCGAGTTCCATCACGCGCGCCACCTGCTGCAGCACGCCCCGCACGCCGACCGCGCGGTGTATCTGGCCACGGTGCTGCTGACCGTCTTCATCGACCTCACCGTGGCGATCGAGATCGGCATGGTGCTGGCCTCCTTCCTGTTCATCAAGCACATGAGCGAGAACACGCCGGACGAAGTCGACCTGGCAGGCAACAGCCAGTACGCCGGTCTGGTCAACAAGGAAGGGGTTTGCCCGCAAATAATGTTCCACGAAGCGCACGGCCCGCTGTTCTTCGGCGTGGCCAAGGCGTTCGAGCGCAAGGTATGCAACGACATGGTGTGCAGCAAGCCCTCGGTCATCATCCTGCGCATGCTCAAAGTGTCGATGATGGACACCACCGGCCAGCGCGCGCTGGAAAGCGTGCTGCACCATGCCAAACGCGAAAAACAGCACGTGATCTTCACCCGCGCCAACCCGCAGGTGGCCGGCATGCTGGGCGACCTGCAGGAAGACGGCCTGCTGGCCGACGACGCCATCGTTCCCAACAGCGACCTGGCGCTCAAGACCGCGATGAAACACATGGATACCGACGTCTGCAGCAACTGCGCCAGCCGCATTTTCCGCGAGTGCGGCAGCCAGCCGGGCGGTGAGGTGTATCCGGAAAGCGCGGCGGCCTGACGCCGTCGCGGCCGTGCGCTTCTCGGCGAGGACAAGCTCATTGATCAGCACGCAATTGGACGAACGGGCGGCGGACGTTCTATCCTGCATACTCGAAGCGGTCGTGTGATAAGAACATTCCGCTTTTGAACCACGCGCTGCGAGTACGCTAACCCGGGCACGATAGGCTAACAATCAACATGACGGAAAGCTTCCCCCTGCTTCCTGACGGTCCGGTCCAATGGGCGTGGGGGGTCGTGCTGTTCTGGCTGGCGCTGGGATTTTCGGCGCTGCTGCTGCAAGGCTCGCAGCGCCTGCTGAGCCGGCTGGTGTTTCCGCTGGGCGCGCTGGGAGCGCTCGGCATTGCGGGCGTGGGCGCGGCGGGAATGGTCCTGCCGGCGTCCGCCGTCATCCTGCCCATCGGCCTGCCCGACCTGCCCTTCCATCTGCGGCTGGACGCCCTGTCCGCCTTCTTCATGGTGCTCTTGGGCGGCGCGTCGTTCGGCATCACCGTGTATGCCTCCGGGTATTTCCGCAGCATGGCCGCGGGCCCGCTCGCCCTGCTCGCGCTGTGGTACCACCTGTTCCTCGCGGGCATGGTCACGGTGCTGCTGGCCGACGACGCCTACGCCTTCATGGTGGCGTGGGAGGTGATGGCGCTGTCGTCCTACTTCCTCGTCACCACCGACCACAAGGTTCCCGAGATCCGCTTCGCCGGCTTTCTCTATCTGCTGATCGCGCACGTCGGCGCGGTGGCCCTGCTGCTCGCCTTCGGCGTGTTGCAGGGCGGACACGGCGACTACACCTTCGACACCATGCGGCTGGCCGAAATGACGCCGTTCTGGGCCTCGGTCGCCTACCTGCTGGTGCTGTTCGGCTTCGGCGCCAAGGCCGGCCTGGTGCCGATGCACGTGTGGCTGCCGGAAGCGCACCCGGCCGCGCCCTCGCCGGTGTCGGCGCTGATGTCGGGGGTGATGCTGAAGACCGCCATCTACGGCCTGCTGCGGGTGACGTTCGATCTGATCAATATCCAGATCGGCTGGTGGGGCACGCTGGCGCTGGCGCTCGGTTTGATTACCGCGCTGTACGGCGTGATCTTCGCCGCGGTGCAGTCGGACATGAAGCGGCTGCTGGCCTGGTCGTCGATCGAAAACATCGGTGTGATCATCGCCGCCTTCGGCCTCACGCTGATTTTCTACACCGACGGCAAGGGCGCGCTGGCCGCGCTGACGCTCACCGCCCTGCTCTATCACGCGCTCAATCACGCCTTCTTCAAGGGCCTCCTGTTCGTCGGCACCGGCTCGGTGCTGCACGCCACCGGCGTGCGCCAGATGGGCCACCTGGGCGGCCTGATGCGCTTCATGCCGTGGACCGCCTGGCTGACGCTGGTCGGCGCGCTGGCCATCGCCGGCCTGCCGCCCTTGAACGGCTTCGTGTCGGAATGGCTGCTGCTGCAGGCCTTCCTGCTCACCCCCGGCCTCTCCCATCCCTACCTCAACATGGTAATCCCAGTGGCCGCCGCCATCGTGGCGCTGGCGGCGGCGCTGGCGGCCTACGTCATGGTCAAGTTCTTCGGCGTCATCTTCCTCGGCCAGCCGCGCGACCCGGCGCTGCACGAGGCGCACGAGGCCAGTTGGCCGGAACGCCTGGGCATGCTGTGGCTGGCGGCGGGGTGCGTGCTGCTGGGCCTGTTTCCCGCCCACGTCATCGGCTGGCTGTCCCCGGTGGTGCGCCTGCTGACCAACCAGACGCTGGTCAACGACGGCAGCTGGCTGACGCTGGCACCCGTCTCGGCAGAGCGGGCGAGCTATGCGCCGCTGATCTTCTTCGCTGTGGTGACGGGCGTGGTGCTGCTGACCTATTTGTGGGTGCGCCGCGTCTATCACGGCCGGGTGCGCCGCAGCGACCCGTGGGATTGCGGCTATCCGGAACAGGATGCGCGCATGCAGGACAGCGCCGAAGGCTTCGGCCAGCCGATCCGGCAGATTTTCGAAGTGTTCATGAAGGTGGAGCGGGAAACTCCCGACCCCTTCGACCGCAACCCGCGCTATCGCGGCGCCTCGCTCGACAAGCTCTGGTTCATTCTCTATGAACCCATCGAGCGCGTGACCGGCTGGCTGTCGCAGCAGGCCGGACGGCTGCAGCACGGCCGCATCCAGTGGTACCTGATCTACAGCTTCGCCACCCTGATCTTCCTCCTGGTCTTCACGACACGATGAGTACCGGAATACTCCTGCAACTCGCCCAGAGCCTGCTGGCCATCCTGCTGGCGCCCCTGCTCATGGGCTGGGTCAACCAGTGCCGCGCCTGGCTGCAGGGCCGCAGCGCGCCGCCGATCACCCAGCCCTACCGCACGCTCAGGAAGCTGTTCCACAAGGACGCGGTGATCGCGCACAACGCCTCGCCGCTGTTCCGCTTCGCGCCTTACATGATCTTCGCCTGCATGGCGCTGGCGGCGGGCATCGTGCCGACCATCGCCAACGACCTGCCGTTCTCGCCCGCCGCCGACGTCATTGCCCTGGTCGGCATCTTCGCGCTGGCGCGGGTGTTCCTGGCACTGGCGGCGATGGACATCGGCTCCCCCTTCGGCACCCTCGGCGCGCGCCGCGAGATGCTGGTGTCCTTCCTCGCCGAACCGGCACTGCTGATGGTGTTCTTCACTGCGAGCTTCATCGCGCAATCGACCGAGCTGCCGGTCATCGTGCAGACGCTGGCGCACCGCGAGTTCGCCATCTACCCCAGCATCAGCTTCGCCGCCGTAGCATTCTGGATGATCTCGGTGGCGGAAAACGCACGCATCCCGGTGGACAACCCCAGCACCCACCTCGAACTGACCATGATCCACGAGGCCATGATCCTCGAATATTCGGCCCGCCATCTGGCGCTGATCGAATGGGCCGTGGCGCTGAAGCTGTTCACCTATTCGACCCTCGGCATCGCGCTGTTCCTGCCTTGGGGCATCGCGCCGCAAGGGGATATCGCCGCGCTGCCGCTGGCGCTCCTGGTCATGATTGCAAAACTGCTGCTCGGCGGTGCCGCACTGGCCTTCCTTGAAACGATTTCGGCCAAGGTGCGGCTGTTCCGCGCACCGGAATTTCTGGGCACCGCCTTCCTGCTGGCGGTGCTGGGCATGCTGATTCATTTCCTGCTGGAGGTTTGAGATGGAGTCGAGAGTCGAGAGTCGAGAGTCGAGAGTGGGGAGCACGCCAGTCCGCTGGCTCAAGGTTCTTCGCTCTCGACTCTCGACTCTCCACTCTCCGCTCGCGACAACGGAGCGCCGCACATGACGCTGGCCTACCACCTTCAGATCGTCAACCTGCTGGCCGCGCTGCTGCTGCTGATTTCCTTCGCCATGCTGTCGCAGCGCCGCGTCGTCGCCCTGGTGACCCTGTTCGCCTGGCAGGGCGCGGCCCTCGCCACGTCCACCGCCATCGTCGCCTGGTCCACCGACCAGCATCATCTGTATTACTCGGCGGCGCTCACCCTGCTGCTCAAGGTGATTGCCATGCCCTGGTATTTCTACCGCCTGGTGAGGAAGCTGAACGTCAACCGGGTGGTGGAGCCGATGATCAACATCCCCACCACCATGCTGATCGGTATCGTGCTGGTGATCTTCGCCTTCAATCTGGCGCTGCCGATCTCGGAGATATCCGGCACGGTGACGCGCTCGACGCTGGGCATCGCCATGGCCATCGTGCTGCTGTCCTTCCTCATGATGATCACCCGCACCAAGGCCATTCCGCAGGTGATCGGCTTTCTGGCGATGGAGAACGGCCTGTTCTTCGCCGCCACCAGCGCCACCTACGGCATGCCCCTGGTGGTGGAGCTAGGCGTGGCACTCGACGTGCTGGTCGGCGTGTTCGTGCTCGGCATCTTCATCTTCCAGATCCGCGAGACCTTCGACTCGCTGGATCTGAAGCACATGGAAAAGCTCAGGGAAAAATGACCATGCATGGTCTCCCTCACCCCGGCCCTCTCCCGCTCGCGGGAGAGGGGGACGTCGTCGCGTTGCGGTAAAGGTTAACGTGGAAATATTCTGGCTACTCGGCATTCCCCTCGCAGGCGGCGTTTTCCTGGCCCTGTGGGGCAGCCGCAGGCATGCGCCCGAAATCAATGCGCTGTTCAGCCTGGCAACGCTGCTGGCGGCGGCCGCCCTGACCCACCGCATCATCGAGGACGGCCCGATGATGGTGGGCGCCGGCTGGTTCTTCATCGACTCGTTCAACGTCTTCCTGGTCGCGCTGACCGCCTTCGTCGCCTTCACCACCGCGCTGTTCTCGCGTCCCTACATGCGCATCGAGCAGGAGCACGGCAGGCTCAACGACAAGCGGCTGCGCCTGTATCACAGCAGCTACCAGATCTTCATCGGCGCCATGCTGCTGGCGCTCACTACCAACAACATGGGCATCCTGTGGGTGGCGATGGAAGCGGCGACGCTCGCCACCGTGCTCCTGGTCTCGCTGTACCGCACCCCGGCCTCGCTGGAAGCGGCGTGGAAGTATTTCATCCTGTGCGGCGTCGGCATCGCGCTGGCGCTGTTCGGCACCATCCTGCTCTATTTCGCGGCGGAGAAAATCCTCGGCTCGGGCGGCACCGCGCTGTTGTGGACGCATCTCAACGGCGTCAAGGCGCAACTGGAGCCGACGGTGCTGTCGCTGGCCTTCGTCTTCCTGCTGGTCGGCTACGGCACCAAGGTGGGCCTCGCCCCCCTGCACAGCTGGCTGCCGGACGCCCACGCCGAAGGCCCGACGCCGGTGTCCGCGGTGCTCTCCGGCCTCCTGCTCAACGTCGCGCTGTACGCGGTGATGCGCTCCAAGGTGCTGGTCGACGGTGCGCTCGGCACCGACATGGCGGGCAACCTGATGATGGGTTTCGGCCTCTTCTCGGTGGTGCTGGCCGCCTTCATGATCAAGCGCCAGACCGATGTGAAGCGCATGTTCGCCTACTCCTCGATCGAGCACATGGGCCTCATCACTTTCGCCTTCGGCATGGGCGGCGCGGTCGCCAACTTCGCGGCGCTCCTGCACATGACCATGCACTCGCTCACCAAGTCCGCCATCTTCTTCGCCGTCGGCCACGCCACGCAGAAGGCCGGCACCCAGCTGATGGACGACATCCGCGGGCTGATCAAAACCAACCCCACCATCGGCTGGGGGTTGATGCTCGGCACCATCGCCATCCTCGGGGTGCCGCCCTTCGGCGTGTTCGCCAGCGAATTCCTCATCATCACCACCGCCATGCACGAGCACCCCTGGGCCACCCCCTTCCTGCTGCTGGCGCTGGGGGTGGCCTTCGCCTCGATCTTCGGCCGGGTGCAGCCCATGGTGTTCGGCGAGACCGAATTGCCGAGGCTGCCCCACCAGCCCGCGCTGGCGCCGGTGTTCCTGCATCTGGGCCTGGTGCTGATGCTGGGCCTGTTCATCCCGCCCTACCTTGCCGACTGGTACCGGCAGGCCGCGGAGTTGCTAGGAGGCTGACATGAAAATCGGCGACCACGACTGGAACCTCGACCCGCTCGGCAAGCACATCTGGCGCGGCCGGATGGAGACCGGTCAGCTGCTCGCGCTGGCACGCGCCGTCAAGGAAGAAGGCGGGCAGCTCGTTGCCTTGTGGGGATCGGACGACCGCCACCTGGACGGCAGCTTCGGCATTCATGCGGCCCTGCTCACCAGCTCGGGACTCGCCTGGGCGAGCTGCGCCCTGCCGGCGGAGGCGCCGACCTATCCTGACCTCGCGCACATCTTCCCGCAGGCCGACCGCATGCAGCGCGCAACCTTCGACCTGCTCGGCATCCGTGCCGCCGACGCCGTGGACGATCGCAAATGGCTGCGCCACACCGCGTGGGCCGACAACGAATTCCCGCTGCGCAAGGATTTCTCTCCGCTCTCCACTCTCCGCTCTCCACTCTCGACTCTCAACTCTCCGCCCCCGCCCGACGCCTACCCCTTCATCCGCGTCGAGGGCGACGGCGTGCACGAAATCCCGGTCGGCCCGATCCATGCCGGCACCATCGAGCCGGGGCATTTCCGCTTCTCCATCATCGGCGAGCGCATCCTCAGACTGGAAGAGCGGATGGGTTACACCCACAAGGGCACGGAAAAACGCTTCGAGGGCATGGACCTCGCCACCGGGGCGAAACTCGCCGGGCGCGTCTCCGGTGACACCCACAGCGCCTACGCCTGGGCCTACTGCGCGGCGGTGGAAATGGCCACCGGAAGCCAGGTGCCCGAACGGGCCGTGTGGCTGCGCGCGCTGTTCCTCGAAATCGAGCGCATCGCCAACCACCTGGGCGACCTCGGCTACCTCGGCAACGACGTCGCCTTGTCCTTCGGCTTCGTGCAGTTCTGGCGGCTGAAGGAAGACTGGCTGCGGCTCATTGCGAAACTGTTCGGCCACCGCTACCTGTACGACCGCATCGTGCCAGGCGGGGTGGCGGTCGACATCGGCGACGGCGGCCGCGCGGAACTCGCGGCCGAGGTAGGGCGCATCGAGGCGGAAGTGCGTTCGCTCAAGGCCATCTACGACGAGCACGCCACCCTGCAGGATCGCTTCGCCAACACCGGCATCGTGAAGCCCGACCTGGCGGCCAGGCTTGGGCTGACCGGCCTCGCCGGTCGCGCCAGCGCGCAGGCCTGGGACGCCCGCGCGCAGTTCCCGCAGGCGCCCTACGACCGGCTCGACGTCAGCATGGCCACCCAGCGCAGCGGCGACGTGCTGGCGCGCGCCGAGGTGCGCTTCGCCGAGGTGTACGAATCGGCGCGGCTGGTGCGCGACATTCTCGAACGGCTGCCGGCGGGCGAGCTGCACGCGCCGCTCGCCCCGGTTTCCGCTGTATGCGAAGGCATCGGCTGGGTGGAAAGCTGGCGCGGCGAAGTGGTGGTGGCGGTGAGGATCGGCGCCGACGGCCGGCTCGACCGCGTGCATCCGCACGATCCTTCATGGCAGAACTGGCCGCTGGTGGAGGTGGGCGTGCTCGGCAACATCGTTCCCGACTTCCCGCTCATCAACAAATCGTTCAACCTTTCCTACAGCGGGCCGGATTTATGACGACGCGTCCCCTGCCTTGTAGGAGCGGCGCCCTCGCCGCGATAGCACGGCCATGCACCCAATCGCGGCGAGGGCGCCGCTCCTACAGGACGCGCTAAGGGTTATCGAATGGCTACGCACCTGATCCTGCAGAAGATCTTCAAGACCGGCTTCGTCTCCGAACCGGCGCCCGAGGCCGACCTCGCGATGCGCACGCGCGAGCAGGAACTGCACGCGGAAATCCTCAAGGTGTTCGGCCAGTCGGTGGCGATCCGTCACGTCGACGCCGGCTCCTGCAATGGCTGCGAACTGGAAATCCACGCCGTCAACGGACCGCACTACAACATCGACGGCATGGGGGTGAAGTTTGCTGCCAGTCCGCGGCACGTGGACGTGCTGCTGGTGACCGGTCCGGTTTCGCGCAATATGGAAGTTGCCTTGAAGCGTGCCTACGACGCCACGCCGGAACCCAAGTGGGTGGTGGCCATGGGCGAGTGCGCCTGCAGCGGCGGAATGTTCGGCGAGAGCTACGCGTCGTGCGGAAAAGTCTCCAACGTCATCCCGGTCGACGTCGAAGTGCCGGGCTGCCCGCCCACGCCGGCCGCCCTGCTGCAGGGCATCCTTGCCGCCGTCAGCAAGGGCAGGACCGACGCGGAATCCTAGGGCGGTTATGCCCGGGCTTTGGGTTTCCTGCCGGGGCTGGCGGTCGGGACGAAGCCCGCGATCCGGCACAGCATCCCTTCGATTTTCTTGCCCTTGATGAACCGCGTCGTGTGGCACGCGATGATGTCCCCCCGTTTCGTCATTTCGGACAGGTAAACGCGAACGTCTTCCAGCGGGATCCGGGTCGCCGCGGCGATCTCGGAATCGAGCTGTTCACCCCGGCTTTTCAGGTAGGTGTGGATTTTCTGCATGGGTTGGACCCCTTGGTTTCAAGTAATGGCATGGCTTTAGCCGAGGCAGCCTGCGCCCAGCGCAATTCGGCCCCCTCGCGCAGGCTTTCCAGAATGGCCGGAAAATCGAGCGGGAACTGTTCGGCAAGCGCCTCGGCCCGTTCTTCCAGCAGTTCCCAATCGAGGGGGAAGCCGGTTTCGGGAAAAGCATAAGCAATATGATTGTCGCCGCCGGGAACCGTTCCCACCTGCACGCGCCCCTCGAACGCTTCGTTCAGCAAGGCCAGGTGCCTCGACCAGTATTTCCTGGGGCCGGCGAAGTTGGCGACGAGCAGGCCTCCCGGCCGGAGCCGGCGACGCGCCGCCCGATAGAAGCCGCGATTGAGGAACGTGGGAGCGATGCCCTTGGAATCGAAGCCGTCCAGCAGCAGCACGTCGGTATCGCCTTCGGCAGCGGGCAGAAAATCGGTGGCGTCGGCCTGGATGATCGCCAGGCGTTTATCGTCCGGGACCTCGAACTCATCACGCAGGGCGATGACATCGGGATCGACCTCGACCACGGTCAGGCGCGTGCGCGGCAGGTGGCGGTGGCAGAACTTGGCCAGCGAACCGCCCCCCAAGCCGACCATCAACACGTGACGCGGCTTCGGCACGAACAGCACGAAAGCCATCATCTTGCGGGTGTAGGCGAACTCGAGGGCGAAGGGGTCGTCGATGCGCATGGCGCTCTGGATGAAATCCAGGCTGAACAGCAGTTGCCGTGTCTCGCCGTCGTCGATGATGAAGGGCTTGGCGTAACGGCCGGCCAGGATCTGCTCATAGAGGCCTACGGGGTCGCTCTGCGCCGGTTCGAGCACGCGCACCTTGACCGGTTCGCCCGACACTTTGCCGGGCAACTCGAGCAGCGGAGGGCTGCTGATGCGGTCAAGGATTCTTGAATGAGACAAATGCTGCAAGGCCTGTAAACGTTTCGCCGGTAATGCTGGCGAAAATTTCGATTAATCGGAATGCCATATCAAATGATATTCGTATGATAATACAATTATCATTTAACTCATATCGTGCACACATAGGCGTTCCATGGAAAACCGTACCGCCAGGATGACCATCCTGATCGATCCGATCAAAAAACAGATCTTCGAGGACATCTGCGCCCAGCAGGACCTCACCTCATCGCAAGTGATCCGCAGGTTGATGCGCCAGTACATCCTTGATCATGCGGGCTCGCGCGAACTGCCCGAGTGGCTGACCGCCGCCCAGGCGGGGAACAAATCGCAGTAAGCCGCACGCCTGCATGACGCCCAACAGCCAGACCATCCGGTTTCTTCGGAAGCGCATTCCGGCATTCGAGTGCGAACCCGGATGTCATGACTGCTGCGGGCCGGTGACCGCATCCAGCGAGGAGATGGCCCGGCTCCCGGTCAAAAGCGATGCGGCGCATGCGACGGCGCTTGCCGAATTGAGCTGCCCGCACCTGGGCAAAAACGGCTGCCAGGTCTACGCGGAACGCCCCTTGATCTGCCGCCTCTTCGGCACCACGCCACGGCTTGCCTGCCCCAAAGGCAAACGCCCCGAAGTGATGATCGAGCCCGCCATCGAAGAGCATATCTACCGCTATTTCGAGGCGACACGCCAGGTGCTGGTCTGATGAGCAAGCAGCCGTTTTTTCATTGGGAAGGCGAGACGCTGGTGCTCAATATCCTTGGCAAGCCCAGCGCAAAACAGGATGCCATCGGCAAACCCAAGGGCCATCAACTCAAGATCAGCGTCACCGCAGCCCCGGTCGCAGGCCGGGCAACCGACCACATGGTGCGCTTTCTCGCGGGGGAATTCGGCGTGGCCACGGCCGACATCGAAGTCGTCTACGGCCGCATGAATGTGAACAAGCAACTGCGCATCAAGTCGCCCAAAAAGCTGCCGGCGGTTTTTGGGCAGCAGGAAATGTTCTGACCTGTAGGAGCACCCGCAAGGGGTAGGCCGTGGTTGTAAGCCGATCAATCGGCAACAACCACGCACCGGCGCCCTCGCCGCGATTTTTCGCACCCATGCAATCCCCACGGCATCGGGCCGGGGGCGACCCTCCTACAACTCATCTCAGCCCCCCCGCAACAGACAAACCGTGGTGATCGCTAACGCGTCAGCCCCGCATACAGCATCGGCAATTTCTCCGGCAGCCGCTGCACGTGGTCGACCACCATGAAGTTCTTCTGCCCGAAAATGCGCGACACGTAATTGTCGGCGCGCGGATCGAGGCTCATGCAGTAGGTCGTCACGCCCTCGCGGGCGACTTCCTCGACCGCCTTCTTGGTGTCGTAGCGCAGGTACTGCGGGTCGCGCACGTCGATGTCGGCCGGCTCGCCGTCGGTGATGACGATCAGGAGCTTCTTCGCCGAGCGCTGTAATTTCAAATAATGGCCGGCGTGGCGGATCGCCGCGCCCATGCGGGTCGAGAGCTGGCCGGTCATGCCGGCGAGCTTGGCCTTCGGCCCCTCGTCCCAGTGCTGGTTGAAATCCTTGAAGCGGTAGTACTCCACATCGTGGCGGCCGTCCGAGCAGAAGCCGTGGATCGCGAACGGGTCGCCCACCTTGTTGATCGCATCGGCCAAGAGCACGCAAGCCTGGCGGGTGAGATCGAGCACCGAGTATTCCTGGTCCTGCACCGTCTCGTTGGTCGATTCGGATAGATCCAGCAGCACCAGAATCGAGAAGTCGCGCGTCTTCCGCACGCTGCGCATCATGATGCGCGGATCGGGCTGGTTGCCGAGGCGAATGTCGATGAAGCTCGCGATCGCGGCGTTGATGTCGATCTCGTCGCCGTCCTCCAGCTTGCGGATGCGCTGCACGCCCTGCGGCTGCATGGCGTCGAGCAGGAATTTCATGCGGTGGATTTCGCGCTTGTACTTGGCGGTGATAGCGTCGATCGTTTCCAGGTCGCCCGACTTGGCGCGCTTTTCCAGCACCGTCGCCCAGGCCGGACGCTCCAGCTGGATCTGGTAATCCCATTCCGAATAGTGGAAGGGATCGGATACCGGCTCCTTGCCTTCCAGCTCGTTGAAGCTTTTGCCCCCGCTTTCATCGCCGATGTTCTCGTAGGGGAACAGCTCGGTGCCGAGCACCCAGATTTCCTCGGCATCGTCGCCGGCGGTCTCGACGTCGATCTCGTTGGCCATCTCCATCACGCTCACGTACTTGCGCACCTGCTTGACGGATTCGTAGCCGGCGCCGGCCGCCTTGTCGAAATCGAACTCCTCGAATTCCCAGAAGTAGCGGTTGTCGTCGCGGTAGGGCGCAGTGAGGATGTCGGTGCGCGCGTTGAACGGGATTTTTTTCTGGGTCAGGCTGTGCGCCAGCTGCACGCCGATTTCCCACGAGGTGTGGTTGCTGTCGAGCCGGTTGCCCTGATTTTCTTCGGCAGCGGTGGCGAACAGCGCGCGGCCCTCGGCGATCCACGCATCGTCGTCCTGGTAGCGGTCGTCCAGCAACGCGCGCGCCAGCCGGTTGAGGTAGTCGCCCACGCTGGCGCTCATCTCCGGCGTGGCAGTGTGCAGCTTGCACCACAGTTGCTTCAGCCCCGGAAAGCGGCGGATCGACAGGGCTTCCACCCGCGCGTCCTCGATCACCGAGATCACCGCCATCTGCAGCGGATTCAACGCCTCGGCGGAAATCGGCTGCTTCGTCTCGACGATGTGCGCGGCGCAATGCGCGGTGGTGGCGCGGTAGAGCTCGAGGCCGGACACCTTTTCCCCTTCTCCCCCGGCCCCTCCCCCGCTTGCGGGGGAGGGGAGCTGGAAGTCGTCGTAGGCGTCCGGCAGGTGCAACAGGTAGTCCTCGATGTAGGGCCGGTAGCCTTCGCGCGCTTCGAAATCGCCGGAGGTCGGGCGCATGAAGAAATCGCGTGCCCACAGCGCGCGCAGGTACATGTTGATGCGGCGCTGCACGTCGACCAGCAGGGTGCCCTTGCGCTCCTTCTGCAGCATGGCGAGCGACTCTTTCGACTCCAGGCCGAAGTACTTGATCTGCTCCTCGTAGTTGGTGCGGTGCGCGTGCGCGCCCCACAGCGCCCAGCGCCGCAGGCCGCCCAGCGTCAGGTGCTGGAACAGCAGTTCGAGCTTGTCGAGCATCGGCCGCACCCCGCGCGGCGCCTGCGCGATCAGCGTGTTGATGAACTGCAGGTACTTGAGGAACAGCTCCGCATCGCCCAGGCGGTTGGCGGCGGTCGGTGCGCTTGCCAGCAGCAGCTCGATCACCGCGCCCGAGGTTTTCGAGGCCAGCATCAGCGACGCGGTCGCCAGATCGGCCACCACATCCTCGCCCACTTCCTTGGCCACCTGCGGCGCCTGCTGGATCCAGGTTTCGACCAGGGTATCGCCGCGCCCCAGCCCGCGGATGGCCGACACGCCCTTCAGATAATTGTCGAGCCCGCGCGGCGAGAACACCTTGGTGGCGTCGTGCCAGTTGGTCTCGAGGGCCTCCCGGCTATGCGGCGACAGGTCTTCCAGCAGTTCGGCGTAGTCGGTGAGATTGATGGACATGGCTTTAGGAATCAGGATTCAGGGGTCAGGATTCAGGGGTGGTGCGGCCTGCGGCCGCGCCAGGATTCAATGGCGCGGGCTTTGCCCGCACATTCCCTGGCCCCTGAATCCTGACCCCTGGCCCCTCGCATCAAAAGAACGTCGACACCGCCGCATCCAGCGCATCGCGCATATCCGGATCGTCGGTGATCGGGCGCACCAGCGCGACGCGGCAGGCGGCCATCGGGGCGACGCCCTTGGCGATGAGCGAGCCGGCGTAGATCAGCATGCGGGTGGACAGGCCCTCGTCGAGGCCGTGGCCCTTGAGGTTGCGGCTGCGCTCGGCGATCGACACCAGCTTGCCGGCGATGTCGGCGGCCACGCCCGATTCGTGCGCGACGATTTCGGTTTCGATCGCGTGCTCGGGATAGGTGAAGTCCAGGCCACCGAAACGCTGCTTGGTCGACTGCTTCAAATCCTTCATCAGGCTCTGGTAGCCCGGGTTGTAGGAAATCACAATCTGGAAATCGGGGTGGGCGTGCACCAGCTCGCCCTTCTTTTCCAGCGGCAGCACGCGGCGGTTGTCGGTCAGCGGGTGGATCACCACGGTGGTGTCCTGGCGCGCTTCCACCACTTCGTCCAGGTAGCAGATCGCACCGTGGCGCGCGGCGATGGCGAGCGGCCCGTCCTGCCACTCGGTGCCCGAGGCGGACAGGAGGAAACGGCCGACCAGATCGCTCGCGGTCATGTCCTCGTTGCACGCCACCGTGATCAGCGGCTTGCCGAGCTTGTAGGCCATGTATTCGACGAAGCGCGTCTTGCCGCAACCAGTCGGGCCCTTGAGCATCATCGGCATGCGCACCGAGTAGGCGGCTTCGTACAGCTCGACCTCGTCGGCGACGGGGCGGTAATAGGGTTCCTGGGTGATGCGGTATTGATCGACGATGTTCATGGCGGTCGAGAGTGGAGAGGGTTGAGTGGAGAGTGGAGAGCCGAGAGGTTTTCTCTCGACTCTCGGCTCACGGCTCTTGGCTTATCAAACCGTCTTGCCGCGGAAAATCACCATCGCTGCGCCCTGCGACTGGTTGAAGTTGTTGTAGCCAATCAGGCGGATGTGGTTGTTGGGGTTGGCCTTGCGGCAGGCTTCGGCTTCGGCCAGGATGCGGTCGACGTCGGTTTCGCCGAACATCGGCAGCTTCCACATGTACCAGTACGAATCCATCAGGTGCTCGGGCTCGGTGTGCTCGATGGCCGGGTTCCAGCCTTTCTTCACCAGGTACTCGACCTGCTTCTTGATGTTGTCCGCGTCCATCGCGGGCAGGTAGGAGAAGGTCTCGAATTTGCGGCTGGCGGGGTCGCTCAGGCGGCTTTTGTAATCCATCACTTCAGACATTTGGGTTCCTTTCAGATTAGGGGCTAGGGGTCAGGGGTCAGGGGTCAGGGGTCGTGCGGCTGCGCCGCGCTTTTTTCCCTGAATCCTGAATCCTGATCCCTGAATCCTGCTTACTTATGCGCGACGTCCAGCTTGTCGACGGTGTCGAACTCGAACTTGATCTCTTTCCACGTTTCCATGGCGATCTTCAGTTCGGGGCTGTGCGAGGCGGCGGCGGTCAGGATGTCCTTGCCTTCCTTCTCGATCGCACGGCCCTGGTTGCGGGCTTCCACACAGGCTTCCAGTGCGACGCGGTTGGCGGCGGCGCCGGCGGCGTTGCCCCAGGGGTGGCCGAGCGTGCCACCACCGAACTGCAGCACGGAGTCGTCACCGAAGATGCTGACCAGCGCAGGCATGTGCCACACGTGGATGCCGCCGGACGCAACCGGGATCACGCCGGGCATGGAGCCCCAGTCCTGATCGAAGAACAGGCCGCGGCTGCGGTCTTCCTTGATGAACTTGTCGCGCATGGTGTCGATCCAGCCCAGGGTCGCTTCGCGGTCGCCTTCCAGCTTGCCCACGACGGTGCCGGAGTGCAGGTGATCACCACCCGACAGACGCAGCACCTTGGTCAGCACGCGGAAGTGAATACCGTGGTGCGGGTTGCGGTCGAGCACGGCGTGCATGGCGCGGTGGATGTGCAGCAGCATGCCGTTGTCGCGACACCAGTTGGCCAGGCCCGTGTTGGCGGTCAGGCCGCCGGTCAGGTAGTCGTGCATGATGATCGGTGCGCCGATTTCCTTGGCGTACTCGGCACGCTTGTACATCTCTTCCGGGGTCGGTGCTGTGACATTTAGATAATGGCCCTTGCGCTCGCCGGTCTCGCGCTCGGCCTTCAGGGTCGCTTCGTGAACGAAGGTGAAACGGTCGCGCCAACGCATGAAGGGCTGGCTGTTGACGTTCTCGTCGTCCTTGGTGAAGTCGAGACCGCCGCGCAGGCATTCGTACACGGCGCGGCCGTAGTTCTTGGCGGACAGACCCAGCTTCGGCTTAATCGTGCAGCCCAGCAGCGGACGGCCGTACTTGTTCATGCGGTCGCGTTCCACCTGGATGCCGGCGGGCGGGCCGCCGCAGGTCTTCACGTAGGCGATCGGGAAACGCACGTCTTCCAGACGCAGCGCGCGCAGCGCCTTGAAGCCGAACACGTTGCCGACCAGCGAGGTCAGCACGTTAACGACCGAACCTTCTTCGAACAGGTCGATCGGGTAGGCCACGAAGGCGTAGAAGCAGGTGTCGTCGCCGGGCACATCCTCGATGCGGTAGGCGCGGCCCTTGTAGTAGTCCAGGTCGGTCAGCAGGTCGGTCCACACCGTGGTCCAGGTGCCGGTCGACGACTCGGCGGCCACCGCGGCGGCGACTTCTTCGCGATCCACGCCCGGCTGCGGGGTGATCTTGAAGCAGGCAAGCAGGTCGGTGTCCAGCGGGGTGTATTCCGGGGTCCAGTAAGTCTGCCGGTATTCCTTCACACCGGCGTTATAGGTTTTGACAGCCATGATTTCCTCCTACAGAAAGGGGTCGGGTTTCCGTGCAACGCCCCAGCGGCCTGACACGATGGGACGCATCTTGCAGGAGACGAATCATCAATAACAGTCGATTTTTTCTATTTCTAGGATAGACTTTCGTCTATGTATGTCTGACCCGGGAGCATCCGCATGCGCCACCACACCACCTTCCGCCAGCTCGAAATCTTCGAATCCATCGCCCGCCTGGGCAGCTTCACCCGCGCCTCCGAAGAACTCTTCCTCAGCCAGCCCACCGTCTCCATGCAGATGAAAAAACTGGCGGAAAACGTCGGCGCGCCGCTGATCGAACAGGTCGGCAAGAAAGTCCACCTCACCGCCGACGGCCAGGAGCTCGCGCAGGCCACGCGCGAAATATTCGGCATCCTCGACCGCTACACCATGTCGGTGGACGAGCGGCGCGGACTCAAGCAAGGCAAGCTCAGCCTGATGGCGATCACCACCGCCTCCTATTTCGCGCCGCGCCTATTGGGCGAATTCGTCAAGCTCTATCCCGGCATCGACGTGTCCTTGCGCGTCACCAACAAGGAGCAGGTGCTGGCCAGCATCGCCGACAACCTGGACGACCTCTACTTCCTGGGCCAGCCGCCGGAAGACATCGACGTCGTCGCCACCCCCATCATGGACAACCCCATCGTCGTGGTGGCCGCGCCCGACCACCCGCTGGCGCACAAGAAAAAAATCCCACTGGAACGCCTGGCCCGGGAATCGTGGCTGATGCGCGAAAAAGGCTCCGGCACCCGCATCGCCATCGAACGGCGTTTCGCCGAAAACGGCATCGCCATCCACCCGCGCCTGGAACTGGGCAGCAACGAAGCCATCAAGCAGGCCATCCTCGCCGGCCTCGGCATCTCCGCCCTCTCCCGCCACACCCTCACGCTCAACCAGGGGCAGTTCGCGGTGCTCGACGTCGAGGGCTTCCCCATCCTGCGCCACTGGTACGCCGTCTATCCGGCGGGGCGGCAGCTGTCGGTGGTGGCGCGGGCGTTTCTGGATTATTTGCTGGGGCGGGGGGAGGCCGCACCTACCGCACAAGGCAAAAGAAGTTGAGGGAAGGGAATATGTGTGGCGGCTAAAGGAAGATCGGCCGCAGCCAGACAAAAAACCTGAACAATCAATGCACTAGATGGGGTGGTCCGGCTTTTTGTTCATAATGACCGCCGTTCACGATACATGAACATAACAATAACTTGAACAGCCGTATATGTTCATCTATTCTTGTGTTCACGTAACGTGAAATCCAAAAAAGATGAACATGGTCCATGGTTTATTGCACATTCCCGGGGAAGCAGAACAACTGCTCCAGCGAGCCATAGAAGCATTTCGCCAGCAGACAGGTATTGGGGCACAAATCGGCCCATACCAACTTCAAGGGCTACTTGATACGGGAGCTGATGCCATAGTCGAATTTGAAAAAGGCACAGAGCGCATCAAGTATGCCGCCGAGGTGAAGCTGACGACCGTAGATCGCTTCAAGGTGCTAGAAGCCTGGCAGGGACTGGGTAAAGATTATCGAGACCCCCGGATGCTGGTTGTGCCTTACATGACGGCCGAGATGGCAGAGCGCTGCAGGCTACTGAAAATCCCGTTCCTCGATGCCGCCGGCAATGCCTATCTGGATGCCCCCGGCTTGTTCGTGTACGTCGCCGGGCGGAAAAAAGCCGACATCCCTGAATTGACCCCAAAAGTTGCGCCACACCAAGCGTTTAAACCAACGGGGATGCGAACCATCTTCGCGCTGTTGCTGAATCCAGCCCTCGCTGGAAGAAACTACCGGGATATCGCCAAGGCAGCTGGCGTCGCGCTGGGAACGGTAGGCTGGGTATTGAGGGACCTGAATACGAAGGGGTATCTTCATGAGGTGTTACGGGGTGAAAAGCGTTTGTATAACCCCGATCGTTTAATGCAGGAATGGGTTGCTTTTTACCCCGTGAAGCTGCGCCCGAAACTGAATGCCCGTCGCTTTCGCGTCGCCCATCCCGACTGGTGGAAGAACGTCGATCTCTGTAAATATCAAGCCCGTTGGGGCGGTGAGGTCGCGGCCGACAAACTGACCGGATATTTAAAGCCTGCGACCTTCACCATTTACCTGCATGGCAGGCCCGACCGACTGATCCTGGAGCAACGGCTCAGACCCGATGTGAATGGGGAGGTCGAAATCCTGGAAGCATTCTGGGACATCGCCGAAGAAGCTGCCTGGCAAGGTGGATTTCCAAACGACACCGTTCCACCCTTGCTCGCTTATGCCGATCTGATGGCAACCACTGACAGCAGAAATCTCGAAACTGCGCGGATGATCTATGACCGTTATTTGGCCAACCCTGAAAATCAGGTCTGATAAGCCGCTGGAGGTTACGCAGCAAGAGATCATGCGGCATGTGGATCAGGTGGCCCGCAGCCTCGATCTCCGGTACTTTGTGGCTGGAGCGCTGGCCAAGGTCATCCTGCTGGAGCATGTGCACGGCCAAAGCCCCGGCCCGGCCACACGCGATGTCGATTTTGGAGTGATGGTGAAAGATTGGCCCATCTTCCAGTCCCTGAAAAATGGTTTGATTGGGACAGGGGCATTTGAATCTGCTCCAGGCGCGGAACAAAGGCTGATCTACTTACGCAGCGGTCATCGACCCTGGATCGATCTCGTGCCGTTCGGAGGGATTGAGCAAGATGGCAGGATGATCGCCTGGCCACCTGATCGGGCGATGGTCATGAACGTAGCCGGATTCAGCGAGGCCGCTGATGCGGCTATTGAGATCGAGATTGCTCCGGGTCTCACGGTGGCGGTTGCTTCGCTCCCCTCACTGGCCGTGCTGAAGCTCATCACCTGGCTGGACCGTTGGCCGCAAAATCGAGGCAAAGACGCCCAGGACTTTTTCCACATCCTTTCAAGGTATGCGGAAGCGGGGAATATGGATCGTCTATACGACTCGGAACAGGTGCTGATGGCTCGAGCAGACTTCGACTCCGACTTGGCTGGCGCAGGCCTGATCGGCAGAGAGGCAGCAGAACTCTGCCTGCCCGAAACAGCGTTGCTCATCACCAAACTGTTTTCAGACAACAAAGGGGTTGAGCGATTTACAGGCCACATCCTCAGCGAGGTACTGAGGGATAGCGATAGTGCCAGAGCAGAAACGGTGAGGCGTTATTTGGACCTTTTCATCACATCATTCAATGAGGGCTTGCCCAAGCCACAATAACGACATGAATCCCGACAATCTCTAGCGGGCGGGGAGCGAGGCGCACACACCAGGAGCACGGTGGCTCTAGCTATTTTTTTGTTGCGATGCTGACCCATTATCGATTCGGGGCAGGATTCGCACAGAGCACATTCGAGTGCTGACCGGGTTGGCCTAAAGTCCGCGATCTAGCTCAGTGCCATTTTCTGGGTTGCCACAACCTGGTTGCGCCCGCAGCGTTTGGCTTCATATAGCGCCACGTCCGATGCGCGGATCAGATCGGCAGGCGAGGAGACGGAAACAAGCTCGGACGAAGAGACGCCGAAACTCAGGGTGACCTGCCTGGCCACGGGCGATGCTTCGTGGGGAAAGTTCAAGGACAGGACATGCTCGCGTATCTGCTCCGCCACGGATATCGCGCCGCTCAAACCCGTTTTCGGCAGTAGGAACGCAAACTCTTCGCCGCCGATTCGGGCCACCACATCGCCAGGGCGGGACAGCGCGTGGTGCATGGCCTGCGCAACTTCCACCAGGCACAGGTCGCCGGCCGGGTGCCCATAGTGGTCGTTGTATTCCTTGAAATGATCGATATCGACCATGATGAGTGACAACGGCTCATTGTCGCGTTTCGCTCTTGCCCACTCCTTGCCGAGTTCTTCCTCGAACAGCCGCCTGTTCGGGATTCCGGTGAGACTGTCCAGACGGACCAGATATTCCAGCGCCTGCGCCACCTCGGTTGACGAGAACAACTCGCGGCGCAGTTTTTCCGAGTCGCGAAACAGACGGTGCACCTGGGCGGACGTGGCGAGCATGGCGAGGCCGAAGATGGCTATCATCAGGCCCATGACGAGATGGATCTGATCGCCCACCAGCATCATCCGTATGCTGATGGGTACCACGGCCGGAATTGCGAAGCACCTGTAGGCGTGGCTCACGGACGACAGCAGCGGAACGGCTCCGGCCACCATTCCACCCAGCACAAAAGCGAGAAGGACCTGGTGCGGGAAGGAACTGGGATGAAACAGGAGAATTCCGGATGCACCCCACACCACACCGGCAGCGCATGCTCCCGCCAGGAAATACCTCGTCCAGACAACATGTTCCGACTCGGTCCTGGGGGCGGCGTTTCTGAACGCCCGCAACGTGAGGAATCGAGCCCCCGTGACGGCGATGAGCAAGCCTGACCAGATCAGCAGGGCGGGCGCGGGTACGGCGTTCCACAGAACCGCTACAAGAATGAGTCCGTTTGCCAGGTTGACGATCAGCGATATGGGGAGCTGACGAAAGCTCTGCGCAATCTGCAGGACAAGGATTCCCGGATCCGGGGGAGCTGAAGATTGATGGCCGCGGTTCTCCAAGGAGAAGCTCCCTTGACGAGGTTTCAGGACGCATTGTCCGCCTGCGCACAAGTGTACTATCGAATATAGGCCAAGCTGCAGAGGTCAGGTATCGGGCAAGGACGCGCGAACACGACAGACATCGTCTCAGACAAAAACCTTGCGCGAGAAGACCGAAGGCGCTGCCAGGCATTGCCTGAAAAGGCGAAGTGCCCGCCCCAGGCACTATGATGAATTTTCCGGCCTGGCGCGAGCATCCTCGCCGGCCTCGGCATCTCCGCCCTCTCCCGCCACACCCTCACGCTCAACCAGGGGCAATTCGCCGTGCTCGACGTCGAGGGCTTCCCCATCCTGCGCCACTGGTACGCCGTATTATTTGTTGGGGCGGGGGGAGGCTGCGCCAGCGAGGGCGGGCAAGGGGAAAAAGTAAATGGAACGCAACCAGCGGCTAATCGCTTCAAAAAATGCTGGCCCCTTAAATCCTTCTGGCCACGTGAAACCGAGGTCTGCCCCTGTTTTTATAGGCTTAAGAGTAGCCCTTAAGCCTATAATTGGGCGTCAATGTTCGCCCTCAATCGACAGCATCATTGCCTCAACTGGGTTTCAACGTTCATGAAAAAATCAAAAATCTGCAGCGTTGGACAAACATCTACACCTCTACCTTTTTTGAAATGGGCCGGGGGAAAGAGATGGTTGTCAGACCGGATCGTTGAGTTGGCGAAGCCGATGAAGGGGCGATACATAGAACCTTTTCTCGGAGGCGGGGCAGTGTTTTTTGCCCTGAAACCAGACGCCGCCCTACTTTCAGATGTCAACGCCGAATTAATTAATACATATCGGGCTGTCAGAGATAACCATGAAAAAGTTCTTTCACTACTAGCGGCGCATCACTTAGCCCACTCGAAGGAATATTACTACCAGATCCGCAGCTACAAGCCCCGGTGTGTGTACCGTAAGGCGGCACGCTTTATCTATTTAAACCGCACGTGCTGGAACGGTCTCTACAGAGTTAACCTTAACGGACAATTTAACGTTCCAATAGGCACGAAGTCCGCAGTTCTCATGCCGACGGACGACTGGCCCGCGCTATCAGCATTGCTGAATTCGGCACAACTCATATGCGGCGACTTCGAGGATGCGATCGCTCAAGCCGGGAAAGGCGATCTGGTTTTTGCTGACCCTCCGTACACTGTAAAACACAACTTAAATGGCTTCATCAAATATAACGATTCGCTTTTTTCGTGGAGTGACCAAATACGGTTGCGAGACGCCGTGTTAAGCGCGAAGCGTCGTGGCGCACGAGTCATCGTTACAAACGCGCATCATGAATCAATTAAAGATTTATATAAGCAGCATTTCCGTTTGGAATCCGTTTCCCGCGCAAGTGTACTCGCTAGCTCCGCAATTCATCGAGGGCGGTACCAAGAGTTGTTGATCAGCTGAGAGCAGCGACATGAATGATTTAGAAACATGGACACCGAAGTTGACTAATTTTCTTACGCGCCTGAAGGAAAATTTAAGGCGATGGAGAAGAAAGCTGGCCGCTTTTCTTTCTCATACTTGGCTTGTTGGGTCATTGTTCCGGGCTGGGCGAAAGACACATGCAGGGGCTCTATATGAATTCTCATATTTGCTCGTATGGTCAATCCTTCCTTTCGGATTGGGAGCCTTGACTCTCTATGTAATCAACGACTCCACTATCAAGGATCCTTTGGACTTAACCCTCAGCACTTTCCGAAACGGAGAACTGCTGGTTTTTACAATTTCGATGCTTGCCCCGATTTTGTATCTTGTTCTTCATGATCCCGAACAAGCTGACGCGTTTCCGCACAAATTACCGATATCAACTACGGTTGCTTTAATCATCGTAACTTGTGCCGCCCTATTTGCCTTGATAAAGGCCAATGCCGTAAAAGATGGTGATTTTGTTTTTCTTCTTTCCATTGTTTTAACCTTGACCGCATTAGTTTTTCGTTACTTGGCCCTTGTTTACCACAGACTCCGCTTGCCGGAACCAAATGAACAAGATTTACGCGCAACCCAAGTTGGATTTCTCGAGGAATATCGCGCGCATGTTGGCGAGCCCGAACTCGTGACACATAGCCAACCCGCAGCAGATTTTGCTGCCGCCTTTGAAAACCATTTAGGGGACAAACAATGACTGCCCCTGCGGCCGAAGCAACTATTGCGTTTTCAGTGGACGCGATACCCGTTCGTCAACCAATTGGCGAATTCCTAATTGCGTCTATTCCCTCTAAGAGACTTTGGGAGATTTCATACTTCGACGTTCGTCGAATGCTAAAGGATCGTGACATCGAGACTTACCTTGGAATTCAACGCCCACTCAATCCGGATAGAGTCTCTCAACTTCAATCATATGTTCGTACGGTAGATGCTTGCTTTCCAACTGCCGTCATTCTGGCGATTGACAGCCGCTCTGCCTCGTTCGATTCAGCTACGAATAAACTGACTTTGCGCAATGATCCAAATCCGGATAGTGGGCGTGATCCGATTTACTACCGGAATATCGCTAAAGTCTTAGACGGACAGCATCGAATTGCTGGGTTAATGGATTACCCCGGAGACGACTTTGATGTAAATGTAAGTATTTTTATTGACATAGACATTGAGGACCAGGCTTATATTTTTTCAACGGTCAACCTTGCTCAAACCAAAGTAAATCGTAGTCTTGCTTATGACTTATCCGAGCTTGCCAAAACCAGGAGCCCGCAGAAAACCTGTCACAACATTGCCGTTGCGCTCGACCAACTGGCCTCGAGTCCTCTCCATCAGCGCATCAAGCGATTAGGCACAGCAACGCCCGGGCGCCACGAGGAGACCCTTACGCAGGCAACCTTTGTTGAAGCGCTTATGCCATTTGTCTCGGCCACGCCGACGATAGACAGGGATATCTTAAAACGCGGTAGTAAGCTTGCCGCACCGACCGAAGCAGAAATTGAGAAACATCCGTTACGACCATTCTTTGTCGACGGAGAGGATATGAAGATCGCCGACGTTCTCTTTCGGTATTTCTCGGCCGTTCAGGCTCGTTGGCCGAACGCTTGGAACTCCACAGAGAGGGGGATGATTCTCAATAGAACGAATGGATTTAGGGCGCTGATGCGCACACTGATAACAATTTGCCGAGCCATTAAGCCACATAAGAAGTTGCCGGAAAAATCCGAATTTGAGCGTCTTTTTACAATGGTAGATTTAAAGGACGAAGACTTTAACGTCGAAATGTTCAATCCTGGCACCAGTGGGGAAAGCACGTTATTCAAGAAGTTAATTGGTGACATGGATTTGGATCGCCAGAAAAGCCTAATCTAAGTCTTTCTTTGCGCGCCCAAAAAGCCCGAGCAACCATGCCTCCCCGCACCGTTGCGATGAAGGTCATCGGCCAAAGCCCCCAACTTGCTTGGTCAGGCAGGGCAAGCAAGGCACGTCCGCCCGACAATCGGCTTTCGATTTCTTCCAGCCAAAAATGTCGGATTGACTGAGCCTGCCAGGCCAACGACACTCCCTGAAGTGTCATTGAATCTCTTGTCCTTCGTGCGATGCATTCAACCGCAGTCAAACCCCGTTTCCTGCCGACCTTGCTGTTCGCATGGCTCGGCCTGTTCTTCTGCGTGCCTGCCCAGGCCAGCGATCTTCATGGCAAGAACGGCAGCGTGATCCTGCGCATGTGCAAAAGCGCGGACACGGTGAAGACGCTTTCGGTGATGTGCCACAGTTATCTCGACGGCTTTATCGACGCGGCGCATCACTACGGCAAGGGCAAGGCAGCGTTTTGCCTGGATGCCCGCGACAGGAACGTGGCGCCGGGGACGCTGGTGGAATGGATCGATGCGCATCCCGAGTCCTTGACCCAGCCGGCGGCCGAGGTGATGCAGCAGGCGCTGACGGCGCGGTTTCCGTGCAAGGGCAGGAAATAGCGTGCCTGGGGATGCGTGCGGATCGCTGCCGATCCTATTCCGCGACGACAGCCTGATTGCCATACACAAGCCGGCGGGCCTGCTGGTGCATCGCAGCGTGCTGGATCGCCACGAAACCCGTTTCGCCTTGCAGATGCTGCGCGACCAGATCGGCCAGCCGGTTTATCCGGTGCATCGGCTCGACAAGGGGACATCCGGCGTGCTGCTGTTTGCGCTGGATCGCGAGGTCGGACGCGTGCTGAACGGCCAGTTCGAACGCGGCGAGGTGGGCAAGCGCTATGTTGCGGTGGTGCGCGGGCATCCGCCGGGGTCGGGCGAGATCGATCATCCGCTGCAGCGCATGGCGGACGAGCATGCCGGGATTGCCGCCCGTGACGCGGCACAGGCCGCGCACACCCGCTATCGGCGGCTGGCGACGGTGGAATTGCCGTATCGGGTGGACCGCTACCCCAGCAGCCGCTATGCCCTGGTCGAACTGGAACCGCTGACCGGCCGCTGGCACCAGCTGCGCCGCCACATGAAGCACATCGCGCACCCCATCATCGGCGACGCGACGCACGGCAAGGGGCGGCATAACCGCCTGTTCCAGACGCTGTTTGGCCACCCGCGCCTGCTGCTGGCGGCAACCGAGATGCGGCTGGCGCATCCGGTGAGCGGGCAGGCTTTGCGCCTGCAGGCCGGGTTGGCCGAGGACTTTGCCGAGGTGATCGGACGTTTGGGGTGGGGCGAGGCGGGCTGCTGAGCGGGCGCTCGCATACCCGGCATTCCCATCCCCCGCCCCTCTCCTATACTTTTGCATTGCGCCCCCGCACGCCCAGGACCCGCCCACCATGACTCCCCTCATCCTCGCCATCGGCAACAAGAACTACTCGTCCTGGTCGATGCGGCCCTGGCTGGTGTTGCGCCAGGCGGGCATTCCGTTCGAGGAGGTGCGCATTCCGCTGTACCGGCCCGAGTCGGCGGTGGAACTGGCGGCGTGGTCGCCTTCGGGCAAGGTGCCGGCGCTGCATGACGGGGACATCCGGGTGTGGGATTCGCTGGCGATCTGCGAATACCTGCACGAGCGTTTTCCGGAGCTTCAATTGTGGCCGGCCAATGCGGCGGCGCGGGCGGTGGCCCGCTCGGTGTGCGCGGAGATGCATGCGGGCTTCGATGCACTGCGCCGGAACATGTCGATGAACATTCGCGCCCGCTATCCGGACATGGGGCGCACGCCGGAATGTCTGGCGGATATCGAACGCATTCTGGCGATCTGGACGGATTGCCGCGCGCGCTTTGGCAGCGGCGGCCATTTTCTGTTCGGGCGCTTTGGCATTGCCGATGCGATGTACGCGCCGGTGGTGCTGCGCTTCCAGACCTATGGCGTGGCGCTAACGGGCGCGGCGAAGGACTATGCCGACGCGGTGCTGGCGCTGCCCGCGCTGCAGACCTGGGTGGCGGATGCGGTGGCGGAAACCGAGCGCATCGCGGTGTTCGAACGCGACGAATAAGGTGATGGGGCGTCGGGACCACTATGACGTTTATGTGGCGGACGACGTGCCGGTCGACATCCAGGCCGAATTGCCGTCGAAGTACCAGATTTCGCCTTCTCGCCGGGGTCGAGTGCGGCGACGTTGGGTTTGAAATGGAAGGGAAGCGGGGCGCACATAGCTCGCGGGTGGATTGGATTTTCGATGATTTTTTATTGGGTGCCCGGCCCCTTAGGTTTCCACTGCCGCCTGTACCTACCTTGCTGCAACCGGATGTATCAAATCCCTGCGATCGCGCATACCTGACGCGTGATCGCACCGTCTTGAGCCGCCAGTTCATTGAGGATAGTAAAGTGATTGTGCTGCGGCAGCGGCAACACTTTTCCAGCCAGATTGCGGCGCGCATCACCGAACTGCTCGGACTGCCTTTGCAGCTCGGGCAATTCGCCAGTGCCATATACGATAGTCAGCGGACGCGCGCTGAGCGGAAGATGTAACGGACTGAGCGAGCTTTCTTCAGCGTCGCTCAATTGCAGTTTTTCGTTCAGAAACGACAGGCGCACCGGCTCCAAATCGGAGATGCCGCTGATCGCCACGCCACCGATCACGCCCGGCTCATCCAGGCACAGGGCCGTCAAGTGGCCGCCCGCCGACCAGCCGGAGACGATCATCCGCGCCGGGTCGCCGCCAAAATCCGCCGCATGATCTCTCAGCCACGCAATCGATGCACGGACTTCGGCCACGATGCCGGACAGTGAAATATCCGGTGCCAGCGTATAGCCGACCATAGCCACATGCATGCCATGCGCCAGCGGCCCCGCAGCCAGGAAGCTGAAGGTTTCCTTCGCGCGCATCTGCCAGTAACCGCCGTGTATGAAAATCAGCAAAGGGCCCGGCTTGTCTGCCGCAAAATAATCGATGCGCTGGCGTGGTGCCGGCCCATAGCGCAAATCCAGATGCTCGCCATGCGCAGCGCGCATGGCGGCACTGCGCTGGTCAAAATCCTGCAACAACGCGCTGCTGTTACGGACCGCCGCCGCATTGTTGTAGGCAGCGTCCAGCGCCGCCTGATCCATGCCGCGATAGATGGCGGTCACGCCGCCACCTTGCTCGATACATGGCTGCTCAGATACTGCGTGATATCGCGCCGCACCTGGTTGAATTCGATGGCCGTGATATCGCGTGGCCGCGCCAGCGCCAGCTTGATGTCTTCCTCGATGCGACCCGGGCCTGCAGTCATCACCACCACGCGATCCGACAGCATCACGGCTTCTTCGACCGCATGCGTGACGAACACCACGGTGACCTTGGTGCGCGCCCAGATTTCCAGCAAATCCTGTTGCAACTTTTCACGGGTCAATGCATCGAGCGCGCCGAACGGTTCATCCATCAGCAACACTTCACAATCGTTGGCCAGCACGCGGGCAATTGCCACGCGCTGCTTCATGCCGCCGGAAAGTTGGCCCGGATAGTAGTCGGCGAATTTGGTCAGCCCCACCATGTCGGTGTAATAGGCCGATATCTCATTGAGTTTGGCCTTCGGCAGATTGCGTTGGCGCTGACCGAAGCCTATGTTTTCCTTCACCGTCAGCCACGGGAACAAGCCGTAGTCCTGAAACACCATGCCGCGCTCCGGGCTAGGCCCGACTATCGGCTTGCCATACATGTTGACGACGCCCGACGATGCAGTTTCAAAACCGGCCATGATGCGCAACAGCGTCGACTTGCCGCAACCGGACGCACCTATCAGGCAGGCGAACTCGCCCTTCTTGATCGTCAGGTTGACTTCGCGCAGTGCCTGAACGGTTTGCCCGCCCACAGAGTAAACTTTGCTGACGCCCTTGATGTCGATTGCCGGCAAGGGGCGGCGTTCCGAATCAGACATGATGTTGCGGGCTCCATTTGAGTAAGCGGTTGTTGAGAGCGACCAGCATACGGTCGCTGACGTAACCGACAATGCCGATCACGGTCATGCCCGCTATCACCAGATCGGTACGCGACAGCATGCGGCCATCCATGATCACGGCGCCCAAGCCTTCCGGCACGCCGGTCATTTCACCCACCACGATCAATATCCATGCAAAACCGTGGCCGAGGCGCAAGCCGTTCAGGATGGATGGAATTGCGGCCGGCAACACCACCTGGCGAAACAGCGATGAGCCGGAACATCCAAGCATCAATGCGGCTTCAAACAAGCGGTTGTCGACCGCCTTCACGCCGAAAATTGTATTGAAGACGATGGGATAAAACGCACCGAGAAAGACCAGGAAAATCGCCGCGTTGGGGCCGATGCCGAAGAAAATCATCGACAGCGGCAACCATGCCGTCACCGGCACCGGCCGCAACAATTGCAAGGTCGGATCGAGCAAGTCTCGGATCAGCTTGATGCGACCTATCAGCAAGCCGAGCGGGATGCCGACCAGCGCGGCGGCAAAGAAACCGCCGTAGACGCGCGTAACCGAACTCCACAAATGCAGCGGCAGCGTTTCACTGAAGGCATCATCATAAATACCGCCGAATGCGAAGTCATACAGCATCAACCCGACTTCTTTCGGCAACGGGATCAGCTGCGTACCCGACACCTTCACACCTGCATGCCATCCCAGCAACAGCAGCAGCGGCACGATCAACGGAGTAATCCAGGACTTGATGTACGGCCGGATATCCGGCTTGACCATTTTCACCGGTAACTCGACGGTGGTATCCACAATAATTCCTTCCAGATAAACGGCTTAAAGCTCTGCTTATTTTCCTTGCGGGTTGAAGCTGGCATTAATGAAAGTGCCGTAGTCAGGCAGCTGGCGGATCTGCTTCTTGTCCAGCATTTGGGAGCCGTAGTACTGCGCGCGCTTGCTCCAGTCGGCATCGATCTTCCAGGTCAACTCTACATTCGGCGCCGCCAGTTCAGCCGTCTTCGCAGGCAAGCCGAGTTTTTGTACCGACATGTCGACGAATGCGGCGCGGTTGGCCATCGCATATTCAGTCGCCTGGCGATGGATTTTCAGGAAGACCTTGATCAGTTCCGCCTTGTCCTTGGTGTTTTCGGCGTGGGTAGTCATCACCATGTTGACGGTGCCGGTCGGTGTTGTGTATGGATACTCGACGACTTTGCCGATGCCCTTGCCGACACTGATCGACGGCCCCGGTTCCGCGCCGACGAAGGCAGCGATATCGCTGCGCTCAAGCGCGGATGCCATTTCGCTGAACGACACGCGCACCGGCTTGATGTCCTTGATCGTCATGCCTTCCTGCTTCAGGCGATCGAGGATCACAACTTCCTGCGTGGAGCCGGGAAGGATGCCGACGCGCTGACCTTTCAAATCCTTGATCGAATTGATCTTGCTGTCGGCGCGCGCCACGACCGCCATGCCGCGATTGCATTGCGCTGCGATGACCACTACCGGCTCGCCGGCTGCTGCACCCAATGTTGCTGCAGCCAGACCGTAAGTGCCGAAATCAACCGACTTGGTGACCACTGCATTCTTGCCATCGGTAGGTGTTTCAAATGGAATTACTTCTATCTTGTAACCCGCCGGCGTGAACTTGTCGTAGAAGTAAGGCGTGATCCCGTGCATCAACTTGAGCGTACCGACGCGTATGACTTGATCGGCGGCCAATGCGGAGGTCGATCCAGCCGCAAGAGCGATAGAGCCGGCGATCAGTGTGGCGATGAATGTTCTGCGTGTGCGCATGACGGTTCCTTTGGATGAGGGGGGAAACTGAATGTAAATGAGTGGGGAAAACTGAATGCCGACACGGTCCGGTGTGAAACACCTTCTTGTGTACAAGCTTGCCTCTAGCGAAGCAATGTATGTGCCACGCCGCACAGCCTTATGGGACGGGCTTCTGCGCCATGCTTATCGTCGAAGGGTGGGTGAAAACGGGGCGCGTAGCGTCTACTTGGTGCGTGACGCACCGCATGGGTGCGTCATGATGGAGGGTGGGGCTATGCGTAGCCGTCGCCGCTTTGGTAGCGCGTTGACGCTGTAGAAAAACCCCTTTTCAGCCAAATCGTCAGTGCAAAAAACGGCGTGGAATTTTCCACGCCGTTTTCAATTCATGGCTGCAACTTTCTGAATCATGTCGACGAGCCTTCCCGATCGAGCCATGGCGTCTA
>JAHJNN010000013.1 GCA_018820765.1 Gammaproteobacteria bacterium
CCCTTCCCATCCCGAACAGGACGGTGAAACGCTCCCGCGCCAATGATAGTAGGCACTACGCCTGTGAAAGTAGGTCATCGTCAGACTCCTTATACGCACCCCGGTGCTCAAAACCCCCTCCCAAAAAGAGGGGGTTTTTTACGTGTGCCCATTTCGGGTATTGGGAAATCGAACTCCCAAGCCATGTAAAATTCGGCGGGTGCACACCCGACCTCACAAGGCCCTTTTTCCGTTGCTGCGCCGCTTGTCCGATGGCCGTTTCCATTCGGGCGAGACGCTGGCGGACGAATTCGGTCTGTCTCGCTCCAGCATTTTCAACGTCGTCGCCCAGGCCGAGTCCATGGGGCTGACGATACACGCGGTGCGCGGACGCGGGTACCGCCTGCCCGAACCCATCGAGTGGCTGGATGGCGGCGCGGTCGCGCGGCATCTGGGCGAGGCGGCAAGCGCCTACACGATCCACATTTTGGACAGCGTGGACTCGACCAATACGGCCTTGATGGCAGCCGCTTTGAACGGCGCAGTGGACGGCACCCTGTTCTGCAGCGAACACCAGCAATCCGGCAAGGGCCGGCGTGGCCGTCAGTGGCATTCGGTGCCGGGCGGCAGCCTGACGTTTTCGGTCTTATGGCGCTTCGACAACGGACTGCAGTCGCTGGCGGGCCTGAGCCTGGCCGTGGGCCTGGCAATCGCGCGCGCGGTTAACCGCCACAGCCGCCACCCGGCGCGTTTGAAGTGGCCCAACGACGTGTTGGTGGACTACCGCAAGCTGGCCGGGATACTGGTCGAAGTGCAGGGCGACATGAACGGCGCGGCCTTCGCCGTGGTCGGCATCGGGCTCAACGTCCGGCTGAACGAGGCGCAGCGCGACGCGGTCGATCAGGCCGTGGTCGATCTCGCGGAGATGGGCGTGACGGTGGGCCGCAACCGCTTGCTGGCCGATTGCCTGCAGGAGCTGCATTCGGTGTTGGCCCTGTTCCGCCAGCACGGATTCGCAGCCTTGCGCTCGGACTGGCTGGCGCTGGATGCCTATGCAGGCAAGCCCGTGGCGCTGAGCTTGCCGGATGCGCGCAAGGTTCAGGGCGTGGCGGCGGGGGTCGACGAAATCGGCGCCTTCCTGCTGCGCGACGCTACATCGGGCCTGATTCCTTATAGCGGTGGGGAAGTCAGCTTGCGTCTGGATGCGGGGCGATGAAGAGACGGCTCTTCATCGATGCCGGCAACTCGACCCTGAAATGGGCCGTAGTCGAAGCGGGCGAGTGGCGCGCCCAGGGTCGCAGCGACTACGCGGATTGGACGGGTGTGAAGGGTGAACTGATCGCAGGCTCCGACTGCTATATCGCCAGCGTGACCGACCCCACTCGCGAGCAGCAGCTTGCCGCGTTGCTGGACGAGGCGGGAATCGCCCCGACCTGGCTCAAGGCCGAGGCCGATTTTGCGGACCTGAAAAATACGTATCTGAATCCGCAGCAACTGGGTGTGGATCGCTGGATGGGGCTGATCGCCGCGCGCCAGCGCACTCGCGAACCGGTGCTGGTGGTGTCGGTCGGGACGGCGATGACGGTGGATGCACTGAGCGCCGACGGGGTATTCCTGGGCGGGGTGATCGTGCCTGGCGCGACCCTGATGCGGCAGGCGCTGCTGCAGGGAGCGGCGCAGATTGCCGATGCGGCAGGTGAATGGCAGGCGTTTCCACGCAACACGGCCGATGCCGTGCAGAGCGGGATCGTGGCGGCGCTGTGCGGCGCCATTGAGCGGCAGCATGCGCGCTTGGCCAAAGCCGCCGGCGTGACGCCACGCTGCTTGCTGACGGGAGGCGATGCCGAGATGCTATTGCCTCATTTGGACAGGCCCGCCGAACGGGTGCCCGCGCTGGTGCTGGAAGGCATGGATTGCGTCGCCAGAGGGGGAGCACGTTGAAAAAACTGGTTGGGATTTTGCTGCTGGCCAATCTGCTGGTGGCCGCATTTTTTGTGGGGCGCGCGTACTGGCCGCAGGCTGCTGCGGAAAAAACGGCATCCATGAACGTCGACCGGCTCAGTTTGCGCAGCCAGTCTGCGCCGCCTGAACCGAAGGACACGCCACCGCCCGCCGTCGCATCGCCGGTGCCGGTGGCCGAAGCCTTGTGTGTGGAATGGCGCGGCCTGAACCCGGAAGAATTCGCACGGGTGCGCGAACAGTTGAAGGCACTGGTGGGCGAGCAGGTGATGTCGTTTACCGAGGTGCCGCTGAATACCCGGCGTTGGGTGATTTTTCCGCCCTTGCCGAGCGCGCAGTCGGCAGCGGCAAAACTGGCCGAGCTTGCCGCGGCAGGGGTACAGGATGCCTTCGTGGTGAAGACCGGGGACTGGCAAAACGCCATTTCGCTCGGTCTGTATGCCAACGACGAGGCGGCAGGCCGGCGCGTACGCGAAGTCGAGGCCAAGGGCGTGCTCGGCACGCGCGTCGAGGTGTTGCCGCGCCAGGGAACGGAGTATTTCTTCGTGATTCGCAGCGAAGACCCGGATGCGCTGAAAAGCCTGAGCGGGATCAGGCAGGCCTATCCCAACAGCCAGCAGTCGCGGGTGGCCTGCCCGACCTCATAAGCCGCGCAGCAAAAAGTGCAGCGCAATGCCGCCGAACACCGCGGCGCCGAACCAGGTGTTGTGCAGGAAGGCGCGAAAGCATTGCTTGGGATCGCGCTGCCGGATCAGCGTCATGTGATAGAGCGCGATTGCCGCCGCCACCGCCAGCCCGCCGTAGTAGGCCCACCCCATTTCCCGTTGCGTGCCTACCCAGCCGAGCAGTCCCAGCGTCGCCGCATAACAGACGGTAATCGCGGCAAGGTCGTAGCGGCCGAAGGTGATCGCCGAGGTCTTGATGCCGATCCTGAGATCGTCTTCGCGGTCGACCATCGCATACTGGGTATCGTAGGCGATCGCCCAGAACACGTTGACCGCCAACAATATCCAGGCTTCCACGGGCACCGTGCCCCACAGCGCGGCATAGCTCATCGGAATGCCGAAGCCGAAGGCAATGCCGAGGTAGGCCTGCGGAATTGCGAAGAAGCGCTTGGTGAAGGGGTAGCTCGCCGCCAGGAACAGCGCGACCACCGACAGCTTCAGCACCAGCGTGTTGAGCGGCAGGATCAGGAGGAAGGCCAGCAGCGACAGGCCCGCGGCCAGCAGCAGCGCCTCTTTCGGCGACACCTTGCCGGCCGCCAGCGGGCGCTCGCGGGTGCGCGCCACGTGGGGGTCGAAATCGCGGTCGGCATAGTCGTTGATGACGCAACCCGCCGAGCGCATCAACACCACGCCCATGACGAAGATCCACAGGATCAGCCAGTCCGGATTGCCGTTGCTGGCCAGCCACTGTCCCCACAGCGTCGGCCACAGCAGCAGCAGGATGCCGATCGGTTTGTCGAGCCGCATCAGTTTTTCGTAGTGGGACAGGCGTTCGGTCAGGGTCATAGCGCGGAGAGGGCAGGCAGAAACACTTCGGTCACCAGGAGCGGGTGGCGGTTGAGGCAGAACAGCGAACGGCGCGCCCACAGGCTGCTGGTGGCCAGCGCCTGCTGCTCGGTGACCGAGCTGAACAGCGGATGGCTTGGACGTACCTGACGGTAGGCCAGTGGTTGGCGCGCGATGCGGTGATCGCTGAACAAGGCCTCGCCGAGCGAGCGGCTGCCGAGCCGGGTAATGCCGTTCCAGCCGCCGCGCAGGCCGGAATGAGGCAGCACGCTGTGGGCAAACACCACCGGCACCCCGTCGCACAGCAGCATGACTTCGCGCACATAGGCGCGGGTGCCCGGGGCCAGGCCCAGCAAGGCATATTCGTCCGGGTTGGGGCGGGCGAGCCCGGTCGCCAGCGGCACCACGCGAAACGACGCGCAGCGCGACTTCAGGCGTTGGGTGAGCGAGCCGTGGTCGCTGAGCCAAGAGCGCAGCGAGCGCGGAATGGGGTGCGGGTGGGCAAGCCAGCCCTGCCGGGAATCGAGCACGGCAAACCGTTCAATAGCGGAAAGTCGGCATTATATCGACGTCAGCGCCTGCCGCTGACCGATCCAGCGTTCCATATGGCGCGCGGCGATGTCGGGATGGCGGGCGAGACAGCGCCGCGCCAGATCGCGCGCGGCTTCCAGCAGCTGGACATCGCGTTCCAGATCGGCGAAGCGCAGCATCGGCAGGCCGCTCTGGCGGTGGCCGAGCAGCTCGCCGGGGCCGCGCAGCAGCAGATCCTGGCGCGCAATCTCGAAGCCGTCGGTGAGCTCGAAAATGACTTTCAGCCGCGCGCGCGCCAGCTCGGACAGCGGCGTTTCGTACAGCAGCACGCACACCGATTCGCGGCTGCCGCGCCCGACGCGTCCGCGCAGCTGGTGCAGCTGCGCGAGCCCCATGCGCTCGGCGTGCTCGATCACCATCAGCGCGGCATTGGGCACGTCGACGCCGACCTCGATCACCGTGGTGGCGACCAGGAGGTCGATTTCGTGGGCTTGAAATGCCGCCATCACCGCTTGCTTCTCGTCCGGTTTCAGCCGTCCGTGCACCAGGCCGATCTTCAGGTCGGGCAGCTGTTCGGTCAGGGCCGCATAGGTGTCCTGCGCGGTCTGCAATTGCAGCTTCTCGGATTCCTCGATCAGCGGACACACCCAGTAGGCCTGGCCGCCGGCGAGGCAGGCGTCCGTCACGCGCGCCAGCACGTCGTCGCGGCGCGCGGCGCTGACCAGCTTGGTGACGATGGGGGTGCGGCCCGGCGGCAGTTCGTCGATCACCGAGACGTCGAGGTCGGCAAAAAAACTCATCGCCAGCGTGCGCGGGATCGGCGTTGCGCTCATCATCAGCTGGTGCGGCTCGGTGCCTTTCTGCATCAGCGCCAGCCGCTGGCCGACGCCGAAGCGGTGCTGCTCGTCGACCACTGCCACGCCCAGTTTGGCGAACGCGCCGGCTTCCTGAAACAGCGCGTGGGTGCCGAAGGCGAGGTCGGCCTCGCCCGCGGCAATCGCCTGCCAGGCAGCGCTGCGCTCGGCCTTGCGCTGGCCGCCCGACACCCAGGCACAGCGCACGTCGAGTTTGGACAAGGCCGGCGCCAGCTTGCGGTAATGCTGCTCGGCGAGGATTTCGGTCGGTGCCATGAAAGCGGCTTGGAAGCCGTTCTCGATCGCTTGCAGGCAGGCCAGTGCGGCCACCACGGTCTTGCCGCTGCCGACGTCACCCTGCAGCAGGCGGCGCATCGGATGCGGCTGCGCCAGGTCGGCGCTGATTTCCTGCCAGGCGCGTGCCTGCGCCGCGGTCAGCGCAAACGGCAGCGCGGCGGTGAAGGCATGGGTCAATTGCTGCCGCGGCGGCAAGGGCCGGGTCGGGCGCGACTTGCGCTGCTGGCGTGCCGTGGCCAGCGACAGCTGCTGCGCCAGCAGTTCGTCGAAAGCTAGCCGCTGCCATGCGGGATGCCGGCGCGATTCAAGCTCGGCGAGCGCACACTCCAGCGGCGGCTGGTGCAGCAGGCGGATGCTGGCTTCCAGTTCCGGCAGGCCCAGCTTCGTCAGCCAATCGGCGGGCAGGGTGTCGGCGATCGGCGCCGCCAGGGCGCGCTCGACCAGTTTGCGCAAGCTGGCCTGGCCGAGCCCCGCCGTGGTGGGATAGACCGGGGTCAGCTGCGTCGGCAGCGGCGTGGCGTCATCCGCTTTGGCAAAGCGCGGATGCACCATCTCCAGCCCCAGAAAACCGCCGCGCACCTCTCCGTTGAAACGGAAGGACTCGCCCGGCTGGAAGAGTTTGAGATGGCTGGGGTAGAAATTCAGGAAACGGATGCCGAGCACGCCGCCGCCGTCCTCCACCGTCACCGTCAGCATGCGGCGCGGCCGGTAGGCCACCTTGGCGTCGCGCACCACCGCCTGCACCTGCGCGGTCGCGCCCGGCAGCAGGTCGCGAATCGGCGTGAGGCGGGTTTCGTCTTCCCAGCGCAGCGGCAGGTGCAGCACCAGGTCGGCGTCGCGGGCGAGGCCCAGTTTGGCGAGTTTGGCGGCGAGCGCCGGACTGACCGGAAAGGAAAACGGCGACGCCGCTTTCAATTGATTAGGGCGTGTTAACACTAATTTCGCGTCCGCGTTGCTGCGAGAAAGCGATGGATGCAAGGCGCGTCGCGCAGGCAAGGGCCGTCCCTTGCCAAGCGGCGCAACGCCGCAGACACGCTTTCTCGCGGCAACCCGAAGGGACGGGCCGGCCAAGC
>JAHJNN010000014.1 GCA_018820765.1 Gammaproteobacteria bacterium
AACTCAAACTCACGCCGCTAAATTAATAACGACGCTTCATTCAAGTGTGAGCATTTATGCTAGTTGTCAGACCAACCGAAGTCGATCCAACTACCGCAACAACACCCACACCTATCGGCTGTAAATTGTTAAAGATCAATCGATTAGCACTTCAGCGTTTGCTTCCGTGCCGTTCGAGAAGGTGCGCATTCTACAGAGCAGAAATAATCCGTCAACACTTTCGACGAAATTATTTTTAAATAATTGTGACGCGGGCGAATTTTCGCTTGCCGACCTGGGCCACGACCGTCGCGCCAACAGGGACGCTCACGCCTTTATCGGCCACGCGTTCGCCGTCGATCCGCACGCCGCCGCCGGCGATCTGGCGGATGGCATCCGAGGTGCTGGGCACCAGTCCGGCCTGCTTCAATAACTGCGGCACCAGCAGCGCGCCCTCCACACCGGGCAGGCTGATTTCCGGCATCTCGTCCGGCAGCGCGCCTTTCTGGAAGCGCGCTTCGAATTCGACCAGTGCCTGGGTCGCCGCCGCCTGGCTATGAAAGCGTGCAACGATCTCCTGCGCGAAACCGACCTTGATGTTGCGCGGGTTGGCGCCGTCGGCCACCTGCCGTTTCCAGCCCTCGATGGTCGCAAGCGGCTCAAACGACAGCAACTGGATGTAGCGCCACATCAGATCGTCGGAGATCGACATCAGCTTGCCGAAGATCTCCTGCGGCGGCTCGTTGATGCCGATGTAGTTGCCGAGCGACTTCGACATCTTGTTGATGCCATCCGTGCCTTCCAGCAGCGGCATGGTCAGGATGCACTGCGGGGCTTGCCCGTGATGTTTCTGCAGCTCGCGCCCCATCAAGAGGTTGAATTTCTGGTCGGTGCCGCCCAACTCGACGTCCGCTTTCAGTTCCACCGAGTCGTAGCCCTGGATCAGGGGATAGAGAAACTCATGGATCGCGATCGGCTGCTGGCTGCTGTAGCGCTTGTGGAAATCGTCCCGCTCCAGCATGCGCGCGACGGTGTGGGTCGCCGCCAGCCGGATCATGCCGGCCGAACCCAGTTTTTCTATCCACTCGGAATTGAAGCGCACCTCGGTCAGGGCCGGGTCGAGGATCTTGAACACCTGTTCCTGATAGGTCTTGGCATTTTCAGCCACTGCCTCCGGGGTGAGCGGCGGACGCGTGGTGTTCTTGCCGGTTGGATCGCCGATCATGCCGGTGAAATCGCCCACCAGAAAGATGACCTGGTGTCCCAGCGTCTGAAACCGGCGCAGTTTGTTCAACAGCACGGTATGTCCCAGGTGCAGATCCGGCGCCGTCGGATCGAACCCCGCCTTGATCCGCAACGGCCGGCCCGTTTTCAGTTTCTCGACCAGTTCGGCTTCGACCAGCAACTCGTCGGCTCCACGCTTGATTTCCTGCAAGGCGTCCTGCATCAAATTCCTCTCTGTAACGGGTCAAGTTTTTCTCTGACCGAGCCGTTAAACTCAAAATGCCCTCGACCCAACGCACACAAGCTGCTGTTTGGATTGAGAAAAGTCGCCGGAATGCCATCTGTGTTAGACTCCCGGCTCGATTACGGAAGGGAAACGGTCCATGCCGCTCACCAAACTGAGAATCTTAACCGATCGCATGACGGGAGCGGAACGCCGCTTCAGCTTGCGCACCCTGGTTGCCATTTCCAGCCTGCCGCTTTTTGGCGTCGTTGCCGCCTTTGGTCTGGCGCCCGACACCAATACGCTCGACATCACTCCGGAAATCATTACCGAAGCCATCGCCCTGCCGGCCTTGGCCAGCACCAGCAGTGTCGGCACCTTCGAACGTGAAACCCTGATTCAGTCCGGCGACACCCTGGCCAACGCGCTGTCGCGACTCAAGATCGACGATCTGGAAATCCAGCGTTTGCTGGCCACGGATACCGTGCGCCAGCTGGCATCCAGCATCCGCGCCGGCAAGCGCATCCAGGCCACCACCACCGAGGACGGCCAGGTGCTGACCATCCAGTTCGAACGCAGCGACGCGCCGGCCCTGACGGTGCGCCGGCAAGGCGAGGGCTTTGTCGCCGAAGAAAGCAGCGAACTTCTGGAAACCCGTGTGGTGATGCGCTCCGGCCGCATCCTGTCGTCGCTGTATGGCGCCACCGACAGCGCGGGCATTCCCGACCGGATTGCCGACAAGATGGCCGAAACCTTCTCCACCAGCCTGGATTTCCGGGAAGACCTGCGTCGCGGCGACACCTTTTCGGTGATCTACACAGTCAATTACCGCAACGGCGAACCGATTTCCGCCGGCAAACTGCTGGCCGCCGAATACGTCAATGCCGGCAAACCCTATCGGGCTGTCCTGTTCCGCGATCCTTTCGGGCGCGAAGACTATTACACGCCCGAAGGCGAGTCGCTGAAACGAGGCTTTCTGCGGTCTCCCCTCGAATTTTCCCGCGTCACCTCCAGCTTCAGCAACTCGCGCAAGCACCCCGTATACGGCTTCCACCGCGCCCATACCGGCGTCGACTTCGGCGCACCCACCGGCACCCGGGTCAAGGCCACCGGCGACGCAACGGTGAAGTTCGCCGGACGCAGGGGCGGCTACGGCAACCTCGTCATCCTGCGGCATTCCAATGGCTACGAGACCTATTACGCCCACCTGAGCCGTTTTGCCGCCGGCCTCCGCTCCGGGCGCGCGGTCACCCAGGGTCAGGTCATCGCCTACGTCGGCTCGACCGGCGCCTCCACCGGCCCACACCTGCACTACGAAGTGCGTATCGCCGGCCGGCCGCAGAATCCCATGGGCATCAAGCTGCCGGGCTCGCCCCCGCTGGTCGCAGCACAACGTGCACGTTTCCTGGAACAGACCGCCAACTGGTCTGGCAAGCTAGGTCTGCTGCGCGGCACCAACCTCGCTGCACTCGATTGAGTGCAGCCCTCACGCATGAGGCCGAACGTTATGTCGGCCTCATGTCCGGCACCAGCCTGGACGGCATCGACGCCGTTCTCGCCGAAATAGACCAGTCTGGCCAACCCCGCCTCCTTCACACCCATTACCTGCCCTACCCCGACAGCCTGCGCGCGCAGCTTCTGGCGCTGCATGCCCCGCAGCCCGATGAAATCCATCTGGCCGCTTGCGCCGCCAACGATCTTGCTCGCCTGTATGCCGAGGCGGTCGGCGCGCTGCTGGACGGGGTTGCCCGCGACAGCGTGCGCGCGATCGGTTGCCATGGCCAGACCCTGCGCCACCGCCCCGCCGACGGCTACACGCTGCAGATCGGCAATGCCGCCCTCCTGGCCGAGCTCACCGGCATCACCGTCGTCGCCGATTTCCGCAGCCGCGACATCGCAGCCGGCGGCCAGGGCGCCCCGCTGGTCCCCGCCTTCCATGCCCAGGTGCTGCGGCACCCGGACATCCACCGCGTCATCGCCAATATCGGCGGCATCGCCAATATCACCGATCTACCCGTCGACGGGGCGATCCGCGGCTGGGATACCGGCCCCGGCAACATGCTGCTGGACGCCTGGATCAAGCTGCACAACGGCGTCCACTACGATCACGACGGCGCCTGGGCCGCCAGCGGGTCAGTCGCACCCGGCCTGCTGTCGGAGCTGGCGCGGCACGCTTATCTGCAGTTGGCGCCGCCCAAGAGCGCGGGACGCGAGCAGTTCAACCTGGACTGGCTCGACGCCACGCTCGCCCGCCTGGACTGCGCCATCGCACCGGCTGACGTCCAGGCCACCCTGCTCGAGTTCACCGCCACCAGCCTGTGCGAGGCAGTCAGCCGCGAATGCCGCGGTGCACAGGAGTTGTACGTCTGCGGCGGCGGCGCCCGCAGCAGCGCGCTGATGCAGCGCATCCAGGCGCTGCTGCCGGGCATGCGGGTCGCCGCCACCGACGCACTCGGCATCCCCCCCGACTGGGTGGAAGCGCTCGCCTTCGCCTGGCTGGCGCGGCAGACGCTGCATCATGCGCCCGGCAACCTGCCCTCGGTGACCGGCGCGCGGGGCGAGCGCATCCTGGGAGCGATTTACCCGGCCTGAACCAGGCTATCGGGCCGGGGGCGGCCCTCCTACGGGTAGGAGCGGCGCCCTCGCCGCGATGCACCCAATAAAAAAGCGGCCGAAGCCGCTTTTTTATTGGGTGAGGAAGCGCTTACGCCGAGAACGACGAACCGCAGCCGCAAGTGGTGGTGGCGTTCGGGTTCTTGATCACGAACTGCGCGCCTTCCAGGCCTTCCGAATAGTCGATTTCGGCGCCGACCAGGTACTGGAAGCTCATCGAATCGACCAGCAGGGTCACGCCGTTCTTCACCATCACGGTGTCGTCGGCATTCTGCGCTTCGTCGAAGGTGAAGCCGTACTGGAAGCCGGAACAGCCACCGCCGGAAACGAACACGCGCAGTTTCAGGTCGGGGTTGCCTTCCTCGTCGATCAGGCTCTTGACTTTGCTGGCCGCGCTGTCGGTGAAGATCAGCGGGGACTCCATTTCGGTTGCTGCGTTCATGGTAATGCTCCTTGAAAATGTGTGGGGTGATTATCCGCATCACCCGGCTTGCGTCAAGCAAAGACCCTGATGGGACCGCGGAGTTCCGCCTGCTTAAGGAAGCATGCCGACGTCGGCCAGCGCCGTGTCCTCGGGCAGGTCGAACAGGATATTCATGTTCTGCACCGCCTGCCCCGCCGCGCCCTTGACCAGGTTGTCGATCACCGACAGCACCACCACGGTGTCGCTGCCCTGTGGCCGGTGCACCGCGATGCGGCAGACGTTGGCGCCGCGCACCGAACGCGTTTCCGGGTGGCTGCCTGCGGGCAGCACGTCGACAAAGGCTTCGCCCGCGTAGCGCTGCTCGAACAGGCTTTGCAGGTCGATGTCGGCACTCACTTTCGCGTACAGGGTCGCGTGGATACCGCGGATCAGCGGCAGCAGATGTGGCACGAAGGTGAATCCCACCGGCTTGCCGGCAAAGCGCTCCAGCCCCTGCTTGATCTCCGGCCAGTGGCGATGGCCGCCGACGGCGTAGGCCTTGAAGTTGTCCGCCGCCTCGGCAAACAGAATGTGGGTTTCCGGCTTGCGCCCGGCACCCGACACACCCGACTTGGCGTCGGCCACCAGAAAACCGGTGTCGACCGCACCGGCTTCAAGCAAAGGCAGGAAACCCAACTGCACGGCGGTCGGATAGCAACCGGGGTTGGCGATCAGGCGCGCGCCCTTGATGGCGGCGCGGTTGATTTCGGGCAGGCCGTACACCGCCTCGGCCACCAGATCCGGGCAGGCGTGTTCCATCTTGTACCACTGCTCCCACACCGCGATGTCCTTGATGCGGAAGTCCGCCGCCAGGTCGATCACCTTGACGCCGGCATCGAGCAGCGCGCGGGTCTGTTGCATCGCCACGCCGTTGGGGGTGGCGAAGAACACCACGTCACAGTGTTCCAGCCCGGCCTCTTCCGGCGTGGAAAACGCCAGCTTCACCCGCCCGCGCAGATTGGGGAACATGTCGGCCACCGGCATCCCGGCCTCCTTGCGCGAGGTGATGGCCTTCAGTTCCACCTGTGGATGGCGCGCCAGCAGGCGCAGCAATTCGACCCCGGTGTAGCCCGTGCCGCCGACGATACCGACTTTGATCATGGTGCGAATCCTTGCAATGAATGACTGAATTGTAAGACAGCCGTGCGCGCAGATATAAAAAAAGCCGCCCTGAATCGGACGGCTTTTTTCTGCGACAAGCTGCTGGCCAAATAAAATCAGCGCTTGGAGAACTGCTTGCGGCGACGCGCCTTGTGGAAGCCGACTTTTTTCCGTTCGACTTCGCGGGCATCGCGGGTGACCAGGCCTGCGGCCTTCAGCACAGGCTTCATCTCGGGCGAGAACTCGATCAGCGCGCGGGTGATGCCGTGACGCACTGCACCGGCCTGGCCGGATTCGCCGCCGCCTGCCACGTTGACCATGATGTCGAACGTGCTCAGGTTGTCGGTCAGCACCAGCGGCTGGCGCACGATCATGCGGCCGGTCTCACGCGAGAAATACTCGTCCACCGGCTTGTCGTTGACGACGATCTTGCCGCTGCCGGCCTTGATGAACACGCGCGCAACCGATTCCTTGCGGCGACCCGTACCGTAGTTGTAGTTACCGATCATGATGCAGCCTTAACGTTGAGTTCGAGGGGCTGGGGCTGTTGAGCCTCGTGCGGATGGTCCGCGCCCGCGTAGATTTTCATTTTCTTGATCATGGCGTAGCCGAGCGGGCCCTTGGGCAGCATGCCCTTGACCGCCTTCTCCAGCGCACGGCCGGGGAAACGCTCCTGCATCTTGTCGAAGTTGGTTTCGTAGAGGCCGCCGGGGTAGCCCGAGTGGCGATAGTACTTCTTGTCGAGGCCCTTGTTGCCGGTCACGACCATCTTGCTGGCGTTGACCACCACGATGTAATCGCCGGTGTCGACGTGGGGCGTGAACTCGGGCTTGTGTTTGCCGCGCAGACGGCGGGCAATCTCGGAAGCCAGGCGACCCAGCACTTTGTTATCGGCATCAACCACGAACCAGTCGCGTTGAACTTCATGCGTTTTTGCGGAAAAGGTTTTCATGACCCACCTCTGCACAGAGGACAATCTCGGAAAGCCGGGCATTTTAACTGCGCACCCGGAACAAAGTCAAACACTGTCTGCGAATCCCGATTCGCGCCGGCATACAATTCCGGCCATGACTGCCTGGCTTGCCACCCACCTTGTCGCCGCCGCCCTGTTGCCCCCGCTGGCGTTGGTGATTTTGCTGGCTGTCGGGCTGACTCTGCGGCGGCGCCGGCCCCGTCTGTCCGCCTCGCTGATCCTGCTTGCCGCCGCCGCGCTGTACGCCCTGTCCACCCCATGGGTCGGCGGGCTGCTGCAGAAAAGCCTGGAAATCAGCGCCCCGGTCAGCCCGGCTGAATTGCAGACGGCAGACGCCATCGTCGTCCTCGGCGGCGGGCGGCGCACCGACGCGGCCGAGTATGGCGGCGACACCCTCAACGACCTCAGCCTGGCGCGTCTGCGCTACGCCGTCCACCTGCAGCGCGCCAGCGGCCTGCCCATTCTGGTCACCGGCGGCATGCCCGGCGGCGGCACCGCAGCCGAGGGCCGCATCATGCAGCACATCCTGCAAAGCGAATACGGCATATCCCCCCGCTGGGTCGAGGACGCCTCGCTCACCACCTGGGACAACGCCCGCCTCTCAGCGCCGCTGCTCAAACAGGCCGGCGCCCAGCGCATCGTGCTGGTCAGCCATGCCTGGCACCTGCGCCGCGCCGTGCCCCTGTTCGAAGCGCAGGGACTCGCCGTCGTTCCCGCCGGCACCCAGTTTGCCCGCACCCGCGTCGACTCCGTCGTCGACCTTTTGCCCGACCCCGCCGGCCTGCGCGCCAGCAGCTTTACCCTGCACGAATGGCTGGGCATTTTGTGGTACAAACTCCGCTCGATTTTTGCTGAAGGAACCCCATGAAAGCCCGCGTCAAACTCATCGAAGGCGTCAGCTTCGTCGGCCAGAGCGAATCCGGCCACAGCATCGTCATGGACGGCGCCCCCGAATCCGGCGGCAAGAACCTAGGCGTGCGCCCGATGGAAATGCTGCTCATGGGGCTGGGCGGATGCTCCGCGTTCGACGTCGTCCTGATCCTGCGCAAAGGCCGCCAGCAGGTCACCGACTGCGTCGCCGACCTTTCAGCCGAACGGGCCGACAGCGACCCCAAGGTCTTCACCAAAATCCACGTTCACTTCACCGTCACCGGCAAGGCGCTCGACCCCAAGCGCGTCGAACAGGCGGTACACCTGTCGGCCGAAAAGTACTGCTCGGCCAGCATCATGCTCGGCAAGACGGCCGAGATCACGCATGACTTCGATGTGGTGGAAGGCTGAAAAATGCAAACGGGCACCCCAGGGCGCCCGCTTGGGTTTAGAAATGCTTCAGGCCGCGATTTGCTCAAAGGAGAATGCGGAATATCCGCACGATCCCGCGCATGCTCGACGGTGATGCCGCAAACATTACCCTCCGCATCCAACTCCAGCAGAGTGTTTTCATCCAGGTCCCGACTTTCGCTCACGGCCGTTGCCTTGAATTCGATGTAAAGCGTATCGGTGTCCTGAAAGTATTTAATCTTCATGGCACAAACCTCCGATCAAAAAATGCGTTGTGCACGGTTTCTCTGTCCGGCAACAGGATCACTCGCAAATACTTACCCTCCGCTTCTGGAACGGAGGCCCAACGACGAATCCGCCCATCGGCCTGGCACTTCCCGTTCCGGGTGATCAATCACACGCTGAATCCATTCCAGCTTGATCAGGGCCCGTCTCCGCCCCCGTCAGCAAGCCATCAACAACCACGCTTGACTAGGACGTCAGCCAATCCACGCACCTGCCTCACCGATATACCTCGCGGCGGTTTCCGATCCGCAGCACTCGGACAACAATGCGACGATCCTGGATGTCGCAGATGATTCGCCAATCGCCCACGCGATATTTCCAATAATTTCCCAGCTTCGCCCCCGATAGCGCTTCGCCGAGATCTCTCGGGTTGTCGAGCGTCGCGACCCGCGTTTTCAAAAAGCCAACCAGGCATTGCTGAACCGGACGATCCATTTTTTTCAGGTCCTTGATGGCATCCGGGTCAAACTCCGATCTCAAAGGCCAGGCTCGCGCTCCACGTCCGCGAGAGGAATCGTATTGCGGTTCATGCGAGCACGCGCTTCCGCCAGGTAATAATCCTCAAGATCGTCGATGTACTCCAGGATGGCCTCGCGGGCAAGCGTGGATTTGGCGCGCCCCGTCTCCAGCGCCAGCGCGTTCAGACGGGCTTCGATCGATTCGGGCAAGCGGATTGCCAACATGCTATATCTCAAAGGGACCACAAATGTTATACAAGTATGACCAATTCGGCGCGGGTCGCCATTTTCGCGTTTCCCACTGAGGAAGCGCTGAACAAGTCCACAACGGGCTCCTGCAGGGGAGCCCGTTGCATATCAGGGCACCCGATACCACATCCACCCGAACCCCGACCCAGACAACAAAACCAGTCAAAAAAAACGGGCTCCCGAAGGAGCCCGTTCAACACTGCTAATTTGACTTAAGTCAGATTAGAAGGTGTGCTTGACGCCCAGACCGAAGCCCTTGACTTCAGCACCAGCCAGTGCGTTCACGACCTGCTGGCCCTGGCCCAGATCCCACGTACCGGCGGAATCGTTGTCCATGTTGGCATAGGTCAGCTGAACGGTGGTGCGCTTGCTCAGGGAGTAGTCCACGCCCAGAGCCCACATGTCGGCGCCCGTGTTGGCCACTTCGACACCAGCTGCGTTTTCGATATCGCTTGCGGTGGCAAAAGAAGCCTTCAGGGTGATCGCACCGATGCCATAGGCGGCGTTCAGGCCCCAGGTGTCGTGCGCAACGGCAGTGCCCGTGTCGCCGTCGATCTTCTCGTAGATCGCGCCCAGTTTCAGGTCGCCGAACTTGTAGCCAGCGCCCAGTTTGATGGCGTCACGGGACAGCGTACCCGAACCCAGACAGGTCGCGCCAACGTTACAAGCCTGGGCGGTGGTGGTGCCAGCGACGTCGTTGTGCTTCTCGTAGGCGGCGGTCACGAACAGCGGGCCGTTGGCATAGGTGCCGGACAGCGAATAGGCGCTGGCGGTGTTCTGGCCAGCCGGTTCGGCTGCTTCGAGGCCCGACACGTAGGCTGCTTTCACATCGAAGCCGCCGAACTTGGGCGACAGGTAAGCGATGGTGTTGCCGGTGCGCAGATCGAAGACGGCGGACGCGTTGCCTGCGGCGTTGCCGAAGATGGCGTTGTAGTCACCCAGGGTGCCGACGAAAACGTCCAGCGAGCCGGTAGCCATCTTGTAGGGGGTGTCGTGCGTGCCAGCCACGACGGTACCGAAGCCGCCAGCCAGGCCGAGGAAGCTGTTGCGGGTGCCGTAGAAGACGCCTGCGTCAGCAGCGTTGCTCTGGCTGCCATCCGGCTGGATGTTGGTTTCGAGCTGCCACACAGCCTTCATGCCGCCGCCCAGGTCTTCGGAACCCTTGAAGCCGATGAAGGAGTTGTTGTTGGTGACCATGCGGTTCCAGTCAGCAACGCCGTTGTCCACGTTTTCATAGGACAGGTTGATGCTGCCGTAGACGTCAACGTTGGAAGTGGCAGCGAATGCCGGTGCAGCGAAGGCGGTAGCGATCGCCACTGCGAGAATCTTTTTCATCTAAATCTCCTTGGATTGGAATAAAAGCTCGTTACAAGCTCTGCAGAGCTGTCCTGCACAGACTGAATGCCTGGGGACGAGGTCGATTATCCAGACTCGGATGGGGCGGGCAAGAAAAGCTGTTGTTTTTTCTGCAACGCGCGGCGAAAAGTGTTGTTTTGTTGCACTGGAGCAACAGACGGCGGGGGTGGACAGACAAAGACATGGGCGTTTTATGGGGCTTCGAATCCAGGCGGCCATTTTCGCGAGGTGTGAAACACACCCAAGAATCTCGACCCATCGTTCCTTGACCCGGTAGGGAATGATGTAAGGGGAATGCGGCAAAACCAATTCGCGCATATATGGGACGCGCCTGGGGTGTCCCATGTCGGTATGCCGGCTAAGGCTATACAATGATTTGTCGGCAAAAACAGGCGCGCGCAAAATGGAATCTCTGGCATTGGAAAGAATCACCGTTGACCCCGCTCAGTGCGGTGGACGGCCCTGCATCCGCGGTATGCGTATCCGTGTAAGCAATATTCTCGAATTGCTGGCAGCGGGCGAGAGCCGTGAGCAGATTTTGGCCGATTACCCTTACCTGGAAGCGGAAGACATCACCGCAACCCTGTTGTATGCAGCACGGCAATTTGATCACCCGATATTAAAAGCGGCCTGAAATGCATCGCTTTCTGGTCGACGCGCAATTGCCGCCCGCCCTGGCCAGAAAGATTGCGGCCATGGGAGCCATGAGGCGGAACATCTGCTTGACTTGGGTCTGCTCGAATCCAGTGATAGCCAGATTTTGGACTATGCGCTGTCGAATGGCGCTGTCCTTATCACCAAGGACGAGGATTTCGCCATTCGTGCGTCTGTCAGCAAGGCTTCCCCATCGATTGTTTGGGTCAGGATCGGAAATTGTCCCAACGCAAGATTGCTGGCTTGGTTTGAAAAAGAAATACCCTCTGTGATCGCCGCACTCAGCGCCGGAAGTTGCCTGGTTGAGATTACAGGGTGACTCCAGCCCCCTTGCGGGTGAAAGCCGTGGTCCGGGTGCTTGGTTTCACTGGATTCCGGCTTTCGCCGGAATGACAGATATGGGCTTGTTCTGGGCTTTGCTCAGGGTGCACCGCAGTCATTCAACCCGTATATTGCTTGAGCAGGTCGGTCATGTCTGATGGGGTCGCAAAATCGCCCCGGTCGGCTTCCTGAATTGCCTGTTCGATTTCGCCGACTTGCCAGGCTTCCAGGTTGATGTGTCGCGCAATGGCCTCTTCTGCCAGAAACGATTTGGAGCGATGCCTGGCTTGCGCAAGCTTTGTCTTGATTTCTTCGGGGACGCGTAGTGGCAGCGCTGTCGTGACCATGAAATCGCTCCTATATGACGCTGTATACATGGGCAGCATAGCACTTCAAAGCGGGGCGGATATCCCGCGTTACCGTTCACACCCAGCGGCCGCCACCGGCCAGCCCCACCATCAGCCGCACGCTGTTGTAGGCCAGCCATGACAGCATGCGGCGCGGCCAGGCGCGGCGCTGCCAGTTGGCAGAATCGAGCGCGGGGGACTGGTTGAGGGCCTGCTGCAAGCGCTGCCGCAGATCGCGCGCGAAGCCTGCATCGTCGACGACGAGGTTCGCCTCGCGCGCGAGCAGCAGGCTGAAGGGGTCGATGTTGCTGGAGCCGACCGTGGCCCAGTGGCCGTCGACCACGGCGACTTTGGCGTGCAACTCGCTCGCCTGGTACTCGTGGATGGCCACGCCGGCAGCCAGCAGATCGCGGTAGAGAGCGCGCGCGGCGGCCTGGAAAAGGGGATGGTCGGTGTGGCCCTGCACCAGTAGCTGCACCCGAACGCCGCGCGCAGCAGCTTTTTTCACCAGCTTCCTGAAGCGGCGGCCGGGCAGGAAATAGGCGTTGGCGATGAGGATTTCGTCGCGCGCCAGCGCCAGCGCGGCGAGGTAGACGCGCTCAATGTCGCGGCGGTGGGCGAAGTTGTCGCGCACCACAAAGGCGGCGCGCACGTGACCGTCGGTGGGCCAGGAAGGCCGGATCGGCGGCGGTTTGCCGTCGGCGGCGCGCAGTTGCGTCAACTCCACCAGCCACCACAGGCGGCGCACATGCCGGTGAATGGTGGCCAGCAGTGGCCCCTGCACCTCGACGCTGAAATCGAGCCGCGGCGCGGGAAAGCGCACCGGCTCGAAGTCGTCGACGAGGTTCATGCCGCCGAGGAAGGCGATACGGGCGTCAATGACCGCCAGCTTGCGGTGCAGCCGCCGCAGGCTGAGCGGGTTGGAACGCCAGCGGCCTACCAGCGGCCGGTAGGCCAGTACGCTGACGCCGGCCGCCTTCAGCGCCTGCAGCCAGGCGGCCGGCAGCTCGCGCGAGCCGATGCCATCGATCAGTAGCCGCACCAGCACACCGCGCCGGGCGGCGCGCACCAGCGCATCGCGTACCGCTTCGGCGGTCGGGTCGGCGTTGAAGATATAGGTTTCGAGATGGACCTCGACGCGCGCAGCGTCGATCGCCGCGGTCAGCGCCGGAAAGAATTCGGCGCCGCTTTGCAGCAGACGCAGGTGGTTGCCGGAAACCGGCTCGACACCGCGAAAGAATAATCTCCTCAGGCGGCTGCGCGCGGTCATTCAGGCCGGGCTGAGCTTGGCGGTGAGGGCGGCGTGATCGGAAATGCGGTGCCAGGCGTTGCCAGTGTGGACTTGCGCGGCCTCGATGCTGAAGCGCCGCACATAGATGCGGTCGAGCTGGAACATGGGCAGGAAGGATGGATAACTGCGCGCGGACTTGCCGTGGTGGGCCTCGAACACTTCGGCCAGTCCCAGTTCGTCCTGGAAATAGCGCCCGACGCGCATCTGCCAGTCGTTGAAGTCGCCCGCCAGAATCAGCGGCGCATTGTCCGGCACCATCTTGCGCACGCGCGCGACGATCATCGCCAGCTGGCGCTTGCGCCCGCGTTCGGTCAGCCCCAGATGCACGTTGATGCAGTGCACCGGCATGGCCATGCCGGGCACCTCGATTTCGCAGTGCAGCATGCCGCGGCTTTCGTAGGCGTGGGCGGAAATATCCTCGTTTTCCCAGTTGAGGATCTTGTAGCGCGACAGGATGGCGTTGCCGTGGTGACCGGTGTCGTAGATGCAGTTCTTGCCGTAGGCGAAGTCGGTGTAGATGTGGCCTGCCAGGAACTCGGTCTGCGGCCGCCCCGGCCAGTGCTGGAAGCGGCTGGCGCGCAGGCCATGGCTGCCCTGCACCTCCTGCAGGAACACGATGTCGGTTCCCAGCGCGCCGAGACGGTCGCGCAGTTCGTGCACGGTCAGGCGCCGGTTGAATTGCGACAGGCCCTTGTGGATGTTGTAGCTGGCGATGTGCAGGGGTTCGCTCATGCCCAAATTATAAGCGCGCGGACAGCAGACGGATGGCCTCCGCGTTGCTGGACGAAAAGCAGCGTTGCGCCGCCTCCGTCCACGGCAGCCACAGGTAGCGCAGATGCTCGCGCGGCGCCAGGGTGACCGCCCGCGGCGCCGGCAGTTTCAGGCCGAACACGTGCTCGGTGTTGTGCGTCACGCCGGGCGCGTAGCGGTGGCGCCAGCGCTCGTAGATTTCGTAGCGGGTTGAGAGGTCCCACGGCGTCAGTTCGAATTGCGTGGCGTCGAGCCCGGTTTCCTCGCGCACCTCGCGGATCGCGGTTTGTTCGAGGGTTTCGCCTGCGTCCTGCGAGCCGGTGACCGACTGCCAGAAGCCCGGCGCATCGGCGCGCTCCATCAGCAATACCTGGCCGTCTGCCGTGTAGATGACGACCAGAACCGAAACCGGGATCTTGTGTGCGATCAAATGAGCCTAGAAACCGAAGTTGGACGCACTCGATGGTGCGCCTGGGCGTGTGACTGCCGCGAAGCAACGAGGCGGCAGGCTCGGGCCTGCAACGAGGCGCGAGAGTGGAGTCGTTGCCGCTTTAGCGGCTTTACGAATCCGGCCTACTCCTTGCGGGTACAAAGGCAGGCGCTCGACCAGACGTGCCAGCGGGTGTGTAGCGGACTCAGTTCGGCGGCAAAGCGAACCGAAGGCAGAAAGTTCTGTATCCATATAGCATCTCTTAAGGCGGCAAGCGGTCAACTGCGGTTTTTAGGCTATATGGACGTTGAGCGGGTTGCCCGTCGCCAGGATGGCGATCAGGCGGTCGATATTGGGATGCTTGCCGGGGTGTGTGCTGGCGTCCTCGGTATGTTCGGCGAAAATCGCCAGGCCTTCGGCGGCGGCTTCGGCGTCGATCGCGCCGTATTGCCGTGCGAGATGTGCATACACCCGGAACGAGCCGGCAGTGCCGGGCGCGTTGGCGATGGTTGCCACCTCGGCGCCCGCAGCGTCGGTCAGCACCAGTTTTTCACCCGCGAATTCGGCCAGGGTTTTCAGCGTGTCGGCGAATTTCATTTCAAAAATTCCTTATCACTCCGGGAGGCGTCCATAGGTAGGAGCGCCGCCCCCGGCGCGATTGTCCGCACCGCGCTACCGCCGGCTATCGGCCCGGGGGCGGGCCTCCTACAGCCGGCCAGGGTCTGCATTCGGCGCGCCTGCATGCACGGGCATTCCATTGAACAATCCGGTTCAAGCCGCCTTGTCCGAAGCCGCCGTATTGCGCAGCCGGATGTGCAGTTCGCGCAGCTGCTTTTCGTCGACCACGTTGGGGGCGTTGGTCATCAGGCAGGAGGCGCGCTGGGTCTTGGGGAAGGCGATGACGTCGCGGATCGACTCGGCGCCGGTCATCAGCGTGACCAGGCGATCGAGGCCGAACGCCAGGCCGCCGTGCGGGGGCGCGCCGTACTGCAGGGCGTCAAGCAGGAAGCCGAACTTCTCGCGGCGCTCTTCCTCGCCGATGTTAAGTGCAGCGAACACCTTCTCCTGCACGTTCTCGCGATGGATACGCACCGAGCCGCCGCCAACTTCCCAGCCGTTCAGCACCATGTCGTAGGCTTTGGAGAGACACTTGCCGGGGTCGGTGGCGAGCCAGTCCTCGTGGCCGTCCTTCGGCGCGGTGAAGGGATGGTGCAGCGCGTCCCAGCGGTTCTCGTCCTCGTTGTATTCGAACATGGGGAAGTCGACCACCCACAGCGGCGCCCAGGCGCGGCCGTCGACGTGACCCTTTTCGTGGCCGATCTTGAGGCGCAGCGCGCCGAGGGCATCGTTCACCACCTTGGCGCGGTCGGCGCCGAAGAAAACCAGGTCGCCGTTCTGCGCGCCGGTGCGCTGAATCACAGAGGCGAGCGCCGCTTCGGACAGGTTCTTGACGATGGGCGACTGCAGGCCGGATTCGTTGAGTTGCGTGACATCGTTGACCTTGATGTAGGCGAGGCCCTTGGCGCCGTAGATTTTCACGAATTCGGTGTAGCCGTCGATCTCGCCGCGGGAAAGGCTGGCGCCGCCGGGAATGCGCAGGGCGGCGACGCGGCCCTTCGGATCGTTGGCCGGACCGGAGAAGACCTTGAACGCAACCTCCTTCATCACGTCGCCGACGTCGACGATTTCCAGCGTCACCCGCATGTCGGGCTTGTCGGAACCGTATTTGCTCATCGCCTCGGCGTAGGTCATGCGCTGGAAGGCGGCGGGCAGGTCGATGCCCTGCGCCTTCTGCATCATGTCGCGGATCATGCCCTCGACGAGATTCATGATCTCTTCTTCGCCCATGAACGAGGTTTCCAGGTCGACCTGGGTGAATTCGGGCTGGCGGTCGGCGCGCAGGTCTTCGTCGCGGAAGCACTTGGTGATCTGGAAGTAGCGGTCGACGCCGGCCACCATCAGCAGCTGCTTGAAGAGTTGCGGCGACTGCGGCAGCGCGTAGAACATGCCGTCGTGCACGCGGCTCGGCACCAGATAATCGCGCGCGCCTTCGGGGGTGGAGCGCGTCAGCATCGGCGTTTCGACTTCCATGAAGCCGTGCGTGTCGAGGTAGTCGCGCATGATCTTCGACACGCGGTAGCGCAGCTTGAGGTTCTTCTGCATCGGCTCGCGGCGCAGGTCGAGGTAGCGGTACTGCAGGCGGATGTTCTCGTTGATGTTGTCGTCGTCGATCTGGAACGGCGGCGTCAGCGAGGGATTCAGTACTTCCAGTTTTTTGGTCAGCAGCTCGACCATGCCGGTCGGCATGTTGGGGTTCTCGGTGCCGGCGGGGCGCGGCCGCACCAGGCCCTCGATCTTCAGCACAAATTCGGAACGCACGTCCTCGGCCAGCTTGAATGCCTCCGGCGTGTCGGGATCGATCACAACCTGCATCATGCCTTCGCGGTCGCGCAGGTCGATGAAGATGACGCCACCGTGATCGCGCCGGCGGTGCGCCCAGCCGCACAGGGTGACGGTGTTGCCGATGTCGGCGGCCGTGACGGCGCCGCAGTAATGAGTACGCATGCTGTTTCTTTCCTATTGAGTACCGGAGCGCGCTTCACCCGAGGCGACGCCCATCGAGACGATGTATTTCAACGCGCGGTCGACCGACACATTCAGCTCGATGACCTCGCTCTTTTTCACATAAAAATAAAAGCCGTTGACCGGGCTCGGCGTGGTGGGAATGAACACAGCCACATGCTCGTCCGGCAGCACGCGCACCACCTCGTCCGGCATATTGGTCTGGAACGCCAGCGACCACGCCTGCGGGTGCGGATAGCGTACCAGCAGCACCTTGCGAAACGCATGGCCTTTGCCCGACAACAGGGTGTCGGATACCTGTTTGACGCTGCCGTAGATGGTTTTGACCACCGGGATGCGGATGAGCATGCGTTCCCACACATCGATGATCTTCTGGCCGAAGAAATTGGCGGCGAACACGCCGGTGAGCACGATCACCAGCAACGTCAGGATCACCCCCAGGCCGGGAATGCGTACGCCGATCCAGGCTTCGGGCTGCCATTCGGCCGGCAGCACCGTGAGGCTCTGGTCCATGGTGCCGATCAGGAGGTCGAGCACCCACAGGGTGATCCCCAGCGGCACCCAGATCAGCAGTCCGGTAATGAAATAGCGTTTCATCGGTAAGGGGTCAAAGGCGGCGCAGTCCGGTCAAAAACAAAGAAGCGGGCGGCTTGCACCGCCCGCTTCCCGGTTGCCTTGCGGCCGTCAGTTGCAGGCCGGACAGGCACCCGTGCCGCACGCAGGCGAAGGCGCGTCCGGCTTGGCTTCGGCCGGCTTGCTGCCGCCCTTGAAGTCAGTGGCATACCAGCCGGTGCCCTTCAGCGCAAAGCCGGCCGCCGTCACCTGCTTGGTGTATTCGGCCTTGCCGCACGACGGACAGACGGAGAGCGGCGCATCGGACACTTTCTGCATTTCGTCCTGGGCATGGCCGCAGGAGGCACATTTGTAAGCATAAATCGGCATGATTCGCTCCGATAAATCAAGAAGTTACGGGATTATAACCGTTGCGGACGCAAAAGCCCACGGGCGCAAACGCAATCCGGCCGGGCGGCCCCGGTTTCAGGGCTGCTACCAGGCGGCGCTGAAGCTGCCGTAGACGCGCCGGCTGAAGACGTTGGTGTCGCGGAATTCCTGATAGTCGCTGCCCAGGTTCTGCCCGACCAGCGCGGCGTCGAGCTCGTAGCCCTGCCACTTCCAGCGGCGCGCCAGGCGCAGATCGACGCGGGTGAATGCTTCGGTGATGTCGCCCGGCGTCAGCCATTTCTGCTCGCTGCTGTTCTGGACGAACAGGCTGGTCTCCCAGCCATGGCCAAGGCGGTAACGCGCGAGCAGGCCGACGTTGTTGCGCGGCGCCGAACGCGGAATATCCTGGTTGAAACCCGGCTCCGTGGTGTTGGTGTCGAGGAACACCCGGGCATAGTGCGCACCCACGTCGAGCGCCTCGGTCGGGCGCCAGCGCAGCTGGAGTTCGCCGCCGCGGGACGTGGCCTTGCCGATGTTGCTGTACTTGAATTCCCGGAAGCGGAACGTGCCATCGGCGACGTAGTCGTCGCGCAGATAGCCGATGAAATTGTCGACGCGGTCGTCGAACAGCCGCAGGTCGAACTCGAGCCGCGCCGGCCGCCACACGCCGAGGTAGGCGAGTTCGCGCGACAGCACCCGTTCGGGCTCGAGGCCGTCCGAGGGAACGGTGAAGATGTCGAGCAGCGCGCCGGATTCCTGGTAATACGCCTGGTTGCCATGCTCCTCGAAGAAGGTCGGCGAACGGGTGGCGCGCGACACGCCGGCGCGGATGACGTGCCCCGGCGCCAGGGTGAAGCTGGCAGCCAGCCGTGGCGAAACGTCGAAGTCGGTGAAATAGTGGTACTCGAGCATGGCACCGGCGTGCAGCAGCACGCGGTCGTGGGCATGCCATTCCAGGTTGCCGAACGCGCGCGCGAGTTCGCCGCGCCAGGTCTTGCCGGTGTTGTAGTAATGCGGGCTGGATACGGTTTCCTGGCGCACTTCGCCGCCCCACACGCCGCGCAGATCGGGGCTCCACTGCTCGTTCACCTGCAGTTCGACATTGCTGCGCGTCTGCAGCAGGTACTGGTCGAGGAGCGAGACGCCGAAGGCGGGGTTGATGTGGGTGAGGTCGGCGCGCGAATCGGCGTCGAAGCGGTTGCGGGCGAAGTAGGCCTGCAACTGCCATTCGCGCTGGGCGGATTCCACCTTGCTGTAAGCCAGTTGCAGGTAGAGCGCGCGGGAATCCTGCTCGCGCGGCTCGATCAGCGCGTCCTGGTTGAGCGTGCTGACGACCGCGCGGCCGGCCCGCCAGTCGCCCTGCGACAGACCGAATTGCGCCATCAGGTCCGAATCCGGCGTCAGTTGCCAGTCGAGGCGGCCGTTGACGAAGTAGGTTTTGCCCGCCTCGAAGTACTGGCCGTTGTCGTGCGCAGTCTTGAAATCCACGGTCCGCTCGAAGCGGTCGTGCTCGCGGGCCGAGGCGGTGAGGCGGTAGCGCAGCGCGGCATCGCCGCCGCCCTGACGGACGGTCAGCGCGCGCATGGACTGTTCGCCGGCCTGCAGCGACACGCTGCTGCCCTGCACCTGCGCCGCCGTCTTGGTGATGATGTTGATGACCGCCGCGAAGGCATTGGCGCCGTGCACCGCGGCATTGGGACCGCGTACCACTTCGATGCGCTCGATGTCGTCGATGGAAAGCGGCAGGTCGGTCCAGTACACCGCGCCGAAATGCGGGCTGTAGATCGAGCGGCCGTCGACCAGCACCTGCAGCCGGCGCGAGTAGGCGTCGCCCATGCCGTGATAGCCGAGCGCCCAGGTGTTGTCGCGGGTGTAGGCGACGGAGAATCCCGGCACCAGGCGCAGAAGTTCGGGAATGTCGCGGAAGCCCGAGGCGCGGATCATGTCGCGATCGATGACGGTGACGGCGGCCGGCGCCTCGTGCACCGGTTGCGAAAGGCGCGACGCCGACAGCACGACCGGCAATTCGTCGAGAAAATCGGCTTCGGTGACCGCTGCCCACGCCGGGTGTACGCACGCCAAGGCGCCCAGCAGCAAAAGGATTCTTCCCGACACGCGGAAAGTCGTTGATTGGTTGCGGCCCACTGTCACTTCATGCCGGTGCTTCGCCCCGGCTTCGCTCCGCATAGATGAGTCACTAACTCAGGTGTATCGGCCAACTCCCCGCAAACTTTAATTCAGGGCCGGTCGAACACGAGCGAATCATCAAGCTTCAGGCAAAACCCCGGACAGGATTCTAGTGGCAGCACACGCCCAGCCTCATCACCAGGCCAGGCTCAGGCTGCCGTAGACGCGGCGGCTGAAGACATTTTCACTGCGGAACTCGCTGTAATCCTCGCCCAGGTTCTGGCCCACCACGGCCGCCTCCACCTCATGCCCCTGCCAGGACCAGCGCCGCGCGAAGCGGACGTCCCAGCGGGTATAGGCCTGGGTGAGGTCGCCATCGGACAGCCACTTCATGCGCCCCGAGCGATACACGCCGGCGCTGGCGTTCCAGCCCTGCCCCAGGTCATAGCGCGCCAGCAGGCTGAAGTTGTTGTGCGGCACGGATTGCGACAGGTCGCGGTCGACGCTCTGGTCCGCAGCAATGAATGCGCGCGCATATTGCGCCGACAGCCTCAACGCCGGGACAGGCTGCCAGTTCAGTTGCAGATCGCCGCCCTGCACGGTGAAGGCGTCGCGGTTGGTGAACTGCCGGGGCGAGCCCGCGCCATTGATGTAGTCATGGATCGTGTCGTGAAACAGCTTGGCATCGAATTGCATGCGCAGCGCCGGATACTGTCCCACGTAGGCGATCTCGCGCGACAGGATGCGCTCGGGACGCAACGGATCCGATGGCACGAACACCTGCTCGATCAAGGCACCTCCCGTCGAGTAATAGGCCAGACTGCCCTGCTGTTCGAAAAAGGTGGGGGAACGATAGGCCTGCGACACGTTCAGGCGCAGGGTGTGGCCGTCGGCCAGCGTGTAGTTGATCGCCACGCGCGGCGAAATGTCGGTGCCGGTGAAGTAATGATGTTCGAGCATCGCGCCGCCCTGCAGCAACAGATCGGGGTGGACACGCCATTCCAGATTGGCATTGACCCGCCCCAGCACGCCCTGCTGGGTGTCGCGGCTGTCGAAATACAGGAGGCTTTGCACCGTCTCGCGCCGCAGTTCGGCACCCCAGGCCATGCGCAGCGTGGATCCGAGCCGGGTGTTGGCCTGAAATTCCAGGCTGGTGCGGGTTTGCAGCGTGTCCTGGTCGCCGACGATCGTCAGGCCAAACGCATCCAGGCGGCTCGGCGCATCGAGCGCATGCCGGCTGTGATAGAACTGCAGCGACCACTCGTCGTCGGCGCTCAGCACACGCCGAAACTTGAACTGCAGATAGGCATTGCTGACATCCTGCTGGCGCGGCTCGAGCTCATGCTCCGGGTCGGGCGGGTCCTGCAGACGGCCGGCCTGCCAGTCGCCGACCGCCAACCCGAACTGCGCCGTGAGCTCGTCGCTGGCCGACGCCCGGTAGTCCGCGCGCCCGTTCAGGAAATAGGTCCGGGTTTCTTCGTACTGCTTCAGCGAGCCGGCGCCATTCTGCGTATCCGTCTCGAACCGGTCGCGATTCTGGGCGGACAGCGTCATCCGGTAACGCAGGTCGCCCCGGCTGCCGCCGCGACGCAGCGTCACCCCCGACATGCCCTGCTCGCCGTGCTGCAGGGAGGCGAATGTTCCCGGCGTCTGACTCGGGTCCTTGGTGATGATGTTGATGACGGCGAGAAAGGCATTGGCCCCGTAGGTTGCGGCGTTGGGCCCGCGCACCACTTCGATGCGCTCGACGTCGTCGATCGACAGCGGCAACTCCTGCCATTGCACGGCGCCGAAGGCCGCACTGTAGATCGAGCGCCCGTCCACCAGCACCTGAAACCGCCGCGAAAACGCATCGGCCATGCCGTGGTAGCCGATCGCCCAGGTGTTGTCGCGCGTATACGCCACCGAGAATCCCGGCACCAGTCGCAGCAGGTCGGGAATGTCGCGGAAACCCGACGCGCGAATCATGTCGCGGTCGATGACGGTGACGGCGGCAGGCGCCTCGTTCAGCGGCTGCGACAGGCGCGAGACCGAGAGCACGACCGGCAGTTCGCCGAGAAAATCGGCTTCGGTGATGACGGCCTGCGCGGCGTGCGGGCATGCCAGGGCGGCGCCCAGCACCAGCGCGCGCACCGCCACACCGCAGTTGTCGTGTGCTTCCGTGTTCACCGATGTCGGCGCAGTGCGCACCGGCCCCCTCCATGTTTTATGCGTTCGAGTTATCTGGCGGCGTACGCGCCGCGCGCGTCCTGTCAGAACGGAATATCGTCGTCCATGTCGTCGAAGCCGCTACTGGCCGGACGCTGCGGCGCGGCGGCCGGCGCGTTGCTGCGCGGCTGGCTGCGCGGAGCGGACTGGTTGAAGCCGCCGTCGTCCATGTCGGCCATACCGCCGCCGCCCTTGCTGCCCAGCATCTGCATGCGGTCGCCGCGAATCTCGGTCGCGTATTTTTCGACGCCTTCCTTGTCGGTGTACTTGCGGGTGCGGATGCTGCCTTCGACGTAGACCTGGCTGCCTTTTTTCAGATATTGCCCGCAGACTTCGGCGGTGCGGCCGAAGAAGCTGACCCGATGCCATTCGGTCTGCTCGACCATCTGGCCGGTCTTGTCCTTGTATTTATCGGTGGTGGCGATGGCGAGGTTGGCGACGGCTTCCCCGCTCGGCAGGTAGCGCATTTCGGGGTCGCGCCCCAGGTTGCCGACCAGAATGACCTTGTTGACGGATGCCATCGTTTTCTCCCCTGAATTGTGTGGATTGGTGAAGCTTGAAGTGTTGTCGATTCTATCAGGCCTGCCTAGCCGGCAGCCGTCGCCTTCAGCAGGCTGCGCGCGCCGGCTTCGTCCCAGCCCTTGAGGCTGACCTTGAGCATGGCCACGCCTTCCTCGGCCAGCACCACCGCCTCGACCACCCCTGCCACCTCGGCCAGCTGCATTTTAAGCAGCGCAGCCTCATCCGCAGGCATCACGCCGACGCGGAACAGCCGGGTCTTGATCGCGGGCGGCGGCGTCATCGACAGGCTCGCCAGCAGCCAGACCGCCATCAGCACCACGCAGAAGATGAACACGGCGGCAAAGCCGTGGTGCTGCGCCAGCCAGCCGCCGAACACGCCGCCGAAGAACAGTCCCAGCGCTTGCGCGGTATTGTAGACGCCCATCGCGGTGCCCTTGGCCGACACCGGCGCGAGCTTGGAAATCAGCGAAGGCAGGCTGGCCTCGAGCAGGTTGAAAGCGACGAAATAAAAGAACAGCGCCCACACGATGCTCCAGAAATGGCCAATGCCGAACGCCAGCCCCAACTGGGCCAGCAGCATCAGCGCCACCGCACCGACGAACACCGGCTTCATCTGGCCGCGCTTCTCGCCATAGATGATGGCCGGCACCATCAGCACGAAGGAGCCCAGCAGCACCGGCAAATACACCGCCCAGTGGTGGTCGGCGGCCAGGCCGCTGTTCTTCAGCGCCACCGGTACCACCACGAACATCGCCATCTGCGCCGCGTGCAGGGCGAAGATGCCGAAATCGAGCCGCGCGAGCTGGCCGTCTTTCAGCACGTCGATCAGTTTTGCCGGGTTGGCCTGGGCGTCGGCATGGAAGTGACTGTCGGCGGGATCGGGCACCCACACTTTCACCACCCAGATCGCGGCCAGTGCAAGCACACCGGTCAGCGCGAAAATCCCCGGCACGCCGATGACGCGGTTGAGCGCAGGCCCTGCCACCAGCGACACGGCGAAGACCATACCGATGGTCGAGCCGACCAGCGCCATCGCCTTGGTGCGGTGCTCTTCGCGGGTGAGGTCGGCCAGCATCGCGGTGACGGCGGCGGAAATCGCCCCCGCCCCCTGCAGCGCGCGGCCGAAAATCGTCCAGTAGATGTCGCTGGCGGTGCTGGCGACGAAGCTGCCGAGGGCAAACACGATGAGACCGAAAATGATGACCTTCTTGCGGCCGATGCGGTCGGACGCCATGCCGAAGGGCAGCATGAGGATGGCCTGGGTCAGGCCGTACATGCCGAGCGCGAGGCCGACCAGGGTGTGGTTGTCGCCGCCCGGCAGGTCTTCGGCGTACAGCGCGAACACCGGCAGGATCAGGAACATGCCCAGCATGCGCAGCCCGAAGATCGCCGCCAGGCCCGATGCGGCGCGCTTTTCGGCGCGGGTCATGCTTTCGGACAGGTCGATCTGGGCCACTGCGGATGTGCTAACCGGGGTTAGGTGAAATCGGGAAGTCCGTTATATTAGCAGGTTGCGAATTACGCCTGACCGCACCTGACAATGGAATTCATCCGCATCCGTGGCGCCCGCACCCACAACCTGAAGAACGTCAACCTCGACCTGCCGCGCAACAAGCTGGTGGTGATCACGGGGCTGTCGGGTTCGGGCAAGTCCTCGCTCGCCTTCGACACGCTCTACGCCGAAGGCCAGCGGCGCTACGTCGAATCGCTGTCGGCCTACGCGCGGCAGTTTTTGCAGTTGATGGAAAAGCCCGACGTCGACCTGATCGAAGGCCTGTCGCCGGCGATCTCGATCGAGCAGAAGGCCACCAGCCACAACCCGCGCTCGACCGTCGGCACGGTCACCGAAATCCACGACTACCTGCGCCTGTTGTACGCCCGCGTCGGCGACCCGCAATGCCCGCAGCACGGCATCACGCTCGCTGCGCAGACGGTGTCGCAGATGGTCGACGCGGTGCTGGCGCTGCCGGAAGACACCAAGCTGATGATCCTGGCGCCGCTGGTGGTGGGCAGGAAGGGCGAGAATCTCGAGCTTTTTTCCGAGCTGCGCGCGCAGGGCTTCGTGCGGGTGCGGGTCGACGGCAAGGTGCACGAGATCGACGCGGTGCCCAAGCTCGACAAGAACAAGAAGCACACCATCGAAGTGGTGGTCGACCGCCTGAAAGTCCGCGCGGATGCCAAGCAGCGCCTGGCCGAAAGCTTCGAGACCGCGCTCAGGCATGCCGACGGCCGCGCCCTGGCGGTGGAGATGGATACGAGCGAGGAGCATCTCTTCTCCGCCAAGTTCGCCTGCCCGGTGTGCAGCTATGCGCTGCCCGAGCTGGAGCCGCGCCTGTTCTCGTTCAATAACCCGATGGGCGCGTGCAACACCTGCGACGGCCTCGGCCAGATCACCTTCTTCGATCCCGCACGCGTGGTCGCCTTTCCGCACCTGTCGTTGGCAAGCGGCGCGATCAAAGGCTGGGACAAACGCAACCAGTTCTTCTTCATGATGCTGCAAAGCCTGTCGATGCATTACGGCTTCGACCTCGACACGCCGTGGGAATCACTGCCGCCTCGCATCCAGGACGTGATCCTGAACGGTTCCGGCAAGGAAGCGATTGCTTTCCAGGTGCTGGCACCGCGCGGCGGCTTTTCCACCAAAAGTTATCCGTTCGAGGGCGTGCTCGCCAACATGGCGCGGCGCTACCACGAGTCCGACTCGATGGCGGTGCGTGAGGAGCTCGCCAAGTACCAGAACAACAAGCCCTGCCCCGCCTGCCACGGCACCCGGCTGCGCGAGGAGGCACGCCACGTGATGGTCGGCGGCGTGCCGATATTCCAGGTCAGCGCGATGCCACTGAAAGAGGCGCTGGCGTTTTTCGAGGCGCTCACGCTCGAAGGCCACCGCGCCCAGATCGCCGACAAGATCGTCAAGGAAATCGTCGCCCGCGTCGGTTTTCTGAACAACGTCGGTCTGGACTACCTGTCGCTCGACCGCTCAGCTGACACGCTCTCCGGCGGCGAGTCGCAGCGCATCCGCCTGGCCAGCCAGATCGGCTCGGGGCTGACCGGCGTGATGTACGTGCTGGACGAACCCTCGATCGGCCTGCACCAGCGCGACAACGACCGTCTGCTGGCCACGCTCAAGCACCTGCGCGACATCGGCAATTCGGTGCTGGTGGTCGAGCACGACGAGGACGCGATCCGTGCCGCCGACTACGTGGTCGACATGGGCCCGGGCGCCGGCGTGCACGGCGGCGAAGTGGTGGCCGAAGGCACGCCCGAGGCGATCCGCATGAGCGAACACTCGCTTACCGGGCAATTCCTATCCGGCCGGCGCCGCATCGCCATCCCGAAAACACGCCGCCCGCCCGACCCCGAGCGCCAGTTGGTGGTGACCGACGCCAGCGGCAACAACCTGAAGCACGTCACGCTCACCCTGCCGGTCGGGCTGTTCGTCTGCGTCACCGGCGTGTCGGGCTCGGGCAAGTCGACCCTGATCAATGACACGCTCTATGCCGCCGTCGCGCGCCATCTGTATGGTTCATCGGCCGAGCCCGCGCCGCACGGCGAGATCCATGGCCTGGAATTCTTCGACAAGGTGATCAACGTCGACCAGAGCCCGATCGGCCGCACCCCGCGTTCCAACCCGGCGACCTACACGGGGCTCTTCACCCCGATCCGCGAACTGTTCGCCGGGGTGCCGGAGGCGCGCACGCGCGGCTACGGCCCGGGCCGCTTCTCGTTCAACGTCAAGGGCGGGCGCTGCGAGGCCTGCCAGGGCGACGGCGTGATCAAGGTCGAGATGCACTTCCTGCCCGACATCTACGTGCCGTGCGACGTCTGCCACGGCGCGCGCTACAACCGCGAAACGCTGGAAGTGCACTACAAGGGCAAGACCATCCGCGACGTGCTGGAAATGACCATCGAGCAGGCGTACGAATTCTTCGCCGCGGTGCCGGTGGTCAAGCGAAAACTGCAGACCCTGCTCGACGTCGGCTTGGGCTACATCCGCCTCGGCCAGTCGGCCACCACGCTGTCAGGCGGCGAGGCGCAGCGGGTCAAGCTCGCGCTGGAACTGTCCAAGCGCGACACCGGGCGCACGCTCTACATCCTCGACGAACCCACCACCGGCCTGCACTTCGCCGACATCGACCTCTTGCTGAAGGTGCTGCAGCGTTTGAGCGACGCCGGCAACAGCGTGGTCGTCATCGAGCACAACCTCGACGTGATCAAGACCGCCGACTGGCTGATCGACCTCGGCCCCGAAGGCGGTGCCGGCGGCGGGATGATCCTCGCCGAAGGCACGCCGGAGGCGGTGGCCGACAACCCCGCGAGCCATACCGGGACGTATCTGCAACCCGTGCTGTCGAGGCACTAGGAGCCCATTTCAGTCAAATCATGTCCCGCGTTGAGATCAGGATCGGATGGATGCAAGGCGCAGCACGCAGGCAATGGCCATCCATTGCCAAGTGCTGCAACGCTGCAGACGCCGATCCTGATCTCAACCCAGAGGGCCGGCTGACAGCGGGCGCATTGCGGCGTTGCGGGTGGCTCGTGGAGAATGACTACACTTCCCCCCCCGCGCCTTGCACTGCATCCCGCAGTCAACCGGCGCGGGGCATGATTTGACTGAAATGGACTCCTAATGACCGAGCTTGTCCGTCTTTCCAAGCTGATGTCCGAGCGCGGGCTGTGCTCGCGCCGCGAGGCCGACAGCTACATCGAAAAAGGGCTCGTCTTCGTCGACGGCAAGCGGGTCTCCGAGCTCGGCACCAAGGTCGACCCCGACTGCGCGATCCGCCTGGATGCCGTGGCGAATGCACGCCAGGCCGAGCGGGTGACGATCCTGCTGCACAAGCCGGTCGGCTATGTATCGGGGCAGCCGGAGCCGGGCTACCAGCCCGCCGTGACGCTGATCCGCCCCGACGCCCTGTGGCAGGACGGACGCGCCGGACGGGCGTTTCATCCGACCCATCTGAAAGGGCTGGCGCCAGCCGGCCGCCTCGACATCGATTCGACCGGCCTGTTGGTACTGACCCAGGACGGACGCATCGCCAAACAGCTGATCGGCGACGATTCCGAGGTCGAAAAGGAATACCTGGTGCGGGTCGAAGGCAGGCTCGACGAGCACGGCCTCGCGCTGCTCAACCACGGTCTGTCGCTCGACGGCCGCAAGCTGCGCCCTGCGCGGGTCGGCTGGCAGAATGCCGACCAGCTGCGCTTCATCCTGAAGGAAGGCCGCAAGCGCCAGATCCGCCGCATGTGCGAACTGGTGGGGCTGAAGGTGGTGGGGCTGAAGCGCGTGCGCATCGGCCGCGTGCGGCTGGGCGAGCTGCCGCTGGGACAATGGCGCTACCTGCGCGACGACGAGTCGTTCTGAAGCCGCGCCCACGCGTCATTCACCCGGGACCAACCGGCCCGGCAGGCCAGCCGCTACAATTCACGCATCCCACATCCCTGCCCCGTCATGCGCTCCCTCATCTGCTTACTCGCCCTGTTGTGCGCGCCCGCGCTGGCCGCGCCGCCCGCCACGGTCAAGAGCCGTCCGCTGTCCGAACTGGCCATCCATCCGCAGCGCGAGGCATCGGCCCAGGCCGTGTCGCTCAATCTGGCCAAACTGTCGGCCGAGCTCGCCGCCCGCATCGACAGCATTCCGGTGGAACCGGGCCAGCGCATCGCCCAAGGCGCGGTGGTGGCGCAGCTGGATTGCACCGACACCCGGATCGCCGCGCAGCGCACGCAGGCCGAGCTTGAGTCGTCGCAGGCGCGCCTCAAGCTCGCCCAGTTGCAGTTGCAACGCAGCACCGAACTGGCCGCCAAAAACTTCATTTCCGGCGACGCGCTCGACGCCAAGCAGACCGAGGTCGCCGTGGTGGCGGCCGAAGTCAGACTCGACACCGCCGCGCACGCCGCCGCCCGGCGCGACGTCGGCAAGTGCACGCTGCGCAGTCCCTACCCCGCGATCGTGGAAGCGCGGCTGGCGCAGGTGGGCGAGCTGGCCAGCCCCGGCACCCCCATCGTGCAGCTGTGGGACACCTCGCGGCTGCAGCTTGCGGTGCAACTGCAGGCGGACGACGCCGACCGGCTGGCTCAGTCGACGCCCATTTTCGACAGCCAGGGCCGCGAATACGCCGTGAAGCTGCTGCGCGTGTCGCCCGCGCTGAATCCCGTCAGCCGCACCCGCGAAGCGCGCTTCGGCTTTGCCAAGGCCGCGCCCGCGCCCGGCAGCAGCGGCGTGCTGCGCTGGCGCGACCCGCGTCCCTTCGTGCCGGCGGATTATCTGGTGCGCCGCGCGGGCCGGCTCGGCGTGTTTGTCGTGCGCGGCCAGATCGCCCGCTTCGTGCCGCTGCTCGGCGCGCAGGAAGGACGCCCAGCCGCGGCTGACGCCTTGGCGGGCGACGCCGCGATCGTCACCGACGGCCGCTTTGCCCTGCAGGACGGCATGGCCGTCTCGTTGCGCTGACCCCACCGCGCGTCGCCATGAGCCTGTACGCTCGCTTCATCACCAACCACCCGCTGGCGAACGTGTCGTTCGCGGTGATCCTGCTGCTGGGCGTGCTGGGCTATCTCGGCATGCCGCGCGAGCAGGATCCGGAAATCAACTTCAACTGGCTGGTGGTGAACACGGTGCTGCCGGGCGCCTCGGCCGAGGACGTGGAAAAGAAGGTCACCGACCCGCTGGAGGAAGCGATCCGCACCCTGCCCGACATCCGCTTCGTCTCCAGCACCAGCCGCGACAATTCCTCGATCATCCTGGTGCGCTTCCGCGAGGTGTCGGAACGCCAGTTCGACAAGCATGTGACCGACCTCAGGCGGCTGGTGCAGAACAAGTACAACAGCGACCTGCCGGACGACGCCAAGGAACCCGACGTGCAGGAGATCACCACGTCGAACGGCTTCCCCACCGCCATGGTGCTCTTGACCGGCCCCGCCAACGACGAGCGCCTGCGCCGCACCGCCCGGCTGATTCAGGACGACATCGAGCGCCTGCCCGGCGTCGACCGGGTGCTGGCCACCGGCCAGAACGATCCCGAATTGCGGGTGGAGTTCTCGCCGTCCGAAGCGGCCGCACGTGGGCTGACCGCGGCACAGATTGCCGACGCGGTGCGCGCCTGGTTCCGCGACACCTTCGCCGGCCGCGCCCGGGTGGGCGAGGACGACTGGCTGGTGCGGGTGATCGGCCAGCAGGCCGACGCCGACTACCTGGGCCGGTTGACGGTGCTGTCGCCCCGTCTCGGTTCGCCGGTTCCGCTGTCCACGCTGGCGACGGTGGAAACCGCGCGCGCGCGCGCCAGCAGCCTGGCGTCCTCCAACGGCCAGCCGGCGGTGATCCTGGCGGTGACCAAGAAGAGCAAGGTCAATACGCTCAACCTGGTGGCCGACATCAACCGCTATATCGCCGAGCGCGAAGCGGCGCTGAAGCCGGGCGGCTTTGCCCTGATGCTGTTCGACGACCAGACCGTGCCGACCAGGCAGGCCATCGGCGTGATGGAAACCAATGCGCTGATCGGTCTCTCGATCGTGCTGGGACTGTGCTGGCTGTTCCTCGGCAGCCGCCTCGCCGTGCTGGTCAGTCTGGGCATTCCGTTTTCGCTGGCGGGCGCATTCGCCATTTTGTTTGCGTTCGATTTCACCCTGAGCATCCCGGTGCTGCTCGGCATCGTCATCGCGCTGGGCATGCTGGTGGACGACGCGGTGGTGATCACCGAAGCCATCTACTACCGTATCGCGCGCGGGGCGGAGGCTCTGCCGGCGACGCTCGACGCCATCCGCGAAGTCGGCCTGCCGGTGCTGGCAGCGGTCGCCACCACCATCGCCGCCTTTCTGCCCTTGATGCTGATGCCCGGCATCGTCGGCAAGTTCATGCTGCTGGTGCCGCTGGTGGTCACGCTCGCGCTCAGCATCAGCCTGCTCGAAGCCTACTGGATGATGCCGGCGCACGTGGTGGGACTGAAGCTCAACTTCCGCAAGCCCACGCGGCTGCAGCCGGTGCGCGAGCGCTATACCCACACGCTACGCGTCAAGTACACCCGGCTGCTGGTCAAGCTCATGCGCCATCCGTGGATCAGCGGACTGGTGGTGCTGGCGCTGTTCGTCGGCGCGGTCACGCTGGTGGCAACCGGCGCGGTGCGCACGCAGTTTTTCGCCTTCGACCCGATCCGCCTGTTCTACGTCAACCTCGATATGCCGAGCGGCAGCGCCATCGACGTCACCCTGCGCGAGACCATGAAAGTGGAGGCGGTGGTGCGCCGCCATCTGCAGGAGGGCGAGGCACGCGGGGTGACGAGCTATGCCGGGGTGAAATGGACCGACACCGAGCCGCTGTACGGCGAATCCTACGGCCAGGTCAGCATCTCGCTCAACCCGCGCGGCGAGGACATGCGCGAGGTGAGCGAGGTGGTGGCCGCGATGCGCCGCGACATCGAAGCGCTGCCCGGCCCCGGCAAGGTGTCTTTCACCCAGCTGTCGGGCGGTCCGCCGGCGTCCAAGCCGATCAAGCTGCGCCTGCTGGGCGACGATGTCAGCGAACTGCGCGCCGCCGCGCAGGAACTGAAGCAGGCGGTCACCCGGATCGACGGCACCCGCGACGTCACCGACGACGACCTGCCGGGCCGTCCGCAGCTGGTGCTGCAACTGGATGCCGACGCGCTGAAAAACGCCGGACTCGATCCCGCCATCGTGGCACGGCTGGTGCGCCTGCACACCGAAGGCGAAATCGTCACCGAGACGCGCGAGGGCGGCGACAAGATCGAAGTGCGGGTGCGCGGCGCCACGCCGAATCAAAGCGGTGCCAACCTGGATGGCCTCACCGACATCCAGCAGCTTCTGGCCGACCCGGTGGCGCTGCCGGGCGGCGGCGTCACCACGCTGGGCGCACTGGTCCACGCCGACACCCGCATCGGCTCCGGCGGCATCAAGCACTACAACCTCAAGCGCGCGATCACGATCGAATCCGATCTCGACAAGGCGCGCATCGACACGGTGGAGGCGAACGCGCAGATCGCCGCGCGGTGGGATGCGATGGAAGCGCGCTATCCGAACACCCGCATCGACTTCACCGGCGAGCTCGACGACATCAACGAGAGCCTGGATGCGATGAAGATGCTGTTCCTGCTCGGGGTCGGCCTGATCTATCTCGTCCTCGCCGCGCAGTTCCGCTCCTACTGGCAGCCGCTGCTGATTCTGCTCACGGTGCCGATGGCCTTCACCGGCGTGGTGTTCGGCCTGTTCATCACGCAGAACCCGCTCTCCCTGTACACGCTGTACGGCGTCATTGCGCTCACCGGCATCGCGGTCAACTCGGCCATCGTGCTGATCGACGCCGCCAACGCGCGGCTCGCGTCCGGCATGGGCCTCCTGCACGCCACGCTGTATGCCGCACGGCGCCGCGTCGTGCCCATCGTCATCACCACCGCCACGACCATTGGCGGCCTGTTCTCGCTCGCCGTCGGGCTGGGCGGCAAGTCCCTGATCTGGGGGCCGATGGCGGCGAGTCTGGTGTGGGGCCTGCTGGTCGCCACCACGCTGACCCTCTTCACCATGCCGACCCTGTTCCGTTTGGCGATGCAGATCGGCCCCGGCCTGCGTGACGGCCTGATGCGCAGGCTGCGCCGCCCGGTCCCCGCCTGACCCGAGTCGACGAGGATGAACCCGCGCGAGCTGCTGCTGGAATCCTTCCGGGCCGCGGTGGCCGCCGCCGACCCCGCGATCATCCTGCCGCCGCACCTGCCCGCGCCGCCGCGCGGCCGTACCCTGGTGGTCGGTGGCGGCAAGGCCGCCGCCAGCATGGCCGCCGCGGTCGAGGCCCACTGGCCGGAGTCTGCGCCGCTGTCCGGCCTGGTCGTCACCCGCTACCAGCACAGCCTGCCCACGCGCCGCATCGAGGTCGTCGAGGCCAGCCATCCGCTGCCCGACGGACGCGGCGAGGCCGCCGCCTTGCGCATGCTGGACATGGCTGGACAACTGGGCCCGGACGACCTGCTGCTGGCACTGATATCGGGCGGCGGCTCCAGCCTGCTCGCCGCGCCAGTCGAAGGGGTGACGCTCAAGGAGCTGCGTCGGGTGACCAAGGCACTGCTGGGCGCGGGAGCAAGCATCCACGACATCAACACCGTGCGCAAGCACCTCACCCGCCTGTCGGGCGGGCGGCTGGCGCAGGCGGCGCGTGGCGCGCGCACACTGGCACTGATCATTTCCGACGTCGTCGGCGACGATCCGACCCATATCGCGTCCGGCCCCTGCGCGCCCGATCCCACCACCTGCGCCGATGCGCTCGAACGGCTGCAGCGCTTCCGGATCGCATTGCCTGCCGGCATTAAGCATCACCTCGAAGCCTGCGCCGCCGGCGGCGCAGATGACACGCCCAAACCCGGCCACCGCTGTTTTGCCCGCATGGAAAACCGCGTCATCGCGAGTGCACAGCACAGCCTTCAAGCCGCATGCGAATTCTTTGAAAGCCAGCGCATTCCCGCCATGGTGCTCTCCGACAGCGTCAGCGGCGATGCCCAGGCCGTGGCCAAACAGCACGCTGCCTTGGCGCGCGCCGTGAAATCCCACCCCATCGCGCTGATTTCAGGCGGAGAAACCACCGTCACCCTGCGACCGCAGCATGGCCGCGGCGGCCGCAACACGGAATTTCTGCTGGCCCTGGCGCTTGAACTGGCGGACACGCCCGCATGGGCGATCGCCTGCGACACCGACGGCATTGACGGCAGCGAGGACAACGCGGGCGCCGTGATCGGACCGGACACGCTGCTTCGTGCGCACGAGGACGGCTTCGACGCGGCGGCTTTCCTGGGCGCGCACAACAGCCACGGATTTTTTTCCGCCCTGAACGATCTGGTCGTCAGCGGCCCCACCCGCACCAACGTCAACGACTACCGGGCGCTGCTACTCGGGCTGGAGTGAGCGGGTTTAGTTGAGCCGCTGCACCTGCACCGGATCGCCGACTTTCAGGCCGAACGTGGCCGCGGCGCTGCCGCGGTTGACCGCAAGCTCCAGCAGGTCGACGCTGTTGGTGAACCAGAAGCCTTCGCCCTTGCCGACGAAGCCGAAGCTCTCGCTGTGCTTGAACAATTCACCCGCAGCACTCACGCGCGCATTCGTTGGCACACTGCGCACGCCGGTCCATGCGTTGCCATAATGATCGACGTAGATCACCCGCGCCAGGTCGCCTGCATCGAACGCCACCTTCAGCGTATCTGCCGGGCTCACTTTGTCAGCGGGGAATTCGCCGCGCGCGATATCGGCTGCGATCAGCGCAAACAGGTCGCGCCCGTGAAAGGTGGATGACAGATTTTCCGGCTTCCAGTCTATGCGCCACACCCGGGCGTCGGCATGGCGCGCGGCCATAACGGACAGCAGCCCGTTGTCCGGTCCGACAAACCAGCGCCCGCCTGCCATCACCACCACGGCGTCGCGCGGCGTGCCGACACCGGGATCGACCACCGCCAGAAACACACTGCCCGGCGGGAAGCCGGAGGCAAGCGCCGCCAGCAAATGCGCCCCCGCATGCGGGTTGAAATCGGGCACCTCATGCAGCAGATCCACCACCAGCTGCGCGGGCGCGTGTTCGGCGAGGCGTGCCTTGACCTGCCCCACATAGGGATCACACGTGCCAAAATCGGTGAAGAGAACGATCACGGGCTTTTCCTGGTTTGAAGGGTAGCTCGACTATGCCCCACAGGATCGGCCGACGGCAAGGCCCGTCGTGCCCACCCGAAACGCGGGCATGAAAAAAGCCGGGATCAACCCGGCTTTTTTCATGCTTGCGATCTGAGCTCGACTTACTCGGCTTCGACCGGCTCGACGTCGGTCTCGGGACGGTCCACCAGTTCGACCAGCGCCATCGGCGCGTTGTCGCCATTGCGGAAGCCGTACTTGAGGATGCGCAGGTAGCCGCCGGGACGGGTCTTGTAGCGCGGGCCGAGTTCGCCGAACAGCTTCATGACGATGTCGCGGTCACGCAGGCGGTCGAACGCCAGGCGATGGTTCGCCAGCGACGGCTCCTTGCCCAGGGTGATCAGCGGCTCGACGAAGCGGCGCAGTTCCTTGGCCTTCGGCAGCGTGGTCTTGATGACTTCATGCTTCAGCAGCGACACGCTCATGTTGCGGAACATGGCCAGACGATGGCTGGTGGTGCGATTCAGTTTACGGTTGGATTGACGATGACGCATGGCGATTCCTTTCAGTCAGTATTCTTGGGCTAGGTCGCCAGCCACGGCGACCCGCACTTTATTGTTTGTTTGGTTGCGGTTTCTTGCTTAAAAAGATCAGGGACGCTCGAGACCGGCGGGCGGCCAGTTTTCCAGCTTCATCCCCAGGGACAGGCTCTTGGAAGCCAGCACGTCCTTGATTTCGTTCAGCGACTTGCGGCCCAGGTTGGGGGTCCGCAGCAGTTCGGTTTCCGAACGCTGGATCAGGTCGCCGATGAAATAGATGTTCTCGGCCTTCAGGCAGTTGGCCGAGCGAACGGTCAGCTCCAGATCGTCGACCGGACGCAGCAGCAGCGGGTCGACCTGGGGCGAACGCGGCGCCTCGGATTCGGCCGGCGTGCCTTCCAGATCGGCGAACACCGACAGCTGGTTCACCAGGATGCGGGCTGCGGTGCGCACGGCTTCTTCCGGCTCGACCACGCCATTGGTTTCGATGTCGATCACCAGGCGATCGAGGTCGGTACGCTGTTCGACCCGCGCGCTTTCAACCGAGTAGGCGACGCGGCGCACCGGGCTGAACGAGGCGTCGATCAGGATCGAGCCGACGGCACGGGTTTCTTCCGAAACCTTGCGCGCGGTGGCCGGCTGATAGCCGCGACCGGCCTCGATCTTGATTTCCATGTCGAGCTTGCCGCCCTTGGTCAGGTGAGCAATCACGTGATCCGGGTTCAGCACTTCGATGTCATGCCCGACTTCGATGTCACCCGCGGTCACGACGCCTTCGCCGGACTTGGAGACTTTCAGGATGGCCTCGGCCTTGCCGTGCATCTTGAATGCGATGCCCTTGAGGTTCAACAGGATATCGACGACATCCTCCTGCACGCCCTCGATGGTCGAGTACTCGTGCACGACGCCGCTGATGGCGACTTCGGTCGGCGCGTAGCCCACCATGGAAGACAGCAGGATGCGACGCAGCGCGTTGCCAAGCGTATGGCCATAACCACGCTCGAAAGGCTCCATGATGACCTTGGCATGCAGCGGGGAGGCGCGATCCACCTCCACAATACGCGGCTTGAGAAATTCCGTAGCGCTTTGCATAGAGTGCGATTCCTTGAGAAGCAGCCCTGAAGACCGGGTCCGTCAGGACCCGGCCAGCTTATTTGGAGTACAGTTCGACGACCAGTGACTCGTTGATGGTCGACGGCAGTTCCGAGCGTTGCGGGTGGGCCTTGTAGGTGCCCTTGAGCGCCTTGGCATCCACCTCGACCCACTCGGGGTAGCCGCGCGCTGCAGTCGCTTCAGCCGCTGCCTTGACGCGCAGTTGGGCTTTTGCCTTCTCCGCAACTTCAACCACGTCGCCGGCACGGACCTGATACGACGGGATGTTGACCCGGCGACCGTTCACCACGATACCGTTGTGACGCACGATCTGGCGCGCTTCGGTACGCGAAGCGCCAAAACCCATGCGATAGCACACCGAATCCAGGCGCGACTCCAGCATCGACAGCAGGTTTTCACCGGTCACGCCCTTGCGGCTTTCAGCACGCTTGTAGGTCAGACGGAACTGGCCTTCCAGCACGCCGTAGATGCGACGGATTTTCTGCTTTTCACGCAGCTGAACGCCATAACCCGACAGACGGGCGCCACTCTTCTGGCCGTGCTGGCCGGGCGCATAGGCGCGGCGCTCGATGGCGCACTTGTCAGTGAAACACTTCTCGCCCTTCAGGAAGAGCTTCTCGCCTTCGCGGCGGCACTGACGGCATTTGGGATCAAGATTACGAGCCATGATTTTCCCTGGTAATTAGATACGACGCTTTTTGGAGGGACGGCAACCGTTGTGCGGGATCGGGGTCACATCAGAGATCGTAAGGATCTTGAAACCCAGCGCATTCAACGCACGCACGGTGGAGTCACGACCCGGGCCGGGGCCCTTGATCCGGACTTCCAGGTTCTTGACGCCATATTCCTGCGCCATTTTGCCGGCATTTTCAGCCGCGACCTGCGCCGCAAAAGGCGTCGACTTGCGCGAACCCTTAAAGCCCGCTCCACCAGCCGTCGCCCACGACAGGGCATTGCCCTGGCGATCGGTGATCGTCACGATGGTGTTGTTGAAAGAAGCATGAATGTGCGCAATGCCTTCCGCGACATTCTTCTTGACCTTTTTGCGGACTCGCGCAGCTGGTTTAGTTGCCATGTTTAACCTTTATTTCCTGATGGCCTTGCGCGGGCCCTTGCGGGTGCGCGCATTGGTGCGGGTACGCTGACCGCGTGCCGGCAAACCCTTGCGATGACGGAAGCCGCGGTAGCAGCCAAGATCCATCAAGCGCTTGATGTTCATGGTAATTTCACGGCGTAGGTCGCCCTCGACCGTGAACTGGGCCACGCCTTCACGCAAACGCTCCACCTCGGACTCGGTCAGGTCCTTGATTTTCGAAGTCTGGGCAATGCCCGCGGCCTCGCAAATCTTGCCGGACGTCGTCCTGCCGATGCCATAGATAGCGGTCAACGCGATAATCGCGTGTTGATGATTCGGGATATTAACCCCTGCAATACGAGCCATTCGCAAAGCTCCGAACGGAAAACAAAAAATTATAACACGTCAACCCACCTTTGGGTTGACTCGAATTCAAACTTGCTACCGCCGGCTTAACCCTGGCGCTGCTTGTGGCGCGGATCATCACAGATCACGCGAACAACGCCCTTGCGACGTACGACCTTGCACTTGCGGCACATTTTCTTGACTGAAGCCTGCACTCTCATGGTTTTCTCCATTCACTCGCCGGCAGCACGCTGCCGGTCAAAAATCATTTGGCCCGGAAAACGATCCGGCCCTTGCTCAGATCGTAGGGCGTCAGTTCTACCGTGACCTTGTCTCCGGGAAGAATGCGGATGTAATGCATCCGCATCTTTCCCGATATATAGCCCAGCAAGACATGTCCATTTTCCAGTTTGACCCGGAATGTCGCGTTAGGAAGGTTTTCAACGACCTCACCCTGCATCTGGATGACATCTTCCTTAGACATCAGCGCCCCACAAAACCATTCTTGAAATTCGCTTTCTTCAACAGACCCTCGTACTGGTGCGACATGACATACGCCTGGACCTGCGCCATGAAATCCATGGTCACCACTACAATGATCAGCAGGGACGTTCCGCCAAAGTAGAAAGGAACGTTCCATTTCAAAATCAGAAACTCGGGCAACAAGCACACCAGGGTGATGTAGATCGCGCCCACCAGCGTCAGCCGGGTCAAAATCTTGTCGATGTAGCGAGCGGTCTGATCACCCGGACGGATGCCCGGAACGAACGCACCGCTCTTTTTCAGGTTGTCTGCCGTTTCCTTGGGATTGAACACCAGGGCGGTATAGAAAAAACAGAAAAAGATGATCGCCAGCGCATACAGCAAAACATACACGGGCTGTCCGGGCGCCAGCGTGGCGCCGATGTCCTTCAACCAGCCCAGGTTCTCACTGCTGCCGAACCACCCCGCCAGCGTCGCCGGGAACAGGATGATGCTGGAGGCAAAAATCGGCGGGATCACCCCGGCCATGTTCAGCTTCAGCGGCAGGTGCGAGCTCTGGCCGCCCACCACCATCTTGCCAACCTGGCGCTTGGCGTAGTTCACCAGAATCTTGCGCTGTCCGCGCTCGACGAACACCACCAGCGCCGTAATCAGCAGCACGCCGACGAACAGCATCAGCACCAGCGGGATCGAGAAGGCGCCGGTACGCGTCAATTCAAGCGTGCCGCCGATCGCGGACGGCAGTCCTGCCGCAATGCCGGCAAAAATGATGATCGAGATGCCGTTGCCCAGACCCCGTTCGGTAATCTGTTCGCCCAGCCACATCAGGAACATCGTGCCGGCGGTCAATGTAACCACCGCGATCAGCCGAAACCCGTAACCCGGATCCAGCACAAGGCCCGCCTGCGACTCCAGCGCAATGGCAATACCGAGGGCCTGAAACAGCGCGAGGAACAGCGTGCCGTAACGGGTGTACTGCGTGATCTTGCGCCGCCCGGACTCGCCCTCTTTTTTCAGGGCTTCGAGCTGGGGCGAGACCGACGTCATCAACTGGACGATGATCGACGCCGAAATGTAGGGCATGATGCCCAGCGCGAACACGCTGAAGCGCGAAAGCGCGCCGCCCGAGAACATGTTGAACATGCCCAGCATGCCGCCTTGCTGCGACTTGAACAGTTGGTCGAGCACCAGCGGATCGATACCCGGAACCGGAATGAAGGTGCCGATGCGGTAAACGATCAGTGCGCCAAGCAGGAACAGCAGCCGGCGCTTGAGGTCGCCGAATTTGTTCAAACCGGTTTTGGGCGTAGCCAAAGCGTGCGTCCTCGCTGACTTAGTCGGCGATGGTGCCGCCGGCCGCTTCGATCGCGGCGCGCGCACCCTTGGTCACGGCGATTCCGCGCAGCTTGACGGCCTTGCCGATTTCGCCTGCCAGATAGACCTTGGCTGCCTTGGCAGCGGAGCCTACGACGCCAGCCTGCTTCAACACCAGCAGATCGATCTCGTCCACGCCGATTGCAGCCAGTTCATACAGGCGAACGTGCGCCGTATCGGCCTTGGTCAGCGAAACGAAGCCGCGCTTCGGAAGGCGACGATGCATCGGCATCTGACCGCCTTCGAAGCCCACCTTGTGGAAGCCGCCCGCACGGGATTTCTGGCCCTTGTGACCGCGGCCCGCAGTCTTACCCAGGCCGGAGCCAATGCCACGACCCAGGCGACGCTTGTTTTTCTTCGCGCCGTCAGCCGGTTTAATCGTATTCAGTTCCATTTAAGCCTCGCACTTCACCAGATAGGCGACTTTGGTAATCATGCCGCGGTTTTCGGGCGTATCCAGCACCTCGACCGTATGATGCATCCGACGCAGACCCAGGCCACGCACGCAGGCGCGATGCGGCGCCTTGGTGCCAATCAGGCTTTTGATCAGCGTCACCTTGATTTTTTTCTGCTCGCTCATGGCTTACCCCGTGATGTCTTCGACAGACTTGCCACGCTTGGCCGCAATCTCGGACGGCGTGGACATTTTCAGCAGACCGTCGATCGTTGCACGCACGACGTTATAGGGATTGGTCGACCCGAGGCACTTGGCAAGCACGTTCTGCACGCCCATCACCTCGAAAACGGCACGCATCGCACCACCGGCAATAATCCCGGTGCCTTCCGACGCCGGCTGGATCAGCACGCGCGAAGCGCCATGCTGGCCCACCACCGTATGGTGGAAGGTGCCGTTCTTCAGGCTGATCTTGACCAGCTTGCGGCGCGCTTCTTCCATTGCCTTCTGCACGGCAACCGGCACTTCACGGGACTTGCCCTTGCCCATGCCGATGCCGCCGTCGCCATCGCCGACCACGGTCAGCGCGGCAAAACCCATGATCCGACCACCCTTCACCACTTTGGTGACGCGGTTGATCGAGATCATCTTTTCGCGCAAGCCGTCGCCGCGCTCTTCGTTACTAGTAGGTGCTGTACGGGCCATCTTGATTCTGCCTCGTTAAAAAACCAAACCGCCTTCACGCGCGGCATCAGCCAGGGCTTTCACACGCCCATGAAACTGGAAACCCGCACGGTCGAAAGCCACTTTTTCAATGCCCAAACCTTTTGCCTTTTCAGCCAGGCGCTTGCCCACCGCAGCTGCAGCCGCGACGTTGCCGCCATTGCCCAGTTCGGCGCGCATGTCCTTGTCGTTGGACGATGCGCTGACCATCACCGTGCCGCCGTCCGCCGAAATGATCTGCGCGTAGACATGGCTGTTGGTGCGATGGATGGCCAGGCGAATCGCCTTGACGGCCGCGATTTTGGCGCGGGTTTTGCGCGCTCTGCGAATCCGTGATTGCTTGGTGTTCATTTTCTGTCCTTAAGCCTTACTTCTTCTTGGTCTCTTTCTTGATAACCACTTCGTCGCTATAGCGCACGCCCTTGCCCTTATAGGGCTCCGGCGGACGGTACGCGCGCACATCAGCGGCTACCTGCCCAACGACCTGACGATCAATACCCTTGATCACAATTTCGGTTTGCGTCGGCGTCTCGACCTTGATTCCCGCGGGCATCTTGTGCACCACAGGATGCGAGAAACCCAGCGTCAGATTCAACGCATCGCCCTGAGCCTGCGCACGGTATCCGACGCCGACCAGCAGCAGCTTCTTCTCGAAGCCCTTGGTGACGCCCTGAACCATGTTGTTGACCAGTGCTCGCAGAGTACCCGCCATGGCATTCGCCTGGATGCTTCCGCTGGTGGGCGCAAAAGTGATCACACCATCGTTGAGCGCAACCGAGACGTCGCTCGACATCGGCCGGCTCATTGCGCCCAGCGGGCCCTTGACCGAAATCGCGCCACCAAGCGCAACTTCGACGCCTTTCGGCAACGTAATAGGATTATTGGCTACACGTGACATATCCGCTCCCTCTTACGCAACCACGCACAGGACTTCGCCACCCACGCCCTTGGCGCGAGCATGGCGGTCCGTCATGACGCCGCTGGACGTCGACACGATGGCAACGCCAAGGCCGTTCATCACGCGCGGCAGATCTTCGGCACCCTTGTAGATGCGCAAACCAGGCTTGCTCACACGCTCGATGCGCTCGATCACCGGACGCCCGGCGTAATACTTGAGCTGCAATTCAAGCTCGGGCTTGCCGGCCTCGCCACGAATGGCGAAGTCTTCAATATAACCCTCGTCCTTCAGCACTTTGGCAATCGCCACTTTGACCTTGGAAGAAGGCATCGTGACGGCCGCTTTTTCGACCGCTTGCGCATTGCGGATGCGGGTCAGCATGTCCGCGATGGGATCACTCATACTCATATCGTTTGCCCCTTACCAGCTTGCCTTGACGATGCCCGGGATTTCGCCCCGCATCGCATACTCACGCAGCTTGCCGCGCGCCAGGCCGAATTTGCTGAACACGCCACGCGGACGTCCCGTCAGCTGACAGCGGTTACGCTGGCGAACCGGACTGGCGTCACGCGGCAGTTCCTGCAAGGCCTTGTACGCCGCCATGCGATCTTCTTCGCTGGTCTGGACGTTGGCGATCACAGCTTTGAGCTCGGCACGCTTGGCGGCATATTTCTTCACCATGCGCGCGCGCTTTTCTTCACGATTAATCAAGGATAACTTGGCCATGCCTACCTCAATTCTTGAACGGAAAACTGAAGGCGGCAAGCAGGGCTCGCGCTTCATCATCAGTCTTGGCGGTGGTGGTAATGGTGATGTTCATGCCACGCAGCGCGTCGATCTTGTCGTACTCGATCTCGGGGAAAATGATCTGTTCCTTGACGCCCATGTTGTAGTTGCCACGGCCATCGAAGGACTTGCCCGAAATACCCCGGAAGTCGCGGATACGCGGCATCGCCACCGTCACCAGACGATCCAGGAACTCGTACATCTGCCCGCGGCGCAGGGTCACCATGCAGCCCACGGGATAGTTTTCACGGATCTTGAAACCCGCGATCGACTTCTTGGACTTGGTCACCACCGGCTTCTGACCCGCGATCTTCTGCATGTCCGACACCGCGTGATCCATCACCTTCTTGTCAGCCACCGCTTCACCGACGCCCATGTTCAGGGTGATCTTCTTGATGCGGGGGACTTCCATGACGGACTTGTAGCCAAACTGTTCGACCAGCTTGGGCACCACCGTCTCACGATAAAATTCTTGAAAACGCGCCATGATTACCCCTGTGCGTCAACCATTTCGCCATTGGACTTGTACACACGCACTTTGCGGCCGTCCTCCAGCACCTTGTAACCCACGCGATCCGCCTTCTGCGTGCCGACATTGAACAATGCGACATTGGAAGCCTGGATCGGCATTTCCTTTTCGACGATCCCACCCTGGATGTTGCGCATGGGATTCGGCTTCTGATGTTTCTTGACGCGGTTGACGCCTTCAACCAGAACATGACCGTCGTCAAGCACCTTCAGCACAACGCCGCGCTTGCCCTTGTCTTTTCCGGCCAGGACGATCACCTGATCGCTTTTATGAATTCGTGCCATGATTCCCTCTCACAGAACCTCGGGCGCCAGCGAGACGATCTTCATGAACTTCTCGGTACGCAACTCACGGGTAACCGGCCCGAAGATGCGGGTGCCGATCGGCTCTAACTTGTTGTTCAGCAACACTGCGGCATTGCCATCAAAGCGCACCAGCGAACCATCCGGGCGCCGCACGCCTTTGGCGGTGCGAACCACCACAGCATTGTAAATGTCGCCCTTTTTCACGCGACCGCGCGGCGCAGCATCCTTGATGCTGACCTTGATGATGTCGCCCACGCTTGCGTAGCGACGATGGCTGCCGCCCAACACCTTGATGCACATAACCGAGCGTGCACCAGTGTTGTCCGCCACATCCAATACGGACTGCATCTGAATCATTTAAATTGCCTCCAACTTAATCCACCACACCGGCGGCCAGTTTTGGATCCCGTTCGGGAGAAAATCCCGCTTGACGCGGAACTACTTGAGTCGGCGAACCGGACACAACCCAACCGGCTCACCAACCGGAAAACCCGGCACTATACCGGGTCTTGAAGCCTCACGCAAGCGTTATACGCGTGCGCGCTCAATCAGTTTGCTGACCGTCCAAGCCTTGGTGCGGGAGAGCTTGCGCGACTCCTCGATCTGCACCATGTCGCCTTCGTGAAACTCGTTGTTTTCATCGTGGGCGTGATACTTCTTGGACAGCCGGATCACCTTGCCGATGACCGGATGCTTGACGCGACGCTCGACCAGCACTGTGACCGTCTTGTTCATCTTGTCGCTCACCACACGCCCAGTCAGCGTGCGCACCATTTTCTTGATTTCAGTCATGCTTGACCCGCCTTCTCGCGCATAATCGTCTTGACGCGTGCGATATCACGACGCAACTTGCCAAGGTCGGCAGTCTTGGTCGACTGCTGGGTGGCCACCTGCATACGCAGGGCAAAGTGGGCACGCAGCAGGGATTCAAGTTCCTGCTTCAGTTCAGCGGCATTCTTGCCGCGCATTTCTTTTGTGTTCATCACTCAGCTCCCGATCATGCGGGTCACGAAGGTGGTCGCGATCGGCAGCTTGGCCGCGGCCAGGCGGAAAGCCTCGCGTGCCAGTGTCTCGTTCACGCCATCCATCTCGTACAAAACCTTGCCCGGCTGGATTTCGGCGACATAGTATTCCGGCGCACCCTTGCCGTTACCCATACGCACTTCGGCCGGCTTACGCGAAATCGGCTTGTCCGGGAAAATGCGGATCCAGATGCGGCCGCCACGTTTGATATGACGGGTCATGGCACGACGCGCTGCTTCGATCTGACGTGCAGTCAAACGACCACGGCCGACCGCTTTGAGCCCGAAGTCGCCAAAGCTGACATCGGCACCACGAGTCGCCAGGCCGGTGTTACGGCCCTTCTGTTCCTTGCGGAATTTTCTTCTAGCTGGCTGCAGCATGTTTCACTCCTGATTTCTTGCCGCGCTTTTCCGGTTCGGCTGCCGCAGGCTGTTCGCTGCGGTTGAGCGCATCGCCCTTGTAAACCCATACCTTGATGCCGATGATGCCGTAGGTCGTCTTCGCTTCGGCAAAACCGTAGTCGATTTCCGCACGCAGGGTGTGGAGCGGCACACGGCCTTCACGGTACCACTCGGTACGGGCGATTTCCGCACCGTTCAAGCGACCCGAGCTCATGATCTTGATGCCCTGCGCACCCAGGCGCATGGCATTCTGCATGGCGCGCTTCATGGCGCGGCGGAACATCACGCGCTTTTCGAGCTGCTGGGCAATGCCGTCAGCAATGATCTGGGCATCGGTTTCCGGCTTGCGCACTTCCTCGATGTTGACGTGCACGGGCACCGTCATCAGGCGTGCCAGCTCGCTGCGCAGCACCTCGATGTCTTCGCCCTTCTTGCCGATCACCACACCGGGGCGACCGCTGAAAATCGTGATGCGTGCGTTCTTGGCCGGGCGCTCGATCAGCACCTTGGAGATGGACGCGTGCGCAAGCTTCTTTTTCAGATAGTCGCGAACCTTGATGTCCTCCAGCAGGGTGCTGGCGAAGTTGCGGTTCGAACCGTACCACTTGGCGGTCCAGATACGCTGGACACCAAGACGGAATCCAATCGGATGTATTTTTTGTCCCATGCCGCTTCCTTAATCCCCAACCGTCACACTGATGTGACAGGTCGGCTTGCTAATACGGTTGCCACGGCCTTTGGCACGGGCAGTGAAGCGCTTCAGCACCGAACCCTGGTCGACGCAGATCGTCTTGACCTTCAGGGTGTCGATATCGGCACCTTCGTTGTGCTCGGCATTGGCAATCGCCGACTCCAGCACTTTCTTGATGATGCCCGCGCCTTTTTTGGGGCTGAAGGCCAGGATGTTCAGCGCCTTCTCGACGCGCAGACCACGGATCTGGTCAGCAACCAGACGGCCTTTCTGTGCGGACAGGCGGGTACCACGCAAAATTGCAGAAACTTCCATCATGCGCTCCTTATTTCTTCGCCTTCTTGTCCGCAACGTGACCCTTGAAGGTACGCGTCAGGGAAAACTCACCCAGCTTGTGACCGACCATGTTCTCGGTCACGAAAACCGGCACATGCTGACGACCGTTGTGCACCGCAATCGTCAGACCGATGAAGTCCGGCAACACGGTGGAACGACGCGACCAGGTCTTGACCGGACGCTTGTCATTGGAGCCACGGACGGCTTCAATCTTTTTCAGCAAATGCCCGTCAACGAAGGGGCCTTTTTTAATTGAACGTGCCATATCTATCTACCTCAATCAGCGCGCGTTGCGGCGGCGGACGATCATGTTGGAGGTGCGCTTGTTGCTGCGGGTACGGTAACCCTTGGTCGGCGTACCCCACGGGCTGACCGGATGACGGCCTGCCGCGGTACGGCCTTCGCCACCACCGTGCGGGTGGTCACACGGGTTCATCACCACACCACGCACCGTCGGGCGGATACCGCGCCAGCGATTGGCGCCGGCCTTGCCGATCGAACGCAGGCTGTGCTCTTCGTTGCCCGCCTCGCCCAGCGTGGCGCGGCAATCGACGTGCACCTTGCGAATCTCGCCCGAACGCAGTCGCAACTGGGCGTAGCTGCCTTCACGTGCCAGCAGCTGCACCGAAGTGCCGGCCGAACGTGCGATCTGCGCGCCCTTGCCCGGCATCATCTCGACGCAATGCACCGTGCTGCCGACCGGGATGCTGCGCAGCGGCAGGCAGTTGCCGGCCTTGATCGGCGCCTCGGCGCCGCTCAGCAGCTGCGCACCCACCGTGACGCCACGCGGCGCGATGATGTAGCGGCGCTCGCCATCGGCATAGCACAGCAGGGCCAGATGCGCAGTGCGGTTGGGGTCGTATTCCAGGCGCTCGACCTTCGCCGGCACGCCGTCCTTGTTGCGGCGGAAATCGACCACACGGTAATGCTGCTTGTGGCCGCCACCCTTGTGACGCACCGTGATATGTCCGTTGTTGTTGCGACCCGAGCCGCGCTTCTTCGGTTCGAGCAATGCCGCGACCGGCTTGCCTTTGTGCAGGCCGGGGGTAACGACCTTGACGACCGCACGACGGCCGGCGGAAGTAGGTTTAACTTTAATCAGTGCCATGGTTTTTCTTCCTTACTGACCGGCCGCGAAATCGATGTCCTGACCCGGCTTCAGGGTGACATACGCTTTTTTCCAGTTGTCACGGCGACCCGTAACACGACCGGAACGCTTGACCTTGCCCTTGACGTTCAGCACCTGGACGCCCGCGACCTCGACCTTGAACAGGCTGGCGACAGCCGCGCCGATTTCCTGCTTGGTCGCGTCGGGCAACACGCGAAACACCACCTGGTTCAGCTTGTCCGCGACGCGCGTGCTCTTTTCGGAGATCACCGGCGCGAGAATGACTTTGAGCAGACGCTCTTGACTGATCGCACCCATTACACCATCTCCTCAAACTGCTTGATCGCCGCCCTGGTGATCAGCACGTTACCGAACTTGACCAGGCTCCACGGATCCGCCTGATGCGGCTCGACCACATAGACATTCGGCAGATTGCGCGACGACAGCCACAGGTTGTCATCCACACTATCCGCAATAATCATCACCTTGCCATACCCCATCGACTTCAGCTTGCCGGCAAGCAGTTTGGTCTTGGGCGAATCGATGCCCAGGCTTTCCACCACCTTCAGCTTGCCCTCGCGCGCCAGCTGCGACAGGATGGTTGCCAGGCCCGCGCGATACATCTTGCGGTTGACCTTATGAGTAAAGTTCTCGTTCGGCTTGTTCGGGAAGGTCACACCACCCCCGCGCCAGATCGGGCTCGAGGTGCGGCCGGAACGCGCACGGCCGGTACCCTTTTGACGCCACGGCTTGTGCGTGGACGCGCTCACCTCGGCGCGCGTCAGCTGCGCACGGTTGCCGCTGCGGGCATTCGCCTGGAACGCGGTCACCACCTGATGAACCAGCGCCTCGTTGTAATCGCGACCAAAGGTTTCATCGGCAGCCGCCACGCTGGCGACCTGCTGACCCTGGTCATTAATGACGGTCAAATCCATTAGGCACCCCCTTTCACTGCCGGGCGAACCACAACATGACCACCCTTGGAACCCGGAACGGCACCCTTCAACAACACCAGTCCGCGCTCAGCATCGACGCGCACGACTTCAAGATTCTGCTTGGTGCAAGTCACCGCGCCCATATGGCCCGACATGCGCTTGCCCGGGAACACACGACCCGGATCCTGCGCCATACCGATGGAACCCGGCACGTTGTGCGAACGCGAGTTACCGTGGGTGGCACGCTGCGATTTGAAGTTATGGCGCTTGATGGTGCCCGCAAAGCCCTTGCCCTGCGTCACACCGGTAACGTCCACCTTCTGGCCGGCCTGGAACAGCTCGACCGAAACCGAAGCGCCCGGCTGGTACTGCGAGGCAACCTCTGCGGACACGCGGAATTCGCGCAACAGTTCGCCCGCGTCCACACCCGCCTTGGCGAAATGTCCGGCTTCCGATTTGCTGACACGGCTATTGCGGCGGCTGCCATAGGCGAGCTGCACAGCGGTATAACCGTCATTTTCTGACGTGCGAACCTGCGTCACACGATTGTTGGACATTTCCAGCACCGTCACCGGAACGGACGCGCCGTTCTCGGTGAAAATGCGGGTCATGCCGACCTTGCGGCCAACGAGCCCGATACTCATCTTTGTATTTCCTATCTCAAGCCGGCAGCCGAAACTGTCCGACAAGGTTTGTAGGTGCCGATTACAATTGACCGGCGACTATTGATACAGCTGAAGGGGCGGCATTATACCCATGCCACCCATTTTTTACAACTTGATTTCGACGTCCACGCCGGCGGGCAGATCCAGCTTCATCAGGGCATCCACCGTTTTGTCGGTGGGGTCCATGATGTCCATCAGGCGGCGATGGGTGCGGATTTCGAACTGGTCGCGGCTGGTCTTGTTGACGTGCGGCGAACGCAGCACGTCAAAGCGCTCGATCGAGGTCGGCAGCGGAACCGGGCCCTTGACCACAGCGCCGGTGCGCTTGGCTGTTTCCACGATTTCGAGCGCCGACTGGTCGATCAGTTTGTAGTCAAACGCCTTCAGGCGGATGCGGATTTTCTGGCTTTGCATGTAATGAACCTTACTCTTCGATCTTGGCCACGACGCCTGCACCGACGGTGCGGCCGCCTTCGCGGATGGCGAAACGCAGACCTTCGTCCATGGCGATCGGCTGGATCAGCGAGACCTTGATGCTGACGTTGTCGCCAGGCATCACCATC
>JAHJNN010000015.1 GCA_018820765.1 Gammaproteobacteria bacterium
AGCCTGCCGGGCGGATCAGCGGCAAAGGTGTTTGAGCCCCGCTCACCTTCGAAATACAAATAAAGCGGGGCGAGTTCTTTGCCGCCCGCCCGGCAGGCTCGATTTCCGGGGTTTCGGGAATGAGCGGGGTCGCCTTTTCTTGGGTTACTTCGATGAACATGCCTTGGCATGTTCATTCTTCAAGGCAGCGGCGAGGCAAGCGAGGGAACCGAGCAACTAGCCGCCGGGCTACCCCCGGCCAACAGCCAGTAGTCCAGCGAAGCCAACAACTACTCAGTGGTGCTCGTGCCTCGCAACGACTTGTTCAGGCCTGACAGGCCGCGTCAGGACTCGGCGACGACGTAGCGGTTGCGCCCGTTTTGCTTGCCTTCGTACAGCGCCAGGTCGGCACGCCTGATGGCGCTGGACAGATCCTCCCGCTCGCCGGCCAGCGCCAGTCCCATGGTCACGGTCAGCCTCAGGGTTTCGTCGTCGGCGATCGGCACCGGGGTGGTGCCGATGGATGCCAGGACGCGGCGCGCGGATTTGCGGGCTTCTTCGGCGGATTTGCATTTCAGCAGCCAGAGAAATTCCTCGCCGCCGTAGCGATACAGCGGTTCGTCGATGCGCAGGCCCTGCTTCAGGGTGTTGGCGACGTGGCGCAAAACCAGGTCGCCCACGAGATGCCCGTAGGTGTCGTTGATCGGCTTGAAATGGTCCACATCGATCATCACCACGTACAGCAGGCTGCGGTTGCGGCGGGCCTCCTTCTGGTACAGGGCGAAATCGTTCTCGACGCTGTAGCGCAGGGGCAGCCCGGTCAGTGGGTCCTGGCGCACGGCGTTGGACAGGATCAGGGTCTTGAAATTGGCCAGCAGGCTGATCAGCTCGGCCTGCGACGCCTCGAATGCATCCAGATCGCTGTTCAGACCCGGCTGCCCGGCCATGACCTTGGTGCACATCGAGCGGATGGCGTCATGCATGGCCTGCTGGTGCACCGTTTCGACCCGTTGCGCGGCCTGCGCATCCAGCGCCTCGAAATCTCTCCGGCTTGCCGTGAACCAGGCGCCGAAATGGCACAGGGTATGCGCCATCGGATCGAGCACATCCTCGCCGGGGGTGGAACGCAGCACGGCGCAGCGCAGAATCCGTCGGGTCCAGTTCAGGTGCGCCTCCACCGCCGCATCGAGTTCGGCGATGAAGGTGTCGGTTTCGACGGGAAGGTCGAACATGAAACACTACAGTTCGCGCACCACCCGAAAGCCCAGGTTGATGTCCAGTTCGTTTTCCAGCCGGCGGCAGCGGGCGGCGGCACGGCAGTCGGCGGCGCCGTCGAACCAGGAGCCGCCCTTGGTGACGACGGCCTGCGGGCTGCCGGCCGCCGGGTGTTCCGGCGCGGTGGCATGATCGCGGGTCCAGGGGCTGGCGGTGAATTCCCACACATTGCCCACCATGTCGAAGAGGCCCCAGCGGTTGGGGCGCAGTCCACCGACTCCCTTGGCGCCGCAGCGGGCAAAGCGGTCGGCCAGCGGGCGCTGGCATTTGGGCTGGTTCGGATCCAGTCCCTTGTTCGGGTTGTAGACCGCGTCGTCCGGGCCGATCTGGTCGCCGTAGGGGTAGGCCGTGGCGGCGCCGGCGCGGCAGGCATATTCCCATTCCTGTTCGGTGGGCAGACGATAGCGCTGGCCCGTCTCGCGCGACAGCCAGGCGCAGTAATCCTGCGCATCGGTCTGCCGGACGTCGATCGCCGGCATGCGGCCCGACAGCCACAGCAATTCCTCGCGCGGCTGCCAGCCGGTGGCGCGGGCGTAGGCTTCGAACTCTTCCGTAGTGACCGGATTCACCCCCATCGCAAAATCGCGCTCGATGATTGCGGACCGGCGCGGACGCTCCTGTTCGGGCGCCGCTTCCTCCGGCGCCGCGCCGTATTCGAACGTGCCCGCCGGAATGACGGCAAGCTCGGGCGCCGCCGCGCCGCTGGACAGACGATCGTGAAAACGGGGATCCGCCAGACCGGAGGCCTGCGCGGCCTGAACCTGAAGGGCGATCAACTCGCTCTCGCGGAGGGTGAACGTGTCGGGCACTGCAACGGAGCTGGCGTCAGGATTCATCGTGGTCACGGTCGAGTGGAAGGTTTTTTGATTATGCCACTACCGGCCCGTAGCGAAAGCGGGTGCAGCGCGCGGGCCACGCCGTCGCGCGTGCCGGTTCGCCTTTGTGCTTTAATCGCAGCGGGATCGGGATCTGAGGGAGACAAGGCATGAGCCCCGAGCAGTTGCTCATCGTCGGCATTCTGTGCGCGACCGTCGGCCTGTTTTTGTGGGGCCGCTGGCGCCACGACATGGTGGCGGCAGCGGCGCTGCTGGCCTGCGTGTTCACCGGCCTGGTGCCGTATGGAAACGCTTTCGCCGGCTTCGCCCATCCGGCCGTCATCACCGTGGCCTGCGTGCTGGTGCTGAGCCACGGCCTGCAGGTCTCGGGCGCGGTTGATGCGCTGACGCGCCGCGTGCTGCCCGCCAAGTCCGGGCCGACGCTGTCGATTCTCATGCTCACTACGCTGGTGGCGCTGCTGTCCGCCTTCATGAACAACGTCGGCGCGCTGGCGCTGCTGATCCCGGTGGCGATGCAGCTCGCCACGCGGCTGAACCTGCCGCCCGGCAAGTTGCTGATGCCGCTTGCCTTCGGTTCCATCCTCGGCGGCACCACGACGCTGATCGGCACGCCGACCAACCTCATCGTTTCCGGCCTGCGCGACGAGGCCGGGCTTGGCGGCTTCGACATGTTCGACTTCACCCCGGTCGGGCTTGCGCTCACGGCACTGGGTGTGGTCTTCATCGGCCTTATCGGCTGGCGCCTGGTGCCGGCGCGCGCTCAGGCCGGCACCGAAAGTTTCGATACCGGAGCCTACCTCACCGAGGCGCGAGTGCCCGAGGGCAGCAAGGCTGCCGGCATGAAACTGCGCGAGATCGAGACGGCGCTGGAGGAAGCGGAGGCGCAGATCGTCGGCTTGGTGCGCAACGAGGTGCAGATGCTGGCGCCGAATCCCGGTCGCTACGTGCATGCCGGCGATATCCTGATCATCGAGGCCGAGGCCGAGACGCTCGCCAATGCCCTGTCCAGCCTTGGTCTGGTGCTGGAGCAGGCGCGACACCAGGCGAAAAAGGAGGAAGCCGCAGACCCGGTCGCAGAGGAGGACGCGGAGAAAGAGAAGGAAAAGGCCCCGCCGTCCGACGAGATCGTGCTGGTGGAACTGGCGATCCTGCCGACCTCCGGGTTGCTCGAACGCACGCCCAGCGATATCCAGCTGCGCAGCCGTTTCGGCATCAATCTGCTCGCCGTATCGAGCCAGGGGCAGCGCAGCCGGGCCCGTCTGCGTACCTATCGCTTCAAGGCGGGCGACGTGCTGATGATGCAGGGAACACCGGAAGCCATTGCCGAATTCGCCGGCGCCGCCAGCTGCGTGCCGCTGGCCGAACGCGCGCTGCGCATTCCCGACCGGCGCAAGGCCATCACCGCGAGCGTCATCATGGGGCTGGCGGTGGCCGCGGCGGCGGTCGGTCTGCTGCCGATCGCCGTCGCCTTTGCCGCCGGCGTCCTCGCCTCGATGGTGCTGCGCACGGTGCCGCCGCGTTCGGTGTACGAAGCCGTGGACTGGCCGGTCATCGTGCTGCTCGGCTCGCTGATCCCGGTGGCGGCGGCAATGCAGAGCACCGGCACGGCCGACCTGATCGCCCGTTTCCTGCTCGAAAGCGTCGCGCAGGGCCATGCGATTCTCGCGCTGGCAGTGATCCTGGTGGTCACGATGACGCTGTCGGACCTGATGAACAATGCCGCGACCGCGGCGGTGATGTGCCCGATCGCGCTGGGCGCGGCCGGCCGTTTGGACGCCAACCCGGACACCTTCCTGATGGCGGTGGCGATAGGCGCATCCTGCGCGTTTCTCACGCCGATCGGGCACCAGAACAACACCCTGATCCTGGGCCCGGGGGGCTTCCGCTTCGGCGACTACTGGCGGCTCGGCTTGCCGCTCGAGATCCTGTTGGTGGCGGTCAGCATCCCGATGCTGCTGTGGGTGTGGCCGCTGTGAATCGGCACCGGGCGATGCGGAACCGGCGGAGCCGCACCCATCCGGTCGCCCGCTTCGGCTGCCGCCGGTATCGCTCGTCTGGCTGACCTGGGGCCTGCTCGCCAGCCTGCCGGCGGTGATGATCGACGAGCTGATGCGCGACTTCGGCATTGCCGCCACCCTGCTCGGCAATCTCTCCGCCATTTATTTTATTTCTACACCTACGCGAGACCCATTGCCGCCTGCGCTTCGACTCGGACGGTTGAAGCGATCGTCCGCCGTCTCCGCGCGACGGGTGGCCATGCGCCAATGTCCAATGGGGGTGACTTCGCTTGTCCTTAAAAACACACCCTGCCGAAGCAGGGTGGGCTTCGTCAAACGTTTTCAGTCAAGCCCGCTTGCGCCGGCTCCAGCCGAGGCCGGCGAGACCGAGACCTGCGAGGGCAAGCGTCGCGGGCTCGGGGACGGCCGCGAGAAATCCGCGGATTTCGCCGCCCGGCGCAAAGCTGGTGTGAATGTTGAAATAGGCCTGTCCGCCGTCGAGCCCGGCAATCAGCGCGGACTCCGCGCCTGCCGCGGTGCCGCCGCCAAAGGTGGCGAATGCCCCCGTATAGTTCGCGAGATCGGTGAGGTCGATCACGGCGGCGTACGCGCCCGCGGTCACGCCGGCCGGGAAGCCGGGGAGGGTGCCGGGGGTGACCGCCACGCCGACAACGCCGTCGTTCGGCAGCGTCGTGCAGCAGTGGATGTGGGCGGCGGTCGTGGTGCCGATCAGATCCGCCCAGCTGGCCGAGATCGCGAGCGTGTGGGCGAGCGAATCGTAATCGACGGTGGCGAAGCCGGTGGCCGGCGAGGCGTTGGGCGGATCTTCCGCCGCCCCGCTCAGCGACGCCTGGTAGGTGATGATGCTGGCGTGACTCGGCAACGCGAAGGGGAGCAGTGAGACGGCGGCGATTGCAGCCAGGCGGGCAACTCGTGTCATGGCGGGTCTCCTATGACAGGGCAGGGATGAACACCCACCGGCGCATCGACGGCATCGAGCCGGCAGATTGCGGCCGATGCAAGTTCCGTGCGCATCCCCGGGGCCTTGCTGCATTCAATCAAGAAAACAAAGCCTTATGCTGCGCAACGACGCGGGGCGCGGTCGGCGCCGCCATCGAACTGTAAAAGTTTTCGACAACGGGGCGATGCCGTTCAGGGCCTGACCCGAATCACCGTTCCCTCGCGCCGCGCGTCCGCCGCCCCAAGGTGTTCGCCGACCGCGCGATCGATGACGATGCCCTGCACCGAGCCGATCGTTTCCTTGCAGGCGTCGGTTCCCGTTTCACCCAGCCCCGCATGTCCCTGGCTTCGCAAGGCATCCTGCGCGGCGATGCCGAAACGCGGCCGCATGAAATCCTGTCCCCCTTCGCAGCTCACCTTGCCGGCCGCGTGGGTCACCGACAGGCGTGGCGCGTCGATCGCCTGCTGCATCGTCATGCCGTGGTCGACGAGGTTGAGCGTGACGTTCAGAACCGAATTGATGATGGTGGCGCCGCCGGGCGAGCCATAGGCGGCGACGGGCTTGCCGTCCCTGAACAACAGCGTCGGCGCCATGCTGGAGCGCGGGCGTTTTCCGGGGGCGACGTCGTTGGCGCCGGGGTTGCCTGCGGCGGCGTCGGCGGCGGGCAGGAAGTTGAAATCGGTCAGCTCGTTGTTGAGCAGGAAGCCGTAGCCGGGCACGGTGATGCCCGAGCCCCAGGTGAATTCGATGGTGCTGGTGACGCTCACCACGTTGCCCCAGCGGTCGACGATGGAGAAGTGGGTGGTGTGCGGGCTTTCTTGCCTGATGCGCGACGGTGCCGGCGGCACGGCGGCGGGTTCCCAGGGCGCGGGGTCGCCTGCCTGCGGTGTTTCCATGCGTTGGCCGGCTTTGATCAGCGCCGCGCGCGGGGCCAGGTACTCGGGATGCAGCAGGCCGTGTCGCGGCACCGGCGCGGCATCGTCGTCGCCGATCCACACCGCGCGGTCGGCAAACGCCAGCCGCATCGCCTCGATCATGACGTGCAGGGTTTTCGGGCTGCCGAAGCCGTAGCCCTGCGCGGCGTCGCCCAGCGGAAAACGCTCCAGCAGGCCCAGCATCTGCAGGAGGGTGAGTCCGCCGGACGAGGGCGGCGGCATGCCCGCCAGCGTCCAGCCGCGGTAACGGCCGATCAGGGGTTCGCGGAGGGCCACCCGGTATTGCGCAAGATCGGCCAGCGTCATGCGGCCTTTTCCGGCGTCGCCCAGTTCGCTGCGCGTACGCTGCTGCGCTTTGACGATGGCGCGGGCAATCTCGCCGCGATAGAAAGTGTCCGCGCCCTTCGCTGCAATGCGTTTGAGGGTTCCGGCGAGTTCGGGCTGCACCAGCCAGTCGCCTTCGGCGAGCGGCACGCCGCCGGGGCGGAAGATCGCGGCGGTCTCGGGATGGCGTTGCGTGCGCCCGCCGTCGTTGGCGATGTCGGCGGCGAGAAAGCGGTTGACGCGAAAGCCGCGCTCGGCGAGTTCGATCGCCGGTGCCAGCGTGTCGGCCAGCGTCTTCGTGCCCCAGCGTTTGAGCGCGGTGTCGACGCCGCGCACGGTGCCCGGCACGCCGACTGCAAGCCCGCTGGTCGAGGCGAGAGGAAAGGACATCGGCAGGCCGTCGGGCGCGAACATGTCGGCGCTGGCTTTCGTCGGCGCGCGTTCGCGCGAATCGACGATGAAGGTCTCATTGGCTTTGGCGAGATGCACCAGCATGAAAGCGCCGCCGCCGATGCCGGACGATTGCGGCTCCACCACGTTCAGCGCGAACTGCACCGCGGCGGCGGCATCGATGGCATTGCCGCCCGCCGCCAGTATGCGCGCGCCGGCGGCGGCCGCGGCCGGATGCGATACCGCCACCACGCCGTCGGGCGAGGCGGCGAGCACCGAGGAGGAAAACAGGCAGAGCGCGAGCCAGCGCGTGCAGGGCGAGCGGAGGGACATGGACGTCATCGCGAATCGGGTGAGGCCCAAGCCTGCCCCGGTTTGGCCGCGTGCGTCAATGCCGGCGGATCAGGTGGGCGGGCCGTGCGGCCCGCCCCGGGCTTACTGCTTGAGGATTTGCATCTCGGTGCGGCGGTTGCTTTGGCGGCCTTCGAGGGTGGCGTTGCTCGTCATCGGCTGCAGTTCGCCATAGCCCTTGGCGGTCAGCTGTTCCGGCGCGACGCCCTTGCCGATCAGGTAATCGCGCACGGCATTCGCGCGCCGTTCGGACAGGCCCTGGTTGTATCGCTCGGTGCCGATGTTGCAGGTGTGGCCGGCCATCTCGGCGACCAGCGTGGGATAGCGCGTGAAGATCCGCGCCACCTCGTCGAGGACGCGGGCCGAGTCCGGGGTGATCACGGACGAGTCGAAGGCGAACCAGACGCCCTTGAGTTCGCTCGCGTCGACCAGCGGGCAGCCGGTATGGTCGACCCGGGCGCCGGGCGGGGTGTCCGGACACTTGTCGAGGCGGTCGGGCACGCCGTCGCCGTCGCTGTCGGCATCGACCGGTGCCGCAGGCATGGCTTTGGCCGGCGGCGTGGCGGGCGGCGGGGGTTCGCAGCCCTGCTCGTCGACCTTGGCGCCCTTGGGCGTGTCGGGGCATTTGTCAAGGTAATCGGGCACGCCGTCGCCGTCGCTGTCGGGCGGGCAGCCTTTCTCGTCCACCGCAACACCCTTCGGCGTTCCCGGGCAGTCGTCGCGATGGTCCGGCACGCCGTCGCCGTCGGTGTCGGTCGGCTGGCACAGCAGCGCACCCAGAAGGCCGCCGACCACGGCGCCGGCCCCGGCGGTGGCGGCGTCTGCCGTGGCGCCGATTCCGGCGCCCGCCACGGCGCCCACGGCGATGCAGGTTTTCTTGTCTTGCCACCAGTTGCTGTCCGCCATGGCATGGCCGGTAGCAAAGAGGGGAATCAGGAAGGAAAGAATCAGGCTCCAGCGTCGCATGTCGGGCTCCCGGTTTGGATATCGATTTCCACTATAGATAACGCCGTGGATTGTGGGGCGACGCGCAACAGGGCGAGCGGTTAATGTCCGGGTTCGAACACCCGGGCCACATTCTCCACCAGGCTGGCCATGGGGCGCTCGCACCGGGCGTCCTGAACCAGCGCCGCATCCACGCACCCCTGACTCCGGAATGCCTGGATGACATGGCGTTTCACGCTACGCGCCGACAGCGCTTGTGCAAGGTCCACGACCTCGGCGTCTGCCAGCAGGGCCGGATGCACCGTGGTGCGGATTTCGTGCTCGACGCCGGACGCCAGCACGGCGTCGAGGCTGGCCAGCGCAGGATCACCGCTGCCGGCGACGCCGGTGATGCGCGCGTAATCGGCGAACGGTGCTTTCGCATCCAGCCCCACCCAATCGACCAGCGGCAGCAGCTCGGCGAGCCGGCGCGGATAGGCGCCGCCGGTGTGCAGGCCGACCTTGAAGCCGAGCGCGCGCACCTCGCGCATCGCGTCGGCCAGTTCGGGCTGCAGCGTCGGCTCGCCGCCGGAAAACACCACGCCGTCGAGCAGGCCCCGGCGCCGGCGCAAGAAGGCCAGCACGTCGTCCCAGGGGATTTCGTTTTCGCTGCGCGGAGGAATCAGGTGCGGGTTGTGGCAATAGCGGCAGCGCCACGGGCAGCCCTGGCAGAACACCACCGCGGCCAGCATGCCCGGCCAGTCGGCGGTGGACAACGGGGTCAGGCCGCCGACGCGCAGCATCGTAGGAGCGCCTTCCAAGGCGCGATAGCCGGCAATCGCGGCCTGGAGGCCGCTCCTACCCATGCCGTTACCGGCATCAGGCCAACCTGCAACGGCCTTCGACGAAGAACTGGCGCTCGCGGTGCTCGCTCTTCTTACCCTTGTTGAAGCTGGTCACCGGGCGGTGGTAGCCCATCACGCGGGTCCACACTTCGCAGCGGGTGCGTTCCTCGTCCTTGAGGGTCAGCTGGGTCGGTACGGTCATGTCGTTCATTTGAGTCTCCTGGGTTTATGCGGCAACAGCACGTTTGCGGGACAGGGCTTCCTCGTCGCACGCGGGGCAGAACTCGTGCTCGCCGGCGAGGTAGCCGTGTTTCGGGCAAATCGAAAAAGTCGGCGTGATGGTGATGTAGGGCAGGCGGAAGCGCGTCAGCGCGCGGCGCACCAGGTTCTTGCAGGCTTCGGCCGACGAGATGTGCTCCGACATGTAGAGATGCAGCACGGTGCCGCCGGTGTACTTGCGCTGCAGATCGTCCTGCCGCTCCAGCGCTTCGAAGGCATCGTCGGTGAAGCCCACCGGCAGCTGCGACGAGTTGGTGTAGTAGGGCGCCTCCTCGGTGCCCGCCTGCAGGATGGCCGGATAGCGCTTGGCGTCTTCCTTGGCAAAGCGGTAGGTGGTGCCTTCGGCCGGCGTGGCTTCCAGGTTGTACATGTGCCCGGTCTCTTCCTGGAAGGCGGCGATGCGGGTGCGGATGTGGTCGAGCAGGCGCACCGCGAAAGCGTGGCCCCATTCGCTGGTGATGTCGTGTTCGTCTCCGCTGAAGTTGCGGATCATCTCATTGACGCCGTTCACGCCGATGGTCGAGAAGTGGTTGCGCAGGGTGCCGAGATAGCGCTTGGTGTAGGGGAAAAGGCCGTTGTCCATCAGCCGCTGGATTTCCTTGCGCTTGATTTCCAGACCATTCCTCGCCATGCCAAGCAAGGCATCGAGGCGGCGCAACAGCCCGGCTTCGTCGCCCTTGTATTCGTAGCCCAGGCGCGCGCAGTTCACCGTCACCACGCCGACCGATCCGGTCTGCTCGGCCGAGCCGAACAGGCCGTTGCCGCGCTTCAGCAATTCACGCAGATCGAGCTGCAGGCGGCAGCACATCGAGCGGATGTGGTTCGGCTTCATCTCCGAATTGATGAAGTTCTGGAAGTAGGGCAGGCCGTAGCGCGCCGTCATGGCGAACAGGCGCTCGGCGTTTTCCGACTCCCAGGGGAAATCGGGCGTCATGTTGTAGGTGGGGATGGGGAAGGTGAACACGCGGCCCTTGGCGTCGCCGGTGGTCATCACCTCGATGTAGGCGCGGTTGATCATGTCCATCTCGACCTGCAGCTCGCCGTAGGTGAAGGGCATTTCCTGGCCGCCGATGATGGGAATTTGTTCGCGCAGATCCTCGGGACAGGTCCAGTCGAAAGTCAGATTGGTGAACGGCGTCTGCGTGCCCCAGCGCGACGGCACGTTGAGGTTGTAGATCAGTTCCTGGATGCACTGCTTCACTGTTTCGTAGCTCATTCCATCGTTGCGGATGAACGGCGCCATGTAGGTGTCGAACGACGAGAACGCCTGCGCACCGGCCCATTCGTTCTGCAGCGTGCCGAGGAAATTGACGATCTGGCCGACCGCACTCGACATGTGTTTCGGCGGCCCCGCCTCGACCTTGCCCGGCACGCCGTTCAGGCCTTCGTGCAGCAGCGTGCGCAGCGACCAGCCGGCGCAGTAGCCCGCCAGCATGTCGAGGTCGTGGACGTGGATCGAACCGTCGCGGTGCGCTTCGCCGAGTTCGGGCGGATAGACGTGGTTGAGCCAGTAGTTGGCCACCACCTTGCCCGACACGTTAAGGATCAGGCCGCCCAAGCTGTAGCCCTGGTTGGCGTTGGCGTTTACGCGCCAGTCCTGGCGGCTCAGGTATTCGTTGACCGAGGCTTCCACGTCGACCAGCGTCTTGCGGTCTTCGCGCAGCTTTTTGTGGTGTTCGCGATAGGCGATGTAGGCGCGCGCGGTGGCCAGATGGTTGGCGGCGATCAGGCTCTGTTCGACGATGTCCTGGATGCGCTCGATGTCGGGCGGCGCGCCGCGCAGGCTGTGGATCAGCACCTTCGCCACCTGGGCGGTCAGCAAATCCGCTTCCGCCTCGCCGTATTCTCCGGTGGCCTGGCCCGCGCGCAGCAGCGCCGAGCGTATCTTGCCCGCGTCGAAAGCCGTGCGGCTTCCGTCGCGCTTGAACACCTCGCGCGGCAGCATCGTCAGCACCGTGTTCATCCCCGCATTCGCCATGATTGCCTCCTCGAATATCAATATGTTGTGTTAGCCACCAGCTAACCATACGACATGTTGTTTAAAGGTCAAGATGATTTTCAGATGTGCTTGTCCTGCTACACTGCAAACTCAACAAAGTCAGGAGCTTAGCGATGGGCACGATTCTGGAATTTCTGGGCAGCGACCACCACGCTTGCGACAATGTGTTCGCTTCCGCCGAGGAAGCCGTGGCAAGAAAAGAGTGGGACAGCGCGCGCAGCCTGTTCGACCGGTTCCAGGCGGCGATGGCCCGCCACCTGGCGATGGAGGAAGACGTCCTGTTCCCCGCCTTCGAATCCCGCACCGGCATGAGCGGCGGCCCCACCGAGGTCATGCGCATAGAGCACGCGCAGCTGCGCGACCTGCTGCAGGCCATGGCCGACGCCGTTGCGGCGGGCAATCGGGATAGCTACCTCGGCCTGTCGGAAACGCTCAACATGTTGATGCAGCAGCACAACCTGAAGGAAGAGAACATGCTGTATCCCATGTCCGACCGCGTGCTGGGCGCCGAGCGCGACAGCGTGATCCGCGAGATGGATGCCCACGCGATCTAGGTCCGCATGCGTACACCACGACACGAAATCCTCGTCGACGCGCGCGGGCTGGAGCCGCCGGAGCCGATGGAAAAGGTGATGCAGACGCTGGCCCTGCTGCGCCCCGGCCAGACGATCCGGATGCTGCTGCACCGCGAACCGTTTCCGCTTTACGCCATCCTGGAAGAACGCGGCTATCGCCACGACACGCATATGGAAGCCGACGGCAGCTACGTCATCCTGATCACGCAAGCCGGACCGGCAACGGGCAATGCCACCGAATGACATCCCCCGCAACCCGTCATGCCCTCTCGTAGGAGCGGCGCCCTCGCCGCGATTTTTCGTGCCGTCGCGATCACCACGGCATCGGCCCGAGGGCGGGCCTGCTCGGTTGTTGAGTTGGCACTCAGGGTTTTAACCGGGACAGCAGTGGGCGGACGCCGGAATGACGAGCCCCTGTATGCCAGGGCAATCGCCACGCCATGAGCCAGCAAGCCGGCCTTTCTTTCGAACAGGCACCGCCGTTCTCGCTGCCGCTGCGCTTCTTCCTCACCGCGCCGCTGTTTCTGCTTGCCGCCGCGATTCTCATCGCGCTGTCGCCCGACGCGCTGGCCTCGCGCTGGACGCCGCAGGCGCTGGCGCTGACCCACGCATTCACGCTGGGCTTTCTCGCCATGGTCATGCTGGGCGCCTTGATGCAGATGCTGCCGGTGGTGGCGGGCTCGCCGATGCCTGCGCCGCGCCTCGTCGCCCGGGTCAGCCACGTCTCGCTGGTGCTGGGAACCGTCGCCCTGATGGCGGGATTCCTGACCGCCGAACCGGCCGCCTACGGCAGCGGTGTCGTTCTGCTGGGCGTGGGCTTCGCCGTCTTTCTCGCCGCTGCCGTCATCGGCCTTGCGCGCGCCGCGGCCGGCGTCACCGTCAACGGCATCCGCTTCGCGGTGACGAGCCTTGCGCTGACCCTCCTGCTCGGGCTGGCGCTGGCGCTGTTGCGCGCAGGCTGGTGGGTGCCGCCTGCCATCGAGTCCGCCATCGCCGCGCACGTGAGCTTCGGCCTCATCGGCTGGGTGCTGCTGCTGGTGATCGGCGTCGCCTATCAGGTGGTGCCGATGTTCCAGCTCACGCCGCCGTATCCGCCCCGGCTCAGCCGCTGGCTGGCCGCCGTGGTGTTCGCCTTGCTGCTGCTTCACGCCGCTGCACCGCTGCTGCCGCCGGCTGCCGTCCATCTCGTCGACGCCGCGCTTGCCGCCGGCATCCTGCTGTTCGCCGTTGCCACCCTGCGCCTGCAATCCCGCCGCCGCAGAAAACTGCCCGACGTCACCCTCGAGTATTGGCGCCTGGGCATGGCCAGCCTCATCGCCTGCGTCGCCGTCTGGCTCGTCGCCCAGTTCAGCCCGGCCTGGGCCGACAGCGAGGCCTATCCGCTGCTGCTGGGGATTTTGTTCATCGGCGGTTTCGCAGTCAGCGTGGTGAACGGCATGCTCTACAAGATCGTGCCCTTCCTCGCCTGGTTTCATCTGCAGTCGCAACTGCAGGCCAAGGCGGGCAGCATCCCCACCATGAAGGACATGATTGCCGAACGCCGGATGCGCGGGCAGTTCCGCCTTCACCTCGCGGCCTGCGCGCTGCTGGCCGCCGTGCCGTTCTGGCCGCAGCTGGGCATGGCAGCGGGCAGCGTGCTGGGGTTGTCGGCACTGCTGTTGTGGATCAACCTGCTGTCAGCGGTGCGCCGGTTCACCCGTCACGGCGGCGGCTTTTCCTAGGGCGGCGCATCAGCAGGTAGGCCGCCGGCACGACAAACAGCGACAGCAGCGGCGCGCTCACCATGCCGCCCACCATGGGGGCGGCGATGCGGCTCATCACTTCGCTGCCGGTGCCGCTGTCCAGCAGGATGGGCAGCAGGCCGGCGACGATCACCGCCACCGTCATCGCCTTGGGGCGCACGCGCTGCACCGCGCCTTCGCGGATGGCGTCGACGAGGTCGGCCTCGCCGGTCTTGCCGGACTCTTTTTTCGCTTCCCAGGCGTTTTTCAGATAGAGCAGCATGATGACGCCGAACTCGGCCGACACCCCGGCCAGCGCGATGAAGCCGACGCCGGTAGCGACCGACAGCTGGTAGTCCAGGGCGTATAGAAACCACACGCCGCCGGTCAGCGCGAACGGCAGCGTGGCCATGATGAGCACGGCCTCGTCGAAACGGCTGAAGGTGAGATAGAGCAGCACGAAGATGATGAGCAGCGTGGCGGGCACGACGAGCTTGAGCCGTGCATTGGCGCGTTCCATGAACTCGAACTGGCCGGAGTAGGCCAGGCTCATGCCGGGTTCGAGCCTGACCTGGGCGGACACCGCAGCCTGCAGGTCGGCCACGGTGGACGCCAGATCGCGCCCGCGCACGTCCACATACACCCAGCCCGAAGGCCGCGCATTCTCGCTTTTGAGCATGGGCGGGCCGTCGGTGATCTTGACGGTTGCCACCGTGCCCAGCGTGATCTGGCTGCCGTTCGGCGTGAGGATGGGCAGCGCGGCGAGCTTGGCGGGCGTGTCGCGCCATTCGCGCGGGTAGCGCACGTTGATCGGATAGCGCGCCAGGCCTTCGACCGTTTCGCCGATGTTCTCGCCGCCGATGAGGTTGGCCACCGCCGACTGCACGTCGCCGATGTTCATGCCATAGCGCGCCGCGGTTGCACGATCGATGTCGACGTCGATGTAGCGGCCGCCGGTGAGCCGCTCGGCCAGCGCGGACGACACGCCGGGCACGGTCTTGGCGATGCGCTCGACGTCCTGGGCGATGCGGTCGATATCGGCCAGATTGCTGCCGGCGACCTTGACCCCGACCGGGCTCTTGATGCCGGTGGCGAGCATGTCGATGCGGTTGCGGATGGGCGGAATCCAGATGTTGGCGAGTCCCGGCACCCTGACCGCGCGATCCAGTTCCTCGACCAGCTTGTCCGGCGTCATGCCCGGCCGCCATTCTTCACGTGGCTTGAACTGGATGGTGGTCTCGAACATTTCCAGCGGCGCCGGATCGGTGGCGGTTTCGGCGCGCCCGGCCTTGCCGTGGACGCTGGCCACCTCGGGCACGCTCCGGATCAGCCGGTTGGTCTGCTGCAGCAGCTCGGAGGCCTTTTGCGCCGACAGCCCCGGCAAGGCCGACGGCATGTAGAGCAGGTCGCCCTCGTCCAGCGGCGGCAGGAATTCGCCGCCGAGGCGGCTCATGGGCCACAGCGCAGTGAGGAAAATCAGCGCGGCCGCGGCCATCGTGATCTGGGGATGCCTGAGCACGGCATCCAGCAGCGGCTGGTAGGCGCGAATCAGCCAGCGATTGAGCGGGTTCTTCGTCTCGTCGGGAATCCGGCCGCGGATCCAGTAGCCCATCAGTACCGGAATCAGCGTCACCGAGAGGCCGGCCGCCGCCGCCATGGCGTAGGTCTTGGTGAAGGCCAGCGGGCCGAACAAACGTCCTTCCTGCGCTTCCAGCGTGAACACCGGAATGAAGGAGAGCGTGATGATCAGCAGCGAGAAGAACAGCGCCGGGCCGACCTCGCAGGCCGCGTCGGTCACGACTTTCCAGCGCGTCTCGCCTTCCAGCGTTGCACCGGGATGCGCATGGTTCCAGAGCTCGATTTTCTTGTGGGCGTTTTCGATCATCACCACCGCCGCATCGACCATGGCGCCGATGGCGATGGCAATGCCGCCGAGCGACATGATGTTCGCGTTGACACCCTGTTGACGCATGATGATGAAGGCGATCAGCACGCCCAGCGGCAGCGAAACGATCGCCACCAGCGACGAGCGCAGATGCCACAGGAACACCACGCAGACCAGCGCCACCACGATGAATTCCTCGATCAGCTTGTGGGTCAGGTTGTCGATCGCGCGGTCGATCAGCTTGCTGCGGTCGTAGGTCGGCACGATTTCGACGCCGGGCGGCAGGCTGGCCTTGAGCGTGTCGAGCTTGGTTTTCACGGCCGCGATGGTCTCGCGCGCGTTCTTGCCCGAGCGCAGCACCACAATGCCGCCCACGGCTTCGCCTTCGCCGTTGAGTTCGGCAATGCCGCGCCGCATTTCGGGGCCGAGCTGGATGTGCGCCACGTCGCCCAGGCTGACCGGCGTGGTGCCGGCCAGCCGCAGCGGAATGTCGCGAAAGTCGGCGACGTTCGCGAGATAGCCGCTGGCGCGCACCATGAATTCGGTTTCGGCGAGCTCCAGCACGGCGCCGCCGGTTTCCTGGTTGGCCGAGCGGATCGCCGCGATCACCTGCTCGTGGGTGATGCCGAAGCTGGCGAGTTTCACCGGATCGAGCACCACCTGATATTGCTTGACCATGCCGCCGACGGTGGCCACTTCGGCCACGTTGGGCAGGGTTTTCAGCTCGTACTTGAGAAACCAGTCCTGCAGGGTGCGCAATTGCGCCAGGTCGTGCTTGCCTGTGCGGTCGACCAATGCGTACTGATAAATCCAGCCCACCCCGGTGGCGTCCGGGCCCAGCGCCGGTACGGCGGTTTCAGGCATCCGGTTCTGCACCTGGCTGAGATATTCCAGCACCCGCGAACGCGCCCAGTAGAGATCGGTGCCGTCTTCGAAAATGACGTACACGAAGCTGTCGCCGAAAAAGGAAAACCCGCGCACCGTCTTCGCGCCCGGCACCGACAGCATGGTGGTGGCGAGCGGATAGGTCACCTGGTTTTCGACGATCTGCGGCGCCTGCCCCGGATATGCGGTGCGGATGATGACCTGCACGTCGGACAGGTCGGGCAACGCGTCGATGGGCGTGGTCTTCACCGACCAGATGCCCCAGGCCACGGTGAACAGCGTCGCCAGCAGGACCAGGAAGCGGTTGGCCACCGACCAGTGGATGAGCCCGGCGATCATTGTGCGCCCCCGGTCTTGACGAGCTTCTCGATCACCAGCCCGTCGTCGGTCTCGCGCGCGCCAACCCGCACCCGGTCGCCCGCCTTCAGCCCCTTGGCGAGTTCGGGTCGGGCCAGCGGAAACTCCATGGTCATGCCGGGCATCGACAGCGTTTTGAAGGGGCCGTGGGAAAGCGTCACGTAGGCATCGGACACCTCATCGATCACGGCGTCCGCCTCGTGCAGCGCAACCGGGGCGGGCATGGCGGCGGCCGAGTCGGATCCTCGCGCAACAATCCCCTGCAGGCTGGCTTCGGAATCGATCAGGAACTGGCCGCTGGCCACGATGTTCTGGCCTTCGTCGAGGCCGGAGAGGATGACGGTGTCGTTGCCGGACTCGGGGCCGAGGATGACTTCGACCGGGCGATAGCGTCCCTCCGCCTCTGCCACGATGACGAGCGCGCGGCGACCGGTGCGGATCACCGCTTCGGTCGGCACGCGCAGCGCCGATTCGCCGCCGCTGCCCGTGAGACTGACCTGGGCGGACAAGCCCGGCCGCAGGCGTCCGTCCTTGTTGGGCAGCTCGACCCGCACCCTCAGCGCACGCGCAGCGTCGTTCAGCGTCGGCAGCAGGGCAGTGACACGACCCTGCACCGGCTTGCCCGGAAACGCGGCAAAGGCCGCCTCGGCGGACTGGCCCACCCGCACCGCGCCGGCCTGGGATTCCGGCACCGCCACATCCAGCCATACCGTGCCGATGCCGTTGATGCGCGCCAAGGTCTGGCCGGCCATGAGCGTCATGCCGGGGCGCACGTCGAGCGACTGGATCACCCCGCCGCGCGGGGTGGTGATCGCGATGCGGTTTCTGATCCTGCCGCTTGCGGCCACCTCCCGGATCAGGCTTTCGGGCATGCCGCCCAGACGCATGCGCGCGCGCGCCGCCTCTTCCAGCGCGGGGTCGCCCAGCGCCTTGAGCGCCAGATACTCCTCCTGCAGCGCAGCCCATTCCGGCACCAGCAGTTCGGCGATGAAGGCACCCGAGCCGATCACGTCGTTGGGCGCCAGCCGGGCCACGCGTTCCACAAATCCCCCGCTGCGCGCCTGCACGATGGCGACATCGCGTTCGTTGAAATCGACAACCCCGGTTGCCGTCACCTTCGAGTCCAGCGTTGCGCGCGTGACGGTCGCCAGACGCACGCCCAGATTCTGCGATACCCCGGGACTGATTTTTACGCTCGCGTCATCGCCGCCTTCGTCGGCGTATTTCGGCACCAGTTCCATGTCCATGAAGGGCGACTTGCCGGGCTTGTCGAACTTCTGGGTTGGGACCATAGGGTCGTACCAATACAGCACGGCGGGTCCGCCTGGTGCGGCGTCGGCAGAGGTTTCCATCCCGTCGCCCGGTGCCTGGTTTCGTTCCCACCACAGGCCAGCCGCCACGCCCACCGCGAGCAGCGCAACGACGACGACGAAACCCGACACTGTTTTTTTGATCGTTTGGCGGCTCATTATTTTTCTCCAGACAAATTGGGTTCGCTATTGGCATAGTCGCCGTAGGCGTAATGCAGCCGGGCGGCCATCTGCCGGCGCTCGCCTTCGAGCGCGATGGCCATCAGTCCGGCGTCGATGCGTTCGCGCCGCGCCATCACCAGATCGGCCAGTTCGCCCTTGCCGCCGCGCCAAGCGGCCAGCGCCAGCGCCGCTTTTTCGTCGGCCAGCGGCAGCAGCACGTTGCGCTGGCGCGTAACGGCCCGGGCGAGGCGCTGGTATTCGGCAAAATCCGTCTCCAGCATCGCCGCGTGTTCGCGCAGCACGGCTTCGCGTTCCGCGTCGAGCGCCGCCCGCTCGGCCTGCCTGGCCGCAATTTGCGGGTTCTGGCGTGAACCGGTAAACACGGGCAAATCGAACGTGACGTTCACCATGGCCATATCGCTGAACTGCGAGCCGCGTTTCTGGTAAGCCAGTTCCAGCGCCCAGTCCGGCTTCTTCCCGGCCTGGGCTTCGGCCACTTCCGCGTCGAGCACGCGCGCCTTCGGATCGAACACCGTCAGCTCCGGGTGTCCATGCAGCGCATGCGCGAGCGCGTCGCGGTCGATCGGCCAGTCGGGCGCGCTGCCGGCCAGCGGCGCTTGCGCGCGCGGACCGACCCAGCGTTCAAGTGCGGCGACGGCCTGCCTGCGGCGCGCGTCGAGTTCGTCGCGGCGCGCCTCGATCATTGCGGCCTCCTGCCGCGGCGCAACGACCTCCAGCGCATTGCCCTTGCCGCCGGCGATGCGGGCGCGCACGCTGGCTTCGAACACGCGATTCTCCTCGACCAGCGCATCGATGCCGGCAAGCTGGCGCTCGACGGCGTCGCGCGCAATCCAGGCCACCGCCGTTTCCCGCAGCACGGCCAGCCGGGTGATGCGGGTTTGCGCTTCCGCCTGGGCAACGCGTCCGCGCGCCGCCGCGACGCGGGCATCGCGCTTGGCCGCATTGGGGAATTCCTGCATCAGGCCGATGCGCCGCATGGTCATGAAATCGCGGGTCAGGCTGTAGCGGTCGGGCCCCTCGATGGGCAGGTTGTCGATCCCGAGTGCCAGTTTCGGATCGGGCAATTCGCCGGCCGGGATCGCCGCCTGGCGGGCCGCATCGATCTGCGCCGACTCCGCGCGCAGCACCGGGGTTTCGCTCACAGCGAGCGTCAGCGCGTCATCGAATGAAAGCGACTCGGCGCAGACCGATCCGGCGAGGCCCGCCAGCACGAGCAGCACAGCCGTGCGGCAAACCGGGGGCCGCCACAGGCGGACGGCAGACAGGGGAATGACCATGTTCCAACTCCTTGCGAGAACGGCGACCATAGGACCGGCAGCGGCGCGATGGCGCGAAATGGCCGCAGCGGCGCCCGCTCGGGCGGACGCAGTGCAGCGCTCGGATCAGGGAGTCAGCGTTGAGCCGGCGGTCGCCAGGCGGCGGCCGGGTCGAAGGAGAACATGTCCGCCGCGACGCGCGGGAAGCGGGTGGCCGGAACCGGCTCCTGCGGCAGCACGTCGAGCGTGGAAAAAACCGAAAAATGCTGGCCGCCGGACTGGCAGGGCTGGCCGGACTTGCAGGCCTTTCCGGTCTGCGAGCCGGATTCGTCGCAGCAATCGTGCGCGGCATCGGCATCCACCATCGCCATCATGGCGGCGGCTTCCATCGGGCAGGGCACCAGCGGCTGCGCGAAGTGCGCGTAGCCCTGCAGCGGAACCGCAATGGAAAGCAGCAGGAAGAGGAATACCCGGAGTCGGCGCATGGCCCGACTGTAGCGCGTGCGGCCGGGTCAGGCAAGCCGTAGCCTGCTCGGGGTCCGGCTCCCGAATGCGTTGCCGCCATAAACGGCCGTGGTCAACGTTGCGGTTAATAAACAAACCCCGAACAAGCCTAATTGCCCGTCATTGCGAGCGAAGCGAAGCAATCCAGTGCTTTGATTGGCAAGCAATTCCTGGATTGCCGCGTCGCTGCGCTCCTCGCAACGACGACTTGTTCAGGTCTTCCCTAAAGCACATCTGAAATCGTATGTCGCGTCCCGCCACGCTGGGGCGCTCGCGGTAAAGGCACGCTCCTCGCAAAGACGACTTGTTCATGACTTCCTTGGAAAACCCCGGAATGGAACGATTTGATATCTGATGCCACCTTGTTTAAGGTGGCAAACAGCGCCGATCAACAGGGGGGCGCATATACATAATTTTCTGGCGCTTCAACCAATGAGAACAATCACCGCACGCTGTCTCCTGCTTGCCGCTCTGCTGCTTCCCGGCTTCGCCGTTTCGGACGAACTGACCGATCTGCTGGATATGTCGGAACAATTGGACAAACAGGATCGACAGGACTTTACCGCCCTGATCGAACAAGCCGAATCCTGTACGCGGGCGAGGGATTTCCGCTGTTCCGACAACGCACTCGCGAAAGCCGGGAAACTCCCCACCAACAACAAAGACCGCAAACGTTTGCAGCTTGCCACGGCCAATCTGCAGGCCGCGCGGCAACAGGTGCAACAGGAGGAGTACGCCGCGGTGAAAAAGCGCGAAGCCGAAAAAACCGCCGCGCTTGAGCAGCAGCAAGCCGAGCGCAAGCGCCGCCGAAGAGAAGAAGAAGCCGCCTGGGACCGGGAACGGCAAGCGGATGCGGCCAGGAGCAGTCGTGAAATAGCCCATGCCTTCGACAAGATGAACCGAGATTTGTCCGGCTTTACTGCGCAGCAAAACCGCCAGATGCAGCGCACGGGCGATCTCATCGCCCAAAACGAACGCAGCAAGCGCGAAGCGCGCGAGCAGGAGCAGGCGCGCGCAGAGCGTGATCGCCAGGCGGCGCGCGCAGAGGCCGACCGCGCCCAGGCGCACCGCGACGCCCAACTGCGCGCGGATACGGACCGGCGCGAAAGCGAAGCGCGGGAACGCGAACGGCAACAACAAGCCGACGCCACGCGCCAGGAAGCCGACGCCCGCCGGGCGCAACAGGAATCGGACCGCCTGGCAGAGGCAAAAGCCAGGGCCGGCGCCAGAGACGATTACTTGAGCCGGGTCGCCGGCGGCACGCGCCTGATGGGCAAGACCTGTTTCGGCGAACAGCATGTGCTGGGCACCTTGCCGCAGATCACGCCGCGCGCCGTCGCCTGCGTCGATGTGCATTTCCGCGCCTACTGCCCGGGCAGCAGCGCGGCCATTTCCGGCGTCATCAGGAACATGCAGGGCATGAAGACCGGCTGCTATGGCGACACCGCGCGGATCGGCCATGTCGCCTGCCAGGCCGAGGCGCTGCGTGTCGAGGTGGTCGCGGCACGCGCTTGCGAATAATCATTCCGATTTCACACCCATTGCAATTTTCTGGTCTGGGAGCCCCCATGAAAAGCCTGTTGTTCGTATTCGCCGTGTTGTTTGTCCTGCCGGCCCATGCCGACTCCATGCTGCGCATCAGTTGTGAAGAGCAGGACCTCGGCGCGGAAATCACCCTCAACGGCGAATTCAAGGGTGAATGCCCGTTGGATTTGAAGGTCAAGCCGGGCAAATTGATTATCGATTTGAAAAAACCGATCAATGAAGACTACGAAAAACACTTCATAAAAGAAATGCGCATCGGCGATGGCGTGGTGCAGAAAATTGAAGCGAAATTTTATGTATTCGTAACGCCCGCCCGTGCAGAGCGCATCCAGAAAGAAAAATCGGCCTCCGCAGCGCGATTTAACGAGCGGGTGTATGTGATTGCGCCGGTGCTGGCGGAGTATCAGCAGAACGACATCAAGCCGGGCAACGGAAAAACCTTCAAGGACTGTGACACCTGTCCGGAGATGCTGCTGATTCCCAGCACCGGGGGCGTATGGATCGGAGACGGTACTAAGAGTAATCATTATGTGCATATCGTCGCCTTCGCCCTGGCCAGAACCGAGGTCACGCAGGCGCAGTGGCAGGTGCTCATGGGGAACAACCCCAGCCGCTTCAAAGAGTGTGGCGGCGACTGCCCGGTGGAAAATGTCAGTTGGCACGATGCGCAGGCCTACGTGAAGAAGCTCGCCGAGGTAACCGGCAAGCCCTACCGGCTGCCCTCCGAATCGGAGTGGGAATACGCCTGCGGTGCCGGCAAGGACGATAAATACTGCGGCGGCAATGATCTTGACGCCGTCGTCGCAAAGATAGAGGGATACAACGCTAAAACCTCCACCAGTGATGACAAAACGAAAACCGTCGGGCAGAAGGCGCCCAACGCCTGGGGCCTGTTCGACATGAGCGGCAATGTGAGCGAGTGGGTCGAAGACTGCTTACACTACAACTATTTCGCGAACAATGGCGCGCCAGATGACGGTTCGGCATGGACCAGCTATCCCCGGGACCTCAATCCCAATGCAATAAAAGGGTGGTGGGGTAGCTGCGACAAAGCGCGCGTGCTTCGCGGCGGCGGGGGCATGGTCAGCCGCTATGTCGACGGCTCAACAAACATGGAGCGAACGCGTCAAGAAAGCAGGAAGCCGGAAGACAGATACCACTATCGCGGCTTCCGTGTCGCCATGACCCTGGACATGACGGAGCAGGACATGCCCCGATATGTCGAGCGGGATTGCAAACGCAAAGCCGATGCGCATGCGAAATCGCGATTGGGTGAAGTAGTCAGCGTGGATCGCAACGCACAGCGTCTTGAGCTCAAGCTCGATGCGCCTGCCGCTAAAGACGGAAACTTGTACGGCTATGTGCTCACCAAGGAACACACCCGGCTTTACCCGAAGCTAAACGTTACGGCTGGCGCCACCAATTTCGTGCTGACGGAAAAATCGCTTGATGGCGTGTCTATGGGCGACGTTTATTATGCAACCAGATATACCAGCGGGTGCTGGGGCAGCACTGCCTACTGCGCATTGGCGAAACAAACTTGCCCGACGTATTGGTGAAAACTTGCTCAAATCGACAATGACGCAATCACGGGCGGCGAAAATCGACACCCCAGCTATTCACGATGGCGCGCGGCAATCCTGCACGCCGGTAATGGTGGCGGTGATGGCACTGGCCCTCACCGGGTTTGCTTCGCAGTCCCTCGCCGGCGACATGAAAGATTGCATCAGTCTCGCCACCGAAAACGTTCCCGGTCAGACCACCACGCGTCAGGTGTTCATCAACACCTGCGGCTGGCGCGTATATGCGTTCTGGTGCCATGTCAGCGGCGGGCAGTTACCCTGCAAGGCGCCCAAACATTTCCGTCAGGGACGCTATTTCTCGTCGGGCGAGCGCTACCACAACAGCTACACGCTGCCGAATGGCGTCAACGTCGATTACGGCGCCTGCTCGGGGATGAGCACGCGCATCGAGTTCGGTGCCAACGGCAGCTACAGCTGCCCTGTCGAAGGCCTGAGTCTCGAGGGCAAAGGCCCCACGCGCAGCCGTGCGCTGTGCGACGACGGACATAAAGTCGATTTCGACTGGCAGTTGAAGGACGAGAACGGGCATGGCGCGGTGGTGCAACTGAAAGATGGCGCCGTTTTCGTGCCGCTGGCGGAATACCGCGCCTTCGAAAAAAAGCCCGATGGCCAACCGCCGGGCGTGCTGGTCGATCGCCTGTGCAAATCCGCCCCGTCCCCGGGTTCCAGCCCAACGCTGCTCAACGGCATGAAAGACTGGACGCGGCAGAAGACCGACACAATGGAGAACGAGGCCCGCGAGCAATGTGCGCGCCAGGACAACGCAGGCGACGCGTGCCAGCGCTTCCGCAATCCGCCCAGCCCCCCGCGCAATGCCGGGCCCGGCGTTCGGGGTTAATCACTGCACGGATTCGACCGTCGCAGTTTGAACGCAAGTTTCGGATTGCAGCCTGCGGCAAGGCGGTGAACACTGTACCTGTTCCCGGTCAAACTGGATGCCGCCATGGATACCGAACTTCTCGCCACCCTGCCGAACGCTGCCCCGATGGAGGCCGCGAAGCTTGCCGAGCAGCGCTGGCAGGCGGTCGTCCGCCGCGACGCGCAGGCGGATGGCGAATTCGTCTACGCGGTCCGGACCACTGGCGTGTACTGCCGGCCTTCGTGCCCGTCGCGCGCCGCCAAGCGGCAGAACGTGGAATTCTTCGAGTCGCCCGAGCTTGCCGTCGCGGCGGGCTACCGCTCGTGCAAACGCTGCCGGCCGGATGCGCCTTCGCTGCAGCAGCAACGCAACGCGCTGGTGCGCCAGGCCTGCCAGGCCATCGAGCACGCCGCATCAGCACCGACGCTCGCCCAGCTGGCGCAGCAGGCCGGGCTGAGCCCGTTTCACTTCCACCGCATTTTCAAGGCCGCCACCGGCCTGACGCCCAAGGCTTTCCACCAGGCCGTCCTCGCCAAGCGGGTGGCGGCGTCGCTGCAGTCGGCGCAATCGGTGACTGCGGCCCTCTATGACGCTGGCTTCAGCTCGGCCGGGCGCTTTTACGAGGCCGCGCCCGCCCTGCTTGGCATGTCGCCCGGCAGCTATCGCAAGGGCGGTGCGGGCGAGCACATCCGCTATGCCGTCGAGCCCTGTACGCTGGGCTGGATCATCGTCGCTGCCACCCGCAAGGGGATATGCGCGATCGAGTTCGGCGATGCGGCGCCGACGCTGGCCGACCGGGTGCGCGCGCGTTTCCCGCAGGCGCAGTTCGAAGCAGCCGATGGCGAATTCACGCGCTGGGTCGCCCGTGTGCTCGCGTATGTCGAGCAGCCGCGCGGCGTTCTCGATCTGCCGCTGGACGTGCAGGGCACGGTCTTCCAGCGCCGCGTCTGGCAGGCCTTGCAGGCGATTCCCGCGGGGCAGACGGCGAGCTACGCCGAGATTGCCGGACGCATCGGCCAGCCCCATGCCTGGCGCGCCGTGGCCCATGCCTGTGCCGGCAATCCGGTGGCGGTGGCGATTCCGTGCCACCGTGCCGTGCGCGCCGATGGAAGTCTGGCGGGGTACCGCTGGGGGATCGCGCGCAAGGCGGAATTGCTGCGGCGGGAGAACGAAGAATGACCAGATCGGCAGAGCCCGCGCGGCGCAGGCGGCACGGGCTCTGACGCAAAGCCGCTACTCGCGGATCTCGGCCTCGACAAGCTTCGCGAGCAGCACAAGGGATTCCTGCCACCCGAGATAACAGGCCTCGACGGGTATCGCCTCGGGTATCCCTTCCTGCACGATGTTCAACTCGGTTCCGAGCGACACCGCCCTCAGCGAAACCGTCGTCTTCATGGTGCCCGGCAGGTTCGGGTCGTCGAACGTGTCCGTATAGGAAATCCGCTCGTTCGGGACGAGTTCAAGATACTCGCCGCCGAACGCATGGCTTTGTTGCGTCGTGAAGTTCATGAAGGACATCCTGAAGCTGCCGCCCACCGTGGCATCCATGTGGTGAACGTTGCCCGTGAAACCGTTCGGCGGGAGCCACTTGACCATCGCATCCGCATTCAGGAAAGCGCGATAGACGCGCTCAGGAGGAGCCCGCAGTACGCGGTGAAGGCGAACGGTGCCCGTAGCCATGGTGACGCTCTCCTTTCGTTTCCGGTTTCCCGGGGTTTGGCCTTCAGTCGGTCCTTCAATATAGGTGCAGTCCCGCGCGTCACTTTATGCCACGGGCCAGTTCCTGCGCGCGAGTGCCTGGAACACCATCGGATCTTCCTCTTGACCATGGTCCCGACTCCAGAGTTTAGACTCCGGTCAATGAAGGAGTCAGCCATGCGCACCATCGGAAAACTTGCGACCGAAACCGACGTCACGACCGACACGGTTCGTTATTACGAGAAGGAGGGCCTGCTCGCGCCGGCCACCAAGACCGTGGCCGGCTATCGTCTCTATGACGAGGATGCCGTGCGGCGTCTGCGTTTCATCAGACAGGCGCAGCAGTGCGGCTTCAGCCTGTCGGAAATCCGGGAACTGCTGACCCTGAAAAATAGCGACGCGGCCTGCTGCAGGGACGTCAAAAGCGTGGCCATCGCCAAGAAGCTGCAACTGGAACACAAGATCCGCGCGCTGCAGACCATGTCCGGCGCGCTTTCCGGGCTGATCGCCATCTGCGATGACGAGACCCGCCCGCTGGACGAGTGCCCCATCCTCGGGGCGCTGGAAAACAGCATGGCCAGACAAAGCAAAGGAGGAAAGCGATGATCAAGGTGGACGTGTTTTCCTCGCCGGGCTGCGGCAAATGCGGCCAGGCCAGGACCATGCTCAAGGCGGTCGCGGAAGAATTGGGCGCGGATAAGGTGCAGTGGCGCGACGTGAACATCCTGGAGGAAATGGATTACGCCGTGGACCTCGGCGTGATGGTGTCGCCCTCCATCGCCATCGACGGAGAACTCGTGTTTGCGTCGCTGCCCAGTGCCGGCAAACTGCGGGCGGAACTCGAAAAGCGGCTGCAACAGGGACATGCAGCATGAGCACCTTGCTGCTCGTGACGGCGGCGGGGCTGGGTCTGCTGGCCTTTTTTGAGCCCTGCACCATCGCCACGCATACCCTGTTCGCCGCCCGCAGCAGCCATGACGTGGCGCGCCAGCGTCGCGCGGCGCTCGCCCAGCTGGTTCTTTCGCGCAGCGCCTTGCTGGCAGGACTCTTCGGCACCGCTGCCGCCATCGGTCTCGATGGGCTCTCCGCGTCACAGGCGGCGCTCATGCTCGGCATCATCGGCGCGGTCTATCTGGTGACCCGCCGGGTTTATCTGCCGGTTCCCCATCTCGAATTCTTTCGCCTCATCCCGGGCGGGCGCCGCCTGCCGCAGGCGCTCAAGCTGGGCCTGACGCTGCCCGCCTGCACCCTGCCGCTGGTGGCCGTGGTCGGCGCCATCGCCGCCCTGGGTCAGCGCATCGACCTCGCGGTGTTGGCGGGACTGGCCTTCGCCGGGATGTTCTCGCTGCCCACGGTGTGGGACAGCCTGCATGGCTTGAATGCGTCGCATCTGGCATTCCTGGGCAAGGCCGCCGGCGCGAGCCCCTACGTGACGGCCCTGTTGCTGTGGGGCGGCGCTTTTCTGATCTGGCAGACAGGCAGCTGAAACATGGACATGACCGCATTGCAAACGACACTGGAACAGGCCAGCCTCGCATCGCTCGGGGTCGGTTTTGCCGCAGGCTTTATCTTCAGTTTCAACCCGGTGGCGCTGGCCGCCATTCCGGTTTCGCTCGCCTATGTGACCAAGGCCCATGAGACGAAGCGTGCCGTGCGCTTCGGCGCCATGTTCATCGCCGGCATGGTCCTGACGCATGTGTTCCTGGGTGCGGCGGCCGGCCTGGGCGGGATGTGGGTGCAAAAACTCCTGGGCCGGGAATGGGGGCTGCTGCTGGGGCCGCTCCTGATCCTGCTGGGCCTGATGTGGCCGGGGTGGATCAGGCTGCCGCTTCCCGTCATCCGGTTTCGCGCCAAGCGCGCCGAGAACGGCTGGGGCGCGTTCGCGCTGGGCATTCCGTTTTCAGTGGCGATCTGTCCATTCTGCGCGCCAGCCCTGGTGATCTTGCTGGGCGTGGCCACCGGCATCGGCTCGCCGCTGTTCGGCGCCACGCTGCTGCTGGCGTTCGCCCTTGGGCGCGCGGTGCCGATCCTGCTGGGCGCGTGGGCGGTGGGCTGGCTGGAAAGCCTGCAGCCGCTGCGGCATGCGCAGAGAAGCTTCGAAATTGTCGGCGCGCTGCTCCTGATCCTCTCCGGGCTTTACATGCTGAATGCCTATTTCTTTTTCATCCCCGGTCTTGCCGCGTAGAGGGTTGCTGAACCGCCGCCGCTACAGCGCCCATCCCGCCACCTCCATCGGCCAGCGCACCGCAGCCGCCACGGCGAGTGCCACGCCGATGGAGAGGACCACCGAATAGAGTGCTTCGCGTCGGCCCAGCAGCTTCAGCATCATGGCGAAGGTGGATACGCAGGGCACATAAAAGGTGAGGAAAACCAGGAAGGTGGCGATCTGCGTGGTGTCGAGCACGCCGGCCAGTTCCTGCGTGCCGAGTGCCTGGAACACCATCAGCAGGGACAGCTCCTTGCGCAGCACGCCGAACAGGATCGGCACGCCCAGCACCACCGGCAGCCCCAGCCACCACGACGTCACCGGTGTGAGCGCGAGGTTGATCCAGGCGTCGGCGCCGTAGTGACCCAATAGCGCCAGCACCACGCTGCCCGCCACCAGCAGCGGCAGCACGATGGTGACGATGTCGCGGCTGCGCGCCCAGGTGTTGGACAGCAGGGCGTGCAGGGTGGGCACGGCGTAGGCGGGGATCTCCTGGATCATGCCGGGCGTGGTTTCGGGATAGCGGCGCTTCAGGAGCTTGCCGACCAGGCTGACGACGATGGGGGCGAGCATGAAGAGCGCGAACACGCCGAAGCCGCCGAGGTACTTGCCGCCCACTGCCAGGATGATGGCCGAACGCGCCGAGCACGGCAGGAAGGTGATCAAGAGCGAAGCCACGGTGCGGTCGCGGCCGTGGGTGACGGCGGCGGTGGCGGCCAGCGCCGGCACGTTGCAGCCCAGCCCCATCAGGAAGGGCAGGGCGACGCCGCCGTGCAGGCCCAGGCGATGGAAGCCGCGGTCCACCACGAAGGCGACGCGGTGCATGATGCCGGATTCTTCCAGCCAAACCAGCAGCAGCACCAGCGGGATCATGTAGGGGATGACGATGCCGGCCAGGCCGATGAAGCCGTCCAGCACGGCGCGCGCGACGACGCCCATCAGGTCGGTCGGTTGCCACGGCTCGGCCCATTCGATCAGGCGCGCGACGGTAAGCGCGTCGAGAAACGCGCTGACCTCGAACACGAAGAACAGCACCAGCGCAAACACCGCCAGCGAGCCGGCGAATCCCCATTTCGGATGCAGGAAGAGATCGTCCGCCCAGCGTTGCCAGCGCGGCTGTTCGCCTTCCTGGCCGGGGCGGGTCACGTCCTCGAAGCACTGCGCGGCGCGGTGATGGCGGTCGGCGTGGATTTCCTCCGCCAGCGGGCGCGGCAAGGCCGCGTCGGCGCGGGCACGCGCGGCGAGCAGGGCGTCGTACTGGTCTGGAAAATGCGCCTGCAATTCCTGCGCGAAGTAGTCGTCGTTTTCCGCGAGCTGCAGGGTCAGCAGGGCCTCGGGCGCGGCGAACGCGGCGGCCACATCGGGCTGCCGGGCGATGCCGGCGATCGCCTGCAATTGCGCTTCGATGTGCGGGCTGACCGGGCAGGCAGGGTGACGCGCGAGGACCGAGTGCGCCTCCCGCGCAACCCGCACCGCGGTGGTGAACAGGTCGGCCAGACCGATGCCCATGTGCGCCACGGTGGGCACCACCGGCGCGCCCAGTTTGGCCGACAGCGCGCGCACGTTGATGAAGCGCCGCCTGGCGCGCGCCTCGTCCATGCGGTTCAGGGCAAACACCATCGGCCTGCCCAGCTGCATCAGTTCCAGGGCGAATTCGAGATCGCGCTCCAGCGCCGTGGCGTCCATCACCATCAGCAGCACGTCGGGGGCGGCGAAGGCGCTTTCCGGCTGGTGCACCTCGTGCTGCGCGATGGCCGGCCAGCGGTCGCCCCACAGCAGGTACTTCAGCGTGACGCGGGAGTCGTCGTCCAGCCGGTGAAAGCCGTCGAAGGCGGGCAGCGCGACGAGCGAAATCTGGTCGATGCCCACCTCGACCACGCATTCCTCGTACGCGGGGCCGACGCCGGCCAGGCGTTCGTGGTGCGTGGCGGTGCTGGCGGCCGCGCGGAAGATGCTGTGACGGCCGCTGCCCGCGCGCCCGACGATGGCCACGCGCGGCCGCCGTGCGCCGCGCAATCCGGGGCCGTGGAGGGGAAAGCTGTGCGCGGGCGAAGTCATTGAGTGCGATGCCTGACATGAGAGCGCTTCTCATGTGTAGGGACCGCCCATTCTGTTCGGGCGCGGGACGGCATCATTCAGCCAACGCAGGCAAGGTGAGCTGGAACCGCGTCGCTTGATCGGCGGATGCGACTTTGATCGAACCGCCATGTGCGTCGATGATGGATTTGACGATGGCAAGCCCGAGCCCGGCGCCATCGCCTTTGCGTTGACGCGAAGGGTCGACGCGGTAGAAACGGTCGAAGAGCCGGGGGAGGTGCTCGGCCGGGATTTCGGGGCCGGGATTCTCGACGGCAACGACGGCCTTGTCGTCGTGCATCGCCAGCGATACGCGCACGGTCTGGCCGGGTGGCGTATGCCGAATGGCGTTCGATAGGAGGTTGCTGAGCGCACGCCGCAGCATCAGCCGGTCGCCAGGTACGGTGGCCGATCCCGCCAGGGCCAGCGCAACGCCGCGTTCCTCCGCCCACGCCTCAAAATAATCGAACAGGCCATGTGTTTCATCGGCCAGGTTGACGCTTTCCCGGCCGGGTGAGAGGAGGCCGTTGTCGGCCTGGGCCAGATAGAGCATGTCGCCGACCATCTGGGCCATGCGTTCGTATTCTTCCAGGCTGGAGTACAGGACTTCTTTGTATTCGTTGTTGTCGCGCGCACCGGAAAGCGCCACCTGGGTCTGGGTCATGAGGTTGGAGATGGGGGTGCGCAGTTCGTGCGCGATGTTGGAGGAAAATTCCGACAGCCGCCGGAATGAATCGTCCAGACGGGCCAGCATGGCGTTAAAAGCGGCAGTGAGCGGCATGAGTTCGACCGGAAGTCCCGAAGCCGGAAGGCGCGCGCCGAGACGTTCGGCGGAAATGCCGGCCACGGTGTCGGTGACCTGGCGCAAGGGCAAGAGCCCCCATCGGGTCACGATCCAGCCCAGGCCGGCCATGGCCAGGGCGGCCAGGGCAATGGCGATTCCCAGCACCGAGCGGAACGTGTCCATGAAAAGCTCATGGTGCTCGATGTCCTGTGCCACGGCCACGGTGTAAGGCCCGCCGCTGCCTGCCGTGATTGACACGGCCATGCCCCGATGGCTGACGCCGTTTTGCACCCATTGATGCAAGCTCCCATCCGTACACGCTGCTGGCCGGGCCTGGCAGGCTTGCAGCAGCGTGCCCGGAAAATCCGCGCCCGAGGTGGCAAACCAGATATTCCCCGTCGCATCGGTCACGACGACGGCGAGCCCATGATGGCCAACCAGGGCGTCGTCCAGTTGCTGAGGCAGACGGTCAAGCGTTTTGCTGTTTGAGGCTTGCGTGAACAGGTTCCGGACGAGCTCCAGCTTGCCATTGAGCTCGATCCGATCCTCCTCTTCAAAATGAGTCTCCACCTTTTGCGTCAGGAAATAGCTCGTTACAAGCAGGACCAGCGCAGCGGCCACAGCAAAAAGCAGGCTGATCCGGGTGGTCAGTGAGAGGGATTTCATGGGGCCGCGCCTTCCGGGCCAGCTTCCAGTACATAGCCCATCCCCCGCACGGTATGGATGAGCTTGAATTCAAAGCCATCGTCGATCTTGACCCGCAGCCGGCGCACTGCCACGTCGATGACGTTGGTGTCGGAATCGAAGTTCATGTCCCAGACCTGCGAGGCGATCAGGCTGCGCGGCAGCACTTCGCCCTGGCGGCGCAGAAGCAGCTCCAGCAGGGCGAACTCCTTGGCCGTCAGTTCGATCTTGCGTCCCGCCCGCATGGCGCGTCGCCGCAGCAGGTCCAGTTCTAGGTCGGCCGCCTTGAGGACGGCGGATTCCAGGCTGTTATGCCCGCGGCGCACCAGGCTGCGCACCCGGGCCAGCAGTTCGGCGAAGGCGAAGGGCTTCACCAGATAATCGTCGGCACCCAATTCCAGCCCCTTGACCCGGTCCTCCACCCGATCGCGGGCGGTCAGGAACAGCACCGGCATGTCGACCCCGGCCCGGCGCACGCCTTCGAGCACCTGCCAGCCGTTGATACCGGGCAGCATCACATCCAGGATCATCAGGTCGTAGTGGCCGGTTTTGGCCAGATCCAGCCCATCCCATCCCTCACGCGCCAGGTCCGTGACGAACCCGGCTTCGGTGAGCCCCTGCTTCAGGTAATCGCCCGTCTTGGGCTCGTCTTCGACGATCAGGATTTTCATGTCCGGGAGACTAACTTGGATGGGCGCATCCTGCCACAGCACGCGCCTGGAGAGGTGCGAATTACAGATTTGTAATTCGCCCGTCAGATTCATGTTGGGTACACCCCTGCAGGATGCGGCCACAGATACGACGTCCAGGGAGTGGATCGAGTCCCGATTCGCTGCAACGACTTCCGATTCACTCAACCCAAAGGAGAGCTTTAATTATGAAGAAGGCACTTTCGATTCTGATCCTCGGCGCACTGCCGGCTATTGCCCTGGCGGCAGGGGACCACGCCGGTGGTCACGGCCACCAGAGCCATGACATGTCCGGTATGCACAAGGCAGCGCCTGCGTCGATGGTGGGCGAGCCCGGCGATCTGTCCAAGGTCAGCCGTACCATCGAAATCGCGATGGACGACTCCATGCGCTACACGCCGGGAAAAATAGACGTCAAGGCTGGCGAGACCATCCGCTTCTTCGTCAAGAACACCGGCAAGATCCAGCACGAAATGGTGATCGGTTCCATGGATGAACTCAAGGAACACGCCGAAATGATGCGCAAGATGCCCGGCATGGAGCATGCCGAGCCGAACATGATTACGCTCAAGCCCGGTCAGCGAGGCGGCATCGTCTGGAAGTTCGACAAGCCCGGGGCAGTGGATTTTGCCTGCCTGATGCCCGGCCATATGGAGGCCGGCATGGTGGGCAAGGTGATGATCGAATGACGCAAATGTAATCCCGCTGTCAGTTTGGTGTGGCGAACCCCATTCCATACTGACCCCAATCCTGAGCCTCGTATGAAAACCTTGTTGCCACTTCTCAGTCTATGCATCGGCAGTCTTGCCCAAGCACCCCAAACCGTAATGCTCATTTTTCTCACGCAAAGGAGCTAACCATGAAACGCCACGCGCTGTTTGCCACGCTGATGCTTTCCACCCTGGCGGTGCAGCCCGTCCTCGCGGATGACGCGCACCACCCCGATCAAAAGGCCGGCGCGGTAACGCCCGCTGCCGATCAGACAATTCAGAAGATGCAGGCCAATACCAAACGAATGCAAAGCCAGCTGGAGCAGATGGCCAGGTCCAAAGATCCGGCTCAGCGCCAGAAACTGATGCAGGAGCATTTGCAGACCATGCAGGAAAACATGACGGCGGGGAAAAGCATGATGGGCGGCATGATGGACTGTCCGATGATGAAGGGCGGAATGATGGGCGGTGGCATGGGCATGATGGGAGGCCAAGGCATGCAAGGCGGCGTGGCAGGGCAGGATGACATGATGGCCAGGCGCATGGAGATGATGGAGAAGCGCATGGACATGATGCAGATGATGATCCAGTCGAATATGGACAAGCCTCAGGGTGAGCAGGGAAAACCGGCCAAGTGATGGCTGTCACGGCGGAATGTTCGTCGTACCCACGTAACTGAAGAAAAGGAGTCAATCATGAAATCCGCAATAGCATTCACCGCTCTAGCCTTGCTGGCTGCCCCGGTTTGGGCTTACCACCAGGACAGCGACCCCGATCTGAAACAGGGCATTACCAACGTGCACGGCGGCCATTTCCCTCACGTCGCCGGGGACAGCCATGAACCGGAAAGGGGGCGCGGTGACACGTACGGTTCGGTCATCGCTGATATCCAGGCCGGTGAGCAACATGTGCCCCACAAGCCGGGCGATACCCATGCACCCGAGAAAGGTGTGGGGGATGATTATGGTTCGGTACATAACAACTAAGCTGTAAACGAGCAGTTGAATTACGTCCCGGTAGGGCAACCTCCCGGGGCGCAGGTATGAGTTTCTGAAACGGCGTGCCGATCGCTCGATGGATGAGTCGCATCCACCCTGCACATATACCGGCTGGCGCTACGTTCCTCGCAATGACAGCTTGCTCTCTGAAAGTGACGCCATGAAACGCCATCTTTCAACACCGATTCGGCACGCGGGCGCCATTCAGGTCAACCTGGCCGTGCTGGCTTTTTTCGCCATCGCTGCTTTTCTTCTGCTGACCGAACACCGCGCCCACGTGTTCGGGCCGCTGCTCTTCCTGCTGCTTGCCTGTCTGCCGCTGCATTTTTTCATGCATCGCGGGCATGGCGGAAAGGGCGGGCACCAGGCTCCGCATGACAAGGACGGGGGCAAGACATGAACGACACTGCGCCTGCCTATGGCTTGTGGCTGTTGGTGCTGGTCAATTCCGCCGTGTTCATCCTGTTCGCGTTCAGCTTCGCCAAGCCGGCAACGAAGCGCGACTGGCGTTCGTTCGGCGCGTTCTCGGCCTTCATCGTCGCGCTGTTCACCGAGATGTACGGTTTTCCGCTGACGATTTACCTGCTCTCCGGCTGGTTGCAGAGCCGCTATCCGGGCGTGGATTTTTTATCGCACGACGCCGGCCATCTGCTTGAAATCATGTTCGGCTGGCGCACCAACCCGCACTTCGGACCGTTCCATTTGCTGAGCTTCGTCTTCATCGGCAGCGGCTTCTGGCTGCTGTCCTCGGCCTGGAAGGTGCTGTATGCGGCGCAACACAGCCAAACCCTGGCGGTGACCGGGCCGTATGCAACGATCCGTCATCCGCAGTACGCGGGCTTTGTGCTCATCATGCTGGGCTTCCTGGTGCAGTGGCCGACGATCCTGACGCTCGCCATGTTCCCGGTGCTGGTGCTCATGTACGTGCGCCTGGCGCGGCGCGAGGAGCGCGAAGTGGCGGCCGAGTTCGGCGAGGCGTACGCGCGCTACGCGGCACGCGTGCCGGCGTTCTTTCCACGGCCCGGCACCCAGGGCCGGAATGCCACGGGCTAAAACCAGGGCACGCCCCAAGGAGATGATCCATGACGCAGGCTGAGGGGGTGTTTATGAGCGATAACGCGAATTGGACGCTGCCCCACGCGCTGCGCCTCAGGCGTCTGGGCATCAACACCTACCAGGAGCCCGTGATCTATATGCGCAGCGATTGTCATGTGTGCCGTGCCGAGGGCTTCGAGGCGCAGTCGCGCGTACAGGTGACGCACAACGGCCATGCCATCGTCGCCACGCTGAATGTCGTCACCGGCGACCTGCCGGCGCCGGACGAGGTGGGGCTCTCGGAGGCGGGACACTAGCCAAGGAGATATCGATGAATGCCACGGTCAAGGATCCGGTCTGCGGAATGGAGGTCGCCCCGCCGCAGCTCGAAACGGTCTACGAGGGGCTTCACTATGCCTTCTGCTCGGAGCAATGCCGGCAGCGCTTCGCCGCCAATCCACACCTTTACATCGGGGTGCCCGGCGAGAAGGCGCCCGGGCAGAAGGGCGTTGAACTGTTCAAGCGAAGACGCTTTCAACTCGATACGCCGCTCGCCGCGCAAGACGCCGCCATCCTGACCGAGGCGTTGGGCGCCATGATGGGGGTGAAGGCCATCGAGATCGAGAACGGCAACACGGTGACCCTCACCTACGACTTGATCCAGGCAACGGCGGATCAGCTCGAAGCGAAGATGGTGGAGGTGGGCGCAAAGCTCGGCGCAGGCTGGGCGGAGCGATTGCGTCGCGGCTTCGTGCATTACATGGAGGAATGCGAGGTGGGGAACCTGGAAGTGCATCCGCGTCATGGGCACGGTTAACGGCACGCGAGGAGATCAATCATGGACTGGTTAGCGCAGAACTGGATTTGGGTTGTGTTTTTCGTCCTGTTCGTCGGCATGCATCTGTTCGGCCACGGGGGCCACGGGGGCTACGGCGGCGGGGACGAGCAAGGGCCTACGGGCGGAGAGCAACCGGGCAAGGACAAATCGCAAGGCCATCAACATTGAGGAGGACCGTCATGCTGAACATCAAGCTCGTTTCCTGGGCGCTCGGGTTATGGGGCGCGGTCACTTTCGTGGTGTGCGTGATCTACGGCCTGGTCACACCGCAGAGCCTGCACATGCACGCGTTTCTTGAGCAGATACTGCCGGCATTCAAATGGCTCACCTGGTGGGGCTTCCTGCTCGGTCTGGCCGAGAGTTTCCTTTACGGCGTATACGCCGGGATGGTGTATGTACCGATCTACAACGCGCTCAAGCGCCGCTGGACGGAGGGGTAACGCGATGCGCCACGGCCGGATTGCTCTCGCCGGATGGTGTAGATGACGTAATTGTCATCGTTCTGTCAGCTTGTTGTGTGGCGCCACGAAGCACACTGGATTCAATCTCGAACAAAGGAGCTACGTATGAAGCGCGCCGTCTTTAATGCCTTGTTGATCGGCATTGTCGCACCGTCTGTGTGGGCAGCGCCTGATGCCCTCGTTGTCGATGTCTACAAAAGTCCGACTTGCGGCTGCTGCAGCAAGTGGGTCGACCACCTCAAGGCCAATGGCTTCACGGTCAGAGGCCACGACACCGAAAACGTGGTGGCGCACAAAATCCGTTTGGGCGTGCCAGCCGGTTACGGCTCCTGCCATACCGCCGAAGTGGGTGGATACGTAGTCGAAGGCCATGTCCCCGCGAAAGAAATCAAGCAAATGCTGAAGGAAAAGCCGCGTGCCCGCGGCCTGGTCGTGCCGGCCATGCCAATGGGGTCGCCTGGAATGGAAACAGCGGGACGCAAGGAGGCTTATGACGTTTTTCTCGTGAACCGGGATGGGTCCACAAAGACCTACGCCCACTATTAACTTTTAAAAGGAATGAATATGAAACTGATGTTGACCACACTTGCCGTTGGCACGAGCCTGTCTTTCGCGATGCCGGCCTGGGCAGAGGCCTCGCATATGGAGCACGGCAGGGCGACAAACCCTGCCGCCATGAACGCCATGCTCAGTGAAGGGCTGGTGAAGAAGGTGGACAAGGCTCAGGGCAAGATCACGCTCAAGCATGGACCCTTGCAAAACATGGATATGCCGGGCATGACCATGGTGTTTCGCGTCCAGGATGTCGGTTGGCTTGACCAGGTCCAACCCGGCGACAAGGTTCGCTTTGTCGCTGACAGAGTGAATGGGGCGTTGACCGTGACCAAACTCGAAATGGTGAGGTGACATGCCATGCACGCTTGCCGCAGGGGAGCAAGCGGGTTGCCGGATGCGCGCGATTACCCTGGTTGAAATTAGCCGGCGATTTCCGGCAGGGCGAAGTGGTCTATAACGAGACTTGCATCGCGTGGGTGGTCCTGCCTTGACGGACGCGGACTTGAACGCGGTATTGCAATCCATACGAAAAGGCATTTCAAGCGCCCCGTAATTCCGACGTCTTCAGGCAGGAGAAAACAGATGGGATTCAAAGCATGCATCGCCGGGCTGATCTGCCTGAGCGGCGGAACCATCGCATACGCAGCGCCAACTGCGTACATTCCGCTCGGTTCGGGCAATGCAGTGATCGCGGTTGATGCTGCCAACGGGAAAATCATCAAACGCTACGACGGGGTGGAAAACCCCCACGGCCTGGTCGCCACGCCGGACGGCGAATACCTGATTGCGGGAAGCCTCAAGGAGACCCGGGTGCCGGAAGGCGCACCGGCAGACACCCCCAACAGCAAGCTGTATGTCTTCCATCCCGAGCATGGCCATGTCATGGCCGAAATCCCAGTCTCCGGCTGGACCCATCACCAGGCGATTACGCCGGACGGGAAATACGTCCTGTCAACTCATCCGACACGGGGCGGCATCAGCGTTGTCGACTTCGTCGGCAACACGGTATTCAAAACCATCAAAACCGGGCCGGCGCCCAATTACACCCTGGTCACGAAGGATGGAAAGCATGCCTATGTGAGCAACAGCGGCAATGGGACCATCAGCGAGATCGATCTGGGTTCGTGGACCGTGGCGCGCTCACTGGAGGCCGGACCCTCACCCGAGCATCTGGCCTTTTCGCCGGACGAAAAAACCCTCTACGTGGCGAATGACCGGGCCGGAACGGTTTCCGTCGTATCGGTCAAGGAAGGCAAGGTCAAAACGACCTACACGATCGGCAAACGCCTGCACGGACTGGATATCGGCGACGACGGAAAAACGCTTTTTGTCAGTAGCCGGTCGGATGACAAATTGGTGGCGCTGGACACCGAAACCGGCAAGCGGCGCGTCCTGATGCTTTCACCCGAGCCCTACCACCTCGACAAGATCCCGGGAACCGGAAAAGTCTATGTCTCCAGCAGCAAGGCGCCAAAGATATGGGTCGTGGACCAGAACACGCTCACCGTTACGGGCACGATCCAGCTGCCGGCGGGCGAAGGACATCAGATTGCGGTGATCAAGTGATGCAGTCATATCGCAACCTGGGACAGCGTCAGAGAAAAAGCCGCAGTCTTTTTCAAAGACTTTCACAGCAACAGCATGAAAAGGAGCCTCAAATGAACACCTCAATGAAAACCCTGGTGGCATCTTCCGTCGCGGCCTTCGCGCTGGTGGGAACCGCCGTGCCTGCCTCGGCGGCAGATCCCGCGATGCCTGATCAGCAAATGATGCAAGGCCAGGCGCAGGGAAGCGGCGCATTCGCCGCGATGCCGGGCTACGGCATGGGCATGATGGGCGGCGGCATGGGACCGGGCTACGGCATGGGATCAGGCTACGGCATGGGATCAGGCATGGGCATGATGGGGGGAATGATGAACATGATGGGCGGGGGGTGTCCCATGATGGGGGGCGGCATGGGGCCGGGAATGGGCATGATGGGCGGCGGTATGGGTGGCTATGGTTCCGGTGCGGGAATGATGATGGGCCCGGGCATGATGGGGGGAATGGGCGCGGGCTATGGCATGGGCCCCGGAATGGGTGGGGGCATGGGACCGATGGCCATGCTCAACCTTAGCGAAGCGCAGACCGCTCAATTGAAAAAGGTCCAGACCGAGTCGATGAAGAAGCAGCGTGCGCTCATGCTTCAGATGTGGGAGGCGCAGGCCAACCTGGGCGATTTGGTGAATGCGGAGAAGCGCGACCCGGCGGCGATCGGCAAGGCCTACGACAAGCTCGCGGACGTGCAGCGCCAGGCGTTGGAAGCGCACATCGATGCGGAAAACAAAGCCGCCGCCGTACTCACCAAAGAGCAAATGATGCAAATGCGCCGCGGCTATGGCAGGAACATGATGGGTTACTGAGGGAAGCCATGAACAAGTCCACAATCGTCATTCCGGCGGTGCGCGGTTGTTACAGCTTTAGCTGTTTACAACCGCGGCCTGCCCCTTGCGGGTGAAAGCCGGAATCCAGTTAAATCAAGCGCCTGGACCCCGGCCTCCGCCGGGGTGACGACTTGTTCAGTGCTTTCTGAGCGTATTGCAATCGAGCAGCCGGAAACGGCCGGAAGTGATGACAGGAGAACGACAATGATGGACGGTTATGGCATGGCAGGCGGTTTCGGATTCGGCGGGATTTTCATGATCCTGTGGTGGGTGCTCATCATCGTCGGCGTTGTCGCGCTGGTGAAATGGGTGGCCACTTCTTCCGGTGGGGACGGGCGCAGTGGCGGCGACAGCAAGGCGCTGGACATACTCAAGCAACGGTATGCGCGCGGCGAGATCGACGAACAGGAGTTTCAGAAGAGAAAGCGCGATTTGACCGAGTAGCCAGGCAACCCCCGGGCGTGCGCGCCGCGTGGGCTGTGCATCCTGTTTGCAGAAAGGAAAATAAATGAATCGGAAGCGTGGATTCTGGATCGCTTTGTGGGTGATTCTCGTCGTCGTTACGGGATTGCTCGCATTCGGCTATGGCAGCATGGGCTACGGGCCGCGGCATGGCTGGGGACGAATGGGCGCCTGGGACGACGGCTATCGCGCAGACGGCGCCCAAGGCTGGTACGGCATGGGACCCGGAATGATGGGGGGCGCGGTGCCGGGCCAGGGATGGGGCATGGGCAGATTCCACGGGATGATGGGCCAGTATGGCGCCGGGATGCCGGGGATGGGCGCAGGGATGATGGGCTTCGGCACGGCGCTCCCTGACCTGACACCCGACCAGGCGCAGAAGATCGGCCAGCTGCAACAAGAGGCACTGGCGCGCAACCGCGGCCTGGCACAGCAGCTTTGGGCTGCGCAGGACGCACTCAACCGTTTGCATATGAACGAGAAGCGGGACTGGGACGCGATTCGCGCCGCCTCGCAAAAATTATTCGATCTTCAGCGCCAGCAACTCGACGCAGCGATCGACATGCAGCAAAAAATCGATGGCGTGCTGACGGATAGCCAGCGACGGGACATGGCGCGTTCCTGGCAGGGACATGGATGGATGGGCGCGCAATAAGTGAATTTTTTGAAACAGATAGGCCGCAGAGGTTTTCTCGGCATGCTGGGCGGGACCGCCCTGATGGGTGCCGTGCCGGGCACGTTGCCGTCAGTGCAAGCTGCCTCGACGGCGACGGCCGCGTTCACGCCTGACCTGGAAATCGAGTTGCGCGCGGTGCATGAGAGCATTCCGCTGTTGCCGGGTGCGCCGACCAGCGTCTGGCGCTACCGTGGCAAGGTGCTGAATGGCGATGCCTGGGCGGTCACGCATCATCCGGACAGTCCCTTGGGACCGGTGATCCGTGTCCATCGCGGCATGCGCGTGCGCATCCATTTCATCAACGAGTTGCCTCAGCCCAGCGTGGTGCACTGGCATGGCCTGATCGTGCCGGAAGCGGCGGATGGCCATCCGCGTTTCGCCGTCGGTCCGGGCGGGCGCTATGTGTACGAGTTCGAAGTGATCAACCGCGCCGGCACCTACTGGTTCCATCCGCATCCGCACGGCATGACCGGCCCCCAAGTGTATGCCGGCCTCACGGGACTCTTCATCGTGAGCGATGACGAAGAGCAGGCACTGGGCCTGCCGGCCGGCGAGCGCGATGTCAGTCTGGTGATCCAGGACCGCAGCTTCACCCGCGACAACCAGCTGCAGTACATCGGCAGCGGCCCGGGAATGATGGGCATGATGTCGAGCATGACCGGTTTTCTGGGCGACCGCATCCACATGAACGGCCGCCCCGACTACATGCTCGCAGCCGAGCGCAGGCCTTATCGACTGCGCCTGGTGAACGGATCGAATTCCCGCATCTACAAACTGGCCTGGTACGACGGCACGCCGCTGACCGTGATCGGCACCGACGGCGGCCTGCTTGCCGCACCGGTGAGCCGGCCGTACGTGACGCTCGCACCGTCGGAGCGGATCGAACTGTGGGTCGATTTTTCGAGCCGAGCCGCAGGCGAGGAATTGAATCTGGTCAGCCTGCCCTTCGTCGCGTCAAGCGGCGGCGGAATGATGGGGCGAGGCATGATGGGCGGCGGCCCGGCCCAAGGTTCTGCATTCCCTGTGCTCAAAGTGCGCATGGGGCAGGGCGCTGCAGTTTCGGAAAAGCTGCCCGGGAAGCTGGCGAGCATTCCCGCCTTGCGCCCGGAGCAAGCCCACAATCTGAACAACCCCCGGCCCATACGCGTCACCGCAAGCGGCATGCGCTGGAGCCTGAACGGGCGCATGTTCGAGATGGAGGGCGTGGCGAACGATGAAGTGGTGCGCCTCGGGACGACCGAAGTGTGGGAATTCATCAACGAAGCCGGCATGGGCATGATGGGCAGCATGCCGCACCCCATGCATGTGCATGGGGTGCAGTTCCGCGTCATCGATCGACGGGCTCATCCCAGTGCGATGGCCGCTTGGCGCAGCGTGAGCGAGGGCTATGTGGACGAGGGCTGGAAAGATACGGCGCTGGTCATGCCGGGCGAGCGGGTCCGGGTGCTGATCCGCTTCGACCATTACCCGGGACTGTTCCTCTACCACTGCCACACCCTGGAACACGAGGACATGGGAATGATGCGGAATTACCTGATCAAGGCCTGATCAGGAGAGCGACCGATGCAGGGCATCGCGCCCTGATGTGATCGCTGATCGGGTTGGCAGATGACGGGAGAAGCGAATGGACGAGCACGCTGAACACGCACACGCCAAGGGCGCCATGCCTGCCGGTCATGACAAGCACACTACCGCGCAGGCGGGGCAGGACAAGCACGGCGCCCACGACCATCACGCCCACATGGTGGCGGATTTCAGGCAACGCTTCTGGATTTCGCTGGCGCTGACGGTTCCCATTCTGGCCTTGTCCCCCGGTCTGTGGGACATACTCGGCCTGGCGGCGCCGGTGACGTTTCGCGGCGACGCCTATGTGCTGTTCGGCTTCTCCAGCATCGTGTTCTTCTATGGTGGCTGGCCGTTCCTGAAGGGCTTCGGCGAAGAACTCCGGCAACGGCAGCCGGGCATGATGACGCTGATCGCGGTGGCCATCAGCGCGGCCTACTTCTATTCCAGCGCGGTCACCTTCGGCCTGGCCGGCATGGGTTTCTACTGGGAACTCGCGACCCTGATCGACATCATGCTGCTCGGCCACTGGATCGAGATGAAGTCGGTGCTCGGCGCCTCCGGCGCGCTCGAAGCGCTGGTGCGGCTGTTGCCTTCCGAAGCGCACCGCCTGCAGCCGGACGGCAACACGGAGGACATACCCGTCAGCGACGTCGCACCCGGCGACCGCATACTGGTGAAGCCGGGCGAACGCGTGCCCACCGACGGCATCATCGTTTCCGGCCAGACCAGCCTGGATGAATCCATGCTCACCGGGGAATCGAAGCCGGTGGAAAAAGGCGAGGGCGCCGAGGCCATCGGCGGGTCGGTCAACGGCGAAGGCGCGATTACCCTCGAAGTCAAAAAGACCGGCGGGCAGACCTATCTGGCGCAGGTCATGGAAATGGTGCGCCAGGCCCAGGCGTCGCGCTCGCGCACCCAGGACCTGGCCAACCGGGCGGCGGTGTGGCTGACCGCCATTGCGCTCGGCGGCGGCTTCGCCACGCTGTTCGTGTGGCTGACGCTGGGTCGCGATTTCGCCTTCGCCATGGAGCGCGCCGTCACCGTGATGGTGATTGCCTGTCCCCATGCACTCGGCCTCGCCGTGCCGCTGGTCGTTGCGGTGAGTACCAGCATGTCCGCCTCGCATGGCCTGCTCATCCGCGACCGCGCGGCATTCGAGCGGGCCCGCAACCTGGGGGCCGTGGTGTTCGACAAAACCGGCACCCTGACCGAAGGCCGCTTCGGCGTGAGCGACATCGTGCCGCTGGGCGAGTTGGACGAGGCGGCCTGCCTGCGCCTGGCCGCTGCGCTGGAGAGCCAGTCGGAACATCCCATCGCCGCCGGTATCGTGCGCTCGGCAAAGGAACGCCAGCTGGAATGGCCGCAAGCAAGCGATTTCAAGAACCTGACCGGACGCGGCGCACAGGCCGTGGTCGAAGGCCGGGAAATCAAGATGGTGAGCCCGGGCTATCTGCGGGAACAGGGCATCCAGGTCCAGCACCCCAAGCTGGAAGCGCTCGCCGCCGAGGGCAAGACCACCATCTTCCTGCTGGTGGACGGCAGCGCTGCCGCCGTGTTCGGACTGGCCGACGTGGTGCGCCCGGAATCGAAAGCGGCCATCGCGCGGCTCAAGGCCATGGGCATCCAATGCATGATGCTCACCGGCGACTCGCAAGCGGTGGCGCAAACGGTTTCAAGGCAACTGGATCTGGACGACTACTTCGCCGAAGTGCTGCCGGAGCAAAAGGCGGAGAAGATCCGCGAAGTGAAGCGCCGCGGCCTCACCGTGGCGATGGTCGGAGACGGCGTGAACGATGCGCCGGCACTGGTGGAGTCCGATCTGGGCGTGGCCATCGGCGCCGGGACCGACGTCGCGATCGAAGCGGCCGACATCGTGCTGGTGAGCAACAACCCGGAAGACGTGGCAGCGATTCTGGGGCTGTCGCGCAAGACCTACGGCAAGATGGTCCAGAACCTGATCTGGGCCACCGGCTACAACGCCTTTGCGATTCCGCTCGCGGCCGGCGTGGCCGCCTATTGGGGCCTGCTTCTGACCCCCGCAGTGGGAGCCGTGTTGATGTCGGCGAGCACCGTGATCGTGGCGATCAATGCCAAGCTGCTGGGGAGGGGCGGGATCGAGGTCACCGAGCGGTAACGCTGATCCGCATCGGTGTGGTGCAGTGTGGGGCTTTGGTCATCCGCTATTGTCCGTAACGAACACCGGATATTCTTCATGATCACCTCGGCCGTCTCTTCCTGGTCGAGTGCATGCATGGGGCAACGCAACCGCGCTCACTTTAAAAATTGGCGCAAGAGGTTATGCTACTGCCTCACAAGGAGTACAACCGAATCCTTCCATGAAGAAAATAACTTTGTGAAGGCAATTCGTTAAACACCAATAAAGGGGGGCACCATGGACTTTATCGATCAAATCCGATCGCTGGCATCGCGTATCGCCAATACGAAAGACGTGATCCAAACCGAAGAGGCAACCAAGAATGCAATGGTCATGCCGTTTATCCAGTTACTCGGATACAACGTGTTTGACCCGCTGGAGGTTACCCCCGAACTGGTCGCGGATGTCGGGATCAAGAAGGGAGAGAAGGTCGATTACGCAATTCTCAGAGAGGGAAAGCCGATCATCCTTTTCGAGTGCAAGAAGTCCGGCGGCGACCTCAGCATCAACCATGCCTCCCAACTCTTTCGGTATTTTCATGTCACTGAAGCGCGTTTCGGTGTTCTGACCAATGGGCTGGTGTATCGCTTCTTCACAGACCTTGAACAACCGAACAAGATGGACGAGAAGCCGTTCCTTGAGTTCAACGTCCTGGACTTCAAGGAACAGGATGTAGAGGAGTTGAAGAAATTTGCAAAGGTGACTTTTGACGTCGATGAAATCCTGGCGACTGCGAACGAACTCAAGTACACCCGTGCAATCCAGAACCTGCTGGCTGACTGGATGGAGAACCCATCTGAAGATTTTGTCCGCTGTGTTACCTCCGACCTGCTGAACGGAAGACGATTTACGCCAGCAGTAAAAGAGCAGTTCACGCAAATCACGAAACGTGCCTTCAAGCAGTTGATTGGATCACGCATCAATGAAAGGCTTCGTGTCGCAATGACACCCGATGTCCCAGCGGCCAAGGAAACTATCCAAGAACCCACAGTGGCCGAGGCCGAATCAGAGGCAGCGTCTGTTGAGACCACCCTTCATGAAATAGAAGGATTTCATATCGTCCGCGCAATCCTTCGCGATCTGGTGCCGACTCGCCGTATCTTTATGCGTGACGCCCAGTCTTATTGCGCGGTCTTGTTTGATGACAACAATCGGAAGCCTATCTGCCGCCTCCGTTTCAACAATCCGGAGCGTCTCGTTCTTGGATTGATGAACGGTAAAGATGAAGAGAAGGTCGTCATTGCTGACCTAGACGAACTTTACAGCTATGCGGATCGCATCAAGAGTGCTGCGGCTGCCTATTTGTAATACCGAACACAGCCATGGCAGGCAGGTCATCGCTCTTTGCAGTCGTCGGGAATCTGCGTTTCCTGTTGTGGCTAGCCATCGGACTGGTTTGGTCGGCAAGTTATCGTCTTGAATGACGACTGGCTCATGCGGCTCATGCCATTAGATATCGGATCAGAAATCGGCTTCTGAGCGGTAGACCAGGCGTGACACTTTGCGTTCGTGGATGCTATTGCAAAAATGGGTGCCGACATTTTCCAGAATGAGCCATGGTTACCATGCCTAATTCTGGTTCAAACAGGGATACGAAAATGAACGACACCGAGCCGCTTGAGGAATCAGAATCTAAGAAGCCACTTCTGACCATAACCGCCGCATTGGGCGCGAAGCTCAATCTGGCTGATTTTCAGAATGCTGTCCCGATACTGCGGGAGTTGAGCGTCATCAACGATACGTCCGAGAGCTTGGCTGAACTCGATCTCCGTATTGAATCAACCCCCGCCTTCCTGAAAACCAGGCACTGGCATATCGATTCCGTCAATGCCGGCCAAAGCTGCCATATCCCCGATCTCGATGTACAGCTCGATGGCAGTTTGCTGTCACGGCTGACGGAGGCTGAAATCGCAACGGTTTCCCTGGTGTTGCGGCAGCGTGGCGAAGCCGGCGATGAGCTGGCCCGGCACGAACAAACCGTGGAGCTCCTGCCGCGTAATCAATGGGGTGGCTTATCTCACCTTCCTGACATGGTCGCCGCTTTCGTGCAGCCCAATGAGCCCGCTGTCGAACGGGTACTAAAGCAGACGGCCGAGGTTCTACGCAAGCATGGCAAGAACCCGGCACTGGATGGCTACAGGGGTGGTTCGAAGCGTGCCTGGGAATTGACTTCCGGACTCTGGAGCGCGGTGGTGGCGATGGGCCTGGACTATGCGCTGCCGCCGGCCAGCTTCGAGCATGCCGGACAAAAGGTGCGCGGGCCGGGGCAAATTGCCGAGTCTGGCCTGGCGACCTGCCTCGATCTTGCGCTGCTCTTTTGCTCGGCGATCGAACAGGCAGGGTTGAATCCGCTGCTGGTCTTCACCAAGGGTCATGCGTTTGCTGGCGTGTGGCTCAAGAACGAAGAATTCTCCACCTCGGTGGTGGACGACATCACCGCCTTGCGCAAGCGGATCAAACTCAAGGAACTGGTGCTCTTCGAAACCACCGTGGCCACGCACCGGCCGGTGCCAAGTTTCTCCTACGCAATACAACTCGGCGCACAGCAGATTGCCGAGGAGAACGAAGAGGCTTTCGAGCTGGCCGTGGACATACGCCGGGCACGCTTGCAGCGGATCAAGCCGCTTGCCAGCGCGGAAGCGCCTTCGACGTCTCAAACTGCAGAGCCCACTCCAGTAATCGAGCCGGTATTCGACGAAGCGCCCGATCTACCCGAGGACGATGTCGTAGCCGAGCAGGATCCCGCTACGTTGAATCCAAAAGACCGGCTGGCACGTTGGCAACGAAAATTGCTGGACCTCTCTCTGCGCAACAATCTCTTGAGCTTTCGCGGAGGGAAGAAGGCGATCAAGCTGGAGGCGCCAGACCCGGGCGCTCTGGAAGACATGCTGTCCGAGGGGCAGACGGTGCGCCTGCTCGCCCGACCCGAGTTGATGGACGGTGCCGACCCCCGGAATCAGGCGATTCATGAAAATCGCGAGCGCGAGAACGTGCGGAGGGAACATGCGCGCGAGGCTTTGCAGCGTCGTGAAGTGTTCGTGGATTTGCCACAAGACGAGCTGGATGCACGGTTCGTGGAACTGTATCGCGCAGCCCGCGCCACCTTGCAGGAAGGCGGTGCGAATACTCTGTTTCTGGCCCTCGGCTTTCTTACCTGGACGCGCGATGACAAGTCCGGGAAACGGTATCGTGCACCGCTGATTCTGGTTCCGGTGAACCTGACCCGCCAGAGCGTGCGTTCTGGCTTCACCCTGACCCTCCATGACGACGAACCCCGCTTCAATCCCACGCTGATCGAGATGCTGCGCCAGGATTTCAAGCTGAATCTGGGCGTGGCCGATGGAGAGCTTCCCAAGGACGATGCCGGGCTGGACGTAGCCGGCATCTGGAAGCGGGTCTCCCACGCCATCAAGGACATCGAGGGCTGGGAGGTCACGGAAGATGTTGTACTGGCCATGTTCTCCTTCGCCAAATACCTGATGTGGAAGGACTTGACCGAGCGCACCGAGCAATTGCGCGAAAACCCGGTGGTTCGTCACCTGATTGACACGCCGCGCGAAAGTTATCCTTCCGAACTTGCATTTCCGAATCTGAGGCGGCTCGATAGTGAACTGCCGCCCGAGCGGACCTTCTGCCCCCTGCCTGCGGACTCATCCCAACTCTCGGCGGTCATGGCCGCTGCGCGCGGCAAGGATTTCGTCCTTGTCGGGCCGCCCGGCACGGGCAAGAGCCAGACAATTTCCAACCTCATCGCCCAATGCCTTGCCGAAGACAAACGGGTGTTGTTCGTTTCGGAAAAGATCGCGGCGCTGGATGTCGTTTACCGCCGGCTTCGCGAAGTCGGCCTGGGCGAATTCTGTCTTGAGCTTCACTCCAGCAAAGCCCGCAAACTTGATGTGCTGGCGCAACTGGAAAAAGCTTGGGAGGCGAGCGGGGCGGTCGATCCGGAGGCTTGGCGCATGGAGGCGAAGCGTTTACGAATTCTGCGTGACCAACTCAACGGCTACGTCGAACGCCTACACCAACGTCATAGCAACGGCATGACCATCTTCGAAGCCATCGGGCGTGTCGTCGATGGCGAGGATATGCCGGCCTTGGGGCTGTCCTGGAGCGGGCCGAATATCCATGATGCCGCCGCCATGGAAGCGCTGCGCGAAGTAGTCGACCGGCTGGAGGTCAACGCCCAGGCCGTGGGGCGGGATGCGCTACAGACGCATCCGCTCGCCGCCGTTGGCCACGACGACTGGTCCCCAAGCTGGCAGCAGGCCCTGATCGACGCCGCGAGAAAAGCGATTCCTGCCGTACAAGTCGTGGCGCAGGCCAGCGATCGCTTCTCGGAGGCTGTCGGATTGCCGGGGCTGGCGCTCAACCGGCGCACTCGCGGTGCGTTGGCTGTTCTGGCTAAAACCTTACCCCAGACCGCCGGGCGGGATTGGCGATTCGTACTGCGGCCCGACGCAAAAACCCTGGCTGACCGATTGCAAGAAGCGCTGGCCCTATTGGCCGAGCATCAGGGGCATAGCGCGGAGCTTTCGCCACCCTGGCCGGATTCGGCGCTTGCAGCTTGCAAGCGTGGTCTGCAGTGGCTGGCAAGCCGTCAGGAAACGTTTGGCCAACTGGGGCAACCCTGGCCCATGGCGATGGTGCAGGAACTCGAAAAGGGTTTGGCGCTTCTGGAAGGCATCGACCGGGTGACGAAACAGCTTTCCGTGCGCTACAGCGAGCAGGTCGAACAACTGAACGTGAACCAGCTCCAGCGTGACTGGGCCAAGGCTGAGAAGGCCATCTGGCCGCTCTCCTGGTTGGCGAAACACAAGATCCGCAAGGAACTCGACGCCGTGGTGACCGGGGAAGGCGAGCCGGATGTCGCCGGGGATCTGCGCGCCTGGGTCGAAATCCGCGCCTTGCGTGTGCAAGTTGCGGCGCTGGAGCCGGGCGCTGATACGGAGGGCATCTGGGCCGGCCTGAAGACCAAACCTGATCTGGTTCGTTGTGCCCTGCGTTTCCAGTCGGCGCTCGGCGCTGCGAAAAACGAACAGCCGTGGGAAGACAGCGGCTTCGAACCGATTGCCGACAGGCGTTGCGGCGAGCGCCTCGCCACGGAATTGGCGAGACTCCGGACGCTGCGCGCGCTGGGCAGCCAACTGGCGGAGTTGGAATACCTCGGCGCAGCTACCGAATCGCTATGGGCTGGCCGGGCGACGCGATCCGAGGCACTGGCTGCGGCATTGCGTTTCCAGGAGACCATGCAAACCCTGCGAGAGTCCGGCGCGCTGACCGGCGAACACGACACCGTGGCGGCGGGGGATTGCGGCCACACTCTGGCTGCGGATTACCAGCGCTTGCGTCAGCGCACCATGGTCGAGCAACGGCTCGTTGCCTACGCCGACCTGCCGGACATCACGGCGGGACTGTGGAATGGCTTGAAGACTCGTGCCACGGAAGTGGACAAGGCATTGAAGTTTCAGTCCGCCATGGCCGCCGCCGTTTCGAACCTCGCCAGCACACCGGAAGAAATCGGGACCATCAAGGTTGCGCTGGATCGGCTCATCGGTGCTGGCAACTCGCTACTGGAACCCAGCGGCCCCATTGCGGCGGCCGGCGACACCTATCTACAGGCCTGGGGCGCCCTGCAACCGGCCATCGACCGCCTGGCCTCGGCGGGCGGGTTTTCCGAGGTGGCCAAGACTGAGTTCGGCGAGCAGACCCTCGACGATCTCATGCAGCGCTGCGAGGCGATCATCCGTGCCGAAAGCCGGCTGCACGCTTGGTGTGCCTGGCGCAAGGTCAGCGGCCAGGCCATGGTGCTGGGTTTGGGTGCATTGGTTTCCGGCATCGAGAACGGAACGGTAGTCGAAGGCAAAGTGCGCCGCGCGTTTGAAACCGATTACAGCCGCTGGTGGCTTAATGCCGTGGTGGATGTGGAACCCGTCATCCGTACCTTCGTATCGGCCGAGCACGAAAAGCGCATCGCTGACTTCCGGGCGCTGGACGAGCGCTTCACCGCGCTGACCCGCGATTGGATCCGGGCGCGACTCTGTGCCGACATGCCGAGTCAGGACGATGTCACCCGCAACTCCGAGTGGGGCATCCTGCGCCACGAGATGAATAAAAAGAAGCGCCACATGCCGTTGCGCGAACTGATGACCAATATTCCAGGTGCGTTGTCCAAGCTGACGCCCTGCCTACTCATGAGTCCCTTGTCGATCGCACAGTATCTGGCCGCCGACAGCACGAGTTTCGATGTGGTGGTCTTCGACGAAGCTTCCCAGATACCGGTTTGGGACGCCGTCGGCGCCATCGCGCGCGGCAAACAGGTCGTCATGGTGGGCGACCCCAAGCAACTGCCTCCCACCAATTTCTTCGACCGGGCCGAATCCGACCTGGACGACGAAGATGTCGAAAGCGACCTGGAAAGTATTCTCGACGAATGCCTGGGCGCCAGCCTGCCCACCATGAATCTGACCTGGCACTACCGCAGCCGCAACGAAAGCCTGATCGCCTTTTCCAACCATCGTTATTACGGCGGCTCGCTGGTGACTTTCCCATCCCCCGTCACCGAAGACCGGGCAGTCAGCTTCCACCCCGTTAATGGCGTCTACGAAAAAGGCGGCGCGCGCATCAACAAAGCCGAAGCCCGCGCACTGGTCGCCGACCTGGTCGGTCGCCTCAAGTCGCCGGGCTTTCGCGAGTCGAAACTGACCATCGGCGTGGTCACCTTCAACACCGAACAACAGGGGCTCATCGAAGACTTACTGGACGAAGAACGGCGCAAGGATCCGGCCATCGAACCCTGGTTCTCAGATATCGAACTGGAGCCCGTGTTCGTAAAGAACCTGGAAAGCGTTCAGGGCGACGAGCGCGACATCATGTACTTCTCCATCACCTACGGCCCTGATTTGCACGGCGCGGTATCGATGAATTTCGGCCCCATGAACCGCACCGGCGGAGAACGCCGCCTGAACGTCGCGATCACCCGTGCCCGCCACGAACTGCGCGTATTCTCCAGCCTCAAGGCCGAGCAAATGGACCTTGCGCGCACCCAGGCCATGGGCGTGCGCGATCTCAAACTCTTCCTCGAATTCGCCGAACGCGGCACGCGCGCCCTGGCCGAAGCCCATTCAGGCAGCCGGGGTGGTTTCGACAGTCCGTTCGAAGAGGCGGTTGCCGCAGCCCTCGCCAGGAAGGGTTGGCAACTGCACACCCAGATCGGCGCGTCCGCCTTCCGCATCGACTTGGCCGTCGTCCACCCGGACGCCCAGGGCGTGTATCTGTGCGGCATCGAATGCGACGGCGCCACCTACCACCGCTCGGCCACGGCTCGCGACCGCGACAAACTTCGGGAACAGGTATTGCGCGGTCTGGGCTGGGACATCCTGCGGGTCTGGTCGACAGACTGGTGGATCGATGCCGCCGGCACCCTGGAAAAACTCGACGCTAAGCTGCGGGTCTTGCTGGAAACGAGCCGGGTGAAACGTGCCGAAGCAGCCGAGAAGGAAACCGCCCGTCTGGCGGCAGAAGAAGCCATCGCCAAGGCCATGGCTGAAGAGGCCGCGACGCAACAACTCAACGAAGACAGCAGCGACCACGCCGCCAATTCATCGCCAGTCGGACTGCAATCCGGCGAGGTCCAGTCCCAGGAAACCACCGAGGTCTACGCCAGGAATATTCCCGACGCCTCAGCCATGTCGACTGGGGTCTTCATCGAAGCCGATCCCCTGTCCGTAGTGGATGGCGTGAACGCCGATGCCTTTTTCGATGCGGCCTACGACCCAACCCTTGCTCGCATGATCGCCCATGTGGTCGAGATCGAAGGCCCGGTACTGGATGGGGTTCTCGCTCGCCGCATTGCAAGAGCGCATGGCTGGCAACGTACTGGCTCGCGCATACGGGAGCGGGTCGAAGCGCTGGCCTCCAGGCAATTCAAAACGACCCAGGAGGATGTCGGGGCGTTCTACTGGCAGGCGGGGCAAAACCCGGATGGACCTATCGCGTTCAGGCGGCCGGCTGAGGATGCGGCCAGGGCGGTGGATGAAATCTGCATGGCGGAACTGGGGGCGCTGGCGAAGAAGGTGATGTCGGACGGCTCTTTGGGAGAGGGTGTAATTACTGCCATGGCGCGGGAAATTGGGCTGCATCAGATCAGAGCTGCCAGCCGTGGTCGGCTTGAGAAAGTAATGCAGATGGTTATGGGAGTGTCCTGATGGCTGTAAACCTAGTGCACATGACTAAGCGTTTGCAGCAAATTCGTGTTGCGCTTGCCAACACAGTCGAAGAAGCCTGTGGGGCTATGATCCAGGCCAAGGCGGGGGGAAAGTAGTCATGCAAGAAATCATCTGCCCGCACTGCGGGGAGGCATTTAAGATCGACGAGGCCGGGTACGCGGACATCCTGAAGCAGGTTCGCGACAGCGAGTTCGAGCAGCAGTTGCACGAGCGACTTGAACTGGCCGAGCAGGATAAGCGGAATGCTGTCGAGCTCGCCAAGGCCAAGGTTGCCAACGACTTGCAGAAAGCTGCTGCAGCCAAGGACGCTGAAATCCAGGATCTGAAGGCTAGGCTCGATGCAGGCGAAGTCGCACAGAAGCTCGCCGTGACCGAGGCACTACGCGCCATGGAGAAAGAGCGTGACACGCTCGCTAACGAACTTGAGCGGGCGAAGCATGAAAAGCAAGCCGCTTCCGATCTAGCAGAGGCGAAGCTCGTGAATGAACTACAAATGGCCGCCGCAACGAGGGACGCGGAGATTCAGGGCCTGAAGGCTACGCTCGACGCCATCGAGGTTGCTCAGAAGCTCGCGATCACCGAAGCAGTCAGTGCGGTCGAGAAGGAGCGCGACGAACTGAAGAGCGGCCTGAATAGAGCTGAGCTTGAGAAGCAGCTCGCCGAGAAGGCGCTCAAGGACAAGTACGAGACGCAAATAAAGGATCGCGATGACGCGATCGAGCGGCTCCGGGACATGAAGGCCCGTCTGTCGACCAAGATGGTTGGTGAAACCCTTGAGCAGCACTGCGAGACCGAGTTCAACCGCATTCGAGCGATGGCGTTTCCAAGGGCATATTTCGAGAAGGACAACGACGCGCGCACTGGCAGCAAGGGCGACTACCTCTTTCGCGACTCAGTTGAGGCTGGCACCGAGATTGTCTCGATCATGTTCGAGATGAAGAACGAGAGCGACGAAACAGCGACCAAGAAAAGGAACGAAGACTTTCTCAAAGAGCTCGACAAGGACCGCACTGAGAAGGGCTGCGAGTATGCAGTGTTAGTTTCCCTGCTTGAGCCCGACAGCGAGCTTTACAACTCCGGCATTGTCGATGTGTCCCACCGTTATCCGAAGATGTATGTCGTCCGACCGCAATTTTTCATCCCGATCATTACTCTGCTGCGAAACGCCGCCCAAAACTCACTACAGTACAAAACCGAGCTCGCGTTGATGAAAGCACAGAACATTGATATCACAAACTTCGAGAACGAACTCGATGCGTTCAAGACTGGCTTCGCCCGGAACTACGAGCTGGCGTCCAAAAAATTTAAGACGGCTATTGAAGAGATCGACAAGACCATCGACCATCTTCAGAAGACCAAGGACGCTCTGCTCGGTTCAGAAAACAACCTCCGCCTTGCCAACAACAAGGCCGACGACTTGACCGTCAAGAAGCTAACCAAGGGTAATCCCACAATGGCCGCAAAGTTTGCCGAACTCAAGAGTCGTGGCTCTTCCGATGCCGAATGAGTTCGGTCAGTGATCTTATGTTCGGCAGCGAATAGCCTTAAGGTCAGTTGTCCCCCTCATTGCTGCCGTCTAATCTGACACTCCTGAACGACAGCAATGGCCGAACTCCGGTCGGATAGGTGAGCCTGCTTCTGGCCGTATCCGGCCTTTAACCTCCTTGTTGCAGCAGTTCAAGCGTAAGGAGAATGAAACGGTGGATCAAATCTGGCTGACAACGCTTAAGCCGCCTCCCGCAACGCCACCCTGATATCGATCTCATCAAACGGCACCACCAGCTTCCCGTCCGTCCGTTCCAGCAACCCCAGTTCTTCCAGTGCCTTCACGTCGGTGTGGACGTTTTTGTAGTCGCGCCCCAGCGCCTGGGCGAGTTGGTGGATGTTGAGCGCCTCATGGCTGGCGACGTGGCGCAGCAATTCCAGGCGTCGGTCGGTGATGGCGGCGAACAGTTCCGAAGGCGAGCCGAAGCTGATGGTGGGCACGATGGTCTCATCGCCTGCTTCGATGCGCCGCCAGACCGATGCGGCGTCTTTCAACGCCTGGGCTGGCGTGGTGATGGTGATTTCAACCTTGCTCATGTGTCCCACTCCCAGCCCGCGAGGATGGCGTTCATTATGGTTCAACGCACCATAATTAGCCAGCTCTGTTGCTGGTGCGGAGGGTCGCTTATGGCGGGGTCTCGGCAACCGGCCCATTCAGCCGGCGCGACCAGTCCTCGACCTGGCTGGATTGCAGGCGCTTTTCGGCCAGTTGTCGGAAGGAAGTGGGCAGCACGGCAAGCGCGGCGATGGCATGGAGGGCGTCGGCGTTCATGCGGTCGACATACAGGTGGTGCAGCAGCCGGGCCAGGGGCCAGTCCGGGTGCGGGCGGTCGATCAGGCGAAGTTCGTCCCCGGGCGTGACCACACCCGGCTCCAGCACGCGGTAGTACCAGCCGGTGCGGGCGCTGGCCTGGACGCGCCGGGGCATGTCCGGGATGCCGAAGCGCACGCCGAGTTTCCAGCAGGGCTGGCGGGCCTGGGCGACCTGGATGCGCGCGGTGCCGAGACTGAACTGGTCGCCCACGCAGACGTTCTGCTCAGTGAGGCCGACGGTGGAGATGTTCTCGCCGAACCCGCCGGCGCGGAAGCGTTCCGCCAGGTCGGGAAGCTCGCGGCACCAGGCCGCGTAATGCTCGAACGGGTAATGGTGCACGGCCTTGTCCGGCCCGCCATGGCGGCTGGGATCGCCTTGCTCGTCGCCGACAAAGCCTGTCACGGACAGCCGCAGGGGCGTGGTGATAGGTTGTTTGTCGATGGCGCTGGGTTCGCCGTTCGGCCCGAAGGGGCGCGCTTGGCCGATCAGAAGTTGTACGGCGGCGTTCGGTAGTGGTTGGTCCATTCGCAAATCATCCTGGTTTTTTAGGCTGCCATCCAGCGCTGCGCCGCGCGCGCCAGCGGGGCGGGCAGCTGGCGCAGCACGGTGTCGGGGTCGAGGGCATCGAGCAGATTCTTGACGGTGAGGCCGAGTTCGGTGTCGCCTTCGCTGACCAGACGGCGGCTGAAGAAGAGGGTGTCGGGGTCTTCGCGGCGGGCGAGCAGCAGCAGGAAATCGCGGGCGGTGGCGCTGATGGTGAGATCGGGCGCGCCGCTGTCCGCCGCGAATCCGCTTTGGGTGACGGTGAAGCGCAGGTTGAGCCCGAGGTCCTTGACGCGGATGGCGTAGCGGCGGCCGGCCAGCGCTTGCCAGTCGAGGGTTTTAAGCGCGGGCCACAGCAGGCGGTTCGCCACGGCTGAAAACGCCAGGCTGGGCGGCGCGGCGGGGAGCCGGGTGACGACGTTGGCGAGTTGCGGGGGCAGGGCAAGGTTCAGCATGAGCGCTCCATTCCATATTCGAGTCCGGCACGACCATGCCAGTAACCGTCGACGGGCGGGCCGGGCAGGATGTGCGTCAGCGTGTCCGCCGCGCGGGTGTCTCCCGCCAGCGCCGCCTGGAAGGCTTCGGCCACGCGCCCCATGTGGCGCGACTGCGGCGACAGGCGCAGGCTGGCGATGCCGAGTTTGCGCAGCGCGGGCAGCTCGCCAATCAGGTTGTAGACGCCGGCGGACTGGGTCTGGATGCCGTTGAGCGTGAGGAAGGGTTCGCCCTCGCGGGTGGACAGCGGCAGCCCGTCCGGATGGTCGAGGCAGCGGAACTGGCAGTCGTCCTTGGGCAGGTTGTAATGGCGCGCGGTGAAGCAGCGCGCGGAGTACGCCAGCGGCAATTTGCCGTAGGCGAACACTTCGGTTTCCATGCTGGCCGGCGCGCGTTGGAGCAGCGACGCCAGGGCGTCGCGCGACATTTCCACCGGCGGCAGCCAGCGCGTCGCGCCCAGCCCGGCGAGCACGTCGAGCGTCTCGGGGTTGTAGACATTGAGCGTGGGCCCGGCGACGAAAGGCACGCCGGCTTCGGACAGCAGCCGCACCGCGCCCCATTCGTTGGCCTCGACCCGGAAACGGCCGTCGCCCACGATGCGGCGCAAGGTCTTGAGGTCGGATTCGGATTCGATCAGCGTCTGGCTGGACAGCACCACCTCCTTGCCGGCGGCGGCGAGGTGTTCCGCCAGCTCCAGCCAGTCGGGCAGGCGCAGCAGGTGGCGGCGCGAACAGACGCTCTCGCCCAGATACACGCGCGCCACCGGCCAGCGTTTCGCTTCGTCATAGAAGGCGAGCACGTCGTCGCGCGACCAGTAGTAGAGGAGGGGGCCGAGGGAGAGGTTCATTTCACAGGGGCAAGGTTCAAGTTACAAGATTCAAGGGAAAAGCGGAGGCTTCTTCACTGCTTACTTCCATGGGCGGTGGTAGGCGCCGAGCGTGTGGCTCTGGCCTTCGGACAGCTTGTTGAGCTCGGCCTGCCAGGCGGGCGTGGGCTTGAAGGCGTCGGCGTTTTTCTTCACCGCGTCGATGGCGGCGCGCCACACTTTCGTTACCTGGGTGACATAGGCGGGGCTGCGCTGGCGGCCTTCGATCTTGATGGCGGCGACGCCGATCTTCAGCATGTCGGGCAAGAGGTCGAGGGTGTTGAGGCTGGTGGGTTCCTCGATGGCGTAGTAGGTTTCGCCGCCGACGTTGAAGCGGCCCTTGCACAGGGTCGGATAGCCGGCCTTTTCGTTCTTGCCGTAGCGGTCGAGCAGCACGCCGTTGAGGCGCGACTCCAGGCCGGCCGGCGTCTCGGTCCACTGCACGGCTTTCGCCGGCGAGCACACGCCCGCCGAATTGGGCGATTCGCCGGTGCAGTACGACGACAGCAGGCAGCGCCCCTCGACCATCACGCACAGGCCGCCGAAGCCGAACAGCTCGATCTCGACGTCGGTGTGCTTCACCACGTTTTCCACCTGCGGCAGCGACAGCACGCGCGGCAGCACGGCGCGCTGGATGCCGAAGTGCTCGCGGTAGAAATTCACCGCTTCGTAGCTGGTGGCCGAGCCCTGCACCGACAGGTGCAGGCGAAGCTGCGGATGCTGTTTGACCGCGTAGCGCATCAGCCCGGCGTCGGCGAGGATGACCGCGTCCATGCCGAGCTTCGCCGCGCGATCGACCGCGCCGGTCCAGCGGCTCCAGGTGTCGGCCTGCGGATAGGTGTTGAGTGCGAGCAGTACCTTGCGGCCGCGGTCGTGCGCGTAGCGCAGGCCCTCGGCCGCCTGCGCCTCGTCGAAGTTGAGGCCGGGGAAGGCGCGCGCGTTGGTGTTGTCGCGAAAGCCCATGTAGACCGCGTCGGCGCCGTGGTCGATGGCCGCCTTGAGCGAAACGAGACTACCCGCCGGGCAGATCAGATCAAGCGCTATGGTTGTGCTCCTTTCGAATTCGGCCGGCACGCGCACCCTGGCGGCTGTCGCGCCGTTCCAGTTCGTCGGCGATGCCGTTCAGAATGTCCCATTTCTTCGCGCACCATGCAGGCGCCAAAAGAATGTCGGGCGAGGCGGTGCCGGTAACGCGATGGTATACCACCTCCCATGGCGTGCGCTCGATCAGGTCGGCGGCGATGCGCACGTAGTCGGCCTCGGCCATAGGTGCGTACTCGTCGCGCTTCCATTCGATGGCGAGCCGGGTGTGCTTCACCACGTGCAGCGGGTGCAGTTTCAGGCCATCGACGCCGACGTCGAGCACGCGGTCAAGGCTGGCGTGGCTATGCGAGGCATCTTCGCCCGGCAGGCCGACGATGAGGTGGCAGCACACCGGGATGCCGCGCGAGCGCGCGGCGCGGGTGGCGGTTTCGTATTCGGCGAAGCCGTGGCCGCGGTTGACGCGCGCGAGCGTGGCGTCGAAGGCGGATTGCAGACCCAGCTCCAGCCACACTTCGTGGCCGCGGTCGCGGTATTCCGCCAGCAGGTCGAGCACCGGCGGCGGCACGCAGTCGGGCCGGGTGCCGATCGACAGCCCGATCACGTCGGGCGCTTGCAGCGCGGCGTCGTACAGCGCGCGCAGTTCGTCCACGTGGGCATAGGTGTTGGTGTAGGCCTGGAAATAGGCGATGAAGCGGCGCGCGCCGGTGCCCTTTGCGATACGGCCGCGCGCGCGGTCGAACTGCGCGGCGAGCGGCATCGGGTCGCGTGCGCCGGGGGCGAAGGACTTGTTGTTGCAGAAGCTGCAGCCGCCGATGCCTTTGCTGCCGTCGCGGTTGGGGCAGGTGAAGCCGGCGTCGAGCGCGATCTTGTGCACCCGCTCGCCGTGGCGCGCCCGCATGGCGCGGCCGAAGGTGTGGATGCGTGACGAGAGATCGGTCACTTAGCCGGGTTTGCCGTCGACCCGCGGGCGCAGCAGGATGGGGGTATAGATCGCGGCGAACAGGCCGAACGCGGCGATCCACAGCACGCCGGCCACAATCATGCCTTGCGCATACAGGCCGGGGAAAAGCAGCGGCTGGATGACGCGGATCAGCGCGGCAAGATTGACCGCGACGAAGGCCCACGTCATCAGCGGGGCCGGCTCCAGCATGCGGCCGCTGTGGCCGAGCGAGACGCGCGCCATCATGCCCAGGGTCAGCACGCCGATGCCGCCGGCGGTGAAGGCATGCAGCGCGCTGCCGGCCGCCGCGCCCAGCCCGGACGCCGACAGGGCAAGCAGGGCGAAGCCGACGGCGATCCAGGCGTAGCCCAGGTGCAGGATCCACAACAGCGGCACCGACCAGTATTTGCTCGTGTACCAGCCCGCCAGGCGGACCGCATGCGCGACTGCGGCAAGTGCCGCGAGCAGCGCGGTGACGATCGAGAAGGGCGCGACCAGGGCGGCAATCAGTGCAGCGATGGTGGCGGCCGGCACCAGGATTTCGATGGCTTTCCAGCGCCGTGCGCGGGTGCGCAGCTTGTTGTCGGTGAAGCTGGGAATCACCCGGCCGCCCATCACGGTCATCATCGCGACGATGACGTAGGTCGCCAGATGCAGGCCCAGGCTGGCGCTGACGGCGTCCCACACCAGCGCGTCTGCATGCACCAGCGCATTGGCGGCAGCCAGCGCCAGCAGCATGAAGGGGAAGGGATAGTTGTGCAGCTGCTTGGCCTTGAGGATGGGCAGGGCGAGCACGATGGCGAGCACCGGCAGGAAGGCGAAGTCGACGGCCGCGACCAGCACCGGCGGCAGGCCCGGCACCAGAAAGCTCACGCGGCCCGCCAGCCACAGCACGAACAGCGCGGCCAGCGGCGCGCCGGACGGGGTGGGAATCCCGGTCCAGTTTTGCGCCGCGGTGAGCAGGAAGCCGGCGATCACCGCGACGGCAAAGCCGAACAGCATTTCGTGGCCATGCCAGACAAACGGCGACAGGCTGCCGAGCGAGAGGTCGCCGCGCAGCACCAGCAGCCACAGCGCCATCATCAGCACGGCATAGAGGCCGGCGAACAGGAAAAACGGCCGGAAGCCCAGCGCGAAGGGCGCCCAGCCGACGGGCGGCAGAGGTTTGTTCGCGTTCTCGATGCGGTGCAAGGAAATTCCCATCAGTCTCTTTCAAAAGGTGAATCTGAAAAGCGTATTTGAATCACAGATGCAACCCCACCTATAGGAGCACCCGCAAGGGGTAGGCCGTGGTTGTAAAGCCGCTGAAGCGGCAACAACCACGCACCGTCGCCCTCGCCGCGATTGTCGCGCCGTCGCAACCACCACGACATCGGCCCGGGGGCGGGCCTCCTACATCCACCGTCGCCCTCGCCGCGATTTTCATGCCGTCGCGACGTCCACAACATCGGCCGCGAGGGCGGGCAGGTTAAACGATCAATGCACCCCCGGCTCACTGTGAACCTGCGCCGGGCGCCGTTCGCTGCGGCCGAGGGTCAGCAGGTCCCACACCAGCAGCACGAAGCCGGCGGCGAACATCCAGCCGAAGACCTGGCGCCACCACATGCCCTGCGCGAACCACGGGTGGGCCTGGGCGACGAAGTAGCCGACCCAGGACGAGCCTTCGATGGCGCGCTCGATCTGCGACTGTTCGTAGCCCGATACCAGCATCGCCATGACCATGCCGATCATACCGAGGTTGAGCAGCCCCAGCGCCCACTTCCATTTCCAGGCGCCGGCCAGCCCGCCGCTCATCCACACGTTGCCGCGCCATTTCTGCAGGGCCAGATAGAAGAAGGCGATGACCAGCGTGGCATAGGCGCCGAAGAAGGCGAAGTGGCCGTGCGAGGCGGACCACTGGGTGCCGTGGGTGTAGAGGTTGATCTGCGGCAGCGTGTGCATGAAGCCCCACACGCCGGCGCCGAAGAAGTTGCCGAAGGCGTGGGCGATGATCCAGGCGAGCGCCGGATGGTTGTTGTTCTTCATGTTGTGGGTGCCGGAGTCGAACACCGAATGCACCACCATGGCCACCAGCGGAATCGGTTCCAGCGCGGAGAAGAAGCCGCCGATGGTGAACCAGTATTCCGGCGTGCCGATCCAGAAGTAGTGGTGGCCGAGCCCGAGAATGCCGGAGCCGAACATCAGCGCGACTTCGATGTAGAGCCAGGTCTCGACGATCTTGCGGCGCACGCCCAGGGTCTGCATCAGTCCGTAGGCCATCAGGCAGCCGACCAGCACTTCCCAGGTCGCCTCCACCCACAGGTGGATCACCCACCACCACCAGTACTGGTCGACCGAGATGTTGGGGGTGTAGAACATGCCGGCCAGATAGATGCCGAACAGGGCGATCAGGTCCAGCGTCAGCACGCCGCCGATGCCGGTGTAGCGGCCCTTGGCGAAGGTGGCGGCGACGTTGAAGAAGAACACCAGCACGCACACGACGATGCCGATGTCGGCCCAGCGCGGCGCCTCGATGTACTCGCGGCCCTCGTTGATGAGCCAGATCGAGCTCTGGTCGCCGGGGCCGACCTGCACCAGCAGATAGACCACCACCACGACCGCGACGGCCAGCGTGAAGACCCAGAAGATCAGGTTGCCGAGCTTGAGCCCCACCACCGGGATGCCGGCTTCGTCTTCCAGCAGCCAGTAGCTCGAACCGATGAAGCCGAACAGCAGCCACACGATCATGGCGTTGATGTGCACCATGCGGTTGACGCTGAAATCGAGCACGCCGTAGAGGAAGTCCGGATTCAGGTACTGGAGGCCGGCCAGGAGGCCGAACACGATCTGCGCGCCGAACAGGGCCACTGCGACGCTGAAGTATTTGACCGCCAGCTTCTGGCCGCCGTTGAGGTTTGCGCTGTCGAGCGTTCCGGGCATCGCCATGTCAGCCTCCTTGCTGTTGGGTCGGGGAACCGCTGTCTGCGGGCGCTTCGGCCGGAGGCGGGTCGGATTGGTCGATCGGCGTGAAGTTGGCGGGGAAGCCGTTGGTGTCGATGGAGGCCATCCACTTCAGGAAGGCCACGGTCGCGCGCGCCTCGTCCCCGGTGATGCCCAGGTTCGGCATGCGGCGGCCGAGGCCGTTGTGCAGCCGGTCCTGCGGGTTCATCAGGAAGTCGACCATCTGCTGCTCGCGCACCTCCTTCGAACCCCAGGACGGATCGAGCCAGGATTTGGTGAGGTCGGGGGCGTAGTAGGCGCCGTTGCCGAGCAGGGTGTGGCAGTTCATGCAGTTCTTCGCCTGGGTGGTCAGCTTGCCGCGGCTGACCAGCGCTTTGGCTTCGGCCTCGGTGAGCGTCTTGCCGAACAGCGGCTCCTCGACGCCGATGACCGGCACCTGGAAGTTGCGCTTCTCGTCGAAGACGTAGTCGATGCGGTGGTTGATCACAGAATAGGCGGGCACCCGCGTGCCGCCCGCGGTGATCGCGGACATGCTGTCCAGGGTGAGAACGATGAGTACGACGAAGGAGCCTGCCGTGACCCAGATGGCGGTTTTGCGCCAAAAGGATTCGGAGGCCCACCACTGAAGCTGCGACATGGCCAACCCTCCCTAGGTGTGAACAATTCCGTCATCGCGAGGAGCGAAGCGACGCGGCGATCCAGAGGCCTTTGATTTGGCTGAGACTCTGGGTTGCTTCGCTTCGCTCGCAATGACACCTTCTTCTTCATGAATGTTGTCGAAAAGCTCGGGGTTCCTCATCCGCGTGCTCGTCCGCGTGGGTGCCGACGCACAGATGCCAGATGGCATGCGGCGCGAGCAGATAGCCGATGAGCATGAGCGCGACGATGAGCGTCCAGAAGCCGGTTGCGAACAGATTGGCCACCGTCGCCAGCACCAGCACCGACGCCACCAGTCCGAGGTAGGCGAGGTAGGCGACCGGCATCAGCCGCGGCTGCCGGCGCACGCGCGCATAGGCGAACAGCAGCGCATACAGCGCCCCGCACAGGATCACCATGGCGGCCGAGAAAAAGCTCAGAAAGAAATCCTGCAGCGCGACGGGTTCGATCATCGGACGTTTTCGAAACGGGACGGAAGCGCCGAGCTTCAGCCTGTGCTCCAGGCACGTGGCCGCCGCATGCCGGCGATCTTGCAGGCCTGCTTCACGTAGCCGTAGGGATACAGTTCGAACAGCTTTTTCTGCGCGTCCTTTCCCACGCGTTCGGCCAGGTGCTTGATGACGAAGCGGGCATCGGCGATGACCTGGTGTTCGTCGAAGTAGTCGCGCATGAAGCGGAGGGTGTCCCAGTGGTCGTCGCTGAGTTCGATGTTCTCCTCCTGGGCCAGGGCGCGGGCGATGTCCTCGCTCCAATCGCCGGGCTCGATCAAATAGCCTTCTGCATCGCGTTCGGGCAACTCGGTCACCATGCTTGCGTCCTCCTTTTTAACTGAAAATTCTGAGATTCGTTTTCACGTTCGGCCGCTGCCATCAGCATAGGCCATGAAAGCGGGCGTGTCGCATCACGTCCCGCCGCCGTGGAACTCGACCCCCGGCTGGTGTTCCGGCAGTTCCTCCACCAGCAGTTCGCGCCGCGAGAGCGCCATCGCCTCGACCGCGGCCTCGTTCAGATAGGACTTGGCGTCGGACACCGCGGCGGCCAGCAAGTCGGCCGCCAGCGCATCGGGCGCGCGCCCCAGCGACTTGGCGAGCGCCCGCAACTCGACGCAGGGCTCCGGCGGCAGCCGGATTTCCAGCGGCGTGCCGGCACCTGCCGGGACCGGCGCCGGCACCGGGCGGGCGGAGCCGCCTGCCTCGGCCAGCACCTGGCTCATCACGCTGGCAACCTTCGAGGCGGACGAAGGCGCCTGGCCCGCCGGCTGCAGACGGACCTTGTTGACGAAATACTTCTCGAAATCGACCTTGGCCTGATGCACCCAGCGGCCCTGGCGCATCCAGTTGATGTCGCGCAGCGGCACCTGCGGTTCCGACAGGTAGGCCGCGCCGTTATTGCCCATGTCGGAGAGCCATTTGGCGCGCTGCGGCACATGGCTTTCCAGCGGTGCGTCGCTGAGCTGGGCGAGGATGTTGCGCACCACGATCTCGCCCGCCTTCTGGATCGAATACACCGAGTCGGGCGCGCCCACCGGCACCGGCGTCCTGACCACCGCCGGCTGCGCAACGCAGGCGCCCAAGGCGAATACATTGGGGTAGTCCGGGTTGCGCAGGTAGTCGTCCACGATCACCAGGCCGCGCTCGTCGACCAGCCCGGGCGAGTTGCGCAGCCCCGGCACGCCGCCGAAGGCCGGCCAGTAGACCGAGTAGGCATAGGGCAGGGCGTGGGTCTGCATGACGGTGCCGGCGGCGTTCAGCTCGGCCACGTGGATGGTGTCCTTGTCGATGCGGGTCGTGAAGGCATTGCAGATCACGCTGATCCTGGTGTCGACCAGCGCGGCGGTCACCGCGCCGCGGCTGGCGCCTTCGCCGCCGAGGCCGAGGTGGCCGGGCCAGGGTTCGGGCGTCACCAGGGTGATCGTTACCCGATCGCGGATGTTGCGCCGCTTGAGGTCGGCGTCGATCAGGAAGGCATATTCGTAAATCGGCCCCAGCACGCTGGCGCCCGCCGCCGCGCCGACCACGATGGGGCCGGGATGGCGCACGAATTCCCGGTACGCGGCGAACGCCCGCTCGGCCTGGTCGACGTGGATCACAGACTGGGTGTGCTCGGCCATCCCGGGGACGTCGTCGGTGAGGCCGGCCGCGCCGGTGGCGATCAGCAGCGTGTCGTAGAACAGCACGTCGCCGTTCTCCAGATCGATCTGGATGACGTCGGGCTGGATGCGCTTGACGCCGCTGTGGATGAACTTGATGCCGCGCGATTCGAGATAGGGCCCGATCGGGAAGGCGATGTCGGAGCGCTCGCGCCAGCCCATGGCAACCCACGGGTTCGACGGCACGAAGTGGAAGTAGGGCTTGTCCGATACCACCGTCACCTCGTCGCGCGGGCCCAGCTTGGCTTTCAGTGCGTAGGCCGCGGTGACGCCTGCAATGCCGGCACCCAGGATGACAACATGAGTCATTTCAGTCTCCTTAATCGTTAATCGGTTTGGGCGCGGCAAAGCCGCATCGTTCGCCCCCTCCCCCGTTCGGGGGGAGGGTTGGGGAGAGGGCGCGAAGCCATCACTTCGGGCAATGTTGCTGCGCGCTTCTTCACCCCCGCGGCCGCACCAACTGCCACGCGCGAACCACATAAGTCGTTGCGGCAAAGCCGCTCCACACATGCACCAGACGGGTGAACGGGAAGACGAGGAAGATCGTCATGCCGAGGAACAGGTGGGTCTTGAAGATCCAGCCCGCGCCTATCAGCAGTTCGACCGCGCCGCCGCGGAAGGTGACGATGTGCTGCGCCCATTCGGCCAGACGGACCATCATGCTGCCGTCCAGGTGCTGCGCCGACAGCGGGATGGTCGCGAGTCCCAGCAGCAGCTGCAGCCACAAGAGCAGCAGGATCAGGATGTCGCTCGGCTTCGAGGTGGCGCGGATGCGCGGCTCGGTCAGCCGGCGGTGCAGCAGCAGCGAAAGCCCGGCGAACGCCAGCACGCCGGCGATGCCGCCCGAGACCATGGCCATGATCTGCTTGGCGCCGGAACTGAGGAAGGGCTCGTAAATGAAGTGCGGCGTCAGCATGCCGAACAGGTGGCCGAAGAACAGGAACAGCACGCCGATGTGGAACAGGTTGCTGCCCAGCCGCAACTGGCCGCGCTTGAGCAGCTGCGACGAATCGCTTTTCCACGTGTACTGCTCGCGGTCGAAGCGGATCAGGCTGCCGAGGAAAAAGACCGACAGCGCGATGTACGGGTAGATGCCGAACAGGAAAGTTTGCGAGTAGGACATTTCAGTTTCCTCCTGTGATTAGGCCGTGGCCTGCCGGCGCGAGGCGGGCATCTGCACCACCGACACCTGCGGGCCGGGCTTCAGCAAGGGTTCGACACCGTCGACCGACGGGCCGAACATTTCCATCGCCTCGTCCATGTCGCGCACCGGCGGCTCGGCCAGTTCCTGCGCCGCCACCGGCGACAGCGCTTCCAGCACCTGGAAGGCGGTGGCATAGGGGCTGCCGTTGGCGTCGAGCTTGCGGCCGACGGTGGCGAGCACGTGCACGGCGTCGCCCAGCAGCTCGAGCGCGTCCTCGGCCGGCAACAGCGAGAGGAATTCGAGGAAGAGCGGCACGTAGTCCGGCAGTTCGGCGGCCGAGGCGTCGAAGTCGTGCTTCCAGTATTCCTGCAGCAGATCGATCATCGCCGAGCCGCGGTCGCGCGATTCGCCGTGGATGTGCTCGAACAGGTGCAGCGAATGCGATGGGTTGCGATCGAAGGTGGCGACGTAGCTTTCCTGCAGCGCGATCAGGCGGGTGTCGCGCAGCTGCGCGAACAGCGGCGCCAGCCGGGTGTGCGCATCGCCGTTGAAATCGGCCTCGGACGCCAGCGCGTCCTCCAGCTCGGGCAGCGCCGAGAGCCAGTCGGATTCCGGATACATCAACAGCAGGGACAGGACTTTGAAGGTTTTCATGGCATGGGCTCCTTAACCGGTTTTCTTCTTGGCGTGCAGCTGCGACAGGTCGACCGGCACCGAGTTTTTGCGGTTGCCGAACAGGGTGGTCTTGGAGGTGCCGTCCGAGCAGCCGTTGCCGAAGGTGAAGCCGCAGCTCGATTTTTCCTCGAAGGTGTTGAGCGCCTCTTCGCGGTGTCCGGATGGAATGACGAAGCGGTCCTCGTAGTTGGCGATGGCGAGGTAGCGGTACATCTCGTCGGCCTGCGCGGAGGAGAGACCCACCTGATCGAGCGCGGCGGTGTTGGGAATGCCTTCCACCGACTTGCCGCGCATGTACGCGCGCATCGCCAACAGGCGGTCGAGCGCGGTGACGATCGGTTTTTCCTTGCCGCCGGTGAGCAGGTTGGCGAGGTAGGTGATGGGAATGCGCAGCGACTTGGTGTCGGGAATGATGCCGTTCATGCCCATCTGGCCGGACTCGGCGGCCGACTGGATGGGGGAGAGCGGCGGCACGTACCACACCATCGGCAGCGTGCGGTATTCCGGATGCAGCGGGAAGGCTATCTTCCAGTCGATGGCCATCTTGTACACCGGCGACTTCACCGCGGCGTCGAGCCAGGCTTCGGGGATGCCTTCGGCGCGGGCGGCGGCGATGACTTCGGGGTCGCTGGGGTCGAGGAAGATCTTCAGCTGCGCCTCGTAGAGTTCCTTCTCGTCGGTGACGCTGGCGGCTTCTTCGATGCGGTCGGCGTCGTACAGGATCACGCCGAGGTAGCGGATGCGGCCGACGCAGGACTCCGAGCACACGGTGGGCTGGCCGGCCTCGATGCGCGGGTAACAGAAGATGCACTTCTCGGCCTTGCCGGACTTCCAGTTGAAGTAGATCTTCTTGTAGGGGCAGCCGGAGATGCACATGCGCCAGCCGCGGCACTTGTCCTGGTCGACCAGCACGATGCCGTCTTCCTCGCGCTTGTAGATCGAGCCGGAGGGGCAGGAGGCGACGCAGGTCGGGTTGAGGCAGTGCTCGCACAGCCGCGGCAGGTACATCAGGAAGGTGTTCTCGAAGGTCGAGTGCATTTCCTTCTGCACGTTGTCGAAGTTCTTGTCGCGGCTGCGCGAGGCGAACTCGCCGCCGAGGTCGTCTTCCCAGTTGGGGCCCCAGTTGATCTTCTCCATCTTCTCGCCGGTGATGGCGGAGATCGGGCGCGCGGTGGGCGGCGTCTCCGACAGCGGCGCCTTCTGCAGGTGCTGGTAGTCGTAGGTGAAGGGCTCGTAGTAGTCGTCGATCTCGGGCAGATTGGGGTTGCCGAAGATGTTGGCGAGGATTTTCAGGCGGCTGCCCTGGCGCGGTTCGAGCTTGCCGTCGCCTTTCAGCTTCCAGCCGCCGTTCCACACGTCCTGGTTCTCCCACTGCTTGGGATAGCCGATGCCGGGCTTCGACTCGACGTTGTTGAACCAGACGTATTCCATGCCTTCGCGCGAGGTCCACACGTTCTTGCACGTGATCGAGCAGGTATGGCAGCCGATGCACTTGTCGAGGTTCAGCACCATCGCAATTTGCGCACGCACTTTCATTTTTGACTCCTTGCCTGCCAGGGGCATTGCCCCTGTGCGTTGTAAAAACCCCGCACCGGAGAGAGGTGGCGCGGGTAAGAAGGGCGGGAGACACCCTTCTTGAAACGTTTCATTTCAGCGCTCCACCAGCGGACCTTCCATCCAGTCCACCTTCTTCATCTTGCGCACGATCACGTATTCGTCGCGGTTGGAGCCGACCGTGCCGTAGTAGTTGAAGCCGTAGGCCAGCTGCGCATAGCCGCCGATCATGTGGGTGGGCTTGGTGATGGTGCGCGTCACCGAGTTGTGGATGCCGCCGCGGAATCCACTGACCTCGGCACCCGGCACGTTGATGATCTTTTCCTGCGCGTGGTACATCAGGCACATGCCCTTGGGCACGCGCTGGCTGACCACGACGCGTGCGGTCAGCGTGCCGTTGACGTTGAACACCTCGACCCAGTCGTTGTCGACCAGCCCGGCTTCCTTCGCCTCGATCTCGGACACCCAGACGTGGGGGCCGCCGCGCGACAGCGTCAGCATCCTGAGGTTGTCGGTGTAGGTGCTGTGGATGCCCCACTTCTGGTGCGGGGTGATCCAGTTGAGCACCAGCTCGTGATGGCCGTTCGGCTTCTTGCCCAGCATCGGCGCGATCGTCTTGGTGTCGACCGGTGGCTTGTAGACACACAGGCCCTCGCCGAAATCCAGCATCCATTGGTGATCCTGGTAGAACTGCTGGCGGCCGGTCAGCGTGCGCCACGGGATCAGTTCGTGCACGTTGGTGAAGCCGGCGTTGTACGACACGTGCTCCGACTCCAGCCCCGACCAGGTCGGCGAGGAAATGATCTTGCGCGGCTGCGCCACGACGTCGCGGAAGCGGATCTTGTCGTCCTCGCGCGAGAGGGCCAGGTGGGTATGGTCGATGCCGGTGATTTTCGACAGCGCCTCCCAGGCCTTCACCGCCACATGGCCGTTGGTCTCCGGGGCAAGCGAGAGAATGACTTCGCAGGCGTCGATGGCCGATTCGATCTTCGGCAGCCCTTTGCTGATCCCTTCTTCGGTGACGGTGTAGTTCAGTTCGGCCAGCTGGTGCACTTCCAGTTCGGTGTTCCAGCTGATGCCCTTGCCGCCGTTGCCGATCTTGGTCATCAGGGGGCCGAGCGCGGTGAATTTCTTGTAGGTGTCGCCGTAGTCGCGCGTCACCACCGTCATGGTCGGCATGGTCTTGCCCGGGATGGGGTCGACTTCGCCTTTCTTCCAGTCGCGCACCGCCATGCTCTGGCCCAGCTCGGACGGGGTGTCGTGCATCAGCGGGGTGAGCACCAGGTCCTTCTGCGTGCCGAGATGAACCGCCGCGATCTCGGAAAACTTCTTCGCAATGGTCTTGTATATCTCCCAGTCGGACTTCGATTCCCACAGCGGCTGCACCGCTTCGGACAGCGGGTGGATGAAGGGGTGCATGTCCGAGGTGTTGAGGTCGTCCTTCTCGTACCAGGTGGACGACGGCAGCACGATGTCGGAATACAGACAGGTGGTCGACATGCGGAAATCGAGCGTCACCAGCAGGTCGAGCTTGCCTTCGGCGCCCTTGTCGTGCCACACCACTTCCTTCGGCTTGGCCTCGCCCAGTTCGCCGAGGTCCGGCCCCAGCACCGCGTTCTGGGTGCCGAGCAGGTACTTGAGGAAGTACTCGTGGCCCTTGCCGGAGGAACCCAGCAGGTTGGAGCGCCAGACGAACATGTTGCGCGGGAAGTTCTTCGGGTTGTCCGGGTCCTCGCAGGCAAACTTGAGCGCGCCGCTCTGGATCTGCTCGACCGCGTACTTGACCGGATCGATGCCGGCAGCATCGGCAGCCTTGGTGATTTCCAGCGGATTGGCATCCAGCTGCGGCGCGGACGGCAGCCAGCCCATGCGTTCGGCGCGCACGTTGAAGTCGATCAGGCGGTAGTCGCCCAGATCCTTGTTCGCGGTGGGCGACAGGATCTCGGACGCCGCCAGCTTCTCGTGGCGCCACTGGCTGGTGTGGGCGTAGAAATAAGAGGTGGAGTTCATCTGGCGTGGCGGGCGGTGCCAGTCGAGACCGAAGGCCAGCGGTGCCCAGCCGGTCTGCGGGCGCAGCTTCTCCTGGCCCACGTAGTGCGCCCAGCCGCCGCCCGACTGGCCGATGCAGCCGCACATCATCAGCATGTTGATGATGCCGCGGTAGATCATGTCGTTGTGGTACCAGTGGTTGAGCGCGGCGCCGAGGATGACCATGGACTTGCCGTGGGTCTTGTCGGCGTTGTCGGCGAACTCGCGCGCCACCGTGATGATGTCGGCGCGCGGCACGCCGCAGTGCTTCTCGGCCCAGGCCGGGGTGTAGGGCACGTCGTCGTCGTAGCTGGTGGGGATGTTCGGCCCGCCGAGGCCGCGGTCGACGCCGTAGTTGGCGAGCGTGAGATCGTAGACGGTGGCGACGCGCACGTCGCGGCCAGCCACGCTGATGATCTTCACCGGCAGGTTACGGACGAGCAGTTCGTTGTGGTCGTCGCCGCCGAAGTAGGGCAGCGCCACCTCGGCGACCTCGTCGTGGTCCCCCAGCAGCGTCAGCCGCGGCTTCACGTCCTTGCCGGAATAGCCGTCGCGCATTTCCAGGTTCCAGGCGCCGGACTGGCCCCAGCGGAAACCGATCGATCCATTGGGCGCCACCAGATAGCCGGTGTTCTCGTCGTAAACCACCGTTTTCCACTCGGGGTTGTTGTCCTGCCCCATGTTGCCGGTGAGGTCGGAGGCGCGCAGGTAGCGGTCGGCGATGAGCGTGCCTTCGTGCTCCTTCAGCATCACCAGCATCGGCATGTCGTTGTACTGGCGGCAGTAGGAATCGAAGTATTCGCTGCGGTTCTTGACGTGGAATTCGCTCAGGATCACGTGGCCCATCGCCAATGCCAGCGCGGCGTCGGTGCCCTGGCGGGGTGCGAGCCAGATGTCGCCGAATTTCACCATTTCGCCGTAGTCGCTTGATACCGCCACGGTCTTGGTGCCCTTGTAGCGCACCTCGGTATAGAAGTGGGCGTCCGGGGTGCGCGTCTGCGGCACGTTGGAGCCCCAGACCATTAAATACGTGGAGTTGTACCAGTCGGCCGATTCCGGCACGTCGGTCTGCTCGCCCCACACCTGCGGGCTGGACGGCGGCAGGTCGCAATACCAGTCGTAGAAGGAGCCGCAGACGCCGCCGATCAGCGACATGTAGCGGCTGCCTGCCGCATAGCTCACCATCGACATGGCGGGAATCGGCGAGAAGCCGTAGATGCGGTCGGGGCCGAATTCCTTGATGGTGAAGACGTTGGCGGCGGCGATCATTTCCGTCACCTCGTCCCACTTGGCGCGCACGAAGCCGCCCTGGCCGCGCACCGACTTGTAGCGCTTGGCCTTATCGGGATTCTGGCTGATCGATTTCCAGGCTTCCACCGGGTCCATCGTCTTCCTCGCCTCGCGCCACATTTCCATCAGCCGGCCGCGGATCAGCGGGTACTTCACGCGCTGCGCCGAATACACGTACCAGGAATAGCTGGCGCCGCGCGGACAGCCGCGCGGTTCGTGGTTGGGCAGGTCGGCGCGGGTACGCGGATAGTCGGTCTGCTGGATCTCCCAGGTGATCAGGCCGTTCTTGACGTAGATTTTCCAGCTGCACGACCCGGTGCAATTCACGCCGTGGGTGGAACGCACCACCTTGTCATGCTGCCAGCGGCTGCGGTAGGCGTTCTCCCAGCTGCGGTCTTCGTCGCTGACGACGCCGTGGCCGTTGGAATATTCGGCAATGGTCTTCTTGAAGAAGGTCAGTCGGTCGAGGAAGTGACTCATTGTTGCTCCTTTCAGTCGCTAGGGGTCAGGGGTCAGGGATCAGGGGTCAGGGTTTAAGGAAGGCGCGGCGTAGCCGCCCGTTCCCTGAATCCTGAATCCCGACCCCTGATCCCTAGGGGTTCCGAATCTCCGAACCCTTGCGCAAATAAAACCACCAGTTCAGCACCAGGCACACGGCGTAGAAGATGGCGAAGCCGTACATGGCGTTTTGCGGGGTGCCGGCCTTGATCTGCTCGCCGATCACCACCGGCGCGATGAAGGAACCGTAGGCGGCGACCGCCGAGGTCCAGCCGAGCACCGGGCCAGCCTGGACGCGGTCGAAGATCATGCCGACGGTGCGGAAGGTGGAGCCGTTGCCGATGCCGGTGGCGGCGAACAGCACGACGAAGGTGACCAGGAACTGGGTGAAGTAGATTTCCGGGGTGGCCGACTGGTAGGCCTGCATCATGATCCAGCCGGCGTAGGCCGAGGCCGCCACCATCACCGCCGAGATGACCTGGGTGACGATGGAGCCGCCGAGCTTGTCGGAAATCCAGCCGCCCACGGGACGGATCAGCGCGCCGACGAAGGGGCCGATCCAGGCGTATTGCAGCGCGGACGGGGCCTGCGGGTTTTTCACGTGGGTCCAGACGCCGGTCGCGGCATCCAGGATGTGCTGCTCGCCGAAGATGACGGTGATCGCCAGCGGCAGCGCCATCGAAAAGCCGATGAAGGAACCGAAGGTGACGAGGTACAGCGCCGTCATCGACCAGGTGTGCTTGTTCCTGAAAATGGCGAACTGCTTGCCGATGTTTTCCTTCATGGCGCCGAAGGCGGCCAGCTTCATGATCAGCAGCGTGCTGACGATGATGAGCGGCATCGCCACCCACATGTTGAGCAGCCCCAGTCCGGTGGGCGCCGGCAGGTAGAGGTAGAGGCCGCCGATGGCGGGAACGAAGGCAAGGGTGTAAAGCCAGGTGACCTTGAGGAAGGCGGGCAGCGTGCCGTCGAGATCGGGCGAGACCGGCCGCAGGTTGTTCATGCCGAACCAGGCGATGACGGCGAGCGGCACCAGCGACAGCACCCAGGCGAAGCCGGCATTCTGGATGAAGGTCTCGGTGCCGGCGGCGATCTTGCCGAGAATCCAGCCGCTGTCCTTCACCAGGGTCATCGAGTCGCCGCCGAGCGCGCCGAAGAGGCTGACCGTCATGACCAGCGGGATGATGATCTGCATGGTGGTGACGCCGAAGTTGCCCAGCCCGGCGTTGATCCCGAGCGCGGTGCCCTGCAGGCGCTTGGGGAAGAAGGTGTTGATGTTGGACATCGAGCTGGCGAAGTTGCCGCCGCCGACGCCCGACCACAGCGCCATCAGCTGGAAGCTCCACAAGGGCCAGTCGGGATGCTGCAGGACGATGCCGGTGCCGATGGCCGGCGCCAGCAGCATGGCGGTGGTGAGGAAAATGACGTTGCGCCCGCCGGCCAGCCGGATGAAGAAGGACGAGGGGATGCGCATGGTTGCCCCGGCCAGGCCGGAAATCGCGGTGAGCGTGAACAGCTCTTCCTTGCTGAACGGAAAGCCCAGGTTGAGCATCTGCACGCTGATGATTCCCCACATCAGCCACACGGCGAAGCCGCACAGTAGGGCCGGCACCGAGATCCACAAATTGCGGTAGGCGATCTTCTTGCCGGTCGATTCCCAGAAGCTCGGGTCTTCCGGGTTCCATTCCTTGATGTTGGTGGGCATTGCGTATTCCTCTTGTAAGTTGAGCAACGGAGCCGTGCGTCGTCCGGCTCAAGCGTTCCTATTCCATCTGGTCCGCAGCCTGGAGCCGCTTCAGCTGCCGGGCCGCATCCATCGGGCGCACTTCCGTCCAGTACATCCACATCAACGACACCCACACCACGCCGAACATCAACATGAACGCGGAGGAGCGGATGCCGGTCAGGTCGACCAGCGCCCCGAACATGATCGGCATCAGGAAGCCGCCGAGGCCGCCGGCAAGCCCGACCACGCCTGAAATCACGCCGATGTTGTCGGGGTAGTCGTCGGAGATGTATTTGAAGACCGAGGCCTTGCCGAGGGCGAAGACAATGCCGAGGGTGAACATGATGATGGTGAACATCGTCGCATCCAGGCCGAAGTGGAACGTCGCCGGGCCATTGACGGTCTGGACGGTGATGTCGCTTTGCGGGTAGGACAGAAAGAACAGGCAGACCAGCGAAATCCACAACACCCACCAGGTCATGGTGTGGGCCCCGAACTTGTCGGAGAAGTGGCCGCCGATGGCCCGCAATATCCCGCCGGGGATGCTGAAGGCGGCAGCCAGCAGGGCGGCCGTCTTGAGGTCGAAGCCGTACTCGCTGACGTAGTATTTGGTCATCCACAGGGCCAGCGCCACATAGCCGCCGAACACGATGGAGTAGTACTGGCTGTAGCGCCATACCTTCGGGTCCTTGAAGGCGGCAAGCTGCTCACGGATGGTGACGTGCTTGCCGACCTTGTGCCCGGGGTCGCTGTAGGTGAAGAACCAGAACACGATGGCGGTCACCGCCATCAGCACCGCATACACCTTCGGCACCATCGTCCAGCCGTAGCCGATCACGATGATGGGCGCCAGCAGCTTGGTGACGGCCGCGCCGGTGTTGCCGGCGCCGAAAATGCCCATCGCCAGGCCCTGCCGCTCCTTGGGGAACCAGCGGGCAGTGTAGGCAATGCCGACCGTGAACGAGCCGCCCGCCATGCCGACGAACAGGCCGACCACCAGGAAATGCCAGAACGCGGTCGCGTAGGAAATCAGCCAGATCGGGATGATCGTGGAGAGCATCAGGATGAAGAACACGAGGCGTCCGCCGAATTTGTCGGTCCACATCCCCAGCGGGACGCGGATCAGGGAACCGGTCAAAACCGGCGTGGCGACCAGGATGCCGAACTCGGTCTCGTTCAGCCCCAGCTGCTGCTTGATGGGAACGCCGATGACGGCGAACATCATCCAGATCATGAAACACACCGTGAACGCCAGCGTGCTCATGATGACGACCGACCATGCCTTGTATTGTTGCGTTGCCATGATTCACCCCGTAGCCTGTGCCGGTGAAATAAAAAGACCTTGGTATGTTTTTTACGCCATGGAACGCGCGCTTGCTAGGGGAGGGCCGGGCACGAAAACAGGCTGAATACCTCTTTCGAGGTAGGAGGGGTATTTGATAGTGCGTTGTTTATTAGTATGTTTTTTCGACGCACCGGCATGGCGCGGCGCGGGCGGCAAAGAAGAGGTATGCCCATTTATCCGCCGTGGCGCAGATTGGGTGTATTACGCTTGGAGCGTCGGGTGACAGGATGGAAAAACAGGTGAGCCGTTGTGACATCGAATAAGCTGCAGAACTCCCTGCTGCTGCGCCTGGGCGGCATGTTCGTCGCCATCACCGTGCTGGCGGTGGCCAGCATGTCCACCTCATGGATGGTGGCGGAAACCACCCAGGGCAGCGGCCAGGCGATCAACCTGGCGGGCAGTCTGCGGATGCAGAGCTGGCGCATGGCTTCGATCTACCAGCGCCTGCTGCAGGATGGCACCCCCGCGCATCGGGAAACCCTGCAGCAGGCCATCAGCCGGTTTGAAAGCGACTTGAAGGCGGGCCCCATCCTGGCCGTCCTGCCGGACGATGAAACCGCCCCGCTCAGGCAGGTCTACCGGCAGGTCGAAAGCAGCTGGCGCAGCCGGATCAAACCCGGCCTGCTCGACCTGCCGGCCGCGACGGACACGGCCGTGCTCGACCAGATTCCTGCCTTCGTCGCCCGCATCAACGATCTGGTCAAGCAGATCGAAGATGCCGCCGAGGCGAAAATCATGGTCATGCGCATCATCCTCGGCGCATCGGTCATTGCCACCCTGCTCGTGGTGATCCTGTCCATCTATCTGGTCTACAACATTCTCGTCCGTCCCCTGCGCGGCCTGCTGGGGCTGGCCGACCAGATCGGGCAGGGCAATCTTGCCGTGCGCACCGACCTCGCCGGGGAGGACGAAATCGGGCGGCTGGGCCAGGCCTTCAACCACATGGCGGAAGACCTCTCCAAGCTGTATCAGAACCTGGAAGCGCGGGTGGAGGACAAGACCGCCGAACTCACCATCGCCAACCGCTCGCTGGAGCTGCTCTACCACTCGATCGCGCGGCTCTACAACGGGCCGGTGGCGCCGGACACCTACGCCATCCTGCTGAAAGATCTGGAAAACGTGCTCGGCGTGGGGCACGGCATGGCCTGCCTGGTCGAATCCGGCGAGGTGCGCGCGCGGGTGATCGCCAGCACGCTGCAGCCCGAGCGCGGCGACATCGACACGTGCGGCCTGATGAGTTGTGCCGAGTGCCTGGCCCACCAGGAGCTGGCCGTGCACCCGCTGCAGGATGGCCGGCGCGTGCTGTCGCTGCCGCTGAAGGACACCGAGCAGCACTACGGCGTGCTGCAGCTGGAAATGCCGCCGGGCAAGGAACTGGCGCAATGGCAAACCCAGTTGCTCGACGCGCTGTCGCGCCACATCGGCATCGCCATCGGCACCGCGCGGCGCACCGAACAGAGCCGCCGACTGTCGCTGCTGGAAGAACGCGCGGCGCTGGCGCGCGACCTGCACGATTCGCTGGCGCAGTCGCTCGCCTACATGAAAATCCAGGTCAGCCGCCTGAAGCCGCTGGTCGACCGTGCCGATGCCGGCGGCGAGGCGGCCGAGGTGCTGGCCGAACTGCGCGAAGGCCTGAACAGCGCCTACCGCCAGCTGCGCGAGCTGTTGACGACCTTCCGTCTGCGCATCGAGGGCGAGGGCCTGGCGGCCGCCCTGCAGACCACGGTGACCGAGTTTTCGGATCGCGGCGGCATTCCGGTCACGCTCGATGCGCACCTGGCCGGCTGCACGCTCAGCGCCAACGAGGAAATCCATGCCCTGCAGATCATTCGCGAGGCGCTGTCCAACGTGCTCAACCATGCGCGGGCGCATCGGGCCGAAGTCAGGGTGACGTGCAACAGCGACGGCTCGGTGTCGGCCACCGTCACCGACGACGGCATCGGCATCCGCCAGGCCGCCGGCACGCACCATTACGGCATGACCATCATGGACGAACGGGCGAAAAACCTGGGCGGCCAGCTGACGGTCGAGAACCTGCCCACGCTCGGCACCCGCGTGACCCTGCATTTCAAGCCGGGCAGCGGACACGACGCCGCCATCCCCATCCATCCCGCCACCTGACCCGACACTCATGAACCCGGCAGATCCCCAGAGCATCCTCATCGTCGACGACCACCCGCTGTTCCGCAAGGGCGTGATCCAGCTGATCCAGGCCGCGCCCGAATTCCGTTTCGTCGGCGAAGCGCCCAGCGGCAGGGAAGGCATTGCGCTCGCCCGCAGCCTGCATCCGGACATGATTCTGCTCGACCTCAACATGAAGGACATGAACGGGGTCGAGGTGCTGAAAACGCTGAAGGACGAAGGCCTCGATTCGCGCATCATCATGCTCACCGTGTCCGACCAGACGGAAGACCTGATGGCCGCGCTGCAGGCCGGCGCCGACGGCTACCTGCTGAAGGACATGGAGCCGGAAGACCTGATGCAGCAACTGGCCGAGGCAGCGCGCGGCAAGATCACCATCAGCGAACGCCTGACCCAGTTGCTGGTTGCGTCGCTGCGCGAGAAGGGCCGCCCCGTCAGCCTGGCCGAAGCGGCGCTGACCGAGCAGGAAAGCCGGATTCTGGAACATCTTGTAGAGGGCAAGAGCAACAAGCTGATCGCCCGCGACATGGGCATCGCCGAAGGCACGGTCAAGGTCCACGTCAAGCACCTGCTGAAAAAGCTCAACCTGCGCTCGCGCGTCGAAGCCGCCGTGTGGGCCGACCGCAGCCGCCGCCAGGCCAAGCCCTGAACAAAGTCGTCACCCCGGAGGTGCGTACGAAAATCGCGGCGAGGGCGCCGCTCCCACCGGAGGGCCCGCCCCTGGCAGCGCTTCTGCCGGATCACGCCGAGTCGACTATCTTCAACAGGAGAGACAGGCTGAACAAGGGGAACGGCATGGCAGTCGGCGAAATTTGCAACCATGTGGTGGTGACCGCGGAGATGACGCTTTCGGTGACGGATGCGGCGCAGCTGATGCGAACGCACCACGTCGGCGATCTGGTCGTGGTCGAAGAAAAAGGCGGCCGCAAGCATCCGGTCGGCATCGTCACCGACCGCGACATCGTGGTGGAAGTGGTGGCCGCCGGGGTCAATGCGGACGCGTTGAACGTGGGCGACATCATGGGTCCGGACATGGCCGCCGTGCGCGAAAGCGACGGCCTGTTCGAGGCGCTGCGCCACATGCGCGACAAGGGCGTGCGGCGCATGCCGGTGGTGGACGGCGCAGGCGGGCTGGTCGGCATCCTTACGCTGGACGACCTTCTGAGCCTGCTGGCGGAGGAACTGACTGAACTGGCGAAGCTGGTGTCGCGCGAACGGCAGCGCGAAGCGGCCGTCCGGACTTGAGCTGCGGCACCCTGACCGGAGACTATTGCACCCGGAACGTGGCGTGACAGGCCATGCACTGGTTCATCAGGTTTGCCGTGTCGCGGGCGAGGCTGTCCATGTCGTCGGTTTCCGCGCGGACGGCCAGTTCCTCGAACATCATGTGGGTCGGCCCGCCGAGGTCGCGGAAGGATTGCGGGAGCTTGGCCCGGACCGAAGCCGGCGTGGCGCGTGCCATCCGGTTGCCGGACTGGCGCGCAGCGGCGGCGATGCGCTCGCGGTCGGCGTCGCCGATGCCTTGCATGACGCCCTGGATGCTGCCGAGCATCTGCCGCATTTCCGCCAGAAACTCCACGCGCTCCTCGGGCGTGAGCTTGAGGTTGATTCGGGTGTCGTCGGCAGGCTGTGCGCCCGTAGCGTGGGACGCCAGGCAAACGAGGGCCAGGGCAAGCAAGCGTGAGTGTAAGGGTTTCATGGTGTGCTTCCGTCCGTTTCGATGAAGTGTTATGTCGTTTGTGCCGTTCAGCTCGGCTTCGATATCCGCGGCAACGTCATTCCGGCGCACGCCGGAATCCAGTTATATCAAGCACCTGGACCCCGGCTTTCGCCTGCAAGGGGCAGGCCGCGGTTGTAAAACAGCTAAAGCTGTAACAACCGCGCACCGCCGGGGTGACGACTTGTTCAAGGGCCTCCCTAGTTGCAGTTGTTGTGCAGCTTCCACATCTCGGCATGGCCGATGGACACGGCCCAGTCCGGCGGTGTGCAATCCTTGTTGCCTGCCGGGGCGGCGACTGCCTGCATCGCTGAAACCGGCGTCTCGCTGCCGAGGGATTGCGCGACGGCGGCCATCACGCCGAGGAACAGGACGAAGACCGCCGTCTGCGCGGGACTGATTTTCTGGATCTCGTGACGGGCGGAGATTTCGCAGCGTCCACCCGGGCACAAGCGGGCTTTCTGGCGATGGAAAAAGTTGTAAACCGTGCAGGCGATGCAGATGCCGAACGCCGCCTCGAAGAAGAGCAGCAGCAGGCAGGCGGAACAGATGATGAGGTTGACCGGACCGACGACCCGGTTGACGACCACCAGGAACAGCATGGCCAGCGCCAGCGCCAGCCCGATGCTCCAGGCGAACCGCTTCTGCGTGGCGCCGACATATTCAGGCACCTGGTTTCTGACCGCGAAGCGGCCGAGCACGAGGCTGGGCGCGTATCGGGGGTTGATGAGCACGCGGATCGCGAAATCGATCAGGAACGCCACCACGAAAATCCGCGTGGGCTGGAAATTGCCGGTGAGCCAGGCGTTCATGAAGGCGATCAGGGCAAGAAAGAACAAGATGCCGGCGCTTGCCCGGACTTCCCGTTCGTTCAGGACGTTGACGTCATAGCCTGCGACGCGCTCGCCGAAGCTGAAAACCGTGCTCATGAATATTCCTTTGCTTGAATGCCTGCGATCGTCAGGCGAAGGCTGCCCATGATGCAGCAAAACCCCCTTCGTTTATATGATCTGAATCATATTCAGTCGAGCTTGGCCAATAGCTTGAGCGTCGTCCCGTCCCGTGCCAGCACGCCTTCCTTCTCCATCGCGGCCAGCGTCCGGTAGAGCGCCTCGTGGCTCACTCCCAGCTCTTCCGCCCAGCGGATGAGCGGCTGGCCCAGCGTCACGCAACCGGAGTCGCCGCAATCGACGAGGTAATGCACGACACGAGCCCGCGTTCCCTTCAGCGCCAGGCGTTCCTGGGCCGCACGCTGGCGCCGCAGATTGCGCGACAAGGCGGTAATCCATTCCAGGGCGAAGCCGGGGTCGTTCGCGATGGCCTGACGCAGGGCATCGGCCGGTAGGCGCAGACAGCGGCAGGGCCGCACGCAGATGGCATCACAGTGATAGCGCTCGCTGAACAGGCTCGCCTCGGCAAAAAAGTCGCCCGTGCGGGCACGATGGATCACGATCGCCGTGCCATCCGGCGCACGGCGCAGCAGATGCACCTCGCCCGCCATGACCCGGAAGACCACATCGGCCGGATCGCCCGCGCGGAAAACGGCCTGGTTCTTTTCGTAACGCAGGGCCTGCGAGATTTGAGCGAGGGGTTCCGGGATCTGCACGCGGCTATGGGTGAATTTCTTGAGTGTTCAAGCCTACCACCGTGGGCAAGCCTAGGTGGGTGGTGCGTGTCGAAACTCAACATCTCGTATCCGGGGCTTGACGATGTAAGACAATCGTCCTACTTTGTATTCGGAGTAGGACAATTGTCTTGCAGAGGCTGTGCCAAGCCAGGGAGGTCTTCTTGTCTTCAGAGGCGGCGATAAATAGCGGCGCTGCGGATCTGGTCGCCTTCGGCGTTCCGTTCCTGGCCAATCCAGACTTGGTACGCCGGTATCGGGAAAATCTTTCCTTGAACGAGGCCGATCCATCCACGTTCTATGGCGGCGGTGAAACTGGCTATACCGACTACCCTTTTTACCGTAACGAGGAAACCTGAGTGGGGACAGCCATGAACGAGAAGACGACCCGCGATCACATTGTTGAAGCCGCCGATCAATTGTTCTATCAACAAGGTTACGAACACACCTCATTCGCGCACATTGCTGACGCAGTAGGAATAGCCCGTGGCAATTTTTACTACCACTTCAAATCCAAGGATGAAATACTGGACGCAGTAATCGGTGTTCGTTTGAACAATACCCGGGCGATGCTCGACCAGTGGGAACGCGAAGGGAAGCAACCTGCGGATCGCATCCGCAGCTTCATTAAAATCCTGATTGCCAACCGGGCTTACATTAAACGTCACGGCTGCCCGGTGGGCACCCTCTGCACAGAGCTTGCAAAATTGAATCATGCCTCGCAAGCCGACGCGAACAAGCTATTCACGCTGTTTCGAACTTGGCTACGCCAGCAATTCACGCTGCTCGGCTGCAAGACAGACGCTGACACGCTTGCGATGCACCTACTCGCTCGCAGCCAAGGTGTCGCGACGCTGGCCAATGCATTTCACGACGAGAAGTTCATCAAACAAGAGGTAAAGCTGATGAACGACTGGCTGGATTCATGCACCAAGAGTGCCGCGTCAGCCGAAAATCTATCCCACTAAAGCTGAAAGGAGTGAGTCTGATGTTTGTCGTTCTGCTCAAGTTTTCGGACAACAAAGGCCGGGCCAAAGAGTTCATGGAAGGCCACAACGAATGGATCAAGCGGGGTTTTGACGACGGTGTATTTTTGTTGGCGGGTAGCCTTCAGCCCAATTTGGGCGGGTCAATTGTGACAAACAACATTTCGTTATCCGACCTTCAACACAGAGTGAACACAGATCCGTTTGTCGAGGCAAATGTTGTCAGCGCGGAAATTCTTGAAATCACGCCGTCAAAAGTCGATGAACGATTGAAGTTTCTTGTGGGTTGAGAAACCGTCCCCAATGTTGGTATAAGGAGTGGTGAGTTGAGCACGACGATACAGGGCTCGGATGGTAAATCTCGCTGCCGCTGGTGCGGTGCTGCGCCGGAGTTTCTCGCCTACCACGATACCGAATGGGGTTTTCCGGTGAGCGACGATCATCGCCTATTCGAAAAATTGAGCCTGGAAGGCTTTCAGTCTGGACTGAGCTGGCGCACCATCCTTGCCAAGCGTGAGAATTTCCGTCGCGCCTTCTGTAATTTTGACTTTGACAAGATCGCGAACTTCAACGAAGGCGACGTTGATCGTCTGCTTCAGGATGGGGGTATCGTTCGCCATCGCGGGAAAATAGAGGCCGTTATCAACAATGCGCGACAGGCAAAGGAACTGGTACTGCGGGAAGGCTCGCTGGCCGCGTTCATATGGCGTTACGAACCTGACGTGAAGCAAATTGCCAAACCGCAGACCGTATCAACCTCAGCGGAATCGCTTGCCCTGTCAAAAAACCTGAAGAAACAGGGGTGGAAATTTGTCGGGCCGACCACGGTATATGCCTTCATGCAGGCAATGGGGTTGATCAACGATCATGTCGAGGGCTGCGTGATTCGAGCCGAAGTTGAACGCGCACGCAAGGACTTCAGAAGGCCGAGTGACAGCCCCGTCTCCCGGTCATAGTACTGCCCGGGGAATCTCAGGTAGTTCTCGACAGTATTGACCCTGACCGTCGCCTTGCCGAACGGCTCGTAGTCGGCCTTCCATACCGTTGTTCCTGCGGCATTCGTCATCGCCTGCGGCGTCCCCAGATGATCGACGTGGTAGTAGTAAATCTGCGCGTCGTTGTCGATCCGCGCCAGCGGCCTTCCTTCCAGCCAGACGTAGACCCTGGTGTTGCCGTTGGCGTCGCGCTCGTAGAGCAGTTCGCCGTTGGGGCCGTAGTGGCGGGGGGTGTTGTGCGGCCGTCCGGACATGAGGCGCAGCCCTAGTGTCATGAATCAGAAATATCGAAACATAAAACGGCGTCTATTTCCGCATGGCGGCGTTGCTCGTCGTTGCCCTAGGCCGAACTATGTCGCCCCCCGCGCCTTGCTCTGCGGAAAAATCCATCCGTTTTATTTGTCCCGCTATTTCTGATTCACGACACTAGGCATCCATGTCCTCGAAGCACAGGTGGTATTGCTTTCCCCCCGGCAAGCTGAAGTCGAACTCCACCCCGGCATACCATGCGATCGGCCCCGAGCGGCTTTTGAAGGGCCTTTGCGTCACGGTCGCGCCGGCCACGCGGTACACGATGCTGCCGTCGCCCTGCGCAGCATAGGTGGCGGTGACGGCGCCCGTATCGAAATGCGGAGTGCCGAAGTATTCCTTTGCAAGATCCCCCATGATCGAGAAGCGCAGCTGGCAGCGATTGTCGCCGCTCAATTGCCAGACGTGCAGGTCGATCGTTCCCTTCGTGGGGCCCAATGGGTGCAGGGGATCGATGAAATCGTAGGGACCTGAGAGATGCAGTTCGGTCCGGCCAAGCGCCTGCACGACCGGTTTTCCGGAGAGTTTGTTGAGGCTGATCCAGGTGCCGTCAGCGCCGTTCGGCGAGCCGTCCCATCTTCCGCCGTGTCCTGCCTTCATACATGGCGGAAGATGATCGAGCATATTGATCGGCAGATCGAGCGTGTCGGTGCGCGCCGCGTCGAGCGTCAGCACGTTGTCGAACAGCGGCGCCGCCAACACGCGCTTGCCGAGCAGCGGCTTGACTGTCGTTCCTGGGTTGATGCCCTTCCATTTCAGCACCGTGGCAATGATCGAAGTATGGTCGTAGGGCACGCCGGTTTCGGAGCGGAACACCGTTCCCTTCTCGATCCAGGGGGAGATGAGCAGCGCAGGCACGCGCACGCCGAACCGGTCGAAGGCGAAGTCGTGGCCGTATTCCTTGTTCCGGCGTCCGTCCGGGTCGGCCGCACCCCAAGGCGGCGGCACGTGGTCGTAGGTGCCGCCGTGCTCATCGAACGTCACCACCAGCAGGGTTGTGTTCCAGACGTCGGGATTCGATGCGAGGGTCTGGTAGACGTCGGCGAGAAAACGTTCGCCGCGCACCAGCGGGCCGGGCGGGTGGTAGTCGTCGCCAGCAACGCGCTTCAGCTCGTAGCCTTTGTACTCGATGTCACCGCCCCAGCTTCCCGGTTCAAGAAAACTGAATTCGGGCAGGTCTCCCGTCTTCACCAGGTTTTTGAAATCGGTTTCGATCCGGAGAAACGACCCGGCACGGTTCGGTATTTTCGGGAACGTCAGCTGGGTGTAGCAGGTCGGGCTCGGGCAGGGCAGCCCCAGTTGCTTGGCGAGCGCGCATACATCCGGGTGCTGTTTGGCCAGCGCCTCGGAGATCGGGTATTTGTCCTTGTAGAAAACCGCCCAGCTGACGGGCGGTTCGTTCGCGTCGAGCACGTTGAAAATGGTCTGGGTCGCAAACGAATCCTTTCCCTTCAGCGTGTCCTCGAATCCCATGTTGTCGGTCCGTCCCAGCGAGGTGCCGCAGAGCAGGAATGCGCGGTTGGAATTGGTCTGGGTGGGAACCGAGGAAAACCATCGGTCCGACACCGCATAGTGACGCGCCAGCGAATAGAGCACCGGCAGTTGGTCCGGACCATAGCACTTCATGATGCTTTCCACCGTGGCTTCTTCGGACGTGGTGTAGCACTTCTTGTCGTAGAAGTTCTGCACGAATCCGCTCATGCTTGCCGTTTGTCCCTGAGCCGGGCCGGCTTCGCTGCCGTAGAGCTGCTGGTTGACGTCCAGATAAGGCTCCGCCGGATCGTAGGCCGGCGCGCCCTGCTCGATTTCACTGCAGGGGATCAGCGTGAGCGGCACCGTTTTGCTTTTGGTGCCCTTGTAGTAGGTGTAGGTATTCGTGCATTCCTTCTTGATGGCCCCATTTTTCAGCACGCCATCGTAGAAGGCAGTCGCCGCCTTCGGGATCGTGTGCGGCGGCGGGTTCTTGACTTCGTCGTAGAGACAGCCGAGCACTTGATCCAGCGAGCGATTCTCCAGCATCAAAACCACGATGTGCTTGATGCGATCCTTTAATACGTCCATCGGCAATCTCCCTGTGTGTGCGTAAAAGCGGATGAAGGGGGAACACGGAGGCAAAAAGGAAGGCGTGCCACAACTCGTGGCATGCTTTTTCATCCCCCTGAACAGAAAAAACCATGGGTTGGCTCGCCCATGGTCTGTTTGGTGTTTCCGAATATCAGATTAGGTCAAAGATCGGCCGCATGCTGAGATTACGGCATTAGAGACACCTCTTGCCCAGCAGCAAATAATCTTGCCTCTGTGACTTTCCATTCACCAAAATCTTTTTTGAGTTTGATGTGTGCCTTACCCCTAGCTGTTGAGCTTTTCACGTTGAATTCGAAATCGGCCGAACCGCTTGATCCGGCGAATTCAAGCTCATACCCAAAGGGGGTAAGCTGCACCTCGGTCACTGTCCCAAGCTTTGTTTGAACCATAGGGGATTCCATGATGAAGCGCCGTGCCACACCAAAGGCATCGCTATTTCTTGAAGAAAAATATCCAACCAGATATGTCCCTAGAGCTATGACGAGAATCGTCAATGCAATTTTCACTAAACTGTGTCGGGCCTTCAGTCTATTCATAAATTTCTCTCTTCAACATAACAAGCTTATTTGGGGCAACCACAACTTCCTTTTCCGTAGATCGTAAATTCAGCCCCAGCTGCAGCACTCGCGCTAATACCGGTTCCTCTATTGGTAAATGAAATTTTTGGCTTCACAAAAGAGCCATATGGATTAACGGGAAAAGCAGATGCACCATTCTGTAATCCCGCATTGGCACTCAGGCCGCCTTTCACAGGACCTAATCTTCCACCGACCTTGCCGAATAAGCCTATTGCCTCGCCGCTTGGATTGCTCTCTTGACCTGGGTTGCATTCTTCCGACCCTGGCCTGGTTGCTAATGGGTCATATTCAAAGCCGCCACCGATTCCATAGCCCCCACGTAACGTTATAAATGGCTGCCCAGTGTTTGAGTCCCGCCCAAATATTATTCCGCCGCCCAGTCCAACGTAGCCCTCAAAACTGATTGACCACAATCCAAGAGGATCTACAAAGCCCAGCGGATTTCCCCCGGCATAGCTGTAGAGATTCATCCCCCCCTCCAACCCAATCGGATCCGCCTCAACATACCGCCCCGTCGTTGGGTCATAATCCCTGAAGTAGTTGTAATGCAGCCCCGTCTCCCGGTCGTAGTACTGCCCCGGGAATCTGAGGTTGTTCTCGACAGTGTTGATCTTCACCGTCGCCTTGCCGAACGGCTCATAGTCCGCCTTCCATACGGTTGTTCCCACCGCATCGGTCATCGCCTGCGGCGTCCCCAGATGGTCGACGTGGTAGTAATAAATCTGCGCGTCGTTATCGATCCGCGCCAGCGGCCTTCCTTCCAGCCAGACGTAGACCTTGGTGTTGCCGTTGGCGTCCTGTTCATACAGCAGTTCGCCGTTGGGGCCGTAGTGGAAGACGGTGGAGAGGCCGTTCTGGTTGATTTTCTTGATGCGCTCGCCCAGCGCGTTGTAGGTGTAGGTGGTGGTCTCGGCTGCGGTGACGCTGGTGGCGAGGCGGTTGAAGCCGTCGTAGGTGAAGCTGCCGATGGCGGTGCTGGATGCGGTGTTGCCGCTGGCGGTTTTGGTGCGGGTGTCGCTGCCTTTCTGGTAGAGCCAGTTGGGCGGGCTGTAGACGTAGGGCAGGGTGCTGGCGTTGCGGGTTTCTGCGAGACGGTTGCCGTTCGGGTCGTAGCTGTAGCCCAGGATGCCGAAGCTGCCGGCGGCGGTGTCGGTGGCGCCGGTCAGCCGCCCGCTGCTGTCGTAGCTGTAGCTGAGCACGGTGCTGCCGATGTCGGTGAGGCTGGCGACGTTGCCGGCGGGGTCGTGGCTGTAGGTCTTCTGATAGGGGCCGTCGACCGCGGTGGCGGGACGGTAGTCCTGGTCGCGGCTCTGGTTGAACGACTGGCCGTTGCCGTACTGGAAGCTCTGCGGGCCGGCGAAGGGGTAGCCGTGGACGAAGTTGCCGGCGAGCACGGTGACGGGGGTGCCGCTCCGGGGCTGGGTGGCAACCTGGCTGATGCGGCCCTGGGGATCGTAGCTGTAGGTGACGCTGCGGTTGGTGGGGTAATACACCGTCCCGATCTGGCCGCCGGGACGGTAGGCATAGGAAGTAAAAGCTGCCGTCCCGCTGGAATCCAGCTTGTAGGTAATACGTCCCTGCTGGTCGTACCTGAAGTACTGGTCGTACATGACGTAGCTGTTCAGCGTACGCAACGTCCGGCACAAGCGCCCTGCACCGCATTCGTCGTAGAAATACTGATACGCGGGCGTGGCGGCATCCGAGCTTTGCTTACTTGTCAGCCGGTTCAGCGCATCCCAGGTGTAGGTGACTGTGACGCCGCGGGCGTCACGCTCGGTCTTGAGATTGCCGGCTTCATCGTAGGTCCGCGTGGTGGTGCCGGTGTCGGCGCTGACGGTCTGGGTGACGTCGCCCAAGGCGTTGACGGTGTGCTGGGTGGCCTGGCTGGCGGGGTCGACGACGCGGGTGGTCTGGTCGAGCGCATTGATCGTGTATTGCTCGATTCCGCTGTCGGCGTTGAGGGTTTGCGTGAGGCGGTCGAGCGGATCGTAGCTGTGGCGGGTGAGGTCGGCGACGTCGGTGCGGGCGCCGTCGATCTGCTTCATGTTGCCCTGGGCGTCATATTCGTAGGTGACGGTCTGGTTGTAGGCGCCGATGTCCTGCCACAGGCGGCCGAGGGCGTCGAAGCTGCGGCGGTGGGTGTAGTAGACGGTGCCGCCGGCGGGGCCGGTGATGTCTTCCTGAATCCGGTTACCGGCAGCGTCCAGGGTGTAGGTGAGGCGGCTGCCGTCTTGCTGGACGATGGCGGTGAGGCGGTGGGCAGGGTCGTATTCGAAGCCGACGTAGCTGCCGTCGGGACGGGTAAGCCGGGTCAGTTGGCCGACGCCATCGTAGTCGAAGCTCGTGGTCTCGGTGCCGATGCTGCGGCTCAGGAGCCAGCCGCGCGGGCTGTAGATGAAGGTGGTGACGAGGCCGTTGGGGTCGGTTGTCCTGAGCACGCGTCCGTGGGGGTCGTATTCGTCGTAGCGGGTGATATGGCCGAGGGCATTGGTGACCTGCCGGACCTGGCCGCGGCAGCCGAAGTGGCCGCCTGTGCAGTTCTCGTCGGGGGCGTAGTAGTCGGTGGTGGTGATGTCCGATACGTCGGTGCGCGGGCCGTTGTCGATTTTCTGGACGAGGACGCCGGGAATAGTGGCGTGATAGGTGTAGGTGGTCGTCCAGGTGCGGGTTTGACCGCTTGCGGTGTCCTTGAGGCTGCGGCTGGTGACGTTGCCGCGGGTGTCGTAGACCGTGCTGGTTTCGCGGCCGGCTTCGGTGACCTTGACCGGCAGGCGGAAGCTGGGGTGCCACTCGGTGAGTATCTTGCGCTCGGCGGTGTTGGGCGCGGGGGTGTAGGTGGCGAGATTCGCCGGACAGACGCTGCCGGATGCCAGGCCTTCGACGCGCGCGGTTTCGAGATTGCGCGTCAGGTCGTAGGCGTAGCAGGTCTGGTGGCCGTTGAAGTCGGCGCGGCTAGCGACGTTGCCGTTGGCGTCATAGGTGGTGGCAGACGACGCCGGACCGCAGCCGGAACCGCCGGGCTGCGACTGGCCGGTGCTTTTGACGACGCCGAGGATGGTAGTGAAGTTGTGGGTGCGCTGGGTGCCGAGGGGATCGGTGACGGTGGTGCTGCCGTCGGGGTTGTAGGCGAGCGTGTGCAGGTCGGCGCCGTTGGCGTGGCCGGTGGCGATGGCTTTGCCGTCGGCCTGGTACTGGTACGTGGCGTAACGGTCGCCGTTCTCGTCGGTGATGCCGGTCAGCGCATGCGGCAGGTCGGCGCCGGAAGTGTTCTCGGGTTCGTTGTAGTGGTAGGCCTTGCTGCGGCCGTCGGGATAGGTGACGGAGACGAGGTTGCTCTGGGCATCGTAGCCGTAGGTGATGAGGCCGCCGGCGGGGTCGGTGACGGTGGCGATGCGTTTGTATGCGTCGTAACCGAAGCGCAGCTGGCGGCCGCTGTCGTCGGTGACGGTGTCGAGGGTTTCGGGGTCGTCGTCGCCGCCAAATACTGAAGACACGTCATAAGCCAGGGTCTGGGTGCGGCCGCTGCGGTCGGCGATGGTCAGCAACCTGCCAGCGGCGGAGTAGGTTTCAAGCGAGTCATCCACCGCAACGGTGTAGCGCCAGCCAGTGCGGGCGCCATTTGCGTCTTTGAGTTCGAGCAGACGATCGACGATGTCGGCATCGGGGAGCCAGTCCAAGTTGCTTGAAATAAAGCCAATTATTCTGGCATCGTTTCTACGGACATTTACATAGCGTTTAACTCCCAATATCTCCAAATTAACGGAGCTTGTGTAAGAGCCAGCCCACTGCCATCCAAACGACCTCACGCCAAAAAAGAAATTTGAGCTATTGAAATATCTTTGAAAGTTTAGCTGCCTATCCTTGTAGTCCTGTTCGTAAGCAAACTTACTCTTCGTAGCGAGACTTATCGGGTTCCCAGAACAACCCGCTCCACTTCCGCCATCGCCGAGATTTTTTTCTGTGCTGTCTGAAGAATAGTCAATCGAGTAATAGGGATACGGGCCATTCCCTTTGTACGTATACGCCCAAAAATAATCTGTTGCACAAGACTGAGGAAAATACGTCTCGCAGTTGCCTTGACGGTAAATCATGGCACCCCCGAACCCAACAGTGCCTGGTTGAAACTCAGGAAAACCTGTATTCGTATATCCCCATTCTGCAGCCTCAGCTATTCCAGCAAATCCGCAGCGAGAGTAGGGGGTGCCATTGAATCCCGTAGAGCGAGGGTATGCGGTCGTGCAGTAAGTCCCCGCATTTGCGAAAGCGGGGATAAAACCGAGCAATAAACCCGCCAAACCCAGGGCAGCCAGGGTCAGTTCATGCCTTTTGCCCCCCGCCTTCAGTTTTGGCGCCGGGCGCTGCGTCGACACACGCTTATTCAGCAAGCCAAGTTTCTTATGGCAGAACGCCAGGACAAGCTGCAGCGCAATCACTACCTCACATGCGCCTTGCGCGCACGAACGCATCCCATTCGACATGGTTCCCTCTCCCTTCGCGTGTTGCTTTGAGTTATTTGTTCTTCCGCAAGGTCGGCTCGCGTGCGTTGCGCGGGCCGTGATGTTGGGCTGGACTCTAATCGAGAGTCGTTGAATTCGTCAATCGCGGCAATGTTGCAACATGCATGGGCCGCAGAGTCTGTACATCCTCAACAGATCCGCGGCAGCGGATCGTCTTCCAGTTCGTCCAGCACGCGGCGGCCGCCGAGGCTGGTTTCCAGGATTACGCGTCCGCCCCCGGTTTCGATGCGGCCGATGATGCAGGCGCCGCGGCCTTCGGGCAGGGCATGCCAGCGGGTGAGCAGTTCGTTGGCGGCGTAGGGATCGGCGACGGCGACGACGCGGCCTTCGCAGGCGAGGAAGTAGGGGTCGTAGCCCAGCATTTCGCACACCGACACGACTTCCGGGCGCAGCGGCACCGCGTTCTGCTCGAGCGCGACGCTGTGGCCGCTGGCGCGCGCGATTTCGTGGGCGACGGTGGCGAGTCCGCCGCGTGTCGGGTCGCGCATGAATTTGAGATCGGGAAAGTCGCGGATGGCGCGCGTCAAGGGCAGCACCGAGGCCGAATCGGAGCGCAGCTCGCCGGACAGGCCGAACTGCTCGCGCGCCAGCATCACCGCGATGCCATGATCGCCGACCGGGCCGGATACCAGCACTACGTCGCCCGGCACGATGCGGTTCATCGCCAGCTGCGCGCCCGCGCGCCGCACGCCGATGCCGGTGACCGACAGATACAGCCCGCTGCCTTCGCCGCGGCGCACCACCTTGGTGTCGCCCGCCACCACGGCGACGTGGTTCTGGCGCGCGGCCCGCGCAAAGCTGGTGATGTAACGGTTGAGCGCCGAGATTTCCAGGCCTTCCTCGATGAGTGCGGACACGGTGAAATAGAGCGGATCGGCCCCGGCCACCGCCAGGTCGTTGACCACGCCGTGCACCGCCAGCGAGCCGATGTCGCCGCCGGGAAAATCGAGCGGCTCGACGGTGAAGCCGTCGGTGGTGACCATGATGTCGCCGTCCACATGCGGCAGCGCGACGGCGTCGGCGTCGGTGTCGAGCAGCGGGTTGCCGAGGTGGCGGGCAAAGATGTCGGTGATGAGTTCGCGCATCAGGCGGCCGCCGTTGCCGTGCGCGAGGAGGATGCGGGTGTCGTCCATGAGGTTTCTTATTGGTGGAGGAATTCGATGACTTGGCCGAAGCTTAACCCGGCATCGTTCACCGGAAGTCGTCGCGGCAGGCAGACGTCGAAGCCTGCGGCCTCAAACAGGCGAATCGCGGCTTCGGCGAGCAGCCGGTTCTGGAACACGCCGCCGGTGAGGCCGACGGAGCGAATGCCGGTTTGCGCGCGCAGCAGTTGCGCCTGGTCGACCAGCGCCTGCGCCAGGCTGAGATGAAAGCGGGCTGCGCGCTCCGCGACGGGGCGAGCGGTGTCGGCGAGCATCGGCAGCAGCGGCGCCCAATCGGTGCGCCACACGCCAAGCGGATCGCGTTCGAGCGGCAGCAGGGTGGCTTCGCTTGTTGCCGCGGCGGCCCTCAAGGGCACAATGGCCTCCAGCCGCATCGGGCCTTCGCCTTCGAAACTGGCGTGGGTGCACACGCCGCACAGCGCCGCCGCCGCATCGAACAGGCGGCCGACCGACGAACTGGCCGGGCTGTTGAGCCGGGCCGACCACGCCTGATGCAGCGGCTCGGGGGCGAAGGGCGCGGCCTGGCCGGTCTCCCACAACAAGGCCGCAGCGGCACGCCACGGCTCGCGCCCGACCTTGTCGCCGCCGGGCAGGCGGAAGGGTCTGAACGAAGCGGCGTGTCGCCAGCGGCCAGGCGCGCCGGTGAAGGCTTCGCCGCCCCACTGGGTCTGATCCTCGCCGAGGCCGACGCCGTCCCAGGCGAACACGATCCATTCCTTCGCCTCGGGAAATTCCCACGCCAGCGCCGAGGCATGGGCGTGGTGATGCCAGACCTCAGTCAGGGGCAATTGGCTGTCGCGGGCATGGCGGCGATAGCCGTAACCGGGATGCCGGTCCACCAGCAATCGGGTCGCGTGCACCTGGTACAGGCGCTGCAGGTCGGCCGCCACCTGTACCAGCGTATCAAGGCTGCGCACGTTGTCGAGCTCGCCGATGTGTGGCAGGACGACGGCGCGCTGGCCCCAGGCGAGGCAGAGCGTGTTCTTCATATGGCTGCCGAGCGCGAGCACAGGTTCCGGCAGCGAAGCGGGCAGTTCGAGCTCCAGCGGCGCGTTGCCGCGCCCCAGGCGCAGCGGCCGAGGCACGCCGGCAATGACGCGATACACCGGGTCGTCGGCCGGCCGCACGATGGGGCGGTCGTGATGCAGGAAGGCGTCGGCGATATGGGCGAGGCGGATGTGTGCCTCGCGGTTGTCGGTCAGCACAGGCTCGCCGGAAAGATTGCCCGAGGTGGCCACCAGCGGACCGCCGAAGTCGTTCAACAGCAGGTCGTGCAGCGGCGAGTAGGGCAGCAGGCAGCCGATTTCCGCGAGGCCGGGGGCGATGGATCCGGACAGCGGCGCATCGGCGCGTTTCGGCAGCAGCACGATGGGGCGTTCAGGTGAGGCGAGAAAACGTTCCAGTTCCGGCGTGGTGTGCACGACCGCACGCAAGGCGTCGAGATCGCGCAGCATCACCGCCAGCGGCTTGGCTGGGCGCGGCTTACGGGCGCGCAGGGTGGCGATGGCTTCGTCGTTGGTCGCATCGCACATGAGGTGATAGCCGCCGACGCCTTTGACTGCGACGATTTTTCCGGCACGCAGCGAGGCGACGGCGGCGGCGAGCGCGGCCTCGTCATCATCGTGCGTTTCTTCGCCTGAAACGAACTGCAAATGCGGGCCGCATACCGGGCAGGCGATCGGTTCGGCATGAAAACGGCGGTCGAGCGGGTTCTCGTATTCCTGCCGGCAGTCCGGGCACAGCGCGAAGTCGCGCATGGCCGTATTCGGGCGGTCGTAGGGCAGGGCGGTGATCAGCGTGTAGCGCGGGCCGCACTGGGTGCAATTGATGAAGGGATAGCGGTGGCGGCGGTTGGCCGGGTCGTGCAGCTCGGCGAGGCAGTCGGCGCAGACGAAACCGTCGGCCGGGAGATGAACGTCGGCGGCGCTGGCGGCCAGGCTGTCGCGGATGGAAAAGTCCCGGTGCTGCTCGGCCGCGCAATCGGAAACGGCAAGCGGGCCGGGCGCCGACAGCGGCGGCGCCTTGCTCAACAGCGCGTCGCTGAACCGCAGAAGCTGTGCGGGCCTGCCTTCGGCATGGATTTCCACCGCGCCGTTGACGTTGCGCACCCATCCCTTGATCTGGTGCTGGTGCGCGAGGCGGTAGACGAAGGGCCGGAAGCCCACGCCCTGCACCCGGCCGCTGATGGTGATGCGCTGAGCGGTGGCAGCCTGCCGCGTTTCAGGCATCGACGGCAACACGCACGCCGCTTGCCCACCAGATGCGGCAGGCGCCTTCGTCCGACACCATGCAGGGGCCGACCGGGTTGCGCGGAGTGCAGGCCTTGCCGTAGATGCGGCACTGGTTGGGATATATCTTGCCGAGCACCACTTGCGCGCAGTCGCAGCCGGGCGGCATTTCGCCGGCGCGGCGGCGGCCGGGGTCGGCGTGGTCGGGGAAGAGCTGACGCGCATCGTGCCGGGCGAAGGCGGGTTTCAGCGCAAAGCCCGAGCGCGGGATGATGCCGATGCCGCGCCAGTTGGCATCGACGATGTCGAGCGTTTCGCTGAGCATGCGGCGTGCGGTGGGATTGCCGTCGGGGTGGGCGACTTCCTGGTAGCAGTTGTCGAGGAAGCACTCCTCGCTTTTCAGCTGCCGCAGCACGGAATAGAACGACGCCAGCAGCGACTCCGGACCGAAGCCCGCCACCGCGGCGGGAATCTCGTGGCGGTCGACGACGAAGGCCCATTCCTGCGGGCCCATCACGGTGGAGACGTGGCCGGGTGCGACCAGCGCCTCGAAGCCGGGGCTGCCGGACTCCAGCAGCATGGCCACCGCCGGCCAGGTCAGCCGGCCGGACAGCAGGACGCTGAGATTGCCGGGAATGCCTTCCGCCAGCATCGCCGCCACCGGCGCAGTGGTGGTCTCGAAGCCGGCGGCGAAGAACACCACCGCGCGATCCGGATTCTCCAGCGCAATCTTGCGGGCATCGAGCGGGCTGGCGATCGGCCGCACGTCGGCACCGGCCGCCTGCGCCTCGGCGAGCGAACGCACCTCGCCCTTCTTCACGTTCACCGGCACCCGCAGCATGTCGCCGAAGGCAACCAGGATGACCTTGTCCTGCAGTGCCAGCTGCATGGCCTGGTAGACGTCCTCTTCCGGGCATACGCACACCGGGCAGCCGGGACCGGGCACCAGCTCGACCCACTTCGGCAAGGCGCCGCGCAGGCCGGCCTGGGTGATCGAGCGCTCGTGGCCGCCGCACACGTTCATGATCTTCACCGTGCGGTCGAATCCGAGGGCGTGGATTTTCTCCAGCCAGGCGCGGGCGTTGTCCATGGTGGCCTCCCTTTATGCGGTAACGCGGTGATACTTCATGCCGTCGGACTGGATCGCCGGGCGGCGCGATTGGCCGAGCGCCACGCGGGCGCGCTGGGCGGCGAGTTGTTCGCGCAGCCAGGTCAGCCACGCGTCCATGCCCAGATCCTTGCGCGCCGACAGGCGCATCACCGGCGCCGGGTTGGCGAGATTGCGTAAGTGCGCTTCGGCCTGGTCCGGATCGAAGTCGTCGAGCACGGCCAGCAGGTCGGTCTTGGTCAGGAGCATGGCATCGGCGGCACGGAACATCACCGGATACTTGGCCGGCTTGTCGTCGCCCTCGGTGACCGAGAGCAGGGTGACGTTGAGATGCTGGCCGAGGTCGAAGCTGGCGGGGCACACCAGGTTGCCGACGTTCTCGATGAAGAGCAGGTCGACACCGTCGAGGTTCATGTGATGCAGCGCGTCGTGAACCAGGTGGGCGTCGAGGTGGCAGGCGGTGCCGGTGACGATCTGGTGCGCCTGCACGCCTTTCGCGCGGATGCGTTCGGCGTCGTTCTCGGTTTCGAGGTCGCCCTCGATCACGGCGCAGGTGAATTCGTCCTTCAGCGCGACCAGCGTGGCTTCCAGCAACGCAGTCTTGCCGGAGCCGGGCGAGGACATCAGGTTGATCGCGAGCATGCCGCGGCGGTCGAAGTGTTCGCGGTTGTGCGCGGCCTGGTCGTCGTTCTTTTGCAGAAGGCCTTTCAGCACCGACACCGCGGTCGCGCCCTTGGCGACGGGCTTGTACGCGAGGTGCGTGTTGCCGGGGGTGAGGTTGCAGCCGCAGGTGTCACACATTGTTCAGGGGTCAGGGGTCAGGGGTCAGGGGTCAGGATTCAGGGGTCAGGGAGGGGACGGTTTCGAGTTCGACGCTTTCGAGCAGGAGTTCGTCGCCGCTGATGATGCGGGTGTGCCAGTCGCCGCAGGCGCCGCAGATCAGGCGGTTCATCGCGGCGTCGGTTTCGGCGCCGCAGGCCTGGCAGCGCACCTGGATCGGCGCGTCGACGAGATCGAGTTCGGCGTGCTCCATGCGGCTGCCGGCGGCGGCGAGCGGAAAGGCGCTGGCCAGGAGTTCGGGAACGATGCCGGCGAGCGGGCCGATGCGCACGCGGATGCGGCTCGCTTGCGTCGCGTTGTGCTGATCGATCACGGCGTCCACCTGTTCGACGAGCGCCTGGGCGACGGCCAGTTCATGCACCGGACTCCTCCAGGATCTGGTCCAGCAGCTCCCAGGTGGTGCGGGCGTCGGACTCGGTGACTTTCTGGATGGCATAGCCGACGTGCACCATGATGAAGTCGCCGACCGCGGGCGGCGCATCCTGCATCATGAACAGGCTGACGTCGCGCCACACGCCCTTGGCCTGGCAGCGGGCGGTGTAGCCGTCGATCGATTCGATCTGCATTGGAATGGCAAGGCACATGAGCGGCAACCGGAACCTGTACTCAAACCAGTATATGTGATTTGCCGGGCCCGCGCCCGGGACGGGAATATTACAAAAACATAATGGATAAACAGATGCTTGAGCGAATGACTTGGTTGTTATTCGAATTGCCTGCTGCTAGATTGAATCCATGAAAACGCTCGTGCTCGGTATCGGCAACACCCTGCTCACGGACGAAGGCATCGGCATTCATGTGCTGCAGGCGCTCGAACCCGAGCTGGCGGACTGGCCGGATGTGACCCTGCTCGACGGCGGCACGCTGTCGTTCACCCTGGCGGGACCGATCGAGGACGCCGATGCGCTGATCGTCGTCGATGCCGCCCATATCAAAACCAGGCCGGGCGAGTGGGTGTTGCTGGAAGGGGAGGAGATGGACGCATTCCTGATGAGCAATCGCAAGTCCACGGTGCATGAAGTGGGGCTGACCGATCTGCGTGCCATCGCACTGCTGGCCGGCCACTGGCCGGAAAAACGGGCGATGCTGGCGATCCGGCCCGATGTCATCGACTGGGGCGAGCAGCCCACCCCGGCCGTCGCCGCCGCCATTCCCTCCGCCTGTGCGGCCATCGTCGAACAGATCCGGGCGTGGCATGTCGCTTGACGCCATCCCCATTCACGTCATCACCCCGCCCGCGGGCGAACCCGGCCTGACCGGCAATGCGCCGCCTTTGCTGCGCGAACTGGCCGAACAGGTGAAACGCCTGCTGGAGACCGGCGAATCCTCCGCCATCGACCTGTCCGCCTTGCCGCTCACGCCCACCGATCTCGACTGGCTGCACGAGAAACTGGGGGCGGGCGAGATTGCCGTCACCCTGCAGGCCAGCGGCGAATCCACCCTGAACGAAACCGCCTGCCCCGGAATCTGGTGGGTGACGCATCGCAACGAGCAGGGCGCGGTCACCTCGCAGTTCATCGAGGTGGCCTTCGTGCCCGAACTGGTGAAGGCCCATCCCCAGGATGTGGCGATCGGTCTGGAAAATCTTGAGTTGATGATTTCCGACCTCTAAGGTGAGTTGAGCGCTGTCGTGTATTGAGCTGTGGTCTTTTACGTCAGGAGGCTAGCATCATGCAGGGTCCGTTGATCGACACACTCGCGCGGCAAGGCGTCACTCGCCGCACTTTCCTCAAGTACTGCGCCACCCTGGCCTCGATGATGGCCTTGCCGCCTTCGGCGGGACGCGCCATGGCCGAGGCGATGGCCGCGGCCCGGCGGCCGTCGGTGATCTGGCTGCCGTTTCAGGAATGCACCGGCTGCACCGAGTCGATCACGCGTTCGCATTCGCCCACACTGGAAGGCATGATCTTCGACATGATCTCGCTCGACTATCAGGTGACGATCATGGCCGCAGCCGGCCACCAGGCCGAGGAAGCCCTGCGCAACGCGATGCTGGAGAACGACGGCAAGTACCTCCTCGTGGTGGACGGCTCGATCCCCATGGGCGATCCGGGGTACGGCACTCACGGGGGACACAGCTTCGTCGATCACCTGCAGCAGGCAGCCAAAGGCGCGGCCGCCATCATCGCCGTGGGCACCTGCGCATCCTACGGCGGCATCCCGAAAGCCAACCCGAACCCGACCGGCGCGGTGTCGGTGTCCGACATCATCAAGGACAAGCCCATCGTCAACATTCCCGGCTGCCCGCCGATTCCGGTGGTGATGACCGGCGTGCTGGCGCATTACCTCACCTTCGGCAGCCTGCCCGAACTCGACGCCAAGGGCCGGCCCAAAGCCTTCTTCGGCGAAACCATCCACGACCGCTGCTACCGCCGCCCGTTCTACGACCAGGGCAAGTTCGCCAAGACCTTCGACGACGAGGGCGCGCGCCGCGGCTGGTGCCTGTTCGAGCTGGGCTGCAAGGGCCCGGTGACCTACAACGCCTGCGCCACCGTGAAATGGAACGGCGGCACCTCGTGGCCGGTGGAATCCGGGCACGGCTGCCTGGGCTGCTCCGAACCCGATTTCTGGGACGCCGGCGGCTTCTACAAGGCGCTGTCGGTGCCGGCCGATCCGCTCAAGCTCGCCGCAGCCGCTGCGGTGGTGGGCGCGGGTGCGGGCGTGGCGGTGAGCTTCGCCAACCGTGCCAAGAAGGGTGCCGCCAAGAAGGCGCATCAACCGATCACGCTGGCCGATTTGGAGAAATAAGCATGAACGATCTGCAATTTCTGACCTGGGTGCGTGGCACCGGCCTCGATATCGCCGTGGGAATTTTTCTCCTGGGCGTGCTGTGGCGCCTGATCGAGATATATACGCTGGGCCGCAAGAAGGACCTCGCCGCGCCACGCCACGCCGCCGGCGCCTCCGGCCTGCACACCGTGTTCCGCCGCTCGCTGCCGCCGCCGGGCATGCTGAAGCGGTCGCCGGTGAGCTACATCGGTGGCTACATCTTCCACATCGGGCTGGCCGTCATCGTGTTCCTGGGCGCCCCGCACATCCTCCTGATCACCAACCTCACCGGCCTGTCGTGGCCCGGGCTGCCTACGCAGTTCATCGACCTGGTGACGGTGGTGACGATGGCGGCGATGGTGGTGATGCTGGTCGACCGCATCAACAAGCCGGTCAAGCGTTTTCTTTCCACCTTCGAGGACTGGTTCACCTGGGCGGTGACTTTCCTGCCGGTGCTGACCGGCTGGCTGGCGGTGCAGCATCTCCTGCTGCCCTACACCACGATGCTGGCGCTGCATATCCTCTCTGCGGAAATCCTGCTGGTGGTGCTGCCCTTCACCAAGCTGTTCCACGCCTTCACGCTGTTCGGCTCGCGCTGGTACAACGGTAGTGCGAACGCGCGCAAGGGGGTGCCGGTATGAGCAGGGAGCAGGGGCCCCGCTTTGCGTGGATGCGACCGGCCGCGAAAACGCAGTTTCGGCGCAAGCTAACTTGCCAGGGCAAGTTAAGCCACGTAATGGCGGCCGAAGCCAATACCGGCTGTGACCGACACGATAGCCGCGGAATCACACGGAAGCTTAAGGAGGGAGCGGTATGAACGCGCCCGATCCGCTGACGACCGCCAAGGAGAAAGCCCGATGAGCGCCTCACTGGACAAAGTCACGCAAACCCTCAAGGAAGTCATCGACGCGCCCATCGCCAGCTATTTCGATAGCTGCGTGCATTGCGGACTGTGCGCCGAGGCCTGCCTGTTCTACACCGAGACCGGCGATCCCAAATACACGCCGATCCACAAGGTGGAGCCGTTGCGCCGCGTCTACGAGCAGGAATACACGCTGCTCGGGCGCCTGATGAAGATGGTGGGCCTGTCCAAGCCGATCACCGACGAGGAGCTCGGCGAGTGGCAGGAACTGGTCTACGACAGCTGCACGCTGTGCGGGCGCTGCTCCATGGTCTGTCCGGTGGGCAACGACATCGTCTACATGGTCCGCAAGTTCCGCGAGGGGATGGCGGTGTCCGGCCACGTTCCCGACGGCATCCGTGGCGCTACCAAGCGCACGGTGGAAATCGGCGGGCCGATGGGCCTGAAGTGGCCGGCCGTCGCCAACGTGCTGAGGAAGGCCGAGGAGGCCACCGGCGTGACGATCCCGGTGGACAAGGAAGGCGCCGACTATCTGGTGCTGCTGTCGTCGATGGAGATCGTCAACTACCCGGAATACATCGAAGCGCTGGCCAAGATCTTCCACAAGGCGGGGATCAGCTTCACGCTCGCGTCGGACGCCTTCGAGGCGACCAACGCCGGCATCCAGATCGGTGCGTCCGATCTCGCCAAGGTGATCGTCACGCGCATCGTCGATGCCGCCGAACGGCTGAAGGTGAAATACGTGCTGTCGCCCGAGTGCGGCCACGCTTACATGGCGATCCGCTGGGAAGGGCCCAACCTGATCGGCCGCCCCTTCGGCTTCAAGGTCGTGCATGTGCTGGAGCTGCTCGATCAGCTGCGCCAGGAGGGCGTGCTGAAGATGAAGGGCATGTTCAAGGATCCGCTCATCCTGCACGACCCCTGCCAGATCGTGCGCCGCGGCGGCGTGCTGCAGGCGCCCGAGGCACTGATCCGGCAGGTGGCGGAGAACTACATCCCGATCGCCGACCAGCAGAAATGGAACTGGTGCTGCGGCGGCGGCGGCGGTGCGTCGGCGATCCACACCGAAGAAGCGGAAGCGCTGCGTGCCAAGGCCTTCGGCGTCAAGAAGCGCCAGATCGAGGAGGCGGGCGTCGGCACCATGGTGACGTTCTGCGCCAACTGCCGCATCACCATCGAGGAGGCACTCGACCATTACGAGATGAATACCAAACTGCTCGGCCTGACCGAACTGCTGGCAGAACACCTGGAGGACTGAGCCCATGACCACAGCACAACGCGTCGTCGTCGATCCCATCACCCGCATCGAGGGCCACCTGCGCATCGAGGCGGAAACCGACGCCGACGGCAAGATCACGAGTGCCTATTCCGCCGGCACCATGGTGCGCGGCATCGAGATCATCCTGCGCGGACGCGACCCGCGCGACGCCTGGGCCTTCGCCCAGCGCATCTGCGGCGTCTGCACCCTGGTGCACGGCATCGCCTCGGTGCGTTCGGTGGAGGATGCGCTGCATCGCGCCATCCCCAGCTACAGCATTCCTGCGAACGCCGAACTGATCCGCAACCTGATGATCGCGGCGCAGTTCGTGCACGACCACGTGATGCACTTCTATCACCTGCACGCGCTCGACTGGGTCGACGTGGTGTCGGCGCTGAAGGCCGACCCCAAGGCCACCTCGGCGCTGGCGCAATCGATCTCCGGCTATTCGAAATCGTCGCCGGGCTACTTCGCCGACGCGCAGAAGAAGGTGAAGACCTTCGTCGAGCAGGGCCAGCTCGGCATCTTCGCCAACGCCTACTGGGGCCACCCCGCCTACAAGCTGCCGCCGGAAGCGAACCTGATGGCGGTGGCGCATTACCTCGACGCGCTCGCCTGGCAGCGCGACGTGGTCAAGCTGCACGCCATTTTCGGCGGCAAGAACCCGCACCCCAACTTCGTGGTGGGCGGCGTGCCCTCGGCCATTTCGGTGCAGAGCGGCACCGGCTCGGGCAAGGGGCCGTATCATCGCGGCGGCCAGGATGCCACCGCGCTCAACATGGTCGGCCTGCAGACGGTTGCCAACGTCATCAAGCAGATGCGCGAATTCGTCGATCAGGTCTACGTGCCGGACACCCTCGCCATTGCCGGTTTCTACAAGGACTGGGCCGGGCGCGGCGAGGGCCTCGGCAATTTCCTGTCGTTCGGCGACCTGCCGGCCAAGGGATTCTGGGATCCGGATTCCTACCTCATCCCGCGCGGCATCATCCTCAACCGCGACCTCTCCACCATCCATCCGATCGACCTCGATGCGGACAACGAGATCCAGGAATACGTCAGCCACTCCTGGTACACCTACAGCGAGGGCGACGCGCAGGGCCTGCACCCGTTCCGGGGCGAGACCGAACTCAACTACACCGGCCCGAAGCCGCCCTACGAGCACCTCGATGTCGCGCAGAAATACTCCTGGCTGAAATCGCCGCGCTGGAAGGGCCACGCCATGGAAGTCGGCCCGCTCGCCCGCGTGCTGATGATGGTCGCCAAGGGCGACAAGCAGGCCAAGGAACTGGTCGACCTGACGCTGAAGACGCTCGACGTGCCGGTCGATGCCCTGTACTCCACCCTCGGCCGCACGGCCGCGCGCACGCTGGAAACCAAGATCCTGGCCGACGCCATGCAGGGCTGGTTCGACCAGCTGCTGGCCAACATCAAGGCGGGCGATGTGCGCACCTTCAACGACCAGTACTGGGATCCGTCGACCTGGCCCAAGCACATGCAGGGCGTCGGCCTGATGGAAGCGCCGCGCGGCGGGCTCTCCCACTGGATCGTCATCGACGACGCCAGGATCAGCAACTACCAGGCGGTGGTGCCCAGCACCTGGAACGCCGGCCCGCGCGACGCGAATGGCCAGCCGGGCGCCTACGAGGCGGCGCTGCAGGACAATCACGTGATGCACGATCCGAAACAGCCGATCGAGATCCTGCGCACCATCCATTCCTTCGACCCCTGCATCGCCTGCGCGGTGCACGTGACCGATCCTGACGGCGAGGAACTGGTGCAGGTGAAGATCAAGTAATGAAATCCTTCCAACCCGGAGAACACGCAATGAACCCGATGACACCTTCACGCACGTTTGCACTGGCCACCTTGATCCTGTTCGCCGGGAGCGCATCCGCGCACACCGGCGATCACGCCACCGTCACCGGCTTTGCCGGCGGACTGGCGCACCCCCTCTTGGGGCTGGACCATCTGCTCGCCATGATCGCAATCGGCCTGTGGGCGGCGCAGCAGGGCGGGCGGGTGCTGTGGGCGGTGCCTGCGGCCTTCGTCGGCGCGATGGTTTTGGGGGGCGGACTGGCTTGGTCGGGCATCGCGCTGCCGCAGGTCGAGACCGTCATCGCGCTGTCGGTGCTGGTGCTGGGACTGCTGGTCGCCACCCGCCGCCGGTGGGCGGCGACGGCCGGCATGGCGATCGCCGCCGGTTTCGCGCTGTTCCACGGTTACGCCCACGGACAGGAAATGCCGTCGGCCGCCTCGCCCGCGCTGTACGCCCTGGGCTTCGTGCTGGCCACACTGGGCCTGCATGGCGCGGGCATCGCCGGCAGCCTGATCGGCCGCCGCGCAGTCCAGTGGGCAGGCGCCGGCATCGCCGCCGGCGGCCTGGCGCTGATCTTCGCCCTGTGAGCCGATGGACGCGCAGCTGCAGCGTCTGCTGAAAACCGAAGCCCGCGCTCAGGGCATCATCGATGACGCCAGCCGGCAACGCCAGCGCCTGATCGACGAAGCCTTGGCCGCCGCGCGCGAGGCCGAGGCGCGTTTCGAAGCGGGCCGGAGCGAGCTGCGCGCGCCTTTCCTGCACGAAGCGCAGGGTCGCGCCGAACAGGCCGTGGCTGAACTCGCACGCAAATATGGCGAACGCCAGCGCATGCTGCGCGAACTGGCATCGCGCCACGAAACCGAGGCAGTGGATGCGGCCCTGACCCTGTTGCTCGACCCGACCGTATGACGCGTTTCCCTCCCTGACGGGAAGGGGAGGGTGAGAGTCCCCGATCACGCTGCCAGATAACCATGTCCGCCTACCTCAACACCCGCGTCAGCCTGTATGCCGGCCGCCTCTGGCGGGATGAGGAACTCGACGCGCTCGTCAACCTGCCGGATGACGCTGTGGCCGACACGCTGATCCAGCACGAGCTGCCGCAACTGGCGGCGGGTTACGCCCGCGAGCCTGGCCGGCAACAGGATCCCCGCTCGCTGGAACAACGCATCATTGCGCAAATCCTCGACGAGACGCAGGTGCTGATCCGGCCATTGTCCGGCGCCGCACGCGCGTTCCTGACTTTCTGGACCGCGCGTTTCGAAATTTCCAACGTGAAGACGCTGCTGCGCAGCAAGCTGAGGGACGAACGGCCTGCCGCCGTGCTCGCACGGCTGACGCCGATGGGGGCATTCGGCCGGCTCGACAACCAGGACCTGGCGCATGCCGAGGATGTCGGCGAACTGTTGCGCCGGCTGGAGGCCGGCCACTACGCCAGCATTGTGCGCCATGCCCGGCGCGCCTTCGAACAGAGCCACGATCCGTTCAGCCTGGATGCGGCGCTGGATCATGGCTACTACGAAGGGCTGACCCTGCGTGCCCAGCCGCTGGAAGACGCGGTGGGTGCACCCTTCCGCAGCCTGATGGCGAACCTCATCGACCGCATCAACCTGGTCTGGCTGCTGCGTTACCGCTTCAATTACAAGCTGCCGCCGGCGCAGGTGTATTACCTGCTGGTGGGCTCGCGCTACAGCCTGCCCGGTTCGCGGCTGCAGGAACTGGCCGCGCTGGACAGCCTGGAAGCGGTGCTGGATGCATTGCCTTCAGCCTTGCAGTCTCAATTGACCGGCGTGACCGACATTCCCGGCGTGTTCGCCCGCATGGAACACGACGCCGCCGAGCAGGCACTGCGGGTGTTGCGTTCCAGCGCGCCCGACATTGCCCGCGCGTTTGCCTACCTGATCCTGCGCGAGCGCGACCTGCGTGCCGTCCGTGCGGTGCTGCGCGGCCGCCATCTCGGCCTGGCCGCTGCCGATATCCGCCAGGCCCTGCAACGTGTTCCCGCCGAGGTGGCCTGATGCTGCGCGCCGAACCACTCTGCAAAATCCAGCTGCTGATGCTGGCCTCCGAAGCGCAGGATGCCGCACTGGCACTGGCCCGCTTCGGCGTCTTCAACCCGGCGCCCTGTGCGCTGGAGTCGCTCGGGGAATCGCCCGCCGTCGACTATCGCGAAGCCTGGCTGGAAGCCGAGGCCCGCTTGTCGAAACTGCTGGAACAGTGCGGCGATACCGGCCCCCTGGGCATTCCGGCCGATGCCGAAGCACCGGCACTGGCCGACCTGCAGGAATTGAACCACTGGCTGAAGGATGTGTGGGTCTCCTGCCTGGCGTGTCACGATAGCGAGACGCAGATCGAGGACGCACGCAATCATCTCGTTGCCCTGGAAGAAACGCTCGCCAAGCTGGAGCGCCTGAACGTGGATCTTGCGCATCTGTTGCGCGCTGACAGCTTGCTGGCCGTCAGCATCGGCAGCCTGCCTGTGGCGGGGCTCAAGCGCGTGACCGAGGCCCTGGCCATGACCGGCCACCTGGTTTCGCGCTTCGATCAGGTGGGTGAACAGGTATTTGCGGTGATTGCCGGCCCGCGCACCCGGCAGGACGAAGTGCGCGGCGTGCTGGCGCAGGCCGGCTGGCGAGAACTGCCGGTGCCGGACGAGTTGCGCACCCATCCGCAGGCCGCGCGAACCTGGATGGAAGAAGAACGCACCCGCCTGAACATGCAATCCGGCGCGGCATGCCAGATCATGGACGGGCTGCGCGACCGGTTCGGTCCGCGTCTGCACGAAGCGCGCCTGCGCCTCGCCCTGGCGCGCCCGCTGGCCGAAGCCGCGCTGGCCGGGGTGCGTGGCAAGGGTGGGCTGGCCGCCCTGTCGGGCTGGGTTCCCAAACGTCAGCTTGACGCGCTGCGCGACACGCTGGATGGGCATTTTCACGGGCGCTTCTGGCTCGATGTCCGCGAGCCCACCGCCGGCGAAATCGCCGAAGTCCCTTCGCTGGTGCGTTATCCAGGCTGGCTCAAGCCCTTCGTGCCGCTGGTGAAAAGCTACGGCATCCCCCGTTACGGCGAGTTCGACCCGGCGCTGCCGTTCGCCTTCACCTACCTGCTGCTGTTCGGCGCCATGTTCGGCGACATCGGCCACGGTGCGGTGATCCTGCTGCTGTCTGCCGCCCTGACCCGGCGGCTCGGACGCATGGCCTGGGTGGGTATCGCAGCAGGCGCGGCATCGATGCTGTTCGGCCTCTTCTACGGCAGCATCTTCGGCTACGAGACCCTCATCGAGCCGCTGTGGCTGTCGCCGTTGCACGACCCGATCCGCGCGCTGACCATCGCGGTGAGCTTCGGCGTCGGCTTCATCGTGTTCACGCTGCTGGTCAATGCACGCAACAAATTCATGGCCGGCCAGGTCGGCGAGGCACTGTTCGATTCCACCGGCCTGGCTGGCCTGGTGTTTTATCTGGGCGCGGTCGGCAGCGTGGTCAGCCTCGCCGGCGCAGCCGATCTTGCCCAGCCGGCTGGCGTGCTGGCAGGGATTGGCATCGTCACGATTGCAGCGTTCAAATGGGTCGAGGCCAAGGCCGGGCTGGGCGAACGGATTCTGGTGACCGCCATCGAGACGCTGGAAACCGGCATCAACCTGTTCGCCAACACCCTGTCGTTCATGCGGGTGGCGGCATTCAGCCTCAATCACGTCGCACTGGCGCTGGCGATCTTCACCCTGGCCAACGGCTTGGGTACGGCCGGCCACTGGCTCACGATCGTGCTGGGCAATATCGTCATCATCGTGCTCGAAGGCGGCATCGTCGCCATCCAGGCGCTGCGCCTGATGTATTACGAAGGGTTCTCGCGCTTCTTCAGCGGGGACGGAACGGAATTCGTGCCGTTGCGGCTGTCGTCGCAGCAGGCCAGGGTTTGATGGAATTTTTTAAAAGGGGAGTGGACATGACCTGGTTGATTGCACTGATGGTTTTACCCGTGATGGCCACGCTGGGCGCAGGACTCTGGCTGGAACTGAAGCCGCGCCGAGTGCCGGCAGGTTGGCTCAAGGGCGGCATGCTCGCCAATGTGCTGCTGTTCGGTCCGGGGTTGGCCGGCGTCATGCTGCTGGGCGTGCAGGAAGTGCTCGCGGCCGAGCCTGCCGCGGCCGGCCTGATGGGCATCTCCATGGGCAAGGGCCTGGCATTGATCGGTATCGGTTTGCCCACCGCGCTGGCCGCCATCGGCGCTGGCATCGCGCTGGGGCCGGTGGGATCGGCCTCGCTGGCTGTGATCGCGGAAAAGCCGGAAATGTTCGGCCGCACCCTGATCTACATGGGGCTGGCAGAAGGGATCGCGATTTACGGCCTGGTCATGTCGATCCTCCTGCTCGGCAAGATTTGAGGCCATGCAATCCGATATCGATCTCCCGCACGGCAGCGCTCGCCTCGTGGTACTGGGCAGCGCCGGGCTGGCTGGCGGCTTCGGTCTGATCGGCGCCGAGGTACATGCCGATGCGGATACGGCCACGGTGGAAACGGTGCTCGAGCAACTGGCGATAAGCGGCGACGAAGCGCTGGTGCTGCTGGAAACGCACCTCGCGCACACCGGCGGCTACTGGCTCGACCGCCTGCGCAACGAAGGCGGGCGCATCGTCATCACCGAACTGCCGCCGCTGCCCGCGCCGCACGATTACGCGCCCGCGGTGGACGAGGTGGTGCGGGCAGTGCTGGGGGCGGAGGCGTTGAAGTAGAGGCAAGAAACAAGGTTCAAGATGCAAGACGATCCATGTTGAGAATCCACTTGAATCTTGCAACTTGAACCTTGCCTCTCAAGATTTTGTTTTGGAGAGAAAATGGAAGCGGATGCGCAGGTTTCCCAACTCGAACAGGCGCTGTTGCAGCAGGCCGAGACGCAGGCGCGCGAAGCGTTGCAGAACGCCGAATCGGCGCGCGCGCGCATCCTCGCCGAGTCGGCGGAGAAACTGAAGTTGGCCGGCGAGCGCGAGGTGCTTGCCGCCAAGATCGAGGCCGAGCGCCTGGTACGGCGGCAAACCCAGGCGTCGGAGACGCGGCTGGCCGCCGAGCTCGACCGGACGCGCTGGGCGCTGACCGAGGCCACGCTGGCCGGCGTGAAAATCGCTTTCCAGCAGTTGGTGCAGGACGAGGCGCGCTACCTCGCGGCACTCGAAGCCTGGCTGGCCGCGGCGGCGCAGACGCTGCCGCCGGGCGACCTAGTGGCGGAAGTGCGGCCCGAGGATGAAACACGGCTGGCGCCGCTGTGGGCGGAAATGGCCGCACGCGCCGCGCCCGGGCGCACGGTCGCGCTGGCTGCGCACGGCCTTCCCAGCGTGGGCGGCATCCGCGTGCGCCTGGCCGACAATCGCGCCCGGATCGACCAGACCTTCGAGGCGCGGCAGGCACGCCTGGCCGACGAGTTGGCCCGGGTGGCGATGGAACACCTGTTCGCCAGCGCCTCCGGCCTCGGCGCGTGCATCCGCGGATAACACAGCATGGGAAAAATTCTCGAAATCAACGGCCCGTTGGTCAAGCTCGAACTGCCGCAGACGGTAATCGGCGAACAGATTCGGGTCGGGCGCCAGGGGCTGGTCGGCGAGGTGATCGGCCGCGACGGCGACACTGCGCTGGCGCAGCTGTACGAGGACACCGCCGGCCTGCGCCCCGGCGAGACGGCGGAAGGGCTGGGCTGGCCGCTGTCGGTCGAACTGGGTCCGGGCCTGCTGGGCGCCATCTTCGACGGCGTGCAACGGCCGCTGCTGGCAATGCGGGCACGGAGCGGCGACCGCATTGCGCGCGGGGTGGCGGTGCCTGCGCTGCCGCGCGACAAGGCCTGGCATTTCGTACCCGACCCGGCGCGCCAAGCCGGCGGGTCGCTGGCGGGCGGCGACGTGCTCGGCACCGTGCAGGAAACCGAGTCGATCCGGCACCGTATCCTCACCCCGCCGCTGATCCAGGGCGAGTTGCTGGAACTGGCGCCGGAAGGCGATTACACGCTCGACGAAGCGATCGGCCGGGTGAAGCTGGCCGACGGCCATATCGAGAAGCTGCAGCTGTTCCATCGCTGGCCGGTGCGCACGCCACGCCCATTCCGGCAACGCGACCACGCGGTGGCACCGCTGATCACCGGGCAGCGCATCCTCGACACCTTCTATCCCTTGCTGAAGGGCGGCAAGGCCGCGATTCCCGGCCCCTTCGGCGCCGGCAAGACCATGCTGCAGCAGCAGATCGCGCGCTGGTGCAACGCCGAGATCGTCATCTACGTCGGTTGCGGCGAGCGCGGCAACGAACTCACCGACGTGCTCGAATCCATGCCCGAGCTGAAAGATCCCCACAGCGGCCGCCCGCTGATGGAGCGCACCCTGCTGGTGGCCAACACCTCCAACATGCCGGTGGTGGCGCGCGAGGCCTCGATCTATGTCGGCATCACGCTGGCCGAATATTTCCGCGACCAGGGTTACGACGTGGTGATGGTGGCCGACTCCACCAGCCGCTGGGCGGAAGCACTGCGCGAAGTCGCCGGACGGCTCGGCCAGATGCCGGTGGAGGAGGGCTATCCGGCCTATCTCGGCTCGCGCCTGGCCGCCTTCTACGAGCGCGCCGGCCGAGTCGAAACGCTGGCCGGCGACCACGGCTCGGTGACGCTGATCGGCGCCGTGTCGCCGCCCGGCGGCGACTTCTCCGAGCCGGTCACCAGCCACACCAAGGAAATCATCCAGACCTTCTGGGCGCTGTCGAAGGAACTCGCCGACGCCCGCCATTACCCGGCGGTGGACTGGCTGGAAAGTTTCTCCGGCTACGTCAGTTCCGCTGCGAAGTGGTGGGCGCAACACGTTGATCCGAATTGGGAAAGCGCGCGCGCCGAGGCGCTCGACCTGCTCGCCGCATCGGAAGAGTTGCAGCGCATCGTCAATCTGGTCGGGGTCGAAGCGCTGTCAAGCGAACAGCGCTGGACGCTGGAAGCGGCGGGGCTCATCAAGGAGGGTCTGTTGCAGCAGTCGGCCATCGACGAAGTCGACAGCTTTGCCTCGCCGGAGAAACAATTCGCGCTGCTGGCGGCACTGCTGGAGATTTATCGCCAGGGCATGAAGCTGGTGAAGCTCGGCGCGCCGGCGCGGCGCCTGATCCAGATGCCGCTGCTGGCGCAGGCACGGCGCTGGAAAAGCCAGCACAGCTCGGACGATATCGCTGCGCTGAAAGCGAAAATTGCCGCCATCCCGGCTGCCTTCGAGCCGCTACTGCAGGAATATGCCGCCCCCTCGACCCCGAGGGAGGCCTCGTCATGAAAAACATCGAATTCCGCACCGCCAGCTCCGCCCAGGGCGGCCTCGTCGTGATGGCCGGCGTGCCCGGCGTGGCGGCCGGTTCGCGGGTGCAGCTGCGCGACCACGCCGGCCGCGTGCGTTCCGGTCTGGTGATCCGCTCGGCCGACGACGCGGTGCTGGTGGAAGTGTTCGAGGGCACCGACGAACTCGATCTCGAGCGCACCTGGGTGCGCTTCCTCGACGAGCCCTTCAAGCTGCCGTTGTCGCGCGACATCCTCGGCCGCGTATTCAACGGCGCCGGCCTGCCGCGCGACGGCCGGCCGCCGGTGATTTCCGCCGACCGTCGCGACGTCAACGGCGAACCGCTCAACCCGGCGGCGCGCGCCTATCCGCGCGAATTCATCCAGACCGGCATCTCCGCGATCGACGGCATGAATTCGCTGACGCGCGGACAGAAGCTGCCGATTTTTTCCGGCGGCGGCCTGCCGCACAACCGGGTGGCGGCGCAGATCGTGCGCCAAGCCAAGCTCCTGGGCGAGGAGGCCGCTGAATTCGTGGTGGTGTTCGCCGCCTTCGGCGCCTCGCATGCCGATGCGCGCTTCTTCCAGGAAAGCTTCGAAGAGTCCGGGGTGTTGAACAAGGTGGTGATGTTCCTGAATCTCGCCGACGAGCCGGTGATCGAACGCCTGCTGACGCCGCGCGCGGCGCTCACCGCGGCCGAATACCTGGCCTTCGACCTCGACTACCACGTACTGGTGGTGATGACCGACATGACCGCTTACGCCGAAGCCTTGAGGGAAGTCGCGGTGCTGCGCGGCGACGTACCGGCGCGCAAAGGCTATCCGGGTTATCTCTATTCGGATCTGGCCGAAATCTACGAGCGGGCAGGGCGCATCAAGAACCGGCGCGGCTCGATCACGATGATCCCGGTGCTGTCGATGCCGTCCGACGACATCACCCACCCGATTCCCGACCTCAGCGGCTACATCACCGAGGGCCAGATCGTGCTCGGGCGCGAGCTTTCCAACCAGGGCGTGTACCCGCCGGTGACCGTGCTGCCGTCACTGTCGCGTCTGATGAAGGACGGCATCGGCAAGCACTTCACCCGCGAGGACCATCCGCATGTCGCCAGCCAGCTGTTCGCCAGCTATGCCAAAGCGCTGGAAGTGCGGGGGCTGGCCGCCATCATCGGCGCCGAGGAATTGTCCGACGCCGACCGCCGCACCCTGGCGTTCGCCGACGCCTTCGAGTGCCGTTTCATCGGGCAGGGCGAGGACGAGGACCGCAGCATCCATGAAACACTGAACCTCGCGTGGGAACTGCTCTCGATGCTGCCGCCGGACGCGCTGACCCGCGTGTCGGAAGAGGAGCTGGCTAAATATCACAAGGGCGGGGAAGCGTGAGAAAGATGCAAGTTACAAGTTGCAAGTTGCAAGAAAAAACAGGCGGTTGCGTCCTCCATGCAACTTGCAACTTGCGACTTGAAACTGCCGAGTGCCGGAGGCCGAGGTGAAAAAACGCCTCCCCGTCCCCCCCACCAAAAGCGCGCTGCTGCAGGTCGGCCGCCAGGCGCGTTTTCTGGAGCAGGGCCGGCAGATGCTGGAGAAGAAGCGCGACCTCTTGACCCGCCTGGTGTATGAGCGGCTGGCGCAATACCGCGAGCTGCGCGCGCAGACCCAGCGCGAACTGGCCGAAGCCTATCGCTGGCTCGGCATCGTGCAGATGCGCATGGGCGGGCAGATGCTGCACCAGGCCTCGGTGGGCCTCAGGCCGGCGGTGGCGATCCGGGTGGTGGCGCGTTCCAGCGTTGGCGTCGAATACCCCAGCGTGACGGCCGAGCCGCTGCCGCTGCAGCCGGTGGGGCTGATGTGGACCGACGTCAGCTTCGACGAGGCGCGCTTGCGCCTGCGCGAATTGACGGTGACGCTGGCGCGGCTGGGCGAGGCGGAGAATGCCCTGTGGCGCCTGCTGGCCGCCAGCCGCAAGACGCAGAAGCGCGTCAACGCGCTGAAGTACAACATCATTCCGCGATACCAGGCGACGGTGGCCCACATCCGCGCCGCGCTGGAGGAGGACGAACGCAACACGCTGTTCCAGATCAAGGTGCTGCGCGCACGCAAGACGGGATGAGCAGGCCGGGCTTCAGTCCCCGCCGCCCGCACCGGGATTCTTCGGTTTCCACAGGGCGAGGGTGGCGCCGGTGGGGTCGGTGATCACGCTCATCCAGCCGTAGTCCCCCACCTCCACGACATCCTGGACGATAGCCGCGCCCAGCGACCGGGCCTTGGCCGTGGCGGCGACGATGTCGTCGACGCCGACGTAGGCCATCCAGGCGGGCGGCACGTCGGGGTCGCTCAGCATGCCGCCACCGGTGCCTTCGCCGACGCTGATCATGGTGTAGGAACCGCCGCCGGGCATCGGCATGTCCTGCAGATTCCAGCCGAACAGCCCGGAATAGAACGTCTTGGCGCGGGCGAGATCGCCGGTATGCAATTCGACGTGCACGAAGGGGTTTGCCATGGTGTGTCTCCTTTCATGTGCGGCCGATCAGCGGGACGCCGATCAGCCAGCCATGCAGCCAGAGGACGAAGGCGGCATACAGCGCCAGGCCGCCGGCCACGGCAACGAGGTCGTTCGCCGGGGACGGCGGGATGCCGGGGACGGGCCGCTGCGTGCGGCGCTTCATCGAGATGCGGTCCAGCACCGCCCAGACGAGAAAGGCGCCGAACAGCAGCGCATCGGCCAGCGTGCCGTTGGCGAGCAGGTGGGCGGCGGCCCACAGTTTGGTGGCCGCCAGCATGGGATGTTTGGCTGCGGCCTGGATGCGTCCCGGAAGATAGGCGGCGAGCAGCAGGGGAAAGGCCGGGACAAGCAGGGTCATCGCCACGATGTGGAGCCACGCGGGCGGGGTGTAGAGCACCACCGGGTGCTGGCGGGCGAGCCCGTAGCCCCAGACGATCAGCACGAGTCCGACCGCCGCCACCAGCGCGTACGCGCCCTGCCAGCCCCGTTCGCCCAGCCGCGCGGCCATGCGGTCGCGCCAGGGGTCGTTGACGATGGACACCGAGTGCACGCCGAAGAAGAGAACCAGTCCAAGCAGAAGCACGTTCATTCGTTTCATCCTCGATGGGGGTTGCCGTTCACCCGGGGTGCAGCGACAGGGTCCGGCCGTTGCGGCTGATGGACATGCCCAGTTTAGGTCAAGTTTTTTCAGCGCATGCGGGCGTGCCTTTTATTCAATTTCATGGAACCATCACAGCGCGGTCATACATCTTGGGAACAATGCACAGCGCGACATCCCTTGTCGCCTTGTCTTTTTCCAAATACCGTTCCAGGAGAGTTTTCAATGAAGAAGTCCACGCTTGCCCTGACCCTGGTCGCTGCCTTTGCGGCCAATGTCCACGCGGATTCCGTCGTAAACGGCCCGATGTCGTTCAATCCCATTGCCGGTTCCGCCTACGGCCTGGAAGCCGACCCCAGCATCGCCACCGAACCCTGGGTCATTCCCCAGGGCTATGTCCAGTCCATCGTCTCCGACGAGACCGACCTCGACATCTATGTCGCCAACGACTGGAACGACATGAACACCGTCAACGAGACCGGCAAGCACGCCGGCCGTTACATGTACCGCACGCATGAAGTGCGCGGCGGCGCCATCGGCGACGACCGCAACTCCGCCCGCGTCGACGGTGGCAGCGGCGGCGCCGTGTCGGTGGTCGACCTGAAGACCGGATTGTCCAAAGAAGTCGTTGGCCGGGCCGACTGGGAAGCGCTCGACGGCATCGTCTGGACGCCGTGGCGCACGGTCCTGTTCGCCGAAGAGGCCGGCACCGCCGCGCGCCCCGATCCCGATGCGCCGCAAGCCCAGGCCGGCCTGGTATACGAACTCAAGCTGGACAAGCGTGATCCCATGTCATTTGAGAGCGTGGCCGTGCGTCCGCTGCTCGGCGCGCTGGCCCACGAAGGCATCGAGATCGACGCCGAAGGCAACGTCTACGTCATCGACGAAGACCGCAAGGGTTCCATCTACAAGTTCGTGCCGGAAAACTACGGCGATCTCTCCAGCGGCCAGCTGTATGCCCTGCGCGTGATGAACGGCGCCAAGACCGGCGCGGCCGAGTGGGTCGCGCTCGACATGACCCAGGCCCAGATCAAGGCCCACGCGGCCGCGACTGCGGTCGGCGCCACCGAGTTCTGCCGCCCCGAAGACCTCGAGCGCATCGACAGCACCCTGTACGTGGCGCTGACCTGCGAGGATGTCAACAACGCCGCCAACACCAGCGGTCAGGGTGCGGTCATGGCCATCGAGCTGGGTGAACAGCCTGTCGTCAGCTATGTTGTCGCTGCCGGCAAGAACGCCCCGCTGGAGGTCAAGCCCTCAGTCGACGCCAACGGCAACGCCGTGCCCGGTGTAACCGGTTTCAAGGGCCCGGACAACCTGGCCAACGGCCCGGATGGCAAGCTGTGGATCGTCGAAGACAACGCCTTCAGCGACATCTGGGTGTACGACCCGCGTTCCAAGGACGCCAACCAGGACGGCTACCGTGACGGCGTGCACCTGTTCGCCTCGCTCAAGGACAAGCCGGCCGAAGGCACCGGCATCTACTTCGGCAAGGATTCCCACACCCTGTTCGTCAACGTGCAGCATTCCGGCACCGGCAACGACAAGACCATGGCCATCACCAAGCAGCACAAGGGCCATGACAAGCATCACAAGGAAGGTCACAAGCATCACGACGACTGATGGCTGAAGGACGCTGAGTCGTCCTTTCGCAAACCCCCTTGCCGTTCCGGCAAGGGGGTTTTTTATTTCCGGTCCCGGGAGCGTGCCCCGTCTACGAGAACCAGCGCAGGAAGGCAGCTGCCGTCAGGGCTGCGGCAGCCAGGGCGGCGAGGGCCTGGAACGTGTGTTTCACCCGCACGCGGTCCCATTCCCGGCCGCGGGCGAGATAGAAGGCAGCGAGCAGGAAGCCCACGATCGCCGCCGCCACTTTGACGGCGAGGGCCGCCATGGCAACGCGGCTCAGGTCCGGCATCTCGCCGTAGTAGTAGAAGCTGGTGAGACCGAACACGGCGCCGCTGGCAATCTGCGCGCCCCAGCCGATGAGGATCAGCCAGGCGAATGAGCGCCCGTATTCCAGGCGCAGCACGGGCCACAGCGCGAACACCGCCCCGCCCAGCACGGCGGCGGCGCCGAAGTTGTGCGCCACCTGGGTCAGGGCATAGGCGAGATTTTCCGACACGCGCCTATTTCACCGTAACCTGAATGCACTTTTCGAGGCCGATCGGAACGTGGGCCTTGTTCACCACCTTGACGCAGAGGCTGCGCTTGCCGGCATCCAGGCTTTCCAGCAAATGGCTGCCCTTGAGCTTGCGCAGGATGCCGACTTCCTTGTTGTCGACGTAGACGTGCACATGGTCCCCGCGCGGGCCGGGGTCCACGTCGTAGGCGAGGCGGTTCTCGTTCATCGCATCGAGCGTGGCGCCGTCCGCCGGCGACGTGATCTGCACCTTGCCTTGCGCCAGCGCAGTCAAGGGGGTGGCCAGAAAGAACCCGAGCAAAAGGGCGGCTGAAAAACGTTCTCCGTTCATGCTGATCTCCTTCTCGATGGCAACAGTGCTACTTTCCGTTATAGCGAGTCGCGGCACAAAAAACGTGAACCCGCCGGGCAGGCTGCCTATCCTGGCTGGGACACGTCCCATGGCAGCCGCGTTCCTCGAACCCTCGATCCAGGCAATCGGCCGCACGCTGTACCAGCGGGCGCGGGCGCACCCGCCCGGCTTTTACGCCGGACGCCGCCGGGTACTGAGGCATGCCGTCGCCGACCCCAGGCTGCGCGACGCGCTGTTCCAGTTCGTCGACGTCCTGCCGCAGCTGCACGACCCGTCGGCGATCGCTACGCACTTCCGCGCCTATCTCGGCGATTTTGAACTCGGCGGTCTGTTCGGGGGTGGATGGCGCCGCTGCTGCAGCGGGCGGTGGCGCGCATGGCGCGCCTGTTCGTGGTCGAGGAGGACGCCCGGGTTGTGGCCGCGACCTTGACGAAGATTGCCGGCCTGCCCGAGGCCGAGGCCGACCGCTACGCCGCGCGCATCCACACGCTGCTCGCCTGGCTGGAAGCCGGCGCCACGCAGCAGCCCGATCTTTCGGTCAAGCTGTCCGCGCTGACGCCGCGTTTCGATCCGATCGATCTCGACGGCAGCGTGGAGCGGGTGCTCGTGCGCCTGGAACCGATCCGCACAGCAGCGGCGCAGGCGGGCAGCGAGGACACTCTGCGGCAGTTCGTGTGGTCGCGCGTGGTCAGCAGCAACCAGCTGCGCCATGGCTATGTGCCCGACTTGGGAGGGCAAATTTCGTAAGGTGCGCCACGCGCACCCTGTGCGTATTCGAGTGAAACCGCCAGCCATGCGCCGTGGGCAGATACGTCGAAGGGGCGCTCGCTACCCCGGATCGCGGCAATTCAGATCGAGCCGATGCAATCAAGCTCGCATCGGCTCGACCAAGACTACGCTACTTGGCCCCCTTGGCAGGCCTTCCGGTCTTGATGACTTCGAGACGGCGAATGGCGGCAACCACCGAGGCGTCGCTCAGCTTTGCCAGTCCGACCACGGCCGCGCGCAGGATCTCGCTTTTCTTTGCGGAGACGCCCGCATTCAGGCAACGCTTCTTCAGCGATGCGATAAGGGCATATTCGGTTTCCGGCATGGTGAAACTATCGCGAACCAGCTTGACCTTTTTCGCCTTGGCTGGCTTGCCGCCTTTCTCGGTGGAAGCCGGTTTGGCTGCCTGCGCGGCTTTCTTTGCCGGAGCCGGTTTCGGCGCTGCCGCCGGCCGCGTACCAGCCTTCTTCGGTGCGACCGGTGTCCGTTTGCTGGCGGGTTTCGAAGCCGCCGGCTTGGCGGTTCGGGTGGTGCGTCTCTTGACGGCCGGCTTGGCTGTTTGAGGCTTGCCGGCGGTGGCACTCTCGGCGAGCACTGCGGAAGTCGTTGGGGCGGGGTTCTTGGTGTCGTCGGCCATGGGATTCTCCTCGGTGTAATAAACGGAGTATTCAGTTTATATAGTTTATTGGTTCATACAAGTGTCGTTCGCCCTGCTTGCGGCTGTCATAAATTTTTCATGATATTTGAATGCGACAAGCGTATTTTTTTCGAATGACGGAAAAGAACCGCATCCTGAATTCGCTGAACGAGCAGGTCCTGCTGCTGCCGAGCCTGGTCAATCGCGCGCTTGCCGCGAATGATCGCGTCAAGTACCGCTTTACCCTGCTGCAGGCCGCCCGGGCCCATGCCGAGCGTCCGGACGAAGTGACTTCAAGCCTGCGTGCCGAGCGCCTGGCCGCAGGCGTGCAGGACGGTAGTCTGGATCGCGTGGTCGGAGATTCCGAGCGGCTCGGGAAGGGGCGTTACCGCGTGCCGGAATCGGCGCGCATCGTCGGGGACGCGCTTTCCGACGTGTCCGAAATGCTCGAGCCGCTGCGCGCGGCCGGCACACCGGAAAGCGCGGGGTTTGCGCAGCGCCTGCAGGCGGTTGCCGTTCCGGAGTCGGGCGGCGACGAACTCACGGCCGACGCGATTCATGCCATCACCTCGGGAGACCGGGAGGCGGGGGACAGTCTCCACCTTCTGGTGATGGACATGCACCGGGCCCTGAATGCGCTGCAGGCGAGTCTGGCCAGCGAGACCATTGACGGCTGCCGTGCCTATGGCATCGGCGACACCGACCGGGGGCTGATTGCCGCGTTCATGGAGGGCATCAACCGCACCGCGCCGCTCAAGTTCGATCACCCCGGCCTGGCGGCCACCGCAACCCACGTGGACGACAAGCTTGTCCTGCAAAACGACATCGGCACCACCGATGCGCACGTGCTGGTGATCCATGTCACCGGCCGCAGCGTGACCGTGACCTATACTGACGTCCACCTGCCGCGCCTGCTGTTTTTCCAGAGCTTGTTCGAAGGTTACGAGGTGAAGTGGCAGGACACACGCTCGCGCAAGGACGCGGGAATGGAAGACGGCGTCTACCATCTTTGCGTCGGAACTTACAGCGCGCGCAGCAATGCCCAGCTGCGCGAGTATTTGGGCCATCTCGGCTCGCGGCTGGTGTTCCTCATCGACTGGAACCGTGCGCGCAAGCGCCTGCGCCTGTTCGTTCCGCGCAAGGCCGCCATCGACCTGCTCAAGTGGGCGGCCGACGCCAACATCGGCCACATGGCCTGGCTCAAGGCCGGCGGCGAGCAGTTGATTTTCGACGCCATGAGCTTCGCCTACGGCGGGCAGCTCAAGCCGGGCGACCGCCTTGACAGCCTGCTCACGGAAAGCCGCGCGGTGCAGTTTCTGCGCTTCAACCTGAAGCAGGCGCTCGAAGGGCTGACGCAGGGCCGGCCGGCCTCGCTGGTGGCGGACGAAATCCGCACTGAGTTGGCCTCCCAGGTGCGCTCCAGCGAGGACGCCTTGCTGGACACGGCGCTCGAGCATGCCGGTCTGATTGTCGAGCTGGCCGATACGGTGCGCGCCGCGCTGGAGGCGGCGCAGGCCGGGCACCAGCATGAGGTGACCGCCATGGCGGAACGGGCCAAGGATTGGGAGACGGCAGCCGACCGCGAATTGAACAGCGCCCGCAGCACCCTGCTGGAAGGCGACAATTTCATGCTGCAGCTGATGAGCGAGGCCGACGACATCGCCGACGATCTGGAAGAAGCGGTGTTTCATATCACGCTCTCGCCCAGCGCGCCCGCCACGTCGATTTCCGCGCTGGGCAAGCTGGTCGATCCGGTTGCCAATGCGAGCCGCGAACTGGTCAAGGCGCTGGCCGCATCGCGGCATGCGCGGCGCGGCGTGCCGCGCGAGGACATGGACGATTTCCTGCAGGCGGTCCACGCCATCCGCACCATGGAGCATGCGAGCGATCTGGCCGAGCGCGAAGTCAAGCGCACCTTGGCAGGCGATCCCCGGCCTTTCGCCGAGGTGTTCGGCGTGGCCGAGGCGGCGCGCAATCTCGAAGAAGCCGCGGACGGCCTGATGCACGTCGCCCTGCTGCTGCGCGACCATGTGATGGGCAAGGTGATCCATGCCTAAGGGAAGGAGCAAGCCTGCCGCGCGGCTCCCCGTCTTCGACCTGAATGGCCGCGACGGCGTGCCGGACGCGCGTCTCGCCGGCTTCAAGGCGCACAACCTGATCCGCATGGCGGCCATGGGACTGCCGGTGCCGCAGGGCTTCGTCATGTCGACCGACTGGTGCGCTGCCGTCAGCAATGGCGACGGCGCGAAGACGCATCTGTCGGCGGCGCTGCAATCCGGCATCCGCGATCTGGAGCGCGTGAGCGGCCTGGGATTCGGCAGCGCACGCCGCCCGCTGCTGGTGTCGGTTCGCTCGGGCGCGGCGGTTTCCATGCCGGGCATGATGGAAACCGTGCTTAACGTCGGGCTCAACGAGGTCTCGCTGGCGGGGTTGTTGCGGCTGACCGGCGACCATCGGCTGGTGTGGGATTCCTATCGCCGCCTGATCCAAGCCTTCGCCGAGATCGTTGCCGACGCGCCGGCCGCACCATTCGAGGCCGCGCTCGACGCTGCCCTGCGCCGAAGCGGGACCGACAATGCCAGGCAGTTGGATTTCCGCGCCCTGCGCGATCTTGCCCAGACCTATCTCGCGCTGTATCGCGAACACACTGGGCGCGATTTTCCGCAGGACCCGTTCGAGCAGCTGGCCGCCTCGACCCATGCCGTGTTCGCTTCCTGGATGTCGGACAAGGCGGTCGAATACCGCCGCCTGAATGCGCTGGTGGAGGACCCCGGTACCGCCGTGACCGTCCAGCGCATGGTGTTCGGCAATGCCGGCGGCAACTCCGGCGCGGGCGTCGGCTTCACCCGTGACCCCTCGACCGGAGAAAACCGCCCCTACATCGACTGGCTGGCCCGGGCGCAGGGTGAGGACATCGTTTCGGGACGACGCCGCGTTGCGGCGGAGATCGACGTTCCCGGCTGGCTCATGCACAAGCTCGCCAGCGTCGGCGAATCCCTCGAAAGGGCTTTCCGGGATGCCCAGGAATTCGAATTCACCGTCGAAAACGGCGAACTGTTCATGCTGCAAACCCGCGCCGCCAAACGCACTGCGCTTGCATCGCTGCGCATGGCCGTCGACCAGGTCGAAAGCGGCCTCATCACTGTGGACGAAGCGCTGGACAGGCTGTCCGGAATCGATATCGACGCCATCACCATCCGGCGCGTCCAATCCGACCAGCCTCCCCTCGGGCAGGCCATTCCGGCCGGAACCGGCGTGGCCCAAGGCCCCGCCGCCTTTTCCATCCAGGCTGCCCAGGCCTTTGCCGAGCGCGGCACCCCCGCCATCCTGGTCCGCAACGAAATTGCCACCAGCGACATCGCCGGCATCGCAGTTGTCAATGGGGTGCTCACCGCCACCGGCGGACGCACCTCCCATGCCGCCGTGGTCGCACGCCAAATGGGCAAGGTCTGTCTCGTCGGCTGTATCGACCTGCACGTCGACGAAAGCGCCAAACAGGCTACGCTGGGGCAAGCCCTCCTGTCCGAAGGCGAGCCCCTCTGCCTCGATGGCGATGCCGGCACCATCTACGCCGGTTCTCCCGGAATCGCCAGCGAACGCCCCGAGACCCTGATAGCCAGCGTCCGGGAATGGCTCACCCGCGCGCGTCTTGGCGCGTAGTTGGGGGAGGCCTGAAGGACGGGGGAAATATTGCCGGTGGGCGCCATAATAAAAAAGATATTATTGTCTACAATGCAAGCCCGGGAGGGTTTGAATGCGGAGGCGACCCGATGGTCACATCAAACCATATCGAGTTGGAACCGGTACATCTCAGCGCAATCCAGGCGCTCGCCAACGAGACGCACCAGCCGGTGGACGACGTCAACAGGATCTACATCGAAACCTTCGAAAGGCTTAACTCGGACGCGCGAATCAAGGATTTTCTGATCCTGCTCACCAGCAAGACTGTGCGCGACGAGCTGCGTCACCCGCGACCGGGCGCGTAGTCCCGGTCACCGGCTTCAGGCCGCGTTCTGCTTGTACTCGACCCACTTGGCGACCTGCTCGTCCCAGTCGTCGGAACGGAAGTAGGGATTGGAGCGTGGCTCCTTGATCATGTTGGGATCGATCGGGATGTCCATGCCTTCGAGGAAATTGGCCAGCCCGATGCGCTCGATCATTTCGCCGGTGCGCTCGTGATCCAGCGCGTTTTCGGCGAAGAAGTCGAGGACGTTGCGCGCCAGCTCGTTCAGCTTCTCGAAGTCCTCGTCGGACTCAAGCTTCATGAACGGAATCACCACGGTGCCCAGGGTGGCGCCGATCTTCAGCACGCCCTTGCCGCCCACCAGGATGGTGACGCCCTTGTCCTTGCCGGGCAAAAGCCCCCCGGGGATGACGTTCAGGCAGTGCATGCAGCGCACGCAGTTCTTGTTGTCGATGCACAGGGTGTTGCCGTCGCCCAAGCTGGCAGCGGAGACATGCTCGCTGGCCTTGAACTGGCTGGAGGGCACCACCGTGATGGCCTTGGTCGGACAGCGCCCGACCACGTCGTTGTAGAGGTCGTGCATGCCGTGCACCTTGTAGTAGTCCTGCACCTGTTCCTCGTTGACGCGGATGTTGTCGCGCCAGGTGCCGATGGTGGCCATGTCGGAACGCTGGATGGCGTTGACGCAGTCGTTCGGGCAGCCGGAGAACTTGAACTTGAACTTGTAGGGCAGGGACGGACGGTGCATGTCGTCCAGGTTGTTGTTGATGACGGTGCGCAGCGCGCGCGCCTCGTCGAAACAGGACATTTCGCAGCGCGCCGAGCCGACGCAGGACATCGAGGTGCGCAGCGCAGGACCGGCGCCGCCGAGGTCGAAGCCCATTTCGTTGAGGCCGTCGAATGCCTTCTGCACATTCGCGCTGCTGATGCCCTGGAACATGATGTCGCCCGATTGGCCATGGAAGGCAATCAGGCCGGAGCCGCCGCTGTCGACCCAGACGTCGCACAGCTTGCGCAACAGGTCGGAGGAGTAGTGCATGCCGGCCGGCGGCTGCACGCGCAGGGTGTGGAATTCGGCCGCTTCGGGAAACAGCGGCTTGCCGGCCTCGTCCTTCAGTTCGGTAAAGCGCGGAATGATGCCGCCGCCGTAGCCGAACACGCCGACCGTGCCGCCTTTCCAGAAGCCCTTTCGGGTTTCGTAGGAGGTTTCCAGCTGACCCAGCAGGTCAACCATCATGTCGTTATCTTTGGCCAGACGCTTGAGGCCGCTCACGAAGCTGGGCCAGGGGCCGCTCTCGAGCTGGTCGAGCATGGGAGTGTCACGGATCGTGCGCGTAGACATGGCAGTTCCTTTCAAGAAAATGAAAGACACAACCCAGTCTAGGCAATACTTGAGTGATTTTCTCGGGATTACGCCAAATGGGTAGGGTGCGGCTCCCCTAAAAGGCGTGCATGGGATCAGACCGCATGCAGGATGATGACGCGAATGACCAGATTCCCCTGAAGATCGGTTGCGGCGCATTGACGGGCATCGAGCATGCTGCCGCTGGCCGGCGCCTGGAAACGAAAATCCCCGCCCGCACTTGCAGCAGCGTACGCATCGGGCCCGAACAGCGCGCTTAAATCGAACGGGCCGACAGGCGAAGGCCGGCCCAGCAGCGCGCTGGCCAGGGGCGAGAGGCCGAGTATCTTCCACGCCGGGTCGGCGATCACCACGGCACCGGGCAGCTGCGGCAGGATGCCGCCGCGCGCGCTTTGCGCCAGCGCCAGGCTGGCCTGGAGGCGGGCCAGCAGTTCCTTGCGGTTGAAGGGCTTGCTGATGAAATCGGTGGCACCGGCCTCGATGCCGCGGATGCGCTCTTCCGGCAGCGACAGGGCGGTGACCATGATCACCGGCAGGGCGGAAAACTCGGGATCGCGCCGCACCGTCTGGCACACCTCGTAGCCCGTCATGCCAGGCATGCGCACGTCCAGCACCATGGCGTCCGGTTTTTCCCGCCGCAGGATGTCCAGGGCTTCGGGCCCGCTGCCGGCTTCCAGCACCTGGTATCCGGCGTCCTTGAGGATCAGGCGCAGCAGCTTCACGTTCGGCGGGGCGTCGTCGACCACCAGGACCGTCGCCCCGACTGCACCAGGCAAACCTTCCTCAGGCATGGCCGGCCTTCCTGCCTTCCCGGAGGAAGCGCTCCACCACCTCCGGCAGCCGCCGGGTGTCGATGGGCTTGCTGAGGTAGCCGTCGAAGCCGGCGGCGAGGAAACGGCTCTCGTCGTCCTTCATGGCCTGGGCCGTGATGGCCAGGGCCGGAATCTGGTCGAACGCCGGATTCGCGCGCACGTGGCGGATCACATCCAGGCCGCTGCCGTCGCCGAGGCGGATGTCGAGCAGCAGCAGATCGGGTTTTTCGTGCTGCAGCAGGGCCAGGGCCTGTTCCACGCTCACTGCCTCGCTGATGCGATAGCGTCCGCCGCCCAGAACGATGCGCACCAGCTTGCGGTTGGTGTCGTCGTCCTCGACCAGCAGAATGTGTTTGGCTTGTTCCTGCATTTGCGTGCTCAGCTTTCTCCGCCGGCTGGTTTTTTCTGCTTGAACAGCAGGGAGATCGCCGCCAGCAGCCGTTCCTCGACCATTTCGTCCTCCTGGACCAGGACGAATTCGATGTGGTCTTCCGCGCGTGCATGCTTCTGCGCGCCGAGCCGGCTCAAGGCGAGGACGGGAATGCGGGTGGTCTCGGGCGACGCCCGCAGCCATTCCAGCAGGGCGAAATAGTCCATTCCCCCCGCCAGGAGGTCGGTCACCACCAGGTCGGGATGGACACGTGCCGCAAGCAGGGCCGCTTCCTCGGGGCCGAGGGCCTGGATCACTTCGTAGTTTTCCTGGGCGACGATCATCGCCAGCAGATGCAGTTCTTCGGGGTCGGTGTGCACCACCATCACCCGGTGGCAGGCCCGCTCTTCGTTGCCGCGCGAAACACAGCGCTTCAGGGCGTGGAGCAAGGCTTTGCGTTCCACCGGCTTGACCAGGTAACCCGAGGCGCCCAGCCGGAACCCCAGCGTCTGCTGGTCCAGCACGGAGACGATCACCACCGGGATATCGCGGGTGCGGGGCGAGGCCTTGAGCTCGGCCAGCACCTCCCAGCCGTCGCGGTCGGGCAGCAGGATGTCCAGGGTGATCGCCTTCGGACGGCAGCGGCCGGCCAGTTCCAGAGCCGTGATGCCATTGGCGGCGAGCAGCACCTCGTAGCCGGCCCGGGTGAGGCTGAGCGACAGCAGTTTTGCGGCCTGCGGGTTGTCTTCCACCACCAGGATGGTGTTGGCCGGATCCGGGCATGGCCTGCGGTCTGTCGCGTGGTTTCCCGTGCCCATTTCAGCTTCCCTGAGTGTGGGGGGTGGGTGAATTCTTATTGTTGTTCGGAGGCTGCAGGGGAAGCAGGACGTGGAATACGCTGCCCGTCCCGAACTGGCTCTCCAGCCAGATGCGTCCGCCATGCGCCTCCACCAGACGTTTGGAGAGCGCGAGTCCCAGCCCGGTGCCTTCGTGACGCCGGGCGTGCGAGGCATCCACCTGGCTGAATTCGACGAAAATGCGCTCCATGTCTTCGGGCCGGATGCCGATGCCGGTGTCGGCGATGGCCAGGTGCAGCTGGCCGTCCTCGATCGCGGCGGTGACGGTCACCCCGCCGCGATCGGTGAATTTCACTGCGTTCGACAGCAGATTGAACAGGACCTGTTTGAGACGGATCTGGTCGGCGCTGATCAACCCGAGGTCGGGCGGCAGGTTCAGCCGGACGACTATTCCCTTCTTCTCGGCGGCGCCGCGCAGGGCGGTGACGGCCTCGCGCACGGTCTGGGCGATCGGGAAGCTTTCGTAGAAGAGTTCAAGCCGGCCCGCCTCCACCTTGGCGAGGTCGAGCACGTCGTTGATCAGGCGCAGCAACAGCTGGCCGGCGTTGTTGACGTCGCCCAGGTATTCCACCTGTTCGGCGTTGAGCGGGCCCGGGATCTGATCCTGCAGCACCTCGGTGAAGCCGATGATGGCGTTGAGCGGGGTGCGAAACTCGTGCGACATGTTGGCCAGGAACTGGCTCTTGGCGGTGCTGGCCGCCTCGATCTGGTTGTTGAGCGCCTGCAGCTTCTCCATGGTGTTCGTGTAATGCACCATGTAGCTCTGGATGCCCAGCTGCATGTCCAGGTTCATGATCTTGTCGAGGGCGAGGATATGCGCCACCACGGCCTGTGCGTCGTCGCAGTAGCGCTCGAGGATCATCGGATAGAGGATGCGGTGGTAAAGCTGAAAGGCGCCGATGAACCAGTGCGGTTCCAGATGGATGGCGTTGTGGATGAAGCCGATACGCCAGCGGCGGTCGAAATAGGCGGCGTCGTAGGGGCCTTCCACCGCCTGCATCAGATAGGCTTTTTGCGCTTCCTTGAGGCGCGAGATCATGCCCTCGTCCTTGAATACCGCGCGGGTCTCCGTGTAGTTCAGCAGATGCTGGTAGAACGCTTCGGAGATATCGGTCAGCCGCGTCTGGAACAGATCCACCAGATCCTTGAGCAAGGCGGCATCGCCTTCGTCGAACAGCAGGAAACTCAACTGGCGGGTACGCGCAGCGTCGTCGTAAACCGGCGGAATCACGTCTCCGTAAGTGGGTTCGGCCATGCTGTCATCTCCCGTCCGTCGCGGCCATCGCGGTGTGGCGCCCGGGTTGCACGCCTTTTTCCGGGCCGCCCAGCGCCGCCTGCTTCTCAGCGTAGTCCAGCATCGCCGCCACCAGCGTGCCGTGGCTCCAGGTAAGGGGGGAAACCGACAGAAACTCGCCCGTCAACGGATGCACCTGCTCCGGCATCACCCCGGAAGGCAAGGTCTGCTCGGCCGCCCAGACCAGCAGCGGCACGGCCCGCTGCAGTTCCTTGCGGCTGCGGGCCGCCGCGATGCGGTACTGGGCGAGCCACAGGGTGCACACGCTCCAGGGGTTGCCCGGCACGCCTTCGCGCACCAGCGCACGCTGGTAGCCGTCGTTTTCGTAGCGCGCCAGGCCGCCGCTGCCCGCCTGCACCCACAGGCGCTGCTCCACCGCCTGGGCGGTGCTCACCATGCGCGGGTCGAGCGGGTCGTAGCCGCCGAAGATCACCAGCCCCAGCAGACTGGAATCCACTGTTGCATCCCGGGTCTGCACGCCGTTCTCGACCACGATGCCGCGTGCGTAACGGCCTTCCCGCGGGCAATAGAGGTGGCGGTCGATGGCGGTCTTCATGTCCTGCGCCCCGCTCAGGCAGGCATCGGCCCGCGCCTCGTCCTGGAACAGGGTCGCCAGCTCCGCCGCCGCGCGCAGACCGGCGATGACGGTGGCGGCGGTATAGGTGAAGACGCCACGCCGTTCCTCCCACAGGTCGTAACCGGGCAGCGGCAGGCCGGTCCTGTCGTCGCGAAAGTTCAGCAGAAAATCGGCCGCCTGCTCGACGAATGGACTGTAGAGGGGACGGATCGCCTCGATGTCGCGGTGCACCGTGTAGTGGTGCCAGATCGCCCAGATCACCAGGGCGGTCTCGTCCTCCTGGATGGGGAACACCATTTCCTCGCCCTCCAGCCAGGGTTGCCAGGAGCTGCCCACCGAACCGTCGGGGTTGTACTTGTGCATCAGGAAGCCGGTTTCGGCCAGGATGCTGGCCGAATAACTGTAGCCGGCCGCTTTCTCGGTGCAGAATTCCAGGAACTGCCGGCTCAGGCTGCCGTAGCCCGCGCGGTCCAGCGCCTGGGCGACGATGGCGCCGTCGCGCGGCCACATGTAGCTGTAAGTGTCCTGGTTGAACTGGCGGATGTCGGTGTCGTTGGCCGCCAGCACCGCGCCGCCGCGGTCGATCTGGGTGCGCAGGATGAGCAGGCTGCGCCGGTAGCGCTCGACCAGCAGGTCGGGCAGGCCGGGAAAGGTGCGCGTCCCCGCGCTGATCCAGTGGCGCCAATAGTCGATGTTGCGCGCGATCAGACGCTCGGGGCCGGTGCGGGTGACGAAGTGGTGCAATGCCTCCACCGCGCGGTAGCTTTCGCCCACGGCCATCCAGTAATGGCAGACCGCTTCCTGGCCGGGGGCGATCGACAGCGGAATCCCGATCACCGAATCCACCGCCCCCTGTGCGATCGGGTTGCCGCCCAGTTCGCCGTCCTCGGCATCGCGCCAGGTGCCTTCCAGGCCCCGGTGGCGCTTGTTGCCGGTGGCAAAGGCGCTCACGCCCAGGGCCGTCTCGGTGGCGCAGCTCATCATGAAATAGCGGGGGCCTTTGTAATGCACCAGGCAGGCGTTGCGGGGATCGAAGAACACCGTATCGCCGATCTCGTTTTCCAGGGCGTTGATGTCGGCATGGAAAAACAGGCGCGGCTCCAGCAGGCTTCCGGACAGGTTCTGCACCCGTACCTGCCGCAGCAGGATGTTCTTCTCGTAATCGACCGCATCGTTGAAGTGGAGCCGCAGCGGCAGGCGGGGATGGGATGCCGTCACCGCGGTGACCAGGGTGTCCGGCACATAGGCCCGCTCCAGCGTCCAGTGGTCGCGATCGAGCCAGGAGAACGCCCCGTCCAGCCACACGCCGAAGCGCCAGGGATAGCCCAGCGCATGGTTTTCCTTGCCGACCCGAGGGTAATAGAAATCCCGGATCTGGTAGTCCAGATCGAAGCTGGCGAGCAGGGTGCCATTGCCGATGGGCAGATCGCGCGGCATGCGTTCTCATCCCCTTTGTCCGATTCATCCATCATAGACAAGCGATGCGGCCGCCCCTCCGCCGCAACGCCCGGCTTATTCCGGACATTTAGAAATTCGGGCCGATCCTGCCCGTGTGGATCCGCTCCCTTGCCTTTTGATTATGGAATGCTATAAACCGGTCCCCACCAGCTTTCAAGGGGTAAATGATGCGTAAATCGATCGTGATACTGATGCTTGGCGGGCTGTTTTCCAGTGCCGCACTGGCCCTTGACGATGTCGTTACGGTCAAGTTCGAAGCGCTGAACAATTCGGGGCAAACCGGCACCGCAACCCTGACGCCGCAAGGAAACACGACCCGGGTTGTGATCGAGTTGCTCAACGCGCCGACCAACGTTGCCCAGCCCGCACACATCCATATGGGAACCTGCAACAAGCTGGACAAGGCGCCGAAGTGGAATCTGGAAGCCGTCAAGGGCGGGCGATCCACCACCACGGTTCCGGTGTCGCTGGACACCATCCTGAAAGACAAGACGGCGATCAATATCCACAAGAGCGCGGCAGAGGCGCAGGTGTATGTTTCCTGCGGAAACATCGTCGGGTTGATGTAACGGTTCGCTGGATGTCGCCGCAATGCGGCGGGAGGCCATGCCTCCGGGCGCCGCTTACCGGCTCACGGCAAGCTGGTTGATCACCTTGTCCACGGCGAACAGGCACCAGGCGTCCTGTTCGGCGCGATCTTTTTCGGTCTGGGTGGCGACCAGCCCGTCCAGGGTGACCACGTAGTTGTGCGTATGGACGCGGATCTGCTCGGGATGGGGAATCATCGGGTCCATTTCCAGCACCAGCGACAGGGCGTCGCTCACTTCATCGTCGTTGTCCTGTTCCGGCGGCAACACTTCCAGAGCGTCCACCACGTCGCGGCAGCCCGGCACCCACCACGCCAGCACACCGACCATGCGCTTGTGGGACAGGCTGATGGCCCAGCCGTCCAGCGTCACCACGCCGTCCCTGACCGAGACCAGGATGTCGCCGCTGGCGTCCTCGCCCGCGGCTTCCTGCAAGGTGACGGTCTGCCCCTTCTTGACCACGCGCAGCGTGCAGTTGGTCAATTCGCGGGCGTCGAGCAGCAGGCTTTCCAGGACATCGAGAATTGCGCCGTCGCCCTTGCGTTCCGCGGGCGCCACATGCAGACGGTCGACCAGCCCGCGCACGTCCGGCGCCGCCCCGGCAATTTCAAGCGCGCGCTTTTTCGCCGCCACGCTCCCCACTTCGCCTTCCAGGATCAGGGCATGGTCATCGGCCAGGTCGAGCTGGATGGGCCAGCGATGCAGATTGATGAGCGGTTCGCGCTCGAGTGCTGCCCGCACCGATTTGAGGATGGGATTTCCGTTTTGCATGTCGGGCACCTCCCCGTTCAACATAGCACACCGGCTATTCCGAAATCTGCGCCGCCAGCGCAGTTCTGGATTGGTGTCGGCACCAAGAGGACATGGCATGGCAAACCGCGCCGGGGGAGGCTGAATGATCCCGATCCATGATCTGCTCTCGCGCATCCGCTGGGATGCGGATTTCGCCCGTGGCCGCTTCGTCATCGGCTACTGGGACCGGATGGCGGCCGGGGTGCTGCACGCCGATCTGCGCGAGATCACCTGGAACGCCGACAACCCGGCTTTCTTCGACCTGGTGGACGAGGCGGGCAGGGTACACAGCATCCCGTTCCACCGGGTGAGGGAAGTGTGGCGGAACGGCCGCCTGATCTGGCAGCGCCACCCGGCGCACGACGTCCCGGCGTAATCCTGCATTGAGTCGGGCCCCTCAGGCGGTCACCGCCGCGGTGGGCGCTGACGGTACACAATATCTATTTCAATAACTTTTCTATTTCAATAACTTGCCATCTATTTTTTAATCCGTTTCGAGGATGGTTGTTGTTGCCTTGAGCACCAAGCCCCCCCATGTGTGCGTGACAATCCATCTGCGCAGGACAGGGGGAACCAGCGAACAGGTTGGATTGGCCCATACAGAAAAATCAGGAAGTGTCGATATGTCTGGGATAACACCAATCCTGTGGCAAGCACGATTTAGAATGAAAACAAGCTTCCCCATCGCGATTGCCGGGGTGTTGCTGCTGTTGTCGGGTCTGGCCCGCGCCGCTGAAACGCCCGTGCTCGTGCTCAACGACACCAACGAACCGCCGTTTACGACGGTGGACGGCCGGGGTTTTCTCGATGCCGTTGCCGGCGAAATGTTCCGCCGCGCCGGGGTCCGGCTACAGTTGGTGAGACTGCCGGCGGAACGCGGGCTGCTCAACGCCAACGCCGGGATCGAGGACGGCGATATGGTGCGCATCGCCGGGTTGGAAATGCAGTACCCGAACCTGGTGCGCGTGCCGGAAAAACTGCTGGACTGGGAATTCGCGGCGTTCGGCAAGGATGCCACCTTGCCGGCGCACGGGGAGACCTTGCACACGCGCCCGGTGGGGCACATCCGCGGCTGGAAGATCTACGAGCGGCAACTGGCGGGCGCGCCCCATGTCGTTTCCGCGGAGGATTCGGCACAGTTGTTTCGGCAACTCCAGCGCGACCGCATCGAGGTCGCGCTGTACGAGCGCTGGCAGGGCCTGAGCCTGATCCGGCGCGAGGGATTGACGGGCGTGCATGCGCTCGAGCCGTCGCTCGCCAGGCGCGAGATGTTCATCTACCTGCACAAGCGCCACACCGCGCTGGTGCCCAAACTGGCGGCAGCGCTGCGCGCCATCAAGGCCGAAGGACTGTACGACCGCCTGTATCGCGAAAAAGTGCTTTCGCTCGCGGAGGTGCCCGCCCGGTGAGCCGCACCACGCTCGCCCATTCCCTGAAATCGCCGCTGGCGCGCCGGCTCATTATCGCCATGATCCTGTTCAGCGCGGCGATCACCCTGGTGACGACGGCGATTCAGCTCTACCAGGAATACCGGCGCAATCTGGATGGCGTCGAAGCCCAGTTCCTGCAGATCGGCGAGGTGCATCTGCCCACCCTCACGCAATCGCTGTGGGCGACCAACGACAAGGAAATCCGGCTTCAGCTCGAAGGCATGCTGCGGGTGCCGAACATCGTGTATGCAGCCGTTCATGAATCCGACCGGCTCCACGCGCAGGCCGGCCAACGCACCGCGGCGCGCATGATCGAGCGCCGCTATCCGATGCAGTTCGAGCATCTCGGCCAGGCGCGCGACATCGGCACGCTGACCGTGGTGGCCACCCTCGACCCCATCTACGCGCAGCTGATGCGCGAGGCGATCCAGGTGCTGTTGAGCAATGCGCTGCGCACCTTCCTGGTGGCGCTGTTCATTTTCGTGCTGTTCCATCGCCTCATCACCCGTCATCTGGCCACGGTGGCCGATCACCTGCGCAGCGCCGACCCGGCCGCCCCCACCATGCCGCTCGCCCTGGCGCGCGCGCCCACGCCCATCCCGGACGAATTGGACCTGCTGGTCGCGTCCGCCAACGACATGCAGGAAAAAACCCGTGCCGCCCTCAACGCCCTGCGCGACAGCGAGGCGCGGGTGCGCTTGCTGCTGGATTCCACTTCCGAGGCGATTTACGGCACGGACACGCAGGGCATCTGCACCTTCGCCAACCCGGCTTGCATACGCATGCTCGGCTATGCCGGCGAAGACGACCTGATCGGCAAGACCATCCATGACTTGATCCATCACTCCCATCTCGATGGGCGTCCCTATCCGATGGAAGACTGCGCGGTGCGCGTTGCCACCCTTGCCGGGCAGGCCTGCCATCGCAATGACGAGGTGCATTGGCGCGCGGATGGCACAAGCTTCCCGGTCGAATACTGGTCGCACCCCATGTACCGGGACGGCGAGCTGGTCGGCTCGGTGGTCGCCTTCATCGACATCAGCGAGCACAAGCAGACCGAGGCGGAACTCCACCGGCTCGCCTATTTCGACAGCCTGACCGGGCTGCCCAACCGCATGCTGTTCAACGAACGCCTGCACCAGGGACTGACCGGGGCCAGGCGCCGCAACCGGCTGGTTGCATTGATGCTGCTGGATCTCGACCGCTTCAAGGTCGTCAACGACACCATGGGCCACGAGGCGGGCGACAGCCTGCTGCGCGAGATCGCCGCACGCCTGCAAAGCAGCATCCGCGACGGCGACACGGTGTCGCGTCTCGGCGGCGACGAATTCGCGCTGGTGTTCGCCGATGTCGGCGAGATCCAGCATGTCGCGCAACTTGCGCAGAAGGTGCTGGCGCAGTTCGCCGCGCCGATTGCCATCGACGGCCGCGAGGTGTTCAGCAGCGCCAGCATCGGCATCGCGCTGTACCCGACGGACACGGAGGACGTGGATTCGCTGCTGAAATTCGCCGACTCGGCCATGTATCACGCCAAGGAAAGCGGCCGCAACAACTACCAGTTCTATTCCCACGAAATGACCGCCAGCGTGCAGGCGCGGCTGCGGCTCGAAACCGACCTCCGCCACGCACTCGACCATCACGAGTTCTTTCTGCATTACCAGCCGCAGGTCGACGCCCGCAATGATCGCATCACCGGGGTCGAGGCCCTGCTGCGCTGGCGCGACCCCGCAGGGAATCCCATTCCCCCGGCCCAATTCATTCCGCTGGCCGAGGACACCGGGCTCATCGTCCCGATCGGCAAGTGGGTGCTGCAAACGGCCTGCGCGCAGTTGAAGCGCTGGCGCGACGCCGGTCATGTCGACCTGACGCTGTCGGTGAATGTCGCCTCGCGCCAGTTCCGCGACCCGACGTTTACGGACACGGTCGGCGATGCCATTGCAGCGGCGGGCATCCCGCCGCAGATGCTCGAACTGGAGATTACCGAGAGCATCCTGCTCGAACACAGCGACGACACCCTGCGCACGCTCAACGCACTGAAGCGGATCGGGGTCGCCCTGGCCATCGACGATTTCGGCACCGGCTATTCCTCCCTCAGCTACCTCAAGCGTTTCCCGATCGACCGGGTGAAGATCGACCAGTCTTTCGTGCGCGATCTGGCAAGCGACAGCGACGACCTTGCTATCGTCCGTGCCATCATTGCGCTGGCTCGGGCACTGCGGCTGGCGGTGATTGCGGAAGGCGTTGAAACGGGCGCGCAACTGGCATTGCTTCGGCACGAGGAATGCCACGACTATCAAGGCTATTTCTTCGCGCGTCCGATGGATGCCGACAGCGTTTCCGCAAAGCTCCGGCCCTAGTCCGACTGACGTTCCACGCCACCGGAATTCCGGGCGGCGTGCGCACGCATTCTCAAAACCATACTAAGCATAGGGTCACGAAAATACCATTGTTGAAAAACTCCGCCGGCAAAAGAATGCGTAACACATAAACATTGCAAATTAATAACAAACAAATACATAAAAATAATTATTGGCTTAAACAAAGCCGGCGGAGACCACCATGACGCACGCATTGCCTCTTTTACGCTGCCCTACTTCCGAATTGCGCGGCAGCGTGTCTTCGCCCTTACCCCGTCCGACTCAGGACTGACTTCCCTCCAGCTTGCCGCCGGCGTTGCTGGTCGGCAATCGGATATTGCAGTACGAAAATCAGTTTCACATAGACAAAACAAGGAGAAGACAGATGGAGCGCAGAGGGTTCTTGAAGGCCGGAACGGCCGGGTTCGCCAGCCTGATGGCGGGAACCGGCTTGCTGTCGTGGTCGCCGCGATCACAGGCGGCCACCATCAGCAAGACGTATTACGTCACCGCCGGCACGCAAACCATGCCGGACGGCGTGTCGGTTTACGTCAAGGGGTTCAGCGATTCGGCCGCCGACCTCAACGTGCCGGCCACGCCGATCATTTGCCAGGAAGGCGACACCCTATCGATCACGGTGATCAACCGCCTTTCGGTGACGCACAATCTCGTGATCGGCGGCCTCAAGGCAGGCGATCCTCCGCTGGCCAGCACCGGCGACATCGCCGCCGGCGGCAGCAAGACGCTCACTTACACCATCCCGACCGGCAAGGCGGGAAGCTATCTCTTCTACGACAACAAGACCAGCTACAACGTCCTTCTCGGCCTGCACGGCGGGTTGGCGATCATGCCGGCGGGCAAGACCGACGAACTGTATTCCGGCAGCCCGAAATTCAAGGAAAACAAACAACTGTTCTGGATCTTCAACGACATCGACCCGGTTCTGAACCGGGCCGTGCAGCAGGGCACGGCGATCCCCACCAACCTCACCCCGCGCTATTTCACCATTAATGGACAGACCTCACTGCCACCCGGGGCGGTAGGGTTTGACGACCCAACCAGGGACGCCATGGCCAATCCGATGACCAAGCTGGAAGGCCTTGTCGGCGACCGCACCCTGGTGCGTATGCTGAATGCAGGCATGTGTTCGCATGCGGTGCACACCCACGCCAACCATATGGAATGGCTGACCGACCGCGGCACGGTGCGGCCTCAGGTGTGGAAGAAGGACACGCTTTATCTGCGCAACCATCTGGGCAAGATCGATGCGATCTTCCCGTTCGAGGCGCCGCCGGATGCTTATCCGCCGGTAACCCACGGTCACTTCCCCATGCATCTGCACGATGAAATGTCGCAGACGGCTGGCGGCGGCATGTACATGTTCGGCGCGATGACCGAAATCATTTACAAGTAAGAAATCAAGGAGACTGATATGGGAATGAAAGGTGGCGGTGGTGGCGGCGGAATGGGCAGTGCCTGTTATGTGTATCCGGGTACGCCGGCGACGCCGGGAAGAGTAACGCCCGACGTAACGTTCAGGCGCGGCATCTACATGAACGGCTCGATGACCTTCGACGACGGCAACTCGGTCCCGATCTGGGGCTTTACCGACCTTGACGCCGGTCAGGGGCAGATGGACGGGATGGGCGGCGGCTCCTTCCCCTCGCCCGCAATCCGGGTGACCGAAGGGCAGATCGTGCACACCGAGCTGACGGTGGGCATGATGTGGATGCACACCATCCATCATCACGGCATCGAGCCCAGCACCGAGAACGACGGTGTCGGGCATCTCTCCTGGGATGTGACCGGCGGCACCTATACCTACCAGTGGCAGCCGAAGCACGCGGGTACCTATTTCTACCACTGCCATACCAACACGCCGCTCCATGCCGAGATGGGCATGTACGGCGGCCTGATTGTCGATCCCAAGCCGACGCCGGGCGATCCCGCCGGGACCAAGCGCGCGTTCTACAACGGTCCGATCTACGATGCCGAGGCAATCTGGGTGGCGGACGAAATCGATCCCGCCTTCCACTCCCTGCCGTGGTATGCGGGCACGTGCGGTGGCGACGTCGGATTGAATAATCTCAACCCGCAATACTTCATCATCACCGGCGTGGACGGCGCGAACTCGGCGCTGACCCATCCCGGCGTGGCGGTGACCATGCCGTTGGGGCAGACGCTTCTGGCGCGCTACATCTGCGCCGGCTTCCATCCGCAGAAGATCGACTTCGGCGGCCTCACCGTCAGCGTGGTGGCGTCCGACGGCCGCCCCCTGCCGGCGGCGTGGCAGACCCAGGCGATCGAGGCCCATTCGGCCGAGCGCTACGACTGCATCATCAAGCCGACCAGCCGCGGCACCTGGACCGTCACCGTGCAGTTCCTGCACTGGCGCACCGGTGCGGTGATGGGAACGGCGCGCACGCGCATCAACGTGATCTGAGCTCGCAGGCATGCCCGGAAGAAAAGGGGGGCTTCCCCCTTTTTTTTCGGCATGACCGTCCTGTCCACCGATTGATCGCTGTGGGACCTGAATGAAAAGAGCCGCCCTTGTTTTTCTGATCGTCGTCGCCGTCGGCGCAGGCGGCTTCTGGCTGGGAACCCGGCAGGTTTCATCCCAGCCCGCATCCCTCGACGTCTTGTCGCAGCCGGCCGCCGCGGACGTCGCACAGACCTATGTCTGCCCGATGCATTCGCACATCGTTCAGGATCATCCCGGCGCATGCCCGATCTGCGGCATGGATCTGGTGGCGATGAAAGACGCGGCCGGCACGGCAGCAAAGCAGATTCACGTCGATACCGCGACGCAGCACAAGCTCGGTGTGCAACTGGCAAACGCGGAACTCGCCAGCCTGACGCACGACATCCCGGTCTACGGAACGCTGGTGGCCGACGAAAGCGCGTTGCTGCGCATCACGCCCAACGTGAGCGGCCTGCTGACCCGGCTGCATGTAAACCGGGTCGGTCAGCGCATCGAGCGCGGCCAGCTGCTGTACGAGCTTTCCTCGCAGGAAGCCCTGGATCTCCAGTACGAATACATCGACATCCTGCGGCGCGGCTTGCCCGCCAGGAACATGGCGACGGAACGGCGCGAGCAGAACCGCATGATTCTGGAGAATGCGCGCCACCGCGGCCCCGCCGAACTCGAGCAGGCCGAGCGCGGCGCCCGCCAGAGCGAGGAGCAGTTGAGGTCGATCCTGCAGCCGCTGGAGCGCGACCGCGTGCGGATCAAGCTGCGTCTGCAGCAGATCGGCTTCAGCGACGCCATGCTGGATCGGCTGGTCCGCACCGATCAGGCGTTCGAGGTGGTCCAGGTCCGCGCGCCGCGCGCTTGCGTGGTGCAGGCGGTGATGGCGCGGCCGGGCATGACGGTGGAACACATGACCGACATCCTGCATTGCGTCGACCCCGCGCACGCCCAGATCGAGATCGTGCTGTATCCGGACCAGCTCGACTGGGTGGAGGAGGGCGATGCCGTCACCCTGGCGTTCGCCGGTGGGGAGACGGTCAAGACGCAGCTGCGCGGCCTGCATCCCCTCGTGGACGAAGCAACCCGCACGCTGCGGGTGCGCATGCCGGTGACGCTCGCGCGCGCGCCGAGGCTGGGCGAATATGCGCAGGTGACGATCCATACGACCGAACGCGAAGTGCTGTCGGTGCCGAAAAGCGCGGTGATCCGCAGCGGGCGCGGCGATTTCGTGATGCGCGCGCTGGACAAGGGGCACTTCATGCCGATCGAGGTGCTTACCGGCATCGAGACCGCCGAGCGCATCGCGATCCGTGACGGCCTCGAAGCCGGCGATCAGGTCGCGGTCAACGGCCAGTTCCTGCTGGATGCCGCCGCGTCCATCGCCGATACCGCGCAGCGCATGCGCGCCGGCCAAGCACCGGCGCAATGACGGCCGAAAGCGGGATGGTCGCCCGCCTGATCGAGTGGTCGCTGAAGAACCGCTTCCTGGTGCTGCTGGCCAGCCTCCTGCTTGCCGTCTCGGGTATTTACAACGCGCGTCACATGGCGCTGGACGCCATCCCCGACCTGTCCGACGTCCAGGTCATCGTCAAGACCGCCTATCCGGGCCAGTCGCCGCAGACGGTGGAGGACCAGGTCGGCTACCCGCTCACCCGCGCCTTGCTCGCGGTGCCGAAATCCACCGCGGTGCGCGGTTTCTCGATGTTCGGGGAGTCCTTCATCTACGTCATTTTCGAGGACGGCACCGACCCCTACTGGGCGCGCAGTCGGGTGCTGGAGTACCTCGACCAGACGCAGTCGCAGCTGCCTGAAGGCGTGCGGCCGACGCTCGGACCCGATGCCTCCGGTGTCGGCTGGGTGTTCGAATACGCGCTGGTCGACCGCGAGAACCGCTACGACCTGGACCGCCTGCGCGCGATGCAGGATTTCTTCCTGAAGCTCGAGCTGCAGAGCGTGCCGGGCGTGGCGGAAGTCGCCAGCGTCGGCGGCATGGTGCGGCAGTTCCAAATCGAGGTGGATCCCAACCGGCTATCGCGCCATGGCCTGAGCCTTTCGCAGGTCGAGGACGCGGTGCGCGCCAGCAACGGCGAGACGGGCGGGGCGGTGATGGAAATGGGCCACGCGGAATACATGGTGCGGGTGCGCGGCTATCTCAAATCGGTGCAGGACTTTGCGGCCATCCCGCTCGGCACCGATGCCAGGGGCGTGCCGATCCGGCTGGCCGACGTGGCCCATATCCAGACCGGGCCGGAAGCCCGCCGCGGCGTCACCGACCTCGACGGCGAAGGCGAGGGGGCGGGCGGTATCGTGATCATGCGCCACGGCGAAAACGCGCTGGAAACCATAGACCGGGTCAAGCAGCGCCTGGAGGAACTGAAGAAAGGCCTGCCGCCGGGCGTCGAACTGGTGGTGACCTACGACCGCTCCGGACTGATCGGGCGCGCGGTCGATACCCTGGGCGGCAAGCTGGTGGAGGAATCCATCGTCGTCGCGCTGGTCTGTCTGATTTTCCTGTTCCACCTGCGTTCCTCGCTGGTTGCCGTGGTGACCCTGCCGCTCGGCATCCTGGCCGCCTTCGTCGTGATGAAGCAGCAGGGCGTCACCGCCAACATCATGTCGCTCGGCGGCATCGCGATCGCCATCGGCGCCATGGTCGACGCCGCCATCGTCATGATCGAGAACATGCACAAGCACCTCGAGCGCGCGGGCCCGGACTGCGATGTCTGGGAGGTGGCGCGCACCAGCGCGGTCGAGGTCGGCCCGGCGCTGTTCTTCTCGCTGCTGGTCATCACGGTTTCGTTTCTGCCGGTGCTCACCCTCACCGGGCAGGAAGGCAAGCTGTTTGCACCGCTGGCCTACACCAAGACCTATGCCATGGCGGCGAGCGCGGCGCTGGCGGTGACGCTGACACCGGTGCTGATGGGCTATTTGATCCGCGGGCGCATCGCGCCGGAATCCGGCAATCCGGTCAACCGCTTTTTGCAGAACGCCTACCGCCCGCTGTTGCTGTGGGCGCTGCGGCTGCCGCGCGCCACGCTGCTGGTCGCCGCGCTGGCGCTGGCCAGCATCGCCTGGCCGGCGAGCAGGGCGGGCAGCGAATTCATGCCGCCGCTGTACGAAGGCGACCTGCTTTACATGCCCACCACCTTGCCCGGCCTGTCGATCGACGAGGCCGCCAACCTCCTGCAGATTACCGACCGCCTGATCCGCGCAATGCCCGAAGTCGAGCGCGTGTTCGGCAAGGCCGGGCGCGCCGACACCGCCACCGACCCGGCGCCGCTGTCCATGCTGGAAACGACCATCCTGCTGAAGCCGCGTGAGCAGTGGCCGCCCGGCTCCACGGTCGAAAACCTGATCGGCCGGCTCGACGCGGCCGTCAGGCTGCCGGGACTGACCAATTCCTGGGGTTATCCCATCCGCACCCGCATCGACATGCTGTCGACCGGGGTGCGCTCCGCCGTCGGCGTCAAGATCACCGGGCCGGACCTCCAGGGCATCGTCGAGGTCGCACAGATGATCGAACCTGTGGTCCGCGATGTGCCGGGCACCCGCTCGGTGTTTGCCGAACGCGTCACCAGCGGGCGCTACATCGACATCGAGGTGGACCGCGCGAAGGCGGCGCGCTACGGCGTGCGGGTCGCGGATGTGCAGAACCTGGTGCGCACCGCGATCGGCGGCGACACCCTCGGCATGGTGGTGGATGGCCGCGAGCGCTACCCGATCAACCTGCGCTATCCGCGCGGCTACCGCGATTCGCTCGGCGCGCTGACCGCGAGCCGGGTGACCACGCCGGCCGGCATGCAGGTGCCGCTGGGCGAGATTGCCCACGTGCGCATCGTCGACGGCCCCGCCGAAATCAAGAGCGAGAACGGGCGCCTGGTCGGCTATGTGTACGTCGATATCGAAAGCAGCGATCTGGGCGGCTACGTCAAAGCGGCGAGGGCGGCGGTGGACCAGGCCGTCACGCTGCCGCCCGGCTATGCGGTCGAGTGGACCGGCCAGTACGTCCACCTGCAGCACGCCAAGGAGCGGCTGATGTGGGTGGTGCCGCTCACCCTCGTACTGGTGTTGCTGCTGCTGTACCTGCACTTCCGCCATGCCGGCAAGGTCATGCTGGTGATGGCCTGCCTGCCGCTGTCGCTGGTCGGCGGCTTCTGGCTGATCTACGCGTTGGGGTATCCGCTGTCGGTGGCGGTGGCGGTCGGCTTCATCGCGCTGGCCGGGGTCGCCGCCGAGTTCGGCGTCGTCATGCTGCTGTACCTGGACAACGCCATCGAGCGCTATCGCAAGGATGGCATCCTGGTCGACCGCGTCGCGCTGCACGAGGCCATCGTGGAAGGCGCCTTGCTGCGCATCCGCCCCAAGATCATGACCGTGTCCGTCATCATCGCCGGCCTGCTGCCGATCCTCTATAGCCAGGGTGCGGGGGCCGACGTGATGAAGCGCATCGCCGCGCCGCTGGTCGGCGGCATGGTCTCTGCCGCCTTCCTGTCGCTGATCCTGATTCCGGTGGTGTATTCGCTGTGGTACGGGAAAATCCTGCCGGACCGGGACACGGCGTCCTGAAGCCGGGCAGGGCGCGCTCTGCGGTGACTATTTCTTGTCCAGCTTGGTGAACTTCGCGCCTTCCAGCGTCAGGTTGTACATCAGGCCCTTCTGCCCGAAGACGAAACCGATCACCGGGTCCTTGATATTGGTGGTGTCGACCGCCTTGCCGGCGCCGATGTCCACCAGGGCAACCGAACCGTCGACGCCGACTTTCCAGCCTTCGCTCGCACGGAATTTGTTGAGGGCGTCGTCCTGGGTGAAGATCACCACGATGCTCTTGGCCTGCGCGCCCAGTTGGAAGCCGATGGAAGCCGCGGCGGTGCTGTAGTAGTCGACGGTTTTCCCGTCCACCCGCAGCGCGCCTTCGCCATATTCGCCGCCGATGCCGATCCCGGCCTTGTAGACCTTGGGAAACACCAGCACGCCTTTTGCGATCCCGAGGAAAGCACGGGCCCCATCGATTTTCCGGAACGCTTGCAGCGCCCGGTCGACCTCCTGGTCGATCTCGGCGGCGCTGGCTGCGTGCACCGGAGCCGAAGCCTGGAACAGGGCTGCCAAAAACAGAACCGCAACAGAGAGGTGTTTAATCGAAGAAACGGATGTCATGGAATCACTCCTTGAACAGAAACCGGATATTCAATCTAGTACAGTCAGGCCGGCTGGAAATCGGTTTGACCGCTTGCGCTCATGCCTCGTTGGCAGGATACCCACCTGCAGACTCTCTGCGTAGCGAACTGCGGTTTTTTGCATGTCGTGCAGCATGCGCTCGATGTGGAATGGATGCCGCCTGGCCGAGAATTGCATCCATCAAGGCCTGGATGCCATAAGGTCTCGACGGCGGATTTCCCACGCGGCCATCCAGCCCGTCAGATCTGCCGCGGGCATGGGCCTTGCGATGAAATAACCCTGCGCCGTGTCGCAGCCGGATGTGCGCAGGAAGTCCCAGTCTTCCTGGTCTTCCACCCCTTCGGCCACGGTCTTCATGCCAAGTTGTCGGGCCATGCCCAGGCTCGCCTCGAAGATGGCCCGGATAGACGAATCACGGCAGGCGCCGTGGACGAACCCCCGGTCCACCTTGAGTTCGTCGAAGGGGATATCGCGCAGTTGGGCAAGCGACGAGTGCCCGGTGCCGAAATCGTCGATGGACAGGCCAATGCGCTTGAGACGCAGGCGAGTCAGGATGTCGAACGACGCCAGCGGGTCCTTCATCAACCGGCTTTCGGTGACTTCCAACTCCAGATTGCTCGAAGGTATCCCCGCCCGGGCTGCCGCCTCTGCGACGGCGTCCGGAAATTCCAGTAATCCGAGGTTGTCCATCGAGACATTCACGGATATCTGTAGATGGAGCCCGGCCGCCTGCCAGACGCAGGCTTGGTGTAAGGCGTTGGTGAGTACTGTGCGCGTCAAATCGTCGATGAGGCCGGTTTCCTCCGCTGTGCCGATGAATTGGTCCGGGAACACCAGGCCATCCTCAGGATGGAGCCAGCGTGCCAGCGTTTCCACTCCGGTGACTGCGCCGGAAGCAAGGTCCACCATGGGTTGATAGTAGTTGACCAGCCTGCCGCCGGTGATTGCCTGCCGCAATTCTTCGCGCTCGTAGGTCTTGTGGACAGGGCGGGGCGCGGCAGCACGCGAGGCGCGGTTTTCCAATACCTGTTGCAATTGTTCCGGTGACACCGGTTTATGCAGGGCGCCGAGGACATTGAGCCGGTGAGCCCTGGACAGTCTCTCCGCGGTCTGCAGGATGCGGCTGTCCTCGCCGCTCACCAGCACCAGCCCGCCGCCATAGCCGATGCGTACCAGTTGCCGGATGAATTCGACGCCGTCTATCTCGGGCATTTGCAGGTCGCACAGGATCAGGTCAAACGGCTGATCCCCGGATTCAAGCAAAGCCAGGGCGTCCGCTGCGTGCTCACGGCTAACGACCTCCCCAAAACCCAAGGTTGCCAGTTGGTGCGAGAGTAGCTTCAACGCGAAGGGTTCGTCATCGACCAGTAGAATTTTCATGGTTCTTCTCCCTGAATTTCGTTCACTGTCCCGCCAGGATTCCGGCGATGTCTGCCTCGACCCTCTCCAGGCTGACATCGAATTGCGCCATGCCTTGCGCAATGGCGGTCATGTCGCCGGTCTTGCCGGAATTCTCGATCTCGGCGCACAAATCGCCCAGCGCCAGCGCCCCTATCGAGCGGGACGAGGACTTGAGTTTGTGGGCGATAAAGCCGATTTGCCGGGGGTCTCCGGCGTCCACGGCCGCGCGCATTTCCACTGCAAGATGCCGGGCAAAGGCGAGGTAGTCGGTTAGAAATTCGTTCACGGTGGCCGGATTATCGCCAATCAGGTTTTCCAGTACTGTTATATCCACGATAGATGTTTCTTGTCTGCGGTTTTTCTTCTGCGGCGCAGCAGTCGCGACAGAGCCGGCTGCCTGGGGCATCCATTTTTCCAGCATGCTCCGCAACGCGGAAAGCTGCACCGGCTTGGTCATGTATTCATCCAGGCCTGCGGCGCGGGCGCGATTGGCCTCACCCCGCAGGGCGTTGGCGGTGAGGGCCAGAATGGGGATGCGGCTGCGTCCCGCTTCTTCGTGGCGGATGGTATCGGCCAAGGTATAGCCGTCCATTTCCGGCATGTGCAGGTCGGTGAGCAGCAGGGCGTAGCGCCCCCCGCGCCACAGCCGCAGTGCTTCGACGCCATTGCCGGCGATTTCCGCCGCATACCCTAACAGCGCGAGTTGCTGCCGGATGACTTTCTGATTGATCTCGTCGTCCTCGACCACCAGGATGAGGCGGCCCTGGGCACGGGCCTCGGCGAGGGTGGGCGGCTCCACTTCGCCTGCCAGGAGTTTCTCGGACCGCTCCTGGGAAATTTCGGGTGAGGCGCGGCCCGCCGCCACGGCCACGGCGCGCAACAAGGCCTGCCGCCGCAGGGCATCGCCGTCGAGCGTGACCATGCTGGTCTGCTCCACCCGGGCGCGCCGGCGGCGGCCGCGGGTGATGAGCAACAGGCGCAGATTCGGCATGGTGGCGAGGGGAGAGGGCTCCGTCGCGTTGCCGGCTTCCCGGATCACCACCACCGGCTCCGCCAGCGGTGCGGCAAGCCGGGCCGCGGCAGCCGAATCGCTCGCCAGATGGACGCGCGCGCCGGCATGTTCGAGGTAGGCGTGCAGGTCGCCGGCATGGAAATTCGGGCTTTCCAGCACGATGCAGTCCAGGCCGGAAAGATCCGGCTGGCTGCGGAGCGGCTGTTCGTCAGCCAGCTCGAAGGGCAGGCTGACGGTAAAGGTGGAGCCCGCACCGGGCGTGCTTTCCACGGTGATCTCTCCCTGCATCAAGTCCACCAGCCGCTTGCAGATGGTCAGCCCCAATCCCGTGCCGCCGAAGCGCCGAGTGGTGGATATCTCGGCCTGGGTGAAGGGCGTGAAGAGGCCCGCCACGGTTTCGGCCGTCATGCCGATGCCGTTGTCGGCAACGCGCAGGGCCAGGCGCAGCGGCGCGGTCTGCGCGACCTCCACCCGAACCGAGACCCGCCCGCGTTTGCCGGGCCGGCCCGCGGAGAACTTGATCGCGTTGCCGAGCAGGTTGTACAACACCTGGCGCAGCCGCACGTCATCCGACAATACCCGTTCCGGAACCTCCGGTTCAACGAACAGGGCAAGCTCCACGCCCTTGCGCGCGGCGACCGGGACCAGCGAATTGCACAGGCCTTCAACCAGATCGGCCACGCAGACCGGTTCGTGTTCGAGCTCCAGCCGGCCGGCCTCGATCTTGGAGAAGTCCAGGATGTCGTCGATGATGCCCAGCAGGGCGCCGGCGGATTCCCGGATGGTGCTGGCCAGGTCGGCCTGATGCTCGGACAACCTGCTTTGCGCCAGCACATCCACCATGCCGATGACGCCGTTCATGGGGGTGCGGATTTCGTGGCTCATGGTGGCGAGAAAGGCCGACTTGGCCCGGTTGGCGGCATCGGCCTCGCGCCGGGCGCGCTCCAGATCGGCGGTGCGTTCCATCACTCTTTGTTCGAGACTTTCATTGAGTTGCAGCAGCGCCGCCTCCGCCTGCTTGCGTTCGGTGATGTCCTCCTTGATGGCCAGATAGTGGTTTATGCGGCCGTCGGCATCGTGTACCGGCGAGACAAAGATGGATTCGACATATTCGCTGCCGTCCTTGCGCCGGTTGACGAACTCACCCCTCCATATTTCACCGCGCGTCAGGTGGGTCCACATGTCAACGTAGACTTCGGGCGGGGTTTTGCCGGAATGCAGGATGCGGGGGTTTTGTCCGATCATTTCTTCACGGCTATAGCCGGTCGCCTTGACGAAGCCCTCGTTGACGTATTCTATATTTGCATTAAGATCGGTGATCACAATCGAGTTCCGGCTTTGCTCCACCGCCAGAGAAAGTTTGCGCAACTCGTCTTCCGCCTGCTTGCGCCGGTACTCAAGGCGAAGATTGTCCAGGGCGTAGCTGATGTCTCCGGACATTTCGATCAACAGCTTCATCTCTTCGTCATCGAACGCATCCGTTTCGGTGGAGTAGAGCGCGAACACCCCCCAAGGGCGCTTCTCCAGCAGCAGCGGAAATACGGCCACGGAACGATAGCCGCGGCTTAATGCCGCGCTGCGCAAGGTCGCCATGCGCGCATCGCTGGCGATATCGTTGCAAACCACCGGCTTCACCTCGGTCAGCGCCTGTGCGGTCAACGCACAGCTTCCCGGAATATTGTCGCGCGCGGCCAAATCGAGTTGCGCCAGATAACCGTCGTCGCGGCCTGCCTGGGCGACCGGCGTCACCTGCCGCGTGTCGGCTTCGAACTTGCCGATCCATGCTAAGCAAAACCGGCCATGCTCCACCGCGATGCGGCAGGCTTCCCTGAACAGTCCCTCTTCCTCCCGGACACGCACGATCGTCGTGTTGATACCGCTAAGCACCGCGTAAATCCGGTTAAGCCGCTTGATTTTGGCTTCGTTGGCCTTGTGCTGGGTGATGTCGCGCGTAATGGCCAGCATCTGCGGGCGGCCATCTTGCTGATCGCGCATCGGCACCGCATGGGTGTCGAGCCAGAGATGCCTGCCCTTGAGACTGGTGATTTCAAACTCGAACATTCCGCTCCCGCCGTGCAACACGCCCTCCACAAAGGAGCGATAAGCTTCGCGCTGTTCCGCGGCGACGAGCTCGATTACATTTTGCCCCCGCACCTGCTCCAGACTGTCCGCATCGATCATGGCAAGGCCCGCCGCATTCATCTGCACAATACGCGCTTCGTCATCCACGATCTTCACGCACTCCGGTTCGGCTTCGATGATGGTACGCAAACGCGCCTCGCTCGCGCGCAATGCCGAGGTTCGCTCCTCCACCAACTGCTCGAGATGTTCGTGCAGGCGGGCGCGTTCCAGCGCGATGCCCACCTGATGGCCGACGCCATAGAGCGTTTCCAGTTCATCCTCTCCGAACAATCCGTGGTCCGCGCCGACCATGTTCATGACGCCCAGGATCTGCGTGCCGCTCCATAACGGCACGCTGGCGTGATAGCGCAAGCCCTGGGTGTCTCCTGTCGCCTTGCCGAGCCGCTCGCATTCCAGGATGTTGGTGACATGATCCAGCTCGCCCGCGAGCAGGCGCCGCCGGCATTCGCACAGGCCCTCCATCGCGCCCGCCTCCTGCAATGCCGGCGGCAGATTGCGCGCGGCGGCGAGCCGGAAGCCGGAGCCGCCTTCGCGCAGGGAAATCCAGCCTGCCTGCACGCCCGGCAGTTCCAGCGCATGCTCCAGCGCCTTCTCGCACACCTCGCGCTCGCTCACCGCATGATTCAGTCCTTCGGCGACGTGGTAGAGCCCGGCCAGGGCGCGGTTCGATTTGGCCAGTTCGCTCTGGCGCGCCTTGAGTTCCTCGTTGAGATGGACCGCCTCCTCATAAACCGAGATCAGCAGGTCCACGATCTGCTGCCGCTCGGCGGTGATGAAATGCTTTTGCCCGCCGAGATGGATTTCCATCCCCATCACCATCTTCTGGCTCTTGCGCATTTCCTGGTTCATCAGCAGGTAGTCGACGCGGGCGAGCAGGTATTTCTCCTCGTACGGCTTGCGGATGAAGTTGTCGGCGCCGCACTCCAGCCCATTCATGATGTCGAGGACGTCGGACAGCGTGGTCACCAGGATGACCGGGATTCCTCTCAGCGCCTCGTCGCCCTTGATCGCCGCGCACAGCTCGTACCCGTTCATCTCCGGCATCACGATGTCGCTGACTACCAGCGAGGGCTTGCGTTGCCGGATCGATTCGAGCGCCTGCCTGCCGTTCGCGGCAGTCGTGACCCTGTAGCCGTGCCCTTCGAGCAGGTACTGCAACTGTTCCGCCTGGGTCGGGCTGTCCTCGGCAATGAGGATTTCGATGTTGCCGTTCTTTCTTTTCATGGATTCCTCCAGCGCGCGTGGCCGTTGTTCGCCAGGCTGGTCAGTACGGCGGCGATTTTTTCCGGCGGCAGCACCAGCATCGCCGCGTCGAGGCGGATCGCCTCGCCCGGCATGCCGTGCACCACGGAGCTGTCCTTGTCCTGGGCGAAGGTGACCGCGCCTTTCTCCTTCAGCAGCCGCAGCTCTTCCGCACCGTCGCGGCCCATGCCGGTGAGCAGGCCGGCGACGGCGTCGCTGCCGTAGACCTCGGCGACCGAGCGAAACAAATAGGACACCGAGGGGCGCAGGCCGTTTTCCGGAGGGTCCATGGTGAGCACGATGCGCTCATGGCGCGCCACTTTCATCTGCATCTCGTCGGGCGCGAGGTAGACATGCCCGGGCAGCATGAGATCACCGTGGGCGGCGAGATGCACGGGTAGGGCGGAGGACTGCGCCAGCCATTCCATGAATCCGCGGCTGAAGCCGGCGGCCATGTGCTGCACGATCACGATGGGCGCCGGAAAGCTTTTCGGCAGTGCCGCGAGTATGGTCTGCAGCACCGGCGGTCCGCCGGTGGAGGCGCCGATGGCGACGATGCGCAGCTTCGCCGGCGCCTGCGCCAGCCCCATTTCCGCGGGGCGCGGCGCCGGCTCGCCGGGCCGCCGCCGCGGCCAGCGGCGCACCACCTTGACCTCCGCCATCAGTTTCACCGTCTGCACCAGTTCACGGGCCGTCGCCTCGTGGTCGGGGTGGCCAAGGCCGGCCGGCCGGCGCAGCACCGCGAGGGCGCCGGCCTCCACGGCGTCGAAGGTCGTCCCCACCTCCCGGGCGTCTTCGCTGCCGCTGACGATGACGATGGGAGTCGGATCGGTTTCCATGATCCGGCGTGTGGCTTCCAGCCCGTTCATCCTCGGCATGTGGATGTCCATGGTGACCACGTCCGGGTGCGTGCGGCGCACGGCGTCGAGCGCCTCCTCGCCGTCATGCGCGGTGCCGATCACCCGGATGGCCGGGTCCGCGCCCAGAATATGCACGAGGAGTTCGCGCACCACCGGCGAGTCTTCCACCACCAGAACCTTGATCATAGGCATTGCCTCATGGTGTTTTCCAAGATCAGTGATCTGTGCCATCTCATGTCCACGCTCATCCCGTGGCCGTCGACTGAGCGGGCGCCGGTTCATACCGAACCGCCTGATTTCTGCCATTCTGTTTGGCCGCGTACATCGCCGCGTCCGCCCGGGAGGTCAATGTCTCCGCGGTATCCCCTTCCTGAAACTGGGCGACGCCAAAACTGCAGGTCACGGCCCCGACTTCGTCGAAAACGAATTCTGCGATAAGACGCCTCAGTTTTTCCGCAAGCTCGAACGCCTGCCGGGCGTCGCAATTCGGGGACAGAATCATGAATTCCTCGCCTCCCCAGCGGGCAAGCACATCGGTTTGCCGAAGATGGCAGGCAACGATCCGGCACAAGCCGGTCAGCACCCGGTCGCCGGCGTGGTGGCCATGGGTGTCATTCACCGCCTTGAAGTGATCGATGTCGTACATCACCAAGGCAAGCGGTATCTTGTAGCGTGCCGACCGCGCCATCTCGGCAGCCAGTTCCTGGTTGAACTTCAGCCGGTTGAAAATACCGGTCAGGGGATCGGTGCTTGCCTGCAAATCCAGTTTTCGCGCCCGCTCTTCCAGTTCAAGCTGCTGCTCCAGCACGATCTTGTCATGGCGCATCCGTTCCATTCTCATGAAGTAGATCACGGTCAGGAGTGCAAACAGCAGCGTGATGGTGATGCCGAACAGGCGGCTGGCGGCAATCGCCCTGGGTATCTTCAACACCACGAAAGACCACCCGTCATGGCCGCTGTCACGGCGTCCCGCGTAATGGCGCTCGCCTTGGAAGACAATCCAGGCGCCATCCACGATCTCCTGCTCCAGCAAGGGCGCATAGCGCAGGTTCCCGAACTGGCGCGAGCGTGTCAGCGTGAGTTGCGTCTCGGCCGGCAGCGGCCACAGCGTCTTGAACAACATGTCCGGGTCGCTGGCAAGAAATACGACTCCCTGAGGGGCAATGAGGAAAGCGTGCTCGATTCCCCTGAGATCCGATCCGATCGGATCAAGCGGTTTCTTGATGACCGCCACGCCGGCAATCCGGCCCGCCTTGTCGCGCACCGGGTGGCTCGCGTAATAGCCACGCTCGCTGGTGGTGACGCCAAGCGCATAGTAGTAGGCAGCCTTTCCGGCAATGGCTTCCCGGAAATAGGGACGGAAGCTGTAGTTCTTTCCCATCAGGCTGTCGCTTTTCCCGCGATTGGAAGAGGCGAGAACCGTGCCGGAGCCGTCCATGAGGTAGGCGATCCCATCCCCGCCCGCCGCGCCCATACTCAGATCCGCGACCGTATTGGCCTCGTCGCGCGTGTGCTCGCCGCCGCCGCTCAACACCGGCAGCACCCAGGGCGATTCGGCCATGGACTTCGCAACGTTGTCCGCCGTGGTGGTCACGATGCGAAGCCGGCTCACAAGCAAGCCCAGGCGTTCCCTCACGCCGCTCTGTATTTCCTGCTGAGACATTCGCCCCAGGTATTCTGTCAACCCCCAGCCCAGGCCAAGAATGCCCACCAGCAGGGGGACGAAAGTCCAGATGGAGCGCTTGTACAACTTCCCGGCGTAAACCGGGGAAGCCATAGCCAGCAGGATTTTTTGCTGCCCGAATGCCCACAGCGAAAAAGCCATCCAACAGGCGAGCAGCCCGCGCAGGAGCTGGATGGGCATGCCGGTAGCGCGAAAGAACGCGTCGTGATTGAGGACAGACGCCGGCCAGAACGGCGCCGCCGGCACAATGACGCCGGTAGAGATGCCGTACAGGGCGAGTCCCGCGCCCATGGAGATGACCCAGCGCCTTTTGCTGCCGGAAAGCCCTCTGGAAAGCCGGGCGAACACCAGGCCCGCCCCCACCCCGCCCGGAAGTCCCAAGGCATAACGCGCAACGGCATTGGCCGCGTCCAGCCCGCCCATGACAACGCCGAGCGCGATCAACAAAACCAGCAGCCCATAAATCCATCGCCCCGGCGCTTTCCCCCCGAGCCGGATCGCGCCCAGGCGGGCGAACTCGAGCAGCAACACATAGGATGCGGCCATGAGTATCAGGCGCAGCAACGCAAACGCCGGCGCGTCGCCGATGCTCAGCGCGAGCAGTTGCAACCACTCGTTCACGCCGTGGGCGATCCCGAACGCAGCGAGCAGCCTCCAGGGTAGCCCCGCCGGGTCGTGGTCCTGGATGGTGAAGCAGGCCGCGCCCAGCAGGATGAATGCCAGGCCGTAGAAGAAGAAAATGTAATCGAGCTGTGTGCCGAGAAACTCAGCCATAAAACCTCGAACGCGGATCAGCGATCCGAAAATTTTCCAGACAGCGCACGCGCAACGAATCGCGGCTGAATCGCGGCATCGTCACGTCTTGCGCTACCGTATCTGCAAACGTGGGGGCGTTCATATCAGCCTCCGGATGATCTCCAGCAGGTTGCTCTGGTCGAAGCTGCTTTTGACAATATAAGCGTTGGCGCCAACGTCGATGCCGCGTTCGCGATGCTCGCGCGATTCGAGCGCCGTCACCAGCACCACCGGCAGTTCCGCGAGTTGCTTGTCGGCGCGTACCTTGGCCGTCAGATCAAAGCCGTCCATGCGCGGCATGTCCACATCCGAAACCACCAGGTCGAACGCCGCGGTCTTCAGCGTGGTGAACGCATCCATGCCGTCCACCGCTGTGGTGACGGCATGGCCGGCCGATTCCAGGATGCCCTTCAGCAGCGAGCGCGAGGTGATCGAATCCTCGGCAACCAGGATGGAGCGTTTCTCGCCGGCTGCCGGTTCCGTGGCGGCGGCTGCTGCAAGCGGCGCGGCGGCACGGCCCACTGCGGATTTCAGCAGATCCGCCACGTTCAGCACCGGCACCACCTGGCCGCTGCCGAGCATGCTGGCGCCGGCGACGCTGCGCACGCGCGCAAGTTGCGGCCCGAGATTTTTAACCAGGATTTCCTGCTCGCCGAGAATTTCGTCCACCCGGAAGGCGACGCGTGCCTCATTCTGGTCGAGCACGATCACCGGCGCATGGCCGGCCGCATTACCGGCGGCGGGGCGGGGCATTTCCAGCACATCGCCCAGACTGGCCAGGGAGACAACGTCCCCGTCCAGTACGATGGTTTCGCGGTTTTCCACGGTGCGGATATCCTGGACGGCCACCCGCGCCACGCGTTCGACAGCGGCCGAGGGAATGACGCAAAGCCGCTCGCCTGCGCGCACCAGGACGCCGCGGAATGTGGCCAAGGACAGCGGCAGGACGATATGAAAAGCAGTTCCGGCTCCGCGCTTGGATTCGAGCGAGACGCTGCCGCCCAGGCGTTCGACCTTTTCGCGCACGATCGCGAGACCCAGTCCGCGCCCGGAGACGTCGGTGATGATGGGGCTGGTGGTAACGCCGGACTGGAACGCAAGCGCGAGCGTCTCGCGTTCGCCGAGCCTGCCGTCTTCCTCGTCGGAAAGGAGGCCGAGCTTTCTGGCCGCCGCCTTCACCCGCTCGCCGTCGATGCCGGCGCCGTCATCCGCGACTTGCAGCTCGACCTTGCCGCTGTCCCGTTGCGAAACGGCAAGCGTGATCGTGCCCTGCGAAGGCTTGCCCGCGGCCGTGCGCACTGCCGGGGTTTCGATGCCATGATCGATGGCGTTGCGCAGAAGATGGATGAGCGGATCCTTCAATTCCTCCAGCATGCGCCGGTCGAGCTCAATCTCGCTGCCCTCAAGCGCCAGCTCCACCTCCTTGCCCTGCTCGCGGGCCAACTCGCGGGCGAGGTGCGGCAGAATTTCGAGCAGCGAGGCGAACGGCAGCAACTGCATTTCCTTCACGTCGGCGAGCAGGCTTTCGGTCATCCCGGCCAGCACGCGCTGGTCGCGTGCGGCGGATTTGCCCAGTTTCGCCAGGCGCTCCTCGATGCTTGCGATGAACAGGTGCTCGCCATCCAGGTAGCCGAGCACTTTCATGAGTTCCTTGCGCCGATGGGCGGAAGCGTTGACGCTGGCGCTGCGCGCCGCCGAGCGTTCAATCTGCCGCAGCGCAGGCTGAATTTGCGCCCGCGTTTTTTTCCAGGCGGCGACCATGGCCGTCGTGTCGTGCAGTTCCAGGGCGCGCTGGCGCGCCGCCAGGCGCGGCGACAACAGTTCCTCGACCTGGCGCATCACGGCATCGAGTTTCGCGGTGGAAATCCTCACGGTCCCGGCGGCCGCGCCGGTTGCGGCGGGCGGCGGGGGTGTGGCGGCGGCTGCTTCCATGGCAGGCGCCGGTATCTGCGTAACGGGTGCTGCTGCCGCGCCAAGGGCAGGGGGCGAACCGCTCGCCGCCTGGTCAAGCTGGCGCATCAGCGCGGCAATCGCCGGCGGGAGCGTAGTCGAGGTATCGGCGCCGCTGGCCAGCAGGGTGCCGAGGCCGTCGATGGTCTGGTGCAGCAGGTCCAGCAGCGGCACGGAAACCGGGAATTGCTCCTTTTTCAGCACGGCGAATACGCTTTCCAGCGATTGGCACAGCGACTCGATGGAGGCGAGATTCACCGCGCGGGCGGCGCCCTTGAGGCTGTGCGCATCGCGAAACACCGTCTCGATGATGCTCGCGGCCTCGGCGCCGGCCGGTGTTTTTTCCAGTGCGAGCAGGCCCGAGCTCATCGCCTGGAGGTGTTCGTCCGCCTCGCCCCGGAAGGTTACGAGCAGGCGTTTCAGCAGTTCGTCGTTTTTGTTGGGCATTTTAGTATCAGGTGGCCGCCCTGCCGATCAGGGCGCCCAGCTTCACGCCCAGTTCATGCAGGCCTTGCGCCGCGACCTCGGCCTGCCGGGTGCCGGCGACGTTCTGGGTGCTGGCCTGCTTGATGTTGTCCATCGCCAGCGCCACCTGGTCCATGCCAACCATCTGTTGCTGGCTCGAGGCCGCAATCTGGGTTGCCGCCTGCGCC
>JAHJNN010000016.1 GCA_018820765.1 Gammaproteobacteria bacterium
GCTTGGCCGGCCCGTCCCTTCGGGTTGCCGCGAGAAAGCGTGTCTGCGGCGTTGCGCCGCTTGGCAAGGGACGGCCCTTGCCTGCGCGACGCGCCTTGCATCCATCGCTTTCTCGCAGCAACGCGGACGCGAAATTAGTGTCAACACGCCCTAGTCACCCGAAATCTTCAGCGGAATGTAGAGCGAGCCCTCGCCACGCCGCACCAGGATGGCCGCGCTCTTGCCCTTGGGAACCGTGGCCATCGCCTTGCGGAAGGCCTCGACGGTGGCGACCTTGCCGTTGTTCACGGCGAGGATCACGTCGCCGACGCGGATGCCGGCGCGCGCAGCGTCGCCGGCCACCTCCTCCACCAGCAGGCCGTGCTCGATCCCGAGTTCGCGCCGCTGGTCCGCCGTCAGTTCGGACAGCGCCAGACCGTCCCGCGAATAGGTCTTGCCGCTTTTGCCGGCAATCGCATCCTCGCCCGGAAGTTCGCCCAGCACCACCAGCAGGTCCTGCGCCTTGCCCTTGCGCCACACCTGCAGCGTGATATTCGCCCCCGGTTTGGCCATGCCGACCATGCGCGGCAGATCGCCCGAGTTTTCCACCGGCTTGCCGTTGAACGAGAGGATCACATCCGATGCCCGCAGGCCGCCCCGGGCCGCCGGGCTGTCTTCCTGAACCTGCGACACCAGCGCCCCGCGCGGGCGATCCAGCCCGAACGAATCGGCGAGGTCGGCCGTCACTTCCTGGATGACCACCCCCAGCCAGCCGCGCGATACCTTGCCGCCCGCCTTGAGCTGGCCGACGACTTCCATCGCCACATCGATCGGAATCGCGAACGACACGCCCTGATAGCCGCCGCTGCGGCTGTAGATCTGCGAGTTGATGCCGACCACCTCGCCACGCATGTTGAACAGCGGCCCGCCCGAATTGCCGGGATTGATCGCGACGTCGGTCTGGATATAGGGCACATAGCTTTCGGACGGCAGCGAGCGGCCCTTGGCCGAGACGATGCCCGCGGTGACCGAGTTCTCGAAGCCGAACGGCGAGCCGATCGCCGCCACCGCTTCGCCTACGCGCAGCCTGGTGGGGTCGCCGAGCGTGACCGCTGGCAGGCTGTTGGCGGTGATCTTGATCACGGCGACATCGGTGCGGCTGTCGGCGCCGATCACCTTGGCGCTGAACGTGCGCTTGTCGATCAGCTTGACCTCGACTTCGTCGGCGCCCCGCACCACATGGGCATTGGTCAGGATGTAGCCGTCGCTGCTGACGATGAAGCCGGAGCCGGCACCACGCGCGGGAATCTCCTGCATCGGCCCGCGGCCGCCGGGGGCGCCCGGAAAGAAGCGGCGAAAGAATTCCTGCATCTCCTCGTCGTCGGGCAGGGCGAAGGGCAAGCCCTCGCCGCGCTTCAGCATTTTGGTGGTGCTGATGTTGACCACCGCCGGCCCGTGCTTCTCGACCAGGTCGGCCACATCCATCACATTCTGCGCCAGGGCGGGCGTTGACAAGGCAAACACCAGCGCAGTGGCCGCCAGAGCCTTTCTCATCGTGCTTTTCCTTTCATCAGATGAAACGGGGTTGGTTGCTCGCGCCGGATCACGACCGGGCGCGCCGTCCGTCCGCCTCGCGCGGCCAGCCAGCCCGTCACGGCGCCCAGCAGCATGCCGATCAGGGCGGGCCCGTCGCCGGGCGCGACCGCCTGTGCCAGCAGCGCGCCCGCCAGCATCAGGCCCAAGGGCAGGCCATAGGCCCGCAATGCGATTTTCAGCACGCTGCCGTCGGCAATGCCCACCACGGCGCGGTCGCCCGGCGCCAGCGACAAGTCGCAATCGACCCGGAAAAGACGCGGTTTGCGCTGGAAAAGTTCGGCAATGCGGCGCGACGAGCATCCCTGGCCGCCGCAGGTGCCGCAGCCGGACGGCTCGACCGCCCGCACCCAGATTCCGTCCGGCGCGGTTTTGACGATCTCGACGGTTTGCTCCAGCATGGGGAAGCCTACTTTCTTTGCACCGAGTTGCCGGTTTCGATCAACGCCAGATTCGGCACCTCGCCCATGGTCGTCACGGTGTAGCCGTCGACCTCGCGGCCATAGGCGCCGATCGCGCCTTCGGCCGACAGGCCGCGCAGACGTTGCACCTTGGGATCGGCGGGCTCGACGAACAGGGACAGCACGGAGAGGCCGTCCGAGAAAACCAGGTGGGTCACCGGCATCGTCTTGCCCGGCAAGGGACGCACGGCTTTTTGTACCTGCGCAAAACCCGGCGGCGGCGTCACGCTCCAGTCGACGTCGGCCGGGATGTCGAGGCTGGCGTTCTGGATGCGCTTGCCTTTCAGATCGTTGCGGAACAGCTGGATATCGGGTGCCTTGCCGATCTGGATCTCGGAGAACACGAACATCGACACCACGCTGCCGTGGCCATTGACGATATGCGACTTCAGCGGCAGCCCGGTCTGCTTGTCCAGCCACAGGGTGAACCCGTAGCGGTAGCCGTCGCGCGGCTCCAGCGTCACCACCTGACAGGGCCGACCCGCGACGCGTTCGGTCGCGCCGAGTTTCGCGTCGTAGTAATCGAGCAGGCTGGCCGGCTCGACCGGCAGCAGGGCCGGAAAGAAACGGCGCGCGGTGTTGCGTTCCAGGCGCACGCTCTTGCCGTCCTGCAGGTGGCAGTACACGTCGTTGTTGATGCGCAGAAACTGACGCGGCGCGCCGTCCAGCACTTCGACCTTCTCCTGCTCGCCGGCCGCGTCGATGCGGTGCAGCACCCGCAGCACTTCGACGTGCTCGCTCTGGTGATACACGTAAATGCCGCTGTAATTCAGCTGCTTGGCCGCGGCGGCGGCGCGGTTGAGCCAATCGTGCACGGCATCGGCGCGCGCCGCGCCGGACAAGACCAGCAATCCGGCAACCCCCGCGAGCAGCCAGCCCTGCCGCCAGACCGTCGCCGCCTGCATCAACGCGGCTCCACCACAACCGCCACCGTGCGCTGGTAGGGCGAGGCGATCGCCATCGGCGCGAACTCCTGATGCGCCACACGATACGGCGCGAGGCGGCCATCGTCGGCGGTGTATTCGACCTCCATTGCAGCCTGCTGGAAGCCGGGCACCCCCGCCATCGGGGCGCTGGACGGCACGTCCGCCATCCAACTGGTGAGGGACACCCCGCCCCACACCGCGAGCGAGGCAAACGACGCCACCAGCACCCGTTGCGGCCATACGCTGCGGCGCGGCGCCAGCACGGTCGGCTCGGCTGCCAGCTGCGCCGAGAAGCGCGCCATGAAATCGTCAGTCGCCGGCGCCACGCCGCGCATGAGGTCGCCGATGAGATGGTATTCGGACCAGTTTCGTCGCAGGGCATCGTCGCGCTTCAGGGCCGCAACGCAGGCCTCGGTTTCGGCGCGGGCCGCTTCGCCGTCCAGCGCAGCGGACAGCTGCTGCCTGTCATGGTCGGCGTCTTGAGAGTGGGGGAGCGTATCGGGTTTGCGAAGTGCTGACATGGTTACCACCTTTTGTCCTGACTGGTGCCCAGCATCGGGCGTATTTTTTCCGCAATGGCCTCGCGCGCCCGGAAAATCCGCGAGCGCACGGTACCGATCGGGCACTCCATCATCTGCGCGATTTCCTCGTAGCTCATGCCTTCGATTTCGCGCAGCGTGATGGCCGTCCGCAATTCCTCGGGCAGGGCATCGACTGCCTCATTGACGGCTTTGGCGATCTGCTTGGTCTGGAGTTCCGCATCCGGCGTCGCGATGTCACGCAACATGTCGCCATCCTCATAATTCTCCGCGTCTTCCGCCTGCACGTCGCTCGACACCGGCTGGCGCTTGTGCGCCACCAGATAATTCTTGGCGGTGTTGACGGCAATGCGATACAGCCAAGTGTAAAAGGCGCTCTCGCCGCGGAAGCCGGGCAACGCACGGTAGGCCTTGATAAACGCCTCCTGCGTGATGTCCTCGACTTCCGCCGAATCGCGCACCATGCGCGACAGCAGCCGCCCGAGCTTGCGGTGATACTTGATCACCAATAGCTCGAAAGCGCGCTTGTCGCCCTGCTGGGCGCGTTCGACCAAAACCTGATCCAGTTCGCGGTCCGACATATCTCCCTGCTGCTTTATGTTTATGCTGAAAGTATACGTGACCGCATCTTTCAGCGTATGGGAGCCGCCAGGGGCAAAAAAGTTCATCCCAGCAGGGTTATTCGGGCATGGCCCAAGCCTGCTATCATCCCGCGACACCATGCATAGATACGACGTCCTGATCCTCGGCAGCGGCCTCGCCGCGCTGACCACCGCACTCAAACTGGCCGACCAGCGCCGCATTGCCATTGTCACCAAGCGCCTGATGACCGACGGCGCCAGCGACTGGGCGCAGGGCGGCATCGCCGCCGCGCTGGACAGCGGCGATTCGATCGAGGCCCACGTCCGCGACACCCTGATCGCCGGCGGCGGGCTGTGCGACGAGGCCGTCACCCGCATGGTCGCCAGCCAGGCGCGCGACATGATCACCTGGCTGACCCAGAGCGGCGTCACCTTCACCCCCGACCCGCAGGCGCCGGGCGCGCTGCATCTGGCGCGCGAAGGCGGGCATTCCCGGCGCCGCGTGGTGCACGCGGCCGACGCCACCGGGCATGCGGTACAGACCAGCCTGCTCGACCGGGTGCGCGCGCATCCCAACATCGACACCTTCGAGCAGCACGTCGCCATCGACCTCATCACGGGCAAGCGCGCGGGCGGCCAGGAGCGGCAGATTCACGGCGCCTACGCGCTGAACAAGGGCACCGGCGAAGTCGAAACCTTCGCCGCCTGCCATACCGTGCTGGCGACCGGCGGCGCCGGCAAGGTCTACCTCTACACGACCAACCCCGACACTGCGACCGGCGACGGCATCGCCATGGCGTGGCGCGCCGGCTGCCGCGTCGCCAACCTGGAATTCGTGCAGTTCCACCCGACCTGCCTGTACCACCCGCACGCCAAATCCTTCCTCATCAGCGAGGCGGTGCGCGGCGAAGGCGGCCATCTGCTGCTGCCCGACGGCAACCGCTTCATGCATCTGCACGACGAGCGCGCCGAACTGGCGCCGCGCGACGTGGTGGCGCGCGCGATCGACTTCGAGATGAAAAAGCGCGGCATCGACTGCGTCTACCTCGACATCAGCCACAAGCCGGCCGATTTCATTCGCGAGCACTTCCCCACCATTCATCGCCGCTGCCTGGAACTGGGCATCGACATCACGAAGCAGCCGATCCCGGTGGTGCCGGCCGCGCACTACACCTGCGGCGGGGTGGTCACCGACATGAACGCGCGCACCGACCTGTGCAACCTGCATGCGGTGGGCGAAGTTACCTTCACCGGCCTGCACGGCGCCAACCGGCTGGCGTCGAACTCGCTGCTGGAATGCCTGGTGTTCGGCCACGCCGCCGCGCGCGACATTCTGGCCACGCCATCCGCCCCCGCGCTCGAACTGCCGGCCTGGGACGCCTCGCGCGTCACCGACCCCGACGAGGAGGTGGTGATCTCGCACAACTGGGACGAACTGCGCCGCTTCATGTGGGACTACGTCGGCATCGTGCGCACCAACAAGCGGCTGACGCGCGCGACGCACCGCATCCGCCTGCTGCGGGCCGAAATCGACGAGTTCTACCGCAATTTCCGCGTCAGCAACGACCTGATCGAGCTGCGCAACCTGGTGCAAAGCGCCGACCTCATCATTCGCTCGGCCCAGTTGCGCCAGGAAAGCCGCGGCCTGCACTACAGCCGCGACTACCCCGAGACGCTGCCGATCGCCGGCAACACCGTGCTCAACCCGCGTCCGGGGACGCTGTGTCCGAGCGTGTGCGGCGTGCCCAGCGAAGCGCTACCCTGAGGCGGCGCAAGTCGTCGGCGTCCGCGCTGTCGGGCAGCAGCGTCAGGCTCCGCACCTGCCCCGTCATCCGGTAACGCAGCACGATCAGTCCGGTCGACACGAAGCTGTCGCCCAGCACCTCGGCATCGCGCCATTCCATCGCCTCATCCAGGCATTGCAGCCGGCCGTCTGCAGCAATGCGCAGCCGTGTCCTCGGGCGCGCCCGCTGCCCGCCCCATGCCACCAGCCCGATCACGAGCGCCCCCAAGCCCAGCTGCACCGCCAGCGGCAGGGCAGCCAGTCCGATGGCAAACAGTGCCAGCGCCGCCATGGCCGCCAGCAACAGCCCCAAACGGCGTGAGGATTTGAACTCAATCTCGCTCATCAGCGTGTACACTTTTGGACTTCATCGCATCCCCTTTGAACGGACCCGTATCGTGATCGATTCCTGGAAAACCTTTCTGCAAACGCAAGGCGCACTCATCGAGGGCAGCGCCGTGCTGAATTATGGCGACCCTGCCGCCGAGCGCACCGCCGCGGCAAGCGGCACCATTGTGGCGGATCTGTCGCAACTCGGCGTCATCGCCTTCCGTGGCGAGGAGACCGCCACTTTTCTGCAAGGTCAGTTGACCAACGACGTGCGCGGCCTGCACGCCGACGCCGCGCAGTGGAACGGTTATTGCAGCCCCAAGGGGCGTCTGCTCGGCAACTTCCTGGTGTGGCGCCAGGACGAGGATTATTGCCTGCAGTTGTCGGGCGACATCCTGGCCGGCGTGCTAAAGCGCCTGTCGATGTTCATCCTGCGCGCCAAGGTGCAGAGCCGCGATGCCAGCGACGAAAGTGTGCGGCTGGTGGTGGCCGGTCCGCAGGCGCAGGCGGCCGTGGCCGCGGCGATGGGGGCTGTGCCGGACGCCGCGATGCGCGCCGCATCCACCGGGGCCGGCCTGGTGGTCCGCGTGGGCGACGACAAGTTCGTGCTGTCGGTCGCCCCGGAACGCGCCGCTGCGGTGTGGCAGGCGCTGCGCCCGACGGCCACACCGGTCGGTGCCCCGGTGTGGGACTGGCTGCGCCTCAACGCCGGCATTCCGATGATCGTCGCCGCGACGCAGGAGCAGTTCGTGCCGCAGATGGTCAACCTCGAAATCATCGGCGGGGTCAGCTTCCAGAAAGGCTGCTATCCAGGCCAGGAAATCGTCGCGCGCAGCCAGTACCTGGGCAAGCTCAAGCGCCGCATGTTCCTGGCGCATGTCGATGCCGAAGCCGCCCCGGGCGACAGCCTGTACAGCGCCGACATCGAGGGCCAGGCGACCGGCACCGTGGTCAACGCCGCCCCGGCGCCGAGCGGCGGCTTCGATGTGCTGGCGGTCGCCCAGGTCGAAAGCGCGAACACGCAGACCCTGCACCTGAAAGCCGCCGACGGCGCCACGCTGAGCCTGAAGCCGCTGCCCTACGCGCTGCCCGACTAGGTGACGTCCGCCTACGTCTATTACCGCATCGATCCCGCGCAGGCCCGGCTGGCCGCGGCGCGTATCGATGCGCTGCTGGACGCGATGGCGGCGCACTGCGCCACGCCGCCGCGGCGGCTGAGCCGCTGCGACGATGCGGAAAAGTGGATGGAAGTGTACGAAGGCGTCGCCGACCTGGCAACGTTTGCTGCGGCATTGCATGCGGCCGTTCGGACTTTTGATTGCGCGGCATTCACCCGCGGCGAGCGCCATTTTGAATGTTTCAGGGCGCCGATGGCGGCACCATGAAAAAGCCGGGCAAGCCCGGCTTTTTTCGCTCGCAGGCCGGACAGCCTATTTTTTCATCATGATCTTTTCCACCCAGCCTTCACCATCCTGCCCCTGGACGTGCATGAAGCCGCCCTCGTCCTTGCCGGTGTAGATCACCTCCTCGCCGCGCGCGATCTTGGCGACCACTTTCGAGGTCTTTTTCGGCTGGGCGTAGATCTTCAGCCCGGCAATCTTGCCCGTCACCGCGTCGCCTTCCTCGAATACCGCGCCGGCCTTGGTCGGCTGCCCCGACTTGCCCTTGAGGTCGATATCCTGGCGCGCCATTTCCGGGTTGTTGCGGACGGAGCGCACGATATTGTTCCAGTTGTCCAGATAGCTGGCCGCGATCACCTTGCCTTCCGGCGTGTTGGTGTAGCCGCCCAGCGCGCCCGCCCCGCCGCCGCCCACCAGCAGGCCGCCGACGCTCCAGTCGGTCTTCTCGGCGTTGCCGGTGGCCGAGGCCAGCTGCAGGGAGGTGCGCGAATCCGACAGGATCATCGTGGTCTGGGCCGACTTGAACTTGAGCCCGGCGGCAACCAGGCCCGCCACCGCGCCGAACATGCCGAATCCGCCCAGTCCGCCGATGCCGCCCGAATCCTTGCTCGAGAACACGGCGTCCGGCGTCAACACGTAGTCGGCCGTCACCATCTGGCCCTTGCCCATGTTTGAGCCACGGCGCAATTCGCCCGATTCGGCCAGTTGGCGCTCCTGCATCAGGTTTTGCATGGCGCGGCCGCGTTCGACCAGCACGAAACAGTTGGATTGCTGCACCATCATGCGTATCAGCCCGGTCGGCGACTGCAGGCCGTACTGCAACAGATGCGAAACCACCGCATCCTGCGGCTCCACCACCGCCAGGGTGCCGTAGGACTTGTCGCATTTTTCCAGCTCCTTGGCTTCGCCCTGAGCGCCGTCCGGTCCGGCCGAGCCGGAGGGTTGGCCCGCTTCCGGGTCGCCGCCCAGCGTGAAGCCGAACGGATTGGCGTGAACGGGGGTGATCGCCTGGGTGAGAAACAGGCCCATGACGAGTGCGCGTGCGATGGCTTTCATGTTGGTTCCCTGGTTGATTTTTTGAAGAATTATAGACATTTGCCATGCATCAGCAGTAGCAGGAAACGCTTGGGCGTCCTATAAACAACTCACGTTCAACGCCGGGAGACCGCCATGCTGGACATCAACAAAATGGTCGCGCAGGAACACGCCGAACCCGGCCAGCGCGGCCATCTCATCGACCTGGACCCCTGGACCGAAGAACTCGCCATCGAGATGGCGCGACAGGACGGGCTGGAACTGACCGACGTGCATCTCGGCATCATCTGGCATCTGCGCGACTGCTACGCCGACCATGGCGGAACGATCAACGCGCGCATGCTGGTGCAATCACTGGAAGAAGCCTTCGCGGGGATGGGCGGACACCGCTTTCTGTATGCGCTGTTCCCATTGGGACCGATCGCCCAGGCCAGCCGCTACGCCGGGCTGCCGATGCCGCCGGGCACCCGCGATCCCTCGTTCGGCACCACCCACTAGAAAGTCTTAATCGGTCTCTGCGACGGGAACGCGAGCCGCCAGCGCGCACAGCAGTTCATAGCTGCTGGTGCCGGCAGCTGCGGCCACCGCATCCACAGGCAGTCCCTCGCCCCACAGCACCACCGGACTGCCGACGCCGGCAGCGGCGTGCTCGCCCAGGTCCACGCACAGCATGTCCATAGACACCCGTCCCAGGGTTCGGCCGGGGCGGCCGTTCACCAGAACCGGCGTGCCGGTCGGCGCATGGCGCGGGTAGCCGTCCGCATAGCCGCAGGCCACCACCCCCACCCGCATCGGGCGCTCGGCGCAGAACAGCTGGCCGTAGCCCACCCCCTCGCCCGCTTGCAGGGTCTGCACGCTGATGATTTCAGACTGCAGCGTCATCGCCGGACGCAGCCCCAGTTCGGCGGCCGTCATGTCGGCAAACGGCGACGCGCCATACAGCATCAGCCCCGGGCGCACCCATGCGCCCAGGGTGGCAGGGTAGCGCTGCAAGGCCGCCGAATTGGCACTGCTCCACGGCAAGCCGTGGCCGGCCATTTCGCGCAGGAAGGGCTGCAGTTGCCAGTCCACTCCGACAGCCTCGTCCGCCTGGGCAAAGTGGGTCATGAGCGTAATGCCGGCCACGCCGGGCAGGCTTTTCGTCCGCGCCACGACGGCAGTATGCCCGGCCAGCGGGAAGCCCAGCCGGTGCATGCCGCTGTCGAACTTGAGAAAGACCTGCAGCGGTCGTGCGGGGGGACGCTGCTCAAACCAGTCGAGGTGCGCAACATGGTGCAGCACCGGCCACAGATCCAGTTCGGCGCAGGCGGCGATTTCGTCCGCGCCGAATATCCCTTCCAGCAGCAGGATGGGCTGCTCCACGCCCATCTGGCGCAGATTGGCGGCTTCTTCCAGCGTCAACACGGCAAAGCCGTCCGCCGCCGTCAGTGCGCGCCGTGCGCGCGACAGCCCGTGGCCATAGGCGTTGGCTTTGACCACGGCAAACACGCGTGCCGACCCCGCATGGCTGCGCGCCACGCGCAGGTTGTGCGCCATCGCACCAATGGAAATCCGCGCCTGGATGGGCCGCATCGATCAGGGCTTAGTAAGAACCCGGCTGCGCCAGGGTTTCGAAGCGCGTGTACTCGCCGAGGAAGGCCAGCCGCACGGTGCCGATCGGACCATTACGCTGCTTGCTGATGATGATTTCGGCGGTGCCCTTGTCCTGCGTGTCGGGGTTGTAGACCTCGTCGCGGTAGATGAACAGGATGACGTCGGCGTCCTGCTCGATGGCGCCCGATTCGCGCAGGTCGGACATCACCGGGCGCTTGTTGGGGCGTTGTTCGAGGCCGCGGTTTAGCTGCGACAGCGCGATCACCGGCACGTGCAGTTCCTTCGCCAGGCCTTTGAGCGCGCGCGAAATTTCGGAAATCTCGGTGGCGCGGTTTTCGCCCGTGCTGCTGCCCGACATCAGCTGCAGGTAGTCGATCACGATGAGGCCGAGCTTGCCGCATTGGCGCATCAGCCGGCGTGCGCGTGCGCGCAATTCCAGCACATTGAGTCCCGGCGTCTCGTCGATGAAGACCGGTGCCTCGTTGAGTTTGCCGAGCGCGTAGGTGAGGCGCTGCCAGTCGTCCTCGCCCAGCTTGCCGGTGCGCAGCCGGTGCTGGTCGAGCTTGCCGACCGAACCGATCATCCGCATCACCAGCTGGGTGCCGCCCATTTCCATCGAGAACACCGCCACCGGCAGGCCGGTGTCGAGCGCGACGTTTTCGGCGATGTTGATCGAGAACGCGGTCTTGCCCATGGAGGGCCGTCCGGCGACGATGATGAGGTCGCCCGGCTGCAGGCCGGAGGTTTTCTGGTCGAGGTCGTGGAAGCCAGTCGGCACGCCGGTGACGCCGGAATCGTTGTCGCGGTGATACAGCTCGTCGATGCGCTCGACCACTTCCTTCAGCAGCGGCTTGATTTCGGTGAAGCCGGCCTGCCCGCGGCTGCCCGATTCGGCGATCTCGAACACCTTGGCTTCGGCCTCGTCGAGCAGCTGCGAGGCGCTGCGCCCGGCCGGCGAATAGGCGGTGTCGGCGATTCCGGTCGCCACCTCGGCAAGGCGGCGCATCACCGAGCGCTCGCGCACGATTTCGGCATAGCGACGGATGTTGGCGGCCGACGGCGTGTTGCTCGCCAGCGCGACGATGTAGGCCAGGCCGCCGACGCTTTCGAGCTGTGCCATCGATTGCAGCGCCTCGGACACCGTCACGGCGTCGGCCGGCCGGTTCTCGGCAATCTGCCGCACGATCGCGCGCAGGATCTGGCGATGATCCTGGCGGTAGAAATCGCTTTCCGACACCACGTCGCCGATGCGGTCCCACGCGCTATTGTCCAGCAACAGGCCGCCCAGCACCGCCTGTTCCGCCTCGAGCGAGTGCGGCGGCAGGCGCATCTGCGCCAGTTGGGGATCGGTTTGAGCGTTGAGCGGGTGAATGGCGGCCATGGCGGGATTCTAGTCTTCAGTCCCGCCCGCACAAAGGGGTAAGACTGTTGATATCGTGTGAATAATCGGGAATAAAAAAGGGGAGCCGCAGGCTCCCCTTCTTGCCGCACACGGCGCGATTACTGTTCGCCGGTCACCACCACCGTGATGTGGGCGACTACATCATGATGCAGCCCCAGAACCACGGGGTATTCGCCGATGGCTTTGAACGGGCCATCCGGCAGGCGAATCTCCGCCTTGACCACGTCGTGGCCCTGCGCCTTCAGCGCATCGGCGATGTCGGCGTTGGTGATGGAGCCGAACAGACGGCCATCGACGCCGGCTTTCTGGCTGACCGTGACGCTCGTGCCTTCCAGCTTTTCGGCGCGACGTTGGGAATCGGCCAGTTTCTCGGCGGCGACGCGTTCCAGCTCGGCCTTCTGCGTAGCAAACGCTTCCATGTTGGCTTGCGTGGCGCGACGCGCGCGGCCGGTGGGGATCAGAAAGTTGCGGGCGTAGCCGTCCTTCACCTTGACCACGTCACCCAGATTGCCCAGGTTGACGACTTTGTCCATCAGAATCACTTGCATGGTCGTCTCCTCAATGCAGATCGGTGTAGGGCATGAGCGCCAGGAAGCGCGCGCGCTTGATCGCGGTGCCCAGCTGGCGCTGGTAATGCGCCTTGGTGCCGGTGATGCGGGCCGGGATGATGCGGCCGTTCTCGGCGATGAATTCCTTCAGCACCTCGATGTCCTTGTAGTCGACCTCAACCACCTTGTCGGCGGTGAAGCGGCAGAACTTGCGACGCTTGAAGAGACCGCGGTTGCCGCTGTCGCGGCCGCCTTTTTTGGCGAACTTGCCGCCGGATTTACCACCCATGGGACGTGCCATGATTCATTCCTTTTCGATTCGATTCAATATCAATATCAGCTGCCGGCTGTTCACGCTGCGTCGGTTCAACGCGCCTTCCAGTTTGACCTGCGTTCCGGTGGCCAGCTGAGCCAACTGTCCGGCAAGCGATCCGCTCGCCTGCACCGTCAACTCGCATTCCACCTGCCGGGCTTGCGTGGCCACTGTCTGACTGCTGCGATGATGGATCACCGCTTCTGCAATCGGCACGCCCGCCGGACTGTAACGCACAGGATCAACCTGGATGAGGGCTCCGCTGATGAGCAGCCTGTTCACTCATTCAACCCGGCACTCACTCAGGCTGCGGCGGGCTGCTCGGCGGCCGCTTCCGGCTTGGCGCCTTCGGCCTTGGCGCTGTCCAGCATGTCGCGCGACTTTTCTTCCTTCATCATCGGCGAGGCCGTGGTCACGGCGTCGTCGCGCTTGATGGTCAGATGGCGCAGCACGGCGTCGTTGAACTTGAAGCCATGTTCGAGTTCTTCCAGGGTTTCCTGGTCGCACTCGATGTTCATCAGCACGTAGTGGGCCTTGTGGACCTTCTGGATCGGGTAGGCCATCTGGCGGCGGCCCCAGTCTTCCAGACGGTGGACGCTGCCGCCGCGCGTGGTGATGTTGCCCTTGTAGCGTTCGATCATGGCGGGCACCTGCTCGCTCTGATCGGGATGGACGATAAATACGATTTCGTAATGCCGCATCTTGTTCCTTTCGGTTCAGCCCCCCGCTGCGGTGCGGTAGAGCAAGGTAATAAAAACACAGGTCAAAAAACAATCCCCGGCAAACCGGGGACTGCGAATCATACGCTTTTTGCCTGACAAATCAAGCCGGTCGCCGCACCCGGCAAGCGGCTCAGATCACGCAGTCGACGTAATACGTAGCCTTGCCGTCGGCGGCCACGTCTTCGACCAGACCGTGCACGTCGGTCTCGAAGCCGGGGAATTTGACGTTGAAGTCGCGGGTGAACTGCAGATAGCGCACGATGGTGCTGTTGAAGCGCTCGCCCGGAATCAGCAGCGGAATGCCCGGCGGATAAGGCGTCACCAGCATGGCGGTGATGCGGCCTTCGAGCTGGTCGATCTCGACCCGCTCGATCTCGCGGTGCGCCATCTTGGCAAAGGCGTCGGCCGGCTTCATCGCCGGCGCCATTTCCGACAGGTACATCTCGGTCGTCAGGCGCGCCACGTCGTTGGCCTTGTAGATGGTGTGGATCTGGTCGCACAGGTCCTTCAGCCCGGTTTTCTCGTAGCGCGGGTGCTTCTCGATGAATTCGGGCAGCACGCGCCACAGCGGCTGATTCTCGTCGTAGTCGGCCTTGAACTGCTGCAGCGCGGTCACCAGCGTGTTCCAGCGGCCCTTGGTGATACCGATGGTGAACATGATGAAGAAGGAATACAGCCCGGTCTTCTCCACGATGACGCCGTGCTCGGCGAGGTATTTGGTGACGATCGCCGCCGGGATGCCCCAGTCGGCGAAGGCGCCGTCCATGTCCAGGCCGGGCGTGATGACGGTGGCCTTGATCGGGTCGAGCAGGTTGAAGCCGGGCGCGATGTTGCCGAATTCGTGCCAGCGTTCGCCGGCTTTCAGCATCCAGTCCTCGCGGTCGCCCACACCTTCGTCGGCCAGCTTTTCGGGACCCCACACCTTGAACCACCAGGAGTCGCCGAACTCATCGTCGACCTTGCGCATGGCGCGGCGGAAATCAAGCGCTTCCTTGATCGACTCCTCGACCAGCGCGGGACCACCGGGCGGCTCCATCATCGCCGCCGCCACGTCGCACGAGGCGATGATGGCGTACTGCGGCGAGGTCGAGGTGTGCATCAGATAGGCTTCGTTGAAGCGGTGGAAGTCGAGTTTGCGCGTCTCCGAATCCTGTACCAGGATCTGCGAAGCCTGGCTCAGGCCCGCCAGCAGCTTGTGGGTGGACTGGGTGGCGAACACCAGCGCATCCTTGGCGCGCGGGCGGTTCTTGCCGATGGCGTGCATGCCGCGATAGAAGTCGTGGAAGGTCGCGTGCGGCAACCAGGCTTCGTCGAAATGCAGGGTGTCGATGTAGTCGCCGAGCAGATCCTTGATCATGTCGACGTTGTAGAGGATGCCGTCGTAGGTCGACTGGGTGATGGTGAGGATGCGCGGCTTGCGTTTCACGTCCTTGGCAAACGGGTGCGCGGCGATTTTCTTCTCGATGTTTTCCGGACGGAACTCATCCAGTGGGATCGGCCCGATGATGCCGTAGTGGTTGCGCGTCGGCGTCAGGAAAATCGGGATCGCACCGCACATCATGATGGCGTGCAGGATCGACTTGTGGCAGTTGCGGTCGACCACGACGATGTCGCCCGGCGCGACGGTGGCATGCCACACCATCTTGTTGGACGACGAGGTGCCGTTTGTGACGAAGAACAGGTGGTCGCAGTTGAAGATGCGCGCCGCGTTGCGCTCCGACGCCCCCACCGGGCCTGTGTGATCGAGCAGTTGCCCGAGTTCGTCGACCGCGTTGCAGACGTCGGCGCGCAGCAGGTTCTCGCCGAAGAACTGGTGGAACATCTGGCCGATCGGCGCCTTCAGGAAGGCCACCCCGCCGGAGTGACCGGGGCAGTGCCAGGAATACGAGCCGTCCGCCGCGTAGTGGGTGAGCGCGCGGAAGAACGGCGGCACCAGCGAATCGAGGTAGGCGCGCGCCTCGCGGCCGATGTAGCGGGCGAGAAACTCCGGCGTGTCCTCCAGCATGTGGATGAAGCCGTTGAGCTCGCGCAGGATGTCGTTCGGGATGTGGCGCGCGGTGCGGGTTTCGCCGTGCAGGAAAATCGGGATTTCGGCATTGCGGAAACGCACTTCCTCGACGAAGCCACGCAGCTTCTGCAGCGCGTTTTTCGTATCCTCGTCGCTGCCGGCGAGTTCCTCGTCGTCGATCGACAGGATAAAGGCGGACGCGCGCGCCTGCTGCTGGGCAAACGAGGTCAGGTCGCCGTAGTTGGTGACGCCCAGCACTTCCATGCCTTCCTTCTCGATGGCTTCGGCGAGCGCGCGAATGCCCAGGCCCGAGGCGTTCTCGGAACGGAAGTCTTCGTCGATGATGACAACGGGAAAGCGGAAGCGCATGGCGGCCCCTGAGGCTGGACGTGGGAAAACGCGGATTGTACGACGACCGGAAGACGGTGATGTTAAGTTTTGGGCAGGGTCACGCCGACCTGGCCCTGGTATTTGCCGCCGCGGTCGCGGTAGGAGGTCTCGCAGACCTCGTCGGATTCGAGGAACAGCATTTGCGCCACGCCTTCGTTGGCGTAGATGCGCGCCGGAAGCGGGGTGGTATTGGAGAACTCCAGCGTCACGTGGCCTTCCCACTCGGGCTCGAGCGGGGTCACGTTGACGATGATGCCGCAGCGCGCGTAGGTGCTCTTGCCGAGACAAATGGTCAGCACGCTGCGCGGGATGCGGAAGTATTCCACCGTGCGTGCCAGCGCAAAGGAATTCGGCGGGATGATGCAGGAATCGCCCTTGACCTCGACGAAGGAGTTCGGATCGAACGCCTTGGGGTCGACGATGGTGGTGTTGATGTTGGTGAACAGCTTGAATTCGCTGGCGCAGCGCACATCGTAGCCGTAGCTCGACGTGCCGTACGACACGATGGATCGCCCCCCAACCTGCTTGACCTGTTGCGGTTCAAACGGTTCGATCATGCCATGCTCAGCCGCCATGCGGCGGATCCATCGGTCGGACTTGATGCTCATCAGGTGTTGGAAATGACGATGTTGGGGAATTTGGCGGAATGATCCACCGCGGTTTCGCCAATTTTAACAGCCACGCGGCGCGCAATCTGCTTGTAGATGTCGGTCACGCGGCCGTTCGGATCGGACACCACCGACGGCTTGCCGGAATCGGTGTCGGCACGGATGGCGCTGTCGAGCGGCAGCGCGCCCAGAAATTCCACGTTGTAGTCCTTGCACATGCGCTCGCCGCCGCCTTCGCCGAAGATGCGCTCTTCATGCCCGCAGTTCGAGCAGATGTGCAGGCTCATGTTCTCGACCACGCCGATGATGGGGATGCCGACCTTCTCGAACATCTTCAGGCCCTTGCGCGCGTCGATCAGCGCGATGTCCTGCGGCGTGGTGACGATCACCGCGCCGGTTACCGGCACGCGCTGCGCCAGTGTCAGCTGGATGTCGCCGGTGCCCGGCGGCAGGTCGACCACCAGGTAATCGAGCTCGCTCCAGTTGGTGTTGTTCAGCAGCTGCTCCAGCGCCTGCGTCACCATCGGGCCGCGCCACACCATGGGGGTTTCGACGTCGATCAGGAAGCCGATCGACATCGCCTGGATGCCATGACCGATCAGCGGCTCGAGATTCTTGCCGTCGGTCGACTCGGGCTTGTCGGTGATGCCGAGCATGGTCGGCTGCGACGGGCCGTAGATGTCGGCGTCCAGCATGCCGACGCGCGCGCCTTCGGCGGACAGCGCCAGCGCCAGGTTGACGGCGGTGGTCGATTTGCCGACGCCGCCCTTGCCGGACGCGACGGCGATGATGTTCTTGACGTTGGGGATCAGCTTGACGCCGCGCTGCACGCTGTGCGAAACGATCTTGAAGCTGACGTTGGCGGTGGCGGCGGTGACGCCGTCGATGCTTTTCAGCTTGTCCTCGACCTGCTGCTTGATGGTGGCGAGCTGGCTCTGCGCCGGGTAGCTCAGCAGGATGTCGACCGAAACGGCGCCGCCGTCGATCTTGATGTTGCGAGCGGATTTGGTCGAGACGTAGTCCTTGTGCGTGTTGGGGTCGACCAACTCTTTCAGTGCGGTTTGCACCTGAAGTTCAGAAACGGCCATGGTTGCTCCAGCGGGTTAATTAGCAATCGCTCATTTTAACGAATTCCGCCGCTTTGGGTGAACGGAAACGTAACAAGGGCGCGGGATTCCCTGCAATTCGCAGGGACATTCAGGAGCGTTCGGCGGCGTGGGGGGCCCCTGTAACGCGCGCGCCGGATGGAAGCTAAGACGCGCTCAGCGGGGATCGGCGTAGTGCCCTACCAGCACCGCCTCGGGCACGCGCAGCCGGATCGCGGCGACCAGTTCGCTGATTGCCCCCGGCCGCGGGCGCAGCGACACCCACAGCAGATTGAGCTTCAGGTTGAGGTCGGCAAACACCACGTCCTGATGCAGCGCCAGTACGGCCTGAATGTCGTGCGAGGCGCGCTCGATCTCGACGCTCGGCCGGCTGCGCAGGCGCGGAATCAGCATCATGAAATCGGTCAGCCGCGCCCCGGCGGTGTCGCGCGTGGGGGCCAGTTGCCACAGGGGCAGCCCCGGAACGGCATTTGCTACGCTCGTCAGCGCGGCTGAAGTGTAAATCCGTATCTTCATCACGCCTCCCGGATTCAGCTCAAGACTTCAACTGCATGTCCAGCACCACGCCGCGGCGGTCGCACAGGCGACTCGCACGTTGTCGCAGGAAACGCATGTCCTTGTGCAGATAGCGCTCGAGCTCCTCGAGCGCCAGGCGATACACCTCGCGCTTGAAATCGACCACCGCGTCCATCGGCACCCAGTACTCGTTCCAGCGCCAGGCATCGAATTCGGGATGGCTGCTGGCGCGCAGCGAGACGTCGCAGTCGCGCCCGGTCAGACGCAGCAGGAACCAGATCTGCTTCTGGCCGCGATAGAGGCCGCGACTGTCGCGCCGCGTCCAGTGCGCGGGCACGTCGTAGCGCAGCCATTCGCGCGTGCGTCCGAGGATGCGCACATGCCCGGGCTGCAGGCCCACTTCCTCTTCCAGTTCCCGGAACATGGCCTGTTCCGGCGTTTCCCCTGCGTTGATGCCGCCCTGGGGAAACTGCCAGGCGTGCTGGTTGACGCGCTTGCCCCAGAAAACCTGGTTCTGCGCATTGCACAATACGATGCCTACGTTCGGGCGGTACCCTTCTCGGTCAATCATGGCCGCCACCATTCAATCAATACAATTAACTGCATTCTTTCACACCCGCCGGAAATTGCAAACCGGCCGCGCCTTAAAAGGTGGCGTTATGCATTGTTTTGATTGGGATTTCCGGGGCAGGCGCTGGCGGAGTGGGCGGCTTATTCCAGCAGCGGCGCAATTCCCTCCGCCCACTGGAAATCGCGCGCGAAGCCGCGCAAATCGAGGCCATAGCGTTTGGAGAGGTCGGCCAGCTGCGGCCGCGCCGCATCCAGCCTGGCAGGCGCGCCCTGCTCGGCAAACGCAAACACGATGACGTTGGTCTTGTTCTGCACCGAAATCCAGCCGACCGCGCCGTCGAACGCGCGCGTCAGGCGCGCGAAATATTCGGCGAATTCGCTGTCGTGCCCCCACAGGTTCACCACCAGCACGCCGCCCGGCTTGAGCACGCGGCGGCAGGCGGCATAAAACGTCTGCGTTGCCAGCGCCTCGACCTGGTTGCCGGCATCGAAACCGTCGAGCAGGATGACGTCGGCACTGGTGGGGTGCTGGCGCACATACAGCGCGCCGTCGGCCTCGACCACGCTGAATGTGTCGTCGTCCGGCGGCACTTCGAAATGCGTGCGCGCGGCGGCAATCACCCGCGGATCGATTTCCACCGCGGTGATGTGGGTCTGCGGCCGCTGCTTGCGGATGAACTTGGCGAGCGAGCCGCCCCCCAGGCCGATCATCAACACGTCCTGCGGCACCGGCTTGAACATCAGAAAGCCCATCATCGCGCGGGTGTAGGCGAGTTCAAGGTCCCACGGCCGGTTCAGCCGCATCGCGCTCTGGATCGCGCGACTGCCCAGGTGCAGCACGCGCATGCCGCGTTCCTCGGTCACTTCCAGCCCGTCGTCGGCTGCCCGGCGTTTACCAAATTTCAGGCGCATGGCCATTTCACTCCAAAATCGAGCGCGAATCATCCTAGAAATCGCAGTTGGATGCATCTGATGGTGCGTCTGGGCATGTGACTGCCGCGAAGCGCGGAGGCCGCAGGCTTATTGCCTGCAACGACGAGCGACAAAGGCAGGCGCGCGTCCAGGCGTACCAGCAGGTGCATAGCGGACTCGGTCAGCGGATGATCTCAGCCGAAGGAAGATGATACCCATGTGAGAAGGATCGTCGGGGGGATTACGCGGTCAACTGCGGTTTCTGGGATGGCTACCCGTCCGCACGCTAAAATGCGCGTTTTCGTCCCGATTATTCCACCATGCGCGCCACCCAGTTCTTCATTTCCACCACCAAGGAAGCCCCGTCCGAGGCGGAACTCGTCAGCCACAAGCTGATGCTGCGCGCGGGCCTCATCAAGCGCCTGGGCTCCGGCTTGTATACCTGGATGCCGCTGGGGCTGCGCGTATTGCGCCGGGTGGAGGCCATCGTGCGCGAGGAAATGAACCGCGCCGGCGCAATCGAGCTCCTGATGCCGGCGGTGCAGCCGGCCGAACTGTGGGAGGAAACCGGGCGCTGGGCGGTGTTCGGCCCGCAGATGCTGAAGATCAAGGACCGCCACCAGCGCGATTTCTGCTTCGGCCCCACCCACGAGGAAGTCATCACCGACGTGGCGCGCCGCGAAATCAAGAGCTACCGCCAGCTGCCGGTCAACTTCTACCAGATCCAGATGAAGTTCCGCGACGAAATCCGGCCGCGCTTCGGTGTCATGCGCGCGCGCGAGTTCCTGATGAAGGACGCCTATTCCTTCCATGCCAGCAAGGACAGCCTCGGCGAAACCTACCGGACCATGTACGACGCCTACACGCGGGTTTTCAGCCGGCTGGGGCTGACGTTCCGCCCGGTGGCGGCCGACACCGGCGCCATCGGCGGCTCGGCCTCGCACGAATTCCACGTGCTGGCCGATTCCGGCGAAGACCTCATCGCCTACTGCCCGGATTCCGACTACGCCGCCAACGTCGAGCTGGCCGAGGCGCTCGCGCCTGCGACGCCGCGTACCGCGCCGCAGGAAGCGATGCGCGAGGTCGACACCCCGAAACAGACCACCTGCGAGGACGTCGCTGCCCTGCTCGACATCCCGCTCGCCCGCACCGTCAAGCTCATCGCCGTCATGGCCGGCGACGAGATGGTCGTTCTGCTGCTGCGCGGCGACCACATGCTGAACGAAGTCAAACTCGGCAAGCTCCCGGGTATGGCGGATTTTCGGCTGGCGAACGAAGCCGAGATCCGCGCCGCCTTCGACTGCCCGCCCGGTTTCCTGGGGCCGGTCGGGATCGACCACGCCCGGATCAAGGTCATCGCCGACCGCACGGTCGCCGCGATGAGCGATTTCGTCTGCGGCGCGAACAAGCCCAAATTCCACCTGGCCGGGGTCAATTTCGGCCGCGACCTACCGGAACCGGACTTTATAGCCGATATAAGGAATGTGACCCCCGGCGACCCCAGCCCCGACGGCAAAGGCAGCCTGCTGTTATGCCGCGGCATCGAAGTCGGCCATGTGTTCCAGCTCGGCAACAAGTATTCACAGGCGATGAACGCTACCTACCTCGACGAGGCGGGCCAGGCGCAGGCGATGGAAATGGGCTGCTACGGCATCGGCGTGTCGCGCATCGTGGCCTCGGCCATCGAGCAGCACCACGACGACAAAGGCATCATCTGGCCGGCGACGATGGCACCGTTCTTGCTGGTGATTGTGGCCATCGGCTACGGCAAGAGCGAAATGGTTAAAACTGCCGCCGATTCGTTCTATGCTGATCTGACGGCTGCCGGCTTCGACGTGTTGCTGGACGACCGCGACGAACGCCCCGGCGTGATGTTCGCCGATGCCGAGCTGATCGGCATCCCGCACCGCGTGACGATAGGCGAGCGCGGTCTGAAGGATGGCGTGATCGAGTACCAGCCGCGTCAGGCTGCGCCCGGGCAAAGCGGCGAAGCGCAGAAAATCGCACTGGCCGACGCAACGGCATTTTTGAAAGGTTTGCTGGAAAGCTGACATGAACAAGATCGCGCACATCGGCCTTATGATCGCCGCCCTGCTGCTTGCCCTGCCCGCGCAGGCGGGCGGGCAGCGCGAGGAGGCGATGTCGACCAATGTGCGCGCCTCGCTGCAGCGTGCGCTGGCCGACACCGCGGTGACCCGCACCGCGTTTCGCAACGTCTCCGACGAAGCGGCCTGGCTGAAGGAAATGTCGCGCCGGCTCGCCAAGCGCATGCCGGACGAGGCCGAGCGGATGGAATTCCTGACCACCCTGCACTGGGAGGCTTCGCGCGCCGGGGTCGACCCGCAGCTGATGCTGGGCCTGATCCAGGTCGAAAGCGGCTTCCGCAAATATGCAGTCTCACCGGTGGGCGCACGCGGCTACACGCAGGTAATGCCGTTCTGGGTCAAGACCATCGGCAACCCCGACCACAACCTGTTCCAGCTGCGCACCAACCTGAGATACGGCGCGCTGATCCTGCGCCACTACATCGACATCGAACGCGGCGACCTGTTCCGCGCGCTGGGCCGCTACAACGGCAGCCTGGGGCGCCCGGAATATCCCACCCTCGTCGTCGGCGCCTGGAAGCGCCACTGGGATTACATCCCCAGCACCCGATCGGCCGACGCATCGGCTGCATCGCGCAGCTGAGATTGAGCCGGCATCATCCAGTCGCCCACCCTGTCGGGGAAAACCACATGAAGAACCGTCTGAGCGCACTCCTGATCGTTGCAGCCCTGGCAGGTCTGGGCGGCTGCGAAACCCCTCCCCGCTATGGCGAGGTGCGCGTGCACGAGCGCGATTACGATGTTCGCGTGGTCTTCAGCGATCGCGACCGCGCGATCATCCGGGACTACTACCGCGGTTATTACCGCGGTCTGCCGCCGGGCCTGGCCAAGAAGGGCAAGATCCCGCCAGGGCATGCCTTCAGGATGCAGCGCCATCAGGACCTCCCCCCCGGCGTCGCGTGGGAATATCTGCCCGCCGACGTGGAAAGACGCCTGAACCGCCTGCCGGACGGCTATGTGCGTATCGTGATCGGGACGGATGTGGCGATCCTGCATACCCGCACGCGCGTGGTGCTGGATGTGATCGAAGATCTGCGCGACTGATACGCCCCAGCGAGTGCCGCAAGCCGCATTGTCCGCGCCCGCTCGTTTGCGCCGAAACTTCGACCGGCCGTCGCCCTTTCGACAGTTTTAGCGCAATCCCCTCAGCCCCCTCCTACGTCGATCATGCGGCGCGCCTTGCCAGCCAAGGATCCGACGCTGATTCGCCTGCTGGCACGGCCCATGCAAAGCATCAGGCGCAGGCCGCGCGCCTGCAATAACAACGACGGAGGCGACCATGGAAATGACTATGCAATTGGCCCGCACGACCAAGGGCCAGGAAGAAATCTTCAACCACGGCCACACCTTGCGGCCCAAGTATCGGCAAATCCTGTTCAGCATCGGAAACGGAATGTCCCTGGGCGAACTTCGCAGCAAGCTGCCCAACTGCGCCGAGCTGGAAGCCATGGTAAACGAGCTGCTGCAAAACGGCTTCATCCAGGCCCTGCGCAACATGGCAGGCGCACAGGCCGCCCCGGCTGCCGCTCCGCGCGCCCCCGCACCCCAGGTTGCACCGGCACCGGCGCCTGCCAATCTGGAAAGTGCGCGCAGCTATGTGCTGGAATTCATGGCTGCGCTGGTCGGCACCAAATCGCCGGCCTACCGCAAGATGAGTGAAGTGCAGGACATGGCAGGTTTCACGGCCATTCTTCCGATGTGCCAGAAGGTGATCGCCGCGGTGGCCTCGCCGCACCAGGCGGCGGAAATGGAAGCCGGAGTCGCCAAACGCATGGGGCGTTGATACGCCGGGGCGGGCGAGCGCTCCGGAGCGCTCGCCCGCCCCGCTCGCGGCTCCCGCTCAGGGCTGTCCAGACCCCAGGACGATCAGCGTCTTCGGCTGACAGTCTGCCGTCACCACGGTGCCCGGCCCGCCCGGCACCGCGCTGACCACCCCGCTGAACGGCGCCCTGAGTTCGGCGTCGCCGAGATTCTTTTTCGCAATCACGAGGCGCGCATTGGCGCCCGACAGCGCGGCCTGCGCCCGGGCATGGCGCAGCGTGGCCGCTTCGAGTTCGCTGGTCGACGACACGGTGCGGTCGAACAGTTCCTGCGCCCGCTCCAGTTCGCGCTTGGCGTCTTCCTCATCGGCATCGGCGCGCGCCCGCTCCGCCGCCACCTCGTCGAGCCGCGCCTGCAACACGGTCTTGTCGAGGCGCAGCAGCACCGCGCCCTTCTTCACGCGCTGTCCGGGCTTCACCAGGACTTCCTCGACCACGCCGGATACACGGGTGGTAAGTTCCACCTTGTCCGCGGCCCAGAGCGGGCCTGCGCCCCCTAGACACAATCCGGCCAGTGCGATCGCCGCCATGCGCTGCTTCATTGCTGTGCTCCTTCAACAGGCGGCAGGCTGCCGCCGGACAATGCTTCCAGCCGGGCCAAGGCGAGCGCCAGCCGGTATTCAACCTGTTTGCGCCGCAGCGCCGCCGCTTGGGTCTCCGCCATGCTGCTTCCCAGATTGGTTTTCAGCTCGAGCTCATACTCGGCCCGCGCACGCTCCAGCACCCAGTCGCGGTATTCCACCTGTTTCTCGGCGGCGGCACGGCCGCTGCCGCGCAGCCATTCGATTTCCTGCAAGGTGGCGAGCAACGTGTCCGCAAGATCGAGCCTGAGTTTTTCCAGTTCGGCGGCGCGCCGCTCCTTCAGCGCCTGTTCGCGCGCCACCCGGGCATCCACCCGGCCACCCTGGTAAAGCGGGATATTGAATACCAGCCCGGCGCTGATATCGTCACGGGTGCTCGATTCGCGGCTGTAGCCGCCGCCGATCACTTCGGCATCGAGGGTCGGATTGCGCTCGGCGCGGATCGCGGCAAGCCGCGCATCCGCGGCTGCAAGCTGCGCCTGCAAGGTCTGCACACGCGGATTTTTCTGCATCACCCAGGACAGCAGCGAATCGTATTCGGGAACCGGCCGGCCATTGCCCGGCAACACCGGCTCGGCGAGCGTGGTCGGCAGCTTGCCCGGGCGATACATGGCATGTGCAAGCTTCTGCCGGGCGCTGCGCATGCGTTGCAGGCTGGCGTTGCGACGTTCCCGCCAATCCTGGTAGAAGGCTTCCAGCCGCAGCAGATCGGGGCGGTTGCCGACGCCGAGTTCGAAGCGCTCACGCGCCTTGTCCCAGTCGAGATAGGCTACTGTCATGAATTCGTTGTCGGCGACGTACTGCTGATCCGCCAGCAGGACATCGAAGTAGCGCGCCATGATGTCGATGCGGCGAACGCTCTCGACCGTGAGAAAGTCGGCCTGGCGCGCAGCGATTTCCTGGTCGGCCGCTGCGACGGCCTGATCGGTTCGGCCGAAATCCAGCAAAGGCTTGCGCGCGACGATGCGGCCGATGTTGTCGGGTTTCCAGCCGTTATCGGGGCGCCGACCGGTGCGCAGGCTGCCGTCCAGGAACAGGCTGAAATCCTGCCGGCTGGCCGCCTGGTCGCGGTCGGCGCGCGACAGCGCCAGATCGCTCTCGGCCATGCGCCGGTCGGGATGGGCAGCCGCCACGGTGGCCAGCGCCTCGTCCAGCGTCAGGCTCTCCGCTGCTGCCGCGCCGGACAATGCCCACGCCAGCACCACACTGCAGGCGGCGCGCCTCATTTGCCTTGCTTGTATTTGGTAAAGGGCTGCGTCGCGTAGGCGCCCTCGGTGATATAGCGTCCCAGCAGAAGGAACTCGGCCTTGTCCTTGACCGGGCCGGTATGGCGCGCCATCAACTTGCCGTCAAGATCGAAGAACATCAGCACCGGCGTGGCGCGCACGCGCAAGCCGAGGGCAAACGCCTTTTCGGTCGTGTGACTGCCCTGAAAATCGGTGAGCGCGGTATCGCCGTTGACGTCGATCGGATACAGCAGGAATTTTGCGCGAAAATTATCCTGCACCTCGGACTGGTTGAGGATGGTGGTTTTCATGCGCTCGCAGAAGGGACAGTCGTCCATTTCGAAAAACAGGAAAATGCCCTGCTTGCCCTGCTTTCTGGCTTCCTGCAAATCGGCCTGCAGGTCGCCGAACTTGGGCTGGAAGAAATGGTTGACCGGGTCGCGCGCCTCCGCCCAGGCGGGCGCAGCCAGCAGCAGTAAGAACGCGATAAGCAGGTGGCGCATGCTGTCTCCTCGTGGTGCAGTCGGAATTATTTTTTCGGGCGGACCGGCTTGCTGGCGATGTAGCTTTCCACCGCCGCACGGGTAATCAATCCCACTTGTTGGGCGACCATTTTACCATCCGGGTTATACAGATAGGTGGTCGGCAAGCCTTGCACCGGTCCGATCTGGCTGACGATTTTGGGGGTCCCCAGCACGATCGGGTAGTCGACAAACAGGCCCTCGGCAAAATCGGTCACCTGCTTGGCGTTGCGGTAATCCATGGCGATGCCGATGACCACAAGGTTGTTCTTCTTGTTTTCGTTCAGGGCGATCAGGTCGGGAATTTCCTCCAAACAGGGCGGGCACCAGGTCGCCCAGTAATTCACCAGCACCCACTTGCCCTTGTAGCCGGAGAGCGTGTGGGTCTTGCCGTTGGTGTCGGTCACCCTGAAATCCGCCGCCTGCACCCATGGCGCCATCAGCACCAGCAGCAGCCCGGCCAGCCACATCGGATAAAATCGGTTTTTTTGTAACGTTTGCATTGTTATTTCCATCATGAATGATTTTCGCATCGAGAAAGACTCGCTTGGCGAGGTCCAGGTTCCCCGGAACGCCTGGTATGGCGCACAAACCGCGCGCGCGGTTGCGAATTTTCCCATTTCGGGCCGCCGCCCGGATAAGGATTTCGTACTAGCGCACGTGCGGATCAAGCTCGCCGCCGCGCACGCCAACTGCCAGCCGGGCTGGCTTCCCGAAGAGAAGCGCGATGCCATCGTGGCCGCCTGCGAGAAAATCCTCGCCGGCGAGCATGACGACCAGTTCGTGGTCGACCGCTTCCAGGCGGGTGCCGGCACCAGCCACAACATGAACAGCAACGAAGTCATCGCCAACCTCGCCAACGTCGCGCTGGGCGGCGAAAAGGGCAGCTACAAGCCGGTCAACCCCAACGACGACGTCAACATGGGGCAGTCGACCAACGACACCATTCCCACCGCGATTCGGCTCGCCCTGCTGGCCAAGCTGCCGCGCCTGAGCGCGGCGGTGCATGCCATGGCAGCGGAGTTTTCCCGTCTGGCCGAGCGCGAGAAGAATACCGTGAAGTCCGGCCGCACCCATTTGCAGGACGCGGTGCCGACCACTCTGGGCCAGGAATTTGCCGGCTATGCGTGGACGCTCAGCCGCTGCGCCGCGGCGCTCGATGCGGTGCGTCCGGCGCTGTGCGAAATCGGGCTGGGCGGTTCCGCCGCCGGCACCGGGCTCAACACCTCGCCCGACTATCCGGCGCGCGCCGCCGCCGAACTGGCGACACTTACAGGCGAACCGATCCGCGTCGGCCAGCTGGTCGCGCAGATGCAGTCGATGAACGACTTGGCGCGATTGTCGGGCGAGATCCGCAACCTGGCGCTGGAACTCACCCGCATTTCCAACGACCTGCGCCTCTTGGCATCCGGTCCGCGCACCGGTCTGGGCGAAATCCAGCTGCCGCCGGTGCAGCCCGGGTCTTCGATCATGCCGGGCAAGGTCAACCCGGTGATGTTCGAAATGCTGAACCAGGTGTGCTTCCAGGTGCTGGGACAGGACGCTGCGGTGTCGTTCATGGTGCAGGCCGGGCAGATGGAGTTGAACGTGATGATGCCGGCGCTCGGCAGTGCGCTGTTCGACGCGATGGACTGGCTGACCAACGCGATGAACGCCGCCACCGAGAAGAACCTCAAGGGCATCGTCGTCAACCGCGAGCGCTGCGCCTTCTTCATCCACCAGAGCGTCGCGCTCGCCACCCTGCTCAATACCCGGATCGGCTACAACCAGGCTGCTGAAGTCGCCAAGGAATCGGAGAAATCCGGCCGCCCGGTGCGCGACATCGTCGCCGAGCGCGGCCTGATGAGCGCGGCGGATTTCGACGCGCTGGTGCTCGCCGCCGCGCACGGCGTGGGAAGCGGCGGCGGTGCCGGCTAAGCCCGGACGAAGGGGATTTCTCCCGCAAGCCGCCGTTTCCCGGATAATCGCGTCCCTTTCCTGACACTCCCACACCATGGCGATCCAGTGGTTCCCCGGTCACATGACCACCGCGCGCAAGAAAGCCGCGGAGACGATGGCGCAGATCGACGTGGTGGTCGAAGTGCTCGACGCGCGCCTGCCGGAGGCCGGCAGCAATCCGATGATCCACGAGCTGCGCGCGCATCGCCAGCGGGCCTGCCTCAAGCTTTTGAACAAGGCCGACCTGGCCGACCCCGAGGCCACCCGCGCCTGGCTGGACTATTTCAACAAGCAGCCCGGCGTGCTGGCGGTGGCGATTTCCGCCAAGAAACCAAGCGACGTGGCGAAGCTGCCGGCACTGGCGCAAAAGCTGGCGCCGCACCGTGACGACACCTTCAAGCCGCTGCGGCTGATGATCATGGGCATTCCCAACGTCGGCAAATCGACGCTGATGAACACCTGGGTCAAGCGCCGCGTGGCAGCGGTCGGCGACGAGCCGGCGGTGACCAAGTCGCAGCAGCGCATCAACCTGTCGCCGCGCCTGATCCTGGTCGACACGCCGGGGATGACCTGGCCGAAGATCGAGCACGACTCCGACGGCTTCATGCTGGCAGCGAGCCACGCGATCGGCCGCAACGCGGTGATCGACGAGGAAGTGGCGGTGTTTCTGGCGGGCATCCTGCTCGAACGCTACCCCGCTTTGCTGAAGGCGCGTTACGGCTTTGCGCTGGACGGGCTCGACGCGACCGGCGTGCTGGAGGCGGTGGCGAAGAAACGCGGCTGCATCCTCAAGGGACGCGGCGGCGAACTCGACCTGGAGAAGGCCGCGATGATCCTGCTCACCGATTACCGCAGCGGCACGCTGGGCCGCATCAGCCTGGAAACGCCGGAATCGCGCCAAGCCATGCTGGCGGCTGCGGCGGCCAGGCCCAAAAAAGCGGCCGAGCCAAAACCCGACTCGACCGAGTAATCACGTATTTTCCGGCCAGGCTGCGGCATCCAGCCAGGCGACGGTCTCCTGCCTGCCCTGCACAGCCGACACCGGCAGAACCTCGCAGCGCGCCCAGCGCCGCAGCGCATCCCGCTTGCCCGTGCCGGTGGCCATGAACCAGACCTTTGCGCTACGGCTCAGCCGCAGCGCCGACAGACTCACGCGCTCGATCGGCGGTTTGGGGGCGGCATGAACCGCCAGCACATCCGGACTGTCCGCGGCCGTTCCCCAGTCGTGCCCCGGAAACAGGCTGGCGGTATGGCCATCCTCGCCGATTCCTAGCAGCACCACGTCGAAGTCCGGGATACCGGCGAGCCAGCCGGCATACAAAGCGGCAGCCTCCGGTGCACCGCGCTCGGCTGGGATCGGTCGGCGGTTGCCGGGCGGAATGCGCGATTCAGACAGCCAAGCCGACTCGACCATGGCGCTGTTGCGTTCCGCATGATCGGCTGGCAAGCAACGTTCATCTCCGAACCAGACGTGCCAGCGGGCGTCCCCCACATTCCGTTCCGCCAGCGCGCGATACAGGGCAAGCGGGGTGCTGCCGCCCGCCAGCACCAGGTGAAACGTGCCACGTGCAGCAATCGCGGCTTCCGCTTCGGCACCCAGCGCCTCGGCAAGCCCTTCCACCATGGCATCGACATCGGCAAACACCCGCCACTCGGGCAGGGTCATCCTGAGAACGGCAGTTGACCGCTTGCCGCCTTCTTGAGAGGTATGCCAACACGACGATTTTCGCCTTCGATTGCATCCACCGTTTGGGTAAGTACGCTACACACCCGCTGGCACGCCCGGTCAAGCACCTGGCTGTGTCGCTCCTCCTTGCAGGCCCCGGCCTGCGGCGTCGTCGCTTCGTGCCAGGCACCCGCCCGAACGCACCATCGGGCGCGTCCAACTACCGTTCTCAGGATCACAGCTCGTTGCGCCAGGTCTGGTCGTCGCTGTCGAACAAGCGATTGGCGTCCGCCGGCCCCCAACTGCCGGCAGCGTAAGTCGGGATGTATTCGCGCTCGACCGTCCAGTGCTTGAGGATGGGGTCGACCACTCGCCACGCCCATTCGATTTCATCGAAGCGCAGGAACAGCGAACGGTCGCCTTCAATGACGTCGAGCAGCAGGGTTTCGTAGGCATCCAGCGTCTGCTCGTCGGTCTTCAGGAAGCTCGCGTTCATCTGCATCAGCCGCGTATCCATGTCGAGCCCAGGTTGCTTGACGTGAATTTCCATGCGCATCGATTCCTCGGGTTGGATCGACAGCAGGATCCAGTTGGGCTCGAGCGTCTCGAGCGGCGTTTCGCGGAACAGCTGCTGCGGCGGGTGGCGGAAACGGATCGCGATCATCGAGGCCTGGCGCGGCATGCGCTTGCCGGTACGCAGATAGAACGGCACCCCGCGCCAGCGCCAGTTGTCGATGTAGAACTTGGCGGCAACAAAAGTTTCGGTGACGGAATTCGGCTCCACGTCCACTTCCTGCTGATAGCCCGGCACGGGCTCGCCGTCGATGCTGCCGCGGGCATATTGCGCGCGTATGGCGTGGGCATGCACGGCGCGCTTGGCGATCGGGCGGATCGAGCGCAGCACCTTCACTTTTTCGTCGTGCATCGCATCGGCTTCCAGCGCGGCGGGCGGCTCCATGGCGACGACGGTGAGCAACTGCATCAGGTGGTTCTGCAACATGTCGCGTAGCGCGCCGGCATGGTCATAATAATCGGCGCGATCCTCGATTCCGATCGACTCGGCCACGGTGATCTGCACGTGGTCGATGAAGTTGCGGTTCCACAAGGGCTCGATCAGCGTGTTGGCGAAGCGGAAGACGAGCAGATTCTGCACCGTTTCCTTGCCGAGAAAATGGTCGATGCGGAAGATCTGTTCCTCGTCGAAATGCTGGTGCAGGAGCTGGTTCAGCATGCGTGCCGACTCGATGTCCTCGCCAAAGGGTTTTTCCAGCACCACGCGGCTGCGCCCGCGCGGCTTGTTGAGCCCGGCGGCTTCCAGGTTGCGTATCACCGCGGAAAATTCGGCAGGTTTGACCGCGAGATAAAACACCGCGTTCGAGCAGTCGTCGGCAGTCGGCAGGCGTTTGGCCAACGCCTCATACGAAGCCACATCCCTGAGATCGCCCTGCTGATAGCTGAAACGCGCCAGGAACCGTTTGAATACGGGTGTATCGACCCCGTCCTTGACTTTGTCGGCGAGCACTTCCCGCATGAATTCCCGCCACTCGTCGTCGTTCCAGGGGCGGCGCGAGAACGCCACGACGTTGAGCGATTCCGACAGGCGGGCCGCCATCTCCAGGTGATACAAGGCCGGAAGCAGTTTATTGGTGGCGAGATTGCCGGTGGCGCCAAAAATGACGAAGGTGCACGGCAGCGAGTCATCGATGCCCGGACTCATTTACCTTCTTCCTTGACGGCGTGGCCGCCGAAACCCTGGCGCATTTTCGCCAGCATTTTTGCCGAGAAATCGTTGCGGCCCTGGGTGGCGAATCGCATCATCAGCGCCAGCGACATCACCGGCGTGGGGGTGCCCTGCTCGACCGATTCGAGCACGGTCCAGCGCCCCTCGCCCGAATCGGCGACGAAGGGCTCGATGGATTCGAGCCCCTGATCCTGCGCCAGAAAATCCGCCGACAGATCGAGCAGCCAGGAACGCACCACGCTGCCGTGCCGCCACAGCTCGGCGATTTCGCCGAGATCGAGATCGAAGCCCGGCTTGTGCTTCATCAGCGCGAAGCCTTCGGCGAAGGCCTGCATCATGCCGTACTCGATGCCGTTGTGAACCATCTTGACGAAGTGGCCGGAGCCGACCGGTCCGGTGTGCAGCCAGCCGTCGGTCGGCGTCGGCGCCAGCGCCTCCATGTAGGGCTTGAGGCGCGCGGCCGCCGCGTCGCTGCCGCCGAACATGATGCAGTAGCCGTTGTCCAGCCCCCACACGCCGCCCGACACGCCGGCGTCGGCAAACTCGATCTGCCGCGCCGCCAGCAGGTCGGCGCGGCGCTGGTCGTCCTTGTAATACGCATTGGCGCCGTCGACCACCAGGTCACCGGGGCTCAACAGCGGCATCAGCGCGGTCAGCGCCGCCTCGGTCGCCTCGCCTGCGGGCAGCATCAGCCAAACGATGCGCGGCGCCTGCAATGCCGCGACCAACTCGTCCAGCGTGGCGCAGGCCGTGTGTCCCGTTTCCGCCGCGATGGCTACGCTGACCTCATGGCTGCGATTGTTCACCGCGATGCGGATGCCCTTGCGCGCCAGCCGGCGCGCCATGTTGCCTCCCATGCGGCCGAGCCCGACGAGTCCGAATTCCATGTTGCGCTCCCGAGTTGAAATCAATGGAGCTGACGCAATGATCGCGCCAGCAGTAAATGCATCATAGAACGCATGGGTGCCGGGGGTAGGGCGTGCGGCGCGCGCCAGGCCGGTGCGCGATGCACCGGATCAGGCCAGCAGACCCGGAAACAGCTTGCCGAGTCCGCCCGCGATCATCTCGATCGAAATCGCTGCGATGATCAGGCCCATCAGGCGGGTGACGACGTGGATTCCGGTTTTGCCGAGCCGCCGCGCGATCATCGGCGCCGCACGAAACGCCAGCCACACCGACAACGCCACCAGCGTCACCGGAATCAGCAGCAGGCCCTGGTGCAGCATGTCACCCCGCGCCGCGCCGGCCGCCACGATCACATGGGTGATCGCGCCTGGACCGGCCAGCAGCGGAATGCCGAGCGGCACCACGCCGACCGCGTCCTTTTCTTCGGCCTCCAGCGCCTCGTCCTGGGTCTGCCGCTGCGGGCTGACGTGCGCCTGCACCATCGACAGGGCCAGCAACAGCAGCAGCAAGCCGCCCGCCACCGAGAAGGCCGCAAGGCGGATGCCGAAAAACATCAGCATGGGCTCACCCAGAAACGTGAACAGCATCAACACGCCCAGCACGGTCAGTGCTGCGATGCGTGCCGCGGCGCGGCTTTGTGCCAGGGTGTAGCCGTGGGTGGCGAGGAGAAAAATCGGAATGACGCCGACCGGGTCGACGATGGCAAACAGCGCGAAAGCCGCCTTGACGAGTTCGAGGATGTCCATGCGCACATCATAGCCGCATGGCCGCGCGAATCAGGTTCGGCGGAAAACCATATCCCACACCCCGTGCCCCAGACGGATGCCGCGTTGCTCGAACTTGGTAAGCGGACGGGTGTCGGGGCGCGGGGCGTAATCTGCCACGGTATTGGCGAGCTGCTGCTCGGCGGAGAGCACCGCCAGCATCTGCTCGGCGTAGTCCTGCCAGTCGGTGGCCAAGTGGATATAGCCACCGGGCGCCAAGCGGCTGGCCAGCAGACTCACCAGCGGCGGCTGGATCAGGCGGCGCTTGTGGTGGCGCTTCTTGTGCCAGGGATCGGGGAAGAAGATGTGGATGCCGGCGAGGCTGGCCGGCGCCAGCATGTGTGTGAGCACTTCCACCGCGTCGTGCTGGATGACGCGCACGTTGGCGAGGCCGCGCTCGCCGATCTGCTTCAGCAGCGCGCCGACGCCCGGCGTGTGCACCTCGACGCCGAGGTAATCGTTTTGCGGGTGGGCAGCGGCAATTTCAGCCAGGCCTTCGCCCATGCCGAAGCCGATTTCCAGGATGCGCGGCACCGGGTTTGAATTAGAGGCAATGCGGCCGAACACGGCGTCGAGATCGAGCACGGCGGGCTGGTACGGCAGCATGAACTGCGGCCCGATCTCGGCCAGCGCGCGCGCCTGGCCGGAACCGACGCGACCGGCGCGCAGCACATAGGAACGGATGCGCGGATGCGCGCCGGTGTCGCTCGTCATGCGGCTATTTGCTTCCGGTGATGAGGCCGCTGGTCGGCGAACTGGGGCTGGCCTGATAGATCTTCTTCGGCATGCGGCCGGCGAGGAAAGCCTCACGCCCGGCTTCCACCGCCTTTTTCATCGCCGACGCCATCAGCACCGGATTGCCGGCGCCAGCGATCGCGGTGTTCATCAGCACCGCATCGCAACCGAGCTCCATTGCGATGGTGGCGTCGCTCGCAGTGCCGACGCCGGCGTCGACGATCACCGGCACCGAGAGGCGATCGATGATGATCTGCAGGTTCCACGGGTTGAGGATGCCCATGCCGGAGCCGATCAGGCTCGCCAGCGGCATTACCGCGACGCAGCCGATGTCTTCCAGCTGCCTGGCGGCGATCGGGTCGTCCGACGTATAGACCATGACCTGGAAGCCGTCCTTCACCAGCACCTCGGCGGCCTTGATCGTTTCGGCCACGTTGGGATACAGCGACTCGGCGTCGCCCAGCACCTCGAGCTTGACCAGGGCGTGGCCGTCCAGCAGTTCGCGCGCCAGACGCAGGGTGCGGATCGCGTCGTCCGCCGTATAGCAGCCGGCGGTGTTGGGCAGGTAGGTGTACTTCGACGGCGGCAGCGCGTCGAGCAGGCTGGGCTGGGCGGCGTCCTGGCCGATGTTGGTGCGGCGGATGGCGACGGTGACGATTTCCGCGCCCGAGGCTTCGACCGCGAGGCGGGTCTGCTCGAAGTCCTTGTACTTTCCGGTCCCGACCAGCAGGCGGGAGGCATAGGATTGTCCGGCGATGACGAGTGGTTCCATAAGTTCAGGTGAGGCGTAAGGGGTGAAGGGTAAGGAGCGGGGAGGAACGAAGGGTAAAGGCCGGGGTTCGCGCTTCACCCCTAGGCGCCTCACCCCTCACCCGGACATCAGCCGCCGCCGACCGCGACCACGATTTCCAGGCGGTCGCCGCTGACCAGCAGCGTGCTGGCGTGCTGGCTGCGCGGGACGATCTCGCCGTTCCGCTCGACGGCGATGCGCTTTCCCGCCAGTTCAAGCGATTCAGCCAGCTGGGCAAGAGTAAGCGGTGCGGGGAAGGTACGGGGTTCGCCGTTGACGATCAGCTCAATCACAACTTCTATCCGGCAGGACTATTCAGTAGAATTGCGAATTCTACCCTGAAGCACTCGGCAGGGCATGAAGACACACAGCGCCCTTGAAGGCTGCTGCATCGCGCGGGCGTCGTATAGTGGCATTACCTGAGCTTCCCAAGCTCATGAGGAGGGTTCGATTCCCTTCGCCCGCTCCAAAACTTGGCATGCCGACCGTGTTTTTTCTGGCCGCGCCCATCTTCGTGAGTGTCCACTCACTCGCAACCCCGCACCAATGAATGCGGCATCCGCTTCCGCTTGCCGGGGCCAAAGCTTTTTACCGGAAGGCTTAAAGTTTTTAGCCGGTACTGCCGATAGACAGTTTATGCGGCTTTCTGTCGATTTTTCGGCAGAACCGTCGACCACCGAACAGGGCAAACCCGCCGCGAGACGGGGACGCAAAGTTTCCGGTCTCGATATTTGTACCCACAATGGGATTCGAGACAGCGGGGCCGCCGGTCATTTCCGGTCACGCGCCCTCTCCCCGTTCTCCGGTCGGCCAGCCGCCGATACCGCGAGGTGATCCCAATGGAGCGCGAAATGCCGGACAAATCAGTCGTAGTCAACCTCAACCAGTTCGAGCGTTCACGTCGTGCACAGCTCTCTGCCGAGGCCTTGACCATTCTGCATGGCAGCCGCGATCTGCTGATCGAGGGTGCGACCCGTGCGCTGACGCGGCAGACCGACGCCATGGAAAACGCCCTGCTGGCCATGGCCGAGCGCGCCCCCCTGCTGGAGACGCGCAATTCCTATTTCGACGCCCAGGGCATCCTCAACCGGCAGGCCAATGAGTTGCTGAGCGCGTGCAAGGACGCGTATTGCACCACTTTCAGCGACTTCGCCATGACTCTGGACAAGGACAAAAAATCAGCCTCGCCTGAGCTGTCCGAGCTGTCGCTGATGGATGAGCAGGATTTCGAGATCACGCTCGCGATCGACAAGGCGACCGCGCGCATGCACTTCAACTGCGCAGAAGAACTGGTCGCGCTGGATGCCCGCGTCGCCAGGCTGCTGGACCGCACCGAGCTGTCCGAAAAAGACAACCCGCTCGGCCCCCGCAAGCTGTGTGAAGCGATGCTGGACGGCATGGCCAGCCTGCAGTTGGACCAGAACATCCGGGTCGTTCTGCTGAACCAGTTCGACCTGGTGCTGACCACCGAACTCGCGCAGATCTATCAATCGATCAACCGTTACCTGATCGACAGCGGCATCCTGCCCGACCTCAAGGGCGGAACGAAAAGCCACACGCGCCATTCTCCTTCCGCATCCGACAGCGCGGTCGTCGCGTCATCCGCCGGCAACGACATGTTCAAGCTGTTTGAGCAACTCGCGGGCGGCCCCGGGCGGGCAGGGGGCGGAGGAGTGGGGGGTGGTGGCGGCGCAGGCCTCCCCGGCTTCAGCCTGCTCGACTCGCTCGGCCAGCTGCAATCCGGCGCCATGATGCTTCCCGGCGGGGTACGTTTCGAGCTGCCCCTGCTGGAAGCCAGCACCATCCAGAACGTGCTTCGCAGCCTGCAGCAAAGTCCGGTGATGCAGGCGGCAAGCCCGCTTGACGCCGTTCTGGTGGATGCGGTGGCGATGCTGTTCGACGTGGTGTTCGACGAGGCCTCGATCCCCGACCACCTCAAGGCGCAGATCGCGCGCCTGCAGATTCCCGTGCTGAAGGCGGCGATGCTGGATCGCAACTTCTTCTCGCAGTCGAACCACCCGGTGCGCCGCATGCTGGACGCGATCGCCACGCTTGCCGTCCACCTGCCCGAGACCGAGGCAGGCAATGCACGACTGGAAGCCATTTCCGAGATCGTCAGCCGGGTGCTCGAGAATTTCGAGAAGGATATCGCCGTTTTCGATGCCGCCGCAACCGAACTGGAGGCGATGGGCGCCCAGCTGGAAGACACGCTGGAAGAAACCGTGGATGCCGGCCTGCAGCAGGACATCGACCAGATCAAGCGGGCCGAGCGTGCAGAGCTTGCGCCCGTAATCGTGCACGATTTCGTCAATCGCGCGCTCAAGGACCAGCCGGTTGAAGAGGTCGTGCGGGAATTCCTGCGGCGCGACTGGGCACAGTTGCTGACCCTGGACTATGTCAACGAAGGCGAGCAGGGCGCGCATTTCAACAGCCACGTCGAAACCATGCGCGAACTGGTATGGAGCGTGCAGCCCAAGGTCGACATGGACGCACGACTGATGCTGGTGCGCATTCTGCCCGGCCTGCTGAAACGGCTGCGCGAAGGTACGGCAGAAATCGAGCTGCCGCAAAAACTGTACGACCGCTTCTTTGCCACCCTGGTCATCCTGCACGCCAATGCGGTGCGCCCCAATACGCAGCCGGTACCGCTGCCCGACATCACGCCCGAAGAAATCGACGAGATTGCGGCACAGGCCGAGGCCGAAGCCCCCCCCGACACCGCCGCGCCTCTGGCCGCCGAGGAACCCTCCGCACCCGAATACGAAGACGAATTCACCCTGCGTGCCCGCGCCCTCAACAAGGGCGACTGGGTGGAATTCCACTATGACGACGGCACTTTCCGCTGGGCACGACTGGGCTGGATCAGCGGCATCCGGAACACCTACCTGTTCTCCGACCAGGACGGCATGAACAGCTTCTCGATCAGCCTGCTGCGCCTGGCCGACAAGCTGCGCCGTGGCGAAGCAGTTCTGGTGGAGCGCAAGTCCATCACCGAATCGGCGTTCGGCAAGCTGATGAACCTGTTCCGCCAGAAACTCGGCCATGGCTGAAAGCGCGTTGCGGGCCGCACCGCGCCATTGATTCACCCCTTCACCCCGGTTACCCTGCCGGGGTGAAATCATTTGCCTCCCGCATCGTCCGCTGGCAACAGCGCCACGGCCGCCATACCCTGCCCTGGCAAGGCACGCGCGACCCTTACCGCATCTGGCTGTCGGAAATCATGCTGCAACAGACCCAGGTCACCACCGTCATCCCCTATTTCGAGCGCTTTGTCGCGCGCTTTCCCGACCTCGCCAGCCTGGCTGCCGCGCACGAGGACGAGGTGCTCGCGCTGTGGAGCGGGCTCGGCTACTACAGCCGCGCGCGCAACCTGCACGCCGCTGCACGCGCCATCCGGGCTGGGCATGATGGCAACTTTCCTGCCGGCGCCGACGCCATCGAGCAGCTTCCCGGAATCGGACGCTCGACCGCCGCCGCCATTGCCGCGCTGGCGTTCGGCCGGCGCGTCGCCATACTCGACGGCAACGTCAAGCGCGTGCTGGCGCGCCACGGCGGGATAGCAGGCTGGCCGGGCGACAAGAAAGTCGAAACCGCGCTGTGGCAGCTGGCCGAGTCGTACCTGCCGCGCACCGCCATCGAAGCTTACACCCAGGGCATGATGGATCTCGGTGCGCTCGTCTGCACCCGCAGCCAGCCGGCCTGTTCCGCGTGCCCGGTCAACACCGATTGCACGGCCTCGACCCAGCAGCGAACCGCCGAACTGCCCACGCCGCGGCCCCGCAAGGCCCTGCCCGAAAGGCAGGTCCAGATGCTGCTGCTGCTCGACCGTGGCGAACTGATGCTGGAAAAACGCCCCGCGCGTGGCGTGTGGGGCGGTATGTGGAGCCTGCCCGAGCTGGCACCCGAAGCCGACCCCGCCGGACATTGCCGCGACCGCTTCGGCTACGTCGCGCTCACGCAGCAGGTGCTGCCGCAGCTCACGCACAGCTTCACCCATTTCAAGCTGCACATCCGGCCGGTGCAGCTCCAGCTCGCCCCCCGTCGCGACACGCCGCCCGGGCAGATCTGGCTGCCGCTGGCCGACGCGCTCGATGCGGCCCTGCCCGCCCCGATACGCACGCTGGTGAGACAGCTTGATCGCCATTGAGCGGCAAGCCTGCTGGGGGCTTTGCAATTGCCGTGCTATAAAACGGCAACCCAATAAAACAAAACCCTTACGCCCAGTGGCACATGCGCGTTTTCTCTTCTGGCGGCTGCTTGTGCTGATTTTTCTGGTCAGCCCGCTTGCCGCATCGGCCGGAATCATCGTCCACCCCGGCGTCGAAGGCCGCAGCATCAGCGCCGCCAACCTGCGCAACATCTACACCCTGCGCCAGACACTATGGCCCAACCGCCAGCCCATCGTGATTTTCGTCTTGCCGGATGACCATCCGGTCCATGAAGCCTTCGCCAAGGAAAAACTCGGTCTCTATCCCTATCGATTGCGCCAGACGTGGGATCGGCTAAGTTTCAGCGGCATGGCCAGCGCACCGATCGAGGTGCGGGACGAAAACGAAATGCGCGCGCGTGTACGCGCCACGCCCGGGGCAATCGGATACACAAGCAAGGACACAGGCTATGACGGCATCAAGATTCTCAGGCTGGAATAGCCTGCTGCTGAGCGGGCTGTTGGCCGCATTGCCGGCCTGGGCGAACGACCTGGCCGGCCCCCGTTACCAGATCCAGGGATTTGCGGCACAAGGCCTGATCGGCAGCACCAACAACAACTTCTTCGGCGACAGCCGGGATGGGGTCAGCACCGAATTCACCGAAGCCGGCCTCCACGGCACCTGGCAGCCGCTCGACGCCCTGCGCCTGTCCGGCCAGGTGTTGTATCGCCGTGCCGGCGAAAGCGACCAGGACGGCTTGCGCCTGGACTACGCCCAGGCCGATTGGCGGTTTTTTCAAACCGAGGCCACCCAGTTCGGCATCAAGTTCGGCAAGGTCAAACTCCCCTACGGCCTGTACAACGAAACGCGCGACGTGCCTTTCACCCGCCCCGGCATCCTGCTGCCGCAGTCGGTCTATGTCGACAACAGCCGCGATTTGCTGCTCGCCGCACCCGGCTTCTTCCTGCATGGCGCCAGTGTGCAAAAATACGGCGCGACCGATTTCCTGCTGGGCTGGGTGCGCCCGGACTTCAATAGCGAATCCGTGGAGTACGTGTTCCTTGGCAATACCCGCCCCGGCAAGCTGGAAGGCAAAGGTGCGCTCGGCGCCCGCCTGCGCTGGGACCTCCCGACCGACACCACCCTGATGGTGACCTATGCCGACGCCAAGGCCGGCTATGTGCCCGGCAACGCAGACCCACTGGCAGCGGGCGACGTGCGGTACCGCAATCTGCTGTTCACGCTGCAGCAACGGCTCGACACCCTGACGCTGACTGCCGAATACGGCGAACCCCGGGGCAAGCTCAGTGGCTTCGGCGCGGCCCTGCCCGACAGCGCCCGAACCGTGCAGGCGTTTTATCTCCAGGGCGAATGGCGCTTCCGTCCGGCCTGGGAGCTGATGCTGCGCCACGACCTTTTCTATCGCGACAAGAATGACAGGAACGGCCGCCAGTTCCAGGCCGCCACCGGCCTGCCGGCGCACAACATGTTTGCCCGCGACTGGACGCTGGGCCTGCGCTGGGATGCCACGCGCAATCTGATGCTGCGCGCGGAATACCACTATGTGAACGGCACCGGCTGGCTGCCGGGTCCGGACAATCCCGCTTTCTTCAGCCGCGAGCAGTACTGGAACATGTGGCTATTGCAGGCGGCCTACCGCTTTTAGCGGCGTGTCGACACACCCTGGCGCAATGCACCTGCCCGCTTTTCTCAGTCTGAAATGGAAGCTGCTGTTGCCGCTCACGCTCGCCATGGCGGTCGGCACCTTGGCGCTCACCTGGATCAACGACACCAATCTGCGCAATGAAGTGCAGCAGGCGCGGTTCGACAGCGCGGCACGCAACGAGGCGCTGCTGCACTTTCTGATCCAGCAGAACGAACGTCAGCTGGTGGACGCAGGCGCGGCGCTGGCCGATTTTCTGATTGCCAGCCGCAGCGGCCCGCCCGATCTGGAATCCGGCTTTGCCTTGCAGTCCTACTGGGAGCAGCTCAGCCTCAACCAGGGCTTTGAAGGCCTGCACCTCTACGATTCCGATCAGCGGCTGCAGACCGGCTTCGGCAACGCGCCTGCGCCCGACGAACTGATGGCCGCCCGGCTGACTGAGGTGCTGACCAACGAGCGTCCCGCCAGCGGCCTCTATTGCGCCGAGCGCTGCCTGTTCTACGGCATGGCGCCGGTCCTGCGCGAAGGCATCACCGCCGGCGTGGTGGTGATCTCGATGGACCTGTCCAGCCTGCTGAGCACGTTTGGCCAGAGCACCGGACACGATCTGGCCGTTGCCGTCGACCGTCAGCAAACCCTCCACGTGCTCGCCACCACCACCCCGGACATCAAGGCCACGGCGGGCAAGGCCGACTTCGCGCCGTACCCGCAGCGCCCCCACCTCGAATCCGCCTTGAGCCGCGTCGACGGCAAGGTGTACGAATGGCAGAAACTGAAGCCGCTTGCGGCCGCGCCCGACACGCCCTACTTCATCGCGCGCAAGGACGTGACCGATGCCGAACAGGCCATCGGGCAGGCCTTCCTGACCAATCTGGCCACCGGTCTGGCGGTGTTCATCGCGGCCGAGAGCGTGCTGCTGTTTTCGCTCGCCTGGCTGATGCGCCGGATGAACCGGGTCAGCACCGGCCTGCCGCTGCTGGGCGAAGGCCGCTGGGGGGATGCCCGCCGGCACCTGCGGTTTCGCGACAGACCGCCGCGCGACGAACTCTCCACGCTGGAAGAGGCCGCGCTCACCCTCGCCAGCCAACTCGAATTTCTCGACACCGCCTCGCGCGACCAGCAAAACGACCTTGCCAAGCTGGTCGACACTCTGTCGCACGAGCGCGACTTCATCTCGGGCCTGCTGGATACGGCGCAGGCGCTGATCCTGACGCTGGATCGGCATGGCGTGATCCGCATGGCCAACCACTATGTGGAAACGCTCACCGGCCTGACGGAAAGCCAGCTGATCGGGCAGGATTACTTCAGACAGATGATCGCCCCGCAGGAAAGCCGCGACTGGCGTTCACGCCTGCTGGTGCACTTTGTCGAGGATCCTGCGCCGCTGCGGTTCGAGGCGCTTCTCGCCACCCCTGACGGCCTGCGCAACATTACCTGGGTCCATTCGCTGATCGGCCAGCAAAGCGGCAGCGAACCGATGATCCTGTCGGTGGGCCTGGACCTGACCGAGCTCAAGAGCGCCCAGGCGCGCGCCAGCTATCTGTCCGATTACGACACCCTGACCGGCCTTTACAATCGCCAGGGGTTTCAGCGGCGGCTGGCCCATGCGCTGACCGAGCTGAAGAGCGGCGCGCTCTTGCTGATCGACCTCGACGATTTCAAGGCGATCAACGATCTCGCCGGCCACAGCGCCGGCGATACGATGATCCAGCACGTGGCCGAGCGTCTGCGCGAACTCAAGCCTGTGCCCAAACTGGCCGCGCGGCTGGGCGGCGACGAATTCGTCCTGTTCTTCGAGCCGTTGCCGGACGCGCAATTGCTGCAAACCGCGCGCTTTCTGTGCACTGGCGACCACGACCGGCACCTCGCCACCGCCTGCGTCGGCATTGCCGTGGTCCAACCCGACGACACCACGGAAAGCCTGCTGGGCCACGCCGACCTGGCGCTCTCCCAGGCGCGCGCCAAAGGCCGTTCCAACTGGCATCTGTATAACCCGGCGGACCGTACCCGCGAAAGCCTGCTCGACCGCACCGAGCAACTCGCGGTGATCACCGGCGCGCTGCACGACAACCGCCTGGCGCTGTTCCTGCAGCCCGTCGTGGCGATCCAGTCCGGGCGGACCACGCACTATGAGGCGCTGTTGCGCGTATACCTGCCCGACGGCCGGATTCTTCCGCCCGCCCCGCTGATCGCCGCCGCGGAGGCCTCCGGTCTCATCCGCGAAATCGACCAGTGGGTGCTGCGGAATGCGCTTGCGCTGATGGCGGACCATCCGGGATTGCGCCTCGCGGTCAATCTGTCCGGCCGCAGCCTGGACAATCCCGAGTTGCCCACGCTGCTGCACGGGATGCTGCAGGAACAGGCCATCGAGCCGCAACGGCTGATCCTGGAAATCACCGAAACGGCCACCCTCAACCTGGCCCATGCCGAAATCCTGCTCACCGTCATTCGCGATCTCGGCTGCAAACTGGCGCTGGACGATTTCGGCGTCGGCTTTTCCACCTTCCAGTATCTGAAGCACCTGCCGGTGGATTACGTCAAGATCGACGGCTCGTTCATCCGCACGCTGGATCACAGCGAGGACGACCGTCTGTTCGTGAAGGCCCTGGTCGAGGCGATACACGGTTACGGCAAACTGGCGGTGGCGGAATATGTCGAGACCCAGGCCATCCTGCAGTGGGTGACGGAACTCGGCGTGGACTATGCCCAGGGCTATCACTTTGGCCGGCCGCAGGCGGCGGACGCCGTGCTTGCACTCAAGCCTGGCTGATTGCCCAGAGGGTGCTATACATAACCGTAAGTCCTCACAGGAGGTTGTCATGAACACGCGCCTCGATACGCCCGGCACCGCGGTATTCGACCCTGATGGTTTTCTGATCGACCCCGCCATGTGGAGCGAAAACCTTGCCGACCAGGTCGCCCGCAACGACGGACTCGGCCAGCTCAGCGAAGTGCAGCTGGCCATTCTGCGCACCTTGCGGAGCGAGTTTTCCCGGCACGGCAGCGTCACCGCCCTGAGCCATGTCTGCCACCTGGCCGGGCAGAGCGCCGACTGCATGCAGCATCTGTTTCCCGGCGCGCGCGAAGCATGGCGGATTGCCGGGCTGCCCAACCCGGGCGAGGAAGCCAAGACGTATCTGTAAGCCATCCTGTAATGCGACAATGGCGGAATGAATCCCGCCATTCCGGTCACCCACGCCAACGTCTGCCTGCTGCACGAGCCCATCGTCGGCGCCTTCGGGCTTCCCGCCGACACGCCCTTTGCCAGCATCAAGGGCGACCCCAGCCTGCGCGAAACCGTTCCCTTGCGCCCGCGCCAGCAGTCGCGGCTCGACCAGATCGCCGGCGAGGTGCTGCAGGCCTGCGCCGCGCTGTTGCGCGACACCGGGGTGTACGCGATCTACATCGGCTTCAACAGCTCGGAAGTGCGCACCGAATCGATCTTCAACCCCTTCGCCTACGAAGTGCACGATGCCGAGGATCTGGTGAAGCCCGGCTATACCACGCGGCATTTCGTGACGGTGCCGTATGAAGAAAAAGTCCGCACCATCGCCTGGGTGCGCGCGATGATCCAGAGCGGTCCGCTGCGGCATTATCTGCCTGCCCACTGGCTGGAGCTGATGGACGCGGAGCGCGCCCAGTGGAAGCCGCTGGCGGCCGACCGCATCGACGAAATCGTGCAGAGCTTCAACCTGCTGCGCAGCATCGAAGGCTATTACCTGCGCAATGCCGCGATTTCGCTGTCCGAGGGCATCGTGCGCGCGTCGTACAACTGCGACGGCACCTACATCGTGCGGGCGGACTATTTCCCCGAATTCGTGCGCATCAACACGCCCTGAGCACGGGTGGGCCGCGCCTCCCGACGGGCGGCAGGCACGGAGACCCCGAAGCGCTCTTTAATGCGTCCGGATTCCGGTAAAATCGGCGTTTTCCATTCGTTAAGAGATTTTTCACCATGTCCATGGCCGACCGCGATGGCGTCATCTGGTACGACGGCAAGCTCGTACCCTGGCGCGACGCCACCACCCACGTCCTCACCCACACCCTGCACTATGGCATGGGCGTCTTCGAGGGCGTGCGCGCCTACAAGGCCGAACAGGGCACGGCGATCTTCCGCCTCAAGGAACACACCGACCGGCTGTTCCGTTCCGCCCACATCCTCGGCATGAAGCTGCCGTTCGACAAGGCCACGATCTCCGAAGCGCAGCGCACCGTGGTGCGCGAGAACAAGCTCGAATCCGGCTACCTGCGTCCGATGGCCTTCTTCGGTTCGGAAGCCATGGGCATCTCGGCCAAGAACCTGTCGGTGCACGTCATCGTCGCCGCCTGGCCGTGGGGTGCCTATCTTGGGCAGGAAGCCCTGGACAACGGCATCCGCGTGAAGACCAGTTCGTTCGCGCGCCACCACGTCAACATCACCATGTGCAAGGCCAAGGCCAACGGCAACTACATGAATTCCATCCTGGCGCACAAGGAAGCCGAGATGGACGGTTACGACGAGGCGCTGTTGCTGGACGTCGACGGCTTCGTTGCCGAAGGCTCCGGGGAAAACGTCTTCATCATCAGGAACGGCAAGCTTTATACGCCCGACCTGACGAGCGCGCTGGAAGGCATCACACGCGACACCATCGTGCAGCTGGCGGCCGAGATCGGCCTGCCGGTGATCGAGAAACGCATCACCCGCGACGAGGTCTACAGCGCCGACGAAGCCTTCTTCACCGGCACCGCCGCCGAGGTCACGCCGATCCGCGAGCTCGACAACCGTGCCATCGGCGAAGGCACGCGCGGCCCGCTCACGGCGAAGCTGCAGGCAATGTATTTCGACTGCGTGCACGGCCGTGCCGCAGCCCACACCGGTTGGCTCACCCCGGTCAAGTAAGCGAGCACGCCATGAGTGATCTGAAGAACAACACCCAGCGCGTCATCGAGGTCACCGAGAGCGATTTGCCGCTGCACTGCCCGATGCCGCAGCACGCCGACTGGAATGCCCACCCGCGCGTCTACCTGTCCATCGAGACGCGCGGTGAAGCGCTGTGCCCCTATTGCGGCACGCTCTATCGGCTGAAAGGCAAGCCCAGCAGCGGCAGCCATCACTGATGCCCAGCCCCGACCGGGGCTGATTCGATCGACGACCCAGCCCGACCGAGCGCCATGTCCGACCCCGATTTTTCCACCCCGGAAGCTGTCGAAGCGGCGTTCTACGCCGCCTTCGAGGCACGCTCGCTCGACGCCATGATGGCGGCCTGGGCCGGCGACGACAGCATCGCCTGCATCCATCCGCTGGCTGCGCCCTTGAACGGACGTGCGGCGGTAGCGGCGGGCTGGCACAGCATGTTCGAGGCGGCCGGGCAGTTCCGCGTGCAGGTCGAAACCGTGCATGAAATGCGCGAGGCCGGACAGGTCATCCGCATCGTGCGCGAATACCTGATCATCGGCCAGGAAACCGAGCCGCGCCCGCCGATCCTGGCAACCAACGTGTACCGCAGGCAGGACGACGGCTGGCGTATGGTGCTGCACCACGCCTCGCCGCTGCACGTCGGCGGCACCCCGCCCGCGCGCACACCGCCCGTCGTGCTGCATTGAACGGCCGTTGAAGCGCGCCACCGAAGTCCTCCCTTACCGCGCCCCCGCCTGGCTGCCAGGCGGCCACCTGCAGACCCTCTACCCCAGCCTGTTCCTGCGCGTTCCACCGATCGCCTACCGGCGCGAGCGGCTGGAACTGGCGGACGGCGATTTCCTCGATTTCGACTGGGTCGACGGCCACGCCGGCGAGCCGGTCGTCGTCCTGTTCCACGGCCTGGAAGGCAGTGCCGACAGCCACTACGCGCGCGACCTCATGGCGCGTGCCCGGGCGCGCGGCTGGCATGGCGTGGTGGCGCATTTCCGCGGCTGCTCGGGCGAGGACAACCGGCTGCCGCGCGCCTATTTCGCCGGCGACAGCGGCGACATCGAACAGATGCTGCGCCACGTCAAAATCCGCCATCCCGACGCACCGGTTTACGCCGTCGGGGTCTCGCTCGGCGGCAACGCGCTGCTGAAGTGGCTGGGCGAGACGGGCGAGGCGGCAAAGGCGCTGGTCGAGGCGGCAGCCGCAGTGTCGGCGCCGCTCGACCTTACGGCCGCCGGCAACGCGCTCGACCACGGCTTCAACCGTCTTGTGTACACCGCCCGCTTTCTTGCCACGCTGAAGAAAAAGGCCTTGAACAAGGCGCAGCGGTTTCCCGGCATGCTGGATGCGCGCGCGATTGCGGCGGCCACCACCTTCCGCGAATTCGATACGCTGGTCACCGCCCGGCTGCACGGCTTTCGCGATGCCGACGACTACTGGCTGCGCGTGTCGTCGGGACCGCTGCTGAAATCCATCGCCGTGCCCACCCTGGTCATCAACGCGAGGAACGATCCTTTCCTGCCGGCGTGGGCGCTGCCGACGGCGGCGGACGTGTCGCCCGCCGTCCTCCTGGAGCAACCGGACCACGGCGGCCATGTGGCGTTTCCGTCCGGCCCCTTCCCCGGCAACCTCGACTGGCTGCCGCGGCGGCTGATGCAGCATTTCGATACACAGCCCGGGTAGAATCGACGCATTGCCAATCAGGGAGTGCGTTGTGGAATACCCCAAGGAAATCTTCAAGGCCTACGACATCCGCGGCATCGTCGGCAAGACCTTCACCGCCGGGATCGTCGAGGCCATCGGCCACGCTATCGGTTCCGAGGCCGTGGCGCGCGGCCAGACCGAAATCTGCATCGGCCGCGACGGTCGCCTGTCGGGCCCCGACATGGCCGCGGCACTCGCGCGCGGCATCCGCAAGGCCGGCATCGGGGTGGTCGACCTCGGCATGGTCGCCACGCCGATGACGTATTTCGCGGCGTATCAGCTGAACACGAACAGCGCGGTGATGGTCACCGGCAGCCACAACCCGCCCGACTACAACGGCCTCAAGATGGTGCTCGGCGGCGAAACCCTGTCGGGCGACACCATCCAGAAGCTGCGCGAACGGCTGGTCAATAACGATCTGGTTCACGGCGACGGCAGCTACCGCGAATACGACATCGCCGGCGAATACCTCGCGCGCATCGTGTCCGACGTGAAACTCGCGCGGCCGATGAAGATCATCGTCGACTGCGGCAACGGCGTGCCCGGTGCGTTCGCCCCCAAGCTCTACCGCGACATGGGTTGCCAGGTCGAGGAACTGTTCTGCGACGTCGACGGCAACTTCCCCAACCACCATCCCGATCCCTCGCAGCCGAAAAACCTACAGGACCTGATCGCCGCGCTGAAAACCAGCGACGCCGAAATCGGGCTGGCTTTCGACGGCGACGGCGACCGCCTGGGCGTGGTCACCAAGGACGGCAGCATCATCTTCCCCGACCGCCAGTTGATGCTGTTCGCCGATGACGTGCTCTCGCGCAACCCCGGCGCCGAAATCATTTTCGACGTGAAGTCGACGCGCAAGTTGTTCGGCTGGATCCGCGAGCGCGGCGGACGGCCGCTGTTGTGGAAAACCGGACACAGCTTCATCAAGGCGAAGATGAAGGAAACCGGCGCGCTCCTGGCCGGCGAAATGTCCGGCCACGTGTTTTTCAAGGAGCGCTGGTATGGCTTCGACGACGGCCTGTATGCCGGCGCGCGCCTGCTCGAGTACCTCTCCAAACAGGCCGACATCAACGCCACCCTGCACGGTCTGCCCGACACGCTGAACACGCCCGAGCTCAACATCAAGATGGCCGAGGGCGCGCATTACGCGCTGATGGACACCCTGCAGAAAACCGCGCGCTTCCCCGATGCGCAGGAAATCATCACCCTCGACGGCCTCAGGGTCGAATACGCCGACGGTTTCGGCCTGGCACGCCCATCCAACACCACCCCGGTGATCGTGCTGCGCTTCGAGGCCGATAATGCGGAAGCGCTGGAACGGATCCAGGCTGACTTCCGCCGCGTGATCCACCAAGCCGCGCCCGAGCTCACGCTGCCGTTCTGAACGGCCCCGGCGGCATCGCGCCGCCGGCGAAGCGGGATCAGTCCACCGGCAGCGGCGCCGGCCGGTGCAGCAGGTAGCCCTGCACGAAATCCACCCCCATGCCTTTCAGGCAAGCCAGTTCTTCCTCGGTTTCGACCTGTTCGGCAATGGTCTGCTTGCCCAGCTCATGGCCCAGGGTGTGCATGGCTTTGACGATGGCGAGCTTTTCGCGGTCGTGGTTCATGCCGCGCACGAAATCGCCGTCGATCTTGAGATAAGCCACCGGCAGGCGTTTCAGGTAACCGAACGAAGACTGCCCCTTGCCGAAGTCGTCCAGCGCAAACTGGATGCCGCGCGACTGCAGCGCCAGGATCAGGCGCTCGCAGGCATCCAGGCTGTCGATGGCGGCCGTCTCGGTGACTTCGAAGCTGATCCGTTCGGGATCGAAGTGGTACTGGCCGATTTCATCGAGAATGAATTCGGCCGTGCCGGGATCGCTGAGGCTACGGCCCGACAGATTGATCGCGTAGTTCGCCTCATCTTCCGGATGGGTGTCGAGATAGGCGAAGAAGTTGCGGACCACCCAGCGGTCGAAGCTGGGCGCCAACCCATAGCGCTCGGCGGCCGGCAGGAATTCGCCCGGAGAAATGATCGTGCCGTCCTCGCCGCGCAGGCGCAGCAGGATTTCGTAATGCAGGGTCGTGATCGCCGGCGACAGGGCTACCTTCTGCTGACGATATAGAGCGAAGCGGTGCGCCTCGAACGCCTTGGTGATCGCGCCCACCCATTGCATCTCGTCATTGATTTTCTGCAGCGCCGGGTGGGTTTTTTCATACACCTGGATGGCGCTTCCGCCCACCGACTTGGCGTGATAGCACGCGGTGTCGGCCTGCGCCAGAATCTCACCGATGTCGGTCATGGCACCGTGCAGCTCGGTCACCCCGAGGCTTACGCCCAGGCGAAACACCTTGTCGTCCCACTCGAAGCGGAAGCGGCTGATTTCGTCGCGCAGGCCCTGGATGTGATCCAGTGCCTCAGGCAGCGCGGTGTCCACGAACAACAGGCCGAATTCGTCGCCGCCCAGACGCGCCAGATAATGGTTCCGGCCTTCCACGCGCTGCGCCATGATGGCGCTCAGCCGCTGCAGCAGCGCATCCCCCGCACGGTGTCCGCAGGTATCGTTGACCAGCTTGAAGCGGTCGAGGTCGATGTAGCAGAAAATGAATTGCCGCGCCTCATGCTGCACGCTGTGCAGTGCCGCGGCGAGCTTGCTTTCCATGGCACGGCGGTTCAGCAGACCGGTGAGATGGTCGCGTTCGGCCTGCCAGGCCAGGCGCTGCATCAGGCTGCGCCGCTCGCTTTCATCCTGGAACACCAGCACGCCGCCCTGCACCTTGCCGTCAGCGGAGCGAATCGGCGCGGCCGTGTCGCTGATCGCAAGGGTGGCGCCATCCTGGCGGCGGATCATGGTATGGCTGTCGAGTCCGACGACTTCATTGCGCTGCAGCGCCAGTTCCAGCGGGCCGGCGACGGGGGCGCCGTTTTGCTCGTCGATCAGCGGCAACACCTCGGACACCCGGCGGCCCTGCGCATCGCCGCTGCTGAAACCCGTCAGTTCTTCCGCCTTGGGATTGAGAAACTCGATCATGCCGGCCGCATCGGTGACCACCACGGCATCGCCGATCGACTCGATGGTCACCCGCAGACGCTCCTTCTCGACCAGCAGCTCGTCGTGTTCGCGCTCCAGCGCGGCCACCAGCCGGCTGACGTGATCGGCCATGTGGTTGAACGCCAGCTTGGTCTCGCGCACCTCGGGCGGAGAACTGTAGGCCAGGCTGACGCGCGCGCTGAGGTCCCCACTTTCAAGGGTCCGCGCCGCCGTGCGCAAGGCATACAGCCCACGCAAGTTCACCTGCAGGTGCCAGCGCAGCAACAGCATGACGCCGATCAGACTGCCGATCGCCAGCAGGGTGAAGCGCACCGCCATCACCCACACGCCCTGGACCGACGGCGCGGCGTCCAGCGCAATCGCCAGCGTGCCATAGGAGGTGCCGCCCACCACCAGTTCGGACTGCGCATGAGGCGCGCGAACATCCAGGATCGCGGCGAACCAGGCCGGGTAGCGCTGCGGATCCGGTGGCGTGCGCGTCTCGAACGCGATCTTCGGCGACACGAAGCGCGCGCTCAAAATGGAGGCGTCGAACGCACGCGCCCTGATGGCCTGTTCGATGGCGGGATAATCGCGCAGCAGCACATGGTCCTGGACCGCCGCCATCATCGCACTAAGCTCACGTTCGGCGCCGATGTTCAGATGCTGCTGGGCGCGATCCCTGAGCGGCAGGCCCAGTACCGCCAGCGTCGCCAGATACATCGCCAGCACCAGCACGAATACCGCGCCCAGGATGCGGGCCTGCAGGCTGTAGCGCGTGCTGAGCGCCGCCGGCTGCTCACTCATTCACCGGCACCCGGGTCTGGCTGAAGAAACTCCGGTAGTTGCGGTAATCGCGGTCATCCGCGGCGACGAAGCCGCGCGCCTTGGTCAGTTCCAGCGATTGTGCCGCAAGCCGCAACACGCGCTGCCCTTCCGGCTCGCGCGACATGCCGACGAATGCCTGGCGGACTTTTTCGCCATCGGCCGGGCTTACCCGAGGCGACGCCATCACGGCGAGGTCGAAATACGGTTCCGATTCCGCCAGCACCCGGTACTTCATCTGGCGACGCTGGGCGAAACTTGCCATCACCTGATGATTCACGCCGGCCGCGGCCGCCTCGCCCGACAGCAGCTGGCCCATCGCCGCTTCCTGGTTGCCGCAAAACAGCGGTGCGACCTCGATTCCCGCGCGCAGCAGGTCATCCATCGGCACGTAATACCCGGTGAATCCGTAGGGATTGGCAAACGCAACGGTCTTGCCCGCCAGTTCCTGCAGCGTCCTGACCGGCGAACTGTCGAGCACCACCACCTGCCCGCGGATCCCCTCCGAATCCTGCCTGGCCAGCACGCGCCAGCCGAGGCGGTCGCGCTTCGGCGTGAACAGGTGGTTGGTATAGGCAAAATCCAGCTGGCCGGCGACGACGCGGTCGGTTGTTTCGTTGGCGGTGCGCCCGATATGCAGTTCCAGCGGCACCCCGGAACGGGCCGACACGTAATTCAGAATCGGATTCCAGTAGGCCGCGGTCGCCTGCAGGCTGCGGTGGTTGAGCACGCCGAAGGCGAAAGGCGTTTGTGGTGCAGCGTGACAAGCCGTGCCGAGCACCAAGGCCAGGCACGCCCATATTTTTCTCATCTTGCATCCCCCTGATTTTTTTTATGTGGACAGCAGCGGCATTGCCCGCGCGAGTGTACCGTGCAGCCCGGAAATTCCCAAGACGGCGCGCGGCGGCATGCACGCAGCGCCGTCCCCTCGGGACGGCGCTGCATTACGGTCTAGAATCAGCAATTGATTTCCATTTTCCAGCGGGTGCCATCATAGACTGTCTGCTATTCAAGGATTCCAGCGCCCAGGCGATCGCATTCGACGACATCAGCGACCATGTCGGTCAGCCGGATCGCTTCATCTGGGTCGAACTCAAATCCCCCGATACCCGGACCATCACGCGCCTGGGCGACGAGCTCGGCCTGCATGCGCTGGCGCTGGAGGACGCGATTTCCACGCACCAGCGGTCCAAGCTCGAGGAATACGACAAACACGTTTTCATCGCCACGCGCACGGTGCAGCTGTGGGAATCGCGCATGGAGCTCGGCGAGACGCACCTGTTTGTCGGCAGCAATTACGTCATCGCCATTCGCCACGACAACGGCGCCGGCTACCAGCGGGTGACCGACCGCCTGCAGCGCCGCCCCAACGGCATCAAGGCCGGGACGCCCTACGCGCTGTACCTGGTGCTCGACCTCATCGTCGACCAGTTCAGGCCGGTGATCGAGGGCATGCAGGACCGCTTCCAGTCTCTCGAAAGCCTGTTGATGAGGGGGGAAAAATCGGGCCGCGACACGCTCGAACGGCTGTACGCCATGAAACGCGATCTGACGCTGCTGCGCGACGTCGCCGAACCGATGCAGGACATCACCCAGGATCTGATCCGCCTGCATCCCGCGCTGTCCCCCAAGGAGCTCAAGGCCTATTACCGCGACATTCACGACCACGCAATACGCGTGTCGGCTGCCATCGACCGACTGCGCATGTCGACCTCGGATGCAATGCAGTTCCATCTCGCCTCGCTGTCGCTGAAGCAGAACGAATCGGTGCAGAAACTGGCCGGCTGGGGCGCGCTGCTGGCGCTGCCCACGGTGGTGTTCAGCCTGTACGGCATGAACTTCGAAGTCATGCCGGAACTGGAATGGCCATGGGCGTATCCGGCGCTGCTGCTGACGACCGCCGTCGCGGTGGGAATGCTGTACCGGCGCCTGAAGCGGCGCGGCTGGATCTAGTGGTCTGCTTTCGAAATACCGGAACATGAAACGGCGTCTTTTTCCGCATGGCGGCGTTGCTCGTCGTTGCCATAGTCCAAGCTATGTCGCCTCCTCGCGCCTTGCCCTGCGAAAAAATCCATCCGTTTCATTTTGTCCCCCTATTTCGAAAGCAGACCACTAGCCCATTACTTGCGCTCGGCACGCGCATAACGGATGCGCGTGCCGTTCGTGACGTCGCGGTCCAGCCACACCACGTGAAGCGATCCGGCAGCATCCAGCGTCGCCAGCGGGTCGGATTGTTCGCCCGGCCCGGCAGCTCCGGGCACCGCCACGTCGTCGCCGAAGGCCTCGCCGTCCCAGTCGGACAGCCACACGTCCGGCGTGCCGTCGCGGGCGTCGTCCCACAGCGCCACCAGCCGGCCATCCGCGTCGCCGACGATCCGTGCATGCCACTGCGCGATGCTGTCGCCGAAGTTGTCCTGCACCCGCACGTTCTTGCCGAAGCGGCGGCTTCCCGTATCGAATGCGGCGTAGACATCGTAGCCGGAGAGGAAGTCGCGCTTGTCCAGCCAGACGGCCGCGACGCCGCGCTCGCCCCAGGCAGTCAGCGTGGGGCGCATCGCGCCGGTGCCGGCACCGAGTCCCCCGGGTGCGCTGCCGCTCTTGTGGTCGGTCAGGCGCGCGGGGGCGGCAAAGCGGCGCCCGTCGCGGCTGTGGCTCACCATCGGCACGGTATGGCGGTTGCGGCGGTCTTCCCACGCCACCGTCACGCTGCCGTCTCCCGCCACCGCCAGCGCCGGCCAGCCCTGCTCGTCGGCCGGCATCGCCGCTTCGACCGGTATTACCGTCTTCACGCCGAGCGCATCTCCGTGCAACACCAACTGGGCCACGACGATGCGGCGGAACCGCCCCGCCTGCTCGGCCCATGCGGCATACAGCGTGCCGTTCCCTGCGGCCAGCGTGATCTGCACCGCGTCGGCCTTCGACAACTGCAGCGCCTGGCCGCCCGGCAGAACCCGCGCATGTACCTTGCCCGCTTCTTCCCAGGCGGCCACAAAACGGCCGGCACCCAGGGCCGTCATCACCGGTTCGTAGCATTCGCCCGCGCTCAACGGAATTTCCGGCTGGAACGCCGCCGCGGCCGCCGGCTTCATTGCCAGGTAGCACTGTGGAGTGCCGCTGCGGTTGTCTTCCCATACCACGCCCACGGTGTCGCCCGATACCGCGACGCCCTGGCGATTGGCCGACTCGAGATGCGGAAAAATCTTCACGCCGTGAACCGAGGTGACCGTCAGCGGTGCGCTCCATTCCCACGCGGCGTGCGCCGGCAACGCCAGTACGGCCAGCAACAGCGCGGCCGCCCTCACGACTTGCTGCCCAGGAACTCGAGCAGGGTTTTCTGCTTGTAATGCCCGCCGCGCACGTAGCGGTCGTAATCGCGGAAATCCTGCACCGTCTTGAAGCCCGGAATCTGCACGATCTTGTCGCCCTGCGGCGTCAGGTACACGAACAGCGGGGTGGCGAAGGCCTGCAGCCGCACCCCCAGTTCGGCTTCGGTGATGCGCTCGCCGGAGGGCAGCGTCAGGCGTTTGCCCGACTCGGCATCGACGTAAACCAGCTCGTAGTTCTGCGTGTACAGCTTCTTCAGCGCCACATCGGAAAAGGTCTTCTTGTTGGTGTGGTCGCACCAGGCACAGCCATAGCGGCCGAAGTAGAGAAAGATCGGCTTGCCGCTCGCGCGCGCCGCCGCGAGGCCGGCGTCGTAGCCGACGAAGGGATAGCCTTTCGGCGGGTCAGCCAGCACCGCGCCCGCCCATAAACAGCTTGCTGCCAGCAGCATCTTGATCAGGTTCACTCGATTCTCCTTCAGTCACATGCCGCCATTCTGATAAATTCAGGCATTCCCGCAACCCATTTTTTTGACCCTATGACCTACGATCCCGTCCGCATCGGCCTGGTGTCCATCAGCGACCGCGCCAGCAGTGGCGTCTACGAGGACCAGGGACTACCCGCGCTGGAAGCGTGGTTCGGCGAAATGCTGGCCAATCCCGCGGAATTCGTCACCCGGCTGATTCCCGACGAGCAGGCATTGATCGAGGCGACGCTGGTCGAACTCGCCGATGCCGAAACGTGCTCGCTCATCCTCACCACCGGCGGCACCGGACCGGCGCCGCGCGACGTCACGCCGGAAGCGACGCTGGCGGTGGCGCACAAGGTGCTGCCCGGATTCGGCGAGGCGATGCGCGCGGTGTCGCTGAAGTATGTGCCCACCGCGATCCTGTCGCGCCAGGTCGGCGTCACCCGCGGCGCCAGCCTGATCCTCAACCTGCCGGGACAGCCCAAGGCGATCAAGGAAACGCTCGACGGCATTTTCGCCACCGTGCCCTACTGCATAGACCTCATCGGCGGCCCCTATCTCGAAGCGCGGCCGGACACGATCGCCGTGTTCCGCCCCAAGTCCGCGCTGCGGATCCGCACATGACAGCGATACTCGATGCGCTGGCGCGTGCCCTGCGCGACCTGTTCAGCCTGCGCGTGCTGTGGGTGGTGGTGTGGCCGATGCTGCTCGCCCTGCTGCTGTGGCTGGCGCTGGGCGTGATGTTCTGGGGCACGTTCTCCGGCTGGATCGAACAGGGACTCGACGCCATCGGCATCCAGGCCTGGCTCACCGAGCTCGAACCGGCCTGGATCGCAAACGGCCTCCAGGCGCTGCTGCACCTCATGCTGTTCGTGCCGCTGGTGATGCTGACCGCACTCGTCATCACCGCGCTGTTCGGCATGCCCGCACTGATCCGCGTGGTGGCCGAGCGCGACTACCCTGAACTCGAACGCGAAAACGGCGGCGGCCTGATCGGCAGCCTGTGGAACGCGGTCGTCGCGATCGTCGTGTTCGTCGCCCTGTGGCTGGTCACCCTGCCGCTGTGGCTGATCGGCGTCGGCGTGATCGTGCCCTTCGTGGCCGCGGCTTACCTCAACCAGCGCCTGTTCCGCTACGACGCCATCGCCGAGCATGCCAGCGCCGACGAAATGGCCGTGCTGTTCAGGCAGGAACGCAGTAGCTGGTGGGGCCTGGGCCTGCTGACCGGGCTGGTGCAGTTCGTTCCGCTGCTCAACCTGCTGGGGCCGGTGTTTGCCGCGCTGGCCTTCATCCACTTCGGGCTGGCGCGTCTCGCGCGGCAGCGCCGTGCCTAACTGCTTGAGCCGAAGCGCCGCTGAAAGCCGGCGTCGAAATTGATCTCGTGGGCGGTCTTCGCACCGATCACGCACTGCTCCAGGCTGGCCGGCATCACGACACGGCCTGCCGCGTTCACATAACGTCCCGCCATGATTTCCGCCGCGTGCTGCGGCGCGTCCGGCGGCCGGGAGGAATCGGCCACCCCTTCCGGATACGTCGGCCGGCCGCCTGCGCCGTATTTGTCGGTCGCCCCCAGCGTATGCAGCAATTCGTGCGCGATGACGATGTTGTTCTGCTGCGTCTGGCTCGGATCGGCAAAGGCGTGCACCACGCCGATCAGGCCTTTCTGCAGCCCCAGCGAATGCTCCAGCGCCACGCCGTCCTGCGGCGCGTGATACAGCACGAACAGCTTGACCGTACCCAGTTGCGGCAATAAGGCTCCCGACTGCTGATACACCCACCAGCGCAGTTGCATGCTCCAGAACACGGTTTTCAGCACGCTGCCGTCGCGCGGCGGCACCGGCGGCATTTCATCCAGCGCAGGCAGCAGGGAGACCTGCATGGCGGGCGACAGCTTCACGCCATAACGTGCCGACTCGCGTTCGAGGAAGGCATTGATGTCGTCGAAATCGCTTGCCTGCAACGCACGGATCATCTGCGCCGCCTCGGGCGATCCGTCGCCGCTGATCGGGACCACCGCCACGTCCAGCGGCGTCTGCCAGGCGCGCACCATGGTCTGCTCGAGCCAGGTCAGGCCCGCCGCGGCGGCCAGCACACCCAGCAGGAGAAGGATACGAAGTCGGCGAAAGCTCATGATGGCGCGGTCGGAGTCAGAGACCCCTTCTTAACGGCCGGACCTCACCCGGCTTGAACGCGCGTCAAGGCGTGGCAGCAGCAGGAAGGCCGTCCGGCGCGACAGCCGGCCGTTTGCCCGCGCCCAGGCTCATCCTGCTGCCCACCAGTTTGTCCTTGGCGGACTGTTGGGCGGGAACTGTGATGCTGACGCGGCTGCCGTCGAGCCCCAGCTTCAGGAGCGCGTCGCGCATCGCCTGGCCGCGCGCCTGCGCGAGTTTGACGAGGGTCGCATCGTCGATTGTCGTCTGCCGGGTCAAGCGCTCCAGCAGTTCGGCATGGAAGGCGGAGGCAGGGCCTTCGTCGCGGGTCTTGAAGCGGCGGGCGAGCCGCTCGACCAGTTCGCTTTCCAGTACGCGCGCGGCGGCGCCCGCATCCTTGTCCCGGAAACTGGCGCGCAGCTTCTGGTATTCGGGCTTGCCGACGCGTTCGGCATAGCGGTCTTCGAGCCAGGTCTGGATCTTGGTGTGGTTGACGTCCACCGGGCCGGGCGCTTCGCCGGGGGCAAGCTTGACGCCGGCAACGGCGACCGCTTCGCGACGCATGGCGAGCTCCTGCAGGGCGCGCCGGTCGGCCTCGGGGTCGTAGCCGGGCTCCAGGGTCAGGGTCAGCGCAGGCCGCTTCGCCAGGGCTTCGGCAAGGGTTTTGAGTTTTTCCTGTTCGGGCGGCAACAGCGCGCTGCTGCCGGGATCGAAGTCGACGGATTCGAGCTTTTCCGAACTCACGCCGAGCAGTTTTCCCAGCGCGCGGAAGGGCGCGGTGACCAGCTTGGTCAACACATTGACGATGGCTTTCCAGATGATCTTGCCGTAGCTGAACTGCGGGTCGTCGAGGCTGCCGGACACCGGCAGGTCGAGGTCGATGATGCCGTTGCTGTCTTCCAGAAGCGCAATGGCGAGGTCGAGCGGCAGCTTCATCGCATCGGGACTGTCGACGCGTTCGCCGAGCTTCAGCTTGTTGACGATGAATTTGTTTTCGCCGGCCAGCTGGCGGTCCTTGATCTTGTATTCGAGATCGACCGAGAGCTTGCCGGAATCGATCTTGCGCCCGGCGAACTTGCCCGAATACGGCGTCAGGTTGGTCATTTCCAGGTTGCGGAAGGTGAGCTTCAAATCGGTGAAATCGGTCGCGCGGAACGGCTGGACAGAGCCGCGCACGCGCGCCGAGCCGAAATCGTCGACCTTGCCGTCGAGTTCGACCAGCGCGGTCGTCGTCGGATCGTTCGACAGCCCGGCGACCACGCCGCCGAGATCGTGCATGCGGGTGCCGAACTGCGGCGTCAGCGAAAGGTCGGCGAACTCGGCATTGGCGCCGACGATGCGCAGGCGCTCGATGGCCAGCGGAAAGGCGGGGGGCTGATCGGCGGATTTGGGTTGGGGCCTGGCTGCATCCTTGGTGGCCGGCTTGCCTGCCGGCGGGCTGCGCAGGACGCGCTGCAGGTTGATCGACTTGTCCTCGAAAATGATGACCTTGCCGAAGGGATTCAGCGCCACCAGCTCGTTCATGCGGACGCGATTCGGGTTGAGCCGGACCACCAGGCTGTCGGACGACAGCTTCTTCCAGCCGAGGAAGGCCTCCTCGGTGTCCTCTTCGGTGATGGCCAGGTCGTCCACCGCGAAGCCGCCACCGTAATTGAGCTTCATCCCCGACTTCGCCTGCGCGAACGTCAGCCTGCCGCGCGTCGACGCTGCGCCCGAATGCAGGTTGAGCCGCGCGAACTGATTGACGTAGGGCGCGAAGGGTTTCAGCGACAAACCCGCGAGCCTCAAGTTGAGCGTGCCCGAGGCCCCGCCCGATTCCTTGCCCGGAACGACGCTGCCGCTGGCGTTGAAACGGCCGCCCTGCCTGAGCGCAAAGCCGGCTTCCAGCGGCACCGCCTTGTTCATGTCCAGGCTCAGATCCTTCAGCGTGACGAAGCCCCGGACGACATCGAGCCGCACCGGCCGGGCGGGCGACTGGTCGACGATGCCGATTTCGACGCCTTCGAGACTGAGGCGCGCCAGCTGCACGTCCAGCGGGGAAGTGTTCGCGGGCTCTGCCTTGGCCGGGGCAGCCGCAGGGGCGCCGGGGGCCTTTTGCAGAATGCCGCCCCAGTTGAGATTCTTGTTCCTGTCCAGCGTCACCGTGGTTTTCGCGCCGCCCAGCTCCACCGCCTCGATGACGACCCGGTTTTCGGCCAGCTTCACCCCCGCGTTGACCAGCGCTGCACGCTGCAATTCCGCCACCTGCTGCGAACCCGACTGCACCCGGATCGGCCCCAGCGCCGCGTTCACCGGACCGACGTCGATCGCCGTCGTATCACCCACCTCGCCCGTCAATGCCGCGGTCAGGCCGAAGCCCTCGGCGCCCACGCTCAGGGGCCGCGCATAACCCTGGTCGGTAAAACGCGCCGACCAGTCGGCCAGCTTGATTTCGCGCACGCCAATTTTCCACGGGACGCTGGGCGCGGTCGTTTTTGCGCTCGCCGGTTTCGGGGCCGCGCCGTTGACGGCCACCGCAAAAAGGGTCTGCCAGTCGAGCACGCCCCGAACGTTGCGTGTCGCCACGAGCCTGCCGCCGGCAAGGCTCACGCCCGCCACCCCGACCTCGCGTTGGGCCAGATCGAGGTTGGCATCGCTGATACGCGCCTCGGCGAGTTCCAGTACGGGAGCCCCGCCGCCACGCGGGGCCAGCGCCAGGTTCTGCACGATCAGGTTGGCACCGTTGACTCGCAGCCAGGGCACGTCCGCGCCTGCCTTGTCGCGCACCATGGCAAATCGGTAGCGCAAGCCTGCGGCAAGCGTGCCCGACGGCAATTCGAAATTGCGCGGGCTCCTGATCACGCGCAGCAGATTGGCGAGCCGCACGCCTTCGAGCCCGACTTCGCCGCTCGACGCGACAGGATTCAGCCCGACGTCGCCCTTCCACTTGAGCGTGCCGCCCTGCTCGGGCAGCTTCGCCGCGATCAGGTAATCGCCGCGATCCTCGGGCAGGGTGGACAGGCCGTCGAGTTCGATGCCGAGCGGTGCAAGCGTTACCTTGAACGGCTCGCCCGCGCGGTTGGCGTCGGTGTAGTCGATGTCGCCGTTGTCGATCCGGATGTGGTCGATCAGCAGCCGCGCGAGGGTGTCGGACGGTGGTTCCTTGTCCTCGTTGAGTTTGGCGATCAGCGCCGCCCAGTTGAGCGCGCCGCCGCGCCGGACCTCAAGGGTCGCGCGCGGGCGGTCGAGCTGGATGTCCCGGATGCGCCACGCCCAGCGGAACAGGCCGGTGGTATCGAGGTTGACGTAGAGCCGGTCGAAACCGGCCAGCGGCGCACCATTCGTCTCGGTGAGCTTGAGGCCGTCCACCGTGGCTTCGAGTGTGAGCGGATTGAATTTGACCTCGTCGGCGCTCAGGCGGCTGGCGAGCGTGTTCTCGCCGATCCAGGGCAAGAGCTTCTGCGCCAGCTGGTTGACCAGGAAGAAGCCGAACAGCAGATAGAGGGCAAACAGCCCGGCAACGATCAGGAACGGCAGGCTCAAGGCGATTTTGACGATGCGTCCCCACATGCTGCCTTCTCCTTTTTTATTGGCTTTGCATGGCCTCGCGGATCATCCGGAATATCTCGCGGAAGGCCTTCGGCGGCTTGTTGCGCGCGGCCTCGTCGCGCGCATTGCGGATGAGCTGCCGCAGATGCGTGGCGTCGCTGGTGGGGTACTGATTGAGGAACAGGGTCAGCGCCTCGTTGTCGGCGATGAGCTTCTCGCGCCACTTCTCGGCCTGATGCAGCTTGGCGTTTTCCGCTGCGGAGACGCCGTTGAAGGCATCGAGCTGGGCCTGGATCGGCGCCGGGTCGATACTGCGCATCAGCTTGCCGATATACTGCCGTTGCCGCCTCAGCGCGCTGTTCTGGGTGATCTTGCGGCAGGCGGCCACCGCCTCGCGCAGTTCTTCCGGCAGTTCGATGCGCTTGAATTGCGCATCGGGCAGCTTCACCAGTTCGGCGCCCAGATCCTGCAGGGCTTCCACCTCGCGCTTCTTCTGGCTCTTGCTGGGACCGTCATAGACGTCATCGGGGTCGAATTCCAGTTCGGCATCGGGGTCGATCAGGCGCACGGCGGGTCTTTCGGTTGCTGTTATTATCGTCATTGTAGTTTCTGCCGCCTAAACGTGCCGAATCAAAACCGAATGCGCCCCCTTTTCCTTTCGTAAGCCGACATGTCCCGCTCCCAATTCAGCTATACCCGCGATCAGCTCATGGCCCTGTCCCGGCTCGTCATCGAGCACGCCGCCAAACAGGGCGCCACCGCCGCCGACACCGAGATTTCCGAAGGCGTCGGCCAGAGCGTCAGTGTGCGCCAGGGCGAGATCGAGACCATCGAATACAACAAGGACAAGGGCGCCGGCGTCACCGTCTACCTCGGCCAGCGGCGCGGCCATGCCTCGACCTCGGACTTGTCGGAAGCCGCCCTTAAAAGCGCGGTTGAAAAGGCGCTCACCATCGCGCGCTACACCGCCGAGGACGAAGCGGCCGGCCTGCCCGAGGCCGACCGTCTGGCGAAGGACGTGCCTGACCTCGATCTCTACCACCCCTGGAATCTCAGCGTCGAAGAAGCCGCCGAACGCGCAAAGGCCTGCGAAGCGGCGGCGCTGGCGGTGGACAAGCGGCTGACCAATTCCGAAGGCGCGGGCGTCAGCCTCCACACCTCGCAATTCATCTATGCCAACAGCCTCGGCTTCTGCAACGGCTACGCCGGCTCGCGCCACGGCATGTCGGTCGCGGTGATCGGCGAAGACCGCGGCGCGATGCAGCGCGACTACTGGTACACCAGCGCCCGCAATGCAAACGACCTGGACTCCGCCGAAATCGTCGGACGCATCGCCGGCACCCGCACCGTGCGCCGGCTGAACGGCCGCAAGCTCGACACCCGCACCTGCCCGGTCCTGTTCGAGGCGCCGATCGCCACCGGCCTCATCGGCAACTTCGTCGCCGCGGTCTCCGGCGGCAGCCTCTACCGCAAGTCGTCCTTCCTGCTCGACAGCCTGGGAACGCAGGTGTTCGCGCCGCTGGTGACCATCCGCGAGCAGCCCTTCATTCCCGGGGGTCTCGGCAGCGCGCCCTTCGACAGCGAGGGCGTCGCCTGTCTCGACCGCGATGTCGTCAAGGACGGCGTGCTGCAGGGCTATTTCCTATCGACCTACTCGGCGAAGAAACTCGGCATGACGACGACCGGAAATGCGGGGGGCAACCACAACCTGATCGTCACGCCGGGCGAGCACGACCTTGACGGCCTCATCAAACAGATGGGAATGGGTCTGCTGGTCACCGAGCTGCTCGGCCACGGCGCCAACATGGTCACCGGCGACTATTCGCGCGGCGCCGCCGGCTTCTGGGTGGAAAACGGCGAGATCCAGTATCCGGTCGAGGAAATCACCATCGCCGGCAACCTCGCCGAGATGTTCAAGGGCATCGTCGCCATCGGCCGCGACATCGAGCGGCGCGGCTCCAAGCAGGTCGGCTCGATCCTGATCGACCACATGACGGTGGCGGGCAACTGATATGCATTTTGCAAGCCGCTTGTTATCCTGACGGCATGAAAGTAAGCGATATCCTGACCATGCTACGAAACGACGGTTGGGTACTCGTTGCCACGCGCGGCAGCCATCGCCAATTCAAGCACCCGGACAAAAACGGTCGCGTCACGGTTGCCGGGAAGCCCAGCGATGACCTGGCTCCCGGTACATTGAACAGCATCCTCAAACAAGCAGGGCTAAAGGAGTAAAACCATGCGCTTCGCCATCGTCGTCGAAAAAACAGAGAACAACTATTCCGCCTACGTTCCCGATCTGCCCGGTTGCGTGGCGACCGGCCAGACGGTGGAGGAAGTCGAAAACGAAATTCGATCGGCTATCGAATTTCATATCGAAGGGCTTCGGGAAGATGGCCAGGCCATCCCGCAACCCGTCAGCATCGTTGAATATCTTGAAGTCGCGGCCTGAAAACATTCACGCGAGAAACCCCGTTCCCGCCCACGCTTGCGTGCGTAGACGTTCTTATGAATGTTAGCCCCCTATCTGGCGGAAGGCGCTTCGCTTTCCCACCCCACAGTGGTTTCCTTTTCGCGCTCCTCACCCTTTTCCTTCTTTCCGCGTGCGACCGCGCGCCGTCGCTGCCGAAGCTCAATTCTCACGACGTCATCGTCGCCTTCGGCGACAGCCTCACCCACGGCACCGGCGCGAGCGCCAACGACGCCTACCCCGCCGTGCTAGCGGCGCTGACCGGCCGCACCGTGATCAACGCCGGCGTGCCCGGCGACACCACCAGTTCGGGCCTGGAGCGCCTGCCCGCGGTGCTGGATGAATACAAACCGCGCCTGGTTCTGCTGTGCCTGGGCGGCAACGACATGCTGAGAAAGCAGCCCGAAGCCGCCACCGAAAACAACCTGCGCCTGCTGGTGAAGACCATACGCGCGAGCGGCGCCGAGGTGGTGTTGATCAGCGTGCCCGAACCGAAGCTGTTCGGCGGGACGCCGGACTTCTACAGCCGCCTCGCCGAGGACCTGAAGCTGCCGCTGGAGCAGGACGTCTTCAACGAGGTGCTGAAGGACAACCGCCTCAAGTCCGACCCCATCCACGCCAACGCCGCCGGCTATCGCGTGGTCGCCGAACGGCTCGCCGAATTCCTGCGGGAGACCGGCGCGCTGTGAAATCCCTGCTTGCGCTGGCCCGCCTGATCGATGCGCTGACCGAACGCGTCGGCCGTCTGGTCATCTGGCTGGTGCTGGTCGCCACCCTGATTTCGGCGGGCAATGCGCTCAGCCGCTATCTGCTCGGCGAAAGCTCCAACGCCTGGCTGGAAATCCAGTGGTATCTGTTCGGCGCGATGTTTCTGCTGGCGGCGGGCTACACGCTCAAGCACAACGGCCACGTGCGCATCGACATCCTCTACAACCGCTTCGGCCCGCGCGGCCAGGCGTGGATCGATCTTGCCGGCGGCCTGCTGTTCCTGCTGCCGATGGCCGTGCTGCTGGCCTGGCTCGCGTGGCCGATGTTCCATGAGGCCTGGGTCACGCACGAAATGTCGCCCGACGCCGGCGGCCTCGTGCGCTGGCCGGTAAAGCTGCTGCTGCCGGCGGGTTTCGGCCTGCTCGTGCTGCAGGGCGTGGCCGAAGCGATCAAGCGCATCGGCGTGCTGTCCGGCCACCTCGAACTGCCGCGCGAAGCGCCGGAAGAGGACGTGTGATCGTGGCAAACCTGGCGCCGCTGATGTTCCTTGGCCTGGTGGTCTTCCTGCTGTCGGGCTATCCGGTGGCGTTCGCGCTCGCCGCCAACGGTCTCCTGTTCGCCGGCATCGGCATCATGGCAGGGCTGTTCGACGTGTCGCTCTTGCACGCGCTGCCCGAACGCGTCTACGGCATCGTCGCCAATCCCACTCTGCTGGCGATCCCCTTCTTCGCCTTCATGGGACTGATCCTCGAACGTTCCGGCATGGCCGAAGACCTGCTCGACACCATCGGCCAGATGTTCGGCTCGCTGCGCGGCGGGCTGGCCTACGCAGTGATCCTGGTCGGCGGGCTTCTGGCGGCCACCACCGGCGTGGTCGCCGCCACCGTCATCGCCATGGGGCTGATCTCGCTGCCGGTGATGCTGCGCTACGGCTACGATAAGCGTCTGGCCGCCGGCGTCATCGCCGCCTCCGGCACGCTGGCGCAGATCGTGCCGCCGTCATTGGTCTTGATCGTGCTGGCCGACCAGCTCGGCGCCTCGGTCGGCGACATGTACAAGGGCGCGCTCGTCCCGGGCCTGGCGCTGGTCGGGCTGTATCTGCTCTACATATTCGGCGTGACGCTGGTGAAGCCCCATGCCGTCCCCGCCATGCCGGCTTCCGCGCGCACCCTGCACGGGTCCGCGCTGCTGCTGCGCATGTTCACCACGCTGCTGCCGCCGCTGGTGCTGATCTTCCTGGTGCTCGGCACCATCTTCCTCGGCGTCGCCACGCCGACCGAAGGCGGCGCGATGGGCGCCGCCGGCGCGCTGCTGCTGGCGCTGGCGCGCGGGCGACTCTCCCGCCTGCAATTGACGCAGGCGATGGACAGCACCACCCACCTCACCACCTTCGTCATTTTCATCCTGATCGGCTCGACGATTTTCACCCTGGTGTTCCGCGGGCTCGATGGCGACGTGTGGGTGGAGCACCTGTTCAACCAGCTGCCCGGCGGGGTGCTCGGCTTTCTCGTCGTGGTCAACCTGCTGGTGTTCACGCTGGCGTTTTTCCTCGACTTCTTCGAGATCGCCTTCATCGTGGTGCCGCTGGTGGGCCCGATCGCCTACAAGCTCGGCATCGACCCGATCTGGTTCGGCGTCATGCTCGCGGTCAACATGCAGACCGCCTTCATGCACCCGCCGTTCGGCTTCGCCCTGTTCTACCTGAAGAGCGTCGCGCCGAAGGCCATCCGCACCGCCGACATCTACCGGGGGGCAGTCCCCTTTCTAGTCATCCAGCTCTTCATGGTCGCCGTGGTGCTGGCCTTCCCGCAGGTGGTGCTGCGCGATGCGCCGCCGGACGCCAGCAGCGTCACCGAAATCCCCGTCGACGTCGATCCCGACGCCTATTACCTGCCCGCCGAGTGGCGCTGAGGCTCGGCCCGGGGCGGGAAACGTGAGAAAATGAACGGCTTCGCGCATTGTCTGTCTCATGCGCGTCATCACAACCCCTATTCCAGGAACTGAATCCATGAGCGAACTCATCATCGAAGATATCCTCGTCGGCAACGGCGACACCGCCAGCGCAGGCCAGTACGTGACGGTGCACTACACCGGCTGGCTCACCGACGGCAAGAAATTCGACTCCAGCGTCGACCGCAACGACCCCTTCGAATTCCGCCTCGGCGCGGGGCAGGTCATCCCCGGCTGGGACCAGGGCGTGGCCGGCATGCAGATCGGCGGCAAGCGCAAGCTCACCATCCCGCCGGAACTGGGCTACGGGGCCCGCGGCGCCGGCGGCGTGATTCCGCCGAACGCCACGCTGGTGTTCGAAGTCGAGCTGCTGGGCGTCAATTAATCCTGTGTCCGCGCATGCCGCGGACAACCCCATGACTCAGGCCCTGTTCTCCCACCGCAAGCACTGGGCGGCCCGCTTCGGCACCGCCCCCTTCCTGCCGATGTCGCGCGCCGAGATGGCCGCGCTCGGCTGGGACGCGTGCGACGTGATACTCGTGACCGGCGACGCCTACATCGACCATCCCAGCTTCGGCATGGCGCTGGTGGGGCGGCTGCTGGAAGCGCAGGGCTACCGTGTCGGCATCATCAGCCAGCCCGACTGGCACTCGGCCGAGCCTTTTCGCGCGCTGGGCCAGCCGACGCTGTATTTCGGCGTCACCGCGGGCAACATGGACTCGATGGTCAACCGCTACACGTCGGACCGAAAAATCCGCTCCGACGACGCCTACACACCCAACGCCGAGCCGAACAAGCGGCCCGACCGCGCGGTGACCGTGTACGCCCAGCGCTGCCGCGAAGCCTTCCCCGGCACCCCGGTCATCATCGGCTCGATCGAGGCGTCCTTGCGCCGCATCGCGCACTACGACTACTGGTCGGACACCGTGCGCCGCTCGGTGCTGCCGGATTCCAAGGCCGACCTGCTGATTTTCGGCAACGCCGAGCGCGCTCTGCTGGAGATCACCTATCGCCTCGCCAAGGGCGAAAAGATCGGCGACATCCGCGACGTGCGCGGCACCGGCTTCATGGTGCCGCGCGAGTGGAAGCCTGAAGAAAACTGGCTGGAAGTACTGTCGACCGAGCTCGACACCCCTGGCGCCATCGACGCTCACGTCGACCCCTACGCCATGACACCGGAAGGCCCCACCACGCAAACGCCCGAGGGCACCGTGCCGATCCGTATCGTTCCGAGAGCGGACCGGCTCGCTGCCAAGCAGGAAATACGCGCACGCACCGTGATCCGCCTGCCCGACTACGACCAGGTGAAGAACAACCCGACTCTGTACGCTCATGCATCCAGGGTATTCCACCTCGAATCCAACCCCGGCAATGCCCGCGCGCTGCGGCAGGCGCACGGCGAACGCGACGTCTGGCTCAACCCGCCGCCGATTCCGCTCACCACGCCGGAGATGGACGCGGTGTACGACCTGCCCTACGCGCGCGCGCCGCATCCGAGCTACGGCGACGCAAAGATCCCCGCATGGGAAATGATCCGCTTCTCAGTCAATATCATGCGCGGCTGCTTCGGCGGCTGCACCTTCTGCTCGATCACCGAGCACGAGGGCCGCATCATCCAGAGCCGCAGCGAAGATTCGGTGATCAAGGAAATCGAGGCCATCCGCGACAAGACGCCTGGCTTCACCGGCGTCATCTCCGACCTCGGCGGACCGACCGCCAACATGTACCGCATGGCGTGCAAGTCGGAAAAAATCGAAAAGGCCTGCCGGCGCCTGTCCTGCGTGTTCCCCGACATCTGCGACAACCTCAACACCGACCACACGCCGCTGATCCACATGTATCGCCGCGCGCGTGCGCTGCCGGGGATCAAAAAGATCCTCATCAGCTCGGGACTCCGGTACGACCTCGCGGTGCGCTCGCCCGAATACGTGAAGGAGCTGGTGCAGCACCACGTCGGCGGCTATCTAAAGATCGCGCCCGAGCACACCGAAGCCGGCCCGCTCTCCAAAATGATGAAGCCCGGCATGGGTGCCTACGACCGCTTCAAGGACATGTTCGAAGCGGCGTCGAGGGCGGTCGGCAAGAAGCAGTACCTGATTCCCTACTTCATCGCGGCGCATCCCGGCACCACCGACGAGGACATGCTCAATCTTGCCTTATGGCTGAAGAAGCACGACTTCCGCCTCGACCAGGTACAGACCTTCCTGCCGACGCCGATGGCGCTGGCCACCGCGATGTACCACACCGAAAAGAATCCGCTGAAGAAGGTGCTCGGCGGCAAGGCCGAAGCGGTGTCCGTCGTCAAGCAGGGCCGCACCCGCCGCCTGCACAAGGCCTTCCTGCGCTATCACGACGCGGACAACTGGCCGCTCTTGCGCGAAGCCCTGAAGGAAATGGGGCGCGAGGATCTCATCGGCAACAGCAAGAAGCACCTGATTCCGCTGTTCCAGCCTGCCGGCACCGGCAAACAGCCGGAAGGCACGCGCACCCCGCGCGCCGAAGACAAGCGCGCCAGGACCGGCGCGGGCAAACCCGGTTCAGCCAAACCCCATGCGGCCAAGCCGGGGGCCAAGTCGGCCCAGCCCAAGCCGGGCGCCAAGCCCGCTGCGGGCAAGCCTGCGCCGGCCGACCGCGGCCGACCGCCACAGGTGCCCAAGCATCCGCTCAGCCAGCGCCGCGGCGGCGGCAAATCCCGGTAGGAGGGGTGCCTCGCCCCGAATTTCGGACCAGTGCAAACCAACCCATTCGGGAGTACCCGAAGGGCATAAAGGCGCCCCTCCTACACATGACCACCCCCAGCGACATCCTCCGCGCCAAGCTCAACCTCGAAACCGCCCAACTCGCCTGGCCTGAACTCGAACGCCACTTTGCGCGCGGCGACGTCATCAAGATCGCCCCCGGCATGGACCTGGTCGACGCCGCCCTCCATGTTGCCGAGAACAATACCGCCACCGTGCAGGCGTGGCTGGCCGAAGGCCGCATCGCCCGCGCCGGGTTGAGCGACGCCGAAGATTGGCATGCGCGCCAGCCGATGTTCTGGGCGGTGGTGGTGGCGCCGTGGGTGCTGGTGCAGGAAGTGTTGAAGGAACTGGAATAGCCCAACAAAAAGCCCGCCGAAGCGGGCTTTTTGTTGGGCACAGAGCACCTCAACTTGGGTCATTCCGGCAGAAGCTGGAATCCAGCTTAATCAAACTGGACCCCGGCTTCTACCGGGGTGACACTCGATCAGGCGGCCAGGCTGTCCTTCACCCGCATCAGGCGCGCGCGCGCTTCGGTCGCGACGCCGTGCACGGCGGTGTTGGAGACCAGTTTCACCATGATGCCGGGGTCAAGGAAGGACACGGTGACCTTGCCGTCGGCTTCCTCGCGCACGACGACGTTGCACGGCAAGAGCATGCCGACGTCGGGTTCGGCGCTGATGGCCTGGTTGGCCAGCGGCGGGTTGCAGGCGCCGAGGATGCGGTAGGGGCGCATATCGACGTCGAGCTTGGCCTTCATGGTGCTCTTCACATCGATGTCGGTCAGCACGCCGAAGCCTTCTGTTTTCAGTGCGGCGGTGACCTTTTCGATGGCTGCGTCGAAGGGGCCGCTGATCTGGGTGTCGAATCCGTATTCGCTCATGGTATTGCTCCTGGTTGGGTGTGATTTCAATGGCGGCATTTTACCTGCTCCGGCGCCGCAAAGCCCGTGGCCCGTTCAGGGTTCCAGCGATTGCCGCTCCATTTTCCACCACAGTTGGTACACCTCGTCGGACCACAGCGACTTGATGTAGGCCACGACGTCCTGCATCTGCTGTTCGCTGAGCGTGTCCTTCCAGGCGGGCATGTTGCCCTGCCCGCCGGGGCTGCCTTCGCGGATCACTTCCAGCAGCACGGCAGTCGGGTGGTGCCAGGCGTGCGCGCTGTCGTCGAGCGGCGGCGGCGGGAAGCGGCCGGCCGCGTCGCGGATGCGCCAGTCGCCGGGTGGCCCCTTGCCCTCGGTCCCGTGGCACGCCAGGCAGTGCTGCGTATAGACGGCTTGGCCGCGCGCGATCTGGTGTACCTCCTGGTAGCGGTTGGGCGGGGCGGAATCGGCGCTGGACGCGGAATCGTCCGCCTGCTCGCAGGCGGCCAGCGTCAAGCCGGCGAACAGCACCGCGAGGATTTTCAGATTGGGGCTTTTCATCGTCTTCCTTTCCATGGGCAGAGGTGGACCGCGTCTTCCCGGTCAAGTTTCACTGCCCGCCGCATCCGGCAGCAGCCCCGCCAGCAAACGCTGCATGCTGCGCCAGTGCGAGCCCTCCCAGAACACTCGGCCGCACACGTCGCAGGTGGAAAAGCGTTCGTAATGCGCCTGCACCTTCGGCGGCAGGCGATCGAACACGCTGGCCTTGTCGACCGGGCGCAGCGGCGCGTTGCAGTGTAGGCACAGGGTGAACGGGCGGGCGCTGCGCACGAGGTCGAGCCGCTCGACGACCTCGCGCAGCTGCGCCTCCGATTTCAGCGCATGCACATAGCAGCCGTGCGTCACCGCGCGCCGCTTCAGCAGTTCGCGATCGCGCGTCAGTACGATGCGGCCGTCGTTCTCGCAAATCGCCACAATGGCGTCGTCGTGGAAGTGGTTGTCGTACAGCGTATCGAATCCCAGCATGCGCAGCATGTGGGCCAGTCCGCCGAGGTGCGCGTCGGCGACGAAGCGCGCCTCTCTCAACGGCGTGTCGCGCACCCGCAAGAGCGGCGTCACGTCCATCGCCTCGAAGCGGGGATACACCGCCACCCGGTCGCCGTCCTGCATCAACCGATCGAAGTCCACCGATTCGCCGTTCACCAGGATCAGCTCCACCTCGGTGTGCGGCACGCCCAGCGCCTCGATCATGTGCTTGGTGGTCGCCTGCCGCGCGCACGGCACGGTGAATTCCTGTTTGCGCCGGGCTGGCGCCAGGAAGTCGTTCAGTTCTTCATAAAAGCGAAAGGTCGCGGTCACCATGGGCGTGTGACATTCATCGGGACTCGTGATGCGCAATGCGTCTAAGGCCTGCTCACCTGAATGTTACGCCCAAGCCGTGCTTATTCCCCGACCTGCTGGGCCCACAGCATGGCGTCGATATGGAAACCGTTGACCCGCCAGATATCCAGGCCGACCGCGTGCGCAAGTGTGGCGACGTTTTCGTTGTCGGCTTGCTCGCAGGCGATCGCCAAATCCAGATAGGGCGCATATTTCCCCTGCTGACGCAGCAGCGCCTCGTCGACCAGGGGCGGCAGATTGACCTGCTTCAGAACGGCCTCCATCGGCATCGACAGCACGACGTCCAGCAGGGAGAACATGCCCGCCACGAACAGCTCATCCCGCTCGGCTGCGGACAGCGCACCCTGCGCGCACAGTTCGGCCAACCGCGCCCGAATCAGGGCGTTTTCCATCACCGCCCAGTCCAGCCCCGACGTTTCCCCGCTGGTAAACAGCAGCAGGGTCAGCCAGCGGTAGAACTTTTGCCGGCCCAGCACCGCCAGCGCCTGCTCCAGGGTGGCCACCGTGTGCAGCAGGCCCATTCCCGGGGAATTGATATAGCGCAGCAGCTTGTAGGACAGCGCCAGGTTCTGCTTGATCAGGGCGGTCAGTTCGGGCGTCTCCGCATCGCTTCGCAGCTTGTTCAGAAGCTGCAGGATCTTGATGCGGCCCGCGTCCATCTTCGGTGCGTTCAGCTTTTCCCGGCTGGTGATGAACGGTCCCTGGTAATACGAAAACGGCAAGCCGACGCAGACGCTGTATTCCTCCAGGGTCTGGATGTTGGTCGCCACGAACCTGATTTTCGGGGACAGCCTGAGCGCGGCATCCATCCGGTCGCTGATGACCGGGATGTCGCTGTTGCCGACATCGACAAACAGGAAATCCGCCAGCGCCAGAAAAGGCGCCATGTCCGGAGTTTCCACGCCGTCCGCGCGCAGGCCCATTTGATATCCCAGCGCCTTCAGGCGGGTCAGCCCGGCCAGACAGGATGCGTGATCGGCGAGGAGTTGCGGATTGGTGCCCACCACGTACACGATGCCCTGGGGCTGCGGTACTTCGAGAAAAGGCGTTTCGAGGGAACTGGCCGACACCTCGACAAAGGCCAGCCGGTAAGCCAGCAGCTTCTGGATCCCCATCTCCTCCAGATTACGCACCAGCACCTTGTCGTACAGGCGCTGCATGCTGACGCTGGAGGCCCGCACCCGCGGGTTGATCTTGTAGCCCAGGCTCAGGATATAACCCGCCACGCGCTTGTCCTTGCCCAGCACGGCTTCACGGCACACGATCGACTTGGCCGGCTGGGACGCCAGCGAGGCACTCGAATGGGTCACGACCTCGGTGGGCGGCGCATTCACCTCGCTCGCCAGCGGCGCAACGGCGTTCAGCTTGCGAAAAGCGGCCCGCTGGGCGCGGGACGTGAACAGGCCGTCAAGCTCGGCGTCCCGGCGCCGCTTGGTCCTGTTGCCCCTGAACATTCTGAGAAAACGATCCAGCATCAAAGCCATTCCATCAGGCGTGCATCGATTGAGCGTCGTTCCAAGGCCTGGCTTCATGGCCGTGGTCATCCGACGCCCCGGGAGACTCCCGCATTGTTGTTGTGCCGACTCGCCACCCGTTCCGGCACGGCGCACGGCGCTCCCAGCCTGCCATCATATCCGTACGGTCGCCCGGCACGGTGCACCGAACCGGAATACCGCCTGCGTCCTGTGCGGCAGGCGGCGCTCAGCGTCTCATCAGGGCAACAGACCGCACCCGCACCCCCCAGACGTACAAACGCCACCTCGACGGTGGCGTTTGCTCGGGTTCTCAGGCTGCAATCAGTGCGGAACCTTGATCGGTTTGCCCGTTTTGGGCGGAACGATGAACGATCCCACCGGAACCACAACCTGTTTCGGCTTCTTGGGTTTCTTCGCTTCCTTGTTTCCACGCAACTGGCCTTTTGCCATGGTAATTCTCCTTGCAACGTCTTCGGAAACTTCCGGCTGCGGCTGCGCAATATGCGCAAACGCAGCACAAACCAATCATAGGCCGATGTACGGGAATGGCTAGCGTTATATTCGGGGAGCCGTGAATGAACAATCCGGCCCGCCTGGACGCCGCCCGGTTGGTCTGCCGCGGCATGTCCAGCGCTATAGAAAACAACCGTACTCCCGGCATAATGAACCGCCCCGACTTTCGTGGAGGCCATTTGGTTTAAGTGCAGGCCGTTGACTCGGCCTGTTCGGCGAGTTGCCGGTAGTAGTTTGCCTCAGCTTCGGCGGGCGGGATATAGCCGATGGGTTCGAGCAGCCTGACGTGGTTGAACCACGCCACCCATTCCAGCGTCGCCAGTTCCACCGCTTCCCGTGTCTTCCACGGGCCGCGCCGGTGGATCAGCTCCGCCTTGTATAGCCCGTTGATCGTCTCGGCGAGCGCGTTGTCGTAGCTGTCGCCCTTGCTTCCGACGGAGGGTTCGACACCCGCCTCGGACAAACGCTCGCTGTAGCGGATCGACACATACTGCGAGCCCCGGTCGGAGTGATGCACGAGGCTGCCGTTACGCTCCGGCTGACGGGCATACAACGCCTGCTCCAGCCCGTAGGTTGGGCTGAATGGAATGAAGCCCAACGTGAAAATCCTCTCGCATACGCGAACAACCGCCAAAGATTTTGGGCTTTGCAGCCCAACCTACACGGGCTGCCTAATGTGTTAAAACCCCGAGTCCCGTACACCTGTTTCAGGTGTCTACTTAACGTTGGGCACCAAATACGCCGTCATGTTTTTTCGTAACGACAATCCCACACGAACCGCCGGGGTCAGGTCTTGCATTAACACATTCCACCAGAAAACCTCACGCCCAAACTACGTCGGCTCGTGATATCGAGCAACAGTTTCAAAGCTTTCCCCAGGCGTCGAGTTCAGACTCGGGCAAGGGCTCGAAGAATGCCTCGTCGATATGCCCGGCCAACCTGCCCGGCATGCGCTGGGGTTTTTCCTGCGAACCCAACGGCACCATGCGCGCATAGGGCTTGCCGGCTTTCAACAGGATGATTTCCTGGCCGGCGTGCGCTTGCCCCAGCAAGCGGGAAAAGTGGGTTTTGGCTTGTGGACGTTGACCATAATCGCCATCATGGAGAACCCCTCAGGTCGCGCCTCAAGCAGCCGCCCGCTCCGACCAGGGCACGATTTTTTGCAGAACCTTACCGGTTTCGAGCTGGGCTTTTTCCATGTCATAGTGCGATTGCAGGTTGAGCCAGGACTGCGCGTCGGTTCCAAAGAAGCGTGCAAGCCGCAGTGCGGTATCGGCGGTGATGGCGCGCTTGCCGTGCACGATCTCGTTGATGCGGCGCGGCGGCACGCCGATTTCGACTGCGAGACGGTACTGGCTCAAGCCCATGGGCTTGAGCCATTCTTCCAGCAGGATTTCGCCTGGGGTCACCAGTTGCAGTTTCTTCATCGTCGCAGCCTTTCAGTGATAGTCCACGATCTCGACATTCAGTGCCGAGCCGTCGCGCCATTCAAAGCACAGGCGCCATTGATCGTTGATGCGGATGCTCCATTGCCCCTTGCGGTCGCCTTTCAAGGCTTCCAGCCGGTTTTGCGGCGGAACCTTAAGAAACGCGAGGTCGGCCACAGCATGCAATTGCTTGAGTTTGCGCCGCGCAACTTGCTCGAAGTTGACGAAGCGCGCCACGCGTTTGTTTTCAAACAGGGCATGCGTGTCCTTGCATCTGAACGATTCGATCATGCCGGATATTAACGCCAGACGTTATGTCGCGCAATCAAGGAAAGCACCGGCCCGGCGTCGCGCCATGACGCTGTCGGGGAAGGGATGACGCTAAACCCGACTCGCGGTCTGCCGCATCACATCCGCCGCCCGCTGCATCGCCCACTTGACCGGCGCCGGCAGCGGCGCGCCGCCGTGGTCGACCGCGGTCTGCGCGTGCTTGATCTCGTCGATCTTCATCTGCTCGACCACCGCGCGGCTTTTGGCATCGGCTTCGGGCAGCTTGTGCAGGTGGCCGTCGAGGTGCGCTTCGACCTGGCGTTCGGTTTCAGCGAGGAAGCCGAGGTTCCATTTGTCGCCCAGCATCCCGGCGACGACGCCGATGCCGAACGCGCCGCCGAACCACAGCGGGTTCAACAGGCTCTTGCGGCCGCCGAGTTCGTTGATGCGCTGCTCGCACCAGGCGAGGTGGTCGGTTTCTTCGCGCGCGGCCTGTTCGAGTTCGACGCGCACGTTTTCATTCTTGGCGGTGAGCGCCTGGCCGGCGTAGAGCGCCTGCGCACAGACTTCGCCGACGTGGTTGACGCGCATCAGCGCGGCGGCCTGGGCACGCTCGGTTTCGCTCATGTCTGCTTCCGGGCCTTTGGCGGGATAGGGGCGTCCGGCATGCGGGCTAGCGAAGACGGTGCGCAGGCCAAGGTCGAAGGTGGTGATGAGCTGGTCGAGTTTATTCATGTTTTTCAGGCTTTCGCTACAGAGAGCGTCAATTCACGCAAAGAATTATGCCGTCATTGCGAGGCGCAGCCGAAGCAATCCAGTTACGAACGTTCGCACAGGCTGGATTGCTTCGGCTGCGCCTCGCAATGACGGGCATGGGTTGATCCTGATTGACGAGCTTGGCGCCGGTCATTTCACGTAGTAGTTGAAGTTGGCGTAGGCCGCTTCGGCGACCTTGAACCACTGGAACTGGGTGTCGCGGAACAGCTTCCACGGGCGGTAGATGGCGGCGAAGTCGGGGTTGGTCTTCGCTTCGGACTCGTACAGTTCGAAGGTGGCACGGCGCGCGGCCAGCATCACGTCCTTGGGGAAGGGATGCAGCTTGACGCCCTGCCCGGCCAGGCGCAACAGCGCGGGCGGATTCTTGGCGTCGTATTGCGCGAGCATCAGCTGATTGGCTTCGGCGGTGGCGACTTCGAAGGCCTGGCGGTAGGCCTCGGGCAGCGCACGCCAGCTGGCCTGGTTGACGTAGAACGAGAGCTGCGGCCCGCCTTCCCACCAGCCGGGATAGTAGTAGTGCTTGGCGATCTTGTGGAAGCCGAGCTTCTCGTCGTCGTAGGGGCCGACCCATTCGGCGGCGTCGAGCGCGCCGCGTTCGAGCGCGGGGTAGATGTCGCCGCCGGGCAGGGTCTGCGGCACGGCGCCGAGCTTGGCCATGATCTGGCCGCCGATGCCGGGGATGCGCATTTTGAGGCCCTTGAGATCGGCCATCGACTTGATCGGTTTTCTGAACCAGCCGCCCATCTGGGTGCCGGTGTTGCCGCCGGGAAACTGCACAACGTTGTACTTGGCGTAGAGCGCGCGCAGCGCCTCGATGCCGCCGCCGGCGTACATCCAGGCGTTCTGCTGGCGTGCCGTCAGGCCGAACGGCACGGCGGTGTCGAAGGCCAGCCCGAGGTTCTTGCCGACGTAGTAATAGCCCGCCGAGTGGCCGCATTCGGCGGTGCCGTTGCCGACCGCGTCGAGTACCTGCAGGCCCGGCACCAGCTCGCCGCCGGCGAAGACGCGGATCTGGAATTTGCCGCCGGTGAGCACGGCGATCCGTTTGGACAGGGTTTCCGAGGCGCCATAGATGGTGTCGAGGCTTTTGGGAAAGCTCGACGCCAGCCGCCAGCGGATGGCGGGCAGCTGTTTCAATTCCTCGGGCGCAGCCTGCGCGGGCAGCGGCAGCATGGCTGCGACGCCGGCGCCGGTCAGGAAATCTCGTCTTTGCATGGTTGGCCTCGGGTTTTGGGCGATTATACGAGGCTATTGGGGACGGCCGAAAACCTATGCATGCGTCATTCCGGCAAAAGCCGGAATCCAGTGAAATCAGGCAGCTGGACCCCGGCTTTTGCCGGGGTGACGACTTGTTTGGTTCGATCAAATCGAGAGCCGCCGCGTGTTAAAATCGCAGCCTTTTCCAGCCCCGCCCCTTTGCCATGTTCAACCGCCAAGACACCCTCGCCAAGACCGACCCCGACCTGTGGGCAGCCATTCAGCAGGAAGACCGCCGCCAGCAGGATCACATCGAACTGATCGCGTCGGAGAACTACACCAGTCCGGCGGTGATGCAGGCGCAGGGCTCGCAGCTCACCAACAAGTATGCCGAGGGCTACCCCGGCAAACGCTACTACGGCGGCTGCGAATACGTGGACATCGTCGAGCAGCTGGCGATCGACCGCGTGAAGGCGCTGTTCGGCGCCGAGGCCGCCAACGTGCAGCCCAACTCCGGCTCGCAGGCCAACCAGGCGGTGTTCATGGCCTTCCTCAAGCCCGGCGACACCATCATGGGCATGAGCCTGGCCGAAGGCGGCCACCTCACCCACGGCATGGCGTTGAATATGTCGGGCAAGTGGTTCAACGTGGTGGCCTACGGCCTCAACGAAAAAGAAGAAATCGACTACGACAAGATGGAAGCGCTGGCGCGCGAGCACAAGCCGAAGCTGATCATCGCCGGCGCATCGGCCTATGCGCTGCGCATCGACTTCGAGCGCTTCGCCAAGATCGCCAAGGAAATCGGCGCCATTTTCATGGTCGACATGGCGCACTACGCCGGCCTCATCGCCGCGGGCGTCTACCCCAACCCGGTGCCGCACGCCGACGTGGTGACCTCGACCACCCATAAAACCCTGCGCGGCCCGCGCGGCGGCATCATCCTGATGAAGGCCGAGCACGAGAAGGCGATCAACTCGGCGATCTTCCCCGGCCTGCAGGGCGGCCCGCTGATGCACGTCATCGCCGGCAAGGCGGTGGCGTTCAAGGAAGCGTCGACCAAGGAGTTCAAGCTCTACCAGGAACAGGTCATCGACAACGCGCTGGTGATGTGCAAGGTGCTGGTCGAGCGCGGCTTGCGCATCATCTCCGGCCGCACCGAAAGCCACGTCTTCCTGGTCGACCTGCGCAGCAAGAACCTGACCGGCAAGGAAGCCGAGGCGCTCCTGGGCCGCGCCCACATCACGGTCAACAAGAACTCCATCCCCAACGACCCGCAGAAGCCCTTCGTCACCAGCGGCATCCGCATCGGCACCCCGGCAATGACCACGCGCGGCTTCACCGAACTCGAAGCCGAACAGCTCGCCCACCTGATCGCCGACGTCCTTGAAGCGCCGGCCGACGAGGCGGTGCTCGATCGCGTGAAGAGCGACGTGGCGAAGCTGGTGGCGAAGTTTCCGGTTTACGGCTGACGCCGCAGGGATCAGGGGCCGGGATGCTTAAGGGATTAGGGGTCAGGATTCAGGGGTCAGGGAATGAGCGGCTTGCGCCGCACGTTTTCAGAACCCCGGCCTCAACCCCCACCCCCTGAATCCTGACCCCTGAATCCTGCCCCCTAAAAATGAAGTGTCCCTTCTGCGGTTCCCTCGACACCCAGGTCATCGACTCCCGCGTCAATGAGGCGGGCGACGCGATTCGCCGGCGACGCCGTTGCGCGCAGTGCGACAAGCGCTTCACCACCTGGGAAACCGCCGAGTTGCGGCCGCCGCAGATCGTCAAGACCAACGGCACCCGCGAGGACTTTTCCGAAACCAAGCTGCGCGAGGGCTTTCGCCGCGCGCTGCACAAGCGGCCGGTTTCGACCGAACTGGTCGACGCCGCGGTCGACCGCATCCGCCAGCGCCTCTTGACGCTGGGCGAGCGCGAAGTGCCGGCGCGCGAAGTCGGCGAACTGGTGATGAACGAGCTGAAGAAGCTCGACAAGATCGCCTACATCCGCTTTGCCTCGGTGTACAAGAGCTTCCAGGACCCCGACGACTTCCGCGAGATGCTGCGGGATCTGGAACGCGCGCCGCCGCAGGGCGTGGACGACCTGTTCGAGTAAGCCGCACCGCCTTGAGCCACGCCCCGTTTTCAGCCGCCGATCATGCCCACATGGCGCGGGCGCTGCAGCTCGCGGCGCGCGGCCTGTACACCACCCAGCCCAACCCGCGCGTCGGCTGCGTCCTCGTCAAGGACGGGCGCATCGTCGCTGAAGGCTGGCACGAGCGCGCCGGCACCCCGCATGCCGAAATCCACGCGCTCGCGGCGGCCGGCATTGCTGCGCGTGGCGCCACCGTCTACGTCACGCTGGAACCCTGCTCGCACCACGGCCGCACCCCGCCCTGCGCCGAGGCGCTGGTCGACGCCGGCGTGGCGCGCGTGGTGGCGGCGATGACCGATCCCAATCCGCTGGTCGCCGGCGGCGGCATTGCCATGCTGACGCTGGCCGGCATCCGGGCCGAGGTGGGGCTGATGGAGGCCGAGGCGCGCGCGCTCAATCCCGGCTTCGTTTCGCGCATGACGCGCGGCCGCCCGTGGGTGCGGCTGAAGACCGCCTCGACGCTGGACGGCAAGACCGCGCTCGCCAACGGCGCCTCGCAATGGATCACCGGCGAGGCGGCGCGCGCCGACGTGCAGAAACTGCGCGCGCGCGCCTGCGCCATTCTCACCGGCAGCGGCACGGTGCTGGCCGACAATCCGCGCATGAACGTGCGCGATATCGACGTCGGCCGGCAGCCGCTGCGGATCATTGTCGATTCCGGATTGCGCACGCCTGCGGACGCGGCGATCCTGCCCGCGCTTATCGCCTGCCACCATGCCGATCCTGCCGCGCGTGCCGTGCTCGAACAGGCGGGTGCGGAAGTGATCGAAGCGCCCGGGGCGGATGGCCGCGTCGACCTCGCCGCCCTGCTCGCGCTGCTGGCGCAACGCGGCGTCAACGAACTGCACGTCGAGGCCGGCACGCGCCTGAACGGCGCGCTGATCAAAGCCGGGCTGGTCGACGAATGGGTGGCCTATGTGGCACCGATGGCGGTGGGCGACGCCGCGCGCGGGTTATTCGACCAGCCGCCGCTGGCATCGCTGGCCGACGCCGCGCGCTTCAGGCTGGCCGACGTGCGCCAGCTCGGCGGCGATCTGCGGCTGACGCTGCTGCCGGCATGAGTGCTTTCAAGGATCATTTCTCGGCGGCGTCCGACCGCTACGCCGCCTATCGCCCGGACTATCCCGCCGCGCTCTTCGCCTGGCTTGCCGGGCTATGCGCCGAACGCGACATCGCCTGGGATTGCGCCACCGGCAGCGGGCAAGCGGCGCTGGGACTGGCGCCGCATTTTCGCCGTGTCGTCGCCACCGATGCCTCCGCCGAGCAGATCCGCCATGCCGAGCCGCACCCCGGCATTGAATATCGCGTCGCGCCCGCCGAAGCCAGCGGCCTCGCCGACCGCAGCGTCGGCCTCGTCACCGTCGCGCAGGCGGCGCACTGGTTCGACCTGCCACGCTTCTATGCCGAGGTGGCGCGCGTGCTGAAGCCCGGCGGCGTGCTTGCCCTGTGGGGCTACGGCCGCATGGTGTTGCCGGGGGACATGGACGCGCCGTTCCGGCGTTTCTATGCCGAAACCGTCGGCCCATACTGGCCGCCCGAACGCGCGCTGATCGACGACGCCTATCGCAGCCTGGATTTTCCGTTCGCGGAAATCGCCGCGCCGGCTTTCGCCATCGAGGTCGAGTGGACCCTGCCGCGGCTGCTGGACTATGTATCGACCTGGTCGGCGGTCAAGCGCTACCAGGCCGAGCAGAAGCACGATCCGCTGCCGGCGCTGATGGCCGAACTCCTGCCCGCGTGGGGCGATTCCGGAACGGTCCGGCCGCTGGAATGGCCGCTTTTTGTGCGCGTCGGCACCGTGCGCTAAGCGCGCCCATCCGCGCAGGATACAATTTCATTATTTGATTTACGGATGATGCTGCAGCGTGCAAGCGCCAGCCCTATCAGCCAACAGGAAACGAAGGGTAACAATGAAACGCGTCGATGATTTCCGCCTGCGCTTTGGCAAACAGGAAGTGGTGCCGATCGTCATCGGCGGCATGGGGGTGGACATATCGACCGCCGAACTGGCGCTCGAAGTCGCGCGCCTCGGCGGCATCGGCCATATCTCGGACGCCATGGTGCAGACCGTGTCGGACCGCCGCTTCGACACCAAATTCGTCAGCGAGAAGCTGAAGAAATACAAGACGAATGCCGCCAGCAGCGACAAGTCAAACGTGCACTTCAACCTCGCGGTACTCGAGGAGGCCACGCGTTACCACGTGGGCCGGACCATGGACGCCAAGCGCGGCGACGGCATGATCTTCATCAACTGCATGGAGAAGCTGACCATGAACGCGCCGCGCGAGACGCTGCGCATGCGGCTGTCCGCCGCGCTCGACGCCGGCATCGACGGCATCACGCTCTCCGCCGGCCTGCATCTCGGCTCGTTCGCGCTGATCGAGGACCATCTGCGCTTCCGCGACGCCAAGCTCGGCATCATCGTCTCCTCGCCGCGCGCGCTGGCAATGTTCCTGCGCAAGAACGCGCGGCTCAACCGCCTGCCGGACTATGTCGTGGTGGAAGGTCCGCTTGCGGGAGGCCACCTCGGCTTCGGCATGGACTGGGCCCAGTACGACCTCGCCACCATCATGGCCGACGTGCTGGCGTTTCTGAAAGCCGAACACCTCGACATCCCGGTCATCGCCGCCGGCGGCATTTTCACCGGCAGCGATGCCACGGCCTTCCTCGAACAGGGTGCCGCCGCAGTGCAGGTGGCGACGCGCTTCACGGTCACCCGGGAATGCGGCCTGCCGGACAAGATCAAGCAGGAATACTTCAAGGCCAGCGAAGAGGACATCGAGGTCAACACCATTTCGCCGACCGGCTATCCGATGCGCATGCTCAAGGGCAGCCCCGCGATCGGCGCCGGCATCCGCCCCAACTGCGAAGCCTACGGCTATCTGCTCGACGCCAACAGCCGCTGCGCCTACATCGACGCCTACAACCGCGAGGTGGAACTGCACCCGGGCGCGAAGAAGGTGAAGGTCATGGACAAGACCTGCCTGTGCACCCACATGCGCAACTTCGACTGCTGGACCTGCGGCCAGATGACCTGGCGCCTCAAGGACACCACCCGCAAGCTGCCGGACGGCAGCTACCAGGTTCTCAGCGCGGAACAGGTCTTTCACGATTACCAGTTCAGCGTCGACCAGAAGATCGCCCTGCCGGACTGAATGCGGCCCGGCTCAAAGCCCCCTGAAGCTCAGGGCACACTTCGCACGGCATCCGCCCAGTTGTTGGGCGTTTCGTAGAGTCGCACGCGTTCCAGTCTGAGCTGGTTGCCGTACGTATCGAGATAGGCCGCACCGAGGATGCGGAATGCTTCGGCGGCGAGATTTTCTGCCGTCGGGATCACCGGCAGCACGACGGTCTTGTGCCCCGGCAGCGTTTCCAGGAAGTCCACCACGGCACGATCCCCCCGATACGCCAGGAAGGCATGGTCCCAATGGTCGACGAGAACGGCCTTGGCGATGCGTTTCACATCGGAAAAATCCATCACCATGCCTTCCTCCGACGCGCCTTCAGTGCCGATGAGTTCGCCGGAAAGGGTGATTTCGATGGCGTAGCGGTGGCCGTGCAAATGCCGGCACTGGCTGGCGTGATTGGGAATGCGGTGGCCGGCGTCGAATTCCAGTCGGCGGGTGATGCGCATGCTCACGCTGCCGCGGCCTCGACCGCTTTCACCCCGGTCATCAAATAGCCGATCAAGTCCCTCACCGTTCGGACTTCGCCGCCGAAGGGCAGCGGTTCCGAGCCGCGGAAGAACAGGCCCTTGTTGACGTCGCCCTTCAGGGCCGCCACCAGTTGCGAGTCGATGCAGAATTGCCCGGCTTTCTCGAGGCCGTCGCGCAGGCCGCAGTGCGTCAGGCAATGCAGGCCGATGGCGCAGCGATCGGGATTGGCGCGGGCCACCGACTGCAGTTTGGCCTCGCGCTTGAGGTAGTTGGCAAGCCACGGCGTCTTCACGGCACGCGCGGGCAGTCCGGCCACACTCATGAAGGTGACGATGTCCTCGGGTTTCGCATCCAGCAGCACGCGCTTGAAATTCGGATGGGCGTCGCCTTCTGCGGTGACGGCGAACGGCGTGCCGACCTGCACCGCGGCCGCGCCGAGCGCCAGCGCATCGAGCAGTTTTTCGTGGCTGTTGATGCCGCCGCCGACGATGACGGGGATCCGGTCGCGCGCGATGCCCATCTCGTCGAACACCTTGAAGATGCCGGGCAGCACGTCGGTAAAATCGAAGCGCGCATTCGCCAGGTCGGCCGGGTTGGGCGCGCCGAGGTGGCCGCCCGCATAGCGCGGATGTTCGATCACGATGGCGTCCGGCAGCCGGCCGCCGCTCCCAAATTTTTTCAGGCGCGCCCATTTCTTCAGCACGATGGCGACGCCGCGCGCGTCCGACAGGATCGGGATCAGCGCGACGTCGGGATAGCCTTCGGTCAGATCCGGCAGGTCGAGCGGCAGCCCCGCGCCCATCACGATGGCCTGCGCGCCGGACGCGCAGGCCTGCCGCACGAGGGCCGGATGCGTGTCCACCGCCTTCATCACGTTGACCGCGACCAGCCCATGGCCCGCCGCAATCGCCAGCGCGGACTTGATTTCGCGATCGAGCGCGATGAGATTCAGGCGGTCGAGTTCGTCCCGGTCGCGGCAGTGCTTTGCCTGCTCCGACAGATCGGCGTGATGATGGCGCAGGTCGATGCTCGCAATCGTTCCCACCGCGTCGGCCTGCGCCACGGTACCGGCCAGCCGGTGCGCCGAAATACCGACGCCCATGCCGCCCTGCACGACGGGCAGCAGGCGATGGCCGCGTATGGCGAATGATGCGGGCGAATTCATGCCGATCCTTCAATCGTTGCAAAGCGCACATTATAACAATTGAAGACCTCGCTATCCTTAAATTGGCGACGCGTCGTTCATGCCCGCGGGCCGTACCGGGGAGCGCGATTGTTGACCCTTTGGGGTCTTGCAATCACGGCCTGCCGCTTGCAGGTGTTCACCGACCCCGCCTAAACGCCTACAATGCCGGGTCTTACTGGCTGGCCTCCTGTTTCTATTCCACCTCAAATGTTCACCGGCATCATTCAATCTATCGGCCGCATCCACGAATACGAAGCCCGCGGCGCCGACGCGCGCATGGTCATCACGGGCGGCGGACTGGACTTTTCCGACGTCGCCATCGGCGACAGCATTGCAGTGAACGGCGTCTGCCTCACTGCGGTGGCGCTGACGCCCGACAGCTTCACGGTCGATGTGTCTGCCGAGACCGTGCGCGTCACCGCCGGCTTCATCCCGGGCGCCGAGGTCAACCTGGAAAAGGCGTTGCGCCTGGCCGATCGGCTGGGCGGGCATCTGGTATCGGGGCACGTCGACGGCGTCGGCACGGTGCACCGCTTCGTTCCCGTGGGCGAATCCCACCTGCTGGAGATCGATGCGCCGACCGAACTCGCGCGCTACATCATCCGCAAGGGCTCGATCACGGTGAACGGCGTATCGCTGACGGTCAACGCGGTCGAGGGCGCGCGCTTTGCGCTGAACCTCATTCCGCATACGCTGGAGATGACGACGCTCAAGCATCTGCAGGCGGGCAGCCGCGTCAACCTGGAAGTCGACATGATCGCGCGCTATGTCGAGCGTCTGGCTCAATTCACTACCGCCACAGACAAAGATTAAGGAACAACAACCCATGAGCCTCGCCTCCACACTCGAAATCATCGAAGAACTCAAGGCCGGCCGCATGGTCGTGCTGGTCGACGAGGAAGACCGCGAAAACGAGGGCGACCTGGTGATGGCCGCCGAGCATGTCACGCCCGATGCGATCAACTTCATGGCCAAGTACGGGCGCGGCCTGATCTGCCTGACGCTGACCGACGAGCGCTGCCGCCAGTTGGGCCTGAAGCAGATGGTGTCCGACAACCAGACGCCGCACGGCACCGCCTTCACCATCTCGATCGAGGCGGCCGAGGGCGTCACCACCGGCATTTCGGCGGCCGACCGCGCGGTCACCATCCAGGCGGCGGTGAAGAAGGACGCCAAGGCCACCGACATCATCCAGCCCGGCCACATCTTCCCGCTGCGCGCGCAGCCAGGCGGGGTGCTGGTGCGCGCGGGACACACCGAAGCCGGCTGCGACCTGGCGGGCCTTGCGGGGCTGGAGCCCGCTTCCGTCATCTGCGAAATCCTCAAGGATGACGGCACCATGGCACGCCTGCCCGACCTGGTGCCGTTTGCGCAGGAACACGGCCTGAAAATCGGCGCCATCGCCGATCTCATCCATTACCGCAACCAGACCGAGAGCCTGGTCGAGCGCGCCGCCGACCGCCTGATCCAGACGGTGTACGGCGCCTTCCGCCTGATCGCCTACCGCGACAAGTGCGCCGGCGAAACCCACCTGGCGCTGGTCAAGGGGGAAATCCACGCCGACAAGGAAACCCTGGTTCGCGTGCATGAGCCGCTTTCGGTGATGGATTTTCTCGACGTCACCGGCAGCGGCCATTCGTGGCCCATCATGGGCGCGATGGAGCGCATCGCCGAATCGCAGTCCGGCGTCATCGTGCTGCTGCACCGCCCGGAAACCGCCCACGCACTGCTCGAACGCATCAACCCGGCCCCCGTTGCCAGCCGCAAGTACGATCTGCGCGACTACGGCATCGGCGCGCAAATCCTGCGCGATCTCGGCGTCGGCAAAATGAAGCTGCTAGCCAGTCCGCGCAAGATGCCGGCGATGGACGGCTTCGGACTGGAAGTCACCGGCTATTCTGAAAAAGCCTAACTATTAAGCGAGGGATGCATCATGGGAACCACTAGCGACATTTCCGAACTCGATCCTGTCTACCAGGGCAAGGGACTCAAGATCGGCATCGTCATGAGCCGCTTCAACAAGGACATCTGCGAAGGCCTGCTGTCGGCCTGCGAAACCGAGCTGGACCGGCTCGGCGTCGCCCGCGACGACGTGCTGCTGGTCGACGTGCCCGGCGCGCTGGAGCATCCGCTGGCGCTGCAGAAAATGGCGCAATCCGGCAAGTATGATTCCCTCATCGCCATCGGTGCGGTGGTGCGCGGCGACACCTACCACTTCGAAGTGGTATCGAACGAATCCTCGCGCGGCATTCTCGACGTGCAGCTGGAAACCGGCGTGCCGATCGCCAACGCCATCCTCACCGTCGACAACGAGGAACAGGCCCACCACCGCATGGCCGAAAAAGGCCGCGACGCCGCACGCGTGGCGATCGAAATGGCCAACCTGCTGAAACGTCTCTGACTGCCATGCCGCACATTCAATTGACCGCAATGATGCCCGGCATGACAGTCACCCCCTCCCCGCCCTCCCCCGCTTGCGGGAGAGGGGGGCAAGGTTTCGCTACGCGAGGTGAAGGTTAATGGCCGGGTCCCGCAAAAGTGCACGTGAATTCACCCTGCAGGGCGTGTATGGCTGGCTGGTGGGTGGCGCCGACGTCACCCTGATCGTCGCCAACCTCAAGGAAGACGAACAGTTCAAGCGTGCCGACGAAGACTACTTCCGCACCCTGCTCTACGGCGTGCTGAAAGAGGAGGAGATGCTGAGCGCGCGCATCACCCCCCTGCTCGACCGCCCGCTCGCCGAGCTCTCGCCCATCGAACGCGGCATTCTGCTCATCGGTGCCTATGAACTGCTCCACTGCCCCGACGTGCCGTGGCGCGTCGCCATCAACGAAGGCGTCGAACTCGCCAAGAAATTCGGCGGCACCGACGGCCATAAATACATCAACGGCGTGCTCGACAAGCTGGCGCAGGACGTGCGCGCGGTGGAGATTGAGCATGCTAAAGGCAGGGGCTAGGATTCAGGATTCAGGGGTCAGGGAAAACCCCGCCCCCACATTCAATCTCCGCGGCGCAGCCGCACAAAGCCCCCTGATCCCTGGCCCCTGAATCCTGATCCCTCCCATGGAATTCGACCTCATCGCCCGCCACTTCACCCGCGCCACGCCCGGCGCGGTGCTGGGCGTGGGCGACGACTGCGCGCTGTTGGCGCCGACGCCGGAGATGCAGCTGGCAGTGTCGACCGACATGCTGCTCGAAGGCCGCCATTTTTCGCCGCAGGACAGCCCGGCCGGACTCGGCCACAAGTCGCTGGCGGTGAACCTGTCCGACCTCGCCGCGATGGGCGCGACGCCCCGCTGGGCGACGCTCGCGATTGCGCTGCCGGAAGCCAACGACGCCTGGCTCACCGCCTTTGCGCGCGGCTTTTTCCGCATGGCCGACCAGCACGGCATCGAACTCGTCGGCGGCGACACCACGCGCGGCGCGCTCACCCTGTCCATTACCGTCATCGGCGAAGTGCCGCCGGGGCAGGCGCTGCGCCGCGACGGCGCGCAGGCCGGCGACGACGTCTGGGTGTCCGGTGTGATCGGTTCGGCGGCGCTGGCGCTGGCCTATCGCCAGGGGCGCCTGTTCATGGAACAGATCGACGCCGCCAAGGTGCTGCCCGCGCTCTACCTGCCGACGCCGCAAGTGGCGCTCGGCATCGCGCTGCGCGGCATTGCGACCAGCGCGATCGACATCTCGGACGGCCTGCTGGGCGATCTCTGGCACATCCTGGAGCGCTCGCGCGTCGGCGCCTCGCTCGAATTCGCCGCCTTGCCGACGCTGCCGCTGGTGAAGAATTATCTGCATGAAGCCGTTGCGCGCGACTGCGTGCTGGCCGGCGGCGACGATTACGAACTCTGCTTCACCGCCCCCGCCGACCGGCGCGACGCGGTGGCAGCCGCCGCGCAGTCCGCCGGCGTGGCTGTGACGCGCGTCGGCCGAATCACCGACGAGCCCGGCCTCGCGGTGACCGACGCCGACGGCCGGCCCTTGCCTTTCGACCACATCGGCTATGACCACTTTGCGGCCTGATCTCAAATTTTTGTTCGCGCACCCGGCGCATCTGATCGCTTTCGGCTTCGGCACTGGCCTTGCCCCCAGGGCGCCCGGAACAGTCGGCACTCTGCTCGGGCTGCCGCTGTTCTGGCTGATCGTCGCCGTTGCGCCTGATCTGCCGAACCGGATCATTCTGCTGATCGCCGTCTTCCTCCTCGGCGTGTGGGCCTGCGGGCGCACCGGCCGCGCGCTCGGCGTCGCCGACCACGGCGGCATGGTGTGGGACGAGATCGCCGCCTTCGCGCTGGTGCTGCTGTTCACCCCGGCGGGCTGGCTGTGGATTGCGCTGGCGTTTGCACTCTTCCGCCTGTTCGATATCCTGAAGCCTTGGCCGATCCGGCTGGCCGATATGCGTCTCAAAGGCGGCTTCGGCGTGATGTTCGACGATCTTCTGGCGGCGCTGTATGCCATCGCCGCCCTCAAGGGATTGCAATGGCTCGTGTGAGCGACGAAGAACTGCACCAGCTCGCCTTTGAGCTCGGCGAGAAGCTGCTTGCGCGTGGCTGGATGCTCGCCACTGCCGAATCGTGCACCGGCGGCTGGGTCGGGCAATTGCTCACCTCGCTGCCCGGCAGCTCGCAGTGGTACGAGCGCGGCTTCATCACCTATGCCAACGCCGCCAAGATCGAGATGCTCGGTGTGCCGGCCGCGATGCTGGACGCCCACGGCGCCGTCTCCGAAGAGGCGGCCGGCGCGATGGCCGCCGGCGCGTTGAAACACAGCCACGCCCAGGCCGCACTCGCCATTTCCGGCATCGCCGGCCCCGGCGGCGGCACCCCGCAAAAGCCGGTCGGCCTGGTGTGCTACGGCTGGGCGCTCTCCGACGGCACCCGCATGTCGTCCACCTGCCGCCTCGACGGCGACCGCGAGGAAATCCGCTCGCGCGCCGTGGCCGCGGCGTTGCGGGGGTTGATTGAGTTGATTGGATAGGGGTCAGGGGTCAGGGGTCAGGGAAAAGCATGACGCAGTTTTTGAATTCATCAAGCGCGGCGCAGCCGCACAAAGCCCCCTGAATCCTGGCCCCTGAATCCTGACCCCTACCTAAACGCCCACGCCGCAAACGGCTCGATCTCATCGCGGTTCAGCAGCATCAGCTGATAGGCGTTCGGATTCAGCGCATGGTCCGGCGTGGTATCAACGCTCAACCGCTGCAGCACGTAGCCGAGCAGCGCGCGCCGTACGTTCACCTCGATGACCTCACCGCTCGCGCCGTAATCCAGCAAGAGGCTCTCGCGCCGCGCCGCATCGAGCCCGGCATGGGGCGCGAGGCTCAGGCTGACCGATTCCACCCAGTCGTCGTCGTACTGCTCGCCGGATTCGGCGGGCGCATCCAGGCATTCCGCCGCGGTGATGCGCGACAGCACGAAATCACGGAAATCGCAGGTGTCTTCGCTATACGCCCGCACATGCCAGCGCAGCCCGGTGTTGACCAGGGTGTGCGGCTCGAGCACGCGCTCCGCCCCGCTCTCGCGGCTGGACAGGGAGCGGTAGCCGACACGCAGCTTGCGCCGGCCGTGGATGGCGCGGGTGATCTGCGCCAGGGTCTGCGGGCTGGGCAGGCGCGCGGGCAGCGGCAGCGACGCGGTCGGCAGGCCGTATATCAGTTCGTCCCCGTAGGGCCCGTTCGCCACCGCCAGGTTGGCCGCGATGACGGGCAGCGCGGCTGCGGGATCGAGGTCGGCGAACACGGCGCTGAAGTGTTCGCCCGGCACGAAGCCGAACACGCTGTGGTTGTAGACCAGGTTGCCGGGCGCCAGATCGCCGTAGAGCTTGAGATCCTTGGTCGCCGCCGGGTCGGACTGGCCGAAGGCGCGGGCGACGTCGCTGCGCGTCACCACGCCGGTGTACCAGGCCATGACCTCGATGTACTGCAGCCGCTGGCGCGTCGCCCATTTCACGTCCAGGCGCATTTTCTCTTTTGGAATCATGTCTCTTGCTCCGGCCGGGCGTTCACTTCGAAAGATTATAGGCAGACCGCCGCGGAATTAAAAACAAAAACTTAATATTTTCTATGTAGGTGATATTTTTTATTGACACGAATAAACATACAACCTAAAGTTCGGCCATCGCAACCAATGAGGAGACACACCATGGCCAACCCCAGCACGATGACCGAAGACAAGATGAAGGCGCTCAGCGCGGCGCTGAGCCAGATCGACAAGCAGTTCGGCAAGGGCTCGGTGATGCGCCTGGGCGACCACGACGTCTCGCGCGACATCCAGGCCGTCTCCACCGGTTCGCTGGGGCTCGACATCGCACTGGGCGTCGGCGGCCTGCCGCGCGGCCGCGTGGTCGAAATCTACGGCCCGGAGTCGAGCGGCAAGACCACGCTCACCCTGCAGGTGATCGCCGAAATGCAGAAAATGGGCGGAACCGCCGCCTTCATCGACGCCGAACACGCGCTCGACCCCAACTATGCCGGCAAGCTCGGCGTCGACGTCGACAATCTGCTGGTCTCGCAGCCCGACACCGGCGAGCAGGCGCTGGAAATCGCCGACATGCTGGTGCGTTCCGGCTCGGTCGACGTGGTCGTCATCGACTCCGTCGCCGCCCTCACCCCCAAGGCCGAGATCGAAGGCGAGATGGGCGATTCGCACATGGGCCTGCAAGCCCGTTTGATGAGCCAGGCGCTCAGGAAGCTCACCGCCAACATCAAGCGCACCAACACGCTCGTCATCTTCATCAACCAGATCCGCATGAAGATCGGCGTCATGTTCGGCAACCCGGAAACCACCACCGGCGGCAACGCGCTCAAGTTCTACGCCAGCGTCCGCCTCGACATCCGCCGTATCGGCGCGATCAAGAAGGGCGACGAGATCATCGGCAACGAAACCAAGGTCAAGGTCGTCAAGAACAAGGTCTCGCCCCCGTTCAAGGAAGCCTTCTTCGACATCCTCTACGGCCAGGGCATCTCGCGCGAAGGCGAGATCATCGAACTCGGCGTCGCCCACAAGTTCGTCGACAAGTCGGGCGCCTGGTACGCCTACAACGGCGAGAAGATCGGCCAGGGCAAGGACAACGCGCGCGAATACCTGAAAGAGCACCCGGAAATCGCGCACGAAATCGAGGCGAAAGTCCGCGCCGCCGTCGGCGTCAACAATCCCACCGTGGCGGTCGAGGATGAAGTCGAGGCCTGAACCCGGCGAGCTGCGCGAACGCGCCCTGCGCCTCCTGGCGCGGCGCGAGCACTGCCGTGCCGAAATCACGCGCAAGCTCGGCGCGGCCGGATTCGCAATCGAGGATATCGCCCCCCTGCTCGATGAATTCGAGCAAAAGAACTGGCTGTCCGACCAGCGTTTCGCCGAAAGCTACGTCGCCGACCACCGCGCCCGCGCAGGCAGCGTCAAGCTCGCCTACGACCTGCGCCAGCGTGGCGTGAGGGACGACGTCATCGAAGCGGTGCTGGGCGACAACCGCGACAGCGAACTCGATCGCGCACGCGAAGTCTGGAACAAGAAATTCGGCACACCACCCGTTGATGCTGCCGAGAAAGCGAAGCAGATGCGCTTCCTGCAAAGCAGGGGGTTTACATCAGAGACCATCAAGCGCGCGATAAGCGGATCACCTATGGCGCAGTAAAAGGCTTGCGCGCTTATTCATATTGTTCTGTATTTTGAATCAATAACGAACATGACTGGTTTGCCACTCAGTGGATTCAAAGGCTTGCCCATATGCAGTCACGTGCATACAATGCCAGCATGTGACTGCACACAAAGGAGTGGATCATGGCCAATCTAAGCATCCGTAAACTGGACGACGACACAATCGCGCGTCTGCGCATCCGCGCCGCCCATCACCGGGTATCGATGGAAGAAGAAGCCCGGCGCATCCTTCGTCAGGCAGTCACCCCATCCAAACATCTGGGCGACCTTTCCATGCAGTTCTTTGGCACCGAATCCGGGGTTGAGTTGGAACTCCCGCAACATGCGCCACACGATCCGCTGAGCTTTGCCAGATGATCGTCGTCGATACCAATGTGATTTCTGAAGTCATGCGCCCGCAGCCTTCGCCGGTTGTTCTTGATTGGCTAAATACCCAGGACAGCAATCTGCTATTCATCACTGCGGTTACACTGGCCGAAATCGGATACGGCCTGCGCGTTTTACCAGATGGCCTGCGCCGTCGACACCTGCAAGCCCGGTTTGAACAATTCATTGCACAGGCATTCGAAGAACGGGTGCTCGACTTTACCGCACCTGCCGCCCACGCCTATGCCGAAATCATGGGTCATCGCAAGGAATCAGGACGCGTCATGAGCCTGCCCGACGGGCAAATTGCCGGCATCGCCTTCGCTCACGGGTTTGCAGTAGCCACCCGAAACATCAAGGATTTTGAAGATTGCGGCATCGAACTGATCAATCCATTTGTATAAACCTGGAAGAAAATGGTGACCTCATTTTCCCCCTTGACTAACCGCCTACGGTTCAGTGCGGGCTCCCTCAGTCTTCAACACCCCGACCCCGGCCGCCCTGGCCGCTTCCATCAAAGCCGCATCCTGGGTCGCAATGGGCAGTTGCAGACGCAGGGCAAGTTCCAGATAAGCGGCGTCATAGCTCGTCAGGTCATAGCGTAGCGCCAGAGACAAAATCGCAGCCGGGCCCGGCGTGTCCCGGTCGACCATGATGGACAACGCACCAACCTGATCGAGCACTTCGTGCGCCTCCTGTACGCCAAGCGCACCCCGCTTGCATGCCGTTCTCAGCACATTGGCAAACTCCAGTTGCCACAGGGAAGGGGTGTATGCCTGCTCATCCAGCAAGCGTGCTGCAACCGCCTCGGTGTAATCCGTAGCCTGGTTGCCGATAAACCAGCCGCACACGACCGAATTGTCGACCACAAACGCCATCAGTCCAGCCCGGCGCGTGCAACAACCTTCAAGTCGCCCTCGAGCACAAGCCCGCTGCGAATCTGCCGCAACCGTTCCAGTGCCGAGGCAACACGCTGGCGCTGCCTGGACCCATCGGCTGCATCGGCAGTCTCCGCCACCAGACGCGCAACGGGCACCCCGCGACGCGTAATCGTGACCTGATCCCCGTGTTCCACTGCGGCGATCAACTCCGAAAATCGGTTTTTTGCTTCAAATACCGGGACGGTTTTCATGGCTAGCTATCTTTAAACAAATAGATAGCTCTATTATTCGCGCACTTTTGCGCTTGTCAAGGAAGCATGGCGCGACACCTTTACTCGCGCTTCCGCGGACGCCCCACCCCCTTGGACGCCGCCTGCCTCTTTCCCAATGCCTCGATTTCAACCCTGAACCGTTCCCCACCCAGCGCCCAGCCCTTATGTGTGCAGTCGCGAATTTCTGCAAGGTCGCCCTGATCGATCGCCGCAGCGAATAGCGCCTGGTAAGCCTTTTGCCTGTCCGCATCCCCCCGCCCCAATCTGGAGTATTCCTCGTGCGATGACAGCCAGTCCGCATTCGGCCCGCCCTCGCCGAGCGCATTGCGCCGATAGCTCGACCACGGATAGTCCTGCGGCATGGCAACCATGCCCGCCCGGACCGGATTCAGCTCGATATAGCGCATCAACGTTAGAAGATAGCGCTCGCTGTCCACCACCGTCGCGCGGTAACGCCCTTCCCACAGCGTGCCGCTGCGCTTGTACGTGTAATTGAAGTACTGCACATACTTGCGCCCCACCGATTGGAAGACCTTGCTGATGCTGTCGTCGAATTCCGGCGTCGCCAGCAGGTGGATATGGTTCGTCATCCACACATAGGCGTGGATCGTCAGGCCGTGCTTGAGCGATGCCTCAACCAGGGCATCGCGGAAGAACTGATAGTCCGCCTCAGCGGCAAAGATCGCTTGTCGATTGTTGCCGCGCTGGATGATGTGCTGCGGCTGGCCGGGGATGACGTAGCGGGGAAGACGGGCCATGGGGGCAGCGGGGGTTGTAAGAATGCCCGCAGCATAGCACTAAATTAATCGTGTCTGACCCCATTCATTTATTCGTATTCGTATTTTTAAGCACTGGTGCGGTTGGAATTAGAATCCACCGGTGCGGTTGGAAAGTGAATCCACCTTATTTCGCTTTAAAAAAACCCCTCCGAGGAGGGGCTTGGTTACTAACGGGAGTTAACCCCCATTGTTTTTCGAACTAATTACGGGCAATCGCCTTGACCAGCCTTCAGACCACGGACTCCAGCATCGCAGATGGTACCAGTATTGGTCCATACCACATTAGCCGCAGTGGCCGCGAACACCGGGGTGTCGATATATGTCATCGCCGCGCCGGCGGATGTCGTAGCACCGCTGGTTACTTTGATAACGCCATCAGTAACCGACGTTACGACTGTGATGTTCTTCGTTACTCCGATTGTTGGGACACCATTCGAACCGGCGCTACAACCCGTCAGCGTGCCAAGATCCGCATAACACACGGCAATTGCAGCTTTGGTAGACTCAATCTCCGCCGCCGTACCTGCAGCCCTTGTACGTGATGTGTAATTACTGTACTGCGGAATCGCAATTGCCGCCAAAATACCGATAATCGCCACCACGATCATCAGTTCGATCAGGGTAAAACCTTGTTGGACTTTACGCATTTTAAATCTCCTTGAATTGGGCATATTGAACACGAGATGCCGTGTCTGGCTCATTAACGTGCAGGGGCTGTGCCAACTTTAGATTTCGCCGCGAAAAATCGGGTGGACAGGCCTGACCACCTTGATTCCGCTGGTGTTCTGCCAAAAGACCCGGGATGGCAACAAACCGTAGTCCGCTCGCCCACCCTGCCCCTATACGGCACGGGGTGACAATTTGCGTCACCTACCCAACCAGAAAAGACAAAAGCCACGGTTTCCCGTGGCTTTTTGAAATTGGTGGGTCGGGCGAGATTCGAACTCGCGACCAACGGATTAAAAGTCCGCTGCTCTACCAGCTGAGCTACCGACCCGGGGACGTGGCAGAAACCATGTCCGCGAAAGCGCGAAATTATAGCCGAAGCTGCACGGCCGGGTAAAGTGCCGTGACGGTTTTTGTACGGCCGAACCGGGCTCGGTCACTTATGGAATCCCTGAACAAGCCCCGAGCGCCATCATTACGACCACGAGCGAAGCGCGGCGGGAAGCAATCCATCGGGATTGGCACGAATTTCTGGATTGCCCCACAAGGGGACTCCGACTTGCTATGGGCTAAAGCCCATGCAAGATCGTATGCCGCGTCGCTACGTTCCTCGCAATGACGACTTGTTCAGTATTTCCTTATACACCGTGGGATCGGCCACCCCGGCCTGTTCGAAGCCCTGTCGGCGCAGGCGGCAGGCATCGCACAGGCCGCAGGCGCGGCCGTCGGCATCGGCCTGGTAGCAGCTGACGGTCTGCGCGTAGTCGACGCCGAGTTCGATACCGCGCTGGATGATCTGCGCTTTCGACAGATACTGCAGCGGCGCATGGACGCGCAGCTGCGCGCCCTCGACGCCGGCACGGGTGGCGAGGTTGGCCATGTGCTCGAAGGCCGCGATGAATTCGGGACGGCAGTCGGGGTAGCCGGAATAGTCGACGGCATTGACGCCGATGAAGAGGTCGCGCGAGCCCAGCACCTCGGACCACGCGAGCGCCAGCGCCAGCATGACGGTGTTGCGCGCGGGCACGTAGGTGACCGGGATGCCTGTGGTGGGACCCTCCGGCACGGCGATGGCATCATCGGTCAGCGCCGAGCCGCCGATGTCGCCCAGGCCCAGCCGCATCACGCGGTGCTCGACTGCGCCCAGGCTTTTCGCCACGCGGGCGGCGGCGGCCAGCTCGGCGGTGTGGCGCTGGCCGTAGTCGAGGCTCAGCGCATGGCAGGCGTAGCCCGCCTCGCGCGCAATGGCGAGCACGGTGGCGGAATCGAGGCCGCCCGAGAGCAGGATGACCGCAGGCTTCATGTGCCGGGCGTATTTCCCCACAGGACCTTGTGCAGCTGCACCTGCATGCGCACCGGCAACCGGTCGGCGAGGACCCACTCGGCCAGTTGCGCCGGCGGCAGTTCGCCCTGCACCGGCGAAAACAGGAGGGGGCAGACCCGGGCGAGCTTCTGTTCGCGGACGACCTCGCGCGCCCACTCGTAGTCGGCGCGGTCGGCCAGCACGAACTTGATCTCGTCGTGCGGCGTCAGGTGGGCGATGTTCTCCCAGCGGTTGCGCGCGTCCTCGCCGGAGCCCGGCGGCTTGATGTCGACGATGCGCGACACCCGCGGGTCGACCGCGCTCACATCGAGCGCGCCGCTGGTTTCCAGCGACACCGAATAACCGGCATCGCACAGCGCAGTCAACAGCGGCAGGCAGTTCTTCTGCGCCAGCGGCTCGCCGCCGGTGACGCACACGGTCGGCACGCCAAAGTCCGCCACCTTCGCCAGCAGCGCATTCAGGGTGACGGTTTCGCCGCCCTGAAAGCTGTAGGTCGTGTCGCACCAGCGGCAGCGCAGCGGGCAGCCCGCCAGGCGGATGAACACGGTCGGCAGGCCGGCGCGGCTGGTTTCGCCCTGCAGGGAAAGAAACACCTCCGTCAAACGGAGGGTGGGTGACGCGGACATACGGGCTTACTTGATGGTGGACAGCCGACGGGCGGCCAGGGTCGCGGCCTGGGTGCCGGGATGCTTGGCGACCAGGTCTTCGAGCGTCTTGCGGGCGCCGGCCGTCTCATCCAGCGCCAGCTGGTTGGTCGCGATGTTCAGCAACGCGTCGGGCACCTTGTTGCTGGCCGGATAAACGGCCAGAAGTTTCTGCTGATGCGCCAGCGCGGTTTTGTAATCCTTCAGCGCGTAATACGAATAGCCGATCCAGTACTGGGCGTTGGACGCCAGCGTGCTGTCCGGATAGGCCTTGATAAAGCCGTTGAACCCGACGATGGCCGCCGGGTAGTTGGCTTCGCGAAACTGGGTGAGTGCCGCTTCGTAGCTGCGCGATTCAAGCTGCGGATCGGGCGGCGGCGAAGTGCCTGCCACGGCAGCAGTCGGAGCCGCTGCGGCAGGGGCAGCCTCGGCCGCTGTGGCCTTGGCCGCCTTGGCGAGGTCTGCGACGCGCTGGTCGAGATCGGCATACAAATCGTTTTGCCGCTTGCCCAGCGTGTCCAGCTGATGCACCTGGACTTCGGCCTGGCCGCGCAGGCGGGCGATTTCGGCCTTCAGCGTCTCCACTTCCTTCAGCAGGTTCAGCAGTTGCTGGTTGTCCTGCAGCGCGGCCTCCACCTTGCCGAGCCGTGCGTCGATCGCATCCACCTTCTGCTGCAGCGCCTTCACCTGGTTGCTCAGTTCGGTGGTGCCGAACAGCGCCCACGCCGGCTGCGCCAGCGCGAACGAAAGCACGGAAGCGAGAATCAGGCTGCGCCGCATCGGGTGATTACTCGTCGCCATAGACCACGTCGGTGCGGCGGTTCTCGGCATACGCCTCTTCGGTGCTGGCCGGGTTGCGCGGCTTCTCCTCGCCGAAGCTGATCGCTTCCATCTGCGCGTCGCTCACGCCCAGCACGGACAGCACCTTGCGCACCGCCTCGGCACGCTTCTGCCCCAGCGCCAGGTTGTATTCGCGGCTGCCGCGGTCGTCGGCATTGCCCTGCAGGATGACGCGCGCATCGCGTTTCGACAGCAGATAGCCGGCATGCGCTTCGAGCATCGGGCGGTATTCATCCTTCACCACGAAGCTGTCGAAATCGAAATGAACGCTGCGCTTGGACAAGGGGCTGGCCGGGTCCTTGCGCGGATCGCCGGCGGGTAGCGCACTGGCTGACACGTCGGCGCCGCTCACGCCGGTGGTGTCGGTGCCGGCCGGCTTGGCTGCCGTGGTGGCGGCCTTGTCGCCGGTACGGTCTTCGACGGTTGCGGGGGTGCTGCCGGTGGTGCCGCATGCGGACAGGGTCAGGGCAAGCAGAATGGGCCACAAAATCTTGTTCATTTGTCTCTCCTCTTTGATGAATAACAATCCAGCACGAACACTCAGCTTACACAAATCTGCACGCTGCGCATTTCGCTTCTTACGGCCCCCAGGCCGGTTCGCGCGCGTCCACCCCGGATTCGGAGAGGCGCGCACGCGTTTTTCCATCCACACTCACGGTACCGAGAATACCGCGTCCACCCTGCACCGTGGCATACAGCACCGCCTGGCCGTTCGGCGCGAAACTGGGCGACTCGTCGCGTGCGGTGTCGGTCAGCACGCGGATCTGGCCCGAGGCCAGCTCGTGCAGCACCACACGGAAACGGCCTTCCTCACGATTGATATAGGCAAGATACCGCCCATCCGGGCTGACCGCGGGCGAGACATTGTAACTGCCACTGAAGCTCACCCGCCGCGGCTCGCCGCCGCCGGCCGGCATCTGATAGATCTGCGCGCTGCCGCCGCGATCGGAGGTGAAGTAGAGCGTCTTGCCGTCGCGCGAGAACACCGGCTCGGTGTCGATGTTGCCGCCGCGGGTCAGGCGGGCGAGTCCGCTGCCGTCGGCATTGATGAGATAAATCTGCGAGGCCTCGTCGCGCGTCAGCACGACCGCCAGACGCTTGCCGTCGGGCGCCCAGGCGGGGGCGGAATTGGAGCCCTTGAATGCCGCAACCTTGCGACGACCGCCGTCCTGCAGCGACTGCACATAGACCACCGGCTTCCTGTCCTCGAACGACACATACAGCACGCGTGCGCCGTCGGGCGAGAACCGGGGCGAAATCACCGGCTCGCTGGAACGCACCACCGTGCGCGGGTTTTGGCCGTCGGCATCGGCCACCCGCAGCTCATAGCGCTTGCCCTGCTTCTGCACATAGGCGATGCGGCTGCTGAACGCGCCCGGAATGCCGGTGAGCTTTTCGTGGACGATGTCGGCAATCTGATGGGCCGTGGCGCGCCACTGCGACGCGGAGATGTTGTAGCTGAAGGCCGCAAGCTGCGTGCGCTTGACCGCATCCAGCAGATAGAAGCGGACGTCGAAGCGGCGGCCGGGCAGCGCGGTCACCTGGCCGATCACCAGGGCGTCCGCGCTCCTGCCGCGCCAGACCTCGTAATTGACCTGGGCGGGCGAAAACGGCTGCTGCGCGCCGCCGACGTCCACCCGCCTGAACTGGCCGCTGCGTTCGAGGTCGTTTCCTGCAATCTCGGTCAGCGCCGGCGCGGGCTGGCCCGGTGCGGCCTGAAAGGGCACCATGGCCACCGCGATCTGGCTGGCCGCACCGCCGACCACCTCGATTTCCATCGCGGCGCGCGCGGAAAACGGCGCACTCAGCAATGCCAGGCAGACCAGGGGAAACAGCAGAACAGCGCGCAGCATAAGGGCGGATATCTCGATCAATGTGCTTGATTGACAGGCAAGTCTAGCATAGGCGACCAGTCGGCCTTGCCCGCGAACACCGCACGCCACCTCGTTCCGGGCGCATGCGGAATCGCACGCGGCAATCGCCGCGCTCACTCTTTGGGGCGATGAACGAAGGAAAGTTCCGGCACGAATGCAGCGCGTGCTTCGCGATCGGCCGGCAGCGGCAGGGGGGACGATTTTTCGATGGCGCGCATCACCGCGTCGTCATACGCGACGTTGCCGCTCGATTGCGTCACGCGCACGCTCAGCACCTCGCCGGTGGGCAGAAGCTTCACCAGGCAGCGCACCTCGGGATTGCCTTTCAGGTTGCCGGGCAGACGGGTGTTGCCGCGCACCTTGGCGCTGATCAGGTCGCGGTGCTGCCCGACCACGCTCGCCACTTCGGCCTGATGCTTGCTGGCCGCCGCACGCGCTTCGGCCAATTGGGCCTGACGCGCCGCGTTGGCGGCGTCTTCGTCCGCCATGCGCCGCATCAGGTCTTCCTCTTCCACCTGGCGCAGCAGTTCGCGTTTTTTCTGCTCGGCCAGCTGTTTTTCATGCGCCTTCCGGACCGCCTCGGCGCGAGCCTTGTCTTCGGCCAGCTGCAGGGCGTGCTGCTTTTTCAGGCGCTCCGCCTCGGCCTTCTTTTTTTCCAGTGCGATGTCGGGTGTCTTGATCGGCGGCGGTTCCTTCACCACCGGCTTGGGTGCGGGAACGGCCTTGACCGGCTCCCGGGCTTTCACCGGTTCAGGCCGCGGCCTGGGGGGCGGCACGACAGGCGCCGCCTGCTTCGGCAAGGACTCCCACAAATCGACCATCACCGGCGCGGGGTGCTGGGTCTGCCACGACACGCCGAACACCAGCAGCAACACGAACAGCACATGCACGCCCAGCGCCAGTGCGCCGGCTGCGAACATGGGCGCCGGGCGCGAGACGAAGGGCGCGTCCGCCGTAGCATTCATGGCGCAGGGCGGGCGAGCAGGCCGATGCGGGTGATCTGCAACCGTTGCAGGAGCGCCATCGTGCTCATCACTTCCTCGTAGCGGACACTCTTGTCAGCCGCGATGACCACCGGCTGATCCGGCAGCGCGCGGTGCAGCGCGGCGATTTCCGCCTCCAGTTCCGACTTGGCCACTATCCGTTCGTCGCCCGCGGCGGCACGATTTTTCAGCACATATTCGCCCGACGCCTTGATGATGACCTCGAGCGGCTGCGCCGGGGTCTGCGACGTCTTGCCGACGCTGGGCAATTCGACCTGGGAGGGGTTGATGAAGGGCGCGGTCACCATGAAAATCACCAGCAACACCAGCATCACGTCGATCATCGGCACGACGTTGATCTGGGCGACCTGTTTGCGGGTGCGTGCCACGCCTTAACCCTCTTTGTGGTGCGTCAGCTGCCGCTGCAGGATGTTGGAAAACTCCTCCATGAAGCTTTCCATGCGGTTGGCCAGGCGGTCGATGTCGTGGGTGTAGCGGTTGTAGCCGACCACTGCGGGGATCGCGGCGAACAGACCCATGGCGGTGGCGATCAGCGCTTCGGCAATGCCGGGGGCAACCTGCGCCAGCGTGGCCTGTGCGACGCTCGACAGCCCCATGAAGGCGATCATGATGCCCCACACGGTACCGAACAGGCCGACGTAGGGCGACACCGAACCGACGGTGGCGAGAAACGCCAGGTGTGATTCCATGTTGTCGAGCTCGCGCTGGTAGGTGGCGCGCATGGCGCGGCGGGTGCCGTCCATGATGAAATTGGCCGAGATGCCGGCCTGCTGCCGCAGCTTCATGAATTCGCGGAATCCCGCCTCGAAAATGCGCTCCATCTCGCCCGCGCTTTCGCGCTCGGCGGCCGCCCGCTTGTACAGGGCATTGAGGTCGCCGCCGCCCCAGAATTCGCGCTCGAAGCGGTCGGTCTCGCGCAGGGCGCGCTTCAGCGCAAACAGCTTGATGAAGATGAACCACCACGACATCAGCGACGCGCCCAGCAGCAGCAGCATGACGAACTGCACCGGCACCGAGGCGTTGAGGATGAGGTGAAGCAGCGAAAGATCCTGGCTGAGTTCTGGATTCACGTCGTAGGGGTCAGTGCCTGAAGAAGGGTTGCGGGCATTTTAACGGGTTTGAAATTCAGCGCATCGACGCAGGCCAGCGTGATCACGGCTTTTGCCAGACAGTGGGAACCCCGCAGGAGTTCCTGCCGCACGACCAGGCTGGCGCGCCCGGCTTCGTGCAGGCTGACCGTCACGTCGAGCGCATCGTTGAATCGCGCGGGCGACAGGTAATCGATTTCCACCCGCCGCACCACGAACACCACGCCCGCCTCGTCGCGCAACTGATCCTGCTCGAAGCCGAATGCGCGCAGCCATTCGCTGCGCGCGCGTTCCATGAACTTGAGATAGTTGGCGTAGTACACCACCCCGCCCGCATCGGTGTCTTCCCAGTAGACGCGGACCGGCCAGCTGAATGCCATGATCAAAACAGCACCATCGTCAGAACAGCTCCGCGCCGGGTTCGCCGGACGGTGCGATGCCGAGGTGGCGATACGCCAGCGGCGTGGCGATACGACCGCGCGGGGTGCGCTGCAGGTAGCCCTGCTGGATGAGGAAGGGTTCGAGCACGTCCTCGATGGTGTCGCGCTCCTCGCCGATTGCGGCGGCGAGGTTGTCCAGCCCGACCGGACCGCCCATGAATTTCTCGACCACCGCCGACAGGAGCTTGCGGTCCATCACATCGAGCCCGGCCCGGTCCACGTCGAGCATCACCAGCGCCGCATCGGCCACGGCGCCGGTGGCCTGGCCGTCCGCCTTCACTTCGGCGTAATCGCGCACGCGGCGCAGCAGACGATTGGCGATGCGCGGGGTGCCGCGCGAACGGCGCGCGATTTCCAGCGCGCCGGCCTCGTCCAGGTTCATCTGCAAGAGGCCCGCCGAACGGTGCACGATGAAGCCGAGCTCTTCCGCCGAATAGAATTCCAGCCTGGCCACGATGCCGAAGCGGTCGCGCAGCGGGTTGGTCAACATGCCGGCGCGGGTGGTCGCGCCGACCAGGGTGAACGGCGGCAGGTCGAGCTTGACCGAGCGCGCCGCCGGGCCTTCGCCGATCATGATGTCGATCTGGAAATCCTCCAGCGCGGGGTACAGCACCTCTTCCACCACGGGGCTCAGACGATGGATCTCGTCGATGAACAGCACGTCGTGCGGTTCCAGGTTAGTGAGCAAGGCCGCGAGGTCGCCCGCGCGTTCGAGCACGGGCCCCGAAGTCTGGCGCAGGTTGACCCCCATCTCGCGCGCGATGATGTGCGCCAGCGTGGTCTTGCCCAAGCCCGGCGGGCCGAACAGCAGCACGTGGTCGAGCGCCTCGCTGCGGTTGCGCGCGGCATGGATGAAGATTTCGAGCTGCTCGCGCGCCTTCGCCTGGCCGACGTATTCGGCCAGCGTGCGCGGACGCAGCGCACGCTCGATCTGTTCTTCCTGCGGGTTGACGGCGGCGGGGGCGATGAGGCGGTCGGTTTCGATCATGGGTGAATCTTACCCCTTGGACAGCAACTTCAGCGCCTGGCGGATCGCATCCGACACAGGAAGATCAGCGGGCAGCTTCTGCATCGCCAGCCCTGTTTCCTTGTCGTTGTAGCCCAATGCCAGCAAGGCTTGGCGCACGTCGTCCGACACGCTGCTCTCGCCCGCCACCGCGGAAATCGCGCCGGCAAACACGGGCTTGCCCTTGAGTTCGAGCAGCAGGCGCTCGGCGGTTTTCTTGCCGATACCCGGAACCTTGACGATGCGGCCGATCTCCTGCGCGGCGATCGCCGCCGCCAGGTCGTTGACCGACAGCCCGGACAACACCGACAGCGCAGTCTTGGCGCCGATGCCGGACACCTTCAGCAGCTCGCGGAACGCCGCACGCTCGGTCTCGCTGCCGAATCCGTACAGCAGGTGCGCATCCTCGCGGATCGCCAGATGGGTGAGCAGGCTGACCTTTTCGCCGATTGCAGGCAAGTTGTAGAAGGTGCTCATCGGCACGTCGATTTCGTAGCCGACGCCGTTCACGTCGACCAGCACCTGGGGTGGCTGTTTGGCAGCGAGCGTGCCGCAAATACGTCCGATCATTTGGCGCGACCGATCATGGGAAATCTCCAGACGACAACAGAATAGCCGCAAGCAGCAAGGGCTGCGCATGCGCAGCGAACAGCGTGAGCCTGATCGCCGGCGCAAGGCGCTCGGGGGTGGCGGAAAAACGCAGCAACTGGCGCGCCGCCACGCCGGCGGGCAACAGCGCGGCCAGTGCCACGAGCGAGGCGAGCGGCAGCGCGTCGGACAAGACGCCGCCCAACAAGCTCAGCGCGGCCAGCAGCAGAATCAGGCTATAGCCCCACGCGGCGGCCGCGGGCTGCAACCGCGCCACCCAGTGGAGCTTGCCGCTGGCGCGGTCGGCCTCGCGATCGGGAAACTGGTTGATGTAGAGCACGCCGGCAACCAGCAGCGCAAAAGGCGCGCCCGCCAGCCAGGGCAGCGGCGCGAACGCGCCGCGTTGCGCGTAGTCCGCACCCGCGACGACAAGCAGGAAACCTGCCGCCACGCACAGCTCGCCGACGCCGCGGCTGTTCAATTGCAGCGGCGGCGCAGAATAGGCCCAGCCGATGGCGAGGCCGGCGAGGCCGATCCAGAACAAGCCGGCCCCGGCCACGCTGAGCAGCCACAGCCCGCCAGCGATGGTGACGGCGAACAGCGCCACGGCAAGGCCCAGCACCTGGCGTGGGGTCAGCACGCCGTTCTGGATGAAGCGGCTGCCGCCGGTGTAGGGATAGATCCGTTGCGTATTGCGCGCGTCGCTGCCGTTCAGATGATCGCAGTAATCGTTGAGCACATTGATGCCGGCGTGCGCCAGCATGGTCAGCGACAGCGTGGCCAGCGCGCGCCCCCAGCCGAACGCTGCGCCGTCCGCGTCAGCCGTGGCAAAACCCAGCAGACAGCCGGCCAGCGTGATGCTGAGAAAGGCAGGGCGCGTGGCCAGCAGGTAGCGCACAAACGGATTGGCCAGGCGTTCGCGCGAAGGCTCACAAGGCGATGGGGCGGGGCTCATACCAGCCGCCCGCCTTTGACGCGATAGCCTGCGGTGGAGTGCGCGCCCAGCCGGCTGCCGTGCGCGTGGGTGATGGCACAGGCGAGCGCGTCGGCGGCGTCGGCGGTGGGCGCGACAGGGAGCGCCAGCAGGCGCTTGACCATCTCCTGCACCTGCTCCTTGGCGGCCTTGCCGTGGCCGACCACGGCCTGCTTGATCTGCAGCGCAGTGTATTCCGCCACCGTCAGCTCGTTGCTTACCGCGGCGCAGATCGCCGCACCGCGCGCCTGCCCGAGCAGCAGCGTCGACTGCGGGTTGACGTTGACGAAGACGATTTCGACTGCGCAGGTATCGGGCTGGTAGGTGCCGATCACCTCGTTCAGCCCGGCGAACAGCACACCCAGCCGTTGCGGCAGGCTGCCCTCGCCACTCTTGATCACGCCGCTGGCGACGTAGGCCAGCTTCTGGCCGGTCTGTTCGATCACGCCGAAGCCGGTGAGGCGCAGACCGGGATCGATGCCCAGTATGCGGCTCAAGGCCACAACTCGACACACGTCGCGCCTGCTGCAAACGCTTCGCGAATGGCGTCCCGACGGTCAGTCAATAAGCGCAGCACTTCGGACTTGTCTGGGTTGTTGATACGCAGCCACAACACGGCTGGCGGTGCGCCGCGGGTAAGGCTCAAATCGTAAAAATCCGCATCACGCGTCACCAGCACATAGTCGTGCTGGCCAGCGTGCTGCCACACCTGACTCGATCCCGGATAGGCTTCCTGCAAAAAAGGCACAAGACGTCTGGACAGGTTTTCGTCAAGCAGCAGCTTCATCCGTGCACCGATGCAAGCTGACGCTCCCGGTCTGCCGCAAAGGCGAGACAAGCCAGAATATCGTCGGCATCGAGCTCAGGAAAATCGGCACGAATTGCCTCGTGGGTCTTTCCTGCCGCCAGCATCTCAAGCACATCGTAGACCGTTATTCTGAGCCCGCGAATACAGGGTTTGCCGCCGCGCTTGCCTGGCTCGGAAGTGATACGACCGTGGTAATCCATGCGCGACCCCTTCTCTGGATTTGGCTTGCGATTTTACTCCGGCAATACGGCGTTGGTGTAGACCTCCTGCACGTCGTCGAGGCTTTCGAGCGCGTCCAGGATTTTCTGCATCTTCGCCGCGTCGTCACCGGCGAGTTCGGTCTCGGTCTCGGGACGCATGGTGATCTCGGCGACCGCTGGCTTGAAGCCGACTTTTTCCAATGCCTCCTTCACCGCCTCGAAGGCCTTGGGGTCGGGCGAGGTCAGCACCTCGATCGAGCCGTCCTCGTTGGGGATGATGTCGTCGGCGCCGGCGTCGAGCGCGGCTTCCATCACCGCCTCCTCGCTCGCGCCCGGCTCCAGGATGATCTGGCCACAGTGCTTGAACTGGAACGCCACGCAGCCGTCGGTGCCCATGTTGCCGCCGTGCTTGACGAAGGCGTGGCGGACGTCGGCAACGGTGCGCGTCTTGTTGTCGGTGAGACAGTCGACCATCACCGCGACGCCGCCGATGCCGTAGCCTTCGTAGCGCGCTTCCTCATAGTTCACGCCTTCGAGCTGACCGGTGCCGCGCTTGATCGCATTCTCGATGTTGTCCTTCGGCAACGACTCGGCCTTGCCCTTCTCGATCGCCAGCCGCAGCCGCGGGTTCATCGCGGGGTCTCCGCCGCCCATTTTGGCGGCCACGGTGATTTCCTTGATAAGCTTGGTGAATATCTTGCCGCGCTTGGCATCCTGGCGCCCCTTGCGGTGCTGGATGTTGGCCCATTTCGAATGTCCTGCCATGTCGATTCCAACGCAAAAATAATGCGCGATTCTAGCATTTCGGCCCCCTCCCTCCGCTTCGGCATCGACCTCGGCGGCACCAAAATCGAACTCGTCGCGCTCGACGCCACCGGCCGCGAAGTCCTGCGCCGCCGCGTGCCGACCCCGCAGAACGATTACCTCGCCACCGTGGCCGCGGTCGCCGCGCTGGTGCATCAGGCCGAGTTCGAACTCGGGCGGAGCGGCAGCGTCGGCATCGGCACCCCCGGCGCCATTTCGCCCGCGAGCGGCCGGATGAAGAACTGCAACTCGACCTGCCTCAACGGCCAGCCCTTGCAGGAAGACCTCGAACGCGCGCTGAATCGAAATGTGCGGCTCGCCAACGACGCCAACTGCTTTGCGCTGTCGGAAGCCACCGACGGCGCCGCCGCCGGAGTGGATACGGTCTTCGGCGTGATCCTCGGCACCGGCGTCGGCGGCGGCGTGGTGGTACGCGGCCATGTGCTGAATGGCGCCAACGCCATCGCCGGCGAATGGGGACACAGCCCCCTGCCCTACTTCCAATTCGCCCACACCCAGGCCGACCGCAACGGCACCGGCCAGCATCCCGCCACCGGCGAAGCCATCCTGCATCCCTGGCCGAGCCCGCGCGAACTCGACGCCGCGGTTGCCTGCTACTGCGGCAAAAAAGGCTGCATCGAAACCTGGCTGTCGGGCTCGGCGCTGGCCGCCGACCACGTGCGCTACGGCGGCGAGGAGCTTCCCGCGCACGAGATCGTGCAACTGGCGAACGCGGGTTACGGCCCCTGCAGCGCGACGCTGGCGCGCTACGAGGAACGGCTGGCGCGGGCGCTCGCCGGCGTCATCAACCTGATCGACCCCGACGTCATCGTGCTCGGCGGCGGGCTCTCCAACATCGACCGCCTGTACGACACCGTGCCGCGCCTGTGGCCGCGCTATGTGTTTACCGATCGCGTCGACACGAAGCTGGTGCCGCCGCAACACGGCGATTCCAGCGGGGTGCGCGGCGCGGCGTGGTTGTGGAACGATCAATAATCAGTGCAGCTTGATCCTCGCCCGCGTCGGCGTGCTGATGAAATGGGCGTAGGTGGTGAGTGAGGTCTTGATCCAGCCGTGCAGCGCGATCTCGTGCATCTTGTGCAGCGACCAGTACACCAGGCGCGCAAGGGTGCCTTCGATCATGATGCTGCCGCCGGTCAACGCGCCCATCAGGTTGCCGACCGGGGTGAAGCGGCCGAGCGCGACCAGCGAACCGTAGTCGCGGTAGACATACTCGGGCAGCGGCTTGCCGTGGAAGCGGCGGCAGATCGACTTCACCAGCATCGCGGCTTGCTGGTGCGCGGCCTGCGCACGCGGCGGCACGAAGCCGGTGCCGTCCGGCAAGGCACAGGCCGCGCAATCGCCGAACGCAAAAATGTTGTCGTCGCGCGTGGTCTGCAGCGTCGGCCGCACCACCAGCTGGTTGATGCGGTTGGTTTCCAGGCCGTCGATGTCCTTCAGGAAATCCGGCGCCTTGATGCCGGCCGACCACACCATCATGCTCGCCGGGATAAATTGGCCGTCGGCGGTAAGCATGCCGTCGGGGCGCACCTCGACGATGCGCTCCTTGGTGTGCATTTCCACCCCCAGCTCGGCCAGACGCTCTGCCGCTGCGGCCGACAGGCGCGGCGGCAGCCCCGGCAGGATGCGGTCGGAGGCTTCGACGAGGAGCAGCTTCAGGCTCTTGTCGGGCTCGATGTTGTCCATGCCGTAGGCCGACAGCTCGCGCGTGGTGTCGTGCAGTTCGGCGGCGAGTTCGACGCCGGTGGCGCCGGCGCCGACGATGCCGACGGTGAGCTGGCCGGGTGCGACGGCCTCGGCCTGGGTGTTGGCGCGCAGGCAGGCGTTGATGTGGCGGCGATGGAATTCGCGCGCCTGCTCGGGGGTATCGAGCATGATGCAGTATTCCTTCACCCCCGGCACGCCGAAGTCGTTGCCGACCGAGCCCACCGCGATGATCAGCGTGTCGTAGTGAAAGCTGCGGCGCGGGATGATCTCGACGCCGTTTTCATCCAACGTCGGAGCCACGCTGACTTCCTGGCGCGCGCGGTCGAGGCCGTCCATGCGGCCGAGGCGGAAGGTGAAATGGTGCCAGTGCCCCTGCGCCAGGTATTCGAGGCGCTCGGCATAGGAATCGAGGCTGCCCGCCGCGACTTCGTACAGCAAGGGTTTCCACAGGTGCGAGGGCGAGGCGTCGATCAGGGTGATGTGCGCGTGCCTGCCCTTGCCGAGTTTGTTGCCCAGCCGGGTGGCCAGTTCCAGCCCACCCGCGCCGCCGCCCACGATGACGATTTCATGCCCCTGCCGTTCCGCTGTCACGATATGCCCCTGTTGTCGCAATCCCTTGATGATAGCCGGAACATTAGCATCCGCTTCTATTGATTGTGCGATCGCCGGTGACGACTCGGTGTCGGCGAGGTGCTGGTGCTGGTGCTGGGGGGACATTCTGGGCGGACGCGGCAGGCGCCGCGAAGGCGCGGTCGAGGCGATAGCGAAGTCCGCCGCGCGCGTGATCGGCAGCCAGATCGGGCGCGCGCTTATCCGCGGCGTGCTGGGGAGTTTGTTCGGGGGCAAGCGCTAACGCGCATGTAGGAGGGCCGCCCTCGGCCCGATGCCGTGGAGCTTGCACCGGTGCGAAAATCGCGGCGAGGGCGCCGCTCCTACACGCCTTTTGCTTGAGGCCGGTTCAGGCGAACAGCCGCGCGAGTTCTGCGCCCGGGTCGTCCGCACGCATGAAGGCCTCGCCCACCAGAAACGCGTTGACGCCCTGGCTGCGCATCTTGGCGACGTCGGCCGGCGCGAGGATGCCGGATTCGGTGATGACGATGCGCTCGCCACCGATTTTAGGCAGCAGCGTCAGCGTGGTGTCGAGTTTCACCTCGAAGGTACGCAGGTTGCGGTTGTTGATGCCCTGCAAGGGCGTCGTCAGCTGCAGCGCGGCGTCGAGTTCTTCGGCGTTGTGGGACTCCACCAGCACCGCCATGCCCAGTTCGTGCGCCAGCGCTTCCAGCGCCTGCATGTGCCTTAAGTCAAATGCGTCACCCTCTCCCCTCAAGGGAGAGGGGGCAAACGCGGCGACGATCAGCAGAATGCAGTCCGCCCCCATCGAGCGCGCTTCGTAGACCTGGTAGGGATCGATGATGAAATCCTTGCGCAGCACCGGCAGGCTGCACGCGGCGCGCGCCTGCATCAGGTACTTGGCGCTGCCCTGGAAATAGTCGTGGTCGGTGAGCACCGACAGGCATGCGGCGCCGCCCACTTCGTAGCTGGCGGCGATCTCGGCCGGATGGAAGTCGGGACGGATCACGCCTTTCGAGGGGCTGGCCTTCTTGATTTCGGCGATGACTGCGGGCTGCCCGGCGGCGAGCTTGGCGCGCAGGGCGCCGACGAAATCGCGCGGCGGTAGGGTGGCCTCGGCACGCGCGCGCATCTCGCCCAGCGGCACAGCCTCCATTCCGGCGTCGATTTCAGTGCGCTTGGTGGCGAGGATCTTTTCCAGGATGTCGCTCATGACTGGCTAAAGCGGCGGTAGTGTTCGAGGACGTCGCGCGCGGCCATGCTGGCAATCGCATGCTGCGCCTGCGCCACGCCGTCCATCAGGCTGGCGGCGCGGCCCGATACATATACGGCTGCGCCGGCGTTGAGCGCGACGATGGCGGCGGCGCCCGCGTGGCGGTTTTCCAGCGCGGCGAGCAGCATCTCGACCGCCTCGTCCTTGCCGTTCACCACCAGTTCGCTCGCTTCGACCTGCGGCAGGTCGAACAGCCCGGGCTCGAGTTCGTATTCCGATACATGGCCGTCCTTCAGTTCGGCAACGTAAGTGGGCGAGGCGAGGCTGATCTCGTCCAGTCCCTCTTCAGCGTGGACCACCAGCACGTGGCGGCTGCCCAGCGCCTGCAGCACCCGGGCCAGCGTGCCGGTCAGTTCGCGGCTGAACACGCCCATGACCTGGTTCGGCGCGCCGGCCGGATTGGTCATCGGGCCGAGCAGGTTGAACAGGGTGCGCACGCCGAGCTCGCGCCGCACCGGGGCGGCGTGCTTCATCGCGCTGTGGTGGTTGGGCGCGAACATGAAGCCGACGCCGATGGATTTCACCGCCTCGGCGACCTTTTCCGGCGCCAGGTTGACGTTCACCCCCAGCGCTTCCAGCACGTCGGCGCTGCCCGAGGTGGACGACACCGAGCGCCCGCCGTGCTTGGCCACGCGCGCGCCGCACGCCGCCGCGACGAAGGCCGCAGCGGTGGAAATATTGAAGGTGTGGGCGCCGTCGCCGCCGGTGCCGCAGGTGTCGACCAGGTGGTCGACGCCGGCGAGCGGCACCTTGACCGACAGCTCGCGCATGACGTCGGCGGCGGCCGCGATCTCGGCCACGGTTTCGCCCTTCATGCGCAGCGCGATCAGGAAGCCGGCGATCTGCGCGGGCGTCCATTCGCCGCCCATCAGCGCGCGCATCGCGCCGAGCATGGTGTCGTGCGGCAGGTCGTGGCGCTCGATCAGGAGCGTCAGCAGGTCCTTGTATTGCATCACGCCCGCTCCTTCAGGAAGTTCGCCAGCATGGCGTGGCCGTGTTCGGTGAGGATGGATTCGGGATGGAACTGCACGCCCTCCACCAGCAGCGTCTTGTGGCGCACCCCCATGATCTCGCCGTCATCGGTCCACGCGGTGATTTCCAGGCAATCCGGCAGCGATTCGCGCTCGATCACCAGCGAGTGGTAGCGGGTGGCGCGGAAAGGATTGGGCAGGCCCTTGAATACGCCCGTGTCGGTGTGGTGGATCATCGAGGTCTTGCCGTGCATCAGCTCCTTGGCGCGCACGATCCTGCCGCCGAAGGCCTGGCCGATGCTCTGATGGCCGAGGCAGACGCCGAGGATGGGCACCTTGCCGGCGAATTCCCGGATCAGCGGCACCGACACCCCTGCCTCGTTGGGCGTGCAGGGGCCGGGCGAGACGACGATGTGGTCGGGCTTCATGGCGGCGATGCCGGCGAGGTCGATTTCGTCGTTGCGGACGACCCTGACGTCCTCGCCCAGCTCGCCGAAATACTGCACGAGGTTGTAGGTGAAGCTGTCGTAGTTGTCGATCATCAGCAGCATAAAACCTGTAACCCCTTGAAATATAAAGGGGCCAAGCCTGCCCCGCTGATTTGGTACCCGGAAATGTACCCGGTTTTTTCGTTGGTACCCCGCTCCGGGTACCCATTGGATAAGAAGAATTTTACCCCATTGCCGCCGCCTTGCCGGGAGTGTTTTAACACGGGATGCCGGGCGAAAATCCCGGCGCTTGGCCGGAAGTTTTACCCCCCGTGAAACCACTTCGCGTAGTCGGCACACTGAGGCATCGATCATTTCAGAAAAGGAAACGACATGCCGCGCCACTTCAAACCCGACCCGTACAACGGCTTCAGGGACGACCGCGAGCGTCGGCTGGCGCTCAATGCCCGAGCCTGTTATATGGCCTTGGCCTGCGTGGCTTCTCGCTTGATAGTGATAATCGGCTTGATATTGGGCCTATACCGCTAACGCTGTGTAATCCGCTCGCAGGTAATCACCGTAGGCCGCGCCCCTGTAGCGCATCACGAATGATGCGCTGTTCGGCCATTTCGACCTGCTCGGCGAGGCACAGCGAAAGCTCTCCGGGTTCATCCGCGAAGGCTTCGGCCATTTCCAACATGATCCCGATTTCGTCAGGCGTGAGGCTGGGGAAGATGGCGTTGAGTCGGGTTGCGAGGTTGGGCTGAACAAACATTTTGCGGCTCCCTGTGCGTGGCGGAATTGCCATGCGGACAGCATCGCAAGCACCGCGCCGACGCGCAAGATGAACGGCTACCACGGTGGTAGCGGAAGCCAAAAAAAATCCCGGCGCATCGTGTGATGGCCGGGAGAGTTCCCGCATGAACGGGTGAGCCCGAAAGGAAGCTACCCCGCCAGTGTGCGCGGGTAGCAGTGCGGATTTCAATGTTTTAGGGGGTCGGATTTACAGCAACCGCATTACCCGCGCCCCTCCCCGCGCAGCCGGATAAGCCCGCCTATCTCTGGTGAAGTCTACGGGCACGGGTTGCCTGCCGAAAGCCCGACGCCCGTACCGTATTCGCTGGTAGTGCTCTGGGTTGATTCGAGGCGCCCTTGCGCGTCAAAGAAGATCGACACGGAATCGGCCCGGACATCGCTGCCGCCAGCAAGCAGCCCGACCACCGGGATAAAGGACGCGGGGCGCACCCGAGCATCGGCGTAGGTGTAGGTGATGACCACCTTGCCGTCCTGTAGGGTCTGAACCATCGTTGGCCGGCCGAGCGATGCCTCGACCTCGGCGCGCGTGGTGATGCCGCGCTCGAAAGTGGACATCTTGCCCGGATCAACCTGAACCCCGGTGCTGGCGCAGCCCGCCGTCAACAGAATTCCGGCCACCGAAAGAAAGCGTTTCATGTTTTGTGCCTCGGTTTGATAATTTCCCAATTTTCGGCGCGCACCATTTCACCCGGGTGACAGTGGTGCGCAGCGCCGAGAAGACGGGCTTGAGATGCTTCATACAGCTCGCGGATGGACGCCATCGCGTCGTAGCCCGGCGCACTGCTCGCGGGCCACGGTGCCGGATCGCTGCGCTGTCGAGCAGTGGACAGAAGCTCCATCGCGCGGGCGTGCACATCCGCCGGCAGGTCTTTAAATTCTTCGGCCCCGTTGTGCCGGAACAGGTCGCTGAGTTCGTGAAGCTCGGCGTCGGTGAGCCGATCCAGTACGCCATCGGTGAACGGGTCGGGTGCCGCTGAACGATACCTTGACTCAAGACGGGCGATACGGTCAGCGAGTTTCACGGCAGCCTCTCTCCGCGCAATAGAATAAGCTCCGCCTCGCGTAAGGCGACCTCAACAAGCAACCCGGTTACAAGTCCCTTTACCCAAGCGTTGACCGCGGCAACTGCCGCCTCCCGGTTGTCCGGGACAACTGTAAAACTCTCGTCGCGCGCGTGCTTCATGAAGACCGGCTTTAGATTGCGTGCGGTCGCGTCCACCGTGTCACGATCGCACCCCAAGTCAGCCAGCGCGCCGCGCGTGTCGGCCTCAAAAACCCGCCACTGCCGCTCCATGCGGTCGGGAAAAATAAACACTTCGCTCATTCGCCAAACCCCCTCACATGTTCCTTGATCGCCTCGGCCACGTGCCGGCTGTTGTCGAGCAGCACGCGCCGCACATCCTGCCCGTCCATCGCATGGATATTGATTGTAATGTCCCCGCCGCGTGAGCCGCCACCAAGGCTGCCGCCGTTCTCGCGGAAGTCTTCGGCGAAGGTTTTGGGCAGGATGGTTTCGCCCTTGTGGACTTTGGCCACCATGTCGCCGGGCAACTCCCATGCGCCAACGGCGAAGCTGGCTGCCGGCGCAAAGGCAAGCGCCGATGCCGCCATTGCCGCGCCGAACGCCGGGGCACCGATGTTGATCGGCCACGGCGCGGCAGCCCATGAGGCCACACCGTTCGCGCCCGCCTTGGCAGATGCGGCCGAGATTTCAGACATCGCGGCGGATTTGCCGAAGACCAGCATCTTGATCTTTTCCATGATGATCTTCGCGGTCATCTTGGCGAACTCCCCGGCGATGGCGTTGGTCACGCCCTGCCACAGTGATTTCAGCGCGCCGCCAAGGCTGGTTTGCAGGGTGAACAGTCGTTGAAGCGTCCCGGCCATGTTCTGTTCGAGTGACTGATACGCGGCGCGCATCGGGTCGAACTGTTCGGCAAGTGCCTCGGTGCGGATCGCCGCGATGTTGGATTGGTGCTGGCGTTCCAGTTCTTCGATGGCGATAAGCGCTTGCGCCTTGGCCACCGGGTCAGCGCTGGGGTCGGCCGCAAACAGCGCAAGGCGATCGTTCAATGCTTGCAATTGGATTTCGTAGCGGCGCTGCTCAAATTCCTGTTCAGCGGCCAACAGTTCCGCCTTGGTCAACAGCCCCATTTCCACCTGTTGATGCGCGGCCTGTTCGGCGGCGTCTACCTGATGAAGCTGAGCGGCGGCGGCGTCCTGCGCCCACAGCCATTCGACTTGCTTGCGCTGTTCGGCGGACTTCTTTTGCGCCTCGGCCACCTTGGCGGCGGCGTGCTGCGCCTCGCGCACGATTTCGCCCTGTAGGCCGTTCACCGCGTCGTATTGCTGACGGATGAAGTCGGCCACGCCTCTGTCGGGCGTGATGAATGAGCCATTGTCGAACACGTCATCCGAGCCGCCGGTATTCTTTGCCTTGCCGCCGCTCTTGCCGGGCGGCGGTGCGGCTTCCGGTCCTTTGCGTTTCCCGGTGTCGGGCGCCGCGGCGAAGCTCGAACCCGGCTTGGCCGTCATGATGTCGTCCACCATGTCGCTCAGGACGGTGGCATTCGACGCGAGCTGGCCGCGTAGGTTGGAGAAGTCCCAATTCGTGACGGCGTTGAATACCGCGGCGACATCGGCGCCCCACTTGCCGATCTGGGCGCCGCTGATCTGGATCAGGCGGGTGAAGGTGTCGAACTTGGTCATCACCCAGCCAGCGATGTCCGCCAACAGCATGAAGGCGGGCGTCAGCTTCTCGCCGATGGACACCTTCATGTTGTTGAATTGCGTGGCCAACCGCGCGCTCTTGCCCTGCAAACCTTCGGACGCCTTGGCGGCGTTGCCGACTTGCGCCTCGGTTTCCGCCATCACGCCGTTGTACTCGGCCTGAATCTTCTCGGCTTGGGTCAGGTTGTTCGCGGTCTTGCCGTGGGCGGCGGCGTACTCATCCCACATTTTCGCCACGTTTTTCGTGACGCCCGCGTTATCGACGAGGATCGAGTTTTCGTTTTTCAAACCCTCGGTCGCGTTCAGCACGGCCTCGCCCATTTCGAGGTTGGCTTGCCGGTTGTAGGCGGCGGCATCTTTCAGGCGGGTCAGGGTGTTCATCGCCTGTTCGAGCGAGTAGCCGCGCGACAACAGGTTTTGCAGCGACTTCGACGCTTCGGCCGTACTCATCAAGCCATCGGCGGCAAGGTCGCCGGCAGCCTTCATCGCGGCACCGATGCCGACGCCCGTGTAGTTGGCCACAGCCTCAAGACCACGATACGACGCCTCGGCTTCGGTAACTGCCTGCTTGGTCTGGTTGACGAATCCGACGATGGCGCCCAGCGAGAACATGCCGACAATGCGGCTTTGCAGATCGCGGCCGATGTTCGCCATCCGGTCGGCGCTTTCCTTGGTGGCGCGCTCGACAGCCTCGGCCTGCTTGCGGGCCTGTTCCTCCATCTGCTGGGCCTGCTTACGCGCGATGGAGGCGGTTTCCTGTGCGTTCTTGCGCAGGATTTCGTTGACCCGATCCGACTTGATCTTGACGACGTTGGCGGCGGCGTCCATACCCTTGTCGAGTTCGCCGAAGTCGGCGCCAAGTTTTACGTCGATGTCGTTGTTGCTGTTCATAAAAGTCCTTTCATTTCGTGTCTCAGTGTTTCCCGCAGTTCATCGCGGATTTTCGGTTCCATGTCGGCGAGCGCTGACCGCAAGAAAGAGCGGGCAGGGAGTTCCACTTGCCGGGTGTGCGGCTTGACCTGAATTTTCTTCGCCGCCTTCAAAGGCTTGCCCCATGCCTCTTTGATTTGCCGCAGGTGGGCTTTCACCGATACCGGGCCTTTGAAGCCAAGCTCATGCGCGCGGGCATATTCGGCGTTGTTTCCGACGATGCCTTCGATCCGGCTGCCGGATTCAGTGACCCGGTGGTGCGTGCGCCTGCGCAAGAGGCCGGTGCGGACGTTCAGGACTTGTCCGGACAGCTTATCGGCCTTCACCCTGCGCAACAGTTCAAGCGTCAGGTTGACGATGGTTTTTTTGACGCCATCGCGCGCCCGTTCCTTCGTTTTCCCGAGCTTGGCGATGGTCTCGCGGTCGCCGACGATCATCCCGTGGATCATGATGTCGCCCCCCAGCTTGTCGCCCTGCCATCAGCCCGGCACGTCCCCCGGTGATTGCATTCGGAGTAAGAGCACGTCGAGCGGCTGAACGGTTCGCGCACCATCGCGGCGGCGGCAGCAGCCAGTGGCCCGAGCGTGTCCAGTCCGGGCGGGTTGCGCGGGAATACCATCCGCTCGCATGCGATGACGTTGCCGTCTTCATCGCGGTCGGCGTGCTGCCGGTAGAGCGGCGCGTCGGCGGCTTCGCGTTCACGTTGCCGCGCCTCAAGCGCAGCGATTCGAGACCCAAGATTCACAGTTATTCCCCTTCGTCTGTTGACTGTTCCAGCGCAGCGATGCGCTGTTCAAGATCGGCGTCCACGATCACCCGGCCCAAGCTGTTCAGGATGAACGCCAGCCGTGACGCATCGGTGGTCGCCACCTTCCCGGCCTTGGTCTGCCGGTACAGGCGCGCGAGTTCCACCTTCACATCGTCGAGCGTGGACAGCGGAATGAATTTCTCCCGCTTGGTGGGGGTGGGGGGCACGGGCAAGCCTGTTGCGCCATCGAACACGAAGCCGTCTTCGTTGGTAGCGTCTCCGGCCCCGTAGGATTCGATTGGAGCGGTTTTTTTCGCCTTGCCCATGCCTTCCCCTGTCCCGACTCGATCAAGCGCGCCAACGGACGTGTGCGCGGATCACGGGCATGGCGAAGCCGCCCACTTTGGCCCCGCCCGATTCAGTGACAGCAGCCGGGCCGGTGTCGGTCAACTCGGAGTAATCGAACTTCAAGCCATCGGTCGGCAGCATCCCCAGCGTGGTCGCCTGCGATGCCATCGCGGCGGCAGGATGGTAGGGCACAGGAACCGGCGTGTTCTTGTGTACCAGCAGCAGGCCGTGCTTGGGAGTGCCGTCGGCGTTGCGCAGGACTTCGCCGTTCACCGCTTCGTCAAGGTGCGGGTAGACGGCGCGGGCATGCTTGCCGAGCAGTTCGGCGAGGCGCGGCAACACACCGTAAATGTCGTCGGGGTGGCTCTCGCTGTACGGCACGTTGGCATCGTGGGTGACACCCTTGAGGGCGTCGCCGTCGGCGTCCATCTCCGGCTTGTTGCGCATGACGTTCTGGGCGTCACGCACGGCATTCGCGAGGATCACGAAGTTCGCAGCTTGGTCGGCGGTCAGGGTGGTGGTGCGGATGGGTTTGCCATCACGGTAAACGGTTGCGGTTGACATGGCGTCGGTCTCCTTAAGCGATTTCGTTGTGAAGGGCGGCGGCCATCAGTTCGACTGCCGCATGGCTGGGGTTGAAGATCGGGCTGTACTGGCCGATTTCGATGCTGCCGAGGTTCCAGCGTCCGCCGATGGATTCGAGAACCCGGCGGACAGCAGCAGCTTCGGCGACGGCGTTCGCCACTTGGGCGATGGCGTCGCGCGCGCTGTCCATTGCCTGCTGTGCCCGGTCTTCCATGTAGGTGACTTGCGCGGCCCGGTGCTGTTCGTTCAGGGCGACGTATCGGCCGTGCGCTTCGGCATGGCGCCGGGTCAGGCCATCAATCACGGCGTCGGCTGTGCGGCGCTGTTGGATCAACTCGGGCTTGCGCGATTCGGCAGCGCGGGCAGCATCCAAGGCGGCGGCGGTGTCCTTGGTGCTGTCCGCTTCCCCGAGTTCGACGGCAGCCAGCGCGGCAGCGTGGGCAAGCTCCGCGCCGTCAATGGCAGTGTCTATACCCTGGACTTCGGCCAGCAGGCCGTCGCGACGCGTGGTGGCGTCGGCGAGTCGTTGTTGAATCGTGCCGACTTCGGCCTTGGCGGCGTCGAGTGCGGCGGAAATGGTTTTCAGGTTCATGCGGTTTCCTTTCATTACAGGTGGCCGGCGTGGCCATGGTGGACGACCGGCAGCAGGATGCCCCGGTCGGAATTGATGGCTCGATAGAGAACCATGTCGGGATCGCTGCCATCGGCGCGCAGGCGGTCGAGTTCCGCCAAGGCTTCCATTTGGCCGACAGGCGTAAGCGATTTGCCGAGTTCTTCACGATGGCCGATAAACCCCCCCCATAGGTCAGCATCCAGCCAGTCGGGCAATGGATTGCCCTGTGCGTCAGCGCGGGGCGATTGTTTTACTGACGGTTCTATTGATGGTTCTATGGTGGTTTGGGTGTCACCCACGACACCCGTCTCGCGTCTTCCATGACACCCGTCTCCGTCTCCCATGACACCCGTGTCGCCGGAGACACCCGTTAGCCGGTTGAGGTTGATGCGGTACTGTCGTGTCATGCCGGGTGCGCCGCCGCTGCTGTTGCCGGTCACGACAACGAAGCCGTCTTCGATCAATTGATGAATGACGCGCTGCGCCTGTCTGGGCTGAAGGCGGATTTTCTTGGCAACAGCAGCAACGGACGGCCAGCATCGGCCCTCATCGTCCGACCAGTCGGCAAGCGCCAGCAGCGCGAGCAGATCGGAGCCGCCCCCAACGTCTGGGCAGTCCCACACCTTCGTCATGACCCGGATGCTCATGCGCGGCTCCCGGTGCTGGCGAGCAAATAGGCGCGGACATCACCCTTCGGCGGGTTCTGAGGGGTAGCCAAGCCCAGCAAACGATGCGCGAGGGAATAGGACTCGGGCGACAGCGTGTAGAGCGTCACGGCCGTTTTTGCGCCGCCGTAACCTTCAACGGTAATGCGGTCGTGACTGAATCGCAGGCCGCGGGCCTCAAGCCCGGACACGTCCGAATGTAGACAGGTGGTGTGGAGTTCGCGCGTCGCGTCGAGCGTGTGCCAGCCACGGCCAGACAGGAAGGCGGCAAGGATGCGCTCCCACTTTCGCGCCCACGGGCGGCGGGTGTTGGGGTCGGTGGCGTAGTTCACTGCGCGCCCTCCGCCAGCTTGGCGCGAAGCTCTCCGGCCAGCCAGTAGGTGATGCGGCCATCCTTGCGCGGGGTCGGAATCTTGCCATCACCCACACGACGCCAGACGGTAGCGGGCGACGTGCCGAACAGCAGACAAACGACCGGAAGCCGGACGCGGGTAGCGTCCGGGAAGTCATCGAAGTTTTTGAGAATCTCGGCGTGGTTGCCGATACGGTGTTTCATGTCGCGCCCTTTCTGGTGGCCGTGCGTTGTTGAACACACGGCCATCTTCGGGCGCTACATGGGGGCGGCTATTTTCTTGCTACGGTGATTTCTTTTTTTCTGACGCGGCAAGAATCTGATTGACGCGGCGTGGCGATTTCTTCACGCGTCCGGGGATGGTGTGTTTGCGCGCGCCCTCTGCTACCGCGTCCTCGACGGCTGCGCGGGTCTTGTCACCCTTGGCGCGGTGGATGGCGGTAGCGGCATCAGCAGCGCGGCGGGCAGACTGAGCGCGCAGGCTGTTGCCAGTCACATCAAAGCGGCGCCGTTCTTCGGCGGTGATGGCTTTTTCAAGCGGCGACTCGACAGCGGGGCGACCCTTCTCGCCGGGCTTCACCCACAGCGCGCGCGGGTCAATTTTCATAGCGTGAGCGTCGGGCAGTCGCAGCACAGACGCGCCCGACTCATAACCCGGCGGCAGATCAGGCACGGCCGTCTTGCCCCGTATCGCTGCCCGCGCCTCATCAATCCGGCGCTCAAGCTCGGCAGGCGTGATGCCAAGACGGGCGGCGACTTGCTCGACTGTCTCACTCATGCCGCGCCCTTCTCGATACTGTCGGCGTAAATCAGCCTGACCCCGGTATCGCCGACGCGGGCGCGGTAAAGCTGCCAGCGCGTCGGGTCTTGATCACCACGGAAACGGCCCGCCACGACGTTATCGCCGCGCCCCCAAGCGTCTACCATGTCCGCCCACTCCCTGAGCATCTGGCGGCGCTCCGGCAGGTATTGGGCGTGGTTGTAGCTCGCCCGCACTTGGTTGCGTTCCTTGTGGGCTAGCTGGCGCTCGATCACGTCGGACGAATACCCCATTTCGTTCAGAATGGTCGAAGCCGTAGAGCGGAAGCCGTGAGACGAAAACCGCCCCCCATACCCGAGGTATTCGAGCGCGCGGTTCGTGGTGGTGCCAGTCATGTAGGTCTGGGGGTTGCGGGTGTTCGGAAAAAGCCAGTCGCGCCCCCCGGTGATGGTCGCAAGTTCGCGCAGCAAGGCCACGGCCTGCGGGGGCAGCGGGACAATGTGAAGCGCCCGCATCTTCATGCGCTCGGCAGGGATGCGCCACTCCGCGCCGTCAAGGTCGAATTCATCCCATCGGGCCAAACGAAGTTCGCTCGGGCGCACCCACAGCAACAGCAACAGATTCAGGGCAATCGCCGTTGACCTGTTGCCACGGTAAGAGGCCAGCGCCTTCAAAAACTCGGGGATTTCGTCCCGGCTCAGGGGCTTGTGGTGTTCGACCTTGGGGCGATGAATCGCGCCCTTGAGCGCCGATGCCGGGTCTGTGTCGGCGCGCAGGGTGGCGATGGCATAGCGGAAGATCGCCCCGCACCACTGGCGAAGGTTTCCGGCTGTTACAGGCGCGCGCTTTTCGACGCGCTTGATGATCGCCAGAAGGTGCGCGGGCGTCACGCTACGGCACGGCAGCGCGCCAATGGTCGGGAATACGTCTACATCCATATCCCGCTTGATTTGCGCGATGTATTTCGCCGTGCGCCCCTTGCCCTGAATCTGATCAACCCATTCGAGCGCGACGGCTTTGAAGGTATCGGCATTCTCCGCGATTTGTACGGCCCTCTCGGCTTGCCGCACATGTGCGGGATGGATGCCGCGCTTCACAAGCTCCCGCGCCGCATCGCGGCCCTTGCGGGCGTCAGCAAGGGACACGGTCGGGTAATCGCCAAGCGCCAGCATGTTCTCCTTCAGCTTGCCGTCTTTGTGGTCGCGGAGTTCATAGCGGTACCGCCACAGCTTCGAGCCGCTCGGACGCACTTCGAGAAACAGGCCGCCACCATCGGCAAGCCGTTGAGGCTTGTCGGTCGGTTTGGCGTTTCGGCATTTCGCGTCGGTCAGTGATGGCATATCGGGCACCGGGTACGGGTTTTGGTACCCGGTAATGTACCCGGTTTTTTCTGCGGTGCCCTAGTATTTTATGAAACGCGTTGAGACAGCGAATCACGTATTTACTTGGTTTCCAGCCTGTTTTTGATTCTTCATGATACCCGGTGAAAGGCCAATGCTACCTTTCGATCATCAAAAGCATGGGGTGTCCTTCGGCATCGCGGCATCGTGGCGAGGAGGGCTCTGCGCCAGGAGCACGGAATTATAGCCGTGCCGCCGATCCAGCAGGCACAAAAAAAGCGCCCGCAGGCGCTAAGGGAGGAGCCGGGAGGCAATCGTCACTTGAGCTTTTTGATGCCCATCAGGCCGAGCACGTATTTTTCGTAGAGCGGCTCGGTCGAGCCTTTTTTCATCTTGCGCATGAAGTATTTTTCGAATGCGACCTTGGCCAGGTGCACCCATTTGCCCTCCTTGAACCAGTTGACGTTGCGCGGCGGAATCTGCGGCAGCGCCACGAAGGCGGCGCCGGTATCGCCGAAATCGGCCAGGCAGATGGCGTTCCAGGTGGCTTTCTCGGTAGGCTCGCGGCCGTCGAGCACGGCGCGGATATTGTGCGAGGTGGCAGTGACCATGGACTCGATCATGTAGCCGGTCTTCGGCGTGCCGGTCGGCACCGGGGTGACCTCGACGGGCGGAATGGCAACGCAGACGCCCACCGCATAGACGTTGGGAAACGTCGGATTGCGCTGGAGGGCGTCGATGCTGATGAAGCCGCGCGGATTGGTCAGCCCCTCGACGCCGAATACCGCGTCGATGCCCTTGAACGCGGGCAGCATCATCGAATAGGAAAACGGCAGCTCGTGCTCCTTGATCACCTCGCCCTTGTCGTTGTGCTCGGCGACGAACATCTTGCCGGCCTCGACCTTGGTGACCTTGGCGTTGCAGATCCACTTGATGTGGCGTTCGCGCATGGCGGATTCGAGCAGGCCCTTGGAATCGCCGACGCCGCCCAGCCCCAAGTGGCCGATGTAGGGTTCGGCGGTGACGTAGGTCATCGGCACACGGTCGCGGATTTTGCGCCGCTTGAGGTCGGTATCCATGATCATGGCGAACTCGTACGCCGGGCCGTAGCAGGACGCGCCCTGCACCGCGCCCACCACGATGGGGCCGGGGTTCTGCACGAACTCGTCCCATGCGCGGCCCGCGCTCACGGCGTGCTCGACCTGGCAGACCGAGTGGGTGTGGCCGTCCGGCCCCAGCCCGGGCACTTCGTCGAACGCCAGCTTGGGCCCGGTCGCAACGATGAGAAAGTCGTAGTCCACGATCCTGCCGTCGGTGAGCTCGACCTGGTTCTTCCCGGGATGTACGCGCGCTGCGCCGACGGCGATGAAGTCGATGTTCTTCTTGTTCAGGTAAGGCGCAGCCGGCAGCGTGATGTCGTCGCGCGTGCGCCAGTTCACCGCCACCCAGGGGTTGGACGGGGTGAACTGGAAATACGGCAGGTTGGAAATGACGGTGACCTTGTCCTCCGTCCGCGCCTGCTCGCGCATTTCATACGCCATGGTCATGCCGCCTACGCCTGCGCCCAGAATCACGATATGTGCCACTTGCTGTCTCCTTGAAGGTTGTCCGATGTATTCAGCAAGCGCCGTGCCACTGCCAGACGCACGCCAACGCGTGGATCTGTAGCTGCCCGCCAATTTGACATGACACCATTGTCATGCCAAATTCCGCAAAAGTCATGACCCGAGGTCTGCCATGCCCCAGTTCGAGTTGCAGGAACTCATCGACACCAACGACCAGCCTTTTGTGGTGATCGATCGCGACTACCGCATCGTTGCGGCCAACAAGCGTTATGGCGAAGCCTACGGCACCACGCCGGCCGCCATCGTCGGCCAGCACTGCTATGCCGTGTCGCATCACTCGAACCGCCCCTGCCATGAAAACGGCGAGCAATGCCCGCACCAGGCGCTGTTCGAAACGGGCGAAGCGGTCGAGGTGCTGCACATTCATTTCCACGGCGACGACCAGCCCGAGCGCATCCGTGTTCGCGGCCATATGCTGCGCGGCGCGAATGGCGAGCGCTACCTGGGCGAACAGCTCTTCCCGCTGGAGGCCGATGCCGGAACCGACTGCGACGCCATGCAGATGGTGGGACAGTCGCCCGCGTTTCTGTCCTGCGTGGACAACCTCGCGCGCGTGGCCGACAGCGAGGCGTCGATCCTGCTGTATGGCGAAAGCGGCGTCGGCAAGGAACTCGCCGCACGCTTCATTCACGCCCGCTCGGCGCGCGCCGGCGGCGCCTTCATCGTGATCAACTGCGCCGCGGTGCCGGAAACCCTGTTCGAAAGCGAGCTGTTCGGCCACGAGCGCGGCGCTTTCTCGGGCAGCAGCGGCCTCAAAAAAGGCCTGTTCGAACTGGCCGACGGCGGCACCCTGTTCCTCGACGAGGTGGCCGAGATTCCGCTGAGCCTGCAGGCCAAGCTGCTGCGGGTGCTGGAAACCGGGGAATTCAGGCGTGTCGGCGGTACCCACACGCTGAAGGCCGACGTGCGGCTGGTGTCGGCCACCAACCGCAAGCTGCTGGACGAAGTCGACGAGAAACGCTTCCGTCTCGACCTCTATTACCGCCTGGCCGGCATCGACGTGAACCTGCCCGCACTGCGCGAACGGCGCGAGGACCTGCCGGGCTTGACGGCATTCCTGCTGAAGCGTCTGGCGGGCGCCCGCCGCGCCTGCCGGCTGGACGCCGCCGCGCTGGCCACGCTGCAGGCCTACGACTTCCCGGGCAACGTGCGCGAACTACGCAACCTGCTGCAGCGCGCGGTTCTGACCTGCCGCGACGGCGTGATCCGCGCCGCCGACCTGCATCTGCCCACGGTGGCGCTGCCGGCGCTGTCTGCCGCGCAGCCGCTGGCCGAGGTCGAGCGCACCCATATCCGTGCCCTGCTCGATGCGCACGCCGGCCATCGCAACCGGGTGGCGACCGCACTCGGCATCACCGAGCGCACGCTTTATCGCAAGCTCAAACGCTACGGCTTGAACTAATCGTTCGATCCGGGTCCGGTTATGCCGGCCGCATCCTTGCCGGCGGGCGCGGCCTTCGCGCCCTGCCCGGCATTCTGCGCCTTTTCGACGTCAAACTGGAAAACCCAGTCGCGATAGCTTTGCGCGTCCTCGAACCGGGCATAGTCAGACGGAAAGTTCGCGCGCTTGAAGGGTGTGCCGTCGGACAGGCTGAGCACCCCGGAAATGCCGCCGTCCGGCCCTTTCAGCAGTCCCCACTCGGCGTCCCCGGTCATCGGGTCGCGGTAGAGGTGACGCAGGTGCCTGACCGTCTGCGGGAAGCGCGGATCGAGCAGCAGTTCGGCGAAGTTTTTCGGCAGCCGCCTGGGGGTGCCCACCGGCAGCGGCACGTTCCAGAAGGATTCGACGGCGCGGCGGTACTGGTCGCCGGCGAACAGCAGGTCGCGCTCTTTCTCGCGCTGCGCGGCGCTGTGCCAGACGGTGCCCAGCGCCGCCATGGCCACGCCCAGCCCCGCCACCAGAAACAGCAGGCCGAGCAGGGTGAAGCCGCGCTGCCGGATGGCGCGCCTGCGCCTACCAGTCGGCGTACGGCCGGCCATCGAGCCCGGTTCCCTCGGCGCCGCTGCGGATATCGTAGACGCCCGCCTCGCCTGCCGGCGGCGGAACGATCTGCCAGGTGTCGGCCCGCTCGGTGATCGGATCGGTCGGCACCGCGCGCACATAGCGCTTTTCCGCCAGGCTTTCCAGCGTCGGCGGCCAGGTGCCGGCGTCGGCATGGAACTGGTCGATGGCGTCGCGCACGGTCGCCAGGTTTTCGCGCAGGACGGCTTCCTTCGAACGCTCCACGTGCTGAAAATAGCGTGGCGCCGCCAGGGTCAGCAGGGTGGCAATAATTGCCAGCACCACCAGCAGTTCGATCAGGGTAAACCCGCGTTTCAGGGTGAATCCACGCTTCATGCTACAACTCCCTGTAGGGCACGCCGTTCAGCCCCACGCCATCGGACAGCGAATAGACGTCGTACACATCCTCGCCCGCACTGGGCGTATCCGGCGGGCTGGCATAGCTGCGCGTGCCCCAGGTTTCGGCCGCCGAAAGCGTGGCATCCGGGTTCATCGGGTCGCGCGGCAGCCGCCGCAGGAAGTAGATTTTCGGTCGCTCCGGCTTGGTGATGTCGGGCACCCCCGCCACCAGGCTTTCCAGATCGGGCGGATAGCCCGAGGCATCGGCGGGCGATTCGATCCGCGTTTCCTTCACTGCCTGATGATAGGCATCGATGGCCGTGCGGATCTGCCGCAGCGCCAGGCGCAACTCCGTCTCCTTCTGGCGCTGCGCAGTGACTTCCATGAGCGGTGTTGCCAGCAGCGCGAGCACGCCGACGATGGCCACCGTGATGACCAGTTCGATCAGGGTGAAACCGGGCTGGCGGGCCCATGGGCAAAGGCTCATCGCGCCGGGTCGATGGGCGCTTCGGGCGGCTGCATCGGGGGCACTGCGGGCACGTCCACCGGCACCCCTTCAACCGCCGGCAAGCCTTCGACAATCGGCTCCGCTTGAACCGGCTCTTCTTCAACCGGCGCCACGCCCGCGTTCCGTTGCCGGCCCAGGGCGGCGCCAGGAACAGAACGCAACTGCATCGATTGATCGGACGCAGCGCTTTCGGTGCCGCCGAAGAATTCCGAATCCGCCAGTTCGGGCCGCTCGATGTTGCGGACGATGCGCGGGGTAATGAGCAGCACGATCTCGGTCTTGCTGAGTTCGTCGCGGTTGTTCGAAAACAGGCGGCCGAGCAGCGGGATGTCGCCGAACAGCGGAACTTTGCTCGCACCGCTGCGGTCCTCGTCGGAAATCAGGCCGGCCAGCACCTGGGTCTCGCCGTCCTTCAGGCGCAGCACCGTATTGGCGTTGCGGCTGCCGAGCTGGTAGGTCAGGGTGCCGGTGGCGCTTTTGATCTGCTGCACGATGTTGGACACTTCCAGCCCGACCTTGATGCCGACGTCGCCTTCCAGGTACACCTGCGGCTCGACGTCCACCTTGATGCCGACGTCAAGATACGATACCGATTCCGAAGTCACGCCGGTCGAGGTCACGTTGGCGGTGATCACCGGCACCTTGTCGCCGATGTGGATCTTGGCTTTCTCCTTGTTCTTCACCCGGATGCGCGGGTTGGCCAGGATGTTGACGTCGCCGGCATCCTTGCGCAGGTTGACAGCCGGGTTGGGCGACACGCCGATGTCGGCGCGGGTCAGGTCCCGCAGCGACTGGATGGTGAGCCGCCCGCCCGGGACGCTGTCCGTCACGATCACGCCGCCCTCGACGTGGCTCGTGGTGGTGGCTTCCGGCGTCAGCACCGTAAGCTGGTTCGGGTACTGAATACCCAGTTCCTGCAGGCGCGTGCGCTTCACTTCCAGGATCTCGACTTCGAGCATCACCTCCGGCTCCGGGCGGTCCGCCAGCGCCACCAGCTTTTCCACCAGCCGCACCGCTTCCGGGGTGTCGCGTATTACCAGCAGGTTCAGCTTCTCGTCGATGTAGACGTCGCGGGTCTTCGCCATGCTGCGCACCAGGTTCACCATCTGCTTGGCGTCGGTGTTGGAGAGGAAGAAGCCCTTCACAACCAGGTCCTGGTATTCCTTCAGCTTGGCCGGCAGCGCCGGGTAGATCAGCAGGGTGTTCTCGGAGAGGACTTTCTTGCCCAGCTGGCCGGTCTTCAGCAGCATGTCGAGCGCGTCGACGATGGACGTGTCGCTGGCGAAAATGGTCAGGCGGGTGTCGGTGCGCACGTCCTTGTCGAACACGAAGTTGAGGCCCGACTGCCGCGACAGCGCGTCGAAAACGGTGCGGACCGGGGCATCGCGGAACTGCAGCGTCACCGGCCGCCGGTAGATTGCGGCCAGCCGGGGCGAGTCCGCGTTCCTGGGCTTGCCGGTTTTTTCGTCGACCTGTTTCATCAGCGCCAGCGCGTCGGCCTGCGCGGGCTCGCGGGCCAGCACGCTGCGCAGCTTGCCGCGCGCCGACTCGACCTCGCCCTTGTCCAGGGCAGTCCGCGCCTCCTTGAGCAGCACGCGGTTGGCGCGCAGCGTCTCGATCGACACCAGCGCGGCGCGGGCGCGGGGGTTCTCCGCATGCAGTTTGAGGACGTCGCGATAGCGGGCCTCGGCCGCGTCGTCCCGGCCCGTCTGCAGGGCCGCGTCGGCCTCGGCGAACAGGCGGGCCAGCTGCGCTTCGCGCGCCTGGATGTAGGCCGTGCGGTACTGCGCGTTGTTGGGCTCTTCTTTCAGCGCCTGCTGCAGCTGCTGCAAGCCGGCCTCGGTCTGCCCCTGCGCCAGCAGGCGTTCGCCTTCGCGGAAAGCGCGGTCGCTGGCGCAGCCGCCCAGCGTCAGGGCGAGCGTGGCAATGATTAGAGCCTTGTTCATGGCGTGATTCCCAGAGTCGATTGCATGTCGAGAGGCAGGTAGGTGAACATCACCGACCGCGCCGTGATTTCGTCCACCCGCCAGTTGCCCGGCAGCACCTGCCCCGATTCGACCGGAATGGGCTGATCGCCCTGCACCAGGAACACGGTCAGGCGGCCGTCGTCCACCCAGCGCCCCAGATACTTGAACGGCAGGGGGGGCGGCGCGGGCGCGGGCGGCGGCGGGGGCGTATAGGGCGGCGGCGGCGGCACCCAGGTCTGGCGCGGGAACAGGTCGGCCTGCATGCGCGGCAGACGTTCGGCGGCCACGACGGGCGCGTCCGTCTGCACGCGCGCCTCGGCGGCGACCGGCCGCGAAGCGGGTTGCGCGCGCCGCGGCTCGCTGCGCACCACCCCCTCGACGGGGTCCTCGCCGGCCGGCCAGAACGTCGCCGCGAGGGTGGCCACCAGGGCCGCAGCAAGCAAGCGCTGGAGCGTCGTCATGCCCCGGGCTCCAGATAGAGGGTGAAGTTGAGCAGCGCCTCGAGCTCGGGATTCTCGATCTGCTCGCGGCGCAGTTGGATGGCGGTGAGCGCAAGCGCCGGGTCGGCGTTCAAGGCCTGCGCCACGAAGGCGCGAATCTCCGGATAGCCGCCGGCGACCGGCAGCGACAGCTGATAGCGCCGCAACGGGGCGTCCTTGACTTCGGTCAGCCGGTATTCGCCCTGCGCCAGTTGCAGCCCGGCCTGCTCGGCGGCGTCGAACAGCCGGCGCAGCGCGGCCGCCGCGGCCGGTGCCAGCGGCGGCCGCGCC
>JAHJNN010000017.1 GCA_018820765.1 Gammaproteobacteria bacterium
ACTTCTTGGCAGCACCACCAAACTTCTTCGACAGAATGGTGGTGATCGCCGCGGTCAAGGTGGTCTTGCCGTGGTCAACGTGTCCAATGGTGCCAACGTTTACGTGCGGTTTGGTCCGCTCGAATTTTTCCTTAGCCATTTCAAGTACCCCTCAATTTTGCACAAGTAATGATGCGACGACTTTGACGACTGCTTAACAGCGGATGCGCACTTGGCGGCACCCAAAAACCTGGTGCGCCGCCTTGAAGCGGCGGCACCCAAAAACTGGTGCCCATGGGCAGGATTGAACTGCCGACCTCTCCCTTACCAAGGGAGTGCTCTGCCACTGAGCTACATGGGCCTTGGACTTACTACCAAATAAGCCCATACAAAAACTGGAGCGGGTGAAGGGAATCGAACCCTCGTCTTAAGCTTGGAAGGCTTCAGCTCTACCATTGAGCTACACCCGCTTCGCCCTGCTCTAAACTGCAAAAAATCTGGTGGTGGGGGAAGGATTCGAACCTTCGAAGGCAGAGCCGTCAGATTTACAGTCTGATCCCTTTGACCGCTCGGGAACCCCACCCAAACGAAGCGCGAGATTATAGGGGCTTTCAGAATGCCCTGTCAAACACCGTTTCGGGAAAACAAGCGGTTTCACACATTGAACAGGAAATTCAGGACATCGCCGTCCCTGACGACATATTCCTTGCCCTCGGCGCGCATCTTGCCCGCCTCCTTGGCGCCCTGCTCGCCCTTGCAAGCGATGAAATCCTCGAACGCGATGGTTTGCGCGCGGATGAAGCCGCGCTCGAAATCGGTGTGGATGACGCCCGCCGCCTGCGGCGCGGTATCGCCCTTGTGGATGGTCCAGGCCCGAACTTCCTTCACCCCGGCGGTGAAATAGGTCTGCAGCCCCAGCAGATCGTAGGCGGCACGGATCAGGCGGTTGAGCCCGGGCTCATCCCAGCCGAGCTCCTTGAGATATTCCAGGCGATCTTCCGGCGACAACTCCTGCAGTTCGGCCTCCAGCGCCGCGCACACCGGAACGACCGGGGCGCCCTCCTTTTCGGCAAAGGCCTTCAGCGCATCGAGCATGGGGTTGTCGTGAAAACCGTCTTCGCTGACGTTGGCGACATACAGCGTGGGCTTGACTGTCATCAGGCACAGCGGCTTGATCGCCTCCCGCCCTTCCGCGTCGAGCCCGGCCGCCCGCGCGGGACGGCCTTCGTTCAGCGCAGCCAGCACCGGTTTCAGGGCCTCCGCGATGACTTTTGCTTCCTTGTCGCCCCCACGCGCCGCCTTTTCATACCGGATCAACGCCTTCTCGGCGCTCGCCAGGTCGGCGAGCGCCAACTCGGTGGCGATGGTTTCCACATCCGACAGCGGATCGACCTTGCCGGCGACGTGGATCACGTTTTCGTTGTGAAAACAGCGCACAACGTGGCAGATCGCGTCCGTTTCGCGGATGTTTGCCAGAAACTGGTTGCCCAGGCCCTCGCCCTTGGAGGCCCCCGCCACCAGGCCGGCGATGTCGACGAATTCGACGATCGCCGGCACGATGCGCTGCGGCTTGATGATCTCGGCCAATTGCGCCAGACGCGGATCCGGCACCTCGACCACGCCGGTGTTCGGCTCGATGGTGCAGAAGGGATAGTTTTCCGCTGCGATACCCGCCTGGGTCAACGCATTGAACAGGGTGGATTTTCCGACGTTGGGCAGGCCAACGATGCCGCACTTGAGACTCATGGTTTTTCCTGGGATAGGGGAGATGCGGGTTTGGTGTTGGCGCGCTGGGTGGCGGCGTTCCACTCGCCTTTTTCGATCAGCGGCATGAGTTCGACTGCGCGCTCGATGGCGGCGTCGATGTCGGCCTGCTCCTCGCGGCGCGGCGGCTTCAGGACGTAGTTCACGACTTCGTTGCGGTCGCCCGGATGGCCGATGCCGATGCGGAGTCGCCAGTAGTCCTGGGTGCCCAGATGCGAGGTGATGTCCTTCAGGCCATTGTGGCCGCCCATGCCGCCGCCGAACTTGAGGCGCAACTGGCCCGGCGGGATGTCGAGTTCGTCGTGCACCACCAGGATCTCGGTCGGCTCAATGCGGTGAAAGCGCGCAAGCGCGCCGACCGCCTGACCGGAACGGTTCATGAAGGTCTGCGGCAGCAGCATCCAGACATTCGTCGGACTGCGTCCGACGATGCCGTGAAAGCGCGACTCATGCGCCAACGACATGCCCCACACCTGCGCGAGGCGCGCGCAAAACCAAAACCCGGCATTGTGCCGGGTTTCTTCGTAGTCGCGCCCCGGGTTACCGAGGCCGACAATCAGGCGGGGGGCCGTCATGACGATTCGCAACGCAGCCCCAGCCTGGCTGCGTCAAGACTCAGGCTGCGGGTGCAGCAGGCGTCTCGGGCGCAGCTTCGTCTGACTTCATGCCCTTGGGCAGCGTGATCGTCGCCACCGCGGGGTTTTCCTGCTTGACGTGGGCCACCAGCTCAACACCCTCGGGCAGCGTGAGGTCGTTCACATGGATGGAATGACCGATCTCCAGCGCGCCCATGTCCACAGCGACGAACTCGGGCAGATTGCCCGGCAGGCAGGTCACGTCGATCTCGGTCACCACATGACTGACTTTGCCGCCACCGGTTTTGACGCCGGGGGCAGTATCCGCATTCAGGAAGTGAAGCGGGACCTTGACGTGAATTTTGTGCGTTTTGTCGACGCGCTGGAAATCGATGTGCAGCACCTGCTGCTTGTAGGGGTGCCATTGGGTGTCGCGCAGCAGCACGGATTCCTTGGCGCCATCGACATTCAGCGTCAGCACGGAGGCGTGGAAGGACTCCTTGCGCAGCGCGTGGTACAGCGCGTTGTGATCCAGTTCGATCTGCACCGGGGCGGCAGTGCCACCATAGACGATGCCGGGGACCTTGCCGGCGTGACGCAGACGGCGGCTCGCACCCGTACCTTGCAATTCACGCTTGGCAGCAATAACTTCGATTTCCATAATATTTCTCCAAAATAAAGCTTGATGATGCATGGCCGAAAAGGGTCAACGCATCCTAAAAGCCCCCGCGACCAGGGGCATTCCCAGCCCGCTATTCGATGAACAGCGAGCTGACAGAATCCTCGTTGCTGATGCGGCGAATGGTTTCTGCCAGCAGTTCAGCCACCGACAATTGCCGGATTTTTGCACAGCCGCGCGCATCGTCGCGCAGCGGAATGGTGTCGGTCACCACCAGCTCGTCGAGCGCGGAATTCGTCACGCGCTCGACCGCGCTGCCCGACAGCACGGCGTGGGTGCAATAGGCCATGACCTTTTTCGCACCATGCTCCTTCAAGGCGTTGGCCGCTTCGCACAGCGTGTTGGCGGTGTCGACCATGTCGTCCATGATGATGCAGGTGCGATCCTTGACGTCGCCGATGATGTGCATGACCTTCGCCACGTTCGGCTTCGGACGGCGCTTGTCGATGATTGCCAGATCGCATTCGAGACGCTTGGCGATCGCCCGCGCCCGCACCACCCCACCCACATCGGGCGACACCACCACCAGGTTCGGGTGGTTGCGCTTCCAGATGTCGCCCAGCAGGATCGGGCTGGAATAGATGTTGTCGACCGGGATGTCGAAAAAACCCTGGATCTGGTCGGAGTGCAGGTCCATCGTCAGCACCCGGTCCACCCCCGCGCCCTGCAGCATGTTGGCCACCACCTTGGCGGTGATCGCCACCCGCGCCGAACGGGTGCGCCGGTCCTGGCGCGCGTAGCCGTAATACGGGATGGCCGCGGTGATGCGGCCGGCCGACGCGCGCTTCAGCGCATCGACCATCACCATCACTTCCATCAGGGTGTCGTTGGTCGGCTGGCATGTCGACTGCAGCACGAACACGTCCTTGCCGCGCACGTTCTCGAGAACCTCGACCATCACCTCGCCGTCGGAAAAGCGCGACACCGTGGCGCGGCCGAGATGGATATTGAGATGGCGCACCACATCGCTGGCCAGGCGCGGGTTGGCATTCCCGCTGAACACCATCAAGTTGTCTATGGACACACGCGTCTCCGGCGATTGGGCTCAGACACCACAACAAAAACAGCCGCCACCGGCGGCTGTTCGCTTAACTGGCTGGGGAGGCAGGGATCGAACCTGCGAATGTCGGAATCAAAATCCGATGCCTTACCACTTGGCGACTCCCCAAATTAACGGGCACTGCTCAGGCGCAGAAATCGTACAAGGGATGCCTGTCGAGACCCTGCGCCACAAAACCCTGCATCGTTTCGGGCAACTGGCGCAGCACGTTTCGCGCCGCGTCTTCCGTTCCGAAGGATGCAAACACGCAGGCGCCCGAACCGGTCATTCGTGCCTCGCCGAATTGCGCCAGCCATTCGAGATGACGGGCGACTTCAGGATAGCGGTGGATGACCACGGGCTGCAGGTCATTACGACCCATGCCTGCGGAAAAGGGCGCTATTTTGAGGGGTGGCGTGTTGCGTGTCAATTCCGGCGCAGCAAAAATTGCGGCAGTCGGCACCGGCACCGGCGGCATCAGCACCACATACCAGGCCGGCGGCGCGTTCACCGGGTGCAGGATCTCGCCCACGCCCTCGGCAAACGCGGTCTGGCCGAATACGAACACCGGCACGTCGGCACCCAGCTGCAGGGCCAGGCTTTGCAGGGTTTCGCGCGGCAGGTCGACCTGCCACAGGCGGTTCAGGGCCAGCAGCACGGTGGCGGCATCGGAGCTGCCGCCACCGAGGCCGCCGCCCATCGGCAAAACTTTTTCGAGCCGGATGCTCACCCCGGCGCCGGCAGGCGCATGCGCCTGCAGCAGGCGCGCCGCGCGTACGGTCAGGTCGCGCGCTTCCGGCACCCCGGGGAGGTCGCCTTCGCGCACCACCCGGCCGTCATCGCGCAATTCGAGATGCACGGTATCGGCCCGGTCGATCAGCCGGAACACGCTTTGCAGCAGGTGATAGCCGTCGGCGCGCCGGCCGACGACGTGCAGGAACAGGTTGAGCTTGGCGGGCGCAGGAAAAGCGTGCTTCATTCGGCCTGCCAGCGATCCGCCACCAGGCGGATTTCCAGCCCTTCGCGGGTCACCACCAGCCGGCGCGGGCGCGCATCGGCGGCGTATTGCAGGTAATCGATCACCCAGCCGTCCTGCCTGAGCTGCTCGATGCGGCCGCCTGCATCACGCGTCGTCTCGAAGGCGCTGCCGGGATCGGGGCGCCCCTGTACCCACCACGTCAGGCCCGCCACCGGCAACGCGTAGCCGAGCGCTTCGCGCGTCAGGGATTCGGCGTCGGGCGCGCGGCGGGTGGGCTGGTTCGGCATTTCCAGCGCCACGCCTTCGGCATCGCGCACGATGCGCGCCACGCCCTGCCCCAGCGGCGAAGTCATCAGCACCTCGTCGCTTTCCACGCGATGCCGCCAGTGGATCTGCCCGGACAGACTCTGCTCGCCGCTCTGGACGCCGATGCGTCCCTGCAGAGTCCAGTTGGCTTGGCGGGGCAGTTCAAGCGCAGCGGGGGGCGCGGGGGGGACGACAGCGCAGCCTCCCAGAACCAGCGCCAGCAGCGCTGCCGCCATGGCACGACGCATCAGGGCTTGAACCGGCTCAGGGTTTCCAGCAGCAATTCGTTCTGCGGATGGGCCTGCAGGCTGGTCTGCCATAAGGTGCCGGCTTCGTCGCGCCGGCCGCGCGCCCACAGCACCTCGCCCAGGTGGGCCGCGATTTCCGGGTCGGGACGGACCTGGTAGGCCCGCTCCAGATACTCCTGCGCTCGCGCGAGGTTGCCCGAGCGGTATTGCGCCCAGCCGACGCTGTCGAGGATGAAGGGGTCTTCAGGCGCCAGCGACAAGGCCTTGTCGAGCAGGGCCAGGGCCTCGACCAGGCGATCCGTGCGATCGGCGAGCGTATAGCCGAGCGCGTTGTAAGCCTGGGCATCGTCGGGCCGCAGCACGATCACGCGGCGCAGGTCGGCCTCCAGCACGTCGAGCTTGGTGAGCTTTTCCGCCACCATGGCACGGTCGTACAGCAGTTCAGCCGAATCGGGAAAACGCCTGAGGCCTTCCGACAACACGTCGAACGCCGCCGCCTGCTCCTTGCTGTCGCGCAGCAGTTCTCCCTGTGCCTGGATCAGCCGCACTTTCTGCGTGTCGCTTTCGCCCTGCGTGGCGGCCAGCAGCGCCTGCGCCTCGGCCAGCTTGCCCGAGCGGGCCAGGATGGCCGCTTGGCGGGCACGTGCCGATACCAGGTAGTTGCCCGAGCGGACCTCGAGATAATGGGCGGTCGCCGCGTCGGGCTGCTTCATCTGCTCGGCCGCCTGGCCCAGGTAGTAGTGCACCGTGTCGACGTCTCGGGGGCTGTATTCCAGAGTCTGGGTCAGCAAGTCGTGCGCCAGCTTCGCGTCGCCCATCTGCAGCGACAGCAGGCCGGCGGCAAAGCTGACTTCGGCATTGCGCGGAAAATCGCGGGTCAGGCGGGCGAACTCGCTACGCGCCTCGGTGAACTGGTTGGCGTTGACCAGGGTACGGGCATAGGCCAGGCGCACTTCGCGCGCGTCGGGATAGGCCACCAGAAAGTCGTGCATGAAGCGCATGGCGTCGGCGCGCGAGGTCTTGCCGAGAATTTGCACGCTCAGCAGCGCGGCCGGCTCCCAGCCGGGACGCAATGTGTCCGCCTGCTGCAAGGCCTCGAGCGCCGCCTCGAAGTGCCCGGCACCCGCCGCCGCCTGGGCAACCGCAAAACGCGCTTCCGGCAAGGCCGGATGGTCTGCCGCCAGGCGTTCGACCAGTTCCAGCGCTTCCCGGGTGTCGCGCAGTTTGCCCATCAGCGCCGACAGATGCAGAAAGCCGTTGGCGCTATCTCGTTTCAACAGCGTGCGCAGGATCGGCTCCGCCTCGGCGAGGCTGCCCGCATTCAGCAACAGCGCAGCCAGCGTCTGCTGGGCACGCTCCGAATCCGGCTCGCCCGCCGCCCACAGGCGCGCGGCCTCCAGTGCGCCGGTCTGGTCGCGCGCAAACATCGCCACCTCGGCCGCCCGGCGCGCAATGCGCGGGTCCCGCGTCTGCCGCGCCAGATCGAGATAGGTCGACTGGGCAATGCCGATGGCTCCGCGCTGGCCGGCCACCTCGGCCACCAGGAACTTGAACAGGATATCCGGCGTAAGCGGCTGTTTCGGCAGGGCAGCCAGGGCCTTCTCGGCCGCCAGCGCCTCGTGGTCGATGGCAGGCTCGGCCGCGGCCTCGACCAGCGGCTGTTTTTGCGTCTCCTCCACCGCCGGCTGTGGCGCCTTGACGACAAGCTGACTGCACCCGGTCGCGAGTGTCAGCGCTGCGCAGAGAGGAAGAATTTTCAGAGTTGCCATGTAATTGCCTTGGGGATGCTTGCCACGATTCTAAGCTTTCGAGGCCTGCCTGCAAGTTAGGTTCACTCGCGCGTCGTCATTGCGAACGCAGCGCCTCGATCGGATCGAGCCCGGCCGCGCTGCGTGCGGGATAAAACCCGAAAAACACGCCGATGAGGAAGGACACGCCGACCGCCATCAGCACCGAGGCCGACGTCACCGCCACCGGCAGGCCGGTCAGGCTGCCGACCCCCCACGCGCCGCCGATGCCGAGCACGAGGCCGATTCCGCAGCCGATCAGCGACAGCGTCAGTGCCTCGATCAGAAACTGCCACAGCACGTCGCGGCGGCGCGCGCCGATCGCCATGCGGATGCCGATTTCGCGGGTGCGCTCCGTCACCGACACCAGCATGATGTTCATGATGCCGATGCCGCCCACCACCAGTGAAATGGCTGCGATGGCGCCGAGCAGCAGGCTCATGATGCGGGTGGTCGACGCGGCGGTTTCGGCGATCGCGGTCAGGTTGCGCACGGTGAAATCGTCGTCCTGGCCCACGCCGACGTGATGGCGGCTGCGCAGCAGCTCGTTGATGGCGGACTCCGCCGCGTCCATGCTTTTTTCCGACACCGCTCGCGCCATGATGAAGCGGGCGCGGTTGCGCAGGCTGCCGCTGAAGATCTTCTGCTGCGCGCTGCTGATCGGCACCATCACGGTATCGTCCTGATCGCGTCCGTCCAGGCTCTGGCCCTTGGCTGCCAGTACCCCGATCACCTCGAACGGCGCCTGCCGGATGCGGATGATCCTGCCGATGGGGTCTTCGTCGCCGAACAGTTCGCGTGCCACCACCGCGCCGATCACCGCCACCCGAGCGCCGCTGCGCACGTCGGCCTCGCTGAAGAAGCCACCCGAGTCCACCGCCCAGTCGCGCACCACGGCATAGTCGGGCGTGGTGCCGTAGACCGAGGTGTTCCAGTTGACGCCGCCATAGATCAGCTGGGCGCTGCCGGGCGACACCGGTGCCGACGCCAGGATGTCAGGCAGCTCGCGGATCGCGGCGGCATCGTCGAAGGTGAGCGTGGGCGCCGTGCCGCCGGCCACGCGCGCGCCGCCCGTGGTGGTGGCGCCGGACATGATGATGAAGAGATTGCTGCCCATCGACTCGATCGCGCCGCGCACCATCGCCTGCGCGCCCTGGCCGATCGCCAGCATGAGGATGACGGCCGCCACCCCGATGACCATGCCGAGCATGGTGAGAAAGCTGCGCATGCGGTGCGTGGTGAGCGCGTGCCAGGCGGTTTCGAACAGGCTGGTGAAAATCATGCGGCCACCTCCGCCTGCGCCACGTCCTCGACCACCCGGCCGTCCTGGAAGCGGATGCGCCGCCGCGCATAGGCGGCGATGTCGGCTTCGTGGGTCACCAGCACCAGCGTGATGCCCTCCTCGCGGTTGAGCTGGCTGAAAAAGTCCATCACCTGGCGGCTGGTCTCGCTGTCAAGGTTGCCGGTCGGCTCGTCGGCAAAAATGATGCGCGGGTGGGTGACGAGCGCACGTGCAATCGCCACCCGCTGCTGCTGGCCGCCCGACAGCTGCAGCGGCGTGTGGTGCGAGCGCTCGCCCAGCCCGACCCGCTCGAGCACGGCCTGTGCCTGTCGCCGCCGCGCCTCGCGCCCCGTGCCCGCGTACATCAGCGGCAGCGCGACGTTGTCGAGGGCGCTGAGCTTGGGCAGCAGGTTGAAGCCCTGGAACACGAAACCGATCTCGCGGTTGCGCAGCGCGGCCAGCTGGTCCGACGACAGTCGGCTCACATCCTGCCCGTCGAGATGGTAGCTGCCGCGGGTAGGGCGATCGAGGCAGCCGAGGAGGTTCATGAACGTGCTCTTGCCCGAGCCCGACGCCCCCATGATGGCGACGAACTCGCCCTCGGCGATGCTGAGGCTCACGCCGCGCAGGGCCTGGAGCACGCCGGCGCCGGCGGGGTAGTCCTTTTCGAGATTGACCACTTCGATCAGCGGCTTGCCCGGATGTGTCATCAAAAAAAGCGTCCGCGCGGCAGGCTGCCGTTGCCCTCTTTCGCGGCCAGATCGGCCACGATCACGCGGTCGCCCGCCTTCAGCTTGCCGTCGACGATCTCGGTGTGGGCCTTGTCGCTGATACCGGTCTTGACCGCCACCCGCACCGGTTTGCCGTCGACCAGCAGGTGGACCGCCGCGCCGCGCGGCTTGCCGGCCCCCTCCGTGGCCGTTTCCGCCCGCGGGCGGAAACGCAGCGCCGTGGTCGGCACCCGCAATACGTTTGCACGGGTTTCAATCTGCACCTGCAGATTGGCGGTCATCCCCGGCATCAGCGCCAGATCGGGGTTGGCGACGTCGACCACCACGTTGTAGGTGACGACGTTCTGCTCGGTCTTGGCGTTCAGCCGCACCTGCCGCACCGCACCGCTGTATTCGAGGTCGGGGAAGGCATCGACCCGGAATTTGACCGGCTGCCCTACCCTGACCTGTCCGATGTCGGCTTCCGACACGGTGGAATCGATCTGCATCTGCGTCAGGTCCTTGCCGATCTGGAACAAGGTCGGTGTCTGGAAGCTCGCCGCCACGGTCTGGCCGACGTCGACCTGGCGATTGATCACGGTGCCGTCGACCGGCGAACGGATTACCGTGAAACCCAGGTTGGTCCGGTCGCGCGTCACCTGCGCGCGCGCCAGCCGCACCTGCGCCGCGGCCTGCTCGCGCGCCGCCTGCGCCTGGTCGAGTTCCTGGCGCGACACGTATTCCTGTTCGAACAGCGTCTGCATGCGTGCGGCGTTGGCCTCGGCCAGCTTCAGCTGCGCCTGCGCGTTGGCGAGATTGGCGCTGCTTTGCGCCAGCGCCGCCTGGAACAGCGCCGGGTCGAGTTCGGCCAGCACCTGCCCCGCCTTCACCTGCTGGTTGAAGTCGGCCTCGATGCGCCGCACCGTGCCCGACACCTGGGTGCCGACGTTGACCAGGGTCACCGGATTGAGGGTGCCGTTGGCCGACACCTGGGCGCTGATGTCGCCGCGGCCCACGGTCTCGGTCCGGTATTGCGGCTCGGCCGTCTTCTTCTGCGCACTCCACCACCAGCCTGCTGCAACGGCCACGATGACCAGCAGCACGACGATCCCTGTTCTTTTCATTGCATCCCTTCCTGTTGTGCCGGTTCCATCCAGTCCCAGCTCAATTCACCCATGGCCTGCGCCAGCTCGGCGCGCGCCACCCGCAGGCCCAGTCGCGTCTGCAACTGGCTCTGACGCGCCTGTGCCAGATTCGCCTGTGCGGTCAGCACGTCGAGCAGGATGCCGAGGCCGGCCCGATAACGTCCGAGCGCCAGCCTTTCCGCCGCTGCCGCACTTTCCACCAGATCGGCGCTGCGGCTGTCCGCCTCGGTTTCGCTCTGCAGGCGGTAATACGCGCGCCACACGTCCAGCGCCACCTGAATGGCCACGCGGTCGCGCTCCACCGCGGCAAGTTCGGCCTGGGTTTGCGCGGCGGCAATCTGATAGGTATTGCGGTAGCCGGTGAACAGCGGAATGGTCAGATTGACCCCCACGCTGGAACTGGTGGCGGTGAGCGATCCGCCGTCCTGCCGGCGCGCATCGAAAACGGCCGACAGACGCGGTTTGCCATCGGCCACGGCGCTGCGAACGCCGGCCTCGCGCGCCAGGAGCGTGGCCTCGGCAGCACGAAATTCCGGGCGCCGGGTGCGTGCCGCCTCGATCAGCCCGTCCACGGCGCGGCCGAGGTCGAGCGTCTGGCTGAAGGCGGTTTCGTCCTCCGCCAGCGACCACGCCGTCTGGCTGACGTCGCCCATCAGGGCTGCCAGTTCGCCGCGCAGCCGCGCGGCCTCGCCTTCGGCCCGGATACGTTCGATCTGGCGCTGGGTGTGGACGGTTTTCGCCTGCAGACGGTCGACCGGGATGCCCGTGCCTGCCGCCACCCGTGCGGCGGCAGCGTTCAATGCCTCGAGCGCGGAGGCTTCGGCCTCGAGCGCCGCGGTCACGGCCCCCTGCGCCGTCAGCAGGTTGAAATAGGCGGTGACGGTTTGCAGATACAGCAGGCGCACACTCGCATCGTGGCTGGCGCGCGCGGCGGCCAGCAGTGCCTCGGCCGCGTCGCGCTGGGCCGCACGGCCGCCGAAGTCAAGCAGCAGGATTTGCGCATCGAGCCCGAAATGCCAGGCACTGCGGTCGTTCGGCAACACGGTGTCGCCATTGCGCCCCAGGCTCGCGCCCAGCGAAATCTCGGGCAGATAGGCGCTTTGCGCCTGCCCCAGTTCGGCAGCACGCAGCCGCGCCGTGAGCCAGGCGCTGCGGGTGGCGGGATTGGCGCACAGCGCGCGCTCGACCGCACGCGCCAGCGTGAGCGTGCCGGCCACCGCCGTGGCATCGCAGGCCGAAGCGGGGCGCAATTCGGCCGCCGGCGACGGCAGCGTGCGCGCCATCACCATGAAAGGATCCGCAGCCGAAGCCACGCTGCTGTAGAGCATCACCAGCAGCAGAGTAAGTCGCATAGTCAAAAACCAGGGAAAAGCTTCGGAGGATCAAATACTTTAACTATAGAATCGCAGTGTATCGATTCGGTTCCCGCTTGCGGGAGCAAACCTGCAAGGTGCCGCCCTACGGCACGCCTCCCCTGCCGCAACGCCGTCCTTTCCTGCCATGCCTGAATTGCCCGAAGTCGAAACCACCCGCCAAGGCCTGCTGCCGCGCCTGCAGGGCCGCACGCTTGTGCGCGTCGTGGTGCGCAATCCGCGCCTGCGCTGGCCCGTGCCTGACGATCTGGAAGCCCGGTTGGCGGGATTGATGCTGAAGTCGCTTGAGCGGCGCGGCAAATACCTGCTGTTCGACTTCGGCGCCGCCACCCAGATCGTGCACCTGGGCATGTCGGGCAGCCTGCGCTTTGCGGCGCCGGACGAGCCCGCCGCGCTGCACGACCATGTCGACTGGCTGTTCGACGACGGCTCCACGCTGAGGCTGCGCGACCCGCGCCGTTTCGGCGCCGTATTGTGGACCGACGACGTGTCACGGCATCCGCTGCTGGCGCATCTGGGCCCGGAGCCGCTGACCCCCGAGTTCGACGCCGCCTATCTGCACGCGCAGTGCCAGCGCCGCAGCGCCGCCATCAAGCAGGTCATCATGGACGCGCAGGTGGTGGTCGGGGTCGGCAACATCTACGCGTCGGAATCGCTGTTCCACGCCGGCATCCGTCCCGCCACCGCCGCCCGCCGCCTCAGCCGCCCGGCCTGCGCCCGGCTGGCTGAGGCGATCAAGCGCGTGCTGGCCGCGGCGATTGCCGCTGGCGGCAGCTCGCTGCGCGATTACGTCGCGAGCGACGGCGAACTGGGCTATTTCCAGCTGCAGACGCGGGTGTACGACCGTGCGGGGTTGCCGTGCAAGGCCTGCGCCACGCCGATCCGCCGCATCGTGCAGGGACAGCGCGCGAGCTTCTACTGCCCGGCCTGCCAGCGCTGAGCCGAAGCAGGAATCAAGTTTGCCATGCAGTTGTCGTTAAACTAGGGACCTTTAGCCGGCCAACCGCCCCGATGAAACCCTCCACCCTGGTTGACGAGTTCGAACACTACAGCGCCTGGCGCGACGCCGTTTTCGTGCGCGTCGAGGCGCTGCGCGACTGGCTGTCCGCCCAGGAGCTGGGCGACGCCGATTCCGAGATGCGGCTCAACCAGCTGCTGGGCCGCCTGCAGGAAGACACCCTGAACGTGGCCTTTGTCGCCGAGTTTTCGCGCGGCAAGTCCGAGCTGATCAACGCGATCTTCTTTTCCGATTACCGGCAACGCGTGCTGCCGTCGTCCGCCGGGCGCACCACCATGTGCCCCACCGAGCTGTATTACACCCCACTGCAGCGCCCCTCGCTGCGCCTGCTGCCGATCGACACCAAGACCCGGGACGGCAGCGTTGCCGACTTCAAGCGCGATCCGGACGCCTGGACCGAGTTTCCGCTCAACCTCGACTCCACCGAGGACATGAGCGCGACCCTGATGCGGCTGGCCGACACCCTCGACGTCGACGCCGCCACCGCCGAAGCCTACGGCCTGATCGATCCGGACGATGCGGAAACCGCGCGCGGCCTGGAACGCGACGGCAGCATTGCCATTCCGCGCTGGCGCCACGCGCTGATCAATTTTCCGCATCCGCTGCTGAAGCAGGGCCTGGTCATCCTCGACACGCCGGGGCTCAACGCCATCGGCACCGAACCCGAACTGACGCTCAACATGCTGCCCAGCGCCCATGCGGTGCTGTTCCTGCTGTCCGCGGATACCGGCGTCACCAAGTCCGACATCGAAATCTGGCGTCAGTACATCGCCCCGGTGCAGGGTGCCAGCCGGGCCCGGCTGGTGGTGCTGAACAAGATCGACGGCCTGTGGGACGATCTCAAGTCGGCGGACGAAATCGACGCCGTCATCGCCCGCCAGGTGGTCAGCAGCGCGGCCTTGCTCGATCTGCCCGCCAGCCAGGTCTATCCGGTCTCGGCCCAGAAGGCGCTGGTAGCCAAGGTGAAGAACGATCCCGCCCTGCTGCAGAAAAGCCGCCTGCCCGAACTGGAAAACGCGCTTACCCAGGAGCTGATCCCCCACAAGCAGGCCCTGGTGAGCGAATCCACCCAGGCCGGGGTGGAGGACGTGGTGGTCAAGGCCACCGAGTTGCTGGAAACCCGTCTCGCCACCCTGCAGGATCAGGTCGACGAACTGGAAGGGCTGCGCGGCAAGAACCGCGACGTCATCCAGCACATGATGGTCAAGACCAACGACGACCAGCAGCAGTTCGAACGCGGCCTGCAGCAGTTCAACGCGCTGCGCAACGTGTTCGCCTCGCAGGTCGAGACGCTGCGCCGGCAGCTCGGCATGGAGGCCCTGCACAGGGAAGTGGGCAAAACCCGGCAAGCGATGGAAAACAGCCGCTTCAGCGCCGGCCTGCGCGACGCGATGGGACAGTTCTTCCGCAGGCTGGACGGCAACCTGAACGCCGCGGCGTCGAGCATGCGGGAAATCCGCGCCATGATGACGGCGATGTACCAGAAATTCAGCGACGAGCACGGGCTGGCGGCGGTCAACCCGCCGGATCACAGCCTGAACAAATACCGCAAGGAAATGGCGCGGCTGGAACGCGTTTTCGATGAGCGCTTCAACACGTTTTTCAAGATGCTGACCCTGGGCCAGCACCAGCTGACCTCACGCTTTTTCGAAACCCTGGCCAGCAAGGTGGTGCAGGTGTTCGAGCTCGCCAACAGCGAGACCGAATCCTGGCTGAAGGCGCTGATCGCGCCGATGGAAACCCAGGTGCGCGAGCACAAGATCCAGCTCAAGCGCCGCCTGGAAAGCGTCAGCCGCATTCACGCCGCGACCGAAACGCTGGACGAGCGCATCGCCGAACTTGAAACCGCAACCGGAACGGTGAGCGATCAGCTGGACAATCTGGCGCGCATCAATACGCGCATCGCCGACGCCCTGGCCGACGAGTCGGCCGGTTCGCGGCTGGCCCAGACGGCCTGAGGGCCGGCCGGCCTACTTGCCGGCGGTCAGACGCAGAAACTTTTCCTGCAATTGCTCGCGGGTTTCCGGATAGTCCGGATTCAAGGGGATGCAGTCGACCGGGCACACCTCCACACACTGCGGCGTATCGAAGTGGCCGACGCATTCGGTGCACTTGTTGGGGTCGATGATGTATATCTCGTCGCCCTGGGAAATGGCGTCGTTGGGGCATTCAGGCAGACAGACGTCGCAGTTGATGCATTCGTCCGTGATCATCATTGACATGGCGTTCTCCGAGCACTATCAGTTTTTTATTATTTTCTCATTTAATCGCTGCACCACCAATGGGTGGACAAAGGGCGACACGTCGCCGCCGAGCTGCGCGATCTCGCGGATCATGCTGGCCGAGATGAACATGTACTGATCCGACGGGGTCAGGAAAAGGGTTTCGATGTCAGGCTTGAGATTGCGGTTCATGCCCGCCAGCTGGAATTCGTATTCAAAGTCGGACGCCGCGCGCAGCCCCCGCAGCACGGCGATCGCCCCCTGCTCGGCGACGAAGTCGATCAACAGACCGGAGAATCCCTCTACGCTGACGTGCGGCACGTCGGCCAGGACGTCGCGCGTCATCGCCACCCGCTCCTCCATGCTGAAAAAAGTCCGCTTGTTGCGCGATTCGGCCACCGCGACCACGACGCGATCGAACAGGCGCACGGCGCGCCGCACCAGATCCTCGTGGCCGCGCGTGATGGGGTCGAAGGTGCCGGGATAGACGGCTGTCAGCATCGCTTATTCCTTTATGAGCAGGGCGAAATACGAACGCCCCGCGCGCCCGCTGCGGTGAATGATAAACCCCGGCGGCGCGACCACTTCCGTCCCCTGCTCCACATAGGCGTGGCCGCCGGGCTTCAGATGGCGTGCCAGATCGGCCAGTACGCTTGCGGCCAGATCGCTGTCGAAGGGCGGATCGACGAAGATCAGGTCGAAGGCTTCGCGGCTGTTGGCCAGCCAGGCCAATGCGTCGGCCCGCAGGATGTCGATCTGGTTCGCCCCCAGCACGGTACGGTTCTTTTCCAGCGCGCTGATCGCCTTGCCGTCGCGCTCGATCATGACGACCCGGCCCGCCCCACGCGAGGCGGCCTCGAAGCCGAGCGCGCCGCTGCCGGCGAAGAGATCGAGGCAGGCCCAGCCCGGCAGGTCCTGTCCCAGCCAGTTGAACAGCGTCTCGCGCACGCGGTCGGGTGTGGGGCGCAGGCCGGCGCTGTCGGGGAAATCCAGCAGGCGGCGGCGATACTGCCCGCCGATGATGCGTACCCGGTTGGCAACGCCGTGCGCCCGCTGCGGCGCCGCGCGCTTAGCGAGCACTGCCCGCGCCCCCCACCACCACGATCACCAGCCTGTCGGGATCGATGCGGCGGGCGAACGCCTGCTTCACCGCCGCCACGTCGACGGCATTGACCCGGTCGACCCAGGTATCCAGGTAATCCAGCGGCAGCTCGTAGAAACCGATCACCGCCAGGTAGTCGAGGATTTTCCGATTGCTGTCGATGCGCAACGGAAAGCCGCCTGTCAGGTTGGACTTGGCCTGATTGAGTTCGGCCTCCGTGGGACCGTTCGCGATGAATTGCCGCAGCGTGTCCCGCGCCACCTTCAGCGCGTCGTCGGTCTGCTCCAGTTTGGTCTGCAGGCCGAGCTGGAAAGGCCCCGCTTCCCGCATCGGCAGGAAATAGCTGTAGGCGCTGTAGGCATAGCCGCGCTTGTCGCGCACCTCGCGCATCAGCTGCGAATCGAAGCCACCGCCACCCAGCACGTAGTTGCCGACGAACAGCGGAAAGAAGTCGGGATCGTTGCGCGCCATTCCCACCCCGCCCACCAATACATGGCTTTGCGTGGAGGGATGGGCGATGCGCGTGTCGGACGCCGCGGCCGGCGCCGGCTTCGGCAAGGCCGGCACCGGCGCCGCGCCGGACAAGCCGGCGGCCAGGCGCCCGGCGATGGCTTCGGCCTCGGCGCGCGTGATGTCGCCCATCAGCGAAATCACCGCATTGGGCGCGCTGTAATGCGTGCGATAAAACGCCTGCAGGTCGCCCCGCGCCAGCCGCGCGACGGCGGCCGGTTCGCCCGACTCATCGTTCGCATAGGGATGGTCGCCGTACAGCGCGCGGTAAAACGCCTTGCTGACCACATTGCCGGGATCGGCCTCGTCCTCGCGGATCGATGCGATCAGGCGCCGCTTCTCGCGCTTGACCACCGCCTGCGGAAAGTCCGGCCGCTGCAGCACGCGCGCGAGGAGGTCGAGCGCCTTCTCCTTTTCGGCCGCAGACGACAGGGTGCGCAGCGTCACGCCCGCACGGTCGCGATCCAGACGCCCCGACAGCACTGCGCCCACATCGGCCAGGCGATGTGCGATCTCCGTTTCGGACAGCCCGCCCGCGCCCTGGTCGAGCAGACCGTGGGTCAAGCGGGCGAGCCCCGACTTGCCGGCCGGATCGCGGGCGCTGCCGGCCGCAAAATCCACCGCGATGTCGAGCATCGGCAGCTCATGGCTTTCGACGAAGTAAACCCGCGCACCCTGCGGCGTCTGCCAGTGCTGGATGGCGAGCGCGGCCTGCGCCGACAGCGGCAGGCCCAGCAGCAAGGCGACAAGGAAGGCTTGGATCGACAGGATATTCATAGACACGCTTTTGATCGGACCTTTAGTTGGCATGGCGCACCCCCGGCACGGCAGCGGCGCGCGGCTTCGGTTTCAGGGGCTGCGGGTCGAGCTCGGCCACGCTCAGGCGCTCGTCCTGCAGCCATTGCGCTGCGGCGGCCTGCACCTCGGCGACGGTCACCGCCCGCAGCTTGTCGACACGGCGCGCCAGCGCCTCGGGCGGCAGCCCGGCGGTCACGTAGTCACCCAGCTGCATGGCCTGGTAAAACAGCGAGTCACGCTGGTACACGTCGGCCGCGATGACCTGCGCCTTGACCCGCGCGAGTTCCGCCTCGCTGATGCCTTCGCGCTGGAGGCGCGCGATTTCCGCGCGGATCGCCTTTTCCAGTTCGGCCACCGACTTGCCCTGCGCCGGGGTTGCGTCGATCATGAACATGCCCGGCCCGCGCGAGACGGCTTCATACCCCGCGCTGGCGTTCACCGCGATCTGCTGCGTCTTGACCAGGCTTTTTTGCAGCCGCGCCGAGTCGTTGCCGGACAGCACGCCGGCCAGGATCTGCAGCGCGTAGGGCGTGGTGTCCTGCGCCCAGTCCTTGAGCGACGGCGCATGCCAGGCCATCAGCAGGTAGGGCAGTTGCGCCGGCGCCTTCACCACGATGCGCTTTTCGCCCAGCTGCGCGGGCTCGGCCTGCGGCTTGCGCGCCGGCAGGGGCCGCACGGGCAGCGCGCCGAAATACTGCCGGGCCAGCGCGACCACCGCGTCGGCCTTCACATCGCCCGCCACCACCAGGGTGGCGTTGTTGGGGGCATACCAGCGCGCATACCAGTCGCGCGCGTCCTGCGCGGTCATGTTCTGCAAGTCGTCCATCCAGCCGATGATGGGGCGGCGGTAGGGGTGCGTCTGGTAGGCGGTCGCCATCAGGCGTTCGTACACCACCGATTGCGCCTGATCGTCGGTGCGCAGCCGGCGCTCTTCCATCACCACCTGGATTTCCTTGGCGAACAGTTCGTCGCTGATGACGAGATTGGCCATGCGGTCGGCCTCCAGCTGCATCGCCAGCTCCAGCCGGTCTTTCTGCATCTGCTGGAAATACGCCGTGTGGTCGCGGCTGGTGAAGGCGTTTTCGCGTCCACCCGCGGCGGCGATGCGCTTGGAAAATTCGCCCGGCGGCACCTTCTCCGTTCCCTTGAACATCATGTGCTCGAGCACGTGTGCAACCCCGCTGGTGCCGTTGAATTCATCGATCGATCCGGCGCGATACCACACCTGCGACACCATCACCGGCGCGCGATGGTCTTCCTTCACGATCACCCGCATGCCGTTGTCCAGCGTGACATCCGTCAAAGTGGCCTGTGCGCTGCCCGCCAGCAGCGCCAAACCGATTGCCCATAGGCTGCGCATGTTTTCACCTCTGATTGATTGAGCCTGAATGATAAGCCGCATCCGAATGATAAGATTGGGCGTCCGTCAAACAGCTGTCCTGACCGCCTCGATCCGTGTTTAGTTTCCTCAAGCCCAAACCGCCGGCCGCCGACACGGCCAAGCCAGACACGCAGGCGCCGCCGGCGGCCGAGCCGCGTCCGGGCTGGGCGCAGCGACTGAAGGCCGGTCTTGCGAAGACGCGCGACCGGCTCGGCGGCCAGCTGTCCGGGCTGTTCGGGGTCGGCCGCAAGATCGACGCCGAGCTGTTCGAGGAACTCGAAACCATCCTCATCACCGCCGACGTCGGCGTCGACGCCACCCAGGCGCTGCTCGACACGCTGCAGAAAAAAGTACGACGCGAAAATCTCACCGAAGCGTCCGACCTGCAGGCCGCGCTGAAAGAGGCGCTGGTCGACCTGCTGGCGCCGCTGCAGGCGCCGCTCGACGTCACCGCGCACAAGCCCTTCATCCTGATGCTGGCCGGCGTCAACGGCGCCGGCAAGACGACCACCATCGGCAAGCTCGCCAAGCTGTATCAGGCCCAGGGGCTGTCGGTGCTGCTGGCGGCGGGCGACACCTTCCGCGCCGCCGCGCGCGAACAGCTGCAGGTCTGGGGCGAGCGCAACAACGTGACGGTGGTGAGCCAGGAAAAGGGCGATTCCGCCGCGGTGATTTACGACGCCATCCAGGCCGCGCAGGCGCGCGGCATCGACGTGGTGCTGGCCGATACCGCCGGCCGCCTGCCGACCCAGCTGCACCTGATGGAAGAGATCAGGAAGGTCAAGCGGGTGATCGAGAAAGCCGCTCCCGGCGCACCGCACGAAGTGCTGCTGGTGCTCGACGCCAATACCGGCCAGAACGCCGTCACCCAGGTCAAGGCCTTCGACGATGCGCTCGGCGTGACCGGTCTGGTGCTGACCAAGCTCGACGGCACCGCCAAGGGCGGTGCGATTGCCGCCATCGCCCAGGCTCGGTTAAGCCCAGCGCGGCCGATCCCGGTGCGCTACATCGGTGTGGGTGAAACCGTCGACGACCTGCGGCCATTCGATGCGCGCGAGTTCGTCGAGGCCGTCTTCACTGTTTAAAACAGCTCGCCGCATGATCAACTTCAGCCAGGTCACCAAGCGCTACCCCGGCGGGCACGAAGCCCTGTCCGCGGTCAACCTGTCCATCGAACAGGGCGAACTGGTTTTCCTGATCGGGCATTCGGGCGCCGGCAAGAGCACGCTCTTGAAGCTCATCGCGGCGATCGAGCGCCCCACCAGCGGCATGGTGACGCTCAGCGGCCAGAACGTCGGCCGCCTCACGCGTCTCGCCGTGCCCTATCTGCGCCGCAACATCGGCCTGGTGTTCCAGGACCACAAGCTCTTGTTCGATCGCAGCGTCATCGACAACGTCATGCTGCCGCTCGACATTGCCGGCTTCGACCGCCGCGAGGCGATCAAGCGCGCTCGCGCCGTGATCGACAAGGTCGGCCTCCTGATGCGCGAGAAAGCCAATCCGGTCAGCCTCTCGGGCGGCGAGCAGCAGCGCCTGTGCATCGCCCGCGCGCTGGTCTCCCGCCCCGCCCTTTTGCTGGCCGACGAACCCACCGGCAACCTCGACGCCGGCTATGCCGCCGACATCATGGCGATGTTCCGCGACTTCCATCAGGTCGGCACCACGCTGGTCATCGCCACCCACGACGACCGCGCCATTTCCGCGCTGGGCGGCCGCACGCTGCGGCTGGATCACGGCAGGATCGAAGAGGTGGCGGCGTGATGGGCTGGCTGCGGCATCAGAAGCATGCGCTTACTGCGGCGCTGGGCCGTCTGCGCGCCCAGCCGGTCAGCACGCTGCTCACCGCGCTGGCGATGGGGGTGGCGATCAGCCTGCCGGCTGTGCTCTATCTGGGGCTGGGCAATCTCGGTCAGGTCGCGGGCAATCTGCCGGCCCAACCGGAAATCAGCCTCTTCCTCGACACCCGGGCGGCAGATGCTCAGCGGGCGGCCATCGCCGCACGCCTCAAGCAGCCCGACATCGCCGAGGCCCGCTTCGTCCCCCGGGACGAGGCGCTGGCGGCACTCAGTGCCGCGCAGGGGCTGGCCGACATCAGCGCCGGCCTGACGCAGAACCCGCTGCCCGACGCCTGGGTGGTACGGCCGCAGGCGACGTCCCGCGAGTCACTGACCCGGGTGGCTGACGAACTGGGCAAACTGCCCGGGGTGGCGGAAACCCATCTCGACAGCCTGTGGGCCGACCGCCTGCAGGCCGCCCTGGCCATCGGACGCGCCGGCGTCTGGCTGCTGGCCAGCCTGTTCGCCATCGCGCTCATCGCCATTTCGGGCAATGCCATCCGCGCGCAGGTGCTGGCCCGCCGCGACGAAATCCTGGTCAGCCGGCTGATCGGCGCCACCGACCGCTACATCCGCCGCCCCTTTCTCTATCTGGGCGCCTTGCAGGGCCTGCTTGGCGGGCTGGCGGCGATCGGGGTACTGGCCATTGCGGGCGCGATTCTGCGAGCCCCGGTCGAACGCCTGGCGGCCCTGTACGGTTCGACGTTTCATCTGCTCGCGCCGACGCCCGTCGAGATCGGTGCCGTGCTCGCGCTGACTGCCGCGTTTGGCTGGATCGGCGCCTGGCTCTCGGTGACCCGGGCGCTGCAGCAGGTCGAAGCGGCACGCTGACCGTCCGCCCGGGAACCCCGCATGGCTTTGGCACTCAGACAGCGAGAGTGCTAAGATGTTTTTATAAGGGGGTATTTACTGACATGAACCAATCGTTATCTTTACCCGTTCCTGCCGCTTACAGCCTGGACAGCTACATCCAGACCGTGAACCGTTATCCCATGCTCAGCCTGGAAGACGAGCAGCGGCTGGCGCGCGAATGGCACGACAAGCAGGACGTCGAAGCCGCCCGTCAGCTGGTGGTCTCGCATCTGCGCGTGGTGGTCAGCGTGGCACGCCATTATGTGGGCTATGGCCTGCCCCAGGCCGACCTCATCCAGGAAGGCAATGTCGGGCTGATGAAGGCGGTCAAGCGCTTCGATCCCGAGCGCGGCGTGCGCTTGGTGTCCTTCGCGCTGCATTGGATCCGCGCCGAAATCCATGAATACGTGCTGCGGAACTGGCGCCTGGTCAAGGTCGCCACCACCAAGGCTCAGCGCAAACTGTTCTTCAACCTGCGCAGCCTGAAGCAGTCGCTCAACACCATGTCGATCGCGGAAGCCGACGCCATGGCGCGCGAACTCAACGTCAGTCGCAAGGACGTGCTGGAAATGGAAACCCGGATGTCGGGCCATGACGTTTCCATCGATCCGACGGTGGACGACGGCGAGGAAAGCTACAGCCCGCTGGCCTATCTCGCGAGCCCGGACGAGAACCCGGCGCAACTACTCGAACGCGAGCAGGCCGAACGCCTGCGCCATAGCGGCCTGGCCGCCGCTCTGGAAGACCTCGACGAGCGCAGCCGCCGCATCATCAAGGCGCGCTGGCTGACCGAGGGCGAAGCCGCCACGCTGCACGAACTGGCCGCCGAATACGGCGTCTCCGCCGAGCGCATCCGCCAGATCGAGGCACGCGCCCTGCAAAAGATGCGCGCCGTCATCCCCGTCTGACCGTCAGGCCCGCTCCAAACAAAAGCCCCGCAATGCGGGGCTTTTGTTTGGACAAGCGGTCGATCAGAAAAACGAGCCGATGAGGACCGAAAAAACGCTGATCCATGACCAGATGACCAAGCCGACCACCACCACCATGGGGAAACCCTGAAAAGTCAGTAGCTGTTTCATTGCGCGAACTCCATAAAAGTTGATGAATTTTAGTTTATTCGTCCTTGCCGCTCAAGCGATGGGTCGGCAACAGGGGATCGTCGTCGTCCATCAGGATGCGTTCGGCCGGGCCTTCCAGGTCGTCGAACTGGCCGCTTTTGATCGACCAGAACACCCCCACCACAATCAGCAGCACGAAGATGCCGGACAGCAGGAAGAGAAAGCCCATGATGCCGCTCATGGCGCGACCGTCTCCCGGGTGGCGGCATACGCCACCGCGCCGTCGCGCAGCAGGCGTAACTCGACCAGCCAGCGTCCGCTGGCGGGCAGATCCAGCACCCCGCCGTAGACGCCCGGGGCGAGCGCGCTCAGGGGCAGCGTCAGCGCCGCCTGCGCAGCGCCCGGCCGCAGCACGCGCAACTCGGCGTCGATGCGGTCGACGGGCAGGCCGGTGCGATCCTTGACGCGCACCTCGACCACGCGCTCGGCTGCGTTGCCGTCGAGGCCGGCGACGTCGACCTGCCAGCCCAGTTCCGACTCGCGGTGCGCCTGGGACAATTCGGACGAGACCGCCTTGGCCGCGCCCTGGCCATGTTCGACCACCCCTGAAAACCCGCTGTAGACCGCGCCGCCCTCGCTGCCCAGCCACCAGCGCCCCAGCGGCTCGGGCAGGCCCTTGGTGGCGATATACAGCAGGCTGCCGTTGACCACGACCAGTCCGATGAAAAAGGCGATCAGCAGCTTGGGGGCCCAGTGCATGCGTCCGACGCTGCGTCGGCGAAACTGGCTCACCGCATACAGCACGAGGCCCGCCGCGAGAAACACCGAGATGTGCATCGCCACCACGTCCAGCCCCGGCCAGCGCCCGATGATGAGCACGAAATAGCCGAGCAGCGGAATCAGCCCCGCCAACAGCGCGCGCAGGATGGCGGGCAGATTGCGGATGGCGCCGCCGACCAGATACAGCACGAGCACGGCTGCCAGCCCAGCGGACAGGGTGGCCATCGTATTCATGGGCGCTTCCCTGGGGTGTCGAAGCGGACCTTTTCCGAGCGGGCTTCCGCTGGCTTGCCCCGCGGCGTGATGACCAGTTCGAAGTGCTGCGTGTTCGCCGCTACCGCCGGGGACAGCCGGACGCTCGCCTGCACCAGCCCGCTGTGTCCGGGCTTGATGGTGATCTCGTTGAAGTTGCCGAGGTCGAGCGCGTCGGCCGGGATGCCGCGCGCGCTGAACACGTAGGTCTGGTCTTCGGCCGCCTTGTTGGTGATGCGGATCTGGTAGCGGTTGCGGATGTCGCCGTTCGACAGCACGACGTAGAGCGGCTGGCGGATCTGGTTAACGGCGCGGTCGAAGCTGCCGCGCGTGGCCACGCTATAGCCGAGATAGCCGATCATCAGCGCCAGTGCCACGCCGTAGCCGATGGTTTTCAGCCGCTTCCATTGCACTCTTGGCGGGGCGGGTGTCGCAGCGGCCAGATTCTTTTCCGAATCGTAGCGGATCAGGCCGCGCGGAAAGCCGAACGAATCCATGATGGTGTTGCAGGCGTCGATGCACAGCCCGCAGGAGATGCACTTGTATTGCAGGCCGTCGCGGATGTCGATGCCGACCGGACAGACCTGCACGCACAGGCCGCAGTCGACGCAGTCGCCAAACCCCTTCTCGTTCCGCTCGGCAAGCGCACGCTGCCCCGCGCTCAGACTGGAACGCCGACGCTCCTCTGCGACCGCGCCTTCGGCTCTGCGGCGTTCAACGACAATGCCCCGCCCTGCGCGCACGACAGCCCGCCCAAGCGTCCCTTCGCCGCGCCTGGCGTCGTAGTGCACGGCCAGGGTCTCGGGCTCGTACATCACGCTCTGGAAGCGGCCATACGGACAGACGTAGGTGCAGATCTGCTCGCGCATCAGGCCGGCCGCGGCATAGGTCGACAGCGTCAGGATGCCGGTCGTGATGTAGGCCGCGGCCGCGGCCTGGCCGGTGACGAAATCGACCACCAGCTGCGGCGCATAGGTGAAATAGGCGACGAAGGTCAGCCCGGTCCAGAACGACACCAGTATCCACAGGGCGTGGGTGCCGCCGACCTTGACGAGTTTCTCGCGATCCCACGGCTGGCGATACAGGCGAACGCGCGCGGGGCGTTCACCCTGAATCTTGTGTTCGATCCAGATGAAGAAATCGGTCCACAGCGTCTGGAAGCAGAAATAGCCGCAGAACGCGCGCCCCACCAGCCCGGTGACGAAGAACAGAAAAATGGCGGCAATGAACAGCAGCAGCGCCAGCCAGATGACGTCCTGCGGATAGACCGTCAGGCCGAAGATGAGAAAGCGGCGGCCCGGCAGGTCGAACAGCACGGCCTGCGCCGGCGCGTCCAGGCGCGACCACGGCAGCCACGGCAGCAGGAAATAGATCGCATAGGCCAGCACCAGCACCGAGGTCTTGAAACGGCGAAAACGTCCCTTCACCGAACGGGTGAAGATGGGGATGCGTTTCTGATAAAGACCAAGCTGGTCTTCTAAGCCTGTCTGCATTTCGCTACCGGTTGGATGGGTGGGAAGAAAAAGCCCCCGAGAACGGGGGCTTTACTTATCTCTTCAGCCTGCGGCCTTACTGCCCGCCGCCCAGCTCGTGTACATAGACCGTCAAAACCTTGATCTGTTCCGGCGACAGACGCCCGGACCATGCCGGCATCACGCCCTTGTTCAGACCGTTGGCGATGACGCCGCGAATCGCAGCGACCTTGCCCTCGCCGCCAGTCGCTGCCGGCACATCGGCCCACAGCCAGATGTTGTCGGTGAGGTTGGGCGCGCCCATGTCCTTGCGCCCCGTCGCTTCGCTGGTGTGGCAGTAATAGCAAGCTGCGGTGTCGCTGTGGAACAGCACATTGCCGGCGGCGGCCTTGCCGGCATCGTGCTCGATGCCGGACAGGCTGGCCACGTAGTTCGCCAGCTGGTCGACCTGCTCGCCGTCGAGCACTTCGCCGAAGGCCGGCATGTAGCCGCGGCGACCGCCCATCAGGGTTTCGTGGATCGTGTCGTACGAGCCGCCGTACAGCCAGTCGTCGTCGGTCAGGTTGGGGAAGAAACTGACCACGCCCTGGCCGCCCGCCTGGTGGCAGGGCGCGCAGTTGTCGGCGAACAGGGCCTTGCCGGCCGACAGGATGAAGCCGTTCATCTCGGGATCCTTGGCAATCTGCTCGTAGGGCATCGCCGAAACCTTGTCGAAGTAGGGCTTTTGCGCGGCCGCGGCCTGGTTCAGGTCTTCCATCAGCAGCGCACGGGTGTTCCAGCTGTGCGTCTTGGTTTCGCCTTCGCTGTTGACGTAGGTGATTTGCGAAACGCCGCCGATCCAGCCCTTGCCGAACGGCCACGAGGGATAGATGGTCCAGTACACGAGGGCGAAGACCACCGTGGCGTAGAACGTGTAGACCCACCACGCCGGCAGCGGATTGTTGTATTCCTGCAGGTCGCCGTCCCAGGCGTGGCCTGTGGTTTGAACCGTTTGAGATTGTAGTTTTTGCTCGCTCATTGCTTGTCCTTCGTGTCGTCTTGGTCGCCTGGCTGATCGTCCAGAAACGGAATGTCGCGGTACGACTCGAGTTGCTTGCTCCGCTTTTTGCTACCGTAGACGTAGATCACGATGCCGATAAAGGTGACGAAAAAAATGATGAGGGCCAGCGGCTTGGTGTTCTCGGGTTTGGAAAACCACATCAACCATTCCATGCTCTGGCCCGACCCGATTTAGCGGTTGTCGACGAACGCGTCGTCGGCGTACTTGCTGAAATCGACCATGGTGCCCAGCACCTGCAGGTAGGCCACCAGCGCGTCCATTTCGGAAATGCCGGAGCGATCGCCGTCGTAGTTGCCGAAGTTGGCCTGCTCGACCAGGTTCTTCTGCGCGTCGGGAATGTGCAGCTGAGGCGCCACGGTCTCGCCGAACTTGGCCACGTTGGCGTCGTATTCCGCCTGCGTCAGCGAATACGGCACGCCGACCTTGCGCAGCGCCTTCATGCGGCTCGCCGTATCGGAAATATCGAGCGGGGTCGACAGCAGCCAGGGGTAGTTCGGCATCACCGACTCGGGCACCATCGAACGCGGCGCCACCATGTGCTGCACGTGCCACTCGTTCGAATACTTGCCGCCGACGCGCGCCAGGTCCGGACCGGTACGCTTGGAGCCCCACTGGAAGGGATGGTCGTACTGCGACTCCGCCGCCAGCGAGTAATGGCCGTAGCGCAGCTTTTCGTCGCGGAACGGACGAATCATCTGCGAATGGCAGGTGTAGCAGCCTTCGCGCTGGAAAATGTCGCGGCCGCGCTGCTCGAGCGGCGTGTAGGGACGCACGCCTTCGACCTTTTCGATGGTCTTGTCGATGAAGAACAGCGGTGCAATTTCCACCAGGCCGCCGACGCTGATCGCCAGCATGGTCAACACGGCCATCAGGCCGATGTTGGTTTCAATCCATTCGTGTTTGAAGTTGATATTCATGTCTTGGTCTTCTCTGAATCAGGCATGGGCCATCTTGGCGGCCAGCTTGGCTTCCAGCGCGGCGCCTTCGCGCTTGCCCTGGCGGATGGTCATGAACATGTTGGTTGCCATCAGCACCGCGCCGCTGAGGAAGAACATGCCGCCGATGGCGCGCATCGCGTAGAAGGGCATCATCGCCGCCACGGATTCGACGAACGAGTACTGCAGGTTGCCGAACTCGTCGAACGCACGCCACATCAGGCCCTGGGTGATGCCGGAAATCCACATCGCGACGATGTACAGCACGATGCCGATGGTGGCCAGCCAGAAGTGCCATTCAACCAGCTTGCGGCTGTAGATCTTGGTGTCCCACAGCTTGGGCATCATGTGATACAGCGAACCGAAGGAGATCATCGCCACCCAGCCCAGCGCGCCGGAGTGCACGTGGCCCACGGTCCAGTCGGTGTAGTGGGACAGCGCGTTGACTTCCTTCAGCGACATCATCGGGCCTTCGAAGGTCGACATGCCGTAGAACGACAATGCGACGATCATGAAGCGCATCACCGGGTCGGTACGCAGTTTGTCCCAGGCACCCGACAGGGTCATGATGCCGTTGATCATGCCGCCCCACGAGGGCATCAGCAGCAGGATGGAGAAGGCGGCGGCCAGCGACGAGGTCCAGTCGGGCAGCGCGGTCCAGTGCAGGTGGTGCGCGCCCACCCACATGTACATGAAGCCCAGCGCCCAAAAGTGGACGATGGACAGGCGGTAGGAGTAGATCGGGCGGCCGGCCTGCTTGGGCACGAAGTAATACATCATGCCGAGGAAGGCGGCGGTGAGGAAGAAGCCCACCGCGTTGTGGCCGTACCACCATTGCGTCATCGCGTCCTGGGTGCCGGCGAACAGGCTGTACGACTTCATCGAGAACAGGTCGATCGGCATCGCCAGGTTGTTGAAGGTGTGCAGCAGCGCGGTCGCCAGGATGAAGGCGAGGTAGAACCAGTTGGCGACGTAGATGTGCGGCTGCTTGCGGCGCATGATGGTGCCGACGAACAGGATCAGGTAGGTGACCCACACGACCTCGACCAGGATGTCGATCGGCCACTCCATTTCAGCGTACTCGCGGCCCTGCGAATACCCCATCACATAGGACAGCGCAGCCAGGACGATGACGGTCTGCCACCCCCAGAAGGTGAAGCTCGCCATGCCGTCGGAAATCAGGCGGGTCTGGCAGGTGCGCTGCACCACATAGTAGGACGTGGCGAACAGGGCCGAGCCGCCGAAGCCGAAAATCACCGCACTGGTGTGAACCGGACGGAAGCGGCCGAACGAGAAATAGGGGCTGTCGAAGTTGAGGAGCGGCCAGGCCAGTTCGGACGCGATGTAGACACCGGCGAACATGCCGACCACCGCCCACACCAGTGCCATGACGGAGAATTTTTTTACGATATCGAAATTGTATTGTTCCGCACCGGAATATGAGGTTACCGCCATCGACTGCTCCTGTTGTACGCGAAATGGCGCTTAAGCCGCGCCTCAAACAGCATATGCTTATATTAAAAAACTGCGGGATTATAGGTCAGCTCACCCATGCTCCGCAAGCCGAAAACCCGGGTCAGGAGGTTTCCAGCAGCGTTTTCAGATCTTTGGCAATGGCATCGGGGCTGCTGCCGTACGGCATCAGCAGCCTCAGATTGCCTTTGGGATCATAAATATACGTTCCGGCGCTGTGGTCGATCAGGTAGTCGTCCGCCGCCTTCACCGAGGTCTTCTGGTAGACCACTTTGTATTCTTTCGCCAATTGCTTCAGCGATTCCGCATCGGTATACATCCCCAGAAAGCCGGGGTTGAAAGCGGGCACGAATTGCTTCAGAAGATCCGGGGTGTCGCGCTGCGGATCCACCGTGACGAAAATGACCTGCACCCGCTCGGCCTGCGGTCCCAGTTGTTGCAGCGCCCGCGCAAAATCAGACAGCGTGGTGGGACAGACGTCCGGGCAATGGACGTAGCCGAAGAAGACAGCCACGATCTTGCCTTTGAAATCCGCCAAGGTGTGATCCTGGCCGTTGTGATCGGTCAGCCTGAAGTCCCGCGCAAAGGCGGCGCCGGTGATATCGGTCGCCTGGAATGCCGGCGCTTGCGGGGCGGGCTGGCAGCCGGCCAGCATAAACGCTGCGACGGCGGCAGCAAGCCAGCCTTTCATGCCTTGATCTGCTCGAACAGCATCCCGGGCACGTCCGCCAGACGGTATTTACCGGACTCCACCGCCTTGGCCAGTTTTTCCAGCGTGGTGTCCTGCAGCAGGTCGATAATTTTCTTCTTCACCGGCGTCCATCGGAAATGCAGTGGGCAGGCGGTTTCGTCGCTGCATTTTTTCAGCCCCAGCAGGCAGCTTTGAGTGAACGCCGGCCCTTCGGTCAGCAGCAGGATTTGCATCAGGGTAATCTTGTTGCCGTCCTCGCGCAGGCAGAACCCGCCCAGGCGGCCGCGGAAGGAAAACAACAGGCTGCCCTTGGCGAGGCTTTGCAGAATTTTCGCGAGATACGGCGCCGGCACGCCGAGTTGCGCCGCGATATCCTTGTTCAGCACCGGCGTGGCGCCCGGCTGGGTGGCCATGTAGATCAAGGCCTGTACGGCATACTGACTGGTTCGGGAGAGGATCATCTCGTGCCCCTGCGATTGAATAGGGCACAATATAAAACAATCCTGTCCGAATATCTAGTTAGGAGCGCAATTCCCCATACAAATCAAACGGGTATTGGGTAGTAGTGATCTACCAGCATGACGGCGAACAGCAGGCTCAGATACCAGATGGAATAGCGGAACGTCTCCTTCGCCAGGGCATCGCTGTACTCGCGATACAGGCGCCAGCCATAGTGGATGAAGCGGCCGCCCAGCAGCGTGGCGCCCACCAGATAGATCCAGCCGCCCATGCCGGTGCCGACCGGCAGCATGGTCACGGCGAACAGCAGCAGCGTGTAGAGCAGCACATGCAGCAGGGTGTAGGCCTCGCCGTGCGTCACCGGCAGCATCGGCAGCCCGGCCTTGGCGTATTCGTCGCGCCGGTACAACGCCAGCGCCCAGAAATGCGGCGGCGTCCAGGCAAAGATGATGAGGAACAGCAGCAGCGCGTCGTGATGGATTTCCCCCGTGGCGGCGGCCCAGCCCAGCACCGGCGGCATCGCGCCGGACGCGCCGCCGATGACGATGTTCTGCGGCGTGGCCGGTTTCAGCAGCGCCGTGTAGATCACCGCATAGCCGACGAAGGTGGCCAGCGTGAGCCACATGGTGAGCGGGTTGACGAAAACATGCAGCAGATAAAGCCCCAGCCCGCCCACCACGCCGGAGAACACCAGCGTCTGCGTGTTGGTCAGTTCGCCGCGCGGCAACGGCCGCGCGCGCGTGCGCGCCATCACGGCGTCGATTTTCTGCTCGATCAGGCAATTGAAGGCGGCCGCCGCACCCGCCACCAGCGCGATCCCCAGCGTGCCGGCCCACAGTACATTCCAGTCGGGCAAACCGGGCACGGCGAGGAACATGCCGATCACTGCGGTGAAAACGATCAGGCTGACCACCCGCAGCTTGCACAGCGCCAGAAACTGCTGGCAGCGGCAGGCCATCCCCTGAATCATCAAGGATTCCATGCTCATCTCCTGTGCACCCGATGGTTCAGCCACACCATGCTGGCCAGCAATAGCGCCGCGCCGGCGTTATGGGCCACCGCCAGGGCCAGAGGCAGGCTGAACAGCACGTTGCTGATCCCCAGTCCGACCTGCAGCACCAGCAGCCCGCCCACGACCAGCCCGAAGCAGACATAGCCCGGTGTGCGCAGCAGCCGGAACGCCAGCCAGCCCAGATACAGCGTCACGATCAGGGCCATGACGCGGTGCACCCAGTGAATCGCGGTCAGCGCAGTCAGCGGCAACAGGTCGCCCGCGGCGGTTTCGCCGAGTTCCCGGCGCAAGGTGAAGCTGTGTTCGAAATCCATGGCCGGCACCCACGTGCCCTGGCACATCGGAAAATCGGTACAGGCCAGCGCCGCGTAGTTGGTGCTGACCCAGCCCCCCAGCGCGATTTGTGCGGCCACCAGCACCAGCCCCACGACCACGGCGCCGCGCAGATGGTCGACCCGCGCAAAATAGGCATGGCTGGAATGGCCGCGCTCGCGCAGCCAGAGCCAGAGCAGCAGCGACAGGGTGGCCATCCCGCCCAGCAGGTGCCCGGAGACGACCAGTGGCTTGAGCAGCAGCGTCACCGTCCACATCCCCAGCAGGGCCTGGAACACGATCAGCCCCAGCAAGCCTGTGGCCAATCCCAGCCCGCCGGCCGTTTCGCGCCGCCACCGCCAGGCCAGTACCGAAATCGCCAGCACCAGCAGCCCCAGGGTCCCGGCGAAATACCGATGCACCATTTCCTTCCACGCCTTGGCGTGCGACACCGGGCCTTCGGGACGTTCGGCCAGTTCGGCATTGATGGCGTCGGCCGCATGAAGCGGGGTGATCTTGCCGTAGCAGCCGGGCCAGTCGGGGCAGCCCAGTCCGGCATCGGACAAACGAACATAGGCCCCCAGACTCACCACGCCGAACGTCAGGATGAGCGCGACCAGAACGAGATTTCGATAGAGTTTCATGTTCAACCGATCTGTGAGGCTTTAAGCAACTGCTTGAGGTCTTTCAACATGCGCTTCGGATCCGGCTGCTCGGGGAAACGCAGCATCAGGTTGCCCAGCGGATCGACCAGATAAATATGTCCAGCCGGACTGCCCGCGGCCGGGAATTGCCCGCTAAAGGCGGCATCGGCCGGGCGCCACACGTGCAGGCCGGAGTGTTCCTGCAACAGGGCAGGATCGATCGCACCCGCATCGCTCAGCACCCACAAGCGTTCGATGCGCGACTGCTCCTTGCCCTGTGCGATCCGCGTCTGCCGCATCAGGTAGAGTTGCTGCGCGCACGCTGCATCGCAGTTTGAAGGGCCGACATGAACCATCACCCACTTGCCACGCAACGCGTCCAGATTCAGCGCAGCACCGTCGTAGTTTGTACCTGCCGTGTGCTGCAGGGGCGCCACCTGGATGAGTTCGCCATAATTGGTGTGCCCGGACGGGCGCCAGCCGAAATAAGCCAGGTAAGCGGCCACCACCGGCACCGCGAAGACGCCGATCATGAACAGGAATTTGCTGCGCGGGGTCAATTGCATGTTTCTACATTATTCTGAAGATGAAAAACGCGCGTCACCGTCCCGGTCGCGCTTGACGTTCATTATCAGCCACAACGCGGCCAGTGTCGCGGCAAGACTGTACCATTGGAAGGCATAGCTGACATGCAAAGCAACCCCGGTGTCGGGACGCGGCCAGCTGCGCCGCAAGCCATCCGCCTGCTCGCTGGTCTGCAACAGCAGAACCGGCTGCAGCTTCAGCCGGATGGCCATCGCATACCGTTCAAAATCGAGGTTCTGCCAGACGCGTCCCTGCGGCACAGTATCGGCCAGCTCGAAATAACGCGTATGCGGATCGACCGCCATTCCCTCCAGGCTGACGACCCCTTCCGGCGTGGGCGGCACCGGCACCTGATCGCGCGTACGCCCCGCCGCGACCCAGCCGCGATTGACCAGAACGGCGACCGGGCCGCCGTGGATCCGGAGCGGCGTCAGCACGTGATAGCCCGCGACGCCGTTCAGCACGCGGTTGTCGATCAGGATCGTATGCGCGTCGTCGAACACCCCCTCGACCTCCAGCTTGCGGTAAAGCACGCTGTCACGGTCGAGCAGATCGCCCCCGACATGGATCGGCGCTTCGCGCACCGCCGCGTCGTAGCGCGCCTGCAATTCGCGTTTGGCATCGGCGCGGCCGCTTTGCCAGTTGCCGAGCGACAGCGTCAGCACGAAGAAGAACAGCGCCGCCAGCGTGGGCCATAGGGTGGGCGCAAACCGCCACGGGCCGGCCCGCAGCTTCAGCAAGTGCATGGGCCGCGCAATCCGGTTAGACTGAAATTTTGCGGAGCATCCTCGGTCATGCGCATTCTTGCCCTGCTTTTCATCTTCTTCATCCTGGCCAGCCTTGGCAGCGCACTCTACTACCTCATCAAGGACAAGGGCCAGTCCGAACGCACCGTCAAAATGCTGACCGTGCGGGTGGCGCTTTCCCTGATCCTGTTTATCGCGCTGATGGCCGGGACCTACTTCGGCATCATTCCGCAAAACGGACTGCGCTGAACCGGTTCCGCAACAAAAAGCCGCGCTAAACGCGGCTTTTTGTTTTACGGGAATCGCGTCAACCGCGACGCCCCGATTTTAACGGTGCGGCAATCAGATCAGCCAGTACACCAGGATGAACAGCAGCACCCAGACCACGTCGACGAAGTGCCAGTACCACGACACCGCCTCGAAGGCGAAATGATGCTCTGCAGTGAAATGCCCCGCGATCGAACGCAGCAGCATCACGATCAGCATGGTCGTTCCGACCAGCACGTGGAAGCCATGAAAGCCGGTCAGCATGAAGAAGGTGGCACCGTAGACACCCGCACCCAGCGTGAGGCCCATTTCGGAGTAGGCGTGCTCGTATTCGTAGGCCTGCAAGGCGAGGAAGACCACGCCGAGTGCAACCGTCATCGCCAGGCCGAGGATCAGCTGCGTGCGGTTGCTCTTTTTCAGGCCCCAGTGCGCCCACGTCACCGTGACGCCCGAGGACAGCAGCAGCAGGGTATTGATCGCCGGGATGCCCCAGGCTCCCATCGGGGTGAAGTCGAATCCATCCTTCGTCAGGCCCGGGCCGGCAGTCGGCCAGGTGGCCTGGAAGCCTTCCCAGAGCAGGCTGCCGGTTTCGGCGTCCGCCAGCCAGGGCACCGAAAGCACCCGGGTGTAGAACAGCGCGCCGAAGAAGGCCGCAAAGAACATCACCTCCGAGAAGATGAACCAGCCCATCGACCAGCGGAACGACGCGTCGACCTGCTTGTTGTAGCGCCCGGCCTCGCTGTCGCGGATCACCTCGCCGAACCAGCCGAACATCATGTAGAACAGAACCGCCACCCCGGCCAGCAGTACCCATCCGCCGTTGTCGATCTCGCGCATGGTCATGACGCCGCCCACCGCCATCAGGAGCAGCGCGACCGAGCCGACGAACGGCCAGATCGATGGTTGCGGCAGATAATATTTATCGGTTTGCGCCAGGCTCATCTCATCCCCTCTTTCTTGTTTGGTAGATCGTTCATTTCACGAACTGCATCGCCAGATACACCAGCAGAAACAGCGTCAGTACAAAAACCGCGGCACCTATCAGACCGGCAATGATCACCTGCACCGGCGTCAGGCCTTGCGCATCGGCGTCGTAGTCACGCCGCTTGCGTACGCCGAAAAAACTCCAGAACACGGCCAGCGCCGCCTTCAGGTTGCTGCGCTTAGCCATGGGGCAGACTCTTTCCGGAACCCGTCTGCGCTTTCTTCTCGGTATTGAAAAAGGTGTAAGACAGGGTGACCGTATGCACGTCCCGGTCCATCCCCGGATCCAGCACGAACAGCACCGGCATGCGGCGCGATTCGCCCGCAGCCAGGGTTTGCGGCGTGAAGCAGAAGCATTCGATCTTCTTGAAGAATGCCGCCGCACGCGCCGGTCCATAGCTTGGCACCGCCTGCCCCACCATGGCCTGATCGCTGGTGTTGGTGACATCGTATTCCACCTGCACCAACTGGCCCGGATGCACCTTCATCGTGCGCATTTCGGGTTTGAACTGCCATGGCAGTCCGCTATTGGTATTGGCATCAAACTCCAGTGTCACCCAGCGGCTGGTGTCGACCTGGGTGTTTTTTGCCAGGCTCTGCTCGGCGCCCGCGTTGATTCCGGTCACCTCGCAAATCTTGTAATAAAACGGCACCAGGGCGAAGCCGAAGCCGAACATGCCGAGCGTCACCACAACGAACTTGCCCAGCGTTTTCGTATTGCCCAGCGCCATGGCTATTTCAGTCCGTTGTAGATCGTGAACAGGAACAGCCCGATCGCAAACACCGCCAGCAGGATCGCCGTGCGGTACTTGCCCTTGCCGCCCGTTCCCGTTCCGCCTGTCATTTCACCACCGGTGCGGTTTCAAAGGTGTGATAGGGCGCCGGCGAAGGCAGGGTCCACTCGAGACCTTCAGCGCCTTCCCACACCTGATCGGTCGCCTTGGCGCCGCCCTTGATCGCTTTCAGCACCACCACCAGGAAGATCAGCTGGCTGAAGCCGAAGATGAAGGCGCCGACGGTTGCAATCTGGTTGAATTCGGTGAATTGCAGCGCATAGTCGGGAATACGGCGCGGCATGCCGGCCAGGCCCAGGAAGTGCATCGGAAAGAACACGATGTTCATGCCGATCACCGACAGCCAGAAGTGCCACTTGCCCAGCGTTTCGTCGTACATGTGGCCGGTCCACTTCGGCAGCCAGTAGTAGCTGCCGGCGAAGATGGCGAACAGTGCGCCGGACACCAGCACGTAGTGGAAGTGCGCCACCACGTAGTAGGTGTCGTGCACCTGGATGTCGACCGGCGCCATCGCCAGCACCAGGCCGGAGAAGCCGCCGATGGTGAACAGGCAGACGAAGGCGATAGCGAACAACATCGGCGTCTCGAAGGTCAGCGAACCCTTCCACATCGTGGCCACCCAGTTGAACACCTTCACCCCGGTGGGCACGGCAATCAGCATGGTGGAGAACATGAAGAACAGCTGCGCTGCCACCGGCATGCCGACGGTGAACATGTGGTGCGCCCACACGATGAAGGACAGGATGGCGATCGATGCCGTCGCGTACACCATCGAGGCATAGCCGAACAGCGGCTTCCGTGCGAAGGTCGGGATCACCTGCGAGACGATGCCGAAGGCCGGCAGGATCAGGATGTACACCTCGGGGTGGGCAAAGAACCAGAAGATGTGCTGGAACATCACCGGATCGCCGCCGCCGGCCGCGTTGAAGAAATGCGTGCCGAAGTTGCGGTCGGTCAGCAGCATGGTCACCGCGCCTGCCAGCACCGGCATGGTGGCAATCAGCAGGTAGGCGGTAATCAGCCAGGTCCAGCAGAACAGCGGCATCTTCATCAGCGTGAGGCCGGGCGCGCGCATGTTGAGGATGGTGGTGGCGATATTGATCGAGCCCATGATGGACGACAGGCCCATGATGTGCACCGCCAGGATCGTCAGGTCATAGGAAATCCCGCCCTGAATGAACAGCGGCGGATACATCGTCCAGCCGCCCGCCACGGCACCGCCAGGCAACAGGAAGGACCCCATCAGCATCAGGCCTGCCACCGGCAGCACCCAGAACGCCCAGTTGTTCATGCGCGGGAATGCCATGTCGGGTGCGCCCAGCATCAGCGGAACCTGCCAGTTCGCAAAGCCGGAGAAGGCCGGCATGATCACACCGAAGACCATGATCAGGCCGTGCAGGGTGGTGAGCTGGTTGAAGAAATCCGGGTTGGTGATCTGCAGGCCGGGCTGGAACAGCTCGGCACGGATCAGCAGCGCCATGGATCCCGCCGTAAACAGCATGATGAACGCGAACCCCAGGTACAGCGTACCGATATCCTTGTGGTTGGTGGTGGTCAGCCAGCGCATGATCCCGCTTGGGTGACCGTGGCTGTGATCGTCGTGGGCGTGTGCAGCATCAGACATCGTGTGCTCTCCTGTTTATATTGTTTACTGCGCAGCGGGTGCGGCGGCTTCAGCAGCGGCACCACCGCGTGCGGCGGCGATCTGTGCGGGCTGCACCAGATCGCCCGTCTTGTTGTTCCACGCATTGCGCTGGTAGGTCACCACCGCGGCAATATCGGCATCCGACAGCATTCCGGCAAATGCCGCCATGGCGGTCCCGGGCACGCCGTTCATCACGAGCGCGATGTGGTCGGCAATCGGCCCGGTGGCCACTTTGGAGCCGTCGATTGCCGGGAACACGCCCGCCATCCCCATGCCGTCAGCCTGATGGCAGGCAGCACAGTTGCCCTGGTAGACGCTCTCGCCACGCGTCATCAAATCGGTGAGTTCAAAGACCTTGGTGCCGTCTGCCGCGGCGACGGCCGCCGCCCCTTTCTTCTTCGCCACCCAGGCCGCGTAATCCTCCTCCGAAACCACCTCGACCACGATCGGCATGAAGCCGTGATCCTTGCCGCACAGCTCGACACACTGGCCGCGGTATGTGCCGATCTTGTCGGCCTTGAACCAGCTGTCGCGGATGAAGCCGGGGATCGCATCCTGCTTGGCGCCGAGCGCAGGCACCCACCAGGCATGGATCACGTCGTTGGCCGTGATCAGCAGGCGCACGCGCTTGCCGACCGGCACCACCATCGGCTCATCGACTTCCAGCAGATAATGCTCGCCCTTGGCCGCGGTGCCGTTGATCTGTTCGCGCGGCGTGGAAAGGTTGCTGTAGAAGCTGACGCCGTCGTTGAGGTAGTCGTAACCCCACTTCCACTGGTAGCCCGTGATCTTCACCGTCAGATCCGGACTGGAGGTGTCCTTCATGTCGATCACCACCTTGGCGGCGGGGTAGGCCATGCCCACCAGAATGATGAAGGGAATCACGGTCCAGATGATCTCGACCGTCGTGTTTTCATGGAAATGTGCAGCCTGGTGGCCCGCCGACTTGCGGTGCTTGACCAGTGAATAGAACATTGCACCGAACACCACGACAAAGATGCCCAGGCACACCAGCAAGATCAGGTTGTGCAGCTGAAACACATCCCGCGCCACCTGACTCGCAGGTTCCGGAAGGTTGTATGCGTATTCCGCCAGCGCCGTCTGACTGGTCGCCAGTGCCGCCCCCATCATTCCTGCCCGTTGCCACATGCTTTTCATCGTGTCCCCCGTCCTCTCGTGCCGTTATTGGTGTCGTCGCTTTCATGGCCGCGAAACCTGCAACCTGATGCGTTCGTTATCCCTGCAACCTGCTGCGTAGCGTGGCCGCCAGTTGCAGCCGCGCCTCGTCACTCAAATACTGTCCGACTTCCGTTGCGCGCCCATGCGAACACACGCTGAGCCGGCAATCCCTGCCCGGGGTCCTGCACCCGCATGCCACGCGCACCCACTGGCGATTCATTTCACGACGCTCTCCGCGCGTGCCGGCGTGCCACTCCACCACCACCAGGTCGCCATCGATCACCAGGGATTCGTAATCCCCCTCGCGGCTGCGCATCGCCTTGAATGCCCATGCCAGCAAGCCGATCTCCAGTCCGGCAAAGGGCAGGGTCAACCAGTAACCCAGAAGCGCAAATCCGCTCGCCGCCACAAAACACACTATTGCCAGGCTCCAGAAAGCAAGCCGTTCCTGCGGGCGCGTCAGCGAATGGTTGGGGCGGGAAACAAAAACAAACGCGCCTGCCGACTCGCCCGCACCGCCTTCCGTATTCACTTGAGCCATCGCTGGAATGGAAGAAACCGAGTGCGGCAATATGTCGCAGACGATAACACGGCGCAAGCTCGGCAAACAAGACGAGCGGGTCCTTTAACTTATTGATTTATCAATAAAATATCGTTATTACCTATTATTCTAAGATACTTATTCTCCAGGCAGGACAAGCCATTGCGGCGTGCCTGTCTCCGAAACCGGATCGGGCTGGTAGGAATGTATCCCCAGGCAGGGGCCGGGTAGTCGCGTATTCAGTGCGGCAATATTTTCAGCTTGGCATGCCATTTCCGGCTCGATATGGTTGCCCACCCAACCGGCCCACGGCAGTTTCCGCAGGGCAATCGACTCCGCCGTCAGCAATGCATGATTGAGGCATCCCAGGCGCAGGCCCACCACCAGCACGACAGGCAAGCCCAGACGCTGCGCCAAGTCGGCCATGTCCTCGCGTTCGTTCAGCGGCACGCGCCAGCCGCCCGCCCCTTCGACCACCACCACATCGGCCGCGGCAGCCAGCCTGGCAAACGCCGCGGCGATTGTATCGAGTTCGATCCGCACGCCCGCCTGCTGCGCGGCGATGTGCGGCGCGATTGCAGGCGCAAAATCATAGGGGTTCACGTCGCGGATATCGGCCGTCACGTTGGCCGCCTGCAGCAGCGCAGCCACGTCCTCGTTCAACTCGCCCGGGGCATACGACTCCACACGCGCTTCAGCACGTAGTGGATCGGAGTCCCCTTGAGGGGCATGGCCCGCCGACACCGGCTTCATCGCCGCCACCCTCAGGCCCTGCGCGCGCAGCGAGTGAATCAGTGCCACCGCCACCCGCGTCTTGCCGACGCCGGTGTCGGTGCCGGTGACGAAAAACCCGCGAGGCGTCAGGGGTGAGGCGTGAGGCGGGGCCGTCGACGTCATGAGCCCGCTCGCTTTTTTTGAATTTTCAGCTGGATTACCTGGCGGCCGTCCTCGCGCCGCGTCTTGTCGCCCGCCCACGCGTGACCGTAGATCACTTCGAAGGTAGCCGGCAGGCGTCCTTCGAAGCGATTCGATTCGTATGCCTGCTCCAGCCGCGCCCACGCCGACTTGCCAAGCAGCCCACGCCGCCGGCTCGTTGCCGCATTGTGCGCGCCGATGCCCTTGAGGTCGCGCATCAGCGCCTTGAGGTCGGCGTAGGTCAGCGTCAGCATGTCCATTTCCATCACCGGGCTGGAAAAACCAGCGTGGATCAGCATGTCGCCGATGTCGTGCAGGTCGACGAAGCGGTTCACATGCGGCGCATCGTCGACGGCAGAAAACGCCGCGCGCAGTTCCTTCAGCGTGTCGGGACCGAAGGTGGCGAACATCAACAGCCCGCCCGGCGCCAGCACCCGGTGGAAGCCCTTGAGCGTCGCCTCCAGATCGTGCGCCCACTGCACCGCCAGGCTGGACCAGACGAGATTCATGCTGTTGGGCGCGAGCGGCAGCCGCTCCATGTCGGCACACAGCAGATGGGTGAGGCGTGAGGGGTGCGGGGCGAGGCGCTGCAGGGCGCGCTGCGCCCAACTCGGTTGAGGCAGGCGTGCACGCGCAACCTTGAGCATGGATGGGGCGATGTCGAGCGCGCACAGTTCGGCTTCCGCATAGCGCGATCGCAGATGCGCCAGTCCGTAACCGGTTCCGCTGCCGATGTCGAGCACCCGCGCAGGCTCCAGGGTCATGAAGTCGAGCCGCTCCAGCAGGCGATCACACACCTCGCGCTGCAGCACCGCATGCGCGTCGTAGCTGGCGGCGGCGTGGTCGAAGGCGCGCCGCACTTCGGCAAAGTCGAGTTCGGATTCAGCCATTTGCAAAGCGTCCGATCGCCGCAACCACGTCTTCGCCGTGCGACAAGTGCGGCGCATGCGCGGCGCGGGCAAATGCAATGTGCTGCGCCGCGGGCAGGGCCTCGGCCAGCCACGCGCCCGCCCCCGGTGGCGTCAAGGTGTCGAGCGCGCCATGGAGCACCAAGGTCGGCTGCGTCAGCCGCGGCAGTTCCGCGCGCAGGTCGGTATCGCGCAGGATCGCGAGGCCACTCGACAAGGCCTCGCTGCGCGCGGCGGGCGCGGCCAAAAGCGTCTGCCGCAAGTGCTGCAGCAGGCTTTTCTGCCCCGCCATGCCGCGCGTCTGCAGGCTCAGAAAGCGCAGCAGCGTGGCCTGCGGGTCGGCCAGCAGCGCCGCGCCGAAATCCTCAAGATCTTCAGGCGCCATGCCGCGATCCCAGTCCGCGGCCGCAACGAATTTCGGCGTCGACGCCAGCAGAACCAGCCGCGCGATTTTGTGCGGATGGTCGAGCGCCGCGCGCATCGCCACCTGGCCGCCGAGCGACCAGCCGAGCAGCGTGGCCTTGTCCGGCAATTGCTGCGCGAGATCGTCCGCCCAACTCTTCAGGGTGTTGTCCGCAAGCGCAGCGCGCCCGCCGTGGCCCGGCAGGTCGAGTGCGCGCACCTCGAAATCGGCTGCCAAGAGGCCTGCCAGCGCATCGAACACGCGGGCGTTCATGCCCCAGCCGTGCACCAGTGCAAGAACGGGTTTAGGCGACGGCATGCAGGGCCTCGACCAGTTGCGCGACATCGCCGGCGCTGTGCGCGGCCGACAGGGTGATGCGCAGCCGCGCCGTGCCGGCCGGAACCGTCGGCGTGCGGATGGCGGGCACCAAGAAGCCGCGCTCGAGCAGGGCCTGCGACAGCCGCACCGCTTCGGCGTTCGCGCCGATCACCAGCGGCTGTATCGGCGTGTCCGACGGCATCAGCGCGCCCAGTTTCAGGTCGGCCAGGCCCTCGCACAGTTGCGCGATGTGGCTGCGCAAACGCGCGCGCCGCTCGTCGCCCGTCTCGATCTGGCGCAGGCTTTCCAGCAGGCACGCGGCCAGGAGCGGCGGCGAGGCGGTGGTGTAGATATAGGGGCGCGCCTTCTGGATCAGCCAGTCGATCACGCCGGCATGCGCCGCCACCGCCGCCCCGGAAACGCCGGCCGCCTTGCCGAGCGTGGCGAGATAGATCACGCGGTCGCTCGCGCGGGCGCGCTCGGTCAGGCCGCCACGCCCCTCGTTCAGCACACCGAAGCCGTGCGCGTCGTCGAGGTAGAGCCAGGCATCGTAGCGCTCGGCCAGGTCGAGCAGCGCGTCGACCGGCGCAATGTCGCCGTCCATGCTGAACACCAGGTCCGAAGCAATGACCTTGTCCTGCGCCGTGCTGGCCGCCAGCTGGCCTTCGAGCTGCGCCAGGTCGCCGTGGCGGTAGCGGGTGAAGCTCGCGCCCGACAGCTGCGCGGCATCGACCAGCGAGGCATGGTTGAGCTTGTCGGAGAAGACTTCGCCCTTCTTGGCCAGCAGTGCGGTCAGTACGCCAAGATTCGCCTGGTAACCGGTGGAAAACAGCAGTGCCGCCGGCTTGCCGACTAAGCGCGCGAACGCGGCTTCGAAGTCGTGGTGAAAACGGTGGTGGCCGGTGATGAGATGCGCCGCACCCGCGCCGACGCCGCACTGGTCGAGCGCGGCATGCGCGGCGGCGACCAGCGCCGGATCGGCGGCGAGCCCGAGATAGTCGTTGCTGCAGAAGGAGATGACGCGCTGGCCGTCGATCGTCACGTGCGCACCCTGTGCACCGTCGAGCAGGCGGCGCCGGCGATCGAGATGGTCGGCCTTCAGCGCCGCCAGCCCCTGCTGCAGGCGGGTCAGCCCGGCGAAACTCATGGCCCGGCGAACCTCACAAGGGCGTCAGGCCGAGCGACTCGAACAGGTGCTGGTCGCGCTCCCATTCAGGATTGCCGGTGGTCAAGAGCTTTTCACCGTAGAAAATCGAGTTGGCGCCGGCGAGGAAGCACAGCGCCTGCACCGCGTCGCTCATCTGCTGGCGACCGGCCGACAGCCGAACGAAGCTCTTCGGCATGCAGATGCGCGCGACCGCGATGGTGCGCACGAATTCCAGCGGGTCGAGCGCTTCGGTGCCGGCCAGCGGCGTACCCTCGACCTGCACCAGAAGGTTGATCGGGACCGATTCAGGCTGCGGGTCGAGACTCGCCAGCTGCGCGATGAGCCCCGCGCGCTGGGTGCGCGATTCGCCCATGCCGACAATGCCGCCGCAGCACACATGGAGGTCGGCGTGGCGCACGCGCTCCAGCGTGTCGAGGCGGTCCTGGTATTCGCGGGTGGTGATGATGTCGCCGTAGAACTCGGGCGCGGTATCGAGGTTGTGGTTGTAGTAGTCGAGCCCGGCGTCCTTCAGCTGCTCGGCCTGACCGTCCTTCAACATGCCCAGCGTGGCGCAGGTCTCCAGCCCCAGCGCACGTACCGAGCGCACCATCTCGAGCACCGGTTCGAGGTCGCGCTGCTTCGGCCCGCGCCACGCCGCGCCCATGCAGAAGCGCGAAGCGCCCGCGGCCTTGGCGGCCTTGGCGGCGGTCAGCACGTCGTCCAGATCGAGCAGGCCCTGGTTTTCGACGCCGGCGTCGTAGCGCGCCGACTGCGGGCAGTAGCCGCAGTCCTCGGAACAGCCGCCGGTCTTGATCGACAGCAGGGTGGAGAGCTGCACCTTGTTGGGGTCGAAATGCGCGCGGTGCACGGTCTGCGCCTGGAACATCAGGTCGGCGAACGGCAGCCCGAACAGCGCGTTAATCGCTTTGGGCGTCACGTTTGCGCCCTCCCCCTTGAGGGGGAGGGTTGGGGAGAGGGTGAAACAGTTGAAACTGTTGCTTGCTCATTCATTGATTGCCACCTCGATAGTCAAGTCAGTCCACGGCTCACGCGCGGCCTTGTAAATGTCGTAAAGCGCCCACGGCACGATGATCAATACCGCCGTCCCCAGCACCAGCATCAGTCCCGACCAGCCGTCGAGCAGGCCGTAGATCGCCGGCCCGATCACCATCAGGCTGCCCATCACGCCGTAAAAGCGGTAGCCTGCCCACTTGTTGTAATGCGTGGTGCGCGGGTTGGGATGGTGGGCGATGCTGGCGTAGACGAAGATCGATGCACCCAGCCACAGCATCACGGGCGGCAGCGACAGCACGAACGGCAGAAAGCCGATCTTGTGGCTGGCCAGCAGCTTGCCCAGCAGCAGCGCCGTCAACGAAATCAACAAGGCCGCGACGGTGATGATGTTGAACAGCTGGGCGGCGAAGCGGGAGGACGAGGCGGAAATGACGCGTTTGGCTTTCATGGCCGGGATTTTCGGGGGCGGCGGTCCCGCTGTCAAATTAACGCCGTCGCAGAATTGAACATCCGCCTATTATTTAATCGAGTTGTCCCGCCCGCCTGCCTGCTGTGCGGCGCCCGATCCACGCGATCGCTGTGCCCCGGCTGCCTGGCCGACCTGCCCTGGCACCGCCAGCCGCAGTGTCCGCAGTGCGCCCTCCCCACGCCCGACGGCCAGCTGTGCGGCGCCTGCCTCCAGCACCCGCCGGCGTTCGACCGCACCCAGGCCGCGCTGACCTATGCGTTTCCGCTCGACCAGATGATTCCGCGCCTGAAATACCACGGCCAGCTCGCCATCGCGCCGGTGCTGGGCGAGTGCCTGGCCCAGGCCCTGGAACATGCCCCCCGCCCCGACCGCCTGATCGCCATGCCGCTGCACGCGGCCCGCATCCGCGAACGCGGCTTCAACCACGCCACCGAAATCGCGCGGTCTGTGGCGAGGCAACTCGGCCTGCCGCTCGACCTCGACAGTTGCCGGCGCACCCGCGACACCCCGCCGCAAATGGGCCTGAAGTACGACGCACGGCGCCGCAATGTGCGCGGCGCATTTTCGTGTTCGGGCGAAGTTCAGGAGCAGCGCATCGCGCTGATCGACGACGTGATGACCACCGGCACCAGCCTCGACGAACTGGCCGCGACGCTGAAGCTGGCCGGCGCACTGGAGGTGAGTTGCTGGGTGGTGGCGCGCACCCTGGCGCCGGGTCACTGAATCAGCCGGGGCGCCGTTTCACGCCTGAACTCACAGGGTCCCGACCCGGCACACGGTGTCAATGTGCGCTGGATCGGGCGTTCCCGACTGAAGACAGAAACAACGGCGATTTACTCTTTCACCACAATACGGCCGTGCATATCCTCATGCCCTTCGCCACAAAAATTGTCACAGACGAAAGGATGCTCGCCGGCACGATCCGGAGTGAAGCGCACGCGGGTGATTTTGCCCGGAGGCAAATCGGCACGCAGTTTGAGCGACGGGATATTGAACCCATGCACAAAATCCAGCGATGAAAATTCCAGCACCACCGGACGGCCTTTTTTCACCACGATTTCATTGGGCGTGAACGTAAAGCGCTGCGCCGTAACCCGAATGACCTGCTCGCCGCCCGCGTCATTTCCGACGCCCAATGCAGCGCCGAGACAGATCCCGCTCAAGCCCACCCCCAGCACCACCCGCCACAGTGTTTTCATGGCTAACCCGCACTCACCGGTCGCTCGGTGATCCTGTAGCGCGACGCGTCGACCTCCGCCCCCACCTCGCGGAAGCCGAGCCCCTTGTTCGGTGCAGCAGGATCCCATGGCAACGGCGCGCGCTTTGCTTGCGAGCCGGGTGCCGGCAAGGGAAAGATCAGGGACTTGGCCGAGTGATGGGCGATGTGTTCGGTACGATGGTGGTGTTCCTGGTGAATGTGGCCGTAGAACACCGTCACATTGGCGTAGGGCATCAGCAGCTCGATCGCCTGGGCACCGTCGCGCGTGGCCCAATCCCACTGTGGCGCCAGATCAAACAGCGGACGGTGGGTCAACACGACGATGGGCGCGTCCTTCTTCTGCCGCGACAAGTCCGCTTTCAGCCACTCAAGCTGCGCTTCGCCGATTCGGGCTCCGGGGTCGGACACGTTATCCAGGGCAATGAAATGCACGCCCTTGTGGTCGAAGGCATAGTGCGTTTCACCGAACATTTCCTTGTAGGCCGCGCCATTGTCGAGCGAGGCATCGTGCTCGCCCGGCATGAAGCGCACGTTCTTCACCTTGAGTCCGCTGACGATATCGCGGAACTCGGCAAGACGCCGGCGGCGCTCCTGCGCGTCATCCGTCGTGTGCGTGAGATCACCGGTAAACACAATGAAGTCCGGTTGGGTTTTCAGGGCATTCACCGCAGCGACTGCATGCTTCAGCGTGTTGGCCGCATCCGGGTTGGCTGGCCCCTTGAAGCCCCAATGGGTGTCCGACATCTGAACGAAATAAAAATCGTCGTAAGCACCCGCCATCTTGTTGCTGCCATCGTCAGCCATGGCACGGCCCGCCAGACCTGAAGCAAACACGGCACCGCCTCCGGCGCCGAGCAGTCGTAAAAAATCCCGTCGTTGCATCATGTTGTTGTCTCCTCGCAGTGAATGGATGCACCCCGAGCCTTTTTCACTCGAGGTGTGTCAGGTATTACTGGAGGACACCGCAAAATATTCCCGGCCTCAACGAAAGAGCCGGCGAATATAATCGGGCCCCATCCGGTATACATAAGGCAGGCAATGAGCGGGACAGACAGGACGCGGCGGTTTGAAGCGGCAGTGCTGCCGCACCTGGACGCGGCCTATAACTTGGCGCGCTGGCTGCTGCGCGACGAACAGAGTGCGCAGGATGTGGTGCAGGAAGCCTATTTGCGCGCCTTCAGGTTCTTCGACGGTTTTCGCGGCGACCAGGATGCACGGCCCTGGCTGCTCAGCATCGTTCGCAACTCATGCTTCACCTGGCTGCGCGAACGCGGTCGGGAGCCCGTCGAGTTCGACGAGGAGCGTGACAGCGAGCAGCGCGATCCGGCGTTGTATGAAGCGACCGATGGTCCGGAGCGCCTGCTCGAACGCAAGCTCGAACGTGCGCAAGTGAATGCGGCTGTCGCAACGCTGACGCCGCTGTTTCGCGAGGTGCTGATTCTGCGAGAGCTCGAGGCGATGTCCTACGACGAGATCGCGCAGGTGGTGGGCATTCCCGTCGGAACCGTCATGTCCCGGCTGTCGCGCGCCCGTTCCATGCTACGCACCGCGCTTGCAGCGGCGGACAAGGAGGACTGAATCATGGATCCACATGAAGACACGGAATTGAGCGCAATCGTGAAAATGCAGGCCGAACGCCATGCCGCACCGGCGGGTTTGCGCGACCGGATTGTCACCTCCATCCGACAGGCCGAAACGCCCTCCCGGCAGGAACCGAAACCCCAAGGCTGGCGGCAATGGCTCAATCTGGGCGCGGCATTTGCCATGGGGGTTCTGGCCAGCGTCACCGTCGTCCACTTCCTGAACGCCGCCAGCGCGCAGGAACGCCTGGCACAGGACGTCGTTTCCAGCCACGTGCGTTCGCTCATGGCGGCGCACCTGGCGGACGTGGCCTCCTCCGACCGCCACACCGTCAAGCCCTGGTTCAGCGGCAAGCTGGATTTCTCGCCCCCCGTCGCTGATCTGGCCCAAGCCGGATTTCCCCTCGTCGGCGGGCGGCTCGATTATGTCGGCGGGCGCCCCGCTGCGGCCCTGGTCTACCAGCACCGCCAGCACATCATCAATGTCTTCGTCTGGCCGCATGACACGCGCGCACCCACGCCGCCTGCCGCCCTGGAGGCACAGGGATTCAATGTCATCGGATGGGAAGACAAGAAAATGCAGTTCTGGCTGGTATCGGATCTCAACGCCAGCGACCTGCAAGCGTTTGCCGATCAGTTGCGCGGCGCTGCAATAGCGGGCTCCCCGCCCGCGCCTGGCAAGCGCTAGTTCAGGGCATCAGCCCAGGACCGGGTGCAGCGCGCCGAGCGCCGATGCCGCCAGTCCGAGCGCGAGATTGGTCGCCATCACCGGACGGATGCGCGTCATCGCCTGCGCGGCGGCAGGCGTGTCGGACGCCGCCACGGCACGCTTGAGCGATGCGAACAGGACAAAGTACAGATAGGCGAATAGCAGGCTCATCGTCCAGCCGATCGCTGCCATGGCCAGCAGGCTGCCGCGCGCCGGTGCCTGCCCCATCAGCGCATGCCCGCTGACGAGCAGCACGGCGATGAAGCCCCACACCCAGGGAAAGAAGCGGCCGAAGGTCGCCGCCCACAGGCTCAGGCGCTGCGGCGCGTCGAGCAGCATGCTCGCCGGCCGCAGCGCCATATGGGCGAAGAAAATGCCACCCACCCAGGCCACAGCAGCAAGCAGATGCAAGGCAAGCAGGCCAGACGTGAGTGGCCCCATCAGGCGGCCTCGGCGTAAGCCGACCCGGCCATCTGCGGGAAACCTTCCTCGATCGGCAGCGACGGATCGCGCGACCACTCGTTCCACGAACCGAAATAGATCTTCACGTTCTTGATGCCGGCTTCCTTGAGGATGAGGAAGGTGTTGGAGGCGCGCGCGCCCTTGAAACAGTACACGATCACCGGTGTCTCCGGCGTGATGCCTGCCGTCAGGCACTCGGCCAGCACCTCGTCCTTCGCCTTGAACACCGGGCCGTCGGCGCCCGGCTTCATCAGGCGGTACCACTCGATCCAGCGCGCGCTGGGAATGCGGCCCTTGCGCGGGCAGAAGTCCGGACCATAGGGCGACGAACTCGCGCCGATCCATTCGTCGACATCGCGCACGTCGAGCAGCGTCGCGCTGCCGGACTTCACCGCCGCGAGCATCGCGTCCTTGTCCACCATCACGTCGGCCGGGGTGCCCGTCGGGAAGGTCGCCGGGGCGGGCGTCACCATCTCGGTGCTGGTCGGCAGGCCGGCCACCAGCCAGGCCTGATAGCCGCCGTGCAGCACCTTGATCTTGGGGTAGCCGAGATAGCCGAGAATGAAGTAGCCGCGGCACGACTGGCCGAATCCGGTGTTCATGGCGTCCTCGTACAGCACCGCGGTTTCCTTGCCCGACAGGCCGGCCGCGCCGAACGCCTCGGCGAACTTCTCCTTCAGGCCTTCCAGCCCGTCCGGATCGGAGGTCGCCAGATAGGTGAAGATCTCGCGCAGGTTCACCGCGCCGGGCAGGTGGCCCTTGGCATACACGCTGGGGTCACGGGTATCGATCACGACCATGGGCTCGCTTGCCATCGCGGTTTGAAGCTCGGCGGGTTCGATCAGTACGCTCATCTATTTCTCCTGGGATGGAATGCAGATGAGTGTGCTTGTGCAGCAAGCATGCCAGCGATCGAAAACGCGCCAAGGGCAAGGCCTGGCGCGAGGTGCGCGCATTCACCTGCACAGCGCACGCTACGGATCGTCCACAAAATGCTTACAGAATGTCGGGCTGCGCCCGTCCGGATTGCACGAAGTGGCAGGAGGCCCGCCCCCGGGCCGGTGCCGTGGTGATTGCAGGGGCGCGAAAATCGCGGCGGGGGCGCCGCTCCTACCAGGGGCGGTGCGGGGAACGACGGCTCAGCTGTAGATCTCTTCCACTGCAAAGATCCGCCGGTGCTCGCGCATGGCGTAGCGGTCGGTCATGCCGGCGATGTAGTCGGCCACCGCGCGGGCGCCTTCCAGCGATTCGCGCGCCTGGTGCTCGGGCGGCAGCAAGCGCGCATCGCCGGTGAACGCGGTGTAGAGATCGCTGATGATGCGGCTGGCCTTGGCACTCATGCGCGCCACCTTGTAGTGGCGGTACAGATGACGGTGCAGGAAACGCTTCAGCTCGCGGTGCTCGTCCAGGAGCGCCGGGCTGAAGGCCGCCAGCGGCGGCGCGGCGCGCACCTCGTCCAGGGTCTGCACGCCGCTGTTTTCGATGTTGATCCGCGTCGTGTTGACCAGATCGAGGATCAGCGTGTTGATCATGCGGCGCACGGTTTCGGTCACCTCGCGGCGCCCCTGCAGCGCGGGGTATTTCGCGCGGACCTCGGCGAGGTGGCGTGCAAACAGCTCCACCTCCATCAACTGCTCCAGCGTGACGAGTCCCGAGCGCAGGCCGTCGTCGACGTCGTGGTTGTTGTAGGCGATCTCGTCCGCCAGATTGGCGATCTGCGCTTCAAGCGTGGGCTGCTGCTTGTCGATGAAGCGCCGTCCGACGTCGCCGAGCTTTTCGGCATTGCCCAGCGAGCAGTGCTTGAGGATGCCCTCGCGCGCCTCGAAGGTGAGATTGAGGCCGTCGAACTCGGCGTAGCGCTCCTCCAGCAGGTCGACCACGCGCAGCGACTGCAGGTTGTGCTCGAAGCCGCCGTGCTCGCGCATGCAGGCGTTGAGCGCATCCTGCCCGGCGTGGCCGAACGGCGTATGGCCGAGGTCGTGGGCCAGCGCCACCGCTTCCACCAGGTCCTCGTTCAGGCCCAATAATCGTGCAATGGTGCGGCCGATCTGCGCCACCTCGAGGCTGTGGGTGAGCCGGGTGCGGAAGAGGTCGCCTTCGTGGTTGACGAACACTTGGGTCTTGTATTCCAGCCGGCGGAACGCGGTGGAGTGGATGATGCGGTCGCGGTCGCGCTGGAATTCGGAGCGCGGCGCGGCGGACGGTTCGACATGCCGGCGCCCGCGAGATTGGCTGGAATGCGCTGCGTAGGAAGCGAACGACGGTTCCATCAAAAATCCCTCAGTGTGGCGCGATCAGCACGCCGGTCAGCATATCGGCCGGCACATCGCCGGTGATCACCGCCTCGCCCAGCTTTTTCAGCAGCACGAAGCGCATCTTGCCGCCCTCGACCTTCTTGTCGTGGCCCATGTATTCAAGGTAGGTGTCGACGCCCAGGTCGGGCGCCACGCCCGGCAGGCCGGCCGCCCGGATCAGCGCACGGGTGCGGGCGACGTCGGCCTCGGAAATCCAGCCCATGCGCTGCGAGGTCTGCGCCGCCATCACCATGCCCGCCGCCACCGCCTCGCCGTGCAGCCATGTGCCGTAGCCCATGCCCGTTTCGATCGCATGGCCGAAGGTGTGGCCTAGGTTGAGGATGGCGCGGATGCCGCCTTCGCGCTCGTCCTCGCCCACCACCTGCGCCTTGATTTCGCACGAGCGGTAGATGGCGTGTGTGATCGCCGCCGGGTCGAGCGCACGCAGCTTCTCCATGTTGGCTTCCAGCCAGGCGAGAAAATCGGCGTCCCAGATCAGGCCGTACTTGATCACCTCGGCCAGCCCCGCCGACAGCTCGCGGGCGGGCAGCGTCTTCAGCGTGTCGGTGTCGGCCAGCACCACCTTCGGCTGGTAGAACGCGCCGATCATGTTCTTGCCGAGGGGATGGTTGATGCCGGTCTTGCCGCCGACCGACGAATCGACCTGCGACAGCAGCGTGGTCGGGATTTGGATGAAGGGCACGCCGCGCTGGTAGCACGCCGCGGCGAAACCGGTCATGTCGCCGATCACGCCGCCGCCCAGCGCGATCAGCGTGGTCTTGCGCTCGGCATGGTCGGTCAGGAGCGCATCGAAAACGAGGTTCAGCGTTTCCCAGTTCTTGAACGCCTCGCCGTCGGGCAGCACCACCTGCGCCACCGTCACGCCGGCGGCTTCCAGCGTCGCCGTCAGCTGCGCCAGATAGAGCGGCGCCACCGTGGTGTTGGTCACCACCATCACGCGTTTCTGCGCCAGATGCGGCAGGATCAGCCCGGCTTGGCCCAGGAGGCCGGCGCCGATGTGGATGGGGTAGGAGCGGTCGCCGAGGTCGACGGTGAGGGTTTGCATGTATATAAAGTAAGTGAGTGCGACGGTTGATTGTAACCAAAGCCGACCGGCCCGCGGACGCACCGGCCCCGCAATGCGGCGGGCGACCGCTTTGCATCCCGTCCCACTCAACCCATAATCTGTCCATGGACAAGTTCGACCCTGCGCTGATCTCCGTCGTCATGCCCTGCTACAACGCGGCGCCGTATGTGGGCGAGGCGATCGACAGCGTGCTCGGGCAAAGCTATCCTCATGTGGAACTCATCGTGGTGGACGACGGCTCGACCGATGGCTCGACCGACATCCTGCAAGGGCTGGCCGCCGACCACCCCGAGCGCATCACACTGATCTACCAGAACCGCGCCGGGCCCTTCGCCGCGCGCAACCGGGCGCTTTCCCACGCCAACGGCAACTATGTCGCCTTTCTCGACGCCGACGACACCTGGCATCCTGAGGCGCTACGCCTGATGCACCACGCACTTGAAAGCGTGCCTGCCGAGGTCGCATATTGCGCCTGGCAGGAGACCGGGGTTGCCGCAAGCGACCCCCTGCCGAAACTTCCGCCCATCCTCGATGCCCGCGATGCGGTCAGCCATTTCATGGAACACGGCGCGTGGCGGATCAACAGCGCGCTGATCCGACGCCATCTCGTCGACGAACTGCGCGGGTTTTCCGAACACGCCCCCTCCGCCATGGATGACGACCTGTGGCTGCGCATGCTGGCGCGCCAGCCGACGTTCGTGCGCGTCCCCGACGTGCTGGCCTACCGCCGCCTCTATCCGCACGGCGACAAGCGCATCCCCCAATGGCAGCAGGTGTTCGACGGTGTCTCCGTGCGCCGCGACTTCGCGCGCCATCATCCCGAATGCGTCGCCCATCTCCCCCCCGCCCGCCTCAACGAGCTGATCTACGCGCCCCTGTTGCGCGAAGCCTATCGCTGCCACTGGCGCAACGACACCGAATCCGCCCGCCGACTGTTCCGCCGCGCCTTCCGCAAAGCCGACTGGCAAGCCGGCGACCTCAAGCATCTGGTCGCCAGCCTGCTGCCCGCGCCGATCTATCGCAACCTGGTCGACCTCGTCACCCGCCGCCGCAGCGCCCGCATCGAAGGGTGAGCCGCCTGCACCGAGTCAAGGTTTACCCCTTCACACCGGGCACGTATCCGGCAATCCCTTGCTGTCATTATCAGCAATTACAATACTTCCCGCCCCCCCGTTTTAGACGGTGCAAGGTATGTGGGGGCGCACAGGGTCAAATCTGCTGCGCCGGTGTGGCGATGTCGTCGCGTTCGACAATCAATCAAGGGCTACCATGCGCAGCGCAGATTGAACCGGGGTGGCAAGGTGCTTATCAACCTGTCCGGGAAAACCCGGGGCAACTCAGTCTTAGCCCATTTCTCCTTTGGCTAACTGCTGTTTTGGAGTTATGTTGCTTGCAATGAAGATTCGAGACCATCAGTTCGGTAAAAGGGAAACTTATGGATAATCATTCCGTACAGCGTATTTCTCTCGTCATCCCTGTTTATCAGGGCGAGCACACCCTTCCAACGTTGATAGAAGAACTCGCCCAACTGACTCAACAGCAGTCGACACAATGCGGCCGGCATTTCGTGATCTGTGAGGTTCTGCTGGTCCATGATTGCGGCTTAGACCGGTCTGACAAGACCATCGAAGTTCTCAGTGCGCAATATCCGTTCGTGAGGCCGATTTGGCTTTCTCGGAATTATGGTCAGCATGCGGCAACCCTGGCAGGCATGGCCAGCGCCACAGGGGACTGGGTCGTGACCATTGACGAGGACGGGCAGCAAAATCCAGCGGATATTGGCAGTATGTTGGATAGTGCTTTGAACTCATCACTGCAACTGGTCTATGCGCAGCCAACGAACCCCCCACCTCACGGCTGGCTGCGTAATATCCTGAGCCGGGGTGCGAAAGAGATCAGCGCCCGGATGTTGGGTAACCGCTCCATTGGGCGTTTCAACAGTTTCCGGCTGGTTAATGGTGAAATCGCCAGAACTTTGGCGGCTTACTGTGGCAACGGCGTCTATCTCGACGTAGGGCTCTTCTGGATCACCGGGCGCATCGGGCACTGCCCGGTTCGGTTGAGAAATGAGTTGGGCAGACCATCGGGGTACTCCTACTTCAAACTGTTCGGGCATTTCTGGAACCTGATTCTTACCACCGGCACGCGTCCGCTGCGATTGATTACCGTGATGGGTTTTTTTTCGATAATACTGGCCGTCGCCATTGCTGCCTATGCGCTGTATGGAAAGTTTTACGGCCAAGTGCCTGTTCAGGGCTGGACATCGCTCTTGATCGTTGTGGCCTTTTTCTCAGGGAGTATTCTGACCGCGCTTGGTGTGATCGCCGAGTATCTAGCTGTCACGATGGGTATTGTCATGGGCAAGCCCCTTTATGTTGTTAGTAGCAAGCCGACGCGACCAGCGGTTCGCCAATGACGATTGCCTGGGTCTTTGGTAGCAGTGGCCTTTTGGGCGCGGCGTTGTGTCGTGCGCTACGCAGCAATGGTACTGAGTTGTTTTTCCCTGCTGAACGCTTTGTTTGGGGTAGCGAACATGAACTTTCCACTCAGATTATGGCCGCTGTTCAGGCGTTCGCCTCTCAAGTCGGCACGGCTGATCGATGGGAGATTTACTGGGCCGCTGGTGTAGGCACCATGAGTAGTTCAGCGGACACATTTGCGCCGGAAACACGCATTTTGTCATTAGTGCTACGGCTGCTCGAATCTGAACCACGCCTTATGGCCGTGTCTGGCGCCTTGGCCTTCGCCAGTTCGGCAGGCGCAATCTATGCCGGGTCATCCGACGACATCATTACGGAGAATATTGCCCCTATGCCGACTACTGCCTATGCGCGCGCGAAACTTGGGCAAGAAGATCAGATACGCTCATTTGCGTCTGAGAATAACGGGATAGCTGCTCTAATTGCCCGAATTTCGACGCTCTACGGTCCAGGGCAAAACGCCGGAAAGCGACAAGGCCTCCTGAGTCATATTGCTCGCAGCATACTGAGGAATCAGCCAATACAAATTTACGTCCCGTACGATACGATCCGCGACTACATCGCGGCCGATGATGCGGCCGCCGCGATGGTAACCGCGCTGCGCACAGCAAGCGAGAAATCGAGTGTTCTCACCAAGATCATTGCCTCGGAACAACCTGTGACGATTGCCGAGATTGTCTCGATTTTCAAGAGGGTTTCGCGGCGTGCTCCGAGGGTCGTTACGAGCGCAAGCAAACTATCGGGCCTCTATTCTCGTCGCGTGCAATTTCGATCGATAGCATTACCAGAATGCAAAAGGTCACCAATAAGGAGTCTCCCCGTTGGCATTGCCCAGCTCATGATGGCAGAGCGCTCTGCGTTCGCGGAGGGTCCGGGTGCAGAGGGGAAATGAACTTATTGGTACACATCAGAGAATAAGGCGGATTGACGGGCGGCGCGGTTACTTCCACGATGGGCGATTTGCCGGCGCATTGATATCTAAAATAAGCTCGCGGATCTCCGTTACTTTTGGACCCAAGTCATGAATGAAGCGGAATTTGATAAGTTTGCGAACGAATACTATGCCTTGCATGCGGCCGGTATCACTGTGTCCGGTGAAGGTCCGGAGTATTTCGCCGAATACAAGATAATGGACATCGCTCGCGAATATGAGCAACATTTCCCCCTAGGGAACTCGCCAGTGAAGATTCTCGATTTCGGCGCCGGTATTGGCGGTTCCATACCGTATGTGCGGAAGCATTTTGCCAGCGCACAACTTACCTGTCTGGACTTATCGCGGCGCAGTTTGGAGATTGCGGAAAAACGGTTCCCATCTCTAGCCGAATACGTCCACTTCGACGGGTCCCGCATTCCCTTTCCGTCGGAACACTTCGACATAGCTTACGCAATGTGCGTCTTCCACCATATTGATCACGCTGAGCACGTCTCGCTGCTTCAGGAGTTGCGCAGGGTAATCCGCCCAGGTGGCAGTTTGTTCATATTTGAGCACAATCCCTACAATCCTTTAACTGTTCGTGTCGTCAACAATTGCCCGTTCGATGAGAATGCCCGACTAATCCGCGGGGCCGGCATGAAGCGCCAACTGTTGGCTGCTGGATTTGCCAATGCCAAAATTCGGTACAGAATATTTTTCCCCCACATCTTGCGAGCGCTGCGATCACTGGAAATGGTGCTTGCTTGGCTGCCATTGGGGGGGCAGTACTATGTGCTAGCTCGCAAATGAGCGCCCAGCACTTTCGTGAGTTGCCAAGGTTTCTCAGCGTTGGCGTCGTAAATTCGTTAGTCGGGTTGTCGGTAATTTACGCGGCAAAATGGTTCTATAACGTTGGTGACATTGCCTCGAATGCGATTGGTTACTCTGTCGGTTTGTTGGTGAGTTTTGCTCTTAATAGCCACTGGACGTTTGCCTACCGGGGCCCCCTCTCGCCAGCGCTCGCTAAATTCTTGCTGGTAGCTCTGGTGGCCTACGGCATGAATTTGCTGACGGTAATGGCGGGGATTCACTATATTGGGCTGAATGACTATATTGCTCAAGCATTAGGCATACCACCATATACATTGACCTCGTATCTTGCGAGTAAGTATCTGGTCTTTCGTGCCAAACCCGGGGCCATGTCCCGTCCGTAGTTAGTGGAAACCTTGAGAAATACCGGATTGATTTATCGAACAACAGCGTGGGCCTACCGGTTCCGGGACAAAAATAGCGCCAATCTCTTCTACCTGCTGGCGCCGCTGGCTCTGAAATGTTTGCAGGTTGCGCGGCGCTAATGGATTGTTTCGTGCCCCGTGGGCATCTCACGCACCAAGATGCCACCATCATCGTTGATGACTTGTCGCAAAAAACTGGCGTCATCTACCGAGAATTAGCCCCATAACCGCAAGATAAAGAAAACCAAGTGCGCATGAACATTCATCTCAATAAGCTCTTATGACCGGCAAGGAGTCGCCCCTGCGTGATCTGGACTGGCGCGCCGCATCGCCGGTTTTGGTTTTGGTTCTGCTACTGACGCAGGTCGGACTTTACGTCTGGATGGCTCAGCGCGGATTCGAATTTACCGATGAGTCCTACTATTTCCTCAACTACCTGTACTGGCGCGACCTGATTGGAACGATGTCGTTCTTTGGCGCCTACTTCGAATGGCCATTCAGGATGCTTGGCCAAAGCGTGCCGGCAATCCGCATCTTTAGTCTTCTATTATTGCTTGCTAGCAGTGCTTTCTTTACACGCGAAGTATTGGGCTATGTTTCCCGCCGCGAGGGCTCGTCGAGAGAAACGCCTTGGGCGTTCATGGTGGCTGGCATGGCCGCGTCTATGTTCTACTTTGGGCACCTGAGCACTCTTCGGGCGCCCTCCTACAATCTTCTCGCGTTGTGTTCTATGTTGTTGGCCACAGGATTATTGCTGCGTTTGCTGGAGCGAGGTGTCCTGTTTACCAATGCACGTTTGACGGTGTTCTGTTATGGCTTGGCTATCGGTGCCTGCGGCCTGGGCAAGGCCTCGTCGGGCGTGATGCTGGTGCTTCTCCACGCACTGTTCTTTGTACTGGCTAATCGTGATTGGCGGTTGAGACACCTGATTGAGTTCTTGGTCCTTTCCCTGGCAGGAGTAAGCCTGAACTTTGTTGTGCTGCAATTGGCACATCCCCAGTGGCTGGAGGAACTGCGCGAGGGGATGGTATTGGTAAGCATGGATGGTTCCCATAACCTGCTTGGCTCAGTGAAATCATTCTGGTGGAAGGTTCAAGCATTGGCACCCACTTTTCTGGCTTGGACGCTTGGTGCTGGTGTGACTGTTGCGTTGCTGGCTCGATGGATTATCCGTTCGCGTCGCACCGCTTTGTCAGTCTTAGTGGTTGCGTTGGTCGTCGGCTCTCTGTTCGGTTTGATTAACGCCATGGACGCCCCTAACTCCACCACCCTGCCGGGCTCAGCAAAATTAATCTGGTGGAAAATTCATGCCTTTGTCCCCACTTTTCTGGCTTGGACTCTTGGCACAGGGGTGACTGTTGCGTTGCTGGCCTGGTGGATTATCCGTTCGCGTCGCACCGCTTTGTCGGCCTTGGTGGTTGCGTTGGTCGGCGGCTGTGTGCTTGGTTTGATATGGGGTCCGGAACACTGGTGGCTGCCGCTGCTCGGACTAGCCGTGCTGCTGCTCTGGAGTTTTGAAGGCTTAAGCCGCAAGCCATTCCGTTTGGTAAGGGGCGACTTGACCGACTTTGCCCTGATGGCCTTGCTGTTTGCATTGCCTGTTGCATTCTCTTTTGGTACCAACATGCCCTTGTTAGAGCACAGCCAAATGGCGGCTGTGTTTGCTATAACAGCGCTTCTTCTGCGGCTCCTGCGCCTTGCACGGCTTGGTATTCTCGCCCCTCCCGCACTTGTTGTGTGCTTGGCAGCACTATGCCTACCGGCGCTGGTGATTCAACTAAGAGCCGCAACGGACGTTCATTACACGTACCGCCAGCTCAGCGCCCTAGGCGAGCAATCATTGCCAGTGCACCTTGGTGCAGCCGACAACACACTGCGGGTGGATGCTGCCACACGTGAAACGCTGCAATCTGTAATCGGCGCAGCACGCGCGGTTGGTCTAGCTCCTGGCCGGGCGATCCTGGACTTTACGGGCGATGGCCCTGGCCTGATCTACGCACTTGGAGGGCGGCCCCTGGGAACGGCTTGGCTGCTTGGTGGGTACCCGGGCAGCCAAACTATTGCGGCGCACGTTGTCGAAAAGCTCCCGGCTCAGGCGCTGCGAAATGCTTGGCTGCTCAGCTCGGACAACAATCCCCGGGCAATCAAGGATTGGCAGCAGTTGCTCAATGCACGCCTGGGCCCTGATGCCCACGAGCTTGTAGCGACAGTACATATCCGTGCTCCCTATCGCTGGGGGGAAAATGCGCCGGATAGCCTGTCCGTTCAGATATGGAAACCGCGAGTCGCAGCCCTCGCTGAAGGAAAGTAGCCTTTACTCGCAAGTTGATCGGCCGTACCACTGGGGAAAGGAAAGCAAAAACCGGGATCCGGATATCAGGTATTTTTCACGGCCCCCTGTGATCGCCCACGAAGGCCAAGCTTCGGCATCTCGTGCGAGTTACTCGACCGGTTCATTCTTTGTTGAAAATCGACGGACACCCGCTAGAAGCGCAAACGTCTCAAGAAGCCGACCAACCGCCCGCGAAGCTATTTTCTTGGCCGTCTCCACCACCGTCGCAAGCGTAAGCGTCCAACCGCCCCCCCATGTCTATTCCACACAAGCTGGACGAGCACCGGCAAGTCGGACGGCGCCCCGCTCTACCGCAACCAGGTCGATTTAGTCACCCGCCGCCGCAGTGCCCGCATCGAATGGTATTGTTGGTGCGCATGGCGCACCCTACGATATTCATGGGTCGTTGCGGTTTCTATTGCAAGTTGGAATAGGGAATCCGCGCATGGGCTACCACCCAACCAACCCAAACCCCACCCCTTCACACCGGGCATTTTCTGGCATATCCCTTGCTGACATCTTCAGCAATTACAATATCCGCCCATGAACACAACCGCCTCCACCGCCTTGACGTCTTCCCGCCGCGTCCCCGTCGACGGCGGAGCGGGATATATCGGGGCGCGCAGGGTCAAGCACCTGCTGCGCCGGTGTGGCGATATCGTCATTTTCGGCAATCTTTCTGCGCGTTGCCACAGGCCCCATGTGCAAGAGTAAATATCTTCTTCCAGGCAATCTTGCTGACCGGGCGAATCCCGTAACCAGCCTCTTGCGTTCACCGGCTTACGACAAACACCATGCTGACGGCAAGGTCGCTTTCAACTGATACCCTCATGCTCACCATCGCCAAAAACCTCTACGACTACCGCGAGCTGATGGCCACGCTCGCGTGGAAGAACATCACCCTGCGCTACAAGCAGGCCTACCTGGGGATCGCCTGGGCCATCCTCAAGCCGATCACGCTCATGCTGATCTTCACCCTGGTGAAGAGCTTTGTCGGCATCGAAAGCGGCGACATTCCCTACCCCATCCTGGTTTTTGCTGCGCTCATGCCCTGGACGTTTTTTCAGGAATCGACTTCCGAGGGGGTAACCAGCGTCGTCGGCAACACCGCGCTGATCAAGAAAATCTACTTCCCGCGCGAGATCTTCCCCATCACATCGGTTCTCACCAAGCTGGTTGAACTGGGCATCAACTTCGTCATTCTGGCGGGGCTGATGGTGTGGTACCAGATGATGCCCAGCATCTACATCCTGTGGGTGCCGCTCATCATCGCCTACACGATTCTGGCGGCGCTCACCATCGCTTTCGTCGGTGCGGCCATCAATGTTTATTACCGCGATGTGGGCGCAGCCCTGCCGGTGCTGCTGTCCCTGCTGATGTATGCCTCGCCCGTCATCTATCCCCTGCAACTGGTCAAGGACAAACTGCTGGTGCAACAAGCCGCGGGCGAATGGTCCGATGCGCTTTACACCCTGTACACCCTCAACCCACTGGCCGGCATCATCGATGCTTTCCAGAACGTCGTCCTGCGGGGCATACCGCCGGACCTGAACGCCATGATCCCCGGCGCCATCATGATCGCCATCCTGCTGCCGCTGAGCTACCTTTACTTTAAACGCGCCGAAAGCTATTTCGCTGACGTAATTTGAATCCGAAACCATGGCCATAATTGAAGTAGAAAACCTCACTAAGGAATACCGTCTCGGCGCCATGCAGGGCATCAAGCAGACCCTGCTCAACACGGCCACCCGCCTGGCTGGCAAAAAAGTTGAAGAACGACCACTGTTCAAAGCTCTGGACGACGTCAGTTTCTCCGTCGCGCAGGGCGAGGTGGTCGGCATCATCGGCCACAACGGCGCTGGCAAAAGCACGCTGCTGAAGATCCTGGCGAAGATCAGCACCCCTACCCGCGGCTCAGTCAAGGTCAACGGCCGCATCGCCCCGCTGATCGAAGTCGGCGCCGGCTTCGTACCCGAATTCACCGGACGTGAGAACGTCTACCTCAATGGCGCCATCCTCGGCATGTCGCGCCAGGAAATCGACCAGAAATTCGACGAGATCGTCGACTTTGCCGAAATGGCTGAATTCATCGACACCCCGGTCAAGCGCTACAGCTCTGGCATGCAGGTCAAGCTCGCCTTTGCGGTCGCAACCAGCATCGAGTCCGAGATACTGATCGTGGACGAAGTACTGGCGGTGGGCGACATTGCCTTTCAGCGCAAGTGTTTGGGGCGCATGGAAAGCTTTATGAAAAACGAGGGACGGACGGTCCTTATAGTTGGCCACAACATCCGGCAACTTGAACGTATTTGTACACGCATGATTTTATTAAAGCATGGTCGTATCGAATGTGACGGAGAGCCAGGCAAAGCCAGCAAACAGTTTCTGGATGAAACGACACTCAAGCCCGAGCACGTAATTGAGAATAAAGGCATTCTTCCCCACTTCGATTCTGGTGATATCGAAGTATTGTCGGTAGAAATTATTACCGATGAATATAAAGAGGGGACACCGGTAATCGCGCTATTTGCCGACATGCACATTCGGATACGTGTGCGCGCCCATCAGGTTTTTAATGAGGTAGAAATGAATTTTGGCCTTCATAATCCTGAAATGGTTTTTATAAGCAAATCCAGCACATCCCTTCTTGGTCAATCAACCAGTTTCGTTGATGGAGAAAATGTCATCGACATTTTGGTAAAGAAAATTGCATTGTGTGCTGGCACATACGGTATCGGATTCGCTATGTATGACTGGTCAAGGCGGCCGCTCTGGGGTGGTAATGGCATTGTTTGGTTTACAGTCGAGGCACCAAGCGATTACATTTCCAGATTACCGCCGAGTACACAGTCTTATATGCCGGCCCTTTGGGCAATAAACCAAAGGCAAAGCGAGGCCATTACTTATGCACCTGCCTTGCCTGCTACTCAATCGAGTGGTTTCACTTCCTAATTTCACCCTGAACCTTTCTCTCGAAGGACATAGAATGGCGGTTTTGGCGCGATGAAAGAGCCAATTCATTCAAACGCAGTGCGAATGTTTAAGCAATTCTATTGGCTGGCTCGTGAGGCCACGCACCGGCGGCTGCGCAAGGTGCGCAATTTACTCGACGACATTGCCGAACAGACACGAGTGCTCTGGCTATTCACGCGCCATGTGGCGCTTCAGAGGCCGCCTGGCTTTGCCGGTACTCCGCCATGCCGCACAAAGCGCAGCGTTCTCGTCATCAGCTACTATTCACCCCCCTACCGCAGCATTTACGGTACACAGCGCATCACCAAATCCATGAAGTTCCTGGTGAGAATGGGCTGGGAAGTAACGTTGCTAACGACCTCGCCTTCCTTGCCCGACGAGCGGGATGACCTGGCCGAATCTCTTACCGATAGCATCCACGTTGTGCGTCTCCCCGCCCCACGGCTCAAATCTGTACACGGGGGAAAGGGATCGTTCGTGCCAGATGACTTCATTTTCTGGGTACGCCCCGCTGTCGCAGCCGCACAGCTGCTGGTACGCGAGCGCGGCATATCCCTGATCCTGGGCACCGCGCCACCTTACTCCAATCTGCTCGCCGGCGCGATTTGCGCGTCAATGTGCAAGCTTCCTTTTGTTCCCGATTTTCGGGACCCCTGGAGCAGAATCGACGTAGGCTGGATCATTGACAAGCCCGGATTACGCCATCTCAACGCGTGGATGGAGAAGATCATCATCAGGCACAGCGCACGGGTAGTGATCACCGACGATTTGAAATATGTAGGCGATTTTCTCGCCGACGCAAGCGAAACCGTTCGCGACAAGGTCGTGAGCATCACAAATGGCTTTGACGAAGAGGATTTCGACGGCATCCCGCTGGCCGAAGGGCGGCGGACGAAGTTCACCGTATCCTATGTCGGCAGCTTGTACGATCAGGAAACCTTTGACAATCTGCTGGAACCTTTTCGCCTCTGGAACGAACATCACCCTGAGGATCTCCGACAAGTCGAATTTGTCTACGCGGGCGCGCATTCGAAATACTTCAACAACGCGGGGGCCCTTCCATTTGGCTTGCGCGACCATGGCTACGTGTCACATCGGGAGGCGATTATCGCGCGGATGAACTCGGATCTGCAGCTATTCTCCCAGCCCGCCTACTTCAAACCCCATATCTATAGCGGCAAGATTTTTGAAATGCTGCGCGTTGGTGTGCCAATCCTGGCCATCACCCGCACAGACGGGGCAGTCGCGACACTTCTCGATAGGACGGGTGCCGGTATTGCACAGTACCGGCACGAAGATGTGGCCGTCATATTGAAAGATTTTTTCGAAAAGTGGAAACGCGGAGAGCGCCTGACCACCCCAGACGGTGCCGTGGTCAGCGCGTATTCCCGGGAGACATTGGCTAACCGGTTGGCATCCACCTTGGAAGAAACCCTCGTCTTGCCATGACCTCATCATTCTTCTTTGCTGGGGTAATCATCCAGCAGGGACAACGGGACCACCGGCGGCTGACACCATGGTATGTCCAGCACATGCTTATGAATGCCGGTCGGTTTTACGCCCGCGGAGGCCAATGCGCATATGACGGAAACCCCTAACACGAACGAATCGCTAGTGCGCGCCATCGCCTTCTACCTCCCCCAATTTCACCCCATTCCCGAAAACGACGAGTGGTGGGGAAAAGGCTTTACCGAATGGCGCAACGTTGCCAAAGCCCAGCCGTTGTTTCCCGGGCATTATCAGCCTCATCTTCCAGCCGACCTGGGTTTCTATGACCTGCGCCTGCCCGAGGTGCGCGAGGCGCAGGCCGAACTGGCACGTCAGTATGGCATCCATGGTTTCTGCTATTACCACTACTGGTTCAATGGTCGCCGCATATTGGAGCGGCCTTTTGATGAAGTTCTGGAGAGCGGCAAACCCGACTTTCCTTTTTGCCTGTGCTGGGCAAACGAGAACTGGACCCGGGTGTGGGATGGCGGCGAGAACGATGTTTTACTGGACCAGAATTACAGCCATGAGGATGATCGGGCACACATCCAGTCGCTCTTGCCTGCCTTCGCCGATGAACGCTATATCCGCGTGAATGGCAAACCCCTCTTTCTTGTATACCGTACTGGGCTGTTACCAGATCCGAAAAAAACGGCTGACATCTGGCGCGAGGAAGCACGCAAAGCCGGTTTCGATGACCTGTACCTCGTGCGCGTAGAAAGTCACGGAGATACGACGGGGCCTACCACCATCGGTTTCGATGCCTCAGTCGAATTCGCGCCTTTCAATGGACTGACTATGCACCCGGAGGGCAAGACCCGTACCGGGCGCCTGCTCGCAAGCATCCCCTTTTTGAAACCGGCGTTCGTGCTGCAAAACATCTACGACTATCGACGTGTAGCGATGTCTATGTGGCAGAGAGCCGACTCAGCGTACAAGCTGTTTCACAGCGTCACGCCCGGGTGGGACAACACGGCACGCAGAAAAGTGAATGCCACGATCCTGGCGAACTCTAGCCCATCCATTTACAAGCAATGGCTCACGACCATGGTCGCGCGCACGCTCGGAAAATTCCAAGGCGATGAACGTCTTGTTTTTATCAATGCCTGGAACGAGTGGGCCGAGGGTAACCACCTGGAACCATGCGCAAAGTGGGGGCACGCTTATCTGGAAGCAACTCGCACTGCCCTGGCAAGTGAAATGACAACGAAAACAGCACCCCCACTGGCGACCAGCGAAGCCGCGCCGCGCCAGCGAAATTTCTCTCCACGAAATATATACTGGCGCTTGCTCACCCGCTTCAATGGCTTTAGGCGCTTGCTAGGGTATGTCCGCTTGCCCTGCACGACGTATTGGCGCCAGAAATAAAGAACACAGGCTTCTTCCTTCGTCGTCATACAATCGAAATGATGTATCAGAGTAATAATTCCAGTATTGGCGGATAGAAATGCAATCTTCACACTCATCGTCCAGTAAAGCCCGCGCAATCGCTTTTTACCTTCCCCAATACCATCCAATCCCTGAGAACGACGAGTGGTGGGGCAAGGGCTTTACAGAATGGACGAATACGGCGAAGGCCAAGCCGCTGTTCAAGGGGCACTATCAACCCCACGTTCCCGCGGATCTCGGGTTTTACGACTTGCGTCTTCCCGAGGTGCGTGCGGCCCAGGCAGACTTGGCGCAGGAGTATGGCATCGAGGCTTTTTGCTATTACCACTATTGGTTCGGCGGACGGCGCCTGCTGGAACGCCCTTTCGAGGAGGTGCTCGAATCGGGCCAGCCCGATTTCCCTTTTTGCCTGTGCTGGGCAAACCAGACCTGGACCGGCATCTGGCATGGCGCCCCCAACAAGGTGCTGATCGAGCAGACGTATCCTGGGGAAGATGACCACCGCCGGCATTTCGACTATCTACTGCGCGCTTTTACGGATAAGCGCTACCTTCGCGTCGATGGGAAACCGGTATTCGTCGTTTACAACCCGGACGAGTTGCCAGACTCCGTGCGAGTTACGGAACTGTGGAGAGAACTGGCGGTACGCGCAGGTTTGCCTGGATTGTTTCTGATCGCGGAGCATTGCGATCTGGATTGGGATCCAAAACAGGCGGGATTCGACGCCCGCGTCAGCGTGCGTCTGCCGCCACGCCGCAGAACAATGAAAGCATGGGTGACCTGGCGGGAGCCTATGCGCAAGTTGCGCAATTGGTATTCCGACTGGCGCGATCTACCGACGATTCATCAGTACAAGCATGTCTCTGAGCACGTGATCCGAAAGCCACCCAATGGTATCGAGAGTTATCCCTGCGTGATCCCCAGCTGGGATAACACGCCGCGCAGTGGCAGCAATGGCATGGTCCTGCAGGGTTCAACGCCTGAGCTGTTCGGGCAACAATTGCGCAAAGCCCTGCAAAGCGTTGCAAGCCTCCCGGCCGAGCGCCGGTTCGTATTTGTGAAATCATGGAACGAGTGGGCCGAAGGCAATCACTTGGAGCCGGATTTGCGTTTTGGTCGTCAATACCTGCAAGTGCTCAAGGAAGCGCTTATCGAGGGCAAGGAAAAGTGAGCGTGCATTACCCTTTCAATCAGGCTGAAGTCAATGCGTTATCTATTCGTTTCAGATAGCTATCCCGAATTCGACCGTAATTCAGCCGACTTTCGCCTTAGTCAGCTCATGGTTGCGATGATGGCATATGGTGAAGTTGATTTCTGGGCCATTGGTGAGGGACGGCAAGCAGCCGCAATCGGCCAGGATGAAACGCGTCGCTACAAAAAAACGCTCACTGAATCGGGTGTGCACATACCACCGGTTGGATTGTCTTCAGTTTTAAAGAAACAAGCTTACGAAGCAGTGTTCATTGAATGGTATTACAGCGCTGCGCCACAAATCGATTTGATACGCTCGGTCAGACCGCAAACAAAAATCATCACGGATAGTGTGGATGTCGTGTTCAATCGCCTGCGTGCCAAAGCACAGGTTAGCGGCCTGCCCGAGGATCGCCGGAAGGCGGATGAGGTGCAAAACCTGGAACTCGATACCTACCGGAGGTCGGATCTGGTGCTGAGCGTGAGCGACCAGGACGCCCGGATTCTCGCGGACGAGGATGCATCAATCAGAACTTTCACGATTCCCAACATCCATCCCCTGCACGATTGCATCACCCTTTCGCCAGATGCTCCCGGGACGCTGGTCTTCGTGGGCAGCAAGAGCGAAGCTAATGACGATGCGATGCGGTATTTCTGTGGTCAGATTCTTCCTTTGATCCTCGACCAGGAGCCCGAAACAATCTTCAGGGTGGTCGGAACCGTTGAACTCCCCAAACTCGACGAGACAATCAGCCGATCTGTCGAAAGATTGGGATTTGTTCCCGATACGCGGCCTTACCTTGAGTCGAGTCTGATCTCGGTCGCGCCCTTGCGTTTTGGCGGTGGAATGAAAGGGAAAGTCGGTGAAGCGATGTCCCTGGGCTTGCCCGTGGTATCGACCACGACAGGGGCAGAAGGTTTTGGGGTCGAGTCCGGCCGGGAAGCGCTGGTCGCCGATGATCCACAGGCTTTTGCCGATGCGGTGGTGAAACTCATCCGCGAACCCGAGTTGAGGGAAAACCTACGCCTGGCCGGCTGGAATTTCATTCGGGACAACTATTCTGATAGGGCTGTCAGGAAGCGGGTACGCGAACTGGTGGATTGCATCGCCAGGATCAACCCCAAGCGCCCTTCCTGGCCCAGGCGTGCCGCGTTAGGAGCAAAAAATCTCTGGGATCAACACATTTCCTGGCGTTTGCAATAGCGGCCGCTCCAACCCATGCGCATCCTCTACGCCAGCGAACGTCCGCCTTATCCGTTCTTCCTCGGCGGCGCTGCGCGTGCTGCGCACATGCTGCTGGTGCGCATGGCGGCGATGCCGAACATGGTCTGCGAAGCGGTCGGCTCGCGCGATTACGCGGTCAGTCCATGGCGCTTTCCCGATACGGCCGATCACGCGACGCTCGGCATTCGTTCCGTCGATCCGGCTCGCGATGAGCTCAATTGCGGCTATTCCGTCCGCCTGCTGCCCGACTTCTATCCCACGCTCGCCGCCGAAATCGAACGCACGCGCCCCGGTCTCGTATGGTCGCAACTGGAAGGCGCGTTGCCGGTGCTGCAAACCGCGCATCGGCTTGGCGTGACCGGCCTGTGTTACGTGCATGATGCCGAATTCGCCCTGGCGGAGATGCGTGCGATCGCTGCGCTCGATTGCCATCTGATCGCAAGCAGCGGGTTTCTGGCCAACAAGGTGCAGCGCGCCACCGGTCGCCGCGCCGGGGTCGTCTACCCGCCCGCCGAACTGTATTTCGACACCCCGGGCGACCCCGAGGGCAGCGTGACGATGATCAACCCTCACCCGGTCAAGGGGCTGGACACGTTCCTGGAAATTGCGCGTCGCCTGCCGGCCGTCAACTTTCTGTTACAGGAATCGTGGAAGCTCGACGATGCGGCGCTCGATACGCTGCACCGGCGCCTGGCGGAACTGCCCAACGTGCGCTTCGCGCATCGGGTGTCCGACATGCGCAGCGTGTATCGCCAAACCCGTCTGCTGATCGCACCCTCGCGCTGGGAGGAGGGCTTCGGCATGGTCGCGCTGGAAGCGCAGTCGTGCGGCATTCCGGTGATCGCGAGCCGGCGCGGCGGACTGCCCGAGGCGGTCGGCGATGGCGGGCTGCTGATCGACGATTATCTGAACGTGGACACCTGGGTGAAGGCCATCGACAGCGTGCTGAACGACGCGGTGCACTATAGAACCCTTGCCGAGCGCGCCCGCCGCCATGCCGCATCCGACACGTTTGCACCCGATGCGCTGGCACGCCGTTTGTATACCATTGCGCAAAGCCGGCCCGAACGCCCGGGCTGGCTGGCTCAGGGCGCGTTTGCCGCGCAGCAGCGCGCGCGCAACTGGCCGCTGTTTGGTCGCCTGCTCCGTCGCCTGGTTGGCTGACCGAAACCCATCAATGCTGTTGAGGAACCTTAGATGATCGTGCGCTCGCACCTGTTCGTACTCTGTCTCGCCGCTGTGTTGGCAGGCTGCTCGCCAGCCGAAAAAGAGCTCACCGTGTTCGAAGACATCACCGCCCAGTCCGGGCTCGGCGCTTACGAGGGCATGACCCACGGCGCGGCCTGGGGCGACTACGATGGCGACGGGCAGCCCGATCTGTATGTCACGAACCACCTCAAACAGGCGATGCTGTTCCGCAATATGGGCGGCGGCCGTTTTGCCGACGTGACGGTAGAAGCCATCAACCCGAACAATCTCGGCGGCGACAAGCACGGTGCCGCGTGGGCGGATTTCAACAACGACGGGAAGGTTGATCTGGCTCAACTGACCGGCGCGATCCAGGGTGTCGGCGTCGAACCCAAGCGCCTGTTCGTCAACGAAGGCGGCAAGCTGGTCGAGCGTGCAGCACTACTCGGCGTCGACAACCCGCCCGGGCGCACCCGCATGCCGCTATGGCTGGACATCGACCAAGATGGCAAGCTCGATCTGTTTCAGGGCGCAGAAGCACGCTTCGACGATCTGACCCCGCCATTTCTGTTCGCCCAGCAGGGCGGACGCTTTGCCGATGCCACGTCGCGGTTCAAACCCGATTCGCGTTCGGCGCCATTTTGCGTGCTGACCGCTTTAAATGACGACCGCTATCCCGAGGTCGTCTGCCGCCTGATGGGCAAGGGCCGTCCGGTACAGGTGTTCGATACCGGTACCTCGCCTGCACGCACGCTCGACCTGTTGCCCAACACTGCGTTCGAGGATGTCGTTGCGGGGGACTTCGACAACGACGGCAGGATCGACCTGTTCCTGGCGCGCAAGAATTCCGGCGGACGCGTGGCGCTGGGGCGCGGCGGCGAAAGTGCGCTGACGGCCCAGATCGAACTGACTCCGCAAAATGCCAAGGAACCCGCGGCGTTCCGCTTCCGCACCGTGGGGACACTGGAAGTGAACCTGGCCGGACAGCACGCAGGCGACCTTGTACCCGGCGACGTGAAAATCGGCGAGCAAGCCATGCACCCTGAGCGGCTCGATTTCGATTTGTCTGCTGACAGGGCGCGCGGCTTGCCCAGCCCGCACGTTGGGAACCGCCCTGCAGTGCTGATCGGTAGCCCCGAGCCGGAGCATTGGCAGATCGAATTTCACGCCCGGCCCGCAGTTTTCGGCGGCAAGGCCAGGCCGCGATATATCTCGATCCTCATTCATTCGACCGCCCCGATCGAAGACGTCGAGGCGCTGGCGGACGGCGCGAAGGACGAAACCGCGCCCGCGCGGATGTTCATGAATCGCGACGGCAAACTCGTCGAGGAAGGCGACAAGCGCGGCGTGAATGCAGTGCCGATTGCCGCGATGAATGCAGTCGCGGGCGATTTCGACAACGACATGGATTTGGACATTTTCATTCTCGGCTCGGGCGACGCCGGCAAGACCGCGAATCTCCTGTTGCTAAATAACGGCAAGGGCGAGTTTGACGTCGTGCGCCACGCAGGCGGCGCCTCAGGCTGGCTGGTAGGCGTGGGCGATTCGGTCACCACGGCGGACATCGATGTCGATGGTTTCCTCGACCTGCTGACCGCGAGCGGCGGCAGCATGGGACGCAGTTTGGGCCTGCCGTCCGACAATGGCCGCTACCAGCTCTTCCGCAACGTCGGCAACAGCAATCACTGGCTCATGATCGATCTCGAAGGCAGCCGTTCCAACCGAGATGGGATCGGAGCAGTGGTGCGCGTGACCGCCGGCGGCGTAACCCAGATACGGGTGCAGGACGGCGGCATCCACGAACGCGGACAGAATCACGCGCGACTGCATTTCGGTCTGGCGAAGAACGCTCAGATTGAGAAAATCACGATACAGTGGCCGAGCGGGCTGGTACAGGAGTTGCGTGGGGAAAAGGCGAATCAGGTGCTGCGTATCAAGGAGCCCGATGCGTAGCCAAACCAGAAGTGGATAAACCGATGGGCCACGAAGACACAAAGGAATGTGGGTTCTCCTTGTGCCATTGCGGTTCACAAGCAGCAGCAAGATAAGGGACAGAATCAATGCATTTCTGGAAAAATAAAACGCCCAGCCACGAGCGGGCGGTGGACTGGTTCAAACAGAACATGGTGGCCGGCCAGGGCATCATCGTGCACTCGAAGCAGCCGGTGCCCTACCCCGAGGTGACGGGCTATTTCATTCCCACGCTATATAACTGGGGGGAGCAGGAACTGGCACGCACCTGCACGCGGTGGCTGATGTCGATCCAATTGCCGGATGGCGCCTTCCCGGCGCCCGACGGCGTGCCCTACACCTTCGATACCGCGCAAATCATGCGCGGGCTGTGCGCGGCGCTGGGAGATGTGGAAGGCGTGGAAGACTCGCTGCGCCGTGCCAGCGACTGGATGTTGACGCAGGTGGACGCAAGCGGCCGTCTGAAAACACCCTCGACCGAGCTGTGGAGCGACATTGCCAGCGACTTGATCCACACCTACGCACTGCCACCGCTGGCCCAGGCGGGCAGGCTGCTGGGGGTGAAAGAATACGAAGACGCGGCGAATTTTGTGCTCGCGTACTACAAGCAGCAAGCTGGTCTGGTGCCCTTCAATCGCCTGTCGCACTTTCATGCCTACGCCATGGAAGCGCTTACCGAGATGGGTGAGTTCGATCTGGCACGCCGGGGCATGGCGGACGTGGCACGCTGTCAGCGCCGAAACGGCAGCATTCCTGCCTATCCGGATGTCGACTGGGTATGTTCGACCGGCATGGCCCAGTATGCAATCGTCTGGTACACGCTGGGCGAAAAGGATCGCGCCGATCGCGCGATTGCCTACCTGGAAAAAATCCAGAATGACTCCGGCGGCTTCTTCGGCAGCTACGGCAAGGGTGCGAAATACATCTCGGGCGGGGAGATCAGCTGGGGCGTGAAATATTTTCTCGATGCATGGCTGCTTAAACTCCGTGCGGAGGGCAAGCATGCTTAAGGTGTTGACTGTTTTCGGCACCCGACCGGAGGCCATCAAGATGGCGCCGCTGATCGCCGAACTGGAACGCCATCCCGGCGTCATCGACAACCGCAACTGTCTGACCGGCCAGCACAAGGACATGGTCGCACCGCTGATCGAGCTGTTCGGCATCCGCGCGGATTACGAACTCGACCTGATGCGTGAGAACCAGACGCTCGAACACATCACGACCACTGTGCTTGCCGAAGTCGGCCGTATCCTGCGCGAAGAGAAGTTCGATCTGCTTCTGGTGCAGGGTGACACGACGACCTCGATGGCGGCGGCGCTTGCGGCCTTCTATGCCGGCGTGAAGATCGGCCATGTCGAAGCTGGCCTGCGCACCTTCGACAAGCACCACCCCTACCCCGAGGAAGCCAACCGCAAAATGATCGATGCCGTGGCCGATCTCTTCTTTGCGCACAGCAGCAAGGCGAAACAGCATCTGCTGAATGAAGGCATCGCCGAGTCGGCGATCGCTGTCACCGGCAACACGGTGATCGACGCGCTGCTCGACGTTTCCTCCCGACCTTTCGAGGTTGCGGGCTCGCCGCTCGAAGCGATTCCGTTCGACACGAAGCGCGTCGTGCTGGTCACCGCGCATCGGCGCGAAAGCTTCGGAGGACCGTTCGAGTCGATCTGCAAGGGACTGGCCGAACTCGCCCGCAAATATGCCGACGACATCGAGCTGGTCTACCCGGTTCACCGCAACCCCAACGTGCGCGCAGTGGTCGGCAAATACCTTGCCGATCTGCCGAATGTTCGGCTTCTCGACCCGCTCGACTACCTGCCGCTGGTGCAACTGATGAAGCGCGCGCATCTGGTCCTGACCGATTCCGGCGGCTTGCAGGAGGAAGCACCCAGCCTCGGCAAGCCCGTTCTGGTGATGCGCAAGGTCACCGAACGCCAGGAAGGCGTCGAGGCGGGCACCCTGAAACTGGTCGGCATGGACGCCGACGACATCGTGCGCGAGGCAAGCCGCCTGCTCGACGACCCCGCCGCATACCAGGCGATGGCGACGCGCGCCAACCCCTACGGCGACGGCACCGCGAGCATCAAGATCGTGCAGAAGATTCTTGCCGACCTGGAGCCTGCGGGGTGAGCCAGCCGCTGGTCAGTGTCGTTCTGCCCACCTACAGGAGGGCACATCTGCTTGCGCAGGCGATCCGCAGTGTGCTGGCGCAGACCTACGCCAATCTGGAACTGATCGTTGTGGATGACAACTCGCCCGACGAAACCGCTGCCGTGGTGCAGTCCTTCGATGACCCGCGCATCCGCTATCTCAAGAACAACCCGAACCTGAAGCTGCCGCGCGCCCTCAACCGGGGGTTCTCGGAAGCACGCGGCGACTACCTCACCTGGACCTCGGACGACAATCTGCTGGGCCCGCGAGCCATCGAAAAAATGGTCGGCATGCTGGCCACGCGCGACTGTGATTTTGTCTACGCCGACTGCTGGATGTTTTCCGAACAGGACGCCGATGGCCGTCCGCTCGCGCCGCACCACGACCGCTTGCCCGACACGCTGCAACTGAAACAGGGCAATCACATCGGTGCGTGTTTTCTTTACACCCGCAGGCTGTATGAAAGCGTTGGCGACTACGATCCCGAGTTGTTTCTGGTCGAGGATTACGACTACTTCCTGCGCGCGGCCCGCCAGTTCCGGTTTTGCCACCTGGGCGAGCCGCTGTATTACTTCCGCCGCGACGACGCGACGCTGTACTGCTCGCGCTTCCCCGAGGTCAAGGCCGCCGACGTTTTGGTCCGTTTCAAAAACGGCATGATCGATGCCGACGAGGCTGCCGGCATCCTCGCCGGCCTGCTGCTTCAGCACCCCGGCCAGCTTGCCGATGCCCGCCTGCGGCTAGCACTGACGATCCGCGAGCGCCTGTCGTACCGAATCGGCGCGTGGCTGGCGCGGCACGGCAATGTGCGGCTAAAACGAAAGCTCGCCGAAGATATTGCCCCGCTATTTGCCCGCTACCGGGCGGGTACCGCAACTTTCGGCGACACCCGAACCACGCTACTCGATCGTATCCAGCAACATGGCGTGCTCGCCTACGTCACCCCTGGAACCCGAGTCCCATGATCCGCACCATCCAGACCGCACTGAAAGGCCCCGCACAGGCGCGCGCCCAGCACCGCCACCTCACCAAAGACTACACGGGCATTGCCAGCGGACTTGCGGCGCTGGAAGCCAGCTATTCCCCACCTGAAGACGACACCGTCGCGCCGATTTTTCTGCTTTCGGCGGGATGGCGCTCGGGCTCGACGCTCCTCCAACGTCTTGTGATGTCGGACAAACGCGTACTGATCTGGGGGGAACCCTACGACGAATGCGGTCCGATCCAAGCGATGGCCGATACGCTCAAGGCCTTCCGCCCCGGCTGGCCACCCGCCGACTACTACTATGATGGCACTCCGCCGGGGCAGCTGACCGGCAGCTGGGTTGCCAACCTTTTTCCCCCAGTGGATGCGCTCTGGCGCGCACACCGGGCCTTTCATGACACCCTGTTCGATGCGCCGGCAACCCAGGCCGGCGCCGCCCGCTGGGGCATCAAGGAGGTGCGCCTCGGAATCGAACATGCGCGTTACCTTCGCTGGCTTTACCCCCGGGCGCGTTTCGTCATGCTGTATCGCCATCCGCTCGACGCCTACCGCTCTTATTGCCGCTACGGACGCAGCTGGTATGACGTCTTCCCAGACCGCCCGGTATTCACGCCAACCGCGTTCGGCACGCACTGGCGGAGGTTGATGGAAGGGTATCTGGAGGGCGCCGAAACGATCGGCGCGATGCTGCTGCGCTATGAGGACCTGATCGGCCCCACGCCGCCACTTGACGCGCTGGATGCCTACCTCGGCATTCAGACCGACCACGCCGTTCTGGCAAAGAAAGTCGGCAGTTCCGAGCGTGGCGGGGAAAAGGCTCATGTCAACGCGCTTGAACGCTGGCTGCTGAAGCGTGCTGCAGGCCCGATTGCTGCCAAACTTGGATACGATTGGTAACGCGATGGACGCCAGCATCATTGTCTGCACATACAGCCGCGCCGAGTCACTGCGGGACACCTTGCGCGCGCTACGTGCGCTGGAGGCGCCGGCAAGCCTTCTTTGGGAAGTCATCGTTGTCGACAACAATTCCGGCGATCACACACGAGCAGTTGTTGAAGATGCACAACGCGACTGGCCTTTGTTGCGGTACGAGTTCGAAACCCAACAGGGCCTGTCCCATGCTCGCAATCACGGCATTGCCTGCGCGCGCGGCGAGGTGCTGCTGTTCACCGATGATGACGTTCTGCCCGAGCCGGACTGGCTGGAGGCCACGCTGGAAGGTTTGGCCAAGTATCAGGCCGATGCCTGCGGGGGCTATATCGCGCCGATTTGGGAATCGCCGCCGCCAGCATGGCTGACGGAGCGGTTCTACGGCTTTCTGGCAGTGCGCACCGATCGCAGCGATGATTACATGATTGCCAAACCGAGCCAGGCACCTTTCGGCGCAAACATGGCCTTCAGAAAAAGCGTGTTCGATCGGGTTGGGCCCTTTGATGCCCGCCGCGGCCGCAAGGGCAAGGTTCTTGCGGGCGGCGAAGACATCGAGCTTTTCGAACGCGTCCTGGCAGCAGGGTTGCGGGCGGTATTTCTCGGCCAGACTCGCGTTCACCACAAAGTGGAAGCCTATCGATGTACCAAGCGTTACCTGCGGCGCTGGCGCTACCAGAGCAGCCGGAATCTTGCCATCACCAAGGGTATCACCGGAGATCGTCGACTCCTCAATATCCCCCTCTATCTCTTTCCGCAGTTGGCCCGCGCAACCGTTCGCACAGTGACAGGTCATTTCACCCTGCCGGCCGACGAGGCCTTTTTTCGTGAAATGCTGGTTTGTCACTTCCTGGGAACGATGCAGGGGCTGTTCACCGCTCGGGGCAAGGCCGGGCATGGCTAAACCGCGTTTCACCCTCATAGCCACCGTCCGCAACGAAGTCGGCACGATTCGTGATTTCGTTGAATCTCTGTTGTTACAGATTCGGCCACCTGACGAAATCCTCATCGTCGACGGCGCCAGCAACGACGGCACCCTCGAAGTTCTCGAAAACTACGCGGAACGTGGTGTTCTCCGCGTGATCTCACAGCCCTGCAACATTGCGGAAGGACGCAACCTGGGCATTGCCGCTGCGACCGGAACCCACCTTGCCGTGACTGATGCGGGTTGTCGGGTGGAGCCGGATTGGCTGGCACAGATCGAACGCTGCTTTGAAGCCGACTGCCAACCCGACGTGGTTGCAGGCAACTTTAGTTTCGACACGCACGCCCCATTTGAAGAGGCGGTGGTTTACGCCACCTTCCAGCCCAATCGAGATCAGACCGAAACCGCGCGTTATTACCCTTCAAGCCGTTCGGTCGCCTTCACCAAGATCGCCTGGGAAAAAGCCGGAGGCTATCCGGAGTGGCTATATGCCGCGGAAGACACCTTGTTCAATATCCGCATGCGACAGCTGGGGATGCGTTTCGTGTTCTGCCGAGACGCCATCGTGCGCTGGCGCCCGCGAGAAACTTGGCGCGCGCTCGCCAAACAACGGATCAACTTTTCACGAGGCAACTCGCGGGTGGGCATCGGCACGACCGGCTACCTGACTAATCTCCAGGTGCATGGCCTGTTCCTGTCGTTGCTTCTGGGCAGCCTGTGGTTCATGCCCTTGCTGGCCATCGCACTTTCCGTGGCCCTCTGGCACGTTTACCGGCACTTGTGGGCGCAGGCCCGCAGAACCACCGCCGCCAAGGGCTGGGGGATGCGCCTGCGCGTCCTGGCAGTGATGGAGTTCGTACGCATCGTCAATCTATACGGCTTTTTGCGTGGACGCTGGGATCGTTTGTCCGACCCGTCCTACCTCACCCGTCAGATCGACTATATGGGGGTGGCGTCGGTAGATGACCTCGATCCGACCGATGCACCTAGCACCTATCGCAGAAAGCAGCTGCAACTCCCCCCGGACCGCGGCATGCTAGGCGTTGAGGCCCTGGCCTTGCTCACCGGTTCCTGCGGTCTCATCGCCTGGTTCGCCGCCGGTGATGCACGATGGGCCGGCATCCTGCCCGCGATGGGCGTGGCAGGCTTGGGGGCAGCAGCCCTGCTCACCAAATCGCTGCTCGATTTTTCCCAGACCGGGCCGCGCATGCGCGATGAAGTACTCACCCATTACCGGCGCTACACCTTGTTTGCGCTGGCACGCCTGACAGCCTGGGCGTTCGCGCTGATGCTGTTCACTGGCGGCGCGGGGGTATTGCTGTACTTCATGCTCAACACGGTGCTCGGTGCGACGTGGTCGGCAGGTCTGGCCTTCATCGCCGCCATCCTGGGCGTGCTGGGCGCGTTCTCACTGCAATTCATCCGCCAATTGCGCTTCAATCCCGGCTTGCTGGTGGCATCGATGCATTACCGCATGAGCCGGCTGTACCGGCTGTGGCAATGGATGACCCCAGCCCGAATTGAGGGCCTACAGTGGGGGGCAATGGGCCTGGCTGGGTTGCTGTTTGCGACCGCCACTTGGCAACTGGCCGTAGAAAACCGTGTCGGCGACCTGATGGCGCTGTGGGCAGCCACGCTATTTCTTGCCGGAACGATCGTCTGGACGGGCTGGCAGCCGCAGCCACGCGCGCCGCGCAAACAGCCGACGCGCGCAGCCGATGCGCCGCCCAACATCCTGATGATCGGCTCCGACACGCTACGCGCCGACCGCCTCGGCGCGCTGGGCTACCACCGCGCGCTGACGCCGAACATCGATGTGCTGGGCGCGGCCGGCGCCCTGTTTGCCAACTGTTATGTACCGTGCGCGCGTACCGCGCCCAGCCTGATTTCGATGTTGACCGGCACCTGGCCGCACACCCATGGCATCCGCGACAACTTTGTTGCCGACGAGGATACGCGCCTGAAAGTCGATGCCCTGCCCACGCTGCTGAAACAGGCGGGCTATCGCACAGCCGCGCTCTCGGACTGGTGCGGTGGCGACATGGGCAAGTTTTCCTTCGGTTTTGATTACACCGACCTGCCGGAAGACCAGTGGAACCTGAAATATCTGATCCGCCAGGGCCCCAAGGACCTGCGCCTGTATGTGTCTCTGTTCACCCACAACCGGCTGGGACGGCTGATGCTGCCCGAGCTGTACTATCTGGGCGGAGTGCCGCTGACGCAGCCCTTGGGCAAGCGCGCGCGGCGGCTGGTGTCGCGCCTGGCGGAAAGCCCGCAACCATTCTTTCTCAACGTGTTTTATTCCACCACCCACCCGCCGTTTGCTTCGGAATGGCCCTGGTACACACGTTTTGCCGACCCAGCCTATGCGGGTGAATCCAAGTTCGCGATGGCACGCCTGACCGACCCGTTCGACATCATCCGACGCCAGGGCGCACCCAAAGAGGAATTCGACCTCGACCAGATCATCGATCTGTACGACGGCTGCGTAGCGGAGTTCGACGATGAAGTGGGGAAGATGCTGGCACACCTTGAAATCTGCGGGCTGGCGGACAACACGGTCATCGTCGTCTATTCGGACCATGGCATGGAGTTTTTCGAACACGACACATGGGGCCAGGGCAATTCGGCTGTCGGCGAAGCCAGTCCGCGCATTCCGCTGGTGATCCGCGATCCGCGCCTGCCTGCCAGAGGAAAAATCGATGATGTCGTCCGCACAATCGATCTGGCCCCGACGCTTCTGGAACTATGCGGCCATCCCACAAGCAATATGGACGGCGTCTCGCTTGTCAGTTGCATGGGGCCCGACCGTGCCTGCCCGGAACTCGATGCTTTCAACGAAACCGGCATCTGGATAGCCGATATTCCGGGACTGCCGGAAACGCATCTTCGCTATCCCAACCTGCTGGAACTGATCGAGGTCCCGAATCGTGGCAGTGGCACGCTCGCCATCAAGCCCGAATACTGCGAAACCATCCTCACCGCCAAGGATCGTATGATCCGGCGTGGACGGTGGAAGCTGGTATATCAGCCGCTGAAGAGTGGTTACGTCCTGCGGTTATACGATCTGGAGGCCGATTCCGCCTGTCAGCGGGATGTGGCCTCTGACAATCCAGGAATCCAGGCTGCACTTTGGCAACAACTTCAGCGTTTCATTGATCCTCCCCAAGCGCATCATTCAAATGCATAAAACGAAAGTCTGCTTTTTCACCAACAGCGCGGGGGACTGGGGCGGAGCCAGTCGCGTTCTCTATACTAATCTATGGCAGTTGGACACCACCAAGCTCGACCCTGTCTTGATACTGCCCGGCGAAGGGCCCATCGAGGCCGAGTTGGATGCGCGCGGGTTCCGTTACGAAGTGTGGTCGCCTTTTACCGAACCCGGATCTCCTGGCGCCTATCTGCGCGCTTTCTGGAAAGCATGGCGCTTTTTCCGGCGAGAACGCGTAGACGTGGTCCATGTCAATGGATCGAACTTCTGGCGCCCGGCTGAACTGCTCGCTGCGAAACTCGCTGGCATTCCTATCCTCGCGCACTATCACGTCATCAATCACCATCCTTCGCCAGCAATGCGCTGGTGCCGCGCGGCGATCGCAGTATCACGTTACACCGCCGAACAGTCTGGACCGCAAGGGCTATCCAAGCCGGTAATCTATAACCCGATCAATCTTGCGCGCTTCGATGCGGGCCATAGCCTGCGTGATGAGTTGGCTATCGCCGAGTCTGACCTGGTTGTGGCCTTCCTGGGCCAGGTCCGGGAGATCAAGGGTGTGGCCGATTTCATTGCCATGGCGCGCACCATCGAGGCACCCCACGCGCGTTTTCTGATTGCCGGAGAATGCCGCGATCCCGCTAGATTCCCCGGTAGCTATAGCGCGAGCGATTTGACACGATTGGCAGGCGGCGACACCCGTATCCGCTACATCGGCTATAGAAAGGACGTCGAAAATGTCTACCATACGGCGGATGTCATCGTCGTGCCTTCGCGCTGGCAGGAACCATTGGGGCTTATCAATCTGGAAGCCGGGGCCTGCCGCAAACCGGTGGTAGCGACGCGAGTGGGCGGCATCCCCGAGGTGATGGAAGACGGTGTAAATGGCTTTTTGGTAGAACCTGGCGACGTGGGTGGACTTGCGGCGCGAGTGACACAACTCTTCGCCGATCCCGCGCTGCGCGCCCGCCTCGGTGAAGCGGGGCGCGCCAGGATTGAACAGAACTTTGCTACGCGCCCTGTACGCGAATTTGAGACGCTGTTATTGGGTTTTAAAAATCATTAAGGAACGTTTGATTGATGTTCCCCCTCGCAGGTCAGCGCCAGCGAAGGCTCAATCCGGGCAGAACCGGCAGTAAGGATTCTTCGGCGTGCCGATTTTGGCTGGCTCGGCCGGAGGCGTCGGCGCCATTGGCTCATCGGCATCCTTGGCCTGGCCCGATATCTCCCCCGTAACGGCTTCAGGTTTCACTTCTGGATTGATCTCTTCCTTGGATTCCTCGGCGAGCATGGTTTTGTCAACCGCCTCCGGATAGGGCAACTTGCCTCCAAACTCGGTGTAGCGGCGCTTGAGTCCCTTTGAATTCGGATTGTGCTTCAAACCTTCAGTCGCCATTTCCAAGGCCCTCTGCCGATCCCCGGTATCGCGATAATGGTCCGCCAACGCCAGGAAAACGTCGGGAGAATCGAACTTGTAGCGCAAGGCGTTGTTAAACTCAACGACTGCTTCCGCCTTTCTGTCCATCAGCTTGAGCGCGCGTGCTTTGCCCACATGGACTTCGCCGCGCATCGAAAAACTCTCCTGGGTCGCTCTTAAAACGTAATCAAAACCAGCAATAGACCTTTCCAAATAGTATTGCCTCTCCCTCTTGTTGCCGATGGCAGCGAAGGCACGATCAATGAACCGCAATCCATCGCAATAGTGGTGCATATGCATAGCATTTGGATTGCTGCGGTCCAGCCTGGAATAGATCCGCGCATTACACATAGCCTGCTCTGCAGGTGTGGCCGTGAAAGGCAGAATGGCCCACACCGGCATGGATATCAGCATTAAAGAAACCAACCAGTATCTCTTCATAATTTGTCACTCCTTGTCATTTCTCGGGATAGGGCAAGCGTCTTTTCCGCGACTCTTTCCCAAGCGAAGTGCGTAAGCACGCGCGACCATCCGCTTGCTCCCATCTTAATGGCATCCTCTTTCACGGACAGAAGCCGAATCAAGCCTTTTGCCACTGCCTCAACCGATTTTCCGTCAACCCGCAAGCCCGTTACACCATCGAGCACCGCAGCGCCGGTTCCGCCGGCATTCCCTGCAAGCACGGGTTTGGAGCACGCTGCAGCTTCGATGAACACCATTCCGAAACCTTCATTGTCACCGCCGATCTCCCGGTTGGGCATGGCAAAGACATCGCAAGCATTCATCCATCGAGGCAGGTCGGCCTCGCTTACTGCACCGATTCTATGTGCAACATTATGCAAATCATGTTCCCGGATCAAACCGTCAAGGTAGTCAGCATCTTCCCCGACCCCCCCAATAATGTAACGCACCGGGATACCCTCTCCGTGCAGCTGGGCCACCACGCGAATCATCTGATCAAAACCCTTGCGGCGTGACAGACGCCCGACCGAGAAAACCAGCTTTTCGTCAGGGTGGATACCGAGGCTTTCGCGCAAACCAATGGTGTCTAGGCCCGGCCTGAATACCGATACGTCAACGCCGGGATAAATGATCGTAATCCGTGACGCATCGATGTCCATTTCCAGCAAGGTATCCCGCGTGTGCTCGCTATTGGCAATTACCCTATCTGCGTGACGCAAGGCAAAACGCATGGCCTTGTATTTGCCGCCTTCCCCCCAACTGGTGAGCTCCTCCCCGTGAGCATAGATCACAACCGGACGCGATGTCACCCGCGCCACCACCCATGCCACCAGCCCTTCGGGCAGGGCGCGGAAGGCATGAATCGCATCGAAGCGATGCGTGATTGCCAGCCACAGGGATTTGAAAAAGAAGCGCGCATACATCGTCAGCGATTCAGGGCGCAGCCAGGGCACACGCTTGAGGTCGAGGCGGTGGATGGTGTTCGGATGCGCGGCGTCGACCGCGTCCGCACCCGGCACGTCGGCGGTCACGATGTGGATTTCCTTGCCGCCGAGGCGCTTGTACACCTCGGCGGCCCACACGGCGGTACCGCCCTTGGTGGGGAGGAAGAGTTCGGTCAGAACGAGCAGACGGTTCAAGCCATCATCCTTTCAGCATCGACAGCACATCGCGCAGGCTGCGCCAGCCGGGGCAAGCGGCCAGCGTGGGCAGCACGGCGCCGACAGCCGCGATGCGCCGGCCGCTTTTGCTCAATGCGCAGCCCAGGTTGTAGCGGGCGCTCTGCATCCGCGCCCTCACTCCCTGCCGCACCGGTTCCGGAAAATTCTCCGCCAGCCGTACAAGATCGGTCAGGGTGCGCACGTTCTCCCGCTGCGCGGCCACCGGATTGCGGCGCGTCGCGCTGCCGCTGTGAATCACGTACACCCCGAGGCTTTGGCAGACCACGCCGACGCGATGGCTCTTCGCCATCAAGCGGGTCAGGAAATGCACGTCCTCGCACACCTTGAATCCGGTCGGATAGCCGCCCAGTTCGATGAAGCGCGCGCGGGGAACGGACAGCGTGTGGGTATCGCCGAAATGGTCGGCGATGAAGGCGGCCATTTCGGCTGGAGTTTCCATCACCACCCGCGCCTCGCCCGCAGCCTTCGCCAGCATCAACCGCCCCGATTTGTGCTGCGCCATCGAGGTGCCGAGCAGCGTGCCGGCCTCGTCGCGATATTCGTAATCGCCGGTCAGGCAGTCCAGCGCGGCGTCCTCCGCTATCCACTCGGCGTGCAGTTTCAGCCGATCCGGCGCATACCAGTCGTCGGCATCGAGAAACGCCAGCCAGTCGCCGGTCGCTGCCGCAGCACCCGCGTTGCGCGCCACCGACACGCCGCTGTTGTTTTGCTGGATCAGGCGCACGGCACCGCCGAACTGGCGCGCAACCCCGGCGGTGTCATCAGTCGAGCCGTCGTCGACCACGACGATCTCGTGCGCCGGCCAGCTTTGCGCACGCACCGATTCGATCGCGCGCACCAGCGTCGCGGCGGAATTGAAGGAGGGAATGACGACCGAGAAACGCGGCGTCATGCGCGGCCTCCCAGCAGGCTGAGCGGCAGTGCCAGTCCGCTCAGCCGGGACAGGCGGCGAAAGCGCGGAATGTCGTCCAGCCGCGCACGCCATGCAGCGAGGCGCGGCATCCACCGGCTTTCGATCCAGGCCGGATCGCGGTCTTGGATCGCGCGTGCCAGTTCAAGCGGGGTAAGAAAACGTACCGCCGTGCATGCGCTAAGCGCTGCGTTCAAGCCCGCCTCGAGTGTGGCGAGGCTCGCGTCCAGCGCGTGCAGAAAATTGAAGCGATGGGTTTCCACCAGGCAGGCACGCCCCTGTCGGCTGCGCGCCAGCAGGCCGTCCACCAGGCGCTGCGGGCCATGGCCCAGCGCCGGCTCGAAATAGACATCGCGCACCAGATAGGTCTGCCCGGCGCGTGAACGCTCACCCGTCAACATCATGGCATCCACACAACCGGGCCGGCCTGCGGCATTGCGGCAGGTGGCACGCCGGCCCGGAGTGATGATGGCCCCGACCCCGGCCTGCACCCAGGCGGCTTCGACCGCGTCGTCCCAGACAAAGGTGGTGGCCACCGCCACCTGCGGTGCGCTGCCGAAAACAGCGTGATACGCCGCCGCCTCGGCAGCAACGGCATGTCGGATGGACTCGGGCGCCAGCGCATGCGACGGCAGGCTGGATGCATCGACCCAGCGGCTTTGCAGATGCGAGGGCAGGTCCTCGGTCGCGGCGGGCTCGGGCGCGGTGAGCCAGCCGCGCACTTTGATCTCGACCTGCGCGGCGGCCAGCACCGCGGGCGGCCAGTAGTGGCACTGGCCATGCAGCTGCGGCGCGAACACGTTTGCGGCGATGCCGTCCTGCATGGCCGCTCGCACGGAACCGAAACGGGGATCCGTCAGCGGCAGCGCGTGGTATTCGGTGCAGTCGGATGCGTCGATGCGCGCACCGTCCGGCACTTCCAGCACCGTGCCCAGCGTCATCACCGCGGCCCGGCCGCTGCGATCGCGGACGCGCTGCAGCAGCGCCGACAGGTGGCGCAAAGCATCGGCCTGCGCCAGCGGACCTGCGCCCCAGTCGTCGCTTTCGATGATGAGGACGGGGTGACACAGGACGGGTTCGCGCCAGCGCGCGACGAGCGGGCCTGCGAAGGCGAGCAGGACGGCTGTCCATAGAAGCAAGATTGCTGCGAGAGCGAGCGCTATCACCGTCACTGGGAGGCTTCCATGGTTTTGTCATTCCGGCGCAGGCCGGAATCCAGTTTAATCAAGGCGCTGGATCCCGGCTTTTGCCGGGATGACGGGCCAAAGGAATGCGGTGTTTGCATCAATACCCCATTCTCGCCGCCACGCCCGCCACCTGCGGCAGCACGCGTTCGATCTTGTCCCGGTTGCGGCCATCCTTCCACTTGTCCAGGCGGATTTCGGAAAAGGCGTTATAGGGGATGTCGAGCACGTCGGCGCAGTGCGCCTGCAGGCGGCCGTCGAAGGCCAGCCCGCAGCCTTCGAACACCTGGCGGAACGTGGCGACCGGGTCGCGCAGGAAGTCTTCGTAGAACACCTCGACCCATTGCCCGGCGGGCACGCGGGTCTTCGCGTCGAGGATGGCCTGGTTGATGGCGGTGTACTGGAACGCGGCGACGTCCTCGACCGGCGCATTCACATACTTGCGCCACCCCTCGGCAAGGAAGAAGCACCACTGATGCAGCTGACCGTTTTCCACCGCCACCTTCGCCGGCAGGTCGTTCGACCATGTGGCGAATTCGTCCGGCTTCTTCCAGCCCTCGATCAACGAATTGAGGTTGTCGCCCGGGCTGCGCTTGACAAAAACGAACACGGCATCGGGAAACAGCGCCTGCAGATAGGGCACGCACAAGCCGTTCTGGTTGTTCTTGTCGACCCAGCGACGGCGGCCGGTCCAGCTGAAAAAATAGCGGCTGACGGTGTCACGGTCCCGCTCGCTGGCGTCGGCCGCGTCCAGCGCGTGGGTGTCCCAGTTCTTGGCGACCGGCGGATGCAGATCGGTCCAGTAATCGTGGGTTTCACGCTGCAGGCTGCCGATTTCGCGCGACTCGGACAGGGTCTTGTAGACCAGCGTGGTGCCGGCGCGCGAGCAGCCAACGACGATGATCGGGCGCAGCGCGCCTGGACGCGTGAGTGACCAGCCTGCGCAGCGCAGGCCGCGCTGAATACGCCGTGCGTGCCAGGTCAGTGTTTTGCCGACTTTTTCGAGAAATTCGCTCAATTAAAGGTCTTTCTGAGAATATGGAAGTGAGCGGACTCAAATAAACAGGATTCGTGCCAAATCGGCAAGCCCGTTAATATCGAGCCTTGATTATCCCGCATCACTCTGACAACGACACCATGGATGGCATTTTTGGCTGGCTGGGCGAGCACGGCGCCCATCAGGATTTGATCAAGCACATGGGGGGCGCCGCCTCCCTGTCACCTGAAGGCGCGCTGCACGCGCACAGCAGCCAGATGCTCGGGGTGGCGGCCTGCTCGCGCTTCGGCAAAGCCGGCATACACATTGAAAACGGGCTGGCTGCCGCGCTGTATGGGCGCCCGCGTTTTCTGGATAACGAACTGGCCTTCATCGCCCGCGACCAGAATCCCGCCGTGGCGGTGGCGCACGGCTGGGTGCGTTTTGGTGAAAAACTGCCGACCCTGATGCAAGGCAATTTCGCTTTTGCCGTGCTGGAACCGATCAAGAAAAAAGCCTTCATGGCGCTCGACCGCGTCGGTGCCGAACGCCTGTGCTACAGCAAACACGGCAGCCAGCTGGTGTTCGGCAGCAGCGCACAAAGCGTGGCCGCCCACCCTGCCGTGGGCCGTAGCATCGACCCGCAGGCGATCTACGACTACCTCTACTTCCACACCATTCCCGCACCGCGCAGCCTGTATCAGGGCGTGCACAAGCTGCTGCCCGGGCAATACCTCACCCTGAAAAACGGCCAGGTCGGCACCGGCTTTTACTGGCAAGCCGACTACACCCCGGTCGACACCGGTTTCGACAGCCAGCGCCACGAATTCCGCAGCGTGCTGGATCGGGCGGTACGCGATGCCGATGCGCCGGCCACCGCGGCGTTTCTTTCCGGCGGCACGGACAGCTCGACCATCGTCGGCGCCCTCACTGCCGCGCGCGGCGCGCCGGTCGACACCTTTTCCATCGGCTTCGACGCCGACGGTTTCGATGAAATGGAATACGCGCGCTGCGCCGCCGAACGCTACGGCAGCCGCAGCCACGAGTATTACCTGAAGCCGGCCGACATCGTGACCGCGATTCCCCTCATCGCGCGCGAATACGACGAGCCGTTCGGCAACAATTCGGCGGTGCCGACCTATTTCTGCGCCAGGGCCGCACGCGAGGCGGGATTCGAGAACATGTTCGCCGGCGACGGCGGCGATGAAATCTTCGGCGGCAACGCGCGCTACGCCAAGCAGGGCCTGTTCGAAACCTATGCCCGCCTGCCCGCCGCGCTGCGACGCGGCCTGATCGAGCCGATCGCCCGGTTGCCGGGGTTGTCGGACCGGTTTCCGCTCACCAAGCTGAAAAGCTACGTCGCCCAGGCCCGGGTCGGCCTGCCGCTGCGCCTGGAAAGCTACAACTTCCTGCACCGCACCCCGCTCGACCAGATTTTTTCTGCCGGTTTCATCCAGGCCGTCGACCCTTCGGCAACGGATGCCGCGCTCAGCGAAGTCTACAACCGCACCGCGTCGGACCATTACATCAACCGCATGATGCATCTGGATCTGAAGTTCACCCTGGCCGACAACGACCTGCGCAAGGTGGGCACCATGACCGAAGCCGCGGGGATCGAGGTGCGCTACCCCCTGCTCGACGACCGCATGGTGGCGTTTGCCAATCATCTGCCGGTGGATTACAAGGTGCGTGGGCAAAAGCTGCGCTGGTTCTTCAAGGAGGCGCTGACCGACCTGCTGCCGGAAAAGATCATCAACAAGACCAAGCACGGCTTCGGTCTGCCGTTCGGCGTGTGGAGCAACCAGTACGCGCCGCTCGGCGACATCGTCGGCGACAGCCTGTCGGACTTCAAGCAGCGCGGCTGGATCCAGCCGGCGTATCTCGATCATATGCTGGCGATGCAGCGCGGCCCGCATGCCAGCTACTACGGGGTAATGATCTGGGTGACGATGATGCTGGAGCGGTGGCTGCAGGCCAACAATCACTAGGGCCGCCCAAGGCGTCACCCCGGTAAAAAGCCGTCAACTGGATTCCGCCGTGCGCGGAAATGACGATGGTGGACTTGTTCAGCGCAGCCTATTTGCCCAGCTGCAGCTTGACGACATTGGACAGACGGCTCAGGTTGCGGTCTTCGTCCCATGAGCAGATGGCCACATAGTAGGTGCCCGCAGGCAGGATCTCCAGCCCGGGTTGCCGGGGGGCGCCAAACCAGTTATGCGGGCGCAGTTCGCGGATGACGAAGGTTTCGGCGCTGCCCGCCGGCGCCGGCACCGGCTCTCCTGCCACATGCTCGGCCATCCAGAATGCGTTGATGCGGTGCCATTCCGGATGGGCGCGCTGCACGTCCTTCGCCTCGGTGCCTGCCTCGCCGGGGCGGATGTTGGTGTTCAAGCGCTTGCCCGTGGAGCGGGACAGGACCATTTCCTCGGTCTTCTGCACGATGCGTGCCCTGTCCCCGTCGCGCGCGGGATGGTCGGTCGGCGCGAATTCGACGATGGGCTTGGTGCTGTACTTCACGAAATAGCGATCGGCCCGGCCTGCGGGGCCGTCGTCGGGTGGGCTGGTCCAGGTCAAGGCGATACCGGAACGGTTGGCGCGGGCGACGCGCAGGTCGGTAATGGGATCCGGCGGGCGGGACGAACGCTTGGCGACGTTCTGCTGTTCCCAATGGACCGTCTGCAGGAACACGTCCTGTGTCCAGGTGTCCTTGCGCGCCCGCTCGAAATTCCGGTAGCGCTCGGCCACCTCCGGCCAGCCGGTGTAATGGTACAAAACGGGCCACGCCTGGATCACCCAGTCGTGGCGCTGCGGGGTCAGCGAAGCGTCCCTGCCCTCACCGTAGCCCAGAGGCTTGTTGGGCATGCCAGTTCGGTTGTTGATCATGCCCAGCCGCGGGTAGTAGAGCACGTGGTGGCTGAAGTAGTCGGCCTGTCCCCAGATTCCGTCGAGTATGCGTTCGTCGTCATAGGTCTTGTACGCCTCGTGCAGCGCGATGGTGCCCATCGCCTCCATCCAGCTCTGCGATTCGGACTCCTGCACCGCCGTCGCACGCCCGAAAATGAGTCTGGCAACACTGGCGACGGTAACGCTCCAGCTGGTCAGCTGGCCATGACGGTGGCGCAGCAGGGCGAGCGCGCGGCGGACCTGCCAGCGGGCAAATTCGTCGTACACCGGGCTGCCGGTGGCATGGTAGCCGGCGAGGTTGGTGAACAGCATCCAGGCATAGACCCGGCTGTAGTGGCCGCGCCGCAGCGCCTCGGGGTCGCGCTCGAACAGGTCGGTGACGGCAAGCGGCTGCATCCTGCCCTGAAACAGGTGGCGGTGCTGGAAGTTGATGTCCCAGTTGACGAAGCCGTGGATGGCGTCCAGCGCGCGCACGTCGCCGGTCAGGTAGTAGTACTCGAACAGGCGAAAAAAGGCATAGTGCTCCATGTCCGGCAGCACCTTGTAGCCGTTCAGGTAGCTGCGGCCGCCCGCGTGCCTGAGCACCTCGCCCGCCGGCGTCTGCTCCGTGTAGGTCTGGTCGCTGCGCCACAGGGTGAAGTCCTTGGGACCGAAAGCGGTGAGCCGGTTCCAGTCGTCCAGGGCGCGGTCGACGGCGCGGTAGCGATCCGCCCCGCTGCCGAAACCGATGACGTTGTCGCGGTAGGCCCAGCCCGGATTGTGGGCGATGCTCCAGCGGCTGATCGCAAGGTTGCGCTCCAGGTCTGCGAGCTTGCCGCTTCGGAGGAAGCTCAGCCAGCCGGAGCTCTGGCTGTCATGGTGGCCGCCGGAATTGTAGCTGCGGCTTTCGCCGTGCTTGCCGACGCCAACGCTCTCCGGAATCCAGTGTTTATCCGAGTCAGCCCACCGTGCGGGCGTGCCCGGCCCTCGGGCAATTTCGAAGTACCAGTTGCCGACATCGGAATACCAGGCAGGCGGGGCGCGGGCGAACAGCGGGTATTCGAAGGCCTCGGCCATGTCCGCGACCCGGGCCTCGCGCGCGTCGCCCGTGTGAAAGTAGTACAGGATGTCGTGCAGGCTGCGCTCGCCCAGATCCAGATCGTAGCCGGGGCGATCCGTATCGGCGCGATGGCCGGGACTGTCGGCCTGCACCACGACCCTGAGCCGCTTGGGCGACAGGCCGATCGCGCGCGGCGCCTGCTCCCACAAATAGCGCATGGCAACCGCGACGCCCTTTTCATTGTCGGAGACATCGAGGAAACGCCCCCGTTTTCCCGTCGCTCGCGGGCTGTCGATGGTTCCTTCGGTGCCCGGTCCAAGCTGATACCTCCCTTCGTCAACCACCGGACGGCCATATTTTGTTTCGCTGCGGCCGGCGCGCTGGACCAGCCAGCTCTCCTGTTGCGCCGTCACCGGAAAGGAGGCCAGGGCTGGGGCGCCCTGCTGCGCCATGAGCCCGCCGCCCGTGACGACGGCCCGGGAGCCCAGGGTCAGCGTGTGGTTCAAGCTGGCCTCGCGGAACACATGGCTCGACTGCGGTTGGGCGCGGTCGGCGTTTTCCAGCGCGTACTCGACTTTGATATAGCTCTGGCCGCGGTAGAAATGCAAACGCACCGCATAGTCGTACAGCCCCGACTTGAGTATGCCGGCGCCGCGTTCGGTCGGCAGGTGGCGTCCACGGATCACCACCACGCTGCGCAGCGGTGCGGCCATCTCGACCGCCACTTCGCGCGGCGGCCCGCCACGATAGATGGATTCTGCAATGTCGATGTTTTCCAGGCTGCGCGACTTTTCCCAGCCGTGGGTGTTCCACTCCGGGCCGCGGAAGCGCTCCATCTTCCGCACCTCTCCGGAACGCACCGCCGGCCCGTCGTTGCCGCCGGCCTTCAATACCGTCTTGCCGCCGACACTGACCGATTGCAGCAGGCTGCCGTCGCGCCGGGAAATCGTGGCGACCACGCCGCCCGTGTCCACGGTGATCGACTCGCCGGTTTCGGTGATGCGGATCGGCGTCGCCACCGCCCGGGTGGGGCGGTCGTTGCGCAACTGCAGCGTCACCTCGCCATTGGCCGGCACGTCAATCTGAAAATCCAGCAGCACCCAGCGCAGCGAGTTGTCGCGCGCGCCGTATCGACTGAGGACGGTGAACTGGGTCGGAATCTCGCGTCCCGCCGCGTCCGTCAGGCGTAGTTGCCCGGCATCCTGCACCACCCCGAGGGGCAACGGCACGCCTGTGGTGACGGGCCAGTCGCGGCGCTCGACGCCTGAATTGTCGCGCACCTGCAGCGGCACGTTGAAAATCCCCTTGCGCCAGCCATAGGCACCGCTGTTCTGGTCCAACGCAGCCGCCACCGGGGCTGCGCAAAACACGGTCAGGAGCAGCAGCAGGACACAGCGCATTTTTCATGCTTTCAGGATGTTGGCCCGGATGGGTGTGGCCGCGAGAATGCTCACAGCATAGGTCAATTCACAGGCGGCACGGCAATGCCCTTACTCCGGCCAGTCCAGCCTGAGCGCCCACACGGCAGCCGGCTTGACGTGATTCCCTGTGACCAGCAGAAAGACCTTGTGGAAGGGGTCGTAAGCCATCATGTAGTTCATTCCTAGCGGCTCCAGGTCGGCGTCGGGCAGGCGAACGCAGCGGTTGCGTCCGAGGTCATAGACGAAGGTACTGCTCGACTGCGCGTGCCCCGTTCGCTTACGCCGCCCCGTCTCGTCCTCTGCGTAGGGGACATTATCGACCACCAGCAGGAACACCTCGTGATCTCGGTCATAGGCAACGGGGAAGTGCGTGCCGGGAGGACAGGACGCCCCTTGTGGCGTTTTCTTTTCCCACCTCCCCTTGCCGCCGGCCCGCGCCCCCGGTGCATAAACCCACACCGCATTGCTGGGGTGGTAGTCGCCGAAAACCACGAATTTCTTGTGCTTGAAATCGTAGTCCATGGTGTGGTGCATGTTGTGATGGCTTTCCCCGGTGGCCTTCTTCCACTGGTCGCGCTCGGGGCCGATCTCCCAGATACCCTGATAGTAGGCTGCGATGACATCCCGATCGGGATCGTAGGCAGAAGCAGCGGCGAAGAACTTTGGATAGGGCTTGCCGTCATTGGCGAAGATCCGCCACTGGCGGGTTCTCAGATCGTATAGCCAAGTGGGGTGGATTTTCGCAGCAGGCACTCGTTTCCGGACTGGATTGTGCTCTGGCAGGGCGCTGACCAGGATGGCGTCGAGGCTGGGGTCGTAGACGATGTTGTCGTAGGTGTGCATGGCCCAGGGGAGCAGGCGGCCGGTCCCGGCGATGGCGTGCCCGGCGGCATCCGCCCGGTAACTTTCCTGCGGCGCGCGCGGATAGTGGGTTTCCCAGCGCCCGGTCGCGGGGTCGAATTCATGGACCTCGTTGTCCCAGTCTAGGCCGTGCGTATTGGAACCGAATATCAGCAGCCTGCCGCGCCTCGAGTCGTAGGCGATCCCGGCGTGGGCCTGGCGCCGCCAACCAGCTTGGGCAGGCTGGGCGAACAGGCTCCACGCATTGGGTTTGAGTGCGAGCAGGCGCGGATTCAGAAGCCGCCCCTGCATGTCCTTTGGCCCGCCGCCTTGCGTCGCCGCCCATGTCGAGCCCGCCAGCAACCCGGCGACGGCTAGCGTGAGAAGAAGGGCCAGCCGGGAGTAACCGTGCCATGAAGTGCACAAAGGCATTTCCTTTCTGTCTGCGTCAACCCGGTCAAACAGACCTGGCCACGTCACAGGCGCCCTCTACCAACAGCCACGAACGATCCCGACGCACGTAAGGCTCTGTGACCTGCTGCTAAGAGCTTAGGTCAAATGCAGGAATCCCGCTGGCGGAACAGCCGTGGCTCAGGGGGCTCGCGCACCCAGCCGATAAACGGTGTTTGGATGTTCCTGAATGAACCGGTGCAAGTCAGATCTCAACCCATTCAAGTGGGATTCCAATGAGGTCGGCGTAACCCTGACGCCAAATGGAGGATGTAAGTCAGCGACACAGGGCCGCGCAAGCATGTTGGCAAGCATTACATCACCCAGTTCCTGACGATAGTGTGCGGGCTCCCAAAACCAATGCAGGATGCTTAGCTTGTCGTTCCGTGCAGGGGGGGGTTCCGTGGAATACCGGTCAAAAGTGTTGAAATCCCACAATGCCACGCCATATTCAGAAGCGACGCCTGCCAACTGTCGTTTCCACTCTTCCAGTAACCGCCAGTTTCCGCTCTCTTCGATTTGAACCAGATAGTCAGCATGGTAGGGATTGATGAAGAGGACAACCTCGGTCCCCTCAGTCTCCGCCCAATCCAACATTCGCCGCAATGCAAGAATGTGTTTTGATGGTTGACCGTTTACATCCACGATACCGAGATTCATTCGATGCAAGCGCTTCCTGAGTTCGGCATTCTTTTGCATGAAGAGCACAGACTGCCCCTCGCCACGAATGATCTGCAGGTAATCCTGTGCAGGATTGAACCCATTCTCGTGCCGGGTGGGGGAATGGATGTTGCGTTGTGAGGCGACAGTCAGGAACGAATCTTCCACGGCACCCAGCGAGAAAAGACCGCTAAAAACATCCGCTGCCTGTTGGCCGCCAATCGGGATGAATCCGGTTTCTGCTCGCGACATCAGGCGACTATTCCTGTCCAAACGGTTCCAGTCGATGTGGCCTGTTGACTTCGATGGGTCGACCAGAAAATCAAGGAAATCGACGCCGAAAAATATGCGGCGCGTTTCGCCGCTTTCGGCAGCATGCTGCACATAACGCACTTGCATAAAGACATCGGCGCCTGGAATGGCGGTATTGAAAACGGACTGCTCTCCGTCTTCCCAACAGGCACTTCGCGGATTCAGCCCCATCTCAGGACGCGAGTTGCCTCCAATGACCGACCTGGGCTTCACTCTCGATGCCATGTAGGGCTTGGCTACGCGCACCCTTTCAGCGGCCGCTGGCTTCAATTCATTGAAGCCAGCCACCCGGCGGCTGCCAAAGAGGCCGTAGGGGTCCACCAGATAGTTAAAGGCGGCAGCACTCAGGCAAGCCAGCAGAAACGTCATCGACAGTGCCAGTAGAAAGCGCTTGTGCAATTCGGTGTCGGCCATGGCTCAGAACTGGAAATAGAGGAATTCGGAGACGCGGTTCATGGCAAGCACGCCCACGGCAGCAGTCACTCCCCCGGCTACCGCCCACCTCAGGCTGGGCTTCCAGCTGAGAGCAGGATAAAGCCGGTGCATCGCCCGAATTTCGCTCTTCGCTTCTCCATGACGAGGGCTTATCCCGGGTTCCATTCCGTGCATGATCTGCTGGGTATTCGGCATGGCCAACACGGCCACCATCAATAGAAGAATCCATAGCCATGTGAAAATGAACTGGCTCCCTCCGCCCAGATAGCTCGTGAAGCCAAGATCGACCAGGATGGGCCACGTGCTCCCCAGCCTTGCTGCGACGGCATTCGGGAGGGCGATTCCGTTCCACCCTGCCATGCTGTGCAGCATCGCAAGCGCCGCGTCGAAACTGGCGGCGCGAAAGAATACCCAGCCGATCACGACCGCGGCGAACGTCATTGACCACGCGAGCAGTTTCGCCAGACGCCTTGGCAGGAGTGGCCCGCGCCAGAACCTGTTTACAAAATATATCCAGGCGTGATTGATGCACAGGTAAAGACCGTGCAAACCTCCCCAAACAAGAAAAGTCCAGCCGGCCCCATGCCACAGCCCGCCGAGCAGCATGGTAACCATCAGGTTGATGTATCGTCGAACCGTTCCTTTGCGATTGCCGCCCAAGGCGAAATAAAGGTAATCACGCAAAAAACGCGAGAGCGTCATGTGCCAGCGGCGCCAGAACTCGACAATGTTGGTTGCCTTGTAGGGCGAGTGAAAATTGAGCGGCAGCTTCACTCCGAACATGCGCGAAAGCCCGATTGCCATGTCGGAATAACCCGAGAAGTCGAAATAGAGTTGGAAGGTGTAGGCCAGTGCACCGCCCCATGCCTCAAATAAAGTCAGGGTCTGCCCGACAGCAGCAGCGTCAAATACGGGGGTTGAGTATTGTGCAACGCCATCAGCAAGGACTGTCTTTTTGAAAAGCCCAATGATAAAGATCGTCAGGCCGACGGAAACATTCTCCCAGTGCGGGCGGTAGGTCTGTGCCTGCGCGAACTGCGGCATCATCTCTTTGTGATGCAGCACCGGCCCCGCGATGAGATGGGGGAAATAGGTCACGAAGAGTCCGTAATGGATGAAGTTGCGTTCCTTCACCTCGCCCCGGTATGCATCGACCAGGAAGGCGATCTGCGTGAAGGTGAAAAAAGAAATTCCGAGTGGCAGGATGACATCTTCCAGATGCCACCCTGCCCCTAACAATTCATTGGTGTTGGTCAGGAAGAAGTTTGCATATTTGTAATAGGCCAGGAGGGCAAGATTTCCGCTGACAGCGGCAATCAGCATGTACTTTGCCCGGGCCAGCCTGCCACGATGATGTTCCCGGGAAATGGCCGAACCCATCGCAAAGTTGAACAGGATGGAACCGATCAGCAGGCTGACGTAAGCGGGATTCCACCAGCCATAGAAAAACAGTGATGCGGAAAACAGCCAGAGCGCGGCGAGGGAACGGCTGTAACGGCCGATGACGAAGAAGGCCGCGAAGGTGACCGGAAAGTAGAAGAAAAGAAACTCGTATGAATTGAACAGCATGGCGTTACTTGGGGAGCAACATATCTAGCGCCTGAAACATGACAGGGAAGTCATACGATGCACGCCTCACGGAAGATTGCTAGTTCAATCCAGCCGCCGACTGACACAATCGCCTCATTGTCATTTACGCTGCCACGCGGGTGTTTTATCCCAGCGCGTCGAGCGGTGAACGGGCGGCTTGTCCGGACCGTTCACCACACCCAGCGGCACTCTGTCCAGCACACCGGCAAACTTGGCCGTCAGCACCAGAACAATCATCAGATGATAGGTGAGGTCAAAATAAGCCAGGCCGAGGAACGCCCCTCCGGCCCCGTAACCGATCAGGCTGACCTGGATCATCGCGGCCAGATCGGCTGCCCACTTTCGCTGAGGATCGTTCTTGCATTCGCGTATGACCTGGTTGGCACGCAGCCAAGCGAATACTGCCAACAGGACGAACATTCCAAAGCCGATGAAACCATGCTCACCCATCACTTCAAAGTAGATACTATGCACGTCATGGACTCTGAACGGCTCGGGGGCGTATTGCCGGAAGGTGGGTGGTCTGAATGCGTCGTAGCCGCCCCCTGTCACCCTGTCTTTCGCCACGTTGAATGCGGTGTGCCACGCATTGATGCGGCCCAGTGCTGAATCATCCTGCTGGTAATTCTGGATGGAGTGCATCCGGTCATACCATTCCTGCGGCATCACCGCGCCTATGATCGCGATCGCGATCACCATATAGAAGCCCATGACAAACTTGTGGCGGCTCTTGAACCAGAGGAACAGGCCCATGGCGGCCATTGCCAGCAACCCCCCGCGTGACTGGCTCCCGATGGCGGCGACGCCGGACAAGACCATGGCCGACGCCAGCCCGAAACGAACCCATTGCTGGGTGGCCTGCAAATGCAGATAGCGGATAAGTGGAATGAGCATGGCCAGCACCAAGGCCATTTCATTGTTGCCGCCGAAGAACGTGCCCGCCGGCCCCTGAACCCGGAACTGCCCGCCGTGGACGATAGTGAATATGCCGCCTTTGACTCCGTAGTAGCCCAGCGACAGGGCGATGATCCAGATCATCCAGTGCAGATGCTGCCGCTCCTTGATGATCATGGCGGTGAGAAAAACCATGAGCTGGATTTTCCAGACCTTGTTCCACTGGACCCATGCAAGCTCTGGATAAAATGAAAACATCGTAGTGACGAGCATCCAGCCGATGAACATCAGCAGCAGGATCGTCTCGCGCGTCCAGACCATTTCCTTTTTCTCTTTTGAGAACAGGAAAGCCGTGATGGTGACGATGGCGCAGATGGAAGCGAAAGGAAAATCGTAAGCAAAACCCCAGGTCTGACGATGCGGATTCATATAGCCAAGCCAGCACCACAGCAGGATGCCGATCCAGGGCCGCTTGAAGATGAACGGCAGAACGCCGAACACAATGGCGGTAACCAGTATGTCTCTCATGTGTTCTGTTCCTTGACTGTTCCATTGGCAAACCAGTTGACTCTTCGCGGCAAGGCCATGCCCTTGAGCATGCCGGCAGCAAGCTGGGCGGCCAGCGCACGTTCATGAAGCAGGCCGCGGTCCTTGACCTGGTACAGGTGGCCCCTGCCCGGCTGCACCCTGCCAAGCTGTTCGCCCTGTGCAAGCCGTGCAACGGCTTCAGCGTAGACCTCGGCGCTATCCTGCACCGCACGCCAGAACAACACCAATTCGCTATCACCCTCGCACACTTCCGGACTAATGTGCGCGATCAGGCGGCCGGTGTCGATGCCGGCATCGATGTAATGCAGGGTACAGCCGATTTTTTCCGGTTCGCCGTTGTAGAGCGCCCAGAAAGTGCAGTCGGCGCCACGGTATTCGGGCGACAGCCCGCCGTGCAGGTTGACGATGCCGAGGCGGCCTTCCTGCAGCAGTTCTCCGCGGATCAGCGAGGTACCGAACACGCAAATCAGGTCGGGCTGAAGGTCGCGCGCCAGCTTCACCACTTCGGGGTGATTGATGTGCGTGACTTCGCGCACCAGTTCGGGACGATCGAGCCGGGGTTCGCCATCCGGAAAAAAGAACTTCGCCTCGGGGTTGCCGGTGTAGCGGCGGCGGTCGCGCAGCCAGCGCCAGGCCTTGCGAAACAGATTGTCGGGGCGCAGTTTTTTCAGGGTCTTTTTCAGGTTCCACTCGCCGCCGGTTTCCTGCACGATGGCCAGCGCCTCGCCGGCGCGGCACAGGGCGTTGGCGACGTGCAGGTGGCGGGCGCTGCGCCCGCACAGGATCATGATCCGCAACCGGGTCATCACGGCAACCCTTTGGCTACCGCCGGGATGGGCGGCACGGCCACATTGGCCATGTCCATGATCAGCGCATCGGCAAAGAATTTTGCCGCCCAGTTGGGGAATTCGAAGCGCGAATACGCACCCCAGATCGGCGCCGATCCGGGGATGGCGCCGCGCACGACGGGATCATTCTCTTCCAGCTGCTGGGTGCGCTTGACGTAGGCGATCGCCCGCCAGGCGGCATCGCGGTAGCTTTTGTCCCCGCTGATCTGCGCCAGCCGCAGCCAGCACAGTGCCATTTGCGCGACACCCGTGACGCAGGCGTAGCTTGCCGTCGGCGTCCAGCCGTCGTCGTAGGTTCCGGCGAGCCAGCCATCGCTGCGCTGTTTTTCCATCAGACCACGGGCGGCGATTTCGGCAGCCCGGAGATAACGCTCCTCACCCAGCAGCACGGCCACTTCGATGAAGCCGCGGATGGCGTAGGCGATGGTGTGGGTGAAGGGATGCCTGCCCGGCACAAAGGCATTGGTGGCGAACCAGCCGCTTGGCGTCTGCTGGCTGAGCGCCCAGTCGAGGTTGCGCCGCGCCGCCGCGATGAATTCGGGTTCGTTGGCCACCACGCCCGTGGCCGCGAGCGCCCAGATGGCCCGCGTGTTGTAGACGTGCGGCACGCCGTTGTGCTCGAACTTGCGATAGCAGCCGTCTTCATCCTGCTGCGCCACCAGCCAGCGGCCGGCGCGCACGCCTGCTACGAGGCAGTCCTGTCGATCAAGCGACGTGTAGCCCGCCACCAGGCCATGCATGATCTGGCCCTGGTTGAAGATCACCGGGTGGCTGCCCGTCTCGCCAAAGTGCCCGGGAAATGCGCCATCTGCGGTTTGCAGCGAGAGTTCCCAGTCGATCATTTTCTGGGCGCGCTCGATGAGTTCTGGGCGGTCGAGGTATTCCGCAGCGGCAATGAAGGTCTCGATGATGTAGCCGGTGGTCTCGGGGTAGCCGGGCAGCCAGCCGTCCTCGAAGCTCCAGCCGGCGGCGACCCCGCCCGCATCTGGCTTGTGCTTGCGTACGTCCTGCGCGCGGCACAGCCAGTCGATGGCGCCTCGCAAGTGAGTGCGGTTGTCCTGCTCGGGCTGGCGGGCCGTTCCGGCGATGTCCTGCATCACCAGGCGCAGATGGCGCCCTTGCCAGGGCTTGTATCGCAGAGGGAGCTGGATGAGGGATGACGGTTTCATGATTTAGTTCAGGTCGGTTCGCGTTCAGGCAGCAGCCTGCTTCAAGGTGTCGGCAAGGGGCACATGGCTCACCACGTAGCGATGCTTGCCGGATGCTTCGGGCGGAATGTCGTCCAGCAGGCGCAACTCCACTTCAAGCGCTTCGCCCAGACGTGCGTGCAGCCCGGCTACCACGGCATGGCGGGCTGCCTCGTTCCAGTTGGCATCCGGCACGATCTGCACTTCCATGCGGTCGAGCGCGTGCTGAATGCACTTGAACTGGGCAATGCCGGGCACCGCGCGTAGCACATAAATCACGGCCAGCGCATGCATGACACGGCCATCGGCGGCGACGACAAAATCGGTCTGTCGCCCCGTCACTTCGGCAATGACATGCAAACCCTGCCCGCCGGCGGCGGGCTCGCTGGAAAGCCGCAGTACATCGCCGGTTCGATAACGGATGAAGGGCTGGGCCGCTGAAGTCAGGCCGGTGATCACGGCCTCGCCCGCTTCGCCTGGCGCCACCGGCTGGCCGGCCTCGTCCAGCACCTCGACGATGTGGCTCTCGCTCATCAGCAGCATCTGTCCGCCCGGCGCCTCATGCGCGGTGAAACCGATGTCGCGGCTGCCGAATTCGTTCGCTACCGGCGCGCCGAATACTCGAGCGATGAGTTCGCGCTGGTGTGGGTAGAGCGGTTCGCCGGTCGTGCACACCACGCGCAGCTGCGGCAAACGCAGCGTGCGTTGCCGCGCCTCGGCATGCGCCGCCAGCAAAGCGGCACTGGAGGCGTATCCATACAGGCATTGGGGCTGCCAAGCCTGCAACGCGTCAAGATAATCATCCATGCGCTCAGGCGACATGGCGAAGGCATTCAGCACCAGCTGGTTCACCAACCGGTCACGCAGGACCTTGACGCGGTCGGTCTTGTTCAGTTCAACCGGCGCGCCCCACAGATAAGCCTCGCGCTCGCCCGGCTCCACCCCCCACCAGCGCCGTGCGCGCATGCGGCCTGCTGCATCGGAGGCCTGGCGCTCGCGGCCGAAATAGAAGATGAGCGGCTCACCGCTGGACCCCCCCGTGGTGTACTGGAAGACCCGTCCCGGCACCCCGCGCCAGACGAGTTGCTCGACGTTGTCGCGGGCATCGCGCTTGTTCATCGTCGGCATGCGAGTCAGATCGGCCAGTGTCAACGCACCGGCCTTGGCAGCTTCATCCAATCCCGCAGTGCGCAACCGGTCTGCGTGCCAGGGGCTGTGCGCCAAGGCACTGGCCAGCAGCGTGTTCAGGCGCTGCGCCTGATAGGCCTCGATACCTTCCCGCGACAGCCACTGCGTACGCTCGAGTTCAGCGAGCATCGCAAAGGTTGGGCGTTGCATTGCCGCTTCCTGTGCACGATAGACGCTGCGGGCGAACCAGGCGGGGATCGTCATCATGACGCTATCCCCCGCTGCAAAGCTCTGAAGCGCGCCAGCAGTTCATCACACAGTGCTGAAACGGCAGGTGCGATGTCAGGCGGGCTGCGATGCTTGACTGAACGCGTGTGAATACGCCCGGCAACCCGTTGATTGAAACCCTGCAACCCGAGGAAGCCATATACCGCTTCCACCTCGCGCTCGGGATGCTGCACCAGATCCTCATAGAACACGACGCGCACGCGGGAATCGGCAGCCAGCTGCTGCTCGAAAAACAGGGCATTGCGATAGAACCACATGACCGCCGCGCCCTCGGCCTCGCTGGCGTCCGGGTGGTACAGCGCAGCGAGCAACTCGCGCGTGGCTTCCGACATGCCGCGGCCGCGCCAGTCGCCTGCATCGCCCCGCGCCAGCCTGCTCCATTGCGGAACGAAATTGCCGAAGGACTTGATCGCAGAACTGGCGCTGTCGCGCCAGTCGCGCACGACCCACACGGTTTTTGCTGGTCTGAAGGCATCCATCAGGTTCTTGATACGGTCGAGCTCGCACAGCGCCTTGATCACGAACACCGGCGCCGGGCAGTGCTGCGCCAGCTGCCGGATCACGGCCGAATCACGCATTTCATAGCGCTCGAACGCCCGCGGATCGGTTTCGTGGAACACCTGGGTCGCCGCACTGGCGTCCAGCACATCCATCAGCAGGTTGGTGCCGGAACGCTGCATGCCGGCAACGAATACATACTGCGCGACGGGACGCGGCCGCAAGCGCTGGCGCAAGGCTTTTCCCTGGCGCCAAATGGCATGGCGTATGCGCACCGGCAGGCTGCGCGCATCGTGGCCGGTAGCGGGCTTGGCGGGGCTCATCGTTCGGCTGCTGCCGCAGCAGGCTGTTCCGGGTGGGGGGCGTTGTCGAGCAAGGGAGTCAACGCGCACAGCAATTGCGTCACGCGCGTGTCCCACTGGTTGGCCCGGGCGTAATCGAAGATCGCGGCGCGGTCCCAATCCTTGTCGAGTGCGGCATCGAGCGCCTGATGCAGGGCCGCCCCATCGCCGAACGGGACGATGCTGCCGAGTTCGGCGCGGCAGACCACTTCGGCGTTGCCGCCGACGTCGGTGGTGACCACCGGCAGGCCGCAGGCCATGGCTTCGAGAAAGACGTTGGCCCAGCCTTCGTTGCGAGTGGCGAGCACGAAGACGTCGGCTGCCGACAGCGGCCATTTGAGTTCGTCCGGCGGCAGCGCGCCGAGAAAATGCACGCGCCCGGCGAGCCCCAGCCGCGCGACCTGAGCGGTGAGTTCGGCGCGGTTGTCGCCTTCGGGGCTTGCACCGCCGACGATCAGATAATGCAAATCGGGATGTTGCCCGATCAGCGCCGGCATCACCTCGATGACGCGGTGCATGCCCTTGCGCGGAACCAATGCGCCAACCGAGACGAGCACTTTGGCATCCTGCGGCAGGCCGTATTTCTGGCGCGCTGCAACACGATCGACGGGATGAAAGCGTGCTGTGTCGACACCATTGCCGACGACTTCGGTTTTCTCGGCGGCGGCGCCCAGCTCGATCGCCAGCCGGCGCAGCGAATCGGACACGGAAAACACCCGGGCGGCGGCTTTGAGGGTGCGCGCGAGACGCGGACGCAGCACCGGGTTCCTGCTGTGCGGCACTTCGGTGCCGCGCAGGGTGACGGTGACCGGAAGCTGGAGCCAGCGCCCTAGCCGGGTGGCGGCTTCGCCGTCGGGGTAGGCGAAGTGGGCGTCGATCAGGCGCGCGCCCTGCCGCTTCAGTTTCCGCATCAGGCCGAAACTCGCCAGCGCCATCGACCAGCCGTCGAACCGGCGCAGGACGCCGGGCACGGCGAAGTAACGCGGATGGTAGACGCGAATGCCCTGCTGGATTTCCAGCGCCGGCGCCTGCGGGCGGTAACCGGGGCGCAGCAGGCGGATCAGCGACTGCCCGGGAAACCACGGCTGCGGCGAAACGACGGCGAGCGGCCGGTGCCGGGCGACGCGGAACATGCGTTCGCGGATGAACGGCCCGGCGCCGGGGCGCACCGCGCTGGGGAAGAGCGCGCTGAACACGACCAGGTCGATGCGGTCGGTTGCGGCGGTGCGCGGTTCAGGCACGCGCGGCCTCCATCGCCGGTTTGACGAGGCTGCCGTAGACGCCGCGGTAGCGCGCGACGCTGGCGGCCCAGTTGCGCTCGGTCTCGACGAACTGGCGGCCGTTTTGCTTCAGGCCGTCCCAGCCCTGCTCGTTCTTCATGAGCGCCACCACCTTGCCGGCGAGGTCGCCCGCATCGCCCGCGCGAAACAGCACGCCGGTCTTGCCGTCCTGGATCAGTTCCTTGTGGCCGCCGACGTCGGACGCGACCATCAACCGTCCCTGCGCCATCGCTTCCAGCGGCTTCAGCGGGGTGACGAGCTCGGTCAGACGCATCGGATGACGCGCATAGACCAGCACGTCGATCAGGTCGTAATAGCGGTTCACCTCGGCGTGCGGCACGCGCCCGGTGAACACCACGCGGTCCTTCAGGTCGAGCGCCATCACCTGCTGCTTCAGCGCGGCATCCTGCGGCCCGCCGCCGACCAGCAGCACCTTGACGTCGGGCATCTGCTGCAGAATCGCCGGCAGCGCGGCGAGCAGCAAGTCCAGACCTTCATAGGCGTAGAACGAGCCGATGAAACCGAGCACGCGGCTGGTGCCGAGGCCGAGCTTCATTTTCAGCGCGGAATCGGGCTTGCCGCCCATCTCGAACTTGTCGATGTCGACCGCGTTGGGGATGACGGTAATCTTGTTTGCCGGTATGCCGCGCGCGACCAGGTCGCTGCGCAGGCCTTCGCAGATCACGGTGACGGCGTCGGCGTGCTTTACGGCCCAGGTTTCCAGTCCGCGGGTCAACCGATAGCGCAGGCTGCCTTCCTTGGTGCTGCCGTGGTCGACCGCGGCATCTTCCCAGAAGGCGCGGATTTCATACACGACCGGGATACCGAGTTTGCGGCCGACGCGGATCGCCGGCACCGCATCGAGCACCGGCGAATGGGCGTGAATGACATCGGGGCGCAGGGTCTTTGCCAAAGCCAGCAGGCGCTTTTCGATTGCGCCCATCACCGCGAACGGGTCGCCTCCGGGCAGCTTGGCGAGCAGGCCGGAGGGTTTCGGCGTGCGGTAGAAATGCAGGCCGTCGGCGTCCTCTTCCATCACCGTGCAATCGATCTGCTTGGGCCCGGACAGGTGGTAGGTCTCCCAGCCCATTTTCCGCTGGTTGCGCAGGATCGCCGCGCTGCGGAAGGTGTAGCCGGAATGCAGCGGCAGGGTGTGGTCGAAGACGTGGAGAATCTTCATGCCGCCTGCCTTTCCGATTCGTCCATGCCCAGCACCTGGCCGAGGAAGGCGTCGAACATCAGAACGGTCCACAGGATCACCGAATAATCGCGGCGGCCGGACTGGTGCGCCTCGACCACGTCGCGCAGGAAATCCTGGTTGAACATGCCGGTGGAGGCCAGCCGCTCGCCCAGCACCACGCTGCGAATGGTGGCGGCGAGCGGGCCGCGGAACCAGGCGGCGAGCGGGACGGAAAAGCCCATCTTCTTGCGGTACAACACGTCGTTCGGCAGATAGGGCTCCATCGCCTTTTTCAGCAGGTATTTGCCTTCGGTGCCGCGCAGCTTGAGATCGACCGGCAAGCCGGAGACCCAGCCCATCAGTTCGTGGTCGAGCAGCGGCTCGCGCACTTCGAGCGCATGCGCCATGCTGGCGCGGTCGACCTTGGTGAGGATGTCGCCGACGAGGTAGGTTTTCATGTCGAGATACTGCACCAGCGACAGCGGGTCGTCGGTGGGGGCGACCGCGGCGTGGCGGCGCAGCACTTCCACCGCCTGGTAGCCCTGCAGCTCACGCTTGAAGGCGGGCGAGAACAGCTGAATGCGCTGCGCATCGGACAACAGCGAGACGCCGTGGAAATAGCCCTCGACGGTGTCGCGCGCCAGCGCCTCGAAGGTGGTCTTGGCGCGGAACACTTTCGGCGCCCAGTCGGCCTTGGGGTAGAGTTTGCCGAGCGCGCCGAACAGCGGGCGGCGCAGGCCGAGCGGAATGACCGAGCGCATGCGCTCCTCGTAGCGGAACCAGCGGTAGCGCCGATAGCCGGCGAAATGCTCGTCGCCGCCGTCGCCGGACAACGCGACTTTCACGTGCTTGCGCGCCAGTTCGCAAACGCGGTAAGTGGGCAGCGCGGATGAGTCGGCGTAGGGCTCGTCGTAGACCTGGGCGAGCTGGCCGACCAGGCTGAAATCGCCGGCGGCGACGGTCTCGACGTGATGCCGCGTGTGGTAGCGGTCGGCCACCTGTTGGGCGAATTCTATCTCGTTGAAAGCCGGGTCGTCGAAGCCGATCGAGCAGGTATTCACCGGAGCCGTCGACTGCGTGGCCATCATCGCCACCACCGCGCTGGAATCGACGCCGCCCGACAGGAAGGCACCGAGCGGCACGTCGGCAATCATGCGCAGGCGGATCGATTCCTGCATGCGTGCGACCAACTCGTCCATTGCGCTGGCCTCGTCCTTCACCGCCACCGGCGTGAACGGCATGTCCCAGTACTGCTTCGGCAGCGCGCGCGCTTCGCCACGCTTGAGGGTGAGCGTGAAGCCGGGCGGCAGCTTGCAGACGCGCTTGAAAATGGTGCGCGGCTCGGGCACATAGCCGTAGGCGAAATAGTCCTCGACCGCCAGGGGGTCGATGTCGCGCGTGAGGCAGGGATGCACCATCAGCGACTTCAGTTCGGAGCCGAAAATGAATTCGCCGGTGTCGAGGAAGGCGTAATACAGCGGCTTGACGCCGAAACGGTCGCGCACCACGAACAGGGTTTCCTGCTTGCGGTCCCACAGCGCAAACGCGAACATGCCGCGGAAGCGCTCGACGCAGGCTTCGCCCCAGGCTTCCCAGGCGTGGACGATGACTTCGGTGTCGGAGTGGGTGCGGAAGTGATGGCCGAGCGCCACCAGTTCGGGCACCAGCTCCTGGAAATTGTAGATCTCGCCGTTGAACACGACGACGACCGAGCCGTCCTCGTTGAACAAGGGCTGCTGACCGGTGGAGAGGTCGATGATGGACAAACGCCGGTGCCCCAGACCCACGCCCGGCTCCAGGTGCAGGCCACCTTCGTCGGGTCCGCGGTGAAACTGGGTTTCGTTCATCCGGTGCAGCAGCTCGCGTGAAATCTCACTGAGGTCTCGGGTATCGAAGATGCCGGTGATGCCGCACATAGTGGTTGTCTCGTTCCTGTTTGTGTCGATTTCCCGCGCTGCCTGACGGCGCCTCGGCGCTATCGTCCCAGCGTTTTTTCGTATACCCCAGCATAGGCCGCGGCCATGGCCGGTATGCTGAAGCGCTGCACCGCCTGCCGCCGTGCGGTTTCACCATGCTCGGCAATGCGCGCCGGCGTATCCAGGTAGAAAAGCAAGGCCTGTACCATCTCGGCCACATCGCCGGGCGTCACCAGCAGGCCGTTAACGCCGTCCTCCACCAGTTCGAGATTGCCGCCCACGGCGGTGGCGATCACCGGTAGCCCGCTCGCCAGCGCTTCGAGGATGGTATTGGAAATGCCCTCGTTTTTGGAGGGCAGGACGAATACGTCGAGCGCCTGCATGATCTCGGCAATGTCGTCGCGCGCGCCCGGAAACCAGGCCAGATGGGCGAGGCCGGCACCCTGCAGCAGTTCGAGGCAGGCCTCGCGCACGGGCCCGTCGCCGACGATGACCAACCGTGCGCGCTCGGCCCGCTCGGGCTGCTGCCGCATCAGTTGGATGAAGGCGCGCGTGAGCAGGGGGTAATCCTTGACCTCGACCATGCGCCCGACCGAACCGAACACGATGCTCTCGGGATGGGCGAACTCCGGCCGCGCCCCCGCGCGCGGCCGAAATTTCGTGCTGTCAACGCCGTTGTAGATCTGGTTCAGCTTGTGCGGCGGCACATGGATGACCTGGCGCAGCCAGGTTTCGAGATCGCGGCTCACGGCAATGTAGTTCGACACCAGGGGCCGCGCGGCGCGGCGCAGCAGGTTGTATTTCCAGTTGCGGCCGTAAAGATCGAACACGTCGCGCCCATGCTCGCCGTGCACGGTGGCGCGAATGCCGGCAGCGGCGGCCACGAACTGCGCTTCCAGCGCAGCCAGGTTGCGGGTGTGCACCAGATCGGGCTTGAGACTGCGCAGCAGCTTCCATAGCCGCACCGCCCAGCCAAGGCCGTGCCCGGGCGCCCGGTGCAGCGCGTGGAAATCGACCCGCTGCGCGGTGATCCGGTGGCGGAAACCGCTGTAGTCGGTGAGCGCCACCACGGTGTGGCGATAGCGCTCCGGCGGCAGAGTGTTGAACAGGTTGACCATGCCGTTTTCCATGCCGCCGGTGTCGAAGCGGTGGACGATGTGCACGATGTGCGCGGTCACTTCCCGTCGACCTGGTCGAGCGTGCGCCCGATTGCGGGCTCCATGTCGGCGGCGAAACGCGCCAGGGTCGCAGCAGCCGCCTCGATCGCCGTTTCCTCGTAGGGGGTGGCGATCAGCACCGACAAGCCATCGTCGCGCTTCAGCCGCACGCGGTCGAGCGCAAGCTTCAGCTTGGCCGTGTGATCGTTCACCGTGGGCTGCTGGTTGATCAGGTTCCACTGCCACACCAGCAGGCGCTGGCCGTCGCTGCCGCGCATCTTGGCCTGCCGCACCTGCCGCTGCTGATCGCCGATGCGGACGCTGGCGATGCGTTCGCCGACGTTCGACCACAGCGGATCCTTCTGCCGGATCATGAAATTCTGCGAGTTGATGAGTTCGGCATCCTGCCGCTGGGTCACGTAGTAATTCAGCTCCAGCAGCACGTTGCGCCCGGCCTGCGCATAGGGCTGGCGCAACTGGCGGTCGGCGCCGATCCAGTGCGGCGTCCAGGTGGTGAAGGCCGCGGCGGGCTGCCAGCCGCCCTGCGCCTCGACCTGCAGGGCAGGCATGTCCGGCAGCGGGCGCGCCTTGAGCCAGCCGACATAGGCCGGCCACAGGGCGGCGACCAGCAGCGCGGCCACGGCCATCGGCAGGATCGGCCGCGCCGCGGCGCGGCCGGACGGCACGGCAACCGATTCGGGCTGGCTGGGTGCCGGCTGGTCGTCTTCGCGCCAGAAGCTGCCGATCCAGAACAGCAGCAGCATGACCAGACCGAAAAATGCCCAGCCGTAGATGTAATGGTCGACGCCTAGCGCCAGCTTCATATCGGACAGGTGGGCGATCATCACGATCATGTAGGCGCGCCCGCTGTTGGCGAACACCGGCACGATGATCGCGGCAATCGAAAACAGCAGGCGGCGTTTCCACGAGCGATAGGTGAGGTAGGCGTACAGCACGCCGAGCGTGACCGAGGCGATCAGATAGCGCAGCCCGGAACAGCCTTCGACCACCGACCAGTCGCCGCTGGGAATGCTGAAGAACATGCCTTCGCGGAATACCGGGATGCCGGTGGCCTGTAGCATGGCCACGGTGAAATCGGCGGTCACGCCCATCAGCGGCTGGATCAGGAATTCGCCCACCGGCACCGCAAACAGCAGGAACATCAGGGGGAAAAACGCGGCCCGCACGAAGGCCGAGCCCAGCAGCGTCCACACCGCCGCAATCAGCATAAATATGAAGGCATATTGCGCCACCACGTTGACGCTGCCGGCGTCGGCCAGCAGCCAGCCGGCACCGGCGGCGGCCAGCAGGATCAGGCCGCGCCGGTCGGGGCGCGGCTGCAGCTGTGCCAGTTCATGGCGCTGGCGCCAGATCAGCCAGACGCTGATGGGGAAAATCAGATAGCCGTGGGCGAAGGTTTCCGAGCGCTCCCATACTTCGATCATCGAGTGCAAGGTCGGCCAGAACAGGCCGGCCAGAATCAGCAACACGCCTACGGTCAGTGCACCCGGCAGCCGCCATGCGCTGCGCGGGGAGGTGGGTAAGGCGTCGGGCAAGGCACTCATGCGGGGCAAGCCTCCAGAATAGATTGGGCGGGCGGCGCCGCTTCGAACAGGAAATCGATCGCGCCCAGATTGCGGGCCCAGTCGTAATTCGCCAGGATGCAGTCGCGCGCCTGCGCGGCGCTTGCGGCGGTCTGCAGGCAACCCACCACGGCGCGGGCGAAATCGGCTTCGCCCTGCGCCAGCAGATAGTCGCGCCCGGCTTCGGCACGCAGACCCTCGGCAGCCTGTGCGCTGGCGACGACGGGACGCGCCATCGCCATCGCTTCGAGCACCTTGTTCTGCACCCCGCGCGCGATGCGCAGGGGCGCTACGGCACAGGCGGCGTGGGCGAGCCAGGGCCGCACGTCGGGCACGCCGCCGGTGACGACGACGCCTGGCTGGCGCGCCAGCGCGAGGACGGCTTCCGTGGGCCGGCTACCGACGATGGTGAACTGCGCGCCCGGCACGGCCGCGCGCACCGCCGGGAAGATGCGTTCGGCAAACCAGGTGACGGCATCGACGTTGGGCCAGTAGTCCATGGCGCCGGTGAACACCACGCCGCGGACATCGGACGGATAGGGGTCCGGGTAATCGCGCGCGGGCGAGAAATAATCGGCGTCGACGCCGTTCTCGAATGCGCCGATTTTGTTTCTGGCCTGCGGCACGCGTTGCTGCAGCAGCGCCGCCTCATCCTCCGACACCAGCAGGGTGGCGTCGAAATCCTGCGCCGCCCGCGCTTCCCATTCAGCCAGCTTGCGGCCTTCGCGCGCATACACCCACGACAGCGGCCAGCGCTGCGTCGGCGCGTACTGGGTCCATTTGTCGGAATCGACGTCGACCATGTCGAGCACGCGGCGGGCCAGGCCGGACGGCATGAACTGCGCCATCGCCGAGGAAAACGCCAGGCCGCGCGTCACCGTGCCGGCCGCCGCCAGCCCCGCGGCCCAGCGGGCGAACGTGCGGCTGCGGTAATACGGCAGCGTCAGCGCCTCGCCGCTCAGCAGGCCGGAAAGGCTCGCCAGCTTGGCGCGGCGCGGGTGAAGCGGCAGCAGCTTGATCGACGCGCAATAGGGCTTCAATGCATCCCGGTACTGCCAGTCGTCCGGGTCGTCGACGAAGGCGCCGAGGTGGATTTCATAGCGCGCGGCGAGGTGCCGCAGCAGATGGAACGAGCGGATTTTGTCGCCCTTGTTGGGCGGAAACGGAATGCGATGCGCGAGAAACAGCAGCCCGTCCATGGTCAAGCTGAAAGAAAAAAGCTACCACAGAGACACAGAGGCACGGAGAAGATCACATTCGCTGTCCCGCCAAAAGGAAACAGCTTTTCTCTGTGTCTCTGTGCCTCTGTGGTGAAAAGCATTTGATTCATCCCAGGTTCTTCACAATATGCGGCCCGATGACGTTGGCGAGCGCCCGCGGCATTTTTTTCCAGGCCTGGATGAAGAGCCGGTATTTTGGATTGAGCGGATTGATTTCGGGAACGTCCGCATCCGTCACCAGACAATATTCGTAGTGCAGCGGCGTCGGCTCGAAGCCCCAGTTTTTCTTGAAGTCGAACGAGCCGGTGCCGCGCTTGCTGCGGCCGAAGTCGAACACTTTCAGGCCGCGCTCGCAAGCGCGCCGCATCAGGTCCCAGTACATGAAGTCGTTGCCGGCCACCGCGCGCGCGGCATCGACGCCGCCGCCGTAATACGGCAGCACCTCGTCGCGGAAATAGAACGACATCACGCTGGAGATCACCTTGCCGTCCAGGGTGATGGTCAGGACTTCGCAGTCGTCGCCGAATTCGTCCTTCAGCAGACGAAAAAACGTGCGCGAGAAAACCGGGGTGCCGAGGCGATGCACGCTCGTCGAATAGGCTTCGAAGAAACGCGTGGTGTCGGCGTCGATTTCGCCGACAAGCCCGGCCTTGATGCCCTTCCTCACCATCGCGCGCTGCTTGCGCGGGATGGCGTTCATGTTGGCTTCGATTTCGGGTTCGATGGCCTTCTTGAAGGTGACATAGAGGTCCTTGGTCGGCCAGTGCGCATGCTGCGCGGCCTGGTTGCGGTATTCGAGCGCGCCGACCCGGCGCTTTCGGGCGAGCGCCTGCGCCGCCTCGTCGAGCGCACGATACGCGGCGTCGTGATCGGCGAGGATGCCGCCATAGGCGCAGAACGGCAGCGAGCCGAGGCTGTGGCCGAACAGCCGGCTTTTGATTTCGGCCAGCGGCAGCACGCCGACGACTTCGCCGCCGCGCTCGGCCAGCAGAAAATGCGTGCGGTGGCCGAACGCGTCCTCGATCACCCGCTTCCAGCCGGCGCGGTGAAAGAAGGTCGCATCCGGATGCACGTTGACGTAGGCATCCCAGCGCGCGAGATCATTCGCCTGCAGCATGCGCACGGCGACATTCGCTTCCGTAGGAGCGGCGTCCTCGCCGCGATTCGCACCTCCGCTCCGATTGGTGCCCGCATTCGCGGCGAGGACATCGCTCCTACAAGAGTGTTCGGCCAGATTCATTGGTCAGCCAGGAACACGCGGTCGACGCGGTCCCATTCAAAGTCGTTCAGCAATTTTCGCAGTCTGCCGGGCATGCGTTGCAGATTGACGTAATGGCGGAAGCGCGTTTTCGCGGAAAGCCCAGACTGGCGCGGCTGGCCGGCGTCGAGTTCCCAGGGATGGAAATAGAACATGCAGGGCGCCTGGTCCCGCGCATTGACGCGGCGCAACATCCAGCGCGACATCTCGTAGGGCAGCAGGCGGAACCAGCCGCCGCCCGCGGCGGGCAGGTTGCGTCCCATCAAGGGAAACGTGGTCGGCGGCAGTTCGAGGATGCCGGCCTCGCCGTTGGGACGGTGCGGAAAGCGCGGCGCGTCGGGCATGCCGTAATGGTCGTGTTTGACCGGATAAATGCTGGAGCTGTACACATAGCCGGCGTTTTCCAGTTCCTCGACCGCCCACCAGTTGTTCCGGTTGATGGAGAAACTCGGCGCGCGATAGCCGCGCACGGTGACGCCACCGAGGTCCTCAAGGATCGTCTTGGCACGGGTGATGTCGTCGCGGAATTCGGCCGGCGTGAGATCCGACGCGCGCTGGTGCCCATAGCCGTGGCTGGCGAGTTCGTGGCCGTTGTCGACGATGCGGCGCACCACCTGCGGGTAGCGCTCGGCGATCCAGCCGAGGGTGAAGAAGGTGGCCTTGGAATGGGCGTCGTCGAGCAGGCCCAGAATCACGTCGACGTTGCGCTCGACCCGGCACGGCAGGCCGTCCCAGTCCTCGCGCCGGATATGCGGGGCGAACGCCGAGACCTGGAAGTAGTCCTCGACATCAACCGACATGGCATTCCGGATCCGCTCAGCCATGTGCGATCCGCTGCCCCTTCTGCGGCGGCAGCCAGCCTTTCAGCGTGTGCGCGATGCGCATGGCGGCACGGCCATCCCAGTATTCGGGAATGCGCCCGGCCTTGCCGCCGCCCGCCATCACTTCGCTGAACGCCGCCCGGATGGCATCGGGATCGGGACCGACCAGGGTGTTGGTGCCTTCGGTGATCGTGATCGGGCGTTCGGTGTTTTCGCGCAGGGTGAGGCAGGGCACGCCGAGCGCGGTGGTCTCTTCCTGGATGCCGCCGGAATCGGTGAGCACCAGCCTGGCATCGCGCATCAGGCCGAGCATTTCCAGATAGCCGACCGGGGGCAGGATGCGCAGGCCGTCGAGCTTGGCGGTAAAACCAAACTTCTCGATGTTGCTGCGCGTGCGCGGGTGCAGCGGCATCACCACCGGCAGGCTGCGGTTGATTTCGCCAATCACGTCGAGCAGCGCGGCGAGCGTGTCGCGATCGTCGACGTTGGACGGCCGGTGCAAGGTCAGCACCGCGTACTGCGGCAGCGCGGCGCCGAGGGTGCGGCTCGCCGGCACCGCGTGCTGAAGATTGCGGTACAGGGTGTCGATCATCACGTTGCCGACGAACTCGACCCGGGCGGGGTCGATGCCTTCGCGCTCAAGGTTGGCCAACGCGCTCTTTTCGGTGATGAACAGCAAATCGGAAATCTGGTCGGTCAGCACGCGGTTGATTTCTTCCGGCATGCCGCGGTCGTAGCTGCGCAGGCCGGCCTCGACGTGGATCACGCGCACGCCGCGCTTGGCCGCCACCAGCGCGCAGGCGATGGTGGAATTGACGTCGCCCACCACCAGCACGGCCTGCGGCTGAACGCTTTCGAGCACCGGCTCGAAGCGTTTCATCACCTCGGCCGTCTGCACCGCGTGGCTGCCGGAGCCGACTTCAAGATGATGGTCGGGACGCGGAATGCCCAGATCGGCAAAGAAACTGTCGCTCATCGCCGCGTCGTAGTGCTGGCCGGTGTGCAGCAGTTGCGCGGCGATGCCGGTCTCGGCGAACGCGGCCATCACCGGGGCGATTTTCATGAAATTGGGGCGGGCGCCTGCGACGCATAAAACCTGGGTCATGGCCAACCTTAATACGTGCTGTCGTGTTTGTCGGTCGACGCGGCTTCGTCTGCTGCCGCGTTGCGCTCGCTGACGGTGTAGAGAATCTTGCGCACGATGGGCAGGATGCGGTTGACCGAGCGTTCCAGCTGGTCGATGCGCTGCCCTAGCCGCAGGCCGTCTTCGTTGTGCAGCATGCCGCCTTCGGGCAGATGATTGTTGACGCCGGTGGGGCCGTGGTAGTCCTGGTGCGCCACCTCGTTCTTCAGATCGGCGATCACCTCGTCGACCTCGGCCTCGCCGAAATGGCTTTTCTCTTCCAGAAATCCGAAAAGCAGCAGGCGGTCGCAGGTGGTGTTCAGCCGCCGCGGAATGCCAGCGGTAAAGCGATGCAGCGCCGCAAACGCCGCGTCGTCGAATCCCGGCGTGCCCACCCAGCCGACGGTGCGCAGGCGGTGCTCGATGTAGCCGCGCGTCTCGTCGGCATCGAGCGGCCCCAGGTGGTAGGAAGCGACCACGCGCTGGCGCAGCTGCTGCATGTCGGGGCTTTGCAGGATGCCGCGGAATTCGGGCTGCCCGAGCAGAAAGGTCTGGATCAGCGAGCGTTCGCTGTTCTGGAAGTTGGACAGCATGCGCAGCTCTTCCACTGCGCGCGGCGTCAGGTTCTGCGCCTCGTCCACCACCAGCAGCGTGCGCTTGCCCTGGCGGGCAGCCGCCGCCAGAAAATCCTCCAGGTTCTTCAGCAGGGCCGACTTGGTCAGGCCCTCATGCTCCAGACCGAACGAGGCGGCGACGCTGCGCAGCGTATCCTCGGCGTCGAGCTGGGTCGACACCAGCTGGGCCGCGAGCAGATTGCTCGAATCGAGCTGGCGGAACAGGTTGCGCACCAGCGTGGTCTTGCCGGCGCCGACCTCGCCGGTGATGACGATGAAGCCTTCGCCGAGCGACAGGCCGTAATCCAGATACGCCATCGCCCGCCGGTGCCCCTTGGAGCCGTAGAAAAAACGCGGATCGGGGTTGAGCTGGAACGGCTTGGCGCTAAAGCGGTAATAGTCTTCGTACATGGACGATCCGTTATCTCTGGGTGGAGCACAGCCAGTGTGCGCACAAAATGCGAAGCAACGGCCATGCCATGCCGGCAGATCGGTCAGAAGCGCATGTTGGCCGACGCTGTAATACTGTTTTCTTTGTAGTCGGCATTCGCGGCGTTCGAATCACGTTCGGTGTGGCGGAAAGTCAGCGCGCCGCTGAGCTTGTCGGTGAAGCGGTGGTTGAGGCCGAGGCTCAAGCTGATGAGATCGTCCTCTCGGGCCGTACCGCCTGCCAGCAAGGCATCCGCGCTGGTGCGGGTTAGTGACAGGCTGCTGCTGGCGGTGGTTTGGGGAGACATCCGATAGCTGACGGAACCGGTCAGTCCCTGGACATGGTCCTCTGCGTCGCCGAACAGCTGATAGAGGCGCCTGGTGTCTTGCGCCGACAGCCCAAATCCCAGGCGGCCAAGGTCCCATGACACGCCCGCAGTAAAGCTCTTGATAATGTAAACGCCATTGGCGATTCCAATATTGAGCAGGTTGAGCGCAACCAGATCATTGAGCGAGACCCCCAAAAATTGATTGAGTTGCGCGGCCAGCTGGCCTGAACTAACCGGCCCAATGCAGCTCGCGGAATCGGGATTCGTAAAGTCCAGGGTCTCCCTAATAGGTATTCCGGTGTTACATATCCAGAAAATACGGCTGGTTTGATCCAGGAACTGCTGCGTGATGTCGCTGACAGCTTCCGAATAGCGCACCGTCCATCGTGACAAGCGGGTGCGATGACTGCCGGAGACGCTGTAGGTGCTGCCGAAATAGCGTTCGCCCACCGAGGCCTCGACGCTGGTGCGGCGCGTGGGCGCCCAGCCAAAGCCGACGCTGTAGGACGAGCCGTCGATGTCACTGGCGCTGAGGTAATCGTTCCAGTCCTGCCCCACGGTGCCGAACACCCGGAACTTGCGGGTCAGCGCATAGCCCGCGGTGGCGCTGGCATGCTCGAAGGTGGTGTCGCCATTGGCGGCGGCGGTGGCCGCATTGCGGTTTCCCGCCTTGCGGATGGAGTAATTGAGGCCCCAGCTCAAATCGTCGAAACGGGTGCCGCTGGTTAGCGCCGCGGAAAAGGAATTCACGCTGGAATCGGCACCAGCCTGATTCTCGAAAATCGCGCCGCTGGTGGTGTAGCGCGCCTGCGCATTGGCAAAGGTGCCAAAACGTTTCTGGATGTAGGGGCTGATCGAATAGGTACCGACGGTGGCGCGGTTGCTGTCGTTGATGTCGGCGTCGGCCGGGGAACCGAACAGCGAAATCAGTTCCTGCGAGATGCGTGCAGAGCCGTCGATGAACAGGAAATCCTCGATCAGCTCGGCGTTTCCGACAGCGCCCAGATTGTGATTGAGATCGGTGCTGTTGTCTTCGCTGAAGCGCGCTACCCCGCTCAGGCCATAGTGCAGGGAAGCCCGCACTCGACGCGATCCTTGGGAGGTCAGGGTAAAGCCCGGCGTCACGCTCAGGATCAGCGCATCTTCCGGGTCGGTTTCACTCTGGTTGGCATTGTCGGTGTAGGTGGCCGACGCGCCGACGCTGGGTTCGATATCCCAGTCGAGGGCATGCGCAGTCGATGCGAACGCCATTGCCATGAATACAGAAAAAGCGCCCGCCAGGGACGCTCGACTGTGCGGCGCCGCCTCGGCGCCGCGTATGTGTAGCTTATTTGCCGTAACTGCCATAGTAGCCATAGTAGTAATCTGCACCCGGGGTCGGTGTGGTCTTGTTCAGCAACATGCCCACGACTTCGCATGAATGGATGTGACTGAGGGCTTCTCGCACAGCCTCCTGCGAGGTTCTCTCGGCTTCCACCACCATGACGATCTGCCCCATGTGGGTGGCCAGCACGCTCGATTCGCTGGTCGCCAGCAAGGGCGGGGAGTCGAACAGGATGATGCGATCCGGGTAGCGATTGCCGATGTCCTCGACCAGACGGGTCATGGCGGCGCTCGCCAGCAGTTCGGTGGCGCGTTTGTAGGTGCGGCCGGCGGGCAGCACGGTCAGCTTGGCGATATCGGTCTTGATAAGTACGTCGGACAGCTTCAGATCCTTGTCCTGCAACACATCGAGCAGTCCCTTGTCGGCATGGATGCCGAGGTATTCTGGGATGCGCGGCTTGGCGACGTCGGCGTCGATCAGCAGCACGGTGCGATCCATTTCCATTGCCATCGAAATCGCGAGGTTGATGGCAGTGAAACTCTTGCCTTCACCCGGCAGCGAACTCGTAACCATAATGAGGTTACCGTTTTTCACCCGCGTGGTGCCCTGGCCGAAGGCATTGGCGATCAGCGGTCGTTTGATGATGCGGAACTCTTCAGCAATCTGGCTTTTTTCGGCGTCCGGCGACACCACGCCCATGCGGTGTAGCCGCGCCAGATTGATCGACTGCACCTGGCTGCCGCCTTCCATCGCGAGCGTGTCCGGATCGTTGAACATCGGTTCGACCGGCGTGGCGACAAAGGGAGCGGCGTGGCCGCTGCGCTGCCTGTTGAGCGCATTTTCGATCAGGCTGTCCTGGCCGGGATGGCTGTCGGCATCCCGGGACGTCGGCTGAGACGTGCCTGCGCCGATTTTGCCGGCCGCTTTTTCAATAATGCTCATGGTTTCTACCCCGCACGCGATACGACAAGTTGCAGAAGCATCACCGCGCCATAGGCGGCAATCAGGCTGCCCAACGCGGCCGCATAAGTCATCAGGCCCTTGCGCTTGCGACGCTGGGATTCAGGGGTTTCCACCCGCGACACCGCGCCCAGCAGCGGCAGTCCGGTCAGTTCGCGCAGGACGCGGCGGTCGGTAACGGTGCGGCGCAACTGGCTCAGCAGGAAAGCCACCGCGATACCGGCTGCCAGTCCGCCCAGGGTCACCAGCGACAGGAACAGCGGGCGGTTCGGCCATGCCGGCTTGCTTGGCACGAAAGGCGGATCGATTACGCGAAAGTCGACGGTATCGGTCTTGCTTTCGACCTCGCCCGACATGGTGACCGATTCGCGGCGCGTGAGCAGCGCATCGTAATTTTTACGATAGACACCGTAGTCGCGCATCAACTGGGTGTATTCCTGTTCCACCTGCGGAATCATGTTGGAGGCATTGCGCAGCTCTCCGTAACGGCGCTGGTATTCGGCCACCCGCGCACCCAGCGAGGACACGTTTGCGTCCGCCTCGGCGATGGCGATGGTGAGCTGCTGATAGACCGGATTCTGGATTCGCGCACCCGCCGGATCGGCCTTGCGCTCGGCGAGGTCGACTTTCTTCTGCGCTTCCAGCTTTTCGATCAGTCGTTTGGTCGACTGGATGTCGGGATGCAGGTCGGTGTATTGAAGGCGCAGCTGATCCATCTGCTTTTCCAGCGCCCGGATGCGGCCATCGATTTCGCTATGGGTGGATACCGCTGCAGCAGCTGCCGTCAGCTCCGGCTCTTCGTCTGCCAATTGGCGCTTAAGCTGGTTGCGGCGGTTGACCGCTTCCTTCTGATCCAATTGCGCTTGCCGCAGTTGCCCCGAAGTTTCGGCGAGCTTGGCGTAATAGTCGCCCCCCTGCCCCGGCATCATGCCGATGTGCTTGCGCTTGAACTCGGTCAGGGCATTCTCTGCATCAACCAGTTTTTGCTGGTATTGCTGCAACTGCTCTTCGATGAAACGCGCCGAGCTGGATATATCCTGGCGGGTCTTGCCAAGGCTGGTCTCGACAAAAATGGTCAGCAACGACTGCACCACTTTCTTCGCCAGGTCGCCATTGGCGTCCTGATAACTGATGGTGTAGAGGTTTTCACGCCCGGCGTCGGCAATCGATATCTTGCTCGCCAGTCCGTTCAGCATCGCCTCGGTCTGCTCAGGGGTTTTGGCCTTGACGTCCAGGTCGGTCATGCGCGCGACTTTTTCCAAAGTCGGGCGGCTGACCAACTGGCGCGTCATCAGCTTGATCTGTTGTTCGATGTTAGGCTGCGCCGCAAGCCCGGACAGCAGCGGCTTCAATAGCGTCTGGGTGTCCACATAAACGCGCGCCGACGCCTGGTAGCGATCGGGGATCATCATCACCCAGGTCCAGCCGACGATGCACACCAGCCAGGCAACCGCCACACCCCACCAGCGCCGCTGCCAAGAAGCCTTGGCATAACCCAGTATTTGTTGCAGCACTTGATCCATTTGGACGTTCCATCAAAAAGCGCCGCGAAAGCGGCGCAGATACACTTAGAACAGGCTTTCAGGCACCACCAGCACATCGCCCGGCTTCATGTCGACGTTTGCGGAGATGTCGCCGTCTTTCAACAGGTCTTCCAGGCGCACACCGAGGCGTTCCTGCTTGCCGTCCACAGCGCGCAGGATGTAGGCCTTGTTGCCCGCGGCGAAATCGGTGATGCCGCCGACCGCAATCATCAGATCGATCAGACTCATTTTTTCGCGGAAGCTCAGCGCCTGCGGTTTGGCCGCTTCGCCGATCACGCGGATCTGCTGATCGAACGGACCGATGCCGCCACCCATGATCACGGTAACGATCGGTTCCTGGATGTATTTGCCCAGCGCCTTTTCGATGTCGCGCGCCAGTTGGGTGGGCGTCTTGCCGGACGCCTGCATATCCTCGATCAGGTTCATGGTCATCTTGCCGTCGGGGCGGATCGGGAAACTGCCCGACACCTCTGGATTGCGCCAGACGAAGACTTGGACCGAGTCACCCGGGCCGATCAGATAATTCCAGTCGAACTGCCCAGTACGCTCGGGAGCGGGCGGATAGGTCGGCGTGCTGGAGCAGCCTGCGAGTGCAGCCACGGCCAAGACCACGCCCATGCGTGCGATATGTTGCTTGATGGTAAACATGTCCACCCTCCCTTTAATATGCAGTTAATTCGTCAGCATTATGCCAGAGCGTGTTTAAAAACTAGTCCTATCTTCAAAGACTGCAAGCAACCCCCGGGCCAGACCATCCGGCGGCCCGCAACCCCGCACATCAAGGCTGCCGCCCTGCCGGGCAAGGATGTGGCGTTGGCGGGCCGGCGGGAATGTCGTAAGTCCGACGCCTGCCGCGGTATCATGTTGCCGATGAGCCCGCATGCAATCGACAGCCTCGACACCCTGCGCCTGCGCATACGCGAGTTCGCCCTGGCACGCGCATGGGAACGCTACCACACCCCGAAGAACCTGGTGATGGCCCTCTCCGTGGAAGCGGCGGAACTGCTGGAACCTTTCCAGTGGCTGACCGCGGAGCAAAGCCAGCACCTGAGCGCCGAACAGCACGAGGCGGTGCGCCAGGAAATCGCCGACGTGCTGATTTACCTGACCCGGCTGGCCGACCTGCTGGACATCGATCTGCTCGGCGCCGCTGCCGACAAGCTGGCGCTCAATGCGCGCAAGTACCCGATCGACAAGGCGCACGGCAACGCCATCAAATACACGGATTTTCAGAATGACTGACCAGTACTACAAGCACCACGTATTTTTCTGTACCAACCGGCGCGAGGACGGCGCCAAATGCTGCGGCGCCGCCGGCGGCCAGCACATGCGCGATTACCTGAAGAAAAAGGTGAAAGACGCCAACCTCAACGGCGAAGGCAAATACCGCATCAACAGTGCCGGCTGCCTCGACCGCTGCGACGAAGGCCCGCTGCTGGTCGTGTATCCCGAGGGCGTCTGGTACACCTATGTGGACGAAACCGACATCGATGAAATCTTCGAGGTTCACCTCAAGCAGGGGCGTATCGTCGAACGCTTGCAGCTGAAGTAAGGCCGCCAAATGAAACGCTTCAAACTGCGCATCCCGGTGCCGGCCGGCAAGCTGGAAACCGTGATCGACGACCCCGAGACCGAGCGCCGCGGCCTTTTGCTGGTCGCCCACCCGCATCCGCTGCACGGCGGCAGCCTCGACAACAAGGTGGTGACGACGCTCGCCAAGGCGGCCAACGAAGCCGGCTGGGTCAGCGTGCGGCCGAATTTCCGCGGCGTCGGCATGAGCGACGGCGAATTCGACGCCGGCGTGGGCGAAACCGAGGATCTGCTCGCCGTCGCCCGTTTCGTCGAGGCGAGCTATCCCGGCCTACCTTGGGCGCTCGCCGGCTTTTCCTTCGGCGCGTTCGTGCAGCACCGCCTGCGCCAGGAACTCCACGCCAAGCGCCTGATCCTGGTCGCCCCCGCGGTCACCATGTACGAGTTCGACCCGGTGCCGGAAGACACGGTGGTGATCTACGGCGACGCCGACGAACTCATTCCGCCCGCCGCGATCCGCCTGTGGGCCGAGCAGCAGCGGCTGGCGGTGAAAACCATCCCCGACGCCGGACACTTTTTTCACGGCAAGCTGAAGGAATTGAAACAGGCATTTCTGGAGGCCTGCCCGTGCTGACCGTGCGCGGCCTGACGAAGCGCTACGGCGATACTGAGGTGGTGCGCGGCCTCGACCTCGACGTCCGGCGCGGCGAATGCTTCGGCCTGCTGGGCCCCAACGGCGCCGGCAAAACCACCACGTTGCGCCTGCTGCTGGGCCTGATCGAACCCGACGGCGGCAGCATCGAACTGGCCGGCATCGCGGTGCCGCAGCACGCGCGCGAAGCGCGCATGAAAGTGGGCGTGGTGCCGCAAATGGACAACCTCGACCCGGATTTTTCGGTGCGCGAGAACCTCTTCGCCTACGGCCGCTATTTCGGCATGGAGAAAGCCGCGATTGCCGCGCGCGTGCCCGAGCTGCTGGAGTTTGCCGGCCTCGCCAGCAAGGCCGACGCACAAATCAGCCAGCTGTCGGGCGGCATGAAGCGGCGCCTCACGCTGGCGCGCGCGCTGGTGCACGACCCCGATATCCTGTTTCTCGACGAGCCCACCACCGGCCTCGACCCGCAGGCGCGCCACCTCATCTGGCAGGGCCTGCGGCGGCTGATTGCGGACGGCAAGACCATCGTGCTGACCACGCATTTCATGGACGAGGCCGAGCGCCTCACCGACCGGCTGGCCATCCTCGACCACGGCCGTGTCGTCGCCGAAGGCGCGCCGCGGGCACTGATCGAATCGCACATCGAACCCGTCGTGGTCGAAGTCTACGGAGAAGGCCTGGAGAACTGGACGCGCGCCCATGCCAGCCAGGTCTGCCAGCGCTTCGAGACCGTCGGCGAAACCCTGTTCTGCTACACCGACAATGCAGACACCGTGATCGCTGCCTTGAAGCACGCGCCTGCGCTGCGCTACCTGCACCGTCCGTCGAGTCTGGAGGATGTGTTCCTCAAGCTCACCGGGCGCGATTTGAGAGATTGAGCGCATGACGCACTTTTTCCGCCTCCCCCGACTGTCGTGGCGCTTCGTTCCGGTCTGGCAGCGCAATTACCTGGTATGGAAGAAGCTCGCCATTCCATCCATCCTCGGCAACCTGGCCGACCCGATGCTCTACATGCTGGGCCTGGGTTACGGCCTCGGCAGCCTGCTGCCGGACGTCGGCGGCATGCCCTACCTCACCTTCCTCGCCGCCGGCACCGTGGCCTACAGCACGATGAACGCCGCCACCTTCGAGGTGCTGTATTCGAGCTTCTCGCGCATGCACGTGCAGCGCACCTGGGACGCCATCATGAACGCGCCGCTCACGCTCGACGACGTGATGCTAGGCGAGCTCTCCTGGGCGGTGTCGAAGAGCCTGCTCTCGGGGCTGGCGATCCTGGCGGTGATCTGGGGGCTGGGGCTGTACGGCCATTTCTGGATGACGCTGTGGATCATCCCGGTGGTCGCGCTGGTCGGCTTCTGCTTCGGCGGCATGGGGCTGGTGATGAACGCGTTGTCGCCGAGCTACGACTTTTTCCTCTACTACTTCACGCTGGTGATCACGCCGATGGTGCTGCTGTGCGGCGTGTTCTTCCCGGTATCGCAACTGCCGCTGCCGGTGCAGGCCGTATCGGCCTGGCTGCCGCTCACCCACGCCATCGACCTGGCACGTCCTCTGGTCGTCGGCAACGTGCCCGACAACGTCGTGCTGCATGTCGTCGCGTTGCTGATTTACGGCAGCCTGGGCTACGTCATCGCGCTGGCACTGACGCGGCGGCGGCTGCTGAAATAGGCGCCAGTATCCGGCAGGATACAGAGCGAGGACAGGCGCGAAATTCGTTCATGCCGCCCCAGCCAGGCGCTTCACGCCTCGAACCTGAACCCCTTCTCGGTGAACAGACTGAGGCAGGCATCGACCACCTTTTTGCAATACAACCGGCCACGGTTCGCCTTGATCTCCGCCAGCGCCGCCTCGAACCCGATCGCTGAACGATAGGGACGGTGGCTCCCCATCGCCTCGACCACATCGGCCACCATCACGATCCGGGCTTCGAGGATGATCTCCTCGGCGGGCAGCCCCTGCGGGTAACCCGATCCATCGAGCCGCTCGTGGTGCTGCAGCACGGCCTGCGCAACCGGCCACGGGAATTCCAGGTTCTTCAGGATGTCGTAGCCGGACTGCGGGTGCGCCTTGACCATGGCAAACTCGATATCCGTCAGCCGGGTCGGCTTGCTCAGAATCTCCGCCGGTACGGCAATCTTGCCGATGTCGTGCAGGTAGCCGATGACGCGCAAGCCTTCGACCTGGCGCTCGGGCAGCCCCATTTCCTTGCCGATGGCACAGGCCAGCTGCGACACGCGTCGCTCGTGGCCTGCGGTATAGGGGTCGCGCAGCTCGACCATGCTGGCAATGGCCTCGACCGTGCTGTTCATGGAACTTCTCAGGTGGCCGAGCGTAGCGTGCAGATTCTGGTCCAGACGCAACGCATGCACGCCGATCGCGATATCGCCGGCGACCTCGGTCAGGAAATGGATGGCCTGCTCGTCAAAGGCATGGCGCGCTCCCGAATAGATGGACAGCACGCCATTCACCTCGCCCTCGAAAACCAGAGGGACGGCTGCCGCGGACTTCAGGCCCCAGGTCTGCACGATCTCCCTCCATGGCTCATAGCGCGGATCGTTCTCGATATCATCGGCCACGACGGACCGCCCTTCGCGGGCGGCCGTGCCCATCACCCCGCCGCCAAGCGGGGAATCATCCCAGCGGACGCTCAGGGAAGAAGCCATCTCCACGCTGAATCCCGCCCAGCCGACGGATTTCAGGACATGGTCCGGCAGCCTGATGCCGACAATCACCCCGACGATGCCTTCGAGCCCTTTCAGCGCTTCGCATACAAAGCGGTACAATGCCTCCTCGTTCTCGGCGACGAGCAAATACTCATTGATGCCGCGGATGGTCTGCAGCAACTGGTTGAGCCGGCCCAGCTTGATCTCGTGGTCTTTGCGCGCGGTGATGTTGTCAAACAAAGCAACAAAATACCCTTTCTGCGGGCTGTAAACGGACAATGAAAACCATATGTCCAGAGCCGGCACATACGTTTCAAGCTTCTCCGGCACGCCGCTTGCGGCCACCCTGCCGTAAACCTCGAACAATTCCGGATTGGTTTCTCGAATGCCCGGGATGACATCGCTGACCTTTTTCCCGATCACATCTTTAAGTCCCGTCAGGGTTTCAAATGCGGGATTCACGTCCAGGTAAACAAAATCACACGGCAAGTTATCCTCGTAAACCATGCGGCAATATGCAAGGCCGCCAAGCATATTTTCAAACAGCGACCGGTATCGCTCTTCGCTTTCCCGTATCGCTGCTTCCGAGCGCACACGCTCGGTGATATCCATCATGTAGACACGGGCCAGGTCGCTCCCGGGAACCGGATAAAGATGCTGTTCGAACGTGGCCTGTCCAATATGGAGCTCGCGCACCACTTCCCTGCGTTCGCCGTTCCCCAGCGCTTCCGACAGATCCCCCAGCGCATCACGCACGGGCTGCGCCACCACCAGATCGGGAAAAACCTTTGCGGCAGCCGGATTGATGTAGGTCAATTCTCCGACGGCATTGATCTCGAGCACCGGATAGGGATTCATCCTGGGGAAAAATGCCAGCCGCGTGATCTCCTGCTGGGTTTGCTGCCGCTCCAGCGCGCGCTGGATATGCCGCAGCAGTTTCTCGACATCATAGGGTTTCAGCAGGTACGAGAACGCCCCCTTGTTAGTCGCCTCGACTGCTGTATCGAGCGAGGCATGGCCGGTCAGGATGATGGCCTCGGTCAGCGGCGCTGCCGCCTTGATCTTTTCCATCACCTCGATGCCCGACATATCCGGCAGCATGAGATCGATCAACACCACGCCGGCGGAAACCCGCAACGCTTCAGCTATCCCTGCTGCGCCGCTCCCCGCACTCACCACCTCGTAGCCCTTGTTGCGCAGGATGTCGGAGAGCGTCTTGCGGAGGTTGGGATCGTCGTCGACCACCAAGATGGTGGGGGCATTTTTCATCTTGAGCGCTCAGATTCCTGCGGCAGCTTCCGCCGTCAGGGTTTCGACACGGTTTCGACCGTTCGCTTTTGCCAGATAGAGCGCGTCATCCACCCGTTTCAGCAGCGTGTTGAAATCATCTTGCGGCACAAACTCCGTCACCCCGAAGCTCACCGTGATGGTGTTCACCTTGTCGAACCGGTGTTCCGCGATAGCCTGCCGCAGCTTTTCCGCCGCACTCTTTGCAGAGGTCAGGTCCGACTGCGGCATCAGCACCATGAATTCCTCGCCGCCCCAGCGTGCCACCACGTCAACGGCACGGGTGTTTCCCTTCACCACATCGGTGACGGCCCGCAACACCTCGTCACCCGCATCATGGCCGAAGCTGTCGTTCACGCGCTTGAAGTAATCGAGGTCGTACATGATCAGCGACAGGGGCGTGCCATATCTTTTTGCGCGGTCCATTTCAGATGCCAGCATTCGCGAGAACTCCGAGCGGTTTGAAATTCCGGTGAGGCTGTCGGTCGTGGCGAGAAGATGGATTTCCGTTTCATTGCGTTTGCGCTGCGTGATGTCCGTGACATAGATGCGGATGAGACCGGCATCCCGAACATCGTAGATATGCAGTTCGTAAGTCGCCTCGCCCACCTCGGCCTCGTAGCATATTTCGTCCAGCCGTCCGCTCCGGAGATCGGGAATCGGCCCCGTCAACCCATTCAGCAAAGGGTGCGACATCCCCATCTCGCCCAGATCGGGAAACAACTTTTCGGCTGCCGGGTTGGCATAGGTCACCGCTCCGGCAGAATCGAGTTCGATCACCGGGCTGGGATGCAATCGCGGGAAGGACGCCAGGCGGAGGATCTCTTCCTGTGCCTGCTGGCGCTCGACCCCGTGCCGGATGTTCCGCAGCAGGTCATCCATCTGGTAAGGCTTCAGCAGATACGAATACGCCCCCTGCCGGGTGGCCTCGATGGCGGTATCCATCGACGCGTGGCCGGTCAGGATGATCGCCTCGGTCAGCGGCGAAATCGCCTTGATGCGCGCCATGACCTCGATGCCCTGCATGTCCGGCAGCATCAGATCGATCAGCGCCAGGCTGAACGCGCCCCGCTCCACCTCTGCGATCGCCTCGGCTCCGGTTGCGGCAGCGGCCGTGTCATAGCCCTTGATTCTCAGAATATCGGCCAGGGTCTTCCTGAGATTCGGATCATCGTCCACCACCAGGATTTTTGCTTTTGCCTTCACCATGACTCTCCGGCTATGACGAGGCCAGCAGGTTTTGCAGCTTCTTGAGCCGGATGCCCTCGATCATCTGCAATAAGGCATCGACTTCCAGCGGCTTGTATAGGCAAGTGTAGGCCCCGATCCGGCGCGCTTTCTCGATGGAATTCGCCATCTCCTCGCGGTAACCGGTCACCAGCACCACCGGCTTGGTGGGGTACTTGGCCCGGACCTCCTTCAGCACGTCCGTGCCATCCGCCGCCCCCAGCTTGAGGTCGAGGACGACAGCGAGCTTGTAGTCCTTCTCCAGATGGTCCAGCACCTTCTGCGGCTCGCTTTCCGTTTCCACCCGGTAGCCCCTCAGGGTCAGGATGTCCTTCAGTGTTTTGCAGAAGCCGGGGTCGTCGTCCACCACCAGAATGCTTTCCTCCTTGCGCAACAGGGAAAGGAAAGAAAGGATCACCTGGAAGTCGAGGGGCTTGCTCATGACGGCGTAGGCGCCGGCACGCTCCGCCTCGGTGACGGTGTCCTCGGTCGCATAGGCGCTGACCAGAACAATGGGTAGATCGGGAATGACCGACCGCATTTGTTTCATTGCCTCGACCCCGCTGATACCGGGCATCTTGATGTCCATCAGCACGCAATCCGGACGCTCGCGCTTGACCGTATCCACGCCCTCTTCGCCGGTATAAGCCGCGATCGCCTCGTGGCCCTTGATCTTCAGAATGTCGCAGGTCGTTTTGACGATCCGCCGGTCATCGTCCACCACCAGAATTTTCATTGCCGTCTCCCGTTAACATAGATGGGAAGAGCCCTTCGGCTTCGCCCGGGATAAATTCCGCAATGTTCATCCGCGTATTGTTTTAATTTCGATCGGGGCTGTGGCCTGTCGCCCCCTACCAGCTTTCCCATCATGGCACCGCCGGGTTGTTGCATGGCAGCGACACGGTAAACGTACTTCCTCTGCCCGGCTCGCTTTCCACGCCCACGCTGCCGCCGTTGGCCTGCGTCAGGTTCTTCACCACCACCAGCCCCAGGCCGACCCGGCGCGCCTTGGTGGTGAACATCGGCTGGAACAATCTGGCCTGGTGTTCCGGCGTAATGCCGCTGCCGCTGTCCTGGATGCTGACCATCACGGTTTTCGCCGCCCGATCTTCGGCCGCCTTGATTTCCAGCGTACCGCCGTCCGGCATCGCTTCCACGCCGTTGGTGATCAGGTTCCACAACACCTGGCGTATTTGCGACGGATCAACCCGAATGATGGGGAGAGTTTCAGGAATGTCCAGACGGACTGTGACGGAAGGCGGCACGTCGCACTTGTCCAGAACTTTCCCGATCAATGCTCCGACCCTCAGCGCCTCCGGGTGTGGGGGCTTGGTGCGCACGGCATCCAGCAGGTCGGACACGATGCGTTCCGCATCCGCGACCTCGTCCTTGATGATGCCGAGATATTCCCGGGTGGTTTCGTCCGCGTCGGTCAGCACGGCCTGAAGGAAATACACGGCGTTGTTTATCACCCCTAGCGGGTTGCGCAACTCGTGTCCCACCGTATCCGCCACCTGGCCAAGCAGGGCCAGCTTCTCCTGGTGCACCAGCTCATCCTCCATTCGCCGTAGTTCCGCAGCGGTTTGCAGCGAAAGCTCTACCGTCAGCCACACAAACAGGGCACCGAACAGAAGCACACCGGAAACGAGGGGTTCGTGCCACTCGGTTGGTTGAGTCCAAAGCACCGCGATGTAGCCCAGATAACCCGCGATGAAGATAAAAATCAATCCGCTGACGGCAAACCATTTCTTGCGAATCGATCCGGCCGGGAGCATCGCCAGCAGCTTGCGCAGCGAGGCAAGCGTGGCCAATTGAATAACCAGTCCGATCAGGGCGAAGGATAGGGAAAGGGAGAAAATCATGATGTCGGCACCTCCATAGCCGGAAGCGTGACGGTCACCCAGGTTCCATGGCCCGCTTCGCTTTCCACTTTCACCGTGCCTCCATTGGCCTCGATCAGATTTTTCGCCACCACCAGTCCCAGGCCGATGCCCCGCGCCTTGGTGGTGAACAAGGGCTGGAACAGCCTGGCCATGTTTTCCGGCGCGATACCGCTGCCGCTATCGCGCACGCTGATGACGATCTCCCCGGCCTGCGCATCCTCGCGCGCCCGTATTTCCAGCGTGCCGCCCTCCGACATGGCGTCGATGGCGTTGCTGACCAGGTTCCCGAACACCTGTTGCATCTGGGCGGCATCGGCCCGGATGGCAGGAAGAGCGTCGGGAAGATCCATGGCAACGGCCACGCTGGCGGGCATGGCGCGTTTGCCCATCACCTCATCGAGCATTTCCGGCAGCCTGAACGTGGCTCGGTCGGGAGGCCGGGTGCGCACCGCATCCATCAGCGAGGCAACGATAAGCTCCGAGCGGGCGATTTCGGCCCGGATGATTCCCAGGTATTCCTTGACGCTGGCATCGGCCCCATCGAGCATCGTCTGCAGGAAATACACCGCGTTGCTCATCACTCCCAGGGGATTGCGCAGCTCGTGGCCCACACTGCCCGCCACCTGTCCCAGCATCGCCAGCTTCTCCTTGCGTACCAGTTCGTCGCGGGTTTCCCGCAAGGTGTCGACCATGGCGTTGAAGCTGTTTGCCAGCTCGCCGAACTCGTCCTTGCTGCGCACCGTCACCTTCTGGTCAAAGCGGCCCTGCTCCACCTGCCGCACGCCCTCGACCAGCGCGCCCAGCGGCCGTAGAAACAATCGACCCAACACAACCAGCATCGCGGTCTGCAACAGCAGGATGGCCAACACAATGAACGCCGTCTTCCGCGCCATTTTCGTGATGGGTTCAAAAGCAATATCGAGCGGCCGTTCTATCCGCAAAATCCAGCCGCTGCCACGGTAATCCTTCATCCCACTTTGCTGCATCTCCACCACCAGCGCTGCGCCTTCGCCGTGGGAGGAACTGGCAGTCACCTCATAGGTAAGCGGCCCATTTCTCATTTCCGGTTGCGCAAGGGGCGGAATACGTAGCGGGGGATGCGGATCATTGCTGCGCCGGCCGATCACATCGCGCTTACGATCAAGCAGATGCGCTCTCGCAGCAGGGTCTATATAGTCAAGTATGCTCTGGACGGTGCCCCAGACGTATTGCGCAACCACCACCCCCACCACTTTCTTTGCATCGTCCCTGGCGTAAACAGGGGCCGCAAAAATCACGAACGGCTGGTGGGTTGTTGGGCAGACGATCTGCCCCGAGTAGTAGATTTCGCCTTTCAGGGCATGATCAAAGCCGATTTTATTGATCGGGTAAGCCGAGATGTCCGTTGCTTCGCCCAGTGGCTTGGGGCCGAACAATGCACGCCCCGTTCGATCGAACACCATCAAGGCCCGCCAGGGTCCTGTCAGACGATCCCGCTCTTCCAGCTCGTCATCCAGTCGAGCCTGCACCGGATTGTCCGGGAGCTCCACTGCTTCCCGCAGCAACTCATCTGCCGCGATCATGCTCACGTCCTGATAGGCATGGTGCATGGCAGTATCGACCTCGCGCATGATGCTTTGGGCACTCTGGATCTCTTCGTCCACGATGCGTTCCCGCAATACGGCACGCGCCTCGAAGAACACGGCCGCGCCGAGCAGAGGCCCGACGATCAACGCCGCCGCAGCCGCGCTCAGTCCGATTTTGGTGGCGAAACGCATCAGTCCTCCTCGACGAACGAACGGGCTGCCGGGAGCGTCACGGTGAACATCGTCCCCTGGCCGACCTCGCTCTGCACCGTGAGCGTGCCGCCATTGGCCTGGGTCAGATTCTTCACTACCACCAGCCCAAGCCCGATGCCGCGCGCCTTGGTGGTGAACAGCGGCTGGAACAGCCTCGGCAGAATATCCGGCGCAATGCCGGTGCCGGTGTCGCGCACACTGATGACGACCTGCCCCTCCGGTTTGTTTTCGACTGCCCGGATTTTCAGCTCGCCGCCTTCCGGCATGGCCTCCGCCCCGTTGCTGATCAGGTTGCGGAACACCTGCTGGATTTGCTGCGCATCCACCTGAAGCGGGGGAAGTGTTTGCGGAATGTCCAGGGTGACCGTCACGCTGGCAGGAATGGTGCACTTGCGCAGCGTCTGGCCGATCAGCGTCTCCACACCGACCGCTTCGGGACGTGGCTGCTTGGTGCGCACCGAGTCCAGCAGGTCGGACACGATGCGCTCGGAATCGGCGATTTCGTCCTTGATGATGTTGAGATATTCCTTGGTGGTCTCGTCCGCGTCCGACAACACGGTTTGCAGGAAGTACACCGCGTTGTTCATCACGCCCAGCGGGTTGCGCAGTTCGTGGCCGACGCTGCCGGCCACCTGTCCGAGCACGGCCAGCTTTTCCTTGCGCACCAGATCCTCCTGCGCTTCCAGCAATTGCCGCGTGCGCTCCTGCACCTTGCTTTCCAGTTCTTCGTTCAGCTTGCGGATTTCTGCTTCCGCGCGCTGGCGCTCGGAAACGTCCCGGGCAATCCCCATGATCAAATCGTGGCCCAGGGGGGTGACGCTGACATCCGCGCTGAAATACTCCCCGGATTTTGTGGCGACGCGCAGTCTGAGGCTCGGGATGGATTCACCGGCCAGCGCTTTCTGGAAGGCCGCGCCGGCGTCTGCCAAATCGTCGGCATGGACGAGGGGCATAAATGGCTTGCCGATCCATTCTTCGGCTTTCCAGCCCGCCACCCTCTCGACTGCGGGGCTAATCGAACGGAACGTGCCGTCCGAATTCAAAAGAAAAATGATGTCGTTGGCATACTCAAAAATACTGCGGTAGCGTGCCTCGCTTTCGCGAATGCGTTCTTCCGCTTGCCTGCGCTCGGTCACGTCATGGAAGGCCCCGACCAGATAAGTGCGCCCCTCCAGAACGATGGGAGAAGCGCTGACATCGGCAAAAAACACCGACCCGTCCTTGCGTTTCACCGGCATATTTTGTGCCATTCGTATCTCGCCTTTTAGCTGGCGCTCAAACGTCTTTTGCACGCCGGCAAGCGCTTCCGCCGGATGGATATCCACCAGGCCGAGCCGGTACACCTCTTCCATCGGGTAACCCAGCATGTCGCAGATCGCGCGATTCGCGATGACGAACTTGCGTGTTTGCACATCCGTCACCAGGATGCCGTCGACGGTGGCATCGACGATCGCCCTGAATTTTCGTTCGGATTCCTCAAGCGCCTGCGCGGCCAGTTTGTGCCCGGTGATGTCTTCGTAAATACCCAGCAACCCGATGGTTTCATTCGCATCGTTGCGCAATGGCACCTTGGACGAGCGCAACCAGATTTCCCCGCCGTCCGGCGTGGTCTGCGGCTCATCGTAGGAAAGCTTGGGAGTATTGGAATCCATCACCAGCCGGTCATCGGCGCGATAAGTTTCAGCCTGGTCCTTCCAGCCCATGTCAAAATCGGTTCTGCCGGTCAGCTCATCCGGATGGGTCAATCCCGCATCTTTCGCAAACAAGGTATTGCAGCCCTGGTAACGCAAATCGCGGTCTTTCCAGAAGACACGCAGGGGAATGGTCTCGATAATCTGTGTCGTGAGCTCCTGTTGTTTGCGAATCTGTTCTGTCGCCAGAGTGGCCTCGGTGATGTCCTGCACCGTTCCCACCATCCGGATGGCTCGCCCGCCCTCATCAAAACTGACTTCACCCTGCTCATGCACATGGCGTACGGTTCCATCCGGAAGCTGGATGCGGTGGTCCTGGCTGTAGGTCAGTCCCTGCTGCTCAAGCGCCTGCCGAATGCCCTCTTCCACGCGGTGCCTGTCATCTGGATGCACGAACTGCATGAAGGCTTCGTAAGTGGCCTCGGACTGCTGCGGGGCGAGGCCAAAGATACGGTAGACCTCATCCGACCAACTCAGGGTGTCATTGACGATATCCCATTCCCAGCTGCCGAGATGGGCGATGTGCTGCGTCTCGTTGAGGCTAGCGGTGCGCTGTGCCACCTCCTGTTCCAGATGCGCACGGTGCTGCGCCAGCGTAGTGTCCCGCGCCTGAATTTGCGCCAGCATGTCGTTGAATTCCCGACCCAGCATCGCCACTTCGTCCTTGCCCTGGCTCTCTGCCCGCAACGCATAGTTCTTCTCGCTTGAAACGTGCCCCATCAAACCGACCAGTGCTGCCATGGGCCCCGTGATGGTCGGGAGCAGGGTCATAATCAACAGCAACGCCAGGCCCAGGCCTGCCAAAGTGGAACCGGCCATCACGGCCACGCTCCACGCCATTTGCTGATGGATGGGCGACAAACTGGAGCGCAAGTAAATCGTGCCAATCCGTTCGCGTCCAACATCTATCGCATGGATTACATCCAGATAGTTTTCCGTTAAGGCGTGCCCTGCGTGTGTGTGTGTGTGTTCCTCCGCGTCTATGTCTGCATGGGTATCTGAGTCTGTGTGCTCATCCGGATCCGTGGAAGGAAGCGTGTGCGTATATATCTGTTCCCCCTCAAGCAAGGCAGAGAAGGGGGGAGGCTCCCGGCCGGCTGCCACGAACGTGGCAAAGGGCCTGCCCTGTCTGTCATACAGCGCGGCAAACTCGATATTGTCGAAAGCACTGAGCGCTTCCAGGTTTTGCCCGGCCGACTTCGGATCGTTGAAGAGGAGGGCGGACGTGCTGTTGGAGGCGACGATGATCGCCTGGCTGTGGGTGATTTTTTCCAGGTCGTCGTGAGATACGGACCACTGGTGCCAGGTCGCGATGAGCGCTGCAAAAAACAGCGCTGCGCCCGCCGACAAAAAGGTAATGAGCGTGAGCTTGCGGCGGATGGACATGTCCCGGAACAAGGCGGCAAGTTTCATTGCCTCCCTCCCGCCGGCGGAACGATACGCGCCAGCTTCAACAGTTGCGAACTGAAGCCGAGCCTTGCCCGTGCCGCAGCCTCCCTGTTGATCTCGAAGCGCACCTTGTTCTCTTCCAGATAGAAATTGACCATCACGCCCTGCTCGGCGTAGCCAGGGCTGTCGCCTATCGTCAGCACTGAATAGTTTCCGATGCTTCCCAGAATGCGGTCGAGGTTGCCGCTTTCCGAGGCTGCAATGAATAGCACGCGACATTCTTTCAGGCTGGTTCTGGCACTAACCGGCACAATCTCCCAGCTCAGTCTGCCGATCTGCTTACCCTGCAACACACCGAGCGTGCCGCCAAACGGGTCCCGGCCCAGCAGGCATAGTCTTGCACTGCCGGAAAATGGCGGGGCGGCAGGCCATTCGACGAATTTTGCGATGTTGTGAATGAACGCGGCCTTGACTTCGTATTCAGTGGGCGGCTCAGCCATGACGCCTGCGCAGGACAACACGGCCATGACGGCAAACGGAAGGGCAACGGCTTGTTTTTTATGTTTTTCCAAGACCGGCCTCGCAGGCTAGAAACGGTAATTCAATTTGAGGCGGTAGTTTCTGCCGTCCTGTTGAATCGCATCGATGGGGAGATGCTCTTCTCCCCCCGGGTCGGCATAGCGCTTGTCGAACAGGTTGTAGATGCTGGCGGAAAGCGTCATCCCCGGTGTCAGTTTTTCGCTGAGCAGGGTCAGGTTGGCAAGCAGATGCCCACCGACGGTGCCGCCGGCCAGGGTTTTCCGGCTGCTGGCATATTGAAGCTCCGCCCCGGCCCGCAGAATGTCGCCCCAAACCGGCGCGGAGAAATTGAACTTCGCCAGATGCCTGGGCGAGTTGACGAGTGTGGCGCCCGTTTCGTGTTCGCTGCTGATCTGCCAGGCATAGCTCGTGCGCAGCCGCGTGCCGCCGTCCCACTGGCGCTCAGCCTCGAGTTCGATGCCCCGGGCGTCCACCTCGCCCGCGTTGGTGAAAACCTGCAGTCCATCCACGGGGTCGGTGATCAGGTTGATGTTGTTGCTGATCCGGTTGAAGTAGGCATCGGCGGTCAGGCGGAAATTGGGCAGGACCTGATGTTCGATGACGAACTCGTAGGTGGTGATCTCCTCCGGATCGAGGTCGGGATTCGCCTTCGAGGTGCCGGCCGCCGCGTAGTACAACTCATAGGCATTGGGTGCACGGAAGGCCGTGCCATAGAGCAGTTTTAGGGTTGTCGCAGCGACCGGGTTCCAGATGAGTCCGAGGCGAGGATTGAGCGTGCCGCCCACGGTGGAGTAATCGTCGAAACGCAGTCCGGCATTGAGCCGCACACTCCTGCTCAGGCTTATTTCATCCTGGACGTACACGCCGGTGCGCGTGCTGTTGCGTCGGTCGTCCAAGTACAGCGCATAAGGCGCGATATCGAAATTGATTTGATCCTGGCGGAAATTGTCCTGATATTCCGCACCCACGACGACTTTGTGTTTTTGCAGGCGGCCAACGAGCTTCACCTCGGTGCCCCACCACGCTCCCCAGGTTTCATCCTTGTTAAGCGCGACAGCGTAAGGGTAGATTCCATCGAATGAATAGCTTCCCCGGAACACATGAGCGGAAATGTCCCAGCGTTGGTCCAGCCCGCCGTAGTAAGCGAGATCGACGAACGCGGAGCCATCGCTAAACTCTGTATGGGGATCGTTGAATAGCGTGGAATAAAAAGCGGTGGGAACGGCCTTGTCGCGGCTGGAATAACCACCCGTCAACGTGAAACCGGCATAGGCCAGCTTGCCGAAGAAGCTGTCGTAGCGGTCGCCGTCCAGATTTCGGGCGATGCCGTTGTTGGTGATCGGCGTATCGTATTCGGGGAAGAACAAATCCTGCCCGCGGCTGCGATAGCGCGATGCCGACAGCAACAGTTCGGCGCCGTTTTCATAGCGTTTTCCGTAGCTCAGCCGCTCCTTGTCGGTACCGAAGCTGGCAAGTTCACCCGACGCTTCAAGCCCGTCGATGTCGTTCCCGCGCTTGGTGGTGATGCTGATGACGCCGAGCACGGCATTGCTGCCGTAAATGGAGGAACCGGGACCGCGCACGATCTCGATCCGGTCGATGAGGTCCACGTCGACCAGCGACTCCGACCCGATGGAAGCCTGATCGTAGACGGGATCGTTGAGGCGGTAGCCGTCCAGCAGCAGCAGCACGCGGCTGTTGTAGTCGCCCGACCGGCCGGAACCCCGCACGCCCAGATACGAATACGTACGGTCATAGGCGACGTCCATGCCGCGCACGCTTCTCAAAACATCGGCCAGCGTACGGTAGCCATAAGCCTTGATGTCCGCGGCCGTGATGATGGTCACGGCGGACGGTGCCTCGGTGGTTTTCTGGGTGAACTTGCTGGCGCTGTAAACCTCGACTGAGAGCAGTTCCTCGATGGATAGATGGGTCAGGTCTGTCTGGGCATCCGGCGGATTCGATTCGGCCGCAGCCTGAATGGGCAGGGCCGTGCCAAGGGCGATGCCGATGACCAGAACCGAGGAAATGGAACGGGGAAACCCCGCGATTGCTTTCGTCAGAAACCCCACCCTCATCTCAGCCCCCTGGATGTGTGTTGTTTTACTTTACTGAAAAGCCCCTGATACATCCGGATCGACTGCCAGACACCTCCAGGCTGGGCACATGGGTGGCAGGAAGCCAGCAAGTCACGAGATGAAGTGCCCCCTGCAGACTAGCAAGAGAGGGGGTTAATGCAAGAAGGCGCTGCAGACTCCCCGGGTACAGATTGCACACATTTCGTGCGGCAGGGTGAAAACTCGCTCGGCACACGCCGACAGGATCCGCTGCGCGGTATCGTAAGAGAAGTAGCTATAGCAAGGCCGTACTCTGATGGATAGACATCAGCATGCGGACCCGGCTACTTCATATGGGTTTTAAATATTTACGCACTCACGCCCGCCGCCTGCTGGTCGGCGTGATAGCTCGATCGCACCATCGGCCCGCAGGCGGCGTGATTGAAGCCCATCGCCAGCGCTTCCTGCTCGAACTGCGCGAAGCGCTCGGGGGTGACGAAGCGCAGCACCAGCAGATGGTGCTGCGAGGGTTGCAGGTACTGGCCGAGCGTCAGCATGTCGACGTCGTGCGCGCGCAGGTCGCGCATCACTGCAGGATTTCCTCGTCCTCCTCGCCAAGCCCCAGCAACAGGCCGAACTTGGTGGGACTGTGTGGATAGCGCGCCTTGAAATCCTTCAGCAGCTTCAGCGAATGCGCATAGTCGGCGCCAGGGCGTGCCGCTTTGTATAAACGGTTCGAGGTTGTGGTTCATCACATCCGGCGTTGAATTGCCGACAGCAGCGTCGAGCATTGCGCGCTGCGGGCGCACGAAACCGGAGCCGAGGCTAGGCGTGATGCGGCATACGCCTGTGCCGGCGGTTGGAACGGGAATTGCGAAACAGTCCGCATCGATTGCACCCGTACCTCCGCCATGCCCCGCAAATCCTCACGCGCACGCGCGCGCTCCCGCCGTCTCGGCATCCTCGGCCTTCTGCTTTCGGCGGCGCTCACACCTGCCGGAATCATGGTGGGAACGGTCGCCGCCGGCGCACTGGTCGGCGGCCTCGCATTCCATCTGGAACGCGCCGCGCCGTCGGTGCCGTCCACCCCCACACAGTCGCCCGCGGTGCAGACCTACGGCCCGCAACGCCTCACTATCGAGCACGACGGAAAAGAGCTGTCCCTGGTATTGAACGAAGACCGGTTTGCGGGCGACGACGGCATGGGTGCGTTTGATCCGCCCGGCCCGCTGCTCGGCGGGCCGGGCGAAAGCAGCCCGGCGCCTTACGCAGCACCGGGCGGCATGCCGCCCCATGCGTCGCCCGGCGTGCCCACACCCGGCGGACGAAAGCCCTCGGTTGCCGGCCCCGCACCGGTTTCGCCGTTTCCCGCCGGGCCGAATGGCGAAGCGCCGGGCGTCGGGCCGTCGCATCCGGGTTCACCGCCGCCGGCCGGCACACCGCCCGGCAGTCCGTCCACCCCATCTGTCTCCGGCGGCCCTCACCCGCCCACGGGCGGCGACGATACCGACGAACCTCCCGGCGAGACGGACGACCCGACGAAGCGTGAAAAAATCCCGCCTAAACCAACGCATGACGAGACATTGCCCGGCCCCGATGCGTTGCCCGGCCTGACGATCCTGCCACTGGCAGGCGATCCGCTCGACTCGCAGGTGCCGCCACCAGGCAAGCAACGGGCGGCGCAGCCTAACGCCGTGCCGGAGCCGTCGATGCCGGGATTGATACTACTGGGATTGGCCGCAATGGCCTGGGCCGGGCGCCGCCGGGCCCCCGTCCGGCGCGCCTAGCCGGCAACGCCCGCCGCCTGCTGGTCGGCGTGATAGCTCGATCGCACCATCGGCCCGCAGGCCGCATGCTTGAAGCCCATCGCCAGCGCTTCCTGCTCGAACTGCGCGAAGCGCTCGGGGGTGACGAAGCGCAGCACCGGCAGGTGGTGCTGCGAGGGCTGCAGGTACTGGCCGAGCGTCAGCATGTCGACGTCGTGCGCGCGCAGGTCGCGCATCACCTCGAGAATTTCCTCGTCGGTTTCCCCCAGCCCCAGCATCAGACCGGACTTGGTCGGAATGCCGGGATGCGCCGCCTTGAAATCCTTCAGCAACTTCAGCGAATGCGCATAGTCGGCGCCGGGGCGTGCCGCTTTATATAAACGCGGCACGGTTTCGAGGTTGTGGTTCATCACGTCGGGCGGTGCAGTGCCGAGCATGTCGAGCGCCTTCTCCAGCCGGCCGCGGAAGTCCGGGGTGAGGATTTCGATGCGGGTGGCGGGCGAATTCTCGCGCACCGCCGCGATGCACTGCGCGAAATGATCCGCGCCGCCGTCGCGCAGGTCGTCGCGGTCGACGCTGGTGATCACCACGTATTTCAGCGCCATCAGCGCGATCGTCTCCGCCAGGTGGCGCGGCTCGTCCACATCGGGCGGCAGCGGCGTGCCGTGGCCGACATCGCAGAACGGGCAACGCCGCGTGCACAGGTCGCCCAGGATCATGAACGTGGCGGTGCCGTGGCCGAAGCATTCGCCCAGGTTCGGGCACGACGCCTCCTCGCACACCGTGTGCAGCTTCGCCTCGCGCAGGATGCCTTTCAGCCGTCCGACGTTCGGCAGGCTCGGCGCTTTCGCGCGGATCCACGGCGGCAGGCGCATGCGCTCCTGCGGCACGATCTTGATCGGAATGCGCGAGGTCTTCGCGGCGCCTTTGTGCTGGAGAGGATCGGCCATGAGGGGGGTGGAGAGTCGAGAGCGGAGAGTGGAGAGTGAGAGTGGCCGGACGGAATCAGGCCTTGACCCAGACCTGGCCGGCTTCGATTTTCACCGGGTAGGTCTTGATCGGCTCGTCGGCGGGGTCGCAGGTGGGCTGGCCGGTGACGAGATCGAAGTAGCTGCCGTGCAGCGAGCACTTGATCTTGTCGCCCTTGATGCAGCCCAGATACAGCGAGTAGTCCTCGTGGCTGCACATTTCGTCGACAACGTAGTGGGTGCCGTTGGCATTGCACAGCAACAGCCGCTTGCCGTCGACGACGACGCGCTTCATTTCGGCGGGCTTGAGTTCGTCGGCAGCGGCGATGGCAACGAATTCGCCCATTACCTGACCCTTGCCACGGCCTTGCCGGAATCCAGCACGGCACGGATCTGCGTGGCGGCGTCCGCCACGCTCGCCGCCTTGCCGACGTGGTGCAGGATGATGGATCCCGCCAGCACCAGCGAATCGTAGGTCGCGCCGCGGTCGCCCTTCAGCGCCAGGATGCCGGCCTCGGCGGCGGCGTGCGCGGTGGCCTTGATGTCGATGGCGGCGACGATCTCGTCCTCGCCCGCTTCGGCGGCGACCGCGCCGGGCAGCGGAACCGCACGCACCGGCTGGTCGATGCCCAGTGCCACCGGGTCGACGGACGCCTCGATTTCGGCATCCTTGTCGTGGTAGTGGAAATACTTGCCGGTCTGGCGCAGCGAGGGGATCACCCCGCCCTCGACGCCGCGCACGATGCAGGCGGTATCGAAGCCGGCTTCGCGCGCGAGGTCGGCGTACACCGGCGGATAAGGCTTGTGCACGTAGCCGGTGACGAAGTGGGTCAGTTTTTTGCCGGCGATGGGCTTGGACAGCACTTCCACCGTGGTCAGCACCTGGCGCTTGATCATCTGCGCGCGCAGCGAGATGAGGTTGTGCAGGCCGGGATTGGATTGCGCCTGGTCGATATAGGTCCAGCCGAGCGCGGGGTCGGCCAGACGCGCGGCGGCCTCGGCAGGCGACAGGTCCACCGGCACGCCGGCGGCCTCCAGCACGTGGCGCGCGGTGACGCCGTACTTGGGGCCGACCTTGTCCAGCCCGTGCGTCACCACATGCACGCCGAATTCGGCCAGCAGCGGGCCGAGGAAGGGCGCCGACGGCAGGCAGCGGTTGTAGCCGTCGTAAGGGTCGCCGATGTCGACCACTTCGTCGACCTCGGCGGTGACGCGGCGGGTGGTTTCCAGCACCGCATCCAGCACGCCGCGGTTTTCGTCCATCGTTTCGCGCTTCATGCGCAGGGCGATGAAATAGATGCCGATCTGCACCGGATCGATCACGTTGTCGATGATCGCCTTGGTGCCCAGATGCGCCTCGGCACGGCTGATGTTCTTGGACAGGTCAGGGCCGGTGGCAATACGCTGGATGATCGAGCGCATCAGGAGTTTGGGGTCGGTCGGCAGGGTGTCGGTGCTCATAGATAACTCCATTAGAAGTTACAAGAATACTAAATTACAGGGCAAATCAGTAGATCGCGTCCAGCAAGGCCTGAGCGAGCGCCTGCTCCGCCTGCAGCAGGCTCAGCGCCACGCCGAGGTCGCGGCATTGGGTGACCCGCATGCCGGCGTAGCCGCAGGGATTGATGGCGGCAAACGGCGCCAGATCCATGTCGACGTTGAAGGCCAGCCCGTGATAGGTGCAGCCGTGCTTCACGCGCAGGCCGAGCGCGGCAATCTTGGCGCCGCCGACGTAGACGCCGGGCGCGCCGGCCAGCCGCGCAGCCGTCACCCCATGCGCGGCCAGCAGGTCGATCACCGCCTGCTCCATGCGGGTCACCAGTTCGCGGATGCCGTAGCCGCGCCGGCGCAGGTCGACCAGCACATAGGCCACCAACTGGCCCGGCCCGTGATAGGTGATCTGGCCGCCGCGGTCGATCGGCACCACGGGAATGTCGGTGGCGGCGATCAGGTGCTCCGGCTTGCCGGCCTGCCCCTGGGTGTAGACCGGCGGGTGTTCCAGCAGCCAGATCTCGTCCGACGTGTCGGCCGTGCGCCGCGCCGTGAAGTCCTGCATCGCCCGCCAGGTCGGCTCATAATCGACCCGCCCCAAGCTGCGCACAATCGCCGCCCCCTGGCCCCTGACCCCTGAATCCTGACCCCTGGCACTCACAGCGCCATCTTCACCCAGGGATGCGCCGTGATCTCGCGATACAGCGCATCGAGCTGGGCTTTCGAGGTGGCACGCACCACGCAGGTCACCGACAGATAGTTGCCGCGCTTCGACGCCCGCATCTCGACGGTTTCGGCCCTGAAATCGGGCGCGTGGCGCAGCACCAGTTCGACCATGGCCTGGGCGAAATCGTCGCGCCGCTCGCCCATGATCTTGATCGGGAAGTCGGAGGGGAATGTCAGCAGCGTCTCTTCTTCGCTCATGCGCGCATCACCTGTTGCTTGTAGCTTTGATACAACCCGTCCATCCGCTGCGCCAGCAGCCCCGGCACGCCTGCGCCGACCGGGACGCCGTCGAGCGTCACGATGGCCATGACCTCCTTGGTGGACGAGGTCATCCACAGCTCGTCGGCGTCACGCACCTCGGCCTCGGAGATCGCCCGCACCTGATGCGGAATGCCGTGCGCCGCCGCGAGCTCCAGCACCACGTCGTAGGTGATGCCGGTGAGCATCAGGTTGGATGGCGGCGGCGCCAACAGCACGCCATTCTTCACCACGAAGATGTTGCTCGCCGCGCCTTCGGTCAGAAAGCCGTCGCGCAGCATCACGGTTTCGGCGCACTCGGCGTCGATCGCCTGCTGCCGCAGCAGGATATTGGCCAAGAGCGAGATGGCCTTGATGTTGCAGCGCAGCCAGCGATTGTCGACTGCGGTGACGGCGCAGACGCCGGCGGCTTTCTGCGCCGGAGTCGCGGTCACCAGCGGCTGCGCGAACATGAAGACGGTCGGCGGCACGCCCTTGGGGAAGGCATGGTCGCGCGGTGGCTGTCCCTCGACAGGCGTGCCGCGCGTCACCTGGATGTAGAGCGACTGGTCGGCAAAGTCCTGCAGCGCGACCAACTGCAGGATGCGTTCGCGCCACCCCGCCAAGTCGTGCGGATTGGCCAGGCGGATGCCGTCGAGGCTGGCCTGCAGGCGACGCAGGTGTTCGTCGAGGCGGAACGGCTTTTTCGAGTAGACCGGCACCACTTCATAGACGCCGTCGCCGAAGACGAAGCCGCGGTCGAGCGCCGGGATTTTCGCCTCGGCAAGCGGCAGGAACCGGCCATTCAGGTAGGCGCTCATTGGCCGAAGAACAGCCGGATCGTATCCCAGCCGCGGCCGAAGACACCGGCCACGGCGACATCGTGCAGCGCCACCAGGGGATAGTCGCCGAGCGGCTTGCTGTCCAGCGTCAGCCGCAACGTGCCCATGCGCTGTTCCCGCCGCACCGGCGCCAGCAGCGGCTGACGGGTGATGATTTCGGCCTTGACGCGGGTGGCGTCCCCCTTCGGAACCAGCAGGTGGAAATCCTGCAGGAAGCCCATGCTCACCGCCGCGCGCGCGCCGCGATACAGCTTGGCTACCTTGACCGGCTGCTGCGCGCGATAGAGCAGCACGCTGTCGAAATTCTCGAAGCCGTAGTTCAGCAGGCGCAGTGCATCCTGGGTGCGCTGCGCTTCGGAGCGCCCGCCCAGCACTACGGCAATGCGTTGCTGCTCGCCGCGCTGCGCCGAGGCCACCATGCAGTAGCCGGCCTGGGCGGTGCGCCCGACCTTGAGTCCGTTCACCGTGCTGTCGCGCCACAGCAGGCGGTTGCCGTTGTAATACGTGGTTCCCCTGAAATCCAGCTCCTTCTGCATGAAGAACGGTTTCCGGTCGGGAAAGTCGCGCGCCAGCGCACGCCCCAGCAGGGCAAGGTCGCGCGCGCTCGATTCATGTCCCGGCTCGGTCAGCCCGCTGGCGTTCCTGAATCGGGTTTTGCTCATGCCGAGCCGCCTGGCCTCGCGGTTCATGCGTTCGACAAACGCCGCTTCGCTGCCGTCGGTCGCTGTCACCAGCGTCAGCGTGGCGTCGCCGGCCGAATGCACCAGCATCGCCTGCAGCAGGGTGTCGACGCTGACCTCGTCGCCCGCCCTGAGAAAAATGCGCGCGCCATCGACCTGGGTGGCCGCCACCGGCACGGTCAGCGTCTCGTCCAGACCCAGCTTGTTCTTGCGGATGTCGCCCAGCAGCACATAGCTTGTCATCAACTGCGTCAGCGAAGCCGGCGCCAGCGGCAGATCAGCCTGGTGCGAAGCCAGTTCTTGCCCGCTGGCCTGGTCGATCACCACCCAGGCACGCGCAGCGATCCCGCTGGGGGCCGCCCAGGCCGACGCGGAGACAAGCAGCGCCAACCCAAAACCAAACCATTTCATTCGTAACCCTTTAATCAATCGCGTCTGACCAGGACTGAATTCAATTCGAGACGTTCCCGCACCCGCTCGCGATCCGCCTGTGCCGCGTCATCGCTCGGATACGGCCCGATCTGCACGCGATGCAGCGAGTCGTTGAGCACCAGGCGCGTGCGGGCAGGGTCGAACTGAAGCTCGCGCGTCAGGCGGTCGAGCAGTTTCTGCGCATTCTCGGCACTCGAAAATGCACCCAGCTGAAAATAGATTCCCTCTCCGATCGCTTCACCCTTTGCATCGTAGGCGGCGGGATCGAGGCTTTCCACGCGCACCCGGGTGCTGCCGCGTCCCAGATAGCCCAGCTTGTGCGCAGCGGTGTACGACAGGTCGATGACGCGGGACGAATGAAACGGCCCGCGGTCGTTGATGCGCACCACCACCGATTTGCCGCTGTCGAGCGCGGTGACCCGCGCGTAGCTCGGGATCGGCAGGGTGGGATGCGCTGCGGTCATGGCATACATGTCGTACAGCTCGCCCGACGCGGTCTTCTTGCCGTGAAAGCGGCGGCCGTACCACGACGCCAGGCCTTCCTCGCTGTGGGCGCGGCGCTCCGTCTGCGGCGTGTAGGTGTTGCCGAGCACGACATAGCTGCGATTGGCGAAGCGATGCAGCGGCTCCTCGCGCGGCACGGCGTCGGGAATGGCGTCGAGGTTCGGCGGCGGATTGGCCTCGGGGCCGTCGTCGAGGTAATAGCCGCCCCCTTTTGCCGTCGCGGTGGGGGGAGAGGGTTTTGTCGGGGCGGTCGGACTGCTGCCGCAACCGGCGAGCGCCAGTCCAAGCGCGGCCGCACCCAGGATCAGGGTTGCATTCATAGGCGCATTTTAGCCTGTCAGGTTTTGTTGAGCTGGCGATGGCTCGCCACACTCATCAGGATGCCGATCCCCAGCAACAGCGTGATGAGCGCGGTGCCGCCATAACTCATCAGCGGCAGCGGCACGCCGACCACCGGCAGGATCCCGGACACCATGCCCATGTTGACGAACACGTAGGTGAAGAGGTTGAGGCTGAGCGTAGCCGCCATCAGCCGCCCGAACAGGGTCGGCGCGCGCGCGGCGATGACCAGACCGCGCGCGACGATGGCGAGATACAGCGCCACCAGCAGAATCGCCCCGGCATAGCCGAACTCCTCGCCGAATACGGCGAAGATGAAGTCGGTGGTCCGCTCGGGAATGAAGTCGAGCTGGGTTTGCGTGCCCTGCATCCAGCCCTTGCCGAACAGGCCGCCGGAGCCGATCGCGATGGTCGACTGGATGATGTGATAGCCGGCACCCAGCGGGTCGGACGACGGGTCGAGCAGGGTGAGCACGCGACGCTGCTGGTAGTCGTGCAGCAGGCCCCACACCACCGGCAGGCTCGCCGCGCCCAGCACGCCGCCGCCGAGGATGACCTTCCACGGCAGGCCGGCGAAAAACAGCAGGTAGAAGCCCGACGCCCCGATCATCAGCGCGGTGCCGAGATCGGGCTGGCGCAGGATCAGCAGGAACGGCACCAGCAGCAGCGCTGCGCCCGCCAGAAACTGTTTGGCGCGCAGCAACGCTTCGTTGCGCTGGAAGTACCAGGCCAGCATCAGCGGCAGCGCGAGCTTCAGCAACTCGGACGGCTGGAATGCAATGACGCCCAAGTTCAGCCAGCGCCGCGAGCCGTTGCGGACTTCGCCGAACAGCGCCACGCCGATCAGCAGCACCACGCCCGCCGCATACAGCGGCGGCCCCACCTTGGACAACAGATGCGGCGGCACGTTGGCGATCACCACCATCACCCCCAGCGCCAGTCCGATGTTGATCAGGTGGCCGGTGATGCGCGCCGGGCTCTGGCCCGAGGCGCTCGCCACCGCCGCCAGGCTGATACCCAGCAGCACAAGCACGAGGAGCAGCAGAATGCCGTCCAGGTGGCTCAGCCGGCGCACGATCCAGTGGCTAGTCCGCGGCACTGTGAGGGCTCCCTAATAAACAATCCGGGCAAGCGTTGTTGTGTATTCGGGGCGGATGCAAGGCGCGGGATGCAGCGAAGGGTTGTCCCATTCGCAAGCCTCGCGACGACGCAGACGCCCGAATACACAACAACCCTCCGGGCTGGGGCCGCTTTTGGCGCATACCGGTGTTGCAAGCCGCTTGTTGTGAATGGCACAACCGCGCGTCTTGCGCCTTGGTCTGCACCAAAATCGACTCCCATCGCTTGCCCGGATTATTCATTAGCGAGCCCTGCCTCCAGTTTCATTTCGCCGGGACGTTTCCCGGTCAGGTAGTAATCGAATACCGCACGCGCGATCGGCGCCGCGGTGCCGCTGCCCGAGCCGCCGTTTTCCACCATCACCGCCACCGCGATAGTCGGGTTCTCGGCCGGCGCATAGGCGATGAACAATGCATGATCGCGATGCACCCGCGCCAGCCGGCCGGCGTCGTAGCGCGCGCCCTGCTTGATGCCGACCACCTGGGCGGTGCCGGTCTTGCCGGCCACGGTGTAGGGCGCGCCGGCCACCGAGGCCGCTGCGGTGCCGCCCGGGCGCATCACGTCCATCATGCCTTCGCGCACCAGGGCGAGGTGCGCCGGGGCGATCGCCACCTGGCCGCGCACCGCGCCGGGCAACGGCTGCCAGGTCTGGGCAAGCGGCTCGCGCAGCGCCTGCACCAGCCGCGGTTCGATCCGCTTGCCGCCGTTGGCGAGCATGGCGGCCGCGGTCGCCAGTTGCAGCGGCGTGGTCAGATGGTAACCCTGGCCGATCCCCGCAATCACCGTCTCGCCGGGATACCAGGGCTGTTTCCAGCGGCGCTGCTTCCATTCGCGCGAAGGCAGCAGGCCGGACGACTCGCCTTCCATGTCGATGCCGGTTTTCTCGCCCAGGCCGAATTTCGCAAGATAGTCGTGCATGCGGTCGATGCCCATGTCCACCGCCAGCTTGTAGTAATAGGTGTCGCACGATTGCGATATCGACCTTTTCAGATCGACCACGCCATGGCCGCCGGGTTTCCAGTCGCGGAAGCGGTGGCGGCTGTTGGGCAGCGAGAAATAACCGGGGTCGACGATGCTGTCGCCGGGCCTGCGCAATCCCAGTTCCAGCCCGGCCAGCGCCATGAACGGCTTGAGGGTCGAGCCCGGCGGATAGATGCCGCGCAGCACACGGTTCACCATCGGCCGCTCGGGCGACTCGTTGAGCCCCTTCCAGGATTCCGGGTCGATGCCGTCGACGAACAGGTTGGGGTCGAATCCCGGCCTGGAGACCAGTGCCAGCACGCCGCCGGTATTGGGGTCGAGCGCCACCAGGCCGCCCAGGTAATCGCCGAACGCACGCTCGGCCACCGCCTGCAGTTCGACATCGAGATGCAGCCGCAAATCCTTGCCCGGCACCGGCGGAATCCGCGACAGCATGCGTACCGCGCGGCCGCTGGCGTCGGTTTCCATCTGATCGAAGCCGGTGCGGCCGTGCAGCAGGGCTTCATAACTCTGCTCCAATCCGGTCTTGCCGATGTGGGCGCTGCCCTTGTAATTCCGCTCCACATTGGTTTCGCGCAGGCGTTTCAGGTCGCGGTCGTTGATGCGCCCGACAAACCCCAGCACATGCGCCATGCCGGGCCCCGCCTGATAGTTGCGGAACAGCCGTGCTTTCACTTCCACCCCCGGCAGCCGATAGCGGTTGGCCGCAAGGATCGCCACCTCCTCGTCGGTCAGCTTGCTTTTCAGGGGCACGGTTTCGAATTCGTGCGACTCGGAGAGCAGGCGCCGATAGCGCCGCAACTGCCCCGGCGTGATCTCGATCAGCTTGCCGATCTCGTCCAGCGTGGCATTCAGGTCATCGGTCTTCGTCCGCGTCAGTTCGAGCGTGTAGGCGGAATAGTTTTCCGCCAGGATGCGGCCGTTGCGGTCCAGGATCAGGCCGCGATGGGGCGCTGTGGGCACCAGCGAAATCCGGTTGCTCTCGGCGCGCTCGATGTAATGCTCGTGCTGCATGATCTGCAGATAAAACGCGCGTCCCAGCAGCGCAGCAGCAAGCAGCGCGACGAAAACCGCCCCCGCTTTCAGCCGCCCCTGGAAGCGGGCCAGCTCGCTGTCCAGATTCTTCAGTGGCGTCGCGAGATTCATTCAGGATCAGGCCTGATCATGCAGGCCCTTGCCGTGCCACAGCCGCAGAAAGCCCGCCACCAGATACCACAGTACGGTGCCGCTCGCGACCGGCAGCAGCATGGCCAGGCCGGCCGGCGGATTGACGGCCAGCCAGCCCACCAACAATACCGTCATTTGTACCGCTAACAGGATGGGAAACAGCTGTCCGGCTTGGCGATACGGATCGAACTGTAGCAGCCGCAGGCGCAAAAACGTCACCAGATAGACGCCGACCGCATAGGCGATGGCGTGCTGGCCGAACACCACGCCATCCTGGAAGTCGGCCAGCAGACCCAGAAAGAAGGCGGTTGCAAAGCCGACGCGCGCGGGCTGATGCAGGACCCAGAACAGGACGCCGACCAGCACGAAATCCGGACGCAAGACCAGGGCCCAGCCCGACCAGGGCATCTGCTCCAGCAGCACGGCCAGGGTGAGCGTGCCGAGAATGCGGCGCCAGCTGCCGCGGGCGTGATCCGGCGTGCTCATGGCGTTGCCACCTGGGGTTGGGCGACCAGCACCAGCAGCACGGCACGCGAACGGTCCAGGCCCGCCAGCGGCGTGCATTCCACCCGCAGGTAGGGACTGGACCGCGAACGCGACACCCGGCTAACGCGCGCCACCGGGATGCCGGCGGGATACATCCGGTCGATGCCCGAGGTCAGCAAGCGGTCGCCGACCCGGATATCCGTCTGCGCCGGCATGTAGCGCAATTCCAGCTGCCCCAGCCCGCCGCCCGCCGCCAGGCCGCGCTGGCCGGTGCGTTCGACGTGCACCGGCGTGAGATGGCCGGGGCTGCTCACCAGCGTGACATCGCTCGATCGCGGATACACCCTGCTCACCTGCCCCACCAGTCCGTGCGCATCGACCACCGGCAGGCCGCTGCGCAAGCCCGCTGCGGCGCCCTGATCGAGGGTGATGCGCTGGGAAAACCAGTCATGCCCCTTGTACAGCAAGGCCGCCCGCACCACCTGCTGGCCGGGTCGGGCCCGCAACTGCAGCAGAGTGCGCAATTCGGCATTTTCGCGTCTCAGGTCTTGCGCCGCATCCAGATCGAGCAGCAAGCGCGCGCGCTCGGCCAGCAAGGCATCGCGCTCTTTCTGCAGAAGCCGGTGGCGGGTAAAGAAGCCTCCGATCTCGGTGGCCACATCGCCGGGCGCGCGCATGGCCTCGCGCACCGGCTGCAGCAGCAGCGAAAAGCCGCTGCGAAAACCATCGAGTGCGCGATAGCGGACATCCAGCACGACGAAGGACAGGCCCACCAGGAGCCAGATCAGAAGACGGGCAGTCGGCCCCAGCCGGCGGGCGAACATGAGCTGACCGGGCATTGCCATCAGCTGCCCCTGTCCGCCATGCCGAGTTCAGCGGCATTCACTCGTTGGTGAACACCGAGGCCAGCTTGTCCATTTCTTCCAGGGCGCGTCCGGAGCCGCGCACCACGCAAGTCAGCGGATCGTCGGCGACGATCACCGGCAGGCCGGTTTCCTCCATCAGCAGGCGGTCGAGGTCGCGCAACAGCGCGCCGCCGCCGGTCAGCACCATGCCCTTTTCGGCAATGTCGGCGCCAAGTTCGGGTGGGGTCTGTTCGAGCGCCTGCTTGACCGCGCTGACGATCGCATTGAGCGGCTCGGTCAGCGCTTCGAGGATTTCGTTGGACGACACGTTGAAGCTGCGCGGCACGCCTTCGGCGAGGCTGCGGCCTTTGACTTCCATTTCCAGCACTTCGGCGCCGGGGAAGGCCGAGCCCATTTTCTTCTTGATCTGCTCGGCGGTGGCTTCGCCGATCAGCATCCCGTAGTTGCGGCGGATGTAGCTGATGATGGCTTCGTCCATGCGGTCGCCGCCAACACGCACCGAGTTGGCATAGACCACGCCGCCGAGCGAAATGACGCCGACCTCGGTGGTGCCGCCGCCGATGTCGACCACCATCGATCCGGTCGCCTCGGCCACCGGTAGGCCGGCGCCGATCGCCGCCGCCATCGGCTCCTCGATCAAATAGACTTGCCGTGCGCCGGCGCCGATTGCCGATTCGCGGATCGCGCGGCGCTCCACCTGGGTCGAGCCGCACGGCACGCAGATGATGATGCGCGGACTGGGGCGGAACATGCGGGTGTCGTGCACCTTCTTGATGAAGTACTTGAGCATCTGCTCGGTGACGGTGAAGTCGGCAATCACGCCGTCCTTCATCGGCCTGATCGCCTGCAGGTTGCCCGGCGTGCGGCCCAGCATCAGCTTGGCTTCCGCGCCCACCGCCTGCACCGTGCGCTTGCCGCCCGCCGACATATCGGTGCGGATCGACACCACCGAGGGCTCGTCCAGCACGATGCCGCGGTCGCGCACATAAATCAGCGTGTTGGCAGTACCGAGGTCGATTGCAAGATCGGTGGAAAAGTAACTGGTAAAGAACTTGAACATGGTGGCGGCAACACCCGCGCCGGGCGGGCGAAAGGGCAGTAAAAACAAGGTGGCTATGATACCCTAACGCGCTTCGTTCCCGTAAGTATTCAGGTGCTTCCATGTCCCTCACCCCGGACGACGTCAAGCGCATCGCCCGCCTTGCGCGCATCGAAACCAGCGATGCCGAGGCGCAGGCCACGCAGGCCCAGCTCAACAGCATTTTCGACCTCATCGCCACCATGCAGGCGGTCGACACCCGCGGCGTCAGCCCGATGGCGCACGCGCAGGAGGTGTATCAGCGTCTGCGCGACGACGTCGTGACCGAAACCGACCGCCATGCCGCCTTCCAGGCGGTGGCCCCGGCGGTCGAGAACGGCCTGTACCTCGTGCCCAAAGTCATCGAGTAAGTAAGTCATGTCCGAAACGTCCCTTTCCACGCTCGCCGCGCAGCTCGCCGGCAAGCAGATTTCCAGCCGCGAACTGGCGCAGCAGTACCTCGACCGCATCGCCGCCCTGAATCCGGCGATCAACGCCTTCATCACGGTGGACGCCGAGAAGACCCTGCTCGAGGCCGCCGCCGCCGATGCGCTGATCGCCGCCGGCCAGGCCGGTCCGCTCACCGGCGTGCCGATCGCCCACAAGGACATCTTCTGCACCGACGGCTGGCTCACCACCTGCGGCTCGAAGATGCTCTCCAACTTCGTGGCGCCCTACGACGCGCACGTGATCCAGCGTTTCAAGGCCGCCGGCATGCCGAGCCTGGGCAAGACCAACATGGACGAGTTCGCCATGGGGTCGTCGAACGAGACCAGCTATTTCGGCACGGTGAAGAACCCCTGGAACCCGGCCTACGTGCCCGGCGGCTCGTCCGGCGGCGCCGCGGCCTGCGTCGCCGCACGCATGGCGCCCGCCGCCACCGGCACCGACACCGGCGGCTCGATCCGCCAGCCCGCCGCGCTGTGCGGCATCACCGGCCTGAAGCCCACCTACGGCCTGGTGTCGCGCTACGGCATGATCGCGTTTGCCTCCAGCCTCGACCAGGCGGGGCCGATGGCCCCTTCGGCCGAGGACTGCGCGCTGCTGCTGAACGCGATGACCGGCTTCGATCCCAAGGACTCGACCAGTCTCGACCGCGAAAAAGAGGATTACACGCGCGACCTGGACAAGCCGCTTGCCGGCCTGCGCGTCGGCCTGCCGAAGGAGTTTTTCGCCGAAGGCCTCAACAGCGAAGTCGCCGCCGCAGTCGAGGCCGCCGTCAATGAACTGAAAAAACTCGGCGCCACCCCGGTTGAGATTTCGCTTGCCAATTCTCAGCTCGCGATCCCCGTCTACTACGTGCTGGCCCCCGCCGAGGCCTCGTCCAACCTGTCGCGCTTCGACGGCGTGCGCTACGGCTACCGCGCGCCGGAGTACGCCAGCCTCGACGACATGTATTGCAAGACCCGCGCTCAGGGTTTCGGCGCGGAGGTGAAGCGGCGCATCCTGATCGGCGCCTATGTGCTCTCGCACGGCTATTACGACGCCTATTACCTGCAGGCACAGAAAATCCGTCGCCTGATCGCCGATGACTTCGGCGCCGCCTTCAAGGCCTGCGACGTCATCCTCGGCCCCACCGCGCCCGGCACCGCATTCAAACTCGGCGAGAAATCCGACGACCCGGTCGAGATGTATCTGAACGACCTCTACACCATTCCCGCCAACCTCGCCGGCCTGCCCGGCATGAGCTTGCCCTGCGGCTTCGATGCCCAGGGCCTGCCGATCGGCTTGCAGCTGGTCGGCAACTATTTTTCCGAGGCGAAAATGCTCAACGTCGCCCACCAGTACCAGCGCGTGACCGACTGGCACACCCGTGCACCGGAGGGCCTGAAATGAAGTGGGAGACCGTCATCGGGCTGGAAGTCCACACCCAGCTCGCCACGAAATCGAAAATCTTCTCGGGCAGCAGCACGGCCTTCGGCGCCGCACCCAATACGCAGGCGAGCGCGGTCGACATCGCGCTGCCCGGCGTGCTGCCGGTATTGAACCGCGGCGCGGTGGAATGCGCGATCAAGTTCGCCCTCGCGATCGGGGCGAATCTCAACCGCGTCAACGTGTTCGACCGCAAGAACTACTTCTACCCGGATCTGCCCAAGGGCTACCAGATCAGCCAGCTGGCCAAGCCCATCGTCGAGGGCGGTGCGCTGAAAATTCAGGTTGGCGACAGCGAGCGGACGATCAACCTCACCCGCGCCCATATGGAAGAGGACGCCGGCAAGTCGCTGCACGAGGACTTCCATGGCATGACCGGGATCGATCTGAACCGCGCCGGCACGCCGCTGCTGGAGATCGTCTCCGAACCGGAAATGCGCTCCAGCGCCGAGGCCGTGGCCTATGCCCGCGCACTGCACACGCTGGTGACCTGGATCGGCATCTGCGACGGCAACATGCAGGAAGGCAGCTTCCGCGTCGACGCCAACGTCTCGGTGCGCCCGGTGGGGCAGGCCGAATTCGGCACCCGTCGCGAGATCAAGAACCTCAACTCCTTCCGCTTCCTGCAGCAGGCGATCGACTACGAAGTGCGCTGGCAGATCGAGACGCTGGAAGACGGCGGCCGCATCGAGCAGGCCACGGTGCTGTTCGACCCCGACACCGGCGAGACGCGCATGATGCGCAGCAAGGAAGACGCGCACGACTACCGCTACTTCCCCGACCCCGACCTGTTGCCGGTGAGGCTCGACGAGGACTGGATCGAGGCGGTGCGCGCCACGCTGCCCGAGCTGCCCGCCGCGATGCAGGCGCGCTTCCAGCGCGACTATGGCGTGTCCGCCTACGACGCGGCGGTGCTGACCGGATCGCGCGCGCTCGCCGACTATTTCGAAGCGGCCGCGAAGGCCTGTGGCCAGGGCAAGCTCGCCGCCAACTGGGTGATGGGCGAGCTCTCGGCCGCGCTCAACAAGGCCGAGCTCGACATCGCGCAAAGCCCGGTGTCGGCCGCCCGTCTGGGCACGCTGATCGCGCGCATCCAGGACGGCACGCTGTCCGGCAAGCTCGCCAGGCAGGTGTTCGAAGGCCTGTGGGAAGGCGCCGGCGAAGTCGACGCCATCATCGAGGCGCGCGGCCTGAAGCAGATGTCCGATTCCGGCGAGTTGGAGAAGATCGTCGACGAGGTGCTCGCCGCCAACCCGAAGTCGGTCGAAGAATTCCGTTCCGGCAAGGAGAAGGCCTTCAACGCCCTGGTCGGCCAGGTAATGAAGGCCAGCCGCGGCAAGGCCAACCCGGCGCAGGTCAACGAGCTGCTGAAAGCCAAGCTTCAGTAAACAAAAAGCGAACGGGCCGGATACCCGGCCCGTTCGCTTCAAACCGGCTGCTTACGGCTTGCCGGTCAATTCCCGGAAACGCGCCTTGTCGGCTGCGTACTTCTCGCGCACCGTCTCCATGGCCGCCTCGTTGTTCTGGATGATGCGCTTGAGATCCTGACTTTCTTTGTTGGCCTGCGCCAGTTGGTCCTGCAAGCCCTGGCCGACCTTGCGACCGGCCTTCTCGACCCGGGCAATGCGGGCACGCAGGTCGGCCAGGTTTTTGTCCACGGCCTCGCCGCGGATCTGGGCGCCCTTGATCGCCAGCTTGTGATGCTCCAGCGCGCGGTCGCGTGCCAGGTCGATTTCCGCTTCGGTCGTGTAGGTCTGGGTCAGGGCGCGATCGATCTGCGCCTGCTTGTCCCGTTCCGCCTGGATCCGTTTCTGCTCGGCAAGGCGTTCGGCTTCGGCCTGACGCTCGGCTTCGGATTGCGTGCGCTTGATCACCAAACCCTGCTTGTTCAGTTCGGCACCGCCGCTTTTCTGGTAGGTCGTCGGCGGCGTGTCGCTGTAGTGCACGCGGCCGTTGCCGTCGACCCAGCGGTACATCGCCGCCTGCGCCATCCCTGCGGCGAGCAGGCTTGCTGCCAGCAGGCTAAACGCCGTACGTCGAACGGTAGCCTGCCACGGCCTGCAATTCTTGTTGTCTGTGTGCATCACGTTCCAGAAACTCCACCAGATTGTCCAGCGTGACGACCGCCACCACTGGGATTCCATATTGCTCGCGCACTTCCTGCACCGCGGATTTCTCGCCGCTGCCGCGTTCCATCCGGTCCAGCGCAATCACCACCCCCGCCGGCTCGGCGCCCGCGTGGCGGATCAGGTCCACCGACTCGCGCACCGAGGTGCCCGCCGAAATCACGTCGTCTACGATCAGCACCCGGCCCTGCAGTTTCGCGCCGACCACCGTGCCGCCTTCGCCATGATCCTTGGCTTCCTTGCGGTTGTAGGCGTACGGCACATTCCTGCCCAGGCCCGCCAGCGCGATCGCAATGCTCGCCGCCAGCGGAATGCCCTTGTAGGCCGGGCCGAACAGCACGTCGAACGCGATCCCCGAGTCGACGATGGCTTTCGCGTAAAATTCGCCCAGCCGCTTCAGCTTGTCGCCGTCGTTGAACAGCCCCGCATTAAAAAAATAGGGGCTCATGCGCCCCGCCTTGGTCTTGAACTCGCCAAAACACAGCACCTGCGACGCGATGGCGAATTCCACAAACTCGGCTTTGTAATCGGACATTTTTAACAATTTCTTGAATCAATCTTGATGCGAATTATATCGGCCAACCTCAACGGCATCCGTTCCGCCGCCACCAAGGGCTTTTTCGACTGGCTGCCCGCGCAACATGCCGACGTCGTCTGCGTGCAGGAACTCAAGGCGCAGGCGGCCGACCTCAAGCCCGAATTCATCCGGTGCGACGGCCTCAGCGGCGCCTTCCACTACGCCGAGAAAAAAGGCTACAGCGGCGTCGGCGTTTACACCCGCCAGGCGCCGCAGAAAATCATCGAAGGTCTCGGCGTGCCCGAATTCGACCTGGAAGGCCGCTACATCGAGGCCGACTACGGCAATCTGGCCGTCATCTCGCTCTACCAGCCCTCCGGTTCCAGCAGCGACGAGCGCCAGCAGGCCAAGTTCCGTTTCCTCGATGCCTTCTTCCCGCACCTCGAAGCGCTCATCAAGTGCGGCCGCGAAATCGTCATCTGCGGCGACTGGAACATCGCCCACAAGGAAATCGACCTCAAGAACTGGAAATCCAACCAGAAGAATTCCGGCTTTCTGCCCGAGGAGCGCGCCTGGATGACGCGTTTGTTCGAGGAACTCGGCTGGGTCGACGTCTACCGCACGCTTTACCCGGAGCACACCGGCGAGGCCTACACCTGGTGGAGCAACCGCGGCCAGGCCTGGGCCAAGAACGTCGGCTGGCGCATCGACTACCAGATCGCGACGCCCGGCATCGCGAAAACCGCAAAATCCGCCTTCGTCTACAAGGACCAGCGCTTTTCCGACCACGCGCCGCTCATTGTCGATTACGATTACGAGGCTTAATCTCCCATCGAGGCCACGATGAAAAAACAGACCGCACTGCATCTGCTGCAGGATAACCAGGAGGCAATGCGCCAGCGCTTCGGCGTGCGGCATTTATCGCTCTTTGGTTCCACTGTGCGCGACGAGGCGCGGGGGAAAAGCGACGTCGACATACTGGTTGAATTCGACGGCCCGGCCACCTCCGACCGCTATTTCGGTTTGCAGTTTTATCTGGAAGACCTGTTCGGCTGTCCGGTCGATCTGGTCACCGACAAGGCATTGCGCCCGGAGCTCCGCCCCTACATCGAGAAGGAAGCCATCCGTGTTGCGTGAATGGCGCTTTTACGTAAGCGACATGATCGAATTCTCCGAAAAGGTGCTGGCCTACACCCATGGAATGGAGCAAAGCCGTTTCGAACAAAGCGGGCTCAACTACGACGCCACCCTGCGCAATCTGGAACTCGTCGGCGAGGCCGCCACGCACATCCCTGAACACGTACGGCAATTCGCCACTCAAATCGACTGGCGCCGCATCGTGGCCACGCGCAACCGGCTGATTCACGGCTACCTGGGCATCGACAACGACACGCTCTGGAGCATCATCCAAACCGACATCCCCGCCCTTCTGCACAATCTGTACGTTCTCAAGGCAGCGGCGGATGCGGGTCAGGTCACCGACCCGCCGGCATGACCCCCCTCAAGCCTTCATCGCCAGCTTGCTGACAACGGCCGGAAATTGGATGCCCTACCGGTGGAAGGCAGGTTTTTGTAGTTGCCTATCTACAAGATACTGACAACCCTTACAAACATGTTGCCTCCCCTCCACCCCTGGCTTGCCGCCCTTGCGGTCTACACCCACCCGCGCGTCGTCGGCATGCTGTTCCTCGGCTTTTCCGCCGGGCTGCCGCTGCTGCTGGTGCTGGGCACGCTGTCGTTCTGGCTGTCGGAGGCGGGCATCTCGCGCGCGACGATCGGGCATTTGAGCTGGGTGGGGCTGGCGTACGGCTTCAAGTTCCTGTGGTCGCCGCTGGTGGACCGGCTGCCGCTGCCGTTCCTGACGGCGCGGCTGGGCAAGCGGCGGGCGTGGCTGCTGCTGTCGCAGGTGTGCATCGCCGCCGCGCTTCTGGGCATGGCAAATACCGACCCGGTGCTGAACCTGACGCACATGGTGTTCTTCGCGCTGGCAGTCGCCTTCGCCTCCGCGACGCAGGACATCGCGCTCGACGCCTATCGCATCGAAGCCGTTGAGATCGAGAAGCAGGGCGCGATGGCGGCGACCTACCAGGCCGGCTACCGCATCGCGATGATCACCGCCGGCGCCGGCGCGCTGTGGATCGCGGCGGCGTTCGATCCCTCCGAGGCGAGCTACGACTTCCGGCCCTGGCAGGTGGCGTACACGGTGATGGCGGCGCTGATGGCGGTCGGCATCCTCACCACGCTGACCATCCGCGAGCCTGAAAAGAAGATCGCCCACTCCACCGTCGAGCGCGAGGCGCACACGCGGGAGCGGTTTGCCGCGGCAGGTCTCACGGGCTGGCTGCTGACTGCCACGGCGTGGTTACACAGCGCGGTGCTGTCGCCCTTCATCGATTTCATCCAGCGCTACAAGTGGCAGGCCGTGCTGATGCTGGCGCTGATCGCCGTGTACCGCATCTCGGACGTGGTGATGGGGGTGATGAGCAATCCCTTCTACCAGGAAATGGGCTTCACCAAGGACGAGGTCGCCACCGTGTCCAAGGTCTACGGCGTGATCATGACCATCCTCGGCGCAGGCCTCGGCGGCCTCCTGGTGATGCGCATGGGCGTGATGCGCACGCTGTTCCTCGGCGCGGTGCTGTCGGCGGCGACCAACCTGCTGTTCGTGTGGCTGGCCGGGCGCGGGCACGACGTCGGCGCGCTGGTGTTCACCATTTCGGCAGATAACCTCTCCGCGGGGATCGCCTCCAGCGCCTTCGTCGCCTATCTCTCCGGCCTGGTGAACCAGGCCTATTCGGCGACGCAGTACGCACTGTTCACCTCGGTCATGCTGCTGTTGCCCAAATTCATCGCGGGCTTTTCCGGCGAGTTCGTCGATGCATACGGCTGGGCGAACTTCTTCACCGGCACCGCGTTGATCGGGATTCCGGTGTTGTTGCTGGTTTGGCTGGTAGGGCGACAGCGGCCCCCGGGCTGATGTGCTAATCTTTTGCCATGCCAAATCTCGACGCCCTCACCCAACTGCCCCTGGCCGAACGTCTGGCCGCGATGGAGTCATTGTGGGATTCGCTATGCCAGGACGACGCAGCCGAATTGAGTCCGCCCTGGCACGCCGCCGTGCTGGAAGCGCGTCTGCGCGAACTGGCAGAGGGCCAGCACCGTGACTGGAAATCTGCCAAAGATGCACTGCGCAAGCTGACCGAACGCTAAGCCCAGCCCATGCATGCAGTGCGGATCGGCGCATCAGCCGAACGGGATTTGCTGGTTGGTTTCGAATTCTACGAAACCCAGGCCGCGGGGCTCGGCCAGTATTTTCTCGATAGCCTGTTCTCCGACATCGATGCGCTCGCGCTGTATGCGGGCGTTCATCCAAAGCCCCTGTCGGGCCTGCATCGCAGCCTGTCCAAGCGTTTCCCCTTTGCGATTTATTACGATTTCGACGGCGACACCGCGATCGTTCTCGCCGTGCTCGACTGCCGTCGCAATCCCCGTTCCATACGCGGCACACTCGGCGCGCGCCGAACCCAACTGAAAACATGATCGAATTTTCCCTCCTCACCGCCCTGCTCGCGGGCCTTCTTGGCGGCGTGCATTGCGTCGGCATGTGCGGCGGCATCGTCGCGGCCTTTTCCTTCCGCGCCGACGGCAGCACGCCGCCGTTCAGGATGCATCTGACCTACAACCTCGGGCGCATCGCCAGCTATGTCCTGTTCGGCGCGCTGGCGGGGGCGCTCGGCGCCTCGCTCAAGCTGGCGGAATTCATGCCGGTGCAGACTTTGCTGTTCGTGCTGGCGCAGGTCGTGATGATTCTGCTTGGCCTGTACCTGGCCGGCTTCAACCAGTGGGTGCTGGTGTTCGAGCGTGCCGGCGGCGTGGTGTGGCGCCGGGTGAAGCCGCTGTTCCAGAAACTGCTGCCGGTAAGGTCGCTGCCGCAGGCGCTGCTGGCCGGCATGGCCTGGGGCTGGCTGCCTTGCGGGCTGGTGTATTCGGTGCTGGTGTCGGCTGTGGCGGCGGGCAGCGCCACCTCGGGCGCGGCGCTGATGCTGGCGTTCGGCCTCGGCACCCTGCCGAACCTGCTGGGCATGGGGCTGTTCGCGCGGCAGATCCAGCCTTTCATGCAGCAGGTGTGGGTGCGCCGCGCGGCCGGGCTGACGGTGGCGGGCTTCGGCGTGTGGGGCCTGCTGACGCTGGCCTATTCGGCGTTCACGTCCGCCTGAGGCGGGCCGCCGAAAAAACAGCCCCGATTCCGGGGCTGCGTGGTTCGGGCTTACTTGTAGAACTTCTGGGTGAAGACCATCTCGCGCTTCGGTTCGCCGGCCACTTCGACGGCGGCGGTGAATTTCAGCGTGTCGGGCGGCGCGACGCGGAATTCGCCCAGGTAGTAGATCGCGGTGCCCTCGTTGATCTCGCGCATCGTGATGTTGGCCAGCTGCTGGTTGAGGTTGGTGACGTAGACGGAGATCTTGGCCGGCACCGGCGTCAGCGCGCCGAGTTTGTTCCGCATCAGTACCGACATGGTGACCAGTCCGCGCGTCTTGCTGCGCTCGATCTTGTAGCTGCGCGCAACGTCCGGCAGCAGCTCGTCGGTGGTCAGTGCGTTGTAGTGGATTTCGAGCGGGCCGAATTTCTGCGCGATTTCGGCGTGGGCGACGGCAGCGACGGAACACAGGCACAGTGCGGTAAGCAGGCGCTTCATGGTCTCTCTCCTTTTGTTGTGGCGATGCTGACTGAATTCTAGGTCGCTTATTGCAGCGTAGCGAGCCAGGCGGTCAATTCGTCGAGCGCCCGGCTGACTGCCTGGCTGGATGCCTGCGCCGCGCCGGCCGCATCGTAGGTCGTCAGCGCCACCTGCTGTTCGAACACCCGCCGACCCAGCAGCTTGCGCTGCTTCAGGTCCACCAGTTCGGCGCGCAGCACCAGCCGCACCGTGCCCGGCTGGCTGACGGCATCGTGATAGAACTCGACCAGTTCGGTATCCAGCAGCACGTCGCCGCGCACATAGCCGCCGGCGGCACTGACATGCCACACGCCCTGGCGGTCGAGCCGCGCCCGCATCAGGTTGGAAAAGCGCTTGCCGGGACGTTCGGTCCAGCGCGCCAGCTGGTATTGGCCGCGCGTGCCGGCGCGACGGCTGAAGATGAGCTGATCGGTGTCGTAAAAGCTGCCGGTGGCGGTGTCGAGCACCAGCAGGGTAGGCGCGTCGGCGCGGACGGAAGCGGCCTCGGCGGCGGCGGGAGCCGCGTCGTTCAGCACGTAGTACACCACGGTGGGCGTACCGGTGCGGGAGCCCAGATTGACGCAGCCGGTCAGCGCCAGCGCCAGCGCGGCAAGGACGAAACCTCGTTTCATGGCATTTTTTCTCCGGGGCCGAGCTGCTGCTGGCCGGGGCCGAACAGGATGGTGCGCGGGTTGGACAGGCGCTGTCCGGCGGTGGTGAGCACGTCGGCGCTGGTGCGGATATCGCGGCTGACGTTGGTCAATTCGAGCGTGCCGGTTTCGGTGAGCTGCTGGATTTGCGCAGAAATGAGGCCGGCGTCGTGCTGCAGCTTTTCCATCGCAAGGGCGGCTTCCTGCAGCGCAGCATCGGCGTTCTGGCCGATGCTGACGATGCTGCCCTCGGCGCGGGTGGCGGCCTGGCCGACGCTGGCGCTGGCCAGGCGGAACTCCTCGGAGGCGTCGCGGATGCCCTGCACCGCGGCAGTGAGGTTTCCCTTGTTGGCGGCGAGATGGGTCGACAGTTCGTTGAGATTGGCCAGCGTCCGGTTGACCGCGCGCTGGTTGTCGTCGGACAGCAGGGTATTCATTTTCTCCAGCACCTGGGCGCCGTTGACCGCCAGCCGCGAAAGGGCGGTGGCGACCTTGTCGATGTCGGAACTGCCCTCTGCGATGACCGGATAGCGCTCGCCCTTGGGCGCCTCGTCGAGCAGGGGACTGCTGCTCGGGCCGTTATTGATTTCAACCGAGGCGATGCCGGTGACCAGGTTGCGCTTGATGTAGGCCTCGGCGCCAACGTGGACCGGAACGCCCTCGTCGATGCGCGCGGTGACGCTGACTGCTTCGTCGCCGCCCTGGGCAAAACGGTAGCTGTCGACTACGCCGACCTTGATGCCGCGCATCTTCACCGGACTGCCGATCGCCAGTCCGTCGAGCGACTGCTGCTTGAAGTACAGGGTGTAGGTCTGGTACGCGATGGTGTCGGCGATGCCGCCCAGCCACACGATGGCGACCGTCATCAGCGCGATCACCGCCAGCACCAGGGTGCCCACCAGGGTATAGCGGCCTTCAGTTTCCATGCGCCATTCTCTCCTCCGACGCCCGCGCGGCGAAATAGTCGCGCAGCCACGGATCGTCGATGTGTTTCAGTTCGGCCACGCTGCCGCTGCCGAGCACGCGGCCGTCCGCCAGCACGATGACACGGTCGATAATCGAAAACAGTGTATCCAAGTCGTGGGTGACGAGGAATACGGTGAGGCCGAGGCTGTCGGCCAGCAGCCGGATCAGCGAATCGAATGCGCGCGCGGAAATCGGGTCGAGGCCGGAGGTCGGCTCGTCGAGGAACAGCAGCTCGGGGTCGAGCGCAAGCGCGCGCGCCAGCGCCACCCGCTTCCGCATGCCGCCGGAGAGCTCGCTCGGCCGTTTTCTGGCCGTGTCCGGCGGCAGCCCCGCCAGCGCCAGCTTGAGCCGCGCCATCTGGCGGCACGTGGCGTGCGGCAGACGGGTATGCTCGAACAGGGGGACGGCGACGTTGTCCTCCACCGAGAGCGAGGAGAACAGCGCGCCGTCCTGGAACAGCACACCGAAGCGTTTGCGCAGCACGTTCATCTGCTGCGCCGTGCTGTCCCACACCGACTGTCCGAACAGCTCGATGCGGCCCGCCTGCGGCCGCAGCAAACCGATGATTTCGCGCAGCAGCACCGATTTACCGGTGCCACTGCCGCCGATCAGCGCGATCACCTCGCCGCGCGCCACGGACAGATTGAGCTTGCGATGGATCGCGTGCCCGCCCAGCGTGGTGGAGACATCCCGGACCTCGATGACGTTGTCGCCCATTAACCTAGAAACCGTAGTTGGGCGCACCCGATGGTGCGTCTGGGCGAGTGTCTGTCGCGAAGCGAGGAGAGCGTGGCTGTTGCCGCTTCAGCGGCTTTACAGCCACGGCCCGCCCCTTGCGGGTGGACGGCAGGCTGCTGCCTGCAACGACGAGCGACAAAGACAGGCGCGCGACCAGGCGGGCCAGCGGGTGCGTAGCGGATTGAGTCTGAAAGCCGGCCACATTGTATGCTGACGACCCTGTATTGATGCTGATGTCCATTAAGGCGATGAGCGGTCAACTGCGGTTCCTAGGTTAAATGCCCAGCTGCACGAATGCGACGGCGAAGATCGCGTTGAGAATGATGATGGCGACCAGGCTCTGCACCACGGTGGAGGTGGTGTTGGCGCCGACGCTGCGCGAGTCGCGGGTGACCGCCAGTCCCATGCGGCACGCGATCAGCGCGATGAAGATGGCGAACACCGGCGCCTTGCCCAGCCCCACCACCAGGGTCTTCAGCAGCAGCACGTCGGCCATCCGGTCCATGAACATGTGAATGGAGATATCCAGCTGCTGCTTTGCCACCAGCATGCCGCCGGCGACCCCGGCGACGTCGCCGATGAACACCAGCAGCGGCATGGCGAGCAGCAGCGCGAGAATGCGCGGGATCACCAGCACTGCCAGCGGCGACAGACCGAGCGTGGTGATGGCGTCGATTTCCTCGGTCACCTTCATGGTGCCGATCTGCGCCGTGATGGCCGCACCGGTGCGTCCGGCCACCAGCACCGCGACGATGACCGGCGAAATCTCGCGCAGGATCGCGGCGAGCAGGCCGTCGACGACAAAGATGTTGGCGCCGTACTGCTGCGCCTGGTCGCCCAGCAGGTAGGCGAACACCACGCCGAGCAGGAAGAGCATGCCGGACACGATGGGGATGGCGCCGACGAATATGTCGCGCACCTGGGCGCTGAGTTCGCGCCAGCGCCAGCGGCCCGGATGCCGTATCAACGACGCGGTCTCGAGAAACAGCCGGCCGATGAAATCGAGCAGCCCGGTGAGATGCCCCCATATCGCCAGGGTGCTGCGCCCGGTCAGCGCACGCAGGCCCTCGCCGGTCGGCGCGGGTTGCGCCGCCGTGGCCGCGCCGTGCTGCGCCACCAGCTTGAACAACGCCCGATGCTGCGGCTGAAAGGCGCGCAGCTCGGGCAGCGGGCCGTCCGCATGCGGGCGGGCGGCGGCGAGCAGCAGCCATGCGCCGTTGGTGTCGAGCTGGGTGACGCCGGCGCCGTCGACGACACGCACGGTCTTGCCGGCCAGGTTCGGCAACGCGGCGGCCGCTTCGGCATGCCAGACGCCGCTGGCGATCAGCGCGCCCTGTTCCTCGTCGAAGTGCGCGCTTGCCGCCGTCATGGGAGATTGAGCGGGTTGCTCGGGTCGATGCCGGGCATGAAGGGCAGCCCGCGCTCGCGATGGGTGACCTGGTAGACGCAGCCGATCCAGTTGCCGACCACCCCCTCGGCGGTGTCGTGCCAGGTGTTGTCGAGCAGCGGCAGCAGGTGCGATTCCGGGAAGGCCAGCGCCTCGCCCGCCTGCATGCGTCGGCCGAACTCGGCCAGCAGCGCCTGCGCCTGGCGGTTGAAATAGCGCGCCGGGAACGGCGGGAACGCGGGCAGCTTGCCGGCGGCGGCCAGCAGCAGGTCGCGCTTGTATTCCTTCAGCAGCGACACCGTGTCGTATTCGGGGTGGCCCTGGAAAAACACCGTGCGCAGGCCGTCGTGGCTCACCGCCAGATGCACGCCACCCTCAGCGCTTTCGGCCAGCACCTTGACCCCGGCCGCCTCGAACTGCGCGCGCGATATGTCGTTCCAGCGCGAATGCGGCACGTCGAAGCGGGTGTTGACGTCGGCCACCAGCGGGTGGCGGCCGTCGGTCACGCGGTGTTCATACACGCCCCAGATCTTGTGCGCCTGTTTCACCCGCGTCTGGCCATGGCGGAACTGCATCACCGCATGGGTGGCGAGGCACGAGCACAGGGTCGAGGTCACGTTGTCCCAGGCCCAGTCGATCACCTCGATCAGCGGCTCCCAGAACGCCTCGTCGGCCAGATTCGGATGGCTGACGTTGGCGCCGGTGATGATGAGCGCGTCGAGCCCCGCCGCACGGATGTCCTCGAAGGACTCGTAGAACTGCGCGATGTGCGCCTGCGCCGCTTCACCGCGCGGCAGTGTCGGCAGGGTGAAGGGATGCATGTAGAACTGCGCGATCGGGTTGGACTCGCCGACCAGCCGGTAGAACTGCCGCTCGGTCGCCTCCAGCGCCGCGTCCGGCATCATATTCAGGAGACCGACATGCAGCTCGCGGATTTCCTGATGAGCCGCTCGCTCGGTCGACAACACCGTGATGCCGTCGCGGCGCAGGCGGTCGAAGGTGGGGAGCGCGTTATGCGCGACCAGCGGCATTCAACCCCCCTGACCCCTGATTCCTGGCCGCTGACTCTTTCCGCGCAATCGCGGTTTCCAGCAGCGCGAGGAAATCGCGCTCGTCGCGCACCTGCGCCACTTCCTGCGAGGTCACCGTGTAGCCGTGCGGCTGCGCGATCGCCTCGTAGCGCGGGATGCGCGAATGAAACAGCCGCGGAAACACCCAGCGTGCGAAATCGTCGGGCTCCACCTCCGCCACGAATTCGATGCCCATTTCCTTCAGATAGACCGGCAGCTGCTCGGCGAGAAAGGCCGGGCGGAAATACAGCGGTTTGGGGTCGGACTGCGCGCGGCGGATCAGCGTGTCCTCTTCCTCGCGCGAGGTGGTCTGGATGTAGAGGATCAGCGTGTGCTCCGCCAGCAATTCGACCACGCCGGGCTCGTCCAGCTCGCACAGGCTGCCGCCGACGTCGTTGACGAAGTGCGGATAGCCGTAGATTTCCTGGCCCTTGCGGATGAAGCCCGGCACGTCTTTCATGGCGGCGATCTCGGCGTCGCGATACGCGGCCTGGCGGCGCGAGAACTCGTCGAGCGGCAGCCCGCCCCACTCCGGCCCGCCGAGCTTGCCGACGAAGGTCAGCACCGGACCCAGGTCGTGGATCTTGATGTTGTTCTTGATGTCGATCCAGTCGCGCCGCAACAGGTCGCGCAGGAAAGGCACCTGCATCGCCTGCTGCTTGATCAGGTCGAGGATCGGCTCGTCCAGATAACGCGTGCCGATGCGGTAGTCGCCGGAAAAGTGGAACCAGTCGTGGCCCCGCAGCATGGACGAGATGTGCGTCTTGCCGACGCCGGACATGCCGAGCAGGGTAATGCGCTTGGTCGGCCAGGCGCGGAAGGTTTCGGGGGTGAAGTGCATGGGGTCGGTTTTCCTTGGATTAGCGCGAAGCCTACCGAAAAGCCACCCAATTAAAAAGAGCGCACCCCGCTTTGGTGCACGGCGGAACGCATCTCGCACCAAATCTGCTCACGCATCGCCGGCGCCGTTCCGCGCGGCGGCGGCGTCATGCGGCGTTGGCCACCGCGCGCCCTACCCCCGGCAACGGCGATGCGCCTGGCATAGCCGTTGCTTTTATCAAAGGCGGGCTGCACTGCGGCACACCCGCGACCTGACATTCCGGCAAACCAAGACCATGCGGCGCTTTTCCGACCTCCATGAATAGATGGGCCCCTCCCACGGATGACGATCCGGCCGCGACGGATATCGCCGCGCCGCTCGACATCACGCGCCTGCTCACCACCATCACCGACAACCTGGTCGGCATGATCTACCGCTGCCGCACCGACGCGATCTGGACCATGGAATACGTCAGCGAAGGCTGCCACAAGCTCACCGGCTACCGTCCCGACGAACTGGTGTTCAACACCCGCGTGTCGTACGACCAGATGACCCTGCCGGAGGATCGCGAGCGCGTCGGCCGCGCCATTCACGTCGCGCTCGACGCCGGGGAAGCCTTCGACGTGGAATACCGCATCCGTCATGCCGACGGCCGCGTGCGCTGGGTGCTGGAGCGCGGCGTCGGCCTGCGCAACGCGCACGGCCAGCTGGCCTGGATCGAGGGCTTCATCCAGGACATTTCCGAGCGCATGGCCGCCAACGAGGCGCTGCACGAAGCGGTAAGGCGCTACCGCAGCCTGTTCGAGCACGCCACCGAAGGCATCTTCCAGACCACACCGGAAGGCCGCTATCTCAACGCCAATCCGGCGCTCGCTCGCATCTACGGCCACGACTCGCCGGACGCGCTGATCGCGCACCTGCACGATATTCCGCGCCAGCTCTACGTGCTGCCGGAGCGGCGCGCCGAATTCGTGCGCCTGATGCAGGAACAGGGCGCGGTGCGCAATTTCGAGTCGCAGGTCTACCACTGCGACGGCCGCATCATCTGGATATCCGAGAACGCGCGCGCAGTGAAAGATGCCGACGGCAGCGTGCAGCTTTTCGAAGGCACCGTGGTCGACGTCACCGAGCGCAAGCAGCACGATGCCGAGCTCGAATACCAGGCCAGCCACGACAGCCTGACCGGCCTGCCCAACCGCTCGCTGCTGCGCGACCGCATCGAGCAGGCCATCGGCAAGGCACAGCGCGACGGCCATCAGGTCGCGGTGGTCTTCGTCGACCTCGACCACTTCAAGCTGATCAACGACAGCCTCGGCCACCACGTCGGCGACCGCCTGCTGCTGGAGGTCGCCGACCGGCTGATCGGCTGCATTCGCGGCCACGACAGCGTGGCGCGCCAGGGCGGCGACGAGTTCGTCATCGTGCTCACCGAGCAGCACGACGAGCACGAAATCATCGCCATCGTCAGCCGCCTGCTCGAGGTGATCTCGCAGCCCTGGGTGGACGAGGGTCAGGAATACGGGCTCAGTTGCAGCGTCGGCATCAGCTGCTACCCGCAGGACGGCGACGATCCCGACGCGCTGCTGCGCTGCGCCGACGCCGCCATGTACAAGGCCAAGGCTTCCGGGCGCGGCACCTACCACTTCTACACGCCCGAACTGAATCAGGCGATCAGCGAACGCCTGGAACTGGAAAACAGCCTGCGCCACGCGCTGGAGCGCGACGAATTCCGCGTCTACTACCAGCCGCGCATCGAAGTCGCCAGCGGCCGCATCATCGGCGCCGAGGCGCTGATCCGCTGGGACTGCCCGGGCAAGGGCCTGATCCCGCCCGACAGCTTCATCTCGATCGCCGAGGAAACCGGGCTCATCATCCCCATCGGCCAGTGGATCCTTGCGGAGGCCTGCCGCCAGAACAGCGCCTGGCAGCGCGTCGGCCTGCCGCCCATCAGCATCTCGGTGAACCTGTCGCCGATCCAGTTCCGCCATGCCGGCCTGGTGTCCTCGGTGGCGGACGCGCTGGCGCAGGCCGCACTCGATCCGGCGTATCTGGAACTGGAGCTGACCGAATCCTTCGTCATGCAGGACGCCGAACGCATCAACGTCGCCATGCAGGCCCTGAAAAAACTCGGCGTCGACATCGCCGTGGACGACTTCGGCACCGGCTATTCGAGCCTGAGCTATCTCAAGCGCTTTCCGGTCGATCGCCTCAAGGTCGACAAGAGCTTCGTGCGCGATATCGACAGCGACCCCGACGATGCCGCCATCGTGCGCGCCATCATCACCCTCGGGCATGCGCTCGGACTCAAGGTGGTGGCCGAGGGTGTGGAAACGTCCGCGCACCTCGATTTTCTGCGGCAGCACGGCTGCGACGAGCTGCAGGGCTACTACTTCAGCCGGCCGGTTCCCGCCGCCGGGATGGAGGCCCTGCTGCGCGGCCCGACGAGCGCCGACTGCCGTTGCCGAAGCGCCCTTGCCGCGCCCCGCCAAACCGCCGGCCACGAAACGGATTTCATTTTTTGATGCGGGACTTGGCGGAGTCGATCGCCTCGGCGATGGCCTCCCAGGCTATATCGACGCCGGCCTTCATATCCTGCCAGGCGCCCTCACCTGCCGTGCGCAGCGACTCCAACCTGGCGCGGGCCTCTTCCTGTTTGGTGCGCAACGCGGCGATCTGCTTGTGATAGGCGTCGCGCGCGCCGGCCTCGGCGTGCTCCGCCTTGGCCTCGAGCGCATCGATTTCGGCATTCCCCTTGTCCAGCAGGGAATGCATCTTGCGAACGAACTCGTCACGTGTACTCATCAATGGCTCCTGTGAAGTGGGGAATGCGCCTGTCACTGCGTTCATCATAGCCGTCGGACGTGGGAAAGCGCCGGCCTTCCCTAGGGCTTGCCTTTCGCGCCCTGCCAGCCGTCGGTCAGGGTCTTCATGAAGGCGACGATGTCGTCGATTTCGCGCTCGCTCAGTCCCAGGTCGCCCAGTTCGTCGCGGTTGACGTTGGCGGCCACCTCCGGCGCCGGCCAGCATTTCCCGTTCAATGCGGCCTCCTCGGCGACCCGGTCCGTGCCGCAGCGCGGCTTCCTGTCGCGGTCGTTGTAGAACGCCACCGTGCCGCGCAGGGTCCTGAAGTAGCCGTTGTGCATGTAGGGGCCGGTCAGCTCGATGTTGCGCAGGGTCGGCACCTTGAACTTGCCGTCCTCGGAGCGCTTGTTCACGGTGGCCCCGAGGCCGCGGTCGACCCAGTTCAACCCGGCCGGGTTGAGCTGCGCCGGCAGCGTGTAGAAGGGGTTGTCGGGATTGCGCGGCACCCCAAGGTTGTCGTAGGTGAAATCGGTGAACAGCGGCGGCTCGCCCCTGGGGCCCGGCTTGCTGGGATGGCAGGCCGCACAGTTGCCCTTGTTCTCCGCCTCGAACAGCCGCAGGCCGCGCAATTCCTGTTTCGTCAGCTTCGCCTTGCCGGCGAGCCAGGCGTCGTACTTCGACGAGAAAGGGCTGAACTGCGGGGTGCGCTCGAATGCGGCCAGCGCCTCGGCAATGCGTTCGTAGGCGCGCTCCGGGTCGTCGAGTGCGCCCTTGCCGAACACCGCGTCGAACTGGTCACGGTAGGCTGCGCGGCGCACCTTCTCCACCACGCGCTTCGCGTCCGGATTGGCCATTTCCAGCGGATTCAGGAACGGCCCCTTGGCCTGCTCCTCGAGGGTGGCGGCCCGGCCGTCGAGAAACTGGCCGCCGACATACAGGCCATCCTCCTTGTCGAAATGGAAGGCCGGGCTGAAGACGGCATACCGGGCCGTGGGCGTGTTGCGGTTGCCGACGCGGCCGGGAAGGACGCCTTTCGACACCGGCAGCCGGCGGTCGGGATCGGTCAGGGCCGCGCCCGCGTCGTGGCAGGTGGCGCACGACTGGCCCGGCGGCGAGGACAGGCTGGGATCGAAGAACAGCGCCTGGCCCAGCTTCGCCTTCACGGTCCTCTGGCTGGCTGTCGGCTTGTCGGCCAGGGCGGGGAGGATCAGCAGCGCCGCCAGCGCGCTGCCCATCAAGCTCTTGTTCAACATGTTTTTTCCAAATCGCAAGCTTCAGATCCCCCAGCCGATCCGCGCGCAGGCGGCTTCATGCAAACACTATAAATGAGAACTGTTCCTGTTTGCAAATTCTCCGCATGGTCAGCCCGGCGTCTATATTTCAAGCCGATCCGGCGCATAGCGCGGAAAGGAACACACCATGGAACTGAGTTCGAACGCATTCGCCCGCAATGCCGACATCCCCAGCCTGTATACCTGCGAGGGCCGCGACGTGTCGCCGCCGCTGGCGTGGTCCGGCGTGCCGGCCGGAACCCGAAGCCTGGCGCTGATCGTCGACGACCCCGACGCGCCCGACCCGGCCGCGCCGAAAATGACCTGGGTGCACTGGGTGCTGTACAACCTGCCGCCAGGCACCCCCGGCCTCGAGGCCGGCGTGTCGCGCTCGCCCAGGCTGCCGGCGGGCGCGCGCGAGGGCCTCAACGACGGGAAGCACGCAGGCTACGGCGGCCCCTGCCCCCCCATCGGCCGCCATCGCTATGTCCACACGCTGTATGCGCTCGACACCGTGCTGCCGGTTCTGAGCCCGCCGACCAAGGCCGCGCTGGAGAAAGCGATGCGGGGGCACATCCTGGCGCAGAACGAACTGGTGGGGTATTACCGGAAGCAAAACTAGGCGGATCCCGGACAGGGCAATCGCTCCATTCGGACCGCGCATTCAACTATTCGCCGCGCGGGCCGATACTCCTCTTACCGCCATGACACCGATGCGAGCCCTGTTTGAAACCGTCGCAGCCTCCTGCCGAGAACAGCCGTTCCCGCGACCCGACTGAAGAGCCGGCCGCGGAAGAGTCGGTATTCGCGCACGCCAAACGCGCGCTGGGCACCCGGGTGCGCGCCCGCATCACCGCCGTGGTCGACGCCGCCATTTCGGTGCTGCAGAAGCTGCGTCCCGGCGGCGTGCCGGAACCCAAGGAAGACGAGGACAGGCCCCGAGCGCGGTCCGACCGCCCGCGCGATCGCGATGGCACGCCGCCGGCCGAGGCCGCAGCCCCCAAGCCCAAACGCCGCCTGCGCGCGCTCCTGATCTATCTCGGCGTCATGCTGGTGGGCGGCATGGGCGGCGGTGCGCTGGCCTACGTCCAGTTTCAGAAACAGCTCGGCCTGCAACTCGAGGAAAGCCAACGCCTGGAAGCCGCGCTGGCGAAAAAGACCCGACCCAGCGCCGACATCCGCAAAGCGTTCGAGGATGAGCAGGCCAGGCGCACCGCGGCGGAGAAAAAACTGGCGGCGACACTTGCCGAATACGGGGAATCCACCTCCGACTCCTACGCCCTGCTCGAAAACCTGCTCGGCGAGCAGCTTGCGGAAAGCCGACGCATGGAAGCGGCACTGGCGGACAGCGAAAAATCCACCGCCGAAGCCCTGAAAGCGCTGGCAGACGAACAGGCCAAACGCACCGAAACCGAGGCCAAGCTGGCGTCCACGCTCGACGAATACGCGAAGTCCGGCGCCGAGAGCCAGAAGCGGCTCGACGCGGCGGAAAGGCAGCTCGCGGGGCTGGTCGCAAGCGGCGGCGATTCGGGGAGCACCCAGCGCGAAACGCCGGTCAGCCGCCATACCGAACGCAGCAGGCCGCGCACGCGCAGTGTAGCCAACTGCAACCTGGATACGAAAAACGTCGACGCGCTGAAGAGCTGCATCGAAGAATTCAACCGTTAGCAGCCTGTCGGACTTAAAGGATTCTTCAAGTCCGACACGCTGCCAGGCGTTATCTCCCCCGCCCTGCCAGCCACGCCCGCCACCCCCCAGACTCCGTAATGTCATGCGCGTCGGCCACGCCGATGCCTTCGCAGATGAAGCCGTTCACCGCCGACCCATCGGCGAGCTCCAGTTTGCCGATGCCGAGCGGCGCTGGGATGCCTGCGACGAAGGAACCGAACTGGCTGGCGGGCATGTCCCAGACTTCGCAGGCGATCGATGCGCCGCCCGCTTCCACCTTGATGAGGCCGGGGCGCTTGCCGTCGGGCAGGGCGTAGAAGCGGTATGTCGGTGCGGTCTGCGTGGCACTCACCAGCCGCGCGTTGCGCTCGGTGAGCTGGTGGTTGAGCGGCAGGCCGGAGAGGTGGGCGCCGACGACGGCGACGCGAACCTGGCCATCCGGCAACAGATTCAAACTCTCTGCCGGCGGCAGCGCGTGGTCGGTGGCGCCGAGCTTGCCACCCAGCGCCTGCTGCATTTTTGACGCCAGATGCAGCAGCGGACCGTCCTGGTGCGGCGGCGAAATCAGGGTCACGCCGAACGGCAGGCCGTCGTTCTGGAACCCGGCCGGCACCGCGGTGGCGGCGAGGTCGAGCAGGTTCATGAAGTTGGTGTAATAGCCGAGGTTGGCGTTGAGGCGGATGGGGTCGGCCTGCATCTCGTCCACGCGGTAAATCGTGCCGGCGGTGGGGGTGAGCATGACGTCGATGTCGTTCCACACGGCATCGCACACGCGCTTGAACGCGCGCAGCGTGTAGAGATGGGCGAAGGTATCGGCAGCGCTGTATTCACGTCCGCCGGCGATGATTTCGCGCACCGGCGGAAAGACTTTCTCGGGCTGCGCGTCGAAAAATTCGCGGATGGCGAGGTAACGCTCGGCGACCCAGGGGCCGCCGTAGAGCAGGCGCGCGGTTTCGAGGAAGGGGACAAGGTCGACTTCCACCGGCGTGCCGCCCAACGCTTTCAATCGTTCCACCGCTGCGCCGAACAGCCGCTCCGCCTCGGCGTTGCCGAAGAACTCCAGGTCTTTCGCCATCGGCACGCCGAAACGGAAGTCGGCCGCTCGGCCGAAGTCGAAACCGTGCGGTGCCAGCGGCCGCGAATATTCATCCTCGGCATCGAATCCGGCGGCCACCGCCAGCACGTGCTCGGCGTCCTCGGCGGTGAGCGCGAAGATCGACACGGCATCGAGCGAGCGGCAGGCGGGCACCACACCGCGCGTGGACAGCGCGCCGCAACTCGGCTTGTGGCCGACCAGATTGTTGAACGCAGCGGGCACGCGGCCGGAGCCGGCGGTGTCGGTGCCGAGCGAGAAGCTCGCCAGCCCGAGCGCCACGGCGACGGCCGAACCGGAGCTGGAACCGCCGGAAATGAAGTCGGGATTGAAGGCGTTGAGGCAGGCGCCGTAGGGTGAGCGGGTGCCGTTCAAGCCGGTGGCGAACTGATCGAGGTTGGTTTTGCCCAAGGGAATCGCGCCGGCGTCGATCAGGCGCTGTACGACGGTGGCGTGACGCTGCGGCGCGTAGGCATATTCGGGGCAGCCGGCGGTGGTGGGCAGGCCGACGAGGTCGATGTTGTCCTTGATGGCAAAGGGGATGCCGTAGAGCGGCAGGCTGGCGATGTCCTGACCTTCGAGATTTCTCGCATAGGCGCGCAGGGCGTCGGCATCGAGACGGCTGATCCAGATGTGATGTGCGTCTTCGCTGCTCAGACGGCCGAGCAGGTCGTCCACCACTGCAAGCGGCGTGAGTTCGCCGGACTGATAGCGCTGGCGTAGGGTGGCGATGTCGAGCGATGGTTTCATTGTCTATTCCTCACTCGCTCACCAGCACCAGCAGATCCTGCCCGGCGGAGACCTGCCCGCCTTCGCGGCAGAACACCTTGTGGATGCGGCCGTCGCATGGCGCCATCACGGCGAATTCCATCTTCATCGATTCGACGATGACGAGCGGGTCGCCCTGCTTCACTGCGGCGCCCTCTTCCACTTCCACCTTCCACACGTTGCCGGCGACGTGGCTGGCGATGGCGCGGCCGTTTTCGGGCAGGTCGAGTTCGCTGTCGGGCGCGGCTTCGGCCACCGTCAGGTCGCTCGCGTATTCGGCCTGGCCGCTCGCGCGCCAGCGTTCGCGCTCGGCGTCGAACGAGGCCTGCTGCTGCGTCTTGAAGGCGGTGATGGACGCGCTGTTGTCTGCGAGGAACTGGTTGTACTCGCGCAGGCTGAAGGTGGTTTCCTCGATCTTCAGCTGGTAGCGGCCGAGCGGAAAGTCCTCGCGGATTTTCAGCAGTTCATCCGCGCTTACCGGAAAGAAGCGCACCTGGTCGAAAAAGCGCAGCAGCCACGGCTTGCCATCGGTGAAGTCGGCGGTCTGGCGCCAGCGGTTCCACATCTGCAGCGTGCGGCCGACGAACTGGTAGCCGCCGGGGCCTTCCATGCCGTAGACGCACATATAGGCGCCGCCGATGCCGACGGCATTTTCCGGGGTCCAGGTGCGGGCGGGGTTGTACTTGGTGGTGACGAGGCGATGGCGCGGGTCGACCGGTGTGGCCACCGGCGCGCCGAGGTAGACGTCGCCCAGGCCCATCACCAGGTAGCTGGCGTCGAAGACGATGCGTTTCACCTCTTCTATGGATTCGAGCCCATTGATGCGGCGGATGAACTCGATGTTGCTCGGGCACCAGGGCGCGTCCTTGCGCACCGACTGCATGTATTTCTCGATCGCGAGCTTGGTGGCGGCGTCGTCCCACGACAGCGGGATGTGCACGATGCGCGTCGGCACCTGCATGTCCTCGATCGCCGGCAGCGCCTTTTCCGCCGCCAGCAGCAGGTCCATCAATCCGGACAGCGGCAGCACTCGCGAATCGTAGTGCACCTGCAGCGAGCGGATGCCAGGGGTGAGGTCGAGGATGCCGGGCACGGCCATCGCCTGAAGATGCGTCATCAGCGCATGCACGCGGAAGCGCAGGTTGAGGTCGAGCACCAGCGGGCCGTATTCGACGAGCAGGTATTTGTCGCCGGCGCGGCGGTAGACCACGGCGACGGGGTTGTCGGTTTCGGGGGTGCGGTGGAGGATGGGTTCGGCGAGGGCGTCGTCATTCCGGGCTGCGGCGGAACCCTCTGTCGTCATCCCGGCGGACGCCGGGATCCAGTCTTGATTTTCTGGATTCCGGGTCGCAGCCCGGAATGACAATGTAGCGATGGCGGCATCCTGCGCCGCTTCCATGCGCTCGGCCTGAGCTTGGCTCAAACGCTTGAAGCGCACCGTATCGCCCGGGCGCAGCTGCCCCATCTTCCACAGCTCGGCCTGCACGATGGTGGCCGGGCAGACGAAGCCGCCGAGGCTGGGGCCGTCCGGGCCGAGGATCACCGGCATGTCGCCGGTGAAGTCGACCGCGCCGATGGCGTAGGCGTTGTCGTGGATGTTGGACGGATGCAGGCCGGCTTCGCCGCCGTCATTGCGTGCCCACTGCGGGCGCGGGCCGATCAGGCGCACGCCGGTGCGGCTGGAGTTGTAATGCACTTCCCAGTCGGTGGCGAAGAACATCTCGATGTCGGCGTCGGTGAAGAAATCCGGTGCGCCGTGCGGGCCGTACAGAACGCCGATTTCCCAGGCGTGGCTGTAGACGGGGATCAGCCCAGTAGGAGCGGCCTCCAGGCCGCGATCCGCCGTGGCCGTCGCCTCGGTGCCTGATCGCGACCTGGAGGTCGCTCCTACTGGGGGCGTGGCCAGGTGCAGCACGTCGCCGACCCGCAGCGTGCGGCCGGCGTGGCCGCCGAACTGGCCGAGGGTGAAGGTGGATTGGCTGCCGAGATACTCCGGCACGTCGAAGCCGCCGCGCACCGCGAGGTAGGTACGACAGCCGGTGTCCTCGATCGCGCCGAGTTTCAGGATCGAGCCGGCCTTCACCGCATGCGCAGCCCAGTTGCCAATCGAAACGCCGTCGAGCTCGGCGCCCATGTCGGCGCCGGCCAGCGCGATCCGCGCGTCGCAGTTGAAACGCAGCGTGGGGCCGGCGACGGTCAATTCGAGTGCGGCCGCGCCCTCTTCGTTGCCTGCGAGCTTGTTGGCAAGCCGCAGCGCCAGCGCATCCATCGGGCCCGACGGCGGCACGCCGACGTCCCAGTAGCCGGTGCGGCCCGGCCAGTCCTGAATGCTGCTCTGCACGCCGGGCTCGATGACGTCGATGGTCGAGGGGCGGTAGTGGAAGGCGTTGAGGTAGCGCGTGGTCTGGCGCCCTTCGATGAACACCGCATCGCGCACAATTTGTTCAAGGTAGCCGAGGTTGGTCTCGATGCCGGCGACGCGGGTATTCGCCAACACCTGCTGCATGTTTTCCAGCGCCTCGGCGCGGTCGCGGCCTTTGACGATGATCTTCGCCACCATCGGATCGTAGAACGGCGGCACGTCCGAGCCGCGCTCGACCCAGGTTTCGATGCGCGCGTCGGCCGGGAACACGACTTCGGTCAGCACGCCGGCGGCGGGCTGGAAGTCCTTGCCCGGGTCTTCGGCATAGAGGCGAACCTGCATCGACGCGCCCCTGGGTTCGGCCTTGAAGCCGGCAAGATCGAGTTCGCCGGCAGCCTCGCGCACCATCCATTCGACCAGATCGACGCCGGTGACTTCCTCGGTGACGCCGTGCTCGACCTGCAGCCGCGTATTCACTTCCAGGAAATAAAATTCGCCGCTCAAGGTGTCGTAGACGAATTCGACCGTGCCGGCGGAGCGGTAGCCTACGGCTTCGCCGAGTCGCACGGCGGTGGCGAGCAGGCTCGAACGCTGACTATCGGTGAGGCCGGGTGCCGGGGTTTCCTCGATGACCTTCTGGTTGCGCCGCTGCACCGAACAGTCGCGTTCTCCCAGCGCGACGACATGACCTTTGCCATCGCCGAAGATCTGCACCTCGATGTGGCGCGCGTGCTCGACGTACTTCTCGAGGAAGATACCGGCCTCCTTGAAGTTGGCGCGCGCCAGCCGCTCGACCGACTGGAAGGCTTCGACCAGTTCGTCCGCGCTCCAGATCAGGCGCATGCCGATGCCGCCGCCGCCGGCGGTGCTCTTCAGCATCACCGGGTAGCCGATGCGTGCGGCTTCGGCCTGGGCGTGACCGGCGTCGGCGAGCAGGCCGGAACCCGGCAGCAACGGCACTTTGTTGTGCTCAGCCAGATCGCGCGCGGTGTGCTTGAGACCGAAGGCGCGCATCTGCTCCGGGCTGGGGCCGATGAAGGCGATGCCGGCCGCGGCGCAGTCCTCGGCGAAGCCTGGGTTCTCGGACAGGAAGCCGTAGCCGGGATGGATGGCCTGGGCGCCGGTGGCTTTGGCCGCTTCGAGAATTTTTTCGGCGCGCAGGTAGCTTTGCGCCGCCGGCGCGGGGCCGATCTCGACGGCTTCGTCGGCCAGCCGCACGTGCAGCGAATGGCGGTCTGCCTCGGAATACACGGCGACCGACTTCACCCCCATGCTGCGCAGGGTGCGGATGATGCGGCAGGCGATGGCGCCGCGGTTGGCGATCAGGACTTTCTTGAACATGTGTCACCTGTGTGGGGCGTCCCACCTCTTTTCATTGCCGGCATGGGTCGTCCCGGGCCGGGTCGACTAAGGGTTCCAGAGCAGGAAGCGGGCCGGTGTCGGGTTATACGCATTGCATGGATTGTTCAACTGGGGACAGTTGGAGACCAGCATCCACAGGTTCATCTCGGCGCGCAGCTCGACGTACTTGCCGGGCGCAGACACGCCGTCGGCGAAAGTCAGGTCGCCCGACTCGGTCACCGGCACGTTCATGAAAAAATTGATGTTAGGCACCAGGTCGCGCTTGCCGAGGCCAATGTCGGCGTGCTGCAGCGCGGTCAGGTAATTGTCGCGGCAACTGTGCATGAACTTCTTCTGCAATGCGTAGCGCACCGTGTTGCTCTCGGCCGCGCAGGCACCCCCCAGGGTGTCGTGGCGGCCGCAGGTGTCGGCGACGATGGTGAGCATGGGATGGCCGTCGTCGCTGTACAGCACCGAGCCCGTGGTCAGGTAGATGCCGCCTTGGCGCAGCAGGGTTTCGGTGGCGCTGTAATGCTCGGCGCCGTCATCGCGGTTGTAGAAGATGACGTCGACGGCCTGGTTGCCCTCAAGGTCGACGATGCGCAGGGTCTGGCCCTTGTCGATCGCCAGCAGGTAGGGCTCGCCAGCAGGCAGGGTGTGGTCGAGCACGGCGGTCTCAAGAGGCAGCGTGCTTTCCTTGATGCGTATGGCGGCAGCAGTCATGGCCATATTCCTCAGGTCAGGTAGAGCATGTCGGTATTGTGCAGGGCGCGGGCGTTTTCCGGGCGGAAGCCGCGACAATAATCGTCCGCCAGCGCCGGACCGGAACGCCAGACAGCCAGGCCGACTTTGCTCGCCGGGTAGGCCGGTTCCGGGTTGAGCGGATGCGGCGCGGTAGAAAAGGCGACCAGCACATCCATGTCCATGCGCAGGTCGACAAAATCACCGGCCTGGGCATGGTCGGGCACATAGCGGAAACGGCCTTCCGCATCGACCGTGATCTTGCTGAAGAAATTCACTGGCGCCACCAGATCACGTTTGGCCAGGCCATATTTGCCAATCTCGATCAGCAGGCCGTCGCGGCCGGAGCGGGTCATGCCGTTGCGGTTGGCCTGATAGGCGTGGTCGCCATACTTCTCGTGCATCAGCCGGTTGTCCAGCAACAGGCCGAGCGGGTCATGCCAGTCCAAGCTGTCGGCAGTGATCGAGGCCATGGCCCGACCCATGTCGCTCATCAGCACATGGCCGCGCGTGTAGTGGGCGGTATGCTGGGCCTTGAGGGAGTCGGGCATGTTGTAACGCTCCAGCTTCTCCTGGGCCGAGTAAAGCACCAGCGACAGATTGGCACCGGCGTCCAGCGCGGTGATGCGCAGCGTGGTGCCGCGCGGCAGCCGGTAGGACCAGTGGCCGCCACCGGGGACCAGCTCGGAGAACAGCACCTTGTCCTCGGGCAGGTCAGGGGCGAAGCGGCGCCAGTGTTCGGGCATGTCGACCGGTGCCGAAGCGGGCGGGTTGTTGAGAAGAAGTTCGGGATGATCCATGACTATTCTTTCGTATCGCTTGCAGGGGCATGCAGGGGCGGAATGACCGCCGCCAGCAGTTGCAGCCGGCCGGTGATGACGCCACGCTGGGCGATCATTTCATTGGCGATGGCCTGAAGCTTGATGGCCGGCCCCTGGACCAGGATCACCTCCAGCATCTGATCCTCGGTCAGGTGTACATGCAGCGAACTGATGACCTCGGCGACGTGCTGGTACTGGATATCCGCAAGCTTACCCTGCAAGCCGCGCGTGGCGCGGTTGTAAAGCAGCGTCAGCGTACCGGCCATGACCTCGTTGCCGAGCGACCGCTTATGCTCGGCAAGCTGGTAGTTGACCATCTCACCGATAGCCTGCGAACGGCTGCCATAGCCGCGGCTCTCGACCATGTGGTCGAGTTCCGCAAGCAGGTCGGGCGGCAGCGAGACGCTGATCCGGCTGACCAGGGTGACGGGCTTTTCCAGGCTCATCTTCATGATTGGCTCAGAACATGTAGCTGTAGCGTTCCACTTCCCACTTGCTCACGGAGAGGTGATAGGCCTCCCACTCCTCGGTCTTGTAGCGGATAAACTCGTCGCGCAGTTCTCGGCCCAGCGTGGCCTCGACCAGCGGGTCGTCGGCGAAGGCGGCCACCGCCTCCTGCAGGGTCTGGGGCAGGAATTCGATGCCGCGCGCGCGGCGCTCGTCGTCGCCGATGGCGTACAGGTTGTCCTCGTTCGGGTTGCCCGGATTCAGCCCCTCGCGGATGCCTTCCAGGCCGGCGGCCAGGACCAGAGTCGCGGCCAGGTAAGGGTTCACCGCGCCGTCGGCATTGCGCGATTCGCAGCGGCCGCCGCCGGCCGGAATGCGGACCGAGTTGGTGCGGTTGTTGGAGCCCCAGGAGTTGAACACCGGCGCCCAGGAGAAGTAACTCATGGCGCCACGCCGAACCAGACGCTTGTAGCTGTTCACCGTGGGTGCGAACACCGCGCACAGGGCGCGGCCGTGCTTGAGAATGCCGGCGACGAAGCTGTAGCCGAGCGGGGTCAGGCCGATGCCGTGCGGGTCGTCCTCGGGCGCGCAGGCAAACAGGTTCTTGCCGGTCTCCAGGTCGTAGATCGACATGTTGAAGTGGGCACCGTTGCCGGTCTTGTCGGCGAAGGGCTTGGGCATCATGGTGGCGAGCAGGCCTTCTTCCTTGGCGTAGTACTTGGCCATGAAGCGGAAGAAGGTCAGCCGGTCGCAAGTGGTCAGTGCATCGGCATAGTTGAAGTCGAACTCGAACTGGCCGTTGGCATCCTCGTGATCGAAGGAATACAGGTCCCAGCCGAGGTCGTTGATGGAGGTCGCCACCTTGTCGAGCCAGGAGAAGTTGTCGACGAAGCCGCGCACGTCGTAGCAGGGCTTGGTCAGCTTGTCGTCGGCGACGGGCACCGACAGGCTGCCGTCCGCGTTCTGCTTGAGCAGGAAGATCTCGCACTCGATGCCGAGGTTCATGCCGTAGCCCAGCTTGGCTGCCTCGGCCAACTGGTTCTTCAGCGCGACCCGGGTATTCAGCGGATAGGGCTTGCCCTGGAAATGGTTGTCGGCCGGAATCCAGGCGATCTTCGGCTCCCACGGCAGCTGGATGGCGCGGTCGAGATCCGGCACCGAGGTCAGCTCGTCGTCGTTCGGCGCCTGGCCGAGGCCGTCCAGCGCATAACCCGTGTAGCGCTCAGAACCCTTGGCCATGTGGCCGAGGTGGGCGATGGGAACGACCTTGGCCTTGGGCACGCCGTGAATGTCGACGTAGGCGCCGATGCAGTATTTCACGCCCTTGTCGGTCAGCTCGCGCTGCAGCTGCGCCGTCGCATCGGCCGAATGTCTGGCGGTGGCGGGTTTGTCGAGAACGGCAGTGTCGGTAGTCATGATGCTTCCTTTAGCGGGGTGGAGCGGCGGGGACGGCGTCCCCGAAATAGGAGTGGTCAAGCGGCGGCGTTTCGACGCTGCCTGTGCGAACCAGTGCGGCGAGATCCTCGACCAGCCAGTCGAACCAGCGGTGGCCTTTCTCCACGCTGGCCTGGCTCGGCGTCCCGGTGACGCCGTTCAGGCTGGTCCGGTTGACCGGATGGGCGAAGACGCAGCCGCAGGTGCGGTCCGGATCGTCGGCATCAAGCAGCTTGTCCGGCCGCACGCCCTCGGGGGCGATGGCCAGCATGATCGAGGCTTCGGCGTCGTTGGCGTGCCAGTCGGCGGCGTCCGCGCAGTGGAACTGGCGCACCCGTTCGCTGAGCGTCGCCGTATTGATCACCGCGACCATCAGGTCGTCATGCTCGGCGCGCAGCATCTCCAGGGCGCAGCGCAGCGGCGCAGCGTTGGTGACGTGGGCGTTGACGATGAACAGGCGGCGAATGCCGCTGTGATAGGCCCAGTCGCCGACTTCCTTGACCAGCTGGATCAGGGTGATCGGCTGCAGGGCGATCGTGCCGGGCCAGCGCCGGCTGTGGCCGAGCGAACAGCCGTACGGCAGCGTCGGCAGCATGGGCACGCCGGTCTGCGCGGCGACGGCGGCACAGAGTTGTTCGGCGATGACGAAGTCGACGCCGCAGCCGAGATGCGGGCCGTGCTGCTCGGTGGCGCCCACCGGCAGGATGGCAGCCTGGCCAGAGCGGGCCAGCACATCGGGGATTTCGGACCAGGTGAGATCGGACCAAAGCATGGTGGAGCCTCTTACTCGACGTTGTCGTTCACGTTGGTGAAGCGGATCAGGTGCGGCTTCACGGCCTGCTCGTCTTCCGGCAGGGGCTCCGGCGCCGGATGGATCAGTTCCTCCAGACGCGCCTTGGTCGCCATGAATTCCGGCGTGTTGAACTGACCCGGCGAGCGCGGACGCGGCACCGGCACCTCGATCACCTCCTGCACTTCGCCAGGATGGGCTTTCAGCACGAGGATGCGGTCGGCCAGGTAGATCGCCTCGTCAAGATCGTGGGTGATGAACAGCACCGTGACGTCGATGTTTTTCCAGATGTCGATCAGGTGCGACTGCATCTTCGACCGGGTCTGGGCGTCGAGCGCGCCGAATGGCTCATCCATCAGCAGGATGCGCGGCTGGTTGACCAGCGCGCGGGCGATGGCGACGCGCTGGCGCATGCCGCCGGAAAGCTGATGCGGATAGGCGTCGGCGAACTTTTCCAGGCCAACCAGTTCCAGCCAGGTTCGGGCATCCCGCTCCGCCTCGTCGTGGCCGCGGCCGTTCATCTGCGGCCCGAACATCACGTTCTTTTTTACCGTCAGCCAGGGAAACAGGGAATAGCCCTGGAACACCATGCCGCGGTCCTGCCCCGGTCCGCTGACCGGCTTGCCGTCGAGCAGGACGTCGCCGGAAGTGTGATCTTCCAGACCGGCCAGAATGCGGATCAGGGTCGATTTGCCGCAGCCGGAAGGGCCGATGACGCAGACAAATTCGCGCCGGCGGACGCTGAAGTCGATCCCGCGCAGGGCTTCGGTCTCGCCCTGGGGCGAGCGGTAGCGCTTGCCGAGGCCGCGCACTTCGAGAATGGTCTCACGCTGGTTGATCCGGTCGAAGCGTGCCTTCACGGCCTCCGACTGATCCAGGTAGCTGGGCAGGTTCTTATCGTTCATGGCCTGCCCTCTCAGCGGCGATCCTGGGCACGATCCCAGGGGAACAGGCGGCGGCCGAAGCGGGCCAGGATCAGGTCCGTGCCGAAGCCGATGATGCCGATGATCATGATCGCCGCGTAGACATTGTCGAAATGCTGGTAACGGGCCTGCTGGGTGATATAGAAGGTGATGCCGGAACTGGTGCCGATCAGTTCGGCGACGATCAGGTAGGTCCAGGCCCAGCCCAGCAGGATGCGCTGATCGCGATAGAGGTCGGGCAGGATGCCGGGCACCACCACCTTGGTCAGTAACTTCAGGTTTCTCGTACCCAGCGTGCGGGCCGCCTCGATGATGGTGGCTTCCAGCTTGCGCGTGGTATTGGCGATGATCAGCACCTGCTGGAACAGGGTGCCGATGACGATAATCGCGATCTTGGGACCATCGTAGATGCCGAGGATGGCCACCGCCAGGGCGCCGAAGGCCGGCGCCGGCAGGTAGCGGAAGTACTCGATGAAGGGCTCGCTCAGGCGGGCGAAGGTCGAATAGGTCCCGGCCAGGATGCCCAGCGGCACGCCGATGATCGAGGAAATCAAAAAGCCCCAGAAGATGATCTGGATGCTGTGCCACAGGCTTTCGTGCAGCCAGGGCGCGTCCTTTTGCGCCGGTTGCTTGGCGAAACCCGTGTAGAAGGCCTGCGCCACTTCGTGCGGCGCAGGCAGGTAAATGGGGTTGGCCGGCTTGCCGGCCGGGAGGGCCAGGTGCTGCTCCTTGGCATAGGCGGTCTCATCGTCGAATTGCGACTTGTCCACCAGCATGCCTGTCTGGAAGTAGTCGACGCCACCGGGCACGGTGACCTCGACCTTGGGATGCCAGATGAACGGTACGTAGCTCACCAGGCACCAGACCAGCAACGGCAGCAGGAATGAGCCGATGCCCAGCAGCGTACGCTTGCGCGTCTCGCTGTCGGTACCGGTCAGATTGGCGACCAGACTCATTTCCGCTCCGTGCTGGGTGAACTTACTTGGCGAAGGTGAAGGACGAATCGAGGTAGCTGTTCACGTCCTCGGCCTTCTTGTAGACGTCGTTGGCGACGTTGAAGTCATCCGCGATCCTGGAAGAGCCATAGAGCGTCTTGAAGCCATCGCCCTTGACGTAGATCTTTTTCGCCTCGTCCAGGCTCAGGAGCTTGGTGCCCTTGAGCAGGGGCAGGTAGGTCTCGGGGGAAACGCCGACACGGGCAGCCATGATCTTCACGGCATCGGGCTGGGTCTTGGGATCGTTGATGTACTTCACCACGCGGTCCCACACCTTCACAACCTTGACCCAGTCGGCGCGGCGCTGCTTGGCGCTGGCAGGATTCACGGCGAGCACGTCATAGATCAGGCCGGGTTCGTCGGCGGACGTGTAGATGGGCTTGGCACCCGGCACGGATTTCATGGTCTGGCCGGCGATGGGCTGCCAGGCACCGACCGCGGCAACGTCGCCGGAGGCCAGCATCTGCGGCATCTCATTGGTCTTGGCATTCACCAGGGTGACATCGGACTCTTTCATGCCCGCCTTCTTCAGGCCATTGAGCAGCAGCAGGTGTTCGACGAAGCCCATTTCCACTGCCACCTTCTTGCCCTTCAGTGCCTTGACGGAGCGGACACCCGGCTTGCCGATGATCATGTCGTTGCCGTTGGAATAGTCGGTCAACATGACCATGACGCTCTTGCCGCCCGCCGCACCGGTGACCAGCGCATCACCGTTGGTCATGGTGACGGCGTCGATCTTGCCGGCGGAGAAGGCATCCATGGAGGCCGAGTAATCGAACCACTCGAACGTCACCGGCACGCCGGCTTCCTTGAACCAGCCCTTGTCGATGGCGACCTGCCAGGCGACCCAGCCCGGCCAGTCGCTGTAACCGATTTTGAGGGGTTGGGCGGCGTGGGCCGAGATGCTCATGGCCGCGACGGCAGGAATCACCAGCCGCGAGAACAGAGTCTTGAGGGTGCTTCCGATGTGCTTCACATTCATGGTGGGCTCCTAGCTGAAAAGTATTACCAAAATGAATATTCGTAATATTCATTACGCATAAAGCAACAACCGTTCCACATGACATTTTCACGTATAACTACATGATTAATAATATATATTACTATTTACACACCTTTGCCAGCGATACCACTCAAGCATTCTTTTGGTGCGCACCTGCACCTTTTTAGCCGGCTCCAAAAAACGAAATCCCCGGCGAACTATCCCGCCTGATCGCGCTGCCAAAGCGCGGCATCAAGGTTCCGTGCAATCCAGTCAGGCAATAAAAAGGGGCGTCCTGCAGGACGCCCCAACTTCCTTCGGAGAAAGGAGATGACTTACGCGTTATAGGCCCGCTCGCCGTGGCTGGCGGTGTCGAGACCTTCACGTTCCTGCTCTTCGGTCACGCGCAGACCCATGGTCATGTCGATCAGCTTGAACGCCACGAAGCTGACCACGCCCGACCAGACGATGGTGATGAGCACGCCGGTGGCCTGGGTGATGACCTGGCCGACCATGGCGTAGTCGTCGACGCCCACGCCGCCCAGTGCCGGCGAGACGAAGACGCCAGTGCCGATCGCGCCGATGATGCCGCCGATGCCGTGGATGCCGAACACGTCGAGCGAGTCGTCGTAGCCCAGCATCTTCTTCAGGCCGGTGACGCCCCACAGGCAGACCACGCCGGCAATCGCGCCTAGGACGATCGAACCCATCGGACCAACCAGGCCGGCGGCCGGGGTGACCGCCACCAGACCCGCGACCACGCCGGATGCGAGACCCAGCATGGAGGGCTTGCCGCGCAGCATCCACTCGGCCAGCATCCAGGCCATGCCCGCAGCAGCGGTGGCGAGGATGGTGTTGATGAAGGCCAGACCCGCACCGCCGGTGGCTTCGAGGTTGGAACCGGCGTTGAAGCCGAACCAGCCCACCCACAGCAGCGAGGCGCCGATCATCGTCATCGGCAGGCTGTGCGGCGGCATCGCGTCGCGGCCGTAGCCGATGCGCTTGCCCAGCACGATGGCACCCACCAGCGCGGCGATACCGGCGTTGATGTGCACCACGGTGCCGCCCGCGAAGTCGAGGTCGCCCGCTTCGAACAGGTAGCCGCCGGTTGCCCACACCATGTGCGTGATCGGCAGGTAGGAGAAGGTGAACCACAGCGCTCCGAACACCATCAGGGCGGAGAACTTCACCCGCTCGGCGAGGCCGCCGACGATCAGCGCCACGGTGATGGCGGCGAAGGTCAGCTGGAATGCCACGAACACCAGTTCGGGAATCACCACGCCGTCGGTGAAGGTCGCCGCCGTGCTGTCCGCCGTGATGCCGGCGAGGAACAGCTTGCTCAGGTCGCCGATCGCCCAGTTGAGGCCGCCGCCGTCGCCGAACGCCAGCGAGTAGCCGTACACCGCCCACAGGATCGAGATCATGCAGAAGATGGCCATGACCTGGGTCAGCACCGACAGCATGTTCTTGGCGCGCACCAGGCCGCCGTAGAACAGCGCCACGCCCGGGATGATCATCAGGATGACCAGCAGGGTGGAGAGCATCATCCAGGCGGTGTCGCCCTTGTCCGGCACCGGTGCCGCGGCCTCTTCGGCAGGCGCGGCCTCAGCCGCGGCAGCCACTTCGGATACGGCTTCCACCACCGGTTCCACCGCTTCTTGCGCCAGGCCAAAGCCGGGAGCGAGCAGGAAGGCCAACAGGCCCAACGAAGCAAATAGTTTTTTCATGTTCATGCTCCTCACAGGGCGTCGGGGCCGGATTCGCCCGTGCGGATGCGCACGACCTGCTCCAGGCTGGTGACAAAAATCTTGCCGTCGCCGATCTTGCCGGTGTTGGCCGCCTTCTCGATCGCCTCGATCACGCGCTCCAGCAACTCGGCCTTGATGGCCACTTCAATCTTCACTTTGGGCAGAAAATCGACCACGTATTCCGCGCCGCGATACAGCTCGGTATGGCCCTTCTGCCGCCCGAATCCCTTCACTTCCGTGACCGTCAAGCCCGTGACGCCGATGGCGGACAACGCCTCGCGCACTTCATCCAGCTTGAACGGCTTGATGATTGCCGTTACGAATTTCATGTCGTCTCCCAGATTTTGGACAAGGGGAAATGGAGCGGGCGTATGCACCGCTCCGGTGAGTCAGCTATTTAGAAAGCCTTGGAGATCCAGACGGTGGTCGTGCTGTCACCGAGGAATTCAGTGTTGGGCGCAGTTTCGGTCCAGTTAGCCGGATTGGCATCGGTATCGGTGTACGCCACGCCAATGGTCACGCCATCCATGACGCTGCCCAGCTTGCCCATGTCGTAGGCTGCGCTGACCTTCCAGTCGTCGTAGTCCTGGGCGCCGTTATTCTCGAACTTGAACGTTCCCCAGCTGGCCCCCAGGGTGAGGCCGGTTTCGCCGACCGGAACGCTCGCGGAAATCCCCAGATAATCGGAGCCGTCAGCGTTGGCGAAGCCGAAGACCTCATCGCTGACGTAGTAGGAATATTTAGCCGTGAACCACTTCCAACCCAGGGCTGCGTACACCTCGGTGGTGTCGGCCTTGGTGATGCCTGCCGGGCGGTCGCCCGGATACATGTACTGGATGGCGCCCACGTCGAAGGTCAGGCCGGTCTGTCCGATATCGCCGCGGAAACCGCCGTACACGTCGATTTCCATGTTGCCTTTGGTGTAGCCCTGGAAGTCTTCGAGCCAGCCCACGTTGGATGCCCAGGTACCGAGGTAGAAACCGCTGCTGTGCGAGTAGTCCAGGCCGCCCTGAATGGCAGGATCGCCACCGGTCTGGGAAATCCCGCGGAAGACGTAGTCGCTGTACAAACCGACGTTGGCGCTCAGGCTGTGCGGGCTTTCCTCCGCAGCCATCGCAACGGTGGGCACGCCCACCAGACCGGTCAGAACCAAAGCGTGTACGAGTTTTTTCATGAATTTCTCCGAAAGTGAAGGCGCGCAAAATCGCACCACAAGCCCAGCATAAGCTGTGCCAGGATTTATTTCTTTGCAAAACAGCACGTTATATTTTAGGCGCCGCAAAACACAGCATAGACCGCACTGTCGTGGTGCGCGACAAAAACCGCTTGCACACTATTTGTGCCGAGCGTCGCAACCTGGTGTCGTTACGCCGCCCGCGCTGTGCTTGCTACACTCCCGGCTTGACTGGAGGTCACCATGAACCCGAATCCGAAATTTCCCAATCCTGCTTTCATCAACGATCTGGTCAACAAGCTGGGCGAGGTGCTGAAGCAGTCGCCGGCGAAGGACATCGAACAGAACCTCAAGGCCGGCGTGACCTCGATGCTGGGCAAGCTGGACATGGTGAGCCGCGAGGAGTTCGACGTGCAGACCGAAGTGCTGGCGCGCACGCGCGAGAAGCTGGCGCAACTGGAAACCCGCCTGGCCGAACTGGAAAAGCGGCAGCGCGAAACAGAAGACTGAACACGTGGCCGTCGCCGTCGTCAAAAGCCGGGCCTTGAACGGCATGGACGCGCCCGAGGTGGTGGTGGAGGCGCATCTGGCCAACGGCCTGCCGGCGTTCACGCTGGTGGGGCTGCCGGAAACCGAAGTGAAGGAAGCGCGCGACCGCGTGCGCGCGGCGATCCAGAACGCGCGCTACGAATTTCCGGCGCGGCGCATCACGGTCAACCTCGCGCCGGCCGACCTGCCCAAGGAATCCGGGCGCTTCGACCTGCCGATTGCACTGGCGATCCTGGCCGCCTCCGGTCAGATTCCCGCAGACAAGTTCAAACACGCCGAATTCGCCGGCGAACTCGCGCTGACCGGCGAACTGCGTCCAGTGCGCGGTGCGCTGGCGATGGCGCTGGCTACCCGCAGGGCGGGCCGGCTGCTGGTGCTGCCCGTCGCGTCGGCCGGCGAAGCGGCGCTTGCCAGCGGCGTCGAGACGCTCGGTGCGGCGAGCCTGCTGGACGTGTGCGCATGGCTGACAGGCCAAGGCTCGCTGCTCGAACCGGTGTCGGACCCCACGGGCGCCACGCCGGACTATCCCGATTTCGCCGACGTCAAAGGCCAATCCGCCACCAAGCGCGCGCTCGAAGTGGCCGCAGCGGGCGGCCACTCGGTGCTGATGGCAGGGCCGCCCGGCACCGGCAAGTCGATGCTCGCGGCGCGCTTTCCCGGCATCCTGCCGGCGATGGACGAGACCGAGGCGCTGGAAGCCGCGGCGGTCGCGTCGCTCAACGGCGGTTTCCGCTTCGAGCAGTGGCAGCGCCGTCCTTTCCGCGCACCGCACCACACCGCCTCCGCGGTGGCGCTGGTCGGCGGCGGCGGCAATCCGCGCCCGGGCGAGATATCACTGGCGCATCACGGCGTGCTGTTTCTCGACGAGCTGCCGGAATTTTCGCGGCAGGTGCTGGAAGTTCTGCGCGAGCCGCTGGAGACCGGCCGCATCACGATTTCGCGCGCGGCGCGGCAGGCGGATTTCCCGGCGCGCTTCCAACTCGTCGCCGCGATGAACCCCTGCCCCTGCGGCTATCTCGGCCACCCCACCCAGGCCTGCCGCGACACGCCCGACCAGATTGCCCGCTATCGCGGGCGCATTTCCGGCCCCCTGCTCGACCGCATCGACATCCAGATCAGCGTGCCGGCGCTGACGCAGGACGAGCTGATGCAGGCGAGTGCGGGCGAGGCCAGCGCTGCCATCCGCGAGCGCGTCGAGGCGGCGCGCGCACGCCAGATGGCACGCCAGGGCAAACCCAACGCCGCGCTCGGCACCCAGGAAATCGACCGCCACTGCGCGCTGGACGCGGCCAGCGAAGCCCTGCTGAAGCAGGCGATCGTGCGGCTGAACCTGTCGGCACGCGCTTACCACCGCGTGCTCAAGCTGGCGCGCAGCGTGGCGGATCTCGCCGGCAGCGACGCCATTACGTCCGCGCATCTGGCCGAGGCGATCCAGTACCGCCGGGGCGCCGCATGATTGATCCCTACGCATCCTGGCAGGAAGAAAAGCAATCGGCCTGGCTCTACCGCGTGGTGGCCGACTGCGAACGCGGCACGCCGCGCGCGGCGCTGTTCGACGAGTTGGCGCAGGCCGCCGACGATCAGGCCGAGATATGGCTGGCCGCCATCACCCGAAAAGGCGGTGCCGCGCCTGCGCCGTTCCGGCCCGACCTGCGTACCCGCATCGTCGCCCGCCTCACCCGTGTCTTCAAGCCGCGCGCCATGCGCGGCGTGCTGGCGGCGATGAAGGTGCGCGGCATGGTGCTCTATTCGCACAGCCCGCCGCACGGCATGCCGACGAAACGCGGCGACATCGGCAAGCGCCACCAGAACGGTGCCGCCGGCAACGCCCTGCGCGCCGGCGTGTTCGGCGTCAACGACGGACTGGTGTCGAATGCCGCGTTGATCTACGGCGTCGCCGGCGCGGCGCAGGAAGCCTCGGTCATCGTGCTGACCGGCGTGGCCGGCCTCCTGGCGGGCGCCTTCTCGATGGCGGCGGGCGAATACGTGTCGATGCGCGCGCAGCGCGAAATGTTCGAATACCAGATCGGTCTGGAACGCGACGAACTGGAAACCTATCCGGACGAGGAGGCCGCCGAACTGGCGCTGATCTATGCCGCCAAGGGCATGGATGCGGCCGAAGCGCGGCGCGTGGCCGACACGCTGATGCGGGATCCTGAACGCGCGCTCGACACGCTGGCGCGCGAGGAACTCGGCCTCAATCCCGACGAACTCGGTTCGCCCTGGGTGGCGGCAGGCTCGTCGTTTGCCGCCTTCACCGCCGGCGCGGCGCTGCCGCTGGCGCCGTTTCTGCTCGGCCACGGCGAAGCGCTCGCCACCTCGATCGCGCTCACCGCACTGGGTCTGTTCGCCGTCGGCGCCAGCATGAGCCTGTTTACCGGCCGCCATGCGCTGCTGTCCGGCCTGCGCATGCTCGGCATCGGCGGCGCAGCCGGGCTGGCGACCTATTTCATTGGCGCCTGGCTGGGAGTGTCGCTGGGCTAGGGGCACAACACGACCCCGGGGTCGCCTGGAATCGTGATATCCCGGCATCCCCGACCGCCCTATGTGTGCCAGCGCACAGATCGTCACATGAAAGTCCGTGATGATCCATACTCTCCCCTGCAGAGACGGGTCTCCCTGGAGAGACCAGGTTTCTTATCCGACTGCGGCGGCCCCACTCTTTTGTTGCCGCTTCCAACAAGCGCAGCCTTCCCCCGGATCCTCGTACGCTTTTCACGGAACCCCACCATGTCCGAAACAGGAAACGCTTCCGCCATTGCCGACGCTGTCGGCAAGGCGGAAGGCGGCATCGAAATACAGCGCCAGGAAGCCTTGCTTAAGACGGGGGCCTTGCAGAACGCGATCCTCACCAGCGCCAATTTCTCGATCATCGCCACCGACGAGAAAGGCATCATTCAACTATTCAATATCGGCGCCGAGCGCATGCTGGGCTATCTGGCCGCCGACGTCCTGAACAAAATCACGCCAGCCGACATTTCCGACCCACAGGAAGTGATCGCGCGCGCTCAAGATTTGAGCGAGGAGCTGGCAACCACGATCAAACCGGGCTTCGAGGCGATGGTCTTCAAGGCCTCGCGCGCGATTGAGGACATCTACGAGCTGACCTACATCCGCAAGGACGGCAGCCGCTTTCCGGCGGTCGTGTCGGTCACGGCCCTGCGCGACGATCAAAACACCATCATCGGCTACCTGCTGATCGGCACGGACAACACCGTGCGCAAACAGGTCGAAGCAGAGCAGGAGAAACTCGATCAGCTTCTGCGCGACCAGCAGTTCTACACCCGGTCCCTGATCGAATCCAGCATCGACGCGCTGATGACTACCGATCCGCTCGGCATCATTTCCGACGTCAATCAGCAGATGGTGGCGCTCACCGGTCACGCGCGCGACGAGCTGATCGGCACGCCGTTCAAGAACTACTTTACCGATCCAGCGCGGGCCGAGGCAGCTATCAAGCTGGTGCTGAGCGAAAAAAAAGTCACCGACTACGAGCTTACTGCGCGCACCCAGACCGGCGAGGAAACGGTGGTGTCCTACAACGCGGCCACCTTCTACGATCGCGATGGGAAGCTGCAGGGCGTGTTCGCCGCAGCGCGCGACATCACCGAACGCAAACGCCTGGACCAGGTGCTGCAGGATAAGAATTCCGAGCTGGAGAGCGCCAGGCTCGTGGCGGAAAAAGCCAACCTCGCCAAATCGGAGTTTCTTTCCAGCATGAGCCATGAGCTGCGCACTCCGCTCAATGCCATCCTCGGCTTCGCCCAGTTGCTGGAGGCCGGTTCGCCGCCGCCAACGGCCGCCCAGATTGTACGGTTGCACCAGATTATCAAGGCAGGATGGTATCTGCTGGAACTGATTAACCAAATCCTCGATCTCGCGGTGATCGAGTCCGGCAAGCTGTCGCTGTCGCGAGAACCGGTGTCGTTGATCGACGTCATGCGCGAATGTCAGGCCATGATCGAACCGCAGGCGCAACAACGCAACATCCACATCAACTTTCTCCCATTCGACAACACGTGGTTTGCCCATGCCGATCGAACCCGGGTCAAGCAGGTCCTGATCAACCTGCTCACCAATGCGATCAAATACAACCGCGAGCATGGAACAGTCGAGGTGAAATGCACCGCGAGCACCTCGGAGCGCATACGCATCAGCATCAAAGACAGCGGTGCGGGATTGCCCCCGGAAAAACTGGCGCAGCTATTTCAGCCGTTCAATCGTCTAGGGCAAGAGGCCGGCACCGAGGAAGGGACGGGCATCGGCCTGGTGGTAACCAAGCAGCTGGTTGAACTGATGGGAGGCTCAATCGGGGTGGAAAGCACGGTCGGAGCGGGCAGCGAATTCTGGGTCGAATTGATCCAGGACGTTACGCCACAACTCGCCGCTGGAAATACCATGGCCGCTGAACTTGTTCCGCAAGCTCAGGGAAGCGCGGCGCTGCGCACCCTGCTCTATGTGGAGGACAATCCGGCCAACCTCATGCTGGTCAAGCAAATCATCGAGGGCCATCCCCATATGCGCATGCTGAGTGCGGGCGATGGCAATCTCGGCATGGCGCTTGCGCGCGCCCATCTTCCGGATGTGATCCTGATGGACATCAATCTGCCTGGCATCAGCGGCTTTCAAGTGCTGAAAATCCTGCGTGAATATCCGGAAACGGCGCGCATCCCGGTGCTCGCCATCAGTGCCAATGCTATGCCACGCGATATCGCGAAAGGCCTGAAGGCTGGATTTTTCCGCTATCTCACCAAACCGATAAAAGTCCACGAGTTCATGGAGGCGCTGGATCGGGCGCTGGAACTTGCGGAAACAGGAGTAGACGGCGCGGTGATGCCAGGACCCTCGTGATGATTAATGCCGACGATATTCTTGACGCCAGCATTCTGCTCGTGGACGACCAGGAAGCCAATGTGCAGCTACTGGAGCAAATGCTGCATGAAATCGGCTACCAGTGCATTACGTCGACGACGGATCCGCATACCGTCTGCGCGCTGCATCGCGAAAACCGGTATGACCTGATTCTGCTCGATCTGCAGATGCCCGGCATGGATGGCTTCCGGGTGATGGAAGGCCTGAAGGAAATCGAAACCGATGGCTATCTTCCCGTACTGGCGATCACGGCCCAGCCGGACCACAAGCTGCGGGCACTGACTTCCGGCGCGAAGGATTTCATCGCTAAACCATTTGAGCTAATGGAAGCCAAGGTGCGCATTCACAACATGCTGGAAGTTCGGTTGTTGTACAAGCAACTCGAACATTACAGCCATGCACTGGAATCCTTGGCGCTGCATGACACGCTGACCGGGCTGCCGAATAGACGGCTTTTGTTCGACAGACTTGCCTTGTCCATCGCCCATGCGCGCAGGAATAGATGCACGATGGCGGTGATGTATCTGGATTTGGACGGATTCAAGCAGGTCAACGACACCCTGGGCCACGATGCGGGCGACACGCTGCTGAGGATGGTCGCCGATCGCCTGGTGGCCGCGGTGCGTCAAGAGGATACGGTGGCGCGCATGGGCGGCGACGAGTTCGTGATCGCGTTGTGGGAATTAAGTCATGCCGACGATGTGGTCAAGCTGGTGTCAAAAGTGATACGGACCGTGTCACAACCCTATAGCATTCAGGGCCGCGTCGTGCGCATAACCGCAAGCGTCGGTGTCGGTATTTATCCCACCCATGGCGAGGAAGTTGAGACGCTGATGAAGAGCGCTGATCTGGCCTTGTATGAGGCCAAGTGCACCGGCAAGAACGACTATCGCATCGCCGCACACCGCCCCGTGGCGATGGCGGGTGTGACGTAGTCAGTCCTATAGGATCGAGTCTGAGTGCAAATGAATGAAAGCGAATTTTAATGGTAAGTAGCGCCGATATTCTTAATGCAAAAATTTTGATCGTGGACGATCAGGAATCCAATGTGCAGCTGCTGGAGCAATTGCTGCGTGAAGCCGGCTACACCTGCGTTGCCTCGACGATGAATCCGTACGAGGTCTGCGCGCTGTATCGAAAGAACCGCTACGACCTGATCCTGCTCGACCTGCAGATGCCCGGCATGGATGGATTCCAGGTGATGGAAGGTCTCAAGGAAAACGATGCGGACGACTATCTCCCGATCCTCGTGATCACCGCCCAACCGGGTCACAAGCTGCGCGCGTTGCAAGCCGGCGCAAAGGATTTCATCAGCAAGCCATTCGATCTGGTCGAAGTCAAGACGCGCATCCACAATCTGCTGGAAGTGCGGCTGCTGTACAAGAAGCTCGAGAATTACAGCAAGGTGCTGGAACAGACGGTGCAGGAACGGACCGCCGAATTGCGCGAAAGCGAAGCCCGTTATCGCAGCCTGACCGAGCTGGCCTCCGACTGGTACTGGGAGCAGGACGAGAACATGAACTTCACCAAGGTCTCCGGCCCGGTCCTGGAGATGCTCGGAATCCGGGTCGATGCCCTGGCGGGGGAAACCGGCGCCGATCAGGCCGCAGGCTGGAATGAAGCGGAGCGGGAAATCCTGCAGGCCGCCATTGCCGGCCGCCAGCCTTTCCTGGATCTGGTTTACAGCCGCGTCAATGCCGATGGTTCGAAACAACAGTTTCGGGTCAGCGGCGAGCCGATGTTTACCCAGTCCTGCCGTTTCATCGGTTATCGGGGTATCGGAGTGGAAATCACCTCAAAGAATATTGAACGCAACGGTGCCACGATCAGCGATGCCCGCCCTCGATAGCCCAAGCCAGAACCATCTTCTCGCTGCCCTGCCCACGCCGGAATTCGAGACCCTGGCGGCGCATCTGGAACGGGTCCGGCTGCCGCTCGGTGAAATGCTCTATGAACCCGGCGGCCAGTTGAAGCATGCCTATTTCCCCACCACCGCCATCGTATCGTTGCACTACATCATGGAGTCGGGCGCCTCGTCCGAATCCGCGGGTGTGGGGAACGAGGGTGTCGTCGGCATTTCCTTGTTCATGGGCGGCGACACCACGTCCAGCTCGGCCGTGGTGCAGACCGCAGGCCACGCTTATCGGCTGGAAAGCCGCACGCTGTTGGAGGAATTCAACCGCGGCGGTTTGCTGCAGCGTTTGCTGCTGCGCTACACCCAGGCGCTGATGACCCAGATGTCCCAGACCGCGGCATGCAATCGGCACCACTCGGTGGAACAGCAATTGTGCCGCTGGCTCTTGCTGACACTGGATCGATTGCCTTCGAACGAGTTGGTCATGACGCAGGAATTGATTGCCAACATGCTCGGGGTACGCCGCGAAGGCATCACCGAGGCTGCAGGGAAGCTGCAGCATGCGGGGGTGATCAGTTACCGCCGCGGCCACATCGCGGTGCTGGACCGGGCCGGACTGGAGGCCCGCGTGTGCGAGTGCTACGCCGTGGTGAAGACAGAATTGAACCGCCTGCTGTGCGACGTGAGGCACCGCCAGGTCGCGAGCTGACAAGGCGGCCGGAAGTTGTTTCCGGTACACGACCCGGCCGGGTCTATGTGCGTTAGCAGACAGACAGCGAAAGCGGCCCCCCCTAAGCTTGAATTGTCGGAGCCAGCTACGTGCAACGCCCGCACCGTGGCAATGCGCGTCGCCTGAAGATTAACAGCGCGTCTGGCGAAGAAAAGTGCTTGCCCGGCAAGGGTCGCCGATGCATCACTCCCAAGTCCGTCCCCTCAAAGGAATCCCATGAAAACGAACCATACATTCACGCTCGGTGCCGTTGCCGCAACCATGCTGCTCGGTCTGGGCGGGTGTGCCGGCATGTCGGCGCAAGACAAGAGCACCGCCATCGGCGCGGGGGTTGGTGCCGTCGGCGGCGCCGTCCTGACGGGCGGCAGCGCGGTCGGAACCGTGGGCGGCGCGGCCGTCGGCGGCGTCATCGGCCACGAAGTCGGCAAGTAATGCCCGGCACGCGACGCCCGGCCCATCCGGCCGGTGCATCGCGCTCGCGCAGCCGGACAAGAGCGGCAGCAGAAAACTTCTATGCTGAAGGAGGGAAAGGCAGCGCCTTGGTCATGTGTGCGTTGCGTATTGCACTTCCCGGCTGACACAAGCGGAAGGCCTGGGTTTATCGTCAGATTGCCGGCTCCGCAGCACAGACACCATTTTCGGGAGATCCAAACATGCTACAAACCATTGCAATTATTCTGATCATCCTCTGGCTGCTTGGCCTGGTCTCCTCGTACACCATGGGCGGGTTCATTCACATCCTTCTGGTCATCGCGGTCGTGGTGATTCTGTTGCGCATCTTCCAGGGCCGGCGCCTGTAACAAGCGTGGAATCGTTCTATGTTTAAAAGCGTGGTTCTCAAGCGACGATGGTTCATGGTTGCGGTTATCGGCTTTCCGCGTCGCCCATGATGTGAATCAAGTGTGTCCCTACCGGAGAAGATGAAATGAACGCAATCAAAATGATGGGCATCGTGCTGATCGTGGCGGGTGGCCTGGGGTTGCTGTATGGTGGTTTCACCTACACGAAGGACACGCATGAGGCCAAGGTGGGGCCGATCGAGCTATCGATCAAGGACAAGGAGACCGTGAATGTTCCCATCTGGGCCGGCGTGGGTGCGATTGCGGCGGGTGTGATCCTGCTGTTTGTGCGCAAGTAATCGCCCTTTCCACCCGGTTTTCCATCGGACCCCATCCCCGTCCAGACAACCCAGGCAAACCGCGATCGAATCAACAGGCAATTCGTGCCCGGTGTTTTTGCCGGGCATAACTCATTGGACCCACCGCGTTGACCACCCCATTTAGAGCAAGGAGAAGGTCATCGTCATCAAAGCGCTCGGACTGATTTCACGCACGCGGAACGCGCTGCATCACGACCGCGACACTGAGCTGCTGCGCTCAGAGCTGTTCAGCATCGAGCAGCTGAAGCGTCACGCGGCGACGCTGGCGGGGCAGCATCGAATCGACCTGCGCCCGGGGCCGGACAGGTTGCTGCTGCGGCTGGCGGACAATGCACGCGTTCTGCTGACGACCTACGACGTCGTCACCGCCGCTGCGACGCCGGGACAACGCATCGTTCCGGCAGAGGCCTGGCTGCTCGACAACTTCTACCTGATCGAGCAGCAGATCGGTCTAGCGCGCCGGCATCTGCCGCGCGGATACAGCCGGCAGTTGCCGCGGCTGGCCGACGGCCCGTCGGCCGGTTTCCCCCGCATCTACGACCTGGCGCTGGAGCTGATTTCGCACATGGACGGCCGTGTCGACAGCGACAATGCCACCCAGTTCATCGCTGCCTACCAGGCTGCCGAACCCTTGAAGCTGGGCGAATTGTGGGCCTTCCCGATCATGCTGCAGCTGGCGTTGCTGGAAAACCTGCGCCGCGTCGGGGTGCGCATCGCCCGCCGGCGCGAGGAGCGCGATGCGGCCATCACCTGGGCCGACCGCATGCTCGCGGCGGCCGAAAGCGACCCCAAGCAACTGATCCAACTGCTGGCCGAGTTTGCCTACGCCGATGTGCCGCTGACCGCGCCGTTTGTGGAGGAATTTTATGCAAGGCTCCAGTCCCAGGGGCCTGCCATGGCGTTCGTTCAAACCTGGGTCGAGCAAAAACTGTTCGAACAGGGGGTGACCGCAACCGAGCTGTCGGAGGCGGCGGGCCGAATGGCCGCGGCCACACAGATCTCCATCGCCAACAGCATCGGCAGCCTGCGCTTCATCGGCGCCATGGACTGGAAGCAGTACGTCGAGTCGCTCAGCGTCGTCGAACAGACCCTGCGCGAAGATCCGATGGAAAGTTACGCCAGCCAGGATTTCGCCACCCGCGACCGTTACCGGCACGTCATCGAGGACGTGGCGCGGCGCAGCACGTGTGGCGAAATGGCGGTGGCACGCGAAGCCATTGCACTCGCGCAGGCGGCCGCCGCGCAGCACGGCCTGCACGACCGCCGCGCACATGTCGGCCATTACCTGATCGATCAGGGGCGGCCACACCTGGAGCGTGCGGTCGGCTGCCGGCTATCGCTTAAAACACAGGTCATCCGGGCGAGCCGGCATCTCCGGCTGTCGCTTTATCTCGGCCCCATCCTGGCGCTTACCGCATTGACGATGGCGGTCGTGCTGTCCGCTTTCGGCGGCTTCGATCCGGGCGACGGGCGGGTCTGGTTTTTTGCGCTGCCGCTCGCCATCGGCGCTTCGGCGCTGGCCGTCCCGCTGGTGAATCTGCTGGTCACGCTCGCCCTGCCGCCGCGCGCCTTGCCGCGACTGGATTTTTCCAGGGGGATTCCCGACGGCCATCGCACCATAGTGATCGTCCCCACGCTGCTGGCCAGTCCGCAGGACGTCGATGACCTGCTGGAAGCCATGGAGATCCGCTATCTCGGCAATCGCGATCCCAATCTGTTCTTTGCGCTGCTGACAGATTTTCGCGATGCGGCCGAGCAAACGCTGCCGGAGGACGCCGCCCTGCTCGCCTATGCATGCACCGCGGTCGAAGCGCTCAACGAGACCTACCGCGAGGACCGTCCGTGCATCTTCTATCTGTTCCACCGGCCGCGGCTGTGGAATCCCATCGAGCGGCTGTGGATGGGGTACGAGCGCAAGCGCGGCAAACTGGAGCAGTTCAACGCCTGGCTCAGGGGCGGGGCGCAGACGGCCTTCCCGGACATCGTCGGCGATCAGACCCTCCTCGGATCGATCCAGTACGTCATCACCCTGGATACCGACACGCAGTTGCCGCGCGACGCGGCACGCACCCTGGTCGGCAACCTCGCCCATCCGCTCAACCGGCCGGTCTACGATGCCGCCAAGGGCCGCATCGTCGAAGGCTACGCGATCCTGCAGCCGCGCGCCTCGATCAGCCTGATCAGCGCCGGACAGTCGCACTTTACCCGCCTGTTCGCGGGCGATTCGGGGCTCGACCCCTACACGCGCGAAGTCTCGGACGTCTATCAGGATGTGTTCGGGGAAGGTTCCTTCATCGGCAAGGGCATCTACGACGTGGATGCGTTTCGCCAGGCCGTCGACGGACGCTTTCCGGAAAATCTCATCCTCAGCCACGACCTGCTGGAAAGCGGCTATGCGCGCTCGGCGCTGGTGACCGATGTCGACCTCATCGAGGAACATCCGGCCAGCTATGCCAGCGAGGCCAGCCGGCGCCACCGCTGGATACGCGGCGACTGGCAGCTGGCCGGCTGGCTGCTGCCGCGCGTGCCGGGACCGTCAAATGGTGCGAAAGCGAAGCGGCAGGCGAACCCGCTTTCGGCGCTGTCGCGGTGGAAGCTTCTCGACAACCTGCGGCGCAGCCTGGTCGCGCCGGCACTGCTTGCCCTGCTGGCCGGGGGATGGCTGTTGGGCCCGGGACCCGCGTGGCTGTGGACCCTGCTGGTCGTGGCGGCGGTATTCCTGCCCACCCTGCTGTCCACCGTGATCGAACTCATCCGCAAGCCGGAGGAACGCGATTGGCTGGTGCATCTGAGCCTGACCGGCAAATCCGCGGGGCGCCCGTTCGCGCTCGCCTTGCTGGCCCTGGCCTTTTTGCCCTACGACGCGCTGATCTGCCTGGATGCGATCCTGCGCTCGGGGGTGCGCATGCTGTTCACGCGGCGCGGCTTGCTGCTGTGGCACCTGCCCGCCTATGCACGCCGCAACGCACGCCGCTCGCTGGCCGATTTTTTCCGCGAAATGTGGATCGCGCCTGCGCTCACGGTGGCACTCGGCCTGGCGCTGGCAGCGGAAGGGGCGGCGTGGTTCTTCGCTGCGCCCATCCTGGTACTGTGGCTGCTGTCGCCCGTCGCCGGCTGGTGGATCAGCCGGCCGCTGGCTGCCCGCGCTCCGGACCTGAGCGGCGATCAGCGGGCGTTCCTGCGGGCAGCGGCCCGGCGAACCTGGCGCTATTTCGCAGACTTCGTCGGCCCGCAGGACAACTGGCTGCCGCCCGACAACTTCCAGGAGCACCCGGCGCCGGCCATCGCCTCGCGCACCTCGCCCACCAACATCGGCATGTCGCTGCTGGCCGACCTGGCGGCATACGATTTCGGGTATCTCACGGCTGGGGAATGCCTGCAGCGCGTCGGCAACACCCTGGCGACGATGGAAAAGCTGGAGCGCTACCGCGGCCACCTTTACAACTGGTACGACACCCGCACGCTGCGGCCGCTCCACCCGCAATACGTCTCGTCGGTCGACAGCGGCAACCTGGCCGGCTGCCTGCTCACCCTGCAGGCGGGGCTGGCCGAGCTGAAACATCAGCCGGTGCTGTCGCCCCGCGCGCTGCAGGGATTGCAGGACACCCTGCAGGTGCTGGCCGAACAACTGCCCACCTCCCCGGCCCCCGAGCTCGCGAAAAAGATCCGCATGCTGCAGGACACCCTGCGCGCACTCACGCTGGACCGGCCGCCGCAGACGCTGGCTGCCGCCGTCGGCGCGCTGGACGAGATACACCAAATCAGCGGAGAACTGGTGGCATGGCTGCCGATGGATGCCGAGATCGATGGCGAGCTGGCCTACTGGGCGCAGGCCTTCGACCGGCAGTCCCGCGCCCTGCGCGATGAGCTTGAACATCTGGCGCCCGAGCCGTGGCAGGGCAGCGCCATTCCGACTTGGACGGAACTGGCCGGCGCGGGTGCAGCCGGCGCGGGCGCGCGGACGCAGCTCGGCACCGTCGAAGACCTGATCGACCGTTGCCGCGCGCTGGCCGTGATGGATTTCGAGTTTCTCTACGACGCAGCGTGCGGCCTCTTGACCATCGGCTACGACGTCGGCGAACGGCGCCGCGATCCGTCCTGCTACGACCTCCTGGCATCGGAAGCGCGCCTGGCGAGTTTTCTGCTCATCGCGCAGGGGCAGGTGCCGCAGAAGCACTGGTTCGCCCTCGGCCGCCTGCTGACCAGCCACGGCGGCGACGTCAGCCTGATTTCGTGGAGCGGCTCGATGTTCGAATACCTGATGCCGCAACTGATCATGCCGAGCTACGCCAACACCCTGCTGGAACAGACCTGCAAGGCCGCGGTGTCGCGCCAGATCGAATACGGCCGGCAACGCGCGGTGCCGTGGGGGATTTCCGAATCCTGCTACAACGCCACCGACATGCAGCAGGTCTATCAATACCGGGCGTTCGGGGTGCCGGGGCTGGGTTTCAAGCGTGGGCTGGGCGACGATCTGGTGATCGCGCCCTACGCCAGCGCACTGGCGCTGACGGTGATGCCGCGGGAAGCCTGCCGCAACCTGCAGACGCTGGCCGAGCATGGATTTCTGGGCGCCTACGGCTTCTACGAGGCGGTCGATTACACGCCCACGCGGGTGCCGCGCGGCAAGCAGTACGCCATCGTGCGCTCGTTCATGGCGCATCACCAGGGCATGAGCCTGCTGGGCTTTGCGCATGTCCTGTTCGACCAGCCGATGCAGCGCCGCTTCATGTCCGACCCGCTGGCGCGGGCGACCGAACTGCTGCTGCAGGAACGGGTGCCGAAGAAGGGCGCCACCCTGCATCCGCACGCGGCCGAAGTCAGCGCCGCCGCCCGCCCCCCCAGCGCGGACGTCGGTTCGATCATGCGCGTGTTCACCGAACCGAACACGCCGATCCCCGAAGTTCACCTGTTGTCGAACGGCCGCTACCACGTCATGGCGACCCATGCCGGCGGCAGTTACAGCCGCTGGCGCGATCTCGCCGTCACCCGCTGGCGCGAGGATGCCACCTCCGACGGCTGGGGCACCTTCATTTACCTGCGCGACCGCGACAGCGGGCGCTACTGGTCGACGGCGCACCAGCCGACCCTGCGCCGTGCCGATCACTACGAGGCGATCTTCGTGCAGGCGCGCGCCGAATACCGGCGGCGCGACCAGGCGATCGAGGCGCACACCGAGATCAGCGTGTCGCCCGAGGACGACGTCGAGATCCGCCGCGTCACGCTCACCAACCAGTCGTACCGGCTCCGCCACATTGAGGTGACGAGCTACGCGGAAGTGGTGCTGGCGCCGTTGAATGCCGACCTGGCGCATCGCGCGTTCAGCAATCTGTTCGTGCAGACCGAAATCCTGCCCGAGCGCCAGGCGATCCTCTGCACCCGGCGTCCCCGCACACCCGGTGAGCAGGTGCCCTGGATGTTTCACCTGCTGGCCGCACCGGGCGCAACGGCCCACGAGTCGTCCTACGAGACCGACCGCGCGCGCTTCATCGGACGCGGCCGCACGGCGGCCAACCCGAGGGTGCTGGATCGCGACAGTGCGCTGGACCTGTCAAACACGGCGGGGGCGGTGCTCGATCCCATCGTGGCGATCCGCCGCACCCTGACCCTGTCGCCCGACGAATCGGTAAGCGTGCAGATCATCTCCGGTGTCGCGGACACGCGCGAAGCCGCCCTGGCCCTGCTCGAGAAATATTGCGACCGCCACTTCGTCGAGCGCGCGTTCGAAATGGCCTGGTTCCAGAGCCAGGAGGTGCTGCGTCACCTCAACGCGAGCGAAGCCGATGCGCAGGTTTTCGGCCGCTTGGCCAGCTCCGTCGTCTTCGGTAATGCCCTGCGCCGCGCCGCGCCCGGCATCATTGCCCGCAACCAGCTGGGACAGTCGGGACTGTGGCGCTTCGCCATCTCGGGCGATCTGCCGATCGTGCTGCTGCACATCGGCGACCTCAACCGCATCGACCTGGTCAAACAGGTGCTGCAGGCGCACGCCTATTGGCGCATGAAAGGACTGATCGCCGACCTGGTGATCGTGAACGAGGATTTCTCGGGCTACCGGGCGGTGCTGCAGGACCTGATCATGGGGCTGATCAACGCGGGGCCCGAAGCGCAGGTGATCGACAAGCCGGGCGGGGTTTTCGTGCGGCGCACCGAAGAGCTGACCGAGGACGAGCGGGTGCTGCTGCAGACGGTCGCCCGCATCGTCTTCAGCGACACCGCCGAAACGCTGATCGAGCAGGTGGAGCGCCGCGTGTCGCCCGAGCGTGCGTCGGACCGCCTGGAGCCTTCGCAGCATGCGGCCGACGAACCGGTGTATGCGCTGGCGGCGCGCGATCGCATTTTCAGCAACGGCCTGGGCGGCTTCACGCCCGACGGGCACGAATACGTCGTCACCCTCGAACCCGGCCAGACCACACCGGCGCCGTGGGTCAACGTCATCGCCAGCCCGCACATCGGCACGGTCGTCAGCGAAAGCGGCAGCGCATACACCTGGGCGGAAAACGCGCACGAGTTCCGGCTGACCCCGTGGCACAACGACCCGCTCTCCGACAGCAGCGGCGAGGCGCTCTATATCCGCGACGAGGAAACCGGAGCGTTCTGGTCGCCGACGCCGCTGCCCGCGCGCGGCCGCTCCGGCTATGTGTGCCGGCACGGTTTCGGCTACAGCGTGTTCGAGCACTTCGAGTCCGGCATCGCCTCGGAACTGTTCACCTACGTCGCCATGGACGCAGCGGTGAAGTTCGTGGTGGTCAAGCTGCACAACCAGTCGCAGCGCGCACGCAGCCTGTCGCTGACCGGCTATTGGGAACTCGTGCTGGGCGAGTGGCGGCACGCCAATCTGATGCACATCGTCACCGAGACGGATCCTCACAGCGGAGCGCTGTTCGCCCACAATGCCTACGGTCGCGAATACGCGAACCGGGTGGTGTTTGCCCATGTCAGCGAGCGCGATCGCTCGGTGAGCGGAAGCCGCACCGAGTTCATCGGCCGCAACGGCTCGCTGGCCAGCCCGGCGGCGATGCGCCGCAAACGCCTGTCGGGCAGGACCGGGGCCGGCCTCGATCCGTGCGCCGCGATCCAGGCCCGGATCGAGCTGGCCGCCGGGCAAACGCGCGAGATCGTGTTCGTCTTCGGCGCAGCCCACAACGCCGACGAAGCGCGGCATTTCATCCAGCGCTTCGGCGGGCAGGCCGGCGCGCAGCAGGCGCTGGACACGGTGTGGGAACACTGGAACCGCACCCTGGGCGCGGTGAATGTGGACACGCCCGACCGCGCGCTGAACGTGCTGGCCAACGGCTGGCTGGTCTACCAGACCCTGTCGTGCAGGCTGTGGGGGCGCAGCGGCTACTACCAGTCCGGCGGTGCCTACGGCTTCCGTGATCAATTGCAGGACACCATGGCGCTCGTCCATGCGACGCCGTGGCTCGCCCGCGAGCAGCTGATCCGTTGCGCCGAGCGCCAGTTTCTCAAGGGCGACGTGCAGCACTGGTGGCACCCACCGAACGGACATGGCGTGCGCACCCATTTCTCCGACGACTACCTGTGGCTTCCGTATGCCACCTGCCGCTATGTGGGGGCGACCGGCGATACCGGCGTGCTCGACGAACCCATCCATTTCCTGGAAGGGCGCGAGCTGTATCCGGAAGAGGAAGCGTACTACGACCAGCCGCAACGCTCACCGGAGGCGGCCAGCCTGTATGAGCACTGCGTACGCGCCATCAAGCACGGCCTCCGTTTCGGCGCGCATCACTTGCCGCTGATGGGCTGTGGCGACTGGAACGACGGCATGAATCTCGTTGGCAAGGACGGCAGGGGCGAAAGCGTGTGGCTGGCGTGGTTCCTGGTCGAGAACCTGGAATTGTTTGCCGACCTGGCGCGCGGCCGGGACGACGCGGTCTTTGCCGAGGCGTGCAGCAGTCAGGCGGCCCAGCTGCGCAGCAACATCGAAGCCCAGGCCTGGGACGGGGCCTGGTACCGGCGTGCCTGGTTCGACGACGGCACGCCCCTGGGCTCGGCCGCCAACGACGAATGCCAGATCGATTCGATCAGCCAGAGCTGGGCAGTCATCTCGAAAGGCGGCGACCACGCGCGCGCCCGCCAGGCGATGGCGGCGGTGGACCAGCGCCTGGTGCGGCGCGATGCGCAGCTGATCCAGCTGCTCGACCCGCCCTTCGACAAATCGGATCTGGAGCCCGGCTACATCAAGGGTTACGTGCCCGGCGTGCGCGAGAACGGCGGCCAGTATACCCATGCCGCGATCTGGGCCACGATGGCATTCGCCATGATGGGCGACACGGAACGCGCGTGGGAATTGTTCGACCTGCTCAATCCCGTCCACCACGGCAGCACTGCGGACGCCATCGAGCGTTACAGGGTCGAACCCTACGTCATGTGCGCGGACATCTATGCGGCGCCGCCGCACACCGGCCGCGGCGGCTGGACCTGGTACACCGGGGCGGCCGGCTGGATGTACCGGCTGACGGTGGAAACCCTGCTCGGCCTGCATCTGGAAGTGGACCACCTGCGCATTGCGCCGTGCGTCCCGGCGCACTGGGAGGCGTATACGATCCACTACCGCTATCGCGAGACGGTCTATCACATCGCCTTCAGGCGCGCCGCACAGGGCAAGCAGGGTATCCGCGTGACGGTGGACGGCGTCCTGCGTCCCGACGCACGCATCCCGCTGAACGATGACCGCCGCGAGCATTACGTCGAGGTCGATCTGGCCAGCCCCGGTGCCTTGTGTGCGTAAGCGCACAGACTATACTGGGCCGAGCGAGGGATACTAAACTGCAGGAATGTCAATACTCGAATGCCCGGCCACTCCCGTCGGCAACCAAGGGGCGTTCAGTAGGCGCGGGAAGACGTTTCTCCGCTCATCCAACCAGTCCGCAGTGCGGAGACATCATCTCAATCGGTCATTTATATTTTTCTTGCTATGGAAACCCCTGACCAGGTGCGACACCATATCATCGACAGCCTCATGGCGCGGCACCCTGAAGGTGCGGATGCCGCGATTGTTCTTTGGGAGAAGCTGGCGACCGAAGTCATTTCAGTCGTCGGGGAAGGCGGGTTCGATTCACTCTACGCGAGAAGCGTATTCCTCAGCCAGCCAAGATTTCCCTGGCTCGCGGCCGGCTCATCGTCACCGCAGGCCGCTCACCGGTTCGCGCCCTTGAAAACCAGTCTGGCGGCACAAACGCCGGTGCAAGCCAGCGAAGCCAATCGCCTGCTGCTGACCACTTTCACCGACATCGTGGCCTCGCTGATTGGCGAGACGCTGACGACCGGAATTTTACGTTCAGCCTGGGCAATGTCGCAGCGGACAAGAACGGCAAGGAGCTGAAAAAATGAGTAGCAAGGTAACGATACGTCGCCTGCCTACGGGCGTGCCCGGCCTGGACAACCTGTTGGGCGGCGGCCTGCCTGAATTCTCGTTCAACCTGATTGCAGGCACGCCGGGAAGCGGGAAAACGACGCTCGCGCACCAGATGATGTTCTCGCTGGCCACTCCGGAATACCGGGCGCTGTTCTTCACGGTGCTCGGGGAGCCCCCCCTGAAGATGCTGCGTTATCAACAGCAATTCACATTCTTCGATCACGACAAGGTCAGTGAATCGATCCGCTTCGTCAATCTGTCTGCAGAACTCCAGGAAGGCGATCTGGATCGTATCCTCGCACGCATTGCCGAAGAAGTGAAGGCCTATTCCCCCAGCCTTGTTATTGTGGATTCGTTCCGCTCCGTCGTGCATTCCGTCAGGCACGAGGAGCGGAATGTGTCCGCCCTGCAACGGTTCGTGCAGCAACTGGGCATGCAGATGACGAGCTGGCAGGCCACCACCTTCATGATCGGTGAGTATCTGGCGCCCGAGGCCGAGTCCAGTCCCATCTTTACCGTGGCGGATGGCATCCTGTGGATGTCGCAAAACATGCACCGCAATTCCATGGTGCGCAAAATGCAAGTGGTCAAAATGCGCGGCCAGGCCCAAGCGCCGGGTTTGCATACCTTCCGCATCAGCGATTCCGGCATCCAGATTTTCCCGCGCGCGATCGTCCAGCCGGTCGATGCGCTGAAGTCTGCCATCAAGAATTCCACAGGCGAGAAACGTATTCCCATGGGGATACCCGGTCTTGACGACATGCTGGGAGGCGGCTTGCCGGCCGGCTATTCGATGCTCGTTGTGGGCCCCTCAGGTTCCGGAAAAACCATCCTGGCAACGGAATTTCTTGCCGAAGGCGTGCGCCAGGGCGAACCCGGCGTGGTTGCGGCATTCGAGAAAAGCCCCAGCCAGCTGCTGAACAACAAGCTGCATACACTGGTCAAGGCCGGGCAGGTGGGGGTGATCGACACGCGTTCCCTGGATTTGTCGATCGACGAAACCCTGCATGACCTGATCGACATGATCAATCGGATGCAGGCCAAGCGCGTCGTCATCGACTCCCTGTCCGGATTCGAGCTGGCACTGGCGCCCGAGTTCAGCGAGGATTTTCGCGGCTCGCTGTACCGGATGGTTGCCGAGCTGACCAGCATGGGCGTGACCATCCTGATGACCTCGGAACTGGAAGACCGCTACACCGATTTGCGCTTCAGTCCGTTCGGCAGCGCCTTTCTCGCCGACGCCATCCTGATGCAGCGCTATGTCGAACTCGCGGGCCAGTTCAAGCGCGTTTTTTCGGTCGTCAAGGTTCGCGGCAGCGCACACAGCAAGGACATTCGGCTGTTTGACATCACCGACGAAGGCATCGTGATCGGCGATACCCTGGCCGAATACAACGGCATCATGACGGGCCGGCCCACGGCCAGTTCCTAGCGTAGATGGCCCCGTAATGGAGGGTAGCAATGAGCAACCAGGACAAGGACGCCGCGTCTGATGCCGGTGAACCCGACGCCCCCGATCAAGCGGGCACGCGCAGGGAACCTAGCATCGCCGCCGCCGATGAAGCCGTTCTAAGCCGTGAGAAATCGGCGGCGGTGCGGGAAAACGCGGCGCATGCACGCGAAGGCGAAGCCCGGATACGCGAAGCGTCCGCCACATTGCGCGAGTGGGACCTTCGCTCGGACGAGACGCAGGCCGCGTCCGACGATCGCATCTCCAGGTTGCAGCAGGCGAACGAACACCTGGTCATCGCGACCCTCGAAGCGAGCGTGATGGCCGAGGAAATCCAGGCAGCCAAAGACAAGCTCGAGTATCTGGTCCATTACGACACGCTCACCGGCCTGCCGAATCGGGCGCTGCTGCAGGACCGGCTGGGTCAGGCCATCGAGCTGGCCCGCCGCCAGGGCAGGCAGCTTGCGCTGATGTTCATGGACCTGGATCAATTCAAGCACGTCAACGATTCACTCGGACATCCCATGGGCGACCAGCTGCTGCAATCGGTGGCCCAGCGCCTGGTGGGGTGCGTGCGGCAGTCGGATACCGTCAGCCGCCAGGGCGGGGACGAATTCGTATTGCTGCTGCCCTATATCGAACACGCCGAAGACGCGGCGCTGTCGGCGCAAAAAGTGCTTGCGGCGCTGGCGCCGCCTCACCACCTCGACGAACACGATCTGCATATCGGCGCGAGCATCGGCATCAGCATCTACCCCAACGACGGCCGGGATGCGGAAACCCTGATCAAGTGCGCGGACACCGCGATGTACGATGCCAAGGAAAGCGGGCGCAATACCTACAAATTCTTCGAGCCGCGCATGAATGCCCAGGCCGTCCAGCGGCAATCCATCGAAGCCAGCCTGCGACTCGCGCTGGAACGGCAGGAATTCGTGCTGCACTACCAGCCGAAAATCGATCTTCAGCGCGGCACGACAACCGGCGTCGAGGCGCTCATCCGCTGGCAGCATCCGCAACGCGGGCTGCTGGCGCCCGCGCAGTTCGTGCCGATCGCCGAAGACTGCGGCCTGATCCTGCCGATCGGCCGCTGGGTGCTGCGCGAAGCCTGCAACCAGGCCCAGGCCTGGTTGCAGGCCGGCTTGCCGCCGATCACCATTTCCGTCAACGCCTCCACGCCCGAGTTCCATGCGGTGGATTATCCTGAAAACGTAGGCGCGGCCCTTGAGGCAGCGCATCTTGAACCGCGCTATCTGGAACTCGATCTGACCGAGAGCGTTCTGATGCGCGATGTCGCGTCCACCGAGTCCGTGCTGCATGCGCTCGCCGACCTCGGCGTCAAGCTTGCGGTCGACGACTTCGGCACCGGCTATTCCAGCCTGAGTTATCTGAGGAAGTATCCGATCGATACCCTGAAGATCGACCAGTCGTTCGTCAACAGGATGCTCGGCAATGCGGACGATGCCGCCATCGTCAGTGCGGTGATCAGCCTCGCCAAGTCCCTCAGGCTGCGCGTCATTGCGGAGGGCGTGGAGACATTCGAGCAGGTTCAATTCCTTCGGGCCCGGCATTGCGACGAGGCCCAGGGCTATTATTTCGGCCGTCCGGTGGCGGCCGAGGCACTCGCCACTTTGCTGCAGGCCGGCACCGCCCACTAACCCTGTCCCCATGGCGCCGCCCGGGGCCGGCGCACCGTGGCGACGTCGGATGAGCCGAACACCTGCTGCACGGGTTCGATGTCGGGCAGCACGTAGACGATGGCACGACGCGTCGCAAAGGGTGGCGCGCACACGATGCATCGAGACGGCGGCGTCGTAATCGACCCAGACCACATCCTCGCCCGTCAGATTGCTGCCGCGTTCGGCAACGAAGCGCCCAGCGGGGGTCGTCCGTTCCTCTGGGCGCACCTCGGCGATCGGCCGCAAACCGATGCCGGGAACCGAGTCGTCGCCCCGCGCGGAGCCGAGCAATACCGGACTCACGCCGCGCAGGCGCGCTTGGGCGTCGAAGACATACGCCATGGCGTAGGGCTTGTCGACGATGATGAAGTCGGCGTGCGCGTTGTCGCACGAATCGGCGATCCAGTCGGCCAGGTGGCGCGCATCCGGCGAGGGCGACTCCGGGCCAAAATCCGCAGGCAGGGCGTTCGCCTGGGGCGCCTTGGTCGAGGTCGGGATGGATGAGGCAGACAGACCACCGGTGAGCACGGCAAGCGAACATACCACCCCTACGGCCGCGCCGGCGATCAGCGCCCTGCGGAGGGCCACGATCCGGGGAAATGGCGCATCACACGGCTCGTGCGAATGAACGGGCATCATGTGACACGGTCATCGTGGGCAACCCCGCCCGCTCGGCGTCCTGCCGGCCGTCTGCCGAACCAGCCCGCTTCGCGCGACTGAGATGCGCGGCATCAGTTGCGGTCCGCACGCGCCACACGCATGCTGTCCGACCGGGAGGTTCCCGTGGTGCCGGTGGACTCCTGGCTCATGGTGCTGGAATCCTGGCTCGGCATGCTGCGGGCGTCCTGGCTCAGGGTGCTGGTGGCACCCTGGCTCGTGGTAGCGAGGGTTCCTGTCTGCGGTGGCGTACGCCAGACAATCTGGAACCCGATTACCCTGAGCGAGTCGGATACCGAAGCGGACCCAATGAACCGAACAAAACATGACTAACGCACAATGGTTTCTGCTCGTGGGCGGCCTGCTGCTCGTGCGGGCGCTGACCGCACCGATGCTGCAGCGCCTGCCGGTCACCCCGGCCATCGTCTATCTGGCGGTGGGCCTGCTGGTCGGGCCGACGGTGTTCGGTCTGTTTCACTTCAATCCGCTGCAGGAGTCGGCGCTGCTGGAAGTGCTGACCGAAGTGGTGGTGCTGATCTCGCTGTTCTCCGCAGGCGTCAAAATGCCCGTGCCGGTCAGCTTGGCCCGCTGGCGCACCCCGATTCTGCTGGCCACGGTATCCATGGCGGTCAGTGTCGGGCTGGTCGCCGCCTTCGCCTATTTCCTGCTCGGCCTGCCGCTGGGCGCGGGCGTCTTGCTGGGCGCCATTCTGGCGCCCACCGATCCGGTGCTGGCGACCGATGTCCAGACCCGTCATCCCCGCGATCGCGACCAGCTTCGTTTTACCTTGTCCTGCGAGGCGGGCATGAACGATGGCAGCGCTTTTCCGTTTGTGATGCTGGGGATGGGGTTGCTCGGGCTGCACGAACTCGGCGAATTGGGCCTGCGCTGGGCGCTGGTCGATGTGCTGTGGGCAACGGCTGCGGCAATCGCCATCGGGGTCCTGTCCGGCGCCGCACTGGCCTATTTGGCGCGCAAGCTGCGCGGCCATCCGCCCAGGCACAAGCTGATGGACGACTTCCTCGGACTCGGCCTGATCGGTGTGGCCTATGGCCTAAGCGTGCAAATCGATGCGTGGGGATTTCTGGCGGTTTTTTTCGCTGCCGTCGCACTGCGCCAGACCGAACTCAAACTCGCCGGCGCCGATCCGGCAGACCCGGGGCGGCCGCAATCCAGCCAAATCAAACCGGAAGCTGCAAACGCAATCCCGGACAACGAGCCCGCACCGACCGTCAGCGAAGGATCGCTGGTATTCAAGGAACATCTTGAAAGATTATCGGAATTGATGCTCATCCTGCTGATCGGCGGCACGCTGTTTCTCGATTCCTGGAGCTGGCGTGCGGTGGGGCTTGCGCTGTTCCTGTTCATGGTGGCGCGCCCGGTCAGCGTCCTCGTCGGCCTGTTTGGCACGCGCACTTCGTGGCAGATACGTAGCATGGTGGGCTGGTTCGGGGTGCGCGGCATCGGTTCACTGTACTACCTGATGTATGCCATCCAGCATGGTCTTCCCGAAGAACTGGCCTTGGACTTGATCCAGTTGACACTCATTGTGGTCGCGCTTTCGATTCTCGTCCACGGCACCAGCGTCAAGCCGCTGATGAGACGCTTTTTGCGCCATCGCAGGCATTCGCCAAGCCCATGAATATCCTCCCGGGTTGCCATGCGCACAGAATGCGCCTGACTGGATGCCCGACCTTGCACTTTCATCGCTACGTTCTATAAAACCTGACCGGTATCCCCGGACCGTGCGAGCTTTCCAGAGGCCGCGCCAACGTCATTCAATCGCGGCTTACGTATGCCACCGTACAGACTGCGCCTGTTCATGCGACTAAGCTTCAAAGTTTATCGGTGTTTCCATGAAATCAGCCAGGCTGTCACTACACGACACCCGTTGCAGCCTGTCGTGCAACAGAAGGAGTCTGACATGGACGATCGTTCTGAACTTCGCAACAAGAGTGAGTGCCCCACAATCATGAACGCCTCTTCCAACGCCGGCAGTAACCGCCCTGACGTTTCGGGCTATTCCTGTTCCGGATGCACCTGCCCCCGCTGCAATGGTCCCGCGACCCGCATTCCGCGCCGATTCGTCGATTTGCTCGTGAGCATGTTCAGCTCGGTCAACCGCTACCGCTGCAATTCGAAGGACTGCGGCTGGGAAGGCAATGTGCGCGTGAAGCGGCATCCCCTGTTGGTGCAGGGGCCGTGGTGAGCCGTACAACACGCCACGGCAGACGGGCAGGCAGAAGGGCCTGATGAGGCACGCATTCCGGAAGAAACCGTTGGTCTGGCTGACAGGGGCGTGGCTCGCCGGGATGGCGCTTTTCAGCGCGGGGCCGGGCTTTGCCTCCATGCCTGACACGTATTCCGCCACATCACTCCACGCCAAATACGCGTCCCTCGAGGCGCGACTCCAGCACAACCCGTTTCGACGAACGCTGGCCCTCGATTCTTCCGAATCGTCCAACGATTTAAAAGGCGATATCTACGCCCTGGTCGATTTTCCGTTTTCCACCGTCAGGGCTGGACTCAATGGCGCGGAGGACTGGTGTGGCGTGCTGATCCTGCATCTCAACACCAAGTACTGTCATGCCACGACCGATGAGCCCCACACGGTCCTGACTGTCTACATCGGCAAGAAAACCCCTCAGCCCATCAAAGATGCTTATCCGATCGAATTCTCCTATCGCAGCGTCGCGGCGACAGAGAAATACCTGGAAATCCAGCTGAATGCGCAGGAGGGGCCGCTGAGTACCCGCAATTATCACATCCAGCTGCAGGCTGTACCGGTTGGAAACGATCGGACCTTCATGCACCTGACCTATACGTATGCTTACGGATTGGCTGGACGGCTTGCCATGAAGGCTTATCTCGCCACAATCGGAAGCGGCAAGGTGGGGTTCACCACAATCGGCAAACGGCCCAACGGTCAGCCCAACTATATCGGTGGCATGCGTGGCCTGGCCGAACGCAACACCATGCGCTATTACCTTGCCATCGACGCCTATCTCGGCGCATTGGCCGCCCCGCCCCGCTTGCAACTCCAACAACGCCTGCACAGCTGGTTCACCGCCACCGAGCAATATCCCCGCCAATTGCGCGAAGTCAATCGAACGGCCTATATCGATATGAAACGGAGTGAATATCGGCGTCAGCAGACTGCGCAGTAGGGGCACGGCAGAGACGCCACCGTGCAGGGAGACCCATCCTTGCGCCAGCGTCCGGGTTATAACCAGTACTCCCAGACCCGGGCAAACCACTCCTTCAGGCGCAAGTGGAGCGCGCGTCGCTGCCACTGCTCGAGCGTGATTGCATCGGATGCAGCCAGATCCTTGGCGAACATCGCCTGCACCTGGTTGCCAAACTCCGGCCCCAGCACCACCGCGTTCAACTCGTAGTTATGCAGGAAGCTGCGCCAGTCGAGGTTGGTCGAGCCGACCGTGGCCCAGACGCCGTCGATCAGCGCCGTCTTGGAATGCAGGATGACGCCCTGACGCTCATGGATTTTCACGCCCGCGCGCAGCAACCGGTCGTAGTAGTTGCGACCGGCATGGAACACCAGCCAGGAGTCGGTCTGGCTGGGCAGAATCAGGGTCACGTCGACGCCGCGCCGCGCGGCCGCTTCGAGCGCATCGAGCAGTTGCGGATCGGGTGCGAAATACGCGTTGGTGATATTCACGCTGACTTCAGCACTGGCAATGGCCGAAAGCAGCGTGGCATAAATCAGGCTGAAGGATTCGTCGGGCGAACTGCCGATCGCGCGTACCACGTGCGGGCCCGCGTGCTCGGGGGGCGGAAAGTAGTTCTTCGCGGGCAGCGGCTCGCCTTTCTGGTTTTCCCAGGTTGAGAGGAACAGCTTCTGCAACTCGGCCACCACCGGTCCCTGCAGTTGCAGGTCGGTGTCGCGCCAGGCAAGGCCAGGGGCCGCCCCCTCGTCGGGCTTCGCCCGCGAGCCGAAGCGGAATGAGCCTCCGGAGTAGACGCCGCTGATGTTGATGCCGCCCAGAAACGCCGTGCGGCCGTCGACGATCAGCAGCTTGCGGTGGTCGCGCTGGTTCAACGTCCATTCCTTGCGGCTCAGCAAAGGATTGATCGGGTTGAATTCGAGCACCTGGACGCCGCTGTCGGTCAGTTGCTGGAAGAAGGCCGCCGGCGTGTCCCGGGTGCCCACGCTGTCACGGATGAGATTGACCTGCACCCCCTCCGCCTGCTTGGCGATCAGTGCCTGCGCAAAGCGCTGGCCGACTTCGTCGTCGTCCAGGATGTAGGTCTCCATGTTGATGTGGTCCTGCGCCGCCATGATGGCTGCGAACATCGCCTGGTAGGTGGTCGGGCCGTCCTGCAGCAACCGGACCTGGTTGCCGGCGGTCAGCGGGCTGCCGACGATGGCCTCTTCGCGCGCCAGGTGGTGGTCAAAGATGCCGGTGTCCGGGCTGCGGTTTTCCAGCCGGCCGAGGATCGCCTTGCTGTGTGCGGACGATAACGGGCCGCGCACCCCTTCCAGTTGCACCGGCGGGCCGGGGCGCCGCGCCAGGTCGGGCACGATGGTCGGCAGGCTGCTGCAGCCGGCCAGGACGAACAGGAACGCGGCCGGCCAATGCCGCAGATGCAGATGCAGCAGCCGGCGCGCCGATTTCAGGGCCCTTGAAACCATCAATTTTCCATCACCCCACGTCAACCGGACCGTGGCGCGCGACGATCCGTCACAGCCGTCCCATCAACAGCAGCACGATGAGGACGACCACCACCAACCCCAGGCCACCACTGGGGCCGTAGCCCCAATTGCGGCTATGCGACCAGCGCGGAACGGCGCCGACCAGCATCAGGATCAAGACGATCAACAGTATAGTTCCCAACATGATGCCCGCCTCGTATGAGTGAGTGCATTCAGTTCGTCGGCGCAGCAGCCTCGGCCGGCACCACGATCACCGTAGTGCCATCGCCGGATGTGCCGGTCTCACCCTGGATCCCCTCGTTGCCCTGATATCCGGTTGCCCCCTGGCTGCCGGTTTCGCCCTGGACACCCTCGTTGCCTTGATACCCGGTTGCACCCTGGCTACCTGTCTCGCCCGGGCTGCCGGTGGGGCCCTGCGGACCCGCGGGGCCAGGCACCGCGACGACGGCGGCGGGCACGGCAACCACGGCCGGCCTGTCACAAGCGGCCAGAGTCAGCGTTGCAAGCAGTGCAGAAATCAGTAGCGAACGGTTCATGGTGAATCCTTTGGTAGTGAAATCGTGGCACGAACGGCTTCGAGCCGTCCGCGAACAAACCGGCTCGACTTGGGGAGTCGCACCCGGAAGATCGACAGCGTAGGTGAATGCCATGCACCGTTCGGTGCGCTGGCGAACATTGGATGAATCTTTTGTAGGGGTGGGATGGCCAGTGATCTCTGTGCGCTCCCGAACAGACACGCGGCTCGATTGCGCGCCCTATTGATCGGACGCCAGGTTCGAGTCTACGGTTCGACCGGGACGTCGGTTTACATCCTTAACCACGGGAGCTTCAACATGAAACGTTTATTTTTTGCAGCCGCACTGGCTGTCGCAACCGTTCCGTTACACGCGTCCGACGTCGGCGTGTCCATCAGCATCGGACAGCCCGGCTTCTATGGTCAGATCGACATTGGCGGCTACCCGCCGCCACGAATCATCTATCGGGAGCCGAGAGTCATGTACCGGGCCGCGATGAACCGCCAGCCGATCTACCTGCATGTGCCCCCGGGCCACGCCAAAAACTGGCGCAAGCACTGCCGCGAGTACAACGCCTGCGGCGAACGGGTCTACTTTGTGCAAAACGACTGGTACGAACGCGAGTACGTTCCGCGTTACCAGAAACAACATCGCGATCGCCAGGATGACCGCCGTGACGATCGTCGCGGCGACGATCGTGACCATGGCCGCAATCGCTGAGACCATGGCATCACCATGGACCTTGCCGGCATCCCCTCCGAATTGTTTCGATGGCATATGCCCTCGGCTGATCCAGGATGCGGTGGGGCTGCCACGGATAGCGTGCTGATGCTATGTGCGCCACCGTACCGACCGCCGCCACCCCTGTGGCTATTCTGTTATCGAGGTTCCAGCACGGCGTGCGGGCAAGGTCTGATGGGCCTTTCGCGCGTTTGGTTAGTTGATAGGAGGCCGGAATCGAGCAGCTCATTTTTACTTACATCTGGAGTCAACCATGAAATTCAGCAAAACGATTTCCGCAGCATTCCTTGCCATTTCGCTGGTGTCCGTCGTGGGCTGTGCGTCTACGTCGCAACAGGAAGGAACGGGCCAATACATCGACGACACCGTCATCACCACCAAGGTGAAGGCGGCCATATTCGACAATCCCACGACGAAGGCTTCCGAGATCAACGTCGAAACCTACAAAGGTGTGGTTCAACTGAGCGGCTTCGTGATCTCGCAGGATGCGGCGAACAAGGCAGTCGAGCTGGCACGCGGCGTCAATGGCGTGAAATCCGTCAAGAACGACATGCGGCTGAAGTGAGCGATAACTGATTGCGAGCCGCTGCCGGATGGTGCGTCCGGCAGCGGCTCGGTGCCGCCTGACCGGCTTGACAAAAAAGTCCTCAGTCGGGCCATTTGCAATGGTGTCAGGAGTGACTACCTTTAAAAATGAAGCTGGCGTCATTCGAATGCGAAATTTCTGTAACGAAAGGAAAAATACCCATGAGCACTAAGAATCTATCGGCCGAAACCGATCCGGCTGACGTGACGAAAGATCAGTTGATCCACGATTTCAAAGTGGTGGTTGCCGATGCGGAAGCCCTGCTGAAGGCCACCGCCGGTCAGGGCGGCGAGGCGATCGCCGCAACGCGCGCCCGGGTGGAAGAGTCGCTCGCCGCGGCAAAAGTCAGAATGGCCGATGCCCAGGCTGCCCTGCTGGTCAGGACCAAGGCCGCCGCCAAGGCAACCGACGAGTATGTCCACGGGCATCCGTGGCAGGCCATCGGCATCGCGGCAAGCGTCGGCATGGTGATCGGTCTGCTGATCGGGCGGCGCTAGGCCGAGAATGGCAGAGGAGTCGCACGCATCGGGAGGATTGTTCGACTCCCTGAAAACGCTGTCGATCAGCCTGGTCGGCATCGTTCATACCCGCCTCGAGTTGTTGTCCACCGACATTGCCGAAGAGCGCGAGCACCTGATCACGCTCCTGGCGCTGGTGCTGCTCGCGCTGTTTTGTCTGGGCGTGGGCGTCGTGCTGCTGGCCATGCTGATTGTGGTGGCCTTCTGGGAATCCCACCGCTTGCTGGCGCTGGGCGGGGTGACCGCGGTGTTCCTGCTCGCCAGCGCAGGGATGGCGTGGCTCGCCCGGCACAAGACCCGGACCCGGCCGCGGCTGTTCGCAGCGAGCCTAGCTGAACTGTCCAAAGATCGGCAGCACCTCGGTTCCGGATCGTGAACAGGAAACTGGCCCGGCTGGCCGAACGCCGCAGCCTGCTGGTGGCGCAGGCCGCGGTCCAGCGAACTGCCTTGGAACTCAATCTGGCGCCGTGGCGTGCGCGGCTGGCGCTGGCCGACAAGGGGATCGCGGCAGTCCGCAATGTCAGGCGCCACCCCGCCTTGATGCTGGGCGCCGCGCTCCTGGTCGCGGCCCTGCGCCCGCGGCGCGTCGGCACATGGCTGCAGCGCGGCTGGCTGATGTGGGAGATCGGACGCAGACTGCGCAGGCACTGAGCATCCGGCCCCCGTCCCGCAGCGGGCTGAATGGGAATCACGCTATCCCAGTCTTTCGCGGATAAACACACTCAAGTCTGTTCCCACGGCAAGCCATCGAAACGCCAGCCGTTTTTGGTGCAACGGTGGCGCGATTCGTCCATGTCGCCCTCGAACCCGTGTACCACGTTGTATACCTCGGGGAAACCGTATTTCTCCAGGTAGCGCCCGGCATCGGCCGAACGCCGGCCCGAGCGGCAGATCAGCACCACCGGCCGGTTGGCCGACGCGGCCTTGCGCACGTGGCCGAGAAAATCCGGATTGACGTCCCAGTCGGGGCCGTCCTGCCAGGCGATGTGGATGGCACCCACGGGATGGCCGACGAACAGATATTCGATTTCCGAACGACAGTCGACGAACACGGCCTCGGGGTGCGACTGCAAAAAAGCCTGGGCTTCGGTTGGGTTGAACTGCTTCATGGGAACTCCGGGGGCGTAAATGTGTTTTCACCATAGCAGCACTTGATCGCCCGATCACCATCCTGATTCGGGACGAAAAAAACCCCGCGACTGCGGGGTTTGGGTGCGGGGCTTGAATTCAACGCGCTTCGCGGCGGCGGCTCATGCGGGTCAGGCCCAAGAGCCCCATGCTCACGAGCAGCAAGGTGCCCGGCTCGGGAACCTGGCTGCTTCCACCGCCGCAGCCCTGGCCACCCGGCGTGTCCGCACAGGTGAGGCCCGACACGGTCTTGAGCTTGAAGTAGTCGCTCTTGCTGTCGGCGCCACCGCCGTTGTAGGCGCCGATCAGCCAGTAGCTGGAGAAAATGGTGTTGGCAAACGACTTGGTGTCGCCGCTGTTGTTGCTTTGGCTGACTTCGTTGTAGTGGCCGACCAGCGTCCAGCCGTTGCTCGTCAGGTTGCCGTAGGTAAGGCCGCTGACGGAGCCCGCGCCTGCACCGGTGTAGGCATAGACCGAGAAATCGGAGTCGTTGGCGATCCAGCCGAAGTAGCTGGAGGTGAGATTGACCTTGTCGCCAGCAAAACTGAAGAGGAAGGATTCCTTCCGTTCATAGTTGTCGGCGGCATGCTGCGGCGAACTGGTGGTCTCTCCGTCGGCGTGCTTGATGCCCAGACCGCTGCTGCCTTGCGGGGTCAGGTAAGCACTTGCCAACACGGTGTTGCTGCCTTCCGAGCCGTTGGCCGTATTCGCCCACGCCGTGACCGTGGCGGTGGCGCTGCCGGCCGTGTCCTGCGCGGCGCCGTAGCCCGCCGGCTGTTCCAGCGTACTGCCGGTGAAAGTCCAGTTGGCGGCGATGGCACTGCCGGCACCGCACATGGCCACGCCCGCCAGCAGGCAGGCAAGCTTTAGGGATCGTTGATTCCGCATGATTTTCATTCTATTTACCCCTTGAAACTTTGTGATTATTGCTTGTTCGGAAACAAGCAATTCCGGTGCCACAAAATAATTGTTATTTCCAATCAGCCGCTTATCAAGAAGCCATTCGCCCCGGCCACGACTTGTGTAAGAAAAAGCGACAGCTCCGGGCTGCGCCGGCGTCAGCGTTTGCCCAGCCTGAGCAAGGTCGCGTTCAGGTGCGAGCGGATTTCGGGGTCGTCCGGCGCGCGCAGGGCGGCTTCGCGCAGATAGCGCAGGCCTTTTTCAGTCTGCCCCTGCTGCACCAGCACCCAGCCCAGGGTGTCGTTCACCTGCGGGACCTCGGGCGCCAGTACACGCGCGCGCTCGGCATGGACGAGCGCTGCGGCCGGATCGCGCTGCTGCAACAGCACATTGGCCAGGTTGTTGTGGGCGCGCGCATCCTCTGTATCGCTGCGGACCAGTTCGCCGAATACCGAACGCGCCCGCGGCCAGTCCTTGAGCGCCAGGTAGGCTTCGCCCAGGGCATGCCGGGCAAGCCGGTCGCGCGGGTGGCGTGTGCTCCAGTCCGCCATCAGCCTGGCCGCTTCGTTTGCCTGGTTCGACGCCAGAAGCGCGCGGTACACGCCGAACAGGCTGTCGGTATTGTCGTGGATGGCATGCGCGGCGCGGAAAGCCTGCAGGGCGTCGGCATAGCGCTGCTGCCGCATGCGCAGTTCGCCCAGCAAGCCCTGCGCCTCGGCCTGCACGTCCGCTTGCGCCAAGAGTTCGGCAATGCGTTTTTCGGCATCGGCCAGCTGGCCGGTCTGCAGGTCGATGCGGATCTGCACGATCTGCGCGGGGCGATGGCGGGGATCGGCCAGCAGCACCTTGCTCAGGCTGTAGCGGGCGGACTCGGTGTCGCCAATGCGCAGTTGCTGGGCGGCGACGCGGACAAGCCAGGCGGGATCGAAAACGGCGAGCTGGCTGATGCGGCGCAACGAGGTGCGCGCGAGCTCGACGTTGCCGACGGCGATCTGCGCCAGCGCCAGCGTCATCAGGGTATTGGCCTGGTCGGGCGCGACGGCTTGCGCATCCTTGGCGATGTTGAGCGCCTGCTGGGCGTTGCCCTGCCGCAGGTAGAGGCCGCTCAGGGCCAGCAGCGGGCGCAGGTCGCGCGCCTGCAGGCTGCGTGCCTTTTCCAGCCAGCGGATCGCCTCGCCGGGACGCCCGGACGCTTCTTCCAGCCGCGCCAGTTCCATCATCGCCCCCAGGTGTTTGGGATCGCCCTTGAGCACGCCGAGATAACGCTGGCGTGCGCGCGGCGGCTGCCCTTCGGCCTCGTCCAGGCGCCCCAGGTTGAGCTGCGCCGCGTGGAACGCCGGGGCGGCCTTGATCACCGCCGTATACGCGGCGCGCGCGCCCGCGCGATCTCCGGCAGCCAGTTTGGCGACCCCCAGCAGATTGCGTGCAGACAGGTTGTCCGGCTCGCGCCTGAGCACGGCCTCCATCACGGCCACCGCCTTGGCCGGCTCGCCGCGCTTGAGGTGGGTGATCGCCAGCGGCGCCCCGGTCTGCGCCTGCCCCGGGTTCTGTTGATAGGCGCGCTGCAACGCGGCGAACCCCGCGTCCTGCTGGCCGCGGCCGATCAGGCTGAGGCCCAGGCCCAGTTGCACCTCCGGGCTGTCCTTGGCCTGCGCGGCGTCCTGAAACAGCGACGACGCCTTGACGTGATTGCCCTTGCCCATGTGCGCCGAACCGAGCAGGGACAGCAGGCGTGCGTCGTCGGGCTGCGTTCGCAAGGCCGGCTCCAGCGTGGCGATGGCGCGTTCATACTCTTTTTCGGCCAGGTAGATCGCCCCCAGCACCTTGCGCGCGCCGGCCTCGCGCGGACGCATATTGAGGTACTGGGTCAGGTAGCCTTTGGCGCGTTCGTATTCGCTCAGCGCGTAATGCGCGAGTCCGCCCAGCAGCTGCAACTGGTCGCGCCCGGCCACGAATTCGGACGGCAGCTGCGACAGCGTACGGGTGACGTCGACAAGCGCTGCGCGCGCCTGCGCCTCGTCCCCGCGGCGGCCGTGATACAGCGCGCGCAGATAGGCGCCGCGCGGATCGAAGGCAAACTGCTTCTGCAGATAATCGAGATCGGGCTTGGCTTCGGCATCGCGCTTGAGGTCGAGCAGCAGCCCGGCACGCGCCAGGCGCGCATCCAGGTGGCCCGGCCGGCCGGCGAGGGCACGCGAGTAGTCCTGCAGCGCCTGCTCCAGCTTGCCTTCCGCATGCGCAATTGAGGCCTGCATGTTCAAGGCGTCGGCGTCATTCGGTGCTAATTGCAGTGCCCGGGCCACGCTGGCGCGTGCCTCCTGCGGACGCCCGGCATTGAAATGGATACGCGCCTGCAAGGCCAGCGCGCGGCCCGCGCCGCCCGGCACCTGCTCGGCCTGCTGCGCCGAACCCATGGCGGCTTCGAACTGGCTGAGCGCCAACTGCGCCTGCGCCCGCAGCAGCAGAATATTCAGTCGCGTCGCGGGCGGCAGGCCGTCGGCGCCGAATTTCTCCAGCAGCGGCTTGTATTTGGCTTGTTCGAAGTAGGCTTGTGCCTGATAGGTCACGATCTGGCCGCGCGCCGCGCCCAAGCGCTCGGCGTCGGCAAACACCCGCTCCGCCGCGGCGAACTCGCCGCGCCGCACATGCGCCTGTCCCAGCAGTACCAGGGCGGGCAGCATGCGCGCGTCTTCCTTCAGCGCATTCTTCAGCTGGATGATCGCGCCGGCGTCGTCGCGGCGCTCGTAGCGGGTGAGCGCATCCTCGTAATAGCGCGCGGCATCGGCGGCGCGGTCGGCCTGCGCCAGCGGGGGCAGGCTCAATCCAGTCAGCAGAACGGCCATCAGTATCGGTTTCAGCATCGATTAGGGTCTCGCTTGTCGAACGGGAGGCAACGGGCGTTGGCCGCCATTGCCGGACAGCAGATCAAGCGCAAATATCGTACCCATCGCCCCTGGCGTCGCGCCCTGCCGCACAGCGCGGGTTGGCGCACCCCGCCAGCGGTACGCCCCCACCCTGAGTGTCGAGAGTCGGACTGCAGCGGCGGAAACTCGATAACCGCCCCGCTGCAGCAGGCCAGGCCGCCAGACCTTATATAATGCGGCGTCCCCCTGCTTCTGCCCCCTGCCATGTCCCGCACCGCCCTGCTGCATTCCCTGCTCGCCCAACGCATCCTGGTTCTCGACGGTGCGATGGGGACGATGATCCAGTCGTACAAGCTTTCCGAAGCCGATTATCGCGGTGAGCGCTTCGCCGACTTCGCGCACGACCTCAAGGGCAACAACGACCTGCTGACGCTGACGCAGCCGCACATCATCAAGGAAATCCACGCCAAGTACCTGGCCGCGGGCGCCGACATCCTGGAGACCAACAGCTTCAACGCCACCGCGATTTCCATGGCGGACTACCACATGGAACATCTGGTGCCGGAACTCAACTTCGCGGCCGCCAAACTGGCACGCGAGGCCGCCGACGAGGCGACCGCGCAGAATCCTGCCAAGCCGCGCTTCGTCGCCGGCGTGCTCGGGCCGACCTCGCGCACCGCGACCATCTCGCCGGACGTCAACGACCCCGGCTTCCGCAACGTGAGCTTCGACCAGTTGCGCGCCGCCTACCTGGAAGCGATCGACGGCCTGGTCAAGGGCGGCGTCGACATCCTGATCGTCGAAACCATTTTCGACACGCTGAACGCCAAGGCGGCGCTGTTCGCGATCGAGGAATACTTCGACACCCACGACATGCGGCTGCCGGTGATGATCTCGGGCACCATCACCGACGCCTCCGGCCGCACGCTCTCCGGCCAGACCGGCGAGGCGTTCTGGAATTCGGTGCGCCACGCCCGGCCTTTATCCATCGGCCTGAACTGCGCACTCGGCCCCGACCTCTTGCGCCAGTACGTCGAGGAGCTCTCCAACAAGGCCGACGTGCTCATCTCGGCCCACCCCAACGCCGGCCTGCCCAACGCCTTCGGCGAATACGACATGGACGGCGCCGAAATGGCGGTGCACATCGGCGAGTGGGCGCGCTCGGGCCTGTTGAACATCGTCGGCGGCTGCTGCGGCACCACGCCGGCGCACATCGCCGCGATTGCCAAGGCGGTCGAAGGCGTCGCGCCGCGCACCCCGCCCAAGCTTGCGCCGGCGATGCGCCTGTCGGGGCTTGAGCCTTTCAACGTCAGCAAGGACAGCCTCTTCGTCAACGTCGGCGAGCGCACCAACGTCACCGGTTCGAAAGCGTTTGCCCGGATGATTCTCGAGGGCCGCTACGACGACGCGCTGTCGGTCGCCCGCCAGCAGGTGGAGAACGGCGCCCAGGTGATCGACATCAACATGGACGAGGGCATGCTCGACGCCGAGGCGGCGATGGTGCGCTTCCTGCACCTGATCGCCTCGGAGCCCGACATCGCGCGGGTGCCGATCATGATCGATTCGTCGAAGTGGAGCGTGATTGAATCCGGCCTCAAGTGCATCCAGGGCAAGGGCATCGTCAACTCGATCTCGATGAAGGAAGGCAAGGCCGAGTTCATCGAGCGTGCGAAGTTGTGCCGGCGCTACGGCGCGGCGGTGATCGTGATGGCCTTCGACGAGACCGGCCAGGCCGACACCTACGCGCGCAAGACCGAAATCTGCGCGCGCGCTTATAAATTGCTGACCGAAACCGTCGGCTTCCCGGCCGAGGACATCATCTTCGACCCCAACATCTTCGCGGTCGCCACCGGCATCGAGGAACACGCCAACTACGCGGTGGACTTCATCGAGGCCACCCGCTGGATCCGCCAGAACCTGCCGCACGCGCACATCTCGGGCGGCGTGTCGAACGTGAGCTTCTCGTTCCGCGGCAACGACGCGGTGCGCGAGGCGATCCACACCGCCTTCCTCTACCACGCGATCCAGGCCGGAATGGACATGGGCATCGTCAACGCCGGCCAGCTCGGCGTCTACGCCAATCTCGACCCCGAACTGAAGGAACGCGTCGAGGACGTGCTCTTGAACCGCCGCGCCGATTCGACGGAGCGATTGGTGAGCTTTGCCGAAAACGTCAAAGGCGGGCTGAAGGAAAGGGTCGAAGACCTGTCCTGGCGCAGCCTGCCGGTGAGCGAGCGGCTCTCCCACGCGCTGGTGCAGGGCATCACGCAATACATCGTCGAGGACACCGAAGCGGCGCGGCTCGAATCCGAACGTCCGCTGCACGTGATCGAAGGCCCGCTGATGGCCGGCATGAATGTGGTCGGCGACCTGTTCGGCGCCGGCAAGATGTTCCTGCCGCAGGTGGTGAAGTCCGCCCGCGTGATGAAGCAGGCAGTCGCGCACCTGCTGCCCTACATCGAGGCCGACAAACAGGCCGGCGACGCGCAGAGCGCGGGCAAGATCATCATGGCCACGGTGAAGGGCGACGTCCACGACATCGGCAAGAACATCGTCGGCGTGGTGCTGGGCTGCAACGGCTACGACATCGTCGATCTGGGCGTGATGGTGCCGGCGCAGAAGATCCTCGACGCCGCCCGCGAGCACAAGGCCGACATCATCGGCCTGTCGGGCCTGATCACGCCCTCGCTCGAGGAAATGGCGCATGTGGCGAAGGAAATGCAGCGCCAGGGCTTCACCATTCCGCTGCTGATCGGCGGTGCCACCACCTCGATGGCGCACACCGCGGTGAAGATCGAGCCGAACTACGAGCACCCCGTGGTGTACGTGAAGGACGCCTCGCGCGCGGTCGGCGTCTGCACCCAGCTGCTGTCGAACGACATGCGCGACGCCTTTGCCGCCGAGATCCGCGCGGATTATGCCGTCACGCGCGAGCGGCATCTGAAGCACAAGTCCGACACGGTACGGCTGAAGCTTGCCGAGGCGCGCGCCAACAAGTTCAAGATCGACTGGGCCAGCTACACGCCACCGGTGCCCAAGCAGCCCGGCGTCCACGTTTTGAAGGCTTATGATCTCGCCAAATTGGTCGAGGTGATCGACTGGACGCCGTTCTTCGCGTCATGGGAGCTGCACGGGAAATACCCCAAGATACTCAGCGACGAAGTGGTCGGCACCGAAGCGACCAAGCTGTATAACGATGCCCAGGCGATGCTGAAGAAGATGATCGCGGAGAACTGGGTGGAGGCGCGCGCCGTGTTCGGCCTGTTCCCGGCCAACACCGTGAACGACGACGACATCGAGGTCTACACCGACGAATCGCGCGAGAAAACCTTGATGACCTGGCACAACCTGCGCCAGCAGATGAAAAAGCCGGAAGGCCGCGCCAACCTGTGCATCGCCGATTTCGTCGCGCCGAAGTCCAGCGGCCTGAAGGACTATCTCGGCGCCTTCGTCGTCACTGCTGGCATCGGCGAGGACGAGCGCGCCCGCGCCTTCGAAGCCGCGCACGACGACTACTCGGCCATCCTGTTCAAGTCATTGTGCGACCGCCTCGCCGAAGCCTTCGCCGAGCATCTGCATCTGCGCGTACGCCGCGAATTCTGGGGCTATGCGGGCGAAGAAGCGCTCGCCAACGACGAATTGATCGCGGAAAAATACCAGGGCATACGACCCGCTCCGGGCTACCCCGCCTGCCCCGAGCACAGCGAAAAGGCGCCGCTGTTCGAGGTGCTCGACGCCACCGCTGCGATTGGCGTGAAGCTGACCGAAAACTTCGCCATGTGGCCGGGCGCCGCGGTGTCGGGCTTCTACCTGTCGCACCCCGACAGCCAGTACTTCGCCGTGGCGAAGATCGAGCGCGACCAGGTCGAGGACTACGCCCGTCGCAAGGGCTGGACGCTGACGGAGGCCGAGCGTTGGCTGGCGCCGAACCTGGCTTACCAACCCAGCTGACCGGCTTCGAGGCCAGGGCCTACCAGCCCTGCTGCAGCACCTTCTCCAGCCAGAACAGCCCGATCACGGTCTTGGTCTCGCAGATGCGGCCGTCCTTCACCCATTGCATCGCCTCGGCGAACGGCAGACGGAAGATTTCCAGGAATTCGTCGTGGTCGCGGCCGTGCTCGCCTTCCGTGAGCCCCTTCGCCAGGTAGAACGCCAGCCGCTCGTCGGAATAGCCGATGCAGGGATAGATGGTGGTGACTGCGCGCCACTCGGCCGCGGTGTAGCCGGTTTCCTCTTCGAGTTCACGCTTGGCACAGGTGAGGTCGTCCTCGCCGGGATCGATCTTGCCCGCTGGCAGTTCGATGAAGTCGCGGTGCAGCGGATAGCGGTGCTGGCGTTCCAGCAACAGGTCGCCGTTGTCGAACACCGGAATGACGACGACGGCGCCGGGGTGGACGATGTACTCGCGCGTCGATTCGCGGCCATCGGGCAAGCGCACGCGGTCGCACTTGACGTGCATCAGCCGGCCCTTGAAAACGGTTTCGCTGGCCAGTTCGGTTTCGGTAAGGTCTGAAATGTCGTTTTTCATGCCGCCATGATACCGAGCGCGGGCAAAAAAAAGCCGGGCTCTTGCGAACCCGGCGGAACGGAGGAGACACCCCCTCGTTGCGGAGAACTTCCTGCCTGCAGCGCAAACAGCAAGCGATTGCATCCTACGAAGGGGATCAAAATTTTGATATACAACTTTAGTTGTAGACGCGACATAAGTACCTGATAAAAAAGATTATTATTTTTTCGGATTCCCCATAAAAACCGGGTTCGATCGCCGATATCGCTGTTTTCCCCCGAGGTTTCAGGTCCAGCCTGGGTCGGCCCAAACGGGCTGAAGCGCCTTAAAAAGCCCTGATCTTTTCGCGCAGCACGGAGTACTGGCGCCGGCTCACCATCAATCGCTCGGCCAATCCGTCCAACCGCAAGAAATGGCCGTCGTCCTCGCCGGGAAGCTTGCCGATTTCGCGGATGCGCGCGCTGGCGACCAGGCAGTTGCGATGGATGCGCAGGAAGGCGTCGCCGAATTCGATCTCGAGCCGGGTGAGCGATTCCTCGATGAGGAATTCGCGCACAGCGGTGCGCACAGTGACGTATTTGAGTTCCGCCTTGAGATAGAGAATGTCCGCCACCGGAATCAGCACGATGCGGCCTTTCTCGTTGACCGACAGGTGGCTACGCGCCTTGGGGTGCGCCTCGCGCAGGTGGTCGAGGGCGGTCGCAGTCAGCCGGTGTGCCCGCGACAGGGCGCGCACCAGACGGTCGGCGCGCACCGGCTTCAGCAGATAGTCGACGGCATTCAGGTCGAAGGCCTGGCAGGCATAGGCATCGTAGGCCGTGCTGAAAATGATGGCAGGCGGCGCCGGCAATCGATTGAGGTGGGCGGCGCATTCCAGTCCATCCATCCCGGGCATGCGGATATCGAGCAGCACCGCGTCGACCGGCTGCTGCTGCACCTGCTCCAGCGCCTCCAGCCCGCTGCCGGCTTCGCCGACGATGTCGACCGCCAGCTCATCCGCGCAATCCGCCAGCACGTCGCGCAGACGACGGCGTGCGGGCGCCTCGTCATCGACGATGAGGACGCGCAGGGGCGGGTTGGGTGCGTTCACGGGTATAAGGGATCACGATGTGCACCTGATAAACGGCACCCAGCGGTTCCAACTTGAACTGGGCGTCGAGGTCGAAGTGCAGCAGCAAGCGTTCGCGGATGTTGTCCAGCGCGATGCGGTTTCCCCTGTGATGGCTGGCGTCGGTGGCGATTGGGTTGCGCACCACGATGTGCACCTTGTCGGCGCTGCGATAGATATTGAGGCTGATTTCGCCGCCGTCCGCCAGCGGCTCGATGCCGTGATACACCGCGTTTTCCACCAGCGGCTGGATCACCAGCGGCGGAATCAGCGCGTCGCCCGGCATCTTGCCGATGTGCCAGGCCACCTGCAGACGGTCGCCCAGGCGCAGCTGCTCGAGTTCCAGATAGGCGCGGGTGAGCGCCACTTCGTCTTCCAGCGGCGCCAGCTGGCGGGCATCGCCCATCAGCGCACGAAACAGGTCGGCCATGTTTTCCAGCGCACGCTCGGCGCGGCGCGGATCGCTGCGCACCAGCGACAGCACGGCGTTGAGGCTGTTGAACAGGAAATGCGGACGGATGCGTGCCTGCAGGGCCTGCAGACGCGCCTCGGTGACAGCGGGCGACAGGGCGCGGGCGCGCAGGTTGAAATAGGCCAGCAGGCCTGCGCCGATCAGGCAGGCAAACACCGCCACACCCGCCAGCGGCACCGGCTGCAGCCCGTCCAGCAGCGGGCTCAGCCACAGCGTGGCCAGCAACGGCACCGCCATACCCAGCGCCAGCGTGAAGCCCACGCCCTGTCGATAGGGCTGACTGCGCAGCCAGCGCCCCGCCGCGCACAGGGCCAGCAGGGTCAGCAGCAGGGCCGGCTGCGCCAGCGCCGACAGCGCGATGAATGCCGCCCAGAATGCCGGCGCATCGGGAACGCGCGCGACCACCCCGGCCACCAGCGCCGCCTCGACCGTCAGCGCGATGCGCAGGTTCACCCCCAGGTGACAGAAGTTCGGCAATTCGACCTGCCGGTTGTTATGATTCCTTCTTTTCATTCCCCGTTTGCCCCATGAGCACGTCATCGACGCCGCCTGACAGCGCCCCCGCCGCCTGGTCCGGCCGGTTTTCCGAGCCGGTTTCCGAAATCGTCAAACGCTACACCGCGTCGATTCCCTTCGATTATCGGCTGGCAGAGTTCGATATTCAGGGTTCGCTGGCGCACGCCGCCATGTTGCACCACGTCGGCGTCCTGTCCAAGGACGACCTCGAAGCGATCCGGCGCGGCATGGCCGAACTGCTGGCCGAGATCCGCGCCGGGCAATTCAGCTGGTCGCTGGACAAGGAAGACGTCCACCTCAACATCGAGGCCGCACTGACCGCCAAAATCGGCGACGCCGGCAAGCGCCTGCACACAGGCCGCAGCCGCAACGACCAGGTGGCGACCGATATCCGTCTGTTCCTGCGCGACGCGATCGACCGCATCCTGGCGGGCCTGCGCGCCTGCCAGACTTCGCTGGTCGACCTCGCCGAGGCGCACGCCGATACCGTGATGCCGGGCTTCACCCATCTGCAGGTCGCACAGCCGGTCACATTCGGCCATCACCTCCTGGCCTATTTCGAAATGCTGGCGCGCGACGCCGAGCGCATGGCCGACTGCCGCCGCCGCGTCAACCGGCTGCCTTTGGGCGCCGCCGCGCTGGCCGGCACCAGCTACCCGATCGATCGCCAATTTGTTGCCGACCAGCTCGGCTTCGACGCGGTGTGCGAAAACTCGCTCGACGCCGTCTCCGACCGCGACTTCGCCATCGAATTTACCGCTGCAGCGGCCTTGGTGATGACGCACCTGTCGCGCCTGTCGGAAGAGCTGATCCTGTGGATGAGCCCGCGCTTCGACTTCATCGACCTGGCCGACCGCTTCTGCACCGGATCAAGCATCATGCCGCAGAAGAAGAACCCCGACGTGCCGGAACTGGTGCGCGGCAAGACCGGCCGGGTCAACGGCCATCTGGTCGCGCTGCTGACGCTGATGAAGGGCCAGCCGCTGGCGTACAACAAGGACAACCAGGAAGACAAGGAACCCTTGTTCGATACCGTCGATACCCTGAACGACACGCTGGCGATCTATGCCGACATGCTGCGCGGGGTGACGGTCAAGCCGGACGCGATGCGCGCCGCGGTGATGCAGGGCTTCGCCACCGCTACCGATCTGGCCGATTATCTGGTGAAAAAGGGCGTGCCCTTCCGCGATGCGCATGAAGTGGTGGCGCGCGCGGTGCGGGCGGCCGACACCAGCGGACGCGATCTGGCCGAGCTGCCGCTCGCCGAATTGCAGGCCTTCAGCCCGCAGATCGCGGACGACGTCTACGCCGTACTGACGCTGGAAGGCTCGCTCGCCGCCCGCGACCATTTCGGCGGCACCGCGCCGGCCCAGGTGCGCGCGGCGATCGCGCGCGCACGAAAGCGCATTTAAGGCGCCGGTTCAAGCCGCACCGGCGGCGGCGCATGTTCGCGGCAGATCCGCCGCACCTCGGGGCTGGAAAGCTTTTCCTGCATCAATCCGCAAAAGTAGCTGCGTGGCCCCAGCCGCTGGTTGTGGCGGCAGGTCGCGCACACGCCGAAACTGCGCTTGCCGCTTTGCGCCTGCACCTGGGCCAGCACCTGCCGCAGCACCACCATCGCCGACGTCACCCGCGCCGGACTCGCGGTCTGCACGATGTCGCGCCAGGCGCCTCCGGCGCTCAGCGTCTTCAGCAAGTTGGTCCCGCCTTCGGCCAGGATCAACCGCACCACCCGGCCATCGCGGGGGTCGGCATAACGTGAAATCAAACGCCGGCGCGCCAGCACCAGAACGGTCTGCGACACCGTGCCCTTGGTCAGGCCGAGGTATTCGGTCAGCGCCTGCGGCGTGTTGCTGAAACGATTGGCCTGGTTGAGATAAAACAGCACCTGCAGGTGCACCGGCTGCAGCCCCTGCGCCGCGCCCGCCTGCCGCAAGTCGGCCCGGGTCAGCAGCGACAGCCGCTCGACCAGGTCAAACAGGGTGAGCGCCTGGCTTTTCAAGTTTTGAAGGGGATCAGAAGCGGACCATGACGCCGCCCTGCGCGGCGATCAGCGCGGCCAGCTTGTCGTACAGCGGTTCGCCGCTCTTGGTATCGACCCAGCCGGCGTCCTGCGGTTTGAAGTGGAAGCCGCCCGAGCGCGCGGCCACCCAGATTTCGCGCGCCACACCGTGGCGGTTGATGATGATCTTGCTGCCGTCGTCGAACTCGACCTCGATGATGCCGTCGGCCGGCGTCTCGAAATCCAGATCGGCGTCTTCCAGCGCCTGTTCGATGCGAGCCAGGGTGGCGCCGGCGGCTTGGTTGAATTCAATTTCAGTCATGGTGTCCCGTGCTAACATTTCGCGCATGAAACTGCGCACCTTATATATAGTGTCCCTGCTGCTGTGCGGGCTTGGTCTGACGGCCTGCGGCTCCAAGGGTGACCTGTATCTTCCCGAAAAACCTTCCGCACCGCAACGGACTTCCAATTGAATACCCTGCATCGACTCGACGGCCGCCTCCATCTCGAAGGCGTGGCGCTGGACACGCTTGCCGAACGCTTCGGCACGCCGCTGTATGTCTACTCCCGGCAGGCGCTCGAAAGCGCCTACCAAGCGTATGCCGACGCCTTTGCCGAAACGCCACACCTGATCTGCTATGCGGTCAAGGCCAACTCCAGCCTGGCGATTCTGAACGTGTTCGCCCGCCTCGGCGCCGGCTTCGACATCGTCTCCGGCGGCGAGCTCGCCCGCGTGCTGGCCGCCGGCGGGGACGCCAATAAAATCGTTTTCTCAGGCGTCGGCAAGACCACGGACGAGATGCGCGCCGCGCTCGAAGCCGGCATCCTCTGCTTCAACGTCGAATCGGAAAGCGAACTGCACCGGCTCAACCGCGTGGCGGGCGAGCTGGGCAAGGTGGCGCCGGTGTCGTTCCGCGTCAATCCCGACATCGATCCCAAGACGCATCCCTACATCTCCACCGGGCTCAAGGAAAACAAGTTCGGTGTGCCGATTGCCGACGCACCCACGCTGTATCGTCTGGCCGCCGGCCTGCCGAATCTCGCCATCACCGGCATCGACTGTCACATCGGCTCGCAGCTGACCGACCTGTCGCCGCTGGCTGACGCCGCCGACCGCGTGCTGGCGCTGGTCGATGCGCTGGCAGCCGAGGGCATCACGCTGCATCACATCGACCTCGGCGGTGGGGTCGGCATCCGCTACCGCGACGAGACGCCGCCCGACCTGGCCGCCTATGGCCGCGTTCTGGCGGCGCGCTTTGTCGGGCGCCACGAGAAGCTGCTGCTGGAACCCGGGCGCTCACTGGTCGGCAACGCCGGCCTGCTGCTCGCCCGCGTCGAGTACCTGAAGCCGGGCGAGGACAAGAACTTCGCCATCGTCGACGCGGCGATGAACGACCTCATGCGCCCTGCGCTGTACGAGGCGTATCACGCAATCGTCGCCGTCAACGAACGGCCGACCCCGGCAAAGCGCTACGACATCGTCGGCCCGATCTGCGAAACCGGCGATTTTCTTGGCTTTGCGCGCGATCTGGCGATTGAGGAAGGCGACCTGCTGGCGCTGCTTTCGGCCGGCGCCTACGGCATGAGCATGGCGTCGAACTACAATTCCCGCCCTCGGGCGGCCGAAATCCTGGTTGACAAGAATGAAATTCATCTCATTCGACAGCGCGAGACGACAGACGGCATGATGGCTGGAGAACGGCTTGTTTATTGACGTTCATCGAAACACCCCGGTTGCTGAGTTGGCGCATTTATAGTATCGAATCAATACATTTTGCTTGACTGCGACAATTTTGTGCCGATTATCCTCTCGACACATTGACTATTTATTGAACACACCGGAAAAGCCACTAGAATGAGGCTCACCAAGCGGAGCCTCGGTATCGCCCGTGTTTAGCGGGATTCGGGCAAGTCGGTCGCCTGTCGGTACCACGCTTTGGAAGTGCAAATTCTGACTGCACGTGGCTTCAAGCTGTAGTGATAAGTGAATGTGTCCAACTTCTAAGGAGTGATAGATGGCAACAGTAAAAAAACCCGCCGCCAAACCGGCAGCCAAGAAGGCCGCACCGGCTAAAAAGCCCGCTGCCAAAAAACCCGTAGCCAAGAAGGCAGCCGCCAAGCCGGCAGCTAAAAAGGCTGCACCCGCTAAAAAGCCCGTAGCCAAGAAAGCAGCCGCCAAGCCGGCCGCCAAAAAGGCCGCTCCGGCTAGAAAGCCTGTCGCTAAAAAGGCAGTCGCCAAAAAGCCCGTAGCCAGGAAAGCAGCCGCCAAGCCGGCCGCCAAAAAGGCCGCTCCGGCTAGAAAGCCTGTCGCTAAAAAGGCAGTCGCCAAAAAGCCCGTAGCCAAGAAAGCAGCCGCCAAGCCGGCAGTCAAAAAGGCCGCTCCGGCTAGAAAGCCTGTCGCTAAAAAGGCAGTCGCCAAAAAGCCCGTAGCCAGGAAAGCAGCCGCCAAGCCGGCCGCCAAAAAGGCCGCTCCGGCTAGAAAGCCTGCCGCCAAGCCGGTAGCCAGGAAAGCAGCCCCGGCCAAAAAGCCCGCTGCCAAACCGGCCGCCAAGCCGGTAGCCAGGAAAGCAGCCCCGGCCAAAAAGCCCGCTGCCAAACCGGCCGCCAAGCCTGTTGCCAAGAAAGCGGCTCCGGCCAAAAAGCCTGTTGCGAAGAAAGCGGCTCCGGTCGCCAAACCCGCCCCGGCCCCGGCACCTGCACCCGCACCGGCGGTACCGGTCATCAAGCCGTTCGGGCTTTAAACAGATCGGGCACTGCCCAATCTGAAACGGGGGCTTGTCCCCCGTTTTTTATTGCCCCCCCGTTGCCCGGTTCAGGATCGGGCCGGCACCCGGCGATTGCGGGCAGCCTGCAACACGGCCACGCCCCACGGCAGTCGCACGGCCAGCAGCAGAGCGAGCATCCCGCCATACAGCAGGGGCTCGGTGAGGTCCTTCTTCACCAGCCACAGGTAGTGGATGACCCCCAACACGGCGATGAGGTAAACCAGGCGATGCAGCAGCTGCCAGCGGCGGCCGAGGCGGCGCATCATGGCGTGATTCGAGGTCGCGGCAAGCGGAATGAGCAGGGTGAAGGCCGAGAAGCCGACGGTGATGAAAGGACGCTTGACGATGTCCCGGGCGATGGCCGCCGGGTCGAAGAACTGGTCCAGCCAGAGGTAGGTGGCGAAATGGAGGCAGGCATAAAAGAAGGCAAACAGCCCCAGCATGCGCCGGAATCGGATGAAGTCTGCGCGCCCGGTCAGTCTCCGCAGCGGGGTAACGGACAAGGTCACCAGCAGCCCAACCAGGGCCCAGGTGCCGGTCGATCGCGTGATGAACTCGATCGGATTCGCCCCCAGGCCGCCGTCCATCCCCAGCGCCACCAGCCGCATCAGTGGCAGCAGGCACAGCAGCGCAAGCCAGGACTTGGGGTTGCGCAGGCCCGCCATCAGAAGAACTTTTTCAGGTCCATGCCGCGGTACAAAGACGCGACCTGCTCACCGTAACCGTTGAACATCAGGGTGTCGCGCTTGAGGAATTCGCCGATGCGGCGCTCCTTCGCCTGGCTCCAGCGCGGATGGTCGACCTGCGGATTGACGTTGGAATAGAAACCGTATTCCCGGGGTATGGCCGCCATCCAGGAACTGACCGGCTGTTTCTCGACGAAACGGATACTGACGATGGACTTGGCGCTCTTGAAGCCGTATTTCCACGGCACCACCAGCCGGATCGGCGCGCCGTTCTGGTTCGGCAGCACCTCGCCGTAGAGCCCGACTGCCAGCAGCGTCAGCGGATGCATCGCCTCGTCCAGGCGCAGGCCTTCGACATAGGGCCAGTCGAGCACGCGCGAGCGCTGCCCCGGCATCTGCTTGGGGTCATGCAGGGTCACGAACTCGACGTATTTCGCGTTGCCGGTGGGCTGGGCGCGGCGGATGATCTCGTTGAGGGGAAACCCCACCCAAGGAATCACCATTGACCAGCCTTCGACGCAGCGCATGCGGTACACGCGCTCCTCGAGCGGCGCGAGCTTCAGCAATGCGTCGATGTCCCAGGTTTGGGGACGGTGCACCTCGCCCTCGATCGCCACCGTCCACGGGCGGGGTTTCAAGCTGCCCGCCCTGTCGGCCGGATCGTCCTTGCCGGTGCCGAATTCATAGAAATTGTTGTAGGTGGTGACGTCCTTGTACGGCGTTCGCTTCTCATCCAGCGTGTGGACGCTGTCGCGCACGCCGGCCAGTTTGACGCCGGCGCCGGCATCGGACGCGGTGCCGAGCGCGGCGCCTGCCGCCAGCGCCCCCATCCCCTGCATGAAGCGGCGGCGGTCACGGTAGATATCAGGCGGGGTGATTTCAGACGGGGCAATCTCGGCGGGCGGGCGTATCAGCATGGCGAAGTCCTGGTTAAGCGTGCGTACCGAACAGTCGGGTCGCGCGCGCAATCCTTACATATCCTGTCCGGGGTTGTGACCCAGACATGCGGTTTTTGTTTCGCCGCGGAACTGCTAAGGTGCGCCCCTATCGTACGTCTTTGTTCTTTTTGTGGAATTCCTCATGCGCGCCCTGCTCCTCCTGCTGTTCGTTCCGACCTTCGTCTTCGCCCAGGCGGGCGGCCCGCCCTTCATCCCGGTCAACATGATGAAAGTCGCCGCCACTCCGGTGTCGAGCACGGTCGAGGCGGTGGGCGCCCTGATTGCCGAGGACAGCGTGGTGCTGCGCCCGGAAATCGACGGCCGCATCGCCAAGCTGCTGTTCAAGGAAGGCCAGCCGGTGAAGAAAGGGGCAATCCTGGTGACGCTCGATTCCGCCGAGCAACGCGCCCGCTTCGCCGCCGCCCAGGCCGACCTCAAGCTGGCTGAAAGCCGCTACAAGCGCAGCAAGGAACTGGTCGCACAGAATTTCATTTCGCGCCAGGCACTCGACGAGGCGCGCGCCAATCTCGACATCCTGCGCGCGCGCCTGCGGCAGGAGCAGGTCGCGCTCGACAAGACGGTGATCCGCGCGCCGTTTGCAGGCGTGGCCGGGCTGCGCCAGGTGAGCCCCGGCGCCTATGTCGGCAAGGGCGACGACCTGGTGCGGCTGGACGCGCTCGGCACCCTGAAGCTGGAAGTGCCGGTGCCCGAAACCTATCTGCCGCTGGTGCGCGTCGGCCAACCCATCACGCTGACCATCGACGCCCTGCCGGGGCAAAGCTTCAGCGGCAAGGTGCACGCCATCGATCCAGTGGTCGACCCGGTGAGCCGCAATGTCCGGGTGCGCGCGCGCATTGCCAATCCGAAAGGGCAGCTCAAGCCCGGCATGTTCGCCCGCGCCACCGCCGACCTCGGCGGCAAGACCCACGCCATCCTGCTGCCCGAGCAGGTGATCGTGCCGCGTGCCGACGGCAGCTACGTTTTTCTCGCGGTCGACGGCAAGGCCGAGCTGCGCAAGGTGGTGCTCGGAAAACGCGATCCGGGCCGGGTCGAGATCGTTTCCGGCGTGAGCGAGGGCGACACCGTCGTCCTCGACGGCCAGATCAAGCTGCGCCCGGGCGTGCCGGTGGTCACGCTCGAGCAGGCGGCGCAGATGATGAAGCAACAGGCCGGGAAACCGGCGGCACGCTGAACCGCCCGGGAAGCCCCCATCGCCGCGCGCCCCTGTCAAACGCTTTGACCCCGGATAAACCATGATCCTCTCCGATATTTCCATCCGCCGTCCGGTGCTGGCCACCGTGATGAGCCTGCTCATCATCCTGATCGGCCTGATCGCCTTCGACCGCCTGCCGGTACGCGAATACCCCAACATCGACGCCCCGGTGGTGTCGGTGCGCACCGTCTACCCCGGCGCCTCCGCCGAGGTGATGGAAAGCCAGATCACCAAGCCGCTGGAGGATTCGCTCTCCGGCATCGAGGGCATCCGCACCATCAAGTCGGTGAGCCGCGAGGAAGTCAGCCAGATCACGGTTGAATTCGTGCAGTCGCGCGATCCCGAGGCCGCCGCCAACGACACCCGCGACCGCGTGGCGCGGGTGCGCGGCGTGCTGCCCAACGAGGCGGAAGACCCGGTGGTGGCGAAAATCGAGGCCGACGCCCAGGCCATCATCTGGCTGGCCTTCTCCAGCGACCGCCAGTCAGCGCTGGAAATCACCGACTACGCCGACCGCGTGGTGGCCGACCAGCTGAAAACGCTGCCGGGCGTCGCCTCGGTCATCATCGGCGGCGAACGCCGCTACGCCATGCGAATCTGGCTCGACCCGGACCGCATGGCCGCGCTCGGCATCACCGTGCAGGATGTGGAAGCCGCACTCCGAAGCCAGAACACCGAACTACCCTCGGGCCGCATCGAAAGCCAGATGCGCGAGTTTTCCGTGCTGGCCGAAACCGACCTGAGAACGCCCGCCGAATTCGAGCGCGTCATCATCCGCGACAGCGACGGCGTGCTGGTGCGGCTGGCCGACATCGGCCGCGCCGAAGTCGGCGCCGAAGACGAGCGCAACATCGTGCGGGTCAACGGCCGCGCCGCCGTGGGCCTGGGCATCGTCAAGCAGTCGACCGCCAACACGCTGGAAGTCGCCCGCGCGGTGAAGACCGAACTGCCGCGCCTGGAAGCCGCGCTGCCGGAAGGGATGCAGCTCAAGGTGGGCTTCGACAGCTCGATCTTCATCGAGAAGTCGATCGACGCCGTGTACCAGACCATGCTCGAGGCGATGGTGCTGGTGGTCGGGGTGATTTTCCTCTTCCTGCGCAACTGGCGCGCCACGCTGATCCCCTTCGTCACCATCCCGGTGTCGCTGATCGGCGCCTTCATCTTTCTCTATTCGATGGGCTTCACCATCAATGTGCTGACCCTGCTGGGGCTAGTGCTGGCGATCGGCCTGGTGGTCGACGACGCCATCGTCATGCTGGAAAACATCTATCGCCACATCGAGGAAGGCATGCCGCCGTACGAGGCGGCGATCAAGGGCGCCAAGGAAATCGGCTTTGCGGTGATGGCGATGACGCTCACCCTGGTCGCCGTGTTCGCCCCGCTGGCGTTTGCCGAGGGCAACACCGGCAAGCTGTTCACCGAGTTCGCGCTGACGGTGGCGGCGGCAGTGCTGGTGTCCGGCTTCGTCGCGCTGACCCTGACCCCGATGATGGCGAGCAGGATGCTGCGCCACGAAGCCCGCCACGGCGCGTTTTTCAACTTCGGCGAGCGCATGCTGAACGGGCTGAACACCGCCTACCACCGCGGCCTCGCGCGCGTGCTCAAGCACCCCTTGATTGTCGCGCTGGTGTTCGTGCTGGTGGCGGCCGCGGCGTTCGGCCTGCTGAAATCGCTCAAGTCGGAGCTGGCCCCCACCGAGGACCGCGGCTTTTTCATCGGCTTCATGCTGGCGCCCGAAGGCTCGACCCTGCAGTACACCGACCAGTATGCGCGCCAGCTCGAGGGCATCTACCAGAGCGTGCCCGAGGTGAATACCGCCTTCGTCGTCGTCGCCCCCGGCCTGGAGCGGCCCAACCCGGTCAACACCGCGCTGTCGTTCGTGATGCTGAAGCCGTGGGAGGAACGCAGCCGCAGCCAGATGGACATCACCGCCAGCCTCGGCCCGCGGATGTTCATGGGCATGCCGGGCGTGCTCGCCTTCCCGATCAACCCGCCCTCGCTCGGCCAGAGCTTCCGCAACCCGCCGCTGCAGTTCGTGGTGCAGGCGCCGAGCTATGCCGAACTCGACACGGCGGTGGAAGCGCTGATGGCCAAGGTGCGCGCCTACCCGGGGCTGGCCAACGCCGACACCGACCTCAAGCTCAACAAACCGCAGTTGAAGGTCGACATCAACCGCGACAAGGCGGCGCAGATGGGGGTCGGCGTCGACACCATCGGGCGCACCCTGGAAACCCTGCTCGGCGGGCGCGAGGTCACGCGCTTCAAGCAGGCCGGCGAGCAATACAACGTGGTGGTGCAGCTCGACCCCGCCGCGCGCGCGGCCCCGCAGGACCTGACTGCACTCTACGTGCGCGGCAGCGAAGGCAGCCTGACGCGGCTGTCCAACCTGATCACCGTCTCCGAAACCGTGGCGCCGAAGGAACTCAACCACTTCGACCGCCAGCGCGCAGCCATCATCTCGGCCAACATCGCCCCCGGCTACACCCTGGGCGAGGCGCTCGCCTTCATGGACCAGGCGGCGAAGGAAACACTGCCGCCCAGCACCCGCACCGCGCTCGACGGCCAGTCGCGCGAATTCGGCGAATCCGGGCAGACGCTGGCGATCACCTTCGCGTTGGCGCTGGTCATCATTTACCTGGTGCTGGCGGCGCAGTTCGAGAGCTTCGTTTCGCCCTTCATCATCCTGCTCACCGTGCCGCTCGCCGCCACCGGCGCGCTGCTGGCGCTGAAGCTCACCGGCGCCACGCTGAACGTCTACAGCCAGATCGGACTGGTGATGCTGGTCGGTTTGATCACCAAGCACGGCATCCTGATCGTCGAATTCGCCAACCAGCTGCGCGAGCGCGGCAAGCCCAAGGTCGAAGCGGTGATCGAGGCCGCCAGCCTGCGCCTGCGGCCGATTCTGATGACCACCGCCGCGATGGTGCTGGGCGCGGTGCCGCTGGCGCTGGCCACCGGTGCCGGCGCGGAATCGCGCTCACCGATCGGCTGGGTCATCGTCGGCGGCCTGCTGCTCGGCACCCTGCTGACCCTGTTCGTCATCCCGGTGGCCTACACCCTGCTGACGCGCGAGCGCAAGGACGCCGCCAGCGCGTCCCAGTCACTGGCGTCCAATCCCCCGAACTGACGAATTCGCCCACCGTCCTGACGAAGCTTCGTCAGGACGCTGCCGGCGATTTTTAATCAAGCCGTCAAGTCCGCCTGATTCAATGCGGTTTTCCGCGCCATGCGGCGTCACGGGAGACTGGCATGAAGCCTGCTGTATTCCTTGTACAAGCCAAGCAAGGAGACACCGTCATGATCGAACTGGAACCCGGCAACACGCTGGAAATCAACCTGAAGGAAGATAGCCAGGGTCGCGACCGCGTAATGCTCGCCTTGCAGGCGCAAGGCTGCGTACTCGACCTCACCCCGCATCAGGCACGGGTGCTGGCGACCGAACTGATCATGGCGGTGAACCGCGCCGAGGTGCGCAGCAACCTCAGGCACAGCCAGAACAACATGGTCCGCGGCGGCCCGTCAACCGAGCAAAAACGGGGGCTGTTCCATCAGGCTTTTGCCAAATAGGTTTCTGGCCAGTCGGCTTCGACTGGACCGGGGTAGGGGGCAGCCAGGCTGAACTACCCTATAAGACGCCTCTGATTGTCGGAGGCCCGCCATCCGTGATAGGGTGGCACTCAGGCGCGAAGGACTCGTCCTCTCGCGCCTTTTTATTTCACTCAATTGGCAGGAAACCCGCATGGCCGTCATCGAACTCACCCAGGAAAACTTCGAATCCACCATCAACGGCAACGACGTCGTCGTCGTCGACTTCTGGGCGCCCTGGTGCGGTCCCTGCCGCGGATTTGCGCCGATTTTCGAAGCCGCGTCCGACAAGCACGCCAACATCGTCTTCGCCAAGGTCAATACCGAAGTCGAACAGGACTTGGCCGGCTACTTCCAGATCCGTTCGATTCCCACGCTGATGGTGTTCCGCGAGCAGGTCATCCTGTACTCCGAAGCCGGCTCGCTGCCCGCCAGCGCGCTGGACTCGCTGATCGAACAGGTGATGGGGCTGGACATGGCGCAGGTCCACAAGGACATCGCCGACCAGCAGGCCCAGCAAGGCCCGGCCTGATCAGCTTCTGGCGCCCGCCAGCAGCTGCCGCAGCAGCGGCAGCGTGATCGGACGCCGCGTTTCCAGGCTGAAGCGGTCGAGCGCTTCCAGCACCCGCAGCAGGCTCTGCATGTCGCGCGCGGTGTGGTTCAACAGATAGTCCGCCACCTGGGGCTCCAGCCGGAATCCCAGGGTCTCGGCGTGCTGGCTCAATGCGGCGCGCTTTTCGGCGTCGTCCAGCCCCTGCAGCTGGAACACCAGCCCCCAGCCCAGCCGCGTCTGCAATTCCGGCATCAGCGGCAGTTCGGCTGGCGCTGTATTGCCCGCCGCCAGCCACAGCCCGCCCCCCTCGCGCACCCGGTTGAACGCAGCAAAGCCGGCATGCTGCTGCGCCTCGCTCCAGGTTTCCACCTGATCCGCGATCACCGCCTGTGCCGTCTGCTGCCCGGTCAGGTCAACCGTCATCCCGCGCGCCTGACAGGCATGCGCCCAAGCGGCCAGCAGATAACTCTTGCCGCTGCCCGGTGTGCCCCACACATAGACCATGCGCTCCGTTGCGCTGCCGTCGAGCATGGCCTTGAGCTGCGCCATCAGTTCGACATTGCGCCCCGCCACAAAGCGGGCGAGTTCGGGCTGGGCGGGGGGGCGGATGTCGAGAAGCAGCTGCTGCATGGGGCGCAAGGATAAGGCAAAACGCCAGGCTTCGCTCCAGAGAACCCCGGGCGCCGCCACGTGAAAACGCCCGTCATGCAGCGCTATACTTCGACACCTTGTATGTTTGAACCTCGAGCCGCCCCGATGAGCCTTGCCTTTCCCATTCCGCTCAGACCCGTGATCCAGCCGCCGCCGATGGTGGAGGAAGTGCTCACCGACGACGAGCGCACGGCGCTGAAGGCGCGCATCAAGGCGCTGATGAAGCAGCAGGATGCGGTGCTGGTCGCGCACTACTACACCTCGGCCGATCTGCAGGACCTGGCCGAGGAAACCGGCGGCTGCGTGTCGGATTCGCTGGAAATGGCGCGCTTCGGCCACGCCCACCCGGCGAAGACGCTGATCGTCGCCGGGGTCAAGTTCATGGGCGAGACGGCCAAGATCCTCAATCCGGAAAAGCGCGTCGTCATGCCCGACCTCAACGCCGACTGCTCGCTCGACCTGGCGTGCCCGGCGGATGAATTCGCGGCCTTCTGCGACGCCCATCCGGACCGCATCTCGGTCGTCTACGCCAACACCAGCGCCGCAGTAAAGGCGCGCGCCGACTGGGTGGTCACGTCCGGCATCGCCGCCAAGATCGTCAAGTACCTGCACCAGCAAGGCCACAAGCTTCTGTGGGCGCCGGACCGCCATCTGGGCGTCTACGTGCAGCGCGTCACGGGCGCCGACATGCTGCTGTGGCAGGGTTCATGCGTGGTGCACGAGGCATTCAAGGCCGAAGCATTGAAGACGATGCGTGCCGAACACCCGAACGCAGCGGTGCTGGTGCACCCGGAGTCGCCCGAATCGGTGATCGCACTGGCCGACGTAGTCGGCTCGACCACCCAGCTGATCGAGGCGGTGCGCACCCTGCCCCATCCCGAGTTCATCGTCGCCACCGACAACGGCATCTTCCACAAGATGCACGCCGCCGCGCCCGGCAAGATCCTGCTCGAAGCGCCCACCGCGGGCGAGGGCGCGACCTGCCTGTCGTGCGCGCACTGCCCGTGGATGGCAATGAACGGCCTCAGAAATCTCGCCGCCGTGCTGGAGTCAGTCAATGAAGGGCGGGGCGGCAACGAAATCCATATCGAGGAGCCCATCCGCGCCAAGGCGGCGGTGTCGATCCAGCGCATGCTCGATTTCGCCGCCGCCGAAAAGGCCGGCCACATTCAACTCGGGGATTAGAGGGCGTGCTCCCGCTCATTTCACTGCTGCGCCGCGTGTGGTTTGGGAGGCAGCCCGCGAAGCAGGATGCGCCGCTGTGCGAGCACAGCAAGCAGCTTGCGACAAAGGGATGCGCCCAAACCACCCCCGGCCCCATGGGTTGCCGCAGGAAAGCGCGTCTGCGGCGTTGCGGCGCTTGGCAATGGATGGCCATTGCCTGCGCGCCGCGCCTTGCATCCATCGCTTTCCTGCAGCAACGCAGCAGCGAAATGAGCGGGAGCACGCCCTGATGGCCGGCGCCAGTCTGCTCGCCCTGCTCGACGACATCGCGACCATCCTCGACGACGTGTCGGTGATGACCAAGGTGGCGGCGAAGAAAACCGCCGGCGTGCTGGGCGACGACCTCGCGCTGAACGCGCAGCAGGTCGCGGGGGTGAAGGCCGAGCGCGAACTGCCGGTGGTGTGGGCGGTGGCCCGAGGCTCGCTCGTGAACAAGGCGATTCTGGTGCCGGCGGCGCTTGCCGTCAGCGCCTTCGCGCCCTGGGCGGTAACACCGCTGCTGATGCTGGGCGGCGCGTTCCTCTGTTTTGAAGGCTTCGAGAAGCTGGCGCACAGATTCCTGCATAGCCCCGTCGAGGAGGCCGCCCACCACGCCGAGCTCGCGCACGCGCTGGAACACCCGGAAGTCGATCTGGTCGCGCTGGAAAAGGACAAGATCAAGGGCGCGATCCGCACCGACTTCATCCTCTCCGCCGAGATCATCGTCATCACGCTGGGCACCGTCGCCGCTGCGTCTTTCGGCAAACAGGTCGCGGTGCTCGCCGGCATCGCCGTCGTCATGACCGTCGGCGTCTACGGCCTGGTCGCCGGCATCGTCAAGCTCGACGACGCCGGGCTCTACCTGAGCCAGCGTCCCGTCCGCTGGGTCCGCGCGCTGGGGCTGCGCATCCTCGCTGCCGCGCCGATGCTGATGAAGACCCTCTCGGTGGCGGGCACTGCGGCCATGTTCCTGGTCGGCGGCGGCATCCTGGTCCACGGCATGCCGGGCACGCACGGTCTGGTCCACGCGGTCGTCCAGGCTGCGGAAACGCTGCCGGCGATCGGCGGCGTGCTGGCTGCGCTTGCCCCGCTGTTGATCGATGCGCTGGCGGGCATCGTCGCGGGGGCGTTGATTCTGGGCGGCATGACGGCCGCCCGGCGGCTGTTCCGCTAGTCCGACGCCTTATTTCTGGAAAGGCTGGATCAGCTTGCGCACCATGTCGTAAGCCGGATCATCGACCACGACGAAGCCATCGTAGGATTTGTCGAAGGCTTCCAGCGTGGCGGCCCGCTCGGGCGTACTTTTGTTCAGTGCCAGCAGCGCATCGCGCAGCTGGTTGCGCACCGCTTCCGGCATGCCGGGATGCACGGCGAAGATGTAGGAAGGCAGCGGCGCGGTGCTGCCGACCACTGCGAGGCCCTTGCCCTTGAATTCGTCGGCAATGGAATCCTTGAGGATGCCGCCGTCGAAGTCGCCCGCCAGCACGGCCTTGGCAATATTGTCGTAATGCTTGAGGTAGGCGAAGGTGGTGAAGTCGCTGGACTTCAGCCCCATCGACTCGACCGCCGCCCTTTGCAGCAAGGCCTTTTCATCGCCAAAGGCAAAACGCTTGCCCTTGAGCCCGTCCGGCGAACTGATGCCTGAACCGGCCTTCACGCCGATCACCAGCGAGAAATGCGGACGTCCGCCGATGGTGGGGGCCACCAGCGGGATCACGCCGTATTTCTTGCGCGCCTCGATGTAGGCCACCGGCGTGAGGTAAGCAATCTGCGTCTGGCCGGTGCCCAGGTCCTCCACGGCCGAGCCCAGGTTCGGCGAAGGCCGGAAGCGGACATTGAGATGGGTGTTGAGCGCCAGGTGGTTGGTCAGCGCGCCCATGCGCTTGATCATCTCGACCGGGATATCCATGGCCACCGAACCCATGGTCACCTCGGCCGCCGCGGTTTTAGGGACCGGCGCCGCCCAGGCGGGCCCAAACGATGCGCCTGCAAGAAAGACTGCCAGCACGGTCCGAACTGCCTGCCTTGTCTTCATGATGCCTGCCTCTCCTTGGAATGGATTGCTTCTGAAAACACGCTGTAACGGCCACGCCCGTCCTTCTTGGACTGATAAAGCGCATGGTCTGCAGCATAGTAGAGCGCCTGGGGGGCTTTCATGGACGCATCGAACTGTGCGATGCCGACACTGAGGCCGACATTCAGCTTGAAGCCGTCGTATTCGAATGCATAGTCGCTCACGCCGTCCAGGAGGTTCTCGACAAAAATCTGGGCCTGCTCTGCATTCGTGTGATACAGAATGATGCCGAATTCATCCCCGCCCAGGCGCGCCGGCAGATCGGATTTGCGGACATAGAGGCGCAGCAGGGTGCCGATATCGCGCAGCACCTGATCCCCGGCTCCGTGTCCATGGCCGTCGTTGATCAGCTTGAAGTGGTCGACATCGAACAGCACCAGCGTGATCTCTTCCGCGAATCGCTGGGATTGATGGAACATGCGCGCCAGCGTTTCGTCGAATTTCCGGCGGTTGGGCAGTTCGGTCAGCCAGTCGGTCGTGGCCATGGTGCCAAGCATGTCGAGCGCACGCTCGAGTTCCAGCGTGCGCTTTTCCAGCTGAACGTTTTTGACCTGAAGCTCCTGGTTGGCAAAGTCGATCTTGCTGTGCAGCTGGTGGTGATAGCTGGAGAGCGATTTGTTCAGGGTGTTGAACACCGACACCAGCCGCCCGATCTCGTCCCGGCTTTTCACCTCCAGATCGCGGGCAACGAACGAATCGCCCTTGTTCACCGCCTCCTCCATGACCATGGTCAGCTTGAGGATCGGCGAAACGATGCCGCTCGCGGTAAATAAATAGACAATCAGGCCGAGAATCGAACCAAAGATGATCTGCTCGACGAAAACGCGCCAATACAGCTCACCGAGCGCGTTTTCCAGCGCGTTGGTGGACACGTCGACGTTCACACTGCCGATGGGCTGGCCGTCGAACACGACGGGCGATTCGAAACGCTTGTAGGATCCGGTCTCATTCCCGGCGGCCTGACTCATCACCCGCCCGCTCCGGTTCTGGACGACGACGCGAATCACGTTGGCCTGCCGCGCGACATTGGCGGCGAGGATTTCCAGATTGCCGTAATCGTACCCGGCGACCAGGGAGGCTGCGCCGGAAGCGGTGGCATTGGCCACGCTCTGGCCGGCCTTGTCGATCAGATCGCTGAGCGGACCGCGCTCGTTCTGGACTCGCACCACGCCAATGGCCGCCGAAGTGACCAGGACCCCTGCCATGACGTAACCGATGAGCTTGGTGCTCAAGCCAACCCGCAAGCCGATCTCCCCGAAATGAGTCGTGAGGGATATTTTCCCCTTTATCGTGTAACGGCCGGTCCGGCGAAAACTATAGGGCCCTTAAACCAAAGTACCAGTCGGGTCGCTCGCCACCGCCACGTCCGCACTGCTCGCCCGAAGCGCGGCGATCCCGTAAAATGCAGTTTTTGCAGCGCCATCCGCCATGACCGCCCGTCTCCGGGAAATCCCCTACAACTACACCTCGTTTTCCGACCGCGAAATCGTCATCCGCCTGCTGGGCCTGGATGCCTGGAACGCGCTCAACACCCTGCGCGGCGAGCGCCGGACGGGGCGCTCGGCGCGCATGCTGTTCGAGGTGCTGGGCGACATCTGGGTGGTGCGGCGCAATCCCTACCTGGAGGACGACCTGCTTGCCAACCCCAAGCGGCGGCAGATGCTGGTCGAAGCCCTGCGGCATCGCCTGCACGAGATCGAGGTGCGGCGCCAGGGCAACGAACGGGTGGGCCAGTTGCTGGCGGCGGCGGAGCGCGCGGTGCGCGAGTTCGAGGCCTGGTTCGCCGACACCGCCAGCCTGCGCACGCGCATCCTGCGGCGACTGGCTGGGGTGACCCGCAAGGACAATATCGGGTTCGACGGCCTGGCGCGCGTCTCGCACGTCACCGACGCCACCGACTGGCGGGTGGAATACCCCTTCGTGGTGCTGACGCCGGATACCGAAGCCGAAATGGCCGCGCTGGTGGCCGGGCTGATCGAACTGGGGCTGACCATCATCCCGCGCGGCGGCGGCACCGGCTACACCGGCGGCGCGGTGCCGCTCACCGACCAGGCCGCGGTCATCAACACCGAGAAGCTGGAGGCCATGAGCGCGGTCGAAATGCGGCATCTGCCCGGCTGCGAATTCGAGGTGCCGACGATCCACTGCGGCGCCGGTGTCGTCACCAAGCGGGTAATGGATGCAGCCGACGCAGCCGGCCTGGTGTTCGCGGTCGACCCCACCTCGGCCGACGCCTCGACCATCGGCGGCAACGTGTCGATGAATGCGGGCGGCAAGAAAGCGGTGCTGTGGGGCACCGCGCTCGACAACCTGGTTTCCTGGAAGATGGTCACGCCGGACGCCGACTGGATCGAAGTCACGCGGCTCAACCACAACCGCGGCAAGATCCACGACGCCCCCGCGGCCACCTTCGAAATCCGCCGTTTCACGGCCGATGGCAAAACGGCCAAGGGTTCGCCGGAAATCCTCACCATCCCCGGCAGCCGCTTCCGCAAGACCGGGCTGGGCAAGGACGTCACCGACAAGTTCCTCGCCGGCCTGCCCGGTATCCAGAAGGAAGGCTGCGACGGCCTCATCACCTCGGCGCGCTTCATCCTGCACCGGCTGCCGGCGCACGCCCGCACGGTGTGCCTGGAGTTTTTCGGCAGCGCGCGCGACGCCACGCCGGCGATCGTCGAAATCAAGGACTACTGCGACGCCCACCCCGACATCCTGCTGGCCGGCCTGGAACACCTCGACGCGCGCTACGTCAAGGCGGTCGGCTACGCGACCAAGGCGCCGCGCGCCACCCGGCCGAACATGGTGCTCTTGATCGACGTGGTGTCGGACAACGAAGTCGCGGTGGGCGAGGCGGCATCGAAAATCGTCCAGCTCGCCAACGCGCGCGAGGGCGAAGGCTTCATCGCGGTGTCGGCCGACACGCGCAAGAAGTTCTGGCTCGACCGCGCCCGCACTGCGGCGATCGCGGCCCACACCAACGCCTTCAAGATCAATGAGGATGTGGTCATCCCGCTGCCGCGCCTGGGCGATTACACCGACGGTATCGAGCGCATCAACATCGAGCTGTCGACCACCAACAAGCTGAAGCTGCTCGATGCGCTGGGCGAATTCTTTGCCGGCAAGCTGCCGCTGCTGGAAGACGAGGACACCATCGCCGACCCCGCGCATGTGGAGGAAAAACGCCAGCATGCGCAGGCCCTGATCGAATCGGTGAAAGCCCGCTGGCAGGGCTACCTGGGCGACCTCGATGCGCCGCACGCAAGCGGGACGGTCTTCACCGCGCTGCGCGACAAGCACATCCGCGTGTCGTGGAAGCGCGAGGTGCGGCGCGAACTGCACCAGCTTTTCATCGGCCGCGAATACCTCCCCGTTCTCGAAGCCTGCGACCGCATCCACAAGGACATCCTGAAAAGCCGCGTGTTCGTGGCGCTGCACATGCACGCCGGCGACGGCAACGTGCACACCAACATCCCGGTCAATTCCGACGACTACGCCATGCTGCAGGCCGCCAATGCCGCGGTTGCGCGCATCATGAAACTCGCCACCGATCTCGGCGGGGTGATTTCGGGCGAACATGGCATCGGGTTGACCAAGCTGGAATTCCTCGATGACGCCACCATCGCGACTTTCGCCGACTACAAGCAGAAGGTCGACCCCGGCGGCCGCTTCAACAAGGGCAAGCTCATGCCAGGCGCCGACCTGCGCAATGCCTACACGCCGTCGTTCAGCCTGCTGGAAGCCGAGTCGATCATTCTCGAAGCCTCGGAGACCGAGGCCATCGCCGACTCGATCAAGGATTGCCTGCGCTGCGGCAAGTGCAAACCGGTGTGCAACACGCACATTCCGCGCGCCAACCTGCTGTACTCGCCGCGCAACAAGATTCTCGCCACCTCGCTTCTGATCGAAGCCTTCCTGTACGAGGAACAGACCCGGCGCGGTGTGTCGCTGAAGCACTTCGACGAGTTCGGCGACGTCGCCGACCACTGCACCGTGTGCCACAAGTGCAAGAATCCCTGCCCGGTCGACATCGACTTCGGCGACGTCTCGATCGCCATGCGCAACCTCTTGCGCAAGCAGGGCAAGAAGAAGTTCAACCCCGGCACCTGGGCGTCGATGGCGTTTCTGAACGCGACCGATCCCGCCACCATCAAGGCACTCAGAAAGCCTCTGATCGAATGGGGCTACGCCAGCCAGCGGCTGGGGCACCAGCTGTTCAAGCGCATGGGCCTGATCCAGGCACAGACGAAAAATCCGCCCGCCACCCTGGGCAAGCCCAAGCTGGTCGCGCAGGTCATCCATCTGGTGAACAAGCCGATGCCGGGCGGGCTGCCGAAGAAAACCTCGCGCGCGTTGCTGGGGCTGGAAGACGCCTCCATCGTGCCGATCCTGCGCAACCCGGCCAAGCTCAGCGAGGACAGCGACGCGGTGTTCTACTTTCCCGGCTGCGGCTCGGAGCGGCTGTTCTCGCAAGTCGGGCTCGCCACCCAGGCGATGCTGTTCGAACTCGGCGTGCAGACCGTGCTACCGCCCGGCTACCTGTGCTGCGGTTATCCGCAGACCTCGGGCGGCCAGGCCGACAAGGGCGAGGCGATCACGGCTGCGAACCGCGTGCTGTTTCACCGCGTCGCCAACACGCTCAACTACCTCGACATCAAGACCGTGATCGTGTCGTGCGGCACCTGCATGGACCAGCTGCTGAAATACGAATTCGGCAAAATCTTCCCCGGCTGCCGCCTGCTCGACATCCACGAATACCTGATGGAGAAGGGCGTCAAGCTGGAAGGCGTGAGCGGCGAAAAGTATCTCTACCACGACCCCTGCCACACGCCGATGAAGACCCACGCGCCGATGAAGGTCGCCAACACGCTGCTGGGCGGCGGCGTCCAATTGACGGACCGTTGCTGCGGCGAATCCGGCACGCTCGCCGTCACCCGCCCGGACATCTCGACGCAGATCCGCTTCCGCAAGGAAGAGGAAATCCGCGCCGGCGTGGCCGCGCTGGGTGATGGCACGCAACCGGTCAAACTCCTCACCAGCTGCCCGTCGTGCCTGCAAGGCCTGGCGCGCTACAGCGACGACACCGGCACCGAGCCGGACTACATCGTGATCGAGCTGGCGAAGAAGCTGCTGGGCGAGAACTGGATGGCGAGCTATCTCGCGCGCGTCGGCAACGGCGGCATCGAGCGGGTGCTGCTTTGAGCTGTCCGCTGTGCGATGCGCCCGGCGGCACCCTGCTGTGGCAGGACGATTTCTGCCGCGTGGTGCGCGCCGACGAGCCGGATTACCCCGGCTTTCTGCGCGTCATCCTGCATGCGCACGTCAAGGAAATGAGCGATCTGCCGCCCGCTGAGCGGGAGGCGCTGATGCGCGTGGTATTCGCCGCCGAAGCAGCGCTGCGCGACGTCATGGCACCCGACAAGGTCAACCTCGCCTCGCTCGGCAATGTGGTGCCGCATCTGCACTGGCATGTGATTCCACGCTTTGCCGACGACCCGCATTTTCCCAACCCGGTGTGGGGCGCCAGACAGCGCAACGCGCCGCATGCGGCGCCCGGGAATCTGGATGCCCGACTCGCCGCTGAGTTCAGCCGGCAGCTTGCCCCTGGGCCGGGAACGGAATCACGGTAGCGGAAGGCGGCGCCGCCATCAGGCGCTGCGCGGGGAAGAGCGCCGAGAAGGTGCTGCCCTTGCCGGGGATGGACTGGACGTCCAGGCGCGCGCCGTGGCGGGTGAGAACATGCTTGACGATGGCGAGCCCGAGCCCGGTGCCGCCGGTTTCGCGCGAACGGCTGCGGTCGACGCGGTAGAAGCGCTCGGTCAACCGCGGAATGTGTTCTGCCGCGATGCCCTCGCCAGTGTCGGTCACTGAAAAGACGCCTTCCCCATTGCGCTCGCGCCAGGCCAGCGTGATTTCGCCGCCGTCAGGAGTGTAGCGCACCGCATTCGACACCATGTTGCCAAGCGCGCTGCGGATTTCCTGCAGATTGCCCTTGAGCCAGGCGCTGCTGCCAACCTCCAGATTGACGCGATGCCGTCCCCGGCTCAACGACTCGGCTTCGCCCTTCAGCACCTGGGCCAGTTCGGACACGTTGACGGGCTCGTCGTTCAGCGTGTGCTCGGCGCTTTCCAGCCGCGACAGGGTCAGCAGATCGTCCAGCAGGTGCTGCATGCGCCGGGTATGGTCGAGCATCAGATCGAAATAACGGCGTGATTCGCCGGGCGGCAGGTCGGGCGCGTCGGCCAGGGTTTCGACAAAGCCGCCGACCACGGTCAAGGGGGTGCGCAATTCATGCGAGACGTTGGCGATGAAGTCGCGCCGCATGGCGTCGACCCGCTCGAGATCGGTGATGTCGCGGGCGACCAGCAGCTTTTGCGAAGCGCCGAACGGCACCAGTTGCAGCGACAGGGTCAGCTCGCGGTTGATCGGCGATTTGCAGACCAGCCGGCGCGAGTAATCGGCGGCATCGAGAAAATCCAGGAAATGCGCCTGCCGCAGCAGGTAGCGCACGAACTGCCCCCGGTCGCGTTCGGAATCCAGCCCGAGGAATTTGCGGGACGCCGGATTGCACCACTCGATCTGGTCGCTGCGATTGAGAATGACCATGCCGTCCGGCACGGCCATCGCGGCGTGCTCGAACTGCTCGAGCGCGGAGGTCAGCTCGCCGCGGCTGGCTTTCTGGCGTTTCTGGAGTTTTTGCAGCCGGTAGAAGATGTCGCCCCAGGTGCCGGTGGCGTCGGGCGGATCCACTTCGTCTGGATTTTCCAGCCAGCGCGCCAGGCGGAATTCCTGCCACAGGCGGCGCAGCATCACGAAGGCCTGGACGCCGGCCAGAAATCCCAGCGCCGCCACCCAGCCGGAACCGGCCCACAGAATCAGCGCCACCAGCATGACGCTGGCCAGCACACTGAGGGGACGCCACCAGAAACCCATGTTTACCTGCCTAAAAACCCGGTGGGCGGATTATCCCACTTCGGCCGAAAAGCGGTAGCCCGACCCGCGCACGGTCTGGATCAGTTCGGCGTGGCCGGACGGCTCCAGCGCCAGGCGCAGGCGGCGGATGTGAACATCGACCGTGCGCTCCTCGACGAAGACGTCGTCGCCCCACACCTGGTCGAGCAGCTGGGTTCGCGAATACACGCGTTCGGGATGGGTCATGAAGAAATGCAGCAGGCGGAATTCGGTCGGTCCCAGCTCCAGCGCCCGTCCGCGCCCCTGCACGCGGTGACTGACGGGATCGAGTCTCAATCCGTTGACTTCCACCGGTTCGTCGGTCATCTGCGGCGCACGGCGGCGCAGCACGGCCTTGATGCGCGACACCAGCTCGCGCGGGGAAAAGGGCTTGGTGATGTAGTCGTCGGCACCGGTGTCCAGCCCCAGCACCTTGTCGCGCTCTTCGCCGCGCGCCGTCAGCATGATGATGGGGATCGGCTGGGTGCGTTCGTCGCTGCGCAGGCGCTTGCACAAATCGATGCCGGACATGCCGGGCAGCATCCAGTCGAGCAGGATGACGTCGGGCAGGGTGTTCTTGAGAAATTTCAGCGCATGCTCGGCATCGCCGGCGGCGGTGACCTGATGGCCGGCCTGCGCCAGATTGAACTTCAGCAATTCCTGAATCCCGGGTTCGTCTTCGACCAGTAAAATATTGGCAGCCATGGTGACTCCAGCTTTGTTTGAATGGTGGCCATCCTATGACAGCAGTATGACTGATTTATGACAGCCGTACCCCTCGCCAAACCGGCGCCATCCTGCGACTGGTAGAATTCCCGGCTGATCCGCTCATCCCCCCTGCCATGGATAAAACCACCCACTTCGGCTACAAGCAGGTCGCCGAATCCGAAAAAGCCGCCAAGGTGGCCGAGGTCTTCCATTCCGTCGCCGCGCAGTACGACCTCATGAACGACCTCATGTCGGCCGGGCTGCACCGGCTGTGGAAGCGCTTTGCCGTGGCACAGGCGGGCCTGCGGCCGGGGATGAAGGTGCTCGACGTCGCCGGCGGTACCGCCGATCTGACGCGGCTGTTCCTGAAGGACGTCGGTGCAACCGGCACCGTGCTGCTCACCGACATCAACTTCTCCATGCTGCGCGAAGGCCGCGACCGCATGCTGAACGAGGGCAGGACGCCCCCCAGCGTGCAGTGCGACGGCGAGCGGCTGCCCTTCCCCGACAATTATTTCGATTGTGTTTCCGTGGCCTTCGGTTTGCGCAACATGACGCACAAGGACCAGGCGCTGGCCGAAATGAACCGTGTGCTGAAGCCGGGCGGACGTCTGCTGGTGCTGGAGTTCTCCAAGGTGTGGAAGCCGCTGGAGCCGGCCTACGACCTGTATTCGTTCAAGCTGCTGCCGCTGATGGGCAAGCTCGTTACCAAGGACGCCGCGAGCTACCAGTACCTGGCCGAGTCGATCCGCATGCATCCCGGACAGGACGAACTCAAGGCCATGATGGAAGCCGCCGGCTTCGCCAAGGTCAGCTATCACAACCTGACCGCCGGTGTGGTCGCCCTGCACAAGGGCTTCAAGGTTTGATCACTGAAGCCCTGTTCGAGCACAGCCTCAACCACCTGCTGCGACAGTCGCCCGGCGCGGCCGAGGCGCTCGTCCGCCATGCGGGATGCAGCGTGCGCTTTGATCTCACGCTGGCGCAGTTCGATTTCCGCATTGCCGACGACGGCTGCTTTTCGGAGGCCGTGGTCGACGCCCCCGACGCCGTCATCCGCCCCACCGCCGCGCTCCTCACCCGTCTGCCGTTTTTCGGCCGCGAGGCGCTGCGCGACGCCGACTACAGCGGCGATCCGGCCCTGCTCGCCACGCTGGACCGCGTCTTCAAGCGGCTGGATTGGGACGTCGAGGCCGACCTCGCGCCGCTCGTCGGCGACGTCGCGGCGCATCGCCTGCATGCGTTCGGGCGCGACGCGCTGGCCAGCATCGCTCACACGCTCTCCGCACTCGGCCGCAATGTCAGCGAATACGTGGTCGAGGAAGCCGAGCTGATGGCGCGCGGCGTCGATGTTGACCGCTTCAACCATGAAGTGGACAGGCTGGCCGACGACGTGGCGCGGCTGGATGCCCGCCTGCGGCGGCTGGAAGCAGGCGACGTATGAAACTGCTGCGCCTCGTCCGCATCCTCACCGTCGGCCTGCGTTTCGGGCTGGAGGAATTCTTCCTCGGCCACGAGCGGGTGCGGCCGCTGCGCTGGCTGGTGCGCGCCACGCTGTTCTGGCGTCCGCTGACCGAGCCGCGCGGCGTGCGCCTGCGCCGCGCGCTGGAGGCGCTGGGGCCGATTTTCGTCAAGTTCGGACAGATGCTCTCGACCCGGCGCGATCTGGTGCCGCTCGACATCGCCGACGAGCTCGCCCAGCTGCAGGACCGGGTGCCGCCGTTTCCGTCCAGCCAAGCCATCGCCACGCTGGAAGCGGCTTATAAAAAGCCGCTGACCGAAGTATTCGCCGAATTCGACGCCACCCCGGTCGCCTCCGCTTCGGTGGCGCAGGTGCATTTCGCGCGCCTGCACGACGGCACCGCCGTCGCGGTGAAAGTGCTGCGCCCAGGCATTGCGCCGGTGATCGCGCATGACGTGTCGCTGCTCTATGCCGCCGCCGGCATGATCGAAAAGCTCTTCGCCGACGGCCGTCGGCTGCGCCCGCGCGAAGTGGTGGCGGAATTCGAGAAGCACCTGGAAGACGAACTCGACCTGATGCGCGAAGCCGCCAACTGCTCGCAGCTGCGGCGCAACTTCAGGGATTCGCCGCTGCTCCTGGTGCCCGAAGTCTACTGGGACTACTGCGGCCACGACGTCATGGTGATGGACCGCATGGACGGCATCCCGGTGAGCCAGGTTGATCGACTCAGGGAATCCGGCGTCGACATCCCGAAACTCGCCGCCACCGGGGTTGAAATCTTCTTCACCCAGGTGTTCCGCGACGGCTTCTTCCACGCCGACATGCATCCGGGCAACATCCTGGTACGCCCGGGAAATCGCCCTCTCCCCAACCCTCCCCCCAAGGGGGAGGGAGCGAACGCCGGGCCCAAACCGATTGACCAGTACATTGCCCTCGACTTCGGCATCATGGGCACGCTCACCGAGGTCGACAAGCAGTACCTCGCGCGCAATTTCCTCGCCTTCTTCCGCCGCGACTACAAGGGTGTCGCGCTGGCTCACCTGGAATCCGGCTGGGTGCCGGCCGACACCCGCATTGATGAGCTCGAGGCTGCGGTGCGCGCGGTGTGCGAGCCGGTGTTCGACCGCCCGCTGAAGGACATTTCCTTCGGCCGCGTGCTGCTGCAGCTGTTCCAGGCCTCGCGCCGCTTCAACGTGGAAATCCAGCCGCAACTGGTGCTGCTGCAGAAAACGCTGCTGAATATCGAAGGCCTTGGGCGCCAGCTCGACCCTGATCTCGACCTGTGGAAAACCGCCAAGCCGTTTCTGGAACGCTGGATGAACGAGCAGATGGGCTGGCGCGCCCTGGTGAAGCATCTGCAAACCGAGGCGCCAAAATGGGCGGTGCTGTTGCCGCAACTACCGCGGCTTACCCATGCCTATCTCTCGCGCGACGACAAACGGGGCGCGCTCGAAGCCCGCTTGGAGCAGATCGCCGCCAAGCAGGTTCACGCCACTTGGCTGCTGGCCGTTACGGCCGGTCTGGCCGCCCTGGCACTAGTGGCGGCCCTGCTCAGGTAAGCCCGGCAATCTGCGCCTACCGCCTCAGGGTATCGCCCTGTCGATGTTGATCTGAAGATTCTGCGTTCCGGGCTTGACCGGGCCGACGCTGCCTTCGAGGTCGCCGCTTTGCGCGCTGGCGTTGCCGCTTTTCGAAATCCGGGCAACCACCGTGACCGAGGGAAAAGCCGAGAGATTCATCCCCTGCGCCATCGCATTGGAATCGTCCAGGCTGAAGCGCGCCGGCAGTTCGCCCGCCTTCAGGCTGAGGATGGCCAGCGGCATGCGCGGTCCCTTCTCGGCGCGGGCGAAGATGAACAGCGTATCCCCGGACGACACCTTGGCCGCCAGCACCGGCGCCACGTTGACCTGTCCGCTGATCTGGCCCCCGTTGGCCGCAGTCGGAGCCGCAGCTTCCATCGCGGCGGGCATGAGGGCCGGCAGCGCGGCCGGGGGAATGCGCCCCTCGGCGAGGGCGCGCGCCTCTTCCAGGCTGGCCTGCAGCGACTGGGTGAATTCCGAATCGGCCGGCGCCGTCCGGATGACCTTTTCCCAATAATCGATCGCGCCCTTGTAGTCCTTGCGGTCGAAGGCGGCGGTTCCCATCAGCGCCAGCGCCTTGAAGTTGGCGGGGTCGATTTTCAGCGCGCGCTGCAGAATGGCCAGCGGCTCGCCATCGAGTTTCTGTCCCTGCGACATCGCGAGCGCGTCGGCGTGGTCGGCCAGCAACTGCGCGTCCGGCGGCAGCAGCTTTGCCGCCCGGGCATAGGCGTCGGCGGCTTCTGGAAAACGGCCCAGCACGTTGTAGGAACGCGCCAGCATGGCCCAGCCGGCGCCATCGTCCGGGTTGTCCTTCAGGCGCGCCGCGAGTTGCTCGGCCATCGCCCGGATGGCGTCGAAGGAAGTGCTGTGCGGGCCGGCCGATTCGGCCATGGCCTGCGGCGCCGCTGCCTGGGGCGCGATGGCGCCGGGTGCGCCGATCTTGAGATACAAGCCCACGGCAGCGGCCGGAATCAGTACCGCCAGTGCGACCGGCGCCCAGCGTCCCATGCCGGGCTGAACGGGTGCGACGTCATTGACCGCGGCCAGGGTGTCTTCCAGCGCCCGCTTTTCCAGTTCGCGCCGGCCGGCGGCATGTTGCTCCGCGCCGATCGTGCCATTGGCCATATCCGCGTCCAGTTCCTTGAGTTGGTCGCGGAAGATCAGCACATTGGCCTGCGCGCGCGAGGTCCTGTCGTCCTCGCCTCGCTGTTTCACCAGCGCGGGCAGCACAAAGGCCAGCCCCAGCGCGATGAGTACGCCCATAACAATGAAAAAGCCGGTCATCGTGTTTCCTTCGTGGTATCGGTGTGCAACAGGGATTCCGCCAGCGCCTGGTCGTCGCGGCTCAATTCGGGTTCGGCGTCACGCTGCCGGCGCCGCCTCAGGTTGAAAAACAGGATGCCACCGCCCACCGCCAGCAACAGGAAGGGCCCGACCCAGAGGGCAAGCGTGGTCCCCTTGACGGGCGGGCGATACAGCACGAAGTCGCCATAGCGGGCGACCATGAAGTCCTTGATCTCGGCATCGCTCATGCCGGTCTGGATCTTTTCGCGGATCTCGTTGCGCAAATCGACCGCCAGTTCGGCATTGGAATCGGCGATCGTCTGGTTCTGGCACACCAGGCAGCGCAGTTCGCTGGAAAGCTCCATCAGCCTGGCCTCGGCCACCGGGTCGGCTGCGGCCGGCGCGGCCTCCTTGGCGAACGCCGGCGCGAGCATCGCCGTGAGCAGGAGCGGGGGAACGAATTTAAGCAGCATTGAGTTTTCTCACCAGCGGAAGAATCGTTTCCTGCAGTGCCTTCGGCGTGATCGGGCCGATCTGCTTGTAGCGGATGACCCCGGCTTTGTCGATGACGAAGGTTTCCGGCACGCCGTACACCCCGTACTCGATACCCGCCCGGCCGTCCGGATCGGACACGATGGCGGTGTAGGGATTACCGAAGTCGGCCAGCCAGCGGCGTGCGTCGCCCGGCTGGTCCTTGTAGTCGAGGCCGTAGATCGGCACCGCGCGGCTCTTGGCGAGCTCGACCAGCACCGGGTGCTCCTCGCGGCAGCCGCCGCACCACGACGCCCACACATTGAGCAGCCAGACCTGGCCGCGCATATCCTCGGGCGTCATCACGCGGGAAGGCGCATCGAGGGTTTGCAGGCGGAATGCAGGCGCAGGTTTGTCGATGAGCGGCGAAGGCACCTCGCGCGGATCGAGCGTGAGGCCCACGCCGAGGAAGGCCAGCATGGCGATGAAAATCGCCAGGGGAATCAGGTAGCGTGCTTTCATGCGGCCTCCGGCGTCAGTGGCGCGGCAGTCGCGGGTGCGGCGGCCTTGCGCCGCGCCAGGCGGTAACGGCGGTCGGACAGCGCCAGCGCGCCGCCCAGCGCCATGATCAGGCAGCCGCCCCAGATCCAGTCGACGAAGGGCTTGACGTACACGCGCACCACCCAGGCGCCGTTACCGACCGGCTCGCCCAGCGAGACATACAGATCGCGGGTGAAGCCGGTGTCGATGGCCGCCTCGGTCATCGGCATCTGGGTGGCAAAGTAGGTGCGCTTCTCCGGCGCCAGGGTGCGCTCGAGCCGGCCGTTCTTCAGCACGTCGATGCTGCCCCGCGACGCCATGTAGTTGGGGCCGGGCGTTTCGGCGACGCCCTTGAACACGAACTGCCAGGCGCCGATGGTGGCCGTGTCGCCGACTTCCATGCGCACGTCCTTCTCGGTCTCGTAGCCCATGACCATCGTCACGCCGGCGATGAACACGCCGACGCCGAGGTGCGCCAGCAGCATGCCGTAGTAGCTGCGCGACTGGCTGCCAAAACGCTGGCGCAGCGAGGCGCCCGCGGTGGGCCTGACCCGGTTCCACAGGTTGAGCGCGGTGGAGGTGAACACCCACAGCGCGAGCAGCAGGCCAAAGCTGATCATCGGCGACCAGTGCCCCAGCGCGAACGGCAGCAGTAGGGCACTCACCACGCTGACCGCGAACGCCCAGCGCAGACGCACCGCCAGTTCCGGCAGGCTGGCCGCTTTCCAGCGCGCCAGCGGACCGACCCCCATGAGGAAAATGGCGGGCGCCATCAGCGGCGCGAACACGCTGTTGAAGTAAGGCGGGCCGACCGAAATCTTGCCCAGCCCCAGCGCATCGAGCACCAGGGGGTACAGCGTGCCCAACAGCACCGAACCGGCGGCCACGACCAGAATGACGTTGTTGGCGAGCAGCATGGACTCGCGCGATACCAGATCGAAGCGCCCGCCGAGGCCGACCTTGGCCGCACGCCAGGCGAACAGCAGCAGCGAACCGCCGGTCACGGTGGCGAGGAAAATCAGGATGAACACGCCGCGCTTGGGATCGGTCGCGAAGGCATGGACCGACGTCAGCACGCCGGAACGCACGAGGAAGGTGCCCAGGAGCGACAGGGAAAAGGCGAAGATGGCGAGCAGCACGGTCCAGTTCTTGAAGCTGCCGCGTTTTTCAGTGACGGCGAGCGAATGGATCAGCGCGGTGCCGACCAGCCAGGGCATGAAGGAGGCGTTCTCCACCGGGTCCCAGAACCACCAGCCGCCCCAACCCAGTTCGTAATAGGCCCACCAGCTGCCGAGCGCGATGCCGACGGTGAGGAACACCCAGGCCACCGTCGTCCACGGCCGCGACCAGCGCGCCCAGGCCGCATCCAGATTGCCGCCCAGCAGCGCGGCGATGGCGAAGGCGAAGGCCACGGAAAAGCCCACATAGCCCATGTAGAGCATGGGCGGATGGAACACCATGCCGGGATCCTGCAGCAGCGGGTTGAGGTCGCGGCCGTCGGGCGCGGCGGGCAACAGGCGCTCGAAGGGATTGGAGGTCAGCAGCATGAACAGCAGGAAGCCGACGCTGATGAAGCCCATCACCCCCAGGATGCGCGCCACCATTTCGCGCGGCAGGTGACGGCTGAACAGCGACACCGCGACCATCCACAGCGTGAGCATGAACACCCACAGCAGCACCGAGCCTTCGTGGCCGCCCCACACCGCAGCCAGCCGGTATTGCAGCGGCAGCATGGAGTTGGAATTGCTGGCGACATACAGCACGGAGAAATCGTTGACGGCAAAGGAATACGCCAGGCAGGCCATGGCCAGGGTGACGAATACGAACAGCCCCTGCGCGGCGGGCCGCGCCATCGCCATCCAGGACGGAATGCCGCGCTGCGCGCCGGCGATGGGAAAAACCGTCAGCGCAATGGCGATCAGGAGCGCGACGATGAGCGCGAAGTGGCCGATTTCAGGAATCATTGGGGCGTTCTTTCCGTATCCATGACCAGCGTCTTGCCGGTGCTGTCGCTCGAAGCCTGGGCGCGCTTGAGCGCTTCGGCCGCCTCGGGCGGCATGTAGTTCTCGTCGTGCTTGGCCAGCACTTCGGTGGCCTGGAACACGCCATTGGCACCCAGTTCGCCCTGGGCGACCACGCCTTTTCCTTCCTTGAACAGGTCGGGCAGGATGCCCTCGTAGACCACGGGGATGGATTGGGCGGTATCGGTGACGGTGAAGTGCACCTTGACGCCTTCGCGCCGGATGCTGCCGGTTTCCACCAGCCCGCCGATGCGCAGACTGCGGCCGGTGGGCGCTTCATGGGCCGCAATCTGGCTGGGCGTGAAGAAGAACACCAGGTTGCTGCGAAAGGCGTTCAGCACCAGGGCAGACGCAATGCCCAGGGCCGCGAGTCCGGCAGCAATCAGCGCCATGCGTTTATGTCGTGGTTTCATGTTTCACTTACTCGGATAGGGAAAGTTGCGCCTGGCGGGTCTTTTCCACGGCACGCCGGCGTGCACGCAGCATCAGAATTTCGCCGACGATGATGACGGCCGTGACGAGGTAAGAACCCCACACATAAAAGCCATAGCCGCCCATGGCGATGAAGTCGTCCAGACTCTTCCAGATCATGTAGGTTCCTTTGCCAAATTGGCGATCCATTCGGCCTGCTGTTCGCGCTCGAGAATGATGCAGCGTACCCGCGCCAGCGCCGCAGCAATGCTGTACATCCAGCAGGCCAGCGCCATGACCAGCATGCCCAGCAGCATGGTGGCCGCCATCTTGGGCGCCATGGTCATGCTGACCGAAGCGCCCTGATGCAGGGTGTTCCACCACTTGACCGAAAAATAAATGATGGGGACGTTGACCACGCCGACCAGCGCCAGCACCGCGCTGGCGCGGTCAGCCCGGCGCGGGTCGTCGATCGCGGCGTGCAGCGCCAGGAAGCCCAGATACAGGAACAGCAGGATCAACTCGGACGTCAGCCGGGCATCCCACACCCACCACGCGCCCCAGGTGGGCTTGCCCCAGAGTGCGCCGGTCCACAGGGCGATGACGGTGAACAGGGCGCCGGTCGGTGCCAGCGCGCTGGCCATCATCGACGACAGGCGCGTGTTGAAGATCAGTCCGGCCGCCGCCCAGCCCGCCATCACGATATAGATGAACATCGACATCCAGGCCGCGGGCACGTGGATGAAAATGATGCGGTACGACTCGCCCTGCTGGAAATCCGTGGGCGCGACAAAAAAACTGAGGTAAAGGCCCGCGACCGCAAGGATGGCGCCAGACCACGCAAACCAGGGAATCAGCTTTCCCGCCAGCGGATAAAACGTGGCGGGCGCAGCGTACTTGAACCAATTCAGTTTCATGCGGGTGAAGATTCCTCGTAATCCGTCAAAAAAGGCGCTCGGCCATCATTCCAGCGATATCCGCAGGGCGGCCGACGTCGCCCAGGGTGCCAGCGCCATTCCCAACAGCAGCAGCGCACCCAGTATGGATAGATGGCCGCCGGCATCCATGCCGCTTGCGCTGGCATCCACGGCGCCGGCTCCGAAGATCAGCACCGGCACGTACAAGGGCAGCACCAGCAGCGAGACCAGCACACCGCCGCCACGCACCCCCACCGTCAGGGCCGCGCCAATCGCACCGATCAGGCTCAGCAGCGGCGTACCCAGCAGCAGCGCCAGCAGCAGGGTGGCAATGGCTTCGGCCGGCAGGTCGAACTGCAACGCGATCACCGGCGAAATCAATACCAGCGGCAAGCCCGACACCAGCCAGTGGGCCAGGACCTTGCCGATGACGACCACCGCCAGCGGATCGGGGGCCAGCACCAGTTGTTCCAGACTGCCATCCGCGTAATCCGCAGCAAACAGCCGCCCCAGCGACAGCATGGAGGCCAGCAACGCCGCCACCCACAGGATTCCGGGCGCCATGGCGCGCAGCAGCTTGGGATCCGGGCCCACGCCCAGTGGAAACAGGCTGGCGACGATGACGAAGAAAAACAGCGTCGTGGCCACATCGGCGCGCCGCCGCATGGCGAGCAGCACATCGCGGGAAACGATGTAACGCAGCGTCCGCATCATCCTGCGCTGCCCTCGTCCAGCCGCAGCGCCTGGGCGTCGGTCGCCTGGATCGCCACCTCCTGATGGGTGGTCAGCGCGATCATTCCGCCCTGTGCCAGATGCTGCTCCATGATGTGCCGCATGCCGGCGACTGCGTGCGCATCCAGCGCGTTGAAGGGTTCGTCCAGCAGCCAGAGCGTACGGGAATGCGCCAGCCGCAGCCGCGCCAACGCGGCACGCCGGCGCTGGCCTTGCGACAGGAACTTGACCGGCAGATGCTCGCGCCCCGCCAGGCCGATGCCCTGCAGGGCGCCGGCCACCTCGGCACGGCTCGCCTGCTGGCCCGCAAGGTGCGCAGCGGCCAGCAGGTTTTCCGCGGCACTGAGGTCTTCCTTCAGGCCGTTGGCATGGCCGATATAGGTCAGCTCGCGCCGGTAGTCCTCACCCAGCTTCCTGATCGGCTCGCCGCCCCAGCGCACCTCGCCCGCCATGGCAGGAGTCAGCCCGCACAGGGTGCGCAGCAAGGTGGTCTTGCCGCTGCCGTTGCCGCCCTGAATCCAGATCAGTCCGCCCGGCCTGAGGCTGAACGACACGCCGGCAAACAGGCGGCGCTCGCCACGCAGGCAACCGAGTCCGCTTACTTCCAGCACGCAGTGCCCTTCACAGTCATCCGGCAATCAGATGTCCCAACGATAGCCCACATAGAAAAAATGCTGCTGACTGACCTCATGGTTGCCGGGACTGTCGGTGGTCGAATGTTCATAGGTGTAATCGGCTTCCAGGGATAGGTTGTCCTTCCACTGATAGGCCACATGGATTTCGGGCGTCCAGCGAACCAGTTCGGTATTGGGATCAGTTGTCTGTTGGTAGTATTTCAGCGAGGGTTCGAGCGTCCAGCGGTTCAACCGGGTGGTGTTATTGTAGGCAAGAAGTTCGCCGTGATAGGTGTCGCCCTGGTTCAGAGACAGGGTAAACACGTTGACGTCATTCGCCCTCAGGAAACTGGAGCCGATGGCGCGCAGGGAATACGTGTAGATATTGCCGGTGGCCGGAGTGGGCGGCAGAACGGTTCCATCGGCCAGGGTCTGGCCCGGCAAGGCGCCGGTGCTGGTCAGATTGAAATCTCCGCCCACCTGCCAGGTTTCATTCAGCGGCGTCAGGAATCCTGCCGCAGCCTGCTCCGAGACGGCGCTGCTGTCTTCGGCCCAGACGCGAATCTGGTCTTCCGTAGTGGTCGCGAGCAATTGTTTGATGCTGCTGGGAACCGGCGACATGCTTGTCACCGCAGCGTTATACAGCGCATTGGACGTGGCGAGCGACGGCGTGCGGCGTTGCTCCAGCAGGAAGTTGAAAATGCTTCCGCCCCCGGTCTGCCAGTTGCCCTGCAGGGAGCCGATGTTGAGAATCCCGTAGCTCACGTCGTAATCCACCAGGGCGTTGATGGAACCCCGCGCGTCATAGAACCCTAGTTCCAGGCCCACGGCTCGCCGGTCAAGAATGTCATCCGTGGTCTGGTTGATGAAGTAGGTCTTGCCGCGCAGGCGCTCGGTCAGTTCGTCCGCATCCAGGCTCACTCCCCAGAACACCCGATTGGAGTCCAGCGAGGGAAACTCGACCGGCATGCCCGCAACGACGTTGGCACGCCATTTGGGAGCGAAATAGTAGCCCAGCTGCGCGCCGTCGAAACGGCCGAGCACCCCTCCGGACGTTCCGATCTGACGACCCAGCGCGGCATTGAATCCGTTCTGCAGGCCTTTGTAATTGTAGTAGGCGGCGAGAACGCGGCTCCGATCCGGACGCGTATCAAGGAAACTGAGGGTGTTGTCAGCCCGGAACACCAGCTTCCGATCCGCATCGGCATCCCGGTAGCGTCCGGTAAGGTCGAGATTGCTTTTCAGCGCGGACTGGTCAATGGACGAAAGCGTGGACGTCCCGGCTGTGGTGGGGGTATTGAAGGCGGTTTGCGTCTGGGTTTGTCCGCCGAAATAGAACTGGGAAAAACTGCCCGAAACGCTTTTAATGACAGGCACGTCCCGCCTGGGTTTCACCTTGGCAGCCCGCTTGGAGGGCACCTCGAGCTGGGCCAGTTGCTGACGCACCCGGTCGGCGCCTGGTCCATCCGGAAACAGTTTCAGATACAACTCATACTCGGCCCGGGCCTTGGTCAGTTCGCCATTGCGTTCCCGTGCCACGCCGATCCATTCCTGCGCCTCCTGTGAATATTTGTTTGGGGGCAATAGCAATATCTGGTTGAAACTGTTGATGGCCAGTTCGAAATTCTCCGCATTGAGCGCTTCCTTCGCTTGGGGCATGAGTGCGGCCGCCCGGTCTTCCACCTCGGGGAGCGGAGCCAGGGCCTGCACCGCTGGCTGGTCAGGAACGGCTTGAGCCTTGGCGGAAGCCGCTTCGAGCATGTCCCGCCTGCGCTTGAGCAGATCGGTCACGACAGCATTCGGGAACTGGGCAAGGAGCCTGGCGCGAACCTTTTCCGCCTGTTCCGGGGAGGAGAAATAGCCCAGGTTCAATTCATGCAGCGTGGCGCCGTCGCGGACCTGTTGTGAAGTAAAAGCGGCATAGTCCTGAAATTCGCGGGGAACGACTTTGCCGCTCAACTCATCCATGGATGCCGTGCTCAGGAGCGTAATGGCATAACGCTTGTCGTCCGAAACAGCCGGGTGCTTTCTGGCCTTGTCGCCAAAGACGATGTCCACGCTACGGCCGTTTGCTCCGGCACGCACCGTGACTTTGACGGGTTGCTTGCCCTTCCCGATTTGCAGGGTCAGCTTCTTGACCTGGGTGGTTTGTGGGGGGTAGGACACCGTGATTTCAGGAATCTGCTCAAAAGGCTTGGACTTGAGCGTTTCAACCGACTTGATCCCCCCTGTGTCTTCGCTTTGCACGAGCTGGAAATACACCTGGATGGTGTTGGTTTTTCCGACCGTGACGGCACGCAAAAACTGAATCCTGGCATTGAATTGCAGCCGCACGACATTCTCGAAATTATCGGGCTGAACCTGGATTTCTTCCAGAATCTGCGCCAGGGCGAATTGCGGGTTGAGCGCCAGAACGCTGTAACCGATCAGCACCGCCGCCAGCTTGTTCTTGTTTGTGAAAAACATTCCGTATCCCGTCATGATTGCTTAAGACCACCCGGGTGAGCTGGTCTGGGCGCTCATCCGGGCAGTTCGGTAAAGATAAAACAGCTAAGCTGCCGGCTTAATCCCATTCGACATAAGCCACGCCCTTACTCCCCAAGGGTCTGTGGCAGCCGGATTGGGAACAATCGGTGGCCGTTTTGGATTCGTGCGTCACGCTCTCTTTCTCCATGCTGCCCAGGTAACTGGTGCCGCTGGCATGACAGGTTTTGCATCCGGTCACAATATTGTTGTGATCCATCCTCATGCTCCCCCAGCTGGCCGTGCTGGTGTGACAAGCCTTGCAGTCCTTGCCCCCCACCAAAGCAGTCGGGATATGAGCCGTCGGTTTGGCCTCAGCCCCTGCCGCCGTGTACGCCCCGCCATGACATGACTCACAGGTGGAACTGACAACTGCAGTGTGATTCATGGTCGCGCTGGTCCACGGCGCCGTTGTCCTGTGGCACGAATCGCAGGCAGCCGTGGTCGGGATGTGGCCTCCCGGCTTGCCGGTCGCGGTGGTGCCGTTGTGACAGGTCAGGCAGGTGCCGGGCGCAACCCCCGTGTGCGTGAAGGTTGCCGGGGTCCATGCCGTCGTCTTGTGGCACGTGTCGCACGCCTGCGTGGTGGGAATGTGGCCACTCGGCTTGCCGGTGGCAGTCGTCCCGTTGTGACAGGTGGCACAGGTGCCGGGCGCAACCCCCGTGTGCGTGAAGGTTGCCGGGGTCCAGGCCGTCGTCTTATGGCACGTGTCGCAGGAAGCGGTAGTCGGGATATGGCCGTTCGGTTTGCCGGTGGCCATGGCGCCGTTGTGACAGGTCGAGCAGGTCCCCGGCGCAACACCTATATGGCTGAAGGTGGCGGGCGTCCAGGCGCTGGTCTTATGACAGGTGTCGCATGCCTGCGTGGTGGGAATGTGGCCACTCGGCTTGCCGGTGGCAGTCGTCCCGTTGTGACAGGTGGCACAGGTGCCGGGCGCAACACCGGTGTGGCTGAAGGTGGCAGGTGTCCAGGCGCTGGTCTTGTGGCAGCTGTCGCACGCAGCCGTAGTCGGGATGTGCGTTGTCGGCTTGCCGGTGGCAGTCGTCCCGTTGTGACAGGTCAAGCAGGTGCCTGGCGCAACCCCTGTGTGCGTAAAGGTTGCCGGAGTCCAGGCCGTCGTCTTGTGGCAGGTGTCGCACGCCTGCGTGGTGGGAATGTGGCCGCTCGGCTTGCCGGTGGCAGTCGTCCCGTTGTGACAGGTGGCACAGGTGCCGGGCGCAACGCCTGTGTGGCTGAAGGTGGCGGGTGTCCAGGCAGAAGTCTTGTGACAGGTGTCACAGGAAGCCGTGGTCGGGATATGGCCGCTCGGTTTACCCGTTGCCATGGTGCCGTTATGGCAGGTCGAACAGGTCCCCGGCGCAATCCCTGTGTGCGTAAAAGTTGCCGGAGTCCAGGCCGTCGTCTTGTGGCAGGTATCGCACACCTGCGTGGTGGGGATGTGGCCGCTCGGTTTACCCATGGCCGTGGTGCCGTTATGGCAGGTCGAGCAGGTGCCCGGCGCAACGCCGGTGTGACTGAAGGTGGCAGGTGTCCAGGCGCTGGTCTTGTGGCAGCTGTCGCACGCAGCCGTAGTGGGCAGGTGCGTAGTCGGCTTGCCGGTAGCAGTCGTCCCGTTGTGACAGGTGGCACAGGTGCCGGGTGCTACGCCGGTGTGGCTGAAGGTGGCAGGTGTCCAGGCGCTGGTCTTGTGGCAGCTATCGCACGCCTGCGTGGTGGGGATGTGGCCGCTCGGTTTACCCATGGCCGTGGTGCCGTTATGGCAGGTCGAGCAGGTGCCCGGCGCAACGCCGGTGTGACTGAAGGTGGCAGGTGTCCAGGCGCTGGTCTTGTGGCAGCTGTCGCATGCCTGTGCGGTCGGAACGTGCGTAGTCGGCTTGCCTGTTGCCGTGGTGCCGTTATGGCAGGTCGCGCAGGTGCCCGGTGCAACCCCTGTGTGCGTGAAGGTTGCAGGCGTCCAGGCGCTGGTCTTGTGGCAACTGTCGCATGCAGCCGTCGTGGGCAGGTGCGTAGTCGGCTTGCCGGTGGCCGTGGTGCCGTTATGGCAGGTCGAGCAGGTGCCCGGCGCAACGCCGGTGTGGCTGAAGGTGGCAGGCGTCCAGGCGCTGGTCTTGTGGCAGCTGTCGCACGCAGCCGTAGTGGGCAGGTGCGTCGTCGGCTTGCCGGTGGCCGTGGTGCCGTTGTGGCAGGTCGAGCAGGTGCCGGGGGCCACACTGCTGTGGTCCATCTTCGCGGTATTCCATGACGAGGTTTTGTGACAGGAGTCGCAGGCAGCCGTGGTCGGAATATGGTGTGCTGGCTTACCCGTCGTGACCGAACCGTTGTGGCAGGTGGCACACGTTCCGGGGGCGATTCCCGTGTGGTTCATCGTTACGGGTTTCCAGGCGGCGGTCTTGTGACAAGTGTCACACGCCTGTGCGGTCGGGATATGCGAGGTCGACTTACCGGCGGCCTTCGAGCCGTTATGACACGTCGCACAACTTCCTGGAGCAACACCGGTGTGGCTGAAGCTGGCGGGCGTCCAGGCAGACGTCTTGTGGCAGCTGTCGCACGCAGCCGTGGTGGGAATGTGGGTGGCTGGCTTGCCTTTCGCGACGTTGCCGTTGTGACAGGTCGAACAGGTACCCGGCGCAACGCCCGTATGGCTAAAGGCAGCCGGTTTCCAGGCAGACGTCTTGTGACAGGTGTCACAGGCGGCCGTGGTCGGAATGTGGCTGCCTGGTTTGCCAGTGGCGGTACTGCCGTTATGACATGTGGCGCAGGTTCCCGCGGCGACACCTCCGTGACTGAAGTTGGCGGGGGTCCAGGCGCTGGTCTTGTGGCAGGTGTCGCACGTCTGCGTGGTGGGGATGTGTGCACCCGGTTTTCCGGTAGCCGTCTTGCCGTTGTGGCAACCGGCGCAGCTCCCTGGAGCAACGGCGTTGTGATTGAAGCTGGCCGGCGCCCAGGCGCTTGTCTTGTGGCAGGTATCACATGCGGCCGTGGTCATGATGTGCGTGCTTGGCTTGCCCTTGGCGACGTTGCCGTTGTGGCAGGTCGAGCAGGCGCCGGGTACCACCCCCGCGTGATTGAAGCGGGCACCCGAGAACGATGCAGTGTTGTGGCAACTGTCGCAAGCCTGCTTGGTCGGGATGTGCTTGGCCGGCATGGTGATGGCCGAAGCGCGCTGACTGCCGCTGGCATGGCAATTCGAGCATTGGGTAGGGGTTCCCTTGAAGACGCCCTGGACGTGGCACGATTCACAACGCGCATTCCGGTGGGCGCCGCTCAGCTGAAAACCTGTCCTGGCATGGTCGAAGCCTTTGCCGCCCGCATTGGCTGCGAACGCCGGCGGGGGGAACACGCCCATCATGCAGACCAGCAGGAAAACCCATACAAGCCACGACTTCGGCAGCATGCGGACAGCGAAATGATCTGAGTTCATCTTGCGTCTCCTCCTGCGGCAAGCATGGCTTGCCGCGTAAACGCGGATTCCCGTCCGTCCCGGCATAGCCCCCGGACCATCGTCGGACAGCTCACATCGGACGTCGCGACTTTTCCGGCCGCGCGAGCCTGCCCCATGCGTGACTTGATTTGCTTGAACGAATCGATGCCATGGCACTTGTCGCACTGTCTGCCGAACTCGCCTTCATGCACGTCATCCTTGTCGTGGCAGCTGACGCACGCCATCGACAACACAGCCTTGCCGGCAACGGGTTTTTTGTGGCAGCTGTAGCAATCCAGCCCGCGATGCCCGCCCTCCAGCCTGAAACGGGTACGGGTGTTGTGGTTGTAGTCCCACAGCGCCCAGCTTCGCGCGTTATGGCAGGTCTCGCACTGCACGCCGAGTCGGCGTTTGTGCACGTCCTCCTTCTCGTGGCACGCCAGGCATTCCGTTTTGGCATCCTTGTATTGCGCCGTGGCGTGGCATTTCTTGCATTCCACGAGCATGTGCCCGCCCAGCAGCGGGAAGCGGGTGCGGCCATGGTTGAACGAGGTCTGGTTCCAGTCCAGGGCGCTGTGGCATTGCTCGCATTTCTCGCCCAGCTGGCCCTTGTGGACGTCGTCCTTCTTGTGGCAGGCGAGACAGGCAACCGGCGTGTTCTTGTATTTCCGCTCTTTGTGGCAATCGTCGCATTTCACATCCCGGTGCTTGCCGAACAGCGCGAACCGCGTCTTGCCGTGGTCGAAGCGGTTTTCCTTCCAGTCGCGTTCGCCATGGCAGTCGCCGCACGTCTCGCCCAGCGAGCCCTTGTGCTTGTCATCCTTCTTGTGACAGGCGATACAGCTCATGGGCGTGCCCCTGAAGACCTGAGTCTTGTGGCAGGTCTTGCACTCGATGTCGTGATGCTTGCCGCGCAGGGGGAAGCGGGATCTGTCATGATCGAAGCGCGCTTCCTTCCAGTCGCGCTCGACGTGGCAATCGCCACATTTCTCACCCAGCGTGTTCTTGTGTTTGTCGTCTTTCTTATGGCAGGACACACAGGCGGTCTGCAGCCGGTCGCGATACAGATTCCCGGTGTGGCAGGCGCCGCACTGTGCCTGCCGGTGCTTGCCGCGCAGCAGATATTTCGTGTCCGTGTCGTGATCGAACAACATGACATCCCAGTTCCTGGCGTCGTGGCAGGTTTGGCATTTCTCGCCGAAGCGGCCCTTGTGTTTGTCATCTTTCCGGTGGCACGACACGCAAGCCATGGGCGTGTCCTTGAAGACATTGTCCTTGTGACAATCCTTGCACTTCGCCTTGGCGTGCTTGTCTTCAAGTTTGAAATCCGTCGTGTCATGGTCAAACCGGGCTTCCTTCCAGTCGAGCTCGGTATGGCAATCCGCGCACGTCGCACCCAGCTTGCCCTTGTGCGCATCGTCCTTCTTGTGGCACGCAATGCAGGCGCTCTGCGCGCTCCGATATTTGCTGCCTGATCTGTGACATTTGATGCATTCCGTTTCCGTGTGCTTGCCCTTGAGCGGATAATCCGTCAGCTTGTGGTCAAACTGCTTTTCATCGAGCACGACAATCCGCGCCTCACGCCCCTTGTGCTCTGTATGACAGGTACGGCAGGCCTGCTCCCTGATCCGCCCGTGATAACCCTGCTTCTGCACCATGTCCTGGCCGACGTCCTTGTGACAGTCCCGGCACAGCCTGTTTTGTCCTTCCCGCTCGAAACGAACATGGCAGTTTTCACATTTCCCTTCCGCTTTGGCATGGCCCTGGATGACCTTGCCCGGCATCAACACACTTTCCAGCGATTGAGCCTCCGCCTGGCGGAGGCCCAGCCCCGTTGTCAGCCCCAGCAGCAGGAGCAGCGCAACAAAAACCGTCTTGATGGAAACCACGTTGTTATTTCTAAATCGTCTTCCCCTCCCGCAGCCCCATCAATACATATGCACGGCGACAACATGCGCAATCGCACTGAACACCATCATGTAAACGAGCGGTACGTGGAGGACATGCCACAGTGAAAACAGGCGCTCGTAGGTGTTGAACTGGGCAACCCGCTGAACGCTCTGCAGATAGGTGGACACCAGATGCTTGGCGGCCTTGAGCCGGCGTTGATATTTGGCCCGGTCCCAGCCCTGCTCGTTCGCGTAGGTCTTGTAAAGCTGATTCAGTTCGCGTGCGCACTGGAAGTAGACGGTACGGCCACGCAGCCAGAGCGTGGCAAACGTCCATGCCGAGCGAAGCGGATCGCGATGCGGCGTGCCGAGGGCGGCCTCGAATTCAGACAGAGCGTTCTCCACCCCGGGCGCAAAGGCCAGTTTCGACTGGACCTCCTTTGAATTCAGCCCGGCAAGTTCGCGCAACTCCTTCAGGTTGGCACGACGCCCATACAATCCATGGTGAATCCGGGTGTAGATGAAGCGGCCGACGATGCCGCTGCTGGCCACGAGCGACATGCTGGCCAACGCAATCCCCGCATTGACGGAGCCCACCTGAAAGCGGGAATGCACCAGAATAAACAGCGGCCCCAGGATGCCCAGCGTCATGTGCATGGCGAACCAGTATTTGGCCGGCCCCAATCCATGCATGAAGCGGAAATGCTTGCGCAACGGATAGAGAAACAGCAGCAGCATCATGATTCCGCCGACAAGCCCCAGGTTGTAGCCTGCGCTGGAACCGGCGGTATAGCCGCTCCAGCGGCTCAACGTCCAGGCACACACCACCAGCAGGCCCACCCCCAGCAGCATCGCGGATGCGCCGACCTCCCGCTTGCGCGGTTTGGCGAGAGCCGTTTCCACCGCGTCCAGCCTGACCGGGGACTGCATAATCAAAGTCTCTTGCACCATGTCCCTTTGCTTTGCTTGATCTCACACTGCTTACGACAATAATCCTAACAAGTTTACGGTTATTCGTGTAAATATTTTACACGCGACGAGCCCCCATAGTGACTCGTGTATCAAAAAACATACATTTAGTGACGTAAAGTCACACAGCAGGCCGCGACTTCGTGGCCCCCTGCCCCCCTTTTTTGAGCCACCTATATTTTGGATTTTGAGATGGGCTTCTGGTTTACGAATCTGGTGCTGTACATGGCACCGCTGGCAATCGTGTTTTTTCTCTATTTCCGCCGGCGCCGCCGGCGCGACGAAAAACACGCCCAGGCATTGCAGGAATCCAGGGAGGCCGGCGTGGGCGAGCCGGTTTCGCTGCACCCGGTCTTCGATCCGCTACGCTGCATCGGTTCCGGCTCCTGCACCAAGGCCTGCCCAGAGGGCGCACTGGGCCTGATCGACGGCAAGGCCCAGCTGGTGAATCCCTCCGTCTGCATCGGACACGGTGCCTGCATGGCCTCCTGCCCGTTCGAGGCCATCAAACTGGTCTTCGGGACTGAAAGGCGCGGAGTGGACATCCCGCTGGTCAAGCCCAACTTCGAAACCAATGTGCCCGGGCTGTTCATTGCCGGCGAGCTGGGTGGCATGGGGCTGGTGCGGAAGGCCGCCGAGCAGGGGCGACAGGCCATGAACGCCATCCGCGACACGCTCAAGGGCGAGGCCGACAGCGACCTCGACGTGATCATCGTGGGTGCGGGCCCGGCCGGAATCGCAGCGGGACTGGGTGCCCTCCAGCACAAGCTGCGCTACCGGATCCTGGAACAGGAGGATTCCCTGGGCGGGACGGTATACCACTACCCGCGCAACAAGGTCATCATGACCGCTCCCGTGCAGCTGCCGATCGTCGGCAAGGTCAGGATTTCGGAAATCAGCAAGGAAGCCCTACTGGAATTCTGGAACGGCATCGTGGACAAAACCAGGCTGGAAATCAGTTTCAGGGAGCGCATGGAAAGCATCCAGCCTCAGGGCAAAGGCTTTCTGGTCAAAACCTCGGCGGGAGAATATTCCGCCCGGGCCGTACTGCTGGCCATCGGACGCCGCGGCACCCCACGCAAGCTGGATGTCCCCGGCGAGGATCTACCCAAGGTGGTCTATCGGCTGATCGACCCCGAACAATACCGCGGCCAGAACGTGCTGGTGGTCGGCGGTGGCGACAGTGCGCTGGAAGCGGCCCTCGCCATCGCCGACGAGGCCGGCAGCTGCGTGGCCTTGTCCTATCGCGGCGACGCCTTCGGCCGGGTCAAAGTGAAAAACCGTCAGCGCCTGAACGACGCCCAGCAAAATGGGCGCATCCATGTCCTGCTCAAGTCGAATGTGGTTCGGATCCAGCCTGGCGAAGTCCTGCTGGAACTGGAATCCGGCCAGGAGACGCTACCGAACGATGCGGTCATTATTTCAGCCGGAGGCGTGCTGCCAACCGATCTGCTGAAACAAGTCGGCATCCGGTTTGAAACCAAGCATGGCACGGCATGAGCCCGCCCATGACGGAATCCGCGATACGTGTTAAATTATTACACACACAACCATGATCGCGGCGAGGTTGGTAATCTAATTTAAATGAACAATATGCATGAACCGGTCAGCACCCACGCTCTGGTCACGCCCCCCCGCTCATTGACTGCTGCTGTGAGGCGTTTGCTGCGCCCGCTCGTCAAGCTGTTGCTGCACTACAGCGTGCAATACCCGGCGCTCGCCAGCCTGCTCAAACTGACCTATGTGGAAGTGGCGACAACGATGCCCGTCGACGGCAAGCCTCAGACCGACAGCCGGGTCAGCCTGCTCACGGGCATCCACCGGCTGGATGTAAAACGGCTGCGCAATGAAATTGTCAGCGGCAATGACAGCCCGCCCATGTCGGTGTCTCTTGGCGCGCAAATTGTGGCGCGCTGGACCGCACACAATGAATATCTGGACAACAAGGGCCGTCCGCTTCCCTTGCATCGGCTCGCCAGCGTCGGCGGGGCGATGAGTTTCGAATCGCTGGTACGCTCGGTGAGCAAGGACATCCGGCCTCGCGTCGTGCTCGATGAGTGGCTCAGGCTGGGCGTTGCGCAGGTCGACAGTCTCGACCGCGTCGTTCTGGTGACCGACGCGTTCGTTCCCAGCCACGGACTGGACGAGAAGCTGTTTTATCTGGGGAAAAACGTGCATGACCACCTTGATACATGCGCACACAACCTGACCCGCTCCGATGCGCCGCCCCTGCTCGAACGCAGTGTCTATTACGACCACTTGAGCAAGGATTCGACCATGATTCTTTCAATCTATGCCCGCCAGCTGTCGAGCCAGACCATGCAGGCTTTCAGCCAGAAAGCGATGGAACTGCAGGAGCGTGACCACCAGGACGCAAATGCCCGCTACCGGGTGAGTTATGGCCAGTATTTTCACCAGGTCGGCGAACAGGAAGATCGGACATAACCATGAGGCACTGGCGTCAGGTCCTGCTTGGCTTGATCACGCTCACGCTGCTGACGCCCGCGCTTTGCGCTGCCAATCCCTGCGCGACAGGCGGCGCACCTGTGATGCGCGACGGCACCGGGCAGGGCGGCACCGGCTTGCGGCCCCAAGATGCGGACGGCAGCGGACGCGGCGGCACCGGCATTTCCCCGCTCCGAGGATCCGGCGGCGATGGCAGCGGCAGCGGCGGCACCGGCCACACAGTTGAAGTCGAAGGGGTCATCACCGGCTTTGCCAGCATTTGCGTGAACGGGCTGGAACTGCATTACCACCCGGCCACGCCCGTCACCATCCACGACAGGGCAGCTTCGCCCAGCGATCTTGCGGTGGGACAAGTCGTGCGTGCGCTGGCCAAAGGGAAGGGTGACCAGCTCACCGTGCAACGTGTTCATGTCAGACATCTGCTGGTCGCCGAGGTGCAAGGTCTGGATTCAGGCGCACTGCTCGCGCAAGGACGCAATATCAGCCTCAATCCGGCTACGGTTTTGCCTGCCGGCCTCGTCCCTGGCGTCAAGGTCGCGGTGAGCGGTTTTGCCGGCGCACGCGGCCATGTGGTCGCCACCCGCCTGGATGTGGTGCCGGACGACACGCCCGACAGCCTAACCGGCGAAGTGCAGCGCAACGCCCGGGGCGAGCTAACGGTCGATGGCGTCACGCTGGAAGGCCGTTTGACCAGACTCGAGCCGGGCGCCAAGGTTCGCGTCGAAGGTCGCTATGCCCAAGGACGGATGGAAGTCACCCGCTTTGAACGCGAGGAACGCGCCATGCACGTTGATCGGGTGATTGTCCAGGGGCTGGTTCGTCACGCCGACAAGTCGGGGTTCAACATCGGCGGCCAGCACTTCCTGATCGACACCCAAACCCGGGGCAAGCAGACGCCGCCAGGCGCGGGCGAGTGGGCCATCGTCGACGCCGTACGCAAGGGAAACACATTCCACGCGCGCGAGGTGGAGGCCCAATCTCACCCGGGAAACAACGTAAACAAACCGGCCCAAAGGGGGGGCGGCGCCGGCGAGAACGCGCCCAAGCAAGAACAAGCGCAGCGCCCCGGCTCCCCTTCCGGAAGTTCGAACCACGAAGTGGAACACTCGGAAAAGCATGAATCCGGGAAACGCAAGGAACTTCGCGAGAAAACCGAGCACTCCGAGGAAGCCAAGCACTCCGAGAAAATCGAGACGCCCGAAAAGGTCGAGCACTCCGAGAAAATCGAGACGCCCGAAAAGGTCGAGCGCCCCGAGAAAATCGAGACGCCCGAGAAGGTCGAACGCCCCGAGAAAATCGAGACGCCCGAGAAGGTCGAACGCCCCGAGAAAATCGAGACGCCCGAGCGGATTGAACGGATTGAACGCCACGAGCACGACGTTTAAGCGTCCCCTTCAAACGGCTCGACAATAATTTCCGGTAGCGTGCCGCGTACCCCAGACCGTGCACCTCTGCCGGAAGCCGTTGCCGGAAGCCGGCTCAAAAGCCACGCACGACCGACCAATCCTCCACTAAAATCGCATGCACTCATTTTAAGGATTGCCATGCGCATTGTTGCCTCGCTATGCACGCTGCTTGCCGCCACGGCAGCCCAGGCTGCCGACGCCTATCCGGCCGTCAGCCTGGGGCTCGACTACTCCTCCGGCAAGTACGGCAGTCAAACTACGACCGAAACGTGGGCGCTACCTCTGAGCCTGAAATACCGGACTGATGCCTGGAGCGTGCGCGTGTCGACCGCCTGGCTGCGTGTTCGCAACGCGGGCAACGTCACTCCGGACGGTGATCCGCTCAACACGCCGGGCAACGCATCCACCACCGAGGGGATGGGCGACATCACGGCCAGCCTCACCTACAACCTTGTCGACGAACGCGGCCACTGGGCGGGCCTCGACATCAGCGGAAAAATCAAATTCGGCACCGCCAGCACATCAAAATCCCTGGGCACCGGCAAGAATGACTACACCCTTCAGGGCGAGCTTTTCAAACCCATGGACAAGTGGATGCCCTTTCTAAGCCTGGGCCACAAGTGGAAGGGCGATCCGGACTCCATCGAATACCGCAATGTCTGGCTGGGTTCGATCGGTACGGATTACCGCATCAAGCCGACTCTTTCATTCGGTGGCAGCTTCGACTGGCAGCAGGCGGTCACCTCCACGAGCGAGCCCATCAGCGAAGCCATGCTTTACCTGAATTTCCGCTTGAACGCCGCCAGCAGGCTGAACCTCTATGCCGTGGGCGGTTTCAGCCACGCAAGCCCGGACTGGGGCTCCGGACTTATTCTTTCCCACCGTTTCTGAAGCCATCCCGCCATGCTCATCGGTTTCGTCGTCCTCTATCTGGTCTTCTCCATCGCCATCGGCCTCTACGCCGCCACCAAGGTCCACAGCGCCAGCGACTACATCACCGCCGGGCGCGCACTGCCGATGGTCGTGGTGGTGGCCATGGTGTTCGCCACCTGGTTCGGCGCGGAGACCGTGCTCGGCATTCCCGCCACCTTCCTCGACGAGAACCTCGGCGGCACGATTTCCGATCCCTTCGGCGCCTCGCTCGCGCTTATCCTGTTCGGCCTGTTTTTCGCCCGCCCGCTGTACCGCATGAAACTCGTCACCTTGGGCGACTTCTTCCGTCAGCGCTACAACCGTCCGGTCGAGGTGGTGATTTCGGCGGCGATCGCGCTGTCCTACCTGGGCTGGGTGTCGGCGCAGGTGGTGGCGCTGGGGCTGGTATTCAACGTGCTGTCCGACGGCCTCATCACCCAGCCCGAGGGCATCCTCATCGGCGCGGCGGTGGTGATGCTTTACACCCTGTTCGGCGGCATGTGGTCGGTGGCGCTGACCACGCTGGTGCAGATGACCGTGATCGTTGTCGGCTTGCTGTGGATTGCCTATCTGGTGGGCAACATGCCGGAAGTGGGCGGCATCGCGCCGGTGGTCGAGCACGCCGCGGCTTCCGGCAAGTTCGAATTCTGGCCGCCGCTGGAGTGGGCCGCCGTCGTGACCTTCATCGCGGGTCTCCTGACCATGGGGCTGGGCTCGATCCCGCAGCAGGACGTGTTCCAGCGCGCCAACGCCGGCAGGTCCGAACGCATCGCGGTGTGGGGCACGGTCATCGGCGGCGCGCTGTATTTCCTGTTCGCCGCGGTGCCGATCTACCTCACCTACTCCGCCACCCTGGTCGACCCCGCCATGACCGCGACCGTGCTGGCCGAGGATGCGCAACTGGTGCTGCCCACCTTCGTCAAGATCCATCTGCCCTTCTACGCGCAGATCATCTTTTACGGCGCCCTGCTCTCGGTCATCATGTCCACCGCCTCCGGCACCCTGCTGGCGCCGTCGGTCACCATCTCGGAAAACATCATCAAGGAATTCATGCCGCACCACCGCATGAGTCAGAAAAAGCTGCTGTGGATCACCCGCAGCGTCGTCGTCGCGTTCACCGGGCTGGTGGTGTTTTATTCGCTGTGGTCGCTGCAAACCGAGACCAGCATCCACCAGATGGTGGAAAACGCCTACAAGGTCACGCTCGCCTGCGCCTTCGTTCCGCTGGTCGCCGGCCTGTACTGGAAGCGCGCCAGCAACCGCGGGGCGGGGCTGTCCATCGTGCTGGGGCTGGCCGCATGGATCGCGATGGAATTCATCGCCCCCGAGGCCGTGCTACCGCCGCAGTTCGTGGGGCTGATCGCGAGCGCGCTGGGCATGATGGCCGGCGGCCAGTTGGCCGTCGAAAAAACTTACACACACGCGTAAACGCGATGGCAGAACCTATAGCGCTTAACAAAATGTTTTTTGAAGAACTGGGTTAATGCGAATGGGGTAGGGATGTCCCTGTCAGAGCGGTTTTAGTCCAAAACCCCAAAAAATGTGTCGAAAAATTTTACAAAAGCCAGGTTCCCAAACCAGTGAGAACAAAAAACAATATAAATATCAACCAATTATAATAATTGGCATAGATCATGCTGTCTTGGAGACAACCGAGGTCACTCCGTTCAAAACTTTTTGGATTTGGTAAAAGGAGATAGTCATGACGCACCCCCACTTCAAATTGGCCGTTTTGGCGGCCGGAATTTCGCTGGCACTGGCGGGCACCGCGGCTGAAGCGTCGCATTTCCGTGGCGGCGCAATGATTCCAACGGTTTCCGCCGGCGGTTTGCTCACTGTCAACGCCACCAGCTTTTGGCGTCCTACCGCCGTAGCCGACATCGACGAGAGTGGTGCCATTTCGGTTTCCGGGGTCGGCGGGATGAGCCAGGTCGGCGCCCAGGTCAACGACACGTCTGACAGCCGTTTCACCAAAGTCACTTCCGTCCACACCGTGCAATTGCCCGGTGCCGGGCTCTATTCTCTCAGCGCCAGCAGTTGCTGCCGGGTAGGTGGGATTCAGAACTTTGCTGGCGGCAGTTCCACGACGTGGACCATGAATTCCAGCATCTTCTGGAACGGCAGCAGCGCCAGCACCCCCATCCTGTTCAACTTCTCCAACGTGCAGCCCGAAGTACTGCGCAACGCCAATTACGTGGGCAATCTGGGTGCGCTGGGCGGCGCTGGGCTCACCCTGAGCTACGACCAGGCATTGAACGCGCCGATTGCTTCTCAACCCCCCGGCTTCACCATCAATACCGCGACCGGTGCCCTGTTTATCCCTGCCGCCAGCACCGCCACGTATCTGGACAACCCCACCGGCAACATCGGTGCGGACTACAGCTTTAGTGGCAACATCTTCGCCCAGGACGGTACCGGCGCACTGCGTGGCCAAGTGGAATTCGAGTGGCTGTTTGATGCGGTGAATACCTCGTCCAACACCGCACCAACCGTCAACGACCTCATCATCAATGCGCTGGTAGGCGACGTATTGAACACGACCGTCACCGGTGTCGATGACGGCCAGCCAACGCCTCCCGGCACGCTTTCCTGGACCGATATCGGCCTGCTTGGCGGACAGGGCACCTGCAGCAACGCACCCAGCTTCAATACCGGAACCCAGGCCTTCGCCTGGAACACGGCCAACTGCACGCCGGGCACGTACATTTACCAGGTGCAAGCATCCGACTCATTGTTGACCGACTTCGGCACCGTCACCATCAACCTTTCCACCGGCCAAGTGCCCCCCCCTCCAGGCGTTCCGGAACCGGCGACGTTGTTGCTGCTCGGTGCGGGGGCCTTGGGTCTCGGCGCATTCTCTCGCCGCCGCAAGTTTTAAGAAGAACCGCCCTGCTGGCCATAAAACTCCCCCCTTTGAGGGGGAGTTTTTTTTCTGGTGCCGTCGCGCTACACTCACCCGGCCAAGTCCCCAAAAGAGACAATGCCCAACGTTGAGCCAGGACGAAATGCGCTTTGCCCCTGCGGCAGCGGCAAAAAATTCAAACGCTGCTGTGGTGCGGCCCGATCCGCGGCCATCCCGGCAAATGGCAGCTTGCCGCAAGCCGTTGCGCTCATTCAGCAAGGGCAATTCCTGCAAGCAGAAACGCTGCTTGCCCACCTGGTGAAAACGCAGCCGCGCAATTCCACCTGTCACTACTTGTCAGGTTATGCTGCGCTCCAGGGCGGGCGCCACGCCGAGGCTGCCGCGGCGATGCGCCAGGCGATCGACTTGGGGCTTACCGATGCCGCTGCCTTCTACCATTATGGCTGCGCGCTCGCTGCGTTGGGCGAATACCCTGAAGCAGCGGAGGCTTTCGAGCGAGCGTTGGTTCTCAAGCCGGATTTCTTGCCCGCGCGCTCCAATCTGGCAAGCTGCCGTTTTGAGCTGCGCGATTTCGCGCAAGCGGAACGGCTTTATCGACAAACGCTGGAAAGTGACCCGGGTAATCTAGCGGCATGCCATAACCTCGGCCAGGTTTTCTATCTCACCCAGCGCATCAGCGAGGCGATCGAATATTTCAAGCGTAGTGCCGAGGCCGCCCCGCATGAGGCTGAGTTTCGCGCCAACTTGGCGACCATGCAGGAAGCCGATAACCAGTTGGACGCGGCCGCATCTTCCGCGCGTACGGCCTTGGCCCTCGATCCGCACAACGTGACAGCCGCCGTCGCCCTGGCCCGCGTATTGCGCAGACGCGGGCAAACTGCGGAGGCCCTCAGCGCGCTCAGCGCCGCCGATCTCCATACCAGCATGCCGCGCACCGCTATCGCCTACTGGTCCGAGCGCGGCCATATTCTGGACGTGCTTGACCGTTACCCAGAAGCCTTTGATGCATATGCCAAAAGCAAGGTCCTTCTGGCCGAAACACGCCTTCAGCGCTATGACCCGCAAGCGACGGAAAAAGCGCTTGTACGCGAGCGTTCCCTTCTGACACCGGAACGGGTAACGGCTTGGGCGCTCCAGCCTGAACCGAGCACACCGGCGCCCTTGTTCATTGTGGGCTTTCCTCGCTCAGGAACCACGTTACTGGAACAAATGCTGGGGTGCCATCCGCAGATCGCGCCCTGTGGCGAGCTGGAAACCTCAATCGAGCGCGAGGCGGACGCTCCGGACTATTTCGACCAGCTCAGCCAACTAAACGAAAACGATCGCCAAGCGAGGCTGGCGGCATTGCGCACCGACTACATGGCCGCGCTGCACAGCCATGCCAGCCATAGCCAGGAGACACGCTACGCCAGCAACAAGCTGCCGCTGAATCTGATGCGCATTGGTATCATTCGCCTGCTATTTCCCGAGGCCCCGATTATCCATGTACAGCGTCACCCGCTCGACGCAGTGCTCTCGGCATACTTCACCCCTTTCCTGTTTGGCAACGAATGGTCTCTGAGGCTTGCCGATACCGCCCACTTGTTTGCCCAATCGTGGCAGCACGCGGAAGCGATGCGGAAACTGCCGGGAACTCGCTTTTTGCGTGTGCGCTACGAAGAGCTGGCCACCGATCCCGAACCCGTGCTAAAACAAATACTGGCCTTCCTTAACCTGCCGTGGGACCCGAGATGCCTGGACTTCCATCAGAGCGAGCGCATTGTACGCACGGCGAGCTACGCTCAAGTCGCGTGCGCCCTGTATCAGACTTCTATAAGACGGTACCGTCATTATCTGGGCTGTATCGATACGGAAACGCTGGCCCTGTTACAGCCAGTCATCGCGGAAACGGGCTACGAAGTGGACCACACGCCCCCCGCCTCCTAATCCTCCGGCACGGGAATACCCTCGAGATTCACCGTTTCCCCCGCGAACTCTTCCCCTGGAAATTTTAAGGAAACCCCAGTGTCACGCGCCCTTTTCTCTTGTTTGATCACCCCCCTGTTGTGGGCTGCTTCGCCCGTTTCTCAGGCCATTCCGCTCATTCCCAGCCAAGCGCCGCAAGCTGTCCTGGGCCTCTCGTCAAATCAATGGAAAGAATCGGCAATCCTGTTGGAGGCCGTGGAATTGTTGAAACGGGGGGAGCAACAGCAAGCTAAAACCAAGCTGGCGCAATTCCTCAAGCAATATCCCAATGACCCGCGCGGCCCCGAGTTGGCAGGCATGATCTTGATGGCGGAGAAAAATTACCCGATCGCCATTATTTCTTTTGAGCGTGCACTCGCCTTGAACCCGAATAATCCCGCCGTGCTCTCCAAGCTTGGCGTCTCTTTGCTTTTACAGAACAAGAAAAAAGAAGGCGAAAGCGCGCTGAACAAGGCCATCGCCCTACGTCCCGGTGAGCCACTGGCAAGGCGCTATCTCGGCTGGCTGGAAGAGGGGCGCGGCAATCTAAATGGTGCCGGACACCATTACGTTGCGGCGCTCAAGGGGGGCGATTTGCCCGCTGCTGAATTGACCGAGATTCACGTCGCGTTGGGGCGCGTTTACAGTGCGCTTGGCAGACACGAGCAGACTATACGTCTACTCGCGCCCTATGCAGCCAAAGCCGGTACAGGGGCAATCGGCCAGGTGGCGCGATTTCAACTCGCATTCGCCTATATCGAACTCCAGCGCGGAGCGGAAGCTACGCCCTTGATCCATAGTCTGGAGAAAGAGCTCAAACCGGACAATCCGGAATTGCGCTTTCTTAAAGCCTATGCGCAACTTGTTTCAAATCCCGCAAGCGCTCGTGAGAAATTACAGGCTCTGACCAAATCGCACCCCGCCTACACCGGTCGCGCCCGTTTGTTGATTGCACGCAGTTATGCAATTGAGGGAAAAACACCTCTTGCTGTGAAGGAACTTGAGGGACTCGCCGCGCAAGTGGAAAAGGGTGATCTGCCTGAAGTGCTTACCGCACTGGTTGCCCTTCAGATTTCCACCGGAAAAGCCAAGGCGGCAGAAAATGTGCTGGAAACGTATGCCAGAAAGCATCCGGATATTCCAGAGATCGCTTATCTTGTCGCCGAAGTCCGGGTTCAGGCGGGAGATATCGCCAGTGCGCAGACACAACTCAGACAATTGGTCTCCAAATACCCCAACTACGCGCAAGCGTATGCCCTGCTCGGCCAGATCGAACGCAGCCAAAATGCCTTACCCCAGGCTGAAGAGCACTTGAGAAAAGCAGTCACCCTCGACAGCAACCTTGCAAATGCCTGGGTCAACCTGGCAGGCGTTTACGTGAGCCGAAAAGATCTGGCAAAAGCCGAAGGTGCGCTTAAGCAAGGCTTGGCAGCCAACCCTGGCAACGCGGTTTTACAATACGAGCTCGCCAGCGTTTATGACGCGATGGGCCGAGGACAGGATGCAAACCCGCTCTACCGAACCATACTCGCCGCCTATCCGGACTATCTGCCGGCATTGAACAATATCGCCATCAATCTTGCGGAGAGCGGCGATCTAGCCGGTGCCAGAAGGTATGCCGAAAAAGCCTATCAGATCGATAAGCGCAATCCGACAGTACAAGATACTTATGGCTGGACACTGATACTCAGCAACGACTTGGGAAAAGGCTTGCCCCTGCTGGAACACGCTGCCCGAGCCCTGCCGGGCGACCCGACCGTCTTGTATCACTTGGGCGCGGCCTTGTTGAAAGCCGGCAAAGCCGAAGAGGGAAAGCGGTATCTAAGAAGCGCGCTGGGCTCCGGCCTACAGGAAAATTTGCGCAAGAAAGCACAAGCGCTCGCGAACTGAGGCGATTCACAAAGTCCCCCGCATTGCAGTTGGGCAAGTGGTGGCCAAGATTACTTCTACACCATGCGCCAAGGCATGTTCCCGAATGCCGCCTTCGACGATTCGGGCACCTTCTCCAAAGTCCAGTTCTGGGGCAACGGCTCGGGCGAGGTTTTGGTCGCGGGCGGACAAGTCAAGTACGCCCTGCTCGAGCAGGACAGCCTGCCCGACGTTCCAGAGCCCGCCTCCCTGGCCCTGCTCGGCATCGGACTCGTCGGCCTGGGTGCCATGCGTCGCCGCAAAACGGCCTGATCGTTTCCGCACCAATAAAAAAGCCGACGCTATGTCGGCTTTTTTACGCCCATTTTCCAGGTCAGCGCAGATAGCCCTCGTGCTCCAGTTTGAGGAGAACCTGCTGCACCGCCTCCTCAATCCCCAGGCTGGTGGTATCGATCGCCAGTTCCGGGCGCTCGGGCGCCTCGTAGGGATCGGACACGCCGGTGAACTCGGGTATCAGTCCCGCGCGCGCCTTGGCGTACAGGCCCTTACGGTCGCGCGATTCGCAGGTCTCGATCGGTGTGGCGACGTGGATTTCGACGAAGCCGCCGACGGCTTCGATCATGGCGCGCACGTCGCGGCGGGTCTGGCGGTACGGCGCGATCGGCGCGCAAATGGCGATGCCGCGATTCTTGGTGATTTCGCTCGCCACAAAGCCGATGCGCCTCACGTTGATGTCGCGGTGTGCCTTGGAAAACCCCAACTCGGACGAAAGATGGCGACGCACGATGTCGCCATCGAGCAGGGTGACCGAGCGGCCGCCCATTTCCATCAGCCGCGCAGCGAGCGAGCGCGCCAGGGTGGATTTGCCGGCGCCGGAAAGGCCGGTGAACAAAACAGTGAAACCCTGCCGTTCGCGCGGCGGGTTCTGCCGGTGCAATTCGGCCAGCACTTCGGGGAAACTGTACCAGTCCGGAATTTTCAGCCCGGCCTGCATGCGGCGCCTGAATTCGGCGCCGCTCAGGGTGAGTACCCGTGCCGCCGCAGGTGCATGGGACTCGGGCAGGTATTCGGCACGATCTTCCACGTAGACCATGCGCGGGTAGGCGATGAGCTTGACCCCGACGGCGTCCGCAAGCGCGGCCACCGGCAGTTCAAGGTCAGGCTGGGCAAGGTCTTCTCCACGGCGGCAGTCGCCGTCCGTCTGGTGCTCGCCGCCGGCGATCAGCAGGCTGCAGCCGTGGTTGCGCGCGACGATGGCACGCAGCAACAGCGCGCGCGCACTGGCTTCGCGCGGCGGCGCGGGCAGCAGCGACAATTGGGTGGAGGCGGCGGGAAAGCGCTCGCGAATGGCGAGGAAGCTGCGCACCAGGCCGAAATAATCCGGGGCATCGGTGATGTCGCCTCCGGCCTGGGGATGCAGCAGCAGGTTGGCCTCGTTCTCGATCGCGCTTTTCAGGCAGAACTCGAACTGCGCGCGGTGCATCGGCTGGCGCGCCTGCCAGGCGACGACACGGCGCCAGCCGCGGCGGGCGAACAGCGCACGCAGCTCAGCCGGAGTGGCACGCAGGCTGACGAAATCGGGGTGCGGCGGCAAGGCGACGCCTTCAACTGCGCCGCCCAGATGCCAGCAATCGCCGTCCTGCCAGACGTCGCTCACGCTGAGCACCGCAAGCATGAAACCTTCGCCGTCGCGCAGCGCGATCCGGTCGCCGGGTTTCAGTTCGGCAGCGGCTTTTTTCCGGCTGGCGAGGGTGACCGGAAGCGGCCAGAACGTGCCGTCGTCGAGTTGCCGCTCGGCTTCGACGCGCGCGCACTGGGCACGCGTCATGAAACCGGTGAGCGGCGAGTAGGCGCCGGTCATCAGCATTTCGAGTTCGCACTGCTGCTGCCAGTCGAGGTCGAGCGAGGGCAGGCTCAGGGCTTCCTGCCTGAGCGCCTCGCCCCGTGCAGGATCCACCAGGTCGACGAGGCTGCCGCCGTAGGGCGCGATAAGTTGATCCACCATTAGCTCCGGGTAAAAACCGCAAAGAACGTAGCAATAAACCGGCCAAGCTCGGATTCGGGCAGATGGTTGATGCCGGCGGCGGCCTTGCGACCGCCGCCCGTCTCGAACTGGCTGCACAATTCGTCGGCGCCCGACTTGGCCGCCAGCGGCGCGCGCACGCTGACGACATAGCCGCCATCCGGCTTGGCGGTAAGTACGGCATGCGCCTGCGCGGGCGACTCGACTGCCAGCCGATTGCCGAACACGCCGGAAATCCGCCGTGCCCATTTTTCCGCGGGCAGCAGGAAGATGCGGCCGGATGCGCGTGCTTCGGCGGCGCTGACGGCAATGGCACGCGCCATGTCTTCCTGGTAGCCGGCTTTCAGGATTGGGTAGGCCGGCGACTCGGCGATGAAGGCGAAAGGATCGGCAAACGGGCGTAACTGGCGATACAGGTCGGCGGGGTCGAAAAACAGGTCGTCGAGGGTTTCGCCGTAGCCGTTGTAGTTGAGGCATTCGCCGAGCGACTGCAATTGCGCCAGTTGCTCGGCGGACAAATCGAGCGGCCCTGCCGCCTGCCGTGCCGCATCGGCGAGGTTGTCGCCGAACGCGCCGGTGATCGCCCACGCCAACTGCCTGCCCTGCAAGTGCCGATTCACCAGCAAGCTGGTGCAGACGTTGGCATCGGTATCGATATGCGGTTCGAAGTTGGGATGGGTCGGGATGTCGCCCGGCTGGTGGTGATCGAAATAGCGCACCTGCGCGCCGGCCGCCAGCAACCGGTCGAGCGCATCGCGGTTTTTCGACAGCGCGATGTCGAGCACGGTGACGCGGTCGCCCGCCTGGGCTTGCACCCGTTTCAGCAGGCCGATGTCGCGCTTGGGCCCGGTCACCAGTTCGGCGTCGGCGGGATCGGCCAGTCGCAGTTGGTGCAGCGCGCAGAGGCCGTCGGCGTCGCCGTTGAAAACATCGAAAGAACTCATATTTTCGCGCGGGAAGAAGCAGGATGCCGCCGCAGTCTAGCACGCGTCCGTGTCGGCTCGACGGCACCGGCATGCGCGATCAGGACGAAAAACAGAAAGTAGAACAGCCAGGCTACCCGCGGCGCATCGATGGGGGAACCGAAGGTGCCCACCGCCACAAATCCGGTGAGCGCGGCAGCCACGCCCACGGGAAAGAGTTGCCCCCGTCCGGCGGCACGCCAGGCCACGCCGAGCGCCGCCAGCCAGGCTGCCGCAAAGGCGAGTACACCCAGCGCACCTTGCTCAAAATACAGATGCAGCCAGAGATTCTTGATGTGCCAGGGCAGGTGATTGAAGTCGTAATAGGGCAACCAGCGATCCATGCCGTGCTCGAAATCGCCGTTGACCACGTATGCCCGTCCGCGTCCATCCGTCAGGCTGATGTCATCCAGGTCGACCACCGCAGGGGGCTGGCTCATCAGCCTGTATTCGCGCCGGTTGTTGATTTCCAGCATGAGCGGCGGGCGAGCCCATTGGCGGCCGTCGCCGATCCGGCCCGCATCAAGATCGAATGCGAGGGTCTGCCACGCTCCTCGGGTATGGGTGACCGTGTGATCAAGCGTGACGCACTGGCTGTTCCACTCCGACGGATGAATGACGAAGCGGCGGCATAACCGGATTTTCAGCCGCGCTTCCGGTGACGGGCTGCGCACGCGCATGCGCAGCTGCAGCGGTTCCATCGCGGCAACGGACAGGCGCTGGCCGAAGCGCAGGTCCTTGCCGCCCGTCGAGCGGAGAAAGGTATTGCCCGCTTCGCGCGCCAGGGTAAAGTTGCCGCTCCCTTCCGGACGGTTGGCGTTGTCCCAGTGATATTCGCGCGGGAAACTGCCCAGCCCCATCCCCAGCGCCTGATCCAGCAGGTGCCCTTGCTTAAGGCTCAGCGCATGGCGCCAATGGTCGGCGCGCGTTGAAAAATCCGCGCCGACGCCGGAAAGCCGCTCGGTCATGCGATAGCCCAGCAGGGCCGGTGCCAGGGTTCCCGCTCCGGCAACCAGAACCATCACCACGACGAGATAGGGCTTGATGCCACCGCCGCGCGGGAGCAGCCTGCCGGCCATGTGGCCAGACACGGCCGCACCGCTCACCAGCAGGATCGACAGCGGCAATGCTGCGCCCAATCCAATGGGATGCCATTTGCTCGTCACCATGCCGTGAACGGTTGCCCAAACGCCTGCGGCAAAAATTGCGACAAGCACTGCAGCGCCCACATTGCGCGTGAGCGGCCGCCACGCGAGCCAGGCCGCGGCGCAAAACATCAGCATGGGGCTGGCGAGGCTCAGCGAGCCGCCCCGGCTGTAGCCATATCCCATGAGCAGCGCCGCCATGCCGAGCAGCAACAGCACGCGGCCGATGCGAACCGTTTCCCCAGTTCGATTTCCTGCATGGCGCACGCGCCACAGGCCAAACAGCCACACGGCTCCCGCCACGGCGAGCGAAAAATACAGGCCGCGCGAGAAGGTGGTGACCAGACTGTAGATCAGCAACCCCAGCGCCAGGCTGGAGAGCGCCAGTGTCCAAGGCCTGCGAGACAGGGCCAGCGCCAGCACCATCATCGGCCAGGCCAGTCCGAGATAGCCGTCGATCGCTTCTCCCCCCGTATGCATTTCCGCGAAAGTGCCGGTGATCCGGTAGGGCGTGGAAAAATCGAGCAGCGGGCCGAGGATCTGATACCGGTCGCGCCCGTAGATCAGCGCCTGCCAGACGCCCCGCTCCCACAGGGCCATCGCGCCCGTGACGAGGGCGCCCGCCACCATGCCACCGACGACCATCCGCTGCGCAGCCTCGGGGTGTTCGCGGAACGCGCGGAGGATGAACGGGGACAGCAGTGCGGCCCAGACAAAGCCCTTGGACAGGCGCAGCGCATTGGCCGGGCTGAGAAAGCTCGCCAGGACATCCGGCGCACGCCAATCCGGCCAGGGTGTCAGGCCGATTGCCAGGCTGGACAGATACGATACGGCCAGTGCAAATACCACGAGATGGATGGCGAACGGAAAGCGCTGATGCCGATGCGGCACGGGCGCCCGCCACAGCAGCACGGCCAGCGTGAAGACGAACACGATGTCGAGGTCTTCCAGAAACAGGCGCCCGCTCCAGTGGGCCAATTGAAGAATCGGCACACAGGCCGGCAAAACGGCCAGCCACACCAGCGGCCATCTGAACAGGAGTACGCCGTAAACCAGCAGGAAACCTCCCAGCAGCGGCTTGAATACCGGGTAGTCGTACCACAGGATGCCCGCGAGCACAGCCAGCGCCACGGCAAGCAGGCGGCGCAGCAGCGGGGCGGGCAGCGCCGCGGCGGTCGCCGTCATGGCTGCCCGCCCGGCCACGTCAGCCGACCCCTTGCGGCGGAAGTGAGAGCGCCGATCTCCCCCGGCACCAGCGGGTTGCCATCCAGACCGGCCGGCAAGGCCGGCAGGGCAGGCCACGACTGGATATCGTGGTAAAGCATGGCACGACGGGGCGCAGGATCCATTTCGTAGAGCGATCGTTCATAGGGCGCGCGAAGAAAGCCGGCCGCTTCATCATACCTGCCGAGCAGGTTGCCTGTGGCCTCGCCGCCTGACAGCGGCATGCTGGCAAACACCGCATTGGCAAAAACCTTTTGCGGCCATACGGGCAGCTCGCGGTTTCTGATCGCAATGCCTTCGCCTGCGGCAAGCACGGTATTGTTGAAAACGTATACCGTTTTGGGAACATCGTTGTGGGGCTGCACGTGAATCGCGTCGCCATGGCGGTTGACGAAGAGGTTGGCAAAGACAACCAGATTGCCTTCCGCCTGCAGCAAGGCCTCGTGGGGATTCTGGTAAAAGACATTGTTATAGACGAGGTAACGATCATGCTGGCCGATACCGCTCGCCGGGAAGTGGCCCAGCAATATATTGGGCCGCGGATACGGGCCGGAAACAGCGCCCTCCTTGGAAAATACGTTGCGCCGGATCAGGGTGTCATGCCGGGCGTCCGATTCCGGCAAGTCCGCCGATCGCGTCTGCTGGTGCTTGATCTGCAAGTTGTAGCCGAGGGTGTCGCTCACCCGGTTGTCCTCGATCACCCCGGCGACGAAGGGATCCGAACCATCGGAATCCCCGAAGTACATGCCGGTTCCCACGCGCTCGATGCGATTGTTCCTGACCACCCAGCCGAATGCCGGGCACTTGGTCGAAATGCCCACATTCTGCTGCGATGCGGCATGGTCGTGGATGAAAAGCTGTTCCAGTGTGATGAAATCGGCGTAGCGGCTGTGGCCCTCGGCCTTCACTGCATCCACCGGCAGGTTGCGGCCGTCGAGCTCCAGATGACGCACGATCAGATAACGCACATCGACCAGGCTGACGGTATTGGCGCGCGGCCGCGCGATGAAACGGGGCGGGGCGGCAGGGTTGGCCGCTTCGATGATGATGGGCTGTCCGTGCTCGCCGGACAGATGGTGCAACGGCAAGCCCTGCAGGTAGTCGCCCGGATCGAGCAGCAGGCGGTCGCCCGGCTGTAGGCGGCGCAAATGATCGCGGTAACTCTCCGCATCTGCCCGATAGTCTGCGGCCGCTGCCGTTCCCGCCAGCAAGCAGAGCAGGCCTGCGCAGACGCTTCGTCGCATCAGTCGGCCGTGTCGGGCAGCGGCAGCCCGCTCTTCAGCAAATCCAGCTTGCCGCACAGCACGCGCGTCATTCCCCCCACGCCCTGGCGCCCCGTATCCACGACGATGTCGGCCACTTCGCGATATAGCGGGTCGCGTTGCTGGTAGAGCTCGCGCAGCCGGGCCAGCGGATTGTCGGTTTGCAGCAGCGGACGATTGCGGTCGTGCCGGGTGCGCTCATGCAGATGCTCGGGCGACCCACGCAAATAAATGACCACGCCGTTGTTCCGCAGATTGTCACGGGTGGCCGCCGACAATACCGCGCCGCCGCCGGTGGCCAGCACGATGCCGGACAGCGCGGTCAATTCTGCGATCACCGCCTCCTCGCGTTTGCGAAACCCCGCTTCGCCCTCGATTTCGAATATGACCGGGATCTTGACACCGGTACGCGCCTCGATTTCGTGGTCGGAATCGTAGAAGGTGCAGCCGTAATGCCGGGCCAGCAGCCGGCCCACCGTGGTCTTGCCGGCACCCATCAAACCGACGAGGAAAAGGTTGTCTCGCTTGCTCATGGCGCCATTCTAAATGAGAGCCGCCCGATGGGCAGCGGCGCAGATTCGAGAGCCGAAAGAAACCCAGGCGAAAAAAAGCGCGGGACAGGCCCGCGCTTTTATGGTCAACCTCGATCAGCGCAGCGTCAGGCGCTCGTCGATGATGCGCGGCGTGAGGAAGATGATCAACTCCGTCTTGCTGTTTTCCTTGCTCGTAGTCTTGAACAGATTGCCGAACACGGGAATGTCGCCCAGTAGCGGCACCTTGCTCACGGTCGAGTTCTCGTTGCCGTCGAAAATCCCGCCCAGCACCAGGGTTTCGCCATTATTGACGCGCACCTGGGTCTTGATCCGTTTGGTGTCGATTGCCGGGTTGTCCCCGATATTGGCGATATCGCGCACGGCATCTTTCTGCACCTCGACCGTCAGGATGATCGAATCGTTGTTGAGAATCTGCGGATCAACAAGCAGGCACAGGAAGGCGTCCTTGAAGGTCACCGTCGCGGGCGAGGTCAGCGTACCGGGCGTGATGTAAGGGATCTGCGTACCATTCAGAATGACCGCAGGCTTCTGGTTAGTAGTCACCACGCGCGGATTGGAAATCACCTTGCCTTTGCTGTCGGCCTCGAGTGCACGCAACTCCAGGGTCAGAAGGTTGCCGTTGGCGAGATTCAACAGGGACAAGGCCAGCTCGCCCCCCCCGCTAACAGCAGGCAGCGATTGCCCAAGGCCATCAGCACTGGCCTGATGCGGGTCGCCAAAAAGATTTCCGCTTTTTGCAGCCGAAAAGCCCAGGCGCGCACCCAGATCGCGGCTCCAGCCATCGGTTGCCACCACCACGCGCGCCTCGATCATGACTTGGCGCGCGGGCACATCCAGGCGCGCGAGCAGCTCGCGTACTTCCTGTATCTTGCGTGCCGTGTCGGTGATGATCAGCGTATTGGTTTTCAGTTCATAGGTTGCGCGTCCCCGTTTGGTAAGGACCTTTTGGTCGTTTTCTCCCTTGCCCTGCTGGGAGGCCTGCGCCGCAGCGGCGCCGCCCAGACCCTGCGCCTGCGCCGAGCAGTTCACCGCGTTGTTGCCTGCGGAAGCGAGGAAAGCACCGGAAGCAAAGCCATACAGCATGGTTTGCGCTTCATCCGCACGCATGTAGTTGAGCTGGATGTACTCGGTGGTCAGGGGCTCCAGATCCGCCACGGCCGACCGGGCCTCATACTCAAGTTTTTCCTTGGTCAGAAGTTCGTCCTTCGGCGCGATCCAGATCACGTTACCGTTTTGGCGCTTGTCCAGGCCCTTCGTCTGCATGATGAGGTCGAGCGCCTGATCCCACGGCACGTCCTTCAGGCGCAGGGTGAGGTTGCCCGCCACGGTGTCGCTGGTGATGATGTTGAGACCGGTGAAGTCGGCGATGACCTGCAGCACCGAGCGTACTTCGACGTTCTGGAAATTGAGCGAGAGCTTCTCGCCGGTGTATTTCACCTTGCCGTCAGCGGTTTTCTTCTGCGCGTCGTCGCTCTGTTTGACTTCGACGATGAAGCTGTTGTCGGCTTGGTAGGCTGAGTATTCCCAGCCGCCTTTGGGCTGGATCACCATGCGGGTGTTGTCGCCCAGCGCATAGGTTTCGATGGTCTGCACCGGGGTGCCGAAATCGGCCACGTCCAGTCGACGCTGCAGCGCCTTGGGCAACTCGGTGCCGATGAAGTCGACGACCACGCCGTTGGCCTGCTGGCGGATATTGATGCCCGCCTGTGCATCGGACAGCGTCGTGACAACGCGTGCCTCGCCTGCCGCACCCCGGCGGAAATCGATATCGCGGATACTGTGGCGTGCCGCACCGGGCGCCGCCTCGGCGAAGCGCGGGCTGACGTTCACCGGCGCGGCGCCGGCGCCGATATCGCCAAGCGCAATCAGCAGCGACTTGCCGTCGATCGTGGCCTCGTACTCGACTGATTTGTTGAGGTTCAGCACCAGACGTGTACGCGTACCCGCCTGCACCACGTTCACACTCGACAGCGGACCGAGGTTGGCCTCGACGGTATTGCGCCCCATGGCGTTGCCGGTATCCGGCAGATCAAGGGCAATACGTGGCGGATTGCCGACGGTGAATCCCGCAGGCGTGGCGGTCAACGCATTCTTGAGGCTGACGCGCACCACCACCTTGCCCCCGGGCAGCGTCGTCGTCTCGACGCTTTGCACCGCGTTGCCGGTAGGCGGCGCGTCGGCAGCGTGCACCGCGAGCGGTAGCGCCAGGCCAGTGAGCAGGACGATCCCGAACAGGTGGCGGGTCATTTTCTGTGCAATTTTCGGCAATGCGTTCATATCAGCCTCTTTGGAATTCAGTGCTAAAAATCATTCTTGCAAAATCAGGGTGCTGGTGCGCTCGGACCAATCTCCGGCGCTATCCTGAACAATCTCACGCAGGCTCACCTCACTATCGCCGATCTGCGTGACGAGGCCGAAATTCTGGCCAACGTAGTTGCCTTTCTTGATGTGGTAAATCGCCTTATCCGGGGTTTGGATCACGGCATGGATCACGCCTTGTTTGGATAGCATGCCGACCATTTTCAGCGTTTCCAGCGAGAAAGCCTCCAGCGGCTCTTTCGGCCGATTGAGGTCGGGCTGCATTCCGCCCCCGCCTGCGGTCGACAGCTTTCTCGGCTTGAACGGGTCGGGCAGGTCGAAGGCATTATAGGTAAACGGTTCATACACCTTGACCTCGGGCAGCGGCTCGATTTTCCCCTGCATGTCCTTGCCGGTTTCAGCGACAAAGGTTTGCAGGTCTTCCATGCCGCTGCCACCGCAACCGCTCAAACCCAACGCGAGTATCAAGCTGGCCAGGCGCCTCATTGCTTCTGCTCCTTGGCTTGTTGCTTGCGTGCAATGACTTCCTCGTCATCCAGGTAGCGGTAGGTCTTGACGATCGCGTCCATATTCAGCACCCCATCCTTGGCGGGTTCCATAGCGATATTCTGAAGCGTGACGATGCGCGACAGCTTGGAGACGTCGCTGACGAACGCCGCCACATCGTGATAGCTGCCGGTGACCTTGATGCGGATCGGCGTTTCGGCATAAAACTCGGAAACGGTTTCGGCCTCGGGTTTGAACAGGTCGAACTGCAGGCCGCGCCCAAGACCGGCCTGGTTGACGTCGGTGATCAGGGCATCCATTTCCTGCCTGTTCGGCAACTGCTTCAGCAAAGCCCCGAAGGCCTGCTCGATGTCGGCCAGCTGTTTGGTGTACGCCTCCAGATTGATGGCTTGGTTTTTCTTGGTGGTGAACACGCTGCGAAGTTCGGTTTCCTTCTGTTTGGCCTGGTCCAGCGTCTCCATCCCGCCGCGCCAGTCGAACCACCAGCCTGCTGCCACGATGGCCACGCACAGCAGCGCAAGCGCCGCCAGTTTGCTCGGCAGCGGCCAGTCGGCCAGGGTTTTCAGGTCGAGTTTATTGATGTCGTCCAGGGTCATGCTTTGCCCCCTTTGTCATTTGCGTCGTCCGGCTGCTGGCGGGACTGTTTCACCGACAGCACAAACTCGTTGGCACGCAGGTTGTTCACGGTGGCCGCCTTGATTTCAACAAGATTGGCCGCCTCGAACCAGGGCGAGTTGTCCAGATTGCGCATCAAGGTGGAGACGCGGGCGCTCGACTGCGTGTAGCCGCTGATGGTGACGACATCGCCAGCTTGTTTGAAAGACTTGAGGTACAGGCCATCGGGCAGCAGCCGGATCATCTGGTCGAACAGGTGAACGACTTCGGTGCGGTTGGATTGCAGGGTTTCCACGACCTGCTTGCGTTCCAGCAGCGCCTGCGTCTGTTCACGGATTTTCTTGATTTCGCCGATCTGACCGTCAAGCTTGGCGATTTCCTGATCGAGGAAAGCATTGCGCGCTTCCTGTGTCGACTGGCGTGCGGCAATCACGCTGTGGCCGAGGACGACGATGAGCGCACCCGCCGCGACGGCAATGCCGAGCAGGAGATTGAACTGGCGACGCCGTGCGGCACGCGCAAGTTCACGGTGAGGGAGTAGGTTAATGCGGATCATTGTGGGTCAAACCTCCGCATGGCGAGGCCGCAGGCAACAAAAAGGGAAGGGGCATCGGTGGTCAGCGTCTGGGGCCGGATCTTGGGGCCGACGGCCATGTTGGCAAACGGGTTGACGACCATCGTCGGGGTACCGGTGCGCTGGGCGACCACTTCATCGATGCCGGGGATCATGGCGCCGCCGCCCGCCAGCAGAATCTGGTCGACCTTGCGATACTGGGTCGAGGTGGTGAACAGTTGCAAGGCGCGGCCGATTTCCATGGCCAGGGTTTCGCTATACGGCTGCAGCACTTCCGTGTCGTAGCTTTCGGGCAGCGTGCCCTTGCGCTTGGCGTTTTCGGCTTCCTCGCTGGTCATGCCGTAGCGGCGCGAAATTTCGTTGTTGAGCTGGTTGCCGCCGAAGCCGTGTTCGCGCAGATAAACCGACTCGTTATCGTTGAGGATATTGATGTGCATGTTCTGCGCACCGACATCGATGATCGCCACGGTCTGCCCGGCGCCGCTGTTGGGCAGCAGTTGGGCGATCTGCTCATAGGCGGTCTGCGTGGCAAAGGACTCGACGTCCATGATCAGGGCCTTGAGACCTGCCGCTTCGACTGCGGCCACGCGGTCTTCGACCTTTTCCTTGCGCGCGGCGGCAAGCAGGATCTGCACGTCGTCCGGGCTGCCGGCTGACGGGCCAAGCACCTGAAAGTCCAGATTGACCTCATCGAGCGAAAACGGGATGACCTGGTTGGCTTCGGTTTCCACCTGGTTCTCCAGGTCGATGCCCTCGAGGCTGGCCGGCGCCAGAATCTTCTTGGTGATGACCGCCGATGAAGGCAATGCGAGGGCAACGTTCTTGATCCGGCTGCCGAGATTCCGCCATGCGGTCCGCAACGTGTCGGCCACCTGGTCGAGATTGGCGATGTTGCCGTCGGTCACGGCATCCTTGGGCAAGGGCTCGATGACGTAGCGCTCCACCCGCAGCATGCCCTTGCCGGCATCGGACAGCTCCACCAGCTTGACCGCGGTCGTGCTGATGTCGAGCCCGAGGATGGGCAGGCCTTTGGCAGACAGCCAGTCCAGATTGATATTCAGGTGCAAGAGATTTCCTTTACGCTTCTGTGGGTTGGCGCTTTTTCTTGTTATTATTTTTAGATGCTAGCAACAACACACGGTTTTTAACAGTTTTTTTCTTGCGGCTCTGCAAGAGTTGAACAACTGTGTCCAATTTCCAACACCACTAACGCCTATAATCTCCGGAAACTTTAGGCATCTCGTGATTGATTCGGCACGATGGCGCTGCGATACGGCGGCAGGTCGAATCAATAGGCAATTGAAAACAGCGGGTTCTTGAGACGGCCCCGCTGTCCAATCCGGCGGCGGGACTGGAAAATTGGACACAATGCTCGTGTCGTCTCGATAAAGGATCCGGATGTTTTCAAAATGGTGGCATTACGCGCTGGCACTGTTCATCAGCCTCGGTGTGGTTGGGACGGCGCTGGCCGGCCTGGCGGCCGCACTGATTTACCCCAACCTGCCGCCGCTTGAGGCGCTGACCGATTACAAGCCCAAACTGCCGTTGCGCATCTTCACGGCCGACGGCGCGTTGATCGGCGAATTCGGCGAGGAACGCCGCGCCTTCATTGCCATCGACAAGGTGCCGGCCTACATGAAGCAGGCGATCATCGCCGCCGAGGACGAACGCTTTTATTCCCACGGCGGGGTCGACACCCTGGGCGTGCTGCGCGCGGCCGGCTCGAACCTGTTGTCCGGCGGCGCCAAGGAAGGCGCGTCTACCATCACCATGCAGGTGGCGCGCAATTTCTTCCTGTCGAACGAAAAGACGCTGACCCGCAAGCTCTCCGAAGCCATGCTGGCGATGAAAATCGAGCACAACCTGTCGAAGGACAAGATCCTCGAGCTCTACATCAACCAGATCTACCTCGGCCAGCGTGCCTACGGCTTCGAAGCCGCCGCGCGCACCTACTTCGGCAAACCGATGCGCGACCTTTCGCTGGCCGAATTCGCCATGCTGGCGGGGCTGCCCAAGGCGCCGTCGCGCTACAACCCGGTGGTCAATTTCCCGCGCGCCAAGGCGCGGCAGGAATATGTGCTGGGGCGGATGCGCACGCTCAAGTTCATCGACCAGCCGACCCGGCAAGCCGCCGTCGACCAGAAGCTGGTAATCCGCCAGGCGCGGCGGCACACCGACGTACCCGCCGACTACGCGGCCGAAATGGTGCGCCAGGCGCTGTTCGAGAAATACGGCGAATCGATCTACAGTTCGGGCTACAAGGCCGTGACCACCCTGCGCCGTGCCCAGCAGGCCGCCGCCAACCGGTCGGTGTGGCAGGGCATTGCCGATTACGATCTGCGCCATGGCTACCGCGGGCCGGAAAAGCAGATCGGCCTGCCCGCCGACAAGACGCAGCGCGATGCCGCGATCACCCAGGCGCTGGGAGACCTCGCCCCAGTCAGCGACATGTACCCGGCCGTGGTGCTGAGTGCGAATGCCAAGCTGATCCGGGCGCAACTGGATGACGGCAAAGTGGTCGACATCTCCGGAAATTCGCTCAAGTGGGTGGCCAACTGGGCTACCGGCAAGAAAGGGCGGCAACTCGCGCCCGGGGCTGTGGTGCGCGTGCAGGCGGTCGGCGCCAAGCCGCAGTGGCGGCTGGCCCAGCTGCCCGAGGTGGAAGCGGCGCTCGTCGCGCTGGACCCGAACGACGGCGCCATCACCGCGCTGGTCGGCGGCTTCGACTTCAACCGCAACAAGTTCAATCGCGCGACGCAAGCCTGGCGGCAACCGGGGTCGAGTTTCAAACCCTTCATCTATTCGGCCGCGCTGGAGAAAGGCTATACCCCGGCGACCATCATCGACGATGCGCCGCTGACGCTGAGCGCCGAGGAGGCCGGCGGCACCGCCTGGGAACCGCAGAATTACGACGGCAGCGCCAGCGGCCCGGTGCGCATGCGCACCGCGCTGACCAAATCGCTCAACCTGGTATCGGTGCGCATCCTGCAGGGCATCGGCCCGTATTACGCGCGCGACTACATTCGCCGCTTCGGCTTCGATCCGGCGCGCCATCCGCCTTATCTCACCATGGCGCTGGGCGCCGGCGGCGTCACCCCGCTGCAGCTGGCCGCGGCCTACGGCGTGTTCGCCAATGGCGGTTACGGCGTCAAGCCCTATCTCATCGACAAGGTGTACGACAAGGACGGGCGCCTGCTGATGCAGGCCAGTCCGCAACAGGCCGGCGGCAATGCGCCGCGCGTCATCGATCCGCGCAACGCCTGGCTGATGACCAGCATGATGCAGGACGTGACGCGTAGCGGCACCGCCGCGCGGGCCGGCCAGCTCGGACGCAGCGACCTTGCCGGCAAGACCGGCACCACCAACGATGCGCGCGACACCTGGTTCGCCGGCTACACCCCCGACCTGGTGGCGATCGCCTGGATGGGCTACGACCAACCGCGCTCGCTGGGGCACCGGGAAACGGGCGCGCAATCCGCACTGCCGATCTGGATCAACTTCATGGACACCACCCTCAAGGGCGTGCCGCAGCGGGGCTGGCCGATGCCCGCCGGCATCATCAGCGTCAAGATCGACCCGGCCACCGGTACCCGCCTGCCCGACACGGGGCTGGAGGGATTGCTGAACGATTTACTGGGGAACAACGCAGCCGGCATGGTGGAGCATTTCTACCAGGAATTTCCGCCGCCGGATGTCCCCGAAGCCAGCTGGGACGACGCCGGCACAGGCACGTCCCTCCAACCCGCGGCGCCCGCCCTCCTGCCATGAAGCACCTGGACATGCGCCGCCGGATCGCTCATGCAGCGGCACGCATCCTGGCGGAAGACGGCAGCCTCGATTACGGCAGCGCCAAGCGCAAGGCGGCCCGCCAGCTCGGCGCGCCCGACAGCGGCAACCTGCCCGACAACCAGCAGATCGAGGAGGCCCTGCGCAGCTACCAGGCGCTCTACCGCGCCGACGAAACCCGCGAACAGCTCGCCCTGCTGCGGCAGGTCGCCATCGAATACATGGAGCGCCTGACCGACTTCGATCCCCATCTGACCGGCCCGGTTCTCAACGGCACCGCCGGACGCCATGCCGGCATCAATCTGCAGCTTTTTACCGATCAGCAGAAGGACGTCGAATTCCTGCTGATGGGCCTGGGCACGCCGTATCAGGCCACCGAACTGCGCGCGGCGGAAGCCCCCGGTCGCATCTACCCCCGGTTCGTCATCGACGATCCGCGTGCCAGCGTCGAGATCGTCGTCTACCCATCCGCCGAGCTTCGCAGCATGAAGCGCCTGCAGGCCGACGGCAATCCGCGGCGGGTGCGCCTGCCCCAGGCACGGACCCTGACCTGAGCGATTTTGATTGCAGTCCGCCCTGGCATGGAAGATGCTGACTAGATTCAATCATTAAGGCATTCCAATGAGTAAACGACCTTGATCCGATTTTTCCGACACTACGTGCCCCTGAATCTGTTGCTGCTGGTGCTGTTCGAGGCGTTCATCCTCGGCGGCGCCGTGTATGCGGGCGTCAGCGCGCGGTTTCTGGACGGCCATTCGATTCCGGATGAACTCAATCCCCTGCTCCCCAAGGCCCTGACCTTTACCCTGGTCATGCTGGGCCTGATGACCGCCAGCGGCCTCTACGACCTGGAGTGGCGGGGGGAAATCCGCGCGCTGCTGCAGCGCCTCGGCCTGAGCTTCGGGCTCGGCCTGGTGACGATGAGCGTGCTGTTCTATTTCTTTCCCGCCCTACTGGTCGGGCGCGGCGCCTTCCTGCTTTCATTCGGTCTCGCCCTGCTGGGCATCCTGCTCAGCAGGGCGCTGTTCATCCGCTGGGCACGCGCGGGGGCGCTCAAGACCCGCGCCCTGGTGATCGGCACCGGCAGTCGCGCCGCCCATATCGAGGCCCTGCTGGCCAAGCGCGGCCCCGCCAGCAACGTCCATGTGCTGGGCTATCTGCCGATGGGCGGCAGTCATCATTTCGTCGATCGTGAGCGCATTCTCGACAGCGGAGAAACCCTGCCCGAGCTGGCCGAGCGCCTGCAGATCGGCGAATTGATCCTCGCCGTGCGCGACCGCCGCAGCGGCGGCCTGCCGGTGCAGGATCTCCTCAAATGCAAGCTGCGCGGCATTCGTATTCTCGAGCTGTCCAGCTTTTTCGAGCGCGAAAACGGCCACCTGCAGCTCGATTCGATGAACGCCAGCTGGATGATCCTCGCCGAAGGCTTTCACCAAGGCATCGTGCGCGACACGATCAAACGTCTGTTCGACCTGCTGGTCAGCGCGGCCATGCTGGCGGTCTGCCTGCCGATCATGGCGCTGGCCGCGCTGTTGATCAAACTGGAAAGCCCCGGTCCGGTGCTGTACCGCCAGGAACGCGTCGGCCAAGGCGGGCGCAATTTCACCATCCTCAAATTCCGCAGCATGTGCGTCGACGCCGAAAAGGACGGCAAGCCGCGCTGGGCGCGGCAGAACGACAGCCGCGTGACGCTCACCGGGCGCGTCATCCGGCGCACCCGCATCGACGAACTGCCGCAGATATTCAATGTGTTTTTCGGCGACATGAGCTTCGTCGGCCCGCGCCCCGAACGCCCCTATTTCGTGCAGGACCTGACCCAGAAAATCCCCTATTACGGCGTCCGCCACACGGTCAAACCCGGCATCACCGGCTGGGCGCAGGTGCGCTATCCTTATGGCGCAACCGACGAGGACGCCATGCACAAGCTGCAGTACGACCTCTATTACGTCAAGAACCACAGCCTGTTTCTCGACCTCATGATCCTGTTCCAGACCGCGCAAGTGGTGTTGTGGGGCAAGGGCGTGCGCTGACCGCGTCGACGCCTGCGAACGCCCATGCCCGAAACCCTGTTTCTCCTCGCCGCCATCGGTTACAGCCTGGCGGCGCTGGCCTACCTGGGACTGTCCGGCCTCATCGTCGCCAGCTGGCGGCAGCGGCCGCAGGGGCGCCTGCTGGTGCTTGCCACCGGATTCAGTGCCGCCTGGGGCACCCTGTCGGCGCTCACCGCCTGGGGGATCATGCCGCCGCGGCTGGAGCTCGCCTCAGAAGTTGCACGCAGCGGCAGCTGGCTGGCCCTGCTGCTCTACATTCTGCAGCTGCGCCTGGTTCCGGGCGCCGCGCTGCCCACGCCGCTGCGCTTCATCCGTCTCCTCAGCGTTGCCCTCATCGGCGGCCTGCTGCTCGCCAGCATCGTGCCCCTCGTTGCTCCCGCCCAGCCGGCGCTGGCGGGCTGGGCGGGCAACCTTGGCCTGGTGCTGCTCACCGTGATAGGCCTGGTGCTGGTCGAACAGGTGTACCGTAGCACCCGCCCGGAAGACCGCTGGGCGATCAAGTTTCTCTGCCTCGGGCTGGGCGGACTGTTCGTGTACGACTTCTATCTCTACGCCAATGCCGCGCTGTTCAATGCCATGGACGCTCAGGTCTGGGCGGCGCGCGGCTACGCAGCGGCCCTGGTGACGCCGCTGATCGCGGTGTCCGCCGCGCGCAACCCGGAATGGGCGGCGCCCGTCGGGCTGTCGCGCAGCATGGCCTTCCATACCGCCAGCCTGCTCGGCGCGGGCGTCTACCTGCTGCTGATGGCCGGTGCCGGCTACTACCTGCGCCTGTTCGGGGGCGAATGGGGCGACGTGGTGCAAACCGTGTTCATCTTCGCCGCCGCCATGCTGCTGGTGCTGCTGATGTTTTCCGGTACGCTCAGGGCGCGGCTGCGGGTGTTCCTCTCCAAGCATTTTTTCAGCTACCGCTACGACTATCGCGAAGAATGGCTCAAGTTCACCCGCACCCTCACCGAAGGCCGGCCGGGCGAGCAGTTGTGCGAACGTGCGGTCGAGGCGCTGGCGCGTCTGCTGGAAAGCCCCGGCGGCGCGCTGTGGATGCGCGAGGGCAATGCCGGCTACCAGCGCGCCAGCCACTGGAACTGGGCCGACCTCACCGGCGTCGAGCCGGCCGATTCACCCTTTATCCGATGGCTTGCCACCAAGCAATGGGTGGTGGACCTGGACGAAATGAAGACCCGCCGCGATCTCTACGGCGATCTCGACGCCCCCACGTGGATCCAGCAGACCGATGAGGCCTGGCTGGTGGTGCCCCTGATGCTGCACGACGAGCTGCTCGGGTTTGTCGTGCTCAAGCATTCATTGGGCAAGGTCAGCTTCAACTGGGAAGTCAGCGACCTGCTCAAGGTGGCGGCACGTCAGGCGGCGGCGCATCTGGCGCAGATGCGCGCCTCCAACCAGCTCATCGTGGCGCGCCAGTTCGAATCGTTCAACCGCACCACCACGTTTGTCATCCACGACCTGAAAAATCTCATTGCCCAACTCTCCCTGTTGCTGGCCAATGCCGAAAAACACAAAGACAATCCCGAGTTCCAGGCCGACATGCTGGACACCGTGGAAAACGCAGTCGCCCGCATGAACAAGGTGCTGGCGCAATTGCGCCGCAGCAGCGACGAGGCACAGGCACAGTCGGTGGCGTTGGCGGACATCCTCGCCGATGCTGCCGCCAGCAAGCAGGCATTCAAGCTGCGCCCCGCGGTGGATCTGCCCCCCGCCTCGCTGCGCGTGCGCGCCGAGCGTGAACGGCTCACCCGCGCCATCGGCCATCTGCTGCAAAATGCGTTGGAAGCCACGCCGCCGAACGGCCAGGTCACGCTGCGCGGATTCGAAGAATCCGCACAGGCGATTGTGGAAATTGCCGACACCGGCAGCGGCATGGACGAGGAATTCATCCGCACCCGTCTGTTCCAGCCGTTCGATTCGACCAAGGGCGCCGGCATGGGCATCGGTGCCTACGAATGCCGCGAAACCATCCGCGCGCTGGACGGCCAGCTGGAAGTGGACAGCACACCGGGGCGCGGCACCCGGTTCCGCATCAGCCTGCCGCTTGACAACAATTTAGCTGTTGGAGGAGACGCCGCATGAGCGACGCCAAACAAAAAATCCTGCTGGTGGAAGACGATCCCGGGCTGCAAAAGCAGCTCAAGTGGAGTCTGGCCGATTACGAACTGGTGACGGCAGCCGACCGCGACAGCGCCGTCGCCCAGTTGCGCCGCCACGAGCCCGCGGTGGTGCTGCTCGACCTCGGCCTGCCGCCTGACGCCGACGGCGCCACCGAAGGGCTCGCCGCGCTGCAGCAGATCCTGTCGCTCGCGCCCGCCACCAAGGTCATCGTCGTCACCGGCAATCTCGACCGCGGCAATGCGGTCAAGGCCATCCATCTCGGCGCCTATGACTTTTTCCAGAAGCCCTTCGACCCCGACGTCCTGGCACTGATGATCGCACGTGCGCTGCATGTCCATGCGCTGGAACTCGAGAATCGCATGCTGATCGCCCGGCAGGGCGGTTCCTCCCTGCAGGGTCTGATCACCAGCAGCGAGCCCATGCTGAAAATCTGCCGCACCGTGGAAAAGGTCGCTCCGGCCAACGCCACCGTGTTATTGCTGGGCGAATCCGGCACCGGCAAGGAAGTGCTGGCGCGTGGGGTGCACGAACTGTCGCCGCGGGCCGGCAAGCGTTTTGTCGCCATCAACTGCGCGGCGATCCCCGACACCCTGCTGGAATCCGAGCTGTTCGGTTACGAAAAAGGCGCCTTCACCGGCGCCGCCAAGCAGACCATCGGCAAGATCGAGTATGCCAACGAAGGCACACTGTTCCTCGACGAAATCGGCGACCTGCCGATGCCGCTGCAGGCCAAGCTGCTGCGCTTCCTGCAGGAACGCGTAATCGAGCGGCTGGGCGGACGCGGCGAAATCCCGGTCGACGTGCGCGTGGTCTGCGCCACCCATCGCGACCTCGCCGGCATGATCCGCGAAGGCAGTTTCCGCGAGGACCTGTACTACCGGCTGTCCGAGATCACGGTGAAAATTCCGCCGCTGCGCGAGCGCCCCGGCGATGCCGTGCTACTGGCGCAGGCCTTCCTCGAACGCTACGCGCGCGAGATGGGGCGCACCCTGCGCGGCTTCACCGCCGATGCGCTGGGCGCACTGGAAGTCCACGCCTGGCCCGGCAACGTGCGTGAAATGGAAAACCTGATCAAACGCGCCACCATCATGGCCGACGGCAACCAGATCACCGCGGCCGACCTCGGACTCGACAACGGGGCGACCGAACCGCAGCCCTTCAACCTGCGCCAGGCACGCGAACACGCCGAGCGCCTGGCGGTGAGCCGCGCACTCGCCCACAGCGACGGCAACATCGCCCAGGCCGCCGAACTGCTCGGCGTCACGCGGCCGACGCTGTATGACCTGATGGCAAAAATCGGCATGAAATAAACCTGGAACAATTTATCTACACTTATAACGATTTCCGGAGGTCCCGATGTCCATCGCCGTTCCCGCACCCCGACTGTTGTTGACCCTCATTCTCGGTGCCACCCTGTTGACGGCCTGTGGCGCCAACGACAGCACCAGCCTGCTGACGGAAGCCCGGGCCATGGCTGCGGCGGGAGATTACAAGGCAGCGATCATCCAGCTGAAAAACGCCCTGGCCGAGGATGAAAACAACGCCGAGGCACGCTTCGAGTTGGGCAAGCTTTATCTCGATCAGCTCAACCTCGCGAGCGCCGAGAAGGAATTCCGGCGCGCCCGCGAGGCCGGTTATGCGACCGACGCCGTCAACCCGATGATCGCCCGCGCCCTGCTCGGCCAACGCGAATTCCAGCGCGTGCTGGACGAACTGCCGGTCCCGGCCGACAACAGCCCGGAGGCCGCCACCCTGCTTGCCCTGCGCGCCACCGCCGAGCTCGGGCTGGAACGCAAGGAGGACGCGCGCAAAACGACCCAGCGGGCGCTGCAGAGCGCGCCTGAGCATCCCGAGGTGCATCTGGCGCTGGCCCAGTTGGCCCTGGCCGATCGCGATGCCGACAAGGCCATGCAGGAAATCGAACTGGCCTTGCGTGCCGATCCCGGTCACCTGGACAGCCTGCAACTGAAAGGCGCGCTGTTGCGCGCCACCGGAAAAACGGCTGAAGCGGCCGCGGTGTATCGGGACGTGATACGCATCGACCCCCGCAACGTGAATGCCCGGGTGGCGCTGTCGAGCATCGCCATCGCCGCGAACCAGCTGACCGACGCGCGCAAGGAAGTCGACGCCGCCCTGAAGGAAAGCCCCAACAACCTGCAGGCGCGCTACGCGCTGGCGCTGATCGAGTTCCGGGAAAAGAAAACCGAACGTGCGCGCGACACCCTGGCGTCGGTGCTGAAGGCCGCGCCCGGATTCGCGCCCGCGCTGCTGCTGGGCGGTTCGATCGAATACGCGCTGGGCAACCTGCAGACGGCCGAGGCCCACCTCAACAAGGTGGTCCAGGCCACCCCCGACAATCTGTACGCGCTGCGCCTGCTGGCCGCCACGCAACTGCGGCAGGGACGTCCCGACGACGCCGCGAAAACGCTTGCCCCCGCCCTCAAGGCGGCCGGTCAGGATCCCAGCGTGATGGTCGTCGCCGGAGAAATCGCGCTCGCCAGGAAAGACTACGCCGAGGCGTCCGCCTATTTCGAGCAGGCCGCCCAACGCAATCCCGACAGCGCCGCCATCCGCACCGAACTCGGCATTTCCCGCCTGGCCCAGGGCGACCAGCGCGCCATGGCCGACCTGCAGGCTGCCGCCGGCATGGATGACGGCGGCAGCCGGGCGGACACCTTCATCATTCTCAACCAGGTCAAGCAGAAGCAGTTCGATGCCGCGCTGGCCAGCATCGCCGCGCTGGAAAAAAAGCAGCCGGCCAATCCGCTCACCTGGAATTACCGCGGCATCGCCTACCTCGGCAAGAATGATTTCGTTCGCGCTCGCGACAGCTTCGGCCAGGCGCTCAAGCTCAATCCCGCTTTTTTCCCGGCGGCGGCCAACCTGGCGCAGCTCGACGTGAAGGACCAGCAGCCCGATGCCGCCCGCCAGCGCTTCGAAGGCATTCTCAAGGCCGACCCCAAGAATCTCAACGCCATGCTCGCGCTGGCCGACCTGGGCTTGCGCAAGCAGGATGAAAAAACCTATGTCGGCTGGCTGGAAAAAGCCGCCGCGGCGCACCCCCAGGCCCTGCCGCCGCGCGTGGCGCTGGCGCGCCATCAACTCGCCAGGGGCGACAAGAGCAAAGCGCTAGCCACGGCGCGCGAAGCGGTCAGCGCCCACCCCGACAGCCCGCTCGCACTCGAACTGCTCGGCGCCGCCCAGCTGGCATCGGGTGACACCACCAACGCGCTGGGCAGCTACCGCAAGCTGGTCGAGCGCCAGCCCGGCCTAGCCGCGCCGCTGGTCAAGGTCGCCACTGCGCAGCTCGCCGCCCGGGACGCCGCGGGCGCGCGCAAAACCCTGCAAGACGCCCTGCGCATCCAGCCCGACGCGCTCGACGCACAACTGATGCTGGGCAGCCTCGAGATTCAGGGCGCCCGTTTCGACGAGGCCGGCAGGCTCGCCCGACAGGCGCAGCAGCAGCACCCCGGCAACCCGGCCGGGTTTATTCTGGAAGGCGATACGGCGTTTGCCCGCAAAGACTACCCCGCCGCACTTGCCGCTTTCGAGCGCGCACACAAGCTGGCCCCCGCCGGCGCATTGCTCGTCCGCCAGCTACAGGTTCTGACCGCAAGCCAGCGGGCCGCAGAAGGCGAGAAGCGCGTCGCCGACTGGCTGGCAGCGCATCCGCAGGATGCCGGCACCCGGGCCGCACTGGCTGAACGCCTGGTCACGCGCGGCCAGCACAAGGCCGCGGTCGAGCATTACCTGATACTGAACAAGAGCAATCCGGGCAACCTGGTTGTTCTGAACAATCTTGCATGGGCACTCCAGGAATCCGGAGACCGCCGGGCAGCCGCATTCGCCGAGCAGGCGCTCAAGCTCAAACCCGACAATCCCGCCGTGCTGGACACGCTGGGCTGGATCCTGGTGCAGCAGGGCCAGCGCGAACGCGGCATCAAGCTGTTGCAGCAGGCGCTGAGCAAGGCGCCAGACGCTGCCGAAATCCAGTGGCACCTGGCCTCGGCCTTCGCCCAGTCCGGCGATCGCACCCGCGCGCGGCGGGAACTCGAACGGCTGCTGGAAAGTGGGGTAGGCTTCCCTCAGGAGCCGGCGGCGCGTGCCCTGCTCAAACAGCTTCAGGCGAACGCACGCTAGCCCGCCTCATCGCGACATCGTTTCCCTTGCCTCAGTGGAGTACGCCGCATGACCCAACACACGATTGCCCTGGCCCTGGCCCTCGCTGCATCCGTCGCGCTTTACGGTTGCGACCGCGTGTTGGGCCTCACCGAGCAGGAACATATCCAGCGTGCCAAGGATTTCGAGGACAAGGGCCAACTCAAGGGCAGCATCGTCGAGCTGAAAAATGCGATCCAGAAGAACCCCGACAGTCCGCAAGCCCGGCTGCTGCTGGGCCAGGTGTACCTGAAGGTCGGCATGGGGGCCGAAGCCGAAAAGGAACTCGACCGCGCGCACAAGCTGGGCGTCAGCCCGGAATCCATCAAGGCGCAGCTTGGCGAGGCCTTGCTGCTCATGGGCGAGTACCAGCGAGTGCTCGACGAAATCCAGCCCGGCACGCAAACCTCGCAGGCCAATCGCGCACGGATTTTCCAGCTGCGCGCCGACGCCCTGCTCAGGCTGGGCAAGCTGCAGGAAGCCTGCGACCTGTTCCAGCAATCCCTCGACACCGATCGCAACAACCCGCCGACCTACTGGGGGCTGTCCCAATGCGCCGTCGCGCAGCGCGACATGGCGGCCGCGCGGCAATGGCTCGATCGCGCCCTCGAACTCAAGGACAGACAGGCCAAGACCTGGCTATTGATCGGAAACTGGGAGCAGATCAACAAGAACCCGTCCGGCGCCATGGCGGCCTACGACAGCGCCCTGAAACTCGAGCCGAACCATCTGGACGCGCTGGAAAACCGCACCGTCCTCAATATCACGCAGGGGCAGTCCGAAGCCGCCGGGCGGGATATCGAGCAGCTTCGCAAGCTCGTGCCCAATTCGCTCCAGGTCCATTATCTCCAGGCGTTGTACAGCTTCCACCAGCAGCACTATCCCGAGGCACGCGACGCCCTGCAGGAAGTGTTCAAGCGGACGTCCGACCATATGCCCAGCGTACTGCTGGCCGGCACCACTGCGTATGCGCTGGGCGCGTACCAGCAGGCCGAAACGCACTTGCAGCGCTTTCTCGCGCGTTTCCCCGGCCATGCCTATGCGCGCAGGATGATGGCCGCCACCCAGATCAAGCTGGACAAGCCCGACCGGGCGCTGGAGACACTCGCCCCCCTGCTGGCGGGAGACACCCCGGATATTCAGACGCTGACCCTTGCCAGCGATGCCTATCGCGCCAGGAACGAGCACGCCCGGGCGGCGGCCCTGATGCAGCGGGCCGCGCTGGCCGATCCCGGCAATGCCTCGATTCAAACCCAACTCGGCCTCGCCCACCTCAACACGGGCAACACCACGCTCGCCATCACCGAGCTGGAAGCCGCCGCCGCGCTGGATACCGGCCACTACAAGGCCGACAGCTTGCTGGCGCAGACCTATCTCAATCGCAGGGAATACGACAAGGCGCTGGCGGCCATCGCCGCCCTCGAGAAAAAACTTCCTGGCAGTGCCGTCCCGCACAACCTGCGCGGTCTCGCCTATCTGGGTAAACGCGACGCGGCCCTTGCCCGCAAGAGCTTCGAGCAGGCGCTCGCCGTCGACCCGGCATATTTCCCGGCAGCGGCCAGCCTCGCCCAACTGGATTTGCGCGACCGCAAGCCCGACGCCGCCCGCGAACGTTTCGAGCGCATTCTGCAGACGGACAAGAACAACCTGCAGGCCATGATGGCGCTGGCCGAACTGGCGGCCGGCCAGAAACAGGAACAGAAAGCGGTCGAATGGCTGGAAAACGCGATCAAACTTCACCCCCGGGCGCTCCCGCCCCACGCGGCGCTTGCCGGCCACCATCTGTCCAAAAAGGCGTTCAATAAAGCCCTGGCAGTCGCCAATGCAGCCGTCAATGCCAATCCCGACAGCCCCGAAGCGCTCACGCTGCTCGGCAAGACTCAGCAGGTCACCGGCGACCACACCGGCGCCATAGCCACCTTCCACAGGCTGACCCAAAAGGCCGGCCAGTCGGCGGATGCCTTCCTGCAACTGGCGCTGGCCCAGATTGGCGACAAGCAGCTCGGCCCTGCTCGCGCCAGTCTGCAGAAGGCGCTGCAACTCAAGGCGGACCATGTCCCCAGCCAGGAAACCCTGATCCGCCTGGAGATGACCGAAAACAAGCCCGACGCGGCGCTGCAGATCGCCCGCCAGATGCAGACGCAGCAGCCCGGCTCCCCTTTGGGATATGACCGTGAAGGCGACCTCCATCTGGCCCAGAACCACATTCCTCAGGCAGCCAGGGCCTACCAGCAGGCGCTCGACAAGGGCGCCGGCTCGGCCGGGCTGGTCAAGTGGTTCCGCGCCCAGGTAATCGACAACCCCCTGGTCGCCGAACAGCGCCTGAACGACTGGCTCAAGCAACACCCCAGGGACAACGCCGTGCGTGCCTACGCTGCCGAATACGCCATGCGCAAAGGCCGCAACAAGGAAGCCATCGCCCATTACGAGGCCATCAACCAACAGGCGCCAAACAAAGTTCTCCTCCTCAACAACCTGGCCAGCCTGTATCAGCTCGAGAACGATCGCCGCGCCCTGGCAACCGCCGAGCAGGCCCTCAAACTCGCCCCGGAAAGCCCCGTGGTGCAGGACACCCTGGGCTGGATTCTGGTGCAGCAGGGTCAGGCGCCACGCGGTCTGGAATGGTTGAAGAAAGCGCTGGCCCAGGCCCCCCGGCATGCCGCCATCCGCTATCACCATGCGGCCGCCCTGGCGCAGACCGGAAACAAGGCGCAAGCCCGCAAGGAACTCGAGAAACTGCTGGCGGATACGCCGCAGTTTTCCGAGGCCGAATCGGCCAGGTCACTCCTCAAGCACCTCTGAAACGGACTGCCTCGAACGGCATGGCTCTCAGGCTACGCTCGCCGCGGAACAGGCTGGTCCGATTGCCCACAACGACATGACATGGCGGCAGCTTCCGGCGAAGACGCGATCAGATGGGATACCCAACCGCTGGCCGCCTGGACGGCGCGCCATGCCGCCGGCCAGCTTCTCTCGCTTGGCGGCAGGCAAACGCACTATGTGGTGAAGGGCTCGGGCAAGCCGGTCATCCTGCTGCATGGCTTCTTTTTCGACAGCAGCGTGTGGTGCCATAACCTGGATCACCTGGCCCGGTCGCACCGCGTCTACGCGCTCGATCTGTGGGGCTTTGGCTACAGCGCACGTACGACGCAACCCGGCTATGCGTTATATTCGCAGCAGCTTGCCGCCTTCATGCAGGCGCTGGACATCGAACAGGCGACGCTGGTCGGCCAGTCACTCGGCGGCGGCGTGGCCATCCGGTTCAGCGTCCAGCATCCGGACAAGGTCGACAAACTGGTGCTGGTGGACAGCGCCGGGCTTGCGAATCCGAACCCGCTTGCCGCCCGGCTGCTCAGTCTGCCGCGAGTCGGGGAGGCGCTGTTGAACCTCCCGGGAAACGCGTTGCGCAAGAAAATGCTCAAGGATTTCTTTTTGTATCGGCCCGAAACGCTTTCCCCGGAATTGTTCCGGCAACTCACCGCAGCGCAGAAAATCGCCGGGACGACGGCTTCGGCCCTGGCCTTGATGCGGCGGGGGGTTGCCGACAAACTGGAGGGAGCGTTGCAGCGCCTGGCTGCGCTTGGCCTGCCCACCCTGATCGTCTGGGGGGCGCAGGACCGGGCCACGCCCCTGGCGCTGGGGCAGCGCATGCATCAGTTGCTGCCGGGTTCGTCCCTGTGCGTCATCCAGAATGCGGGGCACGTGCCCAACCTTGAACAGCCCGCATTGTTCAATGCACGGGTCGACGCGTTCCTGCGCGAGGAAACGCATCCCGCCTCACGGCAGCCGCCCCCTTTTTCCGGATTGAACCATGACTGAATTCGACTACAAACAGGCCTTTTCCAGAAATCTCGGCTGGGTCACCGACGCGGAACAGGAGACGCTGCGGAACAAGAAAGTCGCCATCGCCGGCATGGGCGGCGTGGGCGGCAGCCACCTGATCGTGCTGGCGCGCCTGGGCATCGGCAAATTCCATATCGCCGACCTGGACGTATTCGAGCTGGCCAACTTCAATCGCCAATACGGCGCGGCCATGTCGACGCTCAACGCGCCCAAGGCCGCAACCATGGAGCGCACCATCAGGGACATCAACCCGGAAATCGAGATGACCACCTTCGATCACGGCGTGACTCTGGACAACCTCGATCAGTTTCTGGACGGTGTCGACATCTATGTCGACAGCCTGGATATCTTCGCCCTGCAGATCCGGCGCGCCGTGTTTGCCCGCTGTTATGAAAAAGGGATTCCCACCATCACGGCCGCCCCCATGGGCATGGGGACCGCCTTTCTTGTTTTCATGCCCGGGAAGATGAGCTTCGAGGACTATTTTTGCCTCGACGGCTACGCCTTCGAAGACCAGATCATCAAGTTCGTGATCGGCGTGTCGCCCTCGGTCCAGCAGCGCCAGTACCTGGTGGATCGCAGCTCGGTCAATTTCCTGAAAAAGAAAGTACCGTCGACCGCCATGGGGATCGAGATTGCGGCGGGCGTCGCCTGCACCAACGTATTGAAAATACTGCTGGGGCGGGGCGAAGTCATCTGCGCCCCGCACGGCTTGCATTTTGACGCCTACCGCAACCGTCTGGTCAAGAGCTGGCGGCCGTTCGGCAACCGCCACCCGCTTCAGCGCTTCATGTTCTGGTACGTCAAACGGCTGCTGGCGCAAGGGAATCCGTGAACGCAGGCAGCCGAGCCGCCACCGGGAACGTGCCATATACGAGCAAAAAAATGGGCACCCTAGGGTGCCCATTTTTTGTCGTTACGTAGCAGTCAGGACATCAGGCCTTCTTGCTGCGACGCGCCATTCCGCCCATCGCCAGCAGCGAAATGCCCATCAACGCCAGGGTGCCGGGTTCCGGCACGGTGAAGGTGGCGCTGCCGTCGTGGTTCGAGGTCAGGGTGAACGTGTCAACACCGTCAAAGGTGAAATCGCTGACGAAGATGTTGGTATCGAAGCTGGCGAAGAAGCTGATCGGCAAGGCGACGCCGCAGTTCGTCCAGATGTCGAAGAAGCTGTCCGAGCCCATGCAGTCGGTTGTGCCGGAATGGAACAGGTCGTTAAACCCGGCATCGACGGTGGTGAAGTCGACCATGCCGGTCAGAATGGTGCTGACCCCGGTTGCGCCGCCGCCGGTAATGGCGATATCCATAAAGTTGTTGAACGTGACGCCATTAAAGGTGATGAACAGTTCCAGCAGGCCGGGGCCATATGTGAACAGCGGAACACCCAGGCCGGACACACCGGTGACCACGCCGTCCAGGCCGGTCACCGAGAAGCTCATCAGCCAGTTGGGGCCGTAGCCGTTGTTGCTGTCGGCGCCAAAGACTTCGTTGGGCGAAAAACCGGTGATCTGGTTGGTGCCCAAAGGACCCACAGCCAGGCCGCCGTCGGTTGTCAGCGCATCACCAGCATTGATCGAGAGGCTGCCGTCGGTGTCAACGATGGTGGTCGTTGAATCGTACAAGAACAGGATTTCGTCCTTCATGGAGGTACAGGTTGCGCACACCTGGCCGCTGTCCGTCAGGCTGTAGTCCGTGCCGACATCCAGATAAAACGGGGCGGCTGAAACGCTGCCGGCGGCCAGCAGGATCGACGCTGCCAAAAGTGATTTTTTCATTTCGATTACCCCTTCATGAAAACGAATATGGTTAAGTAGTACAACGCTTGCGGTTCTAACTAAGCAACAGGTATGCCACAACAAACAAGCCACTGTTAATAAAGAATATTTTTCGAGTACCTGCGCTTCCAACGGTGTGCGCGACCTTGGTCTGTAAAGTTTTCCGACGTTTCCGAATCCTGGCAGACCCTGATCGCTCGAGGAGGCCGATTTCAAACCGATGTTCCTCGCAAAACGTTCGTAGCACACCGCGTGCCATCGTCTACAAGCCATTGAAACAGAAAGACTAAAGATATTCTTCGCGGGTCCGGAGAACGAGGACGCGACAATAGCTGTAAAATTTTTCGACAGTCTGGACTGCCAAGGCTGGCGGCGATCCTGGGTAGCATTGACCGGCGATCAAAAAGGCGTGTGCGTGTGGCGTGTGTTGCCCGCACCCGATCAACCCGGGCCGGATCTTGCCGATAAGGATGGGGCAACATATCCGTGTTGCGCTTACCGGACCCGATATATCAGTGAGGTGCCCCATGAACCTGCCCCGGCTTTCGCTTCTTCCCACCTTCGTCAGAGAATTGACGAGTTCCCAGACCCTGCCGCGCGAGCCCGAGCCCGATGCGATCATGGACGATGCAGATCAGGTGGCGGCATTCTCGGAAACAGGACGCAAGGAGAGCACGCTCGCCGCCTCGTACCTGTTCCATACCGCCCGCGCCTCGCAGGCCATACAGGGCTGCAAGCGGGTGATCGACCTGGGTTGCGGACCGGCCACCCAACTGATCCAGATCGCCGCGCTCAATCCCGAGATCGAATTCATCGGCGTGGACATGTCGGAAGAAATGCTCAGGCACGCCCGGGCGCACGTGGCAGAGGCCGGCATCGGCAATGTCACGTTCATCACCGGCGACATCACCAAGCTGGACCAGTTCGAGCCGCATTCCATCGATGGCGTGATCAGCACGGTTTCGCTGCATCATCTGCCGACACGGACGCTGCTGGAGAATTGCTTCCGCGAGATCAAGCGCATCCTGAAGCCGGATGGGGCGCTTTACCTGGCCGACTTCGGACGGCTGAAGTCGCTGAAGTCGGTCATATTCTTCGCCTATATGAACCGCGATCGCGACCCCCACCAGCTATTGCTGGACTACGAGCGCTCGCTGCGGGCGGCGTTCCTGCTGTCGGATTTCGAACGGCTGGCAGCCGAACTGCCCGAGACGGTCGAAGTATTCAGCACCTTCAAGGTGCCGCTGTTGATTGCCTTGAAGACCCCCGACAGGGAGCTTCCCGCGGCCAAGGTGCAGGCCCTGAATCAAATGAGAAAGGCGCTGAATCCCCGGTTCAGGCATGACATGGACGATATGCGGATTTTTTTCAAACTGGGCGGGTTGAAGAACGACCCCTTCCACTAGGCGCGCGTCATTCTCCGTGGACCAGGCGATGGGTAATCCCCACCTCGTCCTGCTTGGTGAAGAAAAAAGGGTAGAGCGAGCGCACGCCCGCGACGGTATCGGCCTTGCCGCCCACCGATTCGATCTGCTGATCGACATATTCGAGTTCCAGCCGAAGCAGAACGGCCGGCGCATTGACGCGAGCGCACAGGCGCTCGGGGCCGAATTCCTTGAACCCCAGCATGCGCTTGTAAAAGGCCACATGCCGCGGGTTCACCTCGATCACCACGTCGGTATAACCCTGCATGACCCGGCCATAGATGTAGGCGATATGAAACAATGACGCCAGTACCCGCTTCGAACTCTGGGTCTGGTCCACCGCCAGCTTGGTCAATTCGCAGACCTTGCGGCCCGCCGCACGCAGCTCGTCGATTTCGGATTTGTACAATTCTTCGGCCAGCAGGGGGTTGTTCGAATCCATCCCCAGCGTCAGCGTGCCGATCACCTTGTCTTCCTGGAAGGCCATCAGGGTAATGCGCGCCGGATCCTTCTGGAAACTGCTGGCCTCGTAGCCCCGGCTGGCATATTTGCGCTGCACCAGCATGCTGGCGGAACTCACCCGTTCGTTGGAATGGGCCAGCCGAATCTTGAAAACCTGCTGCTCGACCTGCTCGTCCTGCAGATTCGGGGCAGCCTGGTGCTCCGGCAGGGTCAGGTCCTTGAGCCGGTAGGGTGAGATGGCGACAATGGTCTTGTCCCACTCGTCCGGCGCCTGACGGCGCGTCTTGAAGCTGGAAAATAGTTTGGAAATATCGGCAGGCATGCTTGGGGTCGAAAGGATTTTACGCGCTCTGTACCGGCATTCGCTCCGCACATTTCCCGTGTCGGCAACCGCGTTGCACAAATTGATACATGAGCCGTATTTACCCCTTTAATAAATACCGCGCTGCATCGCGCGCAAAGTAGGTCAGCACCCCATCCGCCCCGGCCCGTTTGAAGCCCAGCAAGGCTTCCAGCACACAGGCACGCTCGTCCAACCAGCCCTGCTGTGCCGCGGCTTTCAACATCGCGTATTCGCCGCTGACCTGGTAAGCATAGGTTGGCGCGCCATACGCGTCCTTGATGCGGCGGATGACGTCGAGATAGGGCATGCCCGGCTTGACCATGACCATGTCGGCGCCTTCCTGCAAATCCATCCCGACTTCCCACAAGGCTTCGTCGCCGTTGGCCGGGTCCATCTGGTAGGTGGTCTTGTTGCCCTTTCCCAGGTTGGCGGCGGAGCCGACGGCGTCGCGGAACGGGCCGTAAAAGCTGGAAGCGTATTTGGCAGCATAGGCCAAAATCCGGGTATGAATATGGCCGGCCTCTTCCAGCGCGGCACGCAGAGCGGCGACCCGGCCGTCCATCATGTCGGACGGGGCAACGACGTCGGCGCCGGCCTGTGCGTGCACCACCGCCTGCCGCGCCAGCACCGCGACCGTCTCGTCGTTCAGCACGTAGCCGGTTTCGTCGATCAGGCCGTCCTGGCCATGGCTGGTGTAGGGATCGAGTGCAATGTCGGTGATGATACCCAACTCGGGAAAGCGGTCTTTCAGCGCCGCCACGGTGCGCGGCACCAGTCCATCGGGATTGAATGCCTCTTCCGCGCCCAGGGTCTTCAAGCCCGCATCGATCACCGGAAACAGGGCGAGTGCGGGAATCCCCAGTTGCACGCACTCCTCGGCCACCGGCAGCAGCAAGTCGATCGACAGCCGCTCGACCCCGGGCATCGATGCCACCGGCTCGCGCCGGTTCCGCCCATCCAGAACGAATACCGGATAAATCAGATCGCCAGGCGTCAGCGTGTGCTCACGCATTAGGCGGCGGGAAAAATCGTCACGCCGCATGCGGCGCATGCGGCGGGCTGGAAATTGGCCAAATGGCAGGTTCACAAACATCTCCAAAGAATTCGCAGGGTGATTCTGGAACTTTTCAAAAGCAGGGCTACTCTACGGGAGTAGACGGTCTCGCATCGTCTCCCGCTTCTCCTCCCTGAGCGGGATGCCTTAATCCCCTTAAGGCATTTTTGGCCCCGATCCCTCCCTTGGTCGGGGCTTTTTTATTGGGCAGGCTGCGGGTCCTGCTGGCAGGCCTGGGCCAGCCAGCCCTCGATCAGCGCCGCCGCATCCTCTGCGCCCAGGCGCGACAGACTGGAAAACAGCTGTACGCTGACGCCCTCCAGTGCGGCCAGTTCCTGCTTGACTTGACGCAAGGTCAGCGCCTTTTCGCTGTTGGACAGCTTGTCGGCCTTCGACAGCAGAATATGCACCGGCTTGCCGGTGGGGGTGAACCAGTCGAGCATCTGCCGATCCAGCGGGGTGAGCGGATGGCGCGCATCCATGATCAGCACCATGCCGACCAGCGCCGCGCGTTCCTGCAGATAACGCGACAACAGGCCCTCCCACTTCGCCTTCACCGCGGGCGGGACTTTTGCGTAGCCATAGCCCGGCAGGTCGACCAGATAAATGTCGGCATCCAGCTCGAAAAAGTTGATAAGCTGTGTGCGTCCGGGTGTTTTGGAGGTGAAGGCCAGACGATTTTTGCGCGTCAACAGGTTGATTGCGCTGGACTTTCCTGCATTGGACCGCCCCGCAAACGCAATTTCAGCGCGGCTGTAGGGCAAATCGCGCAGCTGGGCGACCGAGGTATGGAATTGGGCGCGATTGAGCACGGGCTTGGCAGTCATATTAGTTGCCGCTAAACTACCCGTTTTCCCAAGTTTTGCAAGCTTCAGGAGCTTTTGATGAAACTCGTCGTCTCTCTGGTCGCCGCCCTGGCCGCCACATCCGCTTTTGCCAACGCACCCGCTGCCACTTCGGCCAGCAAAGGCGACCCCAAGGCGGCCGAAAGCATCGTCACCAAGGTGTGCGTGGCGTGCCACGCGGCGGACGGCAACAGCCCCACCGCGGCCAATCCCAAGATTGCCGGCCTCAACGCCGAGTACATCAACAAGCAGCTCACCGACTTCAAATCAGGCGAGCGCAAGAACCCGGTCATGGCGGGTATCGTCAAGGACCTGAGCCCGCAGGACATGCAGAACCTGGCCGCCTACTTCAGCGCCCAGCAGCCCAAGTCCGGCACCTCCAAGGACATGGAACTGGCATTGCTCGGCCAGAAAATCTACCGCGGCGGCGTGCAGGGTGCCGGCGTGCCGGCGTGCGCTTCCTGCCACGGCCCGCAGGGCAAAGGCATTCCGGTCCAGTTCCCGCGTCTGGCCGGCCAGCATGGTGACTACATCTACAAGCAGCTCAACGCATTCCGCGTCGAAACGCGAGCCAACGACGCCGCCAAGATGATGCGCACCATCGCCGCCAAGATGACCGACGCCGACATGAAGGCCGTGGCGTCTTATATCCAGGGCTTGCGGTAGAGCGTGGTTGTTGCCGCTTAGCGGCTTTACCACCACGGCCTGCCCCTTGCGGGTAGTGCGTGGTTGTTGCCGCTTCAGCGGCTTTACAACCACGGCCTGCCCCTTGCGGGTAAACTTATCCGACTTGCTTGAGTCGATGAAAGGGTGACGCAAGTCACCCTTTTTTATTGCCGCCAAAATGAACACAGCCACCCACTCCTTCGGCAAGTCCCTGTTCGAACTGCTGAGCTCGATGCGCTTCGCCATCAGCCTCCTGTCCATCCTCGCGGTCGCCTCCATCATCGGTACTGTGCTGAAGCAGTCCGAACCGTACGCCAACTACATCATCCAGTTCGGTCCGTTCTGGTTCCAGGTGTTCGAAAAACTGGGGCTGTACGATGTCTATCACGCCGGCTGGTTTCTGGTCATTCTGACGTTCCTCGTCGCCTCCACCACCGTCTGCATCTGGCGCAACGCGCCGAACTTCGCGCGCGAAATGAAAAGTTTCCGCGAGCACGTCAGCGAACAGTCGCTGAATGCCTTCAAGCACCAGCACGAAGCTGCCACCGAACAGCCGCCCGAGGTACTCGCCGCCAGCGTGCAACGCTATCTGGAAGGCCAGGGTTACAAGGTGAGGAACCTGCCGCGCGAGGACGGCGTGCTGCTTGCCGCCAAGGCCGGCAGCTGGAACCGCCTCGGCTATTTTCTGGCGCATTCGGCCATCGTCATCATCTGCATCGGCGGTCTGCTGGACGGCAATCTGGTGTTCAAGGCCCAGCAGGTTCTGGGCATCAAGAAAATCGAGACGCGCGATATTCCGCAAAGCCAGGTGCCGGCGATTTCGCGCCTGTCGCCGTCGAATCCGTCGTTCCGCGGCAGCGTGCAGATTCCCGAGGGCTCCAGCGCGGACGTGGCTTTCCTCAACGTGGGCGACGGCTACCTGGTGCAGGATCTGCCCTTCACGGTGGCGCTGAAGCAGTTCCGCATCGAACACTACACAACCGGCCAGCCGAAAAGCTTCGAGAGCGACATCGAGCTGTTCGACCGCTCGGGCAAGAAAATCCGCGAAGCGACGATTGCCGTCAACCACCCGCTGGTCCACGATGGCGTCGCCATCTATCAGGCCAGTTTTGCCGACGGCGGCACCCGCTTGACCCTGCGCGGCTGGAATCTGTTCGCCCCGGCGGCATCGTCCTTCCCGATCGAAGGCACGGTGCACCAGGACACCACGCTGACGAGCGCGGCGGGGAATTACACGCTCGAATTCATCGACTTCCGTCCCTTCAACATCGAAAACATGGGCGGCGAAGTCGAGGCATCCGGCGACGCCATGAGCGTGTTCGGCGGCAGCCCGGTCAGCGACAAGCGGCACCTGCGCAACGTCGGCCCAAGCGTCCAGTACAAGCTGCGCGACTCGCGCGGACAGGCGCGCGAGTTTTCCAACTACATGCTGCCGCTGGAACTCGACGGCCGCTGGTACCTGATGTCGGGCGTGCGCGAATCGCCCAACGAGGCCTTCCGCTACCTGCGCATGCCGCTCGATGCTGCAGGCGACATCGACAGCTTCATGCGGCTACGCGGCGCGCTGCTGAATGCAGAACTGCGCCCCGAAATCGCCGCCCGCTTCGCCCGCCAGGCGCTGCCGGAAAACGCGTGGGGCACGGAAATCGAGGACAAGCTGAAATTCAGCGCAACCCAGGTCATGGCCCTGTTTGCCGAAGGCGGATTCCAGTCGCTGGGCCGCTTCATCGAGGAAAAGGTCCCTGCATCCGAGGGCGAGAAAGCAGCCGGCACCTATCTACGTATTCTCGAGCTCGCTGCCTTCGAGGCCCTTCAGCTCGCCAACCGCCAGGCCGGACTGCCCGCGCCGGCGGCGAACGACGCCACCGGCTGGCTGGTGCGCGACACCCTCAACAGCATGAGCGACCTGTTCGTCTATGGCGCGCCGATCTATCTGCAACTCATGCAGTACGACGAGGTCAAGGCAAGCGGCCTGCAGCTCACCCGTTCCCCTGGCCAGAACGTGGTCTATCTGGGTTCGCTTTTGCTGACGCTCGGGGTATTCTTCATGCTCTACGTGCGCGAACGCCGGGTCTGGTTGCGCATCAAGCCGGGCCACGCGCTGCTGGCCATGTCGTCGGCCAAACATACCATCGATTTTGAAAAAGAATTCAACCAACATGCGCAGGCGCTGGACGCTCTTACAAAGTAAGCAGCCACGCTTGTGAAGTCATCCGGAGATACCATCATGGAACTCGCCCTCAATCAACCCGCCCCGCTGTTCAAGCGCCTGTCGTGGTTCGACTGGCTGTTTGCCGCCATCGTCGCGACGAGCGCCCTGTTCGCCCTGTCGCGCTTCGGCGACTACATGGACATCTATGAAAAGGCCATCCTGCTGGCGGCGATTCCCGCGCTGGCGGTGTTCGGCTGGTTCTGGAAGCCGTTCCGCCCGCTGTTCTTGGTGGTCGGCGCGATCAGCCTGTTCGCCGTCAGCCAGTACCAGGGCAGTCTGGCGCGCATGGAGGAAGCCTTCTTCCTCAAATACCTGATCTCCAGCCAGGCCGCCATCATGTGGATGTGCGCGCTGTTCGGGCTCGCCACCGTGGCCTACTGGGCCGGCCTGCTGTCACGCTCCGGTTTCACGATGAAAACCGGCAGCACCCTGACCTGGGCCGCAGTGACGCTGGGCTTCATCGGCCTGATGGTGCGCTGGTACGAGTCCTACCTGATCGGCACCGACGTCGGCCACATCCCGGTGTCCAACCTGTACGAAGTCTTCGTGCTGTTCTGCCTCATCACCGCGATGATGTACCTCTATTACGAAGCGCGTTACCAGACCCGCCAGATGGGCGCCTTCGTGCTGCTGGTAATCTCGGCCGCAGTGGGCTTCATCCTCTGGTACACCTTCGACCGCGGCGCGCATGAGATCCAGCCGCTGGTGCCCGCGCTCAAATCCTGGTGGATGAAGCTGCACGTGCCGGCCAACTTCATCGGTTACGGTGCGTTCTCGCTCTCCGCCATGCTCGGCGTGGGTTACCTGCTGGCAGAGCGCGGCATCCTCGCCAGCCGCCTGCCGAAGCCGGAAGTCATCGACGACATGATGTACAAGGCGATCGCGATCGGCTTTGCTTTCTTCACCATCGCCACCATCCTCGGCGCGATGTGGGCGGCCGAAGCCTGGGGCGGTTACTGGTCGTGGGACCCGAAGGAAACCTGGGCGCTGATCGTATGGCTGAACTACGCCGCCTGGCTGCACATCCGCCTGGTCAAGGGTCTGCGCGGCCCGATGCTGGCCTGGTGGGCGGTGGTCGGCCTGTTCGTCACTGTCTTCGCCTTCCTCGGCGTCAACATGTTCCTGTCCGGGTTGCATTCCTACGGTACGCTGTAAGGGCCAGCCCGGAAAAACGCTTGAGCCGTACGTCATCACCCCGCTTGCGGGGTGATGTGCTTTGGACAAAGGTACCCATGCAAAGAAAATGGTGGTATCTCATCCCCCTCGCCCTGGCTGCACTGGCAGCCGGCGTCTGGCTGGCGCAGACGCGCTATGCACCGCAAGCGCCCGCCGCACCCGCGCTCGCCGCCCTGTGGCAACTCGGCTTTCCGGATCATCAGGGGCGCCAGCAGCCGCTGTCGCAATGGCGCGGCCAGGTGGTGGTGCTGAATTTCTGGGCCAGCTGGTGCGCGCCATGCCGCGAGGAAATGCCGGATTTTGCCACCCTGCGCACGCAATTCCGGCCCAGCGGGGTGGAATTCGTCGGCATCGCCATCGACAATCCGGCCAATGTCGCGCAGTTCTTGCAGCAGCAGCCGGTCGATTATCCGATCCTGATCGGCGAAGGCGCGGCGCACAGCCTGGCCAGGCAACTTGGCAATCCGAGCGGCGCACTTCCCTACACGATCGTGCTCGATCGCGACGGCAGCATCGCCCTGAGCCATCTCGGGCGGCTTCCTCGCGCCACGCTGGAAAGCGCATTACGCAAAATTGGCTCATAGTTGTGATTTAGCGTCAATATCTGGACAATTTACCCACATTTACGGCAAACTCGCGGCCATGACGACTAAACGAACCAGCCGTGCAGCGGCCAAATCGGTCCCCAGTCTGCACCCCCACGTGCTGGTATTGCACGGCCCCAACCTCAATTTGCTGGGCAGCCGCGAACCCAAGCACTACGGTCTCGCCACGCTCGACGACATCAACCGCGCGCTGGTCAGCCGCGGCGAAACCGCCGGCGCCCAGGTCGAGACTTTCCAGAACAACCACGAAGGCGTATTGATCGACCGCATCCATCAGGCCGCACGCGATCACATCGACTTCATCATCATCAACCCCGCCGGCTACACCCACACCAGCGTCGCCCTGCGCGACGCCCTGGCAGGGACGGCCATTCCTTTCGTCGAAGTTCATCTTTCCAACATCTATGCGCGCGAAGCGTTCCGCCACCACTCGTATTTTTCCGACCTCGCCGTCGGCGTGGTGTCCGGCCTGGGCGCGCACGGCTACGAACTGGCGCTGGAATTTGCCTTGCGCCACCTCCAAAACAGGACCTCCCATGGATCTCAGAAAACTGAAAAAGCTCATTGACCTGGTCGAAGCCTCCGGCATCGCCGAGCTTGAAATCACCGAAGGTGAAGAAAAGGTCCGCATCGCCAAGAGCATTGCCGGCGCGCCGATGATGATGGCGCATGCGCCCCAGATGATGCACGCGCCTGCCCCGGCCGCCGCACCGGTTGCGGCCGCCCCGGCCGAGGATGCGGTGCCCGAAGGCCATGTCGTGCGTTCGCCCATGGTCGGCACGTTCTACCGCGCCCCCGCCCCGGGCTCCAAAAACTTTGCCGAAGTCGGCCAGAGCGTGAATGCCGGCGACACGCTGTGCATCATCGAAGCGATGAAGCTCCTGAACGAAATCGAAGCGGATCAGGGCGGCGTCATCAAGGCCATCCTGGTCGAAAACGGCCAGCCGGTGGAATACGGCGAGCCGCTGTTTGTGATTGCTTAAGAGGGAGAAGGGATCAGGATTCGGGAATCAGGGGTCAGGGAATAGGCGGCTTCGCCGCGCCGCTTTAATTTAAGGCGCGAAGCACTTTCCCTGACCCCCGAATCCTGACCCCTGACCCCTCAAAAACCATGTTCGAAAAAATCCTGATCGCCAACCGCGGCGAAATCGCCTTGAGAATCCAGCGCGCCTGCCGCGAAATGGGCATCAAGACGGTTGCCGTGTACTCCGAAGCCGACCGCGACGCCAAGTACGTGAAACTGGCCGACGAATCGGTGTGCATCGGTCCGGCGCCGTCGGCGCAGAGCTATCTGCATGTGCCCTCCATCATCGCCGCCGCCGAGGTCACCGACGCCGAAGCGATCCATCCCGGCTACGGCTTCCTGTCGGAAAACGCCGATTTTGCCGAGCGCGTGGAATCCTCCGGCTTCACCTTCATCGGCCCGCGTCCCGACAACATCCGCCTGATGGGCGACAAGGTGGCGGCCAAGCAGGCGATGCTCGAAGCCAAGGTGCCATGCGTGCCGGGCTCGGACGGCGCCTTGTCGGACGATCCCGAAGAGATCATCAAAACCGCCGCGCGCATCGGCTATCCGGTCATCATCAAGGCAGCCGGCGGCGGTGGCGGCCGCGGCATGCGCGTGGTGCACACCGAAGCCGCGCTGCTCAACGCGGTCACCATGACCAAGACCGAAGCCGGAACCGCCTTCGGCAACCCCATGGTCTACATGGAAAAATTCCTGCAAACGCCGCGCCACATCGAGATCCAGATCCTCGCCGACGAACACGGCAATGCGGTGCATCTGGGCGAGCGCGACTGCTCGATGCAGCGCCGCCACCAGAAAGTACTGGAAGAAGCGCCTGCGCCCGGACTTGACCCCAAGCTCAGGGACAAGATCGGCGAGCGCTGCGCCGAAGCCTGCCGCAAGATCGGCTATCGCGGCGCCGGCACCTTCGAGTTCCTGTATGAAAACGGCGAGTTCTATTTCATCGAGATGAACACCCGGGTGCAGGTCGAGCACCCGGTGACCGAATTCATCACCGGCATCGACATCGTGCAGACCCAGATCCGCGTCGCCGCCGGCGAAAAACTGCCGTTCACGCAAAAAGACATCCGCTTCAAGGGCCACGCCATCGAGTGCCGCATCAACGCCGAGCACCCGACGACTTTTGTTCCCAGTCCCGGCAAGCTCACCAACTATCACGCGCCCGGTGGCCCCGGCATCCGCGTCGACTCGCACGTGTACCACGGCTATTACGTGCCGCCGCACTACGACTCGATGATCGGCAAGGTGATCGCCTATGGCGATACCCGCGACCAGGCCATCGCCCGCATGCGCGGCGCGCTGATGGAAATGGTAATCGAAGGCATCCAGAGCAACATCCCGCTGCACCAGGACCTGCTGCACGACGCCGCCTTCATCGCCGGCGGCACCAACATCCATTATCTGGAGCACAAGCTGGCGGAAGAAAAATTGGGTGCGGCGTAAGGAGCAAGAGGTGAGGTGTTGCCACGCCAGCGTTTTACCGCCAACCCCGCCTCTCACGCCTAACCCCTAAGGCCTCACCCCAAACATGTCTTGGCAATCCGTCCGCATTCTCGTCGACTCCAAGCAGGCCGAGCCGCTATCCGACGCGCTGATGGACGCCGGCGCGCTGTCGGTGTCGCTCGAAGACGCCGACGCCGGCACGGTGGACGAAACGCCGCTGTTCGGCGAGCCGGATCACCCGACTGCCGAACTGTGGCCGCACAGCATTGCGGTGGTGCTACTGGAAGAACACGCGGATGTGGCAGAGACGCTGGCCGCCGCCGCGCAACAGGCAGGCGTCCCCCTGCCTGCCGAGTACACGGTCGAAACCGTGGCCGAACAGGACTGGGTGCGCCTGACCCAGTCGCAGTTCGACCCCATCCCGATCTCGCCGCGCCTGTGGATCGTGCCGACCTGGCATGACGCCCCCGACAGCAGCGCGATCAACCTCAAGCTCGACCCCGGCCTGGCCTTCGGCACCGGCAGCCATCCCACCACGCGGCTGTGCCTGCGCTGGCTGGATACCCAGCTTGCCGGCGGCGAAACGCTGCTGGACTATGGCTGCGGCTCCGGCATCCTCGCCATTGCCGCCGTCAAGCTCGGCGCGGCACGGGTCGACGGCGTCGACATCGACGAACAGGCGGTCGCCTCCTCGCGCGACAACGCGGCACTCAACCAGGTGACGGCTCAGTTCTGCCTGCCGGGCGAGCTCCCCCCGGGGCAGTATGACGTCGTCGTCGCCAACATCCTCACCAATCCGCTCAAGGGCATGGCGCCGCTGCTGGCGGGCCGGGTGCGCCCAGGCGGGCATCTGGTGCTGTCCGGCATTCTGGCGGAACAGGCTGACGAGGTGATGGCGGTCTACCGCGACTGGTTCGTCTTCGACCCGCCAGTAACCGATGAAGGCTGGGTGCGGCTGTCCGGAATCAAACAGTGAAATACCGCACCACCTGCCCGCACTGCGCCAGCGTGTTCCGCCTCGGGGCGGATCAGCTCGATGCCGCGCAGGGCTGGGTGCAGTGCGGCGTGTGCGGCGCTGCCTTCGATGCGCGGCCGAGCCTGCTGCTGGAAGACGGCTCGCCCTTGCCTCCGCCCGCGCCGCTTGCTGCCGCCCCGCTGCCGGAAACCGCGCCGCCAGTCGAACATGAAGCCCATGAGGCGGCGCCCGGAATCGCCGCGGCCGCGGACGAAGCAACGCCCACACCCGACGCCCTCACGGAAGACATCACGGCTGCCGACACCCCCCGCGGCATCATCCAGCGCGATGCCTCGCTCGACCTGCCGTCCATCATCCTGATCGACCCCGACATTGCGGTGCCGGACGAACCCGGCCCGCTGCCGCAGATCTATCCCGCCCCCTCGACCTACCCGCCGGAACCCGCTGCGCCCGCCCATTCACCCGCGCCGACCGCAGCCACGGTGGCGGCACAGCCCAGGGCACGCATCGAATACGCCTCGCCCCTGCCGGGCAAGACGCGCGTTCGCTTTGCGCCGCGCCGCATCCCCGCCTGGGCATGGGGCATGGCCAGTGCGCTGCTGCTGGTGCTGCTGCTTGCGCAAACCGCCTATTTCCTGCGCGACACCCTGGTCAGCCGGCTGCCACAGACCCGCCCCGCCCTCGAACAGGCCTGCACCGTGCTCGGCTGCACGCTCTCGCTGCCGAAAAATCTGGCGCACCTGCAGATCATCGGCTCCGACCTGCAAACCGAGGCCAGCGGCCGCCTCAGGCTCACCCTCACCCTCGGCAACCGGGCCGGCCATGCCCAAGCCTGGCCGGTGCTGGTATTGACCCTGACCGATCAGCGCAATCGTCCGCTGGCGCGCCGCAGCTTTGCCCCCAGCGAGTACCTCGGCGACGCGCGGCGCATCGCCGACGGACTGCCGCCGCGCAGCGAGCAGGCGCTAAGCCTGCCCCTGACCGTACGCGACCTGGCGCCGATGGGCTTCGATCTGCAACTGACGTATTGATCCGCCCGACTCCGGGGCTGGTTGGGCGGAAGCTTCTTCGGTATAGTTCGCACTCCCGTTGCGGGAGAGCGCATGCGCCGCATGCCGCCGAAGGCGCAATTCACCCGGAATCGCTCAGGCAAAAGGACCGCAACACCCCAAGCAACACCTTGGGAAAGCACTCTGGAGAGCGCGATCGCACGATCGCCACCGAAGGGGCAGCGGCTCGCTGGTCTGATTCAGCTGGATTGATTCAAACCCGCACGCCGTAATCTCTCAGGTACCAAGGACAGAGGGGTGAAGCGAATCCGCGCTTCACCCTTTTTTATTTTTGGTGCCAAGAGCCTGTTTCAATAGAAATCATGTCCCGCGTTGAGACCAGAATCGGATGGATGCAAGGCGCAGCGCGCCGGCAAGGGCCATCCCCTTGCCAAGCGCTGCAACACCGCAGACGCCGATTCTGGTCTCAACCCGGAGGGCCGCTTGCCTGCGGGCGCATGGCCGTGTTGCGGCTCGCTCATTTGGAACAACCAAACTTCGCTCCCCGCGCCTTGCCCTGCATCCCGCAGGCAAGCGGCGCGGGACATGATTTCTATTGAAACAGGCTCTATATGCTCAAGCAAACTCCGCTCAACGCCACCCACCGCGAACTCGGCGCCAAGATGGTCGATTTCGGCGGTTGGGACATGCCGGTCAACTACGGCTCGCAGATCGAGGAACACCACACCGTGCGTTCCGGTTGCGGCCTGTTCGACGTTTCCCACATGCTGCCGCTCGACATCAAGGGCGCCAACGCACGCGCCTTCCTGCGCCGGCTGGTGGCCAACAACATCGACAAGCTGCAGGTGTCCGGCAAGGCGCTGTATTCGTGCATGCTGAACGAAGCCGGCGGCGTCATCGACGACCTGATCATCTATTTCATGGACGAATCCTGGTTCCGCCTGGTGGTCAACGCCGGCACCGCGGAAAAGGACCTCGCCTGGATGGAAAAAATGAACGCCGACTGGGGTATGGGCCTCGCCCTCACGCCGCGCCGCGATCTCGCGATGATCGCGATCCAGGGCCCCAACGCCACGCAGGCGCTGAACGAGGCACTGCCCGGCGTCGACCAGATCACCGCGAATCTGAAGCCTTTCAACGCCGCCGCCATGGGCGAGATGTTCATCGCCCGCACCGGCTACACCGGCGAGGACGGCTTCGAGGTGATGGTGCTGGCGAAGTCCGCGCCCTTTTTCTGGAAGGCGCTGATGGAAGCCGGCGGCAAGCCGATCGGGCTGGGCGCACGCGATACCCTGCGGCTGGAAGCCGGGATGAATCTCTACGGCCAGGACATGGACGAAACCACCAGCCCGCTGGAATCCGGCCTCGCCTGGACGGTGGATTTGAAAACCGAACGCGACTTCGTCGGCCGCGCCGCACTGGAAAAGAGCGAAGTGACGAAGCAGCTCGCCGGCCTCGTCCTGCTCGACCGCGGCGTGCTGCGCAGCCACCAGAAAGTCATCACGAAAAACGGCGGCGGCGAGATCACGTCCGGCACCTTTTCGCCTACGATGCAGCAATCCATCGCGCTCGCCCGCATCCCGCTCGGCATCGCCCCGGGCGAGGAAGTCGAAGTCGAAATCCGCGACAAGAAACTCCGTGTGAAGGTGGTGAAGTATCCGTTCGTTCGCAACGGCAAGGTATTGATTTAGTAGGGGTCAGGATTCAGGATTCAGGATTCAGGGAAGGTGCGGCTGCGCCGCGTTTTTCTCCCTGACCCCTGGTCCCTGATCCCTGATCCCTGGAAACCCTAACTAGACCAGGAATACACAAGATGAACATCCCCGCAGACCTCAAATACACCCCCAGCCACGAATGGGTGCGCGTCGAAGCCGACGGCACGCTGACCGTGGGCATCACCCACCACGCGCAGGACCTGCTCGGCGACATGGTGTTCGTCGAAAACCCTGCCGCCGGGCGCACCCTCACCAAGGGCGAGGAATGCGCGGTGGTCGAATCGGTGAAGGCCGCGTCTGACGTCTACGCCCCGGTCGCGGGCGAAGTCATCGCCGCCAACGGCGACGTCGAGGCCAGCCCCGAGTCGGTGAACAAGGACGCCTATAGCGCGTGGATGTTCAAGATGAAGCCCGCCAATGCCGGCGACGTCGCCGAACTGCTCGACGCGGCGGCCTACCAGAAGCTGGTCGAGTCGGAAGCGCACTGAGGAGGGGGCCAGGATTCAGGGGTCAGGGGTCAGGGGATGTGCGGCTGCGCCGCGCCTGCCTTGAACCGGGCACTGAATCCTCCCTGAATCCTGATCCCTGAATCCTGACCCCTGAAAAAATGCCCTTCATTCCCCACACTGAAGAAGACGTCTCCGCCATGCTCGGCGCCATCGGCGCCGCCAGTATCGAGACGCTGTTCGACGAAATCCCGCCCGCGCTGAAGACCGGCAAGCTGAAGGACGTGCCCGACGGCCTGCCGGAAATGGCGGTGGCGCGGCTGATGCAGGAACGCGCGTCGGCCGACGGCTTCTGGTCCAACTTCATCGGCGCCGGCGTCTACGAACACCACATCCCGGCAGCGATCTGGCAGATCACCACGCGCGGCGAGTTCTACACCGCCTACACGCCGTATCAGGCCGAGGCCTCGCAGGGTACGCTGCAGCTGATCTACGAATACCAGACCATGATGACGCGGCTGACCGGGCTCGACGTCTCAAACGCCTCGCTGTACGACGGTGCCTCGGCGCTGGCCGAAGCGGTGCTGATGGCCGTGCGCTCGCACAAGACCTCGCGCCGCGTGCTGGTGCCGAAGACGGTGCACCCGATCTACCGCCGCGTGGTGAACACGACTGTCAGGAACCAGGGTATCGAACTGGTCGAGCTCGACTACGACGCCGCCACCGGCCAGACCGTGTTGCCGGCCGATCCCGGCAGCTTCGCTGGCCTGGTGATCCCGCAGCCCAACTTCTTCGGCGTGCTGGAAGACGTGCACGCCATGGCGGACTGGTCGCACGACAAGGGCGCACTGGCGATCGCGCTGGTCAACCCGACCACGCTGGCGGTGCTGGAAGCGCCCGGCAAGTGGGGCGGCCAGAATAATCAAATCGTGGGCGCCGACATCGCGGTGGGCGAAGGCCAGCCGCTGGGCGCGCCGATGGCTTCGGGCGGGCCCTACTTCGGCTTCATGTGCTGCCGCCAGGATTTCGTGCGGCAGATGCCGGGACGCGTCGTCGGCCGCACCGTCGACCTCGATGGCAAGCCCGGCTTCACGCTGACCCTGCAGGCGCGCGAACAGCATATCCGCCGCTCCAAGGCCACCTCGAATATCTGCACCAACCAGGGACTGGTGGTCACCGCGGCGACGCAGTACATGGCGCTGCTGGGACCGCAGGGACTGGCAAAAGTCGCATCAAACAGCCATGCCGGCACCGTGGCGCTGGCTGAAAAGCTGACGGCGATTCCAGGCGTCACGCGCGCCTTCGCCAATCCCTTTTTCCATGAAGTGGTGCTGAAGCTCAACGACAACGCAAAGGACGTGCTGCGCGCGCTGCGCGCGCAGGGCATCCTCGGTGGGCTGGATATTTCCGGCTGGTACCCCGAACTCGGGCAGGCGATCCTGGTGTGCGTCACCGAAACCAAGACCGCCGCCGACCTCGACCACTATGCGCAACATCTGGAGCGCATCCTCTCGAAGCGGCGCGAAGCGCCGCCGTGCGCATACAAGAGTTGAACCCCACGCTGTTCAACCCTCAAGGAGCAAGATCATGGCCGACGTTCTGTTCAAAGGCACCCCTTCGCACACCAGCTGCGACCTGCCCAAGGTCGGCAGCCAGGCGCCTGACTTCAAGCTGACGGCGGGCGACCTCAGCGACGTGTCGCTCGCCGACTTCAAGGGCAAGAAGAAACTCTTGAGCATCGTGCATTCGCTCGACACCGGCGTCTGCGCGGCCAGCACCAAGCGCTTCAACGATTTCGCCAGGAACCGCGATGACGTGGTGGTGCTGGTGGTGTCCTGCGATCTGCCGTTCGCCCAGGCGCGCTTCTGCAGCGGCGAGGGGATCGCGAACGTGGTCACGCTGTCGATGATGCGCGATCGCCAGTTCGCCAAGGATTACGGCGTGCTGCTGACCGACAGCCCGCTCGCCGGCCTCACCGCGCGCTCGACCCTGGTGCTCGACGAGAACGACAAGGTGCTGTACGCGCAGATGGGGCCGGAGCTGACCGTCGAGCCCGACTACGAACCCGCGTTCGCCGCCCTGAAGTAAGAGACTTCACCATGGCCCAGATCACGCGCTACGGCAGCCCCATCCACACCAACGGCGAACTGCCCGAGGTCGGCAGCGCCGCACCCGACTTCCGGCTGGTCGACGCCGACCTGAACGACGTGACGCTGGCGAGCTTCAGGGGCAAAAAAAAGCTCTTGAGCATCGTGCCGAGCCTTGACACGCCGACCTGTTCGCTGTCCACCAAGAAGTTCAACGAGGCGGCCGCCGCGTACCCGAATGCGATGATGCTGATCGTGTCGGCGGACCTACCCTACGCGCAGAAGCGTTTCTGCGCGGCGGAAGGCACCGGGCAGGTCATGGCCCTGTCGATGATGCGCAGCCGCCAGTTCGCCCGCGACTACGGCGTGCTGATCGTGGACGGGCCGACCGAAGGCATCACCGCGCGCGCCATTGTCGTGATCGACGAAAACAACCGGGTCGTGCACACTGAACTCGTCCCCGAGATCCGCCAGGAGCCCGACTACGAAGCCGCGCTGGCAGCGCTGAAGTAAACCCGCCACCGCGCAACCTCTCTACACCGACACAAGATTTCAACCATGCTGATATTCGACCATTCCCACCCCGGCCGCACCGCTGCCGCCCAATTGCCCGCCGCCAGCGGCAGCCTCGACGATCTGCCCGCCGCGCTCAAGCGCAAGGACGCGCCCGCGCTGCCCGAAGTCTCCGAGCTCGACGTGGTGCGCCATTACACGCGACTTTCGCAGCTCAACTTCTCCATCGACACGCAGTTCTACCCGCTCGGTTCCTGCACCATGAAGTACAACCCGCGCGCGTGCAATTCGCTGGCGATGCTGCCGCAGTTCCTGGCGCGTCATCCGGCGAGCCCGGACGAGACCGGCCAGGGTTTCCTTGCCAGCATGTTCGAACTGCAGGAAATGCTGAAGGACGTCACCGGCATGGCCGGGGTGTCGATGGCGCCGATGGCGGGCGCGCACGGCGAGTTCGCGGGGGTGGCGATGATCCGCGCCTACCACGACGCGCGCGGCGACACCGCGCGGCGCGAAATCATCGTGCCGGACGCGGCGCACGGCACCAACCCGGCCACGGCGACGATGTGCGGCTACACGGTCAAGGAAATCCCCACCGACGCCACCGGCTCCGTCGACCTCGCTGCGCTGAAAGCCGCGGTCGGCCCGCACACCGCCGGCCTGATGCTGACCAATCCGTCGACGCTGGGCGTGTTCGAGAAGACCATCGCCGACATCCAGAAGATCGTCCATGACGCCGGCGGCCTGCTTTACTACGACGGCGCCAACCTCAATGCCATCCTCGGCAAGGTGCGTCCGGGCGACATGGGCTTCGACGTCATCCACATGAATTTGCACAAGACCTTCTCCACCCCGCACGGCGGCGGCGGACCGGGCGCGGGCCCGGTGGGCGTGTCGACGCGGCTGTTGCCCTTCATGCCGATTCCGCTGGTGCTGAACGAAAACGGCTTCTACCGCCTGGCGACCGAGGCCGACCTGCCGCAGTCGATCGGCCGCATGAGCGCCAACATGGGCAACGCGGGGGTGCTGATGCGCGCCTATATCTACGCGCGCCTGCTGGGCGGCGAGGGCATGCATCGCGTCGCCGAATACGCCACGCTCAACGCCAACTACCTGATGGCGAAACTGCGCGAGGCCGGCTTCGACCTGGCCTACCCGAGCCGCCGCGCCAGCCACGAATTCATCGTCACGCTGAAGAAGCTGAAGGACGCCACCGGCGTCTCGGCGATGGACTTCGCCAAGCGCCTGCTCGACTACGGCTACCACGCGCCGACCACCTACTTTCCGATGCTGGTGCCGGAGTGCCTCTTGATCGAGCCGACCGAAACCGAAAGCCGCGAAACGCTCGACGGTTTCGTCGCGGCGATGAAGGCCATCAAGCACGAAGCCGAAACCACGCCCGACCTGGTGAAGGGCGCGCCCTACAGCCTGCCGGTGCGGCGTCTGGACGACGTCAAGGCGGCGCGCGAACTCGATCTGGCCTACAAGCCCGCCGCATGACCGAGCCCAAGGCTGCGCCCCCTCTCCCCAACCCTGGTGGAACAACTAACCATTCGACTAAGCCCGCAAGCGGGCAAGTCGCTGGTAATCCCCCGCAAGCGGGGGAACACCCTGAAGGGCATAAAGGGGCAAACGCCACACCCACCCCGACCGAAAGTCCGTTCAAGGGCAAGACCGGCCTGCAGCGCGTGCTGAACGCGGCGGGCTACTCGTGGGCCGGGCTGACTGCCGCCTTCAGGCACGAGGACGCGTTCCGCCAGGAAGTGTTTCTCGCGGCGCTGCTGGTTCCGCTCGCGCTCTATCTTGGCGACACCGGTATTGAGCGCGCGCTGATGATCGCCGCGGTGCTCGGCGTGCTGATCGTCGAACTGCTGAATTCGGCGGTCGAGGCCGCGGTCGACCGGATCTCGCTGGAACACCACCTGCTCATCAAACGCGCCAAGGACATGGGCAGTGCCGCCGTGATGATTGCGCTGGTCAACGTCGTGGCCGTGTGGTCGCTGGTGCTGCTGGGGTGAGCCGGCCCCGAATCGGCTAATATCGCGTCATTCGCTCAAGTCGGGGCATAAATAGCCGGTAGAAGGATGGAAGGCGTACCCCTTGTTCTAATGAGCGTGTGAATCTCAAAACCGTCTGTCTCCTGCTGAGTCTCGGTCATGCTGGCGCCGCCGCCGCCCTCGGGCTGGGCGAGTTGGATGTGCGCTCCCGCCTGGGCCAGCCGCTGCATGCCACCGTCACTATTCTGGGCGCCAGTGCGGCGGCCGCGGCGGACTGTTTCAGCTTGGCGCCCGGCAATAACAGCATCGCCCCGCCCCTGCGGGCACAATTGAGCATCGAGCAGACCGGCGAGCAAACCCTGCTGCACATCCGCACCCCGCAAGCCGTTCAGTATCCCATCGCACAGTTTGTACTGGTTTCCGATTGCGGGGGACGCTTGCAACGCGATTACGTGGTCCTGCTCGACCCGCCTGAACAGGTCGCGCCCGCGGTCAGTCCGGCCGCAACCGTGCCGACGGCCGCCCCCACGGTTGCGGACAGCACGCCGCGTGAGCCTGTGTCCCAGGCCCGTCCCAGGCGCGCAGCCCCGCGCGCAAGCTCCGCCCCCCGCCCGCTGCAGCCTGCAGTACCCGTCGCGCGGGCCGCCAAGGTGGACAGCACGCCGCGGCTGGTGCTGTCCGGCAGGCCGCACACGGCGGACGCACCTTTCGCCCTGCGGCTCGACACCAATCTGCCGGACCTGGCACGTCCCCGCCCCGTGAGCCTGACCGCCACCGAACTGTCGGATGAAAACACGGCCCTGTCGCGCAAGCTTGCGCACCTCAAGGCACAGTTGCTTGCGCTCCAGCAACGCAATACCGAGCTTGAGGCCCGGCGTGCCGCCGCACCCGCCGTCGCCGCGCCGCCCGTTCCGGGGCAGCCTGCGCAATGGCCCCTGTATCTCCTGTTCACCGGCCTGATCGCCGGCGCCGGCACCCTGGTTGTCTGGTTGCGCCTCAGCCGCCACCCGCCGCCGCTCATCCTCGACGACGCCCCGTGGACGGAGACCCCTGCGATGCCAAAGCCGGAGGCCGGGGTGGCGCCCCAATCCCAGCCCGAACCGCGGTGGCCTGAAATTGCCCCGCCAACGCTGCAGGAAAGCACCGAGATCAAGGATGACATCCTCGACCAGGCGGAAGTCTACATGGCCCACGGCCACGGTGATCTCGCCATGCATCTGCTGCAGGAACATCTGCGCGAGGCGCCGACCGAATCGCCGGTGCCCTGGCTGCTGCTGCTCGACCTGCTGCATCGCAGCGGGGACGTGGAAGGATACGCGGCGGCCAGCGCCGAATGCCGCCGCCATTTCAACGTCAACCTCACCGGGCACCCGATCTCGCAGGACAGCGAGCCGAGCCAGGGGCTGGAGGCGTATCCGCACCTGCTCGACAGGCTGGTGGAAGAGTGGAACACGCCCCGCATCGACGATTTCTTCAAGGAACTGATCTACGACCAGCGCGGCGGCACGCGTATCGGCTTCGAGCCCGGCGCCTACCGCGACATCCTGCTGCTGCGCGCGATCGCACACGAGGCATTGCCGCTCGCCGCCTAGTGTCGTGAATCAGAAATAGGGGAACAACACAAAACGGATGGATTTTTTCGCAGGGCAAGGCGCGGGGGCGACATAGCCGAGACCATGGCAACGACGAGCAACGCCGCCATGCGGAAAAAAACGCCGTTCGATATTTCTGATTCACGACACTAGCGGCTGCTGCGTCACCAAAGCGTCATCTTCGCTTCATCCGTTTATCGCAGAGCATGCGCATGCTCTGCCCATGGATGCAGCCGAATTCACCTGCCAGACCTTGCCGTCGATGCGTCCGCAGTTACGCATCGCGGTGGTGACCGAAACCTATCCGCCCGAAGTCAACGGTGTGGCGATGACGCTCGGCCGCCTGGTCGACGGGCTGCAGGTACGCAACCACCAGGTGCAGCTGATTCGTCCGCGCCAGCACGCCGACGACCAGCCGCAGCCCACTGCCACCTTCGGCGAACACCTGCAGCGCGGCATCGCCCTGCCGCGCTACGAGGGGCTGAAAATGGGGCTGCCGGCAAAGGGTGCGCTGACCCAGCTGTGGACCCGGCAGCGTCCCGACGTTGTGCAGATCGCCACCGAAGGCCCGCTCGGCTGGTCGGCACTGGCGGCAGCCAACAAGTTGCGCCTGCCGGTGGCGAGCGACTTCCACACCAATTTCCACAGCTACAGCAGCCACTACGGCTTCGGCCTGCTGCGCCGCGCCATCGTCGCCTACCTGCGCAAGTTCCACAGCAAGGCCGCCGTCACGCTGGTGCCGACCGATGGCATCCGCCGTGAACTGCTTGGCTACGGCTACGAGAACATCGAGATCATCGGCCGCGGCATCGACGCCAAGCTGTTTAACCCTGGCCGCCGCGACCCGTCCCTGCGCGCGCGCTGGGGGGTCAGCGAGAACGAGACGGTGGCGCTGTATGTGGGGCGCCTGGCCGCCGAAAAGAACCTGGTGCTGGTGTTCCGCGCCTTCGACGCCATGCGCGAGGCCCATCCCGCCACCCGCCTGGTGCTGGTGGGTGACGGCCCCGAGCGCGCGCTGTGGCAGGCCCGGCGCCCCGACGCCATCTACTGCGGCACCCAGGTCGGCGAGGCGCTCGCCGCGCATTACGCCTGCGGCGACGTGTTCCTGTTTCCCAGCCTGACCGAGACCTGGGGCAACGTCACCATCGAGGCCATGGCCTCAGGGCTTGCCGTCGTGGCCTACGATTGCGCCGCCGCCGAGGAAGTCATCCGCCACGGCGAAAACGGTCTCAAGGCGCAGTTGGAGGACGAAGACGCATTCATTGCCCAGGCGGTGTCGCTGGCCCCGGACACCGCCCAGCAGCGCCGCCTCGGCACAGCGGCAGCCGCGCGTGCCGCGCAGTTGTCGTGGGACGCCATTATCGACAACTTCGAGCGGGTGCTGCTGCGCCTCGCCCTGCCGGAGCCCGCGGCCGACGTTCAGTTGGACTGGACATCCGTCGCTCCCACCCATTGACAAGGAGCCCGCCATGCAGCGTCGTCTGAATCTGCTTGCCCTCCACGGCCTGAATCGACTGGCCGCCCGCGAACACGCCTGGCTCGAACGCCTCAACGGCGTGCGTCTGCCCGAGTGGGAAATCGGACTGTTCAGGCTCGCCAGCCGGCTCGGCGACGGCGTGTTCTGGTATGCGCTGATGCTGACCCTGCTCGCCTGGTATGGCTGGGAAGCGATTGCGGCCGTGCTGCACATGATCGTGGCGGGCTTGGCCGGCACGCTGATCTACAAGTGGCTGAAAGGCGCCACCGAACGGCCGCGTCCGTATCAGGCCTGCCCGACCATCTGCTGCCTGACCGCGCCGCTCGACCGCTTCAGTTTCCCCTCCGGCCATACCCTGCACGCGGTGGTGTTCAGCCTCGTCGCCACCGCCCATTACCCCGCGCTGGGCTGGCTGGTGTGGCCGTTCACTGCGCTGGTCGCGGCCTCGCGCCTGGTGCTCGGACTACACTACATGAGCGATGTGCTGGTGGGCGCGCTGCTGGGTGCGGCCGTGGCCAGCATCACGCTGATGCTCTGAACGAGGCGCCTACGCCGCTTTCTGCAGGACCCCGGGCACTTCGGTGCGGCGTGCGTCAGTATCGGCACGTTCCACCACAATATGGCCGCGCTGCCTGACCGTGCGCGGTCAGGCGCGTGATTCTTCCGTGAATCGCCGCCACAACGGCCTGCGTATAATCCACGCTGTCATTTTCAACCCATAACCATCATGCGCACCCTCATCTGCGGTTCCCTCGCCTTCGACTCCATCATGGTGTTCCAGGACCACTTCAAGCACCACATCCTGCCCGACAAGATCCACATGCTGAACGTGTCCTTTTTAGTGCCCGAGATGCGCCGCGAATTCGGCGGCTGCGCCGGCAACATCGCCTACAACCTGAAGTTGCTGGGCGGCGAGCCGCTGATCATGGCGACCGTCGGCGACGACTTCGCCCCCTACGCGGAACGCCTCGACGCGCATGCCATTTCGCGCGACTACATCCGCCACGTCGCCGGCACCTACACCGCGCAGGCCTTCATCACCACCGATCTCGCCGACAACCAGATCACCGCCTTCCATCCCGGCGCGATGAACTACTCGCACGAGAACGACGTGCGCCAGGTGCCGGACGTCAAGCTCGGCATCGTCTCGCCGGACGGCCGCGACGGCATGCTGCGCCACGTGCGCGGCTTCCACGAGGCCGGGGTGCCGTGCGTGTTCGACCCCGGCCAGGGCATGCCGCTGTTCTCCGGCGAGGAACTGCTGGAATGCGTCCACAAGTCGAGCTACGTCATCCTCAACGACTACGAGGCCGAACTGCTGCAGACCCGCACCGGCGAAAGCCTGGCGGCGCTGGCGCACCACGTCCAGGCGCTGATCGTGACGCGCGGCGCCGAAGGCTCGGTGATCCACACGGCGGGCGGCCAGATCGACATCCCGGCGGTGCGCCCCGAAGCCATCCTCGACCCCACCGGTTGCGGCGACGCCTATCGCAGCGGCATCCTGTACGGCATCACCCGCGGGTTCGACTGGGAAACCTCCGGCCGTCTGGGCAGTCTCATGGGTGCGATCAAGATCGCGCAGCGCGGCGGACAGAACCACCGCCCCGGCCGCGACGAGATCGCCAGCGCGTTCCATGCCCAGTTTGGCTACGCTTTCGAGTAAACACAGGAGCCCATCATGAACAGGACATTTGCCGTTGCCTTGATCGCCGCCAGCACGCTGCTGCTGGCAGGCTGCCCGGCCGGACTGGGGGGCAAGGACTATAGCCGCAGCCAGGCCCGCAGCGTGCAGGAAGTGCAGATGGGCATCGTGGAATCGGTGCGCGAGGTGAATCTCGAAGGCACCAAGACGCCGATCGGCGCCGGCGCGGGCGCCGTGGTCGGCGGCGTGGCCGGAAGCACCGTCGGCGGCGGCCGCGGCAGCGTGGTCGGTGCCACCGTCGGCGCCGTGCTGGGCGGCCTGGGCGGCGCCGCGGCGGAAGAGGCCGTGACTCGCCAGAAGGGCGTGGAAATCACGGTCAAGCTCGATTCCGGACGGCTGCTCGCCGTCACCCAGGCGGCCGATGAGGCATTCCGCGTGGGCGATCGCGTGCGCGTGGTGTCGGGCGGCGGCACCACACGCGTGTCGCACTGAGCACGGCAAGCGGTCATCATTCCGCAACCTGAACGTCAAACCGGGTTAACACCGCCTCTCTAAGCTGGGCGCATTCCATCAATGGGAGTGCCCCATGCTCAACGTTCGCAGCCCTGTTCAATCCGTCCCCGCCAGCCGCTATCACGTGTCGCTGGCGGTGGACGACAGCGAGATCCGCGAAGCGCAGCGCCTGCGCTACCGGGTATTCTCCGAGGAAATGGGCGCCCGTCTGTCGTCCATCCTGCCGGGACACGATATCGACCTGTACGACCCCTACTGCGACCACCTGCTGGTGCGCGATCTCGCCAGCGGCGAAGTCGTCGGCACCTACCGCATCCTGCCCCCCGAAGCCGCCAAGCGCGTCGGCAGCTATTACGCCGAGCAGGAATTCGACCTCACCCGGCTGAATTTCCTGCGCCCACGCATGGCCGAACTGGGACGTTCGTGCGTCCACCCGGCGCATCGCAGCGGCGCCGTCATCGCCCGGCTGTGGGTTGGACTGGCCGACTACATGACGCGCTACGGCCACGAAACCATCGTCGGCTGCGCCAGCATCGGCATGGCCGACGGCGGCCACATCGCCGCCAGCGTGCATCGCCAGCTCGCCGAACGCCATCTGGCCCCGGTCGAGTGGCACGTCACGCCGCGCACCCGCCTGCCGGTCGAATCGCTCGACGACGGCCGGATGGCCGCGCTGCCGCCGCTGATCAAGGGCTATACCCGGCTCGGCGCCATGGTGTGCGGCGAACCCGCCTGGGATCCCGATTTCAACACCGCCGACCTCTTGATGCTGCTGCCGCTGAAGCAGCTCAATCAAGGCTATGCCCGCCGTCTCCTGCTTTGAGTCTTACAATGCAAGGGTGAGTCTTGCCTACCTGCCCCCCGTCCTGCGTCGTGCCATCCGCATCAGCCTGCTGGTGCTGCATCTCGTCTGGGGCGTAATACTGGCTGGGCTGGTGTTTCCGCTACTCAGCCCCGCGCAGCGCGACCGCCGCATCATGGCCTGGGCGCGCCGTCTGGTCGGGGTGCTGGGCGTGCGGCTGCACGCGACCGCCGCGCCCGGCCTGCCGACCGGCGCACTGCTGGTGTGCAACCACGTCTCATGGCTGGATATTTACCTCATCTTCGCCGTCCATCGGGTGCACTTCGTCTCCAAGGCCGAAGTGCGCAACTGGCCGGTGGCGGGCTGGCTGGCGCACAAGACCGGCACCCTGTTCATCGAACGCGGCCGCCGTGCCGACACCAAGCGCGTCAACGCCGAAATGCGCGCCCTGATGCAAGGGGGGGCCTGGGTGGCGGTATTCCCTGAAGGCACCACCGGCGACGGGCGCGCGCTGCGGCGCTTCATGCCCTCGCTGCTGCAGCCGGCGGTCGAACTGAGCTGCCCGATCGTGCCGGCGGCCCTGCGCTACCGCACCCTGGCGGGCGAGTACAGCGCAGCGCCCGCCTACATCGACGACATCAGCATGTGGCAGAGCCTGAAACAGATCGCCGGCGAACCCGGCCTCGTTGCCGAGCTGCACTTCGGCGACCCCATCCTGCCCAGCGGCCACCGGCGCGATCTGGCGGCGCAGGCTGAAGCCGCCACCGCTAGGCTTTTGGGTGTCGCGCCTGCGGACACTGCACCGCAAACACCTGCCGATCTTCCAGCCTGACTGCGGTCAGCCGGCCGCCCCACAGGCAGCCGGTATCCAGCGCAATCAGGTCGCTGCGGTTGATGAGCCCGAGGGTCGACCAGTGGCCGATGACGACCGTCGCCGCCGCACTGCGCCGCCCCGGCACATCGAACCACGGCAACCAGCCGGCCGGCTGCGTGCCGGGTGCGCCCTTGTGGTGGAATTCCATCTCGCCATCCGCCGAACAATAGCGCAGGCGGGTGAAGGCGTTGACGATCACGCGCAGGCGCTCGACCCCTTTGAGATCCGCATCCCATGCGACCGGCGCGTTGCCGTACATCTGCGCGAAAAAGTCTCGGTAGTGCGGCCCCTGCAGCGCCGCCTCGGCTTCCGCCGCCCGCTCCATGGTGTCGTCCGGCGTCCAGCCCGGCAACACCCCCGCATGCACCATCAGCACATCGCCTTCGCGCCAGGCGAGCTTGCGACCGCGCAGCCAGGCCAGCAGTTCGTCGCGGTCGAGTGCCGCCAGAACGTCATCGAGCGTGTCGCCCTTGTGCGCGCGCCCATGGCCTTCGGCCAGCGCCAGCAGGTGCAGATCGTGATTGCCGAGCACGCAGACGGCGGCCTCGCCCAGGCTCTTGACGAATCGCAGCACCGCCAGCGAGTCCGGCCCGCGGTTGACCAGATCGCCGACAAGCCACAGCCGGTCGGCCGCCGGGTCGAATTTCACTTCATCCAGCAAGCGCAGCAGGGACGTCTGGCAACCCTGGAGATCGCCAATGGCATAGGTAGGCATATAAAATACGGTTTCGCTTTACGCTGTGTTGACCCGCATCATAGCGCTCCCGCCTGAACCTCTTGTGACGCCTGCGCCATGAAACCCCTGATCCGCCTCTTCTTCCGTACCGTTCGCCTGATCCTCACGCCCTTTCTGCTGCTCGGAAACCGGCTCACCCAGCCCAAGGGGGTCGAGCGCCCGGTCGCCGAGCAGGCGGCCGTCGACGCGCGCACGCGCGATCTGGCTCTGTACCACTTCCCCACCTGCCCGTTCTGCCTGAAGACGCGGCGGACCCTGCGGCGGCTGTCGCTCGATGTCGAACTGCGCAATGCCCAGCATGACGATGCGCATCGCGCCGCCCTGATCGCCGGCGGCGGCAAGCCGCAGGTGCCCTGCCTGCGGATCGCCGCCGCCGACGGCGAAACGACCTGGCTGTACGATTCGAACGCCATCAATGCGTATCTGACCCGCGAATTCGGCGCGGCATGAGCCTGCTGTCCGCGCTCAACCCGCCGCAACGCGAAGCGGCGAAGTACCTCGACGGCCCGCTGCTGGTGCTGGCCGGCGCCGGCTCGGGCAAGACCCGGGTCATCACCCACAAGATCGCCTACCTGATCGGCGAGTGCGGCTACAAGCCCGGTTCGATCGCCGCCATCACCTTCACCAACAAGGCCGCGCGCGAGATGGCTGAGCGCGCCGCCAAGCTGACCCAGGGCGATGCCTTTAATAAAATCAGTACCAAGGGCCTGATCGTCACCACCTTCCACTCGATGGGTCTGCGGATGCTGCGCGAGGACGCCAAATTCGCCGAGCTGAAGCCGGCGTTTTCCATCCTCGATTCGGCCGATGCGATGGGCATCATTTCGGAAATTCTCAAGACCACCGACAAGCAGGAAATACGCCGTGCGGTGAACCGCATCTCGCTGTGGAAGAACGAACTGAAGTCCCCTGCGGCCGCGCTGCAAACTGCGGAGGACGACAACGCCCGCGCTTACGCAAAAATTTACGACCGTTACGACGCCACCCTGCGCGCCTACCAAGCGGTCGATTTCGACGACCTCATCCGCCTGCCGGCGGAATTACTGGATACCCACGCCGAGCTGCGCGAAAAATGGCAGAACCGCCTGCGCCACATCCTGGTGGACGAATACCAGGACACCAACGTGGCACAGTACCGGCTGCTGCAGAAGCTGACCGGCGTGCGCGCCGCGTTCACCGCGGTGGGCGACGACGACCAGGCGATCTACGGCTGGCGCGGCGCCTCGGCAGACAACCTGCGCCAGTTGCGCGAGGACTATCCGCACCTGCATCTGGTCAAGCTGGAGCAGAACTACCGTTCGACCATCCGCATCCTGAAGGCCGCCAACAGCCTGATCGCCAACAACCCCAAGCTGTTCGAGAAGCGCCTGTGGAGCGACCTCGGTCTCGGCGACCCCATCCAGGTGATGCCGACGAAGGACGACGAGCATGAGGCCGAATCGGTCGTCATGCGGCTGCTGTCGCACAAGTTCCAGCACCGCACCGAATGGCGCGACTACGCCATCCTCTACCGCGGCAACTACCAGGCGCGCGTGTTCGAGCAGGCTCTACGCAACGAGAAGGTGCCGTATCAGCTATCCGGCGGGCAGTCGTTCTTCGACCGCGCCGAAATCAAGGACGTCATCTCGTATCTGCGCCTGATCGCCAACAGCGACGATGATCCCGCCTTCATCCGTGCGGTCACCACACCTAAACGCGGCATCGGCGCCGCCACCCTGGAGAAGCTCGGCCAAGTCGCCGCCACCCTGCACGTAAGCCTGTTCGAGGCGGTGTTCTCGGCCGCCGCCGCGGCGCAGATCGGCGAGCGCCAGCTGGCGCCGCTGGTCGAATTCTGCAACTTCATCAACCGCATCGAGGAACGCGTCGCCCGCGAACCGGCGGGCGAACTGCTGGACGAACTACTGAAGTCGATCGACTACGAGGTCTACCTGTTCGACCAGGACGACCAGCGTGCGGCGCAGAGCAAGTGGAACAACGTGCTGGAATTCGCCGCCTGGATCGCCAAGAAGGGCGAAGAGGACGAGAAGAATCTGCTGCAACTGACGCAGACCATCGCGCTGATCACGCTGCTGGAAGGCCGCGAGGAGGAAGAGTCCGATGCGGTGCGGCTATCGACACTGCACGCCGCCAAGGGGCTGGAGTTCGGCCATGTGTTTCTGGTCGGCGTCGAGGAAAACATCCTGCCGCACCGCGATGCGGTGGACGAAGGCCGGCTGGAAGAGGAGCGCCGCCTGATGTATGTTGGCGTCACCCGGGCCAAGAAGTCGCTCACGCTGTCGTACTGTTCGCGCCGCAAGCGCGCGCGCGAAACGGTCGTTTGCGATCCGTCGCGCTTCATCGACGAACTCGGCGACGACGTGCGGCAGCCCGACCAGCCCGCCGATGCCGACGCCAAATCCAGCGGCAGCAATCGCCTGGCCGCCTTGAAGGCGATGCTCGGATAAGACTTTCAGGCCTTTACAGCGACAGGATCCACTTCGCCAGCGTCTGGGCATCAGCCGGCGCAATCTTCTGCGGCGGCATCGGGATCTTGCCCCACTTGCCCTTGACGCCTTTCAGCATGCCATCGGTCAGCATCGCCTCGGCGCCTTTCTGGCCCTTGTACTTGGCGGAGATTTCCTTGAACGACGGACCCAGCACCTTTTTATCGACCTGATGGCAGGTCATGCATTTGCTCTTGGCGGCAAGCTCCGGACTGGCGTGCGCAGGGACGGCGTAAAGCGGAACGGCCAGGGCGATCAGGGCGGCAAGTTGCTTCATATCGACTCTCCATATAAGCGGATAACAATATCCTTAAATAATTGTATTGATCCGGTACTGTCTTGTCCAGTATGGCAGAAAGTTCTGATCGCACATGAAAAAGGGGACGCCGCGGCGTCCCCTTTCGATCCAAACCCTGCGATCAGTTGACCTTGGGATCCAGTTCGCCCTTGTCGTAACGCTTCTGCATTTCTTCCAGGTTGAAGACCTTGCCGATCTTGCTGGCCATGCCGGCGGAGCCGAAGGCTTCGTAACGCGCCTTGCAGATGTCGCTCATGCCCTTGGTGGCTTCCTTGAGGAATTTGCGCGGATCGAAGTTGGCCTTGTTTTCAGCCAGGTGCTTGCGGATGGCACCGGTGGACGCCATGCGCAGGTCGGTGTCGATGTTGACCTTGCGCACGCCGTTCTTGATGCCTTCCACGATTTCGCTGACCGGCACGCCATAAGTCTGGCCCATGTCGCCGCCGTAGCTGTTGATGATGGCGAGCCAGTCTTCCGGCACGGAAGACGAGCCGTGCATGACCAGATGCACGTTGGGGATGCGGGCGTGGATTTCCTTCACGCGGTCGATGCGCAGCACCTTGCCGGTGGGCTTCTGGGTGAACTTGTAGGCGCCGTGCGAGGTGCCGATGGCGATGGCCAGTGCGTCCACGCGGGTCTTGGTGACGAAATCAGCGGCTTCGTCGGGGTCGGTCAGCAACTGGCTGTGATCCAGCGCGCCTTCGGCGCCATGGCCGTCTTCTTCACCCGCCATGCCGGTCTCCAGAGAGCCGAGGCAGCCCAGTTCGCCTTCGACGGACACGCCGCAGGCGTGCGCCAGTTCGGATACCTTGGCGGTGGTGGCGACGTTGTACTCATAGGTCGACGGGGTCTTGCCGTCGGTGCCCAGGGAGCCGTCCATCATCACCGAGGAAAAGCCGGACTGGATGGAGCGGAAGCAGATGCTGGGGGACGCGCCGTGGTCCTGGTGCATGCAGACGGGAATCTGCGGATACATTTCGATCGCCGCCAGGATCAGGTGGCGCAGGAAAGGTTCGCCGGCATAGGAACGCGCGCCTGCGGAACCCTGCAGGATCACCGGGGAATCCACGGCGGCGGCGGCCTGCATGATGGCCTGGACCTGCTCCATGTTGTTGACGTTGAATGCGGGCAAGCCATAGCCGTTTTCGGCGGCATGGTCGAGCAGTTGACGAAGGGAAATCAGGGCCATTTACACTCTCCTAGGTTAAAAAGTTGCAGCGAGCTGTTTCTTGCAGAATCAGGATTTTTTGGAATCGCCCACGCGGACGATCTTCATGGTGTTGGTGCCGCCCGACTGGCCGATCGGTTCGCCGATGGTCAGCAGGATCAGGTCGCCGTCGCGCACCGCGCCACGCCGCCGCAGCTCTTCTTCGGCTTCGGCCAGCAACGCATCGCGTTCCTTGCTGGCGGTTTTCAGATTGATAGGATAGACGCCGCGGAAAAGCGTGACTTTTCTACGGGTTTGCACCTCGGGCGTCAAGGCATAGATCGGCACCCGGGTGGAGAGACGGCTCATCCACAAACAAGTGTTGCCGGATTCGGTCAGCGCGGCGATCGCCTTGATGTTGAGGTGCACCGAAGTAAACACCGCCGACATCGCGATCGCCTCGTCCGGGCGCAGGAAACTGTGGTCGAGCCGTTCCTTGGTGAAGCCCGGCTCGTCTTCCTTTTCCGCCTCCAGACACACGCGGTCCATCGCCTGCACCGCCTCGACCGGGAACTGGCCGGCCGCCGTTTCGGCCGACAGCATCACCGCATCGGTGCCGTCGAGCACCGCGTTGGCGACGTCGGAGACTTCGGCGCGGGTCGGGATCGGGCTGGTGATCATCGACTCCATCATCTGGGTGGCGGTGATGACGACCTTGTTGCGCTCGATCGCCATGCGGATCATGCGCTTCTGCAGCGCAGGCACCGCGGCATCGCCGACTTCCACCCCGAGGTCGCCGCGCGCCACCATGATGGCATCGGACGCTTCAAGAATCTCTTCCAGGTGCTCGATCGCCTCGGTGCGCTCGATCTTGGCCACCAGCTGGCTCTTGCCGCCGGCTGCGCGCAGCAGTTCGCGCGCCTGCCGCATGTCGGCCCCGCTGCGCGGGAACGACACCGCCAGGTAGTCGGCATTCAGCGCCGCGGCGGTCTTGATGTCCTCGATGTCCTTCTCGGTCAGCGCGGCCGCCGACAGGCCGCCGCCCTTGCGGTTGATGCCCTTGTTGTTGGACAGCACGCCGCCCTGCACCACCTTGCAGATGATTTCCGTGCCTTTCACTTCCTCGACCCAGAACTCGATGCGGCCGTCGTCCAGCAGCAGCGTCACGCCGCGCTTCACATCGTTCGGCAACTCCTTGTAGTCGAGGCCGACCCGGGTCTGGTCGCCCAGCGCGCAGGCGGCGTCGAGGATGAAGGTGTCGCCGTTGGCCAGCGTGATCTTGCCGTCCTTGAACTTGCCGATGCGGATTTTCGGGCCCTGCAGGTCGACCAGCACACCGACCGCGCGGCCGCGCGCGCGCGCCAGTGAGCGCACCAGCTCGGCGCGGTCGATGTGGTCCTGCGCCGTGCCATGGGAAAAGTTGAGACGCACCACATCCAGGCCGGCTTCCATCATCCGGTCCAGGGTTTTGGCATCGGAACAGGCGGGGCCGAGGGTGGCGACGATTTTGGTTCTGCGGATCATGTTTTTTCTAGTCGAGAGTGGAGAGTGGTGAGTCGGGAGCGTGGAGGCCTTGCTCTCGGCTCTCGACTCTCGACTCTCTGCGGCAGCTTAACCTGCCGCGCGCTCCTCCAGAATCGCCACGGCAGGCAGGACCTTGCCTTCGAGGTATTCGAGGAAGGCGCCGCCGGCGGTGGAGATGTAGCTCACCTTGTCGTAGATGTCGTACTTCTGGATCGCGGCAATGGTGTCGCCGCCGCCGGCCAGGGTGAAGGCGTTGGTGTTGGCGATCGCCATGGCGATGGTCTTGGTGCCTTCGCCGAACTGGTCGAACTCGAACACGCCGACCGGGCCGTTCCACACCACGGTACCGGCCTTCATGATGATGTCGGCGAGTTCCTGCGCGCTCTTCGGGCCGATGTCGAAAATCATGTCGTCGTCGGCCACATCACCTGCATCCTTCAGCACGGCGGGTTCGTTGGCGTCGAATCTCTTGCCGCACACGACGTCGACGGCGATGGGAATGGTCGCGCCGCGCGCGGTCATCTTCTCGATCAGCTTTTGCGCGGTCGGCACCAGGTCGTCTTCGCACAGCGACTTGCCGACGTTGTGGCCGGTGGCCTTGAGGAAGGTGTTGGCGATGCCGCCGCCGACCACCAGCTGTTCGCACTTCTCGGCCAGCGCTTCCAGCACGGTCAGCTTGGTGGAAACCTTGGAACCGCCGACGATGGCAACCATCGGACGTGCCGGGTTGGCCAGCGCTTTCTCCAGCGCATCGAGTTCTTCGGTCAGCAGGATGCCGGCCGCAGCGGTCGGTGCAAACTTGGCGATGCCGTGGGTCGAGGATTCGGCGCGGTGCGCGGTGCCGAAGGCGTCCATCACGAAGACGTCGCACAGCGCGGCGTATTTTTTCGCGGTCTCGTCGACGTTCTTCTTCTCGCCTTTGTTGACACGGCAATTTTCCAGCACCACCAACTCGCCGTCGGCGACGTCGAAGCCGCCGTCGGTCCATTCGCGGATCAGGCGGATGTTCTTGCCGAGCTTCTGCGCGATGACGTCGACCACGGGCTTCAGCGAATCCTCTTCCTTGAACTCGCCTTCGGTCGGGCGCCCGAGGTGGGAGGCGACCATGACCTTGGCGCCGGCCTTGAGGCAGTGCTCGATGGTGCGCATCGACGCGGTGATGCGGGCGTCGGAGGTGACCTTGCCGTCCTTGACCGGGACGTTCATGTCGGCGCGGATGAAGACGCGTTTGCCTGCCAGATCGAGATCGGTGACGCGGATGAATGCCATGGTTTGTTTCTCCTGAAAGTAAGGTTTAAGGGTTGGCGCGGGGTTTAAGCGCGCCAGACCTTAAGGCTCACAGTCGTAGGGGCCAGGGGTCGGGATTCAGGGGTCAGGGAATGTGCGGCCGAAGGCCGCGTCCCCGATTCAATGCGTGGGCTTCGCCCGCACACATCCCCTGAATCCTGATCCCTGAATCCTGACCCCTTACTTGGCCACGTGCTCGACGAAGCGCAGCATGTTGCAGGTGTAGCCGTACTCGTTGTCGTACCAGGACACGACCTTGACGAAGGTGTCGTCCAGGGCGATGCCGGCTTCGGCGTCGAAGATCGACGAGAAGCCGCAGCCGCGGAAGTCGGTCGAGACCACTTTCTCGTCGGTGTAGCCCAGGGTCTTGCTGATGTCGCCGGACTGCGAAGCCTTCTTCATGGCGGCGCAGATGTCGGCGTACTTGGCGGGCTTTTCCAGCTCGACGGTGAGGTCGACCACCGATACGTCGGAGGTGGGAACGCGGAACGCCATGCCGGTCAGCTTGCCCTTCAGTTCGGGCAGCACCACGCCGACGGCCTTGGCAGCGCCGGTCGAGGACGGAATGATGTTTTCCAGGATGCCGCGGCCGCCGCGCCAGTCTTTGGACGACGGGCCGTCGACGGTTTTCTGGGTGGCGGTGGCAGCGTGCACGGTGCTCATCAGGCCGCGCTTGATGCCCCAGTTGTCGTTCAGCACCTTGGCGATGGGGGCCAGGCAGTTGGTGGTGCACGAAGCGGCCGAGACGATGGCTTCGCCCGCATACTTCTCGTGGTTCACGCCGTACACGAACATCGGGGTGTCGTCCTTGGAAGGAGCGGACTGCACCACCTTCTTGGCGCCTGCGTCGATGTGCTTCTGGCAGGTTTCCTTGGTCAGGAAGAAGCCGGTGCACTCGATCACGATGTCGGCGCCCACTTCGTTCCATTTCAGGTTGGACGGCTCACGCTCGGCGGTCAGGCGGATCTTCTTGCCGTTGACGATGAGGTTGTTGCCCTCGACCGAAATGTCGCCCTTGAAATTGCCGTGCACGGAGTCGTACTTCAGCATGTAGGCCAGGTACTCGGGGTCGAGCAGGTCGTTGATCGCGACGACTTCGATTTCGGGGAAGTCCTTGGCGATTGCGCGGAAAGCCATGCGGCCGATGCGGCCAAAACCGTTGATGCCAACTTTGATTGCCATGTGTCAGTCTCCAGTGAGTTGAAAATTTTTTTAGGGGTCAGGGGTCAGGGGTCAGTATCCAGGGGTCAGGGAGTGAGCGGCCAAAGGCCGCGCCTTCTTTGATGGTGCGGGCGCAGCCCGCTCATCCCCTGAATCCTGATCCCTGAATCCTGACCCCTCGTCTTTACAAAACGCCCTTGACCGCAGCCACGACGGCCTCGGTCGTGATGCCGAAATGCTTGAACAGCGCCGGCGCGGGGGCGGATTCGCCGAAGCTGTCGATGCCGACCACAGCGCCTTCCAGGCCCACGTACTTGCGCCAGAAGTCGGTGACACCGGCTTCCACTGCCACGCGCGGCAGGCCTTTCGGCAACACGCTGGCCTTGTAGGCGGCGTCCTGGCGGTCGAAGCTGTTGGTCGACGGCATCGACACCACGCGAACGGCGATGCCTTCGGCGGCCAGCGCTTCCTGCGCTTTCACCGCCAGCTCGACTTCGGAGCCGGTGGCGATGATGACGGCCTTGGCGCCGGCAGCGTCCTTCAGCACATAACCGCCCTTGGCGATGTTGGCCAGCGTCGCGGCATCGCGTGCCATGAACGGCAGGTTCTGACGGCTGAGGATGTGGCAGGTCGGGCCGTCGGTACGTTCGACCGAATGCACCCAGCCGGCCATCGTTTCCACCGTGTCGCACGGACGCCAGACGTCGATGTTGGGGATCATGCGCAGGGTGGCGGTCTGCTCCACCGGCTGGTGGGTCGGGCCGTCTTCGCCGAGGCCGATGGAGTCGTGCGTGAACACGTGGATCACGCGCTGCTTCATCAGCGCGGCCATGCGGATGGCGTTGCGCGAGTACTCCGAGAACATCAGGAAGGTGCCGCCGAAGGGCAAGAGGCCGCCGTGCAGCGCCATGCCGTTCATGATCGCCGCCATGCCGAATTCACGCACGCCGTAGCTGATGTAGTTGCCGGGGTTGCCGTGGCGCACCGGATGGCAGCCTTCCCAGTTGGTCAGGTTGGAGCCGGTGAGGTCGGCCGAGCCGCCGAGGAATTCGGGCAGCGCGGAAGCCAGCGCGTTGATCGCGATCTGGCTGGCCTTGCGGGTGGCGACGGTCTCGGCCTTGGTGTTGATCGCAGCGAGTTTTTCGGCGACGTGCGCCTTCCAGTTGGCGGGCAACTCGCCCTTCATGCGGCGCTCGAACTCGGCGGCTTCAGCCGGGTAGGCCTTTTTGTATTCGGCGAACTTGTTGTTCCACAGCGTTTCGAGCCCCTGGCCTTTGGTCTTGGCGTCCCAGCCGGCGTAGATGTCGGCGGGCACTTCGAACGCGGCATGGTTCCAGCCCATGTTCTTGCGAGTGGCTTCGACTTCGTCGTGGCCCAGCGCGGCGCCGTGCACGTCGTGGGTGCCGGCCTTGTTGGGCGAGCCCTTGCCGATGACGGTCTTGCAGCAGATCAGGGTAGGCTTGTCGCTGCTGGCCTTGGCTTTCTGGATGGCGGCTTCGAGCGCCACCACGTCATGGCCGTCCACGCCGGCGATGACATTCCAGCCATAGGCTTCAAAGCGCTTGGCGGTATCGTCGGTGTACCAGTGTTCGATGTGGCCATCGATCGAAATGCCGTTGTCGTCCCAGAAGGCGATCAGCTTGTTCAGCTTCCAGGTGCCGGCCAGCGCGCAGGCTTCGTGCGAAATGCCTTCCATCATGCAGCCGTCGCCCAGGAACACGTAGGTGTGGTGGTCGACGATGCTGTGATCAGGCTTGTTGAATTCGTTGGCGAGGATCTTTTCCGCCATCGCCATGCCGACGGCATTGGTGATGCCCTGGCCGAGCGGACCGGTGGTGGTCTCGACGCCGGGCGCATAGCCGTACTCCGGGTGGCCCGGGGTCTTGGAATGCAGCTGGCGGAATTGCTTCAGGTCGTCCATCGACAGGTCGTAGCCGGTCAGGTGCAGCAAGGCATAGATCAGCATCGAGCCGTGGCCGTTCGACAGCACGAAGCGGTCGCGGTCCGCCCACTTGGGGTTGGTCGGGTTGTGGCGCATGTGGTGGTTCCACAGCGTCTCAGCGATTTCCGCCATGCCCATGGGCGCGCCGGGGTGGCCGGATTTGGCTTTTTCGACAGCATCCATCGCAAGCGCGCGGATGGCATTGGCCAGGTCGTTACGGGTTGGCATTGCGTTCCCTTCTGCTAAGTAAAAAACGGTCGCGCATCCGCCCAGGGAAGCCATGCAGCGACAGCTTGGGCAGGATATGCAAAAACCTTGATTATCCGTCAGCAGGGCGGGCTTTCGCAAGCCGCGCCCAAACCGGGAAAAAGAAGTGCCGGGACAAAGGCTTAAGCAGACAAGCTCAAGCCCGGGCTCAGAATCTGGACCTTAAAATCTTTTTATTTGGCCCTTGCGGCGGCTTATGCGCCAGCCGCCTTCAGCCAGTCGCGCCACAGTTCGAACAGTTCGGGACTGGCCGAAGCCACCACCGACCGCTCCCATACATTGGCGATGTCGAAGGCGCCGGATAGGCTGGCCAGGCAGCCGCCCGCCTCTTCCAGGATCAGCGCGCCGGCGGCGTAATCCCACAGCTTCTGCCCGCCGTGCACATAGATGTCGAAGCGGCCGGCGGCGGTGTAGCACCAGTCCAGGGTGGACGCGCCGAAATTGCGCTGCGAGGCGTACGGCGGCCACGATGCCAGCCGCCCGGCCAGTTCGCGGTCGATGCGCTTCATTTCCACGCCGGCCAGCGCCCGGCGCAGTTCGGTGGCGGGCGCCCGCAAGGGCAGCGGCGTGCCGTTCAGATGTGCACCGCCGCCGCGCACGGCGCTGAACATCTCGTCGGCGATCGGGTCGTACACCACCCCGAGCTGGCGCTCGCCCTTGTAGAGATAGGCCACCGACACGGCAAAGTAGGGCACGCCGGCGACGAAGTTGGAGGTGCCGTCGATCGGGTCGACGCACCACAAGCCATCACGCCCGGCATCCCAGGCGTCGCGCTGCTGCTGTTCGGTCATTTCCTCGCCCAGCACCGGCACGTTCCTGATGCTCGGCAGCACCGCCTCCAACGCGGCTTGCGTCTCGGAATCCGCCTCGGTAAACAGGCTGCCGTCCACCTTGTGGCTGTGCGCCACCTTGAGGAAACGTGGGGTGACCTCGCGCTGCGCGACTTCCCGAACCAGGGCCTTCACGTCTTCAAGCATGGACAGGTCAGGTTCGTACGCAATAACAGTAGACAAATTCCTGCTCCTGCCCCGACGGGGTGTGATGGATTTCGGTTTCGTGCCTGAGCAGCCGGAAGGCGGCGCCGAATTCGGCGTGCAGCGCATCGGGCGCATAGCGCACCACATCCAGACCCGAGCACTGCAGCGGCCCGCCTGGGCCGAAGGCAGCGACGATGACGTGGCCGCCGGGCTTCACGCTCTTCAATACCTGCGCCACGTAGCGCGCGCGGTCGGCCGGGTCGGTCAGGAAATGAAACACCGCGCGGTCGTGCCAGACGTCATAACGTGCTGCCGGCAACTCGGCGCGGGTGATGTCGGCGGCTATCCACTGCACCGACGACGCCTGTGCGCCGAGCCGCGCCCGGCTGGCCGCCAGCGCCGGCTCGGCGAGATCGAGCACGGTCAGATTGCGGTAGTCGGCATCCAGCAGGTCATCCACCAGCACCGAGGCGCCGCCGCCGACGTCGATGATGCAGGCCTCCTCGCCGGCACTTTCCTCGATCAGGCGCAGCGACGACGCGGCGCGCGGCTGGAACCAGCCGACCTGATCGGTCGCCTTGTTGCGATAAATGGACTCCCAGTGCTGCCGGCGGTCGGCCATGTCACGACGCTTTCCATTTGATCGAGCAGCCCATGCTGGGGACCTGTTCGGCCGGGCCGCGCTGGGTGGCGGCGATTTCCCTCATCGCCTCGAAAAGGTCGCGGCGCACGCCCTCGGGCGCGGTGTCCTTGCGCGATTCGTCGAAGCGGCCACGGTACTGCAGCTCGAAATTCCGGTTGAAGCCGAAAAAGTCCGGCGTGCACACCGCACCGTAGGCTTTTGCTACCGCCTGCGTTTCGTCGATCACGTACGGGAAGGGAAAACCGAACTCGGCCGCCACCTCCTTCATGTTGTCGAACGAGTCCTCCGCATAGTCGGTGGGATCGTTCGACATGATCGCGATGGCGTGGATGCCGTGCTGTTTGAGCTTGGCCAGATCCCGCACCAGGCGCGGACGGATCGCCTTCACGTAGGGGCAATGGTTGCAGATGAACATCACCAGCAGGCCGTTCGGCCCCGTCGCATCCGCCGGCGTCCACACCTTGCCGTCGACGCCGGGCAGGCTGAAGTCGGGGGCTTTCCAGCCAAAATCACACACTGGGGTAGTGAGGGAAACCATGACGCGCTCCGCAACGTTTCTGAGCAATCCCGGCATAATACCAAGATGTCAGCACCCCGCTTCTACCTCGACCAGCCGCTCGCCCCGGGCGCCCGTTTCAGCCTGCCGCCCGGACCCGCACGCCATGCTGCGCGCGCGCTGCGGCTGGCGGTGAACGACGCGATCACTCTGTTCAATGGCCGCGGTGGCGAATTCGCCGCGCGCATCGAGCGCATCCACCGGGACGACGTCGCGGTCAGCGTCAGCGGCTTTGCCGATGTCGAACGCGAGTCGCCTTTGCGCGTGATGCTGGCGCAGGGCATTTCGAGCGGCGAGCGCATGGACTACACCCTGCAGAAGGCGGTCGAACTGGGGGTGGCGGCGATCCAGCCGATCGCCGCCAGGCGCAGCGTGGTCAAACTGGCCGGCGAGCGCGCCGACCGTCGCGTCGTCCACTGGCAGGGCGTGGTGGCGAGCGCCTGCGAGCAGTGCGGACGCAACCTGGTGCCCGTGGTGGCGCCGCCGCTGCCGCTGCCGCAGTGGCTCGGCCAGCAGCAGGGCGGACGGCTGCTGTTCCTGTCGCCGCTGGCCGAGGCGCCGCTGGCCGAGCTGCCGCCGCCGGCCGCGCCGGACTGGCTGGTGGCCGGTCCCGAAGGCGGCTTCGAGGCCGACGAGATCGCTGCGCTCCACGCTGCCGGGGCCACCCCCGTGCGGCTGGGCCCGCGCGTGCTGCGCACCGAGACCGCCGCGCTGGCCGCGCTGGCTGCGATGCAGACGCTGTGGGGCGATTTTTGAGCCGGCGACAGACGTAAAAAAACCGGGCCTGAACCCGGTTTTTTTACGCCCCGCCCAATTACGGACGAATGTAGGTATAGCCTTCCATTTGGCGATCCATGAGTTCCACCACGCCGGCGTTAACGTAGCCCACTTTGGCGTTCATGTCTTCCTTGGTGAGCTTCTGGCCCTTCATGGTGTTGCCGCATGCCACCACTTTCACCCCGGAATCGACGGCGTCGCTGACGCGGTTGGCCACTTCGGAGTCGGCTTTCAGCATGCCGATGCCCGGACCATACGCCACGATCTCGACTTTTGCCCCCTTCAGGTCCTTCTGGACGTTTTTGGCGTTGTTCAGCGCCAGGTTCCATTTGGCCGGGTCGCCTTCGCTGACCTGGAACACCACTTTGGGCGTCACCAGGGGATCCATCGCAGCCGCGGTGGTCGGCAAAGCCAGTGCACCCGTCATCAACGCCCCGCCCAGCAGGGTGCCCAACATCGTATTCATGCGCTTCATTATTCAAGTCTCCTTCAGAAATGGAAAAAACACGGTCGTGCTTTTGTTATGACGTGAAGCGTACTCGATTTATTCCATTTATTATCGCTGACATTGCCATCCGCGCGACCTCCGGGGTTTTTCGGTATCCTTCTCATCAATCCACCTGCCCGGGCCATTCCGTTGAAAGACACCGCCGATTTCGTCCACTGGTTCCGCTCCGCCGCGCCGTACATCCACGGATTTCGCGGCAAGACCTTCGTCATCGCCTTCGGCGGCGAACTGGTGGCGGACGGCGGCTTCGTGCAGCTGGCGCACGACGTCAACCTGCTGAACAGCCTGGGCGTGCGGCTGGTGCTGGTGCACGGCGTGCGGCCGCAGGTGGAGGCGCGGCTGACCGAGAGCGGCACCGCCATCCGCTACGTGAACGGGCTGCGCGTCACCGACGACACGGCGCTAGCCTGCGTCAAGGAGGCCGCGGGTACGGTGCGGGTGGAAATCGAGGCGCTGCTGTCGCTGGGACTGGCCAACACGCCGATGGCGGGCGCCGACATCCGGGTCGCCTCGGGCAATTTCGTCACCGCGCAACCGCTGGGGGTGCGCGACGGCATCGACCTGCTACACACCGGCGAGGTGCGCAAGATCGACGCCGCGGCCATTCGCCGGCGCCTCGACCAGCACGACATCGTGCTGCTCTCCCCCATCGGCTATTCGCCGACCGGCGAGATCTTCAACCTCAGCCTGGAAGACGTGGCGACCCAGGCCGCGGTCGAACTGGCGGCCGACAAGCTGATTTTCCTGATGAATACCGAAGGCGTACCGGACAAGGGCCGCGCCATCCACAACGCGCTGACGGTCAACGAGGCGCGCCAGGTGCTGGAAAAGAAAACGAAGAAGCTGCCGGAAGACGTGGCCTACTATCTGCCGTGTGCGATCACCGCCTGCACCGGTGGCGTCAAGCGCGCCCACCTCATCAGCCGGCATCGGGACGGCGCGCTGCTGTCCGAGCTGTTCACCCGCGAAGGCGTCGGCACGCTGGTCACCCCGGCGCCGCTGGAAACCCTGCGTGCCGCCACCATCGACGACGTCGGCGGCATTCTCGGCCTGATCGAACCGCTCGAGCGCGAGGGCATCCTGGTGCGGCGCTCGCGCGAGCTGCTGGAAATGGAAGTCGAGCGCTTCCTGGTGCTCGAGTCCGACGGCGTCGTCGCCGGCTGCGCCGCACTGTATCCCTTCCCCGAAGAGAAGGCGGCCGAACTCGCCTGCCTGGCCGTTGCCCAGGACTTTCGCGGACGCGGCTTCGGCGACCTGCTGCTGGCGGAAGCCGAGAAGCGGGGTAAAAAAGCCGGCTTCAGGAAGCTGTTCGTCCTGACCACCCGCACCGAACACTGGTTCGAGGAACGCGGTTTTGTCGACAGCAGCCCCGATCACCTGCCCAAAAAGAAACAGGCGCTCTACAACTACATGCGGAAATCCAAGGTTCTGCAAAAGACGCTGTAATTAGGACATCCATGTTGCGCACCTGCCCCCTGTGGCTGAGGCCGATCAGCCGCATCCTGCATGCGTTCGCCCCCGCAGCCCGCAAGCCCCCGACCGCCCGTCGACCCGTACCCGGCAGCCGTTCCCGGCGCGCGGTCCTGCTTGGGCTCCTGCTGCTGGCGGCCGGCAGCCGTCCTGCCGCGGCAGCGGACGATCCGCTGGTGTTCGGGATTTTCCCCAACATGACGGCGAAGCAGATCGTCGAAACCTACCGCCCGCTGGCCGACGCGTTGGAGAAAGCCTTGCACCGGCGCGTCGTCATCTACACCGCGCGCGACTTCACGACCTTTGCCGAGCGCACCCGCCGCGGCGATTACGACCTTTTGCTGACCGCGCCCCATCTGGCGTGGCTGGCGCGGCAGGAAGCCGGCTATCGGCCGCTGCTCAAGTACGCTCAGCCCGTGCGCGGCCTGCTGGTCGTCAAGGCCGACTCTCCGATCGACACCCCGGAAGCCTTGCGCGGCCTCACCATCGCCACCGCCGATTCCGTCGCCGTGGTGGTCTTGGCGATCCAGGCCGAACTGGCGGCACGCGGGCTCAGGAGCGGCATCGATTACCGGACGAGCGACTCGGGAACCCACCTCAATGCGGTGATGCAGCTGATCAACGGCCGTGCGGACGCCGCCATGCTCGGGCTGCACCCCTATAAGCTGATGCCTCCCGGGCTGCACCGGCAATTGCGCGTAATCGTCGAGACCGCACCCCTGTCCAGCCTGATGTATCTCACCCACCCGCGCCTGCGCAACGCCGAGACGCAGGCCGTGCGCAAGGCCTTGCTGGATTTCGCCGCCACGCCCACGGGCCAGGCATTCCTGCAGCGCGGCGGCTACGAGGCGTTCGCGCACGTGGACGGCAACGAGTTGAGTTCCTTCCGCCCTTACGCGATGCAGGCGCAAGAGATGCTGCGAAAGGCGCGATGAAGATGAAGGGCTGGACCGGCCGACTTTCGCTGCGTTACAAGCTCACCCTCGCCGCGCTCGGCGTGGAGGCGGTGATGCTGAGCTTCCTGATCGCCAACGGCGTGCAGCTCACCACCCGTTCCCTGCAAATCCAGGCCGAGCATCGCGTGGCGGAAATCGCCAAAACCCTGGAAGCCGCCCTCCTCGCGCCGCTGGCGCAGCAGGACGATGCCAGCGTACGCGACATCGCCGAGTCGCTGCAGCGGGACGACGGGCTGATGATGATCGAGGTACGCGACAGCAGCAAGCGTATCGTTCACCGCAGCGGCAGCGCCGGCAGCGCGGCCGATTTTCGCCGCACGCAGCCGATCGTGCTGGCCGGACAGCGCTATGGCGAAGTCGTCCTGGTGCTGTCGGGCCATTTCATTCAGGATGCGCGGACGCTCTATCTCCGGCAAAGCCTGGGCATTGCCGCAGCCGCGCTGCTGCTGACCGGCATTCTGCTGGCCCTGTCGACCGGCGCGGTGATCCGCCGCTTCGACGCGCTGACCCGTGCCAGCAAACGCATGGGAGAGGGCGACCTGGACATCAAGTTGGCCGGCGAAGGGCGCGACGAGATCGGCCAGCTGATCGGTACCTTCAACCGGATGGCCGAATCAGTGCGCTTCAACGTCGAGCGCGCGCGCGAAAACGAAGCGCGCTTTCATGCCATCGCCGACTACACCCACGATCTGGAATTCTGGCTGTCGCCCGAGGGCACGCTGCTGTGGGTCAACCCCTCGGTCGAGCGCATGCTGGGCTACACCGTGGACGAGTGCATGGCGCGGCTGAATTTCCCGGCTGACGTCATTTACCCGGAAGACCGCGCAGAGGCCGGTGCCGAGCTGCGCCAGGCCCTGCGCGGCACCTCGGGCCAGGGCTATTCCTGCCGCTTCAGCCGCAAGGACGGCAGCTATTTCTGGGCGCAGGTGAACTGGCAGCCCATCCACGATTACGCCGGCGTCTATCAGGGCATCCGCGCCAGCATCCACAGCATCGACGACCTCAAGGCGACCGAAGCCAGCCTGCGCCAGGCCATCAACGAACTGCGCGCCGCGGAAGGCCTGCAAAGCCGGTATCTGGAAGAAACCGAACAGGAACGCGCCCGCCTGCTTTCGCTGCTGTCGGCGATGAACCTCGGCATTCTGTTTGTCGCCGCCGACGGCCGCGTGATTTATCACAACCCTGCCTTCAACCACATGTGGCAGATCGAGCCGGGAACGGTCCTCATCGACATGCCGGTGCACGAAGTGCTGGCGCCGTCCGCGTCGAATCTCGCCCGCCCGGATCATTTCTCCCGGCATCTGCGGTCGGCGCTGGAAACCCACGAGACGTCCGGCAACTATGAAATCCAGATGACCGATGGCCGCATCATCACCGAGCTCGATTATCCGGTTCGCGACCGCGAAGGCCGCTTCATGGGCCACCTGTGGATTTACGAGGACGTCACCCGCGAGCGCCAGACCGCCGAACAGCTGGTGCACCTGGCCGAGCGCGACGCGCTCACTGGGCTCTACAACCGCCACCGCTTCCAGCACGAACTGACGCGCACCCTGCTGGAAACCGACCGCCAGCAAGGCCTGTGCGCAGTGATGTTCTTCGACCTCGACGAATTCAAGAGCATCAACGACAGCTACGGCCACCGCGCCGGCGACGCGCTGCTGATCCGGGTGGCCGGCGAAATCGGCGCCCTGGTGCGGCGCAATGAAGTGCTGGCACGGCTGGGGGGCGACGAATTCGCCATCCTGCTGCCCGCAGTGCATGGCAGCGAGGCCGAGGTGCTGGCCGAGCGGGTGGTGCGCGCGGTCGCTCAGATTCCCTTCCGTTTCGAGGGGCAGAACCTGCGGATGACCTCCAGCCTCGGCATCGCCTACTATCCCTCGCAAGCCGCCAGCGCCGACGACCTGGTCGCGCGCGCCGACATCGCCATGTATCAGGCCAAGGATGCCGGCAAGAATACCTGGCGCGTCTACCGCGCGGACGCCGGCGCCCACAGCGAAATCCGCAACCGGCTGTCGTGGGGCGAACGCATCAGCAACGCACTCGACAAGAACTTGTTCCAGCTGCATTTCCAGGGCGTGTACCGGACCGAGGACGATTCGCTTTCACACCTGGAGGCACTCATCCGCATGGTCGACGAGGAACGGCCCGATCAGCTCATCATGCCGGCCCACTTCATCCAGCTGGCCGAAAAGAGCGGGCGCATTCTCGATATCGACCGCTGGGTGATACGCGAGGTGCTGCGCATGCTGGCGGACAATCCGGATATCCCGCCCATCGCGGTCAACCTGTCGGGGCGTTCGGTGTCCGAGCCCAGCCTGCCGCAGTTCATCGGCAACGAGCTGCGCGATTGGGGCGTCAACCCCGGCCGCCTGATCGTCGAAATCACCGAAACGGCGGCGGTATCGGACCTGAACGACGCGCAACGCCTGATCGAAGCGCTGCGCACCCTCGGCTGCGGGGTGTGCCTCGACGACTTCGGGGTCGGCTTCGCCTCCTTTGCCTACCTCAAGCACCTGCATGTCGACACCATCAAGATCGACGGCCTGTTCATCTCCAACCTGTCGAACGACCCCGACAACCAGGTGTTCGTGCAGGCCATGGTCAGCGTCGCACTCGGCCTCGGGAAATCGGTGGTCGCGGAATACGTCGAGGACGGTCCGACGCTCGGCCTGCTGCGGCGCTTCGGCGTCGACCTGGTGCAGGGCTATCACCTCGACCGGCCGGTTGCCGACCATCCGGCGCTGCAAGGCATCCGCTAGTCAGCGGCAAGCCACGGCCCCTCATGGGCGCAGTGTGCAAGATGTTAAAATGCCGCGTTTTTCCGCCGCTTTCCAGGATATCCCCGTGCTCACCGCTTCCAGCATCACCCTGCAATTCGCCGCCAAGCCCCTGTTCGAGAACGTCAGCGTCAAGTTCGGCGACGGCAACCGCTACGGCCTGATCGGCGCCAACGGCTGCGGCAAGTCCACCTTCATGAAGATCCTCGCCGGCGAGCTGGAGCCCACCGCCGGCAACGTCTCGCTCGACCCCGGCGAGCGCATGGCCTGGCTGCGCCAGGACCAGTTCGGCTACGAGGACCAGCGCGTGCTCGACGTAGTGCTGCAGGGCCACGCCGAGATGTGGCGGGTGATGCAGGAAAAGGACGCCATCTACATGAACCCGGAGGCGAGCGAGGAGGACTACCTGCACGCCGCCGAACTCGAAGCCAAGTTCGGCGAGATGGGCGGCTACGACGCCGAGGCGCGGGCCGGCCAGCTGCTGCTGGGCGTCGGCATCCCGACCGAGCAGCACAGCGGCCCCATGAGCCAGATCGCGCCGGGTTTCAAGCTGCGGGTGCTGCTGACGCAGGCGCTGTTCTCCGACCCCGACATCCTGCTGCTGGACGAACCGACCAACAACCTCGACATCAACACCATCCGCTGGCTGGAAAACGTCCTGAACGAGAGCAAGGCCACCATCATCGTCATCTCGCACGACCGCCACTTTCTGAATCAGGTCTGTACCCACATGGCCGACCTCGACTACGGCACCATCAAGGTCTACCCCGGCAACTATGACGACTACATGCTGGCCTCGGCGCAGGTCAAGGAACGCCAGGCGTCGGCGAATGCCAAGGCCAAGGACAAGGTGGCCGAACTGCAGGAATTCGTGCGCCGCTTCTCGGCCAACAAGTCGAAGGCGCGTCAGGCCACCAGCCGCATGAAGATGATCGACAAGATCAAGATCGAGGACTTCAAGCCCAGCTCGCGGCAGAACCCCTACATCCGCTTCGAGCCCGAAAAGGCGATGCACCGCCGCGCGCTCGAAGTCGAGGCCCTCAAGTTCGGCTACGGCGATGCGCCGCTGTTCAGCACCCTCGGCTTTTCGCTGGAAGCCGGCGAGAAAATGGCCGTCATCGGCGGCAACGGCGTCGGCAAATCGACGCTGATGAAGCTTCTGATGGGCGAGCTTGCGCCGCAATTCGGCGAGGTGCGCTGGAGCGAGAACGCCAACGTCGGCTACTTCTCGCAGGACCACGTCAGCGATTTCGACATGGACAAGAACCTCACTGACTGGATGCACCAGTGGACGCAGCCGGGCGACGACGAGCAGGTGCTGCGCGGCATCCTCGGGCGCCTCTTGTTCTCCGGCGACGACGTCAAGAAATCGGTGCGGGTGCTGTCCGGCGGCGAGAAGGGCCGCATGCTCTACGGCAAGCTGATGCTCGGCCGCCACAACGTGCTGGTGATGGACGAGCCGACCAACCACATGGACATGGAATCGATCGAGTCGCTGAACCTCGCGCTCGACCTGTTCAAGGGCACCGTGATCTTCGTCTCTCACGACCGCCAGTTCGTCTCCAGCCTCGCCACCCGCATCCTCGAGATCACCCCCGAGGGCGTCGAGTTCTATATGGGCAACTACGACGAGTACCTGCATTCGAAGGGCCTGGAGTGAGCATTCCCCCCTCTCCCTCCAGGGGCGAGGGGGCGAACGATGCGCTGCGCGCGCCCAAACCGATTAACGAAGTCGTTGTCATCGGCCTGGGTCAATTGGGCCGCGTGTTCGCAGGCGGTCTGCTGCGAACGGGAAACATGGTCATCCCGGTCAACCGTGGCGACGACATGGCGACACTGGCCAAAGCGCATCCCGCACCGGAGCTGCTGCTCATCGCGGTCGCCGAGAACGATCTGCACACCGTGCTCGCGATCCTGCCCGACGCATGGAAACCACGCGCCGCACTGATCCAGAACGAGCTCCTGCCGCGCGACTGGCAGGCGCACGGCTTTGCCGATCCCACCGTCATGTCCGTCTGGTTCGAAAAGAAGAAGGGCATCGACGCCAAGCCGCTGATCGCGTCCCCCGTGGCCGGCCCCGGCGCCGCGCTGCTGTGCCGCGCGCTGACCGCGATCGAGCTGCCCTGCCGCGAAGTGGCGCCGGGCGATGAACTGCTGTTCGAACTGGTGAGGAAGAACGTCTACATCCTCACCACCAACATCGCCGGCATCAAGACCGGCGGCACCGTGTCGCAGCTGTGGGCGCAGCACGAAGCCTTCGCGCGCCAAGTGGCAAACGAGGTGATGGACATCCAGGACGCGCTGACCGGCGTCCAGCACGACCGCGGCGCACTCATCGCCGGCATGCTCGAAGCCTTCGACGGCGACCCCGATCACGGCTGCACCGGCCGCTCCGCGCCGGCACGTCTGGCGCGTGCCCTCGCGCACGCCGACACCTTCGGGCTTGCCGTACCGACCCTGCGCTCGCTGGCGAGCTAGCGAATCTCGGCCAGCAGCTGCGCCATCATGCGCTGTACCTGCCCCGCGTAACCGCCGCCGAACATATTGGCATGGTTGAGGATGTGGTACAGGTTGTAGAGCGTCCTGCGCACCGCGTAGCCGGCGTCGAGCGGCCAGGCTTCGCGGTAGGCGGCATGAAAACCCGGCGCGAAGCCGCCGAAGAGTTCGCTCATTGCCAGGTCGCATTCGCGGTCGCCGTAATACGTCGCGGGGTCGAAAATCGCCGGCGAGCCGTCGTCAAGAAAACCATGGTTGCCGCCCCACAGATCGCCGTGCAGCAGCGAGGGCTGCGGCCGGTAGCCGGCGAACACACCCTCCAGCCCCGCCATCAATGCTTCGCCGTCGCGCTGCAGCGTGCCGCCATAGCCGTTCTGCGCCGCCAGCTTCAATTGAAAACCGAGCCGTTGCACGCGCCAGAATTCGACCCAGTCATCCGTCCAAGCATTCGGTTGCGGCGTGGCGCCGATCCAGTTGTCGCGCGTGCCGCCGAATTGCGCGGCGCCAACACGGTGCTGCTGCGCCAGTTGCCGACCCAGTAACACGGCGTCGCCGTGCGGCTTGAGCGGCAGGTATTCGAGCACCAGGTACGCCTGTCCCTCGGCGACGCCGTGGCAAACTCCCTGCGGCACCCGCACCGCGTTCGCCGCCGCCAGTTCGGCGAGCCCCGCCGCTTCCGCCTCGAACATCGGGAGCCGGGAAGCGGACTGGGTTTTGACGAAAAACGTGCGCGTGCCGTCGCTGAGCGTGAACGCCTCGCTGATGTCGCCGCCGCGCACGGCCCGCGCGTTCCGCACCGTGAAAGACATCCCGCTGGCACGGCCGATGGCGGCGGCGAGTTCCGTATGAAAAACGCTCATGGCTCGACCAGCGGCTGGATGCGCACGCCGAGTGCCGCATGCGCGGCGCGCAATGCGGCCTCGGCCTGCTGCGGGGTGGCGGCGTGGCTGAAGATGAAACCCAGATAGCCCGCGCCCTCGGGCGGCGGCGCCACCAGCTGACCGGGCGGCGCGGTGATCTCGACGCCGCTGATATCCGGAACGGCCCGCGCTTCGTCCTGGCCGTCGACCCCGTGAAAAATCCCGCTCGCCGGGATCGGAATCATCATCACCCCGGCGGCGCTGCCGTTCGCCGGCGCCGGCAGCGGCAGAGGCAGGCCGACGGCATGGCGCAGCACGATTTCCGCGCTGTCCATGCCGAGCGTGGCGGCGAGCACCCGCCCGCACAGACCGCCGATGCCGCGTGGCGCGATTTCGAGCAGCCACACACCGGCATCGTTGACGCGCGCCTCGGCATGGATCACGCCCTCGGTGACGCCGGCGGCCACGCAAACACGCTCAGCCGCGGCGGCGAACTCGCACTGCGTGGCGTCCGGCAGGCGCGAGGGCGTGATGTACAACGTTTCCTCGAAATAGGGTCCGTCGAGCGGGTCGGGCTTGTCGAACACGGCGAGCACCCGCAGAACGCCGCCGGACAGCACGCCGTCGAGTGCAACCTCGACGCCGGGGATGAAGCGTTCGACCAGCAGATCGTCGGCATCGCGCTGCGCGCGCGCCTGGATGCGCTGCACCTGACGCAGCGCCCGCAACAACTGGTTGACATCGTTGGCGCGAATCACGCCGCGGCTGGCGTTCAGCCGGCGCGCCTTCACCACCAGCGGAAAACCCGGCGCCGCAGCGGCTTCCAACGCCTCTTCGTGCACCCGGGCAAATGCGGGATGCGGCAGGCCGATCACCTGCTGCAGCCGGCGGAAGCGCAGCTTGTCGGTGAGCGTGGCCACCGCATCCGGCGGATTGCCCGGCAGCTTTAGCGCCGCGCGAAGCTGTGCCGCCAGCGCCTGCCCGTGATCGTCCACCGCCAGCACCGCATCGACGGGTTGCTCCAGCGCCTCCAGCACCTGCGGCAACGCAATCTCAGGCTGGTCGAACGGCACGCTCATCAGCGGCGGCAAGCCCCAGCCGGATGCCAGCCGATGGCAGTAATCGGCGCAGGCGACAAGCTCGATATCCAGCCGCGCGGCGGCGGCGATGAAGTCCTGGTTGGCGTAGCCCGCGGCGGGGAGGAGCAGCAGAAGGCGCGGCATATGCGATCAGAAGGATGCGAGCTGGGTTTCGGTCGGCTCGGCGCAGCAATACCACGGCTCGGAGTGGTGCGGGATGGCGTCGCCGAACTGCGTGGGGTCGAGCGGCGGTGCTGCTTCGCCCAGCGCAGCATGGGTGCGCGCCCAGAGGCCGGCGAACACCTCGGCGCGCGGCAGCGCGGCTTTTTCCGCATCCATCACCCAGGCCATGATGTCGCGTTGCAGCGCGTCGACACGCGGGTCGTCGGCCTGCCACGGATAGCCCAGCATGGCCTCGTCGAAGGCGCCGACGCGCGCCGCAAAATCCGGCAGTTGCATCAGATACGAACCCTGCGGCACCAGGAGACGGATCGCCAGCTGCACCGGTGGCACCGCTTCAACCAAGTGAAGTCGCAGCAAGGTTGCGAGCAGGTCGCGATAACCCGCCAGCGTGGTCCACGGCGTGAACGGCACGAAGGTAGGCGCCAGCGCAATGCCGAGCGCACGGCAATGTGCCAGCACCGTCTCGAAATCCGCGTGGGCGTGGCCCTTGGCCAGTTTGTCGAGGATGGCGTCGTCGACCGACTCGACCGCGGTGACGATGAACAGCAGGCCGCATTGCTGGAGTCGCGGCAGCAGTTCGGCGTGACTCAGCAGGTGCTCGACCTTGATCGTCGCATCCCAGGAGAGATCGGGAAAACGCGCGTGCAGCGCCTCGGCGACCTTCAGCGCATGGGTCGGGCCGTTGAGAAAATCGGGGTCGCCGAAGCTGATGTGCGCAGCGCCCACGGCGACCTGCTGCGCGATGTCGGCGATCACCATCTCTACCGGGACGACGCGGAACATGCCCTCGTACACCGGCACCACCGGGCAGTGACGGCACAGGTGCTTGCAGCCGCGGCTGGCTTCGGCAAAGCCGGTGATCTTTTGCGTGCCGTCGGCCAGGATCAGGTTGGCGTAGCGTTGCAGTGCGGGCAGGCCGCGGCGGTCGGGCAACAGGAATTCGATCTTGTCGCGGCGCACCACGGCATCGGCCGGCGCGACCCCGGACTGCACCCAGGCCAGCAGATCGGGTTCGGACTCGCCGCCGAAGATCGCCTCCACGCCGAGCGTTTTCAGCCACGCCGCGTTGACCGGCGCATACAGGCCGAACGCGGCGATGCGGGCGCGCGGCGCCAGCGTGCGGAGTTTCGGCAGCGCGGCGGCGGCGATCCGCGTCGCGGTGTGCATGCCGAGATAGATCGCCACGAACTCGGCGTGCGCAAACGTGGCGGGGTCGAGTTGCTGCTGCGACAGGTCGACGCACATCACCGCCATCCCGGCGCGCCCGAACCACGCCGCCGGCTGCGCCAGATTGAAGGGCTGCCGGCCCAGTTCATAGGGACTGACCAAAACAACGCGCGCCCCGGAGGGCGCGCAGGGTGTTGCGGTGCAGGCCGTCATGGCAAGCGGCTTACTTGGCCTTGGGACGCTGCTCGAACATCTTGGAAATGCCGGGCTCACGCGAGGCGCCGGCGGCTTCCATGCGCTTGAGGTACTCGTCCCACAGCGCGGCCTGGTTGACGCCGAGATCGTGCAGATACTCCCAGGAATAAATCCCGGTGTCGTGACCGTCGGAGAAGAAGAAGTTGATGCCGTACAGGCCGACCGGCTCGGCGGCATTGATCAGCACTTCGCGCTTGCCGACCTGCAGCACTTCCTGACCGGGGCCGTGGCCGCGCACTTCGGCGGACGGCGAGTAGACGCGGAGGAACTCGAACGGCAGTTCGAAACGCGTGCCGTCGGTGAATGCGATTTCAAGCTTGCGCGAAGCCTGGTGCAGTTTGATGTCGGTGGGGGTGGGTATGGCCATGATGGAAACACTCGAAATGAACGCCAGCCCGGAGTTTAAACCCGCAACGCAGAGATTAAACCCTGTCGGAACAAGGGGATGACGCACATCATGATCTGAAAACTGGCGCGCCCGGCGCGATTCGAACGCACGACCCCTGCCTTCGGAGGGCAGTACTCTATCCAGCTGAGCTACGGGCGCCTGGAGTTTGACGGCTCCTGGGAGGGCGAAGCATAGCCGGTTTGCAAAATGGCGTCCATCCACCGCGCCCATCGCCCTTTCCTGTCGCGGTGGCTTTCCTTATAATCTCGGCTTTCGATGCCACCCCCCAAGGATAATTTCTCATGGCCGATTCGCACGCCAAGATGACCCAAGCCACCCCCCAGGAAGTCATCATTTCCGTTGTCGCCGGGTTGCTCGCCCCCCTGCTGGCAATTTTTCTGGTGGTTCAACTGGTGCTCAGCATTCAGGAAGAACACAAGCCCGATACCAGCAGCGAAGCCGCCCAGAAGGCCACGCTCAAGCGCATCAAGCCCTTCGCCCAGCTGGCTGCGCTCGATGCCAACGCCCCCCGGGTCGAAAAAGCCGGCCAGGAAGTCTATGACGCCGTGTGTTCCTCGTGCCATAGCACCGGCGCGCTGGGCGCGCCCAAGTTCGACAGCCGCGGCGACTGGGCCGGCCGCCTCGGCCAGGGCTACGACACCCTGATCAAGCACGCGATCGAAGGCATCCGCCAGATGCCTGCCCGCGGCGGCGACAGCGATTTGTCCGACATCGAAGTGGCACGCGCGGTGGCCTACATGGCCAACTCGGCCGGCGCCAAGTTCAAGGAGCCGGCCGCGCCTGCCCCGGTTGAGCCCGCAAAGCCGGCCGAGCCCGCAAAGGCGGTGACCGCAGAAGTCAAAAAGCAGTAAGCGGGATCAAACGCGCGGCGTTACGGCACGAATAAACCTTCAGGTCACGCAGGGGGAATACGATGAACCACACCGCCACTTTCTTGATCGTCGCGTCGGCCGTAGCGCTGTTGGCCTGCGGCAAGACCGAACAAGCGCCCGCGCCGGCCGCTCAGCCGCCTGTGGCGGAGGCCCCGCCGGCGCAGCCCGTTCCTGAGCCGGCTGCGCCGGTCGTCGAGACCCCGTCTGCCGAAGCCGTCCCGCCCGCACAGCCCGCACCCGCGCAGGCACCGTCCGTTGCGGCAAGCACGCCGGAGACGGCCGCCGCACCCGAGGTCGCAAGCGCACCCTCGCCCGACCTCGCACGCGGCGAGCACATCTACCGTCAGGCCTGCGCGTTCTGCCACGACAAGGGCGTGGCGGGTGCGCCGAAAATCGGCGATGCCGCCGCCTGGAGCCCGCGCCTGGCGCAAGGAATGGATACGCTTTATGCCGTCTCGCTGCGCGGCAAGGGTGCGATGCCTGCCAAAGGCGGCAATCCCGCACTGGCGGATGCCGACGTCAAGGCCGCGGTCGACTTCATCGTCGCGCAGTCGCGCTAGACTGCGCCATGTCGCTCGTCTGCCCACAATGCGGGAGCGATAAAGTCCGCAGCGGTACGCTGCATGCGCACGATGGCGTGCGCCACCTGCTGCTGCACACGCCGCTGCGCTGCCGCGACTGCCGCCATCGCTTCTGGGCGTTCAACCCGTTCAAGCCGCTGTTGCTGCTGGCCACCGCCGGCGCGCTGGTCGGCATAACCGCCTGGCTTGCGCTCGACCCGCATGCGGCCACACCGGCTGCGCGAGCACCTGCCAGTCTGCCGCACGCCCGCGCGACGCAAGGCGATGCCGAAGCCCAGTTGCAGATGGGCATGCGCTATGCGGCAGGCGACGGCGTGGCACAGAACGACAAGGAGGCCGCGCTGTGGTTCGCGAAGGCGGCCAAACAAGGCCTGGCTGAAGCGCAGTACCAGTACGGCCTCGTGCTGCTGCAGGGACGCGGGGTGGTGCAGGACTACAAGGCCGCCTTCAGCTGGATCGAAAAGCCCGCGCAGCGCGGTTACGCCAGGGCGCAGTACAGCCTGGGCGAACTCTACCGCTATGGCACCGGCACCGCGATCGACAAGGCGCGCGCCTACCTGTGGTTCAATCTCGCCGCCGCGCAGGGGGTGGAAGTCGCCGCCAAGGCGCGCGACAGCCTGGTGTGGCAATTGAAGCCCGAACAGATCGCGGCGATGCAGGAGGAAGCGCGCCGCATCAGCATGAACCTCAACACACCCCGTTCCGCCGCGCCAGCGGCCACGCCTGCAACACCCTGATCACCGCGAAGCCTAGGGATGCGCGTGCGCGTCATCCGCCCCCACGTCCAGCGGCCACAATTGATGCGCGTCCAGTTTCAGGCGGGCGTCTGCCGCCAGCGCGACGACCTGCGCCTGCCGGGCCTGCACCCACCCCTCCAGCGCCAGCCGACGCGTAAGCAGGACCTGATCGAGACTGCCTTCGCCCAGGCCGTAGGCGCGCTCGGCCAGCCGCGCAGATTCCTCCAGCGCCTGTGCGGCGCGTTCGGCTTGCTGCCAGTCGGCGGCCTGCGCCACCGCCGTCTCGAAATCGGCACGCGCTTCCTGCCGCAACCGCTGCTCCAGCTGCGCCGCCGCCTCCTGCGCGGTGGCGCTCAGCTGCCCGGCCGCCTGCTGGTCGGTGCGCCGTGCCGCGCCCGGCAGGGTCAGACCGACGCTGAGCCCCAGCACGCGCTCATCGCCGCCGGCCTCGCTCTTGTAGAACACGCCCACGCTGGGGTCGACGCCGCGCCGCCGGCCGAGTTGCCGTGCTTCAGCCTGCAGCGCCTCGGCCTGGCGGCGTGCGCGCGCCAATTCGTGATTGTGCTCCAACACGGCTTCGACATACGCCTCCGCCGAACCGGCGGGCGGGGCCGGCGGCGGCAGGCCTCCATCCGCCTTCACCGCAAGCGCAGGATAGTGCGCCAACAAACGGCTGCGCGCCTGCTGCGCGCGGGTGGCCGATTGCTGCTGCTGCAGGCGGACCTGCGCCAGCGCGGCTTCGGCGTTGACGCGTTCGGCGCGCGGCGCTTCGCCAAGTCTGATCCGCGCATTCACCGTGGCAAGCTGCTGTTCGGCAAGATCGCGCTGCGCCTGCCATAGCAGCTCCTGGCTGGCCTCGCCGAGCCAGTCGAACCACAAGGCGAGCAACTGCCGTCCGCTTTCGTGCAAGGCTTCGCCGAGATTCGCCTCCGCGTGCGCAGTGAGCGCGCCGGCCAGCGCGCGGTCGGCAGCGGCGCGCGCTGGCAGCCGTAGCGGGCGCGACAGCGCCACACCCCACTCGGACCGGGAGTCGCCCGGCATGGTCTGGATGCGGCGTTGCGCCACATCCGTGCCTACGGTCCACTCTTCGCGCCCGTGCTGCAGACCTTGGCTTTTGAACATTTGCGCGGCGAACTCGCCGCGCGCCTGCATCACCATCGGCGAAGCCCACAGCGCTGCCTCAGCCGCCGCAGGGGCAGGCAGGTAATCGGCGGGTGCCTGGGCCGCGAAAGCCAGCGCCAGCGCGAATGTCAGGGTACGAACGGCATTCATGCGCGTTCTCCTTTCAGAATGAATTGACGGTACAGCAGCGGCAGCACCACCAGCGTCAGCAGGGTGGCGCTGACCAGGCCGCCGATGACGACGATGGCGAGCGGCCGCTGGATCTCGGAACCAGGGCCGCTGGCGAACAAGAGCGGCACCAGGCCGAAGGCGGCGATGCTCGCGGTCATCAGCACCGGCCGCAGGCGCCGCAGCGCGCCGTCGCGCACCACGGCGTCGCCCCGCAGGCCTTGATTGCGCAGCTGGTTGAAATGGCTGACCAGCACCACGCCGTTCAGCACCGCGATGCCCAGCAGCGCGATGAAGCCGACCGACGCCGGCACCGACAGGTACTCGCCCGATGCCGCCAGCGCGAAAATGCCACCGATCAGCGCCAGCGGCACGTTCATCATCACCAGGAGCGCCTGGCGCGCATCGCCGAAGGTGACATAGAGCAGAAAGCCGATCAGCAGCAGCGCCACCGGCACCACGACCATCAGGCGCTGCGCGGCACGCTGCTGGTTTTCGAACTGTCCGCCCCAGGCGACGCTGTAACCGGGCGGCAGCTTGACCTGCGCGGCCACCGCAGCCTGCGCGTCGGTGACGAAGCTCACCAGATCGCGCCCGGCGACGTTGCTCTGCACCACGCTGAAGCGCGCGGCGTTCTCCCGCTTCACCGCGACCGGACCATTGGTGCGCTTGAGCTGCGCCACCTGGTCGAGGCTGATTTCGCGGCCGTCCGCCAGCGTCAGGCGGATCGCCTGCAGCGCGTCCGGCGACTCGCGCAGGCCTTGCGGCCCGCGCAGCTGCAGCGGAACCCGCCGCCCCTGCTGCTGGATCGTGCCGATGATTTCGCCTTCGAGTTGCGTGCGCAGCAGCCCGGCGATGTCGTCGGCACTGAGGCCAAAGCGGCCGGCCGCATCGCGATCGATTTCCGCCTGCAGATACTGCACGCCCTCGTTCTGCTGGGTGTAGACGTCGGACGCCCCGGGAATCTTATCGACCACGGCGAAAATCTCGCCGGCCAGCCGGTTGAGCGTGGCAAGATCGGGGCCGAAGATCTTGATCGCGACGTCGCCGCGCGAGCCGGTCAGCATTTCCGACACCCGCATGTCGATCGGCTGGGTGAAGTTGTAGGCAATGCCCGGGAAGCCGTCGACCACGCTGCGGATTTCCCCGGTCAGCCATTCCTTGTCCGGGCGACGCCATTCGGCCATGGGTTTGAGCACCAGGAAGGAATCGGTGTCGTTGAGGCTCATCGGGTCGAGCCCCAGTTCGTCGGCGCCGGCGCGCGCCACGATGCGGCGGATTTCCGGCACGTTCTTCAGCAGCGCCTGCTGCACCCGCAGGTCCTGCGCGACTGATTCTTCCAGGCTGATCGACGGCAGCTTTTCCAGTTGCACCAGGATGTCGCCCTCGTCCATCACCGGCATGAAGGTCTTGCCGATCAAGGGATAGACGCCTAACGCCGCCAGCATCAGCACGCCAGCGGTGGCGTACACGAGTTTCGGACGTTCCAATGCACGCCCGAGCAGCGGAGTGTAGAGGCCTTGCGCCTTGCGCAGCAACCACGGGTCGGTATGCGCGCCCTGCTTCAGCAGCATCGAAGCCAGCACCGGAATCACAGTGAGCGCGAGCAGCAGCGAGGCCGCCAGGGCGAACACGATGGTGAGCGCAACCGGCGCGAACAGTTTTCCTTCCAGTCCTTCAAGCGTCAGCAGCGGCAGGAACACGATGGCGATGATGGCGATGCCCGAGGTCACCGGGCTGGCGACTTCCTGCGTCGCCCACAGCACGCGTTGCAGCGGCGTTTCGCTGGTGTTCTCCGGGTCGTGCGCCAGATGCGCGACGATGTTTTCCACCACCACCACCGCGGCATCGACCAGCAAGCCGATCGCGATCGCCAGCCCGCCCAGGCTCATCAGGTTGGCCGACAGCCCGAACTGGCGCATCAGCACGAAGGTGGCCAGCACCGACAAGGGCAGGATCAGCGCCACCGCGATGGCCGCGCGCAGGTTGCCGAGAAACAGCAGCAACAGGATCACCACCAGCACCGCCGCTTCCAGCAGCGCCTTGCTCACGGTACCGACGGCGCGGTCGACCAGTTGCGCGCGGTCGTAGAACGGCGAGATCGTCACGCCCTTGGGCAGGGTGGCCTGAATCTCGGCGAGCCGGGTCTTGACGTTCTGGATCAGCACGCCGGCGTTGACGCCCTTGAGCCCGATCACCAGGCCTTCGACCGCCTCGCCCTTGCCGTTCTGCGTCACCGCGCCGTAGCGGGTCATCTCGCCCAGTTCGACGCGCGCGACGTCGCCCACCGTGACGACCACGCCGGCCACGTTCTTGATGCCGATGTGGCGCAGATCGTCGAGCGACGCGACGCCGCCGTTGACGCGCACTACCCAGGTTTCCTCGCCCTCGTTGACGCGTCCGGCGCCGTCGTTGCGGGTGTTGCTTTCCAGCGCCATGCGCAATTCGCCGTAGCTCACGCCGCGTGCGGCCAGCGCAGCCGGATCGGGGCTCACGGCAAATGTCGCCACCCTGCCGCCGAGCGTGTTGACGTCGGCCACGCCGGGCAATGCGCGCAGCTGCGGGCGGATCGTCCAGTCGAGCAGGGTGCGTTTTTCCGCCAGCGACAGCGAGCCCTCGACGGTGAACATGAAGAGTTCGGACAAGGGCGTGGAAATCGGCGCCAGGCCGCCCGACACGTTGTCCGGCAGGTCGCCTTTCACGTTGGCGAAGCGTTCCGCCACCTGCTGGCGCGCCCAGTAGATGTCGGTGCCCTCTTCGAAATCGACGGTGATGTCGACCAGCGCGTTCTTCGACAGGCTGCGCAGGATGGTCTGGCGCGGGATGCCCAGCAGTTCGGTTTCGACCGGCTGGGTGATGCGCGCTTCCACCTCCTCCGGTGTCATGCCGGGCGCCTTCAGGATCAGCTTGACCTGGGTGGTCGAGACATCGGGAAAGGCGTCGATGGGAATCTGCTGGAACGCGCGCACGCCCAGCCCGGCCAGCACCAGCGCGAGCGCGAGCATCAGCCAGCGTCGCGCCAGCGCGAATTCGATCAGGATGTTCAGCATGTCATTCCCCGATCCACTGGGCCTTGAGCGCCGCCACGCCCTTGACGGCGACGCGGCTGCCTTCAGCCAGGCCGGTGATTTCGGCCTGGCTGGCGTTCTGGCGGACAAGCTGCACCGGAGCCGCCGTGAAGCCCTGCGCGGTCTCGGCAAACACATGGGGCACGGCACCCTTCCACACCAGTGCGGCAGCCGGCACGATCAGGCTCCCCGCCGACTGCGCACCGGCGATGGCGGCCTGCACCGACTGGCCGGGACGCAGCAGCTTCTGCGGGTCGGCGAGGCTGGCGCGCACCAGCACGCTCTGCGCGGCGTTGAGTTGCGGCAGCAGGGCCGTGATGCGCCCGCTGGCCGAGCTGTCTGCCACCGTGACGGCTTGCCCAACAGCAACCTGGCGCGCCTGCGCCGGGCTCAGCGGAATCTCCAGCGCCAGCTTCGACAGATCCGCGACTTTCACCAGCGCCATGCCGGCGTCCACTCGCTGGCCGGGCTCGGCAACGCTTTCCGTCACCACGCCGGCGATCGGGGCGATGAGCGTGATCGCGCTGCCGGAGACCTTGCCGGTGCCGAGCAGGGAAAAGGCAGCCTGCGCCGCCGCCAGGCTGGCGCGCGTAGACTGGGCTTCAGACTGCGTCGCACGCAGCCGCGATTCGGCGATCAGGCCTTCGTCGAACAGTTTTTCGTCGCGCGCAGCATTGCTGGCCGCCAGCTGCGATTTCAACCGAGCCTGCGTCAGGGCATTCTGCGCATCGGCAAGGCCGGGCATCGACAGGGTGACGAGCGATGCGCCGCGTTTGACCGTGTCGCCCGCCTGCACGTGCAGTTGCGTCACCAGCCCGGTGCCTGCCGCAGCGATCACGCGCACGCTGGCCGGCGGCAGCGTCACCCGCGCCGGGTAGGTCAGGGCGGGAGCGGTGCTTTGCGTGGTCGCGGCCACGCTGACAATGCCGAGATTGTTCTTCTGCGCGGCTGTAAGGGGCAGGGCATCCGCCGCAGTCGCGGGGACGGCGTAGAACAGCGCCAATGCGAGGCCTGTCCTGAATGTGTCGAATGGGGTGGCAAAAAAACCAGCGGCCATGTTTGATCTCCATATGCAAAAAAAGCAGGCAGGCGCGTCGGGACGACGCGCCGCGATGGACGATCAGGCCAGGGGCGGGGCTAAAGCGTGGGGAAGGGTGTGGTCGGGCAGCGCCAGGTGCAGCGGCGGGGGAGCCGGCAAACCCGCGCCGGGGCGTGCCGCCGCATCGGCGTGCGGCAGCGGCAGGCTCGCGGCAAGCGGTGCGGGGACGGTCGTGGCCGGCGTATCGTTGCGCAAGGGCATGCCCTGCGCCACTTCGACCTCCGCGCCGTGTTCGTCCGCCGCCACCACGTGCCAGGCGGCATCGCTGTGCGCTCCTTGGTGCACATGCAGAAAACCCGCGTGGTTCAGCTGCACCGCCCCTGCATGCGCATGGATGAACGGGGCCATCGTCTGCAGGGCGACGAAGAACCAGAGCATCAGGAAGCGGAAAGTTGAATGCAGCACTGTCGGGCGAGCCCAGCGGTTGATGAAAAATGACGTGACACGTTACAGGATGCGGCACGGACCTGCCATCATGGCAGGCGACGGGCGCATCCTGCCCATCGATCCTTAAGCCTGCCTTAAGTTCCGGATGCCATGCTGCACCCTACTCAATAAGGACACCCATGCATCCCACGACCGCTTCGCGCATTCGATCTCTTGTTGCGCTGTATCCGCTGACCGTCTGGCTGGCCGCCGGGTTTTTGCTCCTGCACACGGGCCTGCGCGCGGTGTTGATGGCGCAGACCTGGCACGCTGCACAGATGACGCTTGCCTCGGCCGCCCCGGTGCTCGGCACCGGGCTGGTGTTCGATCTGGTGACGCTCGTCCTGCTGCTGCCCGCCGTGCTGCTGCTGGAAAGCGCGCTCGGCACGCGCAAACAGCCCGGCCGCATACGCCATGCAGCGATACTGGCCGTCGCCGCGCTCGTTTTCTTCGCGCTGGGTTTCGGTGTGATGGCCGAATGGTTCTTCTGGGACGAATTCGGCGTGCGCTTCAATTTCATCGCGGTGGATTATCTGGTCTACACGCGCGAAGTGGTCGGCAACATCCGCGAGAGCTTCCCGGTCGGCACCCTGCTCGGGACACTGGCCGTCGGCACGCTGGCGCTGGTGTGGGCGAGCCGCGGCTGGCTTGAGCGGGCCGCGATCCCCGCCGCCTCGCGCCGCAGCCGCATTGTCGTGTGGATTGCGAGTGTGATGGTGGCCGCCGGGCTGTCGGCAGCATGGTCGATGGACGCGCGACAGGGGGCCAACGAATACCAGAAGGAACTCTCCGCCAACGGCCTGTACAGCCTGGCCTACGCCTTCGGCAACAACGAGATCGACTATTTCGACTTCTACGCCACCCGCCCGCAGGCGGCGGCGGCGGTCGCGGTCTTGCCGCGCATCGTGTCCGCGACGCCGCCGAAGAACGTCGTCATCGTCACGATGGAAAGCCTGTCGTCCAGTTTCATGGCGCACGGCGGCAATACCCGCGGCCTCACTCCCAATCTCGACCGCCTGGCCGGCGAGGGCCTGTTCCTCGCCAACCTGCGCGCCACCGGCAACCGCACGGTGCGCGGGCTGGAAGCGCTGTCGCTCGCCATTCCGCCGCTGCCCGGGCATTCGATCATCTGGCGCAAGAACAACCGGAATCTGGAAACCCTGGGCGCGGTGCTGGCCGACCACGGCTACGTCAACCGCTTCATGTACGGCGGCTATGCGCGCTTCGACAACATGGACGCCTACTTTTCCGGCAACCATTACCAGCCCCTCGACCGCAGCCAGTTCCCCGAACGCCATCGCGGCTTCGGCAACATCTGGGGCGTGGCCGACGAGCACCTGTACGACTACGCGCTGGAGCAGATGGACCGCGACGCCGCCCGCGGCAAGCCCTTCCTGATGCACCTGATGACGACGTCCAACCACACGCCGTTCACGTTCCCGGAAGGCCGCATCGACCTGAAACGCAGCCGCCCGGGTGCGGTGAAATATTCCGACTATGCGGTGGGCCGCTTCATCGAGATGGCGCGCAGCAAACCCTGGTTCAAGGACACGGTGTTCGTGCTGGTGGCCGACCACTGCGCGTCGAGCAAGGGCCGCACCAGCCTGCCGCCGGAGAACTACCACATCCCGGCGATCGTCTATTCCCCCGCGCATCTGGCGCCGCACACCGACACCCGGCTCGCCAGCCAGATCGATCTCGTGCCCACCGTGCTCGACCTGCTGGGCCTGCCCGAGCACACGCGCTTCATGGGGCGCAGCGTGCTGCATGCCTATCCCGACGCCGGCCGCGCCTTCATCGGCACTTACCAGAAACTGGGCTATCTGACGCCCGGCCAGCTCGTCGTGTTGAGCCCCGGCCGCCGGATCGAAAGCTGGCGACTGGATGCGCAGCAAGCCATTGCAGCGCCGATGCGCCATCCTGACGCGCTGGTGGCACGTGCGGTCGACGCCTACCAGGAAACTGCGCGGCGGGCGCGCGACGGTCTCCTGCAGCACGTCAATCTGTCGGACGGCTTAAGGGTGAGATAAGGATCGATCCGTACAGTGGCCTCATCGCATCCCACAAGGAGGTCACCATGCCGCATCCCAAGACACACGTCCGCCGCGTATACGATCCGTTGCTGCGGGTCCTGCACTGGACCATCGCGCTGTCCGTCGTTTTGCTCATCGCCAGCAGCCAGTTGGCCGAAGCGTTCGAGCACGGCCCCTGGGAAAGCGCAATCTGGAATCTGCACATCCTCACCGGCTACGGTCTGACCGCAGCCTTGCTGACGCGCCTGCTGTGGGGCCTCGTCGGCCCCGCCAGCGCCCGCTGGCGGGATCTGTGGCACCCCGCGACGTGGAAGGCCAGTCTGAAGAAGCTGCGCCTGCCGAGCGCGCATCGCGCCGGACACGACCCCATCGCCAGCCTCGCCTACCTGTTTGCCTACGGCGTGATGGCGTTGATGGTCGTCACCGGCCTGGGGCTCGCCGCCAGCGAATTCAACACCGGCCCGCTCGCCGCCTGGCTGGGCAATGCCGGCTGGGTCGAAGACGTGACGGAAGACCCGCACGAATTCGGCTTCGCCCTGTTGCTCGGCTTCGCCGGCCTGCACATGGCGGCGCTGGTGTTCCACCAGCTGCGCGGCGAACGGGTGGCGCAAAGCATGGTCACCGGCAAGCAGTACCTCGATGCCGAGCGCGGGGTACAGCATGATTAAGCGCATCGCATGGGCAGGGCTGATGCTGCTGTCGGCCCACGCTTCGGCGGACAGTCCCGCCAGCTTCATGGCGCACTATGCGCAGCAGGCCGGCGTGGCGGTGTCCGCCCTGTCGCCGGCGCGCGGCGAGGCGCTCTACCGCGGCGAGCACCCGGGACGCAGCGGCGCCGCGCAAAGCTGCGCCAGTTGCCACACCGCGAATCCGAAACAGGCGGGGCAGACCCGCGTCGGCAAGCGCATCGAGCCGCTGGCGCCGTCGGTGAATCCGCAACGCTTCACCGACGCGGCCAAGGTCGAGAAATGGTTTCGCCGCAACTGCACCGACGTGCTCGCGCGCGAATGCAGCGCGCAGGAAAAGGGCGATTTCATCGCCTTTCTAAACCAGGTCAAATAAGGAGCACGGTATGAATTACCTGTTACGCGGTATCGGCGTGTTGGCAACCGTCGGCACACTCAGTCTGCTGGCGTTTTCGCTGCCCTCGGGCGGCGAGGCGCGCGGCGACGGCGGCGACGACCTGATGCCCCGCCTCGCCCACAAAAACTGGCAGCAGGAATGCGCCAGTTGCCACCTGGCCTATTCTCCCGCGTTGCTGCCGCGCGCCTCCTGGCAGCGCGTGATGGGCGGGCTCGAGCAGCACTTCGGCGAGAACGCCAGCCTTGATCCGGCAACCCAGGCTGATATCCTGCGCTTTCTCGAAGCCAACGCCGCCGACAGCGGCACCAGCCGCATGGGCGACAAGGTGATGCAGCGCATGGACAGGAACACAGCACCGCTTCGCATCACCGAAACCCGCTGGTTCGTGAAGAAGCACGACGAGGTGCCGCGTGCCACCTGGACACGCAAGTCGGTGGGCTCCGCCGCCAACTGCGCGGCGTGCCACCGGCAAGCGGAAAAAGGCGTATTCGACGAAGACACGGTCAGGATTCCAAAATGAAACGACACGATGCGCATCCTGCTGGTTGAAGACGACCGCCTGCTGGGCGACGGCCTCCAGGCCGGGCTGACGCAGGCCGGCTACGCGGTCGACTGGCTGCGTGACGGCGAGGCGGCGGTGGCCGCCCTGGCCACCGAAGCCTTTGCCGCGGTGGTGCTCGACCTGGGGCTGCCGAAGCGCGACGGACTATCGGTGCTGCAATGGCTGCGCGGCCGCGGCAACGCGACGCCGGTGCTGATCCTCACCGCGCGCGACCAGTTGGAAGACAAGGTGCGCGGCCTCGACCTGGGCGCCGACGACTATGTGCTGAAGCCCTTCGATCTCGACGAAATTGCCGCCCGCCTGCGCGCGCTGGTGCGCCGTGCGCACGGCCGCCCGGAGCCGCTGCTGACGCTGGGCGAGGTCGAACTCAACCCGGCGGCACGCACAGTGACGCGGGCCGGCGAGGCCGTCGAACTGACGCCGCGCGAATTCGATCTGCTGCATCTGCTGCTGGAAAACGCTGGCCGGGTACTGACGCGGCGCGCGTTGGAAGAACAGCTTTACACCTGGAACGACGCGGTCGACAGCAACGCGCTCGAAGTCCACATCCATCACCTGCGGAAGAAGCTCGGCAACGAGCTGATCCGCACCGTGCGGGGGGTCGGCTACATGGCCTCGGCTTCCCAGCCATGAGCGGAACCCCGTCCTACTCTCTGCGCCACCGGCTAGTGTGGCTGCTGACCGGCACCGTGGCGGCGATCTGGCTGGTGTCCGGGCTGGTGGTCTACCAGCGCGCCCACCACGAAGCCGACGAACTGCTGGACGGCCAACTGACGCAGGTGGCGGACACGCTGCTGGCGATCATGGCAGGCGGCGAGGTCGAGCATTTCGTCAAGGAACTGCACGAACACAAAGGGCGCAACCCGGTGCCGATCGCATTCGAAATCTGGCACAGCGATGGCGGCGCGATGCGGCGCCTGGCGACCTCGCCCGGCCATGACGCGTTCGAGACCGGGCTGTCCGATGGCTTCAGCGAGCGTCCGCATCAGGGGGAAAGCTGGCGCTTTTACTCGGCGCACGATGACGAGGCGGAATACCGCGTCGTGGTCGGTCAGGCCCACGCCGCACGCGCACGGCTGGCGCGCGAGATCGGGCTGTCGCTGCTGCTGCCGGCGATGCTGGCATTGCCGCTGATGGCGCTGGCGGTGTGGTGGATCGTCGGCCGCACGCTGCGCCCGGTGGATGCGGTGGCGCGCCAGGTCGGCGCGCTGGACGCGCAGGCCTTGGCCCCGCTCGACGAATCGGCGCCGCTGCCAAGCGAAATCGCGCCGCTGCGCAGTGCGCTCAATGCGCTGATCCGGCGCGTCAGCGACGCGTTCGAAAACGAGCGCCGTTTCACCGCCGATGCCGCACACGAACTGCGCACGCCGCTGGCGGCCCTGAAAGTGCAGGCGCAGGTGGCGCTGCGTGCGGCCGCGGACGACAGCCGGCAGCACGCGCTGAACCAGGTGATCGCCGGCGTCGATCGCATGACGCACCTGGTCGAGCAGTTGCTGACGCTGGCGCGCGTCGACCCGGCACGGCAGGAGATCGCACCGCAGCCACTCGATCCGGCAGCGATCGTCTCGGACGTCTGTGCTGAATTGCAGCCGCAAGCTCAGCGCCAGGGACAGTCACTGACGGTCGATGCCGCGCCGGGGTGCACAATTGCAGTGACGCCGGCCTGGCTGCAGATCGCGTTGCGCAACCTGGTCGACAACGCGCTCCGCTATGCCGGCGACGGCACGCGCATCGAGGTACGGCTTGCCAGCGTGGGGGCAGACTGCATGCTGAGCGTGGCCGACGACGGCCCCGGCGTGGCGCCCGGGCTGCGTGCGCGGCTGACCGCACGCTTCGTGCGCGGTGAAACGGAAGGGGAAGGTTGCGGGCTGGGCTTGTCGATCGCCGCCCGCGTCGCGACGCTGTCACACGCCCGCCTGGAACTCGGCGAAGGCCTGCCGCGTGCAGGCGGCGGCCATGGCTTCGCCGCTACGCTGCACTTTCGCCGCGCAGGCGAAGCCTGAACCCGCCGGCTGAACCTTCAGCCGGTCAGTAGCCGGGACCCCTGCCGCCGCCCGGTCCCATGCCCTTGCCACCGCCCGGACCCATCATGCCGGGGCCCATGCCAGGAGGCGCATCGGGCAGGGTCTTGCCCTGCGCCTTGGCGCGTTCCTGCATCTTCCTGTGGTGTTCCAGCCGGAAGGCTTCGCGCTCCTGCTCGGTATTCAGCGCGCGCATGCGAGCCTGGTATTCGGTACGTTCCTGCGGGGTCATCAACTCATACCCATAGATTCGCTCCTGCATCGGGCCATCGCTCTGCATCTGGGCCGCGGCCGGTGCAGCGACGCCCAGCGCCAGACAAAGGGAAAACGCCAATATGGACATGTGTTTCATCATGATCTCCTGTGTGACGGCGAACGACCGGCGCACTGGATGACGTACGCCAGGGGAAGCTTCTGTTTAGTACAGAAATCCCCCCTTGCCGGGCCGGCGTGTCGGAGCCGCTAGGGCGCGGCCTGAATCGCCGTCACCGTGAAGGTGCCGTTGATGTCCTCGGCACGGAATTTCACCTTGTCGCCTACCTTGACGGAATTCAACAGCTCGGACGGCTGCACCCGGAACACCATGGTCATGCCCGGCATGTCGAGATTGACGATGGGGCCGTGCTTGAGGGTGATCTTGGCGTTCGCGGCGTCGATCTTGCGCACCACGCCTTCGCTCATCACGCTGGCCTGGGCGGCGGGCGGGGTCACGGGCTGGGCATGAAGCGGCGCGGCGATCGCCAGCGCGGCCAGCAGGGGAATCCATTTTTTCATTTTGCTGCTCCTTGTTTCGGGGTGACGGTGATTGTTCCGCGCATGCCGGCTTCGTAGTGGCCGGCGACCAGGCAGGCGAGTTCGAAGCTGCCGGCGCGGTTGAAATGCCAGACGATTTCGCCGGTCGTGCCGGGTTCGACGTGCACCATGTAGGCCTCGTCGTGTTCCATGTTGGGGAACCGGGCCATCAGGGCGGCGTGCTTCGCCAATTCGGCAGGCGTGCCGATGACCATTTCGTGCAGCATGCGGCCGGTGTTCCTGACGACGAAGCGCACGGTGTCGCCTTCCTGCACGGCCAGCGTATCTGGCGTGAAGCGCATGGCGTCGGTCATGGCAAGCGCGATCGTGCGTGTGGCCTGCGCGGGCTTGCCGGCGATGCCCCAGGCGGTCTGTTTCGCCGCAGCCTCCGCAGCCGGCGCGTGCTTCTTGTCGCCGTGGGCGTGGGCCAGCGGCACGGCCAGGAAAAAGGCGAGCAGAAGGGTGGATTTCATTTCGGTCCTTTCATTCAATGACCGGCATGGCCGGTCGGTTTGCGTACGGTCACTTCAATGTCGCCCGGCTTGCCCTGGGGCGAGGCGGACTGGGGCGCGCGCACCGGCTCGGCCACCTCACCGGCCACTTCGCGCGCCTGCGTGCCCGGCGGATGCTTGTACCAGCCGGGGTCAGAATAGTCGCCGCGCTTCTGCTCGCGCCGCACCTTCATCACGGTGAACATGCCGCCCATTTCGACCGAGCCGAACGGGCCCTGGCCGCTCATCATCGGCAAGGTGTTGTCGGGCAGCGGCATCTCCATTTCGGCCATGTCGGCCATGCCGCGCTCGCCCATCACCATGTAGTCGGGGACCAGCTTGTTGATTTTTCCCATGATCCCGCTGTGATCGACGCCGATCATGGTCGGCACCGCATGGCCCATCGCATTCATGGTGTGGTGGCTCTTGTGGCAGTGGAAGGCCCAGTCGCCTTCTTCGCTGGCGACGAATTCGATCTGCCGCATCTGCCCCACCGCGACGTCGGTGGTCACTTCCGGCCAGCGCGCGGCCTTCGGCACCGGCCCGCCGTCGGTGCCCGTCACCTCGAATTCCACGCCGTGCAGATGGATCGGGTGGTTGGTCATGGTGAGGTTGCCGATGCGGATGCGTACACGGTCGTTCAGCCGCACGTTGAACGTGTCGATGCCCGGGAAGACGCGGCTGTTGAAGGAAAACAGGTTGAAGTCGAGCATGGTGTTGATCTGCGGCGTGGCACTGCCGGGATCGATGTCGTAGGCGTTCAACAGGAAGCAGAAATCGCGGTCGACCGGATTGATCAGCGGATGCCTACCCTTGGGATGCGTCACCCAGAAGCCCATCATGCCCATCGCCATTTGCGTCATTTCGTCGGCGTGCGGGTGATACATGAAGGTGCCGGGGCGGCGCGCGACGAATTCGTAGACATAGGTCTTGCCCGGCTTGATGGTCGGTTGCGTCAGCCCGCCGACGCCGTCCATGCCGTTGGGCAGGCGTTGACCGTGCCAGTGGATGCTGGTGTGCTCGGGCAGGCGGTTGGTGACGAAGATGCGCACGCGGTCACCTTCCACCACCTCGATGGTGGGGCCGGGGCTCTGGCCGTTGTAGCCCCACAGGTGCGCCTTCATGCCGGGGGCCATCTCGCGCACCACCGGCTCGGCGACCAGATGAAACTCCTTCACCCCGTCCCGCATCCGCCACGGCAGCGTCCAGCCGTTCAGCGTCACCACCGGGTTGTAGGGCCGGCCGTTGGGCGGCGTCAACGGCGGCTGGGTGTCCGGCGTGTCCATGCTGACGATCTCGGGCAGCGCCGCCATGGCTACGCTGTTGATTGAAGTGGCGCTGACCGAGGCGGCCGCGACCGCGCCGGTGAGTTTGAAAAAATCACGTCTTGAAGTCATGTCGATTCCTTAGATTCAATGACCGCCGCCCGATTCGGCGGGGGCGGCAGCGGTACGGGTGGCCATCATCGTCTTGCCGGGCGTGCCGACCAGCGCCATCTGCAGGTCGGCATCGGCCAGCCAGAAATCACGCTGCGACTCGATGGCGGCGTTGACCGATGAAATCTGCGAGCGCGCATCGGCCAGCAGCTCGAACACGCCGATCAGCATGCCGTTGTAGCGCAGCTGGTTTTCCTCGGAAATGCGCTGCCTGAGCGGCACCACTTCGTCGCGCAGATGCCGCGCAATGGCGTACTGGCTTTGCTGCATGGCATAGGCTTCGCGTACTTCCGAGCGCGCGTTGACTGCGGTTTCGCGCGCGCGCTCCAGCGCCTGGCGATAGCGCGATTCCGCCTGCACCACCCGGGTCTGGCCCCAGTCGAACAGCGGCAGCTCGAAACTGATTTCATAGCCGCGCTGCTGCGGCTCCTGGTTCGAACCGTTGTTGACGATGCCGAGCTCCAGCACGTTGATGAAGCGCGTGCTGCGCGTGAGCCCCAGGTTTTTTGCCAGCGCCTCGGTCTGCAACCGCGTCGCCTGCAGGTCGATCCGCGACGCCATCGCCTGCTGCTCGACATCCGGCAGCGGCGGCAAGGACGCCGGCAGATCGGGCAGGCGATCGGGCAATCGCACCTTGTCCCCATTGGCCATGCCCATCAGCCGGACCAGGCGCTCGCGCGTCTGCCCTTTTGCCTGTTCGGCGCGCGCCACCGCCAGCGCGGCATCGGCGTAGAACGACTGTTCGCGCGCCTGCTTCAATTTGCTCCAGTTGCCCACCTGCGCCATGCGGCGCGCGAGTTCGGCGCCGGCCTCGGCCGCCTCCATCGCCTGCTGCTGGTAGGACGCCGTCTGCGTCGCCGCCACCGCCAGCACCCAGGCCTTGCGGGTCTCCGCCGCCAGCCGCAGCACCGCCAGCACCAGCTCGCGCCGTGTCTGCTCGAACAGGCGCTGCTCGATGTCGGCGCGCATCGGCATCGTCAGCAACCGGGCCAGGTTGAGATGCAGGCTGCGCTCCCATTCCACTTCGGACCCGCGGGTCAGCCGGCCGATGGAAAAGCCCGGGTTGGGCAGGCGCTGCGCCGCCACCCAGTCGGCCTCGGCGATGCCCAACGTATTGAAGGCAGCCTGAAGGCCCGGGTTGTTCAGGAGCGCGATCTGCACCGCATCGTCGGCCGAGAGCGGTTTTGCCAGCAGCGCGTCGATGCGCGCCTGCGTCTGGCTGCGGCTGGCGTCGTCGCGTGTCCAGACCACATCCTTCTGAATGCGCGACTGGGTCGCGGATTGAACCGCGTCGAATCCGCCGTCCGGCGAAAAACTCGCGCAGCCGCCCAAGAGGGCGGCAGACAGCACGGCGAGCGTGAGCGTGCGTGGAATAAATGGGGTTGTGATCATGGCGCCTCCTCAATGTCCTGATGGCCATGCCGGCCCTGACCGGCGGCATCGCCGGCCGGCTGCGATTCGCGCAGATAGGTGCGCCAGCCACCGACTTCGCCGACCCGCTCGTTGGCCTGGCGCCAGTCCTGCAGTGGCTCGTCGCGCCAGCCCTGATAACGCTTGAAAGATGCGGACGCCGCCGGTTCGGCTGCCTGGGGCTCGGCAGCGGGCGCCGCAGGCGCCCACACGGCCGAAGCGCACAGGCACGCCGCCGCCGTCCGGAAGAATCGTGCGCGCGTCAGCCGCGCCGCACGACGGAATAAAACATTCGACATGGTGTACCTCGCAAATCACGCGGCGAATGTGCCGCGGTCAAAATCACTATGACGCGCCGTCAGACGGCGCGGGATTCAGGCGAGGTCGGGTCGGGGCGGTCGCTCGGGACCTTCGGGGACAAAGCCGCTGAAGAGTGCGGTGGGATGGGATGCGAAGCCTTGCCGGACGGGCATGACCGCCGGGATGTCGGCGGCCGGAATCGGCAGCGCCGACGCCAGCGCGCATGCCGCACAGTGCTTGCAGTTGTGCTGGGTGGAGGGAACGTCCTGTTCCGGCTCGTGGCAGGCTGCCATCGCCTCGTCGGCCACCACCACCTGTTGTTCCATCATGGCCTGATGCGAAAAACTGCCGCAGCCCAGCATGGCGGCAGACGCGAACGTCTGCACCGGCAGGGCCAGCATCAACAGCAGCAGCAGGAATCGGTGGACTCGGGTACGCACGCCGGCAGTGTAATCAAAAAAACCAAACAGCCCAAGAGACCGCGGAAGGCCGTCCCGGTTCCCGGACGGTCACGGACGCCGCTTGCGCGGCTCGTAATGCACGACCGCGCGCATGATCTCGGAATAGGGGAATTCGGCGCTGCCGCCGAAATGCTCAATGCCGTGCAGCACGGTGGCGGCGATGTCGGGGGCTTCATCCGCCTCGCCCGCCATTGCCTCGGCCAGCCCGCGCACGCCGCCGCACTGGGCGCGGATTTCCTTGCCAAACGGCCACGGTGCGTTAATCGGTTTGGGCGTGGCGTTTGCCCCCTCTCCCCCTGAGGGAGAGGGTTGGGGATAACCAGCGACTTGCCCGCTTGCGGGCTTAGTCGAATGGCTAGAAGCTGCATCAGAGGGGCGGATTTCCGCGGGGAGCTTCAGCGCAAACTGGGCGTTCTCGTGCAGCGCCTGATAAAAGGTGAGGCAGTGCTCGCGCACCGCGGCGTCGCCGCAGGCGATCGCCTCGCGCTCGGCCAGGTTGAGCTTGCGCGAACGGCTGCAACCGACGCAGCGCGACAGCAACGCGCGCTCGAACGGGCAGCTGTGTTCGATGTAGGCCTTGCGGGCGAGCTTGTACGCGTCTTCGTTGTACTCAGCCATATCAACTCAACTTAGCCAAAAGTTGCTCAGAAACCATAGCGAGCACCTGTCCACCCGCTAGGGGCAGGCCGTGGTTGTAAAGGCGCTGAAGCGCCAACAACCACGCTCAGTTGGGTGAGCCAGCAGCGCAGCAACCGGAATGTACATAAGTACATGAGGATTGCGAGCAGCACACGATCCCAAATCACAGGTGCGCAGTAGGTTTATGGGCAACTTTTACCAGTCGTCGCCGGACAGCCGCTGATCCAGTTCGCGCTCGGCGCTCAACGTGTCCTGCGCGGCGATCTCGTTCTCGGCGAAGATCATCTTGTATTTGTCGCCGCTCTTCGGATCGAGCGTCTTGCGCAGCTCGTTGGTGTGCGCCTTGGCTTCCTTGAAGCTCGCCCACTCGCCCTGCTTCTCCAGCACCTTGAACATGCCAAGGCGAAACACGTAGTAAGGCATGATCCTCGATTCCTCAGCTCAGCTTGCCGTGGCAATGCTTGTATTTCTTGCCCGATCCGCACGGGCAGGGATCGTTGCGGCCGACCTTGGGGTAGCCCTCGCCCGCAGCGGCGGCCTGATCGACCTCGGCAAAATCCTGCGCCTCGTCGTAGCCGGCGTGCTGGAATTGCACGTTGGACGGCTCCTCGTGCAATTCGACCGCCTGCACCTCCTCGGGCGCGCGAATCTGCACGGTGGTGGTGATCTGCGTGACCTCGGCCTTGATCGCGGTGAGCATGGCGGCGAACAGTTCGAACGCCTCGCGCTTGTATTCCTGCTTGGGCTGCTTCTGCGCGTAGCCGCGCAGGTGGATGCCCTGGCGCAGGTGATCCAGCGCCGACAAATGCTCGCGCCAGTGGGTGTCGAGGCTTTGCAGCATCACCGCGCGCTCGAACTGGCGCAGGCCGTCGACGCCGACCAGCGCTTCCTTCTCCTGGTAGACCGCATCGGCGGCTTCCATGATCTTCTTGCGCAGGCCCCCCTCGTTCAGCGTCTTGTCTGCGTCCAGCCATTGCACGAGCGGCAGGTCGAGCGAGAACTGCGCAGCCAGAGCCTTTTCCAGGTCCGCCACGTCCCACTGCTCTTCCATGCTGCCGGGGACGATGTGCTGGCTGATGGCTTCGTTCAGCACGTCGTCGCGCATGGCGCGGATGGTGTCGCCGATGTCGGCGCTCGCCAGCAGTTCGTTGCGCTGCTCGTAGATCACCTTGCGCTGGTCGTTGGAGACGTCGTCGTATTCGAGCAGCTGCTTCCTGATGTCGAAGTTGCGCTGCTCGACCTTGCGTTGCGCGTTCTCGATCGCACGCGTCACCCACGGATGCTCGATCGCCTCGCCCTCGGGCATCTTCAGGCGGTTCATGATCGCAGCGACGCGGTCGGAGGCGAAGATGCGCAGCAAGGGGTCTTCCAGCGACAGGAAGAAGCGGCTGGAGCCGGGGTCGCCCTGACGTCCGGAGCGGCCGCGCAGCTGGTTGTCGACGCGACGCGACTCGTGGCGTTCGGTGCCGATGATGTGGAGGCCGCCCGCTGCCAACACAGCTTCGTGGAGCACGTTCCAGTCGGCCTTGAGCGCGGCGGTGCGCGCGTCCTTCTCGGCATCGGACAGGCTTTCGTCGTTGCGGATGGCGTCGATTTCCTTCTGGATGCTGCCGCCCAGCACGATGTCGGTGCCACGGCCCGCCATGTTGGTGGCGATGGTGATGCCGCCCGACATGCCCGCCTGCGCGATCACCTCGGCTTCGCGCTCGTGCTGCTTGGCGTTCAGCACGTTGTGCGGCAGTCCGGCCTTCTTCAGCTCGGCGGACAGCTGTTCGTTGGCCTCGATCGAGGTGGTGCCCACCAGCACCGGCTGGCCGCGCTCATGGCAGGCGCGCACTTCGTTGATCACCGCCTGGTCGCGCTCACGCGCGGTGCGGAAGACCTGGTCGTGCTCGTCCTTGCGGATCATCGGGCGATGCGTCGGCACGACCACGGTTTCCAGGCCGTAGATGCTGTGGAACTCGAAGGCCTCGGTGTCCGCCGTGCCGGTCATGCCCGAGAGCTTCTCGTACATGCGGAAGTAGTTCTGGAAGGTGATCGACGCGAGCGTCTGGTTTTCCTTCTGGATCGCCACGCCTTCCTTCGCCTCGACGGCCTGGTGCAGGCCTTCCGACCAGCGGCGCCCGCTCATCAGGCGGCCGGTGAATTCGTCGACGATGACGACCTCGCCGTTCTGCACCACGTAATGCTGGTCCTTGAAGAACAGCGCATACGCGCGCAGCGCGGCATACACGTGGTGCATCAGCATGATGTTGGAGGCGTCGTAGAGGCTGCCGCCGGGCTGCAGCAGGCCCATTTCGGTGAGGACTTCCTCGACCTTTTCGTGCCCGGTTTCGGACAGCAGCACCTGGCGCGACTTCTCGTCGACCGAATAGTCGCCCTCGGACTCCTCGTCCTTCTGCCGGATCAGGCGCGGCGGCACCAGATTGACCTGCTGGTAGAGCGCGGTGTTCTCTTCCGACTGGCCGGAGATGATCAGCGGCGTGCGCGCCTCGTCGATCAGGATCGAGTCGACTTCGTCGATGACGCCGAAGAAGAGCGGACGCTGCACCTTCTCGCCCATCTGGTAGACCATGTTGTCGCGCAGGTAGTCGAAGCCGTATTCGTTGTTGGTGCCGTAGGTGATGTCGGCGGCATACGCGGCCTGCTTGGCGTCGTGCGGCATCTGCGACAGGTTGACCCCGGTGGTCAGCCCGAGGAAGCCGTACAGCCGCCCCATCCATTCGGCGTCGCGGCTGGCCAGGTAGTCGTTCACCGTCACCACGTGCACGCCCTTGCCGGCGAGCGCGTTGAGGTAGGCGGGCAGCGTCGCCATCAGCGTCTTGCCCTCGCCGGTGCGCATCTCGGCGATCTTGCCGCCGTGCAGCACCATGCCGCCGACCATTTGCACATCGAAATGGCGCATGCCGAGCACCCGGCGGGACGCTTCGCGCACCACGGCGAAGGCTTCGGGCAGCAGCGTGTCGAGCATCTCGCCGTTTTCGAGCCGCGACTTGAATTCGGCGGTCTTGCCGGCGAGCTCGGCGTCGGACAATTTTTCCATCGCCGGCTCCAGCGCGTTGATCGCTTTCACCTTTTGCAGGTATTGTTTGACCAGCCGCTCATTGCGGCTGCCGAAGACTTTTTTGAACATGGATTGCAGCATGAGGAATCCGAAATGCCCGCAGAGCGCGGTAAATCGTTGAATTTTAACATAGCGTCGCAGGCTTCCTGTGACGCCATCAAGACAGTGCCGTGGGTTTCCTGTGGCGCCTGTGTGGCACGCGCATGAGCGCCTCCAGCCTCGCCGACCTGCTCGCCAGCCAGCTGCCGAACAGCCTTGCCGTGCGCGCCCGCGCCCTGCTCGGCACCCAGGCCGCGCTCGAACGCGCCCTGCCCGCCGCGCTGGCCGGGCATGTGCGGGTAATGCAGCTGGAAAACGGCGTATTGAGCCTCGCCTGCGACAGCGGCGCGGTGGCCAGCCGCCTGCGCCAGCAGACCGAGGCGCTGATCGCCGGCCTCGGCAAGCACGGCGTCGTGGCCGCCACCGTGCGCGTCAGCGTCAACCCCGAGCTGCATGCGCGCTACGTCCACCCGGTCGAAAAGCACGGCCTGCCGCCCGCCGCACTGGACGGCCTGGCGCACCTGAACACGGAAATCGAGGACGGGCCGCTGAAGGACGCGATCAACCGCCTGCTGCAGCACCACCGCAAGGGCTGATCCGGACCGGATGCCCATCCCCAGAACAAATACCAATACCAATCATGTACTCGACCCACCGGATTTTTCAGCGCCAGCCGCTGATCCTGCTGCTGAGCGCACTGCTCGTCACAGGGTTTTTCGCCACCACCCTGAGCAGTTATTACGTTTCAAAAAAGGCGATTCTGGATGCCATCGTCGCGCGCGAGCTGCCGCTCACGTCGAGCAACATCTATTCCGAAATCCAGAAGGATCTGGTGCAGCCGGTGCTCATCTCCTCGACCATGGCGCACGACACCTTCCTGCGCGACTGGGTGCTGGGGGGGGAGCAGGACGGCGAAGCCATGGCCCACTACCTGCGTGAAATCAAGGGGCGCTACGGCGCATTCAGCAGCTTCTTCGTCTCCGAGCGCAGCGCCAGCTACTACACGGGCGAAGGCATCCTCAAGCGCGTCTCGCCGCAGGAACCCCGCGACGCCTGGTATTACCGCGTGCGCAGCATGCAGGAGCCCTACGAGATCAACGTCGACCCCGATCTCGCCAACCGCGACGCCCTGACCATCTTCGTCAATTACCGCGTCTTCGATTTCGACGGGCGCTTTCTCGGCGCCACCGGCATCGGCCTCACCGTGGATGCGGTGCGCCGCCTCATCGAGGACTACCAGCAGCGCTACCAGCGCACCATTTATTTCGTCGATGCCGAGGGCAAGATCGTCCTGTTCGGCAACCAGTCGGGGCGCCAGGAGACCGACCTGCGCGCCACCGAGGGCCTGCGCGACCTCGTCGACCGTATCCTGCGCGAAAAATCCGGTTCCTATCAGTACCGGTCAAACGGCAGCGAACACCTGCTCAACGTGAACTACATCCCCGAGCTCAAGTGGTATCTGTTCGTGGAAAAGGGCGTGGACAGCGCGCTGGCCGAGATCCGCCAGACGCTCTACACCAATCTTGCGGTCTGCCTGGGCATCACCCTGCTGGTGCTGTTTCTCACCCACGTCGCGCTCCGCCGCTACCAGCAGCGCATCGAGAAACTGGCCGCCACCGACAAGCTCACCGGCCTGCTCAACCGCCAGGCCTTCGGCATCCTCATCGACAAAGCCTTCGCCGACTACCGGCGCGACCCGCGCCCCATTTCCATCCTGATGATCGACGTCGACCACTTCAAGACGATCAACGACCAGCATGGCCACGTCGTCGGCGACCGCATCCTGAACCAGGTCGCCACCCGTTTCCTGGAAGGGCTGCGGGTGTCGGACATCGCCGTGCGCTGGGGCGGCGAGGAATTCCTCATCGTCCTCAAAAGCTGCGACCTCGACCACGCGCGGCGCATCGCCGAACACGTGCGTGCGGCGATCGAACAGACGGAATTCAAGGCCGGCAAGCAGTCGATCGCGGTCACCGTCAGCATCGGCGTCAGCCAGTACGACGGCGCGGAACCCTACGAAGCGACCATCAGCCGTGCCGACGCCGGGCTCTACGCGGCAAAAAACAGTGGCCGCAACCGGGTCTGCACCGAAGCGGCTTCCTGAGCACCCTCGACGGGCGGCTCAGCCGGTCGTCACCCGCTTTTCATCCAGCGCCGTTCACCGTGCATCCCGGCTGTCGCGCTCTCGTCCGCGGTAGGTCTGGCTGGCGGGTTCTCCCGGCAGCGGCTGCGCCTTCTCATCCCGCCGGACTTCGCCGCGCTGCGGCGCGGTTTCGGTGCGTGTGCGCGGCGTTTGAACGATAGGCGCAGGCGGACGGGCAGCCGGTGCGCGCGGCGCAACCTCGGCACGCGGCGCGGGCATCGCGGGCGGGCTGCGCACCGGTTCGCGCACGCCGGCCTGGCTACGCGGGGCGACCGGCGGCGCAGCCACTGAAGGCGGGGCGGGCCGCACTTCACGGCGCTGCTCGGTGCTTTGCTCGCGTGGACTCGGCTGGCTGCGCACCGTCGCCTGCTGCCGCGTGGTCTGGCTACGCGTGGAAACCGGGGGCGGCGGGGGCGCCATTTTTTTCACTTCGCCGTAGCTCGGCGGCCGCGGCGGCGGCACCCGCTCCGGCCCGGCCTCGGCGCCGAAAGGAGGCCGCTGCGGGCTGCGCGCCTCCCCGGCACGGCGCGTGGGCGGCACCACATAGCGGAGTTCGGGAGCGGCCTGGGTGCGGACACGCGGTGCCGCGTCCTGCAGAGCCGGCGCCCGTTCGCGCGGCAGCCGTGTCGACACCACCGGGCGCGCGACCATCTCGCGTGGCGGCTCGATTCCCCGGGGCGCGCCGCCGGACAGGCTGGCGCGCGAAGGCTTGACCGGCAGTTCGCCGCGCGCCGGCGCCAGATCGGTGTGGCGGAAGCGGGTTTCCGCCGCGGTCTGCACCCGCTCCCGTCCGAACTTGTCGGCCGGCAGCGTGCGGATGGCGCGCGGCAAGCTGGCATTGTGGAAATGGATGTTCTCCACCTTGATGATCGTGGTTTGCTTGATCACCACGTTGTTGACGATGCGCGGCCCGCCCCAGCCGCCCCAATAGGGATGCCAGCGGCGGTAGGGCTGCCCCCACCACGGCAGCACCGGCTCGCCCCAGGAAAGCGCCACCCACCACACGCCGGGCAGGCCGATGCTGAGGCGCACCGACACGTCATGGCCGCGGATCATGAAGGCCACCAGCGCGGGCGAATACACCGGGCGCCGCACCACCGGCCCCGGCGCCCACGCCCAGTAGCCGTCGATGTAGACCCAGCGGCCGTAGTGGAACGGCGCCCAGCCCCAGGGCGCATCGTCGATCCAGGTCCATTCGTAATAGGGATCCCACACCCAGTAGCCCGTGCTGTAAGGCACCCAGCTTGCGCTCACGCCATACGGAATCCACACCGAACCGTAGGTCGGCACCACCCGCCAGCGGCCGTAGTGGTCGAGTTCTTCCGCGCCGTAAACCCCGGGCGGCAGATAGCGCGCGCTGACCGATTCGCCGATGCGGTCGCTGCGCGCGTCGTTCCAGCGGTCCCAGGCATCGGGCGCCGGTGCAGCGTATGTGGCCACTTTCACCGGATCGCCTGCGGTGACGACGATGTCTTCCGAGGGATAAATGCTGAGCGTCCGTCCGTCCGCCGTGATCACCGTGGCCTCGCCGCCGCGGCGGGTGATGAAATGGGTGTCGCGATCGCCCACCTCCACCCGGAAATAGCCGGGATGCTCGATGACGAACACCGCGTTCGGCGTGCTCACCTCCAGCGTATCGCCCACCGCCAGGCTGCGCAGGTCGAACGACACCCGCCCGCCGGTGAGCCTGAACTGGATGCGGTGTTCTTCCTGCACCACCAGCGACAGCTGGGTGTTTTCGTCGGCGCGCACGAAGCTGCGGCTGTCGAACTGCACCTCGAAATTGGAACCCGGGCCGGTATAGAGCGCATCGCCCTCCGCCAGCGCCAGATTGGGGCGGGCGCGCGCCCATTCCTCCGCCCCCGGCCGCCAAGTCGACACCTCGCCATCGATGAAGCCCAGCCGCGGCGGGGTGGGCGCCCACTCACCGTCTTCGTCTTGCGCCAGCGCGGGCGTGCCCGACAAGGCAAGCAGGAACAGCAGGGGGACCAGCCAGATGCGTTGCAGGTCGTTCATGGAACCCTCCAGCCTGACACGGATGGGGCGCGCGGACGGCATGCCCCTTTTGTGTTTATAGCCGTTCAATCAAACGACGCTTGAACAGGTTCCGGACGACGACGCGTGCGGAAAGGAAGAAACGAAAAACGCAGGCGAAGCTAGTCCGGTGCGCGCCACCTCACCACGCCGAGCTCCTCGAATTCGCCGCCGCCTTTGGGCTGCAGCACCAGGAAATCCGAGTGCTTCATCATTTCGAACGACACCGCGTTGAGGTTCGGCTCGTGCGTAATCAGGACCAGATTGCCCTTGCCCGCGTACCCGCCGATCACGTCCGTCAACGTCCGGGTTTGCGCGGCGGCTTCTTCGGGCCTGAGGACTTCGAGCAGCGACAGGTAGGCTGCCGGCGTCCCCTGCGCGAAGGCGATCCGGGCCGTATCGGCGGTGCGGCAGAACGGGCTGTGGCGAACCTCGGAAACGGGAATCCTGCGTTCCTGAAACTGCTTGCCCACTTCACGCGCCGCCCGTTCTCCCTCGCTGGAAAGATTGCGCTCCCGCTTGCAGGAGGGGTCGCGCAACAGGGCGCTGCCCTGCCCGCGGCCGGTATTGACCGCGGCATGGCGCATCAGCACGACCTTGCCGCCTTCCGCCAGCTTTTGCCACGCGGCGTCGTTCGCGTGCGCGTGATGGGCGCCGGCCATAGCGGCCGACAAAACCGCTCCTGCGAGCACCCCCCGAACATGAAACAGCGGGATCATTCCGGCTCCTTTCCTGGCACGTTACGGGTTGGGCTCGGGCTGCAGCGCCTCCAGCCCGCTGCGGATATGCAGGTCGCGCTGGGGATAGGGGATGACGATGCCGGCGGCCTTGAAGGCGCGCCAGATCGCCAGGTTGATGTCCGAGCGCACGCTTCCCATGCCGGCCTCGGGATCCTGGATCCACACCCGCAGCTCCAGCTCGATGCCGCTGTCGCCGAAGGCCATGAGGCGGGTGGTGGGCGCCGGTTCGTCGAGCACCCGCGGGTTGGCGCGGGCGGCTTCGGCCAGCAGGGCCAGCGCTTGCTCCGGATCGTTGTCGTAGCTGATGGAGACCGGAATCTTCAGCCGCACGTTGCGGTCGCTGTAGCTCCAGTTGATCACCTCGTTGGTGATCAGGGTTTCGTTGGGAATCAGCCGTTCCACGCCGTCGCGGTCCTTCACCACCACGTAGCGGGCGTGCAGTTCCTGCACCCAGCCGAGCTTGTTGTCGATGGTGATGACGTCGCCCGGCCGGATCGAGCGGTCGAACAGCACGATGAAACCGCTGATGAAATTGCTGGCGATGCGCTGCAGGCCGAAGCCCAGGCCCACGCCGAGCGCGCCGCCGAATACCGCCAACGCGGTGAGGTCGATCCCCACTGCATCCAGCGCCAGCAATATGACCAGCACCATCAGCACGAACTTGCTGAGCTTGACCAGCGCCACCTGCATCCCGGCATTGACGTATTCGGCCCGGCTGATGCGGTTTTCGATGACGCGACCCAGCCACTGCGCCAGCAGCCACAACAGAGCCACCGCCAGGACCAGCTTGATGACCGTCAGCACGGATAGCTGGCCGCTGCCCACTTTCATGGCCATGCCGTCCAGGCCCTTCAGCACGGCAGGCAACCAGCCCAGCAGGTGCAGCGCAACGACGATCCAGATCGAGGTGGCAATGAGGTTTTCCCAGGCCTTCACCGCCGGGCCGGGGCGGAAGGTCTTGCGCAGGAAATAGATGAGGATGCGGATCGAGGCCAGCGAGACCAGCAGGGGCACGGCGAGGTTCAGCAGGTCCACCGGATCGCCCCGATGCAGCAGCAGCGCCCGCCCGGCCAGCACCCCCAGCAGCATGCTGATAGGGAAGAGGATGCGCTGCAGGGTCTTCATCGCCAGATAGCGGACGCTGTAGTCCGCCCCGCCTTCCGCGCGCGCCGCCAGTCCCTGGCCCAGCGTGCGGTGCACCAGCAGGGCCCCCGCCGCCGCCAGCACCAGCACGCCCACCTCCCACCAGAATCCGGGGTCCCGGATCAGGGCACGCGCGGAATCGAGCAGGGTTTGCAGGTCGGCAGGAAAGCTCAGGGGCATGGCGGGGGTCACACGAAGATTTTTCAGCAACATACCGGACCCCGGCCGCAAACGACAAGTCCCACGGGTGGCCGGATACCGTCATGGACTCCGCATGTCCATTCGCAGGCGCCTGACTATACTTTTGGAAACCACGGCGAACGGGGGGACAACATGTCTGAAGGCGAACACAAGACCGAGGCGCCAAAAGACCATCCGGCCATGGGCCAGATCGTCGGCTACCTCAAGGATTACCCCTTCCTCCTCATCACCATCGCCGGCCTGCTGATCCTGTCCGGCATCCTCATCTTCGAAATCGAGAAGCTCAAGGAATTCAAGTGGCTGATCTACGCGGTGGTGCTGGTGCCGCTGGCCATCCAGTTCCTGATCGAATTCAAGAAAATGACGCCCACCCGGGAACGGCCGGCTGCGCCGCCATCCGCGACGGCCCCGCCTTCCCCCGTCGGTCCGCTGCCGCCCAGCCTCAAGGCCTGGGGCAGTGTCGGGATCGGCGTGCTGATGTTCGGCGTGGTGGTCGCCACGCCGGAGGCCGAACTGTACGACCAGGACTTCGCCCTCGGTTTCCTGGTATTTGCGCTGGTCGCGGCCGCGTTTGCCATCGCCGGCATGGTCGATATCAATCGTCAGCGCGCAGCCGGCAAGGGCATGGCGATTACCGGCATCGTGTTGTCTTCCGTGCTGGTGCTGGCCGCCATCGGCTGGATGACGGAGAAAGAAGAAAATGCCGGGATGCCGTTTCCCTCACCGGCGGACAACTCAGTCGCGCCCATCCTGCCGCAATCCGGTACGGCGCTGCCGCCCCCGGCCGCATTGCCGCCGCCTTCAAATCCCGCTCAGCCCGGCATGCCGCTGCTGGATGGCCGATATCGGCTGTTGGCCTATCAACTCAATGGCATCCCGCAGACCCTGGGCGGGGCGATGGCCATCACCCGCCACGCGTCCGGTCAATATCAATGGCAGGCGCAACTGGTGGTGAACGACCCGGGCGGCGCCCAGACCTTTGCCTACGCCGGACAGTTCCTGAACCGCGGCGGACAGTGGTTCATCCGCATATCAGGCAGCAGCGACCCGGACTGGGAGGACATCGGCGAGGTGCCGATGGAACTCGTCTCCGACGGACGCAGCACGGCATTCAGCTACGTCTACGACGGCGATCTCGTGCAGTCGGCCTGGGCGCGCAGCCCGTGATCGGCCCGGCACGCACGCTGTTCCGCGGCCGTCCGGCCTACATCGGCCTGGCCTGCGCGGGCGCGCTGGCCTTGTATCTGTTTCCGCTGCGCGACACCCCGGCGCAACAACCGGAGATTGGCATTGCCGTGCTTGCCCACCGCGGCGAAGCGGCGGCGCTCAAAAACTGGCAGGCCACGGCGGACTACCTCACGCGCACGATCCCGACCCACCGCTTCGTGATCGTGCCGCTGAAGAACGCGACCCTAGGCCAGGCGGTAGCGGAGCAGAAAGTGGATTTCGTCCTCACCAATCCGGGCTCATACGTCACGCTCGAGTCGACATACGGCGTGACGCGCATGCTCACCATGCGCTACCTGCACCAGGGCCGGGTCTATTCCGAATTCGGCGCGGTCATCTTCACCCGCGCCGACCGCGACGACATCCGCACGCTCGCCGACCTGGAGGGCAAGACGTTCATGGGGGTGGGCAAGGATACGTTCGGCGGCTTCCAGATGGCCCAGCTCGAATTGCAGGACGCCGGCGTGGACCCGTTCAAGGATCTCAAGCGTCTCGAATTCGCCGGCCTGCCGCAGGACAACATCGTGTACGCGGTGCGAGACGCCAGCGTGGATGCCGGCACCGTGAGGACCGACACCCTGGAGGGCATGGCGACCGAGGGAAAAATCGATCTCGCCCGGTTCAAGGCGATCGGTGCGCGCCCGCACCCGGGATTCCCCTTCCTGATCAGCACGCGGCTCTATCCGGAGTGGGCCTTTGCACGCCTCAAGCACGTTCCCGAAGACCTGGCACAGCAGGTCGTGATTGCACTCCTGAGCCTGCCGCCGGACAGCCCCGCGGCCAAGGCGAGCCAGTCGGCCGGCTGGACCGTGCCGCTCGACTACACACCGGTCCACGATCTGTTCAAGGCACTGCGCACCGGTCCGTATGCGGATCATGGCAAGGTACATTTCATCGACATCGTGCGTCAGTACTGGCAGTGGATCGTGGGGCTGCTTGTGGTGATGGCGCTGCTGCTGTTCAACATCCTCTACATCCTGAACCTGAACCATCACCTCAGGGAGATCAAGCAGCGCCTCGAGGCGTCGAATGACGAACTGCGGCGGCTTTCGTCCCATGACGGCCTCACCGGCGTCGCCAACCATCGCCTGTTCGAGGAAACGCTGGCATCCGAGTGGGCGCGCGCGGCGCGCGACCAGACGCCGCTGTCGCTCATCATGGCCGACATCGACCACTTCAAGCTGCTGAACGACAGCGACGGCCATCTCGCCGGCGATGAATGCCTCAAGCTTGTCGCACAAACCCTCGATCAGACGGTGCGGCGGCCGGCGGACCTGCTGGCGCGTTACGGCGGAGAGGAGTTCGCCGCGATCCTGCCTGGGGTGGATGCGGTCGGGGCGCTTGCCATGGCCGAGCGCATGCGCGCAGCGGTTGAGGGATTGCATCTGCCGAACCACGGAACCGGCGGTCTTGTCACCGTGAGTCTGGGCGTGGTGAGTGCGGTTCCGCGTCCCGGCACGGCGGCCGAGATATTCGTGGGGCGCGCCGACCACGCGATGTATCAGGCCAAGGAAGCCGGCCGCAACCAGACCCGGCTCGCAGCCTGAGGGCTCCGCCTCACATGGACGGATCCCAGATGAGCGTACAGTTGCGGCCAGCGGCCTTGGCCTGATACATCGCCTTGTCGGCACGGTCGATGGATTGCTCGACACTGACGGCGGGATCGAGCATGGCAAGACCGAACGACATCGTAATTTTGAGCGTGGCCCTGTCTTCATAATGGATGGGCGTCGCTGCGAGCCCCAGGCGCAGCCGCTCCACGACCTCATAGCCGGCCGTCGCATCCGTGTTCTGCATGCAGAGCAGAAATTCCTCGCCCCCATATCTGAACAGCTTGTCGTATGGCCTGAGGTTCGCCATCACATAGCGGGTGGCCGCCGCCAGTGCCCGGTCTCCGGCCACGTGCCCATAGGTGTCGTTGACGTCCTTGAAGTGATCCACATCCATCATCACGATGCAGCAGGCCTGCACATGCCGCTTGACCAGTTCCAGCTGCTCGCGCAATTTCGTCAGCATCCCGATCCGGTTGTTGGCGCCGGTGAGCGCGTCGAGGTTGTAGAGCGCATCTTCCATTTCGCGCTTCAGCGTATACAACTGCAGGCGCAGGCGCTCCAGCGCATTGGCGAAGCTGTCGAAATCAAGCGGTGAAATGGCGTCGCCGGAGGCGGCCGTTTGCAGCAGCTTCGCCGCCAGCTGGTGCATCTCCCGGTGCTCGGCTTCGATGGCAATAAAGCCGGGATGAACGCGCAGTTTGTCCGGTGCGGCGCCGTGGTACCACTGGCCGAGGCGGCATTGGCGGTGGGCATCGACGGCCACATCCCGGTGGTCGTGCGGCAAGCGGCACACCAGCGTGCGGGTAATCGAGTCGAACCATTCTCCGTGGTTGTAGATCGCCTGATCCAGTTGCGTCAGGACCGCCTGTACTTCGTTTTGTTCTAGCTTGATCATGCCCTCCCCCTGGACCCGAAAACCTGCTTTGCATATACATAGTATCCACTCGTGCCCACTTCGTAACGATGCAAGTGGCAATCGGACGGCGAGGCCGGAATGACCGAGTCAGCGCGCCTGATCGCACTTGCACAGAGGTGCTGAAATCGGCACCCTGATACACGCCGCGTGCTGCAAGAAGGCTAAAAAGCAGTTCGGGTGTCTTCCATGTCCACTCATTTCCGTAGGAGAGCGTTCGTGCGCTGGATTGTGATCGCGATGTCCGTGTTGAGCCTGGCCGCCTGCAAGGAAGCCGCCGCGCCGAGCTGGCAAGGCTACGTGGAAGGCGAATACGTGCGGGTGGCCTCGCCGGAGGCCGGCATCCTGCAGGCGCTCAAGGTGGCGCGCGGCCAGACGGTTGCCGCGGGCGCGCCGCTGTTCGTGCTGGAAAGTGAAAGCGAAGCGGCGCTGCGGCGCGAGGCGGATCAGCGCGTGCTGCAGGCCGACGCCCGCCTGGCCAACCTGGAGAAGGGCAGGCGGCCCGACGAGATTGCCGCCATCGACGCCCAGCAGGCGCAGGCGCGGGCGGCGCTGGATCTGGCGCGCGCCAACCTGGCCCGCCAGGAAAAGCTGGTGGCATCCGGCTTCGTCAGCCACGCGGTGCTGGACGAGGCCCGCGCGGCGGTTGACCAGGCTGCCGCGCAGGTGGCCGAGCTCGCGGCCCAGCGCCGGGTGGCGCGTCTCGCCGCACGGCCGGACGAGATCGCCGCCGCCCGCGCCGAGGCGCAAGCGGCGCGCGCCGCACTCGCGCAGGCGCAGTGGCGCCTGGACCGGAAGGCGGTGGCGGCGCCGGTGGCCGGCGCGGTACAGGACCGGCTCTATCTGCCCGGCGAGTTCGTGCCGGCGGGCAACCCGGTGGTGGCGCTGCTGCCGCCGGACAATCTCAAGCTGCGCTTCTTCGTCGGCGAGACGGAACTGGCCCGGGTCAAGCCGGGCCAGACCGTGCGCGCTTCTTGCGACGGCTGCGGCGCCGAAATACCGGCCACCATCCGCTTCGTGTCCACCCAGGCGGAATACACGCCGCCGGTGATCTACAGCCGCGAGAACCGGGCCAAGCTGGTGTATCTGGTGGAAGCCGGCGTGGCGGCGAAGGACGCGGCGCGGCTGCACATCGGCCAGCCGATCGAGGTGCGCCTGCCGTGAATGGAGACACCGGCCTCGCCATCGATGTGCGCGGGCTGACCAAGAGCTTCTCCGGCCGCCGCGTGGTGGACGGCATCGATCTTTCCGTCCGGTCAGGCGAAATATTCGGCTTTCTCGGCCCCAACGGCAGCGGCAAGACCACCTCCATCCGCATGCTGTGCGGCCTGCTCACGCCGGACGCGGGCGAGGGCACCTGCCTTGGCCTGGACATCATCCGCCGCACCGACGAGATCAAGCGCCAGGTGGGGTATATGACGCAGCGCTTCTCGCTGTACGAAGACCTCAGCATCCGCGAGAACCTGGATTTCATCGCCCGCATGTACGGCATGCCGGAGCGCCGCCGCGCGGTGGCCGGCACCATCGACCGCCTCGGCCTCGGCGCCCGCCGCGACCAGCTGGCCGGCACGCTGTCCGGCGGCTGGAAGCAGCGTCTGGCCCTGGCCGCCTGCATGCTGCACGAACCGAAACTGCTGCTGCTGGACGAACCCACGGCCGGCGTCGACCCCAAGGCGCGCCGCGATTTCTGGGCGGAAATCCATACCCTGGCGGGCGAAGGCATCACCGTGCTGGTGTCCACCCATTACATGGACGAGGCGGAACGCTGCCACCAGCTCGCCTACATCGCCTCCGGCAAGCTGCTCACCACCGGCACACCCGCCGAGGTGCTGGCGCGTTCCGGTCTGTCGACCTGGCGGGTGGAGGGCGACGATCTCTACGCGCTGGCCGAGCAGTTGCGCGACCTGCCGGGCGTCGCCCAGGTGGTGCCGTTCGGCAACCTGCTGCACGTCAGCGGCGAGGACGCCGACGCGCTTGCCGACGCCACCGCCGCGCTGCGCGCCGATCCGCGCTGGCGCTGGTCGCCGTCCGAGCCAGGGCTGGAGGACGTGTTCATCCAATTGATGGGCAGCGCGCGGGACCCGGTCCGATGAACGCCTTCTCGTTCACCCGCTTCGTCGCCGTGGTGGTGAAGGAATTCATCCAGATGCGGCGCGACCGCCTTACCTTCGGCATGCTGGTGGGCATTCCGATCATGCAGCTTTTGCTGTTCGGTTTCGCCATCAACGCCGACCCCAAGCAGCTGCCCACCGCCCTGCGCGTGGCGGACGAAAGCGTGTTCAGCCGCAGCCTCGTCTCCGCCCTGCAGAACAGCGATTACTTCCGCATCGAGACACGTGCGGCGAGCGAAGCCGAGGCGAGCGACATGCTGCAGCGCGGCGAGGTGCAGTTCGTGGTGAACGTACCGCAGGATTTCTCCCGCAAGCTGCAGCGCGGCGAGCGCCCGGTGCTGCTGGTGGAGGCCGATGCCAGCGACCCGGTGGCCACCGGCAACGCCATCGCCGTGCTGTCCAATCTCAACCTCACCGGCCTCGACCACGATCTCGCCGGACCGCTGGCGCGGCTGAAGGGCCAGGCGCCGCCGTTCGAGGTGCGCGTGCACCGGCTCTACAACCCGGAAGGCATCACCCAGTACAACATCGTGCCCGGCCTGATGGGCGTGATCCTGACCATGACCATGGTGATGGGCACCGGCCTCGCCATGACCCGCGAACGCGAGCGCGGCACCCTCGAAAACCTGCTCGCCACGCCGGTGACGCCGCTGGAAGTCACCCTCGGCAAGATCGTGCCCAACATCCTGGTCGGCTACATCCAGGTCGGCCTCATCCTGCTGGCCGCCCTGTTCGTGTTCGAAGTGCCCATGCTCGGCAGCCTGCCGCTGCTGCTCGCCAGCGTGCTCGCCTTCGTGTTCGCCAACCTGGCGGTGGGCTTCACCTTCTCCACCCTGGCGAAGAACCAGATGCAGGCGATGCAGATGACCATGTTCTTCTTCCTGCCCAACATGCTGCTGTCCGGCTTCATGTTTCCGTTCCGCGGCATGCCCGGCTGGGCCCAGGCCATCGGCGAAGTGCTGCCGCTGACCCACTTCCTGCGCATCGTGCGCGGCGTGCTGCTGAAGGGAAACGGGCTCGCCGACATCCTGCCGGAACTGTGGCCGATACTGGCTTTCCTGCTGGCAGCGCTGGCCTTGGCGCTGCTGCGTTATCGCAGGACGCTGGATTGATTGTTTTTATAACTTATGTGTTATTTAAATATTGCATATCAATAATACATAAGTTATTTTAAATGCATTGCAAGATAATATATTGGTTATCGAAATGCGCCCCGAAGACCGTGAAGCCGCCCGCCGCCAGCTCGACAAGCGCTTGAGCACTGCGCTCAACGCCGACGCCCTGGCGCGCCCGCCGCGCGGCTGGGTCAAGGCCATCCGCGAAGCGCTCGGCATGACGACCGCCCAGCTTGCGAAACGCCTGGGCGTCAGCCAGCCGCGCGTGGTCGGCATCGAACAGGCCGAAGCGAAAGGCGCGATCACCCTGGACAGCCTCGAACGTGCAGCGCACGCGCTGGATTGCCGCCTGGTCTATGCCCTGGTGCCCCGCAAGCCCCTGGACGCGCTGGTCGAGGAGCGCGCAGCGCGTCTCGCGGACAAGCGGCTGGCTTCCACGCGCCACACCATGGCGCTTGAAGCGCAGGCGATGGACACCCGCGACGAAGACGAACAGCGCAAGCGGCTCATCCGCAAACTGATCGAGCAGGCGGGTTCCGAACTGTGGGACGACGCGTGAGCGATCCGCTGCTTGAAGAGGATGACGCCTCCACCCCGCTGACCGCCGAAGAGCGGGAGGGATTGATCCTGTCCTACGTCACCCTGCGTCGCGAACTGAATGAGGCGGAACAGGCGAACATCCTCGAAGCCGAAGAATGGGCCTTCACGCGCAAGCGCAAGGTACTCGACGAACGCTTCCTGACCGACTTGCACAAACGGATGTTCGGGCGGGTCTGGCGCTGGGCCGGCAAGTTCAGGCACACCGAACGCAATGTCGGCGTCGACCCCTATCGCATCGCCACCGACCTGCGGCAACTGCTGGACGATAGCCGCTACTGGATCGAGCACGATACCTATTCGCCGGATGAAATCTGCGCACGCTTCCATCACCGGCTCGTCGCCATCCATCCCTTCCCCAACGGCAACGGCCGCCATGCGCGGCTGGCCACCGACCTGCTCCTGGACGCGCTCGGCCAGCCGCGCTTTAGCTGGGGCCGATCCAATCTCGTCAATCCGGGCGACACCCGGCAGGCCTACGTCGCGGCTTTACGGGCTGCCGATGGCCGTGATATCTGGCCGCTGATGGAGTTTGTGCGTTCGTGATTTGCGGAATGCATTGAAGCAATTCAAGTCGCCCTTGTTATTCGTGGTCTGTCCCTGATTGTTCCGGGAGGATTTGCACGTTGGGCTTCATTCCATTCAGCCCAACCTACACGGGCTTCTGCCTCATCTCCGCTCAGGTGATCTACGGAGTCTCGCTGCAAAGTATGTGCGCCTCGCAGCCCACGCAAGAAGAAGTATGAAACCGATGTTGATCACGAGAAGGGAAAGATAGATAGAGTTCGGTGTGCCAAAGTCACCTTTGAATTCAAATTGGGGAAGGATGTCTATTGGCCCGCCAGAAAATATTGATATGAGGCCGTCGTAATCGATAACGGTCTTTGTTTGCAGCCGGGTTGCGTGATCCATAAGAAATGAGGCGTCTGTCATGCGATCTTCAACAAGCCTCCCATCCAAGTAATGGAAAGTTGCCATAGAGCTGCCCGCAACGACCATGGAAAAGAAGAAACCGAAGATTGCCGCGAAAATGTAGTAAACGACCTTAAGCATCGATTCCCCCAGGCGCTAAGTAGCGCTAGTCGACTTTGACATTCGGATTTTTAGTACTTGGCGTGGAAACAGAGCGCGGATGAACTTACGCATTCCGATGATTCTTAGCAACGGCGAAAGCACCGAGCATTGTGAGGTTGGGTTTTTGCCCGCATGCCCTGCAGTAATCGGCGAACTCTTGCGGATAGATTTGAACAACATTGAGTTGTTGTCCATGAGAGAGCGCATTTGCGCTTTGTTTTTCGGCTTGCTCGCTCCAGAGTATGTGGCTTGCCGGGAATTCTGGGTCGTTTTTGAGAAGACCCGCAAAAGTAGGGTAGTCCTCACGCGAGATGTTTGGTTGAATTTTGTCCATGCTAAGTCCTTTCTAACGAGAGCTGGTTAGGGTGGTTACTAGGATAGCCATGAGATGACTAACGAAATAAGCCATTTGATTTCTGCATGTGCCGCGATAGCGGCAATGATTATTGCCGCGATTGCGATATACCGGTCTACTCGAACATCGCGTCGAATTTTAGCCATTGAGGCGGCTTCGCGCGCTTCACGTTTGTCGGATAGCCACAACTTGGCGAGTTCATGCTTGGGGCCGACATCACCGAACTGTTTGGTGACAGAAAACCTTATGCGCACATCTTCTTCGCCAAGCGCATCAAGCTCAGACCAGAATTGCTCCTTGGTGAATGTTTCACGCGCCATTGAGATAAACCCTAACGTAATTTAGCCTGCGCAACCGGCGGTCCCGTCCCCAAAAGCCAGCGTAGGGCGCGATCATTATTGCGCCGAATGAAATATCCGGTGCAATGCGCTTCGCTTATTGCACCCTACGCGAACTCACGCAGCCAAAGCCCGCATCACCGCCTTGGGTTCCCGATCGATCACATTCAGCAAGACCAAAGCCGGGCCGCGGGGAATTCTGTCGCCACGCTCCCAACTGCGAAGGGTCGCGATGGAGCACCCGAAGCGGGCGGCAAACTGCTCTTGCGTCAGTCCAAGGCGCTTGCGCAAACCGGCCACGTCGACTTCGTAAGGCTGGTATTGATTTACGCCAGCCCGCTTTCCTTTAGCATCGGCAACCGCTTCGTTCAGACCTCGCTTGATGCTTTTAAATACGCTCACGCTCATCGCCTCACCGCAGCACCACCCGCTCCACCACAACCAACAATGCCGTGACGAAGCCGACCACGACCGCGAAGCGCAGCACACGGCCGATGTAGCCCAGGTATTTGCGGTTGCCGGTGAACAGCCACGCCAGCCCGAGCGCCACCACTGCAATGATCAGGGCGACGAGCAGCAGGCGGATAACGATCATCAGGCAGTGAGGGGATGCAGGCGGAGGAAGGCGGTGGGGACGTCTTCGTCGTGCGCAAAGCTGACGAATTCCCACGACTCCTGGTGCTGCAGCAATTCGCGCAGCAGGGCGTTGTTGAGGGCGTGGCCGGATTTGTAGGCTTCGAAGGCACCGATGATGGGATGGCCTAATAGATACAGGTCGCCGATGGCGTCGAGCACTTTGTGTTTGACGAACTCGTCGTCGTAGCGCAGGCCGTCCTGGTTCAGGACGCGGAATTCGTCCATGACGATGGCGTTGTCGAGCGAGCCGCCGAGCGCGAGGCCCTGGTTGCGCAGGTATTCGACCTCGTGCATGAAGCCGAAGGTGCGGGCGCGCGCGACTTCTTTCGTGTAGGCAGTGTCGGCGAAGTCGATGCTGACAGTCTTGCCGCTCTTGTCGAACACGGGATGCTTGAAGTCGATGGTGAACTCGACCTTGAAGCCGTTGTGCGGAACGAAGCGCGCCCACTTGTCGCCGTCACGCACCTCGATCGGCTGCTTGATGCGCACGTAGCGCTTGGGCGCGTCCTGCTCGACGATGCCGGCGGACTGCAGCAGGAACACGAACGGCGATGCGGAGCCGTCCATGATGGGAATTTCGGGGCCGGTGAGATCCACCAGCAGGTTGTCGATGCCGAGGCCCGCGAGCGCGGACATCAGGTGTTCGACGGTGGACACCTTGGCGAGGCCGGACTCGAGCATGGAGCACAGCCGGGTGTCGGTGACGAGATAGGGGTCGGCCTTGAGTTCGACGGGCGGATCGAGGTCCATCCGGCGGAACACGATGCCGGTATTGGGGCCGGCCGGGCGCAGGGTCATCTCGACCTTGACGCCGGAATGCAGGCCCACCCCGGTCGCCTTGACCGGGGTTTTCAGGGTGCGTTGCTTGATCATCTTGCCATTTTAACCGGTCGCGGGGACCGACTGCCACTTGCGGGAAACCCGGCTTGTGACCGGCTCCCGGGCAAACGGTTCAGCCGTCCCCGCGGCTTAGGAAAACACGGAACAAGTCCAATTGTCGTCATTGCGCGCGCCTTTAGCCGCGATGCCGTGGGCCGAGGCGGGAAGCAATCCAGCGCTCTGATTGGAAAGCAATTCCTGGATTGCCGCGTCGCTGCGCTCCTCGCAATGACGACTTGTTCATGGCGTCCTCAATCCGCCTGGCGGCGCAGGAAGGCCGGGATGTCCAGGGTGTCGATGCCGGAATCGCTCATCGCCTGAACCGTGCGGCTGCGGCGATTGGTCATCACGCTGGGCACGTCTTCGCTGCTGCCCACCATCATCGGCGCATCGTCGGTGCCGGTGCGGATGATCTGCATCGGCTTCGGCTGCTGGCGGGCAACCGGGCTGCCGAGACCGGTGGCGACCATGGTGACGCGCAGGGCGTCTTCCATGCTGTCGTCGAGCACCTGGCCGACGATGACGGTGGCTTCCTCGGCGGTGAAGCTCTTGATGGTGTTCATCACTTCGTGGATCTCGCGCATCTTCACGGTGGACGAGGCGGTGATGTTGACCAGCACGCCGCGGGCACCGGCGAGGTTGACGTCTTCCAGCAGCGGGCTGGCGACGGCCTGCTCGGCGGCGATGCGCGCGCGGTTGTCGCCGCTGGCCTGGGCGGAGCCCATCATCGCCATGCCCATTTCGCTCATCACGGTGCGCACGTCGGCAAAGTCGACGTTGACCAGGCCGGGGCAATTGATGACTTCGGCGATGCCGCCGACCGCGCCGTGCAGCACGTTGTTGGCGGCCTTGAAGGCGTCGAGCATGGAGACGTCGTCGCCCAGCACCTGCATCAGCTTTTCGTTGGGGATGATGATCAGCGAATCGACGTGGCGCGCCAGCTGCTCGATGCCGGCGTTGGCGGCGCGCACGCGCTTGCCTTCGAACATGAAGGGCTTGGTGACGACGGCGACGGTGAGGATGCCGAGTTCCTTGGCGACTTCGGCCACCACCGGAGCGGCGCCGGTGCCGGTGCCGCCGCCCATGCCGGCGGTGATGAACAGCATGTCGGCGCCGTCGATCAGTTCGGCGATGCGCTCGCGGTCTTCCAGTGCGGCTTCGCGCCCGATGTCGGGGTTGGCGCCGGCGCCCAGGCCCTTGGTCACGCCATTGCCCAGCTGCAGCTGCAGCTTGGCCTGGTTGCGATTGAGCGCCTGCGCGTCGGTGTTGATGGCGATGAATTCCACGCCGCTCAAACCTGAAGTAATCATGTGGTCGACCGCGTTGCCGCCGCAGCCGCCCACGCCGATGACCTTGATCACTGCATCCTGGGTGTCTACATCCATCAGTTCAAACATGTTGCTCTCCTCTTTTTGCCCAAAACAAAACCACACTCAAAAATCCTTTGGCGTGTCTGCCACGACCGGCACCACCGCCAAATTCCGTTTCGACGACGCGCGCTCAACGGAGCGCTGCGGCGTCAGAAATTCCCTTTGAACCAGCTCTTCATGCGTTCAAAAATGTCCTTCAAATTGTTGCCCGACAGCTTCGGCGCATCGCGCCCGCGCGCTTCCAGCCCGGCCAGCAAGAGACCCAGGCAGGTGGCGTAGCGCGGATTGCGCATGACGTCGGCCAGCCCGCCCTCGTAGCGCGGCCAGCCCATGCGCACCGGCATGTGGAAAACTTCCTCGCCCAGCTCGACCATGCCCTGCATGCCGGCCGAACCGCCGGTGATGACGATGCCGGACGACAGCAGCTCCTCGAAGCCGCTGCGGCGCAATTCGGCCTGCACCAGCGAATACAGCTCTTCCATGCGCGGCTCGATGAACTCGGCCAGCGTCTGTCGCGACAGCGTGCGCGGCGGGCGGTCGCCGATGCCGGGGACTTCGATCATGTCGCGCGAATCGGCCAATTGGCGCAGCGCGCAGCCGTACCGCACCTTGATGTCTTCGGCCTCTTTCGGCGGGGTGCGCAGCGCCACCGCGATGTCGTTGTTGACCTGGTCGCCCGCCACCGGAATCACCGCGGTGTGGCGGATGGCGCCGTTGGTGAACACGGCGATGTCGGTGGTGCCGCCGCCGATGTCGACCAGGCACACGCCGAGTTCCTTCTCGTCTTCGGTCAGCACGGCCATCGCCGAGGCGAGCGGCTGTAGCACCAGGTCGGCCACTTCCAGTCCGCAGCGGCGCACGCACTTGATGATGTTCTGCGCCGCCGACACCGCGCCGGTGACGATGTGCACCTTCACTTCGAGACGCACCGCGCTCATGCCGAGCGGGTCGCGCACGTCTTCCTGGCCGTCGACGATGAACTCCTGCGGGATGGTGTGCAGGATCTGCTGGTCGGTCGGGATGTTGACCGCGCGCGCGGTCTCCACCACGCGGTCGACGTCCATCTGGCTGATTTCCTTGTCCTTGATGGCGAACATGCCGTGCGAGTTGAAGCTCTTGATGTGGCTGCCCGCAATGCCCGTATAGACCTCGCGGATCTTGCAGTCGGCCATCAGCTCGGCTTCTTCCAGCGCGCGCTGGATGGCGTTGACGGTGGCTTCGATGTTGACTACCACGCCGCGGCGCAGGCCGCGCGAGGGGCTGGTGCCCATGCCGATGATTTCGAGTTCCCCGGCGTCGTTGATTTCGGCAACGATGCAGACGATCTTGGAGGTGCCGATGTCGAGGCCGACAACCAGGTTTTTGGGATCTCTTGGCTTGCTCATGTTTCACTCGGTTTCAAAAGGGGGGCGGCGTCAGGCGTGCGCGCAGCAAAGCCGTGGGGCGCGATGCCGCCGGGCAGCCGGACGGCGAAGCCATCCGGATAGCGCAGATCGACGGTAAGGGGGACGAGCGCGGCGACCGGCGCCGCATCCTGCACCGCCGCATCCTGGGCTGCGGGTCGCGGGCCGAACAGGCGCGGGTAGAGAGCGACGAAGCGCGCCAAGCGGGTGTCGGTCTGATCGCGTCCGAGCGCGAGCTGCATGCCGTTTTCGAGCTGCAGCCGCCAGGCCCGGCGCGGCGACAGGCGCAGCTCGCGGATGCGCATGCCGAGCGGGGCGAGCGCGGCCTGATGGCGGCGATAGGCGGCCACCACCTCGGCGCTGCTGTCTTCCGGGCCGACGAGACGCGGCAGGGGCATCGTGACCGCGGCGACGAAGATGTCGCCCGCATCGTTCACCAGTGCATCGTCGTTCCAGCGTGCCAGCGGCACGTGCTCGACGAGCGACACCACCAGGGTGTCGGGCCAGCGGCGTTCCACCCGCGCCTCGCGCACCCACGGCAGTTTTTCCAGGCTCTCGCGCACCTGTTCCAGGTCGACGGTGAAAAAAGTGCCGCGCACCTGGCGCTCGGCCACCAGCCGGATCTGCGCCTCGGTGACATGCGCCACCGGGGTTTTCACCTCGATGCTGCGCAATGCAAACCACGGCTGCGCCACCACCCAGCTGGCCGCGCCATAGGCGAGCAGGCCGAGCGCGCCCCAGGTCAGCACGCGGGCGACCTGGCTGAGCGGATGGTTGGCGAGTTCGGGGGAGGCGCTCATGCCAGCGTCTGCTCCAGTATCTTCAGGCAGAGGGCGTCGAAATCCAGGCCGGCGACGCGCGCAGCCATCGGCACCAGGCTGTGGTCGGTCATGCCGGGCGAGGTGTTCACTTCCAGCAGGTAGGGGTTGCCGAGACTGTCCAGCATCAGGTCGACGCGGCCCCAGCCACGCCCGTCCACCAGGCGGAAGGCGTCCAGCGCGAGCTGGCGCAGCGCCATCTCCTGCGCCTCCGCAAGGCCGGCCGGGCAGTGGTACTGGGTGTCGTTGCGCAGGTATTTCGCCTCGAAATCGTAGAAGGCCTTGTCCGTGGCGGGCTGCAGGCGGATCAGCGGCAGCGCGGCGTCGCCGAGGATGCCGACGGTGAACTCGGCGCCATCGATGAATTTTTCCGCCAGCACCAGCGCATCGTGTTCGGCGGCGGTTTCATAGGCGGCCGCAAGCGTGCCGGGTTCGGTCACCTTGCTCATGCCGATGCTGGAGCCTTCGCGCGCCGGCTTGACGAAAATCGGCAGGCCGAGCTTTCGTTCCACGGCGGCAAAATCGCTGGCCGCGGTGAGGATGTCCCAGTCGGCGGTGGGCAGGCCGGCGGCGCGCCACAACAGCTTGGTGCGCCACTTGTCCATGCCGAGCGCCGAGGCCATCACGCCGCTGCCGGTGTAGGGGATGTTCAGCAGTTCGAGCGCGCCCTGCATGCAGCCGTCCTCGCCATAGCGGCCGTGCAGCGCGATGAACACGCGATCGAATTCCCCGCTGATCAGGTCGCCGAGGTTGCGGTTGGCCGGATCGAAGGCGTGCGCATCGACGCCCTGCCGGGTCAGCGCTGCCAGCACTGCGGCGCCGCTGTTGAGCGACACCGGCCGCTCGGCCGAGGTGCCGCCCAGCATCACGGCGACTTTGCCATACGATCTTTCACGGGCTTTAGCCCGTAGAAAGTCGGAGTCCCCTTGTGGGGCGAATTTCTTCGAGGAATCCGATTCACTCACTGCCGTTCTCCAATAATTCGCACTTCGCGGATGAGCTGCACGTTGGTGCGCGCTTCCACGGTGTCTTCAATATGTTCGATCAGGCGCTCGATGTCGGTCGCCGTGGCGTAGCCCAGATTGACGATGAAATTCGCGTGCTTCGTCGACACCTGCGCATCGCCGATGCGGAAGCCCTTGAGCCCGCACCCCTCGATCAGGCGCGCCGCGAAATTGCCGGGCGGATTGCGGAACACCGAGCCGGCATTGGGCTGCCCCAATGGCTGCGATGCGATGCGCTTTTTCAGCAATTCCTTGATGGTTTCGCGCGAGGCCACCCCGTCGCCGTGGGCGAGCCGGAACCAGCCGCCGATGAACCACTCTTCCTGGGGATGCTTCAGCGCCACGTGGCGGTAGCCGATCACGTATTCGTCCTGCCGCCGCTCGTTCAGCTGCCCCTGGCGGTCCAGCGTCTGCACCTGCACCAGCCTGTGCCAGGTTTCGCCGCCGTAGCAGCCGGCATTCATCGCCATTGCGCCGCCGACGGTGCCGGGAATGCCGGCCCAGAACTCGCCGCCGACCAGGTTGTGGTTGGCGGTAAAGCGCGCCAGCTTGGGCGCCGCGACGCCTGCCTGGGCATACACCAGAGCGGTGTCGGCATCCTCCGGCGCGGGCGGCAGGCCGTGGGTGCGGCTCTCGATCGCCAGATTCTTCAGCACGCCATGCAGCAGGATCACCACCCCTTTGACGCCGCCGTCGCGCACCAGCAGATTGCTGCCGAGCCCAACGATGTGGATGTCCTCGTGCGCCGGCACCGAGCGCACCAGCCAGGTCAGGTCTTCCAGGTCGGCCGGGATGTAGACGCGCTGGGCGGCGCCGCCGGCGCGCCAGGACACGTGCTTTTTCATCGGCTCGTTGTAGAGGAAGTGCCCGCGCAGCACGGGTGCGGCACCGCCGCCGAGGTCCATCTCGCTCATCCGGTAGTCATGCCGCATGGCTCGCCCTCCCAGAGGACTCCGATCCACTAGGCCCTGAAGGACCTGTGGAATCGTATGCTCCCAGGGCCGGCGCCACCTGGCCGATGCTGCCGGCGCCCATCACCAGCACCACGTCGTTCGCCTGCGCGAGGTCGCCCACCGCCGTGGGCACGTCGGCGACGCTTTCCACGAACACCGGCTCGACCTTGCCCGCCACCCGCACCGCGCGGGCAAGCGCGCGGCCGTCGGCGGCGACGATCGGCGCCTCGCCGGCCGGATAGACCTCGGTCAGCACCAGCACGTCGGTCTCCGACAGCACTTTCACGAAGTCCTCGAAGCAGTCGCGGGTGCGGGTAAAGCGGTGCGGCTGGAACACCAGCACCAGCCGCCGCCCGGGGAAGGCGCCGCGCGCCGCCGCCAGGGTGGCCGCCATTTCCACCGGATGGTGGCCGTAGTCGTCGATCAGGGTGTAGCGGCCGCCATCCCTGGCGGGCAGTTCGCCGTAGCGCTGGAAGCGGCGGCCGACGCCGTGGAATTCGGCCAGCGCCCTGACGATGGCGGCGTCGCTGGCGTCGACTTCGGTCGCCACCGCGATGGCCGCCAGCGCGTTCAGCACGTTGTGCATGCCAGGGTGGTTCAGCACCACGTCGAGATCGGCCATGCCCTCGCGCTTGACGGTGAAATGCATGCGTCCGTGTTCGAAGCGCGGATTCACCCCGCGCACTTGCGCCGCCTCGTCGAAGCCGTAGGTGGTGATCGGCTTGGTGATGCGCGGCAGGATTTCGCGCACGTGCGGATCGTCGATGCACAGCACCGCCATGCCGTAGAAGGGCAGGCGCTGGCAGAAATCGACGAAGGCCGTTTTCAGGCGCTCGAAATCATGGCCGTAGGTCTCCATGTGATCGGCGTCGATGTTGGTGACGATCGCGATCACCGGTGTGAGATAGAGGAACGAAGCGTCGGATTCGTCGGCCTCGGCCACCAGGAAATCGCCCTGTCCCAGCCGCGCGTTGGTGCCGGCCGCGGTCAGCTTGCCGCCGATGACGTAGGTCGGGTCCATGTCCGCTTCGCCGAGGATGCTGGCGACGAGGCTGGTGGTGGTGGTCTTGCCGTGGGTGCCGGCCACCGCGATCCCCTGCTTCAGGCGCATCAGTTCGGCCAGCATCAGCGCCCGCGGCACGATGGGGATTTTTTTCTCGCGTGCGGCGGCGACTTCGGGGTTGGCTTCCTGCACCGCGGTCGAGGTGACGACCACGTCGGCGCCGGCGATGTTCTCGGCCGCGTGGCCGCGCTGAATGCGCGCACCCAACCCGGCCAGCCGTTGCGTCACCGCATTGTCGGCGAGATCGGAACCCGACACCGCGTAGCCGAGGTTCAGCAGCACTTCGGCGATGCCGCTCATGCCGACGCCGCCGATGCCTACGAAGTGAATGTGTTTGACCGCGTGTTTCATGGTTCGCGCCTCCGGCGCGAGGGATCAGGATTCAGGAACCAGGGGTCAGGGGCGGCGGCCGGCAGGCAAAAGCTTGGCACCGAACCTGCGCGCCCGGAGACGCCCGATAAGCTGCGGATCGTCGTCATCATGCCGCTCCCCCTGACCCCTGACCCCTGGCCCCTGACCCCTCGGCCAGGGCCTCGCAAATATCGGCGACCTGCTGGGTCGCGTCCGGTTTCGCCAAGGCACGCGCCTTGTCCGACATGGATGCCAAGGTGGCGCGGTCGAGTCCGGCTATCAGTGCGGCAAGTTTCTCCGCAGTGAGATCGCGTTGCTGCATCAGCCAGGCCGCGCCGGCTTCGGCGAGGAACTCGGCATTGCCGGTCTGGTGGTCGTCCACCGCGAACGGAAAGGGCACCAGCACCGCGGGCACGCCGGCGCAGGCCAGCTCGGCCACGGTCATCGCCCCTGCGCGGCAAATGGCAAAGTCGCACGCCTGATAGGCAGAAGCCATGTCTTCGATGTAGTCGCGCACCTCGGCCTCGACCCCGGCGGCCGCGTAGTTCGCGCGCAGGCGATCCAGGTGCTGGCGGCCCGACTGGTGCACGACCTGCGGCCGCCGGTCGGCCGGCAACAAGGCCAGCGCCTTCGGTACCAGATCATTGAGTGCCGAGGCGCCGAGACTGCCGCCGACCACCAGAAGATTGAGCGGGCCGCTGCGCGCGGCTTTGGCCGCAGCGGCAATGTCCGTACGCACCGGGTTGCCCACCCACTCGGTGTCGACCTTGCGGCAGGGAATCGGCTTGTCGTGCGCGTGAGTGAACACCTTGGGAAAGGCGGTCAGCACGCGATCGGCCAGGCAGGCCAGTACGCGGTTGGTCAGCCCGCCGACGGAATTCTGTTCGTGAATGACCAGCGGCTTGTTCAGCAGACTCGCCATCATGCCGCCGGGGAAGGCGGTGTAGCCGCCCATGCCGAGCACCACGTCGGGACGGCGCTTGAGGATGGCAGCGAGGCTTTGCCAGAAGGCAAGCAGCAGCAGCGCCGGCAACAGCAGCTTCTTCAGCACGCTCTTGCCGCGCATGCCGCCCATCGACACCCACACCATGTCGATCCCGGCCGCCGGCACCACCCGCGCCTCGAGACCTGCGCGGGTGCCGAGCCAGAACACGTCCCAGCCGCGCGAACGCAGGGCGTCGGCCACCGCCAGCGCCGGATAGACGTGGCCGCCGGTGCCGCCGGCCATGACCATCAGGGTACGGTTCGCGGCGGCCATCAGAACGTCTTCCCCCGCATCGTCAATCGCTTTGGGCGGGCGCAGCCCACGTTCGCCCCCTCTCCCGCAAGCGGGAGAGGAGGGTTGGGGAGAGGGAAGATGATGCGGTTCATATCCATCATCAAAACGTCTTCCCCCGCATCATCTGCCGATGCTCCCAGTCGATGCGCAGCAGCACCGCAATCGCCAGGCAGTTGGCGACGATGCCGCTGCCGCCGAAGGACAGGAAGGGCAGCGTGAGGCCCTTGGTCGGCAGGAGGCCGACGTTCACCCCCATGTTGATGAGCGCCTGCACGCCCAGCCAGATGCCGATGCCCTGCGCCACCAGCGCGCAGAAGTTGCGCTCGAGCTGGGCGGCGCGATGGCCGATCAGGAAGGCCTTGGCGATGAGCCAGGCGAACAGGCCGATCACCACCGCGACGCCGACGAAGCCGAATTCCTCGGCGATCACCGCCATCAGGAAATCGGTATGCGCTTCCGGCAGGTAGAACAGCTTCTCGACGCTGCCGCCCAGCCCGAGGCCGAGCCATTCGCCGCGGCCGAAGGCGATCAGGGCATGCGACAGCTGGTAGCCCTTGCCGTAGGGGTCGGCAAACGGGTCCATGAAGCCGAGTACGCGCTGCAGGCGATAGGGCGAAGTCAGGATCAACAGGACGAAGCCCACCAGCAGCACCACCACCAGCCCGGCGAAGACTTTCCAGTTGAGCCCGCCGAGGAACAGGATGCCCATGGCGATCGACACGATGACGACGAAGGCGCCGAAATCGGGCTCGCGCAGCAACAGGGCGCCGGCCAGCATCATCACTGCGGCCATCGGCAAGAAGCCCTTCTTGAAGTCGTGCATGAAGGCGGCCTTGCGGGTGGTGTAGTCGGCGGCGTACACCACGGCGAGAAACTTCATCAGCTCGGACGGCTGCAGGTTGGCGAAGCCGAGCGGAATCCACCGGCGGCTGCCGTTGACCTCGCGCCCGATGCCGGGGATCAGCACCACGATCAGCAACAGCAGGCCGGCAAGAAAGAGGAAGGGCGCCGCCTGCTGCCACACCCGCATCGGCACCTGGAACGCGGTCATGCCGACCCCCACGCCGATGGCGATGAAGATGCCCTGCCGCAGCAAATAATATTCGCCATTGTGGCCGGTATATCGGGCCGCCTCGGCGATCGCGAGCGAGGCGGAATACACCATCACCAGGCCGATCGCCAGCAGGCCGAGCGCCAGCCACAGCAGGCTGAAGTCAAGCTCGGCACTGGGTTTGGGCGCGCGCGCGGTGTACAGCATCGTCAATTCGCCTTGGGCTCAGCGTTCGCCCCCTCTCCCTTGAGGGGAGAGGGTTGGGGATTACCATCGACTTGCCCGCTTGCGGGCTTAGTCGACTGGTTAGTAGTTTCACCAGAGGGCTGTGCCGCCCTTTCCGCCGCCAGCTTTTTCACCGCTTCGACGAAGACGTCGGCGCGATGAATGTAGTTGCGGAACATGTCGAAACTGGCGCACGCGGGCGACAGCAGAACGGCGTCACCGGGCAGGGCCAGACGATGCGCCTGCGCGACGGCATTGGCCAGACTGTCGACGCGATGGGTGTCGATGCCGCTGCCCGCGAGCTCGGCGGCGATCAGCGGCGCATCGCGCCCGATCAGCAGCACCGCGCGGGCGTTGGCCTCGACCGCGGCCTTGAGCGGGCCGAAGTCCTGGCCCTTGCCGTCACCACCCAGGATCACCACGGCCCGGGTCTTCCCCATGCCGTAGAGCGCGGCTTCGGTCGCGCCGACATTGGTGCCCTTGGAATCGTCGTAATACGTCACGCCGTCGATCTCGGCGACTTTTTCCACCCGGTGCGGCAGGCCCTTGAAATGCACCAGGCCGCGCAGCAGAGCTTCCATCGGCAGGCCCAGCGCACGCGTCATCGCCAGCGCGGCCAGCGCGTTGGCGGCGTTGTGCAAACCGGCCACCGGCAGAGCGGACAGCGGCATCAGCATGTCGCCGCCCAGACAGAGTTCGTCTTCGCACAGGCCGAAGTTCTCGTCCTGCGGGCAGCGGTCGAGGCCGAAGCTGACCACATGCCGGCCGGGCAGGGCCATGGCCATCGAGCGCGCATCGTCGCGATTGAGCACCTGCACGCCGTCGCCGCTGAAAATCCGCGCCTTGGCCGCCGCATAGGCGTCCATGTCGGGATAGCGGTCCATGTGGTCTTCCGACAGGTTGAGCACGGTGGCCGTATCGGCATTGAGGCTGGACGTCGTTTCGAGCTGGAACGACGACAGCTCCAGCACCCAAACCTGGGGCACGGAGGCGAATCCCAACTCGATATCGAGCAGCGCATCCAGCACCGGCAGGCCGATGTTGCCCGCCACGCAGGTGGCCAGTCCCGCCATGCGGCACATGTCGCCGCACATCGCGGTGACGGTGCTCTTGCCGTTGCTGCCGGTGATGGCGAGCACCCGCATCGGATGCTCGCGCTGTGCGTTGAGCGCGGCGACGGCACGGGCGAACAGTTCGACGTCGCCTACCGCCTCGACCCCGGCGGCAATTGCGCGCGCCACCGCCGGGTCGGCCAGCGGCACGCCGGGACTGACCACCAGCATGTCGGCTGCCTGCAGCCGTGCGTCGTCGAACGGCCCGGTATGAAGCGGGATCTGCGGCAGCAGTTCGGCCAAGCGCAGCGCATGCGGCGGCGCTGCGCGGCTGTCGGCCACGCTCACCTGCGCGCCGCGCGCGGCCAGCCAGCGCGCGCACGACAGGCCGGTGTCGCCCAGGCCGAGCACCAGGATGTTTTTGCCGGAAAGCATGAGGCTGTCGAGGTTCATCTCAGTTTCAGGCTCGACAGGCCAATAAGCACCAGCATCATGCTGATGATCCAGAAACGCACGGGCAGATTTTGGTGTCGCCATAACGTGCCGGCGCTGCCAGCACGTAAGTCTCCCCCGAATCTTCCCGTGATGCGTTTCATCCTGGTTGCGCTCATCTCAGTTTCAGACTCGAAAGGCCAATAAGCACCAGCATCATGCTGATGATCCAGAAACGCACCACGACCTGATTTTCTTTCCAGCCCTTGAGTTCGTAGTGGTGGTGGATCGGTGCCATGCGGAACACGCGCTTGCCGGTGAGCTTGAACGAGGCAACCTGCACCATCACCGACAGGGTCTCGACCACGAACACGCCGCACATGATGAAGAGCACGATTTCCTGGCGCACGATGACGGCGACGACGCCGAGCGCCGCACCCAGCGCCAGCGCACCGACGTCGCCCATGAAGACTTCGGCCGGATAGGCGTTGAACCACAGGAAGGCAAGTCCCGCCCCCGCCATCGCGGCGCAGAAGATGGCCAGCTCGCCGGCGCCCGGCACGAAGGGCACGCCGAGGTATTTGGAGAACACCGCGTTGCCGGCGACGTAGGCAAAGATCGCCAGCGCGCTGGCCACCATCACGGTCGGCAGGATCGCCAGGCCGTCGAGGCCGTCGGTCAGGTTGACGGCGTTGCTGGAGCCGACGATGACGAAGTAGGTGAGCGCGATGAAAGCCGCGGCCGACAAGGTCAGCGTGGCGTGCTTGAGAAAGGGAATGATGAGCTCGGTGTGCGCCGGCAGGCTGGCGGTTTGCCACAGGTAGGCCGCGACCGCGAGACCGATCACCGATTGCCAGAAATACTTCCAGCGCGAGGGCAGGCCGCGCGAGTTCTTCTCGACCACCTTGCGCCAGTCGTCGACCCAGCCGATGACGCCGAAGCCGACTAGGGTGAGCAGCGCCACCCAGACGTAATCGTTCGACAGGTCCGCCCACAGCAAGGTGGTGACGGCGACCGACACCAGGATCAGCGCGCCGCCCATGGTCGGCGTGCCGGCCTTGACCAGGTGGGTTTGCGGGCCGTCGCTGCGCACCGACTGGCCGATTTTCAGCGCGGTGAGCTTGCGGATCACGGCGGGCCCGACGATGAAGGAAATCGTCAGCGCCGTGAGCGTCGCCATCACCGCACGCAGCGTCAGGTAGTTGAAGACGTTGAAAGCCCGGATGTCCTGGCCCAGTTGTTGAAACAGCCACAAGAGCATGTCAGTGTCCTTCCATGAAGCTTTGCACCACGCGCTCCATCTGCATGAAGCGCGAGCCCTTCACCAGCACGGTGGTGTCGGGCGTGAGTTCGTTTTCGAGTTCGGCGAGGAGTTCCTGGATGCGCTCGAAGTGCATCGCGCCGGCCCCGAAGGCGCCGACGGTTTCGCGGCTCAAGTCGCCCAGCGCCAGCAGCCGGTCGATGCCGGCGTCGCGCGCAGCGAGGCCGATCTGCGCATGCATGGCGGCAGCGTCCGTTCCCAGTTCGCCCATGTCGCCCAGCACCAGCACTTTCTTGCCGGACTGCTGTGCGAGCACCGCCAGCGCGGCCTTCACCGAATCGGGATTGGCGTTGTAGGTGTCGTCGATGAAGGTGCTGCCGTGCAGCGCCGGTTTTTTCTGCAGACGGCCCTTGACGCCGGCAAAGCCGGACAGCCCGGTGACGATGCTGCGATGGCTGACGTCGAGCGCGAAGGCGGCAGCGGCAGCGGCGAGCGCGTTCATCACGTTGTGTTCCCCCGGCACCTGCAGATCCACCTCGCATTCGGCGTCGGGCAGCATCAGGGTCAGCACCGAGCCGTAGAGACTGGGCCGATAATGCCCGCGCACCACCGACGGATGCCTGAGGCTGAAATCGATGATGCTGCGGTGCGCATTCGTTTCGCGCCACAGCCAGGCATGGTCGTCGTCGGCGTTGAACACCGCGATGCCCGCATCCGACAGGCCGTTGAAGATCTCGCCCTTGGCGCGTGCAATGTTTTCGATCGAGCCGAGAAAACCGATGTGCGCAGACAGCGCGTTGTTGACCAGCGCCACATCCGGCCGCGCCAGCCGCGTCAGATAATCGATTTCGCCGGCGTGGTTCATGCCCATCTCCAGCACGGCGTATTGATGCGTGTCGCGCAGGCGCAGCAGCATCAGTGGCAGGCCGATGTCGTTGTTGAGGTTGCCCTCGGTATGCAACACCGCGGCGTCGGTACCCGCCTCCACCCGCAGGATGGCCGCCAGCATTTCCTTCACCGTGGTCTTGCCGTTGCTGCCGGTGATGGCGACGACCGGAATTGCGAAACGCTGGCGCCAGGCGGCCGCCAGCCGGCCGAGCGCAAGCCGGGTGTCGTCGACGCGAAGGGCGGCGGCGATCTCGGGCGCCTGCGACGCATCGAGTACCACGCCGGCCGCGCCCTGCTGCAGAGCCTGGGCGGCAAACGCGCCGCCGTCGAATTTCTGGCCGCGCAGCGCGATGAAGAGATCGCCCGGCTGGATGCTGCGGCTGTCGGTGGAAACGCGCTTCACCTCGGCATCGGCACCGGCAAACGGCACGCCCAGCATGGCGGCGGCTTCGGACAAGCGCATCATGCCCACGCCTCCAGTGCCTTCTTCGCCACGGCCACGTCGGAAAACGGCAGGCGCTCGCCTGCGGCTTCCTGGTAATCCTCGTGGCCCTTGCCGGCGATCAGCACGACGTCGCCCTGATGGGCGCCGCCGATCGCCTCGAAGATGGCGCGCGCGCGGTCCGCCTCGACATGAGGCTTGCCGCCGGTTCCGGCGAGGATGTCGTCGATGATGCGGCGCGGATCTTCGTTGCGCGGGTTGTCGCTGGTGATCCAGACCTCATCGGCGCCCCTGGCGGCAGCCTGGCCCATCAGCGGACGCTTGCCCTTGTCGCGGTTGCCGCCGCAGCCGAAGACGCAGATGAGGCGTCCGCCGCTGACGATTTCGCGCAAGGTGGCGAGCACTTTTTCCAGCGCGTCCGGGGTGTGGGCGTAGTCCACCACCACCAGCGGATGCGCATTGCCGCCGAAGGTCTGCATGCGTCCCGGCGGCGGCGTGATGTGGGCGAGTGCCTGGCAGGCATCCTCCAGCGTCACGCCGGACACCAAGAGGGTGGTGAGTACGGCGAGCAGGTTGGCGGCGTTGAAGCGGCCCAGGAGCGGCGCATCGAATTCGGCATGGCCCCAGTCGGTGCGCACCGCGAGGTGCAGGCCGGTCTGCGACAGGCGCAGTTTTTCGCCGATCACGGCGCCGCGCTGGAATCCGTAGCCGGCGACTCGCGCGGGCCGCGTCGCGCTTTCCAGCTGCTGACCGAAGGCGTCGTCGACATTGAGCACCACCCAGTCCAGCCCCGGCCAGTTGAACAGCCGCGCCTTGGCGTCGGCATAGTTCTCCATGTCGCCGTGGTAATCGAGATGGTCGCGCGACAGGTTGGTCAGCACCGCGACATTGAAAGACGTGCCGTTGACGCGTCCCTGCGCGAGACCGTGCGAGGACACTTCCATCGCACACGCGGTCGCGCCCTGCTGCCGGTACTGCGCGAGGCGCTGCTGCAGTTCGATGGCGTCGGGGGTGGTGTTGAGCGCAGGCGTGAGCGCGCCGGGAAAGCCGTTGCCGACGGTGCCGACGACGGCGGTCTTGCGGCCCAGTTGCGACAGGGTCTGCGCAATCCAGTGCGCCACCGAGGTCTTACCGTTGGTGCCGGTGACGCCGACCATGTGCAGCGCGCGCGAGGGCTCGCCGTAGACGTGGGCGGCGATCTCGCCGATGCGGGTTTTCAGGCCGGCGACGCCGGCGTTGGGCACTTCGAGGGCGGGATCCCACTGGTAGTGGTCGGCCTCCCACAGCACGCCGTCGACGCGTTGCGCCACCGCCTGCGCGATGAAGTCGCGGCCGTCGCGCGTCTCCCCCGGATAGGCGGCGAACACGGTGCCGGGCACGGCCCTGCGGCTGTCGCTGACGAGTTCGGCGACCGTGATGCCGAGCCGTTCCAGAAGATGCGGCACGGATTCGCGGATTCCCACTGCGGCGGAATCGGGTTGGGTCTGCAGCCTCGCCATCACGCCCCCCCTCCCGCGCGCAGTGCATTGTGCGTCATCAGCGTCGCGGTTTCCGGTGCGTCGGGCGGCAACGCCAGCTGGCGCAGACTGGCCGCCATCACCTGGGCGAACACTGGGCCGGCCACGCTGCCGCCGTAGTACACGCCTCCGGATGGCTCGTCGATCACCACGCCGATGATGAGGCGCGGGTTGGACGCCGGCGCCATGCCGACGAAAGAGGACAGGTAGCGGTCGGGCGAATAGCGGCCGTCGACCAGCTTGTGCGCGGTCCCGGTCTTGCCGGCCACGCGGTAGCCCGGCACCCGCGTGCGCATGCCGGTGCCGCCTTCCTGCGTCACCGATTCCATCATGGCGCGCACCTCGCGCGCCACGCTCGGCGAAAACACGCGTTCGCCCGCGATTTCCTGCGGCTCGCGCTTGAGAAAGGACAGCGGCATCACCTCGCCGTCGTTGGCAAAAGCCATGTAGGCCCGGGTCAGCTGCAGCAGGCTGACCGAAAGGCCGTAGCCGTACGCCATGGTGGCGTGTTCGACCGGTTTCCAGGTGCTGGCATCGCGCAGGCGTCCGGCTGTTTCACCCGGAAAGCCCGAGCCCGGCAATTCGCCGAAACCGGAACGGTGCAGCACTTCCCAGTATTGCTGCGGGGTGAGCGACATCGCCAGCTTCACTGCACCGACGTTGCTCGATTTCTGGATGATTTCGCTGACCGTCAACTGGGAATGCGGGTGGGTGTCACGCACCAGCTTGTTTCCGACACGCCAGTTGTCCGGCGTCTCGATCATGCTGTCGGGATGGAACAGGCCGCGTTCCAGCACCGCCGCCGCGACAAACGGTTTGATGGTGGAACCTGGCTCGAAGGTGTCGATCACCGCGCGGTTGCGCATCGGACCCGGCTTGTAATTGCGACGGTTGTTGGGGTTGAAGATCGGCTGGTTCGCCAGCGCGAGAATCTCGCCGGTCTTGGCGTCGAGCACCACCACGCTGCCGCCCTTGGCCTTGTTCTTGGCGATGGCCGCGGCCAGCTCGCGGTGCGCCAGATACTGGATGTTGAGATCGAGCGCCAGCGCCAGGTTGCCGCCGAGTTGCGCGGTCTTGATCGGCACCAGGTCGCGGATGGTGTTGCCGCGCCGGTCGCGCATGATCTGGCGCTGGCCTTCGCGGCCCGCGAGCCAGTCCTGGTAGGCGCGCTCGACGCCTTCCTGGCCGAGGTCGTCCACGTTGGTGAAGCCCACCACGTGCGCGGCCACTTCACCCGCCGGGTAATAGCGGCGGAATTCGCGCCGCAGGTGCAGGCCCGGCACCCCCATGGCGGCGATCTTGACTGCCTGCTCGGGGGTGACGGGGCGCCGCACGCTGAATTCGCCGCGTGTTTTGCGAGCCATTTTTTTCGAGAGTTCGGATACCGGCATGCCCAAAACCTTGGCCAGCTGCGCCTGCTGCGCAGCCGTCCACTTGAGTTCGCCCGGACGCGCCCAGAGGGATTCGACCGGGGTGCTGATCGCCAGCAACTGGCCGTGACGGTCGGTCACCTGGCCGCGCTGCGCCGGCAGGGTGAGGTTGCGGTTGGCCACCGCATCGCCTTTGCCCTGCAGATAGTCGGTATTGAGGCCCTGCAGGTAGAACGCGCGTGCCGCCACCACCGTCAACCCGACGAGCAGCAAACTGCCCACCGTCGCCATGCGCCAGGGAGCAAGATTCAGTTTGAGCAGTTTCCTCGAGTGGTAGTTCATGGCGCGGCTGTCAGCGTTTCGATGCGCACACGGTCATTCGGCGGCGCAATCAGGCCGAGCCGGGTACGCGCGAGCGTATCGACCCGCGCCGGACTGGCCCAGGTGCTTTGCTCCAGCTGCAGTTGTCCCCATTGCTCGTCCAGCCCATGCGCCTGTTTCTTCAGACGTTCCAGTTCCACGAAATAGGTGCGCGAACGATGCTGCGACTGGATCAGAGCGAGCGCACATGCCATCAGCAGCAGCGCCAGCACGACGTTCAGGCGGCTCATGCCGCGGCCTCGCTCGCGCCCGGCGCGGCGCAACCGACTGCGAATCGACCACTGGCGGCATTCGCCTTGCCGTCGATCCCGCTTCGCGGGGCCCTCGCCGGGTAGCTCATGCCGACCCGTCCACGCGTTCCGCCACCCGCAACACGGCGCTGCGCGCCCGCGGGTTGGCCGCCACTTCGGCATCGGTCGCATGCTGGGCGCGGCCCACCAGCTTGAGGCGCCCCGGCTTCAGCATGGCGGCCGGGATCGGCAGACGGCGCGGCGCCTGTTCACCCATCGCCTCCTCGCGCAGATAGCGTTTGACGATGCGGTCTTCCAGCGAGTGAAAGCTGATGACTGCAAGCCGTCCCTCGGGCTTCAGTCGATCCACGCATTGCGGCAGCACGGCACTCAGCTCTTCCAGCTCGCGGTTGAGGTAAATCCGTATAGCCTGGAAGCTTCGGGTCGCCGGGTGCTGCCCCGGCTCGCGTTTTTTGACCGTTGCGGCGATGAGGCTCGCCAGCTGCCCGGTGCTGCGGATAGGCTCTTTTTGCCGCGCCGCAACAATCGCGCGCGCAATCGATTTAGCAAACCGCTCTTCCCCGTAGCTGCGGATGACTTCACTGATTTCCCCCTCTGCCGCCGTCGCCAGCCAATCTGCCGCCGACATCCCGCTGCCCGGATCCATGCGCATGTCGAGCGGCGCATCGAAGCGGAAACTGAATCCGCGCGTGGCGTCATCAAGCTGCGGCGACGACACCCCGATGTCCAGCAATATCCCATCCACCTGCGTCACACCCATTTCATCGAGCACCGCACCCAGGCGCGAAAACGCGCTTTGCACCAGCGTCAGCCGGGCATCCTGCAGGGCGGCGCCGGCCCGAATGGCGTCCGGATCGCGATCCAGCGCGATCAGCCGCCCGCCCGGCCCCAGCCGATCCAGGATCAGCCGGCTGTGACCGCCGCGTCCGAAAGTGGCGTCGACATACGTGCCTTCGGGCTTGATCGCCAGCGCCGCCACCGCCTCCTGTGCCAGCACCGGCACATGGGCGGTTTCCATCACAACGTAAAGCCTTCCAGTTCGGGCGGCAGCGCATCGTCACTGAAGGTCAGCGCCTGGGCCACCTGCGCCTCCCAGCGCGCTTCGTTCCACAACTCCACTTTGCTGCCCTGCCCCACCAGCACGACGTTCTTGTCCAACTCGGCGAACTTGCGCAGCATCGGCGGCAACAGCACGCGACCGGCGCTGTCCATGTCCATGTCGTGCGCATAGCCGACAAGCAATTGCTTGAGACTGCGGGTACGGGGATTGAAGTCGGACAGGCCGTTGAGTTTTTTCTCGATCGGCTCCCACTCGGGCAGGGGATAGAGCAGCAGGCACTGGCTGGGGTCGGCGGTGATCACCACGCGGCCGCTGCCGTTCACCAGAAGGGCGTCGCGGTAGCGCGCCGGCACCACGAGCCGGTTCTTGCTATCCAGACTGACTGTTGCGACCCCCCGAAACATGCGCTCCCCCGATTATTGAAATTAAATTCAGCGGCTATTGGCCGTGCCTGAATGGGCGCATTCTCCCACAAGCTCCCACCAATCACCACTCGCACCCACTATAGGGGATAGTTTTGGGAGGGTCAAGCTGGCAGACGCAAAAAAACCCCTACGTCTCAAGGACTTAGGGGTGGATTGGGGTTGTGGATAAGTTTCTGGAAAAACCGTAGCTTAGCGGGCTATTCTGCCGGTATTTTTAGATACAAACGCTAAGTATTTGAATTACATGAAAAGTGAGAAAGTCGACCGATAAGCCGGGTTCTGTCGTGGACAACCATTCCTCTAGGCCGGCCATTGCTGACCGGCTCCAGCCACCTACCCGCAGACTCGGCGAGCCGCGTCATCGTCTGCCTATTTGGTGTTGCTCCGGATGGAGGTTACCGCGTTTCACCGTAACTGAATACGCTCGTCTCTGTGGCCCTGTTCCTCGCCTCGCGGCGTCCGGCCGTTAGCCGGCATCCTGCTCTGTGGAGCCCGGACTTTCCTCTCCCACTTGCGTGGCAGCGGTTGTCTGATCGGCTTTCCCGTCCCGATTATAAAGCCTTACTTGACTGCGGCGGGCGATCTGCTAATCAAAGGTATCAGGCCGGAAACGACCCTCCAGGAGATCCATCATGAGAAGACGTTTGTATTTCATGGTGCCGGACACCCGCAGCGCCCGACAAATCCGCGACGAACTTCTGCTTGCCCGCATCGAGGACGGCCACATTCACGTCATGGCCCGGGAGGGCATGTCGCTGGAAGGGCTGCACGAAGCCTCGGTCCTGCAAAAAACCGACTTTGTTCACGGCGCCGAAACGGGCCTGGCCGTGGGCGGAGGCCTCGGCATCATCGCCGGCCTGGTGGCGGTGTTTTTCCCGCCCGCCGGCGTGGACCTGCAGCTCGTCACCATCCTGCTTACTGCGCTGATCGGCGCCGCGTTCGGCGCCTGGGCCGCCAGCCTGGTCGCCAGCGCGATTCCCAACTCGCGGCTCAAGGCCTTTGAATCGGCCATCACCGCAGGCCATGTCCTGATGCTGGTGGATATTCCCTCCAGCCGGGTCGACGAAATCAGGAAGTTGATTGCCGCGCACCATCCCGAAGCGACGAGCTCGGGCACCGAACCGACCATTCCGGCTTTTCCCTAAAGGCTCCGATCCACTGATTTGTTTTGTCCCCCCTCATGCCGGGCGCCCTGCCCGGCTTTTTTTTATGCGACGACGCGCCAGCGGATCGTCTCACCTGCGCGCAGCGGCACCAGGGTTTCGGCCCCCATGCCGAGGCTGGCCGGCACGGTCCAGCTTTCGCGGCGCAGGGTGATGGTGTCGGCATGGCGCGGCAGGCCGTAGAAATCCGCGCCGTAAAAACTGGCGAAAGCCTCCAGCTTGTCGAGCGCGCCCGCGTCCTCGAAAACTTCGGCATACAACTCGATCGCGGCGTGCGCGGAATAGATGCCGGCGCAACCGCACGCGGACTCTTTCGCACCCACGGCATGCGGCGCGGAATCGGTGCCGAGAAAGAACTTGGGGTTGCCGGAGATCGCCGCGGCCACCAGCGCCTGGCGATGCTGCTCGCGCTTCAGCACCGGCAGGCAGTACAGGTGCGGGCGGATGCCGCCTTTGAACATGGCATTGCGGTTGTACAGCAGGTGATGCACCGTCACCGTCGCCGCGACGTTGGCCGGCGCCGCCGCGACGAATTCGGCGGCCTGGCGCGTGGTGATGTGCTCCAGCACGATTTTCAGCTTGGGAAAATCCTTCATCAGCTGCACAAGATGCCGCTCGATGAATACCGCTTCGCGGTCGAACACGTCGACCTCGGGATCGACCACTTCGCCGTGCAGCAGTAGCGGCATGCCGGCTTCCTCCATCGCGGCGATGGCCGGATAGGCCTTGGCGAGTTCGGTCACGCCGGAGTCGGAATTGGTGGTGGCACCCGCCGGGTAATATTTCACCGCATGCACGAAGCCGCTTTCCCGCGCGCGACGGATTGTTTCGGGCGCCGTGTTGTCGGTGAGGTAAAGCGTCATCAAGGGCTCGAACGACGTGCCTGCCGCGGCGGCGAGCAGGCGCTCGCGGTAGGCTGCCGCATCATCGACGTTGACCACCGGCGGCCTGAGGTTGGGCATCGCAATCGCGCGGCCGAACACGCGCGCGGTGTCGGGCAGCACGCTCTGCATGGCGGCGCCGTCGCGGAAATGGATGTGCCAGTCGTCGGGACGGGCAATGGTGAGGGTATCGCTCATTCGTCGGTTTGTGGTTTCAATGCCAGCGACATTTTATAGAGTTCGGCCTTGCTGCGTCCGGTGATTTGCGACGCCAGCTTGGCCGCCAGCGTCGGCGGCAGCGCACTCTGCAGCACGGAGAGCACGCGCATCGCCTCGGCATCGACCACCCCCTCCGCCGCCACCGGCGGATGCACGATGACGACGAATTCGCCGCGCACGTGGTTGGGGTCGGCCGCGAGCCAGGCCGGGGCGTCGGCGAGCGGCAGCGTGACGATGGATTCGAAGCGCTTGGTGAGTTCGCGCGCCAGCGTCACCCCGCGCGCGCTGTCCAGCACCGCCGCCATGTCGGCCAGCGTCTCCTCGATGCGATGCGGCGCCTCGTAAAACACCAGCGCCACCGGCAGCGCCGCCAGCGTTTGCAGTTGTGTCTTGCGCGCGCCGGATTTGGGCGGCAGAAACCCATGGAACAGCCACGAACCCGACTCGACGCCGGCAGCCGACAGTGCGGTGGTCACTGCCGAGACGCCGGGAATCGGCACCACCGTCAACCCTGCCGCGCGCACCGCCGCCACCAGACGCGCACCGGGGTCGGACACCGCGGGCGTGCCGGCATCCGACACGTAGGCCACCGCCTCGCCGGCGGCGATCCACGCGATCACCTTGTCGGCGGCCTCGCGCTCGTTGTGCTCGCGAATGGACGCCATGGGTTTCGAAATGCTGAAATGCGCCAGCAACTGCCCCGACACGCGCGTGTCTTCCGCCGCCACGCGATCCACGCCCTTCAGCGTGTCGAGCGCACGCAGCGTGATGTCGCCGAGGTTGCCGATCGGCGTGGCGACCACATAGAGCGCGGGAGGCAGGCGGGTATGATGCGGACTTTCACTCATCCCGGCATTGTCGCAGATGTTGAAATCCCTGCTCGGGCCCGCAGCCGAATCGCGCGCCGAAGCCTTCCTGAAAACGCACGGCCTGAAACTCGTGGCACGCAATTGGCGCTGCCGTTTCGGCGAGATCGACCTCGTCATGCAGGACGGGCCCACGCTGGTGTTCGTCGAGGTGCGGCTGCGTAGCCGCAGCGATTTCGGCGGCGCCGCCGCCAGCGTGACGCCGGCCAAGCAGAAAAAACTGCTGGCCGCCGCGCGCCAATACCTCTCCACCCTGAAAACGCTGCCGCCCTGCCGCTTCGACGTGGTGGCGCTGAGCGGCGAGGCGCCGCCCGAGTGGATCAGGAACGCGTTTGACGATATGGGATAATTTTCGATATGCCCTTATTAGACAGAATCACCGGCCACTTCCAAGCCTCGGCGCAGACCCAGCTCAATGCCGCCGAGGCGCTCGCCCCGGCGATCGAACAAGCCGCACGCCACATGGTGCATTGCCTGACGCAGGGCGGCAAAATCCTCGCCTGCGGCAACGGCGGCTCGGCGGCGGATGCGCAGCGTTTCGCCTCCAAGATGATCAACCGCTTCGAGCAGGAGCGTCCGGGACTGGCGGCGATTGCGCTGTCGGCCGACACGTCCACCCTGACTTCGATCGCCAACGATCACGCCTACGACCAGGTGTTCGCGCGCCAGGTGAAGGCGCTGGGGCAGCCGGGCGACATCCTGCTGGCGATTTCCACCAGCGGCAATTCGCACAATGTGCTGCAGGCGGTGGCCGCCGCGCACGCACGCAGCATGCCGGTGATCGCCCTCACCGGGCGTTCCGGCGGCGGCCTGGCGGAACAAATGCAGGAGGACGACGTCTTCCTGTGCGTGCCCGCCGAATCCACGGCACGCATTCAGGAAGTCCATCTGCTGACCATCCATTGCCTGTGCGATGCGGTGGACAGCGTTTTATTAGGAGTCGAGGAATGAACAAACTGATCCAAATCGCGCTGGTGGGTGTGGCGCTGTCGCAATTGCACGGTTGCGCCGCGGTCGTCGTGGGCGGTGCCGCCACGGGTGCGGCGGTCGCAACCGACCGCCGCACCGCCGGCGTCTTTGTCGGCGACCAGGAAATCGAGCTGCGTGCGATGAGCCGCCTGCGCGAAGCCTTGCCGCAGAAAACCGGCAGCGTCGCCGCCACCAGCTACAACCGCCAAGTGCTGCTGACCGGACAGGTGCCTGACGAAGCCACCCGTGCGCGCGCCGCCGAGGTCGTCAAAGGCGTTCCCGACGTGCGCACGGTGTTCAACGAACTCAGCGTCTCGGGCGTCACCTCGCTGACCTCGGCCGCCAACGACACCGGCCTCACCGCCAGCGTCAAGACCCGCCTGCTGCGCGACGAGCGCGTGCCCGGCACCCAGATCAAGGTCAAGACCGAAGCCGGCGTGGTCTACCTGATGGGACTGGTGACACGGGCCGAAGCCGACGTCGCCACCGAGATCGCGCGCACCACGTCGGGGGTGACCAAGGTCGTCACCCTGTTCGAGACCGTCAACTGATGCCGCAGTCCGGCTTCGAACCCGTGATCGGCCATCCATGATTTATCGCGACCTGCGCGATTTCATCGCGCAACTCGAAAAAATGGGCGAGCTCAAACGCATCGCCGTCGAAGTCGACCCCAAACTGGAAATGACCGAAATCGCCGACCGCGTGCTGCGCGCCGGCGGCCCGGCGCTGCTGTTCGAAAATCCGAAGGGCGGCACGATGCCGGTGCTGGCGAACCTGTTCGGCACGGTCAAGCGCGTGGCATTGGGGATGGGCGAGGACGATCCGTCGCGGCTGCGCGAAGTCGGCAAGCTGCTCGCCTACCTGAAGGAACCCGAGCCGCCGAAAGGACTGCGCGACGCGTGGGACAAATGGCCGGTTCTCAAACAGGTTTTGAACATGGCGCCGAAGGAAGTGAAGAGCGCGCCGTGTCAGGAGATCGTGTGGGAAGGCGCCGACGTGGATTTAAGCCGCCTGCCGATCCAGCACTGCTGGCCGGGCGACGTCGCGCCGCTGATCACCTGGGGGCTGACCGTGACCCGCGGGCCGCACAAGAAGCGGCAGAACCTCGGCATCTACCGCCAGCAGGTGATCGCGCCCAACAAGCTCATCATGCGCTGGCTGGCCCACCGCGGCGGCGCGCTCGATTTCCGCGAGCACACGCTCGCGCATCCGGGCGAGCCGTTTCCGGTCGCGGTCGCGCTCGGCGCCGATCCGGCGACCATCCTCGGCGCGGTCACGCCGGTGCCGGACTCGCTGTCCGAGTATCAGTTCGCCGGGCTGTTGCGCGGGGCCAAGACCGAAGTGGTGAAATGCCTCAGCAACGACCTGCAGGTGCCGGCGTCGGCCGAAATCGTGCTCGAAGGCGTGATCCATCCGGGCGAGACCGCACTCGAAGGACCGTACGGCGACCACACCGGCTACTACAACGAGCAGGAGACCTTCCCGGTGTTCACCGTCGAACGCATCACGATGCGGCGCGACCCGATCTATCACAGCACCTACACCGGCAAGCCGCCGGACGAGCCGGCCATCCTCGGCGTGGCGCTGAACGAGGTGTTCGTGCCACTGCTGCAGAAACAGTTTCCCGAGATCACCGACTTCTACCTGCCGCCGGAAGGCTGCTCCTACCGCATGGCAGTGGTGAGCATGAAGAAGGCCTACCCCGGCCACGCCAAGCGGGTGATGTTCGGCGTATGGAGCTTCCTGCGCCAGTTCATGTACACCAAGTTCATCATCGTCACCGACGACGACGTCAACGTACGCGACTGGAAAGACGTGATGTGGGCGCTCACCACGCGCGTCGATCCCGCGCGCGACACGCTGCTGGTGGAGAACACGCCGATCGACTACCTTGACTTCGCCAGCCCGGTGTCGGGCCTCGGCAGCAAGATGGGCATCGACGCCACCAACAAGTGGCCGGGCGAGACGGCGCGCGAATGGGGCACGCCGATCGCGATGGATGAGGCCGTGAAAGCCAGGGTCGATGCCCTGTGGCACGACCTGGGCTTATAGGCCATGACCCCGGGCAAACGCACCTGCCTCTACACCCCCGAACAGCTCGACGCCATCGTCGGCGACATGGCGCGCCAGGCCGCGGGCCTGCTGACCGGACGCACGCAGATCGCGATCGTCGGCATCCTGCGGCGCGGCGCGCCGCTGGCGGACCGGCTGCATGCGCGATTGCGGGAAACCTGGGGGCTCGCGGACTGCGTGCGGCTCGACCTCAAGATCAAGCGCTATGCCGACGATCTCACGCTGCTCTATCCGGAAACCCGGCTGACCGAAGACCCGACGCACGCCGCGCTCGACCTCGCGGGCTACACGGTGCTGGTGGTCGACGACGTGATGTATCGCGGGCATTCCCTGCTGCGCGCGGTGGAATATCTCGCCGGCAAGCAGCCTGCCGAGATCCGCACTGTGGTGCTGGTGGATCGCGGTGCTGCGAAACTGCCGGTGCGCACCGACATCGTCGGCGTCCGTCTCGATGTCGCGCCCTCGGACGTCATCGAATGCAATGTCCCGCCGTACGAGGACAGCTTCAGGATCGATCTGCTGCAGCCTGAATAGGGTCCAAGCCGGCACGCGCGCTGCGTGAACTATTATTTACAGGTGGTTCGTGTCGTCATCCTCAACTTTCCAGGAGCGAGATCATGAATAAATCGATGCTGACCGGCGTGATCGCCGGGGCCGTCGCCGTAACCGCGATCGGCGGTGTGGCCGGCTACCGGGCACTCAATCCGGAGCCGAAGTTTGCCGAGGTGCTGGCGGTCGAGCCGGTGACCGAGACCCGGAAAACCCCCAAAGAAGTATGCGAGGACGTGGCCGTCAGCGAGCAGGCGCCGGTCAAGGATCCCAACCGCATCGCCGGCACCGCGATCGGCGCGGTGGCGGGCGGCCTGCTCGGCAGCCAGATCGGGAGCGGCAAGGGACGCACGGTGGGAACCGTCGCCGGGGCGGCGGCCGGCGGCTACGCCGGCCACCAGGTGCAAAAGAGCATGCAGGAAAAGGACACGGTCACCCGCATCGAGCGGCGCTGCAAGACCGTCTACGAATCGCACACCGAAACCATCGGCTACGACGTGCGTTACCGTCTGGGCGAGGAAGAGGGCTTGGTACGCATGGATCACCCGCCCGGTCCGCGCATCCCGGTGAAGGACGGGGAGTTGCAGCTGCAGGCGTCTGCCACGCCCTGATTCGGCGTCCCGCTCAGCCGCGCGGGACGGGCCAGCGTGTCAGGGCTTGATTTAACTGGATTCCGGCGTTCACCCACTGCTGTCCGGAATAATTTTGAGGACGCCTGGCGGGATGTAGGAGGCCCGCCCTCGGGCCGATGGGGTGGTGATCGCGACCGTACGAAATCGCGGCGAGGGCGCCGCTCCTACAAGAGGGCGCCAGACCCTGGCATGACGATTCTGGACTTGTTCAGGGCACCTTATCGAACGTCATCGTCGTCCCCGCACTGGCGGCAGCCGAGGATGCTGAAGTAGCGCAGGTACAGCCACAACGCGCCCGGCAGCAGGGCCAGCCGCAGCCAGTCCATGACCTTGTCCGGCCATTGCCGTGCCTGCCAGGCGTCCACCGCCACCGGCACCGCCTGGAACAGCGCCAGCAGCACCAGGAACAGGGCCATCACGCGGCAGCCGGGACTCATCGCGACGCCGTCCACTCGCCCGCCTGGACCCATTCCAGCAGTGCGCGCTGCGCCGCTTCGCTGCGGCGCGCATGGGCGTGGTTGACCAGCATGACGAAACTGACGCGCTGGCCGCCGACGGTGGTCACGTAGCCGGCCAGGGCGCTGACGTCGCGCAGGCTGCCGGTTTTGAGGTGCGCATTGCCGGTGAGCGCGCTGCCGTTGAAGCGCCGCTTCAGCGTGCCGTCGAGCGCGACAATCGGCAGCGCCGAGGCGAACTCGGCAAACAGCGGGCTGTTGTAGGCGAGCCGCAACAGCTGGTTCAGCGCATCGGCGCTGATGCGCTCGATGCGCGACAGGCCCGCGCCGTTTTCCAGCACCAGTTTTCGCGTCGGCACGCCGCGCTGCGTCAGCACGTCGCGCACCGCGGCGTCCGCTTTTTCCAGCGTCGCCGGCGCGCCATACCGTTCCGCCCCCAGCGTCAGGAACAGGTTGCGCGCCATCAGGTTGTTGGAGTGCTTGTTGAGGCGGATGAGCGCAGCGGTGAGCGGTTCCGACGCGAAGCTCAGCAACGGCTCGGACTCGGGCGCCATGCCTGGCACCGTCGCGCCGGCCAGCGTGCCGCCCGATTCCGCCCACAGTCCGCGGAAAATGAGGTCGAAGGTGGCCGCCGGCTCGAACAGGTTCAACGACAGGGCGCGCTCGCCGCAGCCGCGCACATAGCGGCCGCTCACCACCAGTTCGCGTCGTGCCGGATCGGGCAGCAGCGGGGTGATCGCATCCTTCCAGCCATTGCACTCGGCAGCGTCTTCGATCAGCAGCTGCGAGGTCAGTGTCACCCCCGGCAGCGCGATGTCCGGCACGATCAGCACGGTATGCCCGTCCGGCTTCAGGCGCAGCGTCGTCGCGTTGAAATTGGCGACCAGCGTACCCGGCGCGGCGTTGTACAGGGCCAGCGGCTCGCCATCGAACGCGCCGGGATCGATCGGCGGCAGTTCAAAATGGCTCGTGTCGAACACCAGATTGCCGCGGATGTGGCGCACCCCGCGCGCGCGCAGCTCGCGCTGCAGCAGCCACATCCGCTCCAGCGTCAGAGTGGGGTCGCCATGGCCCTTGATGATGAGGTCGCCCTCCAGCACGCCGTCCGCGAGCGTGCCGTCCGCCCAGACGTCGGTCGTCCACACGTAGCCGGGACCAAGCTGATTGAGCGCGGCGAAGCTGGTGACCAGCTTCATCACCGAAGCCGGATTCAGTGCCGCTTCGGCGTTGTGGCTGAGCACGGGCACGGCGCCATCCAGCGGCTGCACCACCACCGCCACGCGAGCAAGCGGGATGCCGGCCTCTTTCAGCGCGGCGGTGAAGGCGGCGGGAAGCCCGGCGGCGCGGGCGGACACGACAAGGCCTGCAAGCAGCAGGCCGGCGAGGAGACGGCAGGCGATTCGGGCAAAGGGCATGGCGCCATTATGCCGAATTCTGCGCCGGCGATTTGCGGGATGTAGGGGGCCCGCCCCGGGCCGATGTCGTGGAGATCGCTACGGTACGAAAATCGCGGCGAGGACGCCGCTCCTACAGGTGGGGTAACGACTTGTTCGGGACGTCCCTAGAGCGATTGGCGGATCGCCAGCACGGCCTGGTTGCGCAGGGATTTGAGCAGGGACAGTTCCTTCTCGGGAATCGCGATGTCGCCGGGCTCGGGCCGGTCGGCGTAGATCAGGCCGACCGGCTTGCCTTTGACGATGATCGGAAACAGCACGAAAGTGCGGGCCGACACGTTGTGCCGATACCAGGCCGGAATGCGCGTGGCGATCTTGGGGTCGTCGATGTCGGTGATGAGGATGTCGGCGTTGTTCTGCAGGGCGACGAGGAATACGTCCGGCTTTTCCGCCAGGGAAAAATCGAAGGCCTTGATCAGGCGCTGCACATCGCTGCCGAAACCGAATTTGCCGCACATGGTGTTGCGACGGCCGTCCTTGATGCACAGCACCACATGGGCGAACCCCATGCCGGTGTACATGGCTTCGAGGATCATGCGCAGGATGTCGTTGATCGAGACGGCCTCGTCGATCAGCGAATTGCTGATGTCCTGCAGCCCCGAGGTCAGGATGGACTGCGTCCGCTCGCTGGTGAGCGGCTGCGACGCGCCGGTGTCCTCGTCCGGATTCGGCTCGAGCACGAGCGCATGCTGGTGCAGCACGCTGGCGTCCAGCTCCGCAGCGGCGTCGGGCGTCGCGGCCGCAGGCGTGTCCTGGCCGGCTTCCGGCACGGGCGCCGCGCCCGGCACCTTGGCCAGTCCCGCCCATTTCGACGCCTGCTGCGCGAAGGCGCTCTGCGTCAGGTTCACTTTCACCGCCAGCGCGAACTGGGCGATGTCCTGCATCGAATGTTCCATCACTGCGTAGAGCTGCTTCTCCGTCACCGGCAGGCTGTCTCCGAAGCGTGCCGTGAGTTGCGCCAGCGCCTTGCCGCGGTCCGCATCCGGCGTGGTGAGAATGATGTCGCACAGCTCGTTGGAAAACGCCGCCAACGCCCGCAGCTGCTCGATCGTGCTCGTGCTTTTCCTGATTTTTCCGCCCGGCAGCACCTTCATGGTCTGCACCAGCTGATCCGGAAAACCCCAGTTGCGGGCGACGCCCATCCCCAGACTCTCGAACGACAGCCCCAGCACGTCCACCGATGCGCGGACGTCGCTCACCCCCTCCGACTCGACGCGCTGCCGGATCGCCGCGGTTTCTTCGGGAAAGTAGAACATGGCGAGCAGGCGCCCCAGGTTGTGCAGCATGGCGCCGATGAAGGCCTCCTCCGCATCCTTCACCTGCGCCTTGCCCGCCATTTCGCGCGCCAGCATGCCGGCGTACAGCACCTTGACGAACTCCTCCTTCAGGAGCTGCGCGTGCGCCTTGTTTTCCAGGTTGTCGAACAGGATCAGGCTCAGCGCGATGGAGCGCACGGTGTCGAATCCCAGCACCACCACCGCCCGCGAAATGGTGCTGATCGAGCCGCCGCCGACATGGTTGTAGAACGCGACATTGACCACCTTCAAGAGCTTGTTGGTCAGCGCGAAGTCCCTGAGGATGGTGTTGGACAGTTCGTTGACCCCCTCGCGTTCGGAGGAGGCAATGCGGTTGATGTCACCGATGGCTTCGGACAGGGCGGGGAAATCGCTTTCGGTCCGCATGCGCCGCAGCAGGATATCCAGCGCGCTTTCCCGGGTCTCGCCCTCCGGCTCGAGCAGCGCGTGTTCATCACGCATTGTCATTCGTTTCGGGACAGCAGGGCTGGCGCGTTCAAGCTAGCCCAGATCGCGCACATACCAGTCCATTGCCTCGGCCAGACCCTCGCCGATGCGATGGGTTGGTTCGTACCCCAGCCGCGCGCGGGCCTTGGAAATGTCGGCGAGCGAATGGCGCACGTCGCCGGCGCGGAAGTCACGGTAGACCGGCTTGAAACCGGCCAGGTGGGGAAAGCCTGGTTCCAGCAGCGAACGGATGGCCTCGAACAACTCATTCAGCGTGGTGCGGTCGCCGACGGCGACGTTGTAGACCTGGTTGGCCGCCTCCGGGTGCGGACTGGTGGCGGCGAGCAGATTGGCCTGGATGACGTTGTCGATGTAGCAGAAGTCGCGGCTGGTTTCGCCGTCGCCGTTGATGTAGACCGGCTCGTTGTGGATCATGCTCGCCACCCACTTCGGCACCACGGCAGCGTAGGCGCCGTCGGGGTCCTGGCGGCGGCCGAAGATGTTGAAGTACCTGAGTCCGATCGACTCCATGCCGTAGCAGCGGCCGAACACGTCGGCATACAGCTCGTTCACCAGCTTGGTCACCGCGTAGGGCGACAGCGGCTTGCCGATGACGTCCTCGACCTTGGGCAGGCCGGGATGGTCGCCGTAGGTGGAACTCGACGCCGCGTAGACGAAGCGCCTGACCTTGGCGTCGCGCGCCGCCACCAGCATGTTGAGGAAGCCGGTGTTGTTGGCGGCGTGGGTGGCCAGCGGATCTTCCAGCGAGCGCGGCACCGAGCCGAGCGCGGCCTGGTGCAGCACGTAATCGACGTCCTTGCACACGGTGTGGCAGGTGATGAGGTCGCGGATGTCGCCGCGTTTGAAGCTGAAGTTCTCCCAGCGTTCCGGGCCGACGCTGGCCTGCACCTGCGCCAGGTTCTTTTCGTGACCGGTGGCGAAGTTGTCGAGACCGACGACGCGCTGGTCGAGCAGCAGCAGGGCTTCGACCAGGTTGCAGCCGATGAAGCCGGCGGCGCCGGTGACGAGCCAGGTCCTGGGCTCGGCCTGCAGCTGCGATTTCAGCGCGTCGAACGCGGCCATTACAGCCTCCAGAACGTGAAGCCGGCCGCCTTGACCACAGCCGGGTCATAGGCCGATTTGACGTCGGTGAAGGCGCCACCTTTCCTCAGTTTGGCGGTGAGCTCGCCGAAGGTCTTGTCCAGATAGGCCGTGTGCGAGACGGCGGCGACGATGGCGTCGCACTCGGGCAGGTCGTCCCACGCGGTGAGCTTGATGCCGTATTCATGCTCGGCCTCTTTCGCCTCGCCGAGTGGATCGTGCACGTGCACGTCGCAGCCGAAGGACTGCAGTTCGCGGATGACGTCGACCACCTTGGAGTTGCGCAGGTCGGGGCAGTTTTCCTTGAAGGTGAGGCCGAGCACGTTGACCTTGGCGCCCTTCACCTGCACGCCGTTGGCGATCATGTTCTTCACCGTCTCCTGCGCCACGTAGGCGCCCATGCCGTCGTTGATGCGGCGCCCGGCAAGGATGACCTGCGGGTGGTAGCCGAGCATGCCGGCCTTGTGCGTGAGGTAGTAGGGATCGACGCCGATGCAGTGGCCGCCGACCAGGCCGGGGCGGAAGGGCAGGAAGTTCCATTTGGTGCCGGCGGCCTTCAGCACTTCCAGGGTATCGATGCCGATGCGGTGGAAGATCAGCGAGAGCTCGTTCATCAGCGCGATGTTGAGGTCGCGCTGGGTGTTCTCGATCACCTTGGCGGCTTCGGCGACCTTGATCGAACTGGCGCGATGCACGCCGGCGGTGATCACGCTGCCGTAAAGCGCCGCCACCTTGTCCAGTGTGGCAGCGTCGTCGCCCGACACCACTTTCATGATCTTCGTGATCGTCCGCTCCTTGTCGCCGGGGTTGACGCGCTCGGGCGAGTAGCCGACATGGAAGTCCTGCAGCCATTTCATGCCGGACTGTTTCTCCAGGATCGGAATGCAGACCTCCTCGGTGGCGCCGGGGTAGACTGTGGATTCGTAGATGACCGTGGCGCCCTTTTTCATGTATTTGCCGACGGTGGTGGAGGATCCGACCAGCGGCGAGAAATCCGGGATGTGCGCCTCGTCGACCGGGGTGGGCACGGCGACGATGATGAAGTCGGCCTTCGCCAGATCCGCGGGGTCGGTGGTCACCGTCAGCTGCGTCGCGGCCTTCAGGTCGTCCGTCGACACTTCGCCGGTGGGGTCGCAGAATCGACGGTAATGCTCGATTTTCTCAACCGAGAGGTCATACCCGATGGTGGTCATTTTCTTGCCGAATTCCACCGCCAACGGCAGGCCCACGTAGCCCAGCCCGACAACTGCAACAACGCTCATACCTGGATTCCCCTATGAATAGAAAGTCTTTGCCCCGGCCCGGATTGTATCGAATTTGCGTGACACTGCCCGCCCGGGTCCGCCGGCTCGCAGCCCGCTTCATCAGCAATCGGCATACCAGCTGGGTGCTGATCCCGCTCATTCTGGCCGCCCCCGTCCACGCCGGCGTCGCAGACACCTTGCTGGCGGTGAAGCCGGGCGTGGTCGGCGTCGGCACCTTCAACCCCAGCGGCAGGCCGCGCGCCAACCTGCAGGGAACCGGCTTCGTGGTGCTGGACGGCACCTACGTCGTGTCGTGCGCGCACATTTTCGCCAAGCCGCTGGACACCGAGAAAAAGGAAAGCCACGCCGTCTTCATCGGCCGCGACCGCCAGGTGTCGGTGCGCCAGGCGCAGATGGTCGCCACCGACCGTGGGCGCGACCTGGCGCTGCTGAAAATCACCGGCGACCCCTTGCCGGCGCTGAATCTGGGCGACTCCGACCGCGCACGCGAAGGCTGGCAGCTGTATTTCACCGGCTATCCGATCGGCTCCGTGCTGGGACTCAACCCCTCCACCCACCGCGCCGGGCTCGCCGCCATCATCCCGATCTTCACCCCGGTGGCGGCCGCGTCGCAATTGAACGTGCGCACCCTGAAACAGGCGAAGGAGCCGTACGAAGTGTTCGAACTCGACGCCATCGCCTACCCCGGCAACAGCGGCAGCCCGGTATGGCACCCCGACACCGGCGAAGTGCTGGGCGTGGTCAATTCGGTGTACGTGAAAGGCGCAAAGGAAGCCGCGCTTTCCGCCCCCAGCGGCATCAGCTACGCCATCCCGGTGAAATACGTGCACCAGTTGCTGGAGCAGGCGCTGCCGAAAGCGAAATAAGCGGGGTTGGGGATACGCTATTGGGGCCCGGTACCGAAAACCGGAGAGGCTTGCAGAAAACCGTCTCAGGGTTCAATGGCCGGTAACCGGTACAGCGGACGTTCACGCTGATCTCGGCGACCGGCTCTTCATCGGCCGAAGCGGACTTTGGCACATCAACTGCACAAAGTCTGCTGACTTAGTCAAAGCGGCCAAGCAATGCAATCAGGCAAGCCGCATCGCCCAAAACAGAAAACTTGATTCACACAAGAAAAAACGCCGATGCCTAGCTGGGCATCGGCGCAGTCAAAGGCCAATTGCTACGACCTCATTTCTGAGGCAAAGACAACAAGTTGTCTGTCTTGCGACCATCGGCAACAGTTTGAACGTATTTGATGCGACCGTTGCTGTGGACATGGACCCAAGCCCCCTTAAGTTGCGGATTACGGTCAGGACACCACACAGAGTTATTCCCGTTCTTCTCGATGTAGGCGACCATCTCTTCCCTGGTGGAATACCCACTTTCCAGCACCTTCATGGACTCATCAACTCTGTCCCACCAGAGGTGACTGATGTGCTCATGTCCTGTACCGCCAGCCATGCGACGTGCTGTGCATTTGATAGTAGTTGCCATATTTAAAGCCCTTTATAAAAAGCGCCAAAGATGAAAAGTTCGGTGTAGGCGAACTTGCAGTATCTGATTAAAGAATATGCTTGTCAAGCATAAATAATATGTCTACTCTGAACTTGTAAACCTTGGAGAAACCTGTGGCAACCATCATTGGCGAAAAGATACGAGCACAAAGAAAACGCTTAAGGTTGACGTTGGATCAACTCGCAGAGAAGACCGGATCAAGCAAGAGTTACATTTGGGAACTAGAAAACCGCCCAGTAGTAAGGCCATCTGCGGAGAAGATAGCCCGCATAGCTGAAGTTTTTGGGGTCACAGTAGAGTTCCTTCTTGATGATGAGAAGCAGGAACCCTCGAACACCGATGCTGACCTTGTCTTTTTCCGCCGTGTTTCTCAGCTGGACCCAACAAAACGCGCACAGTTAGAGAAGTTCTTGAAAGCAATCGACGATGAGTGACCCGTCAACGCCAGTTGCTTGGGGCATTCAACTTTCAAAACTTTGGCTTGCCAGTGGTCAGAGCTTCCCTGTCAGGGTGAAGGACATCGCGCTTGAAATTACTAGGACGAAATTTGCCGACCCGATAGGTTGCGTGATCCCACACGGAATTGCTGGGATAGACGGCATGCTCTCGAAGCGTCAGAAGAAAAATGACTGGTGCATCTCTTATGACGAGAATGTGACCGTGCCAGGGCGCATTAATTTCACAATCGCCCACGAACTCGGACACTACCTACTACATCGGAAGCTGCGCGATGCTTTCCAATGCGGGCAGGTACAGATGATGGAGTACGACAGCCCCGAGTCCAGACGTATCGAGTCGCAAGCCAATACTTTTGCATCCTACTTGCTAATGCCGAGAAATGACTTCGAGGTCCAAGTCACTGGGCACGAATTGTCATTTGAATTGTTAGGCCACTGCGCTGATCGTTACCAAACTTCCCTAACGGCCACCGCATTAAAGTGGCTGGAGTTCACAGCGGAAGCTGCGATGTTGGTCGTTGCTGACCACGATGAGTTCATCTGCTGGTCGTATTGCAGTGAAGCGGCAAGGCGTATCGGCGCATACATATCTCCAGGGGAGGTAGTCCCGGCATCAGTCTTGGAATATGTGAGAAGCAACGCCCTAAATGTTCGGGAATCTCGGCGTGTCGCGCCAGGTGTTTGGCACGCCACAGAGGAAGCTATTGAGTCGGTCATTGTGTCGGATCAGTTTGAACAGAATATCTTCTTGATTAGATTCCCACTCGCATTGGTGGTAGATCACGCAGAAGAACCCGAGTCGGATGCGTTCACAGTCTTCGCGGAAAATGGTCACGGGCTGAACTGGAAGAAGTAGGAATTCCTGTCCCAACTGGAAGCTCCACGTCAACGAATTCGCACAACTCACAAGGGAAAATTCATGACTCACAACTTTGAGCGTTTGCGGGACCACATCCTTCCTCTTTCTCAGGCGAGTATGTTTGAAGCCGCTCGAACTGAATGGGTGCTTGAGTCCGTCGAAGTTAGTGATGAATTTGATTCATGCCCTTGTGGACAAGAGATCAAAGAGCACTGCTACATCCGCAATACGGTAACAGGGCATCAGACTTACGTCGGTAACGTGTGTGTCAATCGGTTCATTGGGATCGATACTGGCCAGCTGTTTGATGGGTTAAGGCGTATCAAGGGTGATCCGAAGGCAAATCCGAACTTGGCTGTGATTGCCTATGCCGAAGCCAGAGGCTTCCTTTTCGATAAGGAGCCTGACTTTCTACGTTCAACGGCTCGAAAAAGGAAGCTGAGCGCTGCCCAGAAGGCTTGGAAAGAGAAGATCAATCGCCGCATCTTGAACCAAACAGTCGTGCAGCGCAGAACCGCACGCTAATCGTACATGCATATATATTGGGGCTGGCGTGTTGGGAAATCGAAGGCCAGCTGGCTTAAGGGGTTCTGCACTATAGGTAGCAGCTTCGACTGGGAGTAACAACGTCCGGTGTCGACCGCCGCGTTCTCGGCCGAAGCGGCCGGTGGCCCACATGCATGGGACCGGCCGTTGCCGATCCAAAGCCGCCAGTCGGCAGGAAGACTTTTATCGACAAACCTCCAAGCTCAACGGTTCCTGAAGGCGATGCCGTTCAACAACAAGAGGCGAGCAGTGTCATCGCATAACTACATCGGGTCACGTCGTTTGCGGCGATCGTCGAGCTCAAAAACAGGCATGGATCCAATAAATGTGTCAGGTCGTGTTCGCGCTCGTTCTTCGACGCCGATCGCCAAGGACAACTGGATGAGCGCAGAACGCGCAATCTTCATCACACGAAGAGCCTTAGCCTCAAGAAGATCGCTGTCGATAGAGAATCCTAGACCTTCGCTGCTTGGTGCAGTCCACATAAACGGCCGTGCCCAACCTTCGTGGACCTGTAGAAATTTGTGTTCGAGCGCGTTACGGATGTCATGCAGTTCTCTTGCATCGGGTCCGGTCGTGCGCTTCAGTTGATCGTCGAACAACTCCTTCGAAAGCCAGAATAGTCCGCGCAGCGGCCAATTCGGGTAATCTCGGAAGCGGTCGAGAAGCCGCGGCTTTCCTTCGACCATCCAGACATTCTTGAAATTGATGCGATCCGCAATTTTTCCCAGCTTCCAATAATGGTCGACGAGGAAGGCCACCTTGTCGAGCAGCGAATAGGCGATGCGATAGGCCGTGCGCACCCGTTCAGTGGCCAGCGAATGCATCGGATAATCCAGCGTGTCGAACAGCAGAACACCTCGATCAGAAAAGTGCAGCTTGGTGTCGCAAAGCCCCTCGTAGAGCATGAAGCGGGCCGACACATACTCCTGTTTCATCTGGTTGAAGAAACCGATGACTGGCGGTGGCGTCACGGCCCTCGATCTCTCATCGAACCTTTCGCTTATAGGTGGCAGGACGAGATCGTCACATGCCGCTCTTGGGTGTGGCCCGAGGTCATTGAGCGGATTCAGGAATAAGCGACGGTCGAGACACCACTGCCTGTACTTTCGCTCGGCCTTGCTGCGCCCGAACGGCGGTACGCCGACATCCTGCAACTCGCGTATTCGATCCAGATCGCCCGCCGCAGCATATGTCTTGGCATCTTCAGCAAACCGTTGCGCCAATGCATCTGGGTATATGGCGTCGAGTACAGCATCGGAGGCGATAGCCGCAAGCAGCCCATCATGGGCGTGCAGCAATAAGATCGCGCGTTCGCGAACATCATCCAACAGCCCAGCATAATGCTTGAGGCCATAGCCGCGATTGGCCTGCGCCATTGCGAATTTCGGAATGATGCGCAGCGCCGCGTCCCATCCTTCAATCGCGTCAATGAAGCGCCCCATTACATTGAGTTGGTTCGCTCGATTAGTCAGTATCTGGCAGCGACGCATGAGATCGAGTTCGACGAAGCCAGAATGAACAGCGGCGCGGGACAAGGCAAGAATCTGCTGTTCCCGTTCGGGGTGTTCCCAAGCCCAGGAGCCGTGTTCGCCGGAAGCCGCCTCTTTCACTGCCCAGGCGTTGGCTCGAAAATATTCGAGAGTCGCACGGTGTTTGACGACCATATCGCGCTTTGCGAGCTCGTCGAGAAGGTAGATCGCGCGGTCTGCACCCTGCGCGAAACCCGCGTCATGTGAAGCGTCGATCAGCGTGCCGATATGGTCGAGTGCTGCGCCATCATTGAGCTTGGCGATCGAGCGCTCACGCAATCTTTCGAGATTGTCACGCTTTGCCCCGCTTTCCGGGCAGGATCTATCAGGAAGGTGTCGTTCCACTTTCGAACTCCAATGGATCATTCAGCTTGATTTGGTCGCTTCCTATACACCCTAATTGTTGGTGGACAGGGTGTTCAGGAATTTCCTAAACATGTCCTTTTCGTCGCGACTGGTCAGCACAGAGTAGAAGGGTTCAAGGTTGATCGGAGTCAATAGCTGCCGACCGAAACCAACTGCATCCTGGGCACGCTCCAAAGTTCTTTCGACGGTATCGAGCCACTTGGTCCAGTTGCGTAGCTCGCTGTAAGTTAGGGTGCCGACATTGGTATCCGAGAGTTTGCTCAGGTTCGTTGTCAGATCATCAATCAGCAGCGCACGAATGTCGTTATCGGGATAAAGCACTTGGACGCCAGCGATATCTGCAACATGCTCAGTGACAACGTGCGGGCGTTTTATCGTCCGCCCTGTTCTCGCTTCTTCCTGCTCGATCTCGGAGCTGCTTGCTTCACGTTCATTGGACAGCGAAGTCCCCCTAGTTTTGACCATAGCCCGAAGTCTCCGCACCACCTCTTCCGGGCAGCCTTTGGTGGCATTGACGAGCGGGCGAGTGCACTTGTACACCCAGTCCGCACCCTTGGGCTGCGACCGGAGATCTTTCATCCTTGACTCGATTTCTTCAATCGAGAAGATAAAGCTGTTAAGGCGGTCACGGTTCTGCTTCTCGGTGACGTCCCGGTCGAACTTGCGTGAAATCGTCTCGAAATCGACTCCGAAGTGCTTCCTGCCGCAGTCTTTACCGATATTGGTTGTGACCCCAGCTTTAGTCGTGACGATGTATCCGCGACCGTGCGGCTGGTGGCAGCTAGAGAGACCACAATTGACTTTGTCTCGGAACATGTACCGCCCGATGATGGCATCAAGATGGTGTTCCGATGGGTCTACATCCTTACGGAATCCAGGAAGCTGAAGCACGTCATCCCAGGAGGCGATATCAACTAAGCCGCGTTCGCTGTTGAGGGTGATCAAAAGGTATCTCCTTGGTTGGCGCCGTTTCGCCCAGGTAGATTGGGCGATGCTCGGCTAGGACAAGCTGTGATGCTCAATATTGTATATAGAGGGCGGTGCTAGGTAGGCACCAAGGGATGAGGATTAGTCGTATCCCCGGCTGCTGATTGATCGGGTTTGGCGGACCTAATGTCAGGGTGCTGCTGGTGATCAAGTCGCTTACGTCAGCAACTGGTGAAATACCAGACATCCGTTTGGCCACCCTCAACGGCAGCAAAGGCCGATTTTGAGACGTAGGGCCAAGCGTGATGACCGGTCGCTTCTGGCCGACTACGGGAGTTCACCATGCTCCCCATAAGCAGGCGGTGGCAAAATGCCACGAACGGTCGTCACAGAGGGTTCAATGAAAAGAACGCTAATCCTTGTCCGTCACGCCAAGTCGAGTTGGGATGGCATTGGCCTGCCCGACACGGAGCGGCCGTTGGCCGACCGCGGCAAGCGTGACGCACCCCTGATGGGGAAGCGCTTGGCGAAGCAGCAGGCAAAACCCGACCTGATCCTGTCGAGTCCCGCGCGTCGTGCGCTTGCGACGGCGCAAATCATCGCCAAGGAACTCGGTTATAAGGCCAAGGATATCGTCGTGGATGACCGGCTGTATGCCACCGAGCCCGAGACCCTGCTTGCGGTCGTTGGTGAGATCAATGACAAGCTGAAGTGCGTGATGCTCTTTGGCCACAACCCTGAGTTCTCCGAGCTTGCGCATCGCTTGTCCAGCGATATCGCCCTGCTGCCGACGTGCGCGGTTGCGCAATTCACGTTCGAGACGAAATCATGGGCAACCATCGGTGACATACAGCCAGCGAACGTCGTCCTCGACTACCCGAAGAAGGAGTAGCGAAGGGCGGTCGCACTTGGTCGCCATGCGACCGCAGGGATGCATCACTAGATTTCAGTCTGCTCCGAGATCTCGAGCGCGTCGTCTACCTCGATCCCAAGGTATCGAACTGTGCTCTCCAGCTTGGTATGGCCGAGCAAGAGTGCGCAGCAGGTAAGGCATCGCAGGAGTTTTTCAACACAATACGACCCGAAGCAGGCGTTCAGCGCGAAGCTTGAGGCGCGCAATACGCAACCCGTTTCCAACAAGCGAAAAAAAGCCAGCCCTACGAGAGGGCTGGCTTGCGGCTTGCGCCAGCCGATATTACTTGTCGAGCCGGGAGATCAGCAGCACCTCCCGGATGCCGGGTTCGCGCTGCCGCTGGATCAGCCGCGGCATGGGCTGAGCGCCCTTGATCGCCTTCCACAGGATGTCGTTGTATTCGCGCATATCCGCCGCGTCCACTTCCGCCAGATCGAGCTTCATGGAACGCTCGGCGAGCTTACGCTTCTCCCCCTGCAGCGCAGCCAGGGCGGGGTTCATCTCATAGATATCCTGGGCGGGCACGATGTGCTCATAGGGCGTGAAGTCCGGCTTGACCGTGAAGCTGTTATCCATGGTGATCGCCGCCGCGTCGAACTGGCTCATGGGCTTGAGGCCCAGCAGCACTCCAGCTGTGCGGATCATGGACACGGTGCTGTAGTGGGTGCTATCCACGGCCTTGCGCTTGACGTGGGGGCCGATAAGCAGGGCCGGGGTGCGGTGGGTATCCACGTGGTCGAACCCGTCCTGGGTGTCGTCTTCGATGACCATGATCAAGGTGTTTGGCCAGAAGCGCGAATGAGAGATGGCATCGACGATACGCCCGAGGGCCAGATCGTTGTCCGCCATCATGGCATGGGGCGTGGGATAGCCAGGACGCGTGCCAGCCAGGTGGTCGTTGGGCAGGCTGATGATGGACAGGTTGGGGAAGTCGCCGGCCTGCTTGTAGGCCTCGAACTCCTTGAGCCAGACATCGGCGCGCGTCTTGTCCATGTGCTTGAGGTCGTAGGTGCGGTACATAGGTGAGAAATGATCCGCCAGGGCGGGCATATGGGTGGTGGCCGGTGCGTAGCTGCCATCCGCATTTTTCTTGCCGTTGATCACGTATTCACCATAGGAACGGTAGCTGATGCCGGCCTCCTTGGCGGCATCCCACAGGTAGCCGCCGGGCACGTTGGTGATCGCGATCAAGGCACGGTTGATCAGGGTGCCGCGGCCGGAGTAGTCGCTCGGCCAGACCTTCATGGTGTAGTCCGTGACGTTGCCGCTCATGGACCATTCATGACCGTCCTTGCTGATCTCCGCGTCGCAATAGGTGTTGTCCAGCAGCACGAAATCGCTGGCCAGGCGGCGATGGTTGGGCGCGCTGTAGTCATCGAACATGAGCAGGCTGGAGTCGCCTTTGCCGCCTGGGAGGTCGCCGAACACCTGGTCGTAAGTGCGGTTTTCCTTGAGGATGTAAACCACGTGCTTGATGGGCAGCTGCTTCAGGATGCTGGCGTGGGCATGACCCTCGCCCTTCTCGCCGCCGGCCACCGCGGCCTTGCCCCGGGCCACCATATTGTTCTCGATGACCTGGCGGGTATAGCGCTTGAGCGTCCCCTCGTCGGGCACGTCGATCACCGACAGGGAACCGATCATCTGGTCGCCGATGTAGGTCTGGGGATAGGCGTTCTGGCCCAGGCCCACGTCCTTGGAGTTGGCGACATAGAGTTTGTCGCCGGCCGGGCTGATAATGAGCGCCGTGGGATACCAGCCGGTGGGGATGCGGCCCTTCACCTCGTAGCGTTTCTCATCGTCCCGCTTGTGGGCGCGCTTGCCATGTTCCTTTTCCTGGCCTTCCAATTCGACCATCACCACGGCGTTCTCGCCGGCGTTCAGTACATAGAGGGTCTCGCCGTCCGGTGACACGGCCAGGGCGTTGGGCGTGCTGCCGAAGGGGGCATTTTTGTAGGGCCGCACGTCGATGTCGAACAGCATGGCGTCCGTGGCGGTGTCGATTACGGAGACGCTGTCGCTGTTGGCGTTAGCCACGTACAACCGGTCGCCAGTGGGGCTGAAGACCATGGCGTTGGGATGTTGGCCCACTGGGATGTGCTTGACCACGGCAGCGGCGTCCGGGTTGTTCACGTCCACCACGGCAATGGTGCCTTCCTTCCAGTTGGACACATACAGCTTCTTGCCGTCGGCGCTGAGCAGCACACCATAGGGGAACATGCTGGCGTTGTAGGGGTCGGCGCTGGTGCCCATGGGAATACGGTGGGTGACCGTGCCGGCGACCGGGTCGATCACCGCCACGTCGCCGCCCTGGTGGTTGGCCACGAACAGCCGGTTCTCGTCGGCGGACAAGGCCAGCCCGGTGACAAAGCCGCCCTTGCGGCGCGGATCAACCTGAATCTGACCGGTCTCGACCATGCCCGAGGCCGTCACCTCATAGACGCGCACCATGTTGGTGTGGCCGCCCGAGGCATAGATGTGTTTGCCGTCCTTGCTGGCGGCCAAGCCGATGAAGAGGCCCTCCGGCGAGTCGTAGGGAATGCTGTCGCGGATGGCGAGGTTTTCGCGATCGACACGCATCAGGGAGTGCTGGCCGTAGCCGTTGTTGCTGATCAGCAGGTCCTTGCCGTCCGGGCTGAGGATCATGCCGAGGGGCACGTGGCCGACGCGGATTTTTTCGCCGGCGGGGGTGACTTGCCAGTTGTTGGGCGTGATGCCGGTCAGGCCGTCGGCGCTGGGACCGGCGGGTCGGGTCAGCAGGTCCGGGCTGGCCGCTTGGACGGCGGTGCCGCTGACAAGCAGTCCAGATACGATAGCAGTAAGCAGTTTGATTCTGGGTACCATGAAGTTCTCCATTTCAGTTGCAGGTTTGCGGATCACTGAAGGGCAAGCCGCCAGGTCACCGCCAGGTTGAGGCCCGGCGCGTAAACGCCGGAGCCGTGGATCTTGTATTTGGCGTCGAAAACGTTCTCCAGGCTCACCACCAGGTCCTGCCCCACCGCAGGTTCGAACCCAGCCTTGAGGTTGAAAGTGCCGTAGCCCGGTGTACCGCCTGCCGGGATGCGGGGATCCGAGAGGTCGCCGGAGGACAGGCGGTCCTGGCGATCGGCGAACAGGCTGTAGACCTCGTACCAGGAGCGCTCGTCCGGGGCATAGCGCAGATGCAGGCTGCCGTTCAACGGGGGAATGCGGCGCAGAGGTTGCTGGGTGTCCCGGTCCTCGCCCCACGCGAAACTCAGGTTGCCGGCCGCCGACCAGCGCTCGGAGAAAGCGTGTTTCACTCCCAACTCCGCCCCCTTGATCAGGGCACGCTGGATGTTCTGCCGCTGCTGGACGCCGGGCGCCACGGTGACACGGTCGATGAGGTCGTCGTAGGTGGTATGGAAGAGATAGAAATCGCCCGAGGTCCGGGACGAGTAGTACTTCACCCCGATCTCCTTGTTTAATGAATGCTCCGGCGTGAGCTGGGTGTTGGGAATCTCGGAGACGAAGTCCACCCGGCCGAAGAAGTCTTCCATGCTGGGCGCCCGGTAGCCCTGGGCAAGGCCGGCCACCAGGTTCCAGCGGGGGGCGAGCCGGTAGAGCCCGTTGACGCTGCCGGTCAGTTCGCCATCGGACAGGCTGAGCTGGTTGGCACCGATGGCACCTTCCGCTTTGAAATGGGCATAGCGCGCCCCCAGGATGGCATCGAGCCGGTCGGTGAGGCGCACCTCGTCCTGAAGATAGGCCCCCCAGCTTTCGTACTTGGCGCCGTCCGGCGTACCGGGCGTGATGGGCGTGGCCGTGCCGGTGGTCAGGTCGGTGACGGTCATGCGGGTGTCGAACAGATCCCGGTAGTAGTCGAAGCCGTAGGTGAGGCGCTGGCCGCGGCCCGGCTTGCTGGTGAACTGGGCCGTGGCGCCCAGGGTCTTCACGTCGGTGATCTCCTGGGTCTCTAAAGTGGGGGTGGATACCTTGATGATCTCCTCGCCTTCCTTCTGACGGTTGAAGGAGACATTGAGCTTCACGTCGGAAACCAGAGCGGCCTCATCATGGCGGCCCCGGTATTCAAGGTAGCCCAGCGAACGCAACTGGGGCTCGTAGTTGAACTTGAGCTTGTCCCCCAGGGTCACCTCGCTGGTCTTGGGCACATCGGATTGTCGGTTGTACTGGTAGGCGAAAATCAGCTCCCCTCCTCCCGTCAGCCGGTAGTTCAGTTTGAGGTCGCCATCCAGCTCGTCGTAGGCGGTGGGCCTCTGTTCGCCCACGTCGCCACCGCCCTCCAGGCTGTTGAAACGCTTGCCGCTGATCCCGCCGATGTATCCCAGCTGGTTGATGTTGCCCTCTACCTGCAGGCGGCCGGCCAGGCTCTCATCGGCGCTTGCGCCGTGCAGGACGGCCAGCCCATCCGCCCCCCGCGCGCCGGAAAAATCCGCGCGCTTGCGGGTGATGACGTTGATCACACCGGCCAGGGCGTCGCTGCCGTAGAGCACCGAGGTCGGGCCGCGCACGACCTCGATGCGCTCGACGATGTTGGGGTCGAGCGTGTTGAGGTACTGGTGGGGGCCGAAACGGTAATACGAGTTGTTCACCCGCACCCCGTCCACCAGGATGAGTACCTGCTTGCCGGTAAGGCCGCGAATGAAGGGCGATCCGCCGCCGGCGTTGGTCTTCTGGATGAGCACGCCCTCCGCGCCGGACAAGATATCCGGGGTGGCGCCTGCATTGGCCTGCTGGACAGCCAGGTCATCCAGCACGGTTACCGCCTGGGGGGTGTTGAACACCTCCCGTTCGACCCGGGTGGCGGTGATCACCATCTCCGGGGCGGGTTCGATGTCGGCGGCACAGGGCTGGCCGGAAAAGACAGCCAAGGCAAGGGAGAGCGCGTTAAGGGAATAAAGCTTGTCATGGTGTTTCATTTTGCAGACTGCTTCTATTGTTGGGGCAGAGATGGCATCTGTAGGTCGGCCTGAAGCGCGACCTACAGATGTGGGGATACGCACGGAATGGACGGGCAGCCGTGGCTACCCGTCCAAGAGCCCGTCGGACTTGCTTGGCGTTACATCTGACTCAGCTTGTCCAGCAGCTGGGCGCGCTCTTCGGACATGTCGCGGCCATGACGCCCGCTGGGGTAAGGCGCGTCCTTCAGCCCCTGCCACAGGGCGCGGTTGAAGCGCGGCTCATCCAGGTTGTCCTCTACGGAAAAGTCCTGGCCGCCCATGACCTGGGCCCAGTAATCGGCGCTACGCTTGGGCTTGGTGTAGGCCATGGCTTTCCCGGTAAGGGACAGGCTGTTGGCAGCGGTACGCTCCGGCAGCGGCAGACCGGTGGTACGCAGTACCTCAGGCACCAGAGCGGTGTAGCCCCAGGGGCGCTTCTGCTTCTCGAACAGCTCGGCCATGGGCAGGGCCAGACCATCGGTGATGCCCATGGGCTTGATGCCCAGGATGTCCTCGATGGTGCGCAGCATGCTCACTGTGGTGTAGTACTCGGACACCAGGGCGGTCTGCTTCACATAGGGCCCCACCACGTAGGCAATGCTGCGGTGGGCGTCCATGTGGTCGGGGGCGTTCTGGGCGTCGTCTTCCACGATGAAGACCAGGGTGTTGTCCCTGAACGGGCTGTTGGCCACCTTCTGCACCAGTTGACCGATGGCGTAATCGTTGTCGGCCATCTGGGTCTCCACGGTATTCACCCCGAACTTGGCCGTCGAGTAGTTGCCGAAGTGGTCATGGGGCAGGCGCACGAACGACAGATTGGGCAATTTACCCTTGGCCGCGTATTGGTCGAACTCCCGCTCCCACTCCTTGAACAGGTAGAAATCCGCGTTGTTCTGGTCATAGCCGCGGAAATAGGGGTCGGTGTGGGGAGCAAGGGCCTGCTTGAGGGGCGCGGCCTGGGGCAGGCCGTAGGCGTGGGGGCTGGCCAGTTGCTCTTCGGTCATGGTGTTGGAACTAGCCAGGTTGCCCACGAAGAAGCCGTAGTTGCGGATGCTCAGCCCGGCACGCAAGGCGCCGTCCCACAGGTAACCGGCCCCGGCCTCCTCGGCGGTATCCGGTGCGGCCACGTCCGCCGTCCCCGGCAGCAGGTCCGGATCGTTGGGACTGGCGGGATTCTGCGCCACCCGCTCTGCGGTGGTGGGCAGGCTCACGTTGAGGTTGCGGTTGGCGCCTTCCCAGTCGTAGGTAAAGCCACGGCCGCCGTAGTTCACGGCGACGGTTTTCTCCGTGTAGTCGGAAGAGCGCGCGGCAGTGGTCCAGTTCCAGCCGTCACCGCTTACTTCGCCACTGTCGTGGAAGTTGTCCAAGGTCACGAAGTTGCGTGCCAAGGCATGGTGGTTGGGCGTGATGGGTTCGGGGAATAGGGTCAGGGAAGGGTCGCCGTTGCCTTTCTCCAGGTCGCCCAGCACTTGATCATAGGTGCGGTTCTCCTTCACCACGTAAATCACGTGCCTGATCTTGTTGCGCAAGAAGGACATCATCTCCCGGGCCTGGTCGTGTTTCCCGGTCTGTGAAAAGCCGTTGTTCTTCGCGACCTGCCAAGTGAGCCTGGTCAGTTCCTGCTCGCTGGGCATGGGCATTGTCAGGAAGCCCGCCTTGGTAAGCTGCCAGACGTACTGGTTGTTGGCGTTGCAACCGCTGAGGGAACCGGCTGTGGTGGAGGTGGTGTTGCGGCAGGCGCCCGGGTTAGGGCCGGCGTTGCTCTTGCCGTTGACCACGTAGAGGGTGTCGCCGTTCTTGCTCAGGCTCACCGAGTTGGGGTACCAGCCGGAGGGGATCAGGCCAATCACCTTGCTCTTGCGGCCGTCCTCATGCGCCTCGTCCCGATCGTCGCTGCCGCCGTGCTTCGCCTCGTGCTCCATCAGGCCAAGCTTCACCACGGCCACGGAGTTGGTTCCGCCATTGGTCACCAGCAGGAAGCGCTCGTCCGGGGTCAGAGCAAGACTGTTGGGGTTGGCACCGCGCAGCTTATCGGCCTTGGCCAGCACGCTCTTGGGCGCGGTAACGTTGAATTCCTCCAGCACCGTATCGGTGACGGTGTCGATCACCGAGACGCTGTCGCTGTTGCCGTTGGCCACGAACAGGCGAGACTGGTCGCGGTTCAGCAGCATCTTGTTGGGTTGTCCGCCTACGCTGAAACGGTTGACCACAGCGGGCTGGGCGGCGGCGATGTCCAGTACCACCACTTCGCTATCGCGCTGGCTGGTTACATAGGCTTTGCCGTTGCCCTTGATCGCCACCCAGTAGAGATAGGAACCGCCCGGTACGCCGGTCTGGGCGGGATCGATCTTGCCAGGCCGCAGGTCCAGTTCGGCAACTTCAGCACGGGTCACCAGATCGACCACGCTGATGCTGTCGTTCTGCATGTTGGCGACCACCAGGCGCTTGCCGTCCTGGGTGACGGCCAGCCCGGCAGCGACCGGACGCACATTGATGCCCAAGCCAACGTTGCCATGGCCCAGGGCGATGGCGGCCTGTTCAGCCCAAGTGCCGGCTTGCAGACCATAGACATGCACGTTGTCGTTGATGCCGCCGGAGACGTAGAACTCCTGGCCGCTGGGGTTCCAGGCGATGCCGTTGAAGGTATTGGGCACCTGGATGACCTGGCGCTTGATGGGCGTGCCGGCGGAGATATCGTAGACGAAGACGTACTCGTTGGATTCGGCGGTGACGCGGCTGCCGGTAGGGCCGTTGTTGCGGTTATAGCCGCTGGTGAGGATGAGCAGGGTGTTGCCGTCCGGGCTGGTGCTGGTGGCCACTGCCTGGCCGGCCACAAAATCGGGATTGGTCGGCAGATCCGGATTGAGGGTCTGGAACAGGGCACCACTGGCCGCCTCGGGGGTGATGCGCACACCGGTAGGCAGCATTTCGCCTACCGGCAGGTCGTCGCCGTGCTTGTAGTGGTGGTCGGCAGGGCCATCGGCCAGAGCGACGCTGGAGATGGTGGTCAGACTGGCCGCGACGAGCACGGCCAGGGTTTTGCGTCGGATATGATGGTGTTGCATGCGAATCTCCTAGGTACGGTTGGGTGGGATGGCGTCCGCATGTGATGCAAGGGATGCCGAGGGTGTCGTCCAAATCGGCCGACACCGGTTTCCCTTGGGAGGAAACCGGTTTATTTGAGCGGCTTCATTGTTCTTCTCGCTGATCCATGGCTGGTGCATGTGCAGCACCCGCGGCGGGCTATCTGAATTGAGGAGGCCTCGCGCAGATTGAGTTCGTTGTATCGGGGCGGCTGAAGTTGGAGAGGCTTCATGGTTTTTTCTCCCCAATAAAATTAGCGGGTGGGCACGCGCTGGTTGCAGCGGTTCGCGCGCTTGTAATGGGTATGTCTTCTGCCAGCGCATCAGGTCAATTCGAACCGAAAGAGGTAGCGGTACCAAGAGGCAGGCGCCCCCCCCGTAGGGAGGACGAAGCGCCAATGGCGCAGCGACTCCACCGCCGCTGCATCCAGGTCAGCATGGCCAGAGGAATGCAGCATCCTGACCTCAGCCACCGAACCGTTGGCCTCCACGCGGAAGCCTAGGGTTGCCAGTCCCGTCCGCTTCTCCCAGCGGGCCTCTTCGGGGTATTCGGGGGCAGGGGAATGCAGGGCCTTGGGCGCCCGGTAGGGTGCGGCGAGCGTGCCAGCCGACACGTCTGGGGCCTTAGGCGGATCGCCGCCCGACAACCCCGGCAGGTTCCCGATTACCGCAGCGCTGGCGAGTGCAGAAGGCGATAGGACTGACGTTCCTTGGGGGGGTGGAGCGGCGCTATCCAACGGCTCAGGGTGACGCACCTGACCCTTTACGATCTCGGATAGAGGCGCGGCCTCCGCTGCAGGCGTCGCGACCGCTACGACCGACGGCTCCACTGCTGGTGTCGTGGCAGGCGCGTGGGCCGACGGGGCCACAGTGGCATGGCGATCTTGGGGAAGCTTGGGATTCGGTGCCCGGGCGGTTCTGGTGTCCGGCATGCCGACAGGGATCAGCCCGGCTACCTGGGCAGGACGCTCATCAAGGAGGCGGACCTGGATGGGTGGCGACGGCAGGCCAGTGGGAGGTGGCGGCGGCGGCACGAAGCCTGACAAGACTGCGGCGTGCAGCGCGCCGGACAGGCCAAATGTCAACGGTAGGCGCATCACATCGGGGATCATCGTCATGGCTGCCAGGCCGCACACTGCTGCTTCCCGCAGCCTCGTGCCACCCCGTTCTTCCAGGAGTTATTGGATATACCGATCATTGCAAGGGAATATGACAAGCAGTCGGATGGCCAACCTGATCCCTTTTTTTGTGTCCGGCATCCTCTGATGAAAAACCATCTCAGATTTTGTCGGCATTACTTTCGGAAATCGCAAAGAAATTTTGCGATTAAGTGGGCGGCAGCCTTCTGGTGTCGGCCAGAATTGGCCGACTGAACATCCTGGGATGGATGACCGCTTCTGATCTATTGTGTTGAAAAACTCGGTTCTGATTTGAAGGTGAACTGGCCCCGAAATTTCTGGGGCCGGTTTTTTGTTGGTTGGGTGCTGTCTTGCTCTGGGCAATCAGCCCAGATCTCTTATCAGGCAGGCATCATTCCCGCTTCTGTACTACTGAAAGTCGCTGCGTGAGAAGGTGCCATCGTCACGCCCCGACTTGTCGAACACAGGCACGTGCGGTTCGATCTGCTTCTCATCAACCATCCACCCCAGCATGGCTGGCCGAACCATAGTTGGTGTCCCCCACCAGGCATGTGGGCTTCAGATCGAATTTCTCCTCGACCCGATTGATCATGATCCGGGTTGCCTTGGCCTCCGCCGCCTTGTTCACGGGTGATGCTTTCGACATCAACAATAATGCCTGCCTTGAGGTCTATCAGTGGCATAGGTGTAGATGGCAGGCCCACCTGCGCCGTCCAGGTCGAAGCGGGATCGGTCAGTGAGATCGCCTTGGGTGGCGTGGCTGGGGTATTGGTTTCATCCAGGGCAGCCAGATACTCACGTACCGGCCGAGTGGCCTCTTCAGTGGCTCGGCAGGAACAGTCGTTTACACACTGCACCCCGGATACGACTACCGTATCTACATGCCTTCGGTCAGGCTGACGCCGATGCCGAACGACTGCTGGCTGTGGTTGTAGTCGATCAGCGATTCGCCGTAGCCGTTGAAGTACTGCACATAGCCCTTGAGGCGCCCATACAGGGGGAAGCTCCAGTTGAGCTTCAGCGCGCCGCGGTTGTCGGTGCGCTTGAAGTTGTTGCGCAGCAACAGCGAATAGGCGTTGCGCCCTTTGCGATAGACCACCTGCATGTCGCCGTGCCCGAGGTAATCCTCGATGTCGGGGTTGTCGTCCACATCGTGTTCCGGGATGCGGTACCAGGGCCGGACCCATAGCGCCAGATTGCCGCGCTCAAACCCGAACTGCGCATAGACCCGGTTCCAGCTGCGCGACAGCCCTTCGCCGCGGCCATTCGACTGGTGCACCAGCCCGAGGTTGATGAACCGGCCGCGAAAACCGCCGAGTTCGTAATCCGTGCGATAAGTCAGGATCGCTTCGGGCTCGTAGTTGGTCTCGCGGAACGGCGAGGAAATCGTGCTGTTGTAGGCCTGCCAGAACGAGGTGATGGTGTAGCCGAACCACAGGTCGAGATTGTCGTGACCGAACACGCCCTCCATGCCCTTGATCTTGAAGCTCAGCTGCAATTCGGTTTCGAGATTCTCGAGCCCCAGATCGGGCTGCATGAGCGTGCTCTGGAACGGGGTGCTGTTGGGTGCGTTGCTGTACTTGATCGGCAGGAAGTAATTGGGACGGTGCGGGCGGAACAGGAAGGCGCCCTGCTTGGCTTCGTCGTCGAGTTCCCAGTGGCGCGACAGCGCCGACAGCAGATCGGGTTCGTCTTGCACCGGTTGGGCCGCCACGGGCAACGGCTCAAGCAGGGTTTCGGTCCTGGCGCCGGCCGGAGGGACGGGTGTTACCTCGGGCTGCGAACGTCCGGACACGCGGTCGTAGCACGCCAGCCGTTCGGCATCTCCTGGAATCGCGCTGCAGCCTTCCCATTCGGCGACCGAGGCGGCGTGCGCCTGACCGAAGAGGACGGTCAGCAGCAGTGCTGGCAGGAATCCGCTCAACGCTTGACGCTTGAGCCCCATCGCACGCACTAGTCGAGAACCACGCTCAGGCCGGGTGTCGGTGCCATCGCATCCCAGCCGAACTGCGTTTGTAGGTCGGCCGCAAATCCGTTCGCCACCGTTTCCTCGCCGTGCACCACGAACACCTTGCGCGGCTTGCTGCGGAAGTGGCCCAGCCAGGCGAGCAATGCGGTGCGGTCGGCGTGGGCCGACAGCCCGCCCAGGGTGTAGAGGTCGGCGCGCACCGGAATGTCCTCGCCCAACAGGCGCACGCGTCTGGCGCCGTCGACCAGACGGCGGCCGAAGGTGCCGGCGGCCTGGAAGCCGGTGATGAGGATGGTCGATTCGTGGCGCGGCAGGTTGGCGCGCAGGTGGAATTTGATGCGCCCGGCTTCGCACATGCCGCTGGCGGAAATGATGACGGCGCCGCCGGTGATGCGGTCGAGCGACTTCGACTCTTCGACGTCCTCGACGAAATCGAGCTTGCGGAAATGCGCCGCGCCGCCGTGGCGGCCCATCAGCGCATGGGTTTCGGCGTCGAGCAGCGCCATGTGCTTGTAGGTGATTTCGGTGGCGGCGGTGGCCATCGGCGAATCGACGAACACGGTGAGCTTGGGGATGCGTCCCTGGCGGGTGAGGTCGGCCAGCAGGTAGAGCATGTCCTGGGTGCGGCCGACCGCGAAGGCGGGAATGATGACGTTGCCGCCTTTGCGTTCGAGGGTGTCGTTGATCGCTTCCACCAGCTCGTCCTGCGTCGCGTCCATGCTCTTGTGGTCGCGGTTGCCGTAGGTCGATTCGACGAGAAGGTAGTCGGCATCGTGGATGTGGGTGGGGTCCTGCAGCAGCGGCCGCGCGGGCTGGCCGAGGTCGCCGGAAAACACGATCTTGCGGCGGCGTTCGCCTTCGCCCACCCACACTTCGACGATGGCCGAGCCGAGGATGTGGCCGGCGTCGCGGAAGGTGCAGCGCACCAGCGGGTGCGGGGCGATTTCCAGGTCGTAGTCGACCGGGTTCAGCTGCTTCAGCGAGGCCTGGGCCTGGGCCACGGTGTACAGCGGCGCGGTGTCGCGCGGCGGCAGTCCGCGCGCGGCGGCGCGCTTGGCCATGTCCTGGCGGAAGCGGTTGAGGGTGGCGTATTCGGCTTCCTTTTCCTGGATGTGCGCGGAATCGGGCAGCATCACCGCCAACAGGTCGCAGGTGGCGCGGGTGGTGTGAATGGTGCCGCGGAAGCCGAGCGCGACCAGCCGCGGCAGCAGGCCGGAATGGTCGATGTGGGCATGGGTGAGGATGACGAAATCGATCGTGCGCGGATCGAAGTTGAAGGCGCGGCGGTTCTTTTCGCGCGTCTCGCGGCCGCCCTGGAACATGCCGCAGTCGACCAGAAAGCGCACGCCGTCGGCTTCCACCAGGTAGCTTGAGCCGGTCACTTCGCGCGCCGCGCCGAGAAAGGTCAGTCTCATAGTTGTCTTCCCTCGCCTGCTTCCTCGTAGGTCCTGCCGTCGCGGATATGGTAAATGCGTTTGAAGGTGGGAATGATCTTCTCGTCGTGGGTGACGACGATGATCGCGGTCTGGAATTCCTCCGCCAGGCGGTTGAGGATCTTCACCACGGTGAGCGCGCGCTCGCTGTCGAGCGGCGCGGTCGGCTCGTCGGCGAGGATGATCGGCGGCTTGTTGGCGAGCGCCCGCGCAATCGCCACGCGCTGCTGTTCGCCGCCGGAGAGTTCGGGGATGCGCGCCCCGGCGCGGTGCTGCACGTCGAGCGCGGTCAGCATCTCGAGCGCGGTGCTGCGCGCCTCGGCATTCGACACGCCGGCCAGCATCGGCAGCAGGGCGACGTTGTCGGTGGCGTCGAGGAAGGGGATCAGGTAGGGCGCCTGGAACACGAAGCCGATGCGGTCGCGGCGCAGCGCGCGCAGGTCGCCGGCCTTCCAGCCGTTGTCGTAGATGACTTCGCCGCCGAGGGTGAATTTCCCTGCCGTGGGCTCGATCACCGCGCCCAGGCATTTCAGCAGCGTGGTCTTGCCGGAGCCGGACGGCCCGATCAGCCCGACCACCTCGCCCGGATAGACCGTCATGTCGACGCCCTTCAGCGCGTCGACCGCGGCGCTGCCGTGGCCGTAGCACTTGGTGATGCCTTCGATGAGGATGGCGGGTTGGATTGAAGCAGCTTCAGCCACCGATCGCCTCCGCCGGGTCGATTTTGAGCGCGGCGCGGATCGCCAGCACCGAGGCCAGCGCGCACACCACCAAAGTCAGCGCGAAGGCGCGCACCGCATCGCCGTTTTCCAGCAGCACGTATTTGGGAAAGGCCGGCGCCCACAGCGTGGCGGCGAACTTGCCGACGAAGAATCCAATGATCCCCAGCCCCAGCGCCTCCTGCATGATCATTGCGGCGATGGTGCGGTTCTTGGTGCCGATGAGTTTCAGCACGGCGATTTCCTTGATCTTGCCGAGCGTCATCGTGTAGATGATGAAGGCGACGATGGCCGCGCTCACCACGGCAAGAATCATCAGGAACAGCCCGATCTGCTTGGCGGCGGTGGCGATCAGCTTGGCCACCAGGATTTCCTCCATGTCGCCGCTGGTATAGGCCGTGTAGCGTTGCCAGCGCGCAATCCGTTCGGCCACGGCGCGCGCGTCGAACCCCGGCTGCAGGCGCAGCAGCACGGCGTTGACCTTGTGGCTGGAGGTCTGGATCGCCTGTACTGCGTCGAGCACGCCGGGCTGGCCGGGGCGGTTGATCGCGGGGTTGGCGGCGAGCCGCTTGCGGTCCTCGACGATGGCGTCGTTGTCTTTCAAAAACTGCGCGTCCTGCGCATCCTTCAGCGGGATGAACAGCATCGGGTCGCCGCCCGACGACACCATGCGCCGGGTGAGGCCCACCACGGTGTAGTCGTTGCGGCGGATGCGCACCACGTCGCCGACCCTGAATCCGGTCTTGGCGTCGGCCACCGCCTCGTAATGCGCGCGGGCAATCGGGCGCCCGGCCACCAGGAAGGCGGGGCCGCCCGGCTTGCCCGGCTCGAACCCCGCCACCATCACGCGCTGCGACTGGCCCCGATGCGCCACCTGCATGGTGAGGTAGGCGACGTTGCCGGTCTGCGCCACGCCTTCCATCCCCGCCAGAGCGCGGTAGAGATCGTCCGGCACGGAGGACGGCTCGGCGAAGGGGCCGAGGGTGTTCTGCTGCACCACCCAGATGTCGGCGTCGACCGCACGCAGCAGCACCTTGGCGTCGTCGACCATGCCGCGGTAAACCCCGGCCATGGTCAGCGTCACGCCAATCAGGAGGCCCAGCCCCAGCCCGGTCAGCAGGTAGCTTTTCAGATGGTGCGCGATGTCGCGCCGCGCCAGATTAATCATGGCCGGGACCGGTCATTGCGGCGTCAGCCGCTGTTCGCGCACCCGCACGCCGTCGTCGAGCTGTTTCGCGCTGTAGGCGATGACGCGATCGCCGGCCGCGAGCCCCGAGACGATCTGCACCCGTTCGGCGCTCTGCATGCCGGGCTGCACCGGCCGGAAGCGCGCACGGCCTTGTTCGATGCGCCACACGCCGACCGCGCCCTGGCGCTGCGCCAGCGCCGCGCGCGGCACGGTCAGCACGTCGTCGGCGCCGGGAAGCAGGATGGTCACCTCCGCCAGTTCGCCCAGATACAGCTGCGCCGGCGCGGGGTCGAAGGCGACGTTGACGATGCGCTCCTCGGTCAGCGCATCGCTCTGCAATTCGATCCGCACCACCTTGCCCGGTAGCGGCACGCCGGGCACCGAGCGCAACACGATGTCGGCGGCCTGGCCCACCTGCACCCCCTTGGCGCGCGCCTGGTCGACGCGGGCGCGCACCCACAATTGGCGGGGGTCGACCAGCCGCAGCACCGCCTGCCCGGCGACCACGGTGGTGCCGGGTTCGGCTTCGCGCGCGGTCACCACGCCGTCGACCGGGCTGACCAGCTTCAAGCTGCTGCGCAGCTGCTCGATGCCCCGCAGATCGGCCTCGGTGCGCCCGATCTCGCGCTGCGCCGCCGCCGCATTGGCGCGCGCCGCCGCCAGCGCCGCGTCGGCCGCGGCGGCCTCGTGACGGCGGCTGTCGGCCATTTCCCGGGCAACGAAGTTGCGCTTGTAGAGCGCCTGATAGCGTTCGCTGTTGGCCTGCGCCAGCCTGGCGCGGCTTTCCGCTTCGGCCACCTGCGCCTGCGACGCCTGGGCCGCCTGGCGCGCGCGCGCGGCGGCGCTGCCGGCCGCCTCGGCACGCTGGCCGAGGTCCACCGGATCGAGCTCGGCAAGCAGCTGGCCGGCCGCGACCCGATCGCCCTGATCGACCCGAACGCTCAGCAGCCGCCCCGCCTGGATCGGCCCCACCGCGTACGCGTGCTGCGCTTCCACCGTGCCGATTCCGAACACGCCGGGCTTGAGGTCGGCCACCGCCGCCGCGGCGGTTTCCACCCCCACGGGTGCCAGCGGACCGCGCGTGGCGAGCAGCCAGACAAAGGCCGCGACGAAGGCGGCCGCACCCGCGGCCAGGAGCAGACTGCGTCGACTGATTTTCATGTTGAACTCACGTCAGGATGGGTTGGCTTGCGTCGTGTTCCCACGGGCTCAGATTTCAGGATCGGACAGGCACGCCAGTATCGCATCCGCCAGCCCGCGCATCTCGTCGGCGCTCGTCACGTAGGGCGGCATGACGTACACGGTGCCGCCGATCGGGCGCATGAACACGCCCTGCGCGAGCGCCGCCTGATGGAAGCGGGCGGAAAATCCGGGTGTGGCATCGGCCACGTCGAAGGCCCAGATCATCCCGAGATGGCGGAAGTGGCGCGCCCGCGTGTGAGCGGCCACTTCCTCCATGAGCCTTTTGAATTCAATGGCCTTGACCCGGTTGGCGGCGATCACGTTGTCGTGCTCGAAGATGTCCAACACCGCCAGTGCGGCGCGGCAGGCGAGCGGATTGCCGGTGTAGGAATGCGAATGCAGGAAGCCGCGCGCGGTGGCGTCGCCATAGAAGGCGGCATAGACGTCGTCGGTCGTCAGCACCGCAGAAAGCGGCAGATAGCCGCCGGTGATGCCCTTGGACAGGCAGATGAAGTCGGCAACACGGGATACCCGGTTCTGCGAGCATTCACCCTCTCCCCAGCCCTCCCCCCTCAAGGGGGAGGGGGAACGTTCCCCCTCCCTTGAGGGGAGGGGGTCAGGGGGAGGGTGTGACGCCTGCTCACACGCGAACATGGTCCCGGTTCGACCGAATCCCACAGCGATTTCGTCGGCGATCAGATGCACCTTGTATTGGTCGCACAGTTCGCGCACGCGGGTCAGATACGCCGGGTGGTACATCGCCATCCCCGCCGCGCCCTGCACCAGCGGCTCGACGATGAACGCAGCCGTTTCGTCGGCGTGCGCGGCGAGATGCGCTTCCAGCGCGTCGGCGCAGCGCAGCGCGTAGGCCTCGGCCGATTCGCCCGGTCCGGCCAGGCGCGCGTCCGGCGTGGGCACCTGCACCGTGTGCCTCAGCAGGGGTTCATAGGTCGCCTTGAACAGGGGGATGTCGGTGACCGACAACGCACCGACGGTTTCGCCGTGGTAGCCGTTTTGCAGGCTGATGAAGCCGTTCTTGCCCGGCTGGCCGACGTTGCGCCAGTAGTGGGCGCTCATTTTCAGCGCGATCTCGGTGGCCGAGGCGCCGTCCGAGCCGTAGAACGCGTGGCCCAGCCCGGTGAGGGCCGCCAGCCGCTCCGACAGGGCCACCACCGGCTCGTGGGTGGCGCCGGCCAGCATCACGTGCTCGATCCTGCCGAGCTGGTCGGTGATGGCCGCGTTGATGCGCGGGTTGCAGTGGCCGAACAGGTTGACCCACCAGCTCGATACGGCGTCCAGATAGCGCCGGCCGTCGACATCGATCAGCCACGCGCCCTCGCCCCGCGCGATCGCCAGCGGCGGCGCGGTTTCCAGCTGTTTCATCTGGGTGCAGGGGTGCCACACGGCAGCGCGCGTGCGGCTTATCAGGTTGTCCATGGCAGACCGTGCTTTGAAACGAACAAAGGTAGGAAGTACGGACAATAAAGGGAAATGCCGAACCGGGACAACCGATTCGGCATTTCATACGCGCGGCTGCGACAAAGGCACGGCGCCCGAAGGCGCCGTTGCGTACTGCGGATCGGCTTACGCGGCAGCCGGCCGGACGCTAGCCGCCCTGCCGGTGCTGCTCGCGCAGGCTGTGGCTCATGTGCTTGCCGATCACCGACATCAGGCGTATCCCTTCCAGCACGCCGGGATCGCGAACCACCCGCATCATGCAGCCCAGGCCGCCGACTGCCGGCGGGGCGGCCGGGATTTCCTGGCTTGCCGCATGAACCGCGTCGGACAACGCGATCAGCAGGTACTGAGTATCCTGGCGATCGAGAACCTTGAGCAGGTGCATCAATCCTTCGTTGCGCGTCAGCCGGTCGAGCAGGGTCAGGCCTTCGCTCAGCGCGCCCGCCATGCGCGTGACGATTTCGTCCGACATCGCGTCCCGGGCCGCGGTGATAAGCTGCGCGACTTCGACGAGCCGTTGCAGGTCCTCGGTAGACATCGACTCGAAGGGCTTTTCAGTTTGTGTATTCATGTTTGGGCTTCCTTAGAGCAGTCCACGTACGCTGGTCCAGTACATCTGGTTGTACGCCATCTTGAACCAGTGCATCGGTTTCGACGGCGACTTCAGGTCCGGCGGGTTCTGGTAGTTGAACATCGCGTAGGTTGCGCTGTCGTGTCCGGTTTCGATGAAGCAGTACACCTTGCCGTCATAGTCGCGCACCGGGACGCCGATTTTCACGATCGAGGCGATGTTTTCCGAGACCACTTCGGCCTCGAAGTGCGCCGCCGATCCGGTCTTGCTGACCGGCAGGTTGGTCGTGTCGCCCAGCACGTAGACGTTGTCGTGGCCGTTCATGGTGAGCTTGAAGCGGTCGGTCGGAATCCAGCCGCCCTCGCCGAGATTGTTCTGCTCGATCACTTCCATGCCGCGATGCGGCGGGATCGCGATCAGCATGTCGTACTGGGTCTCGGTGCCTTCCTCGCTGCGCACCACCTTGTTCTCCACGTCCACTTCGCTGACGTTGAACAGGGTCTCGTACTCGATGCCCATGCGCTCGAATTCGGGCTTGGCCCACGTGGCGACTTCCTTGATGGTGTGGATGCGGCCGATCGGATAGTGGTACTTGATCTTGATCTTGTCGCGGATGCCGCGCGCCTTGAAATAGTCGTGCAGGCCGAAGATGAGCTCGACCGGGGCGATGGGGCATTTGTGCGGAACCCCGACGACCACGGCAACCGTGCCTTCTTCGATCTCGCGCAGGCGCTTGAACATCTTCACCGCTGACGCCTCCGAATAGAAGGTATCCGCCCCTTCCGCCATTCCCGGGATCTGCTCAGGCACGATGCGCGAACCGGTGGCGATCACGAGGATGTCGTACTCATGGACCTTGCCGCTTTTCGTCGTGACCTTGTTGTGGTCGAGATCGAATTTCTCGACCGGGTCCACGTGAAAATCGATGCATTCTTCAAGCAGGCTCGCCTGGTCGCGATAAAGCTGGTCCGGAGTCATCTGTCCGAACGCAACGTACAGCAGGCCGGGCTGGTACATATGCCTGTCCGACGCCGAGAGCATGGTGATCCGGACCTTGCGGGTACGTATCTCGGCAGACAGCCGCCGCGCAAGGTTGTTGGCCACAATCGTCCCGCCTGTGCCACCACCGACGACTAAGATTCTCATTGCATTCTCCTATCCATAATTTGCTTCCGGGACGTCCTGGCCACCGGCAGACAGACGGTTTCGACCCGCGACTACTTCGCCTTGCGAATCTTGATGTGCCAGACCCCGTCGATCTTCTCGTTGCTGAGAATCTCGTGCCCGACTTTGTTGACCCACTCCGGCACGTCGGCGCCGGAGCCTTCGTCGGTGGACAACAGTTCCAGGGTGTCGCCCACGTTGCTCTGCTTCATGTGAGTGATAAGCTCCATGAGCGGTCCGGGGCAGAAGGTGTCGCGTGCGTCTACAATTTTGCTGTCACTCATGGTTCTTTCTCCAACTGAAAAGTTTGTTCAACGGGCTGCCGCTGCCGTTCAGAACGTCAGGATCTGCCCGCCTTCGGCATCGCTCAGGAAGCGCGTCAGGCCGGTGGCCGGCCCGACTTCGGAATCGAAGTCGTCATGCGTGACCTTCATGATGTCCATCGCCATCGAGCACGGCAGCAGCTTGGCGTCGCCCAGCTCGACCGCCTGCTGGAACAGCACCTTGAAGGACGGGACGCCTTTTTCCGCCGCCATCAGCGCCCCGAGTTCGCCTTCGACCGGCGCATCCTGGGAGTGGCCCTTCACGAAATACGGAATGGCATTCATGGACAGGAAGACCGAAACCTCGTCTCCCGTCGCCGCGGCAACCGATGCGATCATGGCTGCCATCTGCAGTTTTTCGCGCGTTCCCGTCACGCACACAATATTCAGCTTGCTCATGGTGCTGCTACCTCGTTTTGTAAAATCGGTTTGATCCGGTCGCGTCTCGACAACGCCCCTCATCAGGCGTGATCGAGAAAGCGCGAAATGTTTCAGTCAGCGCGCAGCGGGCCGGCGCGAGGCCCGCCGTTTCCCATCAACCCCGGTGCCAGCTGAAGCGCCTGATGAGCATCACGCAGATGCTGTCGAGCACAAATCCGACGACGCCGATCATGAGGATCATGCCCATCAGGTTGGAGTACTCCAGACCCTCGCGCGCGTCCTGGATGGCGTAGCCGAAGCCTGAGGTCACACCAAGAAACTCGGCCGGGATCACCACGATCCACGCCACCCCCAGGGAAAGGCGAATCCCGGTCAGAATGTCGAACATGATCGCGGGCACGATGATCCGGGTCACCATCTGCCAGGGCTTGGCGCCGAGGTTGCGTGCGACCTTGAACCAGGCCGGGTCCACCTTGGCGAGGCCGGCGGCGGTTGCAAACGCGATCGGCCAGATCGCGGCGATCGCGATGAGGAAGACGATCGCCTCGTCCCACCCGCTGAATACCACCACCGCGATCGGCTCCCAGGACAGCGGGCTGATCATGCGCAGGAACTGGAAGGGCACGTTGGTCAGACGCTGGAACCACCGGATCTGGCCCATCAGGATGCCGATCGGCACCCCGATCACGATGGCGAGGAACATCCCCGCACCCAGGCGTCCGCCGGTCGTTTCAAGGGCATGCGGAATGGTGCCGTCTTCCCACAGGTCGGGCAGCGCCTGAAAAGCCGCGAGCGGCGCAAAGTCGCTGAAGGCCGAATTGTCGGGGTTGAGGGTGACCACGTAGATGGCCAGCCACCAAAGCCCCAGCAGAAAAGCCAAGCCCACGAAGAAGTGCAGGGACTTGTCTGCCGTCGCTTTCATCGCCCGGGAGAAACAGTTTCCGCTCACCCCGGCGCTGATGACGCTGTCACCCACGGATGCAATATTGCCGTTCATTATTCATTTACCCCCGCCCGGAAACCGGGCTTGTCGAACGCCTGCTCGGGCGTTCTTTCGTTTCCAAACTTACGATCCATGTCTCGTAACGTCTTGTTGCAGGCTGCAAAGGACCGGGTTTGCATCAAACCCCTCCGCGATGCCAGCTGAATCGCTTGATCAGCGATACCAGCGTGCCGTCGAGGAAATAACCGATGATGCCGATCGTGACCACCAATGCGGTGAGGTGGTTGTACGACAGCGTCTCGCGCGCGTCCTCGATCGCATAACCGAGGCCCGACGTCACGCCCAGATATTCCGCCGGAACCAGCACGATCCAGGCCACGCCGAGCGCCAGTCGAATGCCGGACAGCACGTCGAACATGATTGCCGGCACGATCAGCTTGGTCAGCATGTGCCAGGGCTTGGCGCCGAGATTGCGCGCCACCTTGAACCAGTTCGGATCGACCTTGGCGAGGCCCGCCGCGGTTGCGAAAATCACCGGCCACACCGACGCGACGGCGATCAGGAAAATGATCGAACCGTTCCAGGTGGCGAACACCAGCACCGCAAGCGGCGTCCAGGCGAGCGGACTGATCATGCGCACGAACTGGAAGGGCGAGTTGGTGTAGTTGTTGAACCACTTGATCCGCCCCATCAGGACGCCGATGGGCACCCCGATGGCAATCGCGATGAGCAGACCGGCACCCAGCCGATAGCCGCTGGCGGCGGAAGCCGCCTGGATCTTGCCCTCCCCCCACAGCTCGGGAAAGGCCTGCAGCGTCGGAATCAGTCCGAACTTGGAAAACGTGACCGTCGTCGGATTGACCGAGAGCCAATAGCCCGCGAGCAACCAGAAAACGGCCACGATCGCGATGCCGGCGACCGCCCAGCCAAAACGCCCCAGCAGGCGGGAAAACCCGCCTCCTGCGGCGGGATTCACTGCAACATTCATAACTTGATTACCTCGGTACGAACGAAGGGATCACCTTTCTGCGGCACGCTCTTGTCCAGTTTCCAGGCCGGATTTTTGTTGAGCGCATTCTTGATGTAGGTGTAGTTGACGAGATCCTTCGCCACGAAGTCCGGGGTGAGCTTGTCCAGGAAGGCCAGCTCGCCGCCGACCAGGGTCTGCTTCATCTCGCCTACAACTGTCTTGGTTGCGCTCGGATACGGCCAGCCCTGGAAGTTGATGCGGGCCTGCTCCCACTCGGGATGCTGGATCGCGGGAGGCGTTGCGTAATCGGCCGGGTTGTAGAACATCATGGCGCGCTCGACCACTTCTTTCGGGAACGGCAGGTATTTCTTGCCGTCCTTGGACAGCATCTCGGCCATCGCCTGGCGGTTGTTGGTGATGTGCAGCTGCGCCGCGACGATCGCGTTGTGCACGCCTTGCGCCCACGCCGCCCGGGCGGGATCCATGGCATCGTCTTCGTGCATGACGACCACGCAGCAGGGGTGGCCTTTCCAGACGTCGCCGGTGAAGCGCAGCATTTCACCGCCGGCCTTGAGTTCGCCCAGCGCATTGAAGGGCTCGGCCACGCAATAGCCGTCGATCTGTCCTGCGGCGAGCGCAGGCGGCATGTCGGGCGGGTTCAGCACGAGGAAGTTGCACTCGTTCGGCCCGAGCTTGGCGTCCTGCGGGCGGATCACCGGCGTAATCCCGGCCTCGCGCATGATCTTCTGCGAGATGATGTTGTGGATCGAGTACCAGTAGGGCACAGCGAACTGCTTGCCGCCGAAATCCTTGGGCGTCTTGATGTTGCTTTTCTTGCTGACGATGATCCCTGAGCCGTTGGTGTGGTTCCAGGCGGTGATCTTCACCGGGAACTTGTTGTTGTAGCGCATGTAGATCGGCACCGGGATCAGCATGTGCGTGAGGTTGAAGCGCTGGGCCGAGAAGGCTTCGACCAGCGGCGACCAGCCGCGAATCAGGGTGGGCGGTTCGGACTTGATGCCCTCTTTTGCGAAGAAGCCCATTTCATGCGCAACCAGCAGGGTCGCCGCATCGGTAATCGGGATATAGCCGATCTTGACCACCGGATCGAACGGCTTGGAGAATTTCTTTCCTTGAGCGAAGGCCGATGAAGACATCATGCCGCCTAGGCCGCCCATGCCTGACAACGCAGCGAGGCCGGCTGCCTTGAGCATGCTGCGCCGGTTGACGCTGGTACCGAGCACGGAACTGAAGAGCGGGTCGTAATTGATGTCCAGATTCGGGTCCTGCATGCCGTCGGCGATATCCGGGTTCTCGGGCATGAACTGCATGCGCGGATCGATCGATTGCGCTTTGCCACACGTACCGCATGAACATCCATCAACGTGCACCAGCGGACGCGGCTGGGCATGCTCCTCATGTAGATATTTCTTCATTTTCGGTCTCCTAAAGTTTGGAAGTCGGGTATCCCGACCGGTGTTTGCTCATTACTTGAAGTGTGACGCTGAGCAATTCTGTTGCGGCGCGGTTCGACCTACGTCAGGGTCGCGGACTCCGGCTTCTTGTAGTGTGCCGCCTCCTGGAACATCGACATCAGGCGCGACCGCAGGGACTGGACGACTGGGTCGGTGCGTTCGCGTGGGTCGGGAAGGTCGATGTCCAGTTCGTGCACGATGTTGCCGGGCGAGCCCGCCATGATCACGGCGCGATCGCCCATGATGACGGCCTCGTCGATGTCGTGGGTGACGAAGACGATGTTGAAGCCCTTGCGCTTGGCGATGGATCGCACGTCTTTCTGCAGGGAGGCGCGGGTGAACGCATCGAGCGCCGAGAACGGCTCGTCCAGCAGCAGGAGTTCGGGCTCCATCACCAGCGAGCGGGCAAGCGCCACGCGTTGCTGCTGGCCGCCCGAAAGATCCTGCACGTTGTTTTCCGCCCAGTTCTCGAGTTCGACCAGCTTGATCGCTTCCTTGACGCGCTCTTCGGTTTCCTGCTTGGACCAGCGTCCGAAGCTCAAACCCACGCCGACGTTCTGGGAAACCGTCATCCAGGGAAACAGGTGCGGCGCCTGAAACATCATGACCCAGCGGGGCGACGGCGCGCCAACTACCGTGCCATCGAGCAGGACCTTACCTTCGGTGGGCTTCAGGATGCCGGCCAGAATATGAAGAAGCGTCGACTTGCCACACCCGGAACGACCGATGATTGCCAGCGCCTCACCCGGAGGCGACACCAGATCAACACGATTGAATGTGACCGGGCTCCGCGGCGTGTAGCGGTGAGTCAGGCCCTGGATCTTGATTTCTGTTCCACGTATTGCCATCTACCTATTCCTCTGTTCTGTTGCCGCAGCACTTGTCCCGCAATGGGCTTACGGCTTGATTCTGTTTCGGTTCGAATGAATATCACTCGGAAATGCATGCCGGCAACGCGCAAGTCCACTTCCCGGTCAATATGTATCTGTGACAGTCCGCCCGGCACCCGCCGGGCGTCACAGTCAAACGCTTTTCAGGCGTTGTCCCACTTCCTCCATCCGGCGAGCAAGCTCGCCCTCGTCCACCAGGCCGCGCTTGATCATCGAATGCGCCAGCGCCAGAAGCTGCCGTTCGGGGAACGGCACATCCTCGTAGAGGGTCTCGGACAGTTCGTCCTCTTCGGCGCGGCGTTCGAGCGAGGGCAAGGCGCAGGAACCGGGGACGATGTCGCCGTACGCCTTCACTGCGGAGTCGCCCGCGAGAAGATCGCAGGTGGCTTCCAGCGTGATCTTCCAGGGCGGGTCCGGATTGGTCACGCCATATTGCGCGGCCAGATCCGACCACACCCTGCCGTGGTCCTGGATGTCCTGCAGCAGAGGGATCGGGGTCACATCGATCATCAGATCACCGCTGTCGGCACTTGCGTTTTTGCTCGAAGCACTCATGAGACTCGCTCCTTCTTACAGTTGCATTAATGGTCATGATGGACCGGGTGGATGGCCTTGCGCACCGGGCGCTTGGCATTCGACGTGATGCCCGGCTTGGGCACCGCCACGCCGATCAGGCAATCGCGGGTCACGATCTCGGTCAGCTGATCTTCGGTCCAGCCTTCCGTGCCTTCGGGACGCGTCGGCATCACGATGTAGCGGGTTTTCTGGTTGGAGTCGCCGACCCGGATTTCCACTTCCGGGGGCAGCTGCAGGCCAAACTCGGCGAGCACCTGGCGCGGCCAGCGAACCAGGCGGCGGCGATAGTTGGGGGTGCGATACCACTCGGGCGACTGGCCCAGGATCGGACGCGGATAGCACGAGCACAGGGTGCACACCACGACGTGCTTGACCGTCGGCGTGTCCACCAGGACGCGCAGGTTGCAGTAGTCGCTCGGCGTACCGAACTGGGTGGGCGGGCTGGTGACCCAGTTCACGCCGACCGCTTTGCTGGCCTCGACGCCGTCGGCCTCGCACAGCTTCTTGTATTCGGGATCCAGCCAGGCCTTGGCGACCAGACGCGCCGCAGGCACGGGGCCGAGGGTGTGGACGTACTCGGTCCAGACCCGGTGGTCCTCGGCTGAAAAAAGTCCTTTTTCAATTGCAAGTTCGCGCACAGCCATTTCGAGAATTTCGAAATCGCTGACTTCATCGACCATCGGCGCCGGTTTGTGGCTATGGCCATGGTCGTGGTCATGGTTATGATCGTGATCTGACATCTGTCGTTCCTCTTATCAATAATGTCCGTGAGCCGGGTTATGCAGACTCAAGATAACGCTCGGGAAATTCGGTCTCCAGCGAGTCGTTTGCATACAGGTCGCTGTACTCGGGCCAAAGGTCTTTCTGCTTGAAAACCACGCTGTAGAACCACTCGGGGGAATCCTCGTTGCCGAACGCCTCGTCTTCGGCCGCCGGGCTTTCGTAGACCAGCCTGACGACGGTGCCGACCGCGCCGCGCGTGTAGGTCATGGTGCGCGTGTAGAAGAGATCCGGCAGATCGATGATGCGGACGCGATCGCCTTCCTTGAATTTGGCCTTGCCGGCCTTGCCCTTGAAGCACTGGGGGTCGCCAATGCCGGAGGCCATTTTGGCGTGATGCTCTCTGTCGTAGTGGGGTTTAGACATGGCGCTTTTTCACCTCATCGATTTTGTTGACCAGCTCAGTGAGCGTGCAGTACTGCTTGTCGACCAGGATGCGGGCTGCCGTCAGCAGCCAGCGGCCGTAGTAGGGCAGACCCAGGTATTGCGTCTGACCGACATCGACGTTCTGTTTGCGGCGACGCTCTTCCGCCGTCCACACGCCGCGCCAAGCGAGACACTCACAGGTGGCGAAGGTATTCAGCTCCCACTGCTCCTCTTCCTTTTCCTCGTACACGATGGGCACATCCGGCTCGCCGCCGATGTCGTGCGGCGTACGCGTGTATGCGCGCCAAAGCGCGTGGTCGATCTGGTCAGGGGCGGGCGCGTGCGTCTGCTTGTGCAGGGCCGGCTGCAGCTGACCGACCATATTGAGGTGCTGGAGAACCTCTTCTCTGGTAGACGATGACATTGTTTTCGACTCCTAATTTGGATTACGAACAAGTCGGCTTGCCGTAATGCGTCATCAAAATCACGTTACGAATACGACAAATGACTCTTGCTAACTACCCAACATCAAAAACGGGTGTATTCCCTGGTCGGCTTTGCCACGTCGACGGCGCCGGACCACACCGCGGTTACTTGATGAGGTCAACTATGCGCCAACCAATTATTGTTTTCCAAGACTAAATTTCGATAGGCTCTATAGGGGTTGGCTATAGTCCGACAGGCCGCTTTCACGCACCCATTCGGTGCGTCGGACAAGCCGTGAACCCCCCGTATCGACGGGGCATACGGGACCTCCGGACCGGTGCCGACATCGGTGCCGGCACCATAGGCGCAGCCCATGGACGTGCCTCGCCCGACGCAACGCGCGTCAAACGCGCCGGGCGAGGTAAGTGTAGTAGTTGCATGCCGCGAAAAACGTTCCGTTTTCCATTGCCTGGCGCTGCTCCCTGTACCAGGCTTCGATCGACTGCGCCGGCAGCAGGCCGGTGTTCTTGACGTACGGCACATAGGTCTCGGCGAACGACCTGAAATAGCTTGCGTGCCCGATTTCGACCACGGCTTCGCCCCAGGCCGCCTCCACCTTGAGGCCGAGGCCAGGCAGCAGCCGCGGCAGATCGCGCATGATGCGGGGGTTGTTGAAGGTGGAAAAGGACAGTGCGCTGTCCATTCGCTGGCCGAAACTGTGATCGCGATATGCGTAGGTCAACGAAGCATAGTCGCCGTCGAAGACCACGACGGTGCCGCCCGGACGGACGAGACGCGCCATCTCGCCCAGCACCGCCATGGGCTCGGTGACGTGGCTGATCAGCGTGTGCGCGATGACGACGTCGAAGGTCGCGGGCGGAAAATCGAGTTTGTGCGCATCGCCCATCCGGAAAGCCAGCCGGTCGTCGACACCCTCGGCCTGCGCAAAGGCGCTCGCCGCATCAATGAATGACTGGCAGTGATCGACCCCGATGGCCTGACCGGTGAAATCGCTCCGGCGCGCGATCGACCGCAACACGGCCCCGGTGCCGCATCCCACTTCAAGAATGCTGGCGCGCGACGGCAACGCAAGCCGCGCCACATAACCATCGAGCAGTCTTGAAAACACGTCGTCCTGGGCCCGGCTTTCGAGACGGGACGCAATGCGCTCGACTGATGTTTCATCCAGTTCATTGATGAAACGATGTGGATCACGCGCAGCCATATTTCACCTCACTCCCACCTGGCGGCTCAGCGCCTTTGATTTGACATGCATTGCTGCGTGCAGCAGAATCATTGGCAACGCCCGGTCGGCTCACCGCAGGCACGATCACGCTTGACCGTCCGGCGATATACTGAAAAAAAAGCCGCCTCACGAAGAGGCGGCAACCCTAGGACATCCGGCACAGGAGGGTGAACACCGGATTGAGGAGCCCTAACTCGTATGTTCCTTGAGCATTCCCGTGATCTTCGCGGGAATGCCTGGACCATGCCAGCAACCCATTCACCCGGGATGCTGCAGGCCACTTTTCAACTTGTGTTGCCGTATCAGCGCGCCTACCAGGACTTGTAGGGCAGGAACTTGCCGCTGATGGTGACCAGCACGCGATCGCCTTTCGGGTCTGCCTGCCGGTCGACGTTCATGGTGAAATCGATTGCGCTCATGATGCCGTCGCCGAATTTCTCGTTGATCATTTCCTTGATCGTGTCGCCGTAGACATTCAGCATTTCGTACCAGCGGTAGATCAGCGGATCGGTCGGAATGGTGCGTTCCCAGGTCTTGGTCGGGAAACGCTGCAACGCGGTCGACATCTCGGCGCCCAAGTCAAGCGCCGCGGCCACTTTGTCTGCTTCCGGCTTTTCCAGATGGTTCATGCCGAGACAGGCCGAACAGGTGAACTCGGGGGAGAGGCCCGCCGCCTTGGCGATGTCGTTCCAGCTCAGGCCTTTTTCAACTTTGGCCTGGAGAATGGCGTCTTTCATTTCAGCTTTGTTCATTTACATCGTCCTTGCTTTTTTGATTCGATCACATCCGCGAGGCAGCCTCCGGGGCGAACCGGAGACCGCGTCCACTCAATCAGGCGGCTGCCCGATAGAGGCGCGAATGGAAGACCATGCTGTCCTTGAAGCGATGCAGGCTTTTCGCGGCGGCGAGAATGGCCAGGTCGATCAACGGCTCGACCAGGACGACCGCCATGTAGGCCATACCGAAGCTGCCCACTTCGGCCAGGTTGGCGGCACCCGCGCCCTGGCCATACACCGCCCAGAAAGCAACCAGGGCCACCACGCCGCCCTGATAGGCGGTCGACAGCGCCAGGCACTGGGCGTAGGCCACGTCCTTGTAGGCCGTGTTCGCCGGAATGATGCGGCGAGCCAGCGCGCTCAGGGCAAACAGGGGCACCAGCAGGGTGGTGACGTTCATGCCGTATTGCGGCAAGTCCGCGGGGGCGAACAAGACGCCCTGGGTCAGCAAGCCGAGCGCCAGGCCGATTGCTGCGGGCGCGGCACCAAACATGAGAAAGAGCGTCGAACCCAGGATCAGATGCACTTCCGATACGCCAACCGGGTAATGCGGGAAGACCTCGAAAAAGCTGAATACCAGCACGGCTGCAATCAGGCTGCGGATACCGAGCGGAATGGCCCCGACCTGCTTGATCGAGTTCCACGCCTGCTTGGCCGTATAACCCAGCACGGTTATCGCCGTTGCGGCGCCCAGTGCCATTTTGGCGCCATCAACAATACCTGGTTCAATATGCATGATTACTACCTCCTGTTTCGTACACGCTATGGATCATGTCGACCGGGTCGACGGTTTGAAAAATCACTTCTGGTCTGGCATGCGCTTCTCGTAAAGCAGGACTGCGATAACTGCGTCCTATGGCTTCGGTAAAACTTTTTCCAGACTTGGCGGCCAGCGGTGGATTGCGTTTATCATCTTCAAGCGTTGTGCTTGCTGGATGAGTTCGCGTCACCGCTCACCGTTGTGGATCAATATGCATCATGCGATTCTTTTTTTCCAAGACTAAATTCCGATGGGGTCTATAGGGATCAGCTATGGATAGAAACGTTGTCTTTCCGCGTTCGATTCGCTATCTGATCGCGGTTGCCGACATGCATAGCTTCACGCGTGCGGCGGAGGCGCTGTATGTCTCGCAGCCCACCTTGTCGCAGCAAATCAAGCAACTGGAGGACTTGCTGGACGTCCAGCTGCTCGACCGGTCCGGGCGGACCGTGCGTCTGACGGCAGCCGGCGAAGTCTATTTGCACCATGCGCGCCGGGCCCTGATCGAGCTGGAAACGGCCAAGCGCGCCATCCATGAGTTGAACGATCTGAGCCGCGGTTCGCTGCGCCTGGGAATGAACCCGATCACCGACTACCTGGTGATCCCCTTGCTGGCGCAATTCAATGACAGCTATCCCGGCATCACCGTGAGCACGCTGGAAATGCCCCAGGACGACATCAAGGTCGCCCTGGCCGAAGACCGCGTCGACATTGGCATTGCCTTCAGCAGCACACTCTCGACCGAGGAGTGCTCGGAGGATGTCGACAGCCGCATCCTGTTTATCGAAACGCTCACCCTCGCCGTCGGCAAGAACCACCCGCTTGCCGGGCAGCGCGGGCCGATGAGCAAGCATGCGCTGGAGCAGGAGCCGCTGGTGCTGTTCAATGCCAATTACGCGTTGCGCCGGAATATCGACCAGTACTGTCTTGAACAGGGGATCAAGCTGCCGGTCATCATGGAGGCCAGCTCGCTCAGCGTGATCCTGGAAATCGTCCGCCTCGGCCGCCTCGCCACCATCCTGCCGGACACCATTTCCGGCGCCCAGCACGGGCTGCATTCGGTCGCCCTGCTGCCGGAACTGCCGCACCACACGATCAGCCTGATCTGCCGCAGGGGCGCGTACAAGAGCCCGGCCTGCAAGGCCTTTTCCGATGTGGCGACGGAGTGGTCTGCGTTCAGGAACCAGGTGCCCGTCTGAACGCCGCAGCTTAGGGCTTGCTCGGCAATCGCGCCGAGGAGCCCAGATCGGTTGCTGCAGGCGCCTCGAACTCGCTCCCCCGCTCGTCCGCACCCCCCAGCGCCGGATGCCCTGTCGACGGGCGCACGCAAGCGCGCATACATAATCTATTTCTATCGATGCAATTGTTAGAAGGTCTTGGACATGGCTCCCGGTCCGTTCCATAGTCTGATACGACGCTGTCTGTCGGGGCGTCTTGCGCACTTCCAAAGTCGCTCGCCATGTTGTCATCCGGAATCCTGAAATGAAAATCGAACTGGCCGAAACCTACCGTGACACCGATCTGGGCCGCGAAGCGGAGGCGCTCCTGCACCCCTGCGTGCAATGCGGCCAATGCACCTTTACCTGCCCCACCTTCCGGCTGCTCGACGACGAGTGGGACGGCCCGCGCGGGCGGATCTATCTGATCAAGCAGATGCTGGAGGGCGAGGAGCCCAACATTTCCACGCTGCCCCCGGCCTATACCCTGAAAACGCTGGAGGGAAGGTCGTTCGGCGCCAACCTGCAGCTGCACCTCGATCGCTGCCTCAGCTGCCGCTCGTGCGAAACCAGCTGCCCGCAAGGCGTTCGCTACGGCCGCCTGCTTGATATCGGGCGGGAACTGGTCGAAAAGGAGGTGCCGCGTCCGTTGAAGGAGCGGCTGCTGCGCCGCGCGCTGCGTGCCGTGGTGCCCTACCGCACCCGCTTCACCGCCTTGCTGCGCACCGGGCAGGCGCTGCGCCGCTTCCTGCCGGCCGACCTGGGTTCGAGGATTCCCCAGCGGCGGCCGGCCGGCGCCTGGCCGACGCGCGCGCACGCCCGCAGCATGGTGATCTGGCAGGGCTGCGTGCAACCGGCGCTGGCGCCGGACATCAATGCCGCGGCGGCGCGCGTGCTGGATCGCTTCGGCATCCGGCTGATTGCGGCGAGCGACGGCTGCTGCGGCGCGCTGAGCCATCACATGGCGGCGACGGAGGAAGCGCGCGCCTTCATGCGCAAGAACATCGACGCCTTGTGGCTGCACATTGAGGCCGGCGCCGAGGCCATCATCCTCACCGCCAGCGGCTGCGGCGCGCACTTTCGCGACTACGGCCAGCTGCTGCACGACGATCCCCAATACCGCGACAAGGCGAAGCACGTCTCGGATCTGGTGAAGGACATCGCGGAAATCGTCGCCGACGAATGGCGGGAGGACGCGCTGCAGGACGCACCTGCGCCGCAACCCGCGCGACGCATCGCCTTCCAGTCTTCGTGCAGCCTGCAGCACGGCGAAAAGCTGAACGGGGTGGTCGAGAAGCTGCTGAAGCGCGCCGGCTTCAAGCTGGTGCCCGTGACCTATCCCTTCATGTGCTGCGGGGCGGCAGGCAGTTATTCGATCCTGCAACGGACGCTGTCGGAATCGCTGCGTGCGCGCAAGCTGGAAACGTTGATGGCCAGCCGCCCGACGGCGATTGCGACGGCCAACATCGGTTGCCTGACGCACCTGGCATCGGTTTCCCCGGTGCCGGTCAGCCACTGGATCGAAATGCTGGATGCCACCCTGTCGGCGCGGGACGCACAGTGACGCAGGCGCCGGGCGCGACGTTCCATAACGGTTTTCTATCGGGATAATCCGGAAATCGTCTTTGCCTCATCCATTCCTTGCCGGTAAAAATGTCCGCATCCATCAAGATCGACATGAGGCAAGACAACACATGAAGCGCGCGACACCCGCAGGCGTCCTGGCACTGATTTTTTCCGCTCAGTGGCCCATGACGGGGCATGCCGCCCATCCCCTGCTCACCGAGGATACCGGCACACAGGGCGCCGGACATTACCAGCTGGAACTCACGCACGACCTGGCCAGCGACCGGGATGCAGGCACAAAAACCCGTTCCCGCAGCGCCAACGCCGTCCTGTCGGCGGGCCTGACCGACGATCTCGACGTCATCGTCGCCCTGCCGCACGAGCGCCTGACCGAACGGACGGGCGCCACCAAAACGACGACGTCGGGTTATGCCGACATGGAAATCGCGGCCAAATGGCGCTTCTACGAAAAAGGCGCGCTGAGCTTCGCGCTGCGTCCCGGACTCGGATTGCCGACCGGGGATGAAGACGAAGGCCTGAGTTCGGGCCACGTCACCCCCACCCTGTTCGCGGTGGCGACGTACGCCGGCGATCCCTGGGCCTTTCATCTGCACGCCGGCTATACCCGCAACCTCCACGCCGGCCCGGACGAACACGGCCACATTTATCATGCCTCGGTTGCCGCCGAGTACAGCGTGAGCGAATCGCTGCGGCTGGTGGGCGACGCCAGCATCGAGCGCAACGGCGCGCGCTCAGGCCACCCCGGCGTGGGTTCCGTGGTGGTCGGGCTGGTGGTTTCGCTGACGCCGGATCTCGACTTCGACTTCGGCTATCGCAAAGGCCTGACCGAGCCGGCGGATGACCATGCCTGGCTCACGGGCCTGGCTTTACGTTTTTAGTTACGCCAGTTCCCCCTGCACCGTGGGAATGACGTAGCCGCCCACGCTCACCTCACTCGATCCGTCGACCCTGCGTGCGCGCAGCATGACCAGGGACGGCCGGCGAACTTCGTGACCCTGCTCGATCCGGACTGAAATATCGGATTCTGGAAAGAAGCGGTGCTCCAGCAGATAGGCGCCTAGGAAGGCCGCGCCGTTCCCGGTGGCCGGGTCCTCGCGCACGCCGTGCGCCTCGAAGAAGAAGCGCGCGCTCAGGTCGTTCCGCGGATCCCGCGTCTGGCTGCAGAACAGGTAGACGAGGGACGGAAAGCCTTCGGCCGCCAGCGCAGCGTACGCATCGAGGTCAAGCCGGCTGCGCCGGAGCGCGTCGAGGCTGCGCAGCGGGACGATCATGGCCGAGGTGCCGGCGGAAAACTGCTGGACCGGGTAGCTGGCGTCGATGTCCTCAGGCGAGATGCCGAGCGCCGCAGCAATCCGTTCGGGTGCGCAGGTTTTCCCCAGCGCCACCGGCGGCGCGAGAAACCACGCCGCCTCCCTGCCTTCGGCGGAACGCTCGAACGTAACGGGGACCTGCCCCAGCGCGAGATTCAGGCGCACCGGTCCGGAAGCTTCAGGCAAGACATGGTGGCGGATGACCCACGCGGTGCCGAGAATGGGATGGCCGGCAAAGGCAATCTCCCGCGCCGGCGTGAAGATCCGCACCCGATAGCCGCCATCGGGCTCAGGCGTGGGCGTCACGAAAGTCGTTTCCGAGTAATTCGTCTCCGCCGCGATCTGTTGCATCGTTTCGTCGGACAGGATGCCCTCGCCGACCACGACCGCCAGTTGATTTCCCGCGTAGGGTCGCTCTGCAAAGACATCAACTATGTAGAACCGGTGTGTCATGGTCTCGCCTGTCCCGTGGCCGTGTAACGATTAATCAGACCTTTTGATCGGCGGCAAGTCTCGCACGAAGATCGGCAGCCCGTCTACGCGGCAGCCCGTTCGAACTCGGTCTGGCACGACGATCCGGCTTCATTTCTCGTGCTTGCGGGGGCCCATGGACTTGAAATTGTCACAGGACGCCCCTACTATTAGCACTCTACGGCGGCGAGTGCTAACTCGCCGCTTCCTAATTTTCGGGCAGCCTGGCTGCCGGTTATCAACGCACCGCAATGGAGACTTTGCAATGAAAATCCGTCCTCTGCACGACCGTGTGATCGTCAAACGCATGGAAGAAGAGCGCAAGACCGCTTCCGGAATCGTCATCCCCGACACCGCCACCGAGAAGCCCGACCAGGGTGAAGTAATCGCCGTCGGCGCAGGCAAGAAAGACGACCAGGGCAAACTGATTCCGCTGGACGTGAAAGTCGGCGACCGCGTGCTGTTCGGCAAATACGCCGGCCAGACCGTCAAGGTCGAAGGCGACGAACTGCTGGTCATGCGCGAAGAAGACATCATGGGCGTGGTCGAGCAGTAAGCACTCGCTCACACGCAATCCAACCGAATTCAAGATTAGGAGTTAAGAATGGCTGCAAAAGACGTACGTTTTGGCGATTCCGCGCGTCACCGCATGGTGGCTGGCGTCAATGTTCTGGCTGACGCCGTTAAAGTGACCCTGGGCCCGAAAGGCCGCAACGTGGTGCTCGACCGTTCCTACGGCGCCCCCACCGTGACCAAGGACGGCGTGTCCGTCGCCAAGGAAATCGAGCTGAAGGACAAGCTGGAGAACATGGGCGCGCAGATGGTCAAGGAAGTCGCTTCCAAGACCTCCGACATCGCCGGTGACGGCACCACCACGGCCACCGTGCTAGCGCAGTCCATCGTCAACGAAGGCATGAAATACGTGGCCGCCGGGATGAACCCGATGGACCTCAAGCGCGGCATCGACAAGGCCGTGATCGCCATCACCGCCGAACTGAAGAAGATTTCGGTGCCCTGCACCAGCAGCAAGGAAATCGCCCAGGTCGGTTCCATTTCGGCCAACTCCGACTCCTCGATCGGCGATATCATCGCCGCCGCCATGGACAAGGTCGGCAAGGAAGGCGTGATCACGGTTGAAGACAGCTCGGGCCTGGAAAACGAGCTCGACGTTGTCGAAGGCATGCAGTTCGACCGCGGCTATCTGAGCCCCTACTTCATCAACAACCCCGACAAGCAGATGGCGATCATGGAAGATCCCTTCATCCTGCTGTTCGACAAGAAGATTTCCAACATCCGTGACCTGCTGCCCGTGCTGGAGCAGGTGGCCAAGGCCGGCAAGCCGCTGCTGATCGTCGCCGAAGACGTCGACGGCGAAGCGCTCGCCACCCTGGTGGTCAACAACATCCGCGGCATCCTGAAGACCTGCGCCGTCAAGGCCCCGGGCTTCGGCGACCGCCGCAAGGCGATGCTGGAAGACATGGCCATCCTGACCGGCGGCACCGTGATCGCCGAGGAAGTCGGTTTGAGCCTGGAAAAAGCCCAGCTGACCGACCTCGGCCGCGCCAAGCGCATCGAGATCGGCAAGGAGAACACCACCGTCATCGATGGCGCCGGCGATCACGAAGCGATCAAGGGCCGCATCAGCCAGATCAACAAGCAGATCGACGAAGTGACCAGCGACTACGACCGCGAGAAGCTGCAGGAGCGCAAGGCCAAGCTGGCCGGCGGCGTGGCCGTGATCAAGGTCGGTGCCGCCACCGAAGTCGAAATGAAAGAGAAGAAAGCCCGTGTCGAAGACGCGCTGCACGCCACCCGTGCCGCCGTTGAAGAAGGCATCGTCCCCGGCGGCGGCGTCGCACTGCTGCGCGCCAAGGCCGCGGCCGCTGCAGTCAAGGGCGACAACCACGACCAGGACGCCGGCGTGAAGATCGTGCTGCGCGCGATCGAAGAACCGCTGCGCCAGATCGTCAAGAACTGCGGCGACGAACCCTCGGTGGTCGTCAACAAGGTGCTGGAAGGCAAGGGCAACTTCGGCTACAACGCCGGCACCAGCGAGTACGGCGACATGGTGGCGATGGGCGTGCTCGACCCCACCAAGGTCACCCGCACCGCGCTGCAGAACGCCGCGTCGATCGCCGGCCTGATGCTGACCACCGACTGCATGGTCACCGACCTGCCGGAAGACAAGGCGGCCATGCCGATGGGCGGCGGCGACATGGGCGGCATGGGTGGCATGGGCGGCATGATGTAAGACCCGGCTGTTTACGTCGGTCAAAAGCCCCGCTTCGGCGGGGCTTTTTCGTTCACGGGCGCCGTTTCCTTCCCCATCGGATGTCGATATTTTTTACATCGACACCCAGCATCGAGGACCGGAACGCATGACCAAGAATCTCAAGTTGTTGATTTTTATTTACAAAACCCAAGCCTGGACGGAATGGCGCACTTTTTGCTGTACGTGATCGACTTCAATTCAGATTCACAGGGAGCAAATAATGAAAATCTTGAATCAGCTTGCAGCAGTGGCATGCGGCATCGCCCTGGCAGGCCAGGCCGGCGCCGCTGTGATCAACTACAGCGACTTTTCCAGCACGGCAGGCCTCACGCTCAACGGCAGCGCCACCCAGGCCGGCAGTGTGCTGCGCGTGACACCCGCAAACTTTGGCCAGTCCGGCAGCGCCTTCTCAACCAGCACCGTTTCCCTCGCGTCGAACGCCTCGTTCAGCACATTCTTCCAGTTCCGCTTCACGAGCCCCGGCGGCGCCTGCGACGGCCTCGGGTGCGGCGCCGACGGCCTGGTGTTCGTGGTGCAGACGGTGGGCAACAATGTCGGCGGCGCCGGCGGTGGAATTGGCTATGCCGGCATCAACAACAGCGTCGGCATCGAGTTCGATACCTGGAACAACGGTAGCGGCGACAACAACAGCAGCAACCACATCGGCGCCGACGTCAACGGCGACGTCAATTCGATTGTCCTCGCCGAAGTGACCGAGGCCGACATGAACGATGGCGACATCTGGAGCGTGTGGGTCGACTATAACGGCGGCACCAATCTGCTGGAGGCCCGCATGAACCGCAGCGGCGTGCGTCCCAGCAATGCACTCTTGTCGCTGACACGCGATCTGGCTACGGACCTGGCCACCACCAATGCATTCGTCGGCTTTACGTCGGGCACCGGTGCGGCCTATGCCAACCATGACGTCCTCAGCTGGACACTGGAAGACCGCTTCGCCCCGATCGGCGGCGGCAACTCGGTCCCCGAACCCGGCTCGCTGCTGCTGCTGGGTACGGGACTCGTCCTGGCTCGCGTAATGCGTAAGCGCGCGCATTAAACGGTATCCGGGAACACTCAAGCGGTGGCACAAGCCACCGCTTTTTATTTGGGCAACTGCACGCGCTGCGATATTGCCCCGGGCACTACGGCACGTTAAGGTTGGCATATGAGTGCCACCCTGCCCCTCGCCAACAGCCTGCATCGCGCCACCTTCGACATGCTGCGGCGGCAGGCGCCGTTTGCGGCGATGGGTGAAGACGCGGTGCTGTGGCTGGTGCAGCGTCTGTCGGTCGCGTACTTTGCCCGCGACGCCGTTCTGCTGGAACCGGCCGACGCGCCACCGGACACGCTGTTCATCATCAAGCAGGGCACCGTCAGCGGCGCCACCGCCGACGGCCAGACGGTGCTGCAACTGGCGGCGGGCGAAATGTTTCCGCTGGGCGCCCTGCTCGCCGGGCGCGGCGCCGCCAACCGCTATGTCGCGGCGACGGACACTTTTTGCTACTTGCTCTCCGCAACCGATTTCCATGCGCTGCTCGGCGAAAGCGTGGAGTTTCATGATTTCTGCACGCGCCGCATCGCCAGTCTGCTGGAGGAATCGCAGCGGGCGGTGCAGGCCGAATACGCGCTGGCACTGGACGACGACAGCCGCTTTGCGCGGCCGCTCGCCAGCCTGATCCGGCGCGCGCCGCTTGCGACCCGGGCCGGCACGCCGCTGGCGGCCGCGCTGGGGGCGATGGAGGCCGCCCGGGTGGGTTCGGTGGTGGTAACCGACGAGGCCGGGCAGCCCATCGGGATTCTGACCCTGAAGGACGTGCTGGCGCGCGTGACGCTGGCCGGCGTGCCGCTCGCCACCCCGATTGCCGACGTGATGACGCCGCAGCCGGCCACCCTGTCGGCCGATGCGCCGGTGGCCGATGCGCTGGTGCTGATGGCGCGCCAGGGCATCCACCACGTTCCGCTGGTGCGCGACGGCCGGCTGGTCGGCGTGGTATCGGAGAAGGACGTGTTTGCCCTGCGCCGCCTGTCGGTGGAAGGCATCACCGCAGCGATTTCGCGCAACGAGGACCCCGTCCGCCTGCCCGCGCTGGCGCAGGACATCGGCGATCTGGTGCACAGCCTGCTGGCGCAGGGGATGGATGCGGAAAATCTCACTGCCATCATTTCCAGCCTGAACGACCGCCTCACCGAACGCCTCATCACGCTGGAATGCGCCGGCGACGAGGCGCTCGCCGGGCTGCGCTGGTGCTGGCTGGCGCTGGGATCGGAAGGCCGCATGGAGCAGACGCTCGCCACCGACCAGGACAATGCGCTGATTTTCGCGGCGACGGACGACGCCCAGCGCGCTGCGCTGCTGGCCATGGCACGGCGGGTGAACCACCGGCTTGACGCCTGTGGGTTTCCGCTGTGCCGCGGTGGCATCATGGCGAGCAATCCGAAATGGTGCCTGTCGCTGACCGGCTGGCAGCAGCAGTTCACCCAGTGGATCGATCACGGCAGCCCCGAAGCCTTGCTGCACGCCAGCATCTTTTTCGACTTCCGCCCGCTGGCCGGCGATGAATCGCTGGCGCTCGACCTGCGCGCCTGGCTCAACCACGCTGCACAGAAAAACCCGCGCTTCCTCCATCAGATGGCCGGCAACGCACTGCGCAACCGCCCGCCGCTGGGAGTCATGCGCGACTTCGTGCTGTCGGACAACGATGCCCACCCGCACACGATCGACCTCAAGCTCAACGGCGCCACGCCCTTTGTCGATGCCGCCCGGATTTTTGCGCTGGCGGCCGGCAGCCCGCAGACCAATACCGCCAAGCGGCTGCGCGAGGCAGCGCATGCGCTGCACATCCCCGACGCTGAACTGGCCGACTGGAACCGCGCGTTCCACTTCCTGCAGTTGCTGCGCTTGCGCCATCAGCACGGACAGCAGCGCGCCGGCCAGACGCCGGACAACCATATCGACCCCGACACGCTGAACCCGCTCGACCGCCGCATCCTGAAAGAAGCGCTGCGCCAGGCGCGCAAGGTTCAGGCGCGGCTGGCGATGGATTACAAGCTTTGATCTGGCCGTTCGATCGGCCCGCTCTGCCGCAGCTGGATGCAGCCAGCGACGCGCGGCGTAGCGCGCTGGGCAGGCAAGCGTTCGATCTGAAACAACCGCTGGCCGACATGCGCTGGTGCGTGGCCGATGTAGAAACCGGCGGGCTCGACGCGCAGCGCGATCCGCTGCTGGCGATTGGCGCAGTGGCGATCGAGCATGGCCGCATCGCACTCGACGCCACCCTGGAAGTCGGGCTCGCGCAGGTGCAATCGACCGCGGCGGCCAACATCCTGATCCACGGCATCAGCGGCAGCGAACAGCGCGCCGGTCAGGTCCCCCACGAGGCCCTGCTCAGTTGGCTGGAGTTTGCCCAGGGCGCGCCGCGAGTGGCCTTTCATGCCGCATTCGACCAGACGGTGCTGCAGCGCGCCGAGCGTGAGCAGCTGGGTTGGTCGGTCACCGCGCCGTGGTTCGACGCAGCCATCGTCGCAGCGCTGCTGTTCCCCGACGCCGCGCCGCACTGCCGCCATCTCGACGACTGGCTGGCGCATTTCGGCATTGCCGTGTACGCGCGCCATGGTGCGCTGGCCGACGCGTATGCCACCGCCGAGCTGTGGCTGGTGCTGCTGCAGGCCGCCCAGCGCGAAAACCTCGCCACGGCACATCAGCTGCGCGGACTGCTACGCGCCCGGCGCTGGCTATCAGCACATTAGTGCCTACTAATCTGTTTGTGGGCCGTGCCGCGAGCCCATACACTCCGCGCACGCGCGGCTTCCATTAAATAAAGCGCGTTCCCTTATCACGTTCTTAAGGAGAAATGCCATGCAGTTGTCGGAGAGACATCAGGAGTACTGGCGCAAGAACCTGCGGCTCACTGCAGTCCTGCTCGCCATCTGGTTCGTGGTGACGTTCGTCGTCATCTATTTCGCCCCCCAGCTCAATGAGATCGTCATCATGGGTTTCCCCTTCGCCTTCTACATGGGCGCCCAGGGATCCCTGATCATCTACGTCCTGATCATCTGGTTCTATGCCCATCGCATGAACCAGCTGGACAAGGAATACGACGTCCACGAAGGGGAGGAATAACATGACCGCACAGACACAGAGCCAGTTCTTCCAGCAGCTCAAGAAGTACTACACCTTCTACACCGGCGGCTTCATTGCCTTCGTCATCGTGCTCGCCATCCTGGAGCAGATGGGCCTGCCCCCCAAGTGGATCGGCTACATCTTCCTCGGCGCCACCATCTCGCTGTATGCGGGCATCGGCATCATGTCGAAAACCGCCGACGTATCGGAATACTACGTCGCCGGTCGCCGCGTCCCTGCCGTATTCAACGGCATGGCGACCGGCGCCGACTGGATGAGCGCCGCGTCCTTCATCGGCATGGCGGGCACCCTGTACCTCGCCGGCTATGACGGCCTCGCCTTCGTGCTGGGCTGGACCGGTGGCTACGTGCTGGTGGCGCTGTTCCTCGCGCCCTACCTGCGCAAGTTCGGCCAGTTCACCATCCCCGACTTCCTCGGTTCGCGCTACAACGGCAACCTGCCCCGCACCATCGGCGTGATCGCCGCCATCATCTGCTCCTTCACCTACGTGGTGGCGCAGATCTACGGCGTCGGCATCATCACCGCCCGTCTCACCGGCATCGAATTCCAGTACGGCGTGTTCCTCGGCCTGGCCGGCATCCTGGTGTGCTCCTTCCTCGGCGGCATGCGTGCGGTGACCTGGACCCAGGTGGCGCAGTACATCATCCTGATCATCGCCTACATGATCCCGGTGGTGTGGCTGTCGGTGACTCACACCGGCAACCCGGTGCCGCAGATCGCCTATGGCCAGGTGCTACAAGAGGTGACGCAGCTGGAGAACGAGTTCAACAACGCCGAAACCACCAAGGGCGCTGCGGAGGTCTCTGCCCGCGCGGCGTTCAAGGCGCAGCAGGAATCGTTCGAAGCCAGGATCGCGGCGCTGGACGCAGCCGTGGCCGCGGGAAACGGCGCTGCCTTCCTCGAGGCCCAGCGCACCGAAGCCGGCAGCCCCGCCGACTTCCCTGCCACCACCGACGACCTCAAGGCATCGTGGAAAAAATCGGCCGATGGCGCCAAGGGCAAGGCCGGTCCGGTCTCCGCGCATGCCACCGCATTCGCCGGCAAGGGCGCCGAGACCAAGGCCCGGGCCAACCCCAACGCCACCGAAGCGGACATCGCCGCAGCCCAAGCCGAGGACCAGGAGGCCTCCGACATCAAGCGCCGCAACTTCATCGCACTGGTGCTGTGCCTGATGGTCGGTACCGCCTCGCTGCCGCACATCCTGATGCGCTACTACACCACCCCTTCGGTGCGTGAGGCGCGCAAGTCGGTGTTCTGGTCGCTGTTCTTCATCTTCCTCCTGTACTTCACCGCGCCTGCGCTGGCGGTGCTGGTCAAGTTCGAGGTCTACAGCAACCTGGTCGGCTCGTCGTTCGCGGCACTGCCCGCCTGGGTCGCGAACTGGTCGGCGGTGGACGCGACCCTGATGAAGATTGTCGACATCAACCTGGACGGTATCGTGCAGCTCGCTGAAATCACCATCGGCGGCGACCTCATCGTGCTGGCCACCCCGGAGATCGCCGGCCTGCCCTACGTAATCTCGGGCATGGTGGCAGCGGGCGGTCTGGCGGCGGCGCTGTCGACCGCTGACGGCCTGTTGCTGACCATCGCCAACGCACTGTCGCACGACGTCTACTACAAGATGATCGACCCGAAGGCGTCCACGGTGCGCCGTCTGGCCATCTCCAAGGGCCTTTTGGTGGTGGTGGCGCTGTTCGCCGCGTACACCGCCTCGCTGAAGCCGGGCGACATCCTGTTCCTGGTCGGCGCGGCATTCTCGCTGGCAGCCTCGGCGTTCTTCCCGGCGCTGGTGCTCGGTGTGTTCTGGAAGCGTGCCAACTACCTGGGTGCGGTCGTCGGCATGCTCGCCGGACTGGGTGTGTGCATGTACTACATGGTCATCACCTACCCGTTCTTCGGCGGCGTGGCGACGAACCAGTGGTTCGACATCGCCCCGATCGCCGCCGGCGTGTTCGGCATGCCGGTCGGCTTCATCGGCGTCATCGTCGGCTCGCTGATCTCGCGTGCGCCCAGCCTGGAAATCCAGCAACTGGTCGACCACGTGCGCTATCCGAGCCTGGCGGGCGACATCGACACCCGCGCAGCCTGATCGTCGCATCCCGCGCCTGCGGGGACGCAACAAAAAAGCCAGCCCCGCGGGGCTGGCTTTTTAACGCCTGCGGCACTCAGCCCAGCCGGTGGGCGTAGTCGCTGCGCTGCGCGTCGTGGATCAGCCGCTGTGCGGTCTGCGGATCGTGCGCCAGCGTGTGCTCGATCGCCGCCGCCGCCTTGTCCGGCTCGTTGCAGTGATGCCACGCCATGCCCAGCGCATACCAGGCCAGGCCGTTCATCGGCTGCAGCCGCCCCGCCTCGGTCAGCGCCGCTGCGGCTTCACGATGCCGCCCGTGGCGCGCATGCAGCATGCCCAGCCCGTACCAGGCGCGGTCATTGTTCGGGTTCAATTCGGTTGCCCGCTGGAATGCCATGATCGCGGCCTCGTCCATGCCGCCCTTGTCGCGCGCATAGGCGAGGTTGAACCAGGTGGGCGCGTCGTCCGGCTCGAGTTCGGCTGCGCGCGCCAGCCAGGTTTCCGCCGCCGGCCAGCGTTCCCGCTGTGCCTCCAGCCAGCCCAGCGTACGCAAGGTTTCCACATGATTCGGCTCGGCCAGATGGCTGTCGCGGTAGGCAGCCAGCGCACGCTCGCGCTGGCCCAGCATGTTGAAGAACAGGCCCCGCAGGCCATGCCGTACACGGTCGTAATTCATGTGGGGTCAATCCGGAGTGGCGTCAGCACCCATTGTCACGGCCAGGCGGCAGCCTGACAAGCTGCGTTAGAATCGCCGCTTCGTACAGGAACGCCTGCCATGCCGCTCGACATTCTGCTGGTCTCCATTCTGCGCACCCTGGTTGAAGTCGCCGGCTTCACCCTGCTCGGACAGGGCGTGCTGGCGCTGCTGGCCGGCAAATACCGCGAGCAGAACATTTTTTATCGCGCGCTGCGCACCGTCACCCGTCCCGTCGTGCGCGCGGTGCGCTTCATCACCCCGCGCTTCATTCTCGACGCCCATGTCCCGGTGCTCACCTTCTTCCTGCTGTTCTGGCTGTGGATCGTGCTGGCGCTCGTCAAACGGCACCTGTGTGGCCTCCATGGCCTGGCGTGCTGAGCCAATCCACGCGGTTTCAGCTTGACGAGAATAGGGCAAACCGGTTAAATTGCCGCCTCTTTTGGCCAGTTAGCTCAGTTGGTAGAGCAGCGGATTGAAAATCCGCGTGTCCTTGGTTCGATTCCGAGACTGGCCACCAAATCCAAACGGCTTCCCGTGGTTTTTCCACCGGAAGCCGTTTTTCTTTGTGCGTCCAGGCTAGCCCGCCACCCGCTGGTCGCGCTGCTCGAAACCGCGCGCATTCTCGCCCAGCAGGATGGTGGCGGCATGGCTGGAAATCGGCGCGCTGTAGTAATGCCCCTGTATTTCATGGCATTGCATCTGCTGCAGCCGGGCAAGCTGTGAGGCGCTCTCGACGCCTTCCGCCACGACGTTCAGGCTCATGCCGCGCCCCATGGCGATCATCGCATTGACGATGGACACGTTCTCTTCGCGGTCGAGTTCCTGCACGAAGGACTGGTCGATCTTGAGCGTGTGGATGGGGAAGCGCGACAGGTATTTGAACGAGCTGTAGCCGGTGCCGAAGTCGTCGATGGCGAGCCGGATGCCGGCGGCGGAGAGCCGTCCGAGCTTGATCGCATTGGCCTCGAAGTCGCGCATCAGCAGGCTTTCGGTGATCTCAAGCTCCATCAGGTTGCCGTCCAGCGAATACACCTGCACTGCGCGCATGACGCTGTCGACGAAGTCGGCGCTTTCGAGCTGGCGCGCCGAGATGTTGACCGACAGGCGCACCGGCGGAAGTCCTGCCTTGCGCCAGTCGGCCATCTGCGCGCTGGCCTGGCGCAGCACCCAGTCGCCGATCGGCACGATGACGCCGGACTCTTCGGCCACCGGGATGAAGTCGGCCGGGGTCAGCAGGCCGCGCTGCGGATGCCACCAGCGCAGCAGGGCTTCGAACCCGCGCACTTCGCCCGTCTGGGTGTCGACCTGCGGCTGATAGAACAGCACGAACTCGTTGCGCGCCAGCGCGCGGCGCAGGTCGACTTCGATCTGCATGCGTTCGGAATACGGCGCCTGCATGCCGGACTCCCAGAATTGCAGGCGGCTGCGGCCCTGCGACTTGGCCTGGTACATGGCGATTTCGGCTTGGCGGATCAGACTGTCGATGAGGTCGCCGTCTTCCGGCGCGACGCAGGCGCCGATGCTGACCGAGATGTAGATCTCGTGGCCCTTGACGTAGACCGGCTTGGACAGCACCTGGATGATCTTGCGGCCGATGTGCTCGACGTCGCTGCGCGACACCAGGGTGGGCAGCAGCACCGCGAACTCGTCGCCGCCCAGGCGCGCCAGGGTGTCGCCTTCGCGCAGGCACTGGCGCAGCCGCGCGCCGACGGCGAGCAGCATTTCGTCGCCGATGGTGTGGCCGAGCGAATCGTTGATCACCTTGAAATGGTCGAGGTCGAGGCTCAGCACCGCCAGCGGTTTCTGGGTGCGCTTGGCCTGCGCCAGCATGAGGCCGAGGTGGTCGCGGAACAGCGCGCGATTGGGCAGCCCGGTGAGCAGGTCGTGGTAGGCCTGATAGTGCACCGTTTCCTCGGCCTGCTTGCGCTCGGTGACGTCCTTGGCGACGCCGTAGCTGCCGATGAAGCGCTGCTCGAACGGGCTGGCGTCCTCGTCGTACATGCCGGTGGCGGTCAGCTCGACCGACTTGCAGCGGCCGTTCATCGGGCGCGGACGGCGCATCCCCGGATTGCACTTGAGGCGGATTTCGATGTTGCGCGCGCTGCGGTCGCCGGCGCGGCGCTCGTTGAAGATATGTTCGGCGCGCGCGATGTCGTCCTCGTGGATCACCAGGCTGTAATGCTGGCCCAGCAATTCCTCGCGGCGATAGCCGATCAGGCTTTCGGCGCGGTCGTTGACGAAGGTGAAGCGGCCTTCGCAATCCAGGGTGTAGATGAAATCGGGCGAGCTGTTGACCAGGAAGCGGTGCCACTTCTCCGACTGCTGCAGGCGCTGCAGGATGTGGTTGTTTTCCTTTTCCAGCCGCCGCCGCGTCAGGGTGTTGTCGATGCGGCGCAGCAACTCCTCGGATTCGTAGGGCTTGCGCACGAAGTCGGCGGCGCCGCCGCGCAGCGCACGGATCGCCGCGTCGATGGTGCTGTCGCCCGACACCACGATCACCGGCGTATCGGCGCAGCGCTCGGCGACGAAGCGCAGCACCTCGTTGCCGTCCAGGTCGGGCATGCCCAGGTCGAGCAGGATCGCGTCGAACTGCTGCTTGCCGATGGCGATCAGGGCTTCGCAGCCGCCGTTGGCGGTCACCACATCGTAGTTGCGGGCACCCAGCAGGCGGGTCATCCCTTCCAGTATCAGCGGTTCGTCGTCCACCACCAGCAGGCGGGGGCGTACCGGGAAACTGCTGACCGTGCTGCGCAACGGCGAGGGTTCAATCGATTCGTCTGACACAGAAGTTCTCCTTGAGCACGGGTTACATCGACCCGTAGCGTGTTGCCGTCAGCGAAGCCTGATTGTGGTTCAGGGTCGGCAGGCGGATCAGAAAATGGGTGCCTTGCGGCGTGCTGGCGCAGCTGAGCTGGCCGTTCATGCGTTCGACCAGACTGCGGCTGATGGACAGGCCGAGGCCGGCATGGTCGCCGCCCTTTTCGCTGACCACCGGCTCGAACAGCCGCGACGCCACCGAGGGCGGCAGGCCGGGACCGGTGTCGGCGACTTCGATTTCGATCTGGCGCTGGCCGTTGACGTCGACCAGCCGCGTGGTGAATTTGAGATGGCCGCCGGCGTTCATGGCCTCGACCGCATTCTTGGCCAGGTTGAACAGCACCTGCTTCAGCAGGTCCTTCTGCAGCGGCAGCGGCGGCACGTCGGGGTTGAGGTCGATCTGCACATTGACCTTGTTCGGCGTGAACAGGGTGCCGAGCGCCATCCGCACCAGTTCCGAGACAATGCCGTTGACCGAGACCAGTTCGAGCGCCGCGGCGGGCGGCGTGATTTCCTCGGCTGCGGTGATGCCGCGCACGATGCGCGCCACCCGCTCGATTTCGTCGGCGATGATGCCGAGGTCGCGCTGAACCGTCGAATCCGCCCCCAGGCGGTCAGACAGCAGGTTGACGTAGTTGCGCATGATGGTGAGCGGGTTCGCCACTTCATGCACGGCGCGCCGCACCCGGTCGCGCGGGATGTCGTCGGCCGGCGCAGCGGGTGCCGCCGGCGCTGCGGCGGCAGGCACCGGCAGGGTCACGGACCGCACGCCCTCGGCGCACTCGGCCAGCACGAACCGCCACAGCGGCGACACGCTCAGGCCCGCCGCCACGTCGCCCGCCACCAGCACGCCGGCCCGGCCGTCGCGCAGCAGCATCGGCTGGCACAGAAAATTCGACACGCCGAGCAGACGGGCGATCTGCTCGTCCACCAGCGCGGCATCCGCCTCGCCATGCTCGAACGGCTGCGGCGCATTGCGCGCCAGCGCGCGCGGCAGCGCCGAATGGCCGTCGTCGGGCGGGATCGCCAGCGCGCCGAGGCCGGCCGCCACCGGAAGCAGCGCGCTCGGCCGCAGGGTGCCATCGGCGGCGGGCACGAACAGACAGCTGCGTTCGATGCCGAACAGCGCGCGCAGCGTGTCCTGCAACAGGGGAAACCGCTCGTCGTCCCCATCCGCCTGACGGAAATGGCCGTGCAGCGCCGATTGCGCGGCCTGCCCGGCATACAGCCGGGCGAGCCGGTCAAATCCCGCGCCGTTGTTCGTCTGCACCACCGCATCCGCCAGCCCGAAGCGCCGCGCCTGTTGGCGTACCTGCACCTGGCTGTCGGCGAGCAACTGGGCGGATTCGCCGGCGCCGATCTGAAGCGCGGCGAGCGCGGCACGCACGTCGACGCTGTCCACCGCGTCGGCACGGCTCACCAGTTGATAGGCGAGCTGGACGATGCGCACCAGCGGATGCGCCGCGCGTCCGCGCGTCAGCGGCTCGGCGTGGTAGCGCACCGCGTCGGCCACCCAGCCGTCGGTGTCGATTTCGGCCAGCCAGTCGGCAGCATGCGCCGGCGCCGTCACGTCGGTATCGAAATAATCCGCAAGATTGTGGGCAAGGCCCGCGGTCCAGGCCGCATCGGCGTCCGCCACCCCGGCGCGCAGCGCCAGCGCCTGGGCCAGATGCGCGACGCCGATCGACTGCTGCCAGCTCACCGCATAGCGCCCCTGCGCGGCGCCTGCAGCGACCGGTGCCGCCAGCAGCAGCGCACGCAGCAGATCCGGCTGCTCAAGCGCGAAATCGGCGGGCAGCAACTGCAGGCGCAACGCCAGCACCGGGTCGAAGCGCACGCAGGCGGCAAACTCCGCCCGGGCGGCGTTGCCCCGCATCAGCAGCTCCAGCGCCTCGGCCACCACGCCGGGGGCCGAAAGGCAGGTTGTTAGCTCTGACTTCTTTAGTAAATTATTCGAAAGGTCTCGCATCTCATTGCTATATATAATGAATTTTGCTACACCGTCAATCGTGAGCTTAAAATAAACGGGCCGTCCGAATGAACTGTTGTTTTCAAGTTTGCGCCGGCATGTCCGTATACCGCCCATGGTGTTACATTTCTGCCGCCCTTTGAAGAAGCAAAAGCCTATGAAAGCTGTTCTGTCAGGATTGATTCTGTTGTGCCTGCATGCCGGCGCCGCCGCGGGCGACGGGCGCGCCTTCCTGCAATGGAGCGATCAGATCGACGGCGCGCAGCCGGCCGTGCAAGCCATTGCCGCGCCGATGCCGGAACTGAGCGCGCACTCGGTGCTGGTGTTCGACCAGGCAAGCGGACAGCCGTTGCTGGCGAAAAACGCCACCGTGCAGACGCCGATCGCCTCGATCACCAAGCTGATGACCGCGATGCTGGTGATGGACGCCGACCAGCCGCTGGACGAAAAGATCACCATCACCAAAGAGGATCGCGACACCCTCAAGGGCACCGGTTCGCGCCTGGCCATCGGTTCCAGCTACACGCGCGGCCAGCTGCTGCATCTGGCGCTGATCGCGTCCGACAACCGCGCGGCGCATGCACTGGGACGCACCTATCCCGGCGGGCTCGATCGCTTTGTGGCGACCATGAACCGCATGGCAAGCGCGCTGGACATGCACGACACGGTATACGTCGAGCCCACCGGCCTGTCGAGCGGCAACCGCTCGACCGCGCTCGATCTCGCCAGGCTCGTCGACTACGCCTACCAGAACTACCCCGAGATTCGTCACATCAGCTCCACCGGCCACTACACCCTCGGCACTCAGCGCGTGGTGCTGAAGAAAAAACGCCAAAAGGCGCGCGTTCTGTATCGCCCGGTGGCATTCAACAACACCAACCGCTTCACCCGCGCGGAAGACTGGCAGATCGGCCTGTCCAAGACCGGCTTCATCAACGAGGCCGGGCACTGCCTGGTGATGCAGGCGCAGGTCGCCAACCGCGATGTCATCATCGTGCTGCTCGATGCGCAGGGCAAGAACCGCCGCGCCGGCGACGCCACCCGCATCAAGCAGTGGCTCGAATCCGACCCGCTGCACCAGGCCGACCTCCGCCACCCGCCCGCTTCGCGCACCTGATTTCTCCCGCCTCGTCGAATCGGGCTTTCATGGGCGCGCGCCCATGAAAGCCCGATGTCATTTGGGCAGTCCAATCCACGCCCAGTCCCGCGACGGCGTTATGATGGGCGCCCCTCCTACGATTCCGCACCATGTCGGCCGAACTCGCGCAGCAACTGCTGCTGAAAACGCTGCTGCCCCTGTCCCTGCTGATCGCCGCGGGCGGCATCTGGCCACGCTGGCAGACCGGCATTTCCATCGTCGGCCTGCGCGGCGAGATCAACCGGCTGGTGCTGAATTTCTTCGCGCCCATGCTGTTCTTCTCGGCAGGAGCCGCCGCCACGGTCGACCTGAGCATTTTGCAGGTGCCGCTGGTCCTCGGCGCCGCCACCCTGTTCGGTCTCACGCTCGCCGCGCTGGCGCTGTTCGCCACCCCGCTCGGGCGCGGCCTGTCACGGCCGCAGCGCGGCGCCATCATGCTGGCATCCGGCTTCGGCAACGTGCTGTTCTTCGGTTATCCCTTCCTCACCACGGTGTACGGCGACTCGGGCGCGCGCTATCCCTTCTTCGCCGACATGCTCGCCACCACGCCGCTGGTGTGGTCGCTCGGCGTGTGGATCGCCTTCCGCTGCGGCAAGCACACCGAACACGCCTCCTTCCTGAGAATGTGGTTGACGCTGCCGCCGGTGTGGGGATTCGCCGCCGGCATCGCGGTCAACCTCTCCGGCGCCGGGCTCGAGCCGCTGGTGGAAGCCGCGCACTGGGCCGGCAGCCCGACGATTCCGCTGATGCTGTTCGTGCTCGGGCTGACCATCCCCTGGCACGACCTGCGCCCGCACAAGGCCGTCATGGTGGCGCTCGGCATCAAGCTCGCGCTGATGCCGCTGCTGGCGCTGGGCATTGCGCTGGCGTGGCCGGGAACGCTGACCGAACCCGGCGAAGCGGCGGTGCTGGAGGCCGCCATGCCGACCATGGTGATGGTCATCGCGCTGGCCGACCGCTTCGGCCTCGACACCCGCCTGGCGGGGTTGATCATGGGCTGGTCAACGCTCGTGGGATTGGTTACGCTGCCATTCTGGCTTGTCGTGGTTAAAGGGATTGCATCATGAAAATCGGATTCATCGGCAGCGGCATCATGGGCCGCCCCATGGCGGAGAACCTGCTGCGCGCCGGGCACCAGCTGACCGTCTATGGCCGCCGCTTCGACCGCATCGAACCCATCCTGGTGATGGGTGCGCTCGGCAAGGGCACGCCCGCCGAAGTCGCCGCCGAATGCGACATCACCTTCACCGTCGTTTCCGACACCACCGACGTCGAACAGATCATCCTCGGCGACCGCGGCCTGGTGCACGGCGCCAAGCCCGGCCATACCGTCGTCGACATGAGCACGGTGTCGCCCGCCGCCACCCGCCGCATCGCCGCGTCGCTCGCCGAACGCGGCGTCCACATGCTCGACGCGCCGGTGTCGGGCGGCGAAACCGGCGCCCGCGAAGGCACGCTGTCGATCATGGTCGGCGGCGAAGCGCCCATCTTCGAAAAAGTCCGTCCGCTGTTCGAAATCCTCGGCAAGAACATCGTCCACGTCGGCGGCCACGGCGCCGGCCAGGTCGTCAAATGCTGCAACCAGATCGTCGTCGGCCTCACCTTCGAGGGCGTCGCCGAGGCGATTCTGCTGGCGCGGCGCAACGGCGTCGATCCGGTCAAGATGCGCGAAGCGCTGCTGGGCGGCTTCGCCGGCAGCCGCATCCTCGAAGTCCATGGCCAGCGCATGCTCGACTCCAACTACAAGCCCGGATTCAAGGTCAAGCTGCACCACAAGGACATGGCCATCGTCATGGACAACGCACAGGAAACCGCCACCCCCCTGCCCGGCGCCGCGCTGATCGCCCAGCAGATGAATGCGCTGATGGGCGCCGGCGACAGCGAACTCGATTCGTCGGCCATCATGCGCGCGCTGGAACGGCTGGTCGGCGGCAACAACGGCAACGGCAAGTGAGCGCCAAGGAGCGCGTCGTCTTCCTCGACCGCGCCGCCTTCACCGCGGACGACCTGCCGATCCCGAACTTCGAACACAACTGGAGCGAATACCCCGCGACAGAGCCGGCCGACATCGTGCCGCGCTTGTTCTGGGCGACCACCGCGATTACGCATGCGTGTCCGATCGATGCGGACGCCATCGGCCAGCTGCACAAGCTCACCCGCATCGTCGTGACGGGACCCGCCGCGGTCGATGGCCATGCGTGCATGGCGCGCGGCATTGCGGTGCGACATCTGCCCGAAAGCGACGCGCCGGAACAGTCATTGATCCGCTTGCTCGAAATGCCAGTCGGCTGAAACACGCCGTCCCCTCCGAAAGGGGGATTTCATTCCACGGCAACATGACGTACTCTTTAACGTACGTTACAGGAGGCCCACCATGTCCACACTCACCGCCAGCGAAGCACGCGCAAATCTCTACCGCCTGATCGATCAGGCGGCCGAGTCGCACGAAGCCATTCTGATCTCGGGCAAGCGCTCCAGCGCAGTGCTGGTTTCCGAAGAAGACTGGAAGGCGATCCAGGAAACGCTTCATCTGCTCTCCGTGCCTGGAATGCGCGAATCGATCAAGGAAGGCATGGCCGAGCCGCTCGACACCAGCGCCAGGAAACTGGACTGGTGAGCTGGCAAGTCGTTTTTGCCAAGCACGCGCTCAAGGACGCCAAAAAGCTGGCAGCAAGCGGCCTCAAGCCCAAGGCACTCGAACTGCTGGCGATTCTCGAACGCGACCCTTTCCAGAATCCCCCGCCGTATGAAAAGCTGGTCGGCGATCTCGTGGGAGCGTATTCCCGCCGCATCAATATCCAGCACCGGCTGGTGTATGAAGTCTTCACCGAAGCACGTACGGTGCGCGTGCTTCGCATGTGGACACACTATGAGTGAATGGAGATGGGGCAACTGACATGAATCTCGTTGACCCCACACTTTTCCGGCAACAAGCGCTGATCGCCGGTGAATGGCGGGACGCTTCTGATGGCACGCGCTTCAGCGTCCACAACCCGGCCAATGCAGAAACCGTCGGCCATGCGCCGCGCTGCACGACCGCCGACACCGAACGTGCGATCGAAGCGGCACACGCGGCGTTTGCCGGCTGGCGCGACCAGACCGCGAAGGCGCGCGCGCAGCTGTTGCGTCGCTGGTTCGACCTGATTCTGCAACACCGCGACGATCTCGCCACGATCATGGTGTCCGAGCAGGGCAAGCCGCTCGCCGAGGCGCGCAGGGAGATCAGCTATGCAGCGAGCTTCATCGAGTGGTTTGCCGAGGAGGCGCGGCGGGTGTACGGCGACGTGGTGCCGTCGCCGTGGGCCGACCGGCGCATGTTGACGCTGCGCCAGCCGGTGGGGGTGGCGGCGCTGATCACGCCGTGGAATTTCCCCGCCGCGATGCTGACGCGCAAGGCCGGCGCGGCGCTGGCTGCCGGCTGCACGGTGGTGGCGAAGCCGGCGTCGCAGACGCCGTTCACCGCGCTGGCGCTGGCCGAGCTGGCGCAACGCGCGGGCTTTCCGCCGGGGGTGCTGAATGTGGTCACCGGCGACGCGGAAGCCATCGGCCGCACGCTGACCACGCACCCACTGGTGCGCAAGGTGTCGTTCACCGGCTCGACCGCGGTGGGCAAGCAGCTGCTGGCGCAGAGCGTGCCCACGCTCAAGCACGTCTCGCTCGAACTCGGCGGCAACGCCCCCTTCATCGTGTTCGACGACGCCGATCTGGACGCGGCAGTGGCGGGCGCGCTCGCCAGCAAGTACCGCAACAGCGGACAGACCTGCGTGTGCGCCAACCGGGTGTTCGTGCAGGACGCGATCTTCGATGCCTTCGCCGAAAAATTCGCCGCCGCGGTGGCGCAGCTGAGGGTGGGCGAGGGCTTCACGCCCGGGGTGGAAACCGGCCCGCTGATCAGTCCCGCCGCGCTGGAGAAAGTCGAGGCGCACATCGCCGCCGCGCTCGCCCACGGCGCAACCCTGCTGGCCGGTGGCGCGCGCCATGCGCTCGGCGGACAGTTTTTCCAGCCGACGGTGCTGAGCCGCTGCACGCCCGACATGCTGATCTGCCGCGACGAGACTTTCGGCCCGGTGGCGCCGCTGATCCGCTTTGCCGACGAAGCCGAAGTGATCCGCCTGGCCAACGACACCGAGTACGGTCTCGCCGCCTACGCCTACACCCGCGACCTCGGCCGCGCCTGGCGGCTGGCGGAGCGGCTCGACTACGGCATGGTCGGCATCAATGCCGGGGTGATTTCCACCGCCGAAGCGGTGTTCGGCGGCGTCAAGCAATCCGGGCTCGGGCGCGAGGGCGGGCGCAGCGGCATCGACGAATATCTCGAAAGCAAGTACCTGAACCTGGCCGGGCTGGCGTGAGCCTGCATCTGCCCGCCGCGCTGCACCTGCAGCCGGGCGTGGCGCACGGCCGCGTCGCCGACGGCTCCAATCTGGTCAGGCGCGATGTTTTCATTACACCCTAGACAAAAAAACCGACCCATAAGGTCGGTTTTTTTGCTAGCTGGTTTGGAATCAGGCTTTATTCCGACGGCGCAATGCGGCCAATCCCGCCAAGCCAATACCCATCAGTGCCAGTGATGCCGGTTCGGGCACGCCAGGAGGTGGCGGAGGTGTGACTTCTTCGGTCAACCCCGCATAGCGGACTGTGGACTGGGAGTAGTTATAAAAACCGAATTGCCCGTTGGGAAACGAGCCCAATATGTCAAATATTGTTTCGCCGGCCCCAAAAGTACCGCCTGAAATATCAATTTTGATACGCCCTGCCTGGTAGAGAATTTCAAAGTCGTATGCTGTGTTATCTGCCCAACCGCGCGTGCTGCCGAAATCAGTGGCCAGCACATCGAATTCAGCGCTGTCGGTGTGTCCCCAGAAGCCGGGAACATAGTTGGTGATGGTGCCGTTCACCCGGCTAAGCGCAAAGCCTTCACTCGCGAGAAAACCACCCGATGACTGATTGACCTGTTTCCAGTCGAACAACACAAAATTCATGTCATTGCCGGTAGACGCAGGCCCATTAAATCCGAGCACGAACCCGATGTAATCGTCATCGCTTGTCGTTTGAACCTCAATCGAACCCCGGATAGTGGTGTTGATCTGGCTCGTCGGGCCGACAAAAAAAGTGGGGTTTCCGTTAATCGTCTGCAATACGGAAGATCCATCAGCCGCCACAATCCAGTTGCCGTTTGCAGCGGGCCCTCTTTCTTCCCACGTATTGAGGTCTATAGGGATGGGCGCGGCGGAAGCGGCGGTCGTGGCGCCGAGCAAAATGCACAGCGCAAGTGTGTTCCTGAGATTCATGGCGCTCTCCTGATTGGGTTTTTGCGTAATGCAAAGTGCAGGGTTGTTTTGCACAAAATCAGACCACGCTATAGCTACGCAAAAGACATGCCCACGAAGCTGGCATTCAACATAAATACTTGATAATCAATAGGCTACTGTTTTTTTGTTTAGTCGCTTTTTCTAAATGAACAGGGTGATTTGTAAAATTTTCCGACATCATTAGAAAATACATCGAACGACTGCCAGGCTTTCCTGTATGAAGTCGTCGCCCATAGCTAAGCGAGATTTGCGGGACCGGAGCCCAGTCGCCCGGTCTAGACTGACGGCATGAAGCCGGCCCCTCCTTCATCCACGCGCACCCTCGTCGTCATCGGCGCCGCCAGCGGAGCCGGCGCGCCCGACCCGGCCACCGCCAAGGGGCCCGATGCGCTGCGCCGCTACCAGGTGTTTCACGATTCCCCACTACAGCATGTGGAGTGGGATGGGGTTCTGCGGGTGCCGCGCGCACAGCAGGACACGCCGCTGCATGCGGTCGCGGCGCTCAGCGCCCGACTGGCCGCCGAAGTGGAAGCGGTGCTGCGGGCGGGCAACTTTCCGCTGGTGGTGGGCGGCGACCATTCCTGCGCCATCGGCACCTGGAGCGGCGTGCACCGCGTGCTGGCCGGCCGCGGACCGATCGGGCTGATCTGGATCGACGCCCACATGGACAGCCACACCTTCGCCACCACCCCGAGCGGGCAGATCCACGGCATGCCGCTGGCCGTCCTGCTCGGCTACGGCGAGGCGGCGCTCACCGCCATCGACGGACCGGAAGCCAAGCTGCGCCCGGAGCACATGTGCCTGATCGGCGTGCGCAGTTTCGAGGCGGGCGAGGCCGCGCTGCTGCACCGGCTGGGCGTGCGGGTGTTCGACATGGACGAAGTCCGCCGGCGCGGGCTGGCTGCCGTGTTCGACGAGGCCTTGTCGATCGTGCGGCGCGGCACCGCGGGCTTCGGCGTCAGCGTGGATCTGGATGCGCTCGACCCAGAGGAGGAACCCGGCGTCACCACCCCCGTTCCCGGCGGCCTGTGCCGCGCCGACCTCGCCGCCGCCTTGTCGCATCTGCGCGGCGACCCGGCCTTTGTGGCGATGGAAATCGTCGAGTACAACCCGCGGCGGGATCGCGGGCACGCCACCGCCGACGCTGCCGGCGCGCTGGTCGACGCCATCACGCCGCTGAAATAAGCAGGCTAAAAAGTTTGAATTACGTCACACCGGCGGAGGCTGGTGTCCAGTCATAAACTGGATTCCGGCACTTGTGCCCTTTGGGTATTCGCCGGAATGACGACTTCACTCGAACTCCATCGCGCGGTACACCCGCCCGGCATTGCTGCGCGCCAGCTCGTCGGCGGTGTGCAGGTGCAGGTAGGCCGACTGGTCGACCTTGTAGGCGTCGTCGAGCGAGCCGCCGGCCTTGATGACCTCGGCGACCTTGGCGCGCAGATGCACCAGATAGTCGCGCGTCCACTTGCGCACGGTCGCCATGTCGGTCGGGCCGCCGTGGCCGGGGATGACGATTTGCGCGCCGAGCGCCTCGAACGTGTCCCAGGTCGCTATCCACTTGGCGGTGTCGGTGTCTTCGAAGATCGGCAGCATGCGGATATGGAAGGCGGTGTCGCCGGCGATCACCAGCTTTTTCTCGGGCAACCACACCATGGTGTCGCCGTGGCTGTGCGAGGGGCCGAGGTGCAGGATGTGAAGGTTCCAGCTGCCCATTTTTAATTCGAGCTTGTCGTCATAGAGCCTGTCCGGCATCACGAACTCGGTCTTGAACGCCTTGTCGCGCGCACGGGCACGCATGACCTCCAGCGAATCGTAGCCAGTCTTTTCCATGTAGGCCGCGGTGTCGCGGTGGGCGATGATGGTGGCGCCCTGTTCCTTCCAGTATTTGGAGCCGAGCATGGCGTGGCCCTGGCTGTTTTCCAGCACCACGTATTTCACCGGCTGCTTCGTGCGCTTCTTGATCTCCTCGTGCAGGCTTTGCGCCAGCAGGTAGTTGTCGCCGGCGTTCACCACCAGCACGCCGTCGTCGGTGATGACGAAGGACAGGTTGTTGTTGTGGCCGGAATTCTCGTAGGTGCCGGGCGCGGTGGCGCCGATCGCCGACCACACGCCGGGGATGACTTCCTGCGGCAGGTCGTAGAGGAAGGAAGCGGGCGCCTTGTCGAGCAGGCGCACGGGCAGGCCGGCGCGTTTCCAGTTGAAGAAACCGTCGCGGTAATTCTTCACGTTCTTGTAGCCGAGCTTCATCAGCGTGTCGGCGGCGAGCGGGCTGCGCTGGCTGACGCCGCAGTAGACGACGATGGGCGTGGTCTTGTCCGGTACCGCCACCTCGATCTGGAATTCCAGCTGGCCACGCGTGATGTTGAAGAACAGCGGCGCATCGATGTGGCCCGACAGCGCCAGTTCGGCCGGCGTGCGCACATCGATCACCACGGTTTTGGGCTGGGCCTTCAGCTGCGCCAGGAGGCCTGCGGTGTCGAGCTGCGGTACCCGTTTGTTCGCGGCGTCGAGCACGCGCTGCGCCGCCTGGGTCGGCGCGATGGCCTCGGGCGGCGGCATGACGACGGCAGAGAGGTTTTGTGCCTGCGCGGCGGCCATCGGCAACAGCAGGGCGGCGATCAGGGCAAGCGCAATGCGTGCAGGGTTCATGGCGGTCTCCTTACAGGGTTTTATAGCGCTTGCGGGATCGATATCAATCGGCCGCCAGGCCGACGAAGGGGTTGTCGCGGCGTTCGTGTCCGAAGGTGGACATCGCGCCATGCCCCGGCACGAAGCGCACGTCGTCGCCGAGCGGGAACAGTTTTTCGCGGATGGCGGCCAGGAGCGCTGCGTGATCGCCGCGCGGAAAGTCGGTACGGCCGATCGAGCCTTTGAACAGCACGTCGCCGACGAAGGCGAGCCGCGCGTCGGGCTGGTAGAACACCACGTGGCCCGGCGTATGGCCGGGGCAGTGCAGCACGTCGAAACGGATGGCGCCCACCTCGACGCTATCGCCGTCCTCCAGCCACCGGTCGGGGGTGAACGCCGGCGTGGGCGGAAAGCCGAACAGCTCGGCCTGTTGCGGCAGCAGATCGAGCCAGAACTGCTCTTCCCGCTGCGGGCCGACGATCGGGATGCCGAGCGCGTCGCGCAGCTCCGCCGCCGCGCCGACGTGGTCGAGATGGCCGTGGGTGAGCAGGATTTTTTCCAGCGTGAGCCCGCGCGCAGCCACTTCCGCCAGCAGACGTTCCGCCTCGCCGCCCGGATCGATCAGCGCGGCGCGGCCGGCCGCGTCCCACACCAGCGAGCAGTTCTGTTGATACGGGGTGACGGGGAGGATGGTAAATTCCATGCACGCCATTATCCCGTCAAAACCCATGTCCGCGCCCGACGCCCTGCTGCTGATTTCCACCCACTGCCCGCACTGCCCGGCGATGCTGGCCACGCTCGCCGACCTGGTTAAGCAGGGCACGATCGGGCGACTGGAAGCGGTCAACCTGGAACAGCACCCCGAGGTGGGACAGGCGCTCGGCGTGCGCTCGGTGCCGTGGCTGCGCCTCGGTCGCATCGAGCTTGCCGGGGTGCACGGCAAGGCCGAGCTTGCCGAGTGGGCGGCCAAGGCCGACAGCGAGGCGGGCCTGGCCGACTGGTTTCACCTGCTGCTGAAGGAAGGCCAGCTGCCCAAGGTACAGACGACCATCGACGCCGAGCCGGAGCTTCTCGCGGCGGTGTTGCCCATCGTCGGCAACGTCCACGCCAGCCTCAACGTGAGGCTGGGCGCGGGTGTGCTGTTCGAAGCCTTCGCCGGCACCCGCACGCTGGCGGCGCTGATCCCGCAACTGGGCACGCTGTCGCAACACGCCGACGCGCGAGTGCGGGCGGACGCCTGCCACTACCTGGGGCTCACAGGCGATGCCGCGGCACGGCCGTGGCTGGATGCGTGTACGGGGGACGAGGATGCCGACGTGCGCGAGATTGCGGCGGAGAGTTTGCAAAACATTTCGGATTGCTTGCCAAGATGATGGCCAACAGATTAATCAACAAGCGTAGTTTCTCGATCATTACCGCTAGCCTTATCGGCTATTTCGGGCTGCTTTTTCTCGTTCCTCACGTTATCCCTAGCTTTGGGGCAACAATTTTTCTGGCAATGCTTACATTAACCCTGCCATTTACTCTGGCCATTCTGGGGATACTAATTACCTGGGGCATTACAGCTGTTGTCGTATCCCGTTTTCGTAAGCGTCCTCTGGGTAAGAAAGCCCGATTAGCAAGCATGCTTGCTGTTTCAGCTCTGTTAGCACTCACGGCTGTCATTCTCGCAGTTCGCATCATTCCGGACGCGCTTCCCACTGGTTCCTATTCAAGCCAGTTTGACCGCTCAGTTTGGCTTGATCCACACTCAGCTGACTCTGCAACAAACGGCATCTCATCACGGCAAAAAATGCTGGCTGACGTTGTATCCAAACTACCTGGCCGTAGCCGCACGGAACTTGAAGCCATATTGGGGCCTTCGCTTGAAACGTGGTATTTCCAAAGCAGCGGACGCGATTTGATTTATTTTTTGGGATCCCAGCGAGACTCCTTGTTCCCGATCGATTCGGAATGGCTACTCATTTGGGTTGATGAAAACGGCTTATTTCAACGATATGCAATTGCAAACGACTGAGCCCGCGTAGGTTGGGCTGAATGAAATGAAGCCCAACATCGAACGCCAGTACATTGTGCGGGGATCCGCAATGTTGGGCTTTGCAGCCCAACCTACCGTCCTGTTCATGGGCGTGATGATATAAGCCCGCGTAGGGTGCAATAAGCGAAGCGCATTGCACCGCCCCCATCCGGCGCAATACCGATTGCGCCCTACTTCAACCCATAGCAAGCACTCACATCCATGTCCGTCCCCGCCGCCTATCTCGGCGTCATCCTCATCTGGTCGACCACGCCGCTCGCCATCCAGTGGAGCGCGCAGGGGACGAGCTTCAGCTTCGCGGTGATGGCGCGCATGCTGATCGGGTGGGTCGTCTGCCTGCTGCTGATGCGCGCCACCCGCACCGCGTTTCCCTTCACCCCGGCGGCGCGGCGGCTGTATGCAATCAGCGGGTTGTCGCTGTTCGCGGCGATGCTGCTCACCTACTGGGGGGCGCTGCACATCCCGTCGGGGCTGATTTCGGTCATCTTCGGGCTGTCGCCGCTGGTCACCGGGGTGTTCGCCGCGCTGTGGCTGGGTGAGCGCACGCTTACGCCGCAGCGTATCACAGGACTGGTGATCGCACTGGCCGGGCTGTGGCTGATCTTCGGCCAGCCGTGGCCGGGCGACGGCCGCGCGACGCTCGGCACCGCCGCCGTAGTGGCGGGCATGACGGTGCAGGCGCTGGGGCTGGTGTGGATCAAGCGGCTGAATGTGCGCGCCTCATCGCTCGCCATCACCAGCGGCTCGCTCGGGGTGGCGACGCCGCTGTTCGTGCTGGCCTGGCTGATCGCCGATGGCGCGCAGCTGCCGCCCGACATCACGCCGCGCGCCGGCGCCGCCATCGTTTACCTCGGCGTGCTGGGGTCGGTGGTGGGCTTCACGCTGTATTACTACGTGATCAAGCATCTCGACGCCGGACGCGTCGCGCTGATCATGCTGGTCACCCCGGTCGCCGCGCTGCTGCTGGGGCAGACGCTGAACCACGAGCGCATCCCGGCGATCGGCTGGGCCGGCATCGCGCTGATCGGCGCGGGACTGCTGCTGTACGAATGGCCGTCGCTGCGGCAGTTGCAGCGACGGCCCTAAAGCTTGCCCAAACACGCGCCGTAAAAGACCATTAGGATTTTGTTGTCTTTTTAAGGAGGCTCCGTGTCATTCAACCCACACGCCCGTCTGGCCAGCCTGATGCTGATCGCCGCACTCACCGCCGCGGCCCCGAGCCATGGCAGGGAAAAGCCCGCTGAGCCGTCCCCCGCTGCGCTGCACGAGCAGCTGACCCGGATCAGCCAGGACCCGGCGAAACTGCCCGCTGCGGTGCAGCGCGGGCAGAAGGACGCTTCGGTCTGCCGGCATTGCCATGGCGCCGGCGGCAATAGCGTGCTGCCCGAGGTGCCCAATCTGGCGAGCCAGAACGCCGGCTACCTGCTGGAACAGATGAACAAGTTCGTGCTGGGGCAGCGCAAGTCGTCGGCTTTCATGGAAGGGATGATCAAGGCCCTGACCCCGGAGGAGCGGATCAACATCGCCCTGTTCCTGTCGCGGCAGCCGGTTGCCCCCAAGCCTGCCGGCGCACACAGCGTGGCGGGCAAGAATCTGTACGCCAAACTGTGCGTCAGCTGCCATGGCGGCACCGGCACCGGCACCCACACGATTCCGCGCCTAGCCGGACAGCAGGCGACCTATCTGGAGGACTCGCTGAAGCGCTACCGCAGCGGCGCCGGCGAGCGCATCGATCCGCGGATGGCCGCGTACACCCGCAACCTCAAGGACGCCGACATTCAGGCCCTTGCGGCCTACCTCTCGACCCTGCAGCCCTGACTCCGAGCGCAGTCATCCGCGGAAGCAGGGTTTTCCTTGCCTCTTGCGGCTTGAATCTTGTGTCTGACTACTTCTTGAACAGATCGTCCGGCGTCTGCGGCGCGTCGGTCTTGGCCGGCGTCCCGCCGAACAGCACCTCGAGCGCGCCCCGGTTGGCCTGCGCCATCGCCGCGCCACCGCCCTTGTAGGCCTCCGGCCGCGGCACGAACCAGCCGCAATCGTTGACGCGCGTCTTGTCGGCGACGCGTTCGGCCGCCAGCTCGCGGCACTGCCCGGCGCGGTGCGCGTCGTAGTGGCGGCACAACTTGCACACGTGCAGGTCGGCACGGCAGCTGGGGCAGGTTTCGCGGCGCGACAGCGGCAGCAGCATCCCGGCCAGGCTGGCGCCGCACTTCCAGCATTGCAGGCTCATGCTTTGGGATACTCCTGGCTGGGGTAATCGGGCGTGCGCAGGGCGTGGTATTGCAGGTCGGCCAGCGCCACCTTGCTCAAGGCGCGCTCATGGGTGGCATCAAGGACCGCCGGCGGCGCCATCCCGTCTTCGGCCGCCTCCAGCCAGCGCTGCGCACACAGGCACCAGCGGTCGCCCGGCTTCAGCCCTGGAAAACCGTATTCCGGAACGGGCGTCACGAGGTCGTTGCCGCGCTCCAGGGAATAATCGAGAAACGCTTCGGTCATCAGGGCGCACACGGTATGACTGCCGACGTCCTGCGGCCCGGTGTGGCAGACGCCATCGCGCCCGAAGCCGGTCATCGGCGACACGCTGCATATTTGCAGCAGGCCGCCCAGCACATTGCGCGCGTCGCTCAACTTGTTGTCTCCTGTCCGATGGAATGCGCAAAAAATAGCACAGGCGGCGAATCGCGGTCAGGGCTGGCCGATCGGCTCGTCGACGGCATCCGGCGCAAGGGCGTCCGCTGCGGCGGCACGGGTTTGCTCGACATGCGTCAGCAGGCTGGGGGCGGGATAGCCGTCGGCCGGCAAGCGGTGCGTGGCCTGGTAGAGCCGGATGGCGGTCTTGGTTCGGGGGCCGAACTGGCCGTCCGCCGGCCCGGCGTCGAACCCCAGTTCGCTCAGCGCCTGCTGCAGCGCTTTCACCTGCTCGGTGCTGAGCGCGCCCGTTTCGCCCGCCTGCGCGACCACCGCCGCGCCGCCTGCCAGTTGCTGCGCCATCTGGGCCACTGCCAGCGCGTAGTTCACCGAGCGGTTCCAGCGCATTACCACGCCGAAGTTGTCGAACACCATGTACGCCGGGCCCTGCCAGCCTTGCGGCAGCACGATGGCGGCGCGTCCGGCCGTGCCCGGCAAGGCACTGCCGTCCGCCGCCAGCACGCCGAGCGCCGCCCATTCCGCCAGCGGCAGGCGGTGGCTGATGTGCGCCTGCTTCCAGTCGAAACCCTGTGGCAGGCGTACTTCGAGCGCAACCGGCTCGCCCGCGCGCCAGCCTGCGCGCCGGAGGTAGTTCGCCGCCGAATGCATGGCATCGGGCAGCGACTGCCACAGGTCGATGCGGGCATCGCCATCGGCATCGACCGCATAGGCGCGGAAGGTCGACGGCATGAACTGCATGTGTCCCATCGCGCCGGCCCACGAGCCATTCATGTCGATGGCTGCGACATGTCCGGCGTCGATGATGCGCAGCGCGTCGAGCAGCTGGCTGCGAAAGAACGCACTGCGGCGGCCGTCGAAGGCGAGCGTGGCGAGGCTGGCCGGAATGTTGAGGCTGCCGAGGGTGGCGCCGTAGTTGGTTTCCAGTCCCCAGAACGCCACCAGCACGGCTTTCGGAATGCCGTATTGCTGTTCGACCGCATCGAGTAGCGCGGCGTGTTCGGCCATCAGGGCCTGGCCCAGCGCGACCCGCACGGGGGTGACGCGCCGCCCCAGGTAGTCGCCAAAGGTTTGCAGGAATTCGGGCTGGCGGCGGTCGAGCTCGATCACCCGCTCGACCGGCGCGATGCCGGTCAGCGCGGCATCGAGCGTGGCGGCGGAAATGCCCTCTGCCGCGGCCTCCTCACGGAAGCCGGCGAGCCAGGTTTCAAAATCGGTGGCGGCATGGGCGGGAGACACGGCCAGCAGGGCCAGCAGCAAGAACAGTTTAACCATGCTTTTGCAGCCAGTATTCGAGCAGCGCCAGATGCCACAGCTTGCTGCCCTGTATGCGGGTGTGATGCTGCTCCGGTGCATCCAGCAGCGTGTCCACGTAGGCGCGGTCATACAGGCCGCGCTCGCGGCAGGCCTGCGAATTCAGAATGTCCTGCATGAAGTTCAAGAAATCTCCGCGTACGAATTTGAGTGCGGGCATGGGGAAGTAGCCCTTCTTGCGGTCGATCACCGCATCCGGCACCCGGCCGCGCGCGATTTGTTTCAGCACGTGCTTGCCTTCCGACGCCAGCTTGAGTTCGGGCGGCATCGACGACGCCAGCTCCACCAGCTGGTGGTCGAGGAAGGGCACGCGCGCTTCCAGTCCCCACGCCATGGTCATGTTGTCGACCCGCTTCACCGGATCGTCGGTGATCAGCAGGGTCGTGTCCATGCGCAACACCTGATCGATGAAGTCATCGGCGAAAGGTTCCGCAAGATGCGCGGCAATGACTTCTGCCGTGTAGTCCGGGCCATGGTAGGCGGACCCCACCATGGCGAGGAACTCGTCGTGGTCGCGGTCGAAATAGTGGCGGCGGAAACGTTCCAGCGCGGAGCCGGACGTTTCCGCCGCCATGCGCGGATACCAGAAATAGCCGCCGAACACCTCGTCGGCGCCCTGCCCGCTCTGCACCACTTTCACCGTCTTGCTGACCTGCTCCGCCAGCAGGTAGAACGCCACCGCGTCCTGCGCGAACATCGGCTCAGACATCTGGTTCACCGCCTCGGGCAGGCGACGCAGCACCTCGGCATTGGGAATCAGGTACTTGTGGTGGCGCGTGCCGTACATGGCGGCCACCGGGTCGGAATATTCGAACTCGTTGCCGCGTTCTTCCGGCTGGTCTTCGAAGCCGACCGAAAACGTCATCAGGTCGGGCACGCCCTGTTCGGCCAGGAGCGCCACCAGCAGGCTCGAATCAAGGCCGCCGGAGAGCAGCACGCCGACCTTGACGTCGGCGATCTCGATGCGCTTCTTCACCGCTTGCCTGAGGCTGTCGTGAATCGCCTCGGTCCATTCGGCCTCGGTCCTGGCCACCGAAGGACGCTGCGCCTGCAGCGACCAGTACTTCCTGTGGAAGAGTTCGCCGCGCGCATTCACCGTCAGCGTGGTGCCGGGTGCCAGCTTGCGGATACCCTTGAACACCGTGCGCGGCGCCGGCACCACCGCGTGCAGGGTGAACAGGTGATGCAGCGCCACCGCGTCGATGCCGGTGTCGACCCCGCCCACCGCCAGCAGCGCCTGCGGCGTCGAAGCGAAGCGGAGGCAGCCGAGGGTTTCGCTGTAGTACAGCGGCTTGATGCCGAGGCGGTCGCGCGCCAGGAACAGGGTTTCGCGGTTCCAGATCGCGAACGCGAACATGCCGTGCAGGCGCTCGACGCAGGCTTCGCCCCACTGCAGCCAGGCGCGCAGGATGACTTCGGTGTCGCCGTCGGAATGGAAAACATGGCCGAGCCCGATCAGCTCCGCACGCAGTTCCGGGTAGTTGTAGATGGTGCCGTTGAACACCAGCGCGGTGCCGCTGGCGGCATCGAGCATGGGCTGCTGCGAACGCGCCGACAGGTCGATGATCGCCAGCCGCCGGTGCCCCAGCCGCACCGCGCCGTCGGCGTGCTGGCCTTCGGCATCCGGCCCGCGCCGCGCCAGCTTTGCCAGCATCCGCCCCATCGTTTGCGCGTCGGGCGCCTTGTTGTCAAATCGGAATTCACCTGCGATGCCGCACATTTCCCTGCCCTTTTCACGCCACCAATGGCGGCTCGTCCATCAGCGCAATCTGCTCGCGCAATTCGAGGATGCGCGCCTGCCAGTACTGCTGCGTATTGAACCACGGAAACGCGGCCGGAAAAGCCGGATCGTCCCAGCGGCGGGCGAGCCAGGCCGCGTAGTGGATCAGCCTCAGAGTTCTGAGCGCCTCGACCAGATTGAGTTCGCACGGATCGAATTCCATGAAGTCATCGTAGCCTTTCAAAATCTCGTTGATCTGCGCCTGCTGTTCGTCGCGCTCGCCCGACAGCAGCATCCATAGATCCTGCACCGCAGGACCCATGCGGCTGTCGTCGAAATCGACGAAGTGCGGCCCGGCGTCGGTCCACAGCACGTTGCCGGCGTGGCAGTCACCGTGCAGGCGAATGGCGCGCACCGCGCCGGCACGCTCGTAGCAGTACGCGACGCTCGTCAGGGCATGCTCGACCACGCTGTCCCAGGCGGGGGCCAGGTCGGGCGGCAACCAGTTGCCCGCGCGCAGGAAATCGCGCGAGGCGATGCCGAAGGTCTCGAGGTTGAGCGCCGGCCGCTGCGCGAAATCGGCCTGCGCGCCGACCGCATGGATGCGGCCGAGAAAGCGCCCCATCCATTGCAGGGTGTCGGCGCGGTCGAACTCGGGCATGCGCCCGCCCTGCTTGGGGTAGACGGCGAAGCGGAAGCCGGCGTGAGTATGGAGCGTGGCGCCGTTCAGCTGCAACGGGGCGACCACCGGGATTTCGCGCGCGGCGAGTTCGATCGTGTACGCGTGCTCTTCCAGGATGGCGGCGTCGCTCCAGCGTTCGGGGCGGTAGAATTTCACCACCACGGGTGCCGCATCCTCGACACCCATCTGGTAGACGCGATTCTCGTAGCTGTTCAGCGCCAGCAGGCGGCCGTCGGCCTTGAGGCCGGTGCTGTCGAGCGCGTCGAGCGCGCAGTCGGGGGTCAGCGCGGAATAGGGGTGAAGCGGGTTCATCGTGAAAAACCGGCAAGGAGCGCAAAGCGGCTATAAAGTAGATGATGCCTCAAAATCCCCGCCCGGTCGGCGCAGCATGACGACACCCGATCCCCTCACCACGGAAATCTCCCGCCATGTCTGGCAGACCAAATACCGGGCCGCGGGGGAAACCGACATCACCGACACCTGGCGGCGTGTGGCGATGGCAATAGCTGCAACGGAGCCCGGCGACCCCGCGCTATGGGCCGAGCGTTTCTACCACCTGCAGGCGGATTTCCGCTTTCTGCCCGGCGGTCGCATTCTCGCCGGTGCCGGCACCGGCCACCGGGTGACGCTGTTCAACTGCTTCGTCATGGGCGAGATCGCCGACGACCTCGAACACATTTTCGAAGGGCTGAAGGAAGGCGCGCTCACCATGCAGCACGGCGGCGGCGTGGGCTACGATTTTTCCACCCTGCGCCCGGCCGGCACGGTGGCCCAAGCGACCGGCAGCATCGCCTCCGGCCCGGTGTCCTTCATGCACATCTGGGACGCCATGTGCGCCACCATGCTGTCGACCGGCGCGCGGCGCGGCGCAATGATGGCGACGCTGCGCTGCGACCACCCCGACATCGAAATCTTCGTCGACATCAAACGCGATCCGGCGGTGCTGCGGCATTTCAATCTGTCGGTGCAGGTCAGCGACGCCTTCATGGCGGCGGTGGAGGGCAACCGCGACTGGCCGCTGGTGTTCCCCGTGCACGATGACGAAACGGGCGACGGCCCCGTCGTGGAACGGCGCTGGACCGGCAGCGCCGCGCCGGTGCCCTGCCGCGTGCTGCGCACGGTCAAGGCGCGCGAACTGTGGCAGCGCATCCTGCGCGCGGCCTACGATACCGCCGAGCCCGGCGTGCTGTTCGTCGACCAGATCAATCGCGAGAACAACCTGCACGACCGCGAGATGCTCACCGCGACCAATCCCTGCGGCGAGATTCCCCTGCCGCCCTACGGCGCCTGCGACCTCGGTTCGCTCAATCTCACCGCCTTCGTGGCGTCCCCTTTTGCTGCCGACGCCCGCCTCGACCTCGACGCGCTGGCCGATTCGGCGCGCCTTGCGGTGCGTTTTCTCGACGACGTCGTCGATGTCTCGCGCTATCCGCTGCCGGCGCAGGCCGAACAGGCGCACCGCACGCGCCGCCTCGGACTCGGCATCACCGGGCTGGCGGACGCGCTGGTCATGCTCGGCCTCGACTACGACAGCGCGGCGGCACGCACGCTGGCCACGCACACGATGCAAACCCTGCGCGACGCGGCCTATCGCGCGTCGATCGAACTCGCGCGTGAGAAGGGCGCCTTTCCCGCGTTCTCGCGCGAGGCGTTTCTGGACAGCGGCTTCGCCGCGCGGCTGCCGGACGACATCCGCGACGCCATCGCCGCGCACGGCATCCGCAATAGTCATTTGTTGGCCATCGCCCCGGCCGGCACCATCAGCCTGCTGGCAAACAATCTGTCCAGCGGCATCGAGCCGATTTTTGCGGCCGAGGCCGAGCGCCGCGTGCTGGCAACGGACGGCCGCTATCGCACCCACCGCGTCGACGACCACGCTTGCCGGCTGTGGCGGCTGCAGGGCGGCAGCGGCCTGCCGCCTGCCACGGTCGAGGCACGGCAGCTCGATCCGCTTGCCCATCTGCAGATGCAGGCGGCGCTGCAGCCGTTCGTCGACAATGCCATTTCCAAGACCATCAACGTCGCCGCCGACATGCCGTTCGAAAGCTTCGAAGCGCTCTACTGGCAGGCGCATGCGCTCGGCCTCAAGGGTTGCACCGTGTTCCGCCCCAATCCCGTTACCGGCGCCATCCTGAGCGAACCGGCGAGCGAACGGGTGCAATGCTGCAGCATCGAGCGCGAGGCGGATTGAAGCCGGCGCCGCAGGTTCCCCGCATCGGCCTTGCGCTCGGCGGCGGCTCCGCGCGCGGCTGGGCGCACATCGGCGTGATCCGCGCATTGAAGGAGACCGGCATCGAACCGGATATCGTCTGCGGCACCTCGATCGGTGCACTGGTGGGCGCCGCCTACGCGGGCGGCGAACTCGACCGGCTGGAAACCTGGGTGCGCAGCCTGCGCCTGCAGACCGTGGTGGGCTTTCTGGATTTTTCGCTCTGCGGCGGGCTGATCAAAGGCAACAAGCTGATCGATTTTTTCCGCAGCCATTTCGTCGACCGCGACATCCGCGAACTGGAGCGGCCGTTCGGCGCCGTCGCCACCGACCTGCAACGCGGCCGCGAAGTGTGGCTGCGCGAAGGCCGGGTGACCGACGCCGTGCATGCCTCGATCGCGCTGCCCGGCCTGTTCGCCCCGGTACGGCGCGACGGCCGCTGGCTGGTCGACGGCGGCCTGGTCAATCCGGTGCCGGTGTCGCTGTGCCGCGCGATGGGCGCCGACGTGGTGATCGCGGTCGACCTCAATTCCGACCTGCTGGGCCGCCACCTCCAGCCCCAGCCGCCACCGGCCAAAGCAGCCCGAAAGCGCGCCGAGCCCCCGACCCTGACCGACACGGTGATGGCGCGCATCCAGACCGGCATGTCGCAACTCAGCATCAACCACCATGACGGCCCCGAACCACCCGCCATGCTCGACGTGCTGGCCTCCAGCATCAACATCATGCAGGTGCTGATCACGCGCAGCCGGCTGGCCGGCGAACCGGCCGACGTGATGGTGACGCCGCTGCTCGCGAGCCTGGAGCTGATGGAGTTTCATCGCGCCGACATCGCCATCGATGCCGGCAGGCGGGCCGTCGACGTCGCCCTGCCGCAATTGCAGGGGCGCCTGAATGGCGCAAACGGACGTTGACGGGGAATCAGATCAAGCGCCGGCGGCGCACAGCGCCAGCTTGCGCGCGCGATCCAGCTGCTTGATCGCAGCCTCGCGCCGCGAGGCTTCGGCGCGATTGGCCGCGGCTTCGACGTAGACGAGCTGCACCGGACGCCGGCTGCGCGTGTAGCGCGCGCCCGGCCCGCCTTCACCGTTGTGTTCGGCAATGCGGCGAACGACGTCGGTGGTGATGCCGGTGTAGAGCGTGCCGTCGGCGCAGCGCAGCATGTAGACGCACCACGCGGCGGCTTTGCCGGGAGCGGACGCGGTCGTCAAATCAAACGTCGGCGGAGAGTTCCTGCGCCCACAGCAGCGCGTCCATGTGCACGCCGTTGATGTCGGCGACGTCGCGCCCGATCTGCTTGGCCAGGGCTTCGATACTGCTCTGGTCGTCCTGCTCGCAGGCGATGGCCAGCGCCAGGTAGGGCGCATACGGTCCGCGCTGCGAGACGATGGCCTCGGTGATTTCGGCGGGCAGGCTGATCTGTTTCAGGATCGCCTCCATCGGCATATGCATGACCACGTCGAGCAGCGAAAACAGGCCGGCGACGAAAATCTCGTCGCGTGCCTTGGCAAACAGCGCGCGCCCGGCCAGCTGCTCGGCGACGCGGCCGCGCACCAGGGCGTTTTCCAGCACCGCCGAATCGAGTTCCTGAGCCTGGCCGCCGGTGAACAGGATCAGGGTCAACCAGCGATACAGCTTGTCCTGGCCCATCACCATCAGCGCCTGCTCGATGCCGCCGATCTTGTTCATCAAGCCCATGCCGGGGGAATTGACGTAGCGCAGCAGGCGCACCGACAGCGCCGGATCGTGGCGGAACTGCGCCGCCAGCTCGGGCTGCTCGGCGCCGGTGCGCACCCGGTTCATCAGGTCCAGTACCTTGGCGCGCGACGGCCCCATGGCGGGGGTGCCGAGGTTTTCGCGGCGGGTGATGAAGGGCCCCATGAACAGCGCCATCTGCAGCTTGTGGCACATGTGGAAGGCTTCCAGCGTCTGCACGCCGGTTGCGACAAAGCGCTTGTTCGCCGCCACTTTCGACACCGCGGCGATTTGCGAGGTAATGGCCGGGATGTCCTCGCTGCTGACGTCCATCAGTACATGGTCCGCCAGCTGCAGCAGCGCATGGCACTCGGGCCGCATCACGGCGTCGGCCTGGACGGCAAAGCTGAACCCGCGCGACTTCAGCTCTTCCACACGGGCAAGCAGCGCGGCGTCGATTGCGGTCCGGGCATCCAGATTCAGCAGCCACACGGTGCCGGCAGCGGGCCAGCTTTCGATCAGCGGATGATTCAGGCTGGCAGGCGCCAGCGGCACGAATGCCAGCCGCTGGCCCAGCAGGCGCGCAATGTCCATGCGCTGCAGATTGCCGAGCAGGGTCTCGTCGTAGAGGCGCTTCACGTCGGGCAGGGTCTCGTCGTGCTGCTCGTCCGCTGCGCGGCGCAGCATGAAGGTGTAGCCCGCCACCCGCTGGTCACGGCCCAGCATCGCTTCGCGACGCATCACCGAAGGCGCTTTTTTGGCTGCTGCCGGCTTGGCTGGCGCCGCTGCCGCGGCAGGCGCTTCGCGGGAGGGCGCCGCGGCCTCTTCCTTGTTACCCGACAACATTCCGACCAGACGATTCAGCACACTTCACTCCCCAAGACGAAACCGCTCCATTCAGCATAACAATCGGCAGCCCCGGACGGGACTGAAGCCCGTCCGCGAAAATTTCCTGTCGGCGGGGCGGGCTCGCCGCGACGGCATCGACGCACCGGGGCCGCTGCTATGCTAACGAAGAAAGGTGACTCTTTTCTTGCGCCGTTGCGGAGTTCAAATTGACCAAACAGCTCTATCAATACCTTGTTCGTGGCCTGGTCACCGCCCTGCCGCTCGGGCTGACGGTCTATTTCTTTTATGTCTTCGTGAGCTGGAGCGAGACGCTGGCCATGCAGCTGATCCGGCCGTTCATCGGGGACGCCTACATACCGGGCATGGGTCTGCTGCTGGGCATCACCGGCATTTTCCTGCTCGGCTTCCTGGTGTCGCAGCCCGCCGTCGGCAAGCTGCTGTCATGGGTGGAATTGCCCTTCACCAATCTGCCGGTGGTGAAGAGCATCTACTCTTCGCTGAAGGAGTTCGCCGATTATTTTTCGCCCCGGCCCGGCCGGACCACGCAGCAAACCGTGGTCATTCTCAAAATGCCGGGGCAGGCGATCGAGGTGGTGGGCCTGGTCACCCGCCAGCAGGTCGACGACCTGCCCGCCGGGTTTCTGCAGGGCGACCGCGTGGCGGTGTATCTGCCGATGGGCTACATGATCGGCGGCTACACGGTGTTCGTGCCGCGCGAGTGGGTGCAGCCGATCGACATGTCGGTGGAGGAGGCCATGCGTGCATCGCTGTTTGCCTGGATGAGTACCGCCGGCAAGGAGGGCGCGTCCGGCCCGCCGCCGCCTGGCCCCGGTCGCGCCAAAACCTGATGTAGAGTTTCATCTCATGCAGATCGAATGCTACGCCCAACGCCTGCTCAACCCGTTTCGCGGGGTGGTGCACACCATTCGCTTCCAGTCGGCCGAAGCGGTCACGACGGACGGCATCGAGTGGGACATCTATGTGGCCAACGACGCCCTGCTCGAAGGCCTGGGCCGCGCCGGCAAGCGCGCGCAGATTTCCGACATCCGCTACGGTCACTGGTCGGCGGAAAAAGGGCTGAAGCGCGGACCGCTCTATCCGTCGGACGATTTCAGGCGCCTGGAAGAGATGGGCGCGGTGGTGTACGAGCACCTGCTCAAGGCGCATCGCGACGTGCCGTTTGCCTTTCGCGACCAGTTCGAGCTCTGGCTGCTCGATCGCAATAACCAGCCGCTGGCGCTGCTGCACAGCGTGCGCACCCACAGCGAAACCGACACCCGGCCGCCGCTGGACTGGCGCGCCGGCATGGCCGCACAGGAACGCTTCCAGAGCGCGGCGATTGCCGGCCAGGCCGAATCGGCCGGCGCCTACCTGACGCGCCACGTGAACAACCTGGCCAGCGGGGTGGCGCAGTGGTTCTGCCGCAGCGACGACGGCGCGGGGCTGGGCCTGCATACGCTGAAAGGCGGCGAGCACCTGAGCGGCCGCGTGCTGGAGGCGGAAGCCTTTCCCCCGCTGTTCATCGCCACCGCAGGAATGGATGCCGCGCACACCCGGCTGGTGCACGACTACCACGCCTGGCAGGCGCCGTGGATGCTGCTGCTGCCGCATCTCGACCGCACCACCCGCAGCGCGCTCGAAGCCAGCGCCTGCCAGCAGGCCGAATCGATCGAGAAACACTGCCGGCTGTATCCAGCGGTGATCGACCGCGCCGCGCTGCAGGCGGCGCGGGTGGAAGCCGCACTGGTGCGCAGCCAACCGCGCCCGCAAACCTCGGACGACGTGATGCCGATGTTCTACATCGAGCTCAACAGCACCGAGAGTGGTTGACCCGGCGTTTTCGCGGCCGCCCTATTCCCCTGCTGGTATGAATGTTTTGTTGATCTTTCGACACCCGGCGTCGACTATTCAACAACCCTGTTTCGGGGCCACATAACTTCATAAGGAGGAGCAGGATGAAACTATTGAACACGGCGCTCGGCGTCCTGATGGCCGGGCTGGTTGCCATGCCCGTTTTCGCCCATGACGACGGCCACAAGAAAAAGGGCAACAACGAATGCCCGGTCGGTCTCGTCAGCGGCATGAGCATGGACGACGAGTTCGGCCCCGGCAGCCAGGCACTGACGAACTGCATCAAGAAGCGCCACGACGTGAAAATGGTCGTGCAGATCAACCAGTTCTGCACCAACACGGCCAATTGCGCGGGCTCGCCCTACGGCCTCAACAATATCCGCAACATCCTCGACGACTACGAGATCACCCACGGCATGAAGCCGGGCAAGGACTACGAAATGGTCGTCGTGCTGCACAGCCCGGGCGGCCGGATGGCGCTCAAGGACGTCGGCCTGAACGCCGATGGCGTGGAAGTGAGCGGCCGCAATCCCTTCGAAGGCACGATCAAGGGGCTGATGGCACGTGGCGTGAAGTTCTATTTCTGCCAGAACACGACGCGCGCATTCCTCAATCAACCCGGTGCTTCGATTACGTCCCTGCCGAAGTATCTGCTCACCGGCAAGTCGGCGACCGACCAGATGATCGAAGGCATGGAATACACCACCGCCGGTCTGACCTCGATCGCCGACTTCCAGGCGCGCGGCTACCAGTACATCCAGCCCTGATTCTTGCGCTTCGGGGAAACCCGCCCAGGCCAATCGGCCGGGCGGGTTTTTTATTGGCGGGGCCTAAACGCGAACCGGCTCGAAGGTCGCGTCGAGGTTCTGGTCGTCGCAGTAGTCGAGGAAATCGCCGCGCAGGGTGGCGATGTGGGCGTCGGCAGGGATGCCCAGCGTCATGTGGACGGCGAACATGGGTGCGCCGGTGTGCGGGGCGGGGTAGGTCTCGGTGTCGAGCGCCTCGATGTTGATGTGCAGGCGCGCGAAGAAATTGGCGAGGCTGTTGACGATGCCGGGCTGGTCGAGCGCGGCGACTTCGACCGTGTACGGAATCAGCGGTTTTTCCGCGCGGGCGAGGCGGGTGCGCTGCTGCGTGAGCGCCAGGCCGAGCTCTTCGCCCACGGCCGGCAAGCGGGCCTCCAGCTTGGCCAGCGCGCCCCAGCTTCCGCTGACGCGCATCAGCAGTGCAAAGCGGCCGCCGAGCGCCGCCATGCGCGATTCCTCGATGTTGCAGCCGGATTCGTTGATGCGACGGGTGAAGCCTTCTACCAGGCCGATTTTGTCTTCACCGCTGGCGGTGATGACGAGGGATTCGGTATCGCTTGCCATTAAATTAAATTCCTGTCTGACAGTTCTTTTTTGATATACGCGTAGAACACCGGCGCAGCAATCACGCCCGGCACGCCGAAGGCGGCTTCCATCACCAGCATGGCGATCAGCAGCTCCCAGGCGCGCGCCTTGATCTGGCCGCCAATGATACGGGCATTCACGAAATATTCGAGCTTGTGGATGAGGATCAGGAAGGCGAGCGAGCCGGCAGCGGCATACAGCGAATGCGACAGCGAGATGATGACGATGACGGTATTCGAGATGAGGTTGCCCAGCACCGGCAGCAGGCCGACGACGAAGGTGACGATCACCATGGTCTTGACGAAGGGCAGCTCGATGCCGAATCCGGGCAGGACCAGGGCGAGATAAATCCAGGTCAGCAGGGCATTGAGCGCGGAGATCCGCATCTGCGCGAACACCACGCGGCGGAATGCTTCGCCCAGGCGATGCACGCGCTCGCACAGGGCCTGGGCCAGCGGCGCCATGGCGTGCGTCGGCGTGGCTTCGCGCAGCGCGACGAAGCTGCCGATGATGAAGCCGATCAGGATCATCAGCAGCACGCGCCCGGCGTCGCCGCCGAGGCGGCGCAGATCCTGTGCATGGTCGCGCAGCCATTCGACCATGCCGGCGCGGATCACCGACTCGTCGCCCTGCGGCAGCCATTCCCCGGCCCAGTCGGGCAGCAGTTCGCGCGAGTTCTCGATCACCTCGGCCATTTTGGTAAGCAGGCCGGTGAGGCCGCCTTCGGTGCGCAAGTACAGGATGGCGCCTGCAGTGAGGCCGCCCAGCGCGCCCAGCACGATCAGGGTGACCAGGGACACCACCAGCACCTTGGACCAGGTGTGGTTCAGCTTGCCGATCACGAAACGCGGTGCCAGCAGATGGACCAGCTGCATCATCAGCAGGCCGGCAAGCAGGGGCGGCAGCAGCCGCAGGAACATCACGAGCAGCAAACCCGCGGCCATCATCAGCCAAGCGGCAATCTGGTAGCGGGTGGCCGCGGTCAGGGGATCAGTCATGGCCGCCACCTTGCCAACAAAGCGGGCGCGGGGCAAGGGGCGCAATGCGATAATTCCGGCATGGCCGCCCAGTTCGACCCCGCTTTCCTGAAAACCCTGCAGACGCTGCTGCCCGCCGACAGTCTGCTGACCGCGCCGGAAGACACCCTCCCGTTCGAGTCGGACGGCCTCTCGGCCTATCGCTCCACCCCCGATGTGGTGGCACTGCCGGAGAACGAGGCGCAGGTGGCGGCGGTCCTGCAGCTGTGCCATCGGCACAAGGTCGCGGTGGTGGCGCGCGGCGCCGGCACCGGACTGTCGGCGGGCGCCTTGCCGGTCGACGGCGCGGTGCTGCTGGTGCTGGCCAAGCTCAACCGCATCAAGGCCATCGATCCACTGGCGCGCACCGCGGTGGTCGAGCCCGGCGTCCGCAATCTCGCGATTTCCGAAGCCGCCGCCCCGCACCATCTCTATTACGCGCCCGACCCGTCGTCACAGATCGCCTGCTCGATCGGCGGCAACGTGGCGGAAAACTCCGGCGGCGTGCACTGCCTGAAATACGGCCTCACCGTGCACAACATCATCAATCTGCGCGCGTGGACAATCGATGGGCAACTGCTCGAAATCGGCAGCGAGTCGCTCGACGCCCCCGGCTACGACCTCCTGGCGCTTTTGACCGGATCGGAAGGCATGCTGGCGGTGATCACTGAAGTCACGGTCAAGCTGCTGCCGCGCCCCGAACGCGCGCAAGTGGTGTTGGCGGCGTTCGACGACGTGGCGAAGGCGGGCGCCGCGGTCGGCAATATCATCGCCGCCGGCGTCGTCCCGGCCGGACTCGAGATGATGGACAAGCTCGCCATCCATGCCGCCGAGGCCTTCGTCCACGCCGGCTATCCGCTCGACTGCGAGGCGCTGCTGCTGTGCGAGATCGACGGCGTCAACGAGGAAGTCTCGGCCGACATCTATACTGTGCGGGACGTGCTCGAGGCTTCCGGCGCGACCGAGATCCGCACCGCCGAGAGCGAGGAACAACGCCTGAAATTCTGGGCCGGACGCAAGGCCGCGTTCCCCGCGGTGGGGCGGCTGGCGCCCGACTACTACTGCATGGACGGCACCATTCCGCGCGCCCAGCTGCCGCACGTACTCAAACGCATCAGCGAGCTGAGCGCGGAATACGGTCTGGCGGTCGCCAACGTATTCCACGCCGGCGACGGCAACCTGCATCCGCTGATCCTGTTCGACGCCAACCAGCCCGGCGAACTCGCCCGGGCCGAAGCCTTCGGCGGCAAGATTCTCGAACTGTGCGTCGAGGTCGGCGGCACCATCACCGGCGAGCACGGCGTCGGCCTGGAGAAAATCAGGCAGATGTGCACCCAGTTCGCCGCCCCGGAACTGACGCGCTTCCACGACGTGAAGGCCGCGTTCGATCCCGACACCCTGCTCAACCCCGGCAAGGCCGTGCCCGAACTGCACCGCTGCGCCGAGTGGGGCGCGATGCACGTCCACGACGGTCAGCTGGCGCACCCCGAGTTGCCGAGGTTCTGATGCTGGACACCTTGATCGAGCGCATCCGCGCGGCACACGAAACCCACTCGCCGCTCATCATTCAGGGCGGCGGCAGCAAGACCTTCTACGGCAACCCCGACGAAGGCGAGGTGCTTGGCACCCGCAAGTTCACCGGCGTGGTCGATTACCAACCCAAGGAGCTGGTGCTGACCGCGCGCGCCGGCACCCCACTCGCCGAGATCGAAGCGCTGCTCGCCGAGCAGAACCAGATGCTGGCGTTCGAGCCGCCGCACTTCGTCCCTCTCCCCAACCCTCTCCCGCTTGCGGGAGAGGGGGCAAACGATGCGCTATGCGCGCCCAGACCGATTTATGCCACGCTGGGCGGCTGCATCGCCGCCGGCCTGTCCGGCCCGCGCCGCCCCTATGCCGGCGCCGCGCGCGACTTCGTGCTCGGCGTGCGCATCATCGACGGCACCGGCCAGCCGCTGCGCTTCGGCGGCCAGGTCATCAAGAACGTTGCCGGCTATGACGTGTCGAGGCTGATGGTCGGCGCGCTCGGCACCCTCGGCCTCATCACCGAAGTCTCGCTCAAGATCCTGCCAAAGCCGGCGGCGGAGATCACGCTGCAATTCGAGCTGGATGAGGCCTCGGCCATCCTGAAAATGAACCAGTGGGCGGGGCAACCGCTGCCGCTGTCGGCCACCTCATGGCATGCCGGCCTCTTGACGGTGCGGCTGTCGGGCGCGGCCTCCGCCGTGCAGGTTGCGCAGGCCAAACTCGGCGGCGAAGCGCTACACGACGCCAGCGGTTTCTGGCAGCGCCTGCGCGACCAGGCCACGCCTTTCTTCGACAAACGCCCCTTGTGGCGGCTGGCGGTAAAGCCGACCACGCCGCCCTTGAACCTGGGCGACGCGCAGTGGATCGAATGGGGCGGCGCGGTGCGCTGGCTGGCCTCCGAGCGGCCAGCCAACACGCTGCGCGAAGTGGCCAAAACAGCCGGCGGCCACGCCACCCTGTTCCGCGGCGACGCCCCCTCTGATGGAACCTTTAGCCACTCGACTAAGCCCGCAAGCGGGCAAGTCGCTGGTTATCCCCACCCCTCCCCCCGAACGGGGGAGGGAGCGAACGTGATGCCCACGGCGATTAACGACGGCGTCTTCACGCCGCTCGCGCCGGCGCTCGCAACACTGCACCGCGCCCTCAAGCAGCGCTTCGACCCGCATGGCATTCTCAACCACGGCCGGCTGTACCCCGACTTCTGACATGCAGACCACGCTCGCCGAACGCTATCGCAACACGCCCGAGGGCGACGCCGCCGAACGCATCCTGCGCAGCTGCGTCCATTGCGGCTTCTGTCTGGCCACCTGCCCCACCTACCAGATCCTCGGCAACGAACTCGACTCGCCGCGCGGCCGCATCTATCTGATGAAGCAGGTGCTCGAAGGCGCGACGCCGACGGCGAAGACCCAGCTCCACCTCGACCGCTGCCTGACCTGCCGCAACTGCGAAACGACCTGCCCGTCGGGCGTCGAATACGGCAAGCTGCTCGACATCGGGCGCCACATCGTCGAGGACAAGGTCGGCCGTGGCGTAGCCGAAACCGCCACCCGAGCGGCGCTGAAAACCGGACTCGGCGCCCCCCTGCTGTTCAACACCGCGCTGAAGCTCGGCCAGAGCGTGCGCAGCCTGATGCCCGCTTTCCTGAAAGCCCGCATCCCGGCCGCCGAAACGGCAGGCAACTGGCCCGCAGCGCGCCACACCCGCCGCATGCTGATATTGCAGGGCTGCGTACAACCCGGCCTCAAGCCCAACATCAACGCCGCCACCGCACGCGTGCTCGACCGCCTCGGCATTTCGCTGATCGCGGCGCCCGACGCCGGCTGCTGCGGCGCGCTGGCGCATCACCTCAACGACACCGAAGCGGGACTCGCCGCCGCCCGCCGCAACATCGACGCCTGGCTCCCGCATCTCGATGCCGGAACAGAGGCCATCGTGATGACCGCCTCGGGCTGCGGCGTGATGGTGAAGGACTACGGCTGGCTGCTGCGCACCGATGCCGCCTATGCGGAAAAAGCGGCGCGCGTCTCCGCCGCGACCAAGGACATTTCCGAAATCCTCACCGGCGAGCGCGACGCGCTGGCGCCGCTCTCGGCTCTCGGCTCTCGACTCTCGGCTAAAAAAATCGCCTACCATCCCCCCTGCACCCTGCAGCACGGACTGAAACTCAGCGGCAGCGTCGAGGCGCTGCTGACCGACGCCGGATTCGAACTCACCGCGGTGGCGGAAAAGCACCTGTGCTGCGGCTCGGCCGGCACCTATTCGATCCTGCAGCCGGAGATCGCCGCCCAGCTCAAGACCCGCAAGCTCGGCCACCTGCAGGCAGGCCAGCCCGAGCTCATCGTCACCGCCAACATCGGTTGCCTCACCCACCTGCAATCGGGCAGCGCCATCCCGGTGAAACACTGGGTGGAACTTCTGGACGAAAGACTGGCCGCATCCTGACCACGCATCAGGAGGCCCGCATGATTTTCAGGCAGCTGTTCGAGCCCGTTTCCAGCACCTACACCTATCTCCTCGGTTGCGAGGACAGCGGCCAGGCGCTGCTGATCGATCCGGTGCTGCCGGCCTGGGAGCGCGATCTCGCCGAGGTCAACCGGCTCGGCCTCAAGCTTGCATACACCGTCGAGACGCACATCCACGCGGATCACATCACCTCGGCCAGAAAACTGAAGGGCGTCGCCGGCAGCCGCATCGCCGGCCCCGCGCTCGATGCGCTGCCGTGCACCGACGTCGGCATCGTCGACGGCGTGCCGTTCAGGATGGGCTCGGTGGAACTGGCGCCGATCCACACCCCCGGCCATACCGACAACCATTTCGCGTACGCCCACGCCGGCCGGCTCTACACCGGCGACGCGCTCCTGATCGACGCCTGTGGCCGCACCGATTTCCAGAGCGGCGACCCGGCGGCGCTGTATCGCTCGGTGCGCGGCAAGCTCTTTGCCTTCGACGACGACACGCTGGTCTATCCGGCGCACGACTACGCGCAGCGCCGCATCAGCACCATCGGCCAGGAAAAGGCACGCAATCCGCGTCTGGGCGGCGCGCGCACGCTGGAGGATTTCGTCGCACTGATGAATGGCTTGAAGCTCGACTACCCCAAGTTCATCGACTACGCCGTGCCCGGCAACCGCGGCTGCGGCAGCTGCCCGCCCGAGGTGCCGGCGCATCTGCAGGAGTATTGCGTGCAGATCGGCGAGAGCCGGCAGGGCTGATTGAGCAACTCCGGCGGGTCAGGGCGTCAGATCGTCGGGCTGATTGAGGTTGGCAAAGCCGGCGGCATCGAAGCTCACCACCGTCGAGGACAGCCCGGCTTGCCAGTGGCGTACCGCGCGTTCGCCGCGCGCGAGGAACGCGGCCAGATTCCCGCGCTGGTCGGTGCGCACGATGAAGCAGCTGTGGTGCACCCGCGTTTCGTCCGCTGCCACCGCCAGCGGCACGCATTCGAGTTGCGCCGCGCCCAGCAGGCGAAGCGCCAGATCGGCAGGCAGATGCGGCGTGTCGCACGGCACGACCAGCAGCCAGTCTGCCGTCACCACGTCGAGCGCCGCCAGCACGCCCGCCAGCGGCCCGGGGAAATCGGGCAGGGTGTCGGGCAGCACGCGGCGGCCATAGGCCGCATAGGCATCGAGATTGCGGTTGGCGCTGATGAGGATTTCCCCGACCTGCGGCGCCAGCGCGTCGAGCACCCACTCGATCAGCGGGCGCCCCTGATACGCGACCAGTCCCTTGTCGGCGCCGCCCATGCGGCGTCCCTGGCCGCCCGCCAGGATGACGGCGGCGGTCTGTTCAACGACGGACATAGAGATGGAAGCGGTCGGAACGGTCGCCGGGACGCGCGCCTTCCCACTGCTTGATCCAGTCGGCCGGGACATGCGGCTCGGCCTCGCGATAGCGGGTTTCCACCAGCAGCCAGTTGCAGCCGACATCCGCCGGAACCAGCCGAAGTCCGCTGTGGTAAACCAGCAGCAGACGCTGCTCGCCGCGCACCTCGTGGGTCTGGATGCATTCCCCGCGGGGCACTCTGGCCACCAGCACGTCGCCCACGCTGGCGTAGGACAGGCGGCGGTCGAGCGGCGCCAGAAACAGCGCCATCAGCAGCACCCAGATGAAGGTCATGCTGGCCGTCCACACCAGCACGGGGCGCAGCGGCGAACGCTGGACGCGAGTCAGGAATCCAACCCAGATCAGAGTGACGACGAGACCCAGCGCCAGCGCCCACGGACGCAATTCGCCGACGCCGGTCATGCCCAGTTTGGCCAGGCGCGCCGCCAGGCGCGCCGGGGTACCGAGGTCGTGTGCGCTCCAGTAGACCCACAGCACCAGCCCGATGAAGCCGAACAGCATGACGCCGAACCACAGCAGGGCATTGGCCGCGCCGCGCCGCAGGGTGAAGAGTCCGTTTGCGCCCAGCAGGACCAGCGGCAGCAGCAGGATGAGGCCCTGTTTCTCGCTCGGGTGCGCATCGAAGGCATACAGGCCGAGCAGGCCCGCCAGCGCGGCGGCCGGCAGCACGATGCCCGGGGTGCGCCACTGGCGCCGCCCACGATAGACCGCCCACCCCGCCAGCGGCCAGGCCGGCCAGGCATACCAGCCGAGTATGCCGGGATAGTAGCCGGGGCGCAGGCCGTCCGTACCCAGCCAGCGTTGCAGGTTGAATGCGTTGGCCCACGGAATCTGCTGCGCGACCAGGAACGCCAGCCAGACGGCGCCGGCCAGCAGCGCACCGCCCACGCCCCAGGCCAGCGCGCGGCGCGCGGCCGGGCTGCGGTAATCCGCCAGCCACAGCGGCGACAGCGCGGCCAGCACCAAAAACACCAGCGCTTCCGCCGCGCCGCCCGCCAGCAGCATCAACGCCGCGCCGCCGCCCAGAGCCCAGCCGCTGCGCGCGTCCTGCGGCAGGCTGGCAATGCCGTACAACATGATCGCGGCGGCGGCGAACTGGGCGGTCGCGGCATTCAGTTCGTGGCCGCGCACCAGCAGGCCCATGCAGCCCAGCAGCGTCAGCGCGGCGGCCCAGGCGGCTTCCGCGCCGTACAGGATGCGGGCCGTGCGCGCGACGAAAAACAGCGCCAGTGCGATGAACAGTCCCGAGGCCAGGCGCGCGCCGTCGGCCAGCGCCAGGATCGGCGAGCTGAGCCAGGCAGTAGCCATCGCCACCCAGTAATACAGGGGCGGCGTGGCGGACACGCTCTGCGGCGTGGCGCCGCTTTGCAGCAGCAGCCACAACTGCACGAAGTGCTCGCCGTCGCCGCCCTTCCATGGCGCGTGCCCCACCAGCCCCGGCAGCAGCCAGGCCGCGCAGAGCAGCAGCAGTCCGAGCTGCGGCAGGGAGAACGTGCGCTTACTGGACAATTTTCAGGATCTGGCCCGGTCCGGGCTCGCCGCTGGGGTAGAGGGCATTCATCAGGCGCAGCTGGCTTTCGGCGTCGGCGCCCAGCGGCGACTGCCGCGCAAGCGTTGCCATCGTCATGCCGGGCTGCGCCGTGACCAGCTGCAGCACGTACGGCCGGGCCGTTTTACGCTCGGCCGGGGTGATCGCACGAAAGCTGTTGATCGCAGCACGCAGCGCATTGCGCTCGCGCGCATAGGCCGTCGCGTCCTTCGCCATACCGGCGATCAGGTATTGCGTGCCGTTGAACACCACGGCCGCCGCCACCACCGGTTTGCCCTGCTGCGCGCCGGCGGCGAAGGCTGCCGGGTAGCCGCTGAGCTTGCCGCTGTCGTAGCGCGCGCCGACGTCGAGCTTGACGCCCTTTTGCAGCGTTTCCAGCGGCCTGTCGTGTTTCGGCCCCTGCTGCAGTTCGACCAGCGCGTCGCCTTGGGGGCTCAGCGCCGTCACCCGGTCGGGCCGGTTCTGCACCCGCCAGCCGGGCGGAAACTGGATCACGAGGCCGAGTTTTTCGTGCAGCAGCTGATTGTTGCGGATCAGGCCCTGCTCGGGGCTGTCGCCGAAAACGACGCCCGCCATTTTCTGCAGGTACTCGCTGCGCCCCTCGCGCGGATTGGCGACGGTGTAGCGGCTGGCCTCGCCCACGACCTGCTGCAGGCGCGTGTCGTTGCTGGGGTGGGTGTCGAAGGTGCCGTGGTAGGTCCGCGGCTGGCGGCCGTCGCGGCGGGCCTGCTCGGCGGCGAACAGCTCCTGGTTTTTCAGCACGCCGATGACGTCGATCATCGCCTGCGGATCGTAGGCCGCCTTCGCCAGATATTCGGCGCCGAGGCGGTCGGATTCCAGTTCGTGTTCGCGGCCGTAGCCGGCGGTCCAGGCCTGCGCCAGCGTCTGCAGCAGCGACGCGCCCGCCTGATTGTTCAACCCGGGCACCAGGATGGAACCGAGCACCGCACCCAGCCCGACGGCGGTGGATGCGCTCTGCTGACGCACGCCGTGGCGCGCGGTGACGTGGCCGATTTCGTGGCCGATCACGCCCGCCAGCTCGGCTTCGGAATTCAGATAGGTCATGAGGCCGCGCGTGATGTAGACGTAGCCGCCGGGCAGGGCGAAGGCATTCACGTCCGGGCTGTCGACCACGGTGAAATGCCAGTTCAGGTTCGGCCGGTGGCTCTGCTTCGCCAGCCGCTGGCCGACCTCGCTGGCGTAAGCCTGCAGCGCCGGCGCATTCAGCGCGGCATATTCCTTCAGCACATCCTGGTGCGCCTGCGCGCCCAGTTGGATTTCCTGCTGCTCGGACATCAGCACGAAATCCCTGTCGCCGGTGACCGGATTCTGCGCGCAATGGCTCAGCGCCAGCGCGCCGAAGGCAATCACGGCAATACGGCGGAAGGCTTGGGGGTTCAAGGGGGACGGCTCCTCAGGATGCGACGTTGAAATGATACCGTCGCTGTACCGCAAAAATGCAAAAAGCGGCCGAAGCCGCTTTGATTGCACCGCGCAAGCCGGCTTATTTCATGCCGTAGCGCTGGCGGAACTTCTCGACGCGGCCGGCGGTGTCGACGATCTTCTGCTTGCCAGTGTAGAACGGATGGCAGGACGAGCAGACTTCCACGTGCAGGGCCGGCTTGCCCAGGGTGGAGCGCGTCACGAAGGTGCTGCCGCAGGAGCAGGTCACGGTCACTTCTTTGTAATCGGGGTGAATGCCGGCTTTCATGGCAATTCCTTAAATGGGTTGAATTCGGAGAACGCGAGAGTATAGGGGATCTTCCGGGCAGAATCAAGCCGGCTGTCGCGCCGTCGGTTCCACGGGCCATGCCGGCCGGAACCGACGGGAAGGCTTGGAAAGAGTGGTTTATGATGAACCACCCCTTTTCCTCCGATTTTCGCCATGGCCGACAAGCTTTCCTCCGACGCGCTGGTCCTGTTCGGTGCCACCGGAGACCTGGCCCGGCGCAAGATCTTTCCCGCGCTGTACGACATGCTGCGGCACGGCCGCACCCTGCCTCCCATCATCTGCGTGGCGCACTCCCCGGGCTGGGACCTGGAGCGGCTGCGTACCCACGCCCACCAGGGCATCACCCAGTTCGGCGCCGGCATGGACGAGTCGGCGTTTCGCAACCTCGCCAGCCTGCTGACCTATGTCAACGGCGATTACGAGGACGCCGCCACCTACGACGAGCTGCGGCGCGCCCTCGAACACCGGCAACGCCCCCTGCACTACTTTGCGATTCCGCCGGCGATGTTTCCGGTGGTGGTGCGCGGGCTGGCCGAGGCGGGCTGCACGCAGAATGCGCGCGTGGTGGTCGAAAAACCGTTCGGGCGCGACCTGGAGTCGGCGCGCTCGCTGAACGCAACGCTGCACGAGGCGCTGCCGGAATCGGGCATCTTCCGCATCGACCACTACCTCGGCAAGGAGGCGGTGCAGAACATCCTCTATTTCCGCTTCGCCAATTCCTTCCTCGAGCCGATCTGGAACCGCAACCACATCCGGCAGGTTCAGATCACCATGGCGGAGAGCTTCGGGGTCGAGGGGCGGGGGCGTTTCTATGATTCGGTCGGCGCGATCCGCGACGTCCTGCAGAACCATCTGCTGCAGATCCTGGCGCTGCTGGCCATGGAGCCGCCGCTGGGCACCAGCGCAGAGGCCATCCGCGACGAGCAGGCCAAGCTGCTCAAGGCCATCCGTCCGCTGGAACCGGGCGACCTGGTGCGCGGGCAATACGAAGGCTATCTGAACGAGGACGGCGTGGCGCACGGATCGGACACCGAGACCTTCACCGCCGTGCGTTTCTTCGTGGACACCTGGCGCTGGGCGGGCGTGCCCTTCATCGTGCGCACGGGCAAAAAGCTGCCGGTCACCACCACCGAGATACGCGCCGAATTCCAGGTGCCGCCGCAGCGCGTGTTCGCCCTCTCCGAATCCGGACCGCTGGCCCCCAATTACCTGCGCATGCGGCTATCGCCCACGGTGTCCATCGCACTGGGCGCGCGCACCAAGAATGCCGGGGACCGGATGGTGGGACGGCCGGTGGAGTTGTATGTGTGCAACGATCATCCGGACGAGATGAGCGCGTATGAGCGCCTGCTCGGCGATGCGCTGGACGGCGAGGCCATGCTGTTCGCGCGCCAGGACGCGGTGGAGGCCGCCTGGCACGTGGTGGAGCGGGTGCTGTCGCATCACGACCCGGTCTGCGTGTATGAATCCGGCACCTGGGGGCCGCCGGAAGCCGACCTGCTGCTGGCCGGCGGGCGCTGGCACAACCCGCGTCCGCCGCAGGGCTAGCCGGGACGGCTTAGCCGCGCCGCATCGAGTCGAAGAACTCGCTGTTGTTCTTGGTCGCGCGGATCTTGTCGAGCAGGAATTCCATCGCTTCCATGTCGTCCATCGGATAGAGCAGCTTCCTCAGCACCCACACCTTTTGCAGGATGTCGTGCGGCATCAGCAACTCCTCACGGCGGGTTCCGGAGCGGTTGACGTTGATGGCGGGGTACTGGCGCTTCTCGGCCATCTTGCGGTCGAGATGGATTTCCAGATTGCCGGTGCCCTTGAATTCTTCGTAGATCACATCGTCCATGCGGCTGCCGGTGTCGACCAGCGCGGTGGCGATGATGGTGAGGCTGCCGCCTTCCTCGATGTTGCGCGCGGCGCCGAAGAAGCGCTTCGGCTTCTGCAGCGCGTTGGCGTCGACGCCGCCGGTGAGCACCTTGCCGGAAGCGGGCTGCACCGTGTTGTAGGCGCGCGCAAGGCGGGTGATGGAGTCGAGCAGGATGACCACGTCCTTCTTGTGCTCGACCAGGCGTTTGGCGCGCTCGATCACCATCTCGGCCACCTGGACATGGCGGCTGGCCGGTTCATCGAAGGTGGAGGCGACGACTTCGCCGCGCACGGTGCGGCTCATTTCGGTCACTTCTTCCGGGCGTTCGTCGATCAGCAGCACGAACAGCACGACTTCAGGATGGTTGGAACTGATGGCGTGCGCGATGTGCTGCAGCATCACCGTCTTGCCAGTTTTCGGCGGCGCCACCAGCAGGCCGCGCTGGCCCTTGCCGATCGGCGCGACGATGTCGATCACGCGACTGGTCATGTTTTCCTCGGCCTTGACGTCGCGCTCGAGCTTCAACGGCTTGTCCGGATGCAGCGGCGTCAGGTTCTCGAACAGGATCTTGTTCTTGCTCGCCTCGGGCGGCTCGCTGTTGATGAGGTCGAGCTTGGTCATCGCCGAATAGCGCTCGCCGTCCTTCGGCGTGCGGATCTCGCCTTCGATCTTGTCGCCGGTGTGCAGGTTGAAGCGGCGGATCTGCGACGGCGACACGTAGATGTCGTCGGTGTTGGCCAGATACGAGGTTTCAGGCGAGCGCAGGAATCCGAACCCGTCCGGCAGCACTTCCAGCACGCCGTCTCCGTAGATGCTCTCGCCGCGCTTGGCCAGCGTCTTCAGGATGGTGAAGATCAGCTCCTGTTTGCGGAAGCGGTTGGCGTTGTCGATGCCGTTGGCGGCGGCGATTTCGAGAAGTTCGGTGATGGGTTTTTGCTTGAGTTCGGAGAGATGCATGGGAGAGGCCTGAATAGGCTCGCTTGAAAGAGCCGGAGGTGGGGGAGGAACGGAGCCGGACGGTGCTGCGGGCTCAGACGGCTCGCGGGGCACTGCGTCCGGAGAAGACATATCAGATGTTGCTGTCGACAAAAGCGGTGAGTTGCGACTTGGACAGGGCGCCGACCTTGGTGGCTTCGACGTTGCCGTTCTTGAAGATCATCAGGGTGGGAATGCCGCGGATGCCGAACTTGGGCGGCGTGGCCTGGTTTTCATCGATGTTGAGCTTGCACACCTTGAGCTTGCCGGCGTATTCCTTGGCGACTTCGTCGAGGATCGGCGAGATCATCTTGCAGGGGCCGCACCAGTCCGCCCAGTAATCCACCAGCACCGGCACGCCGGCCTGCAGGACTTCCTGCTCGAAGGAATCGTCGGATATGTAATGAACATGCTCGCTCATCGGTGAAGCTCCTAATTAGAGGTATGGGGGATGCCGGACCCGGCTTGGACAAGTTTGAAACTGACGGTAATGCTGGAAAATTCGGTTTTGTGCCGATATGCTACATCAAAACTGCCGCCTGCAAGCAACCGGGCATTTTTCAAATAATCCAGGTAAATACGAATGACCTATGTTGTAGCCGACGCCTGCGTGAAGTGCAAATACACCGACTGTGTCGATGTCTGTCCGGTGGACTGCTTCCATGAAGGCCCCAACTTCCTCGTCATCGACCCCGAAGAGTGCATCGACTGCACCCTGTGCGTGGCGGAATGTCCGGTCGAGGCCATTTTCGCGGAAGACGACGTGCCGGACGACCAGCGCGCCTACATCGCGCTCAACGCCCAGCTCGCCAAGGAGTGGAAAGTCATCATCGAGAGCAAGGACCCGCTGCCCGACGCCGACGAATGGGCCCCGGTCAAGGACAAGATCAAGTACCTGGAGCGCTGAGCCGCTTGGAAATCTCCGGCGACGGCGCGCTGGCGCATGCCGTCGCCCGTCACCTGCTCGATCTTCATGCCGGCCGCCTGCCCGACCTGTCCGGGCTGACGGTGCTCGTCCCCAATCACCGCGCCGGCCAGGATTTTGCTCGCGCGCTGGCGCAGGCTGCCGGCCGTCGCGTACTCATCCCGCCGACCATCACCCCGCTGAAGACCTGGACCGAAACCGTGGCCGACGGTCGCGCCGAACCGCAGGCGCGGCGCCTGGCGCGCCTGCACGGCGTGCTGCGGCGCGTCGACTGGCTCGGCACGGTCGACAGGTGGACGCTCGCCAACGAACTCCTGCAGCTGGCCGACGAACTGTCCGCCGCACGGCTGGGCGGCGCCATCGGCTCGCGCATCCGCGCACTGCATGCCGACGCGCTCGACCGCGAAACGGCATTGATCGAGACGGTGTGGCAGGCGCTCAACAACGACGGCCATGACCCGCAGGCGCGCTATGCACGCGCGCTTAACCGCTTGCTTGAGATTATTCAGGCCTCCACGCACCCCCCCTCACCCCAACCCTCCCCCCGAACAGGGGAGGGGGCGAACGCTGGGCCCAAAGCGATTTATGGCTATGCGCTGGGCACACTCACCGCCGTCGAGCAGCAGTTTCTCGCGCGTTGCGCCGAGCATGCCCCGCTTACCCTGTTCGAGCCGGACGCCGAAGCGGATATCGCCTTTACCCTGCGGCAGGCCTGGCAGCGGACCGATCCGCCGCTGCGCGACCGCGCCGCCCTGCTGGCCCGGCGCATTCCCGCCTCGCCGCTGCAGGATCGCATCACGCTCGGCCCGGCGCCGCACCTGGAAGCCGAAGCGCGCGCCGTCGCCAGCTGGGTCGCCGGGCAACTGAATGATGGCCGGCGCGACCTCGTGCTGATCGCGCTCGACCGCGAAACCGCGCGCCGGGTGCGCGCGCTGCTCGAACGCATGGAGGTGCTGGTCGCCGACGAAACCGGCTGGACGCTGTCGACCACCGCCGCCGCCGCAGTCATCGACCGCTGGCTCGAATGCGTGGCGAGCGATTTCCCGCACGTCGAGCTGCTCGACCTCTTGAAATCGCCCTTCGTGCTGGGCGAGCCCGCCGCGCGCCAGGATCAGGTGCTCGCGTTCGAACTCGCCCTGCGCCGGCATGGGGTGTCGCAGGGCATGGCCGACATGCAGCGGCTGGCGCACGGTGAATTCGCCGCGCTTCCCGCCTGGCTCGCCGCGCTGTTCGATGCCCGCCAGAGATTCGAACAACGCCGCGCGCCGCTCGCGGTATGGCTCGCGCGCCTCATCGACAGCCTCGCCAGACTGGATGCCGTCGCGCCGCTCCGGGCCGACGCCGCCGGCGCCGGCGTGCTCGACACGCTCGACACCCTGCGCCGCGACCTGGCGGACGACACGGAAAAATACGGCTTCAATGAGTGGCGGCGCTGGCTCAACCTGGCGCTGGAGTCGGCCAGCTTCATCGACGCTGGCGTCGCCAGTCCCCTCGTGCTGACCTCGCTGCCCGCGGCGCGCGGGCGCCTGTTCGACGCCGTCGCGGTAATCGGCGCCGACGCCCGCCACCTGCCCGCGCGCCCCGCGCCCGGCCTGTTTTCCCAGGCCACCCGCGCACAACTGGGTCTGTCGACTGCGGCCGAAGACGCCGAGGCCGCCACCGCCGACCTGATGCAGCTGCTGATCCAGGGGCCCGCGCTCATCAGCTGGCAGGCCTGGAACAACGACGAGCCCAACCCGGCTTCGCCGCTGGTGCTGCGGCTGCAGGCGCTGCACCGGGCCGCGTGGGGCGCCGATCTGCCCGAACAAACGATCGGCACGCCGCCCACGCACGCCAGCCCGCTGCCCGGCGCCTCCATGCAGCCTGCGCCGACGGTCACGGCCGCGCAACTGCCGCGCCGTTATTCGCCCAGCGCCTACCAGAGCCTGCTCGACTGTCCCTACCGGTTTTTCGCGCGCAGCGTGCTCGGCATCCGCGAACTCGGCGAGGCCGACGAGGCGCTCGACAAGAGCGATTACGGCAACGCCTTGCACCGCATCCTGAAAGCCTTTCACGACAGCGCGCCGCCGCTTGAACGCGACGCCGCGCTGGCCCAGCTGAACGCCATTTCCGTCGCCGAATTCGCCACCCTGCCCGCCTGGACCGCCGCCGCCTGGCGCAGCAAATGGGGAACCATCCAGCCCGCCTACATCGACGCCTGGCTCGCCCACGCGGCCGCCGGCTGGCGCTATGAATCCGGCGAAACCGATTTCGCGGTGCCGCACACCGTTGCCGGTCTGGGTGAGATCACCCTGCACGGCCGCGTCGACCGCGTCGATCGCCGCATCAATTCAAGCGAAGGCGACGCCCGCTACGTGATCGACTACAAGACCAGCGCCGCACAAGGCCTGAGGAAAAAGCTCAAGGCACCGGACGAAACCGTGCAGCTGCCCTTCTACGCCTGGCTGTGCGAAGCCGCCGCGGCCTACCTGCCGATCAACGAAACCCCCGTCGCCGCGCTCGAACTCGACTTTGAGACCGACGTCGCCGCCATCAGCCTGCGCCTGCCGCAGCTGCTCGAAGCCATCGCCCAGCATGCCGCGCTGCCCGCTCACGGCATAGACGGCATCTGCAGATACTGCGAAGCGCGCGGGCTGTGCCGCAAGGGGATGTGGGGCATCCAGTAGATAAGCAATCACGCAGCGGGACACCATAACCATTTGATCGGAAAAGGCTTACCTGCTAATGTTCGATTAGTGTTTTTTACATTACACTAAATTGACATTCTGAGCACTTCAAAAAATGGCTACACGAAAACCATTCGAAATCCCCCTACGTGAGGTGCAAAAGCGCATGGCGCTGGAAAACCCTTGGTGGGTGGCTGGGGCGGGAATCGATTCCGAGCGGCGGGCGTGGCCACGGCGGGCCTATTTCGGGCCGTTTCTGAAGTTGATGCGGGCAATAGAGGTCCATCGCGCTGTGGTATTGATCGGTCCGCGACGCGTAGGCAAGACAGTCATGTTGGCGCAGGCAGTACAAGCCTTGCTGGATGAGGATGTTGCAGGCATCGACATTCTTCAGCTCTCATTGGATACACCGCTTTATTCCGGACGCTCGCTGGAAAGCTTGGTGCGTACGTTTATTGATTTGCATCGGCATGATCCTGCTCGCCGCCTGTGGGTGTTTTTTGATGAAATCCAGTATGTGAAGGACTGGGAAGTTCACCTGAAATCACTGGTGGATACATTCCGTCAAATTCGTTTCGTGGCAAGCGGCTCTGCTGCTGCGGCGCTGCGGATGAAAAGCCGGGAATCCGGCGCCGGGCGGTTTACCGACTTCATGCTGCCGCCTCTGACATTTGCCGAATATCTGCAATTTGCCCAGCGCGAGGACGCCCTGATTATCGAATTGCCCGGAGAGGGGGCGCCCGTATACCGCGCCACGTCGATTGAAGCGCTGAATCAGGAGTTCATCAATTATCTGAATTTCGGCGGCTTTCCCGAGGCTGTAATGAACCCCGCCGTGCGTACAAATCCATCCCGTTTCTTACGCGAAGATATCGTCGAAAAAGTGTTGCTGAAGGATCTGCCTAGCCTATATGGCATCAGCGACACGCAAGAGTTAAACCGCTTTTTCAATGTGCTGGCTTACAACACAGGGGACGAGGTCAGCCCGGAAAATCTAGCTCGGGAAACCGGCATCAGCCGTACCAAACTGATGGACTACCTGGAGTATCTGGAAGCGTCCTTCCTCATCAAGCGAATGCACCGGCTGGATAACAACGCCCGGCGCCTGAAGCGTGCCCGCACATTCAAGGTGTATCTCACCAACCCATCAATACGTGCGGCGCTGTTCGGCTACGTCGACACCCACGACGAGGCCATCGGCTCACTGGCAGAAACAGCCGTGTTCAGCCAATGGCTGCACAGCACCCGCACCATCGAGTCGCTGCACTACGCCCGCTGGAAGCAGGGACGCAGCGATCTGGAAGTCGATCTGGTGTCGCTCGACCCGCGCACGCAGAAGCCGCGCTTCGCGGTGGAAATCAAATGGAGCGACACCTGTTTCAGCGACTGGAGCCTGTTGCGCGGCATCCGCGCGCTGGCAACCGAACACGCACTGGCCCGCCCCCCGGTCGTCACCACGCTGACCGCAGCCGGAATGGGTGAAGAAAACGGTGTACGCATCGAATTCGTCCCGACCAGTCTGCACTGCTACACCATTGCGCGAAATGTGCTGCGCATGGAAGTTTAAGTCTGTGAACCCGTGACCCATCCCCTCGACACCGCAGCCGCACTCGACCCCGCCCGCTCATCGGTGGTGGAAGCCTGCGCCGGCAGCGGCAAGACCTGGCTGCTGGTGTCGCGCATGCTGCGCCTGCTGCTGGTGGGCGCCGAGCCCTCGGAACTGCTAGCGATCACCTTCACCCGCAAGGCGGCGCAGGAAATGACCGACCGTCTGCATGCCTGGCTGCGAGTGCTGGCGCTGGAGGACGACGCGACGGTGCGCGCGTTTCTGCGCGAGCGGGCGGTGCCGGATGACGAGATCGACGCGCTGCTGCCGCGCGCGCGCGGGCTGCTGGAAGCGGTGCTGACCGCGCAGCCGGGGCCGACGGTGACGACCTTCCACGGCTGGTTTCTCGATCTCCTGAAACGCGCACCGCTGGAAGCCGGGCTGCCGTGGGGGGCGCCGCTGCTGGAACGCACCCGACAGTTGCAGGACGAGGTGCGCGACCGCTTGCTCGCGCAGTGGGCGGCGGCGCCGGAGTCGCCGGAGGGCACGGGCACGGCCCTGTTGGCACTACTGGCCGATATCGGCGAGCACAACCTGCGCGCGCTGCTGCGCCATTTTCTCGATGCCCGCGCCGAGTGGTGGGCCTACACCGACGGCCCGGCCGATCCGGTGAGCCATGCGCTGGAACAATTGCGACCGGGCCTGCACCCCGACCTGGACAGCGATCCGGTGGCGGCATTCTGGGCCGACGAAGCGATGGTGGCGCGGGTGAAGCGGGTCGGTTACGCGCTGGAAAAGGGCGGCAAGAGCGAACAGGCGCGCGCGCCGGAAATCCTGCGCAGCCCGGAACTCGCGCCCGACCTCGCACACGCGGCGCTGATGAAGCACCTGATGACGGCGGGCAAGCGGCGCAAGAAACAGGCGACCCGGGAACTGGAAAAAGCGCTCGGCGCCGAGCTCGACACCTACCTGCGCGACCTCGATACGCTGGAAAGCGCGCTCGAAACCATCACCGCGATCCAGACCGACCAGCGCATCTGGGCCCTCAATCGCCACGGCCTGCTGCTCGGCCACGCGCTGCTAGCGGCCTATCAGGACGCCAAGGCGCAGCAGGGGGTGATCGATTTTGCCGATGCCGAATGGCTGGCCTGCCGCCTGCTCGCCAGCGAGGAACACGCGCCGGCGTTGGCGCTGAAGCTGGACGCGCGCTATCGGCATCTCTTGCTCGACGAATTCCAGGACACCAATCCGCTGCAGTGGCAGGCGCTGTCGACCTGGCTGCTGGAGGCGCGCGGCGCCGACAGCGACATGACGGTGTTCATGGTGGGCGATCCAAAGCAGGCGATCTACCGCTTCCGCCGCGGCGAGGCGCGGGTGTTCGACGCGGCGGCGGATTTCCTGCACGCGCATTTCGACGCCGCGCGCTTCAGCACCGACATGACGCGCCGCCTGGCGCCTGCGGTGGTGCAGGCGATCAACCCGGTGTTCGCCGGCATGGAAGGCTTTGCCGAACACACGCATGCGCCGGCCAACGCAGACCGCGCGGGCGCGCTGCGCAGCCTGCCGGTGCAGGTGGAAAAAACCGAAGCCGAAGCGGCCGGTATGCGCAACCCGCTCACCACGCCGCAGCCGGAAGCCGACGACCGTGCCGTGCACGCGGAGGCGCGACAGTTTGCCCGGGTGTTGCGCGACGAGGTGCTGGGCCGCTGGGGGGTGACGGACAAGGCCGGTGGCCTGCGCGCGGCGCGCCCCGGCGACGTCATGGCGCTGGTGCGGAAGCGCACCCACCTGCATCTGTATGAGCGCGAACTGGAAGCCGCGCACATTCCCTTCATCACCTCGCGCCGCGGCGGCCTGCTGCACGCGCTGGAGGCGCAGGACGTGATCGCGCTGATCGAAACCCTGCTGCTGCCGCACGCCGACCTGAAGCTGGCGCACGTGCTGAAGAGCCCGGTCTTCGGCTGCGGCGACGACGACCTGCTGCGGGTGTTCGCGCCCGGCAGCGAACCGCGCGGGTGGGAACGCCTGCTTGCGCTCGCCGCCGAACCCGATTGCCCCGCCGCCCTGGCGCGCGCCGCGCGCCTGCTGATCCGCTGGCGCGCCCACTGCGGCACGCTGCCGGTGCACGACCTGCTCGACCGCATCTATTTCGAAGGCGATATCGAAGCGCACTACGCCGCCGCCGTGCCGGAGGCGCTGCGGCCGCAGGTCGCCGCCAACCTGCGCGCCTTCATGCAACTGGCACTGACACAGGACGCCGGGCGCTACCCCACGCTGGCCGGCTTCGTGCGCGAGCTGGCGTCGCTGATCGACGATGCCGACGCCGCCCCCGGCGAGGGGCTGGCGGCCGACGGCGAGAACGCGGTGCGCCTGCTGACCATCCACGGTTCCAAGGGACTGGAAGCACCGATCGTCTGGCTGCTCGGCGGCAGCGACCACGCGCGCGGCGACAGCTATGCGGTGCTGGCGCCGTGGCCGCCCGAGGCCGCGCGGCCGCTGCACTTTTCGCTGTTCGGCAAAGCGGACGACCGGGGGACGGCACGGGAAAGCTGGTTCGAGGAAGAGGCGAAGCTCGCACAACGCGAATCCGACAACCTGCTGTACGTGGCGCTGACCCGCGCCGCGCAGGGACTGATCGTGAGCGGCGCCGCCAACAAAAATGACTGGCTTGCACGCGTCGGTGCGGCCTGGCAAAACCTGGGCCTGCCGGCCGACCTGCCGACCGCCGCTGCCGAGGCAACCGCAACCGCCGCCGTACCGGCCCGTATCGACGCCCCAGCGGTCGGGCAACGCGTCACCCCGCCGAGTGCCCATCCGGCGGCGGCAAGCGGCGAGCTGTTCCACGCCTGCCTTGAACACCATGCCCCGCCCGGCACGCCGCGCGACCTGCCTGGCCTGGCGGCGCGCCTGGGGCTGGAGGCCGAATTGAAATCCACCGAGGCCGCGGCGCGCGCGCTGCTGGCGCGGCCGCACCTGGCGCGCTTTTTCGAGCCCGCACAGTACCGGCGCGCCCACAATGAATGGTCGCTGCTGGACGACAGCGGCCGCCTGCAACGACTCGACCGCGTGGTGGAATTCGACGACGCGGTGTGGCTGATCGACTATAAAACCGGCGACGACAGCCGCAACCTGTCCGATGCGCAGCTGGCCGAGCGCCATCGAGCCCAGCTCGCCGGCTACCGGGTCCTGCTGGCCGAACTCTATGCCGGCAAGCCGGTCCATGCCGCGCTCTTGCTGGCCGACGGCCGGCTGATTCAAATGGAGAATTAAGGTGTCAGAGAAGCCCTTTGCCGAATCCTGCGTGCAGAACCGTGAGCCGATCATCGCGGTGCTGCGCGACGTCTTCGCCGACTTCCGCCGGGTGCTGGAGATCGGCAGCGGCACCGGCCAGCACGCGGTGTATTTCGCGCCCGAGCTGCCGCACCTCGTCTGGCAGACCGCCGACGTGACACAGCATCATGCAGGCATCCGGGCCTGGCTCGAGGAGGCCGCCCTGCCCAACGTGCTGCCGCCGCTGGCGCTCGACGTCAACCAGCCCGACTGGCCCAGCGGGCGCTACGACGCGGTGTTCTCGGCCAACACCCTGCACATCATGAGCTGGCCCGAGGTGGAAAAATGCTTCGAAGGCGTGGGCACGGTGCTGGAAGTGGGCGGCGTGCTGGCGGTGTACGGCCCGTTCAATTACAACGGCGCCTTCACTTCGGACAGCAATGCCCGTTTCGACGCCTGGCTGAAGTCGCGCGACCCGGCCTCCGGGGTGCGCGATTTCGAGGCGGTGGACGCGCTGGCACGCGCGCAGGGCCTGGTCCTGCAGCAGGATGTCGCCATGCCGTCGAACAATCGCACACTGGTGTGGCAGCGGATAAAATAAACCCTGCCCGTCCGAAATCCGGCTTTGCCTTGCGATGGGCTTTGCTATAAAAAAATCATTGCGGAGAAAAGGACGTTTCATGCGCATCGCCGAACTGATCCAACGCTGGGGCACGGAGGGCCATGCACGTACGGACGTGCGTGCCTACACCGTGCATTTGCCGCTCCGCGATGCTGCACGGGTTGAAGCCCTGCACATGATGTATCCCGGCCGCAGCGATTCCCAATTGATGGCCGACCTGATCCGCGCCGCGCTGGACGAGCTTGAGGTGGCCATGCCCTACATCCCCGGCAACCGCGTCATTGCCGAAGACGACTACGGCGACCCGATCTACGAGGACCTCGGCCCGACGCCGCAGTTCTACTCGCTGTCGCACGAAATCCTGCGCAAGCTCACCACCCTGCCGGCCAAGTAGACGCTGTCGGATTAATTTACATCCGGCACGCGCAACGGCCGCCGCAGCACACCTAGCCCATTGTATTTGCGGCGCTTTGTTTGCCTGGCACAGGGCTTGCGTAGCTCTCGTCACAAGCATGTGATAACGATGGGGGATGCCATGTACCTGGGGCCGGCTTTTCTGTTTGCGGCATTTGCCAGCCTGTTTTATGTACCTGGCTTTCTCGACACGCCCCTCGGCATGCTCACCCCGCGCCAGTTCGTTTCGCAGTCGCTGTTTGCCGTATTCGCGCTGATTGCGCTGGCGGCGCTGGCGCGCTCCATCGAACATGACCCGGTGTGGCCGTGGCGGCCGGGATTCCGCCGCGCGGTGAATTCGTTGCTCGGACGCACGCAGTAAACCCGGCCCGCTGCCGTTTGGCGATGCGCGGCATAAAATAGCGGCTTTCCAGTTCGCCAAGCCGCCATGCCCGTCAAGCTCACCGCCCCCGATCCCGCCTCCCTGCTGCCGGTTGCCGGCGTGCGCCTCGGCATCGCCTCCGCCGGCATCAAGAAACCCGGGCGGCGCGACATCACCCTGATCGAGCTTGCGCCGAATTCGCGGGTATCAGGCGTGTTCACGCAAAACCGCTTCTGCGCCGCGCCGGTGACGGTCTGCAAACAGCATCTCGGCCAGATTGATCAAAGCGGCGGCTCCATCCGCGCGCTGGTGATCAATACCGGCAACGCCAACGCCGGAACCGGCGAGGAAGGCCTCGATCGCGCGCGCCGCACCTGCGCGGCGGCCGCGCAGCTGTTCGGCTGCAAGGCTGAAAACGTGCTGCCGTTTTCCACCGGGGTCATCCTCGAGCCTCTGCCGATCGACAAGATCCTGCCGGCGCTGCCCGCCGCGCAGGCCGACCTTGCGCCTACGCACTGGAGCGAGGCCGCGCACGCGATCATGACCACCGACATCGTCGCCAAGGGCGCCAGCCGCCAGTCGCAGGTCGGCGGCAGGACAGTGACGGTGACCGGCATCGCCAAGGGCTCCGGCATGATCCACCCCAACATGGCGACCATGCTCGGCTATGTGGCGACCGACGCGGCGATCGCGCCCGCTCTGATGCAGCAGTTGGTGAAGGAGGTGGCCGACGTCTCGTTCAACTGCGTCACCGTCGACGGCGACACCTCGACCAACGACAGCTTCATCCTCATCGCCACCGGCCAGGCCGGCAACGCTGAAATCGCCGACGCCGCCGGCGCCGACTATGCCGCACTGAAAGCGGCCCTCGCTGACGTCGCCATCGAGCTCGCGCAGGCGATGGCGCGCGACGGCGAGGGCGCGACCAAGTTCATCACCGTGGCGGTCGAGGGCGGCCGCGACCGCGCCGAATGCAAGCAGATCGCCTACGCCATCGCGCGCTCGCCGTTGGTCAAGACCGCCTTCTTCGCCTCCGACCCCAACCTCGGCCGCATCCTCGCCGCGATCGGCTACGCCGGCGTGATGGACCTCGATGTGAACGCGCTCAAGGTGTATCTGGGTGACGTGCTGGTGGCGGAGAAGGGCGGCCGCGCCGCAAGCTACACCGAAGCGCAAGGCGCGGCGGTGATGCAGGAAGCGGAAATCACCGTGCGCGTGGTGCTCAATCGCGGCACCGTCGACGCCACGGTGTGGACCTGCGACTTTTCCTACGATTACGTGAAGATCAACGCGGAGTACCGCACCTGATGCCATGAGCGTGCTGCTGACCCCCGACCAGACCGCCTTCCTGCAGGGCACGCTGTCGATGAACGTCGGCGCGGTGGGGCGCGACGGCTGGCCGTGCGTGTGCCGGGCGCAAGGCCTCGTGGTTGCGCGCGACCGCCGCTCGCTGACGGTGCTGCTGTCGGCCTCGCGCGGGCGGGCGGTGCTGGAATCGCTGGACGCGGGCAGCGCCATCACGCTGGTGGCGAGCCGCCCGGCCACGCATGCGACGCTGCAGCTGAAGGCGGCACGCGCCGCACGGGTGGGGGTGAGCGCGGCGCACCACGCGGCAAGTGCGCGCTGCGTGGCGGCATTCGGCGCCGAACTGGAGACGCTGGGCTACGCGGCAGGGCTGAGCGCCACGCTGGCGGGGGTTCTGCCGACCGATGATCTGGTGGCGCTGCGCTTTGCGCCGGACATCGTGTTCGACCAAACCCCGGGGCCGGACGCCGGACGGGTGCTGGCGCACACATGAACATTTCCCTCGAATCGCTGCGGCCCTGCCTCGACGGCGCCATCCCGGCGGTGGTGGCGACCGCGTCGCCCGACGGCACGCCCAACGTGGCCTATGCCTCGCAGGTGCACTACGTGGATTCGGAGCACGTGGCGCTGTCGTTCCAGTTCTTCAGCAAGACGCGCGAGAACGTGCTGGCCCATCCCTACGCCCAGGTGCAGGTGATCGAGCCGAAAAGCTTTCGCCACTTCCGCCTGAAAGTGCATTACCTGCGCACGGAAACGTCCGGCCCGCTGTTCGAATACATGAAGGCGCAGCTCGCCGGCATCGCGGCCCGCAGCGGCATGGCCAAGGTGTTTGCGCTGCGCGGCGCGGACGTTTACCGCGTGCTCGACATCGAGAACGTCGACCCGCGCCTGCTGCCGGCGCCCGCCCCGCCCGACGCGCTGTTGAAGCTGCGCAGAACCTTCGCCCACCTCGGCGCATGCGACGACCTGACCCGCCTGGCAGACCGCGCGCTCGCCGCGCTGGCGCACGGTTTCGGCATCCGCCACGCGCTGCTGGCCCTGCTCGACGAAACCGGCGGCGCGCTCTACACATTAGCGAGCCTGGGCTACTCGGCGTCCGGCGTGGGCGCCGAGGTGGCGCTGGGCGAGGGCCTCATCGGGGTCGCCGCACGCGAGGCCATCCCGGTGCGCATCAACTACCACACCGGCGACTACACCTACCACGCCGCGCTTTACGTGGCCGACCCGGCGTCGCCGCGCATCCCGCTGCCGGTGCTGGCCGATCCGCACAGCCAGATCGCGGTGCCGCTGACCCACGGCGAGTATCTGGTTGGCGTGCTCTACGCGGAGAGCGAAGAGAACGCCTTTTTCAGCCACGCCGACGAGGACGCGCTGGTCGTCTATGGCCGTCACCTCGCCGCCCTGATCGTCCAGCTCGCCGCCTTGCCGGACGACGCCGAGCCTGCCCTCGCCGCGCCCGCGCCCGCGCCTTCCGGCGCGCCGCTCGCGGTGCGCTACTTCGCCCACGACCACAGCGTGTTCGTCGACAACGACTACCTCATCAAGGGCGTCGCCGGCAGCATCCTGTGGACCCTGCTCAACGAACACGCGGCGAGCGGCCGGCGCGATTTCTGCAACCGTGAACTGCGCCGCGACCCGCGCCTGCCGCTGCCGGACTTTGGCGACAACCTGGAAACGCGGCTGATCCTGCTCGCGCGCCGACTCGCCGAACGCTGTCCGCAGATCGCACTGGAAAAGACCGGACGCGGACGCTTCCGGCTGGAACTCGCGCGGCCGCTGCAGCTGAACGCCGGGTAAGCCTCGGCAAGGAGGCGCCGGGGTCCAGCCGTCCCGATGCCGTGGTAATTGCGGCCGGGAATCGACCTCACCGGATCGCTATCCATTTGTAGGAGCGCCTTCCAAGGCGCGAAATTCCGATGATCGGCGAAAGCTGATCGCGGCGTGGACGCCGCTCCTACGCAGCGCTACCGCTGCAATCCTCCGTTCGCCAGCCAGCGCGCGCATGCCGCGCCCAGCTCCTGTTCGGCGCGCGCCTCGTATTCGGCGCAGTCCGCGCGCGTCAGCGTATCGGCCCAGCGGCCGTTGACGCCCTTGTGGATGAAGGTTTCCGCGCCGCCGTCCCAGAACGCGCCGCCGAGCGGCACGCTTTGCGTCGCGTTCTTCTTCATCCAGTCGAAGCTGCAGTATTCGACCATGGCCGGCCAGCGCGCTTCGTCGATGTCGATGTCGAGGAAGGCCGCGATGCGCCGCATCTGCCCTTCCATGTCGCGCTTGAGGTCGGCGAAATGCAGCAGCAGCACGTTCGGCAGGTGGCGAATCGCCCACCAGCTTCTGACGCTGTCCCAGAACGGCCAGAAGGGATGGCCGTCGCGGTCCAGCCAGTCGCGCCAGTACTGGCGGACATCGGCAGGCGGCGGCTCGATCGGCGCGCCCACCCGCCCCGGCGTGTCGTTCAGTGCGCCATACCAGGCGACGTTGGCATTGGCGTGATGGTTGTATAGGCTCCACACGACGTCGCGGCCGTCGCGCGCGATGTAGAGATATTTCGCGCGCGGCGAAAACACCAGCGCGTCGACCGGCAGGTGCGTCTTGAGGATGCGGCGGTGGGTCTGCGCCGCCACGGCTTCGAGCTTGACGGCCTTGGGCGGCACGCGCAGGTCGAGCCAGGGCGACAGCTCGGCCACCGCCAGCGCCGGATCGCCGCCGAACAGCATCTGCGCGACGATCTGCTGGGTCCAGGTGGTGCCGGACTTGGCGTAGGTGGCGATGACGACGTCGTCGCCGCGGAAAGCGAACTCGTTCCAGATGGTGGAATCGAAGTGATGGTTGTGAAGCTCGCGCGTCTTGCGCGGCCAGATGATTTCGGGGGCGTTCATGTCGGGCTCCTGTCCGGGTGCCTCTTACTTGCCCGCCACCGGCGGCAGGTTCTTCGGCGTGAAGTCGAAATACGGCGTCGCCACCTTGCCGCCGGGCGGCACGTAGGCCGGCGCGGGTGGGCCTTTCACGTCCAGGCTCTTCACGTAGCGGTAGATCGCCCTGAGGTCGGCGCCGCTCATCGCGCGCAGGCTGGGCGACGGCATCGGCGGCCGCATCGGCTGGCGCGCCCGCACGAGCCAGGCCTTCTCGTCGATCTGGCTGAACAAAAGGCGCAGGTTGGCCGCGTAGGTCGTGCCCCACGGCCCCTGCCAGCCCATCGCATCGCCGGTCAGCCATTCGGCCTCCGGTACATGGCCGTCTTTCTGCATGTAGCCGGCGGTGTGGCAGTCATTGCAGCCGGAAATCTGGATCAGGTAGCGGCCGTGGCGGATGTCGTCCGCCGGGCCGGCCCAGGCCGGGCTCGTCCAGACCGCGAGCACAAGTGCGGCGATTTTCAGGAAGGTGTTCATGTCGTCTCCTCGTTCGTCAACGGGCGCACCCTGCACCCGGATGAAACAGAGCTTAGGCAGGTTTTTGCGGACGCGTTGCTAAGTCTTTGCTAGGCGGAGCCTAATTTTTTCTTAAGCGGCGACGCCTCCGACGCGGACGCGGCATCCGCTAGAATCACGCCATGACCGATCTCGCCGCCCTGCTGCCGCGCCTTGCCCACCTGCTCGACCGCCTGGAAGCCCCGGCCGCCGCCGCGCCCGACTGGAAAACCGTCCGCGCGGCGCGCTGGTCGGCGCAGACGGGGGGGCTGAAGCCCATCCTGCACCCGCAGCGGGTGGCGCTGAAGGATCTGTTGGCGATCGACGAGCAGAAGCAGCGGGTCGATGCCAACACGCGCCAGTTCGTCGCCGGCAAGCCCGCCAACAACGTGCTGCTCACCGGCGCGCGCGGCTGCGGCAAGTCCTCGCTGGTGAAGGCGGTGCATGCCAAATACGCTGCGCGCGGACTGCGCCTGATCGAGGTCGACAAGGCCGGGCTGCCGCATCTACCCGACCTGTTCGACCTGCTGGCGGACGCCGATTTCCGTTTCGTCGTCTTCATCGACGACCTCACGTTCGGCGAGCACGAGCCGGGCTATGCCAGCCTCAAAGCCGCGCTCGACGGCTCGCTGGCGGGGCCCTCCGACAACGTGCTGATCTACGCCACCAGCAACCGCCGCCACCTGATGCCGGAATACATGGCGGAGAACCTGGAGGCGAAGCACCTCGGCGGCGAAGTGCATCCGGGCGAAGCGACCGAGGAAAAGGTCTCGCTGTCCGACCGTTTCGGGCTGTGGGTGTCGTTTCATGGCTTGGATCAGGACACCTATCTGGCAATCGCCCGCCACTGGGCCGTCAGTCTCGGTGCGCCGCCGGACGACAGCTTCGAGCGTGCCGCCCTGCAATGGTCGCTCGGCCGCAGCGCACGCAACGGGCGGGTGGCGTGGCAGTTCGCGCGGGATTGGGCGGGGCGGAAATGAGCCTGTCCAGCAGCACACCTTCCCTCTCCCCAACCCTCCCCCCAGATGGGGGAGGGGGCAAACGTGATGCCCAGAACGAATTAATCGTCGTTGCCGCGGTGCTGACCCAGCCCGATGGCCGGGTGCTGCTGGCGCAGCGCCCGCCGGGCAAGCCCTATGCGGGCTACTGGGAATTTCCCGGCGGCAAGGTAGAGGCGGGCGAATCGCTGGAAGCGGCGCTGGCGCGTGAACTGCACGAGGAACTCGGTATCGTCGTCAGCCGCCCCTGCCGCTGGATCACGCGGGTGTTCGACTACCCGCACGCGACGGTGCGGCTGAATTTCTTCCGCGTGTTCGACTGGCAGGGCACGCCGCACCCGCACGAGGGGCAGGTGTTTTCCTGGCAGCTGCCCGACGCGGTCGAGGTCACCCCCTTGCTGCCCGCCAATTTCCCGGTCCTGAAGGCGCTGTCGCTGCCGCCGCTGCTGGGCATTTCGCACGCCGAGTCGCTCGGCGTCGACAGCTTCCTGGCGCGGCTGGACGTGGCGCTCGCCAATGGCCTGCGGCTGATCCAGCTGCGCGACAAGACGCTGCCGGACGACGCGCGCCTGGCACTGGCGCGCGAGACCGTGCGCCGCGCCCACGCACGCGGCGCGCGCGTGCTGGTCAACGGCAGCCTGGAGTTGGCGCAGGCGGCCGGCGCCGACGGCGTGCACCTCGATTCGGCCGCCGCCGCCAAGCTTGCCGCGCGCCCCGATTGCGGCTGGGTGGGCGTGTCCTGCCACGATGCCGCCGAGCTGGCGCACGCCGCCGCGCTCGCGGCGGACTACGCGCTGCTGTCGCCGGTGCTGCCCACGCTCACCCATCCGGGCGCGGCCACGCTCGGCTGGGACACCTTTTCCGAGCTCGCCGCCGCCAGCCCGATTCCGGTCTACGGCCTCGGCGGGCTGGGGCGCGACGACGTGGCGCTGGCGCAGTCGCACGGCGCGCACGGCGTGGCGCTGCTGCGCGGGGCGTGGACATGAAGCGGGTCGCGGCGCCGCTGCTGCTGGTGGTCGCGCTGGTGGCGGTCGCGGTGGCGGGCTGGTGGCTGAAGCGCCCGGCCGAGGCGGTGGCGGTCAGCTGCGCCGACCCCCTGGCCGGTTGCGCCTTCAGCCATCGCGGCGGCGCGGCGAGCGTGCGCTTTTCCGCGCAGCCGGTGCCGCTGGAAGCCTTCGAGCTCACGGTCACGGCGCCCAATGCCGCCAGAATCAGCGCCGAATTCCAGATGGTCGGCATGGACATGGGCTTCAACCGCTACGATCTGCATCCGGCCGCACGCGGCACCTTCGCCTCGAAGGTGACCCTGCCCGTGTGCGTCAGCGGGCGGCGCGACTGGACGCTGTATCTCGACCTCGACGGCTCGCGTTACGCGCTGCCCTTCAGCACCCGTTGAGAGACCGTTCATGGATTCGTCACAATCCGGCGCATATAATCGAATGAGAATTATTGAAAAGGTCTTACAACATGCCCACTGAACACACCTACAAGCAGTTCGACGCCGAGCTCGAAGCCGTGCGCGCCAACGTGCTGAAAATGGGTGGCCTGGTCGAGGAACAGATCGTCAATGCGGTCGAGGCGCTCATCTCGGGCAATATGGATCTGGCCGAGCGGGTCGACGCCAACGACCACACCGTCAATGCGCTGGAAGTGGCGATCGACGAGGACTGCACCCACATCATCGCGCGCCGCCAGCCGACCGCGTCCGACCTGCGCATGGTGATGATGGTGGTGAAGACCATCACCGACCTCGAGCGCATCGGCGACGAGGCCGCCAAGATCGCGCGCATGGCCAAGCTGATCCACCAGGCCGAGCGCATCAGCCTGCCGCGCTTCTCCGAAGTCAAATACATGTCCGATCTGGTGCTCGACATGCTGAGGAAGGCGCTCGACGGCTTCGCCCGCCTGGATGCCACCAAGGCGGTGGAAATCGCCCGCCAGGACCAGGCGGTGGACGAGGAGTTCCGCCTCAACCTGCGCCACCTCATCACCTTCATGATGGAAGACCCGCGCACCATCTCGGTCTTCATCGACATCCTGTTCGTCACCAAGGCGATCGAGCGCATGGGCGACCACGCCAAGAACATGTCGGAATACGTGGTCTACATGGTGAAGGGCAAGGACGTGCGCCACACCTCGCTGGAAGAAATCGAAAAAGAAGTGCTGTAGTTTCTGGCCATCAAACAAAACGGGCGCCAGGGCGCCCGTTTTTGTTTACAGCCTGCCGGTTTACCCGCAAGGGGTAGGCCGTGGTTGTAAAGCCGCTGAAGCGTCAACAACCACGCACTACTTGGCGGGCGGAACGTAGCCTGTCGCGGCGTCGACATTGCCGCCGCCGAAGAAATAGCGCTCCATCTGTTCCATCAGGTAGCTGCGCGCCTGCGGGTCGGCCAGATTGAGGCGGTTTTCGTTGATCAGCATGGTCTGGTGGCGCTGCCAGCCGCTCCAGGCTTCCTTCGACACGTTCTCTAAAATCTTCTTGCCCAGATCGCCCGGCACCGGCTGGAAGGCCAGGCCTTCGGCTTCGCGCCCGAGCTTCACACAATTCACCATCCGCGTCATTTCCTGCTCCTGAAAAATTCAATCGCCCGATTCTAACCCAAGCTGCTTTTCGATTCGCCTGGCGAACACCCCCATTTCCTTGGCCGCCTGCTTGTCGCCGCGCGCTTCGGCCACGGCGATGCCCTGCCGGTAGGCGGCCAGCGCGTCCTGCCGGGCCCCGGCCTCGGCCAGGGCACGGCCCAGCAGTTTCCAGGCGGCGGAATACGTCGGGTCATGCTCGACCGCGCGACGCAGATGCTCGGCCGCCCTGGCCGCGTCGCCCAGCTTGAGGTATTCGTTGCCGAGCGAATAACGCAACAGCGCGTTGTCGCGGCCGGCGGCCAGCATGGCTTCAAAGTCAGCAATCGACGGCATCTATCCCTTCCTACTTTCGCCAAAAAACAGGGGTCAACACCACCAGCAGGGTGAAAAACTCCAGCCGCCCGAGCAGCATTGCAAAGCTGCACACCCAGATCTGGAAGTCCGTCAAAACAGCATAGGTGCTGGCGGGGCCGACCTGTCCCAGGCCGGGACCGGTGTTGTTGACCATGGCGACCACGGCGGTGAAGGCGGTAAACACGTCGAGCCCGGATGCGGCGAGGACGAATGACAGGGTGATGATGGACGCCACATAAATGAACAGGAAGGCCAGCACCGCATAGGTGATCTTGTTCGGCACGGGCTGGTTGCCGAGCTTGGTGTGGACCGCGGCGTTGGGATGCACCAGCTTGATGAGTTCGCGGTACACCTGCTTGTATAGCAGCACGGCGCGCAGCATCTTGATGCCGCCGCCGGTGGAGCCGGAGCCGGCGATGAAGCTCGACAGGAACAGCATGAACAGCGGCGCGAAAAAGGGCCAGACGTTGAAATCGGTGGTGGAAAACCCGAGCGTGGTGGCGACCGAAATGGTATTGAACGCCGCGAAGCGCAAGGCTTCGGGAAAGTCCAGGTAATAGCCCTTGTAAAGCAGATAGAACGTCAGCCCGACGATGCTGGCGCCGAGCACGCCGAAGGTCCAGCGGATTTCGGTGTCGAACCGGTAGGCCTGCAGGCTGCGCATGCGGAACGCCATGAAGTGCGTGGAAAAGCTGACCCCGGCGATCAGCGCGAACACCATGACGATGATCTCCAGCGTGACCGAATCGAAATAGCCGAGGCTGGCGTCGTGCGAGGACAGGCCGCCCAGGCTCATCACGCTGAAGGCATGCACCAGCGCATCCACCCAGCCCATGCCGCCCGCCCACAGTGCCAGGATGCAGAAAACGGTGACGATCGCGTACACCAGCCACAACCCCTTGGCGGTTTCCGCCATGCGTGGGGTGAGCTTGCTGTCCTTCATCGGCGTCGGCGTCTCGGCCTTGAACAGCTGGCGGCCGCCGACCCCCAGCATCGGCAGCACCGCGACCACCAGCACGATCACGCCCATGCCGCCGATCCAGTGCATTTCGGTGCGCCACACGTTGATCGAGGGCGGCAGGCTGTCCAGCCCAGACAGCACCGTCGCCCCGGTGGCCGTCAGCCCCGACACCGCTTCGAAATAGGCGTCGGTGAAGCTCAGATCGGGCAGGTAGGCCAGCAGTGGAATGGCGGAATATAGCGGCAGGATCGCCCAGATCATCACCACCAGCAAAAAGCCGTCGCGGGTCTGCAGTTCGCGCTTGCCCCGGCGGGAAAAGAGCCACAGCACCACCCCGGACCCGAAGGCGATGACGATCGCCTCGTCGTAGGCCCGGTGGGCGCCGTCCGCCAGCCCCAGCGAAATCGCCAACGGCAGCAGGAAGGCTGCCGAAAACAGCATCAGCACCTTCGACAGGATGTGGACGACAGGGAGTATTTGCGACATCAGGCGTGCGGCAGGCCGGCTTCGATGACCGCGATGTTACCAGCGCCCGCCCCTCAGCCGCGCCAGAAGGCGCGGCTGAACAACACGAATACGGTGAAGAGTTCAAGCCGTCCGAGCAGCATGGTGAAGGCAAGCGCCCAGGTCTGGAAGTCGCTGAGGCTGGCGTAGTTCGTCCCCGGACCGACCTCGTTGAGGCCGGGGCCGGCGTTGTTGATGCAGGCGATGACGGCGGAAAACGCGCTGACGAAATCGAGCCCGCTGGCCAGCAGCACCAGCGTCATCGTCACGACGGTGGCGATGTACATCATCACGAACGCCTGGATCGCGAACACGATCTGGTTGGGCACGGCGTGGCCGCCGATCTTGACCGGCAGGCGCGCGGCGGGGTGCAGCTGACGCTCGAGCTCGCGCGCGCCCTGGCGGAACATGAGCACCGCGCGGATCATTTTCAGGCCGCCGCCGGTGGAACCGGAACTCGCGGTGACGCAGCTCAGAAACAGCATCCACATCGGCGCGAACATCGGCCACGTGTTGAAGTCGGTGCTGGCAAAGCCGCAGTCGGTGGCAAGCGACACCAGGTTGAAGCTGACGTGACGCAACGCGGTCAGGAATTCCGGATAGACGCCGGCCTGCCAGATGTACAGGCTGATGCCGAGGCAGCTCGCGATCACCAGGCCGAGCACGCCGCGCACCTCGGGATCGTGCCGGTAGGCACCGAAGCTGCGCTGGCGGAAAGCCAGAAAATGGGTGACGAAATTGAGCGCCGCCAGCAGCATGAAGACGATCAGCACCGCCTCGATCAGCGGCGAATCGAAATGGCCGACGCTGGCGTCGTGAGTGGAAAAGCCGCCCAGACTCATGGTGGCGAAGGCGTGGCAGACGGCGTCGAACCAGCTCATGCCGGCCAGTTTCAGCACCACCACGCAGAACGCGGTGAGGGCGGCATACATCGCCCACAGCAGCTTGGCGGTGTCGGCGATGCGCGGGGTGAGCTTGCTGTCCTTGATCGGCCCCGGCAGTTCGGCCTTGAACAGCTGGCGGCCGCCCACCCCCAGCAGCGGCAGGATCGCCACCGCCAGCACGATGATGCCCATGCCGCCCAGCCACTGCATCAGGTGGCGCCACAGGTTGAGCGAGGGCGGCAGCGTGTCGAGCCCGCTCATCACCGTCGCGCCGGTGGTGGTGAGCGCCGAAATCGCCTCGAAGTAGGCATCGGTGAAGCCCATCTGCGGCGCGTAGATCAGGAAGGGCAGGGTGGCGAACGCGGGCAGGCCGGTCCACACCAGCAGCACCAGCAGGAAGCCGTCGCGCACCTTGAGCTCGCGGCGCCAGCGCCGCCCGACCAGCCACAGCGCGAAACCGGCGATCAGCGTCACGACAAAGGCCTCGTCGAACGCAGACTGCGCCGCATCGTGGGCAAAAAAAGCGGTTGCCAGCGGTGCCAGCATGGTGAAGGAAAAAATCAGGATCACCAGGCCGAGCACGTGCAGGATGGGCGTGAGACGCTGCATGGGGACGCTCAGAAAAAGCCGAAGCCGACCTGGAACAGTTTTTCGATCTTGGGGATGATGCGCTTGTTGAGCGCGAACAGGATCAGGTGGTCTTCGGCCCAGATCAGGGTGTCGTGGTGGGCGATCAGCACGTCCTCGCCGCGGATGATGGCGGCGATCGACGAGCCGTCCGGCAGGGCCACGTCGCCGATGCGCCGGCCCACCACCTTGGAGGTCTTGAGGTCGCCGTGAACCACGATTTCCAGCACCTCGGCGGCGCCGCGGCGCAGGCTGTGCACCGCCGCCATGTCGCCGCGGCGGATCTTGGACAGCAAAGGCCCGACGGTGGCCTGCGCCGGCGAAATGGCGATGTCGATCTCGCCGCCCTGCACCAGATTGACGTAGGCCGAACGGTTGATCAGGGAAATCACGCGGTGCGCGCCCATGCGCTTGGCCAGCAGCGCCGACATGATGTTGTCCTCGTCGTCGTTGGTGAGCGCGCAGAAGACGTCGATCGACTCGATGTTTTCCTGCTCCAGCAGCTCCTCGTCGGTGGCGTCGCCCTGCAGCACCAGGGTGCGATGCAGCTGGTCCGCCAGCAGCGCGCACGTGGCCTTGTTGTGGTCGATCAGCTTGACCTCGTAGTCGCGCTCCAGCCGCGCCGCCAGCCGCCGTCCGATGTTGCCGCCGCCGGCGATCATGACCCGCTTGACCGGGCGCTCCATGCGGCGCAGCTCGCGCATGACGGCGGGAATGTCCTGCTTGCGGGCGAGAAAGAACACCTCGTCGCCCGGCTCGATGACGGTGATGCCTGTCGGCACGATGCCGCGGTCGCGCCGGTAGATGGCCGCCACCCGCGCGTCGATGTCCGGCATGTGGCGCTTGATGTCCTGCAGCTCATGGCCGACCAACGGCCCGCCGTGGTAGGCGCGCACCGCCACCAGCCGCACCCGGCCTTCGGCGAAATCCAGCACCTGCAGCGCCTCCGGGTGCTCGATCAGGCGGCGCAGGGTGTCGGTGACTTCCTGCTCCGGGCTGATGACGTGATGGACGCCGAAATGCTCGGCCAGAAACCCCTCTTCGGTTTCCAGAAAATCGTTCGAGCGAATCCGCGCGATGCGGGTGGGGATGTTGAACAGCGTGGCCGAGAGGCGGCAAGCCACCAGGTTGGTCTCATCGCTTTGCGTCACCGCCACCAGCATGTCGGCATCGTCCGCCCCGGCAAGCTTCAGGGTCGAAGGATGGGCGGCGTGGCCGCGCACGGTGCGCAGGTCGAAGCGGTCCTGCAGCAGCGACAGCCGCTCGGCGTCCAGATCGACCACGGTGATGTCGTTGTTTTCGGCCACCAGGCTGGCGGCCAGATTGGCGCCGACCTGGCCGGCGCCGAGAATGATGATTTTCACGCGTCCGCCCTGCGGTTATAAGTCTTCGTCGAGGCGCCGCCCATGCCGGATGTTCAGTTGCTTGAGCTTGCGGTAGAGGTGGGTGCGCTCCAGCCCCGACTTGTCGGCGACCCGCGTCATGCTGCCGCCTTCCTTCTGGATCAGGTGCTCGAAATACATGCGCTCGAAGGCGTCGCGCGCCTCGCGCAGCGGGATGTCGAGCGGGATGCCGTGCGCCACGGCGGGCGCTGCCTGCTTCATCGGAGCCAGCACGCGGTTGACGTCGGCGGCATCGATTTCGCCCGACAGCGCGGTGACCGCCAGCGTGCGCACCACGTTGTTGAGCTGCGGCAGGTTGCCCGGCCAGTCGAAATTGCGCAGCTGGTTCAAGGCCGGCGTGGTCAGCCGCCGCACCGGGCAGACGCCCGTCTCGATCAGTTGCGCCAGCATGAAATTGGCCACTTCGGGCACGTCTTCGCGATGCTCGCGCAAGGGCGGCACCTGGATCGCCAGACTGGACAGGCGGTAGAACAGGCGGCTGTCGAATTCGCCCGCCGCCACCATGGCGTCGAGGCTGCGATTGGCGGCGCACACCAGGCGCGCGCCGCTGCCTTCGATGCGGTCGAGCAGCAGCCCCAGGCCCTTCTGCTCCAGACGCCCGAGTTCGCACGCGTCGGGCAGGAAGAGGGTGCCGTTGCCGAGCGCTTCGACGAAGCTCAGCGGATCGGACACCAGGCGCGCGCGGTCCTTGATCTCGACCCAGGGGCTGGCGGGCTGATGCAGGAAGTGCGCACAGATTTCAAAGCCGCTGCCGGGTTCGCCCAGCAACATCACCGGCGCGGTGTTGCCGGCGATCTGGGTGAGGCGCTTCTTCAGTTCGAGAATCATCGGGCTGCGCCCGAGCGCGGACAGGTCCATGCTGGGACTGCGCCGCGGCAAGGCCACGCCGCGCTTGATCGCCTTGCCGACGGTGTCGATCAGCTTGGCCAGCGAGACGGGTTTTTCCAGAAAGTCGGCAGCGCCCAGCTTGGTGGCTTCGACCGCGGTGTCGATGGTGCCGTGGCCGGACATCATCACCACCGGCATGGTGAGCTGGCCGCCGCCCGCCCATTCCTTCAGCAGGGTGACGCCGTCGGTGTCGGGCATCCAGATGTCGAGCAGGACCAGGTCCGGACGCTGCTGGATGCGGAAAGCGCGCGCCGCCTCGGCGTTTTCCGCCAGATGCACGTCGTAGCCCTCATCGGTGAGGATTTCCGACAACAATTCACGAATGCCCACTTCGTCATCGACGACGAGAATATGCCCGCTCACACCTGCCCCCCGGATGCCGCAAAAACAGGCAGTGCGATGCGGATGGCGGCACCGCCCGTTTTAAGATTTTCGATCTGGATTTTGCCGTGATGCTCTTCCACGATTTTTTTGACGATGGCCAGGCCCAGACCCGTTCCCTTGGCCTTGGTCGTTGCATAGGGCTCGAACAGCCGCGTCATCAGGTGCTCCGGAAACCCGGCTCCATTGTCCATTACGGTCAAACAAACTGCATTGTTGTTGATGCGCGTGCTGACCTCGACACTCGGTGCGGGGTGGTCGGTCAATGCGTCCTGCGCATTTTGCAACAGATTATGTATCACCTGGCGCAATAATGTGGAGTCGCCTGCAATGCGCGGCAAATCGGCCTCGAGATTCAGCCGGAGCCCGAGCGCCTTGGCGTCGTACAGCGCCAGCACTTCGCCCACCAGCGCATTGAGGTCGAGCGCCTCCAGCCGGGCGCGCGGCATCCTCGCATAGCCGGCAAACGCGTCCACCATGCCCTTCATGGCAGCGACCTGATTGACGATGGTTTGCGTGGCGCGCGCCAGGAACTCCGCATCCGCCGCTTCCAGCCGGCCGGCCAGCTTGCGCGCGATGCGCTCGGCCGACAGCTGGATCGGGGTGAGCGGATTCTTGATCTCGTGTGCCAGCCGGCGCGCCACTTCGCTCCACGCGGCGTTGCGCTCGGCGTCGATCAGCGTGGTGACGTCGTCGAACACCAGCACATAGCCGCGCTCGACGCCCGGCGGCAGGCGGGTGCCGCGCAGCAGCAGCGTCTGGCTGCCGCCTGCGCCCGCGTAGCCGATCTGTTCCTGCCATTCGCCCTCGTGCTCGGCGAAGCGCGCCGCAACCGTCGCCCCGAATTCATGCAAGGCCTCGCCGGGCTGACCCAGCGCGGTGAGCGGCCGGGCGTCCAGCAATGCGGCGTCCACCCCCAGAATCTGCGCCGCCGCGCCGTTCGTGGTGCGCACCCGCAGCGCGTCGTCGAGCACCACCACGCCGGACGACAGGTTGGCCAGCACGCGTTCGAGGAAGGCCTTGGCCTGCTCGGTTTCCTGATGGTTCTGCGCCACCTGCTCGCGCGCGTCCGACAGCTGGCGCGTCATGCGGTTGAACGACTGGATCAGCACGCCCAGTTCGTCGCGGCTCTTCAACATCGGCATCTGCGAAAAATCGCCCTTGGCCACCGCGCGGGTGCCGCGTGCCAGGGTGCGCAGCGGGGCGCCCAGCCGCTCCGACAGCAGGTAGGCGATGACCATGGTCATCAGCAGGGCCAGCATCAGGGTCAGGGTGAGCGCAAGGCCGTAGATGCGCTTCAGGCCCAGCCGCGACACCGCGATCTGCTGATAGTCCTGATACGCCAGCTGCACCGCCTGCGCGTCGCGCGCGAGCCCGGCGGGCACCGGCTGCACCAGCTGCAGCACGCGCGTTTCGCTGGTCAGCGCGCTGGTGTAGACCGGCACGATGACGCGCATGATGAGGCCGCGCTCGGCGACCTCCTCGATGCGGCTGTAGGGCTGCTGCTGCCGCACCTGCCACAGCACGCTGCGCTCGGGCAGCACCGGCAGCAGGGTGCCGCGCTCGCCGCTGACGTGGGCGATCAGGCCGCCGCGCTCGTCGAACAGGGTCAGCTCCTGCACCGCGCTTTGCTCGCGCAGGGTCGACAGGCTGGTGATGGTCGAGCCGATGCCTTCGTCCGACAGCGTCAGCGCCATGCGCTGGGCTTTTTTCTCCAGCTCGCGCAGCAGGTCGTCGAGCGCCGCCTGGCCGAGGTTGACGCCGGAGGTCAGCGCATTGTCGACGCGCACGTCGAACCAGGTTTCGATCGAGCGGTTGAGAAAGAATACCGACGCGCCATACACCACCAGGCCGGGCAGCATGGCGACGACGCCGAACATCAGCAGCAGCTTGAGCGTGAGCTTGGAACCGAACACGCCGCGGCGGATGCGTTTTTGCAGCCACCACAGGCGCCAGCCCAGCAATACCAGCAAGGCCACCCCGAGCACGCCGCCGACGACGAACAGGGTAGGCAGGGTGTCGGAGAAGGCGCTGCTGCCGCTGCTGGCATAGAACAGCAGCGCCAGCAGCACGATGCCCAGGATCAGGGCGGCGGCGATCAGGCGACGCATCAGGGCACGGGCGGCGAGAGCGAGGGCGCGGGCACGGCGGGCGCGTCGAACGACCAGCCGTACCAGGGGGTGGCCAGCTCCCATTTGTCGCTGGTCACGGCGCCGATGGAAAGCGGCTTGGGCAATTGTGCGGTGTCGAGACGCAGGCGCAGGCGGGCGTCGTAGCGCTGCCCGGTTTTCAGCGCGCCACGATCCAGCACCTGCCAGCTGTCCACCCGCCCCAGCAAGGCCAGCGCCTCGTCGAGGGTGGCGGCGGTGCGCGTGACGTAGCCGGTTTCGACGACGTAGCGGCGCAGCAGCAGATGGTAATAAATCCGCATCCGGCGCACCGGCTCGGCGATGTCTTCGTCGAACCACCATTCGCGCGGGCGGGTGAGCTCGAGTTCGAGCAGGAAATACAGGTTGATGCCCTTGCTGAGCGCGTCTTCCAGCGTGCGGTTGAGGACGAGATTGATGTCCGCCTCCAGCACGTAGCCTTGCGGCACGGCCTGGATGGCGGCCTGTCTGACCTGGCTTTTGTCGTTGGCCAGCGCAACGCCGGCAAGCGCGAACCAGCAGCCAAGCGCCAGCGCGGCCAGCCAGCGCAACGCCGGCTCAGGTCTTGCGCAGCAGGGCGTAGAAAAAACCGTCATGTTCGGCATCGGGCAGCAAAGGCCCGTCGGACAAAGGTTCAGGAAGCGGACAGCGTTCGGCGTCCCCGGCATGACGCGCCAGAAACGCCTGCACTTGCCCCTCGTTTTCTTCATGGAATATCGAGCAGGTGGCGTAAAGCAATGTACCACCCGGGGCCAGCAGTCGCCAGAGCCTCTCCAGCATAACGGCCTGCTGGGCGGCAAATTGAGCGATGTCCTCGGGACGGCGCAGCCACTTGATGTCGGGATTGCGGCGCACCACGCCGGAGGCGCTGCACGGCACGTCGGCCAGGATGCGGTCGAACGGCCGGCCGTCCCACCAGGCATCGGGCTGCGCGGCGTCGCCTTCGATCAGGGTCGCTTTAAGTTGCAGCCGGTCGAGGTTTTCCTGCACCCGCGCCAGCCGCGCGGCGTCGACGTCGAGCGCAACGAGATCCACCTCGCTGCGTTCCAGAATGTGGCCGGTCTTGCCGCCGGGCGCGGCGCACGCATCCAGCACCCGCTCGCCCGGCTGCGCATCGAGCAGGCGCGCCGCCCACTGCGCACCGGCATCCTGCACCGACACGTCGCCCGCATCGAAGCCGGGCAGGCTGTGCACCGGCACCGCGCGCTCGAGCGTGATCGCGTCCGGGCCGCTTTGATGCGCCGGCAGCACGGCCTCGGTCAGACGCTGCAGGTAGCCCGCGACGTCGCCGCGCCGGGCATTGACGCGCAGGGTGAAGGGCGGGTGCAGCAGGCTGGCCTCGAGAATCGCCTGCCATTGATCCGGATAGTCGGCTTGCAGTCTGGCGATCCACCAGTCGGGATGCGACCATCGCGCGGACGGCAATGCGTCGGCGATCTTTTCCAGTTCGGCGCGGCGCCGCTGGAAGTTGCGCAGCACCGCATTGGCCAGGCCGCGGCGCCAACCCTCGCCCGCCGCGCTGACGGCGTTGTGCACCACGGCATGCGCGGGCGCACGGGTGTAGGCAAGTTGATAGATCGCCACGCGCAGCAGCCAGCCGAGTTCGGGATCGGTCAGCGGACGCTCCAGCAGCGCGTCCAGCCAGGCGTCGAGACGTCCCAGCTGGCGCAGGCTGCCGTACACGATGTCCTGCAGGGCGCCGCGTTCGCCCGGGGTCTGCACCTGCTGCAGGCGCCGCGGCAACACCTGGTGCAGCGCCGCGCCGGCGAGCACCTCTTCGAGCGCACCGGCCGCCAGTTTTTGCAGATTACGCATGGTGGGACAGGCCCCGCTTGGTCGCTTGATTCATGGATTCCAGCCGCTGCGATGAGCGGCGGATGATAGCAGGACGCGCGTTGTTCGGACTCAGGCGCCGAAACGGGTGCCGGGCGATAGCGAGCGGCCGGCGAGAAAGGCCGCAGCGGACATCCGTTTGCTTCCCGCGGGCTGTATTTCATGCAAGGCCAGCGCGCCTTCACCGCAGGCGACGACCAGTTGCTCCGCGTCGGCGCGCAGCAGCTCGCCCGGATTGCCCGCGCCGGCAACGGCCTCTGCCGACCACACCTTCAGCGGCGCACCGTCGAGCAGCGTCCACGCACCCGGCGCCGGGTTGTAGGCGCGCACCGCACGCGCGAGCACGTCCGCGGGCTGGTGCCAGTCCAGCTGCGCTTCGTCCTTGCTGAGCTTGGCGGCATAGGTGGCCTCGCGGTCGTCCTGCGCCTGCGGCACCAGCGTAGCGTAGTTCGCCAGCGCCGCGACGATGGCGCGGGCGCCGGCCGCCGCCAGGGTGTCGTGCAGGCTGGCGGCGGTATCGGTGTCGCGGATCGGCACCGGCGTTTTCGTCAGCATCGCCCCGGTGTCGAGGCCGGCGTCCATCTGCATGATGGTGATGCCGGTTTCAGGGTCGCCCGCCAGGATCGCGCGCTGGATCGGCGCGGCGCCGCGCCAGCGCGGCAGCAGCGACGCGTGGATGTTGAGGCAGCCGAAGCGCGGCAGGCCGAGCACCGCCTGCGGCAGGATCAGGCCATAGGCGGCGACCACCATGACGTCGGCATTCGCCGCGGCGAGCTCGGCCTGGGCCTCGGGCGTTTTCAGGCTGGCGGGCTGGTACACCGGAAGATTGCGCGCCAGCGCCGCCTGCTTGACCGCGCTGGGGGTGAGCTTCATGCCGCGCCCGGCCGGACGGTCGGGCTGGGTCAGCACCAGGGCGATGTCGTGGCCGGCGGCCGCCAGAGCGTCGAGGGCGGACGCCGCAAACGGCGGGGTGCCGGCAAACAGGATGCGCACGGGCCGGCTCAGAGCGATGCGCGAACCGGCGCGGCGTCGGGCCGGTGTTCGCGCGCCTGCTTCAACAGTCTGGCTTTGATGCGGTTGCGTTTGAGATTGGACAGATAGTCGACGAAGACCTTGCCCATCAGGTGATCCATCTCGTGCTGGATGCACACCGCCAGGAGGCCGTCGGCGTCCAGCTCGAACGGCTTGCCGTCGCGGTCGAGCGCGCGCACGGTGACGCGCTCGGCGCGCGTCACCCGGTCGAACACGCCGGGCACCGACAGGCAGCCCTCTTCGCTTTCCTCGGTTCCGGACTGGGCGATAAGTTCGGGATTGATGAACACGCGCAGTTCGTCGTGGGTTTCGGAAATGTCGATGACGACGACGCGCTCGTGGACGTTGACCTGGGTGGCCGCCAGCCCGATGCCGGGGGCGGCGTACATGGTTTCGGCCATGTCGTCGACCAGTTGGCGGATGCGGTCGTCCACGGCCTTCACCGGCTTGGCGACGGTGTGAAGACGCGCATCGGGGTAGTGCAAAATATCGAGTCTGGCCATTATTGATTCGGCACGATGAAATTAGGGGAGGATCGCAAGTGAAATTTTCCGTTTACTAAATTGCGGCTAAGCGTGCCGAATCAATAAAATTAAAACAGCTTTTTTATTGATGCGGCCCAGCGAACCGGACCAAGCGAAACGCCCGTCAGGTTAGCTGGTGTGCTCAAATGTTACCGACCGCATCAATAAAAGTTTTACGAATGAAGGAACTGGGCGTGCACTTTGATGCAGAATCTGCGCTTAGTTGCGCACAACCCTAAATATCCGGCAGCGGATAGCCGTAAGCTAAGCGCACAGTATATTTTCAACGCAAAATTAGACAAGGTCTAAATGGAGGGTTCCCCGTGCGTCATCTCGTTGTTACTCTTGCACTGCTGCTGGCCGCGCCCGCACTGGCCGACACCCTTAAACTGCAGGACAACGCTCCCGACACCTATGTCGTGGTCAAGGGCGACACCCTGTGGGACATCTCCGGCCGCTTCCTGAAGGATCCCTGGCGCTGGCCGCAGATCTGGAACCTCAACCGCGAAGAGATCAAGAATCCGCACTGGATCTATCCGGGCGATCTCATCGTGCTCGACCGCAGCGGCAAGGAGCCCCGGCTGTCCCTGGTCAAGGGCGACAAGAATGGCATGCCGACCGTCAAGCTGTCGCCCGGCGTCCGCTCGACCGACATCGCGGATGAGGCCATTCCCGCCATTCCCTCTCGCGTGATCCATCCCTTCCTGTCGCAACCGCGCGTGGTATCGCAGGGCGAACTCGACGACGCGCCCTACATTCTGGGCAGCAACGCCGAGCGTGTGGTGCTGGGCTCGGGAGACGACGCCTTTGCCACCGGCGGCAAGGCCGGCGTCATCAACTGGAGCGTGCTGCGTCCCGGCAAGACGTTGAAGGACCCGGAAACCGGCGAGGTGCTGGGCTACGAAGTCGAATACCTGGGCGATGCACGCACCGTGACGGAAGGCGCGCCGCAAAAAATCCGCATCACGAAGTCGGCGCAGGAAATCCTGCCCCGCGACAAGCTGGTGGAAGCGAACGACATTTCCGCCTTCGAATACATCCCGCACGCACCGGAGAGCACGGTCAACGGCCGCATCATCTCGGCCTACGGCGGACTGTCGGACAGCGGCCGCAACCAGACCGTGGTGATCAACCGCGGCAGCCGCGACGGGCTCGAGCCCGGCCACGTGCTGGCCGTGTTCCGCGAAGGCCAGGCGGTGACGCTCACCCGCGATGAAAAGGATCGCATGACCTGGGTCAACGAAAAAACCACGGGCATTCCCGACGGCGGGGCCTGGCTGTACAACGACGTGCGCTGCCTGAAGGAAAACAGCAAGGTGACCTACGACCAGAGCACCGACGTGCGCAATACTTTCCGCGGCACCTGTCTCGGCAACCGCAACGAAAACGCCGTCAGCCTGCCCTCCCTCCGCAGCGGCCTGGTGATGGTGTACCGCGTGTTCGACCGCGTGTCGTATGCGCTCATCATGGATTCGGACGGGCCGGTCTACCTGCTCGACCGGGTGAAGAACCCCTGAGCATGGCGACGCCGGAAGGACGCCACCCGCGTGCCTGATCCCTGGCTGCACCTGGCCCTCGCCCCGGGGGTCGGCAACACCAGCCTGATTCGCCTGCTGACGGCCTTCGGTTCTCCGGAGGCCGTTTTGGCATCCGGCCGCAGCGCGCTCGCGGCCCATCTTTCCAAGGCCCAGAGCGATGCGCTCCTGGCCGAACCCGACGCCGCGCAGCTCGAAGCCGCACACGCCTGGCTCGGCCAGCCCGGCAACAGCCTGATGACGCTGGCGGACGCGGACTACCCCAAAACCCTGCTGGAAATCCCCGACCCGCCCGTCGTGCTGTATTGCAAGGGGCGGCGCAACCTGTTGAGCCGGCCCAGCCTCGGCATCGTCGGCAGCCGCAATGCCACCCCGCAGGGCGTGCGCGACGCCGAAGCCTTCGCCCAGGCGCTGTCCGACGCCGGGCTCACCATCGTCAGCGGGCTGGCGCTCGGCATCGACGCGGCCGCGCATCGCGGCGGCCTGGCCGGCGCGGGATCGAGCGTGGCCGTCATCGGCACCGGGCTCGACCGCATTTACCCCGCAAGCAACAAGCCCCTGGCGCATCAGCTGGCGGAGAACGGCCTGATCGTGTCGGAATTCGCGCTGGGCACCTCGCCCCTGCCGGGCCATTTTCCGCGCCGCAACCGGCTGATCAGCGGGTTGAGCCGCGGGGTGCTGGTGGTCGAAGCCGCGCCCAACAGCGGTTCGCTCATCACGGCGCGGGTGGCGACCGAACAGGGACGCGAAGTGTTCGCCATCCCCGGCTCCATCCATTCGCCGCTGTCACGCGGCTGCCATGCGCTGATCAAGCAGGGCGCCAAGCTGGTCGAATCGGCCGCCGACATTCTCGACGAACTGGCCTGGCAGCAGCGGCTGACGCCGCCGCAACTGCCGGAAAACCGGCCCGACCTGGTGCTGGACGCGCTCGACGGCGCGCCGACCACCCTCGACACCTTGGCACAAAGAACCGGGTTGACGCTGGATGCGCTTTCGGCGAAGCTGTTGGCGCTTGAACTGGACGGGCGCATTGCATCCTTGCCCGGCGGGCGCTACCAAAAAATCCACTGACTATGCTCGATATCCTGGTTTACCTCTACGAAAGCTTCCGTATGGCGGAGCTCGCTCCCGATCGCGACGCGCTGGAAAAACGCCTGTTTGCCGCCGGCTTCGAAGAAGCCGACATCAACGCCGCGCTCGACTGGTACGCCAATCTGACCGGCAGCGCCACCCACGAACGGCTGGCCCTGGCGTTCGACCGCCACTACGCACCCGAAGAGCTGGAGCGCCTGAACGAAGCCTGCCGCAGCGAGTTGAGCTATCTGGTCAGCGCGCAGGTGCTCGACCCCGAATCGCGCGAATGGGTGATTTCCGGGCTGATGGCGCTGGGCGGCGAGGACATCGAGCCGGAACACGTGCGCTGGATGACGCTGATCGTGCTGTGGAGCCGCGGGTTGATCGAACATTTCACCCACCTTGAAGACATGCTGCTGAATCACGAGCCGGGACGTCTACATTAATAAACAATCATGTCCAAACTCGTCATCGTCGAATCGCCGTCCAAATCCAAAACGCTGAAAAAATATCTCGGCGCCGACTACGAAATCCTCGCCAGCTACGGCCACGTGCGCGACCTGGAACCGAAAACCGGCGCGGTCGATACTGAAAATTTCAGCATGAAATATCAGATCATCGAACGCAACGCCAAGCACGTCGAAGCCATCGTCAAGGCCGCCAAAAAGGCCGACGAAGTGTTGCTGGCAACCGACCCGGATAGGGAAGGCGAGGCGATTTCCTGGCACATCAGCGAAATCCTCAAGGAACGCAAGGTCAAGACGCCGATGAAGCGCGTGGCCTTCTACGAGATCACCGAATCGGCCATTCAGGACGCGGTGCGCAACCCGCGCGAGATCGCAACCGATCTCGTCGACGCACAGCAGGCACGGCGCGCGCTGGACTATCTGGTCGGCTTCAACCTGTCGCCGCTGTTGTGGAAGAAGATCAGCCCCGGGCTTTCCGCCGGCCGCGTGCAGTCGCCGGCCTTGCGCATGATCGTCGAGCGCGAGGAGGAGATCGAAGCCTTCGTGCCGCGCGAATACTGGACGCTGCACCTCGACACGCACAAGGGCGCGCAGCCCTTCGTCGCCAAGCTCACCCACTTCAAGGGCGAGAAGCTCGAACAGTTCACGGTCGAGCACGAAGCGCGCAGCAACGAATGGCTGGCGACGCTGGAATCCAAAGATGCGCGCGTGATGCGCATCGAGAAGAAGCGCCGCGCCCGCCATCCCGGCGCGCCGTTCACCACCTCCACCCTGCAGCAGGCCGGCGTGCGCCAGCTCGGCATGACCACCGACCGCGTCATGCGCACCGCGCAGCAGCTGTACGAAGGCATCGATCTGGGCGAAGGCCCGGTCGGCCTCATCACCTACATGCGGACCGACTCGGTCAACCTGGCGCAGGAAGCGATCACCGACATCCGCAAGTACGTCGGCGCCAACTTCGACAAGGATTTCCTGCCGCCGACCGCGATCGCCTACAAGGCCAAGACCAAGAACGCGCAGGAAGCGCACGAGGCGGTGCGCCCGACCTCGGTGACGCGCACGCCCGAAGCGGTGAAGCCATTTCTCACGCACGACCAGGCGCGCCTCTACGAGCTGATCTGGAAGCGCACCGTCGCCTGCCAGATGACGCCGGCGCAGTTCGACACCGTCGCCGCCGACATCACGGTGGGCGAGGGCACCTTCCGCGCCACCGGGCAGACGCTGGCGTTTGCCGGCTTCCTCGCCGTCTATCAGGACGACGAGGAGGAAGAGGGCGAGTCCAAGCTGCCCGCGCTGGTCGAAGGCGAAACCCTGCCGGTCGACCGCCTCTACGGCGAGCAGCACTTCACCCAGCCGCCGCCGCGCTACACCGAAGCGAGCCTGGTGAAGGCGCTGGAGGAATACGGCATCGGCCGGCCTTCCACCTACGCCAGCATCATTTCCACCCTGCAGGACCGCGAATACGTGGTGCTGGAGAAAAAGCGCTTCGAGCCGACCGACGTCGGCCGCCTGGTCAACTGCTTCCTCACCCGGCATTTCAGCCACTACGTCGACTACGACTTCACCGCCAAGCTGGAGGACAAGCTCGACGACGTGTCGAACGGCAAGCGGGTGTGGACGCGTCTCTTGGGCGAGTTCTGGAAGGAATTCGACGGCGACCTCAAGGCCAAGCAGGGCGTCGAGCGCGGCTGCCCGATTCTGGAAGCCTGCCCCAAGTGCGGCAAGCCGCTCTTCATGCAGGCGAGCAAGCGCGGGCTCTTCATCGGCTGCTCCGGCTATCCGGAATGCGATTACACGCGGCCGCTGCACGCCGCCACCGCCGAGGGCGACAACATCCTCGGCAAGGATCCGGCGAGCGGGCTCGACGTGAAGCTGCTGTCGGGCCGTTTCGGCCCCTACGTGCAGATCGGCGAGATGCCGGAAGACAAGAAGGCGCCGAAGCCGCGCCGCGCCTCGTGGCCAAAAGAAATTCCTCTGGAAAACGCCACCCTCGAACTGGCGCTGAAATTCCTCTCGCTGCCGCGCGAAGTGGGCCACCACCCGACCACCGGCCTGCCGATCGTCGCCAACAACGGCCGCTTCGGGCCGTATCTGCTGCACGACGGCAAGTTCAAATCGATCCCCAAGACCGACAGCGTGTACGAGATCGACCTGCCGCGCGCGCTCGAAGTGCTGGCGATGGAACGCGAGCCGCGCGGCGCCGACTCGGCCGCCTCGCTGCTGAAGAACCTGGGCCCGCATCCCGAGGACGGCAAGGACATCACCGTGCGCAGCGGCCGCTACGGCCCCTATGTGAAGCACGGCAGCACCAACGCCACCCTGCCGAAGGACATCACGCCGGAAGAGATCACGCTGGATGAAGCGCTCGGGCTGATCGCCGCGCGCGTCGCCAAGGGTCCGGCCAAGAAGCCGGTGAGAAAGGCCGCGGCCAAACCCGCTGCCGCGAAGAAAGCGAAAGCCGCCGACGCCAAGGAAACGAAGAAACCCGCCACGAAAAAGGCGCCCGCCAAGAAAGCCCCCGCCAAGGCCGCCACAACCAAGAAGAAGCCCGCCGGCAAAAAACCTGCCGCATGAGTTCGCCCCCCAGCCTGCTCATGGTCAATGCCTTCATCGGCACGGCCGGCTACAAAAAGCTGTATCAGGAACTCGGCTTCGCGGTCGTCGCCGAATGGTCGGAGCGCAAGGCCATCAGCCTGGTGCGCAAGACCCCGCCGGCGGTCATCGTCGCCGACTTCTACCACCAGACGGACTTTCGCGACCGCCTGTCCAACCTGGAATCCCTGCTGGCCACGGCGCAGAGCGCGCCCGGCACCCGCATCCTGGTGTTCTACGAGCCGGCCCATCAGGCGGCGCTGGACAAGGTGCGCCAGCGTTTGCGCATCGACGTCGCGCTGGCGCTGCCCGTCGACGAAGTGGTATTGCGCGCCACGCTGACCCCCTGGCTCGAATGCTGCAATCCCCCGTAAGGCCGGTCGGTCGGCTTTTGCCGTCCGGCAAGCGTTTGATCACTCACGACTGGAGGCAAACATGCTGCGTTATTCCCTGATTCCCCTGATGCTGCTGGCATCCGTGGCCCATGCGGCCCCGCTCACCCTGGGCGTCGTGCTGGGCGAGGACGAACCCGTCACGAACCCGGCCACCACGCAGCGCTACCGCGCATTCGCCAAAGATGTCGAGAAATCGGTTGGCCAGCCGGTGCGCCTGCAGTATTACGTGCGCGGCTTCTCCGCCATCAAGCAGGCCAAGGCCGGCACGCTGGACATGGTGTACGGCCCCGCGCAGGTGATCGCCAACATCGGCAAGTTCAAATTCGAGCCCATCCTCAAATCCGATCAAACCACGGCGGTGGCTTTCGTCGCCGGCCCCAATTACGCGGGTACGCTCGGCGCCAAATCCGGCGCCAAGCTCGGGGTGCCCGACTACGAATCCCTGATGGGCGGCATGGCGCGCAGCGAGATCAACAGCCGCGGACTGGCCAAGGCCGACTTTGCCGAGATCAAGTTCCACCGCATGGCCGAAGCCCCCTTGTACGGCCTGAAAATCGGCCGCTACGACCTCGCCGTCGCCTCCGCCGAAGAAGCCAAGACCTGGACCGCCGCCAACGGCGGGCGCATCGTTTTCACCGGCGCCGCGGTGCCCCTACGCGCGCTCAGCGTGCAGACCGACCGCGTGGCGGCCCCGGCCCAGCAGCGGCTGACGGCTTCGCTGCAGCGCGGCAACGGCCTCAAGCTCGCGCTGAACGCGGCCAGCAAGGCGGATTTCAAGAGCGTCGCCTCGATGCTGAACACCACCCCCACCAGCCTGCCGGGCGCCAAGGTCATTTCCGCGGCCGAAGCCAGGGCACTGATCGCCCAGGGCATACCCGTGTACGACGTGCGCGTGGAAGACGAATACAAGAACGCCCACGTCCCCTCGGCCCAGTCCGTGCCCTACAAGGAAGGCAGCGCCAAGGAAGTGGACTTCGACCGGGCGGACGACCAGTTCGCGCTCAACAAGCTGCCCAAGGACAAGAACGCGCCCTTCATCATGTACTGCGACGGCACCATCTGCTGGAAGAGCTACAAATCCGCCGTCATGGCGATCGACGCCGGATGGAAGAACGTCTACTGGTTCCGCGGCGGATTTCCGGAGTGGAAAGAGGCGGGGATGCCGATCATCGCCAAGAAAGAATAGGTCAGCATGCTCACATGCAAAAAGCCCGGTTTTGCCGGGCTTTTTTATGCTCGCTCCTCGCAATGCCGATTTCTAAGCGATAAATTCTCATCTAAACAACATTGGTTTACGAAAAGCCCGCGGCAAAACTTGATAAAACTTGATGTTAGATGGCCAATGTATATAATCCGCCGCATGGAAAAAGTTCTGAACTCTAGTGCTATCCAAAAAGCGCTCACAGAACGTGGTATGTCTCAGGGCAAGCTTGCCCAAGCCATAGGAATTACCCCACAAGCAGTTACCAACTGGTTGAAGGGAAAAGATTTCCCCCGTCCGGCCTCGCTTCTCAAACTTGCTACTACCTTAAGTCTTCCGTTTGACCAGCTTGTAAAAGCTGGAGACACCGGGCGACCTGTCATCGCGTACCGGAAGAAAGCAAACGTTAAAACGACCTCAGCACATCTCGCTAAGGCTGAAGGCATTGGCATGCTGCTGAAACCGTTGGTGGCTCACCTGCCTGAGTTGCAGGCTTTGCGCACGTTAATTACCTCTCCTTCAACTGAATACGACAAACTCCAGACCGTCGTATCGCAAACCCGTATCAGGCTTGGTCTCGGTGAAACCGCTGTACTGGGGTACGAACACTTAATTGGAGAATTCAAGGATTGCGGCGCGGTTCTAGCGCCGGTTCTCTGGGGCCATAAGGGTAATCACGAAAACGCATTGCACATCCGCCTACCTAAGGAAGACGTAACTTTTATCTTCCTCAATCTTGATACGCATCTAGAGGACTTTAAGTTCTGGATGGCTCATGAACTAGCCCATGTGTTGACGCCTGAGCTTTCTGGAACCAACGAGGGTGAGGATTTTGCCGATGCCCTCGCTGGGGCGTTGCTGTTTCCAAAGGCCTGCGCAGAAGCGGCTTATCGCACCGCCACTCAAGACACGAAGCCAGATCGAGTGATTCAAACTCTGATGAAACAAGCGAATGCCCACATGATCTCGCTGAATACCGTGTATCAACAGGTTCAGCAATACGCCAAGGCAACGCAGTTGCCCTCATTGTCACTCGATGAAAAGGCAATCCATGCGTTGCGCAACAGTCTGCGTGGCCCATTAGTCAGCGAAGCTTTGTTCGATCCAATGCCACCATCACCCCAGCGCTACATAGCGGCTTGCGAGAACGCCTTCCAGACGGGGTTTTTCCATGCCCTGAAGCACATGATTGTTGAAAGTGGCACCGGGGCTCCCTACATTCAACAAGTTCTGGATACTTCGCTACAGGATGCTATGGCACTCCACGAGGCATTGCGCCATTGATCCTGGTGCTGCTTGATACCAACGCTTATCTGAGGTTGGCCAAGCGCATCCGCCCATTGCTGGGAGTTCCATTCGGGCAAAAAGAGTACCTGCCCACCATCCTGAAGCAGGTCGAGGACGAGGTTCACAAGAGCGCTCGTCTCAAATTCAGCTTTCCCTGGTTCACTGATCCTGAGCTGACTGCCGAGCGGCTCGCCAAACAAATACGACTAGGCAAAGAAGAGCGGGCACAAATTGAGGCAGCAGCGAGCGTGCTGCGTGCCCATATCCTAGCGGACCCTCAGAGCTACACCACCCAAGGCCGTTCGCCACCTTCGCCGACAGACTGTTTTCTGCTTGCGTTCGGACAAGTTCGCCCAGCCATAGTGGTGACAGACGACCTTGGCATGCACAAACTCGCCGGGGATTTCGATATCGACATCTGGCATGGCCACGAACTCCTGAAAAAAATGCTCAGTGCTAGGGTTATTGAGAACGATCTCGTTCGGGAAATCTTCGCTGCGCTTGAAAACAATGGCGACCTGCCGCGCACTTGGCTGGAAGTCAAACACTCCGAATTCAAAAAGCTGTTCGGGCCAAAAGCATAGCTGTGTATCAACTTGTTGGGCACTTAGAGAATGTGGCCTAAGCGGCGATGAAGAAACTGAACGAAGCCAATCTCAAAGTTGGCGACATTATTTTGACGACGACTTCACTTCCCAAAAGCAAGGGAATTCGGTTCGCGACGAAGAGCGATATTTCCCATGCGATGGTGTATGTGGAGAGCCATTCGGTCATTGATTCAACCGGAGATGGCGTTCAGTCTCGCAACACGCAGCGGCTGTTTTGGGAAGACCACCTTGCCGTCCATGTATTGCGTCTTAGAGAGGGGCTGACGGAAGAGGAGACGCAGGAAATTACGTCCTACGTAAGGGGTCGGATCGGCACCCAATACGCGACCATGGAGGCCTTCCGTTCCGTAACGCGTGGCCCAAAGCGCAAGACCAGAAAGCAATTCTGCTCACGTTTGGTTGCGCAGGCCTATGCCAGCGCCGGCATACAGCTCGCGCAATCATCCGACTACTGCACACCGGAAATGCTCAAAAATAGCAGCCGTTTGTGCAAGGTCTCAAATGCCACGCGACTTATTTCCGCCCGCGAAATTAATGCGATCAACGCTGTCTTCGACATCCCGGCGCTGATGCGCGACGTGACGAACGCAGTGCTCAACGGGGCGAGGGAGAAAGACAAGAACATCCAGCATTTGAATGACATTGACGAGCACCTTAGAACACATCCGGAAAATGACGCGTACTTTGCAAAGCTTTTCAAGGAGTCTGGGGTATCTAACCGTATGGTCGAAGGAGTGCGAGAAAAATCCTTGGCATTACGATCTCGCGCTGATGGAATCGAGTGCATTACCCGGGTCAGAGAAGCTATCGTATTGCGAGCAACTCGTCTTTGATGAGGAAAAGGGATTTCAGCGCTACGGCGTCAATCATGCCGGATACACAATCTTCGCCGAGCAATTTGGGCTTGAAACCTTTCGCCTGTTGAAGGACCTTTATCAGACATTGGCGGACCTTCATATGCAACGCAGAAGCATTGCCGAAACTTGGCTAAGCCGACATGCCCCCTCTTCATTGCTGCCACTGAAGAAGGGTCAACCCTTAGAGCCTCATTCCCCTGAATGGTTTGCAGCGCTCGAAGCCTGGAATTTCCCGCAGGCAGCGCATGTGCGTGAGGTCGTCAAGCTTGCGAAACGTACAGATGTTTGTTCGATATGCGGTGATGATCCGACACGAGACTACCGTGTGGTTGGCCAAAGAATCCCGCTTGGTGCAGTCCTCACGTTGAGACTTTGCAATGACTGCTGGGAGATACGCAGAGGGATGTACAAGGAAGCCCTATCTCTCCTTTAGCTTCGGCCGACTCTGCCGCTACGCCAAGGAAAATGTTTCCGCGCCCGTCAAGACTAACGCCGTGCCGTTTTTCTCTTCACCTGGGTCAGCGGATTGATGCGACCCGATAAACAGTACGTCATACGCGTTACGTGATGCTGGTAAAGGTCACCGTACTCAATAAACCGATCGACGAGCCTAGCCAAGGCCTCGCAGGAGTTTTTCAACAGAATCAACCCGTAGCTGTCTTTCGAGTTCCAGTCGAGGACGACAGCAATGCAGCGAGGCAGTCGCCCACCACGGCGAACCAGGCGTCTTGGGCTAGGAAGGCAATCGAATCTCGCGGAACGCCTCACCAAGCTGAAGCGCCGTACTTCGCCGGTCGCCCATGTCGACTAGCATGTCGAGGATCCGCAGGAACTTCTGAGCCAAAGCCAGCGTCATCGGCGCGTCACGATGTGCGAAGTGCTGCACCAGCTCTGCGACGCGCGCCGGAATGAACGTTCCATGCCAACCCTTTAGATTGTCGGGCCCGTCGCCGATAATCGCGAGCACTTGGTCCGCGAAGGCTTCGGCTGGGTAGTTCGTCCGAGCTCGCTCACAGAGCGTCAAGAACGAGCCCATCACTGAAGCAGCCCATCCGCCCGCGCGAACGAAACGATCGATCAAGGGCAGGATGTGGCTGATTTCGGACCAGTCGCCATTGACGTAGCGAGCGGCCAAGCTCGCATGTTCGACTGAGACAAACATCAACGTGCGAACAAGCTCGGGTTGATCGAAACCTGAAAACTTTCCGCTCCGGTAGGCCTCGCGCTTGAAGGCAGAGGCCTGGAGAAGTCGCCCAAGACAAAGGTCAAGCGTCGCAACTGCGTCGGCTGGAACGACCGGCGCATCGTACACGTAGGCGCAGACGTAGGTGCTCGCGAATGGAGAGAGGAGGGCCCAGCAATTGTCGCCCTCGAGCGCCAGAATCGGGTCGAGGAAACGGGCCTGGAACTCGCCAAGTGGAAGAAGTCCGGCCACCCGGCCGAGCGCTGACCCTAGAGCGTGAGTCCATTCGAAAATGCGGGCCGCCGAACGATCTCGACGTCCAGGCTTAACCCAAGGCGGCGCATTCTTCTGGTTGGTCCAGTTGAGAACGTCGGCGAGGAAGTCGAGGAGCGCACTTCTCGCGCTACTGCTCAGAGCCTCATCAAATGGGATGCGCTTGAGAATTTCGGCGGCCTGCTTTGAGTGCCAGAAGACACCCGGTTCACCCCACACCTCAGCCGCATCGGCTGCATCCTCCGCGTCGTACTCTTCATAGCTTTGACGCCCACGCCGACCCTTTCCGGGTTCGACCTTCACCCAGGCTGGAGGCGGTAACGGAAGGGCGGCCCATCCGCTTCCATTCTCATAGAACGCAAGCGCCGCGTCGACCGCCGCTTGCGCTTCACTTGATGAGTGGAGTGCTTCTCCGTGTTGACGGAGTTGATCACGTGGCCGCGGTGGAACGTGGCAGAGCGAAAATGCCAAGATCAGCGTAGCCCAAGTCAGCTTGGGGTCCTTGGACCAAAGCTTGCAGGCTTCTTCGAGCGCGGCTAATGAAACGACTTCAAGTGGGTGCGCAATCAGCCCAAGGAGGTCGCGAGCCGCGCCGCGTTCCGCCGTACCTTCGCGGAGATCCGCTGCGAGGCCTCGCGCCACGTAGATCGTCTGGTGCCACGGGATGACGGAACCAGGCGACCACATCAGGTCGGGTTTTTCTGGTAGACGGATCGCGCGCCCAAGGACGATACGAGCCCACTCAAGGTCTTCTTGAGTGCGCCCCTCTCGGAAGTTGAGCGCGATGGCGGCGGTCGCGGCGACTGCACCTCGACGCATACCCATGAGCTCTTCTTCGTTCTCGCCGTTTGAGCGCTCGAACAAGTCGCTGGCATCCGCTTTCCTAGCCAACGCGATGGCATCATCGACCGTGTAGGTGTCGCTGAGTTTCTTCTCTTCGAAGGACTTGGATGCCCATGTCCAAAGGCTCATCTGACTAAGATGCTGAGAGGCCTCTTCGGCCCTAGCGATGTTCTCAGGCTTCGCGGCAGAGGGGCTGACATGGACAATCGCAACCTGGTCTGAATCCTCTTTGGCACGGTAGGCCTGATAGTTTTTCGGGTCCGCCAACTCGGCATATTCAAGCGCCTGAGCTGTGAGGTACTCCCGCGCCTCCGGAATGTTGCGTTGCTCTTCGAACTGGTATGGGAGATCGGTTTTGAAATTGAGGATCGCTTCGCGGGCTCGGTCGCGGATCGGCTCCGTCGCAAAGACGAACCCGGGCACCATCCAACTAAGCTCTGTCTTACGGGCTAGGCGGGCATTTGCTGCTTGAATCGCCTCAATGTGCGGCTGGTCGGTGCGAGACGTAAAACCGATTAGGCTAGCAGTCGGCGAGATGTCTTGCGCCCATCGGTTATGGTCTGCCGCCAACAGGCGTTGTGAGGTGAAGAGCGGAAACGTCGCTTCGGACACCGTCTCGGTGTGGAGTGCAAGCATCGACGCGATGCCCAGGATGGCGATGCACTCGTTCCCCTCGACGATTTTCTGGATCAGCTCGTCAACGGGCCGGCCGCGCGCAAGCTCGGCAAAGCACCACTCCTCAAGCGCCATAAATCCGCAGCCGATGGCATTGGGCGCCCACGTCGACCGAAACCAAAGATACTCCCGGTCGGTGCCCCAGAACCTTTGGGCGCCCCAGGGAAATGACAGTTCAAGCGGAATGGGGCTGCCGCCACGGTCACGAGAGTGACGATGCAGTTGTCGCCACGCAGTCATCGCATGATTGCAGAGTTCTCGAAGGAGCCGTAGTGCCTCGCCTGGTGATGATTGGAAAAGCGAGTGAAAGGGCTCTCGGAGTGGCGAAGGAGGCCAGAAGCTTCGGTGGTCGTCGTTGATCGATAGCTCTTCCCAGTCGTGGTGGCTGAAATCGCCGATGATTCGCAGTGAAGGCCCGACAGAAAGCAAACTGTTTTCTTGACGCGTGCGTTCAGCTTCCGACTTGGCCAAGACAGCCTTGCGCCACTCTGCTGCGCGCCGGAGTTCCTGCTCTTCTCGGAAGACCTGGTCGTCTGGAAGCTCCTCTCGCAGGAACGCTAGTGAAAGCTCGACGACTGACTGGGGCAGCGACTGGGCAAGGACGGGTGAGTAGGCGATGACGTCGTGAAACGCATCGTCTCGGATGCGTTCTGAGTTGGTGACCCGTTGCAAGTAGTCGGCTGTAAGGGTCGGTTCTGCTCGCGACGATCTTAAGAGGAGTTGACCAAGGGATTTTCGAAAAGCGCCGAGATCGGGCACCTTATTCCAGAACTCAGAGTTCTCGTCAGGCCCATCGGCGTTACTGATCGCGTCGATGACGGCAAGCCAGACAGCGCATTGCTGCAGCAGAGCGCGAGACGTCGGATTGGGAAAGTCTGCGAGGGCGTTTTGCCAGACCTCGAAGATAGCGACAATCTCTGGATAGAGTCTCTGCGGTATGGCAGAAATGTGCCGGAGTATGAAGTCGATGAGGCGACGCCACGCGGCGAAGTCGGAAGGCCAACCGAGAAGATCAGCGAACCATTGGCGTTGCTCCTGTGGAAGTGCACCCGCGAGGATGGTCGCATTCGGGGTGGTCTTCTCAGCCTGAAACCAGACGAGAGTTTTCCTGAAAAGGCGGAAGTCGTCGGTAAAGACGGCCGTCGCGAATTGGTCCTCATCAACTTCGAACCTCGCAGTTCCGAGGGGACCGACCAACCACGCTCGCAGCCATTGTGATCTAAGGCCCGAACCCTCGGCTTGGGCGAGGTACGCCGGCCAGTCTTTTACCTGCGCATACTCCCATTGGGAGACGAGTTCGACGACGCGTGCGACCGCCGGCGGCTCGCCGCAGGCCTTGATCTCTTCCATCCATTGGACCCCGCGATCGGCTAGGACATGGAAGAAGGCCCATTCGAAGAAGATATCGTGAGCGAAGCGGACAGAGATTCCATCGCGAGCATTTTGGAGTATGCCGTCTGATCTTAGGTCGTCGATGTGTGCGACCGAGGTGAGTTGGCTAAGGCCAATCGGCTGGCTAAGGTGCCGGGCACGAACACGTGCCAAGTCGAGCAGCGCGCGTTGGCGTTCAATCGCGTTTTGGCCGGTCTCGTTGTAGCCGCCCCGCCGCCACCAATTCTCGATAAGATCAACTTCAGACTGGGGAACGAATGTCGGGGCGCTGGGGTTGGCCACGTAACTCTGGTTCAGCACCTTCGCAAAAAAGGGGCGTCGGACGATCTCTTGCACCTGGGCTGATCCAAACAGAAGTGGCCTCAGGTGTGGTTTGGAATTTGCGAGCGTCTCGGCATCTTCGTCACTCAGCTGATCAACCCGAAGCGCCTCGACCTTCAGGACATCAAGGAAGTCGCCCAACCAATTGCGAAGCACTTCAATGCCGGTGTCGCGAAGGGAGACGACGACGCGCCAGTTATCGAGAAGCGGCGACTCCACGATGGCGCGGATCACGTCGAGGATTACAGGCTGGTGTTCTTTCTCGACGCGATCAATCGCATCAATGAAGAAAATGGGAGTTCCGGCGGCCCCGACCTCCACGAGAAGTTGCTCCAGGGGAACTCCCGAGAGACCCTGCGAGGCCGCGTAGCTGATCCAGCTGGTGCCTTCGAGCTGTTCCGCTTTGAGGAAAAGGATCGGCCCGCGTTCTAGCGCGCACTGGACCGCTCGCCTCACCACGACTGATTTGCCACTTCCCGGCAGGCCGCGGACCTGAACGACACGGGCCGTGGCGAGCTTGGCATCCAGGTTCTCAAGGAGCGAGGTTCGGTCGAGCCTCGTTCCGCCAACATCGTCCGGAATGAGGTTCGCGTAGCTCTTTGCGAGCTCCGTCAACTTGTCGAGGTCGAGGCGAAAGGAGGTCGCGCCACGAAGCCGTGCGACCGATGAGATCGAGCGCACAAGCCGTGCGCGATCAAATTGCCCGGATTTGCCGGCTGATGCACGGGCTAGCTGAACGGCCCGCGACCAAATGAGTGGTGCCTTAGCTGCGTCATCGGGCGCCAGGCAATCTCGGATGCGATTAATGGCTTCAGGGGGATCAGTGGCGCCTTCGCGAAGGAAATCGAATTGGATGAGGACGAAGTGCGCAAAGAACTGATGCACTTCTTCACTCGTGCACGGCGTCTCCTTCGCCTCTTCCTCCAGTAGGGCAGCGACGTCGTTCTTGACCGCTTTGATGTCGTCGCTGGCGCTGCCACCCTGTGCAAAGCGAGCGTCGAAATGGTCTGTCGTCAGACTTTCACGGGCCCAATCGCAGAGGGTCTTGAGTGCTCGTTCTTTGGCAGGGGATATCGTGCCAACTGCTGCCCCGTAGCGGTCGGTGTTGATGCGGAAACCAGGTTTTTTGAGGGTGTACCAACTGTCGCGAATGATGTCGCGAAAGTCGATGTTCGTTTCCGCCTTGCTGATCGTTAGCGAACGCTTCACCTGGAGGCTAAGGCGAGCGGGGTTCTTTGTAGCGTCTTCAAAATCAACGATCACATCATCGAGCGGTTCGCCGAAGTCGCGCTGCTGAACCGATACACAGACAACGGTTCGATCATCGATGCCGGGTGCATATGCCTCGGCTAGCAGCGCGGCGAGATAGAACGCAGCTGCGTCGCCCTCAAAGGTGAAGCCCTCGCCGCCGGCGAGTTCAGGTGATTGTGGCATCGGTAGCTTGAAAAATTTGTTCAGCAGCCATCCGTTGAGGGGCTGAGCGGCCGGTTGTAGGAAATTGTACTTATTTGCATCCTACCTTGAAGCTGCCACATCCGACCGCTCAGGAGCCGTGAGCGGACACGCTTGCTGTCACCCGGAAACACAAAATTTCGGACACGCTCCATTCCTAATTACAAAAAAAGCCAACCGATGAGGTTGGCTTTTCATCTTGTCCCACGAAATCTAAAGATTTGGGAAAAATCTAGATTTCAATGGGATCCTACAAGCTTTACACGTCGAGGTTCCGCACCCCCAGCGCATTGCTCTCAATGAAAGCGCGGCGCGGTTCGACTTCGTCGCCCATCAGGGTGGTGAAGATCTGGTCGGACGAAATCACGTCTTCGATCTGCACCTTCATCAAGCGGCGCACCTTGGGGTCCATGGTGGTTTCCCACAGCTGCGCGGGGTTCATTTCGCCCAGGCCCTTGTAGCGCTGGATGCTCATGCCGCGTTTGACTTCAGCGAGGAACCAGTCCATCGCCTCGCGGAAGCTTTGCACCGGCGCTTCCTTCTCGCCGCGCTTGGCGCGGGCGCCCAGGCCGATCAGGTCGCGCAACAGGTCGCCGACCTTGACCAGCTGGTTGTAGTCGCCGGATTCGAGCAGGTCCGCTTCGAGGAAATTGACGTAGGCGTTGCCGTGAGAATGGCGGGTGATGCGCAGGCGGTGGGTGTCGGTTTCGCTGATGTATTCGGCGGCGACTTCGAATTTCTGCGCGTCGAGCGCGGCGCCCAGGCTGGCTTCCGCCAGCATGGCGGCGCCGCTGTCGGCCAGGGAGAGGCGCGGGATCTTCATCAGCACCTGCAGCACGTCGTCCGGCAGCAGGCGGCCCAGGCGGTCGCACACGGCTTCGGCGAGGAAGTATTCGCGTGCCAGCGTTTCCAGCGCTTCGCCGGCGATCGGCATGGCGCCGTCCATCGGCGTCAGTTCGGCGTCTTTCATCGCCTCGGCCATCAGGTGTTCCTTCAGCGCGTGCTCGTCCTTGATGTAGCGCTCGGAGCGGCCGTGCTTGACCTTGTACAGCGGCGGCTGGGCGATGTAGATGTGGCCGCGCTCGACCAGCTCGGGCATCTGGCGGTAGAAGAAGGTCAGCAGCAGGGTGCGGATGTGGGCGCCGTCGACGTCGGCGTCGGTCATGATGATGATGCGGTGGTAGCGCAGCTTGTCGGGATTGTAGTCGTCCTTGCCGATGCTGGTGCCGAGCGCGGTGATGAGCGTGGCGATTTCCTGGCTGCCGATGACCTTGTCGAAGCGCGCGCGCTCGACGTTGAGGATCTTGCCCTTCAAGGGCAGGATCGCCTGGAACTTGCGGTCGCGGCCCTGCTTGGCGGAGCCACCTGCGGAATCGCCCTCGACCAGGTAGATTTCGCACAGCGCGGGGTCTTTTTCCTGGCAGTCGGCCAGCTTGCCGGGCAGGCCCAGGCCGTCCATGACGCCCTTGCGGCGGGTGATTTCACGCGCCTTGCGCGCGGCCTCGCGGGCGCGTGCGGCGTCGACGATCTTGGCGCACAGAAGTTTTGCGTCATTGGGGTTTTCGAGCAGGAATTCGGCCAGCTTCTGGCCGACGACTTCCTGCACCACCGGCTGCACCTCGCTGGAAACCAGCTTGTCCTTGGTCTGCGATGAAAACTTGGGCTCGGGCACTTTCACCGACAGCACGCAGGTGAGGCCTTCGCGCATGTCGTCGCCGGTGGTTTCGACCTTGGCCTTCTTGGCCACCTCGTTTTCCTCGATGTACTTGTTCAGCACCCGGGTCATCGCCATGCGCAAGCCGGTCAGGTGGCTGCCGCCGTCGCGCTGCGGGATGTTGTTGGTGAAGCACTGCACGGATTCGGAATAGCTGTCGTTCCACTGCATGGCAACTTCGACGGTCATGCCGTCCTTTTCGCCGACGGCCTGGAAAATCTTCGGGTGCAGCGGATTCTTGAGGCGGCTGACGTATTCCACGAAGCCCTTCACGCCACCCGAATGCGCGAAGTTTTCGGTCTTGCCGTCGCGGTGGTCGATCAGCTCGATCTTCACCCCGTTGTTGAGGAAGGACAGTTCGCGGATGCGCTTGGCGAGTATGTCGAAGTGATACACGACCTGACCCACGCCGAAGATTTCCTCGTCGGCCAGGAAGTGGACTTCGGTGCCGCGGCCCTCGGTGTCGCCGACGACCTGCATCGGCGAGACTTCGACCCCGTTCTGGACCTCGATCGGGCGGTCGAGCACCTTGCCCTGGTTGAAGGTCATCGCGTATTTCTTGCCGTCGCGGCGCACCACGAGCTTGAGCCATTTCGACAGGCCGTTGACGCAGGACACGCCGACGCCGTGCAGGCCGCCCGACACCTTGTAGCTGTTCTGGTTGAACTTGCCGCCGGCGTGCAGCACGGTCATGACGATTTCGGCCGCGCTGCGCTTGGGTTCGTGCTTGTCGTCGAACTTGATGCCGACCGGAATGCCGCGGCCGTTGTCGGAAATCGAGATGGAATTGTCGGGGTGGATGATGACCTTGATGTCGTCGCACCAGCCGGCCAGCGCCTCGTCGATGGCGTTGTCCAGCACCTCGAACACCATGTGATGCAGGCCGGTGCCGTCGGACGTGTCGCCGATGTACATGCCGGGGCGCTTGCGCACAGCCTCCAGGCCTTCCAGCTGCTGGATGCTGTCTTCGTCGTAGCCACCGTTGGTGTTTTCGGGCGTTGCGTCGTCGGGCTTCTTGCTCATGGTGTTCCTGTCGGTTGTTGCTAGGGTCTGTTGTATTGCTACGCGGCCGTCACCCCGGCGTCCGCCGGGGTCCAGCTGGATTAAAACTGGATTCCGGCGTCCGCCGGAACGACGACTGTGGAATGTTTATGCACGTGTCAGATGCGCATCGGCATCACGACGTACTTGAAGCCGGCTTCGGCGTCGCTGGTCAGCAGCATGCTGCTGTTGGCGTCGCCCAGCGACAGCGTGATTTCGTCGGTATTGACGGCGCCGAGGCCGTCCAGCAGGTAGGTGACGTTGAAGCCGACGTCCAGCGGATCGCCGTTGTAGCTGACTTCGATTTCGTCGGCGGCTTCTTCCTGTTCGTTGTTGTTGCAGACGATGCCGAGCGTGTTCTCGCTCATCACCAGGCGCACGCCGCGGAATTTCTCGTTCGACAGGATCGCGGCGCGCTGCAGCGCCTGCGTCACGCTCTGGCGATTGGCCTTGAGGTGGCGCGGCTGGTTGGCCGGGATCACGCGCTGGTAGTCGGGGAATTTGCCGTCGACCACCTTGGTCACCAGCTCAGTGCCGGGCAGGGTGATGGTGACCTGGTTGGCGCCGATGCGCAGCTCGACCGCGTCGTCCGTGTCGGAAAGCAGCTTGGACAGCTCCATCACGGTCTTGCGCGGGATGATGACTTCGCGCGCTTCGGCTTCGGTTTCCAGTTCGGTTTCGGCATAGCTCAGCCGGTGGCCGTCGGTGGCCACCACGCGCAACTGTTTGCCGCCCAGCACCAGCAGCATACCGTTGAGGTAATAGCGGATGTCCTGGCTGGCCATGGCGAACTGCACCAGCTGCAACAGACGCTTCAGCGTCTTCTGCGGCAGGCGGATCGCTTCGCCCAGACCGGCGCCGGTTTCGACGCGCGGGAAGTCGGCGGCCGGCAACGTCTGCAGGGTGAAGCGCGACTTGCCGGCGCTGACCACGACCTGGCTGTCCTTGGTGTCGAGCTTGACCTTGGCGGCGTCGGGCAGGGCGCGCACGATGTCGAACAGCTTGCGCGCGGCGATGGTGATGGCGAAGTCTTCGCCTGCCTGCGCGTCGAGCTGGGTGCTGACCTGCAACTCCAGGTCGGTGGCCAGCACGGTGAGCTTGTCGCCTTTTTTCTCCAGCAGCAGGTTCGACAGGATGGGCAGGGTATGGCGGCGCTCAACCACGCCAACCACAGCCGAGAGGGACGCCAGAAGGGCGTTGCGTTCGCTTTGTATTAATAGCATTTATATATTCCTGAGAATCATAATAAAGGCGGCTCAAATCTGGGGATAAGCCTTTTTACTCAATTTAATCATCCGTTTGTTATACATTTTGGGGTGTGGGTAACCCCTTGGCAGTCTGGGAGGGGTGGGGATGGAATTTCCCGCACCGTCCGCAAGGACTGCCTTATCCACATTTCATCCTCAGCCTGTCAGGCTTTGCAGCAACACCAGATAATCGCGCCCGATGTCGGCCTCGGTCTCGCGCAGCTCGGCGACCTTGCGGCAGGCATGGATCACCGTGGTGTGGTCGCGTCCGCCGAACGATTCGCCGATCTCCGGCAGGCTCTGGTTGGTCAGTTCCTTGGCCAGCGCCATGGCAATCTGGCGCGGGCGGGCCAGGTTGCGGGTACGTTTCTTGGAAAACATGTCGGCGACCTTGATCTTGTAGAAGTCGGCGACGGTCTTCTGGATGTTCTCGATCGACACGATACGCGAGGTCGACGCAATCAGGTCGCGCAGCGCCTCTTTCACCAGTTCCAGCGAAATCGGTTTCTCGTGGAAGCGCGAAAACGCGATCACCCGTTTCAATGCGCCTTCGAGTTCGCGCACGTTGGAGCGCACCTGCTTGGCGATGAAGAAGGCGACGTTCTCGTCGAGCTTGATATTTTCCGCCTGCGCCTTGGCCAAGAGGATGGCGACCCGCATTTCCAGCTCGGGCGGCTCGACGGCCACCGTCAAACCCCAGGCAAAGCGCGATTTCAGGCGATCGTCGAGCCCGCTGATTTCCTTTGGGAAGGTGTCGCAGGTGATGACGATCTGCTTCTTGTTCTCGATCAGCGAGTTGAAGACGTAGAAAAACTCTTCCTGGGTGCGGTCCTTCTTGGCCAGGAACTGGATGTCGTCGATCAGCAGCAGATCGAGCGACATGTAGCGCCGCTTGAGGTCGTCGAACTGTTTGTTCAGGTAGGCCTTGACCACGTCGTCGACATAATCGTTGGCGTGAATGTAGCTGATGCGCGCGTCGGGGTTGGCCAGCCGCACGGTGTTGCCGATGGCCTGCAGCAGGTGAGTCTTGCCCAGGCCTACGCCGCCGTAAACAAACAGTGGGTTGTAGGCGGTGCCGGGATTGTTGGCGATCTGCAGGGCGGCGGCACGCGCCAGCTGGTTGGCGCGGCCGGACACGAAGTTGTCGAAGTTGAAACCGGGATTGATGCGCAGGCCGATCTGGGCGGGCACGGGGACGCTGGCGGCAGGTGCGGCGCTGGTCGCGGCGGCCGGGGACGCGGCTGCGCGCGGGGCGCTGGTTTTCTTGCCCAGCGCATAGGTGATGGCTACGGGATGCGCATAAAACTCCTGCGCCCAGGCGTCGATATGCTCGGCAAATTTTTCGCGTACCCAGTCCATCACGAAATGATTGGGCGCCAGAATGCGCACGTCGCCGCCAGCGTCATCCAACACCAGGGGTTTGATCCATGTGCTGAATTGCTGCTGGGTCAGGTTGGCGCGGAAACGCTCTTGGCAAAGGTCCCAGAAAGAATCCATAGTCGAGTGATTGGGCGCGTAAAGCTGCATGGGATTCAAACGCGGATATTACTCCCCTTCGACCATGTTATCCACAGGCGGCATTGCCGCAGGCCACATCCGGAACGTTCAGGCCGAACTTGACAGCCCCCCGGGGGGACGGGTCTAATACGCGGTTTTTCAACAGATTTTTTTGTGTTGCGCCGACCCGTTTCGACGGGACGCGGCCGACGCCAGCCAGAAAGGATACGCCATGAAACGCACTTACCAGCCTTCCACCGTCCGCCGCAAGCGCACCCACGGTTTCCGCGCCCGCATGAAAACCAAGGCCGGCCGCGCCATCATCAACGCACGCCGCGCCAAGGGCCGCGCGCGTCTGGCTGTCTAATCGACACCCAACCCAGCAAAGCGGGTGGCGTGCGCCCGCGCGACGCGCGCCTGGTCGAGAAGGCCGATTTCGATCGGGTGTTTGCCGACAACCAGCGCGCCCGAACCGACTTCGTGATGGTGATGGCGCGTCCCAATCAGGCGGGGTATCCGCGATTGGGAATGGTGGTTCCCAAGCGTCTGCTCGCACGCGCGGTGGACCGCAATCGCGTCAAGCGTTGCGTTCGCGAAAGCTTCCGGCAGGTTTTGCCGGAGCTGCCTGCCTGTGATTTCGTGGTTCGCCTGATTGCCAAGCCGGTCGCCGGCGACGAGGCACGCGACCTGTCACGCACGTTTCACCGTGCCGGCCTGCGGGCCATGGCAAAATGGCCAAGCGCTCCGGCGGGCGAAGCCGCGCCGGAATCCTCTTCCAACTAAACGCGTCCCGTCTCAATGGATAACCAGCGGCTGATTCTTTTCATCGTTTTCTCCTTCTCGCTGCTCTTGTTGTGGGAGGCCTGGCAGGACAAGAACGCCCCGCCGCCGGTTGCCCCGAGCGCGACGAGTGCGCCGGCCACCGGCGCGCCGACCCCCAGCCAGGCGCTGAACGCGCCCGCCGCCGCGCCGGCCCAGACCGGCTTTGCCAAGGGCGCGCGCGCCGTGGTGGAAACCGACGTGCTGCGCGCCACCATCGACGCCAATGGCGGCGACCTGCGAGAGCTGCAGCTGCTGACCTACCGCGAGACGGACGACAAGAACCAGATATTCACCCTGTTCGAGGACGCCAAGACGCGGCCGTATCTGGCGCAAAGCGGCCTGGTCGGCAACGGCCTGCCGACGCACCGCAGCGCGTTTCAGCTGAATCCCGGCACCTACCGGCTGGCCGGCGGCGCTGCCCAGCTGGAAGTGCCGCTGGTGTGGACAGACGCCGCCACCGGCGTGCGAGTCGAGAAAACCTACGTGTTCAAGCGCGGCAGCTATCAGGTCGCGCTCAGGACCCGCGTCGTCAACGGCGGCAGCGAGCCGATCGATCTCACCCCCTACTACCAGTTCACCCGCCACGGCGAAGCGCCGCGCGGCGAATCCTTCTTCCTCTATACCTACACCGGCCCGGCGTTCTATACCGATGCCAGGAAATTCCAGAAGGTCAAGTTCAAGGACATTCAGGAAGGCAAGGCCGATTTCGAGAAGACCGCCGACAACGGCTGGGTCGGGATGGTGCAGCACCATTTCGTGTCGGCCTGGCTGCCCGAGGGCAGCGTCAAGCGCGAGTACTACACTCGCGCGCTCGGCGACGGCCTGTATTCCGCCGGGGTGATTCTGGCCGAAGGCACGTTGGCGCCCGGCCAGCAGAAGACCTTCACGGTGCCGCTGTACGCCGGACCGCAGGCCCAGACCCTGCTGGAGAAAGCCGCGCCGGGGCTCGAACTGGCGCGTGACTACGGCTGGCTGACGCCGCTGGCCTACCCGATTTTCTGGTCGCTGGAAAAGATCGAGCGCATCGTCGGCAACTGGGGCTGGGCCATCATCATCCTGACCATCCTCATCAAGCTGGCGCTGTATCCGCTGTCGGCAGCGGGCTACAAGTCGATGGCCAAGATGAAGAAGCTGACGCCGCGCCTGCAGAAGCTGAAGGAAACCTACGGCGACGACCGCGCCAAGCTGCACCAGGCGATGGCGGAGATGTACAAGACCGAGAAGATCAATCCGCTCGGCGGCTGCCTGCCGATCCTGATCCAGATTCCGGTGTTCATCGCGCTGTACTGGGTGCTGCTGGCGGCGGTGGAAATGCGCGGTGCGCCGTGGCTGGGCTGGATCACCGACCTGACCGCGCCGGACCCCTGGTACATCCTGCCGATCGTCATGGGCATCACCTCGATCCTGCAGGTGAAACTCAACCCGCAGCCGATGGACCCGATGCAGGCCAAGATCATGATGATCATGCCGATCGCGTTCACCGTGATGTTCGTGTTCTTCCCGGCCGGCCTGGTGCTGTACTGGGTGATCAACAACATCCTTTCGATCGCGCAGCAATGGGCGATCAACAAGCAGGTTCAAGGCGGTGGCAAACCCGCCTCCGGCAAGGCCTGACCTGATTGCCGCCATCGCCACCGCGCCCGGGCGCGGCGGGGTGGGGGTGGTGCGGGTGTCGGGCGCGGACATCGCCCCGCTTGCGGTTGCGATCCTCGGGCGCGTGCCCGAAGCGCGCCATGCGACCTATTCCCGTTTTCTGGACAGCCAGGGCGAAGTGCTCGACGAGGGCATCGCGCTGGTTTTCGCGGCGCCGCATTCGTTCACCGGCGAGCACGTGCTCGAGCTGCAGGGCCACGGCGGCCCGGTGGTGCTGAATCTCATCCTTGAGCGCTGCATCGAGCTCGGCGCACGCCTGGCCGAACCGGGCGAGTTTTCCCGCCGCGCCTTTCTCAACGGCAAGCTCGATCTGGCGCAGGCCGAGGCGGTGGCCGACCTGATCGATGCGGCATCCAGCGAGGCCGCGCGCTCGGCGGTGCGCTCGCTCTCCGGCGCCTTCTCCGCGCGCATCGCCGAGCTGGTCGAGGGGCTGACCCGCCTGCGCATGCTGGTGGAAGCCACGCTGGATTTTCCCGAAGAAGAAATCGATTTTCTGCGCGACGCCGATGCCTTCGGCCGCCTCGACGCCATCGACGCCCGCCTGCAGGCAGTGCGGGCGCAGGCGAAGCAGGGCGTGCTGCTGCGCGAAGGCCTGACGGTGGTGCTGATCGGCCAGCCGAACGTCGGCAAGTCGAGCCTGATGAACCAGCTGGCCGGATTCGAGGCGGCGATCGTTACCGAGATCGCCGGCACCACGCGCGACACGGTGCGCGAGGCGATCCAGATCCAGGGCGTGCCGCTGCACGTCATCGATACCGCAGGCCTGCGCGACACCGACGACGCGGTGGAAAAGATCGGCATCGCGCGCACCTGGGCCGCGGTGGAAAAGGCCGACGTGGCCTTGCTGCTGGTGGACGCCGCGCACGGCCTGGGCGAGCGCGAAGCGGCGATCCTGCAACGCCTGCCTGCGGTGGCGCGGCTGACCATTCACAACAAGATCGACGTCACCCTTGCTGCGCCGCGCGTGGCGGGCGACGAAATCTGGCTGTCCGCCAAGACCGGCGCCGGGGTCGAGCTGCTGCGCGACAAGCTGCTCGAGGCGGCCGGCTGGCAGGCGGCGGGCGAGGGCGCGTTCATGGCGCGCGCCCGCCACCTGGATGCGCTTTCCCGTGCCGCCGGTCACCTCGCCGCCGCGCGCGCGGCGGCCGCGCAGCTCGAACTGTTTGCCGAGGAATTGCGGCTGGCGCAGGCCGCGCTGTCGGAGATCACCGGCGAATTCAGCGCCGACGACTTGCTGGGCGAAATCTTCAGCAAGTTCTGCATCGGCAAGTGAGCGCCATGCTGACCTGGCGCGGCATCGCCGACGAACTCAAGACCCACCGCCGGCGCCTGCTGCTGGCCAACATCGTCGCGGTGCTGGCAGTGGTGGCCTCGGTGCCGATCCCGCTGTTGCTGCCGCTGATGGTCGACGAAGTGCTGCTGCACCACCCGGGCAAAATGGTCGCCGCCATCGGCGCGTGGTTTCCGGTTGCCTGGCACGGTCCGGTGCTGTTCATTGGCGCGGCATTGCTGCTATCGGTGGTGCTGCGGCTGACGGCCATCCTGCTCAACGTGTGGCAGGGGCGCAGCTTCTCGCTGCTGGCGAAGGACGTGGTGTACCGCATCCGTGTGCGCATGCTGGCGCGGCTTTCAAAAATCGCCCTGTCGCAGTTCGAGACGGTGGGCGCGGGACGGGTGACCTCGCATTTCGTGACCGATCTGAACGCCATCGACAGCTTCCTCGGCGCCTCGGTGTCGGGCCTGGTGGTGTCGGTGCTGACGCTGGTCGGCGTCGCCGCGGTGCTGTTCTGGATGCACTGGCAGCTGGCGCTGTTCATCCTGCTCCTGAACCCTGTCGTGATCCTGTTTTCGACCCGGCTCGGCAAGCGGGTGAAGGACCTGAAGAAACACGAGAACCGCGCGTTCGAGGTGTTCCAGGACGCGCTCGCCGAAACGCTGGATGCGCTGACGCAGATTCGCGCGATGAACCGCGAGAAGCACTACCTGGCGCGGGTGACCGCGAAGGCCGCAGACATCCGCCGCCACGCCGCGGCGTTTGCGTGGAAGTCGGACGCGATGAGCCGCTTTTCCTTCTTCGTGTTTCTGGTTGGCTTCGACGCCTTCCGCGCCGGCGCGATGCTGATGGTGGTGTTTTCCGACCTCTCCATCGGCGAGATGCTGGCGGTGTTCGGCTACCTCTGGTTCATGATGACGCCGGTGCAGGAACTGGTGAACATGCAGTATTCGTGGTTTGCCGCCAATGCCGCGCTGGGGCGCATCAACGCCTTGCTCGGCTTGAAGGACGAACCGCAGCACGCCGCACAGCGCGACCCCTTCGCCGGCCTGCCCACCGTCGGCATTGCGCTTGAGCATGTGAGCTTTGCCTACGAGGAAGGGGAGACGGTGCTCGACGACGTCAGCCTGACGGTGGCGCCCGGCGAGAAGGTGGCGCTGGTGGGGGCGTCGGGCGGCGGCAAGTCGACCCTGGTGCAGGCGCTGCTGGGGCTGTATCCGGTGAAGTCGGGGCAGATTCTCTATGGCGGCGTGCCGGTGACCGAGATCGGCTGGGAGGCGGTGCGCGAGCACGTCGGCGTGGTGCTACAGCATCCGGTGCTGTTCAACGACAGCGTGCGCGCCAACCTCACCCTCGGGCGCGAGGTCGACGACGCCACGCTGTGGCAGGCACTCGAGATCGCCCAGCTGAAGGACACCATCGCCGAATTGCCGCACGGGCTCGACACAGTGGTGGGGCGCCAGGGCGTGCGCATGTCGGGCGGCCAGCGCCAGCGGCTGGCGATTGCGCGCATGGTCGTCGCCAGGCCGCAAATCGTCATCCTCGACGAGGCCACCTCGGCGCTCGACAGCGACACCGAGCGGCGCCTGCATCAGGCGTTAAGCGGGTTTCTGGCTGGCCGCACCACGCTCATCATCGCCCACCGCCTGTCGGCGGTGAAGCAGGCCGACCGCATCCTGGTGTTCGAAAACGGCCGCGTGGTGGAGGCGGGCGGCCACGATGAGCTGATCCATCGCGGCGGGCTGTACCACAAGCTCTACCATGCTTGAAAATAAAGCTCGGGAAAATCAGCGTTTTCTGATACACTCCGCGCAGTTGTGCATACAGCAGTGGGCAGGTTGGGCTTTTGCCGCCGTGCCTCGGGACTGTTCTCACAGCCCCATCGTCTTCGACCTCTCTTTTGTGCCGCCGGCCATTTTCTGTAGCCGGCAGTGACAAGTCTTGTGGTTGGCGCCGATGTGATCGACGCGACCCGTTGGGCGTTTTCATGACGCCGCTTATATCCGGTTCGTAATTTTTGACCTGTCTGGTTTTGAACCGGGCGCAGGTTTGTTTTGCGCGTTTGAGCGCACTGAATAAAGGTTTGCCATGAGCTTTTCCGAACTGGGACTCGATCCCCTCATCCTTAAATCCGTCCTGGCCGCAGGCTACGAAAACGCCACCCCGGTTCAAACGCTGGCGATTCCTGCCGCGCTGACCGGCGGCGACCTGCTGGTGTCGTCGCACACCGGCAGCGGCAAGACCGCGGCCTTCCTGCTGCCGTCGATCCAGCGCATGCTGGCCGAGCCGACCGTCAAGAGCATGGGCCCGCGTGTGCTGGTGCTGACCCCGACGCGCGAACTCGCGCTGCAGGTCGAAAAAGCCGCCATGACCTATGGCAAGGACATGCGCCGCTTCCGTACCGCCTGTCTGGTCGGCGGCGCGCCGTATGGCCTGCAGCTGAAGCGCCTGTCGCAGCCGGTGGACATCGTGGTGGCCACGCCGGGCCGCCTGATCGACCATCTGGAGCGCGGCAAGATCGACTTCTCGCGCCTGGAAGTGCTGGTGCTGGATGAAGCCGACCGCATGCTGGACATGGGTTTTGTCGACGACATCAAGGCCATCGCCGCGCGCTGCCCGAAAGAGCGCCAGACGCTGCTGTTCTCGGCCACGCTCGACGGCGTGGTGGGCAACCTGGCGCGCGAACTGACCCGCGACGCCCAGCGCATCGAGATCGAAGCGGTTCCGCACAAGGAATCCAAGATCGAGCAGCGCCTGCTGTTTGCCGACAACATGGACCACAAGAACCGTCTGCTCGACGCGCTGCTGCGCGACGTGGAGATGACGCAGGCGATCGTGTTCGCCTCGACCAAGCGCAGCACCGAGGAAATTTCCGACCTGCTGTCCGAGAGCGGCTTTGCCTCCGACGCCCTGCACGGCGACATGCAGCAGGGCCAGCGCAACCGCGCGCTGCAGCGCCTGCGCGAAGGCCGCACCAAGGTGCTGGTCGCGACCGACGTCGCCGCGCGCGGCATCGACGTGGCGGGCATCAGCCATGTCATCAACTTCGACCTGCCGCGTCAGGCCGAGGATTACGTCCACCGTATCGGCCGCACCGGCCGTGCCGGCCGTACCGGCATCGCGGTGAGCTTCGCCGGCATGCGCGAAGGCGGTCTGGTGAAGAACATCGAACGCTACACCGGCAACCGCATCGAAGTGCACACCCTGCCGGGCCTGGAGCCGACCCAGAAGCCGTCTTCCGGCCGCCCGGCAGCGGCAGGCCGTCCGCGCAGCAACAACAGCCCGCGCGGCGGTTTCGGCGAAAAGCGCAGCTTCGGTGATCGCAGCGAGCCGCGCAGCTACGGCGACCGTCCGCCGCGTGGCGACAGCCGCGACAACCGCGACCGCGGCTATCGCGCCGATGCGCGTCCCGCCGCGGACCGTCCGCGCAGTGGCGCGCCGCGCGGCAACCGCTTCGAGCAGGCTGCGCGTGGCCCGTCCGACGTGCCCCGCGTGACGGCGGAGCAACGCCCGCCGCAGCACAACGATGCGTACCGGGGCGCTGCGGCCGCGCCCAAGCCCGAAGTCAACGGCAACAGCGTGGAATACTGGGAAAAGCGTGAGCGCGAGGCGAAGGCCGCCAAGGCATCGACCGGCCGCAGTTACGGCGATCGCGGCAACAGCGCGCGCCCCGGCCAGCCGCGCAGCTATGGCAACGAGAACCGCGGTGGCGGCAATCGCGTCGGCGTGCGGGGACGTTTCAAGGACTGATCGCTCGCACAATCAGCGGCAATGAAAAGGGGGGTTTCACGTGAAACCCCCCTTTTTTATGGTCCGCGCGGCAGGCGCATTCGGGGTTTGCCCTTGAATTCGGAATAAAGCCGGTCCATGATGCCTTGCAGATAGGTGGTCAGCACCGGTCGGCATTGAGCCTGCCGGGACGAGCCAACGCGCGATCGAACTCCTCGGCTTCCCGCCACAGGCTTTACAGCCTGGGGCCATTACACTCGCCGCTACCAGCGCCACCACACCGATTATTGCCGCACATGCAACGCTCCGTGAAGAAATCCAACCCCAGGGGAAAGCCGAAATCCGGTCAACCCTCGCCGCATCCGGCATGGCGCTGGGTGGGCGAGCGCGGTTTGCGGGTGGCCACCGGCGATGCAACGCTGGCGCGTTACGCAGAGCTGGCTTCCCGGAAGTTGCCTGAAATAGAGGACGTGATACCGGCAGATGGCAGCCTGTTGCTGGTATTCCGGCAGGGGGCGCCGATCTCGGCGGAGTTGTGCGCGGCCTTGGCGGCGCCGCTTGCGGAGGTGCTCCCCGTGAGCGGCACCTTGCACGAGATCGCGGTCGAATATGGCGGGAAGGCCGGTCCGGACTTGCGGGCGCTGGCCACGCGGGCAGGCGTGGGTATGTCCGATTTTGTAAGCAGCCATGCGGCCGTGGAATACACGGTTGCCTTTCTGGGGTTTCAGCCCGGGTTTCCGTATATGCGCGGTCTGCCTGCCGGCTTGCACGCGCCGCGCCGGGCGTCGCCGCGGGCACGGGTGGCGGCGGGAAGCGTCGCGATCGGCGGCGCCTATTGCGGGATTTACCCGTCCGCCGGGCCCGGCGGCTGGCAGATCATCGGCCGCACCGCGGCCGTCTTGTTCGACCCGGCGCATGACGCGCCGGCCCTGCTGCTGCCGGGCGACCGCGTGCGGTTCGTGCCCGCATGATCGAGGTCGTGCGCGCCGGCTTGTGCGATCTGGTGATGGACCCAGGCCGGCCTGGCTGGGGCGCGCTCGGCGTGCCCGCGGGCGGTGCGGCCGATGCGGCGGCGCTGGCGGCGGCCAACCGGCTGGTGGGGAACGACGTGGCGGCGGCAGGATTGGAGATCACCCTGGCGGGACCGCTCCTGCGCTTTCCGGCAGGCTGCGTGGCGGCACTGACCGGCGCGCGTTTCGCGGCGCAGCGCAGCAGCAGCGCGGCGGTGGCCTGGGACGAAACCCTGGTGCTGTCGGCGGGCGAGACCCTGAGCCTGGAGCGGGCGCAGGACGGCTGCCGCTGCTGGCTGGCGCTGCGCGGCGGCCTGGCGGTGCCGCAGGTGATGGGCTGCCGCAGCACCTTTTTGCCGGGCGGATTTGGCGGGCATCTCGGCCGCGCGCTGCAGGCAGGGGATAGGCTGGCGTGCGAGCCGGGCGCCGGGCGGGTGCGGCTGTTGCGGGCGCAGCCGCCGGCCCGCGAACGGGCCGCGCCACTGCGCGTGGTGATCGGGCCGCAGGCGGGGCTGTTTGACGATGCCGGTCTGGCGGCGTTTTTTGCCGGAAGCTATCGGGTGAACGCGACCTCCGACCGGCGCGGATTGCGCCTGAGCGGCCCTGCGGTCACGCATGCGCGCGTTGAACTGCCGTCGCAGGGGGTGCTGCCCGGTGCGATCCAGGTTCCACCCGACGGTCAACCGATCATTCTGGGCTGGGATGGCCCGGTGACCGGCGGCTACCCGGTGATTGCCGGCGTGATCGCCGCGGATCTGCCCATGCTGGCGCAATTGCAGCCCGGCGACGCCGTGCGCTTCACGACGATCGAGCTTGAGGCGGCGCGGGAACAGGCCGCCGCGCAGTGGGACATCGAGGAATTGGGATGATGGAACTGAATGCCGACATCGGCGAAGGCTGTGACGACGCCAGCCTGATGCCGTACCTGGCTCGGGTGTCGATCGCCTGCGGCGGCCATGTTGGCGACGCCGCCAGCATGGCCACCGCACTGCGGCTGGCCGCCGGGCAGGGCGTGGCGGTGGGCGCGCATCCGAGCTATCCCGACCGCGACCAGTTCGGGCGGCGCGCGCTGACGGCGTCCGAGGCGGAAATTGCAGCCTGGGTGACGCAGCAGATCGAGGCGCTGGCCGAGCAGGCGGCGCGGCTGGGGCTGCGGCTGGGGCACGTCAAGCCGCACGGCGCCTTGTATAACGTCGCGGCGCGCGATGCGGGCGTCGCCCGGGCGATCGCACGCGCGGTGGCGGCGCTCGATCCGTCGCTGGCGCTGGTGGGGCTGGCCGGGTCGCAGCTGATCGCGGCCGGCCAGGCGGCCGGGCTTGCGGTGCTGAATGAGGCGTTTGCCGACCGCCGCTACCAGCCCAACGGCCGGCTTGTTTCACGTGAAACGCCGGACGCGCTGATCGTCGACCCCGCCGCGGCGGCCGAGCAGGCCCGCCTGCTGGCGCAGGGCGGGTCAGTCGCGACGCTGGGCGGCGGCGCCGTACGCATCCACGCCGACACGATCTGCCTGCACAGCGACACCCCGGGCGCATTAAATATCGCCCGGGCCGTCCATGCGGCGCTGAATCGCGGATAATTCCGCCCCTGTGTTTTTGAACCGCCGACCCCATGCCGCTCCTTACCTTTGACCGTCTCGAACTGGCCTACGGCCACTGGCCGCTGCTCGACGGCGCCTCGCTGGTGATCGAGCCGGGCGAACGCATCGGCCTGATCGGCCGCAACGGCACCGGCAAGTCGAGCCTCTTGAAGATCATCGCCGGCATCAACCCGCCGGACGCCGGCGAGGTGTGGCGCACCCCGAGCCTGAAGCTGGCCTATGTGCCGCAGGAGCCGCAGTTCGAGCCCGGACATACAGTGTTCGAGGCGGTGGCCGAGGGCGTCGGCGCGGCGCAGACGCTGCTGGCCCAATACCATGCGGTGGCGCATGCGATGGCGGAAGGCGACGAGACCGTGTATGCCGACTTCGAGCGGCTGTCGCATGAACTGGAAGTGGCCGACGCATGGCGGCTCAACAGCCGGGTGGAGGAGGCCTTGCAGCGCCTGAGCCTGGACGCCGACCGCGCGGTCGACACCCTGTCCGGCGGACTCAAGAAGCGCGTCGCGCTGGCGCGCGCGCTGGTCACCGACCCCGAGTTGCTGTTGCTGGACGAGCCCACCAACCACCTCGACTTCGCGGCCATCGAATGGCTGGAAGGTCTGCTCAACGATTTCAAAGGCGCGCTGCTGTTCATTACCCACGACCGGCGTTTTCTGGACAACGTCGCGAACCGCATTATCGAGCTCGATCGTGGCCAATTGCGCGAATATCAGGGCAATTTCAGCGCATATCAGTCCAAGAAGGCGGAGCAGCTCGAAATCGAGGCGGTCCACAACCGCAAGTTCGACAAGTTCTGGAAACAGGAGGAAATCTGGATCCGCAAGGGCGTGCAGGCCCGGCGCTGCCGCGACGAGGGCCGGGTGCGGCGGCTGGAGGCTCTGCGGCTCACTCGCGAAGCGCGCATCAACCAGACCGGGCAGGTCGGTTTCCAGATCGACGCGGGCGATCGTTCCGGCAAGGTGGTGGCCGAACTCGAACACGTCAGCTACGGCTACGATGACCGAATTCTGATCCGCGATTTCTCCACCACCATCCTGCGCGGTGACAAGCTGGGCCTCCTGGGCCCCAACGGCGCCGGCAAGACCACCCTGATCCGCCTGATTTTGGGCGACCTCAAGCCGCAGTCGGGCAAGATCAAGCAGGGCACCAAGCTGGAAGTCGCCTATTTCGACCAGTTCCGCAACCAGTTGAACGACGAGGCGACGCTGATCGACACGATTTCTCCCGGTTCCGACTATGTCGAAATCGGCGGCCAGCGCAAACACGTCATCAGCTATCTGGAAGATTTCCTGTTTCCCGCCGAGCGGGCGCGCGCCAAAGTGTCGGCGCTGTCCGGCGGCGAGCGCAACCGGCTGCTGCTGGCGCGGCTGTTCGCGCGACCGGCCAACCTGCTGGTGCTGGACGAGCCGACCAACGACCTCGACATCGACACCCTGGAACTGCTGGAGCAGCTGCTGCAGGAGTACAGCGGCACCGTGCTCATCGTCTCGCACGACCGTACGTTTCTGGACAACGTCGTCACCCAGTCCGTCGTGTTCGAGGGGGACGGCAAGCTGACCGAGATCGTCGGCGGCTATGCCGACTGGCTCGCCTGGCGGCAACGCCAACAGCGCGCCGCGACCGAAAGCACACAAGCGGCGAGTTCCAGGGCCGCGGCTCAGCCGGCGCCGGCGAAAGCCGCGCCCAGGAGCAAGCTCAGCTACAAGGAAGCGCGCGAGCTTGAAGCGCTACCGGCGCAGATCGAGGCACTGGAAGCCGAGCAGGCGCAGATCGCCGAACGGCTGGCCGACCCCGTACTGTATCAGTCCAGCCCGCAGGAGGCTGCCGTGTTGCAATCCCGCAGCGAGGCCATCGAGGCCGAGTTGCTTAACGCGCTGGCGCGCTGGGAAGCGCTGGAAGCCAAGGCCGCCGCAGCCTGAGGTTGTTTTCTCCGCGCGGAGAGGGCGCAGCGCTGGGTTTCACGTGGCCATGTTTCACGTGAAACGGCGGCCGGCAACGGGTAGAATGACGGCCATCATGAAATTCCCCGATTCTTTCGATGTCATCGTTGTCGGTGGCGGCCATGCCGGCACCGAGGCGGCCCTCGCGTCTGCGCGCATGGGCGTGAAGACGCTCTTGCTGACGCACAACATCGAAACCCTGGGCGCGATGTCGTGCAATCCGTCGATCGGTGGCATCGGCAAGGGGCATTTGGTCAAGGAGGTCGACGCGCTGGGCGGTGCGATGGCGCTGGCCACCGACGAGGCGGGGATCCAGTTCCGCACGCTGAACTCCTCCAAGGGTCCGGCGGTGCGCGCCACCCGCGCGCAGGCCGACAGGCTGCTGTACAAGGCGGCGATCCGACAGCGCCTGGAAAACCAGCCCAATCTCACGCTGTTCCAGCAGGCGGTCGACGACCTGCTGCTCGACGGCGACCGTGTCGTTGGCGTGAAAACCCAGCTCGGCATCGTGTTCGGTGGCCGTGCGGTGGTGCTCACCACCGGCACCTTCCTCGCCGGCCTGGTGCACGTCGGGCTGGAAAACTTCCAGGCCGGGCGCATGGGCGACCCGCCCGCGGTGTCGCTCGCCGCCCGCCTGCGCGAGCTGAACCTGCCGGCGGGGCGGCTGAAGACCGGCACGCCGCCGCGCATCGACGGCCGCAGCATTGATTTCAGCCAGACCCAGGTGCAGCCGGGCGACGACCCGGCGCCGGTGTTCTCCTTCATGGGCAATGCCGCGATGCACCCCGAACAGCGCCCGTGCTGGATCACCCACACCACGGCGGAAACGCACGAGATCATTCGCGGCGGCCTCGACCGCTCACCGATGTACACCGGCGTCATCGAAGGCGTGGGGCCGCGCTACTGCCCGTCGATCGAGGACAAGATCACCCGTTTTGCCGACAAGGCGAGCCACCAGATTTTCCTCGAACCGGAAGGCCTGACGACTCACGAGATCTACCCCAACGGCATCTCGACCTCGCTGCCCTTCGACGTGCAGCTCGCCATCGTGCGCTCGATCCCGGGACTGGAGCACGCCCACATCCTGCGCCCCGGCTACGCCATCGAATACGACTACTACGACCCGCGCAACCTCAAGGCCTCGCTCGAAACCAAGTCGATCGCCGGCCTCTTTTTCGCCGGGCAGATCAACGGCACCACCGGTTACGAAGAGGCCGCCGCGCAGGGCCTGTTGGCCGGCATCAATGCCGGTTTGCAGGTGCAGGGCAAAGACGCCTGGAGCCCGGGCCGGCACGAGGCCTACCTCGGCGTGCTGGTCGACGACCTCATCACCCGCGGCGTCTCCGAGCCCTACCGCATGTTCACCAGCCGCGCCGAATACCGCCTGCAGCTGCGCGAGGACAACGCCGACATGCGGTTGACCGAGGCCGGGCGCGAACTCGGCGTGGTCGACGACGCGCGCTGGGACGCCTTCAACCGCAAGCGCGACGCGGTCGCGCGCGAAACCGAGCGGCTCAAGGCGACCTGGGTTAACCCGGCCATCCTGCCGGCCGACGAAGCGACCCGCCTGATCGGCCAGCCGATCGACCACGAATACAGCCTGTTCGAGCTGCTGCGCCGGCCGAACTTGAGTTATGCACAGGTACTGACCTTGCCCGGAGGCGGGGCCGGGGAGCCCGATCCGCGTGTGGCCGAACAGGTCGAGATCGCGGCCAAGTATCAGGGCTACATCGACCGTCAGAACGAGGAAGTCGAGAAGCAGCGCGAACAGGAAACCCTGCGCCTACCTGCGGATCTCGACTACAGCCTCTTCACCGGGCTGTCTATGGAAGTGCGCCAGCGTCTGCAGAAGGCGCGTCCGGAAACGCTGGGGCAGGCGGCGCGGTTGCAGGGCATCACGCCGGCGGCAATTTCGGTGCTGCTGGTCTACGCCAAGCGCGGGTTCAAGCCGGACGAACAAAAGAAAAGCGCATGACTGTCGAACAACAACTCGCGGCGGGCATCGCCGCCCTCGGCCTCACATTGCCCGAAGGCGCCGAGGCGAAGCTCCTGGCCTACCTGGCGCTGCTCGACAAATGGAATCGCGTATACAACCTCACCGCGGTGCGCGACGCCGAGCGCATGGTGAGCCATCACCTGCTCGATTCGCTGGCGGCGGTGCCGGTTTTCGATGGGCTGTTGAAACGGGCTTCACCCTCTCCCCAACCCTCCCCCTTCAAGGGGGCGAACGCTGGGCTGCGCCCGCCCACGGCGATTGATGTCGGCAGCGGCGGCGGCTTGCCGGGGATTCCGCTGGCGATTGCGCGGCCGGAGTTGCAGGTGACGCTGATCGACAGCGTCGCCAAGAAAACCGCGTTTCTGCTGCAGGCCAAGGCCGAACTGGCGCTGACAAACCTGCAGGTGGTCACCGGCCGGGTGGAGGACTTCCGCCCCGAAACCGGTTTCGACGTCGTCACCTCGCGCGCGTTTTCCGACCTCAAGGAATTCGTCACGCTGACCCGCCATCTGCTCAAGCCGGGCGGTCGCTGGCTGGCGATGAAGGGCCTGTATCCGAATGAAGAGATCGCGCAGCTGCCGGCTGGCGTGAAAGTGAGCGCTGACCACGCATTGGTCGTCCCGGGGCTGGAAGCGAGCCGCCATTTGATTGTTCTGGAGCCTGTTGAATGAGCCGAATCCTGGCAATTGCGAACCAAAAAGGCGGCGTCGGCAAGACGACGACGGCGGTGAACCTCGCCGCGAGCCTGGCCGAACTTGGGCAGCGCGTACTGCTGGCCGACCTCGACCCGCAGGGCAACGCGACCATGGGCGCCGGCATCCAGAAGCGCACTGCGCTGCCGACCGTGTACCAGATCCTGCTCAATCAGGTGACGGTGCGCGATGCCTGCATGCGCTCCGAGCCCGGTCATTTCGACGTCATTCCGGCCAATCGCGAACTCGCGGGCGCGGAGATCGACCTGGTGAATCTGGAGCAGCGCGATCTGCGGCTGAAAGCGGCGCTGGCGCAGGTGGCCGACGACTACGACTTCATCCTGCTGGATTGCCCGCCGACGCTGAACCTGCTGACCGTCAACGCCTTTGCCGCGACGGAGGCGGTGCTGATCCCGATGCAGTGCGAGTACTACGCGCTGGAGGGGCTGACCGATCTGGTCGCCACCATCAAGAAGGTGAAGCAGCGGCTTAATCCGGACATCCGCATCGAGGGCTTGCTGCGGGTGATGTTCGATCCGCGCAGCACGCTGGCGCAGCAGGTGTCCGACCAGATCAAGCAGCATTTCGGCGACAAGGTGTACGACACCGTGATCCCGCGCAACGTTCGGCTGGCCGAGGCGCCCAGCCACGGCTTGCCGGTGCTGGCCTACGACCGCCAGTGCAAGGGCGCGAAGGCGTATATGGAACTGGCCGAGGAAACGCTGAAACGTGCCGGCCTCACAGCAAGGGAGAACATACATGGCCAAGCTTAAGGGACTGGGGCGCGGACTCGACGCGCTGCTGGGCGGCGAAGACAACGCCGCGCCGCCGCAGGGCGACCTGCGCATGATGCAGGTGACGCATCTGGCGCCCGGCAAATACCAGCCGCGCACCCAGATGGACAGCGAATCCCTGCAGGAGCTCGCCGACTCCATCCGCGCGCAGGGGCTGATGCAGCCGATCCTGGCGCGCGAAGTTGCCGGCGGTTACGAGATCATTGCCGGCGAGCGGCGCTGGCGCGCGGCGCAGTTGGCCGGATTGAGCGCAATCCCGGTGCTGGTGCGCGAAGTCGCCGACGACGCGGTGGCGGCGATGGCGCTGATCGAAAACATCCAGCGCGAAGACCTCAACGCCATCGACGAAGCGCACGGCCTGCAGCGCCTGATCCAGGAATTCGGCATGACCCACGACGCGGTCGCGCAGGCGGTCGGCAAGTCGCGCACCGCGGTGTCCAACCTGCTGCGCCTGCTCAACCTGTCGCGCCCGGTGCAGGACATGCTGACCGCAGGCTTGATCGAAATGGGCCACGCACGCGCGCTGTTGCCGCTGCATGCAGGCGCGCAGCGCGAGCTGGCGCACGAAATCGAAACCCGCGGATTGTCGGTGCGCGAAGTCGAGCGCCGCGTGGCGCGGCTGAAAGACCTGCCCGCCACGCCGGCCAAACAGGCGGTGTCGCGCGACATCCTGCGGCTGGAAGAAGCGCTGTCGGACGCGCTCGGCATGACGGCGCACGTGCAGACGAGCAAAAAGGGCGGCGGCAAGCTGACCCTGCAGTTTGCCAGCACGGAAGAACTGCAGGGCCTGCTGCAAAAGCTCGGAATCCAGCTGTAAAAAACGCGCCCGGCGAGCGGCAGCGCGCGCGCTGCAATTTCAGTACGTACTGAAATTCATCATCAAGCAGCTTGATGATTGCATAGACCTCGCTAATTCTAGTATCATCGCGGGCTAATGTTTACCGGCCTCCGCCGCTTCGGCATTTCCGGCACCCTGAAGGTGGCACTGGCGCAAGCAGGATTGGCGCCGATCGCAGCGCTGGCAGGGTGGATGTTTGCCGGGATCGGCGCCGGCATGGCCGCCCTGTATGGCGTGCTGGTGGCGCTGGCGGCCAGTGCGGTGCTGGTCTGGCGCGAGCAGCAGTCGATGCGGCACCCCGAATGGGATCAGCATCGTTTGTTCAAGATGTTCATCCGCGCCGGGATCGAGCGGCTGGTGCTGCTGGTGGGTCTGCTGATCGTGGGCCTCGGCGTGCTGAAGCTGCCGCCCTTGCCGATGCTGCTGGGTCTGGTGCTGGCGCAGTTTGCCTGGCTCGCCGCGGCAACCGGCCGTAAACACTGAATAGCCCGTCTGCCCGACGGGCGCCGCTAAGGTCGGTTTTGAATGGGGTCGCGTGGCGAGTCCATCCAAAACCCACTTAATGAATTTGATCACTATGGCTTCGGAATACCATTCCTCTGGCGAGTACATCAAGCACCACCTGCAAAACCTGACTTATGGACAACATGCCGACGGCACCTGGGGCTTTGCCCACGGCGCCGAAGAAGCGGCGGCCATGGGTTTCTGGGCGATCAACGTCGACAGCATGCTGTTCTCGATCGGCCTCGGCGTGCTGTTCCTGTTCCTGTTCCGCATGGCGGCCAAGAAAGCCACCGTCGGCGTGCCGACCGGTCTGCAGAATTTCGTCGAGTGGGTCATCGAATTCATCGACCACTCCGTTCGCGGTTCCTTCTCCCATCAGAATGCAATGGTCGCGCCGCTGGCCCTGACCGTGTTCATGTGGGTGTTCCTGATGAACCTGATGGACCTGCTGCCGGTTGACTGGCTGCCTTTTGCCGCAACCATGGCCGGGGTGCCGTACCTGAAAGTGGTGCCGTCGACCGACCCCAACGTGACCTTCGGCATGTCCTTGTCGATCTTCTTCCTGGTGCTCTACTACAGCGTCAAGATGAAAGGCGCGGGCGGCTTCTTCTCCGAACTGGCCTTCCAGCCCTTCCCCAAATTCCTGTTCCCGGTCAACCTGCTGCTTGAGGGCGTGGGCCTGATCGCCAAACCGATTTCGCTCGCCCTGCGTCTGTTCGGCAACATGTACGCCGGCGAAATGATCTTCATCCTGATTGCGCTGATGTTCGGCGGTAGCTGGATTCTGGCGCTGTTCGGCGGTGCGCTGCAGTGGGCGTGGGCGGTGTTCCACATCCTCATCATCACGCTGCAGGCCTTTATCTTCATGACGCTGACCATCGTGTATCTGGACATGGCGCATGCCGAGCATCACTGATTTCGTTTTTGATTCACTTTGTTTTCAACTTTGATTTTTACTTTTAGGAGCAACAAATGGAAATGACTCAAGCCGTGCTGTTTATCGCTGGTGCCCTGATGATGGGTCTGGGCGCACTCGGTGCAGCCGTTGGTATCGGCATCCTCGGTGGCCGCTTCCTCGAAGGCGCTGCCCGTCAGCCCGAACTGATCCCCATGCTGCGTACCCAGTTCTTCATCGTGATGGGTCTGGTCGACGCCGTGCCGATGATCGCCGTCGGTCTGGCCATGTACGTTCTGTTCGCCGTTGCCGGTTAATTCGCGGGTTGCTACGGAACTTGTCTAAACCCCGTCTATAAAAGGTGCGGAAATGAATTTCAACGCAACTTTGATCGGCCAGTCCATCACGTTCATCCTCTTCGTGTGGTTCTGCATGAAGTTCGTGTGGCCCCCGATCATGAACGCGCTCGAGACGCGCAAGAAGCAGATCGCCGACGGCCTCGCCGCGGGCGACCGCGGCAAGCACGAGCTGGAGCTGGCCGCCAAAAAGGCTGCCGACAACCTGCGCGACGCCAAGGCCCAGGCTGCTGAAGTGATTGTCCAGGCCGAAAAGCGCGCAGCGCAAATCGTCGAAGAGGCGAAAACGGCTGCCAAGGAAGAGGGCGACCGCCAGTTGGCGGCTGCCCAGGCCAATATCGAGCAGGAAGCCAACCGTGCACGCGAAAGCCTGCGTGAACAGGTTGCCGGGCTGGCCGTGGCTGGTGCAGAAAAGATCCTGCGCCGCGAAGTCAACGCGCAAACCCACGCTGACCTCCTGGGTCAGCTGAAAGCCGAGCTGTAAGCCATGAGCGAACTGTCTACCCTGGCACGTCCCTACGCCGAAGCGGTGTTCCGCATGGCGCAGGGCGAAAATGACCTGGCGGGCTGGTCGTCGCGCATCGCAACGCTTGCGGCCATCGTCTCCGACGCCCAGGTGGCGCGCCTGATCGCCGATCCCGCGGTGTCCGCGGAGCGTGTGGCCGGCCTGATCATCGAGGTGGCCGGAGCCGACCTCGGCGAGCGCGGCGGCAATTTCGTCAAGGTGCTGGCCGAGAACGATCGCCTGTCGCTGCTGCCTGAAATCGGCACGCAGTTCGAGGCCCTCAAAGCCAATGCCGAAGGCACGCTCGAAGCGACGATCACCAGCGCGCAGGAGCTGACGCAGGTGCAGATCGACGATCTGGTTGCCGGACTGAAGGCCAAGTTCAACCGCGCGGTGAACGTGCAGGTCGAGGTCGATCCCGAACTGATCGGCGGCGCAGTGATTGCCATCGGCGACCAGGTGATAGACGGCTCGGTGAAAGGGCGGCTGCAGCGCATGTCCTTCGCCCTCCAGGCTTAAGGCGCAGCCCAGGCTCATCCAACTGATATTTATCGGAACCTCACGGTTCGGAGAACAAAATGCAATTGAATCCAAGCGAAATCAGCGAACTGATTAAAGCCAAGATCGAAAACCTCGGTGCATCGAGCGAACTGCGCACCCAGGGCACGATCGTTTCCGTCACCGACGGCATCGTCCGCATTCATGGTCTGTCCGACGTGATGTCGGGTGAGATGATCGAAATGCCGGGCAACACCTTCGGCGTGGCGCTGAACCTTGAGCGCGACTCGGTCGGCGCGGTGATCCTGGGCGACTACGAACACATCACGGAAGGCGACGTGGCCAAGTGCACCGGCCGCATTCTGGAAGTGCCGGTCGGCCGCGGCCTGCTCGGCCGCGTGGTGAACTCGCTGGGCCAGCCGATCGACGGCAAGGGCCCCATCGCCGCCGACAAGACCATGCCGATCGAGCGCATTGCGCCGGGCGTGATCGAACGTAAATCGGTCGACCAGCCGGTGCAGACCGGCCTGAAATCGATCGACGCCATGGTGCCGGTCGGCCGCGGCCAGCGCGAACTGATCATCGGCGACCGCCAGACCGGCAAGACCGCCGTCGCGATCGACGCCATCATCAACCAGAAGGGCACCGGCGTTAAGTGTATCTACGTCGCCATCGGCCAGAAGGCCTCTTCGGTGGCCAACGTGGTGCGCAAGCTGGAAGAGCACGGCGCCATGGATCACACCATCGTCGTCGCAGCGACCGCCGCTGACGCGGCCGCGATGCAGTACATCGCACCGTACTCCGGCTGCACCATGGGCGAATACTTCCGCGACCTTGGTGAAGATGCGCTGATCGTGTACGACGACCTGACCAAGCAGGCCTGGGCCTACCGTCAGGTGTCGCTGCTGCTGCGCCGCCCGCCGGGCCGCGAAGCCTACCCCGGCGACGTGTTCTACCTGCACTCGCGTCTGCTCGAGCGTGCCGCGCGCGTCAACGCCGACTATGTCGAGAAGATCACCAACGGCGCCGTCAAGGGCAAGACCGGTTCGCTGACCGCGCTGCCGATCATCGAAACCCAGGCCGGCGACGTGTCCGCTTTCGTTCCGACCAACGTGATTTCGATTACCGACGGCCAGATCTTCCTCGAGACCGACCTCTTCAACGCCGGTATCCGTCCCGCGATCAACGCCGGCTTGTCGGTGTCCCGCGTCGGCGGCGCCGCGCAGACCAAGGTCATCAAGAAGCTCGGCGGCGGTATCCGTCTGGCGCTGGCGCAGTACCGCGAACTCGCGGCTTTCGCCCAGTTCGCGTCGGACCTCGACGAAGCCACCCGCAAGCAGCTTGAGCGCGGCCGCCGCGTGACCGAACTGATGAAGCAGGCCCAGTACTCGCCGATGTCGGTTTCGCAGATGGCGCTGTCCCTGTTCGCCGTCAACAAGGGCTACATGGACGACGTCGAGGTCAACAAGATCCTGCCGTTCGAATCCGCGCTGCTGGCCTTCATGAAATCCAAGTACGCCAGCATCATGGACACCATCGAAACCAGCGGAAACCTGGATGACGCCACCGAAACGGCGCTCACCGCCGCGGCGGACGAGTTCAAGAAAACCGGCGTCTATTAATAGACCGCGCTGATTTAGCAGCCGCTGGTTTAAAGGAGCAAGTATGGCAGCCGGAAAAGAGATTCGGACCAAGATCAAGAGCGTGGAAAACACGCGCAAGATCACCAAGGCCATGGAAATGGTCGCGGCGTCCAAGATGCGGAAGGCGCAGGACCGCATGAAGGCCGCGCGCCCGTACGCCGAGAAGATCGCCAATGTGGCGACCCACATGGCGTATGCGCACACGGAATACAAGCATCCGTTCGTGATCGCGCGCGAGAACGTCAAGCGTGTCGGCGTCATCATCGTCACCTCGGACAAGGGACTGTGCGGCGGCCTCAACACCAACGCCTTCCGCCTGGTGGTGACCCAGATGAAGCAGTGGGAAGCCGCCGGCGTCGGCATCGACGTCACCGCGATCGGCAACAAGGGCCTGGGCTTCATGCAGCGCCTGGGCGCCAACGTGGTGTCGCAGCTGGTCAGCATCGGCGACGCGCCGCACATGGAAAAGCTGATCGGCCCGGTCAAGATCATGCTGGACGCGTACATGGAAGGCCGCATCGACGCGCTGTACATCGTCTACAACCGCTTCATCAACACGATGAAGCAGGAGCCGACGCTGACCCAGCTGCTGCCGCTGGCGCAACTGGAAAGCACCGAGGAAGCCAGCCTGAAAACGCACTGGGACTACATCTACGAGCCCGATGCGAAGCCGGTCGTCGACGGCATGCTGATGCGCTACATCGAGTCGCTGGTGTACCAGGGCGTGGCCGAGAACATCGCGTGCGAACAGTCGGCACGGATGGTGGCGATGAAGGCCGCGTCCGACAACGCGAAAGACGTGATCGGCGAACTGAAGCTGGTTTACAACAAGACCCGCCAGGCCGCGATTACCAAAGAGCTGTCGGAGATTGTCGCCGGCGCAGCCGCGGTTTAAGGCCCAACAGAATTTAATTGATTAGGAAATCAACATGAGCAACGGAAAAATTGTTCAGATCATCGGCGCCGTGGTTGACGTGGAGTTTTCGCGTGATTCCATGCCGAGGGTCTTCGAAGCGCTGAAAATGCAGTCGCCGGAACTGACGATGGAAGTCCAGCAGCAGCTCGGCGACGGCGTCGTCCGCGCCATTGCGATGGGCTCCACCGACGGCCTGCGCCGTGGCATGGAAGTGCTCGCCACCGGCAACCCGATCATGGTGCCGGTCGGCCAGGCGACCCTGGGCCGCATCATGAACGTGCTGGGCACGCCCATCGACGAAATGGGCCCGGTCAACGCCGACACCCACATGCCGATCCATCGCAAGCCGCCGGCGTATGCCGACCAGGCGACCGCGATCGAAATTCTGGAAACCGGCATCAAGGTGATCGACCTGATCATGCCGATCGCCAAGGGCGGCAAGATCGGCCTGTTCGGCGGCGCCGGCGTGGGCAAGACCGTGACCCTGATGGAACTGATCCGCAACATCGCCGTCGCCCACTCGGGCTTCTCGGTGTTCGCCGGTGTCGGTGAGCGGACCCGCGAAGGCAACGACTTCTATCACGAGATGAAGGAAGGCGGCGTGCTGGACAAGGTCGCGCTGGTCTACGGCCAGATGAACGAGCCGCCCGGCAACCGTCTGCGCGTCGCGCTGACCGGCCTGACCATGGCCGAATACTTCCGCGACGAAGGCCGCGACGTGCTGCTGTTCGTCGACAACATCTACCGCTACACCCTGGCCGGTACCGAAGTGTCCGCGCTCTTGGGCCGGATGCCGTCCGCGGTGGGCTACCAGCCGACGCTGGCCGACGAAATGGGCCGCCTGCAGGAGCGCATCACCTCCACCCGCACCGGCTCGATCACCTCGTTCCAGGCCGTGTACGTGCCGGCGGACGACCTGACCGACCCGTCGCCGGCCACCACCTTCGCCCACCTGGACGCCACGCTGGTGCTGTCGCGTCAGGTTGCCGAACTCGGTATTTACCCGGCGGTGGACCCGCTCGATTCGACCTCGCGGATTCTCGATCCGCAGGTGGTCGGCGAAGAGCACTACGGCGTGGCCCGCGCGGTGCAGGGCACGCTGCAGAAGTATAAGGAACTGCGCGACATCATCGCGATTCTGGGCATGGACGAACTGTCGCCGGAAGACAAGCTGGCCGTGTCCCGCGCGCGGAAAATCCAGCGCTTCCTGTCGCAGCCGTTCTTCGTTGCCGAAGTGTTCACCGGCGCGCCCGGCAAGTACGTCACGCTGAAAGAGACCATCGCCGGCTTCAAGGCGATCGTCGAAGGCGAATACGACCACCTGCCCGAACAGGCCTTCTACATGGTCGGCGCGATCGAAGAAGCCGTCGAAAAGGCGAAGACGATTCAATAAACAAGGGATCAGGGGTCGGGATTCAGGATTCAGGGAAAAGCGCGGCGTAGCCGCACCACCCCTGATTCCTGACCCCTGATTCCTGACCCCTACGAGGTTTTAAAATGGCCATGACCCTACACGTCGACATCGTCAGCGCAGAAAAATCGCTCTACTCCGGCACCGCCGAAGTGGTGATCGCCCCCGGCCAGCGCGGCGAGCTCGGCATTTATCCGCGCCACACTCCGCTGTTGACCACGCTGAAGCCCGGATCGGTACGCATCAAGGTGCCGAATCAGGTGGAAGAAGAGCTGGTCTACGTCTCCGGCGGCATTCTCGAAGTGCAGCCGCACGTCGTCACCATCCTGTCCGACTCCGCCATCCGCGGCGCCGACCTCGACGAAGCCAAGGCCCTCGAAGCCATGCGCGCCGCCGAGGAAGCGATGAAGGACAAGGCGGCGACCATCGACTATGCGCAGGCGCAGATCGAACTGGCGCAGGCCGTCGCACAGCTGGCCGCGATCAAGAAACTGCGCAAGCTGACTTGATCAGGCCGGGGTTTTGACGTAAAAAAGGGCAACCTCCGGGTTGCCCCTTTTTGTTGGCGGCAGCCGGCTTCCTCGGCCCCGCGAGCAATAGAAAACATTTGCGTATACCAAGACCAACATGACCAATCCCGTCCTCGATCCCCGGCTCGGCGTTGAAAGCACGTGCGGCGATCCGGTGACGTGGCGCGAAGCGCTTGAGCTGCTGTACGGCCTGTTGCCCGACTACGCCGGGAATCTGGGCGCCGCGATGGCGGCGGGTGATGCCGCGCGCTTGCGCGGGGTGGCGCATAGCCTGGCCGGCGCCTCCAGTTACTGCGGAACCGTCGCTGTCCACGTTTCGGCCAAGCGCCTGGAGGCCTTGTGCCTGCAGGACGATGCGGACGCGCTCCCCGACGCCGTGAATGCGGTGCTGCACAACATCGAGCGCCTGATTCACCTCAAGCAATCGGGAACGCTGCCACCGCCTGACGGCGCCCCGGTCTATTGACACCCCCGGGCGCACCTTTGGCTCTGGAGTAGCGCGCGCTAGTCGCTTATGCGCACGCAGCGCCCGATCGCTTCAAACACCCTTGCGGGGCTGAACGGCTTGACGATGAAGCCGTCGGCGCCTTGCGCATGCGCCTTTTGCACATTGCCTGCGGTGGAGTCGGAGCTGATCATGATGACGGCAAGGCCGGGCATGGTTTCCCGAATGCAATCCAGGGTTTCGAAGCCGTCCATCTCCTGCATGTTGATGTCCAGGAACAGGACGTCAGGATTTTCGCTCGCACACTTTTGCAACGCCCCCTTGCCGTTGCTGGCCTCGCCGACCACGTCGATCGCGCGCTGCCGCAACAGCGTACGCAGCAGATAACGCGTGACGGCGTCATCATCGGCAATGACGGCTTTGATTATTTTCATCAAGTGTATTCTCGCGGCGCGTGCCGCCTGGTTTGAATGGTCAATAACGACCAAATCCGGGCAAGGCTGAACCGCTGCCGGGGAATGTCGTACAGGCAAAACAGCCGACGTCTGCGCGCTTTTCATGCGGACGCCCGCAAGCAGGCTTTATACTTGGCGCGCGTTTTGCTCTCTCATTTGTTGCGATTCACGATTTAGACAGACACGAATGCATTCCATGCTTGAGATCCTGATACTCGCGGCGGGAAAAGGCACCCGCATGCGCTCCGACCTGCCCAAGGTGCTGCACCGGCTGGCGGGCAAGCCCCTGCTCGGGCATGTGGTGGATACGGCGCATGCGCTCGGCGCGGCGCAGACCTGCGTGGTCTACGGGTTCGGCGGCGAGGCGGTGCCGCAGGCGCTGGCTGACGAGCGGCTGACGTTCGTGCTTCAGGCCGAACAGCACGGCACCGGCCATGCAGTGAAGCAGGCGCTGCCGCAGCTGGCGGACGACAGCGTCACGCTGGTGCTTTACGGCGACGTGCCGCTGACCCACGTGTCGACGCTGCAGCCGCTGGTAGCCGCGGCGCAGGGCGGCAGGCTCGGGCTGCTGACGGTCAATCTGGCGCATCCGGACGGCTACGGACGCATCGTGCGCGAGGGCGGCGCGGTCACGCGCATCGTCGAGCACAAGGACGCGACGCCGGCCGAGCGCGCGATCCAGGAAGTCAACACCGGCATCCTGGCGGTGGCGACGCGTCATCTGAAGCGGTGGATCGACGAGCTGAAAAACGACAATGCGCAGGGCGAGTACTACCTCACCGACATCATCGCGCTGGCGGTGCGCGATGGCGTGGACGTGGAAACACACCAGCCGGCGTACGAGTGGGAAGTGCTCGGCGTCAACAGCAAGGCGCAGCTTGCCCAGCTCGAACGCACCCACCAGAACGAGATCGCCCAGGCCTTGCTCGACGCCGGCGTGACCCTGATGGACCCGGCGCGGATCGACGTTCGTGGCACGCTGGATTGCGGCCGTGACGTCGTCATCGACGTCAACTGCGTGTTCGAAGGCCGCGTGGAGCTGGGCGACGGCGTGAAAGTGGGCGCTAACTGCGTGCTGCGCAACGTGACGGTTGCGGCCGCCACGCGCATCGACGCCTTCACCCTGATCGACGACGCCGCCATCGGCGAAGCCAACCGGCTGGGACCGTTTTCGCGCATCCGGCCAGGCACCACGCTGGCGCGCGACGTGCACGTCGGCAACTTCGTCGAGATCAAGAACAGCCAGATCGACGACGGCTCCAAGATCAACCACCTGTCCTACGTCGGCGACACCACCATGGGCAAGAAGGTCAACATCGGCGCCGGCACCATCACCTGCAACTACGACGGCGCCAACAAGTTCCGCACCGTGATCGAGGATGAGGTCTTCGTCGGCTCCGACACCCAGCTGGTCGCTCCGGTCACCGTCGGCCGCGGCGCCACCCTGGGCGCCGGCACCACGTTGACGAAGGACGCGCCCGCCGGCGAACTCACCCTGTCGCGGGCGAAGCAGCTCACCATCAGCGGCTGGAAACGGCCTGTCAAACAGAAAAAGGAAGGCTAAGCATGTGCGGCATTGTCGGCGCGGTTGCGCAACGTAACGTCGTCCCCATCCTGCTCGAGGGGCTGCGGCGGCTCGAATACCGCGGCTACGACTCAGCCGGGCTGGTCATCATCGACGGCGGGCTGAAGCGGGTGCGCAGCGTCGGTCGCGTCGCCTCCCTGGCGGAGGAATGCACGGCGCAGCAGGTGAGCGGCAGCCTCGGCATCGCGCACACGCGCTGGGCCACCCATGGCGCGCCGTCGGAAGCCAACGCGCATCCGCACGTCAGCGGCCATCTGGCGGTGGTGCACAACGGCATCATCGAAAACCACGAGGCGCTGCGCACCCGCCTTCAGGCCGAAGGCTTCGTATTCACCTCGGAAACCGACACCGAAGTCATCGCGCATCTGATCGACCTGCATTTACGCTCGACCAAAGACCTGCTGGCCGCCACCCGCGCCGCCGTGGCAGAGCTCGAAGGGGCGTACGCAATCGGCGTGGTGAGCGCCGACTCACCGCATCGGCTGATTTGCGCGCGCAAGGGCAGCCCGCTCCTGATCGGGCTGGGCATCGAGGAAAACTTCATCGCGTCCGACGTCTCGGCCCTGCTGCCAGTGACCCAGCGCGTGATGTATCTGGAAGAGGGCGACGTGGCCGATATCGGCCTGCTGTCGGTGAAGGTATACGACGACGCCGGCAAGCCGGTCGACCGCAGCGTGCACATTTCCGAGCTGTCGGCCGACATGGCCGAGCTCGGCAATTACCGTCACTTCATGCAGAAGGAAATCCACGAGCAGCCGCGCGCGCTGACCGACACGCTGCTGACTGCCGTGACGCAGGATAGCGTGCAGCCCGAATGGTTCGGTTACGACGCCAGTGACGTATTGAGCAAGGTGAACGCGGTGACCTTCCTCGCCTGCGGCACCAGCTATCATGCGGCGAAAGTGGCCACTTACTGGCTGGAAGAGATCGCCGGCATTCCGGCGTATGCCGAAATCGCCAGCGAGTACCGCTATCGCACCACGGTGCCCAACCCCGACGCGCTCATCGTCACCATCTCGCAGTCGGGCGAGACCGCCGACACGCTGGCCGCGCTCAACCACGCCAAGACCCTGGGCCAGGACAAGACGCTCACCATCTGCAACGTGGCGGAGTCGGCGCTCACCCGCGCCTCGCGCCTGAAATTCCTGACCCGGGCCGGGCCGGAAATCGGCGTCGCCTCGACCAAGGCCTTCACCACCCAGTTGGCCGCCCTGTTCCTGCTGACGCTGGTGCTGGCCAAGCTGCGCGGGCGGCTGTCCGCCGAACAGGAGGCCGCGTACCTCGCCGAGCTGCGCAGCCTGCCCAACAAGGCGCAACAGGTGCTGGCGCTGGAGCCGCAGGTCGAAGCCTGGGCGCAGCGCTTCGCCAACAAGCACCACGCGCTGTTCCTCGGGCGCGGCGTGCATTACCCGGTCGCGCTCGAAGGCGCGCTGAAGCTGAAGGAAATCTCCTACATCCACGCCGAGGCCTATCCGGCGGGCGAGCTCAAGCACGGACCGCTGGCGCTGGTGGACGAGGACATGCCCGTCATCACCATCGCGCCCAACGATCTGCTGATCGAGAAGCTGAAATCGAACCTGCAGGAAGTCCGCGCGCGCGGCGGGGAATTGTATGTGTTCGCCGACGGCGACGTGCATATCGAGGAATCGGCCTTCGTGCACGTGATCAAGCTGCCCGGCGGCAGCAATGGCGCGTTGTCGCCGATCCTGCACACCCTGCCGCTGCAATTGCTGTCGTATCACGCGGCCCTGCAGAAGGGCACCGATGTCGACAAACCCCGAAATCTGGCCAAGTCGGTCACCGTGGAATGAGTTGACGATTTCGGGGTTTGCGACGAAGGCTAACGTGAGCAAGGCGAACGTTAAGCCGCGAAGCGGCGGCCGTAGTCACAAGCCGCGCAATCTCGCAAAGTCGGTCACCGTCGAGTAAATGGCGGCACAAAAAAAGCGCGGCTCGATGCCGCGCTTTTTCATGGGGGGACGCCCGGCTCAGTGCCGCTTGTGGTCTTCCTTCAGCGCCAGGGTGGCGACCTGGACGCGGTTCCTCAGGCCCAGCTTTTCCATGATGTTGCGCAGGTGGTTGCGCACGGTGTTTTCCGACAGGGTCATCTGGTAGGCGATGGCCTTGTTCGACAGCCCTTCCTTCACGTGGGTGACGATTTCCATTTCGCGCGCGGTCAGCGCGGACAGCGCGCTGTTGTTGAGTTCGCCGCGTGCCATCTTCTGCATGATGTTGAGCGGAAAGCTGCTCTGGCCGTCGCACACGCTGCGGATGGCCGCGAGCACCTGGTCGGGCTCGCTGGACTTGATGACGTAGCCATCGACGCCGGACGAGATCGCCTCGGAAATTTCCTCGTCGGAATCGGCGATGGTGAGCATGATGACCTTGATGCCGAGGTCGCGCAGGTCGGAGACCAGATCCAGACCGTCGGCATCGGGCAGCGAGCGGTCGAGCAGCGCGGCATCGGCGCGGTTGCCCGCCGCCAGCCAGTCGCGCAGTTCGGCGGCATTGGCCAGTTGCGCGGTGAGCGTCAGGTCCGGCTCCTGCTGGATATAGCCCGCCACGCCCATGCGCAGCAGGGGATGGTCGTCGATGAGGATGATGTTCAGGGGGCTATGCATGGAGACTCCACTTGCTGTTTGATTGCGCGCCATCACATCGGCAGGCCGCGAGGCTTGCGTGGTGCGTTCCGGAATATTGAATCATAAACGGGAATGGGCATCCATTTCAGCACGCGCGCCACCCATGCCATCTGCCACGGTATGACTGTGTAGGCGCGGCGCCGTTCAATGCAGCGCGCAACCTTGGACGCCGCCGTGCGGGCGCTCATTCTGAACGGCATCGCATAGGGATTGACCTGCGTCATCGGCGTGTCGATATAGCCGGGCGCCACCGTGACCACACCGACGCCGCGCGCTTTCAGTTCGAGCCGCAAGGCTTCGAGATACACCGTGGCCGCGGCTTTCGACGCCGAATACGCGCCGCCGCCCGGCAGGCCGCGCACCCCGGCCACGCTGGAGATTGCGCACAGCACGCCGCGGTTTGCTTCCATGGCGGCGATGAAGGGCTGGAAGGTGTGCACCAGCCCCAGCACGTTGGCATCCATCACCGCGCGAAAAACCGGCACGTCGACCGCTTCCTCGGTCAGGGTGCCGACGCTGATACCGGCCGCCGCGATGACGATGTCGGGCGCGCCGACCTCGTTTAGGAAAGCTGCCGCCGCCGCCTGCATGGCCGCGGCGTCCCGCACGTCGGCCTGGTACAGCCGGGCATCGAGCCCGGCCGCCGTGGCCTGCAGGCCGTCGAGCCGGCGCCCGGCGAGACCCAGCTGCGCACCCCGCGCGCCGTAGTGCTGGGCCAGCGCCGCGCCGAGGCCGGAGCTTGCGCCGGTGACGAATACCCGTAGGGGTGGGTTCAGAACCTTCGGCGGGGGGGATGCCAAGTGCGTTACCTGGCGGCCTTCTTGCCGCTGCGTTCGGCGCGCGCCTTGACGACCAACTGGTCGAGCACCTCGAACAGGCGCTCCGGGCTGCCGGTCATCGACACCGAGGTGGTGTATTTGCCGTCGATGACGAAGGCCGGCACGCCGGTGATCGCGTAGGCGGTGACCAGCCGCGCGCCCTGCGTGGCCTTGGACTGGACGGAGAAGGAATCGTAGATGCCTTCGAACTTCTTGCGGTCGACGCCCTGTTTGGCGATCCAGCCGCCCAGCACCGCCGGGTCGTTGAGGTTGATGTTTTCCACGTGGTAGGCGTCGAACACCTTGTCGTGCAGCTTGCCGAGGAGATTCATCTGCTCCAGCGTGTAGTAGAGCTTGGCGCCGGGCATCCAGTCGGGGCGGAACACCGCCGGCACACGGCGAACCTGGGCGTCCTTGGGCAGGGTTTTCAGCCAGCCGTTGAGCGCGGGCTCGAGCTGAAAGCAGTGCGGGCAGCGATACCAGAAGAACTCCAGCACTTCGACCTTGCTGCCGGTGGCGACCGGCTGCGGATTCTTCACGCGGGCGTAATCGTGGCCCTCGAAGGCTTCCGGGCCGGCGGCCAGGGCGGACAGGGAAAATACGGCGGCGGCAAAAACAGACAAAGCGCGGGTGAACATCAAGGCGTCTCCTGTGGAATGGGAACTTCTTTGACCAGCGTAGCCGGAATATTGTTCTGCGCCAGCAGGCTGCGGGTGCGGTTCACCTCATCCATGCCATCGAAAGGCCCGACGCGCACGCGATGGAACACGCCCTTGTCGGCCACTTCACCGGTCTGGATGACCGCCTCGACGCCCAGCAGGGCCAGTTGCGCCTTCAGGTTGTCGGCATCGTTCGGGTTCTGGAATGCGCCTGCCTGCAGATAATAGCGCGGGGTGGGCGCCGTAGGCGCAGCGGCGGGCGGCAGTTCGCCCGCGGCGTCGCCCGGCAGCACCTTGTAGAAATCGAAGCTGGGCGCGGTTTCCGGCACGGCCGGCGCCGCCTCGCTGGGCGCCGGTTCCGCCGGCGCAGACTTGAACGGATTGCTGCCGGTGATCCACAGCGCCACGCCCACGGCGAGGATGGCGCCGACGATGAGGCCGATCAGCACGCCGGTGAAGATGGAGCTGCCGCCCGAGCGGCCGGTGTTGCGGGATGCGGGTTTTGCCATGATCCTAGGAACAGCAGTTGGACGCGCCCGAAGGTGCGTCTGGACGGGTGGCTGGCGCGAAGTGACGACGCGGCGGGCTCATGCCCGCAAGGAGGAACGACAAAGCCAGGCGCCTGGCCGGACGTGCCAGCGGGTGCGTAGCGCATTCGCCTGAATGGTGAACGATGTCGAGAGCAGGAAATAGAGTATTCATCGGCTATTCGCGTCGTGAAAGCGGTCAATTGCTGTTTCCAGGATCATTACATTTTCTCCGGGGCGGACACGCCGAGCAAGGCCAGCCCGTTGACGATCGCAATGCGGGTGGCGTCGGCCAGCGCCAGGCGGGCGAGCTTGGTCGCCGCATCCTCGACCAGGAATTTCTCGGCGTTGTACCAGGCGTGGAAATCGCCCGCCAGCATCTGCAAATAATGCACCAGCAGGTGCGGCGCCAGTTCGCGCGCAGCGGTGGCGACGGTTTCCGGATATTCGGCCAGACGCTGCATGAGATCAAGTTCGTGCGACGCGGTCAGCGGCGCGAGGTCGGCGTTGTCGAGCGCTGCGGCCGGTTCGCCCCATTCCTCGAACACGCGGCAGATGCGCGCGTGCGCGTACTGCACGTAGTACACCGGGTTGTCGGTGTTCCTGGCGATCGCAAGGTCGACGTCGAAGATGTATTCGGTGTCGGCCTTGCGCGAGAGCAGGAAGAAGCGCACCGCGTCCTTGCTGGTCCATTCGATGAGATCGCGCAGGGTGACGTAGCTGCCGGCGCGCTTGGAGATCTTCACTTCCTCGCCGCCGCGCATCACGCGCACCATCGTGTGCAGCAGGTAGTCGGGGTAGCCCTGCGGGATGCCGACGTTCGCCGCCTGCAGGCCGGCGCGTACGCGGGCGATCGTGCCGTGATGGTCGGTGCCCTGGATGTTGATCGCGCGCTCGAAGCCGCGCTCCCACTTGGCGATGTGGTAGGCCACGTCCGGCACGAAATAGGTGTAGGTGCCGTCGGACTTCTTCATTACGCGGTCCTTGTCGTCGCCGTAGTCGGTGGTCCTCAGCCACAGCGCGCCGTCCTGCTCGTAGGTCTTGCCGGCGTCGACGAGTTTCTGCACCGTCGCCGCGACGCGTCCGCTGGTGTACAGGCTCGATTCCAGATAATAGTGGTCGAAGCCTACCGCGAAGGCCTTGAGGTCGAGGTCCTGCTCGTGGCGCAGGTAGGCGACGGCGAACTGGCGGATGTCCTCGAGATCATTCACGTCGCCCGACGCGGTGAACGCGCGGTCGTCCGACTTCACCGTCTTTTTCGCCAGGAAATCTGCCGCGATGTCGGCGATGTAGTCGCCGTTGTAAGCGGTTTCCGGCCACGCGGCGTCGCCCGGTTTCGACCCCTTCGCACGCGCCTGCACGCTGTTGGCGAGCGTGGCGATCTGCACGCCGGCGTCGTTGTAATAGAACTCGCGATAAACCTCCCAGCCCTGTGCGGCGTACAGGTTGCAGATGGCGTCGCCGAGCGCGGCCTGGCGGCCGTGCCCCACATGCAGCGGTCCGGTCGGGTTGGCGGAGACGAACTCGACCAGCACCTTGTGGCCACGGCCCGCGTCGCCGCGGCCGAATTGCGCGCCGGCCGCACGGATCTGCTGCACGATGCCGTGCCAGGCGGCGGGCGCGAGGTGGAAATTGATGAAGCCGGCGCCGGCAATGTCCGCCTTGGCGATCAAGGGCGACGCCGGCAACTCGGTCAGGATCCGCTGCGCCAGTTCGCGCGGGTTCTTCTTCAGCGGCCGCGCCAGCTGCATCGCGGCGTTGCTGGAAAAGTCGCCGTGGGCGGGGTTCTTCGGGCGTTCGATTTCGAGGCTGACCGGGGCGTCGGGCGCCACGGTTTCGAGGGCGATGCCGATCAGCAGGGCGAGTTGTTCTTTGAGCGGATGGGTGTTGGACATGGTTACAAAGAGGACGGGGCGATGCGTGCATCCTCAGTGTTCGAATGGGTAGCCCGCGATTATAAGCGCCGCGCGCAGTGCATCCAAACGCGAGCGGTAATTGAGCGCCTGCAACTCAAAACGCCAGCGGATCGACGTCGAGCGACCAGCGCGCCACGCGCGGCTTGATGCTGTCGAGCTGCGGCCGCCAGTCGCGCACGAAGGCCTGCAGAGCCTGTCGCGAGGCCGACTGGATCAGCAGCTGCGCGCGCTCGAGGTTGGCCACGCGCGCCATCGGCGCGGGGATGGCGCCGAACACGCTGACGTCGGCGGTGTCGGGTGCCAGCGCCGCGGCGCGGTGCAGGAAGGCGAGCGCCGCATCCATCGTCGTCGCTTCGGCGCGCAGCAGCACCTGGCGGGTGAACGGCGGCAGCTCGAGTTGTTTGCGTTCGGCCAGAAGTTCGCGTGCGTAGGCGGAATAATCATGGCGCTGCAGATAGCGAAACAGCGGATGGTCGGGGAAGGCGGTCTGGATCAGCACGCGTCCCGGCTTGTCGGCGCGCCCGGCGCGCCCCGCCACCTGCATCAGCTGGGCAAACAGACGTTCGGTGGCGCGGAAGTCGGGGCTATAGAGCGCGCCATCGGTATCGAGAATCAGCGCCAGCGTCATGTTGGGAAAATCGTGGCCCTTGGCCAGCATCTGGGTGCCGACCAGGATGTCGATTTCGCCGCCGTGCACCGCCTCGCCCAGTTCGGCCCAGGCGCGCGGACGCATGGTGTCGCGGTCGATGCGGCGGATGCGCGCGGCGGGCAAGAGGGCGGTGAGCGTTTCCTCCAGCCGCTGCGTGCCCTGGCCGAGCGCCTTCAAATCGGGGTTGCCGCAGCTCGGGCATTCGGGCGGGATGCGCGTCTCGAATCCGCAGTGGTGGCATTTCAGACGGTGCGACCGGGTTGAATGAGGCGTGGCGCGGTGGAACACCAGCCGCGCCGAGCAGCGCGGGCAGGGCGACACCCAGGCGCAGCTCGGGCAGTACAGCGCCGGCGCGTAGCCGCGGCGGTTGAGGAAGACCAGGCTCTGCTCGCCGCGCGCCAGGGTTTCGCTCAGCGCCTGCACGGCGGGGCGGGTAAGGCCGTTGTCGAGCGGAATATGTTTGAGGTCGACCAGTTCGATGTCCGGCAACTGCGCCTGGCTGATCGCGCGCTGCTTCAGCTCGATCAACCGGTAGCGCCCGGAGAGCGCCTGCGCATAGCTTTCCAGCGAGGGCGTGGCAGAGCCGAGCACCACCGGCACGTTGGCCTGCTTGCCGCGCGCGATGGCGACGTCGCGTGCCGAATAGCGCAGGCCGTCCTGCTGCTTGAACGAAGCGTCGTGCTCCTCGTCCACCACGATCAGCCCCAGCCGCGGCAGCGGCGCGAACACCGACAGCCGGGTGCCGAGCAGCACGTCGCAGTCGGGCGCGGCCAGCCAGTTTTCGGCGCGTTCCTTTTCGGCCAGCCCGCTGTGCAGGGTGGCGAAACGGCGTCCGGGAAAGCGGCGGCGGAAATGCTGTTCCAGCTGCGGGGTCAGCGCAATCTCGGGGATCAGCACCAGCGCCTGTTTGTTCGTTGCCAGCACCGCGTCGATCAGGCGCAGATACAGCTCGGTCTTGCCGCTGCCGGTGGCGCCATGGATCAGCTGCACGCCGAATTGCCCGAGCGCGGGCAAGAGCGAATCGAGCGCGGCCTGCTGCTCGGCGGTGGCCGGTGGCGCATCGGCAGTGGGCGGCGTGTCGGTTGCCGCAGGGGCGATGCGCGACCACGCGGCCCAGCCTGCCGCCACCAGCGTGGCCGCGTGGCGGCCCTGCTTCTGCGCACGCAAGTCTGCGCGCGATTGCGGTGCGTTTCGCAAGGCATCGAGCAGGGCGCGCTGCGCCCTGGCACGCGCGCCGGGTTCCGCCCCTTGCCCCGGTTCGGTCAGCACCAGCCACGGCGTTTCCGCGACAAAGGGCGTGGCGTTGCGCAGACGCGGCGGCAGTGTGGCGAGCAGGATCGCGCCCAGCGGATAGTGGTAATAGTCGGCGCAAAACTGCGCCAGGCGAAGGATGTCGGCCGACAGCGCGGGGCGGTCATCGAGGACGCGGATCACATCGCGCAGCTTGGCGTCCTCGACGGCGCGGTCGGTCGGCGAACCCAGCGCCACGCCGACCTGGAGGGTGCGGCCGAACGGAACCTCGACCAGGCTGCCCGGTTGCACCGCGCCGACGTCATCCGGCAGGCGATAGTCGAACAGCCGATCGAGCGGCGTATCGAGCGCAACCTGAATGAGGGTGACCATGTTAGAGGAGAAACTTGATCGGGAGTCGGGAAAGGTTTGCTAAGTCGCTGTTGGCCAAGGCTTATTCGGTGTTGTCCACGCGGGCTGTGGATAATTGTGTGGGTGATTTGTGTCGACAGCCCTCAATCGCCCGTGTTTCGGGGGCGAGGCGCGATCGGTCAAAAAGCAGGCAAGCAGGTAAATCTATAATATTCAATACCTTATATACAAGGACCCGCTGTCAAGAGCTTGGTGCAAAAAAAGTTCCCCTGCGCTAAAAATGTGCATAAGTTAACGCTTCTATTGGCGCAGTGACGGCCTTTTGCGCACCTTGTGGGTGCGCAGGGCCTTGTTATTCCCGGCTTTATGCCTGCTGGATCCCGGCGATCACCCAGCCGCCCTGACCGCTGGCCGGTTTGGTGAGGTGCCAGATTTCGTCGAGCGGCTGGGCATCCTCGCCGGCGGCCTCGCGCACTTGGCCGGTGAAGCGCACGCTGACGACGTGGCGGTTGCCCTCGTCAGCGGCTTCCAGCACCTCGGCGTCGAGTGTCATCACGTCGGTCGTCTGCGCGGCGTCGCCGCGCTCGGCCAACTGCATGCTGAGTTCGGCGAACACTTCCGGCGAGGTGAAGGCGCGCAGGTCGTCCAGGTTGGCGGCGTCATAGGCCGCCTGCAAACGGATGAAGTTGAGCTTGGCTTCGCGCGCGAAGGCGGCGGCGTCGAACCCGGGCGGGAAGGCACCCGCAACGCTGCCGCCACCCAAAGCGGCGGAGGTCGCGTCAAACGCGGCCGGCGTGGGCTGCGGCATGCCGGCGTACTGCATCGCGGGAACCGGCGCGTTGCGGCGCACGAAGAAGCGGAACAGCATGAGGGCGGCCATCGCCAGCAGCGCCAGCATCAGGAAATTGGCCATTTCCTCGCCCATCCCCAGGTGGGAGAACAGCGCGGCCAGGCCCAGGCCCGCAGCCAGCCCGGCGATCGGACCCATCCAGGAGCGCTTCTGCGGCGTGGTCGTCGGGGCGGACGTGCCTTGCTGCTGGCGCTGCGGGGTCGGCGCGGCATCCTGTTTGGCCGGGGCGCTGCGCTGCATGCCGAAGGACTTGGCGCCGCCCAGCCGCCGGGCTTCGGCGTCATCCGTGACGAAGGCGAAGCTGACGAAAAGGGCAAACAGGCTGATCAAAAGTCGTTTCATGAGGTTTCCAGGTGTGAAAGAGAGGCCTGGCCGTTCGGGGCCAGGCAGAGATTCAGGCTGCGCGCACCGCGCGGCTGCGGCTGTGCACCGCCTCGACCAGCACGCCGACGTTGTCGGGGTTGGTGAACTGCGAAATGCCGTGGCCGAGGTTGAACACGTGGCCGGGGTGGTTGCCGTAGCTGTCGACGATGCGATGGGCTTCGGCGCGGATGCGCTCCGGCGTGCCGTGCAGAGCGCAGGGGTCGAGGTTGCCCTGCAGCGCCACCTGGTCGCCCACCCGGCGGCGCGCCTCGCCGATGTCCAGCGTCCAGTCCAGCCCCACTGCGTCGGCGCCGATGCCGGCCATGGCTTCCAGCCAGTTGCCGCCGCCCTTGGTGAAAATGATGCTGGGGATGCGGCGGCCTTCGCGCTCCTTGATCAGGCCGGCGACGATGCGCTCCATGTAGTCGAGCGAAAATTCCTTGTAGGCGTGCGGGGTCAGGCTGCCGCCCCAGGAATCGAAAATCATCACCGCCTGCGCGCCGGCCTCGATCTGCGCGTTGAGATAGTCGGTCACCGCCTCCGCGTTCACTTCCAGGATGCGGTGCAGCAGGTCGGGGCGGCTGTACAGCATGGTCTTGATGTGGCGGTAGTCGTCCGAGCCGCCGCCTTCGACCATGTAGCAGGCCAGCGTGTAAGGGCTGCCGGAAAAACCGATCAGCGGCACCGAGCCGTCGAGCGCGCGGCGGATCGAGCGCACCGCGTCCATCACGTAGCCGAGCTTGTCGGTCGGGTCGGGTGCCGAGAGGTCGCGGATTTCCCATTCGTTGCGCAGCGGGCGCTCGAAGCGCGGGCCCTCGCCCTGTGCGAAATACAGTCCCAGGCCCATCGCGTCGGGCACGGTGAGGATGTCGGAAAACAGGATCGCGGCGTCGAGCGGATAGCGCGCCAGCGGCTGCAGCGTTACTTCGGTCGCCAGGTCGGGCGTCTTGCACAGGGTCATGAAGTCGCCGGCGCGCGCGCGGGTGGCGTTGTATTCCGGCAGGTAGCGGCCGGCCTGGCGCATCAGCCAGAGCGGGGTGTATTCGGTGGGCTGGCGCATCAGCGCGCGCAGGAAGGTATCGTTCTTGAGGGCGGACATGTGGCAGGCCAGGACGCAAAGCCGGCATTTTAGCAGGCTTGGCGTCACCGGCCCGGGTACCTCAGCCGATCAGCTGCGGCGGAAGCTCCATTCGCCGCCTCCGGACGGGCAGGCCAGCACGTCGTGCGGCTTGCGGCCGTCGACCACCAGCGTGGCGTGGCGGCAGCCGTCGCGCGCGTCGCCGCGCGGGGTGAAGTGGTAGTGATGGCCGTCGTGGCGCCACTCCACCGGTACGCCGGCGCGGCCGAGTTCCAGCGCGTGGCCCATGCAGGCGCGGTCGCGGTCGTCCATGCTGTCGCCGATGGCGTGCCCCACCACCGCGCCGAGCACGCCGCCGACCACCATGCCGACCACGCGGTCGTCGCGACCGGCGACCTGACTGCCGATCACCGCGCCGGTGACGCCGCCGATCACGGCACCGATTTCGTCGCGGTTGCAGCGGCCGGACGAGATGCCGAAATCGCGGGCATAGACGACCCCGCTTTTGCCCCGATGATGCTTGGCCGGTTTGTCTTTCTTGTAGTAGCCATGGGCGGGCGCGTGGCTGGGCGGGTCGGCCCATACCGGGCTTGCGCCCACCAGTGCCGCCAGGGCCAGCGTGAGGGAAAGCTTCATGGTGTTCTCCTTGTTTATCGTGAAGAGGGATCGGACGCAATGCGGAGCAACTATAGCGGCAGGTATGCCAACCTAGTTGAACCGGGACGGGTGGCCGTAGGCAGAACGGGCCTGGCGATCATGCGCTTCTGCCCGGATATGGCGGCTGGCGGTGTCGAGCGCGCGGTCGAGGTGCCGGTATTCACGTGGCTTGATGACGCCATCTGCACGGAACCGCCGCTCCATGGCGCGGATTTCATGCTGTTCGTTCATCAAGGCCCGCAATTCGGAACGAGTCAGCTGGCCCGTCCGTCTTGCAGTCCGGATCCGTTCAGCCTGCCGGTCCTGGCGGGCATCGATCTGCTGGCTTTGATGGCGGGTCTGCGTGTAAGCGGGGCCGCCGCGATTCCAGTCGGCTTGGGCGCCGCCTGTCATCAGTCCGAGTGCCAGCATGCCGAGGGCTTTCATCAAGGTGGTTTTCATGGTGTGGCTCCTGTTCGATTGAAGGGTGCCGCTGTCGCGTTTCGCCAGCGGACACCCGCACGATAGGGGCCTTGTGTAAGCGGGATGTTTGGAGCGGGTAACGAGGTGTTACCCAATGTAACGTCGGCCGGCGCATCCTGGATTTTCGGCTTTGTTTGAGTCGCAGGCGCTCAGGCTTGGGCATCACGCAATGTTAATAGGTTAGAATTTTCGGCTTTTCTAATAAATAACCCGCATCCCCGAGGAGACCCCGATGCAACTGAACAAACTCGCGGCCACGCTGGCCGCGGTGGGACTGGCTGCGCCCAGCCTGGTCCTGGCCACCAACGGCATGATCATGGAAGGTTACGGCCCCATCGCGGCCGCCATGGGCGGCGCCGCCATGGCGCATGATAACGGCACTGCCGCCCTGGCCAACAACCCGGCCACCCTCGGCCTGATGGCTGTGGGCAGCCGGCTCGACATGATGCTGGGCTTCGTCGGCCCGGATGTCTCGGCACCGGGAACCATGGGCGCCTCCTCGGCGAATGCCTTCTATATGCCCGCCATCGGTTATGTGAAAAAGGAGGGCAATTTGGCCTATGGCGCGGGGATTTACGGCCAGGGCGGAATGGGTACCGAGTACGCCAATGGCGACATGGCGCAGGTGGGCGTGGGCCGGGTGATCTTCCCGCTGGCCTACAGCGTCAATGACCGTCTCAACGTGGGCGGCAGCGTCGACCTCGTGTGGGCGGGCATGGACCTGGTGGTCACGGGTTACAGCATCGACTTCAAGGACGACAGCGACTTCACCGGCGCGGCCAAGGGCTACAGTGCGGCGGCCAAGCTGGGCTTCACTTACAAGCTCAACGATGCACTCACCGTCGGCGGTGTCTACCAGACCGCCGCCAACCTGCCCGACCTCAAGGGCGACGGCTACAGGGTGGCGGGTTTCGACATGCCGGCCACGCTCGGCCTCGGCCTGGCCTGGCAGGCGAATGACCGCCTGATGATCGTGGCCGACGCCAAGGATGTGATGTGGGGCGGCAGCATGAATACCGTGACCATTTACGACCAGGGTGCGGTCGTTGCCGCGTTCCAGCAGGACTGGGACGACCAGATCGTGCTGGCGCTGGGGCTGGCCTACACGTTCAGCGACGCCTTCACCGGCCGCCTCGGCTACAACCACGGCAAGAACCCGATCCCGAATCGGTTCGTCAACTACCTGTGGCCGGCGATCGCGGAAGACCACTACACGGTGGGCTTCGGCTACGCATTCGGCAAGCAGTCCGAACTCAACGTCTCGCTCAGCGTGGTGCAGGAGGCGAGCGTGACGGGGACAGGTGCGATGAATACCGGCATGCTGATCGAGCACAGCCAGCTGAACGGACAGCTCATGTACAGCTACACGTTCTGACCGGCCGAGCTCATTGCGAAACGCCGTGCGCCGCTTGCGTACGGCCTTTTTTTGCTGGTGCGTCTTCCCGGATTCATGGCAGGACGTTCAGAGCCCCTGCATGTCCCCCTGCATGTCCTTGCCCATCTGCTCGATTTTTTCGCCGGTCTGCTCGCGTGCATCGCCCAGCGCCTTCCCGGCTTCCTGCGCCGGGCCCGGTTGGGCGGTGGCATCGTCGAACAAGGCGTTCGCTTCCTCTTTCATCTCCTGGACGGATCGATCCACCCGTTCGCCCGCCCGTTCGGCGGGGCCCTGGTTGTCGCAGCCGTTCAGGATCAGCAGGCTGGTCAGTACCCCCAGCACGGCGTGGGAGGCATGCCAGGGATGGCTGCGTTTGGATCTGGCCGGCAGGCTGAAAGCGATCCCGGTTACGGTTCCGCTCCATTCATAGAGTTGCATGTGTTCGTCGTTGAGGTGCGGGGTGGTGCGCATATCGATTCTCCAGGGGAATTCTGTCGAGCCGGCCGTGACTCCGTCACGGCCGGCAGGCTGCGGTTGCGGAGGGATCAGCGTTTGACCAGCAGGTCGTTGCGAACCCCCTTCACGCCGTCGACCCCGAGCGCGATTTTTTCGGCCCGGATAATCTGCTCCGGCGTGTTGACCCAGCCCGACAGCTGGACCGCACCCTGGTGGGTTTCCACGTTGACGGCCAGTCCTTTCACACCCTCGTCCTTCAGCAGCAGCGCCTTGATCTTGGCGGTGATCCACGCGTCGTCGACATAATTACCCGCCTTGATGCGGTCGTTGTTGGCGCTGGCCTTGGTGTACTCCTCACTGTTCAGGCGGCTGTCGCGGTTGGCGTCGCCTTCGCGGAAGGCCTGTTCGTGGCCGCCCTGCGCGACGAACTCCTCCAGGCTGACCATGCCGTCGCCATTGCCGTCGGCGGATTTGAAGCTGGACATCGGCGCGGCCAGCAGCGACGTGGCGATGAGGACGCCGAGTACGCCGGCCAGGGTCAAGTTCAGAATGCTGTAGTTCATGGCTATCTCCTAATCGTGGCTTGTTGATACGGGGGCGGGCGCATTCAAGAGCGGGTCTCGTTGGCGCCGACCTTGGCGAACTCCTCGCTGCTCAGCTGGTTGTCGCGGTTGGCATCGGCCTTACTGAAGGCTTGGTCATCGCCACCCAGGGCGCGGAATTCCTCCTGGCTCACCTTGCCGTCGCCGTTGCTGTCATAGTCCTTGAAGCTGGGCGATGCCGCTTTCGCCATGGGTTCGGCCAGGGCGGTTCCGGCGGCGACTGCGCCCAGAGCGGCGGCAAGGGTCAGGCCGAGTACGTTGCGGTTGAGGTGTTTCATGCTGATCTCCTGTGTTGTGGATGGACTCGAATGCAGGTGCACTCGATGGAGGTACAGCGACGACCATGCCAGGTATGGTTTTTAACAACAAAATCATAGGGATGGTCGCCATGCGCTGAGCGCGGCACGGGCAAGGCCGGCGTGGGACGGGCCGATTTGTCGCCTGTTGCAGACGGCTGCCGGCGGGTTTTTACAAGCCGCTGTATTGATTGATCAATTTTTGTCTGTTGTCGGCGACAGTCCACCCGGCTGGCCCAGACGGACGCAAAAAAGGGGAGCCCTCGCTCCCCTTTCAGCACGACCACAGCTTCAAGTGGTCGGCGGACTGCGGCCGGTGACCAGCAGCACCAGAAATACCACCAGACCGACGACGAACAGGACTTTGGCGATCCAGGTCGCCGTGCCGACAACACCGGCAAAGCCGAAAATCCCGGCGACGATGGCGACGATCAGAAACGTGATGGCCCATCCAAACATGGTGTTCTCCTCTCGGGTTGATAAGCGCGCCAGAAGGCGGTATCCCCTCCGGTGCAGAGGCCGTGCCAATCATAAAATCAGGTGTGGAATCAAGGGACTGACCTGGCGGCGCAGAAAGAAATCACCTGCCGGCCCGGGAACACGTCGCCGCTGCCCGACACTCAGGCGTCGTCGCGATCCTTGAACAGTGCGGGGGTGAGGCCGTGGCGTTGCAGCAGCCGGTACACCTCGGTGCGGTTGCGTCCGGCCAGCCGCGCCACTTCGCTGACCTGGCCGCGGGTGAGCTTCAGGAGCGTGATCAGGTACTCGCGCTCGAACGCCGAGCGCGCTTCGGCCAGCGGCTGGATCTCGGCCGGCTTGTCGCGCAGGGCGCGCGCGACCAGGCTGGCCGGAATGGTGGGGGTGGTGCACAGCGCGACGCATTGCTCCAGCACGTTGCTCAACTGGCGGATGTTGCCCGGCCAGTCGGCCGCCGTCAGCATGTCCAGCGCGTCGGGGGCAAAGCCGTGGATGCGGCGCGGGTATTTCTCGGTCAGTTCGGCCAGGAAATGCCGGGCCAGCAGAGGAATGTCCTCGCGCCGCTCGCGCAGCGGCGGCAGCGGCAGGGTGACCACGTTGAGGCGGTAATACAGGTCCTCGCGGAATTCGCCGCTGACGATCGCCTCCTCCAGGTTGCGGTGGGTGGCCGACAGGATGCGCACGTTGACCGGGCGCGTTTCGGTCGAGCCGACCGCCCGCACCTCGCCTTCCTGCAGCACGCGCAAGAGCTTGACCTGCAGTTGCGCGGGCATGTCGCCGATCTCGTCGAGGAAGACGGTGCCGCCCTCGGCGCTCTGGAACAGGCCGGGGTGGTCGCGCCCCGCCCCGGTGAAGGCGCCTTTCACGTGGCCGAACAGTTCCGATTCGAGCAGCTCGGCCGGAATCGCGCTGCAGTTGATCGCGACGAAGGGCTTGGCATGGCGCGGGCTGGCGCGATGGATGGCGCGTGCCAGCAGTTCCTTGCCGGTGCCCGATTCGCCCTGGATCAAGAGCGACGCCTCGCTTTGCGCGGCCAGGCGGGCCTCGGCCAGGAGCGCCTCCATCGCCGGGCTGGCGGTGATGATTTCGCTGCGCCAACTGTCGCTGCCGGCTTCGGGGCCGCCGCCGGCCAGCCGGGTGGCACGTTTCAGCAGGTCGATCAGGGTGGTGGCGTCATAGGGCTTGGTCAGGTAGCCGAACAGGCCATGCTGGGTGGCCGCCACCGCGTCCGGGATGGTGCCGTGCGCCGTCAGCACGATCACCGGCAGCGCCGGATCGCGCGCATGGATGGCGCGAAACAGCGCCATGCCGTCCATGCCCGCCATCTGCATGTCGGTCAGCACGGCGTCGGGGCGCGCCAGTGCCAGCTGCGCCAGCGCGGTTTCGCCGCTGTCGACCGTCTCGACCCGGAAGCCATTGGCCTCCAGCCGCAGCGTGATCAGCTCGCGCAGTGCGGCGTCGTCGTCGACCACCAGGATGCAGGGTTTTTTCATGGCGTCCGGGGGGCGCCGTTACGCTGCTGCAGCGATTTTTCCAGCGCCTTGATCTGCTCGAGCTTGTCCTGCAGTTCCTGCGCGCGCGCCGTCTGCTGCCTGAGCTCGATGCGCGCCTTGAGCGACCGTTTCATCAGTTCGACCAGGGCTTGGGCGCGAGCATCGCCATCGCTCATTGCGCTCAGGGTTTTCAGGCTGCGTTCGAGCGCGTCCACGCTGTCTTCGCGCTCCAGCAGGGCGGCCAGCTGAAAACGCCGTGCGTCGTCGAGACGGCGCTCGCCGTCCAGTCCGGCCAGCTCGCGCCGCCGCTGCTCGGGGGACAGCGCCGCCACCCGCGCCAGTTCGGTCAGCAGCGCCGGGGCGTTCGATTCGGCCTGGCCGCTGCGGAGGGCCGGGGGCTCGAACGGGGTGGCACAGGCGCCCAGCGTCAGCAACAGCCCGGCAAGAACGATGGATTTGAATGTCATTGCGGCATCGGCCAGGTTGCTGGCCACGTTAAGCGGGCCACGTTAAACGAAAACAGGTCGACCACGGCGGGCAGTCGGCCACCTCGACGCTGCCGCCGGCAGCCAGCAGCGATTCGCGCACGATCGACAATCCCAGCCCGCTGCCCTTGACCGTGCTGACGGGCTGGCGCGCGCCCTGGAAAAACGGCTCGAAGACGCGGCTGCGCTCGGCGTCCGGGATGCCTTCGCCCTGGTCGCACACCCACACCGCGACCGCGCCATCGGCGGGTTCGCTCTTCACCAGGATACGCCCCCCCTCGGGACTGAATTTGATCGCATTGGACAGCAGATTGTCCAGCACGGTTTCCAGCTGGCTGCGGTCGCTGCGCACCGTGGCAGCGTTCAGTTGCGTCTCGACCCGGATGCCGTGCGCGTCGAGCGCCAGCCGCTGCCGCGCCAGCGCGCCGGCTAGCACCTCGGCCAGCGCGTGCGGCGCGGCGGGCGGCAGGGTGGCATCGCGCATCATCCCACTGTAGCGGATCAGGTCTTCGATGCGCTTCTGCAGGTCGCGGCTGGCGCCGTCCATGATGCCGACGATGCTGCGCTGGCGTGGGTTGAGGCTGCCTGCCAGTTCGTCGTTCAGCAGCGCCACGCCTTCGCGCAGCGACGCGAGCGGGGTCTTCAGTTCGTGCGACACGTGGCGCAGGAAACGCAGCTTCTGCTCCTCCAGCGCCTGCAGGCGCTGGCGCAGCCAGTCGATTTCGCGCCCCACCTCGACGATGTCCTGTGGCCCGCTGATCGGCGGCAGCGGACGCAGGTCGGCCTGGCCAAGCTGCTGGATCGAGGCCTTGAGCTGCTTGATCGGACGGTTGATCATCCAGGAAAACACCGCGGCCAGCAGCAGCGTCAGGGGAATCAGCGCCAGCGCCAGCACGATCAGGCGCCGACGGGTGGCTTGCACCGTCGCTTCGAGCGTCTGCAATTCCCGCTGCACCGCGGTGTCGGCCTGGGCAAGCAGGGTGCGCGCACCGGCATCCAGCGCATCGAAGGCGGGGTCGAGCGCGTGAAAGCGCTCGCTGTCGAGAAAGGCGCCGGGTTGCAGTTGGCGATAGAGGAGGCCGCTACGGGTCCTGAGCGCAGCCAGGGCGGCGTGCGACGACGCGTCGACGAGCTTCGCGTCAAGTTGCGTCAGCTGGGTTTGCAGCTCGCTGAAACGGGTCCGCAGGGCGGGGCCGAATTCGGCGTCCTGCAGCAGATGGTATTGCCCGGCGGCGCGCTGCAACTGGCTGACCGATTCGACAATCTGCCGCACCTCGCGCGTGATGGCGAGGCTGTTGCGGGTGAACTGGCGCTGGGTGTCGACCACGCCCTGCAGCACGTGCACCGCGTTGATCAGGCCGCTGGCCAGCGGCACGATCAGCACGCCCATGGCGACAATGACCAGGATGGTGAACGAACGGGGATAGTAGGGGCCAGCAAGCATCCGGATGAAAATCGGTGGCAATGCCACAGCATAGCCCGCTTGGGCGCAATGGCGCTGACCGCCACCGCGCGCAAGCGGGCTATGCCAGGTCGAGGTATTCCAGGATGCCCTTGGCCGCCTCGCGGCCTTCCCACACCGCCGTCACCACCAGGTCGGAGCCGCGCACCATGTCGCCGCCGGCGAAGACCTTGGGGTTGGCGGTCTGGAACGCATGCGACTGACCGCTGGCGACCACGCGGCCGCCCGCGTCGGTCGCGATGGCGTGATCGGCGAACCACGGCTGCGGATTGGGGCGGAAACCGAAGGCGACGATGACGCGGTCGGCCGGGATGATTTCCTCCGAGCCCGGCACCACGACAGGCGTGCGGCGGCCGCGCGCGTCAGGCGGGCCGAGTTCGGTGGTCACGAGCTTGACGCCCTCGACGCGGCCGTTGCCGACGATTTCCACCGGCTGGCGGTTCCACAAAAACTGCACGCCTTCTTCCTTGGCGTTGCCGACTTCGCGCTTGGAACCGGGCATGTTCTTCTCGTCGCGGCGGTAGGCGCAGGTGACCGAGGCCGCGCCCTGGCGGATGCTGGTGCGGTTGCAGTCCATCGCGGTGTCGCCGCCACCGAGCACCACCACGCGCAGGCCTTTCATGTCGTGATAGATCTCGTCGGCTTTGGCCAGATCGAGGCATTTGCGCACGTTGGAAATCAAAAACGGCAGCGCTTCCAGCACGCCGGGCAGCTCTTCGCCGGGGAAGCCGCCCTTCATGTAGGTGTAGGTGCCCATGCCCATGAACACGGCGTCGTATTCGTCGAGCAGGGATTGCATCGACACGTCACGGCCGATGTCGGTGTTGAGGCGGAATTCGACACCCATGCCCTCGAACACCTCGCGGCGGCGCGTCATCACCGTTTTTTCCATCTTGAATTCGGGGATGCCGAACGTGAGCAGGCCGCCGATCTCGTCGTAGCGGTCGTACACCACCGGTTTCACGCCATTGCGCGCCAGCACGTCGGCGCAACCGAGGCCGGCGGGGCCGGCGCCGATCACGGCGACCTTCTTGCCGGTCGCCACCACGTTCGACATGTCGGGACGCCAGCCGGCCTTGAAAGCTTCTTCGGAAATGTATTTTTCGATCTGGCCGATGGTCACCGCACCGAAGCCGCCGCCGGCGTCGAAGCCGTCGCTGTTGAGCGTGCACGCACCTTCGCACAGACGGTCCTGCGGGCAGACGCGGCCGCACACTTCGGGCAGCGAGTTGGTCTGGTGGCTCAATTCCGCGGCCTCGAACAGCCGTCCTTCCGTCACCAGCTTCAGCCAGTTGGGGATGTAGTTGTGCACCGGGCACTTCCACTCGCAATACGGGTTGCCGCAGCCGAGGCAGCGGTCGGCCTGCTCCTGCGCGTGCGCCGTATCCATCTTGGCGTAGATCTCGCGGAACTCATGCTTGCGGACCTCGGCCGGGGTCTTTTCGCCGTCGCGCCGGGGCTGCTTCAAAAACTGGAATACGTCGCCCATCTTCTTATGCACTCACTGCTTCACGTGTCTGGCCGGGAATATCCTCGACCAGGTCTTCAATCGAAATGCGCTTCGGCTTGACCAGCCAGGTCTTCTCCAGCGTGGCGTCGAAGTCGGCCAGGAGCGCCTTGGCGCGCGCGCTGCCGGTGAGCGCCAGGTGGCGCTCGATCTGCCCCTTGAGGAAGACGCGGTAGGGCTCGGTGCCGACGCTGGTGATGCGGGTCAGCTCGACCATTTCCTTGTTGGTCTTGGCCATGAAATCGCCCGCGTCGTCGATCACGAAGGCCATGCCGCCGCTCATGCCGGCGCCGAAGTTCAGACCAGTGTCGCCCAGCACGATGACGGTGCCGCCGGTCATGTATTCGCAGCCGTGGTCGCCGATGCCTTCCACCACCGCCAGCGCGCCGGAGTTGCGCACGCCGAAGCGCTCGCCGCCCATGCCCGCGGCGTAGAGTTCGCCGCCAGTGGCGCCGTACAGGCAGGTGTTGCCGATCAGCGTGTTGCGGTGCGCCTCGAAGGTGGCGGTGCGCGGCGGGTAGATCACCAGGCGGCCGCCGCCCATGCCCTTGCCGACGTAGTCGTTGGCGTCGCCTTCCAGCGTCAGGGTGAGGCCCTTGTGGTTCCACACGCCGAGGCTCTGGCCGGCCGAGCCGGTGAGATCGATGCGCAGGGTGTCGTCGGGCAGGCCCCTGGAACCGTGGGCCTTGGCGATCTCGCCCGACAGGCGCGCGCCGATCGAGCGGTTGACGTTGCGTATTTCATAGCGCAATTCGATCGGGGTGCCGGCCTTGATCGCGCCGATCGCGTCGGCCACCATTTTTTCGGCCAGCTCGCCCTTGTCGAACGAGGGATTGCGTTCCTGTTGCGCAAAGCGCGGCGCGTCGGCGGGAATGTCGCCCTGCGACAGCAGCACGTCGAGCTTCAGGCGGCCCTGGCGCGGCGTGTCGCCGGCCGAGAGATCGAGGAGGTCGGTGCGGCCGATGAGGTCGGTCAGTTGGCGGATGCCCAGGCTCGCCATCAGTTCGCGCGTTTCCTCGGCGACGAACTTGAAGTAGTTCACCACCATGTCGGGCAGGCCGATGAAGTGCTCTTTGCGCAGCTTGTCGTTCTGCGTCGCGACGCCGGTGGCACAGTTGTTCAGATGGCAGATGCGCAGGTATTTGCAGCCCAGCGCGACCATCGGTCCGGTGCCGAAGCCGAAGGACTCGGCGCCGAGGATGGCCGCCTTGATGACGTCGAGACCGGTCTTCAGGCCGCCGTCGGTCTGCACGCGAACGCGTCCGCGCAGGCCGTTGGCACGCAATACCTGCTGTGCCTCGCTCAAACCAAGCTCCCACGGCGTGCCGGCGTACTTCACCGAGGTGAGGGGCGAGGCGCCGGTGCCGCCGTCGTAGCCGGAAATGGTGATGAGGTCGGCGTAGGCCTTGGCCACGCCCGCCGCAATCGTGCCGACGCCGGGTTCGGCGACCAGCTTCACCGACACCAGCGCGTCGGGGTTGACCTGCTTGAGGTCGAAAATCAGCTGCGCCAGATCCTCGATCGAATAGATGTCGTGGTGCGGCGGCGGCGAGATCAGCGTGGTGCCGGGCTTGCAGTGGCGCAGGGAGGCGATCATCGGCGACACCTTGTCGCCCGGCAGCTGGCCGCCCTCGCCGGGCTTGGCGCCCTGCGCGATCTTGATCTGCAGCACTTCGGCATTGACCAGGTAGGTCGCCGTCACGCCGAAGCGCCCCGATGCAACCTGCTTGATCTTGGAGGTCTTGAGGGTGCCGTAGCGCTTGGGGTCCTCGCCGCCTTCGCCCGAGTTGGAACGGCCGCCGATGCGGTTCATGGCTTCGGCGAGCGCCTCGTGCGCTTCCGGCGACAGGGCGCCGAGCGACATGCCGGCGGAATCGAAGCGCTTGAGAATGGCTTCCAGCGGCTCGACCTCTTCCAGCGGGATGGGCGTGATGCCGGCCTTCAGCGTCATCAGGTCGCGCACCATCGCCACCGGCCGGGTGTTGACGGTCTCGGAGTATTTCTTGAATTCGGCGTAGTCGCCCGTCCTCACCGCCTTCTGCAATTGCTGCACCACGTCCGGGTTGTAGGCGTGGTATTCCTCGCCGAACATGAACTTCAGCAGGCCACCGGCCGTCAGCGGGCGCAGCGGGTTGAATGCGGTTTTGTGCAGCAGTTTCTGGTCGGATTCGAAGTCGTCGAAGTTGGCGCCGGAAATGCGCGACACCGTGCCCGTCAGGCACAGGCCGACCACGCTTTCGTGCAGGCCCACGCCCTCGAACAGCTGGGCGCCGCGATAGCTCGCCACCAGCGAGATGCCCATCTTGGAGAGCACCTTGTACAGGCCCTTGTCCATGCCCTTGCGGAAATTGCACAGCGCCTTGTCGAGGTTGGGCTGGATCTCGCCGGTCTTCACGAATTCGCCGATCACCTGGTAGGCCAGGTACGGATACACGGCGGTGGCGCCGTAGCCGATCAGGCAGGCGTAGTGGTGCGGGTCGCGCACGCTGCCGGTTTCCACCACGATGTTGGCGTTGCAGCGCAGACCGGCGCTGATCAGCGCATGGTGCACCGCGCCGGTGGCGAACAGCGCATGGATCGGCAGGCGATCCTTGGCGATGTTGCGGTCGGACAGCACAAGAATGACTTTGCCTGAGCGCACCGCGTCGACCGCGCGCGCGGTCAGCGCCTTCAGCGCCGCCTCCAGCGAAGTGGTCGCCGGATCGTAGTGCAGGTCGAGCATGACCGAAGCAAACGCCGGGTCGTTCAGGTTCAGGATCTTGTCGAAGGCTTCCTTCGACAGCAGCGGCGTGTGCACTTCCACCCGGTGCGCGTGTTCGGGCGTTTCCTCGAACAGGTTGCGCTCGGGGCCGAAGCTGGTGTTGAGCGACATCACGATCGCCTCGCGGATCGGGTCGATCGGCGGGTTGGTGACTTGCGCGAACTGCTGGCGCAGGTAGTCGAAGGGCGAACGCACTTTCTGCGAGAGCACCGCCATCGGCGTGTCGTCGCCCATCGAGCCGATCGCCTCGGCGCCGTCCTCGGCGAGCACGCGGATGATCTGGTCGCGCTCCTCGAAGCTGACGTTGAAGAGTTTCTGGTGGGTCAGCAGGCTCGGCGCGTCCATCACCGCCAGATCGGCGTCCTGGTTGATCGACAACTCCAGCTTGACCGCGCTGGCCTTCAGCCATTCGCGGTAGGGCTGCGCGCCTTTCAGCTCGTTGTCGATGTCTTCCGGCATCAGCAGGCGGCCGGTTTCGAGGTCGGCGGCGACCATCTGGCCAGGCTTCACGCGGCCCTTCTTCTCGACGTTGGCGGGGTCGATCGGCCACACGCCCACTTCCGAGGCGATGGTGAGGATGCGGTCCTTGGTCAGCACCCAGCGCGCCGGGCGCAGGCCGTTGCGGTCGAGCGTGCAGACCGCGTAGCGGCCGTCGGTCAGCACCACGCCGGCGGGGCCGTCCCACGGCTCCATGTGCATCGAGTTGTATTCGTAGAAGGCGCGGATGTCGGCGTCCATCGATTCGACGTTCTGCCACGCCGGCGGAATCACCAGGCGCAACGCGCGGAACAGGCCCGCGCCGCCCATCACCAGGCCTTCGACCATGTTGTCGAGGCTCATCGAGTCGGAGCCGTTGGTGCCGACGATGGGACGGATGTCGTCCATGTTCGGGATCAGCGGGGTGACGAACTTCTGCTCGCGCGCGCGGCTCCAGTTGCGGTTGCCCTGCACCGTGTTGATTTCGCCGTTGTGCGCCAGGTAGCGGAACGGCTGCGCCAGGCGCCACTGCGGCCAGGTGTTGGTGGAGAAGCGCTGGTGGAACACCACCAGGCTCGACGCGAAGCGCGCGTCGTTCAGATCGGGGTAGAACACCGGCAGGTTGTCCGGCATCACCAGGCCCTTGTAGCTGATGACGCGGCACGACAGCGTCGGCAGGTAGAACACCGGGTCGGTCGGCTCCAGCGCCTTCTCGGCCAGGCGGCGCGCGATATAGAGCTTGCGCTCGAAGTCGTCCTCGCTCATGCCGGCGGCCGCGTTGACGAACACCTGCTCGATATGCGGCAAGGAGGCCAGCGCCGATTCGCCGCATACGGACGAATCGGTCGGCACCAGACGGAAGCCGGCGACGGTCAGGCCCTGCGCTTCCAGCGCGGATTTCAGCGTGGCACGTGCATGCGCCTGCGGCGCGGCGTCGCGCGACAGGAACACCAGTCCGGCGGCGTACAACTCGCCCAGCGCAAAGCCGGCGTCGCCTGCCACCGCGCGCAGGAAGGCATCCGGTTTCTTGAACAAGAGGCCGCAGCCGTCGCCCGACAAGCCGTCGGCCGCGATCGCGCCGCGGTGCGTCATGCACGCCAGCGAACCGATCGCGTTCTGCACCAGCGTGTGGCTGGGCTGATTGTCGATCTGCGCAATCAGGCCGAAGCCGCAGCTATCCTGTTCGAAATCGGGCGAATACAGTGTCCCGTCCAGCCAGCGTTGTCGTTCCATGGTTCCGTATGCTCAGGCAACAGCGGCTTGCCCAAATGGGCAAGCCGCAAAAATTTAAGCGAAAAGTGCGGCATTTTAATCCCTCGCGCCGCATGCGGCAATGATTGCCTCAGGCAAGGCCTTGCCGCGGCAAGGGTTTCCGCGCCGACCGGGGTCAAGGGTAGGAGTCGGATCGCCGGTGGAAATTCCAGGCGTACCCGGTGAAAGTCCGGTTTTCCTATCCTGTATCGAGGGGCGCCGAAGGAGACGGGCATGAAGCTGTTGAACTGGAACATCCAATGGGGCCGCGGCCTGGACGGCGAGGTCGATCTCGCGCGCATCCTGCGGACCATTCGGCAACTGGGCGACTTCGACCTTATCTGCCTGCAGGAAGTCGCAGTCAACTTCCCCGGCCTGCCCGGCAGCCGCGGCGAAGACCAGGTCGCCGAACTGTCCGCCGGCCTGCCCGGCTATACCGCGATCTACGGCGTGGCAACCGATGTGCCCGACGGCCGCGGCGGCCGCAGCCAGTTCGGCAACGTCATCTTTTCCCGCCTGCCGGTCGGCCAGGTGTGGCGGCGTCTTCTCCCGTGGCCTGCCGAGTTCGACGTGCCCAGCATGCAGCGCGTGCTGGTGGAAGCCGTGGTGACGGCCGACATCGGCCCGCTACGCGTGATGACCACCCACCTCGAGTACTACTCGCAGCACCAGCGCCAAGCGCAGATCGACGCCATCCGCCGCCTGCACGCCGAGGCCTGCGCCATGGCGCTGCGCGTGCCGCTGCCCGAAGAACAGGGCGGTGCCTTCGAAGTGTTTCCCTGGCCCGCCGAGGCGCTGCTGTGCGGCGATATGAATTTCCCCGCATCGGCACCCGAACGATCGCAGATCCTCGCGCCGTTTCCAGGCGGCGAGCCCGGCTTTCGCGACGCCTGGGATGTGCTGCACCCCAGCAAACCGCACGCCCCCACCGTCGGCATCCACCCGGTCGATTTCGTCAAACAGCCCGAATGCTTCGACTTCGTCTTCGTCACTGAAGGACTGGCTGGCCGCCTCAGGGCGCATGGCATCGATGCCGAGACCGAAGCATCGGATCACCAGCCGGTGTGGGTCGAGTTGGTTTGAGCGTGGATAAAGAAAAAGCGCTTCCGGTGAATTGGAAGCGCTTTGTCGGATGTGTTGGTGGAGAGGAGGAGGATCGAACTCCCGACCTCCGCATTGCGAACGCGGCGCTCTCCCAGCTGAGCTACCCCCCCGACAGGACGAATTATAGCTTTAGCGATGCGGCGCGGGAAGCGCGGCGAGGCGCGCGGGCAGATTGGGGAGGAGGCGCGCGGCGAGCCAGCCGAGCAGGACGCCGCCGCTGTTGGCCAGCGCGTCGAGTACGTCGGGCTGGCGTGCGGGGGTGAGGCCCTGCAGCAGCTCGATGGCGAGGCCGAACAGCACCACGGCGAGGGCGAGCTTCCAGCGCCGGCGGGTGACGAGTTGCGCCCACCAAAACATCAGCACGGCGTAACCGGCCAGGTGGACGAGCTTGTCGGTGTGGCCGCCGCTGGTCTCCAGCGCGGGCGGCATCAGCGAAACCAGCACGGTGAGAATGACGCCGAGCCAGCCCCCGGCGCGCCACAGGCGCTCGATCATGCTTGGCTTGGTGTGGGCTGGCGCTGCGCCCAGCGCAGCATGATGACGCCGGCGACGACCATTGGCAGGGAGAGCCACTGCCCCATGGAGAGCCCCAAGCCCAGCAGGCCGAGGAAGGCATCGGGTTCGCGGGCGAATTCGGCGAGGAAGCGGAACGCTCCGTAGCCGATGAGGAACACGCCGGAGACGGCGCCGACCGGGCGCGGCTTTCTCGAATACAGCCACAGGATGACGAACAGCAACAGGCCTTCGCCGGCAAACTGGTAGAGCTGCGAGGGGTGGCGCGCGATGCCGTCCGCCGCCTGAGGAAACACCATGCCCCAGGGCAGGTCGGTGGCGCGTCCCCACAGTTCGCCGTTGATGAAGTTGCCGAGCCGGCCGGCGGCCAGGCCCAGCGGCACCAGCGGGGCGATGAAATCGGTGACGGCGAGCCAGCGCAGCTTGTGCCGGTGCGCGAACAGCATCATGGCGACGAGCACGCCGAGAAAGCCGCCGTGAAAGCTCATGCCGCCTTCCCACAGCTTGATGATGTCGAGCGGGTGCGCCAGGTATTCCATCGGCTTGTAGAACAGCACGTAGCCGAGCCGCCCGCCGAGGATGACGCCGAGCACGCCGTAGAACAGCACATCGTCGAGCATCTTCGCGTTCCAGCCGGTCCACGGCCGGTGCGCGATGCACCAGCGCCCGAGCAGGATCACCTGCAGGAAGGCGAGGAGGTACATCAGGCCGTACCAGTGGATGGCGACGGGGCCGAGCTGCAGGGCGACGGGATCGAATTGCGGATGAACGAGCATGGGGGCGGGGTCAGGATTCAGGGATCGGGATTCAGGGAGATCAAAGCGCAGGTAAAATGGCTGGCTGATTATAGATTGCCCGAGTGACCATCATGCCTGACTACCGTTCCTGGACTACCACCCGCGGCCGCAACATGGCCGGTGCCCGTGCGCTGTGGCGCGCCACCGGCATGACGGATGGCGACTTCAACAAGCCTATCATCGCGATCGCCAATTCGTTCACCCAGTTCGTGCCGGGCCACGTGCACCTGAAGGACATGGGCCAGCTGGTGGCGCGCGAGATCGAGGCGGCGGGCGGCGTGGCGAAGGAATTCGACACCATCGCGGTCGACGACGGCATCGCGATGGGCCACGGCGGCATGCTGTATTCGCTGCCTTCACGCGACCTCATCGCCGACTCGGTCGAGTACATGGTCAACGCGCACTGCGCCGACGCGTTGGTGTGCATTTCCAACTGCGACAAGATCACCCCCGGAATGCTGAACGCCGCGCTGCGGCTGAACATCCCGACGGTATTCGTCTCCGGCGGGCCGATGGAGGCGGGCAAGGTGGTGTGGGAATCCAAGATCATCAAGCTCGATCTGGTCGACGCCATGGTGTCGGCGGCCGATGCCAAATTCAGCGACGAGAAGGTCGCGCAGCTGGAACGCTCGGCCTGCCCGACCTGCGGCTCGTGCTCCGGCATGTTCACCGCCAATTCGATGAACTGCCTGACCGAGGCGCTGGGCCTCTCGCTGCCCGGCAACGGCTCGATGCTGGCGACCCACGCCGACCGCAAGAACCTGTTCCTCGCCGCCGGCCGCCTGATCGTGAAAAACGCGCGCCGCTATTACGAGGACGGCGACACCTCCGTGCTGCCGCGCGCGATCGCCAGCTTCGACGCTTTCGAGAACGCCATCGCGCTCGACATCGCGATGGGCGGATCGACCAATACCGTGCTGCACCTGCTGGCTGCCGCGCACGAAGCCGGCGTCGACTTCACCATGGCCGACATCGACCGCATGAGCCGCCGCGTGCCGCACCTGTCGAAAGTGGCGCCGTCGATCCAGACCTACCACATGGAAGACGTGCACCGCGCCGGCGGCGTGATGGCGATTTTGGGTGAGTTGGAGCGCGGCGGGCTGATCCACCGCGACGTGCCGACCGTGCTGACGAAGACCCTGGGTGAACAGATCGACGTCTACGACATCCGCCGCACCACCGACCGCGACGTGAAGGACTACTTCCGCGCCGCGCCCGGCGGCGTGCCGACGCAGACCGCGTTCTCGCAGGACCGCCGCTTCGCCAAGCTGGACGACGACCGCGTGCACGGCTGCATCCACGATATCGAGCACGCCTATTCGAAAGACGGCGGGTTGGCGGTGCTGTACGGCAACCTCGCGCTGGACGGCTGCATCGTCAAGACCGCTGGCGTGGACGAGAGCATCTGGACCTTCTCCGGCCCGGCGCGCGTGTTCGAATCGCAGGAAGCCGCGGTCGAGGCGATCCTCGAAGACAAGATCGTCGCCGGCGACGTGGTGGTGATCCGCTACGAAGGCCCGCGCGGCGGCCCCGGCATGCAGGAAATGCTGTATCCGACCTCGTACCTGAAATCCAAGGGCCTGGGCAAGGCCTGCGCCTTGATCACCGACGGCCGCTTCTCCGGCGGCACCTCGGGGCTGTCCATCGGCCACGCCTCGCCGGAAGCGGCGGAAGGCGGCACCATCGGCCTGGTCGAAGAGGGCGACACGATCGAGATCGACATTCCCAATCGCCGCATCAACGTCGCCGTGAGCGAAGCCGAACTCGAGCGCCGCCGCGCCTCCATGGACGCGAAGGGTGCGCGGGCATGGAAGCCGGTCAACCGGAACAGGGAAGTGTCGGCTGCGCTGCGCGCCTACGCGGCGATGACGACCTCGGCCGCCTTTGGTGCGGTGCGCGACGTCAGCCAGGTCGAGCATCCGACCGAAGCGCAGGAACACGCCGACCCGCTGGCGCGCTTCGCCATCCCCGGCCAGCTGGTTTTCCGCACCGGCGCCGGCGGCCTCACCTATGCCGACATCGACAACCATGGCGGCCGCGCGACGATCTGTCTGCAGGGTGCGCACGTGGTGAGCTTCCGGCCCAAGTCGCAGCCGGAGCCGCTGGTGTGGGTATCCGACGCCGCCAAGTTCGCGCCGGGCAAGTCCATCCGCGGCGGCGCGCCGGTGTGCTGGCCGTGGTTCGGCGCGCATGATTCGGAATCCGGCTATCCCGCGCACGGCTTCGCCCGCACCGTGGACTGGCAGGTGACCAACACGCGCCGCCGCAACGACGCCAGGACCGAAATCACCCTGCAGCTCGTCGAGAACGAACAGACCCGCGCGCAATGGCCGCACCCCTCGCGGCTGACGCTGACCGTGGTGGTGGGCGACAAGCTCGAACTGCGCCTGGCCACCACCAATACGGGCGATGCCCCGGTGAAGATCGGCGAGGCGCTGCACACCTATCTGCACATCAGCGACATCGGCGCGGTCAGCGTCACCGGGCTGGAAGGCAGCGACTACCACGACAAGGTCGACAACTTCGCGCGCAGGAAGCAGGGCGGTGCGATCGGTTTTAGCGGCGAGGTCGACCGCGTCTACGTCGACACGCCGGCCGACTGCGTCATCGTCGACCCCGGCCTCGATCGCCGCATCCGCATCGCCAAGACCGGCTCGCAGTCCACCATCGTGTGGACGCCGTGGACCGAGAAGGCCGAGAAAATGGGCGACATGGGCCGCGGCAAGTCCGGCGCCGGCTGGCGCGAAATGGTCTGCGTCGAATCGGCCAACGCGATGGACAACGTCGTCACCGTGGCGCCGGGCGAGACGCACACGCTGGCGGTGACGTACAGCGCCGAAGCGTTGTAATCAAAGGGAGAGCGGCATGCGCGTGATTCTGGTGGCCAACCCCAAAGGCGGCAGCGGCAAATCGACGCTGTCGATCAACCTGGCAGGCTATCTGGCCTCAACGGGCAAGCGGGTGGCGCTGCTGGATCTCGACCGCCAGAAGTCGGCCACCCAGTGGCTGGCGATGCGCGACGGGGGATTGCCGGATATTGCCTTGCTGCGCGAAGGACAGAAAGGCAGCAGCGACTGGCTGGTGATTGATTCGCCCGCCGGCCTGCACGGCAAGAATCTCGAGCGTGCGCTGAAACTGGCGCACAAGGTGGTGGTGCCGATCGCGCCCTCGCTGTTCGACATTCGCGCCAGCCAGGAATTTCTCGCCGCGCTGCATGCGGAAAAGGCCGTGCGCAAGGCGCACGCCTTCGTCGGCGTGGTCGGCATGCGGGTCGATCCGCGCACCCGCGCCGGGGTCACCCTGGAGCAGTTCATGGGCCAGCAGGACCTGCCGGTGCTGGCGCATCTGCGCAACACCCAGCACTACGTCAACGCCGCGTTCGAGGGCAAGAGCCTGTTCGACCTGCCGCCCCACATCGCCGAGCGCGACATCGAGCAGTGGCAGGGTTTGATCGATTGGCTGGGGCGCTGACCCCGACCCCGTAGGAGCGGCGTCCACGCCGCGATGTCGTGGAGCCTGCATCTTGCGCCGGTGCGTAAATCGCGGCGAGGACGCCGCTCCTACATCCCGGTGATGCGGCGTTTTTTAGTGCGTGGTCGGCTTCATCAAATTGACCACCTGCGGCTTGGCCACCCTGGTCGACGAGCACGAACCGTCTACTGATACGCCCAGCTGTTGCTCGGCTTCGTGCAGCAGGTTGATCACATCCACATAGAATTTGTCGTCCGCCATCATGCGCGCGGTGCGGCCGCCCTCGTTGGTGGCGAGCACGTCGGCGCCATGGTTGATCAGCCATTCCACCACCGGGGCGTCGCCGCCGCCGGCTGCCAGCATCAGCGGGGTGATGCCGAAGAAGATGCGGGCGTCGAGCGAGGCGCCGGCCTGGTGCAGCACTTCGATGACCTCGACATAGCCGCGCTCGGTTTCGCCGTTGTAGGCGGCTTTGGCCAGCGCGGTCCAGCCCTGCGGCGAAGCGGCGTTGACGTCGGCACCGGCGGCAATCAGCACCTGCACCGCGGCGACGTGGCCGCCGTGGGCGGCGTGCATCAGCGCGGTTTCGCCCGCCTCGTCGGCGGCAGCGTGATCGGCGCCGGCCTCAAGCAGGGTCTTGATCTGGGCGGCATCGCCCGTCTGGGCGGCGGTGAATAATTCCTGGGACATGGGGCACTCCTGCATTTTTTCTGGATGGCCGAGAGCGTACAATTGTTGACTGATTTAATCAACTATTATGCGGCCATGACGAATCGTTTAGCCACCGAGCCCAGCCCCTACCTGCAGCAGCACGCCGGCAATCCGGTCGACTGGTATCCGTGGGGCGAAGAAGCCCTGGACCGTGCGCGCCGCGAGGACAGGCCCATCCTGCTGTCGATCGGCTATTCCGCCTGCCACTGGTGCCACGTGATGGCGCACGACTGCTTCGAGGACGACGAGGTGGCAGCGGTGATGAACCGGCTCTTCGTCAACATCAAGGTCGACCGCGAAGAGCGCCCCGACCTCGACCAGATCTACCAGGCCGCGCACCAGCTGTTGACCCAGCGCGGCGGCGGCTGGCCGCTGACGGTCTTTCTCGCGCCCGATCTGACGCCCTTCTTCGCCGGTACCTATTTTCCCAAGACACCGCGCTACCAGCTGCCGGGCTTTATCGATCTGATGGAGAACGTCGCCCGCGCCTGGCACGAGCGGCGCGGCGAAGTGCTGGCGCAGAACGAAGCAGTGCGTGGCATGCTTGCCCGCCAGCAGCCCGCCCCGGGCGGCCAGCCCGAATTGACCGACGTGCTGCTGGGCGAAGCGGTGCGCGATCTGGGTGAGGCCTTCGATCCGGTGTGGGGCGGCTTCTCGCGCGCGCCCAAGTTCCCGCGTCCGGGCGAGCTGTTCTACCTGCTGCGGCAGGCGCAGCGCGGTGACGCGCAGGCGCGCGACATGGCGCTGTTCACGCTGAAGAAAATGGCCTCCGGCGGCGTGGTCGACCAGCTCGGCGGCGGCTTCTGCCGCTACTCGGTCGACGAACAGTGGGCGATTCCGCACTTCGAGAAAATGCTCTACGACAACGGCCCGCTGCTGCATCTGTATGCCGACGCCTGGGCGCTCAGCGGCGACACATTATTCAAGGACACCGCCGAGGGCATCGTCGGCTGGCTGCTGCGCGAGATGCGCGCGCCGGAAGGCGGTTTTTATTCCGCGCTCGACGCCGACAGCGAAGGCCACGAGGGCAAGTACTACGTGTGGACGCCGGACGAGGTGCGCGCACGGCTTTCCGCCGAGGAGTACGCGGTGGCGGCGCTGGTATACGGCTTCGACCTGCCGCCGAATTTCGAGAACGCGCACTGGAATCCCATCCTCGCACGTCCGTTGGAAGCGGTCGCGGCCGAACTGGGGCTGCCCGAAAGCGAGGCGGCGGCGCGGCTGAAAAGCGCGCGCCAGATGTTGTTCGCCGCGCGCGAAACCCGCGTGCATCCCGGACGCGACGACAAGCAGCTCACCAGCTGGAACGCGCTGATGATCGGCGGGCTGGCGCACGCCGGGCGGGTGATGAACCGCCCCGACTGGATTGCCGCCGCGCACGCCGCGATCGATTTCCTGCGCGCAAACCTGTGGCGCGACGGCCGCCTCCTCGCCAGCTTCAAGCACGGCGAAGCGCGCCTCAATGCCTATCTCGACGACTATGCCTTCCTGCTCGATGCGCTGCTGGAAACCCTGCAGGCCGGCTACCGCAAACAGGACATGACGTGGGCGCAGGAACTCGCCGAGGCCTTGCTGGCGCATTTCGAGGATGCCGATGCCGGCGGCTTCTTCTTCACCAGCCACGACCACGAAGCGCTCATCACCCGCCCCAAGCCCGGCTACGACAACGCCACGCCGTCCGGCAACGGCGTCGCCGCCTTTGCCCTGCAGCGGCTGGGTTATCTGCTGGGCGAGCCGCGCTATCTCGAGGCCGCCGCGCGCTGCCTGCATCTGTTCCACGCGCAGGCGGTGCAACAGCCGATCGCCTATCCCACGCTGCTGGCCGTGCTGGACGAGGCACTGGTGCCGCCGCGCGTGATCCTGCTGCGCGGCCCTGCGGATGCGCTGAACGAATGGACGGCGACGCTGGGCCCGAAGCTGGGCGCGCGCGACCTGGTGCTGGCGCTGCCCAACGGCCTGGAGGTGCCGGCTGCGCTGGCGAAGCCGGAGTCGGACCGTCCTGCGGCCTGGATCTGCAGCGGCACCGCATGCCAGCCGCCGTTGACCGATCTGGCCGCCGTGGCGAACTAGGGCCTGTTAACGCTAATTTCGCGCCTGCGGCGAGGCCGATTCGGGATGCAGCCCGCGAAGCGGGGCGCGCCGCTGTGTCATTCACAGCAAGCGGCCTGCGACAAAGGGATGCGCCCGAATCGGCCCGCCCCTCCGGGTTGCCACGAGAAAGCGCGTCTGCTGCGTTGCGCCGCTTGGCAAGGGATAGCCCTTGCCGGCGCGCCACGCCTTGCATCCATCGCTTTCTCGCGGCAACGCAGACGCGAAATTAGCGTTAACAGGCCCTAGGCACATCAGCATTTGCTATTAGGAACCCGCGGCGGCCGCTGCTATCAAAAAAGCAGTGAAGTCATCGGGGGCGATCATGAGCACACATACCGAACACCCGGTTTTCCATCCGAGGACCGCGCACATGACGCTGCCGGGCATCCGCAGCGTGACATTCGGCCAAATCCTCCACTGGCTGCGCAACGGCGCGCAGGACATGGCCAAGGCCTGGCCGCTCAGCCTGTTCTACGGCGCCGTGTTTGCGCTGCTGGGCTACGGCCTGGTACATGCCGCCTGGGGCAAGCCGCATCTGGCGATGGCGCTGACCTCCGGCTTCCTGTTCGTTGCGCCGCTGCTGGCGACCGTGTTCTATTGCGTGAGCCATCGCCTCGAGCACCATCACAAGCTGCCCAATCTGCTCGTTCCGCTGCTGTCGTGGCGCGCCAATCCCGCGTCGCTGGGGCTGTTCGCCCTGATGCTGGTGTTCGTGCTGACGGTGTGGGAGCGCATCTCGGCCATTCTGGTCGGCCTGTTTCTCAGTGGATCGGGCATCGGCGGCCTCCCCGATCTGCTGACGCTGGATGCGGTGCGGCAGCATACCGATTTCGTGCTGGCCTATCTGGCCTTCGGCGGCGTGCTGGCGCTGATGGTGTTCAGCCTTTCCGTGGTCTCGCTGCCGATGCTGCTGCATCGCAAAGTCGATTTCGCCACCGCCCTGGTCACCAGCTTCATGGCGACCCGGCTCAACTTTCTGGTGATGCTGGCATGGGGGGCGCTGATTGCCGCCTTGATCGTGGTCGGAATGGCGACCAATTTCATCGCCATGACGGTGATTTTTCCCTGGCTGGGGCACGCCAGCTGGCATGTCTACCGCGACCTGATCGAGCGCGAATAGGCGCGAACACAAAATGCTGCGGGGATTAGTAGCAAACAACCAAATACTAATATTGCGCGGGCAGGGTTTTCCCTTAATATTGCATCCGTGGAGAAATGCTGATCAACCCCGACCCCCGGAGATTCGAAATGAAAAAACTGATGATAACTGCAGTGTCCGCCGCGCTGTTCATGCTGACTGGTGCGGCTTCCGCCGACCAGGCGCTGGCCCAGAAGAACGCCTGCATGTCCTGCCACGGCGTCGACAAGAAAATCGTCGGCCCGGCTTTCAAGGAAGTCGCCAAGAAATACGCCGGCGACGCCACCGCGCACGACAGGCTGGTCGCCAAGGTGAAAACCGGCGGCAAAGGCGTGTGGGGCCCGATCCCCATGCCGCCGAGCCCGCAGGTCAAGCCGGAAGATGCCAGCAAGATCATCGACTGGGTGCTGAGCCTGAAGTGATCTGAACGCAGCATCAAGCAAAGGCCGACGCATGCGTCGGCCTTTGTCGTTTCTGGAGCCCGTTTTCGCTGCAAGTTTGTTATTGTTGCGGCCAATAACAATTGCAGGAGGAACAGGTGGCGATCCATCCCTACTTATTCGTCGTGGCCGCAGGGCTGTTTCCGCAACTCGCACTGGCCGCCGAGCCCGGCCGCATCGACGCCTTCTTCGGCAGCCTCAACGGCTATCTCGCCAGCGTCATTTTCTACGACGTCTTTCCCGGCGAGCCGGTCATGCCCTTCATCGTCGCCTGGCTGATCATCGCCGCGGTCTACCTCACGCTGCGCTTCGGCTTCGTCAACCTGCGCATGATGGGACACGCATTTTCAGTGCTGCGTGGCAAATACCGCACCGCCGACGACAAGGGCGAAGTCAGCTCATTCCAGGCGCTCACCACCGCATTGTCGGCCACCGTGGGGCTGGGCAACATCGCAGGCGTAGCGATCGCGATTTCCATCGGCGGTCCGGGCGCCACGTTCTGGATGATCGTGGCGGGCTTTCTCGGCATGACCACCAAGTTCACCGAAGCCACGCTGGCGCAGCGTTACCGCGAAGTGCGTCCCGACGGCCACATCATGGGTGGGGCAATGGAATACCTGTCCAAGGGATTCGCCGAATTCAAGCTGCCGCGCACCGGCAAGGTGCTGGCCGGGATGTTCGCCGTGTTCACCGTGCTGGGCTCGTTCGGCGCCGGCAGCGCGTTCCAGGTCAGCCAGTCGCTCGGCGCGGTGCAGGAGCAGATTCCTTTCTTCAACGACACGCCGATCGCCTACGGCCTCATCATTGCGGTGGCAGTCGGGGTGGTCATCATCGGCGGCCTGCGCCGCATCGCCCACGTCGCCGAGGCGGTGGTGCCGAGCATGATTCTGATCTACCTGGCCGCCTGCCTGTGGATCGTTCTTGGCAACGCGGATCAGGTGCCGCAGGCGCTGACCAAGATTTTCACCGAAGCCTTCTCGCCGATCGCGGTGGCGGGCGGCATGGTGGGGGCGCTGGTGCAGGGCTTCAAGCGCGCGGTATTCTCCAGCGAGGCCGGCCTGGGGTCGGCGGCCATCGTGCACTCCACCGCGTCGGTCAAATATCCGATCCGCCAAGGCATGGTCGCGCTCTACGAACCCTTCATCGACACCATCGTCATCTGCACCATGACCGCGCTGGTCATCGTCATCACCGGCGTCTACAGCGATCCCGCCACCCTGGCGCTGCGCGAGGCCAGCAAGGGCGCGGCGCTGACCTCGGTGGCGTTTGCCACCGTGTCCGACTGGTTCCCCATTATCCTCACCGTGTCGGTGGTGCTGTTCGCCTACAGCACCATGATTTCGTGGTCCTACTACGGCGAACGCTGCTGGGCCTACCTGTTCGGCGAACGCACCTCGATGGTGTACCGCGTGCTGTTCCTGCTCTTCATCGTCGTCGCCTCGGTGGCGAGCGCGGCCAACATGGTCGACTTCACCGACCTCCTGGTGCTGGCGATGGCGTTCCCCAACCTGATCGGGCTTTATCTCTTGAGCGGCAAGGTGCGCGCGATGCTGACGGAGTACCAGGACAAGCTTAAGAGCGGCGAACTCGACCGCGAGAAGCAGCCCGGCTGAGCGTGTAGGAGGCCCGCCCCCGGGCCGAAGCTGTGGAGACGGCGACGGTGAGTAATCGCGGCGAGGGCGCCGCTCCCACAGGTAGGAGGCTCGCCCCCGGGCCGATTGCGAACGGTTGCGCGGTGCGGGCGATCGCAGCGGGGGCGCTTACCTGGTGTGGCTTGAGTTGAAGCGGTAGAGCTGGCGCTCGGTCAACACCGCGTCGAGCGGCATGTCCCAGGGTTCGTGCGGCAACGCGTCCACCCGCTGGCACTCGTAGGCGATCCCAATTAGGCGCGGCTTGCGCCACAGGCGCCGGTGCTGCATGAAGGCCAGCGTCGCGTCGTAAAAGCCGCCGCCCATCCCCAGCCGGTATCCTTCGCGGTCGAATCCCACCAGCGGAATCAGCAGCAGATCCAGCTGCCGCGCGCGCAGCGGCTTCGCGTCGATGGGCTCGGGAATGCCGTAGCGGTTGGGCTTCATCTGCGTGTCGCGGCCGACCCGTCCGAAACGCATCACCCGCCCCCGGCGCGGCAGCACCGGCAGATAGCATTCGCGCTGCATGCACAGCGCCTGGTTGATCAGCGGGTGGGCGTCGAACTCGCCGCCCTGCGGCAGGTAAAAGGCGATGCGCTGCGAACGCAGCAGCAGGCCGTGGCGCAGCGCCAGCCGCAGGGACGCACGCGCAGCCTGGCGTCGCTCGGCCGGTTTGTACGCATTGCGCGCGGCTTTGAGCTGACGTCTGAGGGTGTATTTGTCCATCAAGAAAAAGATGCTCCCCGCCTGTGCCGTGACTGGCTGCGGACTCTTGAACCTGGGTCCAAGACGGCCGCGCTCAAAGACGCTTTGGGCACATGAAACGTGTCACGCGCACACCCGCATCGGAATAGATCGCAGCCTTGCACGTATGCATTGGTTCAGAGAAATTGCAACCAGCCTCGAACACCGCAGGGAGCAGCACCAGTTTAGAAGAGTTTGTCCTGATCTTCCAGCACTGTATCCAGCAGCGCATTGCAATGGGTCAGGCGGCCACGCGCAGCCTCGATCTGGCCGCCGCCGCCCTGGGTCAGCAACTCGTGCGCGAGGTTGAGTCCCGCCATGATGGCGATGCGCTCGGCGCCGATCACCTTGCTGGTGTCGCGGATTTCGCGCATTTTTTCGTCCAGGTAATCGGCCGCTGCGATCAGCGCCGACTCCTCCTCGCGCGAGCAGGCCACCTTGTAGGCGCGGCCCAGGATGTGGATTTCGATCGAGCGCGGGCCGGCCATCACGCATCCTCCGGCAGGGTATCGAGCAGCGCCTGCAGTCGCGCCTTGGCAGCCTCCAGCTTCGTCGTCAGGTGCTTGTTGTCCTGCTGCGCGGACAGCAGCTGCTGGCGCAGCGCGATGTTGTCCTGCCGCAGCGTGTGGCACAGCTCGGCCACCTGGCGGATCTTGGCTTCGAGGGTATCGAGTTCGGCATGCATGGCGCGACTATAGGGGGCGATGTGCGGACGGTCAATCGGGCGATTAGCTGGTTATAATGCGCGCCTTCAGGTGCCGACGCGGCGTTCCGCCGCCGAGGATAAACGGGAAACAGGTGCATGGCTGCAAGCCATCATGCCTGTGCTGCCCCCGCAACGGTAAGCGCTAAACGGTCCATCACACCGCCACTGGGTTCGCCCGGGAAGGCGATGCACTTCAAGCGCGAGCCCGGATACCGGCCTGGACCCCGCACGGCGCAAGTCGTGCGGCGGATCGTGCAACGCGCCTGCGGGGAAGCAGGCGCCCAACCGGACCTCATCATGCGTCAAACCACTCTCGCGCTCGCCCTGGGCGTTGCTTTCATCCCTTTCGCCCATGCGGAAACCCTGCCGGAATTCGTCGGCGAAACCATCGTCGTCACCCCCACCCGGTTTCCGCAGGCGCTCTCCGGCCAGGCCGCCAATACCACCGTGATCACCCGGCAGGACATCGAGAACAGCCCGCAGGCCACGCTGCCGGAAATCCTGGCGCTGCAGGCCGGCATCGGCATGCGCGACCTGTACGGCAACAATGCCGCTGCCAGCACGGTCGACCTGCGCGGCTTCGGCGCCGCCGGCGACCAGAACACCCTGATCCTGCTGGACGGACGCCGCCTCAACGATATCGACCTCTCGGCGATCGACTGGGCGGCGCTGCCGCTGTCCACGATCGAGCGCATCGAGATCGTGCGCGGCGGTTCCAGCGTGCTGCATGGCGCGGGCGCCGTGGCCGGCGTCATCAACATCATCACCCGTTCCCCGCTCAGGCAAACCAACCAGGCCGTCGGCAAGCTGCAGCTGGGCAGCTTCAACACCCGCGATGTTCAGCTGACCGGCAATCTGGCGGGCGACACGGCGGGTGTCCGCATCACCGCCGACCATTACCGGTCCGATGGCTGGCGCGACAACAACGAGAGCACGCAGCGCAGCCTGAACGGGGACGCGCGCTGGAAACACGATCGGGGCGAGCTCGTCTTCAAGTTCGGCGGCGCATCGCAGACGACGCGCCTGCCTGGCCCGCGCACGGTCGAGCCCGATATCGGCCTGAACGAAGTGGCAACCGATCCCAAAGGCACCAACACGCCGCTCGACTGGGCGAAACGCAAGGGCTATCAGGCAGGCTTGAGCAACAGCCTCGAATTCGGACGCAATCACGTGATGCTCGACCTGGACTACCGCAACAAGCAGCAGCAGGCTTACTTCGACTTCGGCGGCTTTCCCGAATACAAGGATGCCGATCTCGACATGTGGACTTTTTCGCCGCGCGTGCGGCTGCCGTTCGACGCGGGCGGCGTCGCGCACAGTCTGATTCTGGGCGCCGACCTGCAGCGCTGGGATTACCGGCTGCTCACCTCGAACGCGCCGGCCAACATCGGAACCCCGATCAATCGAGTGACGGCCGAACAGAATTCGGCCGGCCTGTATGCGCGCGACGAGATGCAGTTGACTGCGGCCACGACGCTCTCGCTGGGCGGTCGCTACGAGTGGTTTGCGATCGACGCCGACGACCAGTTCGACGCGACGGCGCCGGGCGGCCTGTTCGGCAGCGGGGCGCTGGCCGGCAGCCAGGACGAAGCCGAATACGCCTGGGAGTTGGGGGTCAACCGCCGTCTGAATTCGCAGCATGCGCTGTTTGCGCGGGCCGCGCGCAGCTTCCGCTTCGCCACCGTGGACGAGGTGTATGGCTTCTCGCCCGGCTTTGCGCATGAATTCCAGTTTCTCAGGCCGCAGACCTCGCACGACGTCCAGGCCGGATGGGAGTGGGGTAGCGGCGCCAGCCGGCTGCGCACCGCGGCGTATTACATGCGGGTGAAGGACGAGATCCATCTCGACATTTACACGACCGGCATCGGTAACACCAATTTCGCGCCGCTGCAGCGATATGGTGTGGAACTCGAAGCGCACGGCCGCTTGAATTCGGTGGACGTGCATGCGGCCTATACGCTCGCTTTCGCCGAGTTCACAGCCGGCACGCTCGATGGCGTTGCGCTCGACGGCAAGGAGGTTCCGCTGGTTCCGCGCCACAAGCTGTCGCTCGGCGCCGTGTGGCATATCGACGGGCAGACCCGGCTGTCCGCCGACGCCCATTACGTCAGCAGCCAGCGCATGGAAAACGACGAGCCCAACCGCTTCGGCCAGAAGATCCCGGCCTATACCCTGGTTGATCTCAAGCTGATGCGGCGGATCGGCAACTGGCAACTGGCCGCGGCGCTCAACAATGTGTTCGACGAGGACTATTACACTTACGCCGTGCACAGCGCGAGCAACGCCGACCGCTTCAACGCCTATCCTCTGCCGGGCCGCAATGGCTGGGTGAGCGTGGAATACACGTTCAAATAAGCGGAGGCGGAGGCGATAATGCGCGGATGAGCACTGAATCCGACGCAGCCGACCGCAGCGCCCGCCATGCCGCCGGCGTGGATCAAACAAAGGATGCGCGCCACGCGGCGCGCATGGCCCGCAAGAAGGCGCTGATCGACGCCGCGATCGCCGCCGCCAGCGACGAACGCGGGCTGCTCCTCGTCATCACCGGCAACGGCAAGGGCAAGAGCACGTCGGCCTTCGGCATGGTGGCGCGCGCGCTCGGCCACGGCATGAAGGTCGGCGTGGTGCAGTTCATCAAGAGCCGTACCGACACCGGCGAGGAAGCTTTTTTCGGCCGCCAGCCCGGCGTCGAATGGCACGTCACCGGCGACGGCTTCACCTGGGACACGCAGAACCGCGAGCAGGATATCGCCACCGCCGAGCGCGGCTGGGCGATCGCCGCGCGCATGCTGGCCGATCCGTCGTATCAGTTGGTTGTGCTGGACGAGCTGACCTATCTCCTGAGCTACGGTTATCTCGACAGCGACCGCGTGCTCGATGCGCTGGCGCACCGGCCCGCGATGCAGCACGTCGTCGTTACCGGGCGCGCTGCGCCGCACACCCTGACCGAGCTGGCCGACACCGTGTCGGTCATCGCCGACGAGAAGCACGCGTTCCGCGCGGGCGTGAAGGCGCAGCCCGGCATCGATCTCTGATTCCGTCCGATCAAGCCTGACGCGAAGACGCGTCGCAGGGCGCGCGGCATAATGGCCGGGTGAATCCCGCACCCTATATCGGGCGCTTTGCGCCGTCTCCCACCGGTCCCCTGCATGCGGGCTCGCTCGTCGCGGCGGTGGCCAGCTTTCTCGACGCGCGCGCGGCGGGCGGGCGCTGGCTCGTGCGCATGGAAGATCTCGACCGCCCGCGCTGCGAGCCCGGCGCGGCCGACACCATCCTGCGCCAGCTCGAAGCCTATGGCCTGCTCTGGGACGGCACGGTGCTGTACCAGTCGCAGCGCGACGACGCCTATGCGGCGGCGCTGGACGCGTTGCGCGGCGAGGGCGCGGCCTTCGCCTGCACCTGCAGCCGCAGCCAGCTGGCGCAGGCGCCGCGCAACGCCGAGGGCGAGATCGTATACCCCGGCACCTGCCGCCTGCACCCGCCGCCGCGCACGGCGGCGCATGCCTGGCGGGTGCGGGTGGAGGCGCCGGGCACGCACTTCAACGACCGCATCCGTGGCGCCCTGCAGCAGGATCTGGCGCATGACGTCGGCGACTTCATCGTCAAGCGCGCCGACGGCCTGTTCGCCTACCAGCTGGCGGTGGTGGTCGACGATGCCTTCCAGGGCGTCACCCACGTCGTGCGCGGCGCCGACCTGTTGTGGAACACCCCGCGCCAGATCTATCTGCAGATCCTGCTCGCTCTGCCGACGCCGGCCTACGCCCACGTGCCGCTCGTCACCAATGCCGCCGGCCAGAAGCTCTCGAAGCAGACCCTCGCCCCCGCCCTCCCCGAGACCAGGCGCGGCGCCGTGCTGGCGCAGGCCCTCGCCGCCCTCGGCCATCCGCCGCCGCCTGAACTGGCAGAGGCCGAGCCGCGCGAACTGCTGACGTGGGCAAACGCTCACTGGCATATCGAAAACGTGCCGACCCGGCCCGCGGTTGCCAAGCCTGCAAGCGCAGCCGAAAATGCCTGACCCCTGACCCCTGACCCCTGACCCCTGACCCCTGACCCCTGACCCCTGCCATGGCCCAACTCCCCCCCGCCGTCGAACAAGTCCTGCGCGTCCACGCGTCCTTCATCCACACCGTCGTCAACGCGCTGCGCGACCGCAGCCAGTTGCCCGACCTGAGGAAGCAGCTCGACGCCGCCGAGCAGGCCGGCTGGGCGCGGCTGGTCGGCGCGCTGCGCCACGTCATCGACGGCCGCCGCGATCCGTCGATCAAGCTGGGACTGGACGAGGAGGACAGCATCCTGCTCGACGCCATCCTGCGCGGCCTCGACAACCCCGCCACCCTTCCGGCGCTCGACGTCCAGCCGGACGGCAGCAGCGCCGCACCGGGCCTGGCAGCGCTGATCGATGCTTCGGCCCGCGGCGACGCGCAGGCGATGTCAGTGCTCGCCAACATGGCCGAACAGATGATGAAGGCGGGCGGCGACATGGCCCTGCTGGGCGGGCGCATGCGCCGACTGGTCAACGGCGAACGCGATGCCGACCAGCTGGTTGCCGGCATGGGCCCACTGGGACGAGAGCTGCTGATCAGCCTGCTCGACGAACTGGCCAAGCTGCGTCCCCAGTGATTTTCCGGGGCCGGAACGGGTTTTGACAGGCGCGCGCCGGCTCGGCTACAATGCCCGGCTTTCCGCGACCTGTCGTCGGAAAAAGGTGATGTAGCTCAGTCGGTTAGAGCATCGGATTCATAATCCGGGGGTCGGCAGTTCAAGTCTGCCCATCACCACCAGATTCCCGCCTGCCGCCGTGTCCAGCCTTGCGCGGCCGCATCCGCCCCCAGTCTATCCACTGCCCCGGCGCCCCATGAAAAAGATCTACATCAAAACCTTCGGCTGTCAGATGAACGAGTACGACTCGGACAAGATGGCCGACGTGCTCAATGCGTCGGAAGGCCTGACCCCGACGTCCACCCCGGAAGACGCCGACGTCATCTTGTTCAACACCTGCTCGGTGCGCGAGAAGGCGCAGGAAAAGGTGTTCCACGACCTCGGCCGGGTGCGCCATCTGAAGCAGCTCAACCCCAATCTCATCATCGGCGTCGGCGGCTGTGTGGCGTCGCAGGAAGGCGCGGCCATCGTCGCGCGCGCGCCCTTCGTCGACGTGGTGTTCGGCCCGCAGACCCTGCATCGTCTGCCCGAGCTGATCGCGAAGAAGCGCGAGACCGGCCGCGCCCAGGTCGACATCAGCTTTCCCGAAATCGAGAAGTTCGACCACCTGCCGCCGGCGCGGGTCGAAGGTGCGTCAGCCTTCGTCTCGATCATGGAAGGCTGCTCAAAATACTGCACCTTCTGCGTCGTCCCCTACACCCGCGGCGAGGAAGTCTCGCGCCCGTTCGACGACGTCATCGCCGAGGTGGCGCGGCTGGCCGAGCACGGCGTGAAGGAAGTCACGCTGCTGGGACAGAACGTCAATGCCTACCAGGGTGCACTGGAAGAGGGCGGTACCGCCGACTTCGCCTTTTTATTGGAGATGGTGCACGAGATTCCCGGCATCGAGCGCATCAGGTACACCACCAGCCACCCGCGCGAAATGACGCAGCGGCTGATCGAGTGCTACGGCAAGCTGCCCAAGCTAGTGTCGCATCTTCATTTGCCGGTGCAGTCGGGTTCCGATCGCGTTCTCGCGGCGATGAAGCGCGGCCACACCGTGCTCGAGTTCAAGTCCATCGTGCGGAAATTGCGCGAGCAGCGGCCCGACCTCTGCCTGTCGTCGGACTTCATTGTCGGCTTCCCGGGCGAGACCGAGGCCGATTTCGACGCGACGATGAAGCTCATCGTCGACCTCGACTTCGACGCCAGCTTCTCCTTCATCTACAGCAAGCGCCCCGGCACCCCGGCGGCGGACTATCCTGACGATGTGACCGCTGAATTGAAGACGCAAAGGCTGATGAAACTGCAGGCGCAAATCGAGGCGCAGGCGCAGGCGGTGAACCGTGCCATGGTCGGCAGCGTGCAGCGCGTGCTGGTCGAAGGGCATGCCCGCAAGAATGCCGACGAGCTGGCCGGGCGCACCGACAACAACCGCATCGTCAACTTCGCCGGCCGGCCGCGCCTGATCGGCCGCTTCGTCGACGTCACCGTCACCCAGGCCTACCCGCACAGCCTGCGCGGCGAAGTTGCCACCACCGAGACCGAAAGCGCTTGAAAACCGACATCGTTGAACTGCGCCTGGCCCCGGAAGACAACCGGCGGCTGGCCAACCTGTGCGGCCCGCTCGACGAGAACCTGCGGCAGATCGAGGCGGCGTTCGACGTCACCATCGGCCGCCGCGGCTCCAGTTTCAGATTCAGCGGCGACGCCGCGCAGGCCGAGAAGGGCGCGCAGGCGATCGAGCATTTCTACAACCGCGCCCACGACGAACTCTCGCTCGACGACATCCAGCTGGGCCTGGTCGAGCTCACGCGCGGCCGCGCCGACGAGGAAGGCCCCGCGCTGCGCACCCGCCGCGCCGACCTGCGCGCGCGCACCCCGCGCCAGGGCGAATACATCGAACAGATCCGCAGCCACGACATCACCTTCGGCATCGGCCCCGCCGGCACCGGCAAGACCTATCTGGCGGTGGCGTGCGCGGTCGATGCGCTGGAGCGCGAGCAGGTCAAGCGCATCGTGCTGACGCGTCCCGCAGTGGAAGCCGGCGAACGCCTCGGCTTCCTGCCGGGCGACCTCACGCAGAAGGTCGACCCCTACCTGCGTCCGCTGTACGACGCGCTGTACGACCTGATGGGCTTCGACAAGGTGACGCGGCTGATCGAGCGTCATGCCATCGAGGTGGCGCCGCTCGCCTTCATGCGCGGCCGCACGCTCAACCACGCCTTCATCATTCTCGACGAAGCGCAGAACACCACGCCCGAGCAGATGCAGATGTTCCTGACGCGAATCGGTTTCGGCGCGCGCGCGGTGGTGACCGGCGACCCGACGCAGATCGACCTGCCGAAGCACGTCAAATCCGGCCTGATGGACGCCGCCGACATCCTCGCCGGCGTGCGCGGGCTGGCCTTCACCCATTTCCAGTCGGAGGACGTGGTGCGCCATCCGCTGGTCGGCCGCATCGTCGATGCCTATGCCGCGCGCCGTGCGGAAATGGAAAAGCGTGAGTCCTGAATTCAGCCTGTCGGTACAGTTCGCCAGCGAGGCGGATGACTTGCCGAGCCGCGCGCAAGTCCGCCGCTGGGTCGCCGCCGCGCTCGAACATAATGCAGAAATCACCGTGCGCATCGTCGACGCCGACGAGGCGCAGGCGCTCAACCAGGACTACCGCCAAAAGGGCTACGTGCCCAACGTGCTGACCTTCGAATACGGCGAGCTGCCTTTAAACAAATCAGGCGCCCGGGTGCTGGGCGGCGACGTGGTGATCTGCGCCCCGGTGGTCGAGCGCGAAGCGCGCGAACAGGGAAAGCCGCTGAAGGACCATTACGCCCACATGACCGTCCACGGCGTGCTGCATCTGCAGGGCTACGACCATCTCGACCCCGCCGAGGCTGACATCATGGAATCACGCGAAGCCGCTATACTGAAGCAGTTCCGAATCCCCAATCCTTACACTTCCTGACGCAAATGGAGTCTGACAGTAGTCATAAACCGAGCTTGCTCGAGCGCATTTCCCACTGGCTGATGCGCGAACCCGAAGACCGTGAACAGCTGATCGAACTGCTGCACGGCGCCTACGAAAACAACCTGATGGATGCCGACGCCCTGGCGATGATCGAGGGCGTGCTGCAGGTGTCCGAAATGCGCGTCGGCGAGATCATGATCCCGCGCGCGCAGATGGACGTCATCGACATCAACGATCCGCCCGAAAAGTTCATCCCCTTCGTCATCGAAACCGCGCACTCGCGCTTTCCGGTCATCGACAAGGACCGTGACGACGTCATTGGAATTCTGTTGGCGAAGGATCTGCTGCGGCATTACGCCGAGTCCGACGACGACATCCGCGGCATGCTGCGTCCGGCCGTGTTCATCCCCGAATCGAAGCGGCTGAATGTGCTGCTGAAGGAGTTCCGCTCCAACCGCAACCACATCGCCATCGTCGTCGACGAATACGGCGGCGTGGCGGGACTGGTGACGATCGAGGACGTGCTGGAGCAGATCGTGGGCGACATCGAGGACGAATACGACTTCGACGAAACCGAGGCCAACATCATTCGCGAGCACGACGGCGTGTTCCGCGTGAAAGCCGGCACCGAAATCGACGACTTCAACCAGACGCTCGGCGCGAATTTCTCCGACGAGGAATTCGACACCGTCGGCGGCCTCGTCGTCTCGCGCTTCGGCCACCTTCCCAAGCGCGGCGAGTCGGTGAAGTTCGACGGCTTCCTGTTCAACATCCTGCGCGCCGACAGCCGCCGCCTGCATGCGGTGCGCGTGACCCGTCTGCCGCCGGAAGAGGACGTGCAGCTGCCGCTGGTGTAGGAGCGGCGTCCACGCCGCGATTGGTTGTTTGCGAAGGCACGAAAATCGCGCCTTGGACGGCGCTCCTACAGGCTGTGCCGGCGATCGCCGCGCGCGAACCCTGCCAGCGGCGCAATCCCGCCCTTGCCGAACCCGATCACCTTGAACAGCTCGCCCATCTCGGCGGGCGACACCAGCCGCTGCACTGCGTTCGCCTGCGGCAGGTAGGCCGCCGCATCGGCGGGCGGCGTCTGCATCAGCAGTTCGGTCAGCCCGCTGTTCAGCAGAAAACCCGCCTGGCTGGTGTAGCCGGCGAGTTCCAGTCCCGCCGCCGTTCCCGCCTGCGCCACCGCGCTGAAATCGACGTGTGCGGTGAGGTCGCACAATCCCGGCAGGTAGAACGGATCGTCCAGCGCATGGTGGCGGTAATGCGCGCGCAGCGTGCCCATGTGGCGCTGCGGGTGGTAGTACTCGGCGGCGGCAAAGCCGTAGTCGATCATCAGGATCAGGCCGCGGTCGAGAGCGTGTGCGAGCGAGGCGATCAGCGCATTGGCCGCGAGATTGATCTCGGTGCAATAGCCCGGCGCCAGATTCAGCGCGTCGGCGCGGGCGCGCAGCAGGGGATCGTTGATCGGCCGGTCCTGCCAGGCGAAGGTTTCGCCGTCCAGCGCCACGCCACGCACCTGCGGCCCGGCGTCGGTCCCGTGCACCAGGTCCACCGGCAGCGCGTCGAGCACTTCGTTGCCGAGGATCACGCCATTGAAATGTTCAGGCAGTGCATCCAGCCACTGCACCCGATCGGCAAGCTGCGGCCGTTCGCGCGCGATCGTGTCCTGCTGGCGCTGACGCAGGTCGGCGCTCACTTCCAGGATGCAATAGCGCCCCGGCAACGCGCCGATTCGTTCCAGTTCGCCCAGCACATCCGCCGCCAGCCGCCCGCTGCCGGCCCCCAGCTCCAGCACCTCGCCGCCGGTCTCGGCCAGCACCGGTGCAATCGCGTGCGCCAGCGTGCGGCCGAACAGCGGGGTCATTTCCGGCGCGGTGACGAAGTCGCCCGCCGCGCCGAACTTCATCGCGCCGGCGGCGTAGTAGCCCAGGCCGGGCGCGTAGAGCGCCGCTTCCATGTAACGCGAAAACGGGATCCAGCCGCCCGCGTCGTCGATCAGCGAGCGCAGGTGCGCGGTCACGCGCTGGCTGTGCGCAAGGGCGTCGGGAGTGGGGGCGGGAAGCATGCGACGGATGACTTCAGGGATAATGCGGAATGGCTGGATAATCCAGAATCGAGTGACTATAAGGGCGAACCCCGATGCAAGGCAAAGTGGCATTGATTACGGGCGGGGCCAAGCGTGTGGGCGCGGCGATCGGCCGCCTGCTGCACGCCAGCGGCGCCAATCTGATGATTCACTACCGCAGTTCGGCCGACGAGGCGCGCGCGCTGCAGGATGAGCTGAATGACCTTCGGCCCGATTCGGTTGCGCTGATCCAGGCCGACCTGCTCGACGTCAACGGCCTGCCCAGCCTCGTCAACCAGACCGTCGCCACCTTCGGCGGGCTCGACGTGCTGGTCAACAACGCGTCGAGCTTTTACCCCACCCCGGTCGGCAGCATCACCATGAAGGACTGGGACAACCTGATGGGCAGCAACCTGATCGCGCCCCTGTTCCTGTCGCAGGCCGCCGCACCGGAACTGAGAAAACGCCGCGGCTGCATCGTCAACATCGCCGACATCCACGCCGAGCGGCCGATGAAAAGCTACGTGGTGTATTCCGTCGCCAAGGCCGGCGTGGTCGGCCTCACCAAGTCGCTCGCGCGCGAACTGGGGCCGCTGGTGCGCGTCAACGCCGTCGCCCCCGGCCCCATCATGTGGCCGGAAGACGACCCCAACTTCGACGAAGTCTCGCGCCAGCGCATCGTCTCCCACACCATCCTCAAGACGGCCGGCGGCCCCGACGACATCGCGCGTGCGGTGCGCTTCTTCGCCATCGACGCGCCCTACGTTACCGGTCAGGTGCTGGCGGTGGACGGCGGGCGCAACGCCAAACTTTAGACGTCGCTGAACACCTGAGCCCGGTCATTGCGAGCAGAGCGAAGCAATCCATGCGCGGCGCGCAAGACCTGCCGCTACGCTGTCGCGCATCGACGACAGCGCAGCTGTGTCAGGCTCGATCGGCCTTAACGTTTTCCCGCCTGGTTGCGGAAATACGTGGAGCCGGAATGCACCGGCTCCGGCTCGGAAGCCTTCTCGTCGGCCGCTTCAGGCGCCGCGGTTTGTGCGGAGGCATCCGCCAGCTTGGCTACACTGGGGCCGCCTGAAAGCATCGCCACGTCTCCGGAAAGCGTGCCGCCTTCCTCGACGCTCATCGCCCCGTAGCGGATCACGCCGCTGACCTTGCCGGTGGCGTAAATCACCAGCCGCTTGCGGGCGGTCAACTCGCCCTCGAAGTTGCCGCGCACTTCCGCCACGTCGATTTCGGCTTTGCCCGAAAACACGCCGCCTTCCGCGATGCGGATATCGCGGCTTTTCATCGAAGCTTCCACGCGGCCTTCCACCACCAGGATTTCGCAATCGGTGATTTCAGAGCCTTTCAGCTTGATGTTCGGACCCACGATGAGTTTGCTGCCCTCGTCGCTCGGACTCGTCGCGGGTTTCGCGGCCTGCGGCGCGGTTTCAGCCCGGGTGGCCGCGGCGGCCTTGGCGGTTTCGTATGCCGACTGGCTCGGCTTGGCCGAATCGGTTCTTGAATTGCTGGGGGTATTGCCGGGTTGCATAAAGTTCTTGAGCATGGGAATGGACTCTCTCGGTGTGCCTGATACGGGGTAATGCCCTGGTGTGGTTGCGACCGGAACTGGCCGCAACTGGCTTAAGAGCAATACGCGCGCCACCTATGTAAACCACTTGATAAACAGTCAGATACCGAATTTGCCCGGGCGGGCTCAGGGCAAAAAACCGGGCAAAACGTCGCTTAATGGCGACGCCCCATCGAGCTGATTTGAAGAATATTCCTACAAAACAAAAAGATAGGACGGATCGCGCTTGTCCTCAAATGGCGACATGCCTATGCCCTCGGCGACGTCGCGCGCTCGCGGTACGCTCATACCGTCTCACGTACGATCCCCCGGCTGACGCTTTCGCCATCCGTGGGCCGCAGCGTCCAGAACGACAGCGACGACAGCATCGTCAAGCCGCCCAGCGTCAGAAAGGCGTAGTGCAGCGCGGTCGTCACGGCCGCACGGTCGGTCTGCGGCAGGTCGCCCAGATACCAGCCCGCGATCAGCGAGCCGCAGGCCAGCCCGAAGCTCATCGACATCTGCTGCAGCGAACTGGAGATCGTGCTCGCCATGCTCGAATCGGGCGTGTCGATGTCGGCAAAGGCCATCGAATTCATGCTGGTGTATTGCAGTGAATTGAAGAAGCCCATGGCCAGCCCCAGCAGCACGATCAGCCCGATCGGCGTGGCCGGGGTCACCAGCGAGAACAGGCCGACGACGACCCCGATCATCACGGTATTCACCATCAGCACCCGCCGGTAGCCGAAGCGCGCCAGCACCCACGAGGCGATGAACTTCATGCCCATCGCCGCCGCGGCCACCGGCATCATCAGCAGGCCCGACTGCCAGGCGGGCATCCCCAGGCCGAGCTGGTAAAGCAGCGGCAGCAGAAACGGAAGCCCGCCTACCCCCAGGCGCGTGACGAAGCCGCCCACCACCGACACGCGAAACGTGCGCACCCGGAACAGCGCCAGGCGCAGCAGCGGATGGGCCGTCTCGCGGGCATGCAAGCCATACGCCGCCAGCAGACTGAGGCTGAGCGCCAGCAGCACCGCCGCCGAGGTGGCGTCGACCTGATGCTCGCCAAAGATTTCCAGCAGCCAGGACAGCAGCGCCGCGCCGCTGCCGAACAGGACCAGGCCGACGACATCCAGCGGGCGCCGCGAATCGCCCCGGTAATCCGGCATGTAGCGATGCGCCAGCCACAGCGCCATCAGCCCCACCGGCACGTTGATGAAGAAGATGTAATGCCACGAGAACCAGTGCACGATCAGGCCGCCGACCGTGGGCCCGAGCAAAGGCCCGATCAGCGCCGGGATGATGACGAAGTTCATCGCCCGCAACAGCTCCGCTTTGGGAAAGGTGCGGATGATCGTCAGCCGCCCCACCGGCATCATCATCGCCGCACCCACGCCCTGCAGGATGCGCCCCGCCACCAGCATCGGCGCGTTCAGCGCCAGCCCGCACAGGATCGAAGCCAGAGTGAACACCGCCACCGCGATGCCGAACACGCGCCGCGTGCCGTAGCGGTCCGCCATCCAGCCGCTCACCGGGATGCACACCGCCAGGCTCAGGATGTAGCTCGTCACCACCGCCTTCAGGCTCAGCGGCGTCACCTGCAGACCCTCCGCGATCGCCGGCACCGCCGTATTGACGATGGTGGTATCGAGCCCCTCCATGAACAGCGCCACAGCCACGACCCAGGGCAGGTAGGTTTTGACGGTGGCGCTGTTCATCTGTGGGTGTGAAATGGTCGTTTCCGAGCGGCTCAATTTACGTTAGCTACGGTGTTAGTCGCTTGACACTACTAACGCGAGGCGTTAGTGTTGCGGCATGATCAAGCGATTCAAATGTCGCGAAACCCAAGCGCTGTTCGAGGGGAAACGTTCCCCGCGGTTTGCCAACATCGCAAGCGTGGCGATCCGCAAATTGCAGATGCTACACGCGGTCGAGCGCCTGGAGTCCTTGCGCATTCCGCCGCAAAACCGGCTCGAAGCGCTCAAGGGCGACCGCAAAGGCCAATGGAGCATCCGCGTCAATGATCTGTGGCGCGTGTGTTTTGTCTGGAAGGACGGCGCGGCATGGGACGTGGAAATCGTCGATTATCATTAGGAGGCATCATGGCAAAACGTCAAATTCCGCTCGTCAGGCCAGGCGAAATCTTGCTGGAAGAATTCCTCAAGCCGCTGGGCGTGACCCAATACCGGCTGGCCAAGGAAATCGGCGTGCCGCAACGCCGCATCGGGGAAATCGTCGCCGGCAAGCGCAGCATCACCGCCGATACCGCCGCGCGCCTGGGCGTCTACTTCGGCATGGAAGCCGAGTTCTGGCTGAACCTGCAGGCGCACTATGACCTCGCGCTCACGCGCGAGGCACTGGCCGAGAATCTGGCGGCGATTCATCCGCTGGCGGCGGCAGCGTAGCCAACCGTCTTTTATCGGGCCTGCCCCATTCATTTGGCCCCATTTGTTTCTGTATCCCTTCTCTTTGCCTGGACGTTTCACCCCTCCCGCTGTGCCTGACACGAATGACCCTGTTGTGAACTGGACCGAAGCCGAGGCGCCCCGCTCGGCCCGCTGGCGCTCGGAGAGCGGCGCGCCGGCGCCCAGGCGCGTGATGGTCGCCGACGACCGCCTCACCGCGGATGCGGCCTATCGCCTGGCCAGCGAGGGCACCGCGCTGCTGTGGCGGGGCGACTTTCAGAATGCGCGCCAATTGCTGCAGGCCATGGCGCGCCGCATCGACCGCAAGCCGCGCAAGGCCGCTTCGTCGCCGCTTGAAGCCTTCAATTTCCATCGCCAGGCGCAGTCCCAGCGCGCCCGCACCCTGGGGATGCTGTTGCTGCCGCTGGAGGCGGATTTCAGCATCCCCCTGCGCCGCGCGCCGAACGTGAAAGAAGCCTGCGCCGAAGCCTATGGCGAGGGCGAGGTAGCCTCGGTGGTCTCGCTGCGCGAACTGCTCGGCGTGATCGGCGCCCACGAATGGCGCAAGAAAGGCGTGGACATCCCGGCGCTCGGCGAGCGCATCCACCCGCACTACGGCGTGTTTTCGCCGGTGCGCGGCGAGTATGTGCAACTGGTGGCCGAAGCCCCGCTGCCGACCTCGAAGCTGGCCTTCGACATCGGTACGGGAACCGGCGTGCTGGCGGCGCTGCTGGCCAAGCGAGGGGTCAAGCATGTCGTCGCCACCGACCAGGACCCGCGTGCGCTGGCCTGTGCGCGTGACAATATCAAGCGGCTTGGCCTCAAGGGGCGGGTGGAGGTCGTCGAGGCCGACCTGTTCCCCGAAGGGCGCGCGCCCCTCATCGTCTGCAATCCGCCCTGGCTGCCCGCGCGCGCCAACTCGCCGCTCGAACACGCGATTTACGATCCGGAAAGCCGCATGCTGCTGGGCTTTCTGAACGGGCTGGCGGCGCATTTGGAGCCCGGCGGCGAAGGCTGGCTGATCCTGTCGGATCTGGCCGAGCACCTGGGCCTTCGCTCGCGCGAGTCGCTGCTCGCCGCAATCGAGGCAGCCGGACTGAACGTCGTCGGGCGGCTGGACACCAAGCCCACGCATCCCCGCGCCGCCGACGCCACCGATCCGCTGCACGCCGCGCGCGCGGCCGAGGTCACCTCGCTCTGGCGCCTCGCGGCACGCAACCCTTAACCATCAACGCATCACAGGAAACGCACCATGAACATGCGCCGCCATTTGTTTACCTCCGAGTCCGTTTCGGAAGGCCACCCCGACAAGATCGCCGACCAGATTTCCGACGCCATCCTCGATGCCTTTCTGGCCGAGGAACCCGAAGCCAAGGTCGCCTGCGAAACCCTCGTGGCCGACAACCTGGTGGTGATCACCGGCGAGTTCAAAACCGTCCGCAAGGAACTCTTCGACGAGGTGCGTGACCGCGCCGAAGCAATCGCCCGCCAGGTGCTGCGCGACATCGGTTACCGCGATGCCGAAACCGGCATCGACCCCAACACCTGCGAAGTGCAGGTGCGCTTCAACCACCAGTCGATCCAGATTCACAAAGGCATCACCCTGGCCGGCGGCGACATCGGCGCCGGCGACCAGGGCCTGATGTTCGGCTACGCCTGCGACGAAACCCCCGACCTGATGCCCTATCCCCTCTGGCTGGCGCATCGCCTGGTGCAAAGGCAGGCCGAACTGCGCAAGTCCGGCGCCTTGCCCTGGCTGCGCCCCGATGCCAAAAGCCAGGTCACCGTCGCCTACGAAGGCCAGCAAATGGTCGGTGTCGAAACCGTGATCATTTCCACCCAGATCGCCCGCGGCCTCGATCCCGCCTGGGTCGCGCAGGAAGTCGCGCGCGAAATCGTCGACTCGCTGGTGCCGCTGGCGCTGCGCACGCCGACCTTCAGGCTGTGGGTCAACCCCGCCGGCCCGTTCGAAATCGGCGGCCCCAACGGCGATACCGGCCTCACCGGCCGCAAGATCATCGTCGACACCTACGGCGGCTCCTGCCCGCACGGCGGCGGCGCGTTTTCAGGCAAGGACCCGACCAAGGTCGACCGCTCCGCCGCCTACATGGCGCGTTATATCGCCAAGAATCTGGTGGCGGCGGGCTATGCCAAACGCTGCCTGGTGCAGCTGGCCTATGCCATCGGCGTCGCCGAGCCGGTTTCCCTGCTGGTCGAAACCTACGGTACCGGAACCGTGCCGGATGAACAGCTGGAAGACATGGTGCGCTGCAGCTTCAAGCTGACCCCGCGCGGCATCATCGACAGCCTCGACCTGAGGCGGCCCATCTACCGGAAGACCGCCGCGTACGGGCATTTCGGCCGGGCCGAACCGGAGTTCACCTGGGAACGGGTGGATCAGGCGGAGAAGCTGGCGGGGTTTAACGGCTGACCCTGTAGGCGATGGCTACGCTGCGCGGTGCTGCTCAACGTACTCGCGCAGGGCTTCATCCATGCGCGATTGCCAGCCCGCCCCCGTGGACTTGAAATACGCTACGACCTCAGGGCTGTAGCGCACCGAAACCAGCAACTTCTTGTTGTCCGACTTGGGTCGGCCGCGCAGCGTGCGCAGCGGCACCATTTCCTTCAACTGCTTCGGTGTGAGCGGTTGCGCATCCGGATCGCTGCGGGCAGCCGCAGTGATCGCCTTGTCTTCTTCCACCGTGGGCATCGCCACGGCAGGACGCTTAGATAGTTTGGACATAATGTTTCACCTCGCGACGATTGGCACGGCGCAGGCTGATGATCCTTCTCGCCCTGCCGCGATCAACAAAGGCCACGTAGTAGAGGATGCCGGTTTTCGGTGCGAGCGCTATCATTCGCGCCTCGCCGTATTCGATCCGTTCATCTACCCACACCAGCGCAGCTTCCCAATCGAGCTCGACCGCCAGTGCCAGCGAAACGCCATGCTTGTCCTGGTTCGCCAAGTCCTTGGCCGGATCGAACTCGATGTACATGGATTTAATGTAGCTACATTAAATTGGCTAGTCAAGCCTTAGACTGGGCAGCCTTGTGCGAAGCTCATCCGGTCGGCTACCCGGGTCAGTTCAGTCTGACTCTATTGTTCTGTTTTTGTTCTGGCTCATCCTCATGTGCCAGAGAACCAACGCCAGAGCCTGCGTGAGAGCTTGTTTCGATCTCGCCTCAGGTGCGGCGGAAGGTACAGATAGATCTGATTGACTTGGGCTTCTTGACCGTGCTGCGGGGTTGAGGGTGTGGACTCGATGTCGGGATCCCACCAAACTACGCGACACGGCTGGCCGTCGGGATTAACCACCTTGGCCGCCTCAAGTCGCAGCTGTAGAGTGGAATGTGACTCCATTGCTCCCGTGAGCCACTCGATCCTTCGATAGACGCGCCAGACTAGGAATGTGAACAGTCGCAATGACTGCGGTGAGTACAACTATTAACTCATTTGTTCCCATTGTGGTTACCTCGGTTGTACACATGCGAGTGCCGATTCCGGTGGAGTTCGAGCCTTAACGTTAAGTGTTCATCCTAAATGAATAGAAGTGGGCTCTCTGAATCTACTTCCCTGTGTACCCCCGATACCACTCCACCCACTTCCCGATCCCGTATTCCAGCGTCGTCGCCGGCTTGAAGCCGGTGTCGCGGATGAGGTCGTCGACGTCCGCGTAAGTCGCCTGCACGTCGCCGTCCTGCATCGGCAGGAAGTTCTTCTTCGCGGTCTGGCCGAGCGCGGTTTCGATGGTGCCGATGAAGTCCATCAGCTGCACCGGGGTGTGGTTGCCGATGTTGTAGAGGCGGTAGGGCGCGTGGCTCGATGCCGGGTCGGGGTTGTTGTGGTCGAAGTTGGGGTTGCCCTGCGGGATGCGGTCGAGCACTTTGACGGTGCCGTCGGCGATGTCGTCGATGTAGGTGAAGTCGCGCATCATGTCGCCGTGGTTGAAGACGTCGATGGTGCGCCCTTCCAATATTGCTGAAGTGAACAGCCACGGCGACATGTCGGGCCGGCCCCAGGGGCCGTAGACGGTGAAGTAGCGCAGGCCGGTGGTGGGCAGGCCGTAGAGGTGCGAGTAGGTGTGCGCCATCAGCTCGTTGGCCTTCTTGCTGGCGGCGTACAGGCTCACCGGGTGGTTGACCGGGTCGTGGGTGGAGAACGGGATCTTGGTGTTGGCGCCGTAGACGCTGGACGAGCTGGCGTAGACGAAGTGCTTGACGCCGTGGTGGCGGCAGCCTTCGAGCAGGTTGGCGAAGCCGACGATGTTGGACTGCACGTAGGCGTGCGGATTCTTCAGCGAGTAGCGCACGCCGGCCTGTGCGGCGAGGTTGATGACGGCGTCGAAGTGACCCTTCTCGAACAGATCTTCCATCACCATGCGGTCGGAGATGTCGTCCTTGAGGAAGCGGAAGTTGGGGTAGGGCTTCAGCTGTTCCAGCCGTGCGAGCTTGAGCGCCGGCTCGTAGTAGTCGTTGAGGTTGTCGATGCCGACGACCTCGTCGCCGCGCTTGAGCAGGATTTGTGCGACGTGCATGCCGATAAATCCGGCGGAACCTGTCAGAAGAACTTTCATGAATGTCTCCGCCGGTTTCAGAGAAGGCTAACTTGCGCCATGCGCAAGTTAAGTGAGCGAAGCGAATGGCCGGAACTAAAACCGGCGGCGCCGGTGAGCAGGATTTTCATTGTTTGGCCTCCAAAGTCGCATCGATTCTAGCACCCGACGGCCTGCGGCTTGAGCATGGTAACCGTCACGCACCACTGAGCTTGGCGCGCGTAGCATTCGTCATTCCGGCGTACGCCGGAATCCAGTTAAAAATTCAGCTGGACCCCGGCTTGCGCCGGGGTGACGCCACGGGGCGTGGTTACTGACGCGTGCCATGCGCTCGAACACATCGAAAGACACACAGACAGCGGCAGACTTTATCGCGGCTCCTTTACAATCCGGCGATGCCCAACCTGCGCTTGTTACTCGACTGGAGTCTCTACCGCCTGGCCCTGCTGCTGGCCGCGCCGCTGATTCCGCTGCGCCTGCTGTGGCGCGGGCGACGCGAGCGCGGCTACTGGAGGCACTGGGGCGAGCGGCTGGCGCTCGGCCCCGCGCCGGTCACCGGTGCGCTGTGGATTCATGCGGTGTCGGTGGGCGAGATGCGCGCGGCGCAGCCGCTGATCGATGCGCTGCGTGACGCGCACCCGGATGCCCCCGTGCTGCTCACCTGCATGACGCCGACCGGGCGCGCCACCGCCGAATCCTTGTACGGCGAGTTCGCCCGCATCGTCTATCTGCCCTACGACTACGCGGGCGCGATGCGCCGTTTCATGCGCCGCCTGCAGCCGCGCGTCGGCATCCTGATGGAAACCGAGTTGTGGCCCAATCTCATCCATGCCGCCGCGCGGGCTGGCGTGCCGCTGGTGCTGGCGAACGCGCGGCTGTCGGAACGTTCGGCGCGCGGCTATGCGCGGCTGCCGGCGCTGACGCGGGCGTGCCTGCAGCGGATCGCGGTCGTCGCCGCGCAGACCGAAGCGGACGCCGCGCGCCTGCTCAAACTGGGGGCGGCCTCGGTTCATGTCACCGGCAATCTCAAGTTCGACATCGCGCCGCCGCCCGACCAGCTCGAACGCGGTACGGCCTGGAGAGCGAAATGGGGATCGCGTCCGGTGCTGCTGGCGGCGAGCACGCGCGAAGGCGAGGAGGCGCCGCTGTTGCGCGCGTTTGCCGACACCGCGCCGGCCGAGGTGCTGCTGGTGCTGGTACCGCGCCATCCGCAGCGCTTCGACGCGGTGGCGGCGTTGATCGAATCAGCCGGCCTGACGTACCAGCGCCGCAGCGCACTGGATGGAACGGCATTGGATGCGGACACGCAGGTGCTGCTGGGCGACAGCCTGGGCGAACTGTTTGCGTATTACGCGGCGTGCGATGTCGCCTTCGTCGGCGGGAGCCTGATGCCGCTGGGCGGGCAGAACCTGATCGAGGCGGCGAGTGTGGGGCGGCCGGTGCTGGTGGGCCCGCACACGTTCAACTTCGAGGAAGCGACGCGGCTGGCGATCGAGGCGGGCGCGGCGATGCGGGTGAGCGATGCCGCGGCCTTGCTGGAACACGCGCTGAAGCTCTTGGGCGATGCCGCGGCACGTGCGCGCATGGGCGAGGCCGGGCTGGAGTTTGCGGCGCGCCATCGCGGCGCGGCGGCGCGCGTGGAAGTGCTGGTTTCGCCGCTGCTGAAGGCGGGTTGACTGCAATCGGCCCGAGGCGGGCTTCCTACATTCGTACCTGTAGGAGCGGCGCCCTCGCCGCGATTTTCGTGCCGTCGCAACCGCCCGTAATCGGCCCGGGGGCGGGCCTCCTACAGGGCCGCGCGCTTATTGCGGCGCTGGCGGCTTCAGAAGCTGGTCGATCTCGGTCAGGTCGGCCGGGTTGAGTGATCCCACGGCGGCCTTGAGCGCGAGCCGCGACAGCAGGTAGTCGTAGCGTGCGCCGGCCAGATCGCGGCGCGCCGACAGCACCTGCTGTTCGGCGTCGAGCACGTCGAGGTTGGTGCGCACGCCGACGTCCAGCCCGAGCCGGGTGGAATCGAGCTGCGCGCGGGTGGAGACGAGCGCCTGCTCCAGCGCCTGCACGCGGGCGACGCCGCTGCTGACGTTGAGATAGGCCTGGCGAGCCTGCAGGCTGGCTTCGCGGGTGGCGTTTTCCAGATCCTGGCGTGCTCTTTCCTGGTTGGCGACGGCCTCGCGCACACGCGAGCTGGTCAGTCCGCCCTGGTAGATCGGCAGGTTGAGTTCCACGCCGATGCTTGCGGTGCGGGTGTCCACCTGCTGGGTGCCGAAATTCTGGTTGTTGCTGATGGTGTAGCCGGCGACCGCGTCGAGCGTGGGATAGTGGCCGGCACGATTGCGCTCGATTTCCTGGTCGGCGATGACTTTGGTGACGCGCTGGATTTCGGCCTGCAGATTGCCGTCGGCGGCGATCGTGGCCCATTCGTCGATGTGGCCGCCTTCGGCTTTCAGCTGCACCGGTTCGGCCAGCGTGTCGAGCGCACCGGCCGGCTTGCCGATGAGTTTTTCCAGTGCGCGCAGGCGGATGTTGAGGCTGTTCTGTTCGGCGATCTCCTGCGCGGTGGCGAGGTCGTAGCGCGCCTGCGCTTCGTGGGTGTCGGTGATGGTGGTGGTGCCGACTTCGAAGTTGCGCTTGGCGGCGGCCAGCTGTTCGGTGATGGCGGCCTTCTGTGCATTGATGAAGGCGATGTTGTCCTGCGACTCCAGCACGTCGAAGTAGGCCTGCGCGACCCGCAGGATCAGATCCTGTTCGGCCACGGCGAAGCGCAGCGCGGCGATCTTGACCTGCTCCTTGGCCTGCGCGTACGCCACCAGGTTCTGCTTGCGGAACAGGGGTTGGGCGGCGGTCAGCGACGCCCCGTTGGAATCGAAATCGGCATCGCCGCCGGCGAGGCTGGAGTCGACGCTGTTGTAGCGCACGTTGCCGCCCAGGTTGACGTTGGGCAGCAGTCCGGCACGTCCCTGCACGGCGGCTTCCTGGCCCGCCTGATACGCCGCGCGGGCCGACGCGTATTGTGCATCGTAGGCGAGCGCGTCGCGGTAGACTTCGGACAGGTCTGCCGCATGGGCGGCGGGCGCCAGCGCGAGGCTCAGGGCAAGAAACAGGGGCTTGAGTTGCATGATGATGGGATCCAGTCCTGGGTTGTCGGTTAGTAGCGCGGCATGGCCGGATCGACTTCGTCGGCCCAAGCGGCGATGCCGCCTGACAGGTTGATGACGTCGCCGAACCCCGCGCTTTCAAGATAGCGTGCCGCGTGATAACTGCGAACGCCATGATGGCAGATGACCACCATTTCGGCATCCTTGTTCAATTCCTGCAGGCGCGCGGGCAGCTCTTGCATCGGAATCAGGATGGCGCCGGGCAGGCGACACAGGTTCCATTCCCACGGCTCGCGCACATCGAGCAGCACCGGCGTGTGTCCGGCCTGAATATGGGCGGCGAGCTCGGCGGGGCGAAACTGGCGCATCGGTTCAGAATACGAACAGGGCGGGGTGCGGCGCGTTCAGCAGCGGGGCCACGCAGGTTTCGAACAGGGTGACGCTGCGGGTGGTGCCCGGCGCGCTGCAGGTGATGAGCTGCGCTTCCATCACCGGGGCTTCGCCGGTGATGGCGAACAGCCGGCCGCCGACCCTGAGGCGGCGCACCAGCGCATCCGACAGCAGCGGGGTCGAGCCGGTCAGCACGATGACGTCGAAGCCGGCCTCGTCGGGCCAGTCGCGGGCGGCGTCGCCGCTGTGCAGCACCACGTTGCCGAAGCCGTGCGCACGCAGCTTCAGCGTCGCGCTAGCGGTGAATTCTGGCACGATGTCGACCGACACCACTTCGCCGGCTTTGGAGGCCAGCAGGGCGGTGAGGTAGCCGCTGCCGGTGCCGATTTCCAGCACGCGGTCGGTGGGGCGGATATCGAGTTCCTGGATCGCCCGCGCTTCCAGCTTGGGCGTCCACATGGCCTGGCCGTGGCCGAGCGGGATTTCCATGTCGACGAAGGCCAGCGCCTTGTGCGCCTCCGGCACGAAGTCTTCGCGGCGTACCTTGAACAGCAGGTCCAGAACGTTCTGGTTCAGCACATCCCAGGGGCGGATCTGCTGTTCCACCATGTTGTAGCGCGACTGCTCGATGTCCATGCGGTACCCTTGAATATCAATAAGTTAGATGGGGTCTTGCCTTGCAATTATTTCACATTTCGGCTACCTTGAGCCGCTCGCCAGGGGTCTCCGGTCCATTGTTTTACGGGCTGGAGTGAGACATACCCTTTGAACCTGATGCGGTTGATACCGCCGTAGGGAGGCCGATATCGGTCTCCCCTGTTATTCCAGCGAGGCCGATTCGACGCCTCCTGCTTTTCCGGAGCGCCACCATGAACGCCGCCATACCCAATCAAGCAGCCCAATTCCTCGCTGCCAGCGCCCACGTAGACGAGGCCGCGGTGCAGCCGCTGCCCAATTCGCGCAAGATCTACGTGCAGGGCAGTCAGCCTGACATCCGCGTGCCGATGCGCGAAATCAGCCAGGCCGACACACCCTTGATGTTCAGCGGCGAAGCGGGCAGCGTTGCAGCCCGCTCGGAGCCCAACCCGCCGATTTTCGTCTACGACTGCTCGGGCCCCTATTCCGACCCGGCGGCGAAGATCGACATCCGCACCGGTCTGCCCGCACTGCGCACGCGCTGGATCGAGGCGCGCGGCGACACCGAAATCCTGTCCGACCTGAGTTCGGAATACGGCCGCCAGCAGGCCGCCAATCCGGCGCTTGCCGCGATGCGCTTCCCCGACCTGCACCGCCATCCGCGCCGCGCCAAGGCCGGCATGAACGTGACGCAGATGCACTACGCGCGCAAAGGCATCATCACGCCGGAGATGGAATTCATTGCCATCCGCGAGAACAACAACCGCGCCGCCTATCTGGAATCGCTGAAAGCGTCCGGCCCGATGGGCGAGAAGCTCGCCGCGCTGATGAACCGCCAGCATCCGGGGCAGAACTTCGGCGCGAATCTGCAGAACGAAATCACGCCCGAATTCGTGCGCGACGAAATCGCGCGCGGCCGCGCCATCATCCCCAACAACATCAACCATCCGGAATCCGAGCCGATGATCATCGGCCGCAATTTCCTGGTGAAGATCAACGCCAACATTGGCAACTCGGCCTTGGGCTCCAGCATCCAGGAAGAAGTCGAGAAGATGACCTGGGCGATCCGCTGGGGCGGCGACACCGTGATGGATCTTTCCACCGGCAAGAACATCCACGAGACGCGCGAGTGGATCATCCGCAATTCGCCCGTACCGATTGGAACAGTCCCGATCTACCAGGCGCTGGAAAAGGTCGACGGCAAGGCCGAAGACCTCACCTGGGAAATGTTCCGCGACACCCTGATCGAGCAGGCCGAGCAGGGCGTCGACTACTTCACCATCCACGCCGGCGTGCTCTTGCGCTACGTGCCGATGACCGCCAACCGCATGACCGGCATCGTGTCGCGCGGCGGCTCGATCATGGCCAAGTGGTGCCTCGCGCACCACAAGGAGAGCTTCCTCTACACGCACTTCGAGGACATCTGCGACATCATGAAGGCCTACGACGTCGCCTTCTCGCTGGGCGACGGCCTGCGTCCCGGCTCGATTTACGACGCCAACGACGAAGCGCAACTGTCCGAACTGAAGACGCTGGGCGAACTGACCCAGGTGGCGTGGAAGCACGACGTGCAGGTGATGATCGAAGGCCCCGGCCACGTGCCGATGCAGCTGATCAAGGAGAACATGGACATCCAGCTGGAGCAGTGTTCCGAAGCGCCGTTTTACACCCTGGGGCCGCTGACCACCGACATCGCGCCCGGCTACGACCACATCACCTCCGGCATCGGCGCCGCGATGATCGGCTGGTACGGCACTGCGATGCTGTGCTACGTCACGCCGAAGGAACACCTGGGCCTGCCGGACAAGGACGACGTCAAGGAAGGCATCATCACCTACAAGCTTGCCGCCCACGCCGCCGACCTGGCGAAGGGCCACCCCGGTGCGCAGATCCGCGACAACGCGCTTTCCAAGGCGCGCTTCGAATTCCGCTGGGACGACCAGTTCAACCTCGGCCTCGACCCCGACAAGGCGAAGTCCTTCCACGACGAAACCCTGCCCAAGGAATCCGCCAAGGTCGCGCACTTCTGCTCGATGTGCGGCCCGCACTTCTGCTCGATGAAGATCACCCAGGACGTGCGCGAATACGCGGCGAGGGAAGGCCTGAACGAAGCCGACGCGCTGGCGAAAGGCATGGAAGTGAAGGCGGTGGAATTCGTGAAGCAGGGCGCCGAGGTCTACCGCAAGGTTTGACGCCGCTTCCCTTCCGTTCAGCAGACGCAGACGTGCATCGCGGAGGTTTCAGACTGTGGGCCGGATTCGCTGCCGTGCTGGCCTGGCTGTTCGGCACGCTGGCGAGCGCTGCGCCGCTGCCGGCGCCTCTCGACCACACGTCGGCGATCGGCCTGTCCACCGGCTTTCTGCAGGAAACGCAAGGCCCGCTCACCCTGCCTGAGGCCATGGCGGCCTACCGCGAGGGCAAGTTCGCGCCCGGGAAAGCGCCGGTTCTGAATTTCGGCATCGGCGCGGAGCCGGTGTGGATCCATTTTGCGGTGGACAACCCGACCGCAGCGCCGGTCCACAAGAAGCTGTCGATCGAGATCGCCTGGCTCGACCGCATCGAGGTCTATTTCCGCAGCCAGGACGGGACTGTCGCGACACATCGCGCCGGCGACCGTCAGGCCTTCAAGCAGCGCCCGCTCGCGAGCCGCTATTTCGTGTTCGACCACGCGTTCGGGGCGGGCATCAGCGATGTCTTCATCCGCGTGGAAACGCCCGATCCCATGGTGGTGCCGATCTACCTGCTGAACCCGGAAACCTCGCGCATCAGGCAGACGCAGCAGGAACTCAGCTACGGCGCCGTGTATGGCTTCCTGCTCGCCCTGCTGGCCTACAACGCGCTTCTCTTTGCCAGCCTGCGCAGTTCGCGCTACCTCTCCTACGCCATCTATCTGGCGATGTTCATGGCCATGAACATCGCCTACACCGGCCATGGCTACGCTTGGCTGTGGCCCGAATCGCTGGCCTGGCAGCAGTGGTCCAACCCGATCCTGATGTATCTGTATGGCGTCAGCGGCCTCGTGTTCGCCATCCGCTTTCTCGACCTGCAGGTGTATTTCCCGCGGGCACGCAAGGCCGTCATCGCATTCTGCGCGGCCTTCGGCGTCCTGCTGGCGGCCACCTTCCTGCTGGACAGCCAGACGGTCGCCCTGCTGGCGGCCTTCAGCTTCGCCTTCCTGTTCACCGGCATCATGCTGTTCCTGGGCATCATCTCGGTCCACGCAGGCCAGAAACCGGCCAAGTATTTTCTCATCGCCGCCCTCGCCGCCATGGTGGGCGCCCTGCTGACGACGCTGTCCACCTGGGGCTTCATCCCCCACAACAGCTGGACCTTCCGCGCGGTGGAAATCGGCATGCTGCTCGATGCCACGCTGCTCGCCCTGGCGCTGGCCTACCAGTTCCGGGTCGGCCAGGAAGAGCGGCTGCGCGCCGAGCAGCTGGCGCAGCTCGATCCGCTGACGGGCCTGAACAACCGGCGTGCCTTTTACGACAAGACCAACGCCCTGTGGAGCCAGGCGGTTCGCCATGCGCACCCCACCTCGGTCATGCTGTTCGACATCGACCGCTTCAAGCAGATCAACGACGCCCATGGCCACGCGCACGGCGACGACGTATTGAAGGCCGTCGCGCGCATGCTCAGGGACTCGGTCCGGGAGGAAGACATCCTCGCCCGCTGGGGCGGCGAGGAGTTCATCGTGTTCCTGCCCGAAACCGGCCGCGAGAAAGGGATGGCGCTGGCGGAACGGCTGCGTGCCGCAATTGCGGGCCTGCACGTCCCGGGCGAGGCGGGCGACACCCGGGTCACGGCGAGTATCGGCATCGCCCAGGCGGAGAGCGAACACTACACGCTGGACGCGTTGATCGCCTCCGCCGACGAGTGCCTGTACCAGGCCAAGCAGCAGGGCAGGAATCGGGTAACTGGCAGCTTGGCCGGACAGGTGACGATTTGAGTTCACTGGGCGTTTGAATACGCCGGAGTGGCGTATATACTTAGCGTGTATATATTGTTCCGGGGACGATCATGGCCATCACTAAAGTCTTTCAAAGCGGCAACTCGCAGGCGGTCCGCATTCCGCGGGAATTCCAGTTCGATGTCGCTGAGGTTGAAATCGAGCGGCATGGCGATGAGATTGTCCTGCGCCCACCCGCGCGCAATCTGTCGGCAGCTTTCGCTGCATTGGCGGATATGCCGGAAGGCTTCTTTGCCGAAGGCCGCCAGGACACCCCGCCGCAAACGCGCGAAGGCCTGTAATGGCGCTGCAAGCCCTGCTCGACACCAATATCTGCATCTACATCGCCCGCAAGCGGCCGCCTTCGGTGGCCGAGCGGTTTGCCCAGGCCACGCCCGGCAGCCTGGGCATTTCGCTCATCACGTGGGGCGAACTGTGTTTTGGCGCGGACAAAAGCAATGACCCTCTGCGTGCCCACGAGCGCCTTGCCCGTTTCGTGGCCGACGTACCCGTACACACACCGGGTTCGGACACGGGCCTGCATTACGGCGAGATTCGCGCAACGCTGGAGCGTGCAGGCACGCCTATCGGCAATAACGATCTGTGGATTGCGGCCCACGCCCGCGCGCTTGGCGTCACGCTGATCAGCAACAATATCAGCGAGTTTGAGCGGGTGCCGGGGTTGCGGCTGGAAAACTGGGTGTGAAGGGGCACTGGTCTCGGCATTGAGCCAGGTAGTCACGCACTGGCTCTATAATCATGGGCGCGCCGCTGTGGCGCGCTTTTTTTGTGCCCGAACCGCTCCCATGGCCGACCCCACTCTGATTTTGCATGCCCTCATTCTCGGTTTCGTCGAGGGCTTCACCGAATTCCTGCCGATCTCCAGCACCGGGCACCTGATTCTGGCGGGGCAATTGCTGGGCTTCAACGGCGAGAAGGCGAAGGTGTTCATGATCGCCATCCAGCTGGCGGCGATTTTTGCGGTGGTGTTCGAATACCGGGCGCGGCTTTCGCACGTGGCGACGACGCTTCACACCGAGCCGGCGTCGCGGCGGCTGGCAATCAACCTGATGGCGGGCTTCCTGCCGGCGGCGGTGCTGGGTTTGCTGTTCTACAAGGAAATCAAACACTACCTGTTCAATCCCATGGTGGTGGCGTCGGCGCTGGTGATCGGCGGCGTGCTGATCCTGTGGGCGGAGCGGCGGAAGCATGTGATCAGCACGCCGACGGTCGACGACCTCAACTGGCGCCGTGCGCTGGCGGTGGGGTTTGCGCAGGCGCTGGCGATGGTTCCCGGCACCTCGCGCTCGGGCGCGACCATCATCGGCGGCCTGTTCCTTGGGCTGTCCAGAAAGGCGGCGGCGGAGTTCTCGTTCTTCCTCGCCATCCCGACCATGTTCGCCGCCACCGCCTACGATCTCTACAAGAACTGGCACCTGTTCGACGCCGGCGACATTCCGCTGTTCGCCATCGGTGGCGCCGCGTCCTTCGCCAGCGCACTGCTGGCGGTGCGCACGCTGATCAAGTTCGTCAGCCGTCACGACTACACGCTGTTCGCCTGGTACCGCATCGTGTTCGGCGGCATCGTGCTGGCTACCGCGTACTTCGGGCTGGTCGACTGGGGCGTGCCGGGCTGATTGCCTAGACCGGCTTCGGCGGGTGTTTGTCGAGTTTGCGCTGCAGGGTGCGGCGGTGCATCTTGAGCGCGCGCGCGGTGGCCGAGATGTTGCCGTCGTGCTCGTTCAGCACTTTCTGGATGTGCTCCCATTCCATGCGCGCCACCGATAAAGGCTCGGGACTGACTTCGAGTGCCGCGTCGGGCTGGTCGCGCAACAGCGCGGCGAGGATCTCGTCGGCGTCCGCCGGCTTCGCCAGGTAGTGCCGCGCGCCCAGCCGCACCGCCTCGACCGCGGTGGCGATGCTGGCATAGCCGGTGAGCACGACGATGGCGGGCGCGGGCTTGCGCGCGGCCAGCTGTTCGACGACCTTGAGCCCCGATTCGCCCGGCAGCTTGAGATCGACGACGGCATGGCTGGGGGCGAAGCGGTCTGCCACGGACTGGGCTTCGCCGGCGTCGCGCGCCAGCGCCACCACGGCCCCGCGTTTCTGCATCGCGCGCGCGAGCGCGGCGGCAAAATCGGCATCGTCCTCGACGATCAGGAGTTTCATCGCAGCAGCATTCATGCGGGCGGGTTCCAGGGGAGTGTGATGCGAACGCGGGTGCCGCCGCCTTCGCGTTCGGTGAGCGTCAGGCTGCCGCCCACACGCTCCAGCGTGGCGTGGGTGAGCGCGAGGCCCATGCCCCAGCCGCGCCCTTGCTTGCCGCTGAACAGCACGCGGCCGGCCTGTGCCTTCTGCTCGGCGGTGAAGCCGGGGCCACGGTCGGCAATGTCGATGACGAGCGCGTCAGCGTCCGTCTCCGCGTCGAATTCGACGGCGGCGGGCGAGGCGTCGGCCGCATTGTTCAGCACGTTCTGGATCGCCTGCTCCAGCCCCTCGGGCGGGACGAAGTCGCGGCGCTCGCGCGGCAGTCCGGTGGTGATCCGTGCATCCGGGCGCAGCACCTGCCAGCGTTCGACGACCGCGGCGAGCCAGGCGTCGAGCGGCTGTGCGGCGGACCGGGTGTCCTGCGCGCGCGCGGCGATCTGGGTGAGGATGCGCTTGCATGCTTGCGCCTGTTTTTCGAGCAGCAGGCAATCGGCGCCGATGTCGGGGTCGTTGGCGAATTCGGCGGCGAGCTCGTGCGCGGTGGTCTGGATGGTGGCAAGCGGCGTGGCCAGTTCGTGCGCCGCCAGCGCCGCCTGGGTGCCGAGCGCGACGATGCGCTCGTCGCGCAGCTGCTTTTCGCGCAGGTCGGCCAGTTCCTGGTCGCGCGCGCGCAGCGCGGCATGCATGCGGGTGACGAAGAACGCGATCAGCGCCGCGCTGATGAGGAAGTTGAACCACATCCCGCCCAGGTGCATGCCGTAGGCCGCGACCGGGTCGGCGATCGCCAGCGGCTGGTAGACGAACAGCAGCAGCGCGTAATAGCCGCCTGCCACCGCCGCCAGCAGCCACACCCAGCACGGGCGCAGGCTGATCGCCGCGATGATGACCGGCACCAGCATCAGCGAGACGAAGGGATTGGTGGCGCCGCCGCTGAAGAACACCAGCACCGCAAACGCGGTGAGGTCGGCCAAGAGGTGCGCCAGGAATTCCATCTGCGTGGCCGGCACGTCCAGCCGCAGCCGCCATGCGGTGGACAGCGAGAACAGCCCCATCAGCACCAGCACCGCACTCATGGGAACGAGCGGCATGCGGATGCCGAGTCCCCAGTGCAGCCAGACGATGCCGACCGCCCAGCCGCTGATCAGCGACACGCGCACCGCCAGCAGGCGCCCCAGCAGGGCGCGGGCGGGCAGGGTGGACAGCAGGGTGGAATCCGCTCGGGTGGACATGGCGGCATTGTAATGCGCGCGCCGCCGCGGGCTGCGGGCTGCGACAATTTGTCCAATTGTGCGCGGGGAATGCCTCGCCTACAGTGTGATGGCGCTTCAATGCGCACCATCCCTGCTCCCTTCCCGCCCTTTGGCGGGATTTTTTTGCGCGTGCGGTTTGCGGCGTGTCTCCGCCGCAGGCGCCTAGAACTGGACGTTCAGTCCGACATGGAGCGAGCGGCCCATGCCCGGAACGGCGGTGCCCCAGGCCGGGCTGCCCGCCACCGCCATCGGCGGCATGGTGATGCCCTGACCGACGTAGGCTCCGCCGAGCGGATGGTAGTAGAGCCGGTCGAACACGTTCTCGATGCCCACGTCGAGGCGCACCTTTTTCCAGGCATGGCTGCTGCGCAGGTTCAGCAAGGCGTAGCCGGGCGTTTCGATCTCGTTGCGGATGTGCGAAACCTCCGTCTTTGCATCGACCAGGTGGACTTCGGCCAGATGGGTCCAGCGCCCGTGGCGCTGCGTGACCGACAGCTTCGCGTTGAGCGGCATGATGTTGTAGAGATTGTCGTCCGGCCCGCTCGCGGTTCTGCCGCGGACGTAGCTCAGCAAGCCGTTCGCGGTGAAGCTGCCGTAGGCGGTGTTTTTCGCCAGCGGGAAATGGCCGGACACGTCGAAGCCGTAGAGCTGCGCGTCCTGGTTGTCGAACTTGAGGAAGACGAACTGGTCCGTCGCCGTCAGGTTGGCCGCGTTGCATCGCGTGCCGCTCGTCGCGGCTGTGTCGCCCGGTCCGCAGCGCCGCGCGTTGATGTAGTCGTCGACGTAGGTGTAGTAGGGGGCGATTTTCAGTCCCCATTCCGTCTGTCCGGCGTCGTGCCAGTCGAAGCTCGCGCTCACGGTGTGGGCGATCTCGGGCGCAAGGTCGAGGTTGCCGACGTAGCCGTTGCCGTCGCCGGCCAGGTTGATCATGTTCATCGCCATGCCGCCGGTGGACCAGGTGTAGCGTTCGTAGAGGTTGGGCGAGCGGGTCTTGCGGGCGTAGCCGAATTCGACGGTCTGCGTTCTGGACGGCGTGTGGCGGGCGAGCGCGGTCAGGTCCCAGTTGGCGTCGGTGCGGGCGCGGTCGCTGGCATTGAAGGCGGCCGCATCGCCGGCATAGGTGCCGTTGGCGCTGTAGCCCTGCACCGGCCCCGCATCCATCCTCACCGTTTCGTGGCGCAGGCCGATAAGGCTCAGCCATTGCGGGGCCCATTGCGCTTCCCATTCGGCAAACGCCGCGTAGCGATCGCGCTCGCCGTCGTTGATGTTCAGGAAGGCGTTGGGCGACATGCCGCCGCTGCCGGACGGCGGCCACCAGTCGTCGAGGCGATAGCGCTGAAATTCGCTTCCGACCCGGAGGGTGTCGCGCGTGGAGAGATCGATGTCGGCCTTGAGCACGGCGCCGGTGTTCCTGCCCTCGGTGAGCATCGGCATGCCGGGTGCGTTGCCGCTGTACCAGAACGCCTTGTCCTCCAGGAAATTCATCTCGTGCTCGGTGTGCTCGCGGTACACGCGCGCTTCGAGCCGGCCCCAGTCGTATCGCCCCGTGTAGCGCAGGTTGGCCTGGGTGCTGGTGTTGTCGGTCATGTCCATGCGCTGGTTGGGGTAGCCCTGATAGGGAATGTGCTGATACCCAAGCTTCAGGTCGAGCAGATGCTGGTCATGGCGCAGCGCAACGCCGAGCGACTGGTTGGTGGACTTGTACTGCGTCGAGCCGACCTCGTCGCCCGGCAGCCACTTGGTCGAGTTGTAGAGCGACTGCGCGGTGGCGATGTAGGCCAGCCCCGCCGGCTTGAAGTCGCCGCCGGCCGTATAGTTGCCGGACTGCGCGGTCGAGCCGCTGTAGCTCACGCTCAGCGTTTCGCCGGCGGCGGTCGCGGCGAGATTGGCGCCCACCGCGTTGCCGTTGCTGCGATAAAACGTGCCGGCTTCGCCCTTCGCCAGCGTGCCTTGCCCGGCCGCGGCGAATTCAGGCGCGGCGGACTCCACCAGGATCGTGCCGCCGATGCTGTCGCCGCCCGAACTCACCGGCGCAATGCCGGCGAACACCTTGATGCTGCCGACCTGGGTCGGGTCGAGGTAGGAAAGCGGCGGGTTCATGTGGTTGCCGCAGGCGGAGATCAGGTCCATGCCGTCGACCTTGATGCGCAGGCGGTCGTCGGCCAGGCCGCGAATCGCCGGCAGGCTGGAAACGCCGCCGGCGCCGGTGAGGCTGACGCCGGGGCTGTCGCGCAGCAGGCTTGCCGTGTCGCTGGTGACTGCGCGCAGGGGCAGCAGCGCGTCGGCGTCGAGCGTCACGCTGTTGGGTTCGACGTCGGTGGGCTCCGAGCCGACGACGACCACGGTCATGAGGGGCGTGTCCGGCGGCACGGAAGGCGCAGCGCTCTGCGCGGCGGCGTTGTTCCACAGCGCCGACAGTGCAAGCGTGACGGCGAGGGGGAGCGGCTTTCTGGGGAGCAGCATGTTTTTTTCTCGGAATAATTGAAATTTTTTCCGAGTCTAGGGAGGTCGCGCGTGCGCGAGAATGTGGCAAATTGACGCAAGTGCGGGCCGTCCCGCGGCGGGCGCGGACCGTGCGTTTGCGATGCGGCAATTTGCCGCATCGCAATTTGCCGCCCGATTGCCTATCGTTTCCGTCAATCCGAAGGGCGGCGTGTCGAGTCCGCGCCCGCTTGTACCGTTTCGACTATCAATGGGAAAAAAGATGAAACTGAAGATTTTGATGTTTGCCACGATCGGCGTCCTGGCCGCGCAGCCCGCCTGGGCCGCCAACGTCAGCGTGACCGACGCGTGGGCGCGCGCCACCATGCCGGGGCAAAAGGTCAGCGGCGCCTACATGCAGATCCAGTCGGACGCCGACGCGCGCCTGGTCGGCGTATCCAGCCCGGCGGTGCCGCGGGTGGAAGTGCATGAGATGAAGATGGACGGCGACGTGATGCGCATGCGCGAAGTGCAGGCGATCGATCTGCCGAAGGGCAAGACGGTGTCGCTGCAGCCCGGCGGCTTTCACATCATGCTGATGAATCTCCCGAAGCCGATCGCGGCCGGCGAGATCATCCCGCTCACCCTGACGGTGGAGTCAGGCGGCAAGCGGCAGACGGTCGAGGTGAAGGCCGAGGCGCGCGACGCCATGGGCAGTGGCGCCATGTCTCACCCACCCATGCAGCACCATCATTGAATAGGGTGCGCCGCGCGCATCCATCGGCCCGAGGGCGGGCCTCCTACGCGGCGTAGGAGGGGCGCCCCCGCCCCGGTTTACTCACCTTTGCCCGGCTGACAGGCTCCCAGGATCGCGCCGCGCGCGCGTAAGTCGCCGAGCAGCGCGCCGCCGGCCTGAATCACGAGCGCGGGATCGGGATGGCGGCTCTCGGCCGCGATTTGCTTGAGTGCACTGCGGCCGGTGAGCGTGCCGGGCTCCAGCAGCGCCAGCAGCCGCGCGGTGAAGGCGTTGATTTCGCTGAACTGCACGGCGTCGTCGGCGTCGCGAAACACCAGCAGATGCGTTTCCACGGGAACGACCTTGCGGCGCGGCGCGATGCGCTGCACCGGCCAGTCGTAGCGCAGATTGGCCAGCACCGGATTCAACAGCGGCACGCCGTCGAGCAGATCGCCCGCCGCATCGAACGCGCGATCCGCGCTGCGGTTCGACACCGACAGCACCAGCTCGATCCATTCGTAGTGCGCCAGCGCCAGCAAATAGGGCGGATCGCCGTCCGCAGGCGTCCATTCGTTCTGCAGGAACTGGATGAACTCGTCCGGGATCTGCCGGAAATAGGGCGTGCGGCTGCGGTGCGTGGCAAAGAACGCGCGCACCAGCTTCGCCCATTTGCGCGCGCCCAGCACCTGCCGCAGCACCGGAAAGCACGCCAGCAGGAATCCTTCGATATTGTTGACGAGCAGTTCGTTGTAGACCTTCATGCGCCGCGCTTCGACGCCGGCCGGGCGCGGATGCGCCCTGGGGTCGCGGATGTGCGCGGTGAAGGCGAACTGGTAGCGCTGGAACTCAGGACGCGCGGCTGGCTTGTTCATGTCGATGGTGTTGCGCCTGGATGCGCGCGATATGCTCGACTTCGCGCACCAGCACATCCAGCGGCGGAATGTTGAAGTCGCGCTCCAGCAGCGTCGGCGCGACGCCGTGGATGCGATAGGTTTCGTCGAGCATCGCCCACACCGGATCGATCACGTCGGCGCCGTGGGTGTCGACGATCAAATCCTCGGCCTCGACGTAATGCCCGGCCATGTGCAGGTAGACGATGCGTTCGGTCGGCAGCGCACGGATGAATTCGAGCGGGTCGTAGCGGTGGTTCACGCTGTTGACGTAGACGTTGTTGACGTCCAGATGCAGGTCGCAGCCGGCTTCACTGAGGACGGCGCGGATGAACGCGATCTCATCCATGTCGGCGACCGGCGACGGCGTGTAGTACGAGGCGTTTTCGATCGCGATGCGGCGTTCCAGGATGTCCTGCGCGCGGCGGATGCGCGCAGCGACGTATTTCACCGCCTCTTCCGTGAAGGGAATCGGCAGCAGGTCGTACAGGTGCCCGTCGTCCGAGCAGTACGACAGGTGTTCGGTATAGAGCTGGATGCCGTGCGCATCCATGAATTGCCGCGTCTTCGTCAGCAGCATTTCGTCAAGCGGTGACGGTCCGCCGAGCGACAGCGACAGACCGTGGCAGACGAAGGGGTAGCGTTCGGTGAAGCCGCGCAGGTCGCGGCCGTAGGCGCCGCCCATGTCGATCCAGTTTTCCGGAGCGAGCTCGAAGAAATCGATGGCGTCGGGGACCCGGGTTTTCAGCGCGGAAATCAGTTCGCGCCGGAAGCCGAGCCCCGCGCCGGCAAGGCGCAGGGGGTTCATGACTACGCCTGCTTATTTCTTGGCGCCGCCTTCTTCCATTTTCTTGGCGCCGCCGCACTTGCCTTCGCCGCATTTGCCTTCCTTGGCTTTGGCCTTATCGCCGCCGCACTTGCCTTCCGCTGCCTTGGCGCCGCCGCACTTGCCTTCCATGGGCTTGGCGTGATTGTCGGCCACCTGGTAGCCGGAGGCCAGGCCGGACAGCGCGAAGGGGTTTTCCGCGGCCGTGGCGAGGGGGGCGGCAGCCATGCTGGCGACGAAAGCGGTGCCGGCAGCGGCGGCGATCAGGGATTTCTTGGACATGTGTTCTCTCCTAACAGGTTTAAATTCAACGACGGTCAATAAAAGCCGGAAATTTCCAGCGTGTTGCAAAAGGCTCATGAGCCGAGCATTTTCTGCAATTCGGTTTCGATGCGCCGCCGGGCATCAGGCGCAAGTCCGGCGGTGTCATCGGGTGCCGCCGTCTCTTCGCGAAACAGGCGGCGCATCTCCTGCAACTGGCGGTTGAAACGGGCGCAGTTCTCACAGATGGCCAGATGCAGGCGTAAGGCCATGCGGCTGGAAAGCGGCAGCCGCTCGTCCATCGCGCGCGAGGCGAGTTCCGTTGTTTCCCGGCACGTCGGCATCCATTTCATGCGGCACCCACTTTCGAAAACCCGTTCAGTTCCAGGCACTGCCGCATGAACAACCGTGCTCGGTGCAGCAGTACCCAGCAGTTGGTCGGGGTGATGTTCAGTTCCTTACAGATTTCTTCGGTCTCCATGCCGGCCACCTCGCGCAGGCTGAATACCTGCGCCATCACCGGCTTCAGGCGGTCGGCGCATTCGTCCAGCACGCGCCGCAGCTGGCCCAGTTCCGCCTCGGTCTGCGGGTTGCCCCAAGGCCGCAGCGGCTCGGCCCAGTGGCCGTCCTGCTTGAACAGGCTGTCGACCGCTTCCTCGCCGTCCTCGTCGCGCGGGATTTCCACCTCGCGCACGTTGCGCCGGATCAGGTCGACGATCTTGTGCTTGAGGATGCCGGTGAGCCAGGTGCGCGGGCTGGCATCGCCGCTGTAGCGGGCCTGTGCCGAAAGCGCGGCGAGCAGGGTTTCCTGCACCGCGTCCTCGGCCAGTTCGTCGGAATGCAGTTGGCGGCGCGCCACGCGGAACAGGTAATCCCCGTGTTCGGCCAGCCAGGTGTGTGCGTCGAGCGTGTTCATCGGTGATCCTTGTCACAATACCCGCGGTGCGGGCACTTTAGAGGCAGTCGTGCAAAGCGGCAACCCGCGCCCGATTCCGCAATGCCGCATTGCAATGCCGGCCCCGGTCTCCGCTTCGCGCCGCCATTTTTATTGGCGTAAAATTCGCCCCAATCTCAACCCGGAGCCGCCATGCCCACCCTCCATACCGCCGCCGAGAAGGCCAGCATCCTGTCCGAGGCGCTGCCCTACATCCAGCGTTTCTACGACAAGACCATCGTCATCAAGTACGGCGGCAACGCCATGACCGAGCGGCATCTGATGGAAGCCTTCGCCAAGGACGTGGTGCTGTTGAAGCTGGTGGGGATGAACCCGGTGGTGGTGCACGGCGGCGGCCCGCAGATCGCCGGGCTGCTGCAGCGCATCGGCAAGCAGAGCGAGTTCATCCAGGGCATGCGGGTGACCGACGAGGAAACGCTCGACGTGGTGGAAATGGTACTGGGCGGTCTGGTCAACCAGGACATCGTGACGCTGATCAACAAGCACGGCGGGCGCGCGGTGGGGTTGACCGGCAAGGACGGCAACTTCATCCACGCCAAGAAGATGCTGGTGAAGAGCAAGGAGGCCGACGAAATGCTCGACATCGGCCAGGTCGGCGAAATCACCAGCATTGACCCGGAGATCATCCAGGTGCTCGACGCGCGCGACTTCATCCCGGTGGTGGCGCCGCTCGGCACGGACAAGGAAGGCAACGCCTACAACATCAACGCCGACGTCGCCGCGGGCAAGATCGCCGGCGTGCTGCAGGCGGAAAAGGTCATTTTCATGACCAACACGCCGGGAGTGCTCGACAAGTCGGGACAACTGCTGACCGGGCTGCTCCCGCGCGAAGTCGACGACCTGATCGCCGACGGCACCATCTCCGGCGGCATGATCCCCAAGGTCGGCTATGCGGTCGACGCGGTGAACAGCGGCGTCGGGACCGCGCACATCATCGACGGCCGCGTCGAACACGCGCTGCTGCTGGAAATCCTCACCCCCGAAGGCGTCGGCACCCTGATCCGGCGCGCCTGACCTTCGCTCTCGGCTCTCCACTCTCGACTACAAAATGCGCTACTGGCTGATGAAATCCGAACCGAGCGACGTCAGCATCGACGACCTCGCCGCCATGCCCAAGCAGAGCGTCGCCTGGTACGGCGTGCGCAATTACCAGGCGCGCAATTTCATGCGCGACCAGATGAAGCCCGGCGACAAGGTGCTGTTCTACCATTCGTCGTGCGCCGAGCCGGGCATCGCCGGACTGGCCGAGGTCAGCGTGGCGGCGTATCCGGACGCCACCCAGTTCGATTCGAAAAACAAGTATTTCGACCCCAAGGCCACGCCTGAAACGCCGCGCTGGTTCAACGTCGACGTGAAGCTGGTGAAGAAGACGCGGCTGATGCCCTTGTCCGAAATTCGCGGCTATCCCGAACTCGCCAACATGCGCATCCTGCAAAAGGGCAACCGCCTGTCGATCACCCCGGTCGATCCGGCCGAGTACGCGTTCATCGTCAAGCAGCTCTGATGCCGGAACTGGTATCCGCGCTGTTCGCGGCCTACGTCGGCCTCGGCCTGCTGGTCGGCTTCGTCGCCGGCCTCCTGGGTGTCGGCGGTGGCCTCATCATCGTGCCGGTGCTGATCATGCTGCTGCATGCGAACGACCTCGCTGCCGGCATGGAACCGCAACTGGCGCTCGGCACCTCGCTCGCCTCCATCCTGTTCACCTCGCTTTCCAGCGTGCGCGCGCACCATCGCCACGGCGCGGTCGTCTGGCCGCTGGTGCGGCGCATCGCCCCCGGCATCGTGCTCGGCACGCTGGTTGGTGCCCTGCTGGCGGCGCAGATGTCGGCCCAGGTATTGAAAGCGTTTTTTGTCGCCTTCCTGTTTTATGCCGCCTTCCAGATGTGGCTCGACTTCAAGCCGGCGCCGCATCGCGGGCTGCCGGGGCGCGGCGGAACCACGCTGGCGGGCGGGGTGATCGGTGCGGTGTCGAGCTGGGTCGGCATCGGCGGCGGCACGCTGTCGGTGCCCTTCATGCTGTGGCACAACGTGACGTTGCACCGGGCGATCGCCACCTCCGCCGCAATCGGTTTCCCGATCGCCATCGCCGGCGCGACCGGCTACGTGCTGGGCGGCTGGGGCGTGCAGGGATTGCCAGAAGGCAGCCTCGGCTTTGTCTATCTGCCGGCACTCGCAGGCATCGTGGCCGGCAGCGTGCTGACCGCCCCGCTCGGCGCGCGCACCGCGCATCGCCTGCCGGTGCGGCCGCTGAAACGGATTTTTGCGCTGCTGTTGGTGACGCTGGCGCTGCGCATGGTGTGGACATACTAGCTCGCGCCAGGCTGGGCGCATGATTTAGCGCTGCGCCGCACGGATTGCACTAGATATTGAGGTGTTCCGCGAAAACCAATTTCATGCTTGAGTGGCGCTAGCGCCCACGTTAGTCTTTCGCCACATGCCGAAAATTCATCGCATGGCCGATCAATCAAATACGCGGAGATAAACATGGCGCACCTGCAAGCTGTACGGACCACGCTGCAACCGCAGCAAAACGCATACACGCAACTGACCACGTATTTCGATCCGCATAGCCAGATCGCCTGGGGCTACATGCATGCGGAACCTCGCCCATGTTTCACGCCCACCATTCTGCGGGAGCTGCTGTCCTGGGGGAGCAGCATGGTCGGCATGATCGACGACCCTGCACAGATGGACGTGAAATATTTCGTTCTGGCGTCGAGCGTGCCCGACGCGTTCAGCCTGGGGGGCGATCTCAATCTTTTCCTGCAGCATATCGCGGCGCGTGACCGGGACGCGCTGTATCGCTATGCCATTTCCTGCATCGATTGCTCGTATGCGGTGCACAGCCACCTGAACCGGCCCAATGTGACGAGCATCGCCCTGGTCCAGGGACAGGCACTCGGGGGCGGGTTCGAAAGCGCACTGGCCGCCAAGGTGCTGATCGCCGAACGCGGTGCCAGGATGGGGCTGCCGGAAATCCTGTTCAATCTGTTTCCGGGCATGGGCGCGATGACCTTTTTGGGGCGCCGGGTCGGCCACCACCAGGCCGAAAAAATCATCCTCAGCGGAAAGCTCTATCTCGCCGAGGAACTGTACGACATGGGGGTGGTGGACGTGCTGGCCGAGCCGGGCGAGGGTGAAGGCGCGGTCTATGACTATGTCCGCCGCGAGGAAAAGGCCCGCAACGGGATCATGGCCCTGCGCGCCGCACGCGAGATCAGCCAGCCGGTGTCGTACGACGAATTGGTGCGCATCACCGAGGTCTGGGTGGATGCGGCCTTGCGGCTCGAGCCGAAGGATTTGCGGATGATGGAACGGCTGGTCAGTCGGCAGACGGGCAAGGCTGAGACGGCGATTGCGACCGTGCCGTCAAATGCCTTCAGCGCGTAACTTGCGGTCCAGATAAGTGGTCAGGGCGGTTTGCGCACCGACGAGCGCAAACCGGACTTCTTCCAGTTTCTGGCCGGCCGCCGCGCCGCTTATTTCGTAGGGCTTGATGCGTTCGGCCTCGGCGCAACACTGCGCCAGCTGGTTGGCGCCGACGTCGCTGGCGCCGCCCTTGAGCTTGTGCAGGTGGTCGCGCCACTGGCCGTAGTCCTGGGCGGTCAAGGCGAGTTCGATGTCGCGCAACGCGCGTTCGCTGTCTTCCGAAAAACTGGCCAGCAAATCCTGTACGAAGGCCGGTCCACCCATCAGGGCCAGGTCATTCAATATCGACTCTTCCAGTTCCGATGCCGGCTCTGCATGGGGGGCGGCAACGGCGTGCGACTGCTGACCGGCCAGCTGGGCGATCATCTCGACCAGTTCGCGGCTGTTGACCGGCTTGGTGAGGAAGGCGTCCGCCCCGGCGTCCTCGCAGGCCACCTGTGCTTCGGCGCGCGCGTCGGCGGTGAGCATGATGATGGGCAGATGGCCTTTTTCCATGAAGCGCCAGCGCTGCACCACCTCGGGCCCCGACAGCTGCGGCATGTGCATGTCGACGATGGCGAGGTGGTAAGGCTGGTCGGCGGATTCGAGCATGGCCAGCGCCTCCTCGCCGTCGTGCGCCAGGAAGGAGTGGTGTCCGGCGTGCTCGAGCAGACCGCGAATCACCCGCTGGTTGACCGGATTGTCCTCCGCCACCAGGATGCGCAGCCCGGCGACGTTCCCGGCCTGGGCCTGGAAATGGTTGGCCAGCGAAACCACGTTGGGGGGCATGTCGTGGCTGACCACGGCGTGAATGGCGTTGAACAGCAGCGTGGAATTGACCGGCGTCCGCAGCACCGAGGCATAGCCCGCGCGTAACAGCTGCGCATCGAGTGCCGGCTCGACGTTGAGGTCGGATTCGATGAGGATGATGGGCAACGCCGCCAGGCTGGGGTCGTCGCGCAACAAATGCAGGAAGGCGACGGCGTCGCCCGGCAGCGCAGAGCGTTCCACCACCACCGCGCCGAGCGGTGTGCCGCCCGACAAATAGGCGGATAGTTCGGCAGCGAGCCGGGTGGTGTTGTCCACCGACACGGTCTCGGCACCCCAGTTTCGGATCACCATCTGCAGCCGGATGGTCAGCTCGGCCCCGGCCAGAATCGCCACCCGCATCGGGGCCTCGAAATGTTCGCTCGCCACCGGGACGATCGTTGTTTGCAGCGCAAACGGCAGCTCGAACCAGATGGTCGTGCCTTCGCCTTCGCGGCTGTGCAGGCCGATCTGGCCGCCCAGGGTTTCCACCAGCTGCTTGGCGATGGTCGTGCCGAGCCCGGTTCCGCCGAAGCGGCGGGTGACGGACGGATCGGCCTGGGTGAAGCTGTCGAAGATGCGCGCCTGCGCCGCTTCCGGAATGCCGATGCCGGTGTCGACGATTTCAAAGCGCAGCCGCTGCGGCTGGCCCATCCCGACCGGGCGGATATACACATCGATCCGTCCGTGCTCGGTGAACTTGATGGCATTGCCGATGAGGTTGATGAGGACCTGGCGCAGATGGCGCGCGTCGCCGTGCAGCTGGAACGGCGTCTGCGGCGCCATGTGCGCCGCCAGAACCAGGCCCTTGCCCTGCGCCTGGGATTCCATCATTGCGGTCGTGCCGTTGATCAGGCGATGCAGGTCGAAGTCCTCGTCCGTGGTGACGATCCGGCCGGCCTCGATGCGCGAGATGTCGAGCACGTTGTCGATCAGCTCCAGCAGGGCGTGGGCCGATGCGCTGATGATGTGGGAAAACTCCTTTTGCTCCTTGTTGAGCGGGGTTTCCACCAGCAGATCGGCGACGCCGATGACGCCGTTCAGCGGTGTGCGCAGCTCATGACTCATGTTGGCGAGAAAACGGGATTTGGCCAGGCTGGCTTCATGTTCGCGCTTGACCGCGGCATGCAACTGTTTCAGCAGACTGGATGCATAAAGCGGGATCACGATGAGCGTGAGCCAGATGCCCCACCACAGCGGCGTATGCGCTTGCCAGAAGGGATTGAACTGGTAAACGATGATGAATCCGGCGACCGACGCGATCGTCGAGACATGCAGGTAGGGCATTCCATAGCGGAAGCCGTTCCCCAGGGTGACCCACAAATACGTCGCGACGATGGGCGCGCCGGTTTCATTCGAGATCGCCAGCATGTAGGTGGCTACGGTGAAGTCATGCAGCATGCCGATGCTGCGACGGGCGACGGAGACCTCCGTATCGAGGAGCGAACCCATCAACAGCGAGAGCGAGATGAGCGTCAGGCCCAGTCCGAGAAAATGGGCCTGCGCATCGATCGCAGGGCTGTGCTCGAGGCCCCCGAGCGAGAAATACAGGTAGAAACCCACAACGATGCACAGGCGAATCAGCGCCTGCTGAAACTCGCTGTCCGGCCGCGCACGAATCCGCTCCTGCAGGCGTCTGGCGAAATCGGGAAGCGGGAGCCGGGTCAGCATGCGCGCGGCTCAGTCGGAAAGGTCGCCCAGTTCGCGCATGATGTCGGCCACCGTGTCGATGCGCAGCTCGAATGCACGCACACAGGCGGGGTCGAAATGTTTGCCGCTTTCGGAGCGGATGTAGTGCAGTGATTCCTGAAACGACCACGCGCGCTTGTAGGGGCGATTGGAGGTGAGTGCATCGAACACGTCGGCGACCGCCGCAATACGGGCCGGCAGGGGGATATTCTCGCCGGTCAGACCCTGCGGATAGCCGGTGCCGTCGAATTTCTCGTGGTGGCCCAGCGCGATCACTGCGCCCATCTGCAGGTAGCGCGAAGGACTGTCATCGAGGATGCCGTGCCCGATCAGCGGGTGCGTGCGCATGATCGCCTGTTCCTCCGGCGTGTGGCGGCCGGGCTTCATCAGGATCTGATCGGGGATGCCGATCTTGCCGATGTCGTGCATCGGTGCCGCCGCTTCGATCTCGTCGCACTCCATTGCGGTGAGCTTGAGTTCCTCGGCGACCAGGCGGGCGTATTTCGCCATGCGGATGATGTGGTTGCCGGTTTCCTCGTCCCGGTATTCACCGGCCTTGGCCAGTTTCAGCAGGGTTTCGCGTTCGCGCGTGCGGACTTCGCGGGTGGCCAGCATCACCTGCTCTTCCAGCCATTGGGCGCGATCGGCCACCACCCGCTGGCTGCGGCGCAGCGCCAGCAGATTGAGGCAGCGGGCGCGGCATTCCTGCGGGTCGATCGGGCGGGTCAGAAAATCGGTGGCGCCGTTTTCCAGCGCCTGATAACGCACCTGGCGGTCTTCCACTACGGTGACGATGATGACCGGCACGTCGGCCAGGCGGCGCTCGGCGCGGATGCGGCGGGTGAACTCGATGCCGTCCATGCCCGGCATCCGGTAGTCGGTGATAATGAGATCCGGCGTCACGAGTTTCATCTGCGCCAGCGCTTCCTGCGGATCCTCGAAGCTTTCCACCACCACCCCGGGCTCCAGGGTGCGTGCCAGGCCTTCGAGCAGCCTGCGCGCGGTGCTGCGATCGTCGACGATCACCACCCGAGCGCTGCCGCGCGGGCGCACGTCTCGCGGCGGTGCGGTCGGCGGGGTCGGTGTCACGACGCGCAACGGCTTGGCGATCACTCTTGTTCTACCTTGAACGGTGGATAATTGATTGGTTTCATTGAATTATCGGGTTCGGAACTACAAACTTTAACGCGCAGGAGACGGGAAATGAAGAAAAACATTTTGATTGGCCTGGCCGCCGGAGTGACGGCGCTGCTTTCGATGAGCGCCCTGGCCGCGGCCGGCGTGGCTGATTACGCCCGCGAAAAGAAGTGGGCGGACGAGGTGGTTCCCGGGCTGGTGGTGGGCGATCCGGTCTATCTGCAAACCCCGCGCGGGCACCACAAATTCCTGACCCTGTTCACGCCCGCGGCGGGCACCGCCAAGGCGGCCATTGTCGTGCACGGCCTGGGGATCCACCCCGACTGGGGCATGGTGGGAACCCTGCGCACCGAGCTGTCCGACCGTGGTTTCACCACGCTGTCGATCCAGATGCCGATCCTGGCCGTAGACGCCCAGAGCGAGGCCTATCCCCCGACCTTCCCCGAGGCGGCCGAGCGCATAGCCGAGGCGGTCGCCTTTCTCAAGGGCAAGGGTTATAAGCAGATTGCCATCGTCTCCCACAGCATGGGGTCGCGCATGAGCCACGTCTACGTGTCGGGTACGCCCGACCCGGCGGTCAAGTCGTGGGCCAGCCTGGGGATCTCGGTCGGCGACTACACGGCGCTGAAACTGCCGATCCTGGATCTCTACGGCGACAACGACCTGCCGCCGGTGCTGGCGAACGCGGCCAAGCGCAAGCAAAGCTTCGCGGCCGCGGGTTCAAGGCAGGTGAAGATCGGCCGCGCCGATCACTTCTTCACCGGCCGCGAAGGGGAAATGGTCGAGACCGTGGCGGATTTCCTGAATGCGACGCTGAAATAGGCCACGGCCGCAGCCAACAAAAAGCCCCGCCGAAGCGGGGCTTTTTCGTGGGCAGGGGAACTGCGCCGGATTTACACCGCCTCCAGCTTGCGCATGCCGGCGGGCAGCAGCTTGAGGTCGACCAGCGCAGTGACGAAGGCCTTCGCGAAGGTGGCGTCGGCTTCGTACACCATCTTGTAGTACTGCACCTTCATGGTGAGGGCGCTGCCGAGCACAATGGCGACGAAGGTGAGGATGGAGCCCAGCGCCAGGGTGGAGAAGCCGGTGATCCCCTGGCCGATGGTGCAGCCCATCGACAGCACGCCGCCGAAGCCCATCAGGGTGGCGCCGATCAGATGGTTGAAGAAATCGCGGCCGGAGGCGAACCATTCAATGCGGAAGCTGCGCGAAATCAGCGACCACAGCAGGGAACCGGCGATCACGCCGGCCAGCGCCATGATGCCGAAGGTGAGCAGGGTGCGGTCGAAGCCATTGGCTGCGTAGCCCAGCGTTTGCCCCATCGGATTGATGAAGGTGAAGGACTGCGAGGCGAGTGCGGCGGTGGAGGCGGGCTTGACCGCGTCGGCCGGCGCATACAGTTCCCAGTCCTGCACGTAGGATTGCAGCGACAGCACGTCGCCGTCGGCGTTCACCGTGATGTTGCTGGTGACATACCAGGCGGCGAGCACGGCGAGGCCGACCACGAGGCCGCCGAGGATGTTGTCGAAGCTGCCGCGGAACTCGGCCGACTTGAAGGCCCACACCAGCATCAGGCCGCCGATGACGGCGCCCATCACCATGCGGCCGGTGGCGACGTTGTCGCCGAACAGCATGGCGCCGAGGTCCTGGTTGGTGGTCAGCGCGACCGCGGCCGGGTTGGTCCACGAATAGAACAGGGTCGAATACAGCGTCTTGTCGCTGCCCGGGAAGGGATTGATCATGAAATAGGCGATCAGGGCGATGATCAGCAGCACCATGACCGACTTGAGGTTGCCGCCGCCAACGCGGATCAGCGTCTTGTTGCCGCAGCCGGAGGCGAGCGTCATGCCGATGCCGAACAGCAGGCCACCCAGCACGTTTTCCAGCCACACGAGATTGGTCTGGCGGTAGGGCGGGAAGGTGCTGCTGACGTTCACCAGGCCGGCCGCTTCGAGGCCCATCACGCCCAGCACGCCGACCGCGATGGCCAGTATCCAGGCGCGCATGCGGCCGGTGTCGCCCATGTTGACCCAGTCGGAGACCGCACCCATGGTGCAGAAGTTGGTCTTGTTGACGACGGCGCCCATGATCAGGGCGACCGCAAAGGTCGACCACAGGAAAAACGACTGAGCGCTTGCGAAATCTTCGTAGATCATGACTCTATCTCTCGTTGGAATGAGGGGGAACGGCGGGTTGGAACGAGGGAAACGGCGTGCACCGCACGTGTCCGGATGGAAGGCGAAATTCTAATGGTTTCGCCCTAAATGGCAACGGATCGAGGACGTCGGGAACCGGTCCATTCTTGCCGTTTACGAAAAGACCGGTTTGTGTTTAAGGGTTGGTTCGAGAGGTAAGGCTCAGCCCAGCAGCCGCGTCATCGCTTCGCGATACTTCTCGCTGGTTTTGGCTACGATTTCGGCCGGCAGTTCCGGTCCGGGCGCCTGTTTGTTCCAGCCGCTGGCCTCCAGCCAGTCGCGTACGAACTGCTTGTCGAAGCTGGGCGGGTTGCTGCCGGGGCGATACTGATCGGCCGGCCAGAAACGCGACGAATCGGGCGTCAGCGCCTCGTCGATCCACACCAGTCGGCCGGCTTCGTCGAGGCCGAACTCGAACTTGGTGTCGGCGATGATGATGCCGCGGGTGAGCGCATACTCCGCAGCAGACTTGTACAGGGCCAGGCTGACGTCGCGCACCTGTTTCGCCAGGTCGGCGCCGATCAGCGCTGCCATCTGGTCGAAATCGATGTTCTCGTCGTGCGCGCCGACCGCCGCCTTGGTCGACGGCGTGAAGATCGGTTCCGGCAGGCGGTCGGCCTGCGCAAGGCCGGCGGGCAGCGCGATGCCGCACACCGACTGGCTGGCCTGGTATTCCTTCCAGCCCGATCCCACCAAGTAGCCGCGCACGATGGCCTCGATCGGCAGCGCCTTCAGTTTTCTGACCACGATGGCGCGGCCGGCGACCTGGTCGCGCTCGCTGTCGGCCACCACCGATTCCGGCGCGATGTCGAGCGCCTGGCTCGGCACGATGGCTTTCAGCTTGTCGAACCAAAAGGCCGATACCTTCGTCAGCACTTCGCCCTTGCCCGCAATCGGCGTCGGCATCACCACGTCGAAGGCCGACAGGCGGTCGGTGGTGACGATCAGCAACTTGTCGCCGCCGACGGCATAGATGTCGCGCACCTTGCCGCGGTGGACCAGCGGCAGGGAGGCGATGCGCGATTCGAGTAAGGGTTGGCCGAGGAGCGGGGCGGTCATGGCGGGCATGGCAGAATGAACGGAGGCGGCATTATAGCTGCCGCGATAAAGCGCACTCGCCTCGTAGACCGTGCGCAGCTCGCGCAAGCCCACCAGCAGCACAGCCGCCAGCGGCACCGCCAGCAGCACGCCGACGAAGCCGAACAGCTGGCCGAACGCCGCCAGCGCGAAAATCACCGCCACCGGATGCAGGCCGACGCGCTCGCCGACCAGGCGCGGGGTGATCACGTAGCTCTCCAGCACCTGGCCGGCGAGATAAATGCCCGCCACCCAGGCCACGCCGGTCCAGTCGGAAAACTGCAGCACGGCAACCAGCAGCGCCAGGATCATGCCGAGGCCGAAGCCGAGGAAAGGCACGAAGGACAGCACCCCGGTGAGAATGCCGATCGGCAGCGCGTAATCCAGTCCCACGGCCCACAGCGCAACGGCGTAATACAGCGACAGCGTGGCCATCACCGCCACCTGGCCGCGCAGGAATTCGCCGACTACCGCGTCCATCGCACGCGCGATGCGGGTGACGGCGCCCATCCAGGCGCGCGGCGCCAGCGCGGCCACGCGCGCCACCATCACGTCCCAGTCCTTCAGGAGATAAAACATCACCACCGGGATCAACAGCAGGTTGGCCAGGATGCCGACGGCGGCGAGCGCACCGCTTTGCAGGGTGGGCAGCCAGTTGGCGCTATTTTCGGTGGCCTGTTCGGTCAGCCAGGTTTTCAGGGCGGAGAGGTTGAAGTCGATGGCGATGCCGAACGTCTCTTTAAGCCACGGCAGGAAGCGGGTCTGCAGCAGGTCGAGTGCGGCCGGCACGCGCTGGCTCAATTCGGCGAACTGTCCCTGGAACAGCGGCAGCGCCACCAGCAGCAGCGCGAACACCATCAGGCCGGCGAACACGATGACCAGCACGGTGCCGCTGGTGCGCGACAGGCCGCGCGTTTCCAGCCGGTCGACCAGCGGATCGAAAATGTAGGCCAAGAGGGCGCCTGCCAGGAAGGGCGTGAGGATGGGGCCCAGCAGATAGACCAGACCGCCCATGACGAGCAGCACAGCAAGCGCGAGCCAGGGGAGGTGGAACGGGCGGGGAGTCGACATAGGCGGTAAAATACCGCACTTTTTGATTCTGGAGCCGGGTGTGTCTTCCATTTCCTATAAAGATGCCGGGGTCGATATCGATGCCGGCGATGCCCTGGTCGAGCGCATCAAGCCGTTGGCCAAACGCACCATGCGCCCCGAAGTACTGGCAGGCATCGGCGGCTTCGGCGCGCTGATCGAGATTTCCAAGAAATTCAAGGAACCGGTGCTGGTCTCCGGCACCGACGGCGTCGGCACCAAGCTGAAGCTGGCGTTCGAACTGAACCGTCACGACACCGTCGGCATCGACCTCGTCGCGATGAGCGTCAACGACATCCTGGTGCAGGGCGCCGAGCCCTTGTTCTTCCTCGACTACTTCGCCTGCGGCAAGCTTTCCCTCGACACCGCCGAAGCGGTCATCGCCGGCATCGCCACCGGCTGCGAGCAGGCCGGCTGCGCTCTGATCGGCGGCGAAACCGCCGAGATGCCCGGCATGTATCCCGATGGCGAATACGATCTGGCCGGCTTCGCCGTCGGCGTGGTCGAGAAGTCCAAGGTCATCGGCGGCCAGACCATCGCGGCGGGCGACGTGGTGCTGGGGCTGGCGTCATCCGGTGCGCATTCCAACGGCTATTCGCTGATCCGCAAGCTGATCGACATCAGCCACGTCGGATTCAAGTCCGACTTCCACGGCCGCCCCTTCGCCGACGCCGTGATGGCGCCGACGCGCATCTACGTCAAGCCGCTTTTGGCGTTGATGGAAAAACTCGACGTCAAGGGCATGGCGCACATCACCGGCGGCGGCATCACCGGCAACCTGCCGCGCTGCCTGCCCGAAGGCGTCGCCGCCCGCGTCGATCAGGCCAGCTGGACGCGCCCGCCGCTGTTCGACTGGTTGCAGCAGGCCGGCAACGTCGAGCCGGCCGAAATGCTGCGCACCTTCAACTGCGGCATCGGCATGTGCGTGGTGGTGGCGGCAAGCGACGCCGAAGCGGCGATGGCCCATCTCACGGCCAGCGGCGAAACCGTGTGGCAGATCGGCGAAATCGTCGCCCGTCCGGAAGGTGCGGAGCAGGTGATTTATTCGTGAGTTTCCGTGTCGTCGTGCTGCTGTCCGGGCGCGGCAGCAATTTTCAGGCGATCGCCCAGGCGCAGCTGCCGATCGAGATCGCTGCCGTCATCAGCAACCGGCCGCAGGCGGCGGGACTCGAATACGCCCGCTCGCGCAATATTCCTGCCGTCGCGCTCGACCACACCGAACACCCCGATCGTGAGGCCTTCGATGCCCTGCTGGCCGACGAAATCGAGCGCCATCGGCCCGACCTGGTGGTGCTGGCGGGCTACATGCGCATCCTCAGCGCCGCCTTCATCGCACGCTTCGAAGGCCGCCTGCTGAACATCCATCCCTCGCTCCTGCCCATGTTCCCGGGGCTGAAAACCCACGAACGCGCGCTGGCGGAAGGCGTGAAAATCCACGGCTGCACCGTGCATTTCGTGACCGCCGACCTCGACCACGGCCCCATCGTCATCCAGGCCGGGGTGCAGGTACGAGCAGACGACACCGCCGACACGCTGGCGGCGCGGGTGCTGCAGCAGGAACATCGCATCTATCCCCAGGCCGTGCGCTGGTTCGCCGAAGGGCGACTGGAAATACGCGACGGCCGCGTAAACTTGAAGGACGATCCGACGTCACAGTCTGTGTTATCCACGGAAAGGTGACCATGCTCAAAGCCCTCCTGCTGACCGCCACCCTGTTTGCTGCCACGGCCCAGGCCGCGGTTCCGCAGCAGATGAACCTGGTCTACGACCTCTACCGCAACGGCCATAAGCTCGGCCAGGTGACCGACACCTTCACCCGCAGCGGCAGCCGCTACACCCTGGTCAGCGAAACGCGCGCAAGCGGCGCGCTGAAAATGCTGTGGCCGGGTACCATCCGGCTCGAGAGCACCGGCCTCGTCACGCCCCAGGGCTTGCGCCCCACACAATTCCAGCACGCGCGCAGCGACGCGCCGCACAAGCTGGCGATCGCGCGCCTCGACTGGACGCAACGCAGCATCGCCTGGCAGTACAAGGGAAAATCGTGGACGGCCGACGGCCTGCAGAACGGCGCGCAGGATCAGCTCTCGCAGGTGTACCAATTCATGTTCCTCCCCCGCCTGCCCGCCGACTTCAGCCTGCAGGTGGTGAGCGGCCGCAACCTCAACGACTACCGCTACGCGCGGCGCGAGGGCGGCGCCATCCAAACGCCGCTGGGGTCATTGAACACGTGGCAGTATCAGCGCATCGAGCACAAGCCGGACGAAAAGGCCATCACCGTGTGGATCGCGACTGATCGCAACAACCTGCCGGTGCAGGTCCGGGTGCACGAAGATGGTGTCACCCTTGAACAGCGCCTGGTGCGCGCCAGCATCAGGACCTGAACCGGGTGGCACGCGGCGCGCGCGCATGGTGGCTGGCCGTGGTGGGATCGCTGCTGCTGCACGCCGCGCTGCTGGGCGGATTGAGGTGGACCCAGCTGCAGTGGCAGGCCCCGTCGGAATCGCCCGCCATCGAAGCCCGGCTGGTGCCGATGAAACCTGTGGCGGCGCCGCGCCCGCCCGTCAAACCCGCGCCGCCGCCCCCGCGCGCGAGGCCGGCCCCGCCCCCTCCGCCGGCCGAAACCGTCGCAGAAGCGGCTGCCCCCGAATCCCCTGACGCTGCCGCCGCGGCCATGCCGGTCGTGACGGTAACCGATGAACTGCCCGTGATCGAAGCGCCGCCGGCGAACCCGCCGGCGGCGGAGGCTGAAGCGGCATGGCCGCCATTGAATGCGCTGCCGCCGCGCCTCGACCTGCGTTTCCAGGTGCATTACGGGCTGGCCAGGGGTGAGCAGACGCTGGTGTGGATCAACGAAGGCGAGGCCTACACGCTGACCAGCGTGGCCAGCGCCACCGGCCTGGCCGGTGTGTTTTACCGCGGACGCTTTGTGCAGACCAGCCGCGGACGCATCACCCCGCGTGGCCTCGCGCCGGAAGAATTCTGGGATCAGCGCGGCGACAAGCGCAGCAGCGCACGTTTCGACTCGGCCAACGACACCCTCACGCTCACACCGGCGAAGGGTGCGCCACGCCATTTCGCCTATCAGGGCGAGGTGCAGGATGCGCTCAGCCTGTTTTTCCAGCTGGCGCTGACCGCGCCGCCGGGGGACGGGGCGCTGGCCTACACCGTGTTCAACGGCAAGAAGCTGCGCAACTACGCGTACGAGGTGCGCGGCGAGACCATCCTGGAAACCGCGCTGGGCGCATTGCGCACCCTGCATCTTGCGCGGCGGGACGATGGGGACGGCCGTTTTGAAATCTGGTTGGCGATCGACAGGTACTACCTGCCGGTGCGCGTGCTGCGCAGCGATGACCGGGGCAGCGACATGGCGCTTGAGCTGCTGTCGATCTCGCCCTAGTGTGATTCACGACACTAGCGCGGCAGCCCCTCGACCTGGTCGCGCGCCGTGATGCCGCGGCGCTGGAATTCGCCTTGCCGCACTTCCAGCGCGTAGCGGATCTCGGCCGGGGGGCAATGCGGCGTCTCGCTGCGCGGCTGCATGTCGGCGAGGCCGGCAATGCGGCCCGCCGCATCGATGAAGGCAATCGACAGCGGCAGCGGCGTGTCGCGCATCCAGAAGCAATGCCGCCCCGGCTCCTCGAACACGAACAGCATGCCGCCATCGGCGGGGAGGTGGGTGCGGCCCATCAGGCCGCGCTGGCGTTGTTGCTCAGTCGCCGCAACTTCGACCTGGAAGGCATGCGGGCCGATGCGCAGGGGCAGTCGCACGTCGCTTGCGGCAGAGCTGGCGCTGCCGCACAGGACGACTAACGCAAGCGCGCTGCTACAACGCCAACTTGTATTGAATGCGCTAGAGCGCATGACGCATCTGCTCGGCCAACTTCAGCGCGGTTTCCAGGTCGGCGTCGAGCACGTTGAAATGACCCATCTTGCGTCCCGGCCGTGCCGCCTCCTTGCCGTACAGGTGCAGCTTGATGTTGTCGTGCGCGAGCAGCGCATCCCAGTGCGGCCCGCCGTTATGCCAGCGGTCGCCGAGGATGTTGACCATCGCCACCGGCGACAGCAGGCGGGTGTCGCCCAGCGGCAGGCCGGCGAGTGCGCGCACCTGCTGCTCGAACTGGTCGGTGACGCAGGCGTCCAGCGTGTAGTGGCCGGAATTGTGCGGACGCGGCGCGATTTCGTTGACCATCAGCTGGCCGCCGACGACGAAGAACTCGACTGCCATCACGCCGACGTAGCCGAGCTTGTCGGCGATTGCGCGCGCCATGTCGCGGGCCTGCTGCGCAAGGCTGTCGGGCACGCGGGCGGGGACGATGGAGACGTCGAGAATGCCGTTTTCGTGGCGGTTTTCGGCGACCGGGAACAGCGCGCATTCGCTGGCATCGCTGCGCGCCAGCACCACCGACACCTCGCGCTCCAGCTTGACGAAGCCTTCCAGCACGCAGGGCTGGCCGCCGAATTCGCGGAACGCGGCACGCGCGTCGTTGAGCGTGCCGATGCGCGCCTGGCCCTTGCCGTCGTAGCCGAAGCGCGACACTTTCAGCAGCGCCGGGGTGCCGGTCGCCGCCAGTGCGGCCTCGAGGTCGGCCTCGCCGTCGATCAGCGCGAACGGCGCGGTGGCGAAACCCTGCTCGCGCAGCCAGGATTTTTCGTGGCTGCGGTCCTGCGCAATGGCGACGGCCGCTGCGCCCGGCGACACCCGGCAATGATTCGACAGCTCGATCAGGCTGGCGGCCGGCACGTTTTCGAATTCGGTGGTGACGGCGGCGCAGGCGGCGCCGAGCTGCTTCAAGGCGCCGTGGTCGGTGTAGTCGGCCTGCAGGTGGACGTCGGCCATTTGCCCGGCGGGGCTGGCGAAGTCGGGGTCGAGCACCATCACCTTGTAGCCCATGGTGCGGGCGGCGATGGTGAACATGCGGCCGAGTTGGCCGCCGCCGAGAATACCCAGGGTTGCCCCCGGCAAAATAGGCAGCGTAGGCAGCGGCTTACTCGACATCGGGCAGGTCCATTGCCATCACCGAATCGGATTGTCCCTTGCGGAAGTCATGCAGCTGTTCGGCCAGGCCGTTGTCGAAGCGCGCGATCAGCGCCGCGGCGAACAGCGCCGCGTTGGCGGCGCCCGCCTCGCCGATGGCGAAGGTCGCGACCGGGATGCCCTTCGGCATCTGCACGATGGAGAGCAGCGAATCGATCCCCTTGAGGTATTTCGACGGCACCGGCACGCCCAGCACCGGTACGATGGTCTTGGCGGCGATCATGCCCGGCAGGTGGGCGGCGCCGCCGGCGCCCGCGATGATGGCCTTGATCCCGCGCGCTTCGGCGGTCGAGGCGTATTCGTATAGCAGATCCGGCGTGCGGTGCGCGGATACCACTTTCGCTTCGAAGGGGATGCCCAGCTGCTTCAGCAGCATCGCCGCGTGCTTCATCACCTCCCAGTCGCTGGAAGAGCCCATCACCACACCGACCAGAGGCGCATTCATAGGTCTGACCTGTCGAAGAAAAGCGGCATTTTAACGCGAGAGGCCCCTACAATTCGCGCGTCTGCCGTTTTGGATCGACGCCATGCCCGCTTCCCTGCAAACCCTGATCCTGCTCACGCTGTCCAACGTCTTCATGACCTTCGCGTGGTATGCGCATCTCAAAGACATGAACAACCAGCCGTGGGTGATCGCCGCCTTCGCCAGCTGGGGCATCGCCCTGTTCGAGTACCTGCTGCAGGTGCCTGCCAACCGCATCGGCTTCACCGTCATGAGCCTGCCGCAACTGAAAATCATGCAGGAAGTCATTGCCCTGACGGTGTTCGTTCCGTTCGCCGTGCTCTACATGAAGGTGGAGCTGAAGTGGGATTTTCTGTGGGCGGCCCTGTGCCTGATGGGCGCGGTGTATTTCATGTTCCGCGAGACGGTGTAGCGGACTTCAAACAAGTCGCGCCTTGGAAGACGCTCCTACGAGGGGTTTGCCAAACAAAACGCCCCGCACGGGGCGGGGCGTTTTGATGCGACGGGTGCGTGTACTTATACGCAGCCGGTCGGCTTCGGGGTGCCGGCGTAGCGGCCGGCCTGCTTGGCGGGGCCGAACGGGAACAGGTCGAACAGGAATTTTTTGTCGCCCCATTCGTCGCCGAACTCTTCCTTCAGGCCCTTCTGCAGGAAGCGCAGGTTGGGCGCGGTGCCGTTCTGGGCGAACTGGTCACGCATGTAATGGATCACTTTCCAGTGATCGTCGCCCAGCTCGAGTTTGTCTTCCTTGGCGAGTTCGACCGCCAGTTCCTCGGACCAGTCTTCCAGGTTCACCAGATAGCCTTCGGGGTCGGTTTCGACCATTTTTCCGTTGATTTCACGTTCCATGATGCAGTCCTTGCGTTCAGAAAATAATTGCGAAGGCGAACCATAGAATAACCAAGTAAACCAGTCAACTACTTCCTTTGGGTAGGCCAGACCCCCTTGCCATAAGGGTTTTAGCCGTGGCGCTCGGTGCGCGCCTGCTTGAGCCAGGCGTAGTACGCGTCGTACATCAGCATGCCGTGCTGCAGCATCACATGGTCGTCTGCGAACATCGCCGACAGGCCCAGCGATTGCGCCAGCAATCCGGCGCACTGTGGCGCCAGATCAAGGCGGCCGGTATCAGCCCCACGCACGATAACGGCGAGCTGCTGCAAGGCCGGGTCGATCAGCGGGTGAATACGCAGAAAGGCGTCGAAGCTGCACAGTTCGCCAATATGGCCGTATTCCACACCCGGGATGTCATAAGGAATCGCGCCGGTTGCTTCCGCCACCTGCAGCACCTGGTCGGCGGGCACATAGAGAAACTCGGCTGCCGGGTCGATGAAGCGCGCGATCAGCCAGGGGCAGGCGATGCGGTCGATCTTGGGCCGCTCGCGGGTGACCCATTTCATTTTGAGATGACTTTGCCGCCCGCCGCCTTGTACGCCTCGAGGCCGCCCTCGATGAAGCGCGCCTTGACGCCTGCGGCCTGCAGGCGGTCGACCACGCTGTTCGATACGGAACCGCCGCGCACGCAGTAGATCACCACGTCGAGCGTGCGCGGGACGGCGCCGATCCAGGCGTCGATCTTGTCCGGATTTTTCCACAACGCGCCGGGAATGGTCTCATTGGACGCGGCGTAATCGGCTTCGCGCCGCACGTCGAACACCAGCGTGGTGTCGGGGTCGAGCTGGGCGGGTTTGATCGTGCGCGCCAATTCCTCGCATTTCTCGCTTGGGCTGCCGCATCCGCAGCGCTTCAGGGGTTGTGCAGTAGGTTCCATGAATGTCCTCACATCAAGAATGAATAAACCAGACCGAGCAGGGCACATACGCCGATCACCTGCATGATATCGGCCTTGTATTTCCACAGGGCAACAAAGGCGGCGATGGCGACGATGACGGGAAACCCGTCGAAGGGTCCCGCGAACGGCGTGCCGACCGTGCCCTGCGGCCAGAAGGTGTGCCAGGCAAAGAATGCGGCGAGGTTGAGAATGACGCCGACCACCGCTGCGGTGATGCCGGTGAGCGGCGCGGTGAAGCGGATTTCGCCGCGCGTCGCTTCCACCAGCGGACCGCCGACCAGGATGAACAAAAAAGACGGCAGGAAGGTGAAGAAGGTCGCGACCCCTGCACCCGCCAGCCCTGCCGCGACCGGGTGGTCGAACACCTCCTTGGCGACGCCGCCGAGGTAGCCGACCCAGGTGACGATCATGATCAGCGGCCCCGGCGTGGCCTCGCCCAGCGCCAGGCCGTCCATCATCTGCGGGCCGGTCAGCCACTGGAAATGCTCGACCCCGCCCTGATACACATAGGGCAGCACCGCATAGGCGCCGCCGATGGTGAGGAAGGCCGCCTTGGTGAAGAAGTCGCCCATGTCGTAGAGATCGGGCATCCCCCGCATCGCCAGCATCGCGCCGAGCCAGATCAGCACGAAGGCGCCAAGCTTGAGTGCCAGCGTGCGCCAACTGAAGCGCGCGTGGGCCGGCGGCGGGGTGTCGTCGTCGATCAGCGCCGGGCCGTATTCCTTTGCGCTGGCGCCGTGGCCGCCGCCGCTCCTGAATTTGTGCGGCGCGAGCTTGCCGCCGATTGCACCGAGGAGCCCCGCGCCCAGCACGATCCACGGAAACGCGATGTCGAAGACGAAAATGCCGATGAAGGCGAGCGCCGCCATCCCCCACAGCACTTCGTTCTTCAGCGCCCGGCTGCCGATGCGCCACGCCGCGAACAGCACCACCGCGACCACCGCCGGCCGGATGCCGTAGAAAACCCCCTGCACCCACGGCAGGTTGCCATAGGCGAGGTAGAGGCCGGCGAGCAGCGACAGCAGCAGAAACGAAGGCAGGAAAAACAGCACGCCTGCGATGATCCCACCGCGTATGCCGTGCAGCAGCCAGCTGATATAGATCGCCAGCTGGGTGGCCTCGGGGCCGGGCAGCAGCATGCAATAGTTGAGCGCATGCAGATAGCGCTGCTCGGAAATCCAGCGGCGTTTCTCTACCAGTTCCTGATGCATGATGGAAATCTGGCCGGCGGGTCCGCCGAAGCTGATGAAACCGAGCTTGAGCCAGTATTTGAAGGCTTCGCCCAGAGTGGGGCTTGCGGGTGCGGCGGTGGGTACGGTGTCCAAGAAATACGCTCCAAGTTAAAGGATAAACACCAGGCTTGGACGGGACACCGTCTTGCGGATGGGACATCCTGACGCCGGGGGCTGGTACCCCGACTGGCGTGATTCTAGTGCAGGGTGGCGCAATCAGCCAGCCGGCGGCAGCACGAATTCCTTGAATGCCTGCGCCACCGGCGAAAGCCGTTTGTCGGCGCGGTGCACGATGTACCAGTGGCGCATGATGGGGAAGCCCTCGACCTTGAGCACGGCCAGCCGCTTGAGTGCCAGTTCCATCTCCAGCGTCTGCAGCGACAGGATGCCCAGTCCCAGCCCGGCCTGCACCGCCTGCTTGATCGCCTCGTTGCTGCTCATTTCCATGCTGCTCTGGATTTCCAGTCCGCGGGCGGCGAAGAAGCGTTCCATCGCGCCGCGGGTGCCGGAGCCGGCTTCGCGCACCAGGAACGACTCGGACGCCAGCTCGCGCACGGAAATCCGCTTTTTGCGGGCCAGCGGATGGTCCGGCGCGGCGATGACGACCAGCGGGTTGTCCATGAAACGAGTAGCTTCCAGGCCCAGCCCGTCCGGCACCTGGCCCATGATGGCCAGATCGATGCGGTTGCCGACCAGCTGGTCCAGCGCCTCGGCACGGTTGGAGACGTCCAGATGAATCGACACCCCGGGATGGCGGCCGCGAAAGCGGGCGAGGATATCGGTGGCGACGGCGTTCACCGTCGACGTCGAGGCAATGTTGAGGCGGCCGGTGTCGATGCTCCGCAGTTGCGCCAGATTGTGCTGCAGGTCGTTCAGGCGCGCGGTGATGGCCTGGCTGGCGTGCAGCACCTCACGCCCGGCCTCGGTGAGGAAGATCTTTTTACCCAGCTGCTCGGTGAGCGGCAGGCCCACGATGTCTTCCAGCCCCTTGACCTGCATGGAGACGGCGGGCTGGGAGAGGTGCAGTTCCTCAGCCGCCCTGGAAAACGAAAGATGGCGGGCAACCGCATCGAAAACCCTGAATTGGCGGAGCGTCAGACGGCGCATTTATGTATAAGTAAAATGATATGGTTTTTATCATAACAATTTAATATTCATTATATAAGTCGGTGCGTATAGTCCGTCCATCGGTTTCGGGGGCAGGCGCTCCTGAATTTATTTACCTAGCCAGGAGTCATGCAATGGATCAATCCGCACGTTACGCCGACCTCAGCCTGAAAGAGGAAGATCTGATCAAGGGTGGCAAGCACATCCTCGTCGCCTACAAGATGAAGCCGAAGTCCGGCCACGGCTACCTGGAAGCAGCCGCTCACTTCGCCGCCGAGTCCTCCACCGGTACCAACGTCGAAGTGTCCACCACCGACGACTTCACCAAGGGCGTCGACGCGCTGGTGTACCTGATCGACGAAGCCACCGAAGACATGCGGATCGCCTACCCGATCGAGCTGTTCGACCGTAACGTCACCGACGGCCGCTTCATGATCGTTTCCTTCCTGACCCTGGTGATCGGCAACAACCAGGGCATGGGCGACATCGAGCACGCCAAGATGATTGACTTCTACGTGCCCGAGCGCGCCATCCAGATGTTCGACGGTCCGTCGCGTGACATCTCCGACATGTGGCGCATCCTCGGTCGTCCGGTCAAGGATGGCGGCTACATCTCCGGCACCATCATCAAGCCGAAGCTGGGTCTGCGTCCCGAGCCGTTCGCGGCTGCGGCCTACCAGTTCTGGCTGGGCGGCGACTTCATCAAGAACGACGAACCCCAAGGTAACCAGGTGTTCTGCCCGCTGAAGAAAGTGCTGCCGCTGGTGTACGACTCGATGAAGCGCGCACAGGACGAAACAGGCCAGGCCAAGCTGTTCTCCCTGAACATCACTGCCGATGACCACTACGAAATGTGCGCCCGCGCCGACTTCGGCCTGGAGACCTTCGGCCCCGATGCCGACAAGCTGGCTTTCCTGGTCGACGGTTTCGTCGGCGGCCCCGGCATGGTCACCACCGCCCGCCGTCAGTACCCCAGCCAGTACCTGCACTACCACCGCGCCGGCCACGGCATGATCACCTCTCCCAGCGCCAAGCGCGGCTACACCGCGTTCGTGCTGGCCAAGATGTCGCGTCTGCAAGGTGCGTCCGGTATCCACGTCGGGACCATGGGCTACGGCAAGATGGAAGGCGAAACCTCCGACAAGGTCATCGCCTACATGATCGAGCGCGACGAGTGCCAGGGTCCGGTCTACTTCCAGAAGTGGTACGGCATGAAGCCCACCACCCCGATCATCTCCGGCGGCATGAACGCACTGCGTCTGCCCGGCTTCTTCGAGAACCTGGGTCACGGCAACGTCATCAATACCTCCGGCGGCGGCTCCTACGGCCATATCGACAGCCCCGCCGCTGGCGCGATCTCGCTGCGTCAGTCGTACGAGTGCTGGAAGTCGGGCGCCGACCCGATCGAATACGCGAAAGAGCACAAGGAATTCGCCCGCGCGTTCGAGTCCTTCCCCGGCGACGCCGACAAGATCTTCCCCGGCTGGCGTGAAAAGCTGGGCGTGCATAAGTAAGCCGAGAGTAATGAGTCGAGAGCGGAGAGTGCTCTCGGCTCTCGACTCGAAAACCCCGCTCCGGCGGGGTTTTTTCTTCGCAGCGAGGAACGAACATGATCGACAAAGACCAGTACAAGGTTGAGCAGGAACCCTTCTATCAGCAGCAGAAGAACGAAGTCGCGCTGTACGAGGCCGCCTACCGCAACCGTCTGCCGGTGATGGTGAAAGGCCCCACCGGCTGCGGCAAATCGCGCTTCATCGAATACATGGCGTGGAAGCTGAACAAGCCGCTCATCACCGTGGCCTGCAACGAGGACATGACCGCGAGCGACCTGGTGGGGCGTTATTTGCTGGAAGCCAACGGCACCCGCTGGCTCGACGGCCCGCTCACCACCGCCGCGCGCATCGGCGCCATCTGCTATCTGGATGAAATCGTCGAAGCGCGCCAGGACACCACCGTGGTGATCCACCCGCTCACCGATCACCGCCGCACCCTGCCGCTCGACAAGAAGGGCGAGCTGATCCACGCGCATCCCGATTTCCAGCTGGTGATTTCCTACAACCCCGGCTACCAGACGCTGATGAAGGATCTCAAGCAGTCGACCAAGCAGCGCTTCACCGCCTTCGATTTTGACTATCCCGATGCCGTGCTGGAAGCGCAGATCGTGGCGAAAGAGACCGGCATGGACGAAGCGGTGGCGGCACAGCTGGTGAAGATCGGCGGCGTCGCCCGCAGCCTGAAAGGGCATGGTCTCGATGAAGGCATTTCGACGCGTCTGCTGGTGTACGCGGCGACGCTGATCAAGGACGGCGTGGAACCGCGCGATGCCTGCCGCATGGCGCTGGTGCGCCCGATCACCGACGACGCCGACATCCGCGAGACGCTCGATCACGCCATCGACGCGACGTTTGCGTGACCAACAACGTAGCGTGTAGGTTGGGCTGACGCAGTAAGCCCAACATGACTGGCCTGCGCTGGGCTTCGTGCCTCAGCCCAGCCTACGGGAGATTGTCCGGACCATGACCGAAACCGAATACCAGCATCCCCTCATGGCTGCTTACTGGAAGCAGCTCGACACCCGCTTTCCGCAGGTGGAGGAGGTGTTCGAGGACTGCATGGCGGAAGCCCTGTCGGTGCTCACGCCCGAGGGCCGCGACGCCTACCTGGAAGCGGGCCGGGTCATCGGCAAGCTCGGGCGCGGCGCGGAACCGATGCTGGCGTTCATGGAAGAGTGGCCGTCCACCGCCAAAGCCGTGAGTGAAGCGGCCTTGCCGGCGGTGATGGCGCTGATCCAGCGCATGCAGAAGTCGCCCAACGGTCGCGCCATCGCGCCTTTTTTGCAGACGCTGGCACCGGTGGCGCGGCGGCTGGCATCGGCTGAACAGCTGCAGCACTATCTCGATATCACGCTCGATTTCATGGAGCGCACCACCGGCTCCATCCACGGCCACCACACCACCTTCCCCAGCCCGGGCCTGCCGGAATTCTTCGCCCAGGCGCCGGCCCTACTCAACCAGCTCACGCTGGTCGGCCTGAAGAACTGGGTCGAATACGGCATTCGCAACTACGGCACCCATCCCGAGCGGCAGAAGGATTACTTCAGCCTGCAATCGGCTGACAGCCGCGCGGTGCTGCAGCGCGAACGTCATGGGACTTTGCTGGTGGACGTCGAGCGCAAGCTCGATCTGTACCTGCGCGGCCTGTGGCAGGACAGCGACCATCTGGTGCCGTATTCCACCGCCTTCGACGAAATCCGCAAGCCGATCCCGTATTACGACAAGCTCGGCATCCGCCTGCCCGACGTGCAGGACGACCTCATCCTCCCCTCCCCCGCAAGCGGGGGAGGGGCTGGGGGAGAGGGAGCCAGCGCGGGCGCTCCCTCCCCCGGCCCGGTGGGCCACCCTCTCCCGCTTGCGGGAGAGGGTATTTTCGTCAGCGGTCTAGACCGCTACCGCGCCACGCTCGCCCACATCGTCGGCCACCGCCGCTGGTCCGAAGCGCAGATCGCCGACAACTGGAGCCCGTTCCAGCGCATGGCCGTCGAGTTCTTCGAGGACTGCCGCATCGAGACCCTGCTGATCCGCGAATACCCCGGCCTGCGTACGTTGTTCCTCGCGCTGCATCCCAAGCCGGTGGAGAGCGCCTGCGATCCCGAGACCACGTCCTGCCTGCGTCACCGCATGGCGATGCTGTCGCGCGCGCTGCTCGATCGCGATCACGGCTATGCCGACGCCGACCTGCTGGATTACGTGCAGCGTTTCCACGCGATCATGGAAGCGGGCGCATCCAGCACGAAGGACATCGCCGCGCTGGCGCTTTCCTACGTCGCGAAGACACGCCGCCAGAGCGACCAGTTCGCCAAGGTGCACTTCGACGACACCGTAGTGGACTACCGCGACGACAACCGCCAATTGTGGAAATTCATCGAGGAAGGCGACGAGGAAGAAGCCTTCGACCAGGAACGCAATATCGAGCCGGGCGAAGAAATCCGCGGCCTGCCGCCGCGCCACTATCCCGAGTGGGACTACAGCAGCCAGACCTACCGCCCGGACTGGGTCAGCGTGTACGAAGCGCTCCATCCGAGCGGCAACCCGGCCGACATCGACCGCCTGCTCGCCAAGCACAGTGCGCTTGCCAAGCAGCTGAAGAAAATGCTCGATCTGTTGAAGCCGCAGGATAAGGTGCGCATCCGCTACCAGGAAGAGGGCAGCGAGCTCGACCTCGATGTGGCGATCCGCTCGCTCATCGACTTCAAGGGTGGCGCCACCCCCGACCCGCGCATCAACATGAGCCACCGCACCGACGGCCGCGACATCGCCGTCATGCTGCTGCTCGACCTGTCGGAATCGCTCAACGAAAAAGCGGGCGGTTCCGACCAGACCATTCTGGAACTCAGCCAGGAAGCGGTCTCGCTGCTGGCCTGGGCGATCGAAAAGCTGGGTGATCCGTTCGCCATCGCGGGTTTTCATTCCAACACCCGCCACGACGTGCGCTACCTGCACATCAAGGGTTTCGGCGAACACTTCAACGACGACGTCAAGGCGCGCCTGGCCGCGATGGAGGCGGGCTACTCCACCCGCATGGGCGCTGCCATGCGCCACACCGCGCATTACCTCGGCGCGCGTTCCGCCGACAAGAAGCTCATGCTCATCCTCACCGACGGCCGTCCGTCCGACGTCGACGCCCACGACGAACGCCTGCTCATCGAGGACGCCCGCCAGGCCGCCAAGGAACTCGACCAGCAGGGCATCTTTCCCTACTGCATCAGCCTCGACCCCAAGGCCGACGAATACGTCAGCGACATCTTCGGCCGCCAGTACACCGTCATCGACCACGTCGAGCGGCTGCCGGAACGTCTGCCGCAGCTGTTCATGGCGCTGACCAAATAACCACCCCACGCCTGACAGCCGAAGCGGCCTGAAACCCAGGCCGTTCGTGCCTTCCCCGCCGTTGTGACGCACGCAAGGATTGCCAGGCTGGGGCATTTCGGTTAGCATTCGTTTTGCACAAAACGTATTTGTGCAATTGTTATGTGCTGGTTTTAAGCCAACCAGCGATTGCCCGGCCGTCGTCAGCGCCCGTGATTTTTCCCGCCCGATCCACCCAACGGTGACATCCCTGGGCCGATGCCCTGCACGACAGGGCGCACGCTATCCCCTGGCCATCCCTTCCAACGCGCGTGCGTTCATCGCCGCCCCGATTTTGGAGACTGCATGTCCGACACGACTGAAGATTTCGCTCCCGGCCCGTTCGTCATCTGGCCCCGCAGTATTGCGTAGCGTGGGCGGCGGCGTGCCGCAAACCATCCTCGCCACCGATCTGGACGGAACTTTTCTCGGCGGCAGCAGCGAAGAACGCGCCACACTGTACGACTGGATCGCGCAGCGCCGCGACGAGCTCGTGCTGATTTTCGTCAGCGGGCGCGGCCTCGACTTCATGCGTGGCCTGGCCAAGGAACTGCCGGTGCAGCCCGACCACATGGTCGGCGACGTCGGCACCAGTGTCGCCTGCGGCCCTGCGTACACCCCCCTGCCGCATCTGGAGCAGTGGCTGGACGAAAGCTGGCCGGCCGATGCGCACGCCCGCATCGGCAAGGCCATGCAGCAGCACCCGGGGTTGAGCGAGCAGCCGGGCGTCAGCGGCCGGCGCCGCTCCTATTTCTACACGGATCCCGACCATGCCCACGAAGCCCGCCACGCGGTGCAGAAGCTCGGCTTCGACGTCCTGATCTCGGACAACCTGTATTTCGACGTGCTGCCGCGCGGCGTGCAGAAGGGCCCCACCCTGCTGCGCACCCTGCAGGCGCTGAAGCTGCCCGCGCAGCGCACCCTGGTCGCCGGCGACACGCTCAACGACCTGTCGATGTTTGCCACCGGGCTGGCCGGCGTGGCGGTGGGCAACCGCGAGGCCGCACTCGACGCGGCGATCCAGAAACACGACAACGTGTACCGCAGCCCGCATGCGGGCGCGGCCGGCGTGCTCGACGCGCTGCAACGTTTTCACCGAATGGAGGACTCCCATGGCTTCATCACTGGTCATCGTCTATCACAGGCAGCCCTATGAGGAACATGTCGTAGGCGGCAAAACCGTCCTCCGGGAAAACGCCAGTCCCAACGGCATCGTCCCCGCGCTCAAGGGCTTCATCGGGCAGACCGACCGCGCCAGCTGGGTCGCCTGGAAAAAGGCCGCGGCCGGCAAACCGGTCAGATTCGAGCGACGCATCACCGTGGACGACAGCTACGGCAGCTACGAGGTGGTGCGCCTGCCGCTCACCAGCGACCAGATCGGCCAGTTCTACCACATCACCTCGAAAGAGGCGCTGTGGCCCATCCTCAACAGCTTCCCCTCGCTGTATTCCACCGAAAACTGCGACTGGGCCACCTTCCGCGAAGTCAACCGCCTGTTCGCCGAAGCGGCCTGCGAAGAAGCCGCGCCGGGCGCCGTGGTGTGGGTGCACGACTACAACCTGTGGCTGGTTCCGAAGTTCGTGCGCGAAATGCGCCCAGACGTGCGCATCGCCTTCTTCCACCACACGCCGTTCCCGTCGCCCGATGTCTTCAACATCCTGCCGTGGCGCGACGAGATCGTGGACAGCCTGCTCGACTGCGACGTGGTGGGGTTCCACATTCCCCGCTATGCGAGAAACTTCATCTCGGTCGTGCAGTCATTGCGCCCGCTGGACGAAGTGGACGAACGCCCCGTGCCCGACGAGCTGCGCGCCACCGGCTCGGCGCTGTCCGAACCGGTTACGCCGGTGGCGATCAGGAGCGGCGGGCGCCGGATCCAGATCGACGCCTTTCCCATCGGCACCCACGCCGAACTGATCAGGAACACGGTCCAGCAAGCCGAAAGGCTGGCGCAGGTTGCGCAAATCCGGCGCGACATCCCGCAGGAAAAGATCATCGTCTCGATCGGCCGCGTCGACTACGCCAAGGGCACCCGCGAGATGCTGCTGGCCTACGAACGCCTGCTGCAGCGCCGTCCCGAGCTGCACGGCAAGGTCAAACTGCTGGTCACCGCGGTGGCGGCGGCCGACGGCATGCGCGCCTACAAAAAGGCGCAGCAGTCCATCGAACAGCTGGTGGGCCGCATCAACGGCCATATCGGCACCCTATCCTGGCAGCCCATCCTGCTGTCGACCACGCCGATGCCGTTCGCCGACACGCTCTGCCATTACCGGGCCGCCGACATCTGCTGGGTCACCCCGCTGCGCGACGGCCTCAATCTGGTCGCCAAGGAATTCATCGCCGCCCACGTCAATGAAAGCGGCGTGCTGGTGCTGTCCGAGTTCGCCGGCGCCGCGGTCGAGCTGCAGGACGCCGTGCTGGTCAACCCCTACAGTCTCGTCCAGATGGATGCGGCGATCGACCGTGCGCTGGACATGCCGCGCGAGGAGCAGCGCGCACGCATGCAGCGCATGGATGCGCTCATCGATCGCTACGACATCGGGCACTGGACCCGCCATGTGCTGGAGCTGTTCAAACAGCTGCGCGCGTCGCCCGTCGAAAACCGCGACGCGGCGTGACCATCCGTATCGATCGCCCCCCGCCGGACCGCCGCTGTGCCGTCCCGGCATAGCACTCGAGCCGCCATGCCCCTGCGCAACCAGGTCCAGCTGATCGCCTATCCCGACCGCATGGGCGCCAATCTGGCCGAGCTGCACGACCTCATCGACCGGCATTTCGCCGCCGCCATCGGCGGCATCCACATCCTGCCGCCGTACCCGTCGAACGCCGACGGCGGCTTCGCGCCGCTGACGCACAAGGAAATCGACCCGAAATACGGCAGCTGGGCCGACATCGAAAAAATCTCGGCGCGCTTCGACCTCTGCCTCGACCTCACCCTCAACCACATCTCGGACGAATCCGTCGAGTTCAGGGACTTCGTCGCCAGAGGCTACGCGTCCGAATATGCCGACCTGTTCGTGCACGTCGACCAGCTCGGCCCGATTTCGCAGGACGACCTGGCGCGTATCCATATCCGCAAGGAAAAGGAACCGTTCCGCGAGGTGGTCTTCGCCGACGGCAGCCGCGGCCGCGTCTGGTGCACCTTCACCGAGCACCAGATCGACCTCGACTACCGTTCGCCCAGGACCTATGCGCTGATGGAGGACGCCATCGGCTTTCTCGCCGCGCGCGGCGTGAAACTGTTTCGCCTCGATGCCTTCGGCTACACCATCAAGAAGATCGGCACCAGCTGCTACCTCGTCGAGCCGGACGTCTACGACCTCCTCAAGTGGATCGACGGCGTCGCGCGCGAGCACGGCGCGGAAACCCTGCCCGAGGTGCACGACCACGCCAGCTTCCAGTACGCCATCGCGCTGCACGGCATGCATCCCTACGGCTTTGCACTGGCGCCGCTGTTGCTGCATTCGCTGTTCGACGCCAACGGCGTCCATCTCAAGCAGTGGTTGCGCATGTGCCCGCGCAACCAGTTCACCGTGCTCGACACGCACGACGGCATCTGCATTCCGGACGTCGAAGGCATGTTGCCCAAGGACAGGATCCAGGCGGTGATCGACAACGTCAGCCAGCGTTCGGCCGACCCTATCCTGCGCCGCTCCGCTGCCCACGTGCACAGCGTAGGCGCGATCTACCAGCTCACCTGCACCTACTACGACGCGCTCAAGCGCGACGACGACGCCTATATTGCCGCCCGCGCCATCCAGTTTTTCGCGCCGGGCACGCCGCAGGTCTACTACGTCGGCCTGCTTGCGGGCAGCAACGATCAGGAATTGACGGAGGCGACAGGCGAGCAGCGCGACGTCAACCGTCACCGCTACAGCGCGGCCGAGGTCGACGCCGCCGTGAAATCGCCCGTGGTGCGGCGCCTGCTCAAGCTGATGGAATTCCGCAGCAGCTATCCCGCGTTCGACGGCGTATTCCACCTGATGTATTCCAGCGAAAGCAGCGTGGCGATGCGCTGGCGCCACGGCGAGCTGCGCTGCGAGCTGTTCGTCGATCTCGGCGCCAGGAAAGCGACGATCGGCTACGTCGACGCCGCATCCGGACGCTGGTTGAGCATGCACTGCTAGTGGCCGCGGGGCCGGCACAGGGCTTCAAACGGCTGAAGCGTCGGCCTCGCGGTAGGTGTGCTTGCCCTCGCGTTTAGCCGCGTAAAGCGCAGCATCGGCTGTCTTGAGCAGGCTGCCCAGCGTTTCCCCGGCGTCGCAGCACATCGCAATCCCCACCGACGCCCCGATGCGGGCGGTCTCGCCTCCGGCAAGCGGTATCGGCCGGCTCAGGCTTTCCACCACGCGGCTTGCAACCTCGCGCGCGGCCGCCGCATCGTCGACCTGGCCCAGCACGATGACGAACTCGTCGCCGCCGATGCGGGCGATCACGTCCGCCTCGCGCAGCAACTGCTTCATCCGGTTCGCCGACGCCACCAGAACCTCGTCGCCGGCTGCGTGCCCATACCGGTCGTTGACTGCCTTGAAGTCGTCCAGATCGACGGCGAGGACCGCCATCCGTATCTGCGAGCGCCTCGCGCCGGCGATCAAATGCTTTTCGTTTTCGTTCAGAAACCGCCGGTTGGCCAGCCCCGTAAGCGGGTCGTGCAGACTGAGCTGCCTGATCGTCTGCTCGGCGTGCACGCCCGCCCGGATCAGGCGTATGGTTTCCCGGTACAGCCCGAGCAGCGCCAGCCCCGTCCACAGCCCGGCCACCCCCAGCAGCGCCGAGGTCAGGTTCTGGTCGCGGATGCGCACCGTTTCGCGCGTTTCCAGCTGGTTCAGCTCTTCCCGTCCGGCCTCGATCAGAATGCGGTGGATCTGCTCGATGGCGGACTTGTCGAACCCACCGAGTTCACGCTCCAGCGGCCTGGCATCGCTCCCCGCCGCCGCGCGCTGCTGGAGCGCGCTGAATCCGGTCTCCAGTGCCGATTGCAGCGCCGGCAGCGGCGCCAGCCGGGCAGCCTGGGCGTTGCCGGGACCGACCAAGGCGATCAGCTGCCCGGCGCTGGGGCACTGCGCCTGGCGGCATATCAGCTTGGGATCGAGGTCGGCGGGGTTTTGCGACTCGGCGTATTTGCGAACCGCGGTGTCGAGGTTGAGCAGGTAGGTGCGCAGCGCGTCGATGTACGCGATCACACGCCGCGTGTGTTCCACCGAGCGCTCGGCCTCGGCCGAGCGCTGCTGCTGGTAGAAAATCATGGCGAACAGGACCGCGATGATGAGCGCGAAGATCAGCGTGCCCTTGTCGAGCACCCGCTTGAAGCCGGCAAAGACGGATTCGTTAATTTCGGATTGCATGTGTGGCCCGGTCCTCTCCCGCGCGGCGGCGACGCGAGCCCGCAGGACTCCCTTTCTATTGCCCCGATACACAGGGAGGGTGTTTGGCGCTGGAAGTTCATTGCGTGGCATGGCATCCCAGCTGTGTTCAATTGAAACGTATTCGCATATAGCTGTATGTTAATTCAGCAGGTTTTCAAAAATGACCATTCTGCGTATATTGAAATGCAAGCGGCCAGATCTGCTGTCCGCCATAAGAACGTACCGGAATGCGATCCGGGGCGAAACCACAGGGGGCTGCATGAACTCAATATCCCGTCACGGGCTATTCGTTTCGGTATTCATTGTCGCCAGTTTCTTTCCGCAGGCGCAGGCAGGCGAGCTGACCCTGGCATTGGCCAACTCCACGTGCGATGCCATGAACAAGGTCGAGGCTTTGTATCGTGCAAGCCACCCCGTTCGATTCACCCATATCTGCAAGTCGTCCGGGCTTCTCGCCAAGGGCCTGAGCGGCGGCGCGCTGAAGGCCGACGTGTTCGTATCCGCCGACCGCGACTGGATGGATTTCGCCCTTGGAAACGGCCTGGTCGCATCCGACCGGATTGCCAGCCCCTGGGGCAACGCGCTGGTCGTGGCAAGCGTCAAGAGCAGCCCGCTGCAACGCCTCGACTGGCAGGAGCTTGCGTCCGACAAGGTCACGGCCATCCTCATCGGAGACCCCAGCACTGCGCCGTTCGGCCGCCACGCGAAAGAAGCGCTCGAAGCCACCGGCTTGTGGGAGCAGGTCAGGCACAAGATCCAGACGCGCAAGCACGTCCAGTTGGTGGCCGCCGCGCTCGCCACGTCCAGCCCGGGTACGGTCGGCATCCTGTTCAAATCCAACCTGACGGATCAGTTGCAGCCGCTGCATGCGGTCGATCCAGCACTGCACAAACCCATACGCTATTACATGGCGCCACTGAAGGCCTCGGCGGGCAAGGCGGACGTCACCGACTTTCTCGAATTCCTGCGAAGCGAGGCCGCCCGCGACATTTTTCGCGCCGAAGGTTTTGACGTAAGCGCGCCTTGATCCGGCTGCTGCCTGCATCGACACGAATGTTGTCCAGACACGGGAGCCGGGGCTGATGGTCGCCTATTTCAGAAACCGTTCGCTGTTCAGTCAGCTGATCGCCCCGATGGTCGTGGTCGGGGCCATCGGGGCCGGAGCCATCATCGCGTCCGCCTTCGCGCTGCAGAACTCCGTCGAGGCGCTGGGCGAGATGTATTCGATGAGCGGCGAACGGCTCAAGACCCTGCAGGACATCGACATGGGCATCGCCAATGTGCGCGCCCTGAGCCTCCAGCATCTCGCCAGCGAAAGCGCGCACAAGATGAGCCAGATCAAGACCGATCTGGATCGCGTCGAGCAGCAGATCCAGCACACCCTGCCGGCGATTTCCAGGTTCGACCGGTCCGGTCGCCAGGAGGCGCGGGAGGAGGCCGTGATCCTGAACCGGGTCCTTGCCACCTACCTGGCGGGCATCGACGAGGCGGTGTTGCTCAGCACGGAGTTCGAAAAGGAGTCTGCGATCGAGTCGTTGACCCGGATCGACAATCGGCATCTCACGGACATCCAGATCGCCATGCAGACCCTGATCCGGTACACCGTCGCGGACATCGCCGACAGCCGCACCCATCTCGTCGCCGCGACCAACCGCAATCTGCAGATCAACCTGGCCGTCGGCTTCCTCGGCGGGGCCATGCTGCTGGGCATGGCCTTCTACGTTTCGCGGCGCGCCAGCGTGCGGATCGCCGGCCTGCTGAAATGGTCGCAGCGGATTGCCGATGGCGACCTGTCGAATCCCCTGGTTTCAGATGCCGGGGACGAAGTCGGGCAGCTCACCCATGCGATGCGCGACATGGTCCGCAACCTGGCGCGCGGACGCAGCGAACTGGAACAGGCCCGGAAGGACGCCGAACGGGTCGCCGAAGAGCTGCGCCTGTATGCCAACGCCTTCCACAGCAGCGGCGAGGCCATGCTGATCTCGGACCGCCACAACCGGATCGTCAACGTGAACGCCGCCTTTACCGAGCAGACCGGATACAGCCTCGGCGAAGTCCGCGGCAAGAATCCGCACGTGCTGAGCAGCGGCAAGACCCCGAACGCCGTGTACGAGGAGATGTGGCGTTGCCTGCAGGACAACGGCTACTGGAAGGGCGAAATCTGGGACCAGAAAAAGACGGGAGAGGTATACCCCAAGTGGGCCTCCATTTCCGCCATCCGCGACGCGGACCAGAACGTCATGTTCCATATCGCCAGCTATTCGGATATCAGCGAGCGCAAGGCGAACGAGGCCCGCATCGACTATCTCGCCCATCACGACGCGTTGACCGGGCTGATCAACCGCTACAACCTGGAAAACCGCCTCGACCAGGCGCTGCTTTCCGCCCATCGCGATGGTCTGCTCGTGGCAGTGATGTTCATCGACATGGATCGCTTCAAGACCATCAACGACACCCTGGGTCACCACGTCGGCGATCAGTTGCTGATCGAGGTGGCCCGGCGGCTGCGGGAGGGCGTGCGGGAAAGCGACATCGTCGCGCGCCTCGGGGGCGACGAGTTCATCGTCGTGCTCACCCACATCACGGACGAGATGGATGCCGCGCCGCTCGCCGACAAGATTCTGCGATCGCTGGGCCAACCCTACATCTTCGACGGCAAGGAGCTGCATTCCACTCCCAGCATCGGCATCGCCGTCTATCCCGGCGACGGCGAGGACGGGCCCAGCCTGATGAAGAACGCCGACACCGCCATGTACCACGCCAAGGAATTCGGCCGCAACAATGTCCAATACTTCACGCCGGCGATGAATGCCGCCGCCAGCGAGCGCCTGGGACTGGAGAACGACCTGCACCAGGCCTTGCGCAACAACCAGCTGCACCTGCACTACCAGCCGCAGGTGCGGTCCCGCGGTGGCGGGGTCTTCGGCGTCGAAGCCCTGGCCCGCTGGCGTCACCCGGTGCACGGCGACATCTCGCCGCTCAAGTTCATCCCCATCGCGGAAGAGTCCGGCCTGATCGAAGCCTTGGGCAGCTGGGTGCTGGAAGCCGCCTGCCGGCAACTGGGCGCGTGGCGGGCGGAAGGGGTGGCGGACCTCCGCATGGCGGTCAACCTCTCCGCCCAGCAACTGCGTTCGCCGGGCCTGGTGCAGTCCGTGGATGCGCTGTTGAAGCGCCATGGCCTGAAGGGCCGCGATCTCGAACTGGAAATCACCGAATCGGTCGCCATGGAAAACCCGGAACGCGCCATCGACCAGTTGCAGGCCCTGCGCGACCTCGGCATCCAGCTCGCCATCGACGATTTCGGCACCGGCTATTCCTCGCTTGCCTACCTCAAGCGCCTGCCCATCCAGGTGCTGAAGCTGGACCGCACCTTCGTCCGCGATATCGAAACCGACCCCAGCGATGCCGAGATCAGCGCCGCCACCCTGGCGCTGGCGCACAACCTCGGCCTGAAAGTGGTCGCCGAAGGGGTGGAAACCGAAGCCCAGCGCGACTTCCTCATCCGGCACCAGTGCGACTTCATGCAGGGTTTCCTGTTCAGCAAGCCGCTGCCGGCCGAGGCGGCCCTGCGCTTCATCCGGGAGCACGCGCCGGCGAGCGTGGCCTGACGGATTCCAGCAAGGAACCATGCTGGAATTCATACGGGGCGATTCAGTTGTCCCCTGGCAATGAAACAACCTCCGTAGTACAAATTGCGGGGCGCGAGATGTCGGGGGTTTTTACACTCCACCTGGATTTGCTTACGAATATAGCTTTAAGTCCTTGATTTATCGGGGCGGTGTCCTCTAGCATGGGAATTGCTTAGTGGTTACGTGCTTCCACTTAGTGAAGATCCGATACCAACCCATAGGGAGATAAAAATGAAGCAAGCCACGGTACCTAAACTGCTCGCGAGTTTTCTGGCGTCTGCCTCGATCATGGCAGTCAGCGGCGCTCAGGCGACGCAACTGCTCACCAACGGGGACTTCGAAACCGGTAACTTCGCGGGTTGGACCGTCACCGACTTGGCGGGAAGCAGCGGCAGCTGGTTCATCGACACGCCGGGCACGACGACTCCGGTGAGTAGCTACGCCACAGCCGCCAATGCGGTTGGCGGGTCTTTCTACGCGGTAACCGATCAAGGCGGACCGGGCACGCACGCGCTCACGCAATCATTCACGGTCGCTCCAGGTGCGTCGTCGGTGTTCTTCTCGTTTCAGATGTTCGCCAACGACCAGAGCGGGGCAGCGCCTATCATCAACGCGGCGGGCCTCGACCACACGGCGAATCCGAACCAGCATATTCGCGTCGACCTGCTGACCGTTGCTGCAACAGCATTCGATACGGGCGCAGGTGTGCTCGCGAACTTCGTCCTGGGCGACGACGCCGGCGTCAATCCCAATCCGTTCACGAGTTACTTGTTCGATATCTCGGCGCTGGTTGCGGGAGGCGGCACATACCAGATTCGATTCGCCGAAGTGGACAATCAACTGTTCTATCAGATGGGTGTCGACAACGTGGGCATCACCGCGCAAGTCCCCGAACCCGCAACGCTTGCGCTTCTCGGTCTTGGACTTGTTGGCCTCGCCGCCTCACGTCGCCGCAAGCAGTAACCCGCATCCACTTCATGAGCCCCGCTTCCGCGGGGCTTTTGCTTTTTGTGGGCGGGCCGCCTTGGTGATCCCGCGCGCCTGTCTTTTAATGAAGTGACGCAAAGACGGGGAGACGCCATGCGGTGGCTGGCAGCAGCGCTGGGCTGGGGGATGGCCGTGTATCTGGGGCTGGCGCTCTATCTCTACGTGTTTCAGGCGCACTTCGTCTATTTCCCCAATCTGCCGTCGCGGCAGGTCGATGCCACGCCGGCCGACATCGGGCTGGCGTTCGAAGCGGTCAATCTCGACACCGTGGATGGCGAAACGCTGGCCGGCTGGTTCATCCCGGCGCCCGCAGCGCGCGGCACACTGCTGTACCTGCACGGCAACGGCGGCAACATCGGACATCGCCTCGATCCGATCGAGGTGTTCCACCGGCTGGGGCTGAACGTTCTCATCATCGACTACCGCGGCTATGGCGCCAGCAGCGGCAAGCCGAGCGAGGAGGGCACCTATCAGGACGCGCTGGCGGCGTGGCACTGGCTGACGCAGCACCAGCACATCGAGCCGCAGCGCATCGTCTTCTTCGGCGAGTCCCTGGGCGGCTCGGTCGCCGCCTGGCTCGCCGCCCGCCATGCGCCGGCGGGGCTGGTCATGTACGCCAGCTTCACCTCGGTGCCGGAGATGGCGCAGGCCTTGTATCCGATCTTTCCGGCGTCCCGGCTGGCGCGCTATCGCTACGACACGCGGGCGGCGCTCGGCAAAGTGAACTGCCCGGTGCTGATCCTGCACAGCCCCGAAGACGAGATCATCCCGTTCAGCCACGCGCAGGCCTTGCTCGAAGCTGCGCACGAACCGAAGCGCCTGGTCGAGCTGCGCGGCGGCCACAACGATGCCTTGCTGGTCAGCCGGGAGACCTATGCGCGGGCAGTCGGAGCGTTTCTTCAAGAGCGCTTATGAAAACACTAAACACATTCGTCATTCCGGCGCATGCCGGAATCCAGTTACATCCAGGATCGCCAGATCGAAACCACCCGCTGCCAGCAGGGCAAGGCCCTCGGCTGCAAGCGTGACGTGGCGGCAGTTCATGTTCTCGCGGGCCAGGGCGAGGATCACGTTGTCGGCGATGAGCCGATCGTCTTCTACCAGCAGGATGGAAGGGGTCATGGTGTTGACATTAGGGTGGGGCATGCGAAGTTTAGCCGAGGGCGGCGGTGCCCTGCGAGCAGCATGCTGGTGGCCAACCTGGCGCCTGATTCGTGGGGATCGAATCTCTCCATGCACTCGGTTCTGCTATCGCGTTCGCACCGTTCATAATCCAGTATCCAACCCGAGACCGATTTCTCCATGCGCCGTCTGCCCCTGCTCCTGCTCGCCGCCCTGCTTGCCGCCTGTGCGGTCCCGCCCCCGGCATCGACGCCACCCGTCCCGGTGCACAAGCCGCCGCTCAAGATCGCCCTGGTTCTGGGTGGCGGCGCGGCGCGGGGTTTCGCCCATATCGGCGTGATCAAGTCGCTGGAGGCCCAGGGCATCGTGCCGGACATCGTGGTGGGCACCAGCGCCGGATCCGTCGTCGGGGCGCTCTACGCCTCCGGCATGAGCGGCTTCGAGCTGCAGAACCTGGCGCTGCAGATGGAGGAGGACATGGTGGCGGACTGGACCCTGCCCAACCGGGGCGTGCTGAAGGGCGAGGCCCTGCAGGCCTTCATCAACCAGAACGTGAAGAACCTGACCATCCAGAAAATGCCCAAACCTCTGGGCGTGGTCGCCACCGATCTGCAGAGCGGTGAGAAAGTGCTCTTCCGCCGGGGCGACACGGGGATCGCCGTACGTGCCTCCAGCGCCGTGCCGGGAATGATCCAGCCGGTCGAGATCAACGGCCGCGACTACGTGGACGGCGGCCTCACCTCGCCGGTGCCGGCCCAGTCCGCCCGCGCCATGGGCGCGGACTTCGTCATCGCGGTGGACATCTCCAACGTGAGCCGCCGCGACCGGCTCACCGGCACCCTGGACGTCATGCTGCAGACCTTCGCCATCATGGGCCATACCATCAGCCGCCACGAGCTGAAGGAGGCCGACGTCGTGATCCGGCCCAACACCGCAGCGGTGAGCAGCACCGATTTCGAGGGCCGCCACCTGGCCATCCTGGAAGGTGAGAAGGCCGCCGCCGCCGTCATGCCGGAACTGAAGGCCCGGCTCGCCAAGGCGCAGGCGCGCTAAAGGATCAGCAGGCCGCCTTTGGCCCGCGCGGAACACCCGCCGGCAGCCGGGGTCAATGTGTCAGGAGGCCGACCATGAACACACTGAGCCTGATCCTCGCCCTCATCAGCCCGCTGGCCCTGGCCGGCGGCTCCCATTACGGCACGCCGGCCGGCACCCCGGCCCGCTTCAGCGGCCAGGTGTCCGAATGGCCCGTGCCCACCCCGGCATTTGCGCGCGACCCCGCGGTGGCGCCGGACGGCGCCCTCTTCATCGCCGTGATGGCGGGCGACAAGGTGGCGCGTTTCGATCCCGCCAGCCAGTCCTTCAAGGAATGGGACCTGCCGCCGAAGCACCATCCCCACGGCCTGCTGGTCGACCGTAAAGGCATCGTGTGGACCACCGGCAACGGCAACGGCACCATCGGGCGGCTCGACCCCGCCACCGGCGCGGTGCGCGAGTTCCCCGCGCCCACCCGCGACGGCGGCCCGCATACCTTGGTGATCAGCGACGACGGCAGCACGATCTGGTTCACCCTGCAAAGCGGCGACCGCATCGGCCGGCTCGATACCGCGAGCGGAAAAATCACCGAAACTCCCACCTCGGGCGGCCCCTACGGCATCACCCTGGATCGCCAGGGTCGCGTGTGGTTCTGCCGCATGGGCGACGACCGCCTCGGCATCCTCGACCCCGCCACCGGCAAGCTGGCAGAACTCGTCCTGCCCGAGGGCTCGCGCCCGCGCCGCATGGCTACCGCGCCGGACGGCAGCGTCTGGGTCACCCTCTACGGCCACAACAAGCTGGTGCAGGTCGATCCCGCCGCCCGCCGCGTGGTGCGCGGTGGCCCTGCCCGCCGGTCCGCGCGGCGGCGCCTACGCGGTCACCGTGGACGGCGCCGGCACCGTCTGGGCCAACGAAATCCGCAGCGACAGCGTGGTGCGCTTCAACCCCCGCAGCAATCAGCTGCGCGTGGTGAAGCTGCCCACGCCGGGGGCGGGCATCCGCAAGATGATCGTGGATGCCCAGGGCCAGCTCTGGTACATGGGCAGCCAGAACGGACGCCTGGGCCGGGTGCGCTAGATGCGCAGACAATCATTGCTGGAGCCGCGATGACCAAACTGAGCGAATACGTCGAGATCGCCGCAATGGAATATTTGCTGGAGACCGGACAAGACGAACTGGATGCACACTGGATTGCCGAGTTCTTCCAGGACAGCGGCGTGCAGGAAGATTATCCGCGGCAGGACCTGGTCGCTTTTGCCGCCATGGTGCAAAAAGAACTGACCAAGCAATCCGAGCGGGCCGGCAAACAGACGCGCTTCCAGCTAGACAAGATCGTCCACTTCGTCAGGCAGCGGCGCAAACCGTAGGCCTCCTCAGGCCTGCCAGACTCCGTACCCCGCCTCGCGGAAATCGATCGCCAGCTCCACTTCCAGGTCGCGCGCGTGCTCGTACGACAGCGGGTTGTAGAGCTCGTACAGCTCGGGCAACAGGCGCAGGCCGAATTCCTTCACGAACCGGTTCGACTGGATGCCCGCCTTGTGCTTGTCGAAGCGCACGTCGGGATCCAGCCCCGTCATGCCGACATAAATGCACGGCTTGCCCGCGACGTAACCGGGGTTGGCCTTCTTGAACCGGCCTTCGTACAGAACGTCCTTCGACAGCTCGATCACATAGACGTGGTAGTGGTCCCGGCGTCCCATCGCCTTATGAAGGATGTCTCATGCGACGGGCGTTTTTGACTTCCCATAAAAAGACGCCTAGCAGGAGAAGCATGAGGGCGATGAGCAGGCCGACATTTTCAAGAAAGAACGACTCGCCGATAAAGACGATCAGGAAAGCAAACGGAATTTCGACCAGCGTCAGCGCCAGAAAGAACGAGCGAAACGGATAGCGCACCGCCCCCAGGGCATAGCCGACGATCTCGGCTGGAAGCGAGCTGACGACGATCAGCACGAACGAAAAAGGGAGTTTTCCCGACAGGAAGGTGGAGTTGCTGATGTGCTGATCGCTCAGCTTCTTTTCGACAAACGCACGGTCGTGAAAAAACCGGCCGATGGCGTACGTCGCCATCCATCCGCACAGCCAGCCCGCCGCAAGAATCAAAAAGGTCAGCCACTTCCCCCAGGCCAGAATGGCCGACGGGACAAGCAGCACGCTGGAAAGGAAGAGAAACAGCACCGAACAGGCCGAGGCAACAAAGAAAATGATGGCGCCCAACACAGGGGCTTCCCGTATCGTCTCGCCGAGCCCCTCCACCACCGCCACCAGTTCGCTCCGCAAGCCGTAGGTAAGCAAGGCGAGCGATGCAATGAACAAAAACAAAAGCGCAAACAAGCGAAAAGTTTTCCAGCCGCTGGGGGTGATGCGTTTCATGAGATCTCAAAGGCCCGAGAATGAGCGCCCTTGATTTTAGCCCTCGCAGGGACGGACTGTGAAACGCCCTTCCCGTAGAGGCTTGCAAGCTTCGTAAACGCCCGATCGCGCCGTCAGTCGTACTTGCAGTCGGCCAGATGCGCCCGCCATTTGGCGTCCAGGGTCGCCTGGGTCTCGGCGTCGCCATCGATCGCGGCCAGCAGTTCAGGGCCTGCCCGCAGTTCCACGCGCTGCCAGCCCGACCCGGTGGCGCATTCCACGATCACCGCCCACATCCCCTCGCGGGGCTCGACCGCATAGAGGTGGGCGGCAAGTTTCATCTCGTCGAGCAGGGTGCCCACGGCGAGCTTGGCCCGCGCCATATCGACTTCGTCAGGCTGTGCCATGATTCAGCCGCCGAACCGGTGCAGGCGCGCGTGCCCGCAGCAAGAAGTATGGTTCATGAGCTCTCCACAAAAACATGGCCGGAAAGCTCATCATAGTGCCTGAGCGGACACTTCGCTTTCCTTAGTCAATCACGCCGGGCTCGTTGCGGGCCAGGCCGGCCCGATCGACTGATTGGTCGCGTACGGGCGACCCGGACGAGCGGTTCTTGTTGCGCATGCGCGCGAGGAGCATGCGCGCACCTGTTCGAATTGATGACCCAGGGCTTCGTGCTGGCGGAGATCATGCGGGACGAGCGCGAACAATCAGGGACAGACCAATTTTCCTCGTCGGCAAAGCGGTCTCCCCCAGGGCCAGCAGGTAATCAAGAAACGCCGCGCCGCCACCACCGAGAGCTGCCGTCCTGCAGGCACGCCGGACTGTATAAATCAGCGTTTCCCTAACGAAGCTGTATAAAAAGTCTCATGCCGGCATCTTGCCCCAGTGCGGCAAGTGCATCAACATCGCGCCACTGTTCACGAGTGGAGCGAAACCCCTTGGCCCGCTACAAGCACATCGACACCAGTCCCCGTTTCATTG
>JAHJNN010000018.1 GCA_018820765.1 Gammaproteobacteria bacterium
CTTCTGAGCGCTGTCGGAGACGTAGCGCGCCTTCTGGCTCGCCACCTGTGCGGTCTGCTTCACTTCCTCCACCGTGGCGGTGGTCTCGCTCACCGCCGTGGCGGTCTCGGCAGCGCCCGAGGCGACCTGGGTGGTGGTGGCAAGGATTTCGCTGGAGGAGGAGGCCAGCACGCCGACCCCTTCGTGGAGCTCGCGCGTCGTGTTCCGCAGTTTCGTGACCATTTCGCGGAATGCGCGCAGCAGGTCGCCAACCTCGTCAGCACGCTCGTCGTTCGGCACATTGACCGTAAGGTCGCCCCTTGCAACCTGGCTGGCCACGTCTGACACGGTGCGGAGCGGGACAGCGATGATGCGGTTAAGGAGCGAAACCATGGCCACCCCGAGCAACAGGGCCGCAATGGCCATGAGCATGAACAGGTTCACTGTCCGTTTGCCAAGCTGCTCCGATTCCGCCACGGCGGCGCGTGCCTGTTGCACCGCCTCGTCGCCCAGTTCCTGGGCTATCGTGCGTATCTTCAAATAGCGATCCAGCTGGAGGCCCAGCGCCAGCGCGCGTGCCTGTTCCTCCTTTCCCGCATAGACCAGCGGGATGATCTGGCCGTCGCGCGTCTTCGCGAAATCCTGGCGGAGGCTGTTTAATTCCCTGAGCCGGTCGAGCAGGCGCAGGGCCTTCTGGTTGCGTTCCGCCAGCTGCCGCATGGTGTCATCGACCTCCTCGCTGCGTTGCTTGATCTCCTGGTGCCAGGTTTCGCGCTCGGCGTTCGTTGTTGCCGCCATCATGTTGAGCAGTGCTGCACGCACGCCGTTCTCATTCGCGCGCAGGCTCAGCAGATCGACGGCGTTGGCGAATTGCTCGTCATACAGGCTGCGCTGCGATGCCTGGATCGATGAAATTCCCCAGTAGGCAGTGGCGACAACTCCCAGCAGGAAAAGAATCATCATCCCGAAGCCAAGGAAGAGCTTGCCGCGCGTGGTGAGATCGAGGAACCATTTCATCTTCGTTTTCCTTCCCTGTTTCGCCAGGTTGGGCGCCGGCGCCCGGGTTTATCCGGCCACCTGTTCCTGCACGACGATCCGCTCGTCGGTGAGCAGTTTTTCGGCATCGAGAATCACGGTGCGGCCGGAGGTCACGCCTTTCAGGTATTCCTCGCGTATGCCGGTGAGCGTCGGCAGCGACGCCTGGATGTCGGCTACGGGAATGGCGTGCACGCCGACGATCACGTCGGCCAGGATGCCGAAGCGCATGCTGCCGGAGTCGAGGACGATGACCTTGTTGAGGTCGGTCAGCCCCTTGTCCGGCAGGTCGAAGAATTTCTTGATGTCGATGACCGACAGGATCTCGCCGCGCAGATTGACGATGCCGAGCACGAAGGCCGGCGTGCAGGGCACCGGCGTCAGCTGTTCCAGGGGATAGACGTCGCGGACGTGCTCCGACTCGACCGCATAGCGCTCCTGGGCGAGAATGAATTCCACCACCTCGATGCGCTCACCGGTGGCCTCCACCGGATCGGCTTTCCGGCCGAGTGCCTGGGCGCGTGCTTTCAGGATGCGCCGGGTTTCTTCCGCATCCGGCAACGCGGCATGCTCGATCACGGCGCTCGCGGCTACCAGGCGCTGCCTGACTTCATGCCAGGCGATCCGCGTCCGTTTTCCGGCAGCGGGGGAGGGGGGCTTGTCGGGGTTCATGCCGGGTTTTCCTTTCTTGTTGTTGATCGTGCACCGTGACTACAGGCTGGCTGCGTGTTGCGGCCTGTGCATCGATTCGATGATTTCCGCGAGCCGGCCTGCGGTCAGGCCATCCGACTCGGGAAGAGCCTCGCCCGGCGGATGGGCCCGCAGCAAGGCCAGGGCATTGGCGAAGTGCCGCTGCGCCTCGCCGTGCCGCCCCTGTGACTGGCGCAGGTTGCCGAGTGCGTAGTGGGCGATCGCGAAGTGGGGGTCGAGGTAGAGCGCGCGTGCAAGCGACTGCGCGGCGGCGTCGCCCTGTCCCTGCTCCTGCTGGATGGCGGCCAGCAGGTAATGGTGGGCAGGATTGAGCTTGTCGGCAGCGATCGCCTCACGGCACCACTCGGCCGCTTCGTCAAGCCGCCCCTGGTTGGCGCAGTCGCGTGCCTTGCGGCTCGGCCGGTCCGGTTCCGCTGGAATCGGCGCGCTGTCGTGGCCGGCGTCGGCGGATGGGAGGGGTGCCGACATGGCTTCCGGGAAGGCCTCTGGTGCTGGCCTGTTCTCCGATGGCATGTTTTCCCTGGCCAAACGCCAGGATTGTTGCAGGGAATCCGCCACCTGAGCCGACACCTGGCTCACGAAGCGCGGCGCGGTCGCGCTGGCATCCTTGCGGTAGAGGATCGCGCCGTCGAACTCGACGGTGGTGAAACCGGAAAACAGGGTGATCGAGGTCTCGGCAGGGCTCACGATCAGCCAGCCACCGTCGACGAGCGCGCGGTACAGCTTGTCGATCACTGTCCTGGCCCGTTCGGCGCTGAAGTACATCAGCACGTTGCGGCAGAAGATCACGTCCATGGCGTTGGTGTTGTTGGTGAGCGAGGGGTAGGTGTCGTCCGCCAGGTTGAGATAGGAAAACGTCACGCGCTTGCGGATCCGCTCGTCAAGCTTGAAACGGCCGTCCCGCCGGGGCTGGAAGTAGCGATCCCTGATCCAGCCCGGTGCGCTGCGAAACGACCATTCGCCGTATTCGCCTGCGGCGGCCTTGCGCAGGAATGCCAGATTGATATCCGTGGCCAGGAGGGTGACATTCCATGCGCCGGCCTGCGGAACCATTCGGTCGAGCAGCATGGCGATCGAGTAGGGTTCCTCACCCGTGCAGCAGCCGGCGCTCCAGATGCGCAACCGCCGCTCGGATCCTTCGCGCGCACGCAGCAGGGCCGGCACGATGTGCTGCTCGAGTACGTCGAAACTCCCTTTCTCGCGGAAAAAATAAGTTTCCCCCACGGTGAGGCAACGGCCCAGTATTTCGATCTCGCGCTGCGTGATCGGCGCGGACAGGAGCTGGTTGGCGCAGGATTGTGCATCAGGCATGCCGAAGTCGGGCGCCGCGGCGGTGATGCCCCGCTCCAGGTCGCCCCAGCGCTCCTCCGGAAAGTGCAGGCCGGTGCGCGCGGCGAGCAGTTCGCTGAGGCTGGAGAGGAGAGGGGCGGGCAATGTCGGCCGCATGCTAGACGCTTTCGCTCATCGCCATTGCGCAATCGAGCGATGTGGCTTCCTCCAGCGAAAGGAAGCGGTCCAGATTGTGGATGAGGATCAGGCCGTCGCCGAGTTTCACCACGCCGTCGATGTATTCAAGGCCGGGAAGGATGGTTTCGGCACCGACGATGTCCGGCTCGGTGTATTCGAAGATGCCGTCGACCGCGTCGGCCACAAGCGCCACCGGTCTCTGGCGGGTGTGCGCGATGACGAGCTGGTCGGTCAATGCAATGTCCCGCTCCGGCAGGCGAAAGCGCCTGCGCATGTTGATTGCCGGGATGATGCGCCCTCCAACGTTGACTACGCCGGGAACGATTTCGGGTGCATCGGGGAGGGGAGTGAGATAAACGGCGCGAACCACGCGCTCGACGAAGGACAGGGGCAGTGCAACGCGCAATTCATCAAAGCAAAGTACAGCGTAATCTGCCATGCGATCTCCCGAAAATGCACGATGCATGAGGCTCCTGTCCAACGGACCTTGTAATGGTCTCCGCAACGAGAACCTGTCTGCAGCGGGCCGATTTCGGTGATTAACGGCGCTCGGCTCTGCTGAAATACCAACTTATACTTAGTATCTATAGCAATGATTCCTGCAATACATATCCGTATTTTTTACGGAATTTGTCGGGAATTGGGTGGTGGGGCAGGCAGGAGCCCTTGAATTCCGTTGCACCGACAGCACGCCCGACATCGTCAGGACGGGAACATATTATTTAACATAATATACATTATGTGCATATTATCGGGTCTTGATAAAGCCCCTAAGGGGCATCCGCATTGCTCAAGTAGACTCGTCTGGCCACATCCCTGACCCTACTAGGTCATCATCAGACACAAATTATTGCGAGTTGTCAACATTCACGCCCGATCCTCTCAAAAATATTTTTTGTAAAATTGCCACTGAACCCGTGTGGACACCGCAAAAACTAGCGCTAAGGGTGCAATGATCCAAAATGGGCTCATTGCAACCGGCAGGCAGAGATACAGCGTGACCCCGGATGCGAAGAACATCAGCTTCGTAAGGCGTCCAATTTTGTGAAGGTCCGCCGATTCGCGTCCTGCGCACGCGCGGCGGATATAACGCTCGGTCAGACCGTCTACGCCAGCCAAGACATACAACAGGAAAAACAAAGGGATCGCAGCCAGTACGAAGCCAATCCTAATCCCGTAGACCTGAATCACGTTCATAGCCAGGTAGATTTCCCGTGCATTGCGCGCAACGAACTGGCTGAGATACATCCGGTCAACCTCGTTGACCGGATACCCGGAGAAATAGGCATAGGTGGCTTCATGGAGTGATGTCGCCTTGAAAAAAAGCCAGTAAGTCCACTGTTGGGTCTGCTCGGTAAGCGTAGAAAGGCCTGCAGTGTGGCTTCCTGGCCGTACAAGCTCTTTGACGCGTGCGGTTTCCGACTGGAACAAAGCGACGGCAGCTTGCACAGGATCCAGCCATTGATATTTGGCAAACAGGAAAGCCGCGGTGAGGGCGATCAGGCCAAGCATGACATATAGCAAGAGCGTCCCAAAAAGCCATTTCAATGGCCACAGAAAGGCGACTGCCACATTGCTGTCATAGAGACCGGAATTCCTAGAAGCCACTGCCCTTCCCTTCAACGACCAGATTTTCCGTCTCGGTGCCGTGCGTGTCGTATTTCTGACGCATGCTCGCGGCAATGTCTTCCAACGATGCAGGAATGGGGTTCGCTTCGTCGGGGTCGAACAGAGGGAGTCTGATTTTGTAGAGCTGGCCGCCTTCGATAAGCGCAAAAGCCTGCCCCTTGGGCAACTGCACCAGATCAGCAGGCGACAACATGGGGGCTTCCTGGGTGCTGATCCGATCTTCGTTCCGTGTGGTGAAAGACAACACCTCACGATCATCTGAACTGTCTGTGGCAGCACTGGCCTGAATCGAGGTGACCAGCTGCACATCCGGGAGCTGGTTGGTGAGAATTTCGGCGGTTTCCTTGTTCTTGACCCTTAGCATGATCAGGGTATTGAGGTTACCGCCAATCTGGGATGCCTTCGCCTTGTTGCCAATGCGGGCCTCTACGTCGGCCCAGGTCTGGGTATAGACCGCAACTTGGAATCCCGCACCACCGGCCTTATTCAGCAGCGGGATAAATTCGTCTCCGATCAGCTCGTTGAACTCGTCCGCATGGATGGACAGTTTGCGCTTGGGGATGGCCGTGGACAGCCCGTAGCCCTGCTCGAACTTGTAGGTCTGACCGGCGATCGAGGTCAGGTCGGCGAACATGGCGTTGCCCACTGCGCCAGCCACTTCGTAATCAGAGAGCGAATCGAGCCCGACGTAGACCACCGCGCCGCGTTCGATGACGCTCATCCAGTCGAAGATCGGCCTTGGATCAGTCGGGTCGTCGTACTGAGGAGACAGTATCTGCGCGGTTTTGCCAGTGGTGAGCTTTTCCAGCAAGGGATAGAGACTGGACACCAGTTTCTCGAAATAGCTGCGGTCGTTCGACAGGATGGATGCCAGGCCGTCCGCTATCGGGTCATGCAGATTATTCTCGCGGACGAACAGCAGGATTTTCATAGCATCCATCGTCCGCCCAGATTTCATTGCCTGCTGAATCTGGGTCTTATCCATCTCGATGGCATCAACCGCCTCATTCCAGCCAGGCTGTTCCCGGTCAAGCCAGAAGCGTAAGTATTCCAGCGCCAAGGCATCGATATTGACCGCATCCTCATAAATCATGCGGTAATCCGGACGGTAACCGAGGGTGGTGCGTGCGCGTGCGATCACGTTCACGAAGCGCCAGACAAATTCCTTGAACGCGGCAGACTGTCCTTCGCCCGGGAGCTGACCAGCGATACGGGTGCTGACCTCGGTGGTTCGGGCAAAATTTCCAATCGGGTTATAACGTGCAGACTGGTCGGGGTAGCCCAAGTGAAACATGAAGAACTCGCGCCCGGCCATGGCCGCCTCGATGTAGCAGCGGGTCATCAGACCGGCATCGCCCTTGGGGTCGAATACGATCACCACGTCGCCTCGCCGAATGTCCTGTGTGATGAGCACCTCGGCGAGGCGTGATTTGCCGACCCGTGTGGTGCCCAGCACAACCATGTGACCGGGCCGCTCGACCAGATCCATGCTGATTTCTGTTTCGTCCGGCTCCAGGCCGTGAATGATCGGATCGCCGCCGACAGGCGGCAATGGCGTAACCGGATTCCACCAGGCTTCCTTCCTGGTCTGTCGCGCCATCCAGCCCGAGGCGCCGCCGCGCCCTTCGTGGCGGAATTCGAAGCGACGCGCCCAGGTATACAGGCCGGATTGAGTGATGTAACGACGGTTCTTGGGATCACGCGCCAGCGCCAGGCGCTGGGTGTGGCGTTGATCCCATTTGAACCCAAGGCCGAGGAACAGGCGGCTTTTCGATACGGGAATTTCGCTGGTAGGAATGACGTACTTAGGCAGCCTAGTAAGGTTGCGCTGAAATCGGGATACCCGAATACCCTGTCTCAGTCGCACGCCGGCATGCAGGACCATGCCGGCAGCGGCTGTCACGATCAGCTCCTTTGGCAGGAAAAACCACTCGTGAGCGCTCATCAGGAGAATGGCACCGGATAACGAGGCAAAGGCCGGCACGTATTCGACCGCGGGCCTGAACAGATTTTCGATGGGATAGCTCATGTCAGACGTGTTCGATGGGTTTGTCGAACCTGACAATGCAGGGATTATTCGGCGGAAGTGGGTTCACGAATCGAACAGGATCCAGTATGACCACTCCAGAGATCAATTTTTTGCCCTCCCCATCGGCGCCGATCACCATGTAACGCTGGATGTTGCTTTTCTTCTCTCCGGAGACCAGATTCCAGCCAGCATTGGTAACCTGGCGCTGTATGCCTGTCCCCAGCTTGCTCCCCGCTCGATCCGATGGCGTGCCATCGCCCTCCTCCCCGAACAGTTCGGCGAACTTGCGAAAAATCACTGGGGAAACCAGCATCATCCCTTCGTCAACGAAGTGAATCATGGCGTCCGCGCGGTTGTACGACATGCTGCCGTCCGAGAGGCCCTCCTGAATCCAGCGCATGAACCGCATGGCTGCACCAGAGGGTTCCTTCTTTTTCGAGCCAGGTTTAGGCCTGGCCGCTGTCTGCCCTGCCGGCGCAACAGGCCTCAATGCTTCTGCAGTAGGGGGCTTGGGTTTCGGTAAATGTTTGATTGCGGTGTCATCTTCATCGAGAAAGCCTGCTTCCTCAACCGCGCCCTTCTGTTCAGATAGAGCGGCCTTTGCCGGCGGGCGAATGGGAGGGAGAGCCGTGCTGGCACACCTTGGCTGCTCTTCGATGTTGGGCGAGGAGGTTGGATCGGGCTGCAGTATGACGAGAGACAGCTGGTTTGCCGGATCCTCCAATGGGCTGGTGGCTGGCTCAACGCCTGAATCACCCATGGAACCAATATACGGATCGGATTCCAAATCGAGCGGCTGGATGTATGAGGCATCCTGTTTACCGGCAATGATCTTGCCTCTCATGATTTCCGGGTAAAGAACCGGGGACTGGAACAGTTTGTCGAGTGAGAAGCACAGCACGGTCAGCTTTTGTTCCCACCCTTCATCGAGACTGACCATGACCTGCCACACAGCACGGTTCTCACTGGTGGGGATCAAGGCACCGTACTCTTGCCAGGTATCAAAAAGGCGATCGTTCTTATCCTTGCCAGGTATGCCATCCCCGCTTTCGCGTTCAGTCAGGAACTGGCGTACCTCGTCGGCCAGCCGCTTGGACACAAACCAGATTTTTCCATCGTAAACCCAGCCATGGGAGCCCGCCCTATTCAGGCTTAGTCGCCCCTCTTCCAGCATCAGGCGCAAGGCTTGCATCAGGCGCTCGATCAGAGGTACCGAACGGGCGGAGGCAAAACGAGTGCGCGGTCCCTGCATCAGGTTATTCTTGACCGACTCGGAGTCGGCGCGTGTGACGATTTCTCGCAGCACACCCTTGTCTTGATCGTCACCCGAAAGGTAGCTCGTCAAATCGCCCATGAGCTGTACGTCATCGGCAAGCCAAGCGAGAACATGGGAAGGGACGAGCCGCTGGAAAAGCACGATGGGCAGTTTCTTGTGCAGGTCGTAATCCCGCGTGATCTCGAAATTCAACGTGTAGTGAGTCAACCCCTGATCCAGCATCGAGCCTGCAAGAGGCTGCCACTTGCCACAGGGTTTTCTCGATCGGAGAACTTGGACATTGATATCGGCCATAGGCCTTCCAATGTCATGCAGTAGCGCAGCCAGGAACACTGCGTAAGTCCAGCGGTGCTTGCGAGCCGGGATTTCCTCGGGGGCTGCTCCGACCGGAAGCAGATAGCCCTGCCGGAAGCGTAGCGCGTGTGCTGCCGACTCCATCATATGGGTCATGAGGCCGCCGGGCTGCGCGTGATGGTGCGATTCCGAGGCAGGTAGCAGTTGAGTCCATTCCGCAGCCCGCTCAATGACGGGCATGCAGTCTTGATGGAACAGGGTGTAGTCGAATCCCATACGGTCACGACATCCGTCGACCAGGGCTTGAAGGTTGAGTTGATCCAGGACGGCTTTGCCAGGGAGAACCTTGATATGGTTGGCTGCCCTAGAATCGCTACCGGATGTCGTTGAATGGTCGGGCGCCGCGTGGTCGGTTTGGAGAGCAAAACGCCAAACAACCCATACGCCGCCTACTCCCAAGGCTCCAGCGGCAATGAGCAGCCAATCACCGGACATCAGTGGTGTGGGAGCTGTTCGATGAGCCATGAGGCAATTACGGGTGAAGACGAGAAAGCGCCTTCCCGGGACAGTGCGATTTGTTCGAATCGTGCCGCAATGAGTGCGAAGAGCGTGACAGGATGATCCTGGTTGTTGGGTTCTTCTATGGAAGTCACGGGCACTCTTTGCGCGAGGAGTGAAAGTGCCCGTGATGCTATGGACTCGGCCTTGGCTATGCAGCAGTTAATTCAAACAAAGTTTTTTTGATTGATTGCTGAAGTGTTTTTTGTTTTGTGGTACGCGTTTTTATGGCAGTAAGTCTCGAAATATAGAATGTCGTGGCCTTATGCGAATTCCCGCCCAAACCCGATACTTGACGTTGTAAAGTTGGCTGTCATCTTTCTGTCACTCATGAAGTTGAGCATAGCGCCGTCCAGATTGCCTATATCCGGCCATGCCACTTCCCAACCACAACGACGTGCCCTATCTGCCTGATGGCGCATGCGAAACCGAGCCGCCTCGTTCGCCTTACCCCCTATGGCTGACCCTGGCGATCTTCCTCGGCGTCTTCGCCGTGCTGCAATGGGCATGGGGCGAAGCGCGCGACACCTGGGTCGAGCGACTGGTGATTCACCAGGCCACGGTCAAGCCCGCCGCCGCGATGGTGCAAGTCATCACGCCCGAAGCGAACGCCAGACCGGTCTCCGCCAGCATCAAGGCCCCCGGCGGCGGACTCAACATCCTCAACGGCTGCGAAGGCACCGAAGTCATGTTCCTGCTCGTCGCCGCCTTCGCCGCCGTTAATCTTGGCTGGCGGCAAAGACTGATTGGCCTCGGTCTGGGGCTGGTTCTGGTCTTCGTGCTCAACCAAGCGCGCATCCTGACGCTCTTCTATGCCTTCCGTAACGAGCGCAGCCTGTTCGACATTCTTCATACCACTGTCCTGCCTGCGGTGCTGATCGCGGCGGTCGCCCTGTACTTCTATGCCGTCCTCCATCGCAGCCGCCTGGCCTAGTCCGGGCCGGTTCGCGCTGGCGCTGATTCCTGGTCTCGTCCTAACGCTGGCCATCGCCTGGCTGTGGGGCGCGACGCTCGTCGAAGCCATCCTGCCCGCCACCCGGATCATGCTCGGCTGGATCGACGACCGCTTCGGCATTCTGTTTCTCGGCGTCGAGCACAACTGGCAGGACACCGTGGTCAGGCTCAGGGTGAACATCCTCCAGCTCTTCGTCATGGGCGGACAGGTGATCGGCGAGAGCCCGACCGGCTGGCTCGAAGTCACCACCACCACCGGCGCGATGCTGCAACCGCTGGTCATCGGCCCGGCCATCGCCTTCGCGTTGCCGGGCGCTGTCCGGACGAGAATCCTTGCCTTCGCGCTTGCCACGCTCCTGGCCTTCGGCTTTCTGCTGATCGATCTGCCGCTCACGCTACATGCCTACGTGTGGGACATGTTTGTCGACTACCTCGACCCCGACCGTTTCTCGCCGCTGATGGTCTGGCATGAATTCCTGCATGCGGGCGGGCGGTTGGGCGTCGCGGTGATTCTGGGGCTCGCGGGGTGGCGGCTGGCGCGCAAGGCTGCCTGAATGGGTTTGCTCATAAATCCGCCGCGCTGTCTATACAACTTTAGTCTAAGAGCCGTAAGGCTCATGAAACCGCTGACTGATTCAGATGTAACTGACACACTCATTCCGTAGCCTTCCTTCCGTCCAGCCCTTGGGAGAAGGCTCGTGAACCAACAACAAATCGCCACGCTATTACTCGCGCTGACCGTGGCTTCGTCAGCCCATGCGACTGACGATGACGCGCGCGCCAAGGGGATCAAGTGGTTGGTGCAAACCCAAAAGGGCGATGGCTCGTTTGTTGGCTTGCAGGGTCTGGAAGTGCAGTCCACCTCGGCAGCGGTGGAAGCGATGCTCGCGGCGGGTCTGACACATTCCCCGCAATATGCGCGTGCACTCAGCTGGCTTGCCAATGCGCCGGGCGGCAGCCTGGATTCGCGTGCATGGCAGGTTGCCGCGCTGGCGGCGGCGGGACGTGATGCCAAAACCATCGCAGGCACGATCCGCGACGAACGCAATATCTATGTGGTGCAATCCGGCGGTTCGCCGACGAGCGGCGGGGCAACCTGGGGCGCCTATCCAGGCTATGGCGCGAGCACCATCGACACCGCGCTGGGCTACGGTGCGCTTCGCAGTGCGGGAGTGAGCTACACGAACGACACCAGCAACCTGACCTACACGGCTCTTTGCAATATTCTGCCGGCCCAGCTCACTGGTTCGCCCTGGAGCGGTGCATGGCCGCACGCGCTGCCGCAAAGCAACCAGCCCTCCAATGCATCGTCCGGCTCGCTGGCTGCCACCGCGATCATGCTGTACGAATTCAAGAAGCAGCGTCAGGCCGGGCGTTTCCTGTCCGGAAGTGCCTGCAGCAAGACCTCGCCTGGCGCGATCGACACCGCCATGACCAGCGCCAAAACCTGGCTCATCGCCCAGGCCAACGGCGATGGCGGCTTCGCCGAACGCAACCCGCAGACCGGCAATCTGGAAGCCTCCGCGCCGGTGGCCACGGCCATGGCGATCCGTGCGTTGGCGCTGTTTGCCGCGGAAGGCGACACCGCCGCCGGCAGCGCGATCGCGAGCGCCCGCACCTGGATGGACGCCCAGCAAAACGCCGACGGCAGCTGGCACGGCGATCCCTTCGTCACCGCCCGCGTCGTGGCCGCGCTGCCTGCCGCTGCGGGGGCGCAGCTCACCGACAGCGATCAGGATGGCCTCACCGATGTAGTCGAACAGCAGCTCGGCACCCAGACCCTGGTCGCCGACGCGCAGGGCCAACTCGATCCGTACGCCAATGCCGTTCCAGGGATCACCGCGACCTCGTTCAGCGTTGCTGCCAACCTCAACGAAGCGTTCAGCTACACCGTTTCCGCTTCGGGGGGCAACGGTCCGTTCGTCTTCGCCCTCGTCAACGGCGCCTTGCCGCCGGGGCTCACGATGGCGGCCAACGGCCAGATATCCGGTTCGCCTTCAGCGTTGGGCAGCTATGCCTTCGATTACGAAGTCACGGACGCGGCCAGCACCAAAACCCTTGTCATTGGCCGTATCGATGTGGCGGAGGCGCCCGCACCCTCCGATGGCGATGTTCCATTGCCCGCCTGGGCCCTGGTGGCGCTGGGAGCGGGACTCGTGGGTGCCATGCGTCGTCATTCCAGGCGTGCGTCCGCCTGACGCGCGCGCCCAAATCGCACAAACAAAAAAGATCATCCAGGGAGCTACCCCATGTCTTGTCCGACCCTGCACCGCCTGATCCTGACGGCCGTCATCAGCCTCTCGGCCTTGGCAGCGACCGCCGCGCCGCACCAGGAAATCGCCCCCATGCCGGCGGAGGCCGTGCAAGCCGTGCGCGACGCGCAGCACGGGCGTCCAGACCCGATGGCCATGGCGCTGGACCGCCACTTGCGTGAAGGGCTGGAATTGGCGGATCGCGGCGAACGAGCTGCCGCAAAGTTCAAGCAGAAGAGCGCCAAGGCGCTTGAAATCCAGACCGCGCTGGCCAGCCGCCAAGCCGAAGCCGCCGCCAAGCGGCAGGAAATGCTCATCCTGCGCGACGAGGTTCTCGCCCGGCTTGACCGCGAGGCGGAGGCGCTGACCGCGCAGGGCAAATCCGGTGAGGCGTCGCAGGCCGTCAAGTTCAAGCAGAAACTGGCTACCCGATTCAATACCATCACCCAGGATCTGGACGATCTTTCGAAGGCCGATAAAACCAACCTCGATGCCCGCGCCAAGCGGGCCGCCAACCGCATCAAATCCTGGCTCGCCGCGAGGCCGGTCGAGCCCTTGCCGCAGCCTAACTGGAAGCAAGCCGAGCCCGTCGCCCCGATCGCGCTGCCGCCCGCCAGGAACGTGCCAAGCTTTGTCTCCGATGCGGCCTGGCTGATGCAGCAAAAAATAGCCAGTCGCAACGGCTTCGTCCAGGTCGCACTGCGAGATACGCCGGCCGAGGCCACCGCCTGCGGCTACGCCGCAGGCGATCTCGCCGACACCGCCGAAGCGCCGAAGGCGCATCCCGACATCGTCGCGCTGGCCAAGCAACTCGATTACAACCCGGTGCGGATGTTCGAGTGGGTCAACCAGAACATCAAGTTCGAGCCTTACTACGGCTCGATGAAGGGCGCGGTCGGCACGTTGTGGAGCAAATCGGGCGGCGCCACCGACCAAGCCAGCCTGCTGGCCGCGCTGCTTCGCGCCTCCAACATTCCGGTGCGCTATGTGCGCGGCAACATATCCGTGCTTGACAACGCGGCTCTGGGTGCGGGCGGACGCGGGCCGCGTTGGGTTGGCGCCAAGAGCTATCAAGCCGCTGCCAGCGTTCTGGCAAACAACGGCAATCCGTCCGCCGGTTACGGCAGCAACAGCATCAGTCTGGCGCACGTCTGGGTCGAAGCCTGCCTCCCCTATGCCGCCTATCGCGGCACCGCGCTCGACGACTCCGGACACCGCTGGGTCCCGCTCGACCCCTCGTACAAGGACCAGCGCTACCAGACCGGCGTCGCGGTCGATGGCACGTTCGACTTCAATTACAGCAACTGGCTGGCGAGCCGCCTGGACGCCAACGGCAACTACACCCTGCCGCAGGAAGCCTTTGAAGACCAAGTCGCCACCCACGCCAAGACCAAGGCACCCAACTACGCCAACACCACGCTGGAAGACGTCCCCTACAAATCCGAAATCAAGCGCCAGCGTTACGACATCCTGCCCATCGTGCCGCCTTACGAAGTGCTGCAATACACCAGCTGGAGCGGGGTGGCGAACGAGTCGGCCGAAACCGCCGCGCTGCCGGAGCGCCACAAGTACCGCTTGCTGGTCGCGGTTAAAAAATTGAACGACAGCCTGCTTGCGCAAAAAACCCTCGACCTCGCCGAACTGGCCAGCAAACGCCTGACCCTCTCGTTCAAGGGCGCGACCCCAACCGATCAAACCGCCTTCGACACCTGGTTCAACGCCGTTGATCCCGCCGTCAGTCCCACCTGCGCGACCACCGTCAATATGGTGCCCTCGATCAAGCTCGAAGGCGCCGAGCAAACCAGCGAGGCGGGCAGCGGCAACACCCTGCTGTGTTCGAAGGACAACAAGCTGACCCTGACGGTCACCCTGGCCGAGTTGGGTGCCTCCGCGACCCGCGCCAATGCCACGTACGCCAACATCGGCGCCGCCAACCTGCATGCCCTGCACGCCTACGCCTGGCACACCTCCGACACCTATCTGGCCAAGCGCTCCGATCAACTGCTGACCAATGTGCGCGCCAACAGCAGCAACCCCAACGCCGACCGCGACGGTATCGAAGGCGAATTTCTCAACATCGCCGCCAGCAAATACAGCCGCTATGTCGCCGACGCCAACCAGCGCGTAGGCGGATTGTTCGGCGAATCCGGCACCCTCGGAACGAGCCTCGGCCTCACCGCCGCCCAGGTCAAGGTCAACTATTTGTTCGATCTGCCCTATGGCCTGTTCCGCAAGGGTTTCCTGATCGACTGGCCGGGCAACGTCTCCACCAGCACCCGGCTGGATACGCCCAGCACCACCGACAAGCGCGCTTTCAAGCTATCCGGATTTGCCGCCTCCGCTTATGAAGCCTACATCTGGAACGAAGTCGCCAACCTCGACGCCATTTCCACCACGCGCGGCTTGCAGTTCGCCGACGAGCAGAACATCGAAATCCTGCAGATCAACACCAGCACCGACTGGACCAACAACAAGTGCAAGCTCACCAATACCTGTGCCAGTGGCGCGCTCAACACCAACCCGGCAGGTACCAATTACAGCGCTTCGCACGTCAGCCAGATCGAAACGCAATACGTCAACCAGGGCTACAAGCTCACCATCCCGCGCCGTCTGCTCCAGTATCCCGACGCCAGCGGCTGGTTGGGCGCGACCTTCTACGGAGAAAAGTTCGTCACCAGCGGGACATCGTCCGCTTCCTTCCCCATCAACGGCTATTCCGGCGGCGTCACCATCGACCCTTCCGGCAGTACGTCCGGCACGACAGGCTCGACCGACGGCTCATCCTCCGGCGGCTACCCCGTAGGCGACCCTTGGGGCAGCCTCTACAACCCCTCATTGGGCACCGGCATCCAGGCCGACCCCTTCGCCCCCACCTTCGCCCAGCAATCCGGCATCAACGGTTACCAGACCGCCAACGGCTTCGGCACCGGCACCAGCGCCTCCGGCGACCCCGTCAACATGGTCACCGGCAACCTCATCCACTCCGAGCGCGACATCGCCATCAAGGGCCGCGGCGGCCTGCCGCTGGTGTTCGAGCGCTGGTACAACTCGAAGTCCACCAAGGACGGCCCGCTCGGCTTCGGCTGGACCCACAGCTTCAACCACTCGCTGCGCTTCTACGGCGTCGAGAGCGGCGTCGCAAAAGTCTCGTGGACCGACGGCACCGGCGGCGAACGCTTCTTCTCCACCGCCAACCACGTCAGCGGCAACATCAGCGTCGGTGCAGCATTCTCGGGAACCGCCGGCGTCTACGCCACCCTCGAACGCCTCACCGGCGGCACCTACCGCCTCACCGAACGCAGCGGCATGCAGTACGTCTTCGAGAGCGTGAACGCCACCGCCACCGACACCAGCCAGAAATCGCGCCTGCTTTCCATCGCCGACAAGAACGGCAACACCCTGACCCTGTCCTACACCGCCGCCACCGGCTGCACCGGCACCTATGTCTGCAAGGTCACCGACAGCCTCAACCGCGCGCTCACCTTCACTTACAACGGCAGCCGCATCAGTCAGATCGCCGACTTCACAGGCCGCACCTGGCAATACACATACGACACCAACAACGACCTCGTCACCTTCAAGAACTCGCTCGCCGTCGCCGGCACACAACCCGCCGTCACCTACCAGTATTACGGCAGCCTCGACGGAACCAAGCTCGCCCACGCCATGAAGCAGTACCAGCTGCCGCGCGGCAACGGCATGCGTTTCGAGTACTACGCCAACGGCCGCGTCTTCCGCCACACCCCGTTCGACACAACCGGTAGCCTCAAGACCGACCACGCCACCACCTTCGCCTGGACCGAGTTCCGCCGCGAAGCCAAACAGATCGACGCCCTCGGCAACGAGCGCCGTTTCCTGTTCGACGCCAACGGCAACCCCCTGTCCATCACCGACGAAGCCGGCGCCGAAACCAGCTACACCTACGACACCACCGCCGGCCGCACCCACCTGCGCCAGAGCAAAACCGACCCGCAGGGCATGACCACCGCCTACGCCTACGACACACTGGGCAACCTCAGCGACGTCACCCTGCCGAGCACCCGCACCCTGCAATATCGCGACCACACCGCCTATGGCCAGCCCAAGCGCGTCAAGGACGCCGACGGCAACTGGACGCTGAACCGTTTCAACAGCGCGGGTAATCTGACCGACGTCATCCGCGTCAAGGCAGGCGTCACACCCACCGCCGACACCAAACCCGCCAACGCCGACATCCTCGCCTGGACGCAGTTCCAGGCAGACAGCGCCGGTAACCCCGTCAAGACCCGGAGCCTCAGGGACTGGACGACGACAACGCTCGGCGACGCCACGAGCGGCACCGGCCCCAGCCTCGAAACCGCTTGGGACGCCAACAAGCTCAACCGCGTTAGCGTGACGCGCCGCGGCGACACCGACGGCACCCCCGTCAGCCTGGAGACCGACGTCTACACCGACTTCGTCCACGACACCCTCGGCCGCATGACGCGCGGGCCTGACCAGAACTGGTACGCCGCCGACACCCTGTACGACCCCCTCGACCGTCCCATCAAAACCCCAGACGGTCGCGGCCATCAGTGGGACACCGTCTACGACGCTAACGGCAACCCGCTCACGGTCGGCCTCACCATTAACGGCGCCTACCTCGACGGCTACTACGCCGCCTGGGACGACCTCGACCGCCTCGACAGAAAAGTCGACTACGCCGGCAACGCCACCCTCACGCAATACGACCCGCTCGGCCGCGTCAGCCAGATCACCGAAGCCGACGGCTACACGATCGGCTTCGACCGCGACGCCATTGGCCGCGTCACCGGCGCCTACAACCAGGAAGGCCATCGCGCGAGCCTCAGCCTCGACGCCGACGGAAGACCGCGCAGCAGCACCGACCCCAACAACCTGACCACGAGCTACGAGTATTACCACGCCAGCGAAGACGGCCGGCTGAAGAAGACCACCCTGCCCACGGTGACCGGGCAAGCGCAAGGTAAAGCAGCCGAAATCGCCAGCTACGACGGCCAGGGCCGCCCCACAAAAATCAACGCCACCGCCGCCGACGGCACGCTCCGCGACAGCTACCGCTTTTACGACGAACTCGGAAGATTGACCCGCGAAGTCGGCCCTCAGGTCAGCACCACCGACAGCAGCCGTCCCGTCAGCTGCACCGTCTACACCGCGCTATCCGACGTCAAGGAAATCTGGGCCGGCAGCACCACCGACACCACCAGCAAGACCTGCGACCTCATCGGCGACGCCAACCTCAAAAAGCAAGTCAGCCGCACCTACGACGACTTCGGCCGCAAACTCAGCGAGACCGACCAGAACGGCAAGGTCTGGAAATGGACCTGGAACCTCCACAACCAGCTCGTCAGCAGCCAGACCCCCACCCAGATTGCAGCCGGCCAGAGCACCACCTATGCCTACGGCACAAAAGGCGTAACAGGCGAAACCCAGGGCCAGCTCAAACAGCGCAGCGTGCCCGGCGCGCAGACCGCCGTCTACACCCGCGATGCGCTCGGCTTCGTGACGAAAGCCGAAACCAAAAACGGCAGCAACAGCCTGGTCGTCGCCTACGACTACGCCTACGATCCCGCCAAGCGCCTGCAAAGCGTCACAGACTCCAGAGGCAACAAGCAGCTCAGCTACACCTGGACCCCTGGCGGTCGTCTGGCCATGGTCGCCGACAGCGACGGCCACCAGGCCAGCATGAGTTACGACGCTACTGGCCGCCTGGCCAGCGTCACCGCCCCCAACGGCGAGACCATCGGCTTCAGCTACGACGCCGGCGGCCGGTTGGTCGAGACGCGCCTCAACTCCGGCCAGCGCACCACCCAGAGCTGGTTCGAGGACGGCGGGCTCAAGCAGAAACAGAACCTCTTCAACACGACGGTTCTGACCAGCCACCTCTATACCCTCGACAACCAGGGCAGGAGAAGCGGCCAGACCGAGACGATCAACGCCAGCACCAAGACCTGGAGCTACCTGTACGACAACCTCGACCGCCTGACCGAGGCGAACGACGGCACCGCCGAGACCTACGGCTACGACATCTTCGGCAATCGCAGGACGAAGACCAGGGGAGCCACGACAACGGCGTATCTGTATGACGATGCGCATCAGTTGAGCGAGATCAGGGACGGATCGGATACAGGGACGCTGACCGGCGCGGCGGTGCACGACGCCGACGGGCACATGGTCAAGCTGTGTGAGGTATCGAGCGGCGGCACCATCACCCAGCCCGCAGGCGACTGCACCGCCAGCGGCACCGGCGCGACCACGCTGGCTTTGGTGTGGAACGCACTCGACCACCTCAACACCGCGACAAGAACCGGCGCCAATGCCATAGCGGAAAGCTACGCCTACGACGACAGCGGCAGACGGATCAGCAAGACCAGCGCAGGGACCACGACGAGCTACCTGTACGAGGGCGACGCGATTCACGCCGAGTGGACGGGCAGCATTAGCGGAAACCCGACAGCCGCTTACGTCCACGGGGCAGGCATCGATGAGCCGCTGCTGCGGCTCACCGGAACCACCAGCAGCCCGGCAGCAACGCAGGCGGCTTACCTGCAGGATGGACTCGGCAGTGTCGTCGGTACGACAAACGTAACCGGCACGCTGACCGCGAACCAGCGCTTCGATGCGTGGGGCAACAAGACCACGAGCAGCGGCACGATTCCGCAGTACGGCTATACCGGGCGTGAGCCTGATGCGACGGGGATGACGTTCTACCGGGCGCGATACTACCACCCAGGCATCGCAAGGTTCGCATCGAGAGATCCGATGGGGATGGCGGATTCAGTATCGCCTTATGCCTACGTGGCGAACAACCCCATCAACCTGATTGATCCGATGGGCTTGGAAGCGCTGCTGTCAGGCACGCCCATGTCAGCGGCGTATTGGAACATGCTGGCCGATGCGAGCTTCTACACCGGTATACAAACCGACGTTCGGGACGGGGGCAACAGCGGGACGTTCACGCCGGGGCAGCAGAGTTTGCAGAATGCGAGCGGCTCCAGCACCCTGGATAAAGTTCAGTTCGGCCTCGACCTTCTCGGATTAACTGAGCCCTTCGGCGTGGCCGCCGACTTGGTCAATGCGGGTATCTCTTATGGCAGGGGGGATGCGCTTGGTGGGTCACTCTCCCTGGGCGCGGCCATACCTGTGATCGGGGCAGCAGCAACAACCGGAAAGCTCGGCTCGAAAGCTGCTGATGTGTTGCAGGCGAACAAAGCGGCAGGCGATGCGTTCGAGCAAGCCATTGGGACTGAATTGAGGGCAACACACGAAATTGCCGTCCCACAAATAACAATCAAAACTCCCAGTGGCACACGTACACGCGTGGACTACGTAACTCGGGATGGAACCCAAATTGGCTGTGTGGAGTGCAAGGCTTCAGCGACTGCCCCTTTAACCAGTAATCAAGCTTCAGGTTTTCCTGAAATCCTGCAAAATGGCGGAGTTGTTGTTGGCAAGGGCAAACCTGGCGTTCCTGGCGGCACGGTTATTCCGCCAGGCACCCAAGTCATAATCCGGCGGCCATAAGGAGTGGTGTGTGCGATTAACAGATACAAATACAGTTGATTTTCTCGGGTTAGAGAAAGATACAGGATATGTGGTGCTGACCCTTGTCGATGATTTTGATTGGGTGGACGACATACAGCACCTTTCCCTGTTGCAATCAAAGGTTAATCGCTATTTTGATTTTATTGAGAGTGGCGAAGTGTACGAACAATTACGAGAAACTACTGGCCGTGAGGTGGGCAAAGAAACTCCTATCAAGATCAGTATTCTGGCAAAGCATGAGCCAAGTAGCGAAGGCCGTAGATTTATGGAGCATTTGGCACATGTAGCCGAGGATGCCGGTATGAGTTTTTCATTCAAGGTGATACCTGTAGATGGCGTGTACTGAATTTTGTGTGAGCGGACCTTTTCAGGAAACTGCTGATTCCTTGTCCGGGTCAAGCTAGGGGACATTTATTGGGCAATCAGCTTGGTGGTTCTGGAAGCGATGCTCGTAACCTTGTAACCATTCAGCAGAATCCCGCTAACTCTCCGGTTATGCGGGGTTATGAGAATCAAGTTCGCTCAGCGGTAGAGCAAGGCCAAGTTGTGAGGTATTCGGCCACGCCAATCTATAACGGGTCGGAACTTGCGCCACGCGGTATCAAAATCAATGGCTCTGGTTCGCAAGGATTTACACTTGACGTTACGATCCTTAACCCGCTTCTTAACAGCTCAATACTGATTGACATGAGCATCGAGCAGTTAGAAAAAATACTGGAGCCGCCAATTGACCCTGTAGACCGTCCTGTGGCTAATGGCTGGTCTGCCGTCGAGAAAAAGCTTGGCAAATTACCAGATGACTATAAGCGTTTTATAGAGATGTATGGGACAGGAAGCATTGACGGTTTTGTGTGGATTTTTAATCCATTCGCGGCTAATAAAAATCTAAATTTGTTGGATCAGGTACTAATAAAAATTAGCGCGTTGAGTGATCTTGGCGATACCTTTGGCGAGGCGATTCCTTTCCCGTTATTCCCGAAGCCAAATGGTCTTTTACCATTTGGCGTAACTGATAATGGTGACGTTCTGTTTTGGCAAGCGGCGAGTAATCCTGCTGGCTGGAAAGTCATCATCAACGCGGCAAGAGAACCAAAGTGGAAACAATACGATGTGGGTATCACCGACTTGCTGACGGGATTGCTATCACGACAAATGATTTGTGAGGTATTTCCTGGTGACTTCCCAAGTGATCGACCAGTGTTTTACCCGAGTGTCTTGTAAGTGTCGGGCCTGTCCTGAGTTTTGTGTAAACGGACCTTTGGCAGGAAACTGCCGACTTGTCCGGAGACACAATGAGCACCAAGAAACACGACGTACCTGACGCCTTGCTGGCCAGCCTGCTGGCCGTACACCGGGCTTGTGATGTAATTTCAATTGTCTGGTGTACGGTTCTGAACGTGGCTTCGAAGGTGTGTCTAGGAAATCGGTCAATTTATCTTGAGCGCAGGACGCCGCAGCTAGTGACGCGCTTACCCAATATATTCCTTGGAGGAGAGACGCATGCGCAAGCTGAAGACAAATTCACAGGACGATTTTCGCGTCAAAGCTTATGCGGGCACCAACGGAGTTCTGCTGGCTTTTGATCTCGCGGAATCGCGACGGCAGGGCTTGCTGGGCTTTGCGATCGAGCAGAAGGAAGGCTCGCAGAAATGGCAGTGGCTGCTCAACAGCCTGACGTTCCCGGACCGAGCGCACACCTTGCCGAAGTGGAATGCCACGCCGAGCAACATTGCACCGATCCAGAAATTCCGATGGGCAGACTACAGTATCGAAGCGAACACAGCATGCAAGTACCGCGTGCACCTGGTCTACGGTACGCCGGATGCGCCCGAGCTGGGCGAGTCGCTCGAAGTGACTGTGACCACTGACGACGGCAAGCCCAAGGACCATCGGGTGATCTTCAATCGCGCAGTTGCCGCAAGCCAGTCCTTCGGACGCCAGTTCCCCAAACTCGACGCGCTGCTTAGCGCCAATAAAGACCTGCCCATCGAGGACTGGCCGGCGAAGCCGCGGAACTGGCTTCAGCACGGCCTGCTCGATCAAATCCTCGCGTTCATCGAGCGAGCCAAGAGCGACAAGTGGACGCTCGACATTGCCATCTATGAGTACGAACTCAAGGCCATCGTCGATGCCGTGAACGCGGCGCACAAGCGCGGTGTGAAAGTGCGAGTGCTTTATCATGCCAAGGCGGGAGACGAGCAGACGGAGCAGAATGAAGCGAGTCTCAAGAAGATCCCCGCAGCAAAGAAGCGTGCGCGGGAAACGCAGAAAATATTTCACGACAAGTTTATCGTACTCGGCAAGATCAACGCTGCCGGCGATCATGTTCCCCGGGCGGTGTTGTGCGGCAGTACCAATTTCACCGAGAACGGCGTCTACCGGCAGGCCAACGTCGTGCATGTTGCCGATGACAAGTCCATCGCTGCCAGCTATCTGCAACTGTTCGACGTGATCTGGGATGATCCTGCCGACGTCGCCGCCACGCGTAAATGGATCAGCACGAACAACCCGATAGACCCGACGCAGGCGCTGTTCGCAGGGTTCTCGCCGCGCTCTGGCGGCGCAGACCTTGCCGAGTTCATCAACATTATCAACGCGGCCGACAAGGACCTGCTGTTCGCCACGGCGTTCATGCTGCCCGAGGCCATCCTCGATGCCCTGCTTGGCGCAGAGAACGACGATGTGCTGCGCTATGGCATTCAGAACACCGCCAGCCGCATCACGGGATTTCATGCGGACAGAACCGCTGAATTCACCGCCACAGCCTTGCTCTCGAAGGGACTGGAAGGTTGGGTGAAGGAGGGCTTGAAAGGACAGCGGGGCAATCTGCTGGTGCACCTCAAGGCCATCGTTGCCAACTTCACCACCGACGCCCCCGTGGTGGTCAGCGGCAGTCACAACCTCAGCGCCGCCGCGAGCAACGGCAATGACGAGAATTACCTCATCATCCGTGGCGACACCGATCTGGCGGATCGCTATGGCCTGGAGATACTGCGCTTCTACGAGCACTACCGGTTTCGTTACTATGCCAAGCTGCTCAAGCTGAAGCAGGTCCGCCCGTTGGCCATTGACGGCAGTTGGGCTGATGCCTACTACACGGACGGTAGCCTCAAGGCGCTGTCTAGGCTGCGCTTCTCCGGGAGGTAGGCATCAGAGAGCTTTTGCAGCCAGCGTCAACCTGACGCATGGATGTTAGGCGATGGACGGGCCGCGCTGCTGCCCGAATTCCCAAGAGGCACCCCACTGCTGCGTACCCCGACCGTCATCGAGAAACGCGAAGCGTCCGCTGGCGAGTTGCGCTCTTTGTCCGGCCATTTTTAGCCCTTAACCAGTAAGCCGTTTCCCCTTAAGCCCCCAGTGTTCCTTTGTGTTCGCGTCTATTCAAGCGAACAAGCCCTTTCGGGTAAGTCCCTTGGCCCTTATTGGTTTTTCCTTTTTTGGGCAACCGATCATTTTATCCATTTCTGATTTTGTTTTCAGCAATCAATCAAAAAAACATTCTTTTGATTTCCGCTGGAAGCGGGATGAGCGCATCCCTAGCATTCGCCCCATGGTTTCCCTCTCCTCCCCTTGGGTTGTCCTCCTGACGGCCCTTTTTTATACCCAAGCCCACGCCTTCTGTTTTGATGAGGCGGGGGCGATGTACGGGGTCTCACCACTATTGCTGAAGGCGGTGGCCCAAGTTGAGTCGAATATGAGACCGCATGCGGTTAACAGCACTCACACAGCGAGTACGCAGTCTCAGGACATTGGGCTGATGCAGATCAATACCCGGTGGCTGCGGAGAAACCCAATCAAGTCACTCGGATACACCGAGGCCCACCTCTACGATGCCTGTACGAGCGTCAAGCTGGGTGCCTGGGTGCTGGCGAACAACTTCAATCGATATGGCGCTTCGTGGGAAGCAGTCGGTGCCTACAACGCGGCATGCACGCGACTAACAGGCGATGCATGCCGCCGCGCACGAAATAGCTATGCCTGGAAAGTCTACCAAGCAATGAGGAAATCCTCATGAAATGCAAGTTCACATTGCTTGCCCTGATCTGGGCAGGTTCGTCGATGGCTGCCGACTGGCAGGTGACGCAATCTGATTCCATTAGCGCTTATGTCATGTGTCATGCAGGCGATTGCCTCGTAAGGACGGCGAAGGTGTTTGACCTTCCTGTACCCGTCCCCATGCCCGCGAGGAAATCGGATAGCGCTGCTAAGCCGGTCGCTGTGAGCTCTTCTACTTCAGTTCGATTTGCGTTGGCATCGGCTCGGCTCAGTCAGACCGAGAAAGCCAAGCTCCATGCATTTCTCGAACGGCATCGTGACGCGAGACGTTTTCTGATTCTTGGCAGCACAGATCAGGTTGGCAAGAAACGATTTAACGAAACCCTGGCGTACAAGCGCGGGATAGCGGTCGCGGCTTTTATGCGCGCAAACGGAGTCCAGAAAAGGAATATCAAAGTCGATTCGCGATGCTGCATCGAGTATCCGCCCAGCACGAACCCTAGCGCAAGACGTGCGGTGATCAGCATTAACGAATAGGGATTGGGAATGACAAAAAACACTACTGAGCCGGGATACAAGGCAGTCCTCGTGCGCGAGGAAACCAAACTCAAGCTGCAGATGCTTGGGAGAGCCCTTCCCAACAGAAACCTGTTCTTGGAAGGGCGGCTGGCCACAGCCGCCATTGAATACTGTCTGAACGATGAGACAGCGAGGCAAGCCATGCTGGATTTGGTGCGCAACATCGTGATGCGAGACCTTGAGACTGCTGAGACACCGGGACCATGAGACCCATCTTTCAATACATACGCTCAAGGAGAATCAAATGAATTTCATGAAAATGTTCAGCAAAAAACAGGTCGTTGTCGGTGGGCTTCTTTCCGCTCTGATGATCAGCTCGGCATGGGCAACCACCGCTGGCGGTGGTGTGACCGGTACAGAATTCCAAGCCCTGTTCGACATGCTGGTGGGTTGGGCCGAAGGCTATCTGGGTAAAGCGCTGGCGATCGCCGCGTTCGTGGTCGGCGCGCTCATTGGCTTTGCCAAGTCTACCGCGATGCCGGCGCTGGTTGGCATCGTCTTCGCCATCGTGTTCGGCCTTGGCCCGACGATCATCAACGGCATGTTCGCCGCTGTGATTTAAGCGAAGCATCACCGGACTGAACAGCATGGCCAATCAAGATTCGCCAACGATCCCGACCCGCCTGGACGACCCGCCCAAGTTCATGTGGTGGGATTTCGACGTGGCCATGCTGTTCATGTCCTTCTTTGTATTCGGCCTCATTACAGGCTGGCTCGTGAGCTTCACGGTGTTCGGGTTGGTGATGGCCTGGCTTTATCGCAAAGCTAAATTCGGCCAGCACAGAGCTTATGGCATGCACCTGCTGTATTGGCATCTACCCGTCAATCTGGGAATGAAGGCAACACCGCCTTCGAGCATCCGAGAGTTCATTGGCTGATGAGAATAGACAAACTGAGCGGCCAAGTGGCCGTAACTCTCGGGGTGCGCAGATGGACTGTGATGATGTTCACCTTGTCGCAGAGCGCATTGCTCCTGATGTTGATCGCCTTCCTGACGCGAGGCGACACACACCGCGAAACACTGGTTCCACCGACGATCCACACAACATTCTGGATCGATGATGACAAGGTTTCCAAAGAATATCTAATCGAGATGGGCGTGTTTCTGGCCCAGCTCTACTTCGATGTGACGCCACAGAACGTGGACTTCAATCACCGCACACTCAAGTCCTATATCGACCCCCGCTTCTACGGGAAGCTGGAAATCGAAGCCGGCGCTTATGCCCAAAAGATCAAGGCGGATAACGCCAGTACCTTCATGGCGATCGCGATGGTCATGCCGGATGAGGCAAAACAACGCATCGCTGTTCAGGGTGTGCTCAACACCTATCTGGGAGACAGCAGAACATCACAGGTGAACAAAACCTACGTATTTCAGTTTGCCCAACGCGGCGGCCGTGTGCTGCTGACCGGTATGAGAGAAGGTAAGAATGCTGCCCGACCGTTTGAAGAAATCACTGCTCCTTAGCTTGTTTTGCTTATTTGCCGCGCCGTCTTCTCACGCTCTGCAGGTAGTGGAAGGCGTCGAGGGCAAGACCCTGTTCGTCAAGGTGAGTCTGAGAGACTTGAATCGCATCGCGATCGAGGGAGGCCGGGTTCGCTTGGTCAAATCCGCCGACGACGGAATGCTCACTGGCAGCGCGGACGCCACCACCGGGCAAGCCTTGATCCAGCCATTGGAGAAGGATCCGTTCGGAGTGTTTGTGTTCAGTCAAAGCGGGAAAACCTACACGCTGGTGTTGCAGCCCCAGGATATTCCGGGTGAAACCATCGTGATCAAGGAAACGGCTGTCCCTGCTTCTGTTGCAGCCAAGCCTGGCGAGATTGAACGTGCCTCCAGTTACCAGCAGGCGATCAAGAAAATGATTCAGGCATTGGCAGGCGAAGGTTTGCCGGAGGGTCTGGAGGTGAAGAAAACCTGGGAGGAAATCCGCCTCTGGAAAGGCTCCCGTTTTGCGCTGGAGCATGTTCTAACCGGACATTCACTGGTGGGTGAACAGTATCGCCTGTTCAACGTCAGCGACGCCCCGGTTCGGGTCGCCGAACAGGAGTTCTACAAGAAAGGTGTACTGGCTGTGTCGGTGCGCGACTTGACCGTTGAGCCGGGTCGCAGCACCCAGGTCTTTGTGGTTAAACGGAACGAAGGGGTGAGGTAATGGCGAGAATCATACCCACCCTCAAGGCTTCGCCCGCCCGCAAGAAGCAACTCATGATGGCGGGCGGCGTCGGCGCCATGATTGTCGGGGTGGCCTTGGCTGCGGCATGGTTCGCCGACTCCGGGAGCAATAAATCCGATCAGGCTCCTGTGGACAAGCCGGAACAGGTCAGCCTCAACTTGGCTGTTCCGGGGCAGCAACTGAACGACAAGGATGTTTGGCGGGCGAACGAAGCATCAAAGATCGAGGCGCTAAACAAGGAAATCGCCGCGATCAAGCAGAACATGGTGAATAGCCCACAAAGTAGTGGCGGAGCCATGCAAGGCACCGCCGGAGCGGGAATCAACGAAGTGCCGATGCCTCCCCCAGCAGCGGTAATTCAGCCCGGCGGCAATTTACGCCCGCTGCAACCCATGGGTTCGGCGGCATTGCCGCCCCTTCCCCCACCGCCTCCTGGAAGGCCTGGGCAGTTCGCACAGCCTGGCATGGATCCGAATGCGCCGATGCAGCCCGTGGTGAAGCGCGCGTTCACGCTCGAAGTTTCCGATTCGACGGTGGCTGCGCCTGCCGCACCGCAGGCGCAGCCACAAGCCGCCGGCATGTCGTCCGCCCCATCCAAGGAAGAGAAGACATCGGCTGAGAACTATCTTCCTGCCGGGACGTTCATGCGCGTGGTGTTACTGGCGGGTCTGGATGCGCCGACGGGTGGACAGGCACAAAACAATCCGCATCCGATTTTGATGCGGGTGCTTGATCCAGCCCAGTTGCCCAATCGCTACATGGCCGACATGAAGGATTGCGTGGTCACGGCCAATGGCTACGGCGACATATCTTCTGAGCGTGCTTATATCAGGACGGATCGACTGTCGTGCATCGACCAGAAAGGTGGGGCGGTCGACATATCGCTTAAAGGGTATGTAGCCGGCGAGGATGGCAAGGCCGGGATGCGCGGAAGACTGGTTTCCAAGCAGGGTCAGGCGCTGGCGAATGCCTTCCTCGCGGGGATTGGCTCAGGCATCGGGCAAGCGTTCAAGGAATCTTCGAGCACTGTATCTACCTCACCGCTGGGTTCCACCAGCACGGTGACGGACGGCAAGGAGTTGCAGGCTGGACTGGCATCCGGCGTTGGAAGCGCGATGTCACAGCTCTCGAAGTATTACATCAAGCTGGCCGAACAGGTTTTTCCGGTGATTGAAGTGGACGGCGGCCGCGTGGTCGACGTGGTGCTGACGCGCGGCCAGAGCATCGAGAGAAGGTAAAGAACATGAGACACCAAACCAGAATGCAAACCCTGTTGCCCCAACTGTTGATTCTGTCCTGCATGCCGGGATTTGCGCTAGCTCAGGTTGTGAAAGGAAACACTGTTCTGGCGCCTCAAAACGTGAATATTGTGGCCGCAGATGCGGCCGTGATGGATGCCGGTGGTGCTGCACGTGCAAACGATCAGATCGCGGTCCAGCGCAATCTGAGGTTGATGTACCCGAAGACACGCTTCGGAACGATTTCCCCCACCCCGCTGCCGGGTATATACGAAGTCGTGATGGGCCGCAATGTCGCTTTCGTGGAAGAGTCGGGGCGGTATTTCATTTTCGGGCGCATGTTCGACATGGAGAAGCAGGAGGACATCACCTCCGGAGCCGAGGCTGCGCAGCCGGCGTCACCGGCTGTCGATTTCGCCTCACTCCCGCTGCAACACGCGATCAAGAGCGTGCATGGCCAGGGTCGGCGGACGCTCGCCGTGTTCTCGGATCCGGACTGTCCTTACTGCAAGAAGCTGGAGCAGGAGCTGGCGAAAGTGGATGACGTGACGGTCTACACCTTCCTCATGCCACTGGAGCAGCTTCATCCTGATTCGCGCGCGAAGGCCGACGCGGTCTGGTGCAGCAAGGATCGCTCGGCCGCCTGGTACGCCCTGATGCTTGAGGGCAAGGTTCCCAAAAAGACCAAGGGCTGTGAAGCGCCGCATCAAGCGGTTCTGCCTCTGGCTGAGAAGTTGGGGGTTAGCGGTACACCTTTCCTGGTGGCGAGTGATGGCCGAACCATGCCGGGAGCTGCTGCTGCCGAGCGGATTTCCGCTTGGCTAGGTGCCGTGAAGAACCCTGTCGCAGCCAATGTTCAGGGAGGCACACAATGAAGGTCGGGTATCTGTCGCTCGCCGCCGTGACATTGATGAGCGCGGGTTGTTCTTCATTCTCCGGACTCTCTGGCTCAAAATCGGAACTGGCTTGCAAGGCCCCCGATGGGGTGATCTGCACGTCGGTTTCCGGCATTTACGCGAACTCCCTGGCCGAGGCCTTGCCGGGGCAGCAACAACCGAAACCCCAGGATAAACCTTCGCAGGATGCTGGCAGCAAGGATTCAAAGGATGGGGAGACGATGCCGCCTCTTGGCTATTTCTCCCCACGCGACCTCGCGACGCCGAACAGCGGCGATCCGATTCGCATGGCGCCTTTGGTGCTGCGTGTATGGATCGCACCTTGGGAGGATACGGACGGCGATCTGCACGATCAGCACTATCTCTACACCGTGGTCCACCAGGGCAAGTGGCTGATCGAAACCAACCAGCAGCAGATTCGTGACGCGTACAAGCCGGTGTTCCCGCTCAGGGGTAAGGATAAGCCCGAGGAGGAACGTCCGGTTGCAGATGACGCGATGCCCGGCGTATCGGGTCAGAGGGGCGGCAATCCATGATGTCCGCGCTGGCTCAACCATTTGTTTCGCTCAAAACGTGGCTGACGCGCGAGGACGAACTTGCGACGCCATCCCCCGTGGCGGACGAGAACCACTTCACCACGCGGCAGGACTACAACCGCTTCTCTGATCTCTTGCCCTGGACGGGGTATTGGGAGACCGAGAAATTATTCGCCATTGAGGGCGAGGCAGAAGGCAGCATCGAGGCGATTGGCTACGCCATCGAATTGAACCCGCAGACAGGCGCTACAGACGACATGGCGCGCCTGATTCAGGAAATCTACCGGGACATGCCAGCCGGAGCCGGGGTGCAGGTTCAGTTGTGGGGGAGCCCGGACATTGATGCCTTCCTGAACGATTTTAAGAAGATGGTGCGCCCCGAATTGCTACAGGACGACGCCCAGCGCTCATTGATCGCGCGCATGACGGCCGAGCGTTACGCCCATTACAGGAAGGCATCCCTCGTTCCGCCCGTCAGCTCGCGCCCCAGCGTGATGCGTCGCTACCGGGTGCTGCTGTCTGTCGCGATGCCGGTGAAGGATGTGGAATACCGAACCCTGGAACGCATCATCGCCCTGCGCGATGCCCAGGTATCCAAACTCAAGACGTATTACCAGTTCGAGCGGGTCTGGGAGGCGGAAGATCTCATGTCCTGGGTGCGCACCATGTTGAATCCCGCACAACATTCAGCCGATCCGGTCTGCTATGACGACGGACAGGCATTGCGCTACCAGATGATTACCCGTGACACCGTGGCATCGGTGGGCAGGCTCGGCACCACCCTGCGCTCGCCAGACGGGGTTGCGGTCTGCGTGCGTGCGCATTCGGCGCAAGGTTATCCGAAGCAGTTCGATCTGCATCAAGTCGCCAGCATGCTGGGAGACGCCAATAAGGGATCCATGGGCTACCCCTGCCCCTTCCTCATCACCATGGGGGCGCAGATTCTGAATTACGACGAGCACAAGAATCTTACGCAAATGAAAACGGCTCGGGCGATTCAGGTTTCGGAAAGCCCGATGGGGAAAGCGCTGCCGGACGTGAGTAAGCGAGCTGCGGACTGGAAATTGTTGCAGAACGCCTACGACGAGGGGGGAGGTGCATTGCGTCTGTACCATCAGGTGCTGCTTTTCCCCAGCCCGGATGCCGTAGCCGAAGCGGATGAAGCGGCCAGAGCCATCTGGCGCAGCTTGGGCTTCGCATTGAGCCCTGACACCTATATGCAGACCCAGGCGCTAATGTCCTCGCTGCCGATGGCACTCGGGCCCACCCTGCAACGCGACATCAAGATCGCGCAGCGATTTTCCACCAAAACGACCGCCAACGCGGCCAATCTGTCGCCTGTTCTGGGTGAATGGCGTGGTGTCGGGGCTCCGGTGCTGACCTTCACTGGGCGTAATGGCCAGACCATAGGCGTGAATCTGTTCGACAACCCGTCTGGCAACTACAACGGTTGCGTGGTGGGAACGTCCGGGTCTGGCAAATCCGCATTCCTGAACGAGCTTGCCGAACGCTATCTGGCGATGGGGGCGAAGGTCTGGATTATCGACGTGGGCCGTTCCTACGAGAAGCTTTGCCACGCGCTCGGGGGTCAATACATCGAGTTCACCAAGGAAGCGAATGTTGTCCTCAATCCGTTCACCATGGTGAACGACATCGACGAAGACATGGAAATGTTGAAGCCGTTGATCGCCCAGATGATCTCCCCTGGACGCCGACTGTCAGATTACGAACTGTCCCAGCTCGAACTGGCGATTCGAGGTCTTTGGGAAGAGCGCGGGCCGCGATCGAGTATCGACCTTCTGGCGGAGAAGCTGAAGCTCGCCTGTCACGATGGCGGCACGCTTGAGCATGGCGAGGAAGAGGCCTGCGATCCGCGCATCCGCGATCTGGCGGTGCAACTGACTTCCTACACCTCGCTGGGCAGCTACGGCCATTACTTTGAAGGTCAGCACACGGTCAATTTCAATTCCAATCTGGTGGTCCTGGAGCTGGAGGAATTGAAATCGAAGAAAGACCTGCAGGCGGTCGCCCTATTCATCCTGATGTATCGCATCACCCAGGAAATGTACCTGGCGCCGCGTGAACAGCCCAAAGTGGTGATCCTGGATGAAGCCTGGGATCTGCTCACGGGCGGGCAGACGGGTGACTTCATCGAGGCGGGCTACCGCCGCGCCCGGAAATACGGCGGTGCCTTCCTGACGGGCACACAGGGCATCAACGACTACTACCGTAGCGCAGCCTCGCAGGCCGCACTGGAAAACGCTGACTGGCTGTTCATGCTCCGGCAGAAGCAGGAATCCATTGCCAAGCTCGAAGAGAAGCTGGCCTTCACGCCGCACATGGCTCACCTCGTTAGCAGCTTGCGTACCGAACAGGGCAACTATTCGGAAGTGTTCGTCTCCTGTGGCCAAGCTGGTTACGGGGTCGGGATGCTCCTGCTTGACCCCTACTCTCAACTCATGGGTTCGGCCAATGCACGCGATTTCTCAGCGGTACGGCAGAAGCTTGAAACTGGCTTGTCCATGGCTGATGCGGTCGATGCCGTGCTGCGGGAACGGAAGGCGGCGATATGACCGAGATAACAAGGGCCGGGAGTAATTCTGCTGAAGTTCCGGCTACGGAAGATCAGGCCGTGGCTCAGCCTGAGATGGGGGGTGAGTTTCTAATGGTGAGCTGGATTTCGTTGTTGATGGCATTGCTCGTCTCAACAGTGACGCTTGCGGCATACCACTTCTGGCTAGCGAAACCGACCGCTGGATTCGCGGTGGTAGACCTCGCCAGTGTCGTCAAAATCAAGGAAACCGAATTCACCACTTTGCTCTCACGGCCGAATGTCAGCGACGAGGACCGGAAGGCTGCTTATCTGATGGTCAGCCGGATCGGCCCTGCGATCGAACACGCAGTGGACAGGCTGGAGAAGGAATGCGGCTGCACCATCGTGGTGAAGTCAGCGGTGATCGCGGGGCCGGCCGAGGATCTGACGCCGCGTTTGAAAGCGATGCTCGGTATGTCGCCGGGTACTGAGGCTCAAGGCGGCGGAGTGAAACCATGATGAAGACCGTAGTCGCCCCAGGCGCGGACAACTTATGGAATCGTTGGCTGGTTTACTGGCATACCGAGATGATTCCCCATCTCCGCCGCAACTGGATGTTTTGGGGCGGGTTGGTGGGCGCCATCCTACTCTTCAATGCGTTCTTCACGTTGGCGATTACGGTCACGGAAAGCCTGCCGTACCGGGTGTTTGTGGTGATCAAAGGCGACCTGAATATCAAGCGCGGCGATTACATTGCCTGGCGCTGGGCGGGCGGTGGGCCGTACAAGGCCGGACTTTCGTTCGTGAAACAGGTGCGTGGCATGCAGGGCGACACAGTGACCACAGAGGGTCGGGATTTCTACGTGAACGGCGAGTACATGAGCACGGCCAAGCCGCGCACCCGGACAGGCGAACCGTTGGCGCTTGGCCCGACCGGCGTGATTCCGGCCAACCATTTCTATGTTTACGCACCCCACAAGGATTCGTTGGATTCGCGCTTTGCGCTGACGGGCTGGATTCCGCTTGAGCGTGTCTCCGGGCGCGCGATCCCACTGTTTTGACATGATCAAGAAGGCTCTGGCGATGATTCTGTGTGGGTTGATCATGTATCCGGCCTGGGCTCAGGAGATCTTGGGGCCGTCCTATCCCATCACCGAACCGGACATGCTTGAAGCGATACAGGACAAGCTCAAGTCCATGGAAAAAAACGGTCGTCTCGGCCAACTTCAGAAAGAAGCCATCGAGCGATCGAAACAAAGCATCGAGCGGCCGGACCCAGTGAAGGGCATCGTTAAGACGCGCCAGCCGCGCACCTTCTACTTTGATCCATCGTGGCGCGTCCCGCGCGACATCACCACGCCAGATGGCAAAGTCATCGCGCGTGCGGGTGACATGGTCAATCCGCTCGACTATGTGCCACTTTCCAATCACCTGTTTTTTTTCGATCAGAGCGACCCGAAGCAGGTAAAGAAGGCCGCCGAGATTCTCAAGCGCTTCAAAGGAGCGGTGAAGCCGATTCTGGTCGCGGGTGAACCCTTGGCGCTGACCCGTCAGTGGAAAAGGCAGGTGTACTTCGACCAGAGCGGGCATCTGGTGAGGCGCTTCGGGATCCAGCAGATCCCTGCGCTGGTGTCGCAAGAGGTAGCGCAAAGGCGCTTGCGCATCGACGAAATGAAAGCTGACTGAAAGTGAATACTTTTCCTTGTATTAACGATCCTGGACTGACCCTGCAAATTGCTGAATGGTCAGATTCCACAGACCGCATCGGGGCAGCACCAGGATCGAGGCTTGGGATGGCAGCCGGCCGCAAAACCCTGATCATCAAGCCGACAAAGAAGCCCGTGGGCTTGCTGGGATGGTTCAAGTGATGGGCTGGCTGCTCCGGAACATTCGTGCTGTTCTGGTGCTTGCCTTTGCGGTTTCGCCCAACTCATGGGCGGCAACGACCACTTGCACCGGCAAGTTCATGAATCCGATCACGGATATTTGCTGGTCGTGCGCGTTCCCGCTCAAGGTCGGCGGCACCACGATCATGGATTTTGGTCAGGAGGATTTTGATAGCGGTGTGAGCAACCCGCTGTGCGCATGCTCAAGTCCGCCCAAGGTGGGTTTGAGCATCAGTTTTTACGAACCTGCGCGGCTGGTCGAGGTGGTGCGCAAACCCTACTGCTTCCCCTCCCTTGGCGGGATCACCATTGATCCCGGCGTGCCGGCGCCAGCTCATGTTCAAGCGCGTGGGGGTAAGTCGTTCTATCAGGCTCACTGGTACATCAGCCCCCTGATGTTCTGGCTGGAAGTCATCGTCGATAACCCGTGCCTGGAACAGAATGTTTTCGACTTGGCGTATTTCACCGAGCTTGATCCGCTGTGGGCGGACTCGGAGCTGACCTTCATCCTCAATCCTGATGCCGTGCTGTTTGCCAATCCGTTGGCTCAGGGCGCCTGCGCCGCGGATTGCGTGGCTGCCACGGCGGGCTTTCCTCTGAACGAGCTTTTCTGGTGCGCGGGCTGCCAGGGATCCATGTACCCGCTCAATGGTTGGGTGGGCAACCATGTCGGCGCCGTGCAGGCCTCGACACTCATTGCCCAGCGCATGACCAACAAGATGCACCGCGAATTGCTTGTCTGGGGCGCGCACGGACCGTCGGGGCAGTGTGGCTACTACCCCATTCCGCTCATGGACAAGCGCGCCTACAAGACCCAGATGACCTACCCCATCCCCAACACCAAAAAGGAGGATGGCAGATGTTGTTCAACCATGGGACGCACAACAGTCATTTCAGGCGCAGGGAAGGAGTTCCCATACAAGGGCGAGGATTTTGCTTACATGCTCTTCCGCAAGCGGGACTGCTGCCAGGGGGCCTTTGGATTCTGATCGATGAAGAGGCTTGTGATGAAAATGCTGTTGCTTGTTCTGTTCGCTGCCATCGTATCCGCTGGGTATGCGGCTGACACCCCCCCTACCCTGCCAGAGATAAATGGCTATGGCGATGACGCAGTGGCGCGGCAGAAGTCGAGTCAGGCGATCGATGCTGCCAGTCAGGCGGCGCGTAATGGCGCGGTTCGCGCCTTTCCCAAAATCAAGGTTCCATCTTCCGGCGTGGACATCGGCCAGATCGCGGCCCGCTACAACCAGACAGCGCAGAAGCCGGAAGACGACAATCTCATGATCTTCGTCACCCTGGGCATGCCGGGTAAGGCTCTGATAAATCTGGCCCGACAAGCCGCGCGCACCCGTGCAGTTCTGGTCTTGCGTGGTGTCGAGGGAGGGCTCGCCAAGGGAAACTGGCCGCGTGCCATGGAGGCACTGAGGCCGATTGCCGAAACGGGCGCTTCCATCATCATCCACCCAGATTTATTCCGCGCATACAAGGTTGTTCAAGCACCCACGTTTGTCCTGACGACAGGACAGCAGGGCGAAGCCTGCCTGAACAACCTGAGACAGGAATGCAGCCAGAGCCTGCGCGCGACCGGCGATGTCACCCTTGATTACGTGCTTGAACGCTGGGCACAAGGCGGCAGTCCACTGGCCGCTGAGGCACGATCACGGCTGGCCATGCTGGAGTACCGGCCGTGAAGGCTTTACTGCTGCCACTGTGCCTGGTCTCAAGTGTGACCTGTGCCGACATGACCGCGAACGATGCCTTCAATGAGGGCAACACCTTCGGCAAGGCGAATGTCGGAACAGCCAAAAGCAAGATCAGCACCACCACAGCGAGCGATGCCAACACGGGGGTGCCGAACTATACGGCCACCGATCCTGCTTCCAGCTACTACATGGGCGGCACAGGTAGCCTGACGGCGCCAGCCACGGCGGGGGTCACTGGCTGTACATCCACCGCAGGAACGGCAGATCCCGATCCACATACCCACGGGAAGTGCGAAGGCGTCAGGATGCTGATGAATGACCCTGGCAAGAAGAACGTGATGTTCCCGCTCAACTCCACAACCGATCCGCTGGTTGTCAAACGCAACATGGTGTCGGGCGATGCAGAGACATATCTCGGCAGCCTGATCGTGAGCGGGGGTTATGCCGGATGCGCAGAGAAGACGGTCAAGGATCCGGACAAGTATCAAACGGAAACCTGTAATCAATACCTGACGGCAGGTGAGGAGTCTTGCAATGAAATCCTGACGGTTAGTGTTACGACATCCGAGTCGTGCGTACCAGGCACATGGTACGGCGGATTCAGATTGCCATTCCCGATTCAGCAAGTAGATATCTTTTGTGACATGAATCGTGCGGATGGGATGATCAGGCTTCGTTTCACGCCATACGAATTGCATGGCGTGTGTAGTGTCGGCTACCTGGATGTTCCGAAGGCACCATTTACTGTTTCAGACAGGGTGCAATACGGTGTTACCGGCCACACCTGCGACACCGATGGTTGCTGGGATGAGTACGGTTACCTCAATTACGAAGTTGTAACCATAAATCACTGGAAAGGTTCTTGTACTGTTAAGAACTTTATTGGCTACGAGCCGGGATATATTCAGGGTTGTTCAGGAGACACTTGCAGTTATACCTTCCGCGCTATCGATTGGCGATGGGGAAATCAGGCAGTAGCAACAGCAGGTTTCACGCCGCCAAAGACAATCGTCACTGAAACGGACTTCTGGGATAACCAATGTACGGCGCTGGAGGCCAGGCTTCCATGATGCCCCTTGCCTTGATGCGGCGGATAGCCCGGCTACTCATCGTCACACTCCTGTTCCCCTTGCTCTCGTCTCCGGTGCTGGCAGGGGATGGCACCTGCACAAAGAATTCCAGGTTCTGCGTCGAGGGGCCGGAAACGCGCATGATCAGCGGCTACCCGGTGACCCGCGATTGCTGGAAATACGAAAGCAAATACGACTGCATCTCCCAGAACTACGTGGACGATTGCGCGCCTCTAGCTGCGCAGGGGTGTGCGCAGATCGGCTCAAGCTGCGTGGAGTATGTGGACGGTGATCCAGCCAAGTGCTCGCTCTATGAGCAAACGTATCAATGCAAGGTGGCGGATGGAGAGTCTAAAACCATCACGGATTGTGGCGGACAGACCTACTGCGTGGATGGCACGTGTTTTGATGCAGGCTACACGCCGGACGGTGATTTTGCGCTCGCGATCACCGGTATGGAGGCGCTGCGGCAGGCCGGCAACTACATGGATCCGGACACCCTGACGCTGTTCAACGGCAAGAACAGCAAATGCAGGGTGACGCTCGGGATTTTCAGTTGCTGCAAGACAAACTCGATGGGGAGCAATCAGAACAACAGCGACATGATGACCAGCATGGGCGCGAGTCTGGTGAAGAGTTTCGGGACTGAATCAATTCAATATTTAGGGTCTACAGCAGTCTACGATTCGCTGTTCCAATCGGACGCCCCGAATTTCCTGATAAATGGAATGGAGTCAATTCTTGGGGGAAGCGGATCTTCATCGGTCTTTAGTCCTTCGTTCAGCTATTTTGGTCTGACCGTTGGATACGGCGCCCCTGCAGCCGGAACGACCGTTCTGCTTGGGGAAAGCGGGACGTTCTTCGTCGGCTTCGATCCCGCTTCGTTTGCGATCGCCATCGCAATCTACATCATTATGGAACTCGTTTCATGCGAACAAGAAGAGCAAATTCTTGGCATGAAGCGCGGGCAGAATCTTTGCGTTCATGTCGGTACCTATTGCTCCCAAAAAGTCCTTGGTGTCTGCGTGCAGAAGAAGCAATCGCACTGCTGTTTCAACTCCCGTATCGCACGATTGATCGCTGCGTCCGGTCGAGCACAGCTTGGCAAATCCTGGGGGAATCCAAAGAGCCCGGATTGTGGTGGATTGACCCCCGCCGAACTCCAGAGTGTCGACTTCAGCCTGATCGACTTTTCCAGCGTGGTGGCGGATGTGAAGGCCAGCGTCAAAATCCCGGATTACGCGATCGACCGTGCCACGACAAAGATCAACAGCTACTACGGCACGCCTTAGATTGATTGGAATGAAAGGCGATCATGAAGTCATCTTTGTCACTAGCCATGCTCAGAACATGAATCGGACAATCGTAATGCTGCTTCTAACTCTTCTTGGATCCAGCCTTGAATCCGTGGCTGCTCCGACGCTACCTGAGACAGCCAATGTGCGAGGCTTGTTACTTGCGGCCATTGACTCAGGGGACGGGACTGCCCAAGCCTGGCTCATCGGTGATATGGCTCAGAAGCTTAAGAACGACACGAAGGCACCTCCGAACACGCGGGTCAAGGCATCCGTAACGACTGTGCAGGTTATCCGGCCCGGCTGTAAGCGGTTGAGGCTGGTGCTCGGCATGCCAGACCACAAAATGAGAACGGTGAATGGCACGATGGAGCCGTTCAGCATGTTCTACGAACTCAATCTATGCAGGGATGGCCAGCCGCCACAGGTCTCGCCTGTCGGGACGGGAGAGGCGCGTTGAAGCGACCGATTGCCCTGCTTGCTGCAGTGGCATTGTTGATAAGCCAGGCAGTGTTTGCTATCGCCGACTCGGGCCCTGCAAGTAAAGGCTGGTGGGACGATACACCGTGGCAAAACCCGGAGCGCGGGTTCAACTGGTATCCGCCGGATGCACCGCCGGTGAAGAAGGACAAGAAGGCTGATGCCAAGCCGAAGTCCATCAAGGCAATGACAACGATGGAGGATCTGCAGAAGGAGTTGGCCAGGCTAAAAGACCTGGCCATCATGCAGCCCACCCAAGCGAACGTGCGCAGTTACCTTGAAGCGCAGACCTATGTGATGGACAAGAGTTCGGTCTTCGCCGATACCGCACGCCGCGTGGTATGGGCCACACCATCGGTTGATTACAACAACCGGTCACCGACGGCCACCTTCGCCCAGCTCAACAAGAAGGATATGCGCCGTGAAGCACAGGAGCAGACTCTGGCCGAGCTGTCGCGAGACTACGGCCTGATGTTTTTCTTCCGATCGGACTGCCCCTACTGCCATCAGCAGGCGCCGGTGTTGCGCCTGCTGGAGCGAAATTATGGCTTGCCCGTGATGGGCGTCAGCATGGACGGTGGAACCCTCCCCCAATTTCCTGATGCCAGACGCGATAACGGCATCTCGATGACCGTGAGCAATGGCCAGGGCATCCAGATGGTGCCCGCGCTGTTTCTGGTTCACCGGGAAACCCGGCAAGCCGTGCCGATCGGAAGCGGCGCGCTGGCGATTGATGAAATTGTCGAGCGGATCCGCGTGTTGACCCGCACGCAGCCGGGCCAAGAGTTCTGAACAAGGAGTCCATCATGAAAATCAGCGTTCGTCTGAAGCCCATCACTCTCATGGTGGCCCTTAGCCTTGGGCTGGCCGTTCCTGCCACGACCTCGATCGCGGCCGGGTCTGACTGGATGAACGACTACTTCAATTCAGCAGGGGCGGCGATGAATGTCACGCCTTCCGCTGTGTACGAGTCGCAGGGACAAACGACGATGGCGCTGGGAGGCTTTTCTTACCGCGCGCCGCAGCGCGCCACCAATCTATTCAGCTTCTCCCCGCCAGGCTACAAAGCGGGCTGTGGTGGGATTGACGCCTGGCTCGGAGCCTATGGCTTCGTCAACATGGATGCGTTCGTTAATGCGCTGCGAAACATCGGGCAGAACGCCGTGGGCTACTTCTTCCAGCTTGCCCTCAAAACCATGGCTCCCGAGATCGATGGGCTGCTGACCGATCTGTCGAAGACGATGAATCAGCTCAACCAGTTCCAAATCGGCAGTTGCCAGGCGATCAAACAGTATGTCGGAACCACGCCGGATACCCGGAACATGGATATGGAGCAGCGTGCCCAGGTCTTCGGTTCGGCGCTCACCGGCTCCTATGGATCGTTCTTCAATGCCAAGGAAGATACCCAAACCAGTCCGGCGAACACGAAGGCCGCCTATGACGCGGCATGCACCGTGAATGCCGCGCTTTGCCTGGACAGTGCGGGAAAACCGGTACTGAAATCGGATTTCAACCTCGTTTACGACGCCCTTGAACGCGCGGGCGGGTATTCCAATGAAGAAATCGAACTGTACATTTCGCTATTCGGGACTATCACCTTCATCAGGAACAGCAGCGACATCGCCAGCGGCTTCACCACGGAATATTTCAAGCCAACCATCACGTGGGAGGATTTTTTAGGGCCGTTGTCCGGCACACACACCATGAGGATCCGTGAATGCCCGTCCGGTTCCGATTGTCTTCCCTATGCCTCGGCTACGGACGAAGGGACACCCCGTACAACCGTGGGGATGACGGCAATCGTGTATGAGCAGCTGAATAAGTTGAAGGACGCCATTGTCACCAGAACAGCGTTGACGGACCCGAAAGCGCTACAGGTGATCGCCATGACCAGCACGCCGATTTATCAGATGATCGCCCAGTCAATCCACAGCGGCCGTGGCTCGACTATTGTTGCTGATCGCATCATTGATGGGTTCTCGGAAGCGATCGCTACTGAAATCGCCTTCCGCCAAATGCAGGACATCAGCCGCGAGGTCGATGACGCGCTCAACAAGACCAAAACTGTTTCGGTTAAGGCCGATGTCAAGGCGATAGACGACTTCCAGGGGAAACTGGCCGAAATCAAGAACACGGCCATCAAGATCTACGGTCTCAAGCAGGAAGACATCTCCAAGAAGATGGGCAATGTAGCGATGATGATGGACTTCCAGCGTCAGATGTACACCAGCCTTGGCCCGCGCCTGACCTCCAATATCGAATTCGGCAGCCGCTGATCAGGCATGGATACGATCTACGCCTATTGGGACGCCCAGCAGATCAAGTACGTGCTCGACGCTGTAGCGATGCTCACCTCGATGAGCGACTACACCGGCTTGATGAAAGTCTTCGCGATATTCGGGTTGTTCGTTGCCGTCGCCACGACTTTCGTGAAGGCACGCGGCGAGGATGCAGCAATCTATATGCTGATGCTGGCCATCTGGTATGTGGGCCTCTTCTTGCCCAAGAAAGACGTGGTTGTGGTCGACGTGGCTGGTGGTTCCGGTACGTATACAGTGGCCAACGTACCTCTGGGGCTCGCGGTTTTTGCCAGTGCGGAAAGCCACATCGGCTATTGGCTCACCAAAGTAAGCGAAACGGTATTCGCGCTTCCTGGCGATATCTCCTTTGAGAAGACCGGCTTCATGTTCGGATCGCGTGCCATCAAGGATAGACAGAGCGTGCGCTTCTACGATCCCAATCTGGTCAGCTCCCTGACCAACCTGACCAAGGATTGTGTTTACCCGGAACTGAACAACAACGGTCCTTTTTTCGATCAGATCATGAAGTCTGGCGACATCTGGGCAGACATCGCCCCCCAGATGAACCCCGGACTGCTGGTTCAGGTTTATGACAACGCTGCAGGTGTCTACAAGGTCGTCGGCTGTGATCAGGCCTGGTCTTACATTGATGCCCAGATCAACCCGCATGTTTCAAATGACATCCTGCCCCGCCTGGGTAGGATGCTCAACCCGAGCTCGCCTACCTCTGCAGCTGCCTCTGCACTGGTGGCCGCTCAATTACCTGCCGTAGACAACTTTATTTTCGCGGTGAGTCAAACCGCGCAGGAATCCATCAAGCAGGCGGCGATGATCAACCTGATCGCAGACTCGACGGTTTTCGTGCCGCAGATGATCGGTGATACGACATCGGCGCAGGTCGCGCTATCGACGGCGATGGCATCTGCCAGCGCAAACAGCAGCTATCGGACCATGGCCAAGATTGCCGAGTCGTCCATGCCCCTGATCCGAAACGCCATCCATATCGTGATTCTGGCGCTATTTCCCATCGTCATGCTCCTGATCATTGTGGCCGGATCAAAGGGTGGCCTGGTTCTCAAAACCTATCTAATGGCCTTGTTATGGATCAACCTCTGGGCGCCGGTTTACGCGGCGCTAAATTTCTTCACCAGCTGGTACGCGACGCTCGGTGCCAAGGCTGCCGTCGATGGGATGAATCCCCTCTCCTACGCAAGCCATCAGGCGTTGATGCACTCTATGATTTCCGATCAGGGGGTTGCCGGTATTCTCACGCTCTCGGTACCGGTCATCGCCTACATGCTGACCAATGTCAGCGCGGCATCTTTCACCAGCGTCATATCAGGCGTCATGAGCCCGGCAAATTCCTCAGCTCAGGCCGCCGGTGCGCAGGTCGGTACCGGGAATATCAGCGCTGGCAACACCCAATGGGGCAATGTCACCATGGGGAACTGGAGCGCGAACAATAGAAGTGCGGATCAATGGAATACCGCGCCGATGAACCGGCATGGTGCCGCGATAGACCAGGCTGTCGGAGCGGACGGTACGGTGATGTCGTCCTATGGAAATGGAACATCAACCGCAGCGCAACCTATGAATGCCCTGAGGGTGGGGGCTTCTGTCACAGCCGGTCAGAACGCCGGTCTGCTCCAGCAAGCCGGTAAACATGCATCGGCCGGGCAAGCCCATACCATCGCTGCAGGGAAGGCAGAAGAAACCATTCTATCCAAAGCCCGCGCTCATCTGTCGTCGCTCGCCACCACCAACCAGAGTGGCTTTGGCGGGAGATTGAGCTCGGGAGGAGATTTCACAGGATCATTTGGTGACTCCGCGAGTTCTGGTGAGGAATCTGGCAGCGGCGCATCTTATACGACCAGAAACCAAGCTTCGCAGAAAGGAAGCGTTCGAGCTAACGCTGGTGGTGATGTTGCGCTTGGCAGCAACCAAACCGTGACTCCTGCATCAGGCAAGGATACGGGTGCGGGTGACGGGGGTATCCAGTCACGGGAGTCGAGAAGCGGCAGATCAGCGGTCAAGGCAAACCTTAACGGAGGCATTGATCTTGCGCAGGAATACGCGGCCGGGATTCAGAAGCAAAGTAGCACTGGCGAGAAAAGCGCGGTGCTGGGCAATGCCGAGGCGAGGCAGGCATTCTTCGATCGGCTGGAGAAAGACCGCGATTTCCGCCATTCGGTGCTTGGCCAGGATGCGGACAGCCAAACCACAGGGGCGACACTTAGCAGTCGGCGCACGCACCTCGACCAGGCGCAAGTGGAATTCCGCGAGGCGGAAGACCTCACCCAACAGGCCAATCAAAGCTCGTCCCGTGGAGTGGGCGTCAATTACGATCCGCTCAAGGATCCGGGAAATACAAATGCAGCGTTGGCATTGGTCGAAGCCGTCGAAGCCGCGCCATCCGGACAACGCGACCAAGTGGCATTCGATGGCATAAAGACCATGGGATACGATCAGGGTGGCCAATTGCCATCCGCATACCAGGATGGCACAGCGGTGCGTGGCACACCAGAGGAAGTCCAGGCGCTGGCACAGGCCATAATGGACGACCCGGCTTTGGCAAATCAGATACGCGCCCTGCATGCGGGCCATCTCAGGGATGTGCCCAATTCAGGCGCGCCTGTAGGCGCCGGATCCGCAGCAGCCAATTCCAACAGCGATCTGCCGGGCAAAGCCCAGGACTATCACGACCAAGGCGAAATAAAGCAGCAAAAGGCGATGGACTACCACGAGGCGATGCAGGAATCAGGAGAGTTGCGCTACCAAGGCGAGGCAGGCGATGCAGCCCCAAAATCGCATAATGTGGCGACTTACAACAAGCTCATGAATACGGCGGAAGAAGTCGCTGCCGATGACATGAAGCTTTCGCTGCAGCAAACGCTTCCGAATGAAATCGCGGGAATCAATGTGCCAGGAGCCAAACCTACCCTGGAGCAGTTCCAGGAGAAGATCGGCTACCAGCCAGATGGGGAAAAGGAAGGGACGAAAAAATAGGATGGAGTCTTATTCATCAATCTTCATTCCATTTGAATAAAGTCCAAAACCGTAGATGCCATTCGTATATCCATTGTCTTCATGCCATGTATCTTCGTCGTCCAGCACCCCGCCACCCTGCCAGCCCCGCGCATCATCGATCAGTCCGAAGATATTTGCAGCTGCGTAGACGACGAGCGCGAGCAGACCGCCGATGGCCGGGCCGACAGTCAGCGCGATCGCGGCAACTTGCGCCAGGCCGGCGGGCGTAATGTCCGCCAGGCCGAATACCTGGGGAGCCATCAACCAGGCGAATCCGATGATCGGCGTCAGGAAGGCCAGCAGCAGAGCCAAGGCGGTTTTGCGGTTGCGTTTCCAGTTGAAGTCATGCAGAGCGTAGCCCAGGCCGAAGCCCACAAAGCCGAAGAAGGCCACGCCTGCAGCGATGCCCTTGTCCATGCCAAAACCAGCACCGGCAAGCATGCCCAGCACCGCGCCTGCAAGCGGGAACAGAATTCGGCGGGTTTGAGTTTTCATATTTTTCTCCTTTTTCCTGCTCTCCTGCGATGTTACTTAGGAGGACATACCACCCTCCCCATCGAACGTATCATCTGCTCGCGGATGCGTTGCGGCACGAGTTGTCGTGGCTGCTGATGCCGATGGGCATGATGTCACCTCGAAAGCGAACACAACGTTACTACCTTTATTGCGTTTTTGTAATTGCGACGACGTATGGCTATGTGTTATCGGTGCCGCCCGCTGGTTTCGCGCGTCTGGCCCTGGGGTGAGCCGAGTCATATACCTTCGCCAAGTGTTGCCAGTCCAAATGCGTATAGATCTGGGTGGTGGTGATGTTGGCGTGGCCAAGCATCTCTTGGACCGCCCGGAGATCACCTGACGATTGAAGCATATGACTGGCAAAAGCGTGGCGGAGCATGTGCGGGTGTACCGATTGCCCCAGCCCGGACTGCGAGACCCAGTGATCGAGACGCATCTGTACGCTGCGCACCGAAAGGCGTCTCCCCCAGCGACTGAGGAACAATGCGGGAGTATCGTTACCGCCAAGAAGTGCCTGGCGCCAGCTCAACCAGGTCTTGATCGCTTTGCACGCTTGCCTGCCTACCGGCACCAGGCGCGTTTTGCTTCCCTTGCCGGTAACCCGTGCCTCTCCTGCTTTCAGATCAATATCGATGAAATCCATGCCCGTCAGCTCGGACACTCGCAAGCCTGAGGAATAAAGCAGTTCGAACATTGCGTGGTCACGTGCCAGCAAGACATTCGAGTCAATATCCTGTTCCTTCTTGCCATCGAGGAGCTGGGCGCAACTATCGGGTGAAAGCGTCTTGGGAAGGGCCCGCTTTACCTTCGGGCCTTTTTGCCCGACACACGGGTTGTTCAGGTACCCGAATCTCTGGATGGCGTATGAATAGAATCCTCGCCAGCTTGATATATGTCTTGCCACGCTCGCCGGCGACAGGCTTTTCTTCCTGAGCTTGACGATCGCGTCCCGCACATCGGATGCCACTGCTTCAGCCAGTGCTTTCCCGCATTCTTCAGTCGCCTGGAGCAAAAAAAGAAGGTCCCGCTGGTAACTTTCAAGCGTGTTCGGAGAAAGCCGCCTCTCGGCTGCGAGGTGTTGCAGGTATGCCGCAACATGCTGCCGGGAAAGCGTCGTGGCTTCCTTATTGTCCGTGTCGGACATCATCAAGTCTCATGGTCTCAGTTTCTCAACCGGGCGGAGATCATCCCCGCCCGGGTACTACCGCTTCCAGACCGCTATCATGAAGATCGCTAATCCGTACCAGCGGCCTACATACATAGCAAATAACTCTTTCCTACACCAGAGGTGCAATGGAGATGTATTGCATCAGTGCATAGTATTCGCTTTACATATGCTATTCGCAGATAGCATATGCGGGCACTATTTCGACCGCTCCAGCATTGCAGCCGTCATGCAGGTCACGGCATGCTTGACCAAACTCTCTTGCCGGGCAAGCAGCTCTGCCCTACTTTCATCGAAACCGCTTCGCAACGCTGTGGCGGCGACCGGTGCGGTGCTTCCATCTTTCAGCATCGCGTTTCTAACGCGCATTTCGGCTCCATCAATAGCGGCTCGCTGCATGTCGCGAACATCCGACATGAAATCAAAGGCCCAGTCCGCGCCGCTTGGTTTTGTGCGGGCAACCTTAAGGAGTTCGTAGTTAACTCCGTCCCCCATATGGCACAGCAGCAGGATCGCATCTGTCATCTGCATATCCGGAAACGCTGCCTTGATGGCGGCATGGGCTGCTTTGTATCTGGCCTCCTCTTCCGCCTTCACGCGTTTTGCTGTTCGATTGACCCGATCCTTGGCGTCGCCGGCGGCCTCTCCCAGCCTGTTCAGGACAGACAGCGCACTTTTAAGCACGCTGGTTTCCGAGGTGTTTAGCAAGGCGTGCTGTTCTTCGCCGTAGGTACTCAGCACGCTCTTGATGGCCGTGCCCGCTGCCTTGGTCTGCCTGGACAGGCTAACCATCGCTGCGGCCTTATTGAGCGCGCTGTATGAATCGGTCAGAGACTGTTGCTCACCGCTCCGCCAGTCTTTCCGGGTGGTGAACCACTCTACCAGCCTGGCAACGCGATCGGCATGGGAGGGTATCTCTTCCTCGGTGGCCGTGCTGGCAGTTTTTGGCTTCAGGGAGACATCTCGTTCACGCTTTTTCAGGTTGTCTTTGAGCAGGTTGGTTTCTGCAACCAGTGCGTCCAACTCGTTCCAACGCGTATCGAGTTGATGCTGTTCTTGGGCAAGCTTTTCTGCCCAGTTGGACAGCCGTGTGGTTTCAGGCTCACCTTGCCGTGAGCCGGAGAGCAGCGCCTTGACCTCCTGCTCCTGATTGGGGTCGAGCCAGATTGTGATCTGGCGCATGCCAGCATCCCGCATACTTCTTTTGAATGCAGCCTGTCTTTCCCTGTTGGTTGCAGCCATGGAATTGACCCGTTGTTCTTCGTTACTGGTAACAGTATAAGCCCAATATTTTGCTTTGGGCAGTCGACCCACCAGATGTCGTCGTGCTATCTTGATTTCCGTTACATTTTTCAAGATTGAATGAAATGCCATCTTCATACGGCGGGAGCCGCCCAAACTCAGGCCGAAAAAGCAAGGAGCCGACAAAGGTGGTCCGGCTGCCAATATCTGTCATCGAGCGTCTCAAAGGCCGACCGCCTTCCCTGGGAGACGACGTGATCGAAATTTTGCCGGCAGCGGTTCATCTTTCGGCATTGGAACGCCCTCTGTATCTCTCCAGGGTGGCGGCTGGGTTTCCCTCGCCGGCGGACGATCATGTCGAAAAGCGCCTTGACCTCAACGAACATCTCGTCAAGCACAAGGAGGCTACGTTCTTCGTGCGCGTGAAGGGTGACTCGATGATTGGTGCCGGCATTTTCGATAACGACATCTTGGTGGTGGACAAGTCATTGAATCCGGAAGTTGGCCGCGTCGTGATCGCGGTGGTCAACGGCGAACTGACGGTGAAACGCCTGATGCGTAACGACGGCAAAGTCTGGCTGGTCGCGGAAAACCCAGCCTATGCACCGATCGAGATGAAAGATGGCATGGAGTTCATCATCTGGGGAGTCGTCACCAATGCCATCCATGCGCTCTGATCGGGTCTTTGCACTGGTTGATGGCAACAACTTCTACGTCTCGTGTGAGCGGGCTTTCAATCCCAGGCTGGAAGGCAGGCCTGTCATTGTGTTGTCGAACAATGATGGCTGCGCCGTGGCACGCAGCCAGGAAGCCAAGGATATGGGCATCGTCATGGGCGAGCCGTGGTTCAGGCTACGTCACTTGGAGCGTCGCGGTCTGATCGCACTCTCGTCGAATTACGCGCTGTACGCAGACATGAGCGCGCGGATGATGAGCGTGATTGGCCAGTTCTGCCCCCGTCAGGAGGTATACTCGATCGACGAATCGTTCCTGGAGTTTGAGGGGTTCGCGCGATGGAATCTCACCGAGCATTGCCGGGATATTCGGGACCGTGTCAGGAAATGGGTCGGCATTCCGGTTTGCGTCGGCCTCGGCGCCACCAAGACGCTGGCCAAGCTGGCCAATCGGATCGCCAAGAAAGCCCCGGAAATGGGCGGCGTGTGCAACCTGTCGGGCATGAGCGAAGCCGGGCTTTTCGAATATCTCGGCCGCGTGGACGTGCGTGATGTCTGGGGCATCGGGTCGCGCCTCACGGAGAAGCTGGCCAGCATGCGCATCCTCACCGCTGCCGACCTGGCGCGCGCCAATCCCGATCTGATAAGGATGCGTTTCGGCGTGCAGGTCGAGCGGACAGTGCGTGAGTTGAACGGCCTGCCCTGCTTCGATTTGGAAACCGAGCCCCCACCAAAGCAGCAAATTGTCTCGTCGCGGAGCTTCGGTCGGTTGGTCGAAGACAAGCGATCCTTGGCCGATGCGCTGCATACCTACGTTGCGCGAGCCGGCGAGAAACTGCGGCGGCAGGACTCGGTCTGCTCGACCGTGGGAGTGTTTCTGATGACCAACCGGTTCATGCCTGACGAACCGCAGTATCACCCCATGGCGAGCATCTCGCTCCCCTTCCCTGCTCAAGACGGCTTCACCCTGGCCAAGGCGGCGCAGAGAGGTCTGGACGCCGTATACAAGCCTGAATTCCGGTACCAAAAAGCCGGCGTGATGCTGATGGGGTTGGCCCCGGCCGCGCAGCGCCAGGAAAGCCTGTTTGGGGACGCGCCGAGCGGACGTCAGGATTTGTCAAAGCTGCTCGATGGCATAAATGACCGGATGGGGCGTGATTCTGTTCGCCTGGCGGTGGCGAATCAATCCAGGCCTTGGGCAATGAAACGAGGGAATGTCTCGCCAGCGTATACCAGCTCATGGAAGCAGGTGGCGATCGTCCGGTGACCTCTACTCGGTCGTCGCAAGGGGCTCGATCAAATCGGCGCCTTCCTCGGCTGAACGGCTGACGCGCTTGCTTACCGGCCAAGCCTGCATCGCTTTGGCCCGGAAGGGTTTCACAAGTTCGAAGGCATCCGCCGGTGGAGCGGACAACCAAGCCTCGTACTGCTCGGGAGCAATGATCACCGGCATCCGGTCGTGAACTGGCACCATGATTTCGTTCGCCTCTGTCGTGATGAGGCAGCACGTCCGAAAAATGTCGCCGTTAGGCGCACGCCATGACTCCCAAATGGCACCGAGCGCGAAGACCTCGCCAGCGCGCATACCGAAATAGTACGGCTGTTTGCTGCGGCCTTCGGTTTTCCATTCATAGAAGCCATCGGCGGGCACGAGACAGCGCCGGCGCTTGAAGGCGTCGCGGAAAGAAGGCTTGTCGGCCACAGTTTCGCCTCTGGCGTTGCTCAGGCGAGCACCAATGGCTCGATCCTTGGCCCAATGTGGAACCAGCCCCCAGCGCAGCTGGTGTAGCACACGCTTGCCTTCCGGTGATTGGCGTATAACCGGGATGTCAGTGCCGGGCGAAATGTTGTAGCGAGCAGGGAAATCCTCGGACTCGTTAAGACCGAACCTAGCAACCAGCTCGCTGGCGGGAGTCTTGAGCGCGTAACGTCCACACATGCAGCAAACCTCAGTGAGGGGCTCGTACACCTGCCCGTCCAGTATTCTATCCACACAATTGTTGGCGAATGACCGCATTGTGGAAATTGGCTGAATTCACACTCTCAGCCAAGCGGAAGATCAGGCTGGGGATCCCGACCGTCTCTTGCTCGAACATAGCCGCCGTCGCTGAGCATTTCGCCATGCGGCCGCCTAAGGCCGGATAGCGGCCGTTAAGTGTCTATGAATTTGGGGATAATTCATTCCGCGAGATTTTCACTGAGGCAGCGCAAGTCCAGTAAATCTTCAACATAGGCAACACGTACCAGTCGTCATCAAACATCAACTTGGCCTCGATCACTCATTGCGCCCGAACCGGGAAAGCAATCCACAGTCGTTAGGACGTTCAAATCCCGAACTGCCTTCTACGTATCCCGTAACCAGCCGTCCGACAGCCGAAACGACATCTTCGTCGGCACTGATGAATCCGAGGGGAAGGCTGACGGGGTAAGAATCAGGCAAGGAGACGTGATAAATGACAACCACAAACTCGCCTTCGAAGTGCATCACCTCGACATTCCCGCCAAGGAAGCCCTCAATCAGCCCATGAACCTTGTCGGTGTAAGGGTCAAACTCCCATTTCCACTGGCGGGCAGTCTTCTGGTCGTCAGGACCTGAGACAGGCAAATAGATGGTCGGCGAATAGAGCTTCTTCTCCTTCGTGTTTGCCATGCTGATAAGCTCGCTGACTCTCACCTGGAGATTGCTGCTCTTGCCCCAATACGGGTCGCTGGGCGCGATCCACAGGAAAGGGGTTTGCCCCACATCCGACTTGCTTTCTCTCCTCGCCTTGATGATGGGAGCCAAGTGTTTCTGGAGCAATTCCCAATTTGCCGTCGAATAGATCGGTCCAAGAAATGTAGTTCTCTTCTTCTGACTATTGGCTTCCAGCTTCGCAAGATCTTCGAAGAATTGCAGACTGACAGAACTGCCCTTGGAGTCGAAGAGCTTCAACGTCTCGCCGTCCCCAATATCGAGCATCGCTTTCACAATCTCGCCAAAATTGCCGGGTCTTGCCAAGCGGTCAAGCTCCAGTGAGATTCGCTCATGCACGTAGTCTGAGCTTTTCAGCTTCACGAAATCTTCCCGCTCGACGCTTCTGCCATCCGCATCGACCTTGAACTGAACCAGCAGTCTGACGGGCATCTGCTTAATCTTGTTCACCGAATTCACGGTGTAGACAGTCGGCGAATCCTTTTCATCCTGAGTCAGCGACCTGGAAAGAAATCCCTTCTGCAAAATTTCATGGAACTGACGCTGGAAATGCTTTTCCACCTGCGTCTCGCTACAAGATGCGATTTCGTCGTCGACCTTGATTGAAAGACCCGCTTTCCATTTTTCCGACGAGTTGTCTTTCCCAAGGCATGAGAAAGTTGCGAGGTCGAACGACAAGCAAGCTGTGCTGTCTCGAAGCAGCGACAAACGCGGAACCTCACCGAGTTCCGTGAAGTAACCGCTGGATTTCTCCGTAAGCGTCAGTCGACCATTTTCAGATAACGTCAGTTCGCCGCGTTCGACGAGATCATCAATAGCTTCTTGAGCCTCCTTGCGTGTAAAGCCGAAGAAGGTCGCAACCTGCGACATTGACATCGGCGCCAAGTGGATCAGGCGAAGAACGAATTCCCGAACAAAAGGCAGCCCCTTTTGGGTGATGTACGAGAAGTTGATGTTGAAACGTTGCGCAGGCAACAGAAAGTCAATCTCGTGATAAATCGTTGTGCTTTCCAATGTCGTCCCCTTAGCGGTTCTTTTGCGCGGACATGAACTTGTAGCCGACGTCCTCGCCCATATCGCTCATGTAGGAAACAACCTGTCCGAGAGGCTTTTCCTTGTTGTGGGTCTTCCACATCTCTGCGTTACCGATAACCAGCAACCTATCCATTGCTCGGGACATCGCGACGTTTATTCGATTGGGTGTACGCAGGAATCCTGGACTCCTCTGCTTGTCGGAACGCGTCAGACTCAGGATGATGATTCGGTTTTCTTTGCCTTGGTAGCTATCGACAGTGTCGATTTTCACCAATGCCTTGAAGCCATCGCCCCAAATCCCCTGGTTGAATTTCTGCCGAATCAAACGCTTTTGTTCGGCATACATGCAGATGACACCGATCAGCGCATCATCTTTGTCCTTGAGATTGGAAAGGTCGGTCAGGAATTGACCGCTCTCGGAAATCTGCTTGAGTAGGTCGATGACCTGCTCTGCCTCACAACGGTTGTAAATACTGACGCCACGGTCGCTCTGGTGATTGGCATGTTCGCCAAGCGATGAGGTGTCGAGCCAAGTTACGGGGGAACGAAGCGGGTTCGGAGCATCCCGATAGATATCGGGAATAGCCCGATGTCCATTGTTCAGCTTGCCGTCGTAGAAGGTCTTGGAAACCAGATTACCGATGGGGGGAGCCATCCGATACTGAGTGAGCAGCGTGGCGCTCGTTTGCTTCCCATATTCCGAATTGAAAGCCCGCGCAAAGTCGCTTCGCAATACCTCGTCAAGCTCAGTGTGCTTGTCGTTGATACCAAGTCGGCGAGCCAGAGCCGCTTTGTGTGCGTCGGAATACAGGGGAGGCAATTGCAAATGGTCGCCGACCAGCAGGACGCGTTTAGCCGACTGCATAGCAATCGCCAGTTCGCTGGATATTGAACGAGCCGCCTCATCAATGATTACGAAATCATAGATGTTGTCGTGAATCCCGATATGCCCTTGTCCGATACCGACGCATGTGCCGGTAACCAGTTGTCTCGACCGAGCGTAGAACTCGTCGCAATTGACTCTCTCCGCCGACAGTGCGTCCTGGATGTCTCGGGATATCCTAGCCAACGCCCGAACCCTTCTGGCTTCATTTGGACGGACGCCATACTCAGAGCAGAGATTAGAAAGCAGTATGGACTTCGCTTCCGAAACTTTACTTTCCTGGGGAAGAGCAATGCCGTAGTCCACGTGGAGCTTGGTGCGGATAGTCTCATTCAATTCGACCACGATTGGTTTGAGGGCTTTGATATCGTCCTCGTCGCCAATGTTCTCGAAATTCTTGAGCAGGGATTCGAGATGGTCAATCTGCTTGAATAGTTTCAACTCAGCTTCGACGACTTTTGAAATGAATTCAGCATCGAGACCCAGCGCATCGGATAGAGCAGCGACACGGTAGCGATATTCGGCGTTAAACAATTCGCGCTTTTCGGCAGTGATGGCATGGGAATAGACGTCTTTCAAACCATGCGAAACCGCCCCTTCACGGTTGCTGAACCTAACGACTTCCAGCGAAGTGCCCAACCTTCCGCAGTGCTTCCTTATCCGCTCTGCAGCCGTATTGACCGCCTCGTGAGATTGGCTGACCAGCAGAATTCTTCGCACATCCAGCTTCTCGACGAGAAAGTGGACGAATGCGGCAATGAACTCCGTCTTCCCTGTTCCGGGCGGTCCCTGCAAAAGTGAAAGAGGTCCGTAGTTCAGCAGCTTGGTGAATGCCTCACGCTGCTGCTCGTTGAGGCTAATCTTGTTTCCATGCAGGTCTTCGCGGTCGTATCTGGCGAAGTCCTCATCAGTGACCGAAATGTTGAAAGCGGTCGCATCCTTGTTGCAGGCGGGGTCGAACAAATCGAGTAGCTCTGGCAACACCCCTTCCCTATCAAGCAGCCTTTCAAGCGCAGCCTTCCGTTTGCGGTATGAAGCCCTGTCTTGTTTCGTCCGGAAGAAAACAGAATCCCCATCCTTCAGACCGTAGGCAGAACTACGGACTTTATTTAGTCGAACCTCGTTCAACGCTGATTTTTTAAGCAAGACTTCCCCGATGACTTTCTCCGCCCCATCCTGATCGATGAGAAGCGCCTCGACTTCATCCGTGCTTGCGAAAGCACCAAGCGGATCGATGTCCGCCTCGTAAGGAAGTATCAGTTCAGAATCGGTATCCGATGGCTTAATCGAGGCGCCATTCAACTCGATATTCGGGCTCGATTCGGTTTCCGTGGCGAGGATAGCCCGCCAAAGTGCCTGTGTCGAAATATCGAACGAAATATCCGAACGTTCTTCCCCCTCGGAAGCTGCCGCCCTTTCGAACACATCCTTGAGTTGTTGGCTCAACCCCGATTCATCAATTTCGGGCTGTACCGCCTGAAGCATCTCGATTGCACGATGAAAGGCGTCATCATCGCGAAGGTGCTCAGACAACCCGGACAGTTGAGCAGGTCGTCCTGGCTTGATGCGGATTGCTGTACTGATTTCGAATTGGCTTTCCTCTGCCACCCTGAAATTGACATCGAATCTGATTCGAGGGGGCAACCCTCCGACAAAGCAGCGTTGTTTCTTGTCATAGAAGGCGCAGAACGTTCCACCAATGCCTGCAAAGGTGACCAAAAGGACGTGCTCACCCTTCTTGGAAGCTTCAACCTTGACGAAGAGATGACCGTTATCCGGCAAAATCGTCGTCTGCTCATCGATCCCATTAAGAAGAATCTCGACATACTTCTGCTCATGAACCTCTGCTGCGGAGGTTAGAGCCTTCTTGAAGCGTCCCAAATCCTTGAAACCGAACTCGACGTCGTTCAATTCCAATTGAATCGCATCCGAGACTCTCGGATAGTCTTTGGACTCCTCGCCCCACTCCAAGCCGAGCAATTCGCAAGACATTCGAAGCACCGCAAAGATATCCCGCTGTTCGGAGGAGCTTCCGTCGATATTTTCGGGGCTATATCGATGGTTTCTGGCTTCGGCAGTGTTATGGGAAAAGTCCGGAATATCTATCAGGTACACATTCCCGTTTTCCTTATCCAGCATCACGTTGCGGGGATGAAGGTCGCCGTGCGAAATCCCGAGTCCATGAAGATGCTCAACGGAATCGGTCAACCTCTCGATAACGCCTAATTTGTCCGAGTCATTGATTGCAGCTTCAGCCCACGTCGACCCATCAACCACGTCGGTCACCAGATACATGCTGCTGGACCTTGCCGCGAGTCCGTATTCATGAATTCGCGGCAGGTAAGTGGGATTTACCGATGCCAGCTTGTCCAAGCGCTTCAAAAACGTAAGGACGCGGAAATTGCTTACCGGATCATCTCCCTTGCTGCCAACATTCAACCAAGCTTTGACGAGCCTTCCCTCTGAGACATAGACCTCTTTGTCATCTGTCGAAACCAGAAACTCGCCATCGTCTTGAAATTGCCGCAAGTGATTTATGGGATGACGATAGGCATCCAGTTCAGAATCATCGAAAGTCGGTATCGACTCGCCCTGCGGTTCTGCGCGCTTCAAGGCATCGAAGAATGCCGATGCATCCTTGAACTTCCCTGTCACTGCTTCAAGAAGAACTTCTGCATACCATTCGCTGCTTGATAGCATCTCGTTCTTAATGTTCTCCAAGCTCTTCGGAGACATTCTTTGAGCAGTCAGCAGATGCCACGACACAAGCCCAAGAGCATGAACGTCCTGCTGGAATGGGGTCGATGATGAGCCATCCAGCATTTCCTTCACCTCGACAGCCCCTACCGAAAGACTGCTCCGATAATCACCGACCGTTCCAATCGGTTGGTGGTATGCGGAGATGAAATTGGAGAGAGCAATTTCCTTCGAAGGCGACAACCACAGACTATGGTCTGCAATGTCTCGGTGGGCAATCTTGATCTCATGCAGGTCACCAAACTTCGCGAGGAGTAGCTTCGTGAGGTTAAGTCGATCAGTCTGGGTAAAGGACTGACCATATTTGCCCACGAATTCGTTGAACCTCACATGCCCAGGAGGAAGCTCATAAACCTCGCTGTACTGGGATGTAACCTCGTCCTTTTCGAAGCTTGTCAGCGAGCGTAGGCAGTGGTTGTACAGGTCGCGATTCTGGTGGTTGATGAACTGCAACACCTCGCGCTCCCGGGATACGATTTCAGCCCTACCTTGTGGCGTAAAAGCCTTGTTGCCTTGGACCTTCTTGAAGTTCCAGACCCGCAGCAGAGCCTCAGTACCCTTCGAAATTTCCGAACTTGCCAGATATTCCTTATATACAAATTTCGGATGCTCGAAAAGCTCCTCAACTGCCGTGTACCCGCCGATTTTCATTGCTTTCGGCGCCGTGTTGCCACTCAGGAATAATTCATCAAATATCGGAAAGTCCTGGTTTAACACCTGTGCAGCAGGATGGGGGCGGAAGTGCTTTTCGAACACACCTTTGTCAGAGAACTTGAGAAAGTCCTTCAGGGAAATCGTATGACGAAGTTCAACCTCGGGAAGCTGACTGAAATCCGAATTTCCAGTCATTACCACGAAGTACTCAACAAACGGGGTATATCCCTTGTTTGTGAATCTATGACAAAGCTTTTTTAGTTTGTTAGATAGGGTGTATTGCTTGCTTCTCGTGACACTAACAGGCGACCGTCCCATGTTCTTGTCGCCCTTGAACCAAACATCACCATTTGCCGTGACGGGTGCATGGTTCCAGTCCTTCAACTCGACGATGATGACGTTGCAGTGAGTCACGATCACCAGATCAAACTCACCCTCCTTGCCCTTCGAGTCGACGAACCTGAATCCTGCATACCCTTTCCAGGGGAACATGCCGTTGCGCCCGAGCTTGTTTTGAAGCTGATCCCGTATCGAACCGCCTCTTGTTTGGGACTTGCCATCTTGTTGAGCATCAGAGAACTCCGCCCCGATCTTTTTGATGGCATCAATTTCTTGTTCTTGAAGACCGCCGTCCCAAATTTCGATGTCCAAATTGCTTCCTTTTTCCTGTTTCTCAGAGAATCAAGCTACTGGTGGAATTCTACATTCCAAACAGCCAGTCCTTCCTCGTGCTTCTTTCTTTAGCAGGTCCCCCAACTGACTCAGGAGAATATTTTCAACGTAAAAGGAATAGGTTAGAGAGTTCGCTGAAGTGAGAAGGTGGCCGTTGCAGCTCTGAAGTGCGAAGCCCGGAGCTACCTTAACGCTTCCTGCTCAACCGTGAACCCAGCCAGCGCCACTTCGTTACCCAGCGCGCCCCAACCTGCCATACTCGAAAAATGCCGGATTCTCTCTAGCGTGTGTGGCTTGGCCTCAACACGCCGATCCATCGGCACATCGTCTGGATGCATCTTCCAGGGCTGAAGAATATGGCCTGATAATTGGGCTTCACAGGCCAGAATGGCGGCGATCCGAAATCCGCCTTCATCGATGTCGCCCCAGTGGTAGATGGGCACGTCTTGCGGCAAGCTGCCCAGCAAACGGATATACATGGCCCGCCAAGCGGGTGTAGGCATGCCGGCGGTATAGATAAGTAGGATTTCCTCATCGTAGCGGCGCCTTGCTTCGCTGTGGAAGGTGGTCTGATTTTCTATGGTCATGACCAGTCTCGGCTGGCTGGCCAGGCCGATGACAGACGGCGCCGAAAAGGCCCCGTACGGTTCGTCCAGCAGCGCTGCAACGCGTGTGCGCGTTACGATCACCCTGCCGGCCATGCGAACGGGCTGCTCCTCGCGGAACAGGCCGATTTCCTGCCATACATAGAGAGGATCTCGATTCTCGGCATCGATATCTCCCGTCAGCAGGATATCGACAGGCACTGCCAGCTTTTCGATGCGCTTGCTGTCCCTGAACAGCCGCGCGCTGACTTCGCGGATCGGCTCGTCAACCGTCCTGTCTTCACGGGCAGCGGCCATGAAACGGATTATGCGGGCCGCATCGACCCAGTCCTGGGTGTCCGACGGGCCAAAGGTGCGGACCTTCTTCAGGCTGGCCCAGCGAGCCAACACATCCTTCAGAACCGGAAAGTCCTGCAGCAACGGGGCAAACTGCGAGGCCGCCTTCTCAAGATGGATCACGGCGGTCTCCACGCCAAGCAGCTTCGCCAGCGCATCGAGGTCGAGCAATTCGACGCGCTGTATGAACCCTTCCTCACCAAAGCCTTTTTCCCAGGTGAGGGATACGGCTCCTTCGGCTCTCGCCGCCTTCATCGTTGCTTCGAAGGCCTCCTTGTCGGCCAGCGAGCGCGTATCCTGATAGTCGGCCATATGCGACCGGGTCAGCGCTGGCCGGGTCGAGCGGACACCCGCTGTCGCCCGATTGCCGGCCTCCAGGAGTTTCGTGAGTGCGTTGCGGGCCTTCGTGTCCATGCTACGCCTATACCACCGGGGCGGCCGTTCCCGCATCACGCATGCGATTGACCTCCTGCTCGATGAGTTCGGGGTAGGTATCCATGTCGTCCGACATGAACAGCTCCCGTGTTTCTTCCGTGACATCGTGGCCGTCAACGTGGATCACGTTGCGCACAGGGTCTTTCGAGATGTCGTAGTAGCGGTGCAGGAAGGCGGTGAGCACGCCGAGGTTCTCGCCCGGGCTGGCCATGAACACCTGCAAACCCAGATCCTGCAGATAGCGCATCGTGGCCATGATGTTGGTTGGGTCCATTTTGTTGAACGCTTCGTCCAGCAGGATCAGTCTGATGCCATCGCGGTTGCCACGGTCGAGGCGATAGGCCGAAGCCAGCGCGGCGCCGGCGATCACGTATAGCGGCGCACGGTGCTCGCCGCCGGACCCCGGCCCTATACGCTTGCTCAGATGGCCAACGACCTTGGGTTTTGCCGTCAGTGGGTCATCCCGCATGATCTCGACGTCGAATTCGTAAAATTCGCGGTAGTCGTCAAGCGGGCTTTTGACGCTTCCGGCCCCGGGCGCAATCTTGTCTTCCAGCAGCTCCTTGAACTGGGCGGGGATCTCGCCGGCCCCACCGAGCAAGTCTTCCTGCGGCCCGAAAGATGCGATGTTCTTCACGAATTCGAGCAGCTGTCTGAAGTGGGAGCGGACAACGCGCTTGAACTGATAGCGCTCGCCGTTGGTGAAGGCCGGGCATTCCTTCAACACCCGGTTCAGCTGGTCCATGGTGACGTCCAGCGCCTCGATGTTCTGGCTCAGCGCCAGTGCAACGTCATTCCTGAATGTCTCCTGCGAAACCTTGTAGGCGTTCTCCATCTGCTCCTTGTAGTCGAGCAGTTCGGTGTCTCGCAGACGCTTGAGGATGTCGGCTATCCAGGCCTGCCCCTTACGCCAGTCTTCCACCACTGCTTCGCCAGCTTGTTCCCTGTATGTCGACAGGAAGTCACCCAGTAGGCTGCTGCCCTTGCTGACTTCGCGGGTCACCTGGTTGAGTGCCTCGGCTCGCTTCGTTTCGCAGTAAGCCGCCATGTCCTCGTAGTTCTCGCCGTGCTTGTCCAGAACGACATCCCAATGGCGGGACGCGTAATCGGCGTCGTACTCTGGATCCTTGCGGGCTTCCTCGGCGGCCTCGCCGGCAACCGTGAGCTTGGCAGCGGCTGTGTCAACGTCCTTCTGGCGCTCGACACATGCGTTTTCTGCAACTCCTCGATTGCCATTTGCGTCAGTGACATCAGCACTCAGTTGTCTGGCCTTTTCTGACCACGCCTTTTCCTGCTCGCCAAGTTCCACGTACTCCTTGTCGGCTGCACCTTGCAGCTTGCCTTGGAGCGCGGAAGCGGCGCCTTCGGCGGAATCCGCCTCTTCCCAGAAGCGCCTCAGGTACAACAGGACCTGATCTTCGTGAGGAATGCTGCGCAACACTGTGGCAAGCGACTCGATCTCACGCTTCTGGGCATTGAGCTGGGATACCACCTTCTCACAGTCTGAGAGACGCTTTTTGGCCGCTTCAAGGTGCTGGCCGCCGCCGTCACGCCCGATGCGAAGATCCCCTTCCATGACGGGCTTCAGGCGTTCAATGGTGCCTTTGCCGACCAGCATCCCGTCCTGCGTCAGGGTGCGTTTGCCGCGCTCCATGGCCTGTGCGGTGGTCGTGGCGCACACCATGTCCCCAAATAGCCCTCGTAGGTAGGCTACGGCAGCCGGGTCGGTGCCTTCGATCAATTCGGCGACGGAACCGTCTTCAGGACGCCGGCCGACCTGCTGCCGGCTTTCCATGACGATCTTGGCGCCGTAGACGGCGCGCTTTTCCGGCAGGCTGCGATAGACCTCGAATGCCCGCCGTTCTTCGAGTTCCGGCACAAGCAGCGCCTGCAGGTTGCTTGCCAGGTAGGCCTCGATTGCCGGCTGCCATTCCTTTTTCGTGATCCGGACGACATCGCACACCGCCACGGGGTTGATGCCTTCGTCCCGTAGCTCCCGCATCAGGGCTTCGACGTTCGGGCTGAGCGGTGATTTCCCTTGTTTGACACGGTCGAGTGATTCTTTCGCGAGATCGAGGTTAGCGTTGGCCGTTTTCAGTTGTCCGGTCAGCGTGCCGGTGATGTCAGCCAGCGCCTGCATGGCGCTTTCCGCTTCCTGAACCGCAGTTTTCAGGTGTGCTTCGATTTCAGCCCAATCGGCTTGTTCAAAGCGTTCGAGCAAGGCCGCCAGTTTCTGCGATTCGGCGAGCAAGGCGCGCGTGGCATCCTCCTCTAGTACGCCGGCCTCCGCCGCTTTCTTTAGGAGTACACTGAACTGGGTCAGTTGGTTGACAATGTCCTGGGTCTTGCGTGCTGCCCTGCCGCGATGGTCGTTGATCTGGCTTTCCAGACCGGCGTAATCGGCATGCGAGCCATGCTGTTCGCGAAGCCCCCGGTAGTGCGCCGCTTTTTTTTCGGCCGCTTCCTGATCTTCCTTCAAGCCACGGAAGGCCTTGTCAGTTGCTTTGAACGTCGCAAGGGCATCATTCAGGTCACTCTGGCATTGCTCGAGTCCCTGGTTGGCATGTTCGCGCGCCGCGTCCAAACTCAGGGCCCTCCAGCTGACCGCTTTACTCGATGCCATGGCCGCATTACCGAAGGCGCTTTCGACCGCGGTGCCGTCGACGATCTTCTTCTCGACGAGGGCCACCATTTCAGCCAGGCGTCGGAAGGAGTCGGTGACATCCTTGAACTTCTTGATGTTCGTCGGCCGGGATTCGAGCACATCGTTGCGCACGATCTCGTCTACCGTCTTGTCGAAGCGCATCCGGAGCGCGAAGCGGAAGGCGCGTGTGAATGCATCGTATGACGGCGCACCGCCCGATCCGCGCAATTCGAGCAGACAGGCGCGAATGTAGCGTTCGGCCTCCTGGAACACACATTCCTCGCCAGATACCCTGGATCGCTGCGATAACTGCTGCTTGAAGGCGCTCCATTCCCTTGGCTTTTCCTTGCCGTCGACGGTCTCAAGGTGGTCGCCCAGTGTCAGCTCGACATCCGGCAGCAGATAACGGCCCAGCACGTCGTGTTGCTCTCGGTCCTTGGAGGCATAGATGCACACGCCCATGGACACGGGCTGATTGGTTTCGGAGTCGCGCCAGACCAGGGTGATATAGGTATTCGAATGCGGCCGGACCCGGTCATCGGGCGTATCGCCATACTGGCCAAGGCAATAGGTGCGAATCGACCGCGTTGTCTTGTTCTCGTCGGCCTGGGCATTCAGCGCCATAAGACGGCTGTTGGCGCCGAACATGGCGATCTGGACGGCATCGAGGAACGAACTCTTGCCACTGCCGTTGGGTCCGAACAGGCCGGTGATCTCGGCAACGCGGATGTGCTCTCTTTCGTACAGAAAGAACTGGACCAGGTTGATGCTTTCAAGATATTTCATGCGTCCTCTTCCTCTGTCTGCGCTGGTCCTTGACAGTCGCTATCCTCAGACGAATCCCCTGCGGGTTCATAGGACTGCGTGAACTGGCCGAGCCGGGTGATCGCGGTCTCGCCCAGCAGATCCACGATGGCAGGGCGTATGGCCAGCACGTATGGCTGAATGTCGCTGGCGGCCGTATCGGGCAATTCGTGTTCATCCAGTTTGCGCACGATGCCCCAGCGTTTGAGCGTCCTGACGAGACCATCCAGTTCGCCGCGTCCAGGCAGTTCGCGCTTGCCGAACGTGGAGAGCCGGTACTTTTCTTCCAGTTCGACCGCATCGCAGATCACTTCGCCGTCATCGTTCAGCTGCCCGGTCCGGGCCTGTTCGTCGTAGATTTTCCGGAGCACCAGGGCGAGCAGCGTTTGTGCAGTATTGGCCGTGCCTGCCCGGCCGTTGTCCGGAATGGCGCACGCATAGCGGAGCTGCCGGTTCACGGTCAGGCCAATGCCAACCTGAGAGAGGACGTGCTTGTATTCGCGCTCGAACCGCTCGATCATGCCGTAGGCCATGCGGCTATGCCGGTCCGCGTAATACAGTACCTGTTCTGCGAGCAGGCGGCTGGCGGTCGATTCAAGCTCCTCGGCCACATATTGCTTGTCGGTTTTCGCTGCGATGTTTTCCCAATACTGGCTCATGTCGCCCCTCCTTTGGTGGCTGCCGGTTTTCTCGCGCGCTCGATCCGGAACGGAACGCCGGTAATCCACGGGTTTACCATTTCCTTGTCTCCGGTGCGGCGAACCCGGAAGCCGCGCATCATGGCCGCGGCCTGCCGCTGCAAATCAGGCGATCCACTATCCATGGCGGCGCCGAGCACCAGTAAGGTCTGATAGGCGCGCACATCCGCGATGCTGCTGATCTTGAGTTCTTCGCTAGCGACGGCAGGCCGTCCTGAAAGCTGCCGCGACACAAACTCGACGAGTTTGGGGGCGTTCATCATGCGGACATTGCGGGCAAGCGCCCGGAGTTTCCCGCGTGCAATGTCTTCATCGGTCGGGATGGTCTCCCTGAGTTGAGTGGCCTTCTCACGGACCTCCTGCCGGCGCGGTTCGGCCAGGTTGGCGGGACTGACCATGTCACCGGGTGGGAACGGACTGTCGTGAACGTCCTCGTCGCTGTCCATGACCCGGACGATCGCCGCGTCGACGACCTGGTCGATGGGACGCAGGGAGCGCAGCCGGTAATCCAGATAGGCCAGCGCCCGGCGGTTTGCCCGGCGGATCTCGTCATCCAGCCGCTCCAGATAGTCGTCGATCCGCTGGATGTCGCGCAGTTTCTGCACGTCGCGTTCGAACATGCGCTCCGCCCGGGCACGGTCACCCTGAAAACGCCGGGTTTCGTACCATGCGATCAGGCGCTCGCGATTTTGCTCGGAACCATGCAGTTCGTCGGCCCAGTGGAGGATCTGCGGGCGCCGCGACAGCGGGTGCTCGCGTGTCCTGAGTTCCTTGTAGTCCCCAATGAACACCTGCTCGATGAAATCGCTGAAAAATCGGCGGACGTACTGGGTGGTGGTTTCTTCCGTCCCGAGTGCGCTCATCAGGTCGCGGACGTTCGTACCGGTATTTCGGATATGTTCGAGCAGGTTTCTCGCCTGGTCGGCCGCCTCGGAAAGCGAGTCGCCGCCGGCCCCTTCCATCACCAGCTTCAGGTTGGCTTCGATGGAACGAACTTTGCCCGCCACGTAGATCGGCCCGGTTTCCGCGAAATTGATGAGCTGCCCCAGGAACTGGTTGACCGTCGGGGTCATGGAAACCCGCTTATCGACGCCATGGCGGTCCAGCCGCAGCCACCCGCAATCATGCAGCCGGTTGAAGATGGTGATGGCGCGGATGTTGAGGGGCGTTTCGGGCGTGGCGCCATCCTCGTCGATCCAGGAATCGTGGATGACAAGTTCGGCCTCGATGTCCTGGGTGATGTCCCGAGTTGTGAATCCGTGGCTGGGTGGCAAGGGGGCATCCGGGCCGAAGCGCCTGTCGTAAAGCGCGCACAGGATTCCCCAGTAGATCTGCTTGTTGAGCGAGGCCAGCGGCGCAAATAGCCGCTCGGGCAGCCGCGTGAACAGAAGGGAGGCGGCAGCGCCGCCAGCGCCTAGCGGTTGAAAAGCCACTTGGACACCTCCCGTGCGTTTTCAACAGCGATCAGATACTCGGGCGCATGCTGGATCTTCGTGTCCATCGCAGCGTGTAGGTCCTGAATGAAATAGGGGACCAGCGCCGCGCGGCAGGTTTCCACGCGACTCGCTGTCCCGTTGAAGTATTCGGCCTGGATCACTCGGGCCTGCGCCGGAGAGAGTTCAGGGTGGGCGACCAGGCGAACCTTGACCTTGGTGTTCCAGTCGGGGTCATCGAACCGGCTGCGATCCGCGAGACGCGCCAAAGGCTTCACTTCGAGGATTCGCCCCAGTGCGTAATCGCGGAATTCCTGGTGGGCTTCGCTGTAGGCGCGCACATGCCACCTGCGGCCGGCGAGAACCAGGCTGTGCGGATAGATCGTGCGACGATGCGGAGTCGGTTCGCTCATCGACATGTATTCGATTTCGACGGCCTTTCCTTGCCTGATCGCGTTTCCGGTGCTGGCGAATATCTTGGGTGCCGGGGCGGTTATGCTTGGCGTCGCCGACCAAGCCACCGAATCGCCATCTTCCACGGCCGACGCATAGGGAAGCCCGACCATGGACAGGTAACGGGAAAGCGATTCGGAAATGTCTGCCTGAGAGGCCTTGGCGTACCGCTTGTAGAAATCAGGTGTAGCGAAGTAGCTCCTGGCTTTGCTGTCCCATTGCATCCAGGTGGGATTCAGATCGCGGATTTCCTTGATCCATTGGCTGGCCCGTGGCAAACCAATACCGAACAGCTCGCATACCCGCGAACGGTAAATACGCCCTTCCCAAACCAGCAAAAGCTCCAGAAGGGTAAGGCGTTGTTGCGGGCTGTCGTTCCGTTGGTCCATGTACATTTCCGTATGTTATAGAAAAATATAACATATAAATTCTTATAACATGGACCTTGCAGCTAAAAACCCCTGGCCAGCCAACACTGTAACCAGGGGTTTGCCCTACCCTGCGTCCCGTGGGCACTCCAAGCCCACGTGCACCGCGTTGGCACCGACGACCGGCCAATCAGTGCACGCGAATGACGGCAACGGGTCCAGGGTAACCGGCGCCATGCTGGATTTCATCGCGTTTTTACACAGCCAGGGTCGAAAGCAGTCCGACGACCCGAATGTGACCTACTTCCTACGAGCCTTCCTCCATTCCCACGGAGGTACTGGCTCAAGATCCGTCCATAGGCCGACTCTGCCGGATCTAGCCGATCCCTCGGCAGCGTTGTAGCTCAATCGGTCATCGAGGCGCTGCTCGTTCTGGTATTTCTTGTAGTGCCACCCGCAGCCGCGCCGGACTTGTTCCAGGTTCACGTCCTGGCCGTCCACCAGCACCTTGCCAATTACTCGGCCATACCTATCCAATTTGGTTGGCTCGACAGCCGCCACACGATCATAGGCAAGGTCTGACAAGCTCTTTTTGCAGACTTGGCCGAATGGCTGGCCCTTCTCTGGACTATCTATCCCGGCCAATCGGATTTTGTGCTGGGTGTTGGTTGCATCCAGCAGGGTGAGTGTGTCGCCATCAGCAATGCCCACGACACGGCCCACGAGTGTGTCTGCGCAGGCCGTGACGGCCAGTAGGCTAAGCGCAATAGCAACGAGGCCTGGGGCTAGGTTAAAGTTGCTCTTCCTCATCACTGGACAGCGCTCCATGGCTGATCTATCGGGTTTCCAACAATACTACAGGCTGGCAGACGCGCTAATCGAAGGTGCTACCAAGGGAGACCTTGCAGAGTGCGCTAGGTTACTTGCCTTGAACCTTGCGCACTACCAAGGGAAATTCGGGGTGGTGCCTTTGGTGGATACTCTGGCTGACCTAGGTGCATCTGAAACTAACGATGAACAAGCTGTATTGCTCAGGGACGGCATGGAAATTCTTGTGGGTGTGCTTGGTAGTGTCATGAGTGGGCTAGGTGAGGAGAAGCACTAGAACATGATGTCGTCATTTTCCGAGAGGGTAAGGACGGAGCGTGAACGGGCGGGTCTGAGCCAGACACGACTTGCCCGGATGTGCAATCTTTCAGGCCCCAGGAACAGGCCGCGACGATCCTCGGGAGAGGCGGCGATGATAAGAAGAAAGCCGGCGTTCACGGTGAAGCCTTGGTGGTTGCCTGTTCGGAACGGGCAAGCAGATCGCGCATCCACTGTTGCATCCACGACGGCACAGTGTGTAAACCGGATCGCAGATCATCACGAATCGCGCTTCCCTGGCTGGAGTCCTGCAGTAACCGAATGAGCTTGGCTTGAATCGCATCCTGATCGACCTGGGTACCAGCCTTCAGACCTTCGCGCAGCCAGTACAGGGCTTGCACTACCCGCATGGCTGGACGTCCACCCCAGTAGAGTTTGCTTGGCGCCGTCAGTTTGAACTGAAGGGTCAATTTGCCCAACTGGATCGGTCGCAGCCGACCATCCGTATGTACGACGACCTGCCCCGGCACCGTATAGATCAGGCCCAGATCGTTGGCGGCGGTCAACCCGTCGATCAATACGCGCACCTGGTCGCGGCGACCGACGGCATCGATCACGCTGCGATAATCTGGGGCGGTTGGCTGGCCGGTGAGGGAATTCATCCGGGGCTGGTCGTACAGTCCTCGGTCGATGCGACGCAGATCATTGCTGGCGACCATGCGCTGGAGCGTTTTGTCCACCGCGTCGCGTCTACCCAGGTCGAGAAAATCCACCGGCGTCCACACTTTGGCTGCTGGGGCCTGGTTGATACGTTGCATCACCTGCGATTTGATGACTGGCGTCGGCTTGAGCATGACGGGCTCCTTGTCCGATAACTATATACACATTTCGGACAGTCGCAAGACCAGGAATGACTGAACAAGCAGGAAGGCAAGTCGGCAGAAGAAGCCCACCTAATGGCTAGCGACAACGGCCGTTGAAGGTGGACGTCATAAGGCACGAAGTCTCATACCACCCTGCTCATCAAGCTGGGACTGGCGTGCCATTATAAAAAGAACGAAAATGTTGAGGATCGCGAAGTTTATACGCGATCAGGACTCGATTCATGAATGATCAAGCGAAGGCTGTGGTCTGACTTGAATCTAATCCCGCCATGGGAGTGGCGGAGAAAATAATAAGCTGAATAAGTACCCCTTGCAGTTGCGGAGCCGAAGGGATTAAAACAAGAAAGGCGAAAAAAACATGGGTTCCGCACCCTCTAAATGCCTGCCCGCATACATGGAGCAGTTCTGCAATGATCTATGGCTTAGCCATGGCCTCGCAGACAAAACAATCGCGGCCTACCGGGCCGATCTAATCGGTTTCTCATCATGGTTGTCGGGGCATAACGGAAAGACGCTACTCCAGGCGCAGATCCTGGATATTGATGAATGGCTGGCAAGCCTGCTTGAGAGAAAGATCAGCCCTCGAAGCGTCGCTCGCTATTCAGCTTCGCTGCGGCGTTTTTACCGATATCTCGCGTCCAGCGGGTTGGTCCCACAAGACCCGACCGTGCCGCTTGGCAAGATCAAAATACCGCTCCGTCTCCCGAACACTCCGACGCAGGATGAGGTTGCCACACTGCTCGATATTACTGAACTCAATTCTCATAGTGGTCTGCGCGACAAAGCCATACTCGAATTGCTTTATGCAACCGGTTTGCGGGCTGCGGAGCTGGCAAGCATCAGGATTGGCGACATTGATTTCAGGACCCGCGTGATTCGTGTTTGCGGAAAAGGAAACCGGGAGCGGCTCGTGGTGTTTGGAGAGGAGGCTTCATTCTGGCTCGATCTTTATCTGAGTAGGTCAAGACCCGCCCTGAGACGGGACTACCTTTGCAATCATGTGTTCCTCTCGGTTCGTGGGAAGAAAATAAGCACGGGCACTCTCCGCCTGGTGGTGAAGAAGCACGCCTCAAACAACGGGATCGAAAGACCCCTCAGTACTCACAGCCTTCGGCACGCCTTTGCCACGCACTTATTGGACGCTGGAGCCGATTTGCGTGTGATCCAGGAACTGTTGGGGCATGCGTGCATCAGTACAACCCAGATATACACATTCGTTGCAACCAAGCGGTTAGTAACGCTGCATTCCAGGTTCCACCCGAGAAACGAGGACAACGCTGGATTGCAGGCAGGCAGTAACCATCGCACCAGGTTTCGGTCAACGGATCCGCGATGAGGGGCCTTGGTGGATTTTTCGAGTCGATTTGAGTGCAACTGAAAAATCCCAGACATGAATGAGCAGGACGCGCCAATCTGCTGGAGTGTACGAGGAATAATGCCAAGGCCTCCGGATGTTAAGCTTGGCAAAAATGAAGGCCTGCGCTGACGCAGCCCCATCTCTTGAGATTCCTTCCCACCATGACGAAGCCGTCGACGATGAAGCTGGTGCTTGTGGTATCGGAGCGGGCAATAAATAAGTTAATTGATCTACCCTGCTTGAGAGCGCTGCGCATGGTCGTGATGAACGCCATCGCTCGATCCAACGAGTCAGTTTTTAAGTGCGCCGGCGTTATCTCTCTTCGTTTTTATGGAATGTTTTCAAATGGGTCCGAGCAGCGCGACAAATTGGTTACTCGGTCCTTCCGAACGGAGTTCCAAACTCGGACTGTTCGATGCCACGTAGGCCAGGGGCCGCGTTAAGCTAAACGGGAACAGCACCGGCAGCGACTGCAGGCTGGGGACCGAAACTGGCTTCCCAACGTAGCGGATGGCGGCTTCGATGAGCCACGCAGTAAGTTCGTCGTTATCGATCGACGCGGGCACGAGCCGAACGACCCGCTTGCCCTTGTCCACCCGCTCTATGGCACCCCAACCCGCCTGTGACTGCAGGACCATGTTGGTCATGCGATACGTGCCTTCGCGTTCGCCGTATATCTCACTCATCCGCCGGTGGATCTCTGCCGAAGTGCAGTCACCCTGCAATGCTGACAAGCGGCCTACCAGCTCAGCCACTCTTCCAAAGAATGGATACGTCGCGATGCTCATACCCCAGTTGAGTGCCGACACAGGCACTTCTGGATTCGTCTTGAAAATATTGGTGCCACGATCGGCGAACTCGACAAGCTCTGCGCGTGGCTCAAGCCAGAGCCGATTCAATACAGTGCGAGTCTTCTTTCTGGCTGCTACGCCAAGGCCGGCTGCATCGAGCAGTTCATTCAGCTCATCGAGGCTGGAAGTTCCAGCACGAACCTTCAGCGCGGCCGTTGCCCATTCAAGCTGAATGAACCGGTCAAATCCAATTTTTGGGGCGGTTGAATGCATCCAGTTCAATTCACATAACGTACTTTTACAAAGGGCACGATCAGCTCTTCCACAGAGATCCCGCCATGAACGACAAGCTGTTCCCCTTGCGTTACAAAGGCTGTTCGCGCACCCGCGAATAACGGCATGAAGTTAGCCGGAAGCCCAGCGATCTCCAACTTTATTGCACCCGGGCACGCCACGGATGACTCAGACAGCAGAACTTCGCTGCGATAGGCCCTGACGCGCTCACCGCGCGTCTCTGCAATCACACCCTGGCTTGGCCGCCCCACTCCGACCGCTTCCACATTGCCGTGGTCAGCCGTCAGATAGACGTGGTATCCATTGTTGAGAAGCTGGGCAAACAAGCGGTCGACAAACCCGGATTCGCACCAGCTGCTGATCTGGTTAGCAATGCCGCGCTTGCCGAGAATTGCGCCGTGCACGATCTCGTCCACGGTATCCACCACCAGACCTGCCACCTTGATGGCCGGATTGGACAGTGCGGTTTCCAGCTCCTCAAGCTGATCGACGCGCTTGATGCCCTTGCGGTACATCACCTCGTTGGCTCTCAGTCCCTGGTCTTGCCAGAAACGCGTCCATTGGGATGACTCCTGCGCCGTCGTCTCAATTGAGTCGGCAAACTCTCGGGGCTTGAGCCCGGAAAACAATGCCTGGCGCGAAACAGATGTCAGTGTCGGCAGCCATGCGAAGCACGCACCTTCCACAAAATCGACCTTTGGCGAGTGCTTAGCGACATGCTCACGGATCTGAACCCACTGGTCAACCGCCAGCCCGTCGAATACCAGAAGCGCCACCTTTTCTTCGCCGTCAATCCGGCGCATGGAAAGAAATCGGGGCACGTGGTGGACCATGACGGGCCCCTTCGCAACTGGCAGCGAAGGCAGATCAGCATAGTGTTTCGCCACCCATTCGAGAAGACGTTCGTCCGTAAGTCGCTGCAATTCCTCGACGTTGCCGCGAATGCCGTCCGCCCGCACCGCATCCAGTCCATGGAAACGCGCCAGAATTTCGCCGAAGCGACGCGCCAGCTGACTCCAATCGCGGTGGGAGGATTCCAGGGTAGGCAAACTGTCGAGCAAGCTCTTGATCCCCTCCAGCACCAGGTTCCGCAAAGCAGCCGGATCTTGAACGATACCCACTTTCGCCCATTCTGGAATGCCTACCGGCACGCCGTGGATCGACAGGGGATGCAGCGTGCCATCAAGGAACATCGAGTCGACAATCACCCGCACATCGGGGTGGTCAAACGGTACTTCGATCTTCGTAATCCTGTCCGCTGGTAGCGATTCGCTCACGCGATACCCGGTTACTCCGATGCTCTCCATGTACCGATACCACGCGTCCTGCACGATGCGCAGCATTGTGCTCTTGGAGGCAAAAAGCTCCGCGATAGGCAGCCCCTTGAAGGCATCCCGTTCGCCGAGAACCTGTGCCACGTGCGCAGCCAGAACGGGTGGCAGGCCTGCATCACGGTAATGCAAGCGAAGCAACTCGCGCCACAGGTCCTCCGGCCGCGACATCAGGTGCGGACCAAGGCGGAATATGTGGGTCAGGACAAACTCTTTCGTTGCTGCTTCACCAAGGGACTGAGAAGCATGCCGAGACTGCGCCTCAAACAATGCCTCCAGATGTTCAACACCGATCTGCCGGACAACACCGTAACTAAGCTTGGGAAACAGATTTGCCAGGCTCAGGGGAACGATTCGTGCCTGGCGAAGATAGTCCCACGGCAACTCTCCCGTTTCTGAAGAGCGCAAATGCAGTACCAGTGCACGGGCGGGACCTTGTTCGTTTTTATCCCACGCCTCCCGGTAGCGCTCCTCGTACTCCGCCCGAAATACCACTGAGTCTTCAAATGGCAATACTTCAAACCCGCGCTCACGTAGGAGCGACAGGATCTGTTCATCCAGCAGGACACCATCCGGGTCGGCAGCCACCCACAGCCGTGCCAGGTCGGACGGAAACTCGCTGAGAATACGATCAATCCACAGAATCATGCTGCTGCGTGTACCCCCCGAACACCTAAATCTTGCGAATCCCCCACGCGTAGCATCATCACCGCATTTAGATCAGGGGCGCAGGCTGCTGCATCATCCAGCGCCGCCATGCGGGCCTGGTGTTCTTGTTCGAGTCGCTTACGGCGGTGCTCCCGCACCGCCGGTAAACCAATACGGCCAATGGCCTGATAGCGCGCGTTGTAGGCATACTCCGCACGCTCTCGCTCTTCCTTCAATCGCGTGCCATGCTCGTCCAGCAACTCCGAAAACATCTGCTCGCCTTGGGTGCTTGCTGCCGACTGGGACAGCTCGAACCAGCGTGCCCAGTCATTCCCCTCCCCCTCGACGACCCCAGGGACTGTTTCGCCTGCGTCCAATACTTCGATCTGCTCCGTTAGAAGCAGATCCCAGATGCGTTTCGCGGTAGGGACGAAAGTACGGCCATCATCGGTTGCAAACAGCGGTAGAAAGCGTCTGCGGTTGAAGCCTTCCGCTGAAAGACTGATCTCCCACAACGACCAAACGCCGCGGATGCTATCCGGCAGTCCGCCGATGCGGACGATCGGCAACGGCTGCCCGGCGACACAACGTGGTAGTTCGCTGATCAATGCCCGCGCTCGCGGGTCTTCCAGCGTTATCCACTCCAGTTCCGGGTTCCGTTCGGCGGTTCGGGCATCGAAGCACACCTGTGCCGACTCGCTGCCATCCATCCATCTCACGCGCCACGCTTGATCCACCTTGACCGCTGAACCACCTCGCGCCGGCAATCCACTGGTGATCGCGCGCTCTAGCCAGAACTGCGCCGGATGGTCGCGCCACTTGCGGGCGTCATCAGCCTCTAGCGCATGGCCGTCAGTCAGTAGATCTGTGCTCTGTTTGGCATCCGCGATTTTCTCCTTGATCTGCGTGATCACGGCGTCGCACTCCTGCTCGATAGACTCCGGGTGCTGCAGGCCGTGTACAAACAGCTCATCGAACAATGGTTCGGACTCTACCGAGTCCATCACATCGGATGCCTTATCGACGCCAAACTCCTGAGCGATGACTGCGAGCTTTTCCTCCAGGACCTGGCGCACCCGATGTTCGACCGTGTCTTCTAGAACAAAGTTGATCGCACGCACCACATGATGCTGGCCGATACGATCCACCCGGCCAATGCGTTGCTCGATCCGCATCGGATTCCACGGCATGTCGAAGTTGACGATGACATGGCAGAACTGCAGGTTCAGACCCTCGCCACCGGCGTCCGTCGAGACCAGCACACGTACGTCGCGTGCGAATACCTGTTGTGCCTTGGCACGCGCATCGAGATCCATCCCGCCGTTGAGAAGTGCGACTGAAAAGCCGCGACTCTCCAGAAAACCGGCCAACATCGTCTGGGTCGGCACGAACTCAGTGAAGATCAAGACTTTCAGCGAGGGGTCGTTCTCCTCCTGCTGCAGCTTGTAAATCAGCTCCAGCAGTGCTTCGGCCTTGGCGTCTGTGCCGGCCGCCTCTGTTTCTCGCGCCAGATCAAGCAACATCTCAACTTCCGACTTTTCTCGCGCCACCGCTTCCAAGGTATCCGCGCTCGCCTGCACCGCGAGATCCACTTGCGCCTGTCCGTCGAGCTCCGCCCACTCATCCGGCTGTCCTTGGTCAAAAGAAGAATCGAACAACGAAGCCTGTGGCTGCGGCGACTCCAGTGCTGCAAGGCGCCGTTCCATCGTGGTGCGGATAGCCGCCGTACTGGACGTAACGAGCCGTTGCATCAGGATCATCAAAAAGCCGATATGCCTCTGTTTGGATGCCAACGCCTGGTTGTAGCCATGCCGCACATAATCGGTGACGGCTTCGTACAGGCGATGCTGTGCAGCGTGACGCGACTGCCATGCCACAGCCTGTAAGCGGGTCATGCGCGGCTTAAACAGTGGCTGGCCATCGGCATCAATCGAAACGCGCTTTTCCGTGCGAATAACAAACGGCCGGACACGATCCTGCGTCACGCTCCCTTCATCAGGAAACGAATCGCGGTCGATGAGCTGCATCAGCCGCAGAAACTGGTCCGTCTTGCCCTGGTGCGGCGTGGCCGAAAGCAACAACAGATAGGGTGCCGCTTCAGCAAGCGCTGCACCAAGCTTGTAGCGCGCCACTTGCTCGGTACTACCACCCAAGCGGTGAGATTCGTCGATGATCACCAGATCCCACGAAGCCGAGATCAAATCCTCAAAGCGCTCGCGGTTGTAGGTGTTCAGTTGCTCCAGACTCCAGCCGCGCCGTCCTTCCAGTGGTTTTACCGAGTCGAGCGAGCAGATCACCTGATCGTGCACGCGCCACAGGTTGTCCTCGTCCGAATTGGCATTGACGCGCCATTGCCGGAATGCGGCCAGCTCCGCCGGCTCGATGAACTGAAACTTCTCGCCGAAGTGCAAACGCATTTCTGCCTGCCACTGGCGCACCAGGCCTTTGGGTGCGACCACCAGAATACGACGCGCCTTGCCGCGCAGCTTCAACTCGCGCAGGATCAACCCGGCCTCGATGGTCTTGCCCAGGCCCACCTCATCCGCCAGCAGATAGCGAATGCGATCCCGGCTCATGGCGCGGTTCAGGGCGTAGAGTTGGTGCGGCAGCGGCACCACGCTGGACTGTATCGGCGCCAGCAGCAGGTTATCCTCCAACGCATCCAGCAGCTTGGCAGCTGCTGCCGTATGCAGGATCAGCTCCTGGGACGGGCGGACACTGGTAAGCGGTGCGAGATCAGCCGCACGGGCACGTATCACCGCATCCTTGGCTGGCAGCCAGATGCGCAGGCTCACTTCGCCCCACACGTCCTGACGCTCCACTACCCGGCAAGGCGTCGCTTGCCGGGTATGCCAGCACCAGTCTCCAACGTTGAAGCCTACCCGGTCAGTCATGACGTCTTGGGTGTTTCAACAGTTAAGCGGCCTTGTTCCGTCAAACGGTAACGCTGTTTGCTGCTTTGTGGCTTGTCTGGGATCGTCATTTCCAGCAAGCCCGCATCCAGCGCTGGTTGCAGGTAAGCATCTGCAAAATGTTTTCTGTCTTTCAGGCCCAGTACATCCATGAGCTCTTGGCGTGCCATCTCCCCCGACACCTTCGCCAGCATGCCTAGAACCTGCGGGGTGACTTGGGGGGGGACTTGTGGGGTGACTTGCGGGGTCACTTGGTGGGTGGCCTGCTCAGTCGCCTGAACAAAGCGCTGCCGCAAGGCTTCCCGCACCTGAAACTGGGTTTCGCTGACCCTATCAAGCAGTTGCTGCCGCACCAAATGGTCGGCCACGGCTCGGGCTTGTTGAGTCGTGCTAATGCCCAGACTGCGAATATCCGTCAGGCTTAAGTGATCTCCCTCGGGTTTCTCCAACGCCAAGGCCAGCACATCAGCTTGCTCGGGCGTCAGGTTCGCACCAATGGTTTGACGGAATCGCTGCATCGCATCCGTCACCAGCGGCCTGTTGATCAATACCAGCTCGAATTCTTTCCGTGCCTTGTCATTCTTGATCTGCGGCGGCACGCGGCCCAGCTCGTGCCAATTCCGGATAATGGCCCGGATCCCGGTACCTGCCTGATCCGACAAGCCGATGCGACGGAAGGCTTTCACAATCGCCGGATTGCGTACCTCTTTCTCGGTTGGGTCCAGCAGCTCGGCTTCTGTCGCAAACGCATCACCCGGGTTCCAGAACACCGTGCGGTCGGCGAACAGCTTGATCGAGGCCTTGCGGCCGTGGTCACCGTAATCCTGATGGATCAGCAGGTTAATAGCCGCCTCGCGAAAGGCCACGTAGTCCGGCGGGTCGTCATTACGGCGCAGGGTGGCCGGATCCAGCGAGAACGGATGCTCAGCGATGCGCATGTAGCGTGAAACCAAGCCCAGCCACGTCTGAAAGATATTCTCTTCAAACACATAGCGGTCATGCCAACGCTGCTCAGCGGACCACTGATCAAAGGCGGCATCAATACGCTGATAGTCCAACACGGGCCGGGGCAGGACCTGCCGCACATAGCGCCCAGTGCCAAACAGCAACACGCCAGCACGGGTGGGCAACTGTTGGCCACCCTGTTCGACCACAAAATTCCAATTCAGCAAGAACGTGATCGGATCGGTAATTTCTCCATGTTCCGGATTGCGCCGCACAAACTGGGCCTGATACCACTTGACCGTCGCCTCATCAAAACACTGATCAACGGGGATGTCGGCCAGCGCAATGCCGTCGTAACGTTCCTGCGCGGCGTCGCGGAGGAATCGTTCCAGCTCGCTCTGTGTGCATTGCTCATCACCTGCACCACGCCGCAGGTAACTCTGGCGCGGGTCACCCTTGAGGTAGACAGGCTTCTCTGAACGGGAAGCCTCTGGCACATAGAACGCAAACACATGCTTGCCATCGATTTCGTACCGATGCGCTGCCACCGAAATCACCCGGTTGAGCTTCTGTCCACCTCGCATTACCGCCAGAAAGTCGTTCTGAACCTTGTCGGGCGCCTCAACGCCAGTCACTTCCAGTTGGCCATTGACCTCGCTGACACCAAACACCAGCCAGCCACCGGCGGTGTTGGCAAAGGCCGACACTGTCTTGTAAGCGTCTTCCGGCACCCCACGCTGCGCGCGCTTGCACTCAAAATCGTTCCATTCGATACCGTCCAGTCGTGCAAGCAGCTCATCCTGGTTCATGCCTTGCCCCCAGCCCGCCCCATCATGCACTCGCCTCGCTGCGGGTCAGCGCCTGGTCATACCAAAGCAGCAGCTTTTCATCTTCTTGCAGCGCCTCCTCGGGCATCTTCTGAGCGATGTCGATGATGGTCTTGTAGTCCTTGTTCCCCCATGCCGTCTTGAAGCCCGCGCGCAGCACTTCGAGACGGAACTCTTTCAAGCGCTTTCCGGTAAACGCACGGTACCCCTCGAATTCCTTGAGCAGGGCCTTCTCACGCCGCTTTTCCAAGTCTTGTGCCTTGTTCGGGTCAGGCACGTACCAGCGGTCCTTTGCCTTGGCAATCAGGCGTGGATCATTCTTTTCCAAGCCACGCAGGTCCTTGAAGTTGGTGGAGAGCAAACTGTGGATCTGGCTGGGGACATCGCCCTCGCCGTCGTACTGGATGAAGTTGTCCTCCAAAAGCGCGGAGAGATCTGGTCTCTTTTCGTGCTTTTTCCAGCCCGCGCCAAGCTGGCTCATAAATTCAGGACTGATTTCTTGGTAGGTAGATGGGCGACGTTTCAGAAAATCCGTCAACCAATCGATGGCACTGCGCTCATCCGAAACAAACATTTCCATCTGCGGTGCTTGGGCTACCTGCAATCGCTTCTTGTCGTACTCCGTTACTTGCTCCGTCAGAAACACCATACCGTCGCGATCAGGAAAGCGCTGTTTCAACCCTGCCTGGAATTCTTGGGTGGACATTGGAACTGGGAAGTTATGCCTGACAAACCAGGCAACCATACGGTCAAAAATAATCCGTGGGTCACGCTCGGCGATGAACTCTAGTACACCGCCTTTCCCCTTAACTGTGGGCAGATATTTCAAATGAGTACGCACAAAGTCCCAAGCAGAGTCTTCACTGCCACCTGCTTTGTTGAACCTCTCCTCTAGACCACCATTTGGCTTGTAGGCAGAGATGATGAGGTCCTGTTTCACTGCAGTCGTGGTGGTAACCGCCTTGAAACTACCCTGTTTTTTGTCGAGCGCAGACACATTCGCCACCACAAAGCCAGCCTCTTGTAATGCCGTTTGGATCGCATTCCAAACAGCTGCCTGGGTATTGGAGAATTCAACCGTCATCCAACGTCCTGGCTTCAAGATTCGGAAAAACTCTTTAAAGCTGCTCGTAAGGAGTCCTCGATAGTCATCAAGCTCTTTTTCCTGGGACGTACTGACGATTGCCTCGGCTCCCTGTCTCGTCACAACTCCAAGAAGAGCTTCCCAAAAGAAATTTAGCTCCGAGTAATCGAAGTTTTTCCCGAAAGGCGGGTCGACAAATATGTAGTCGATGCAACCATCAGGGATGTTTGGCAAAGCCGTCGCACTTTGCGTGGAAATGAAATTTCCTCGATTGTGGGTGCGTTGATAAGCAAGGCTTGAGGCGATCGTCTCGGCATTTCTTAAAAATGAATTCAAGACATTTGGAGGCGTGATTAATGAGCCAACGTACAACGTGCCTGAAAGTGGACCGCCACCCTTACGATCGGCACGAAACCGACGCATACGAGAGGCATATGGAAGACATGCAGTTAGTGCAAAAAGAAGTGGGTGCCTGACACTCGCATGACTGATTGCCGAAATTCGCTTCAAGAGCAGAGCAACACACAATAATTCACGCGGAGTGAAGAAATGGTGCAAATGAGTGATTCCCCGAGGCACATTTCTCTGTGTTTCTTTTCCAGGTATAAGTTTCGCAATCGGAAACCCTATGGACGCCACGATCTGTTGAGCAGACTCAATGGCCGCCAGATCATCCTCATCGGGTATCTTTTCAAATCTTTTCGTCCCTACTGAGTAGTTAATCAATACAGGGACTGTTCTTGCTTGCTTGTGGGGCTCATTGAGCAGTGGGTCCATAGTGGTTTCAAAACAAGCCTCCCATTCCGCTTCTCGCGCTACCACTCCACAAGTTGGACATTTAATTTCTGAGCGCAATGAGTCCTCGATCTCATCAACAGCGATCGAATAGAACGGATGCTGAGCACCACAATTAGGGCAGGCAACTACGTCGGAGTAGAGAACGAACTCGACTTCACCGGGCACATTACTCGGATGTTTGTAGTTCTGGTGTGGAACGGACTTGCGGTCACGAACTTTCCATCCGGTGTGCTTTGTTGCATATAGACCGGGCTGGGACAACGCAACATCGGCGACGATTTGTTTGGCCGACTCCAGAAATCCAATTGAATCTAAAGAGCCATTTAGATTGCGTGCAATGAATGTCGCTATTGGCGACAGATCGATCAACACGCACTTTCGATTTAGTCGCTTATCTAGAGAGTCCCCCAACTGTGCGGCTGCAACACCAGACATGCCTGTTCCACAAAAACCATCAAACACCAGATCACCCGGCTTCGTGTAATGGTCGATGTAGCGCATGATTGCCTTGTGCGGCACCTTAGTATGGTAGCTATGGGCGTTGTAGATCGGGTCATTTTTCCCCTCGCTCACATCTGCCACGAACGGCTCTGTGCTATATGGAACACTCGGGTCATAGGGCTTGCTGTAGTGCCGTACGAAATCTTCTAGGAAGGGGTTTGGGCATGCCGTGTAATACGGCGGATCGGACATCGCGAGGATGGCTTCCTCAGTGCCGATAGGGAATCCTTCGATCTTTCGGAACTCAGGGTCTTTCAGCTTCTCAACCAGCAGCTTCAGGAAGTACTCACGCCGTGCCTGCTCGCTTGGGAACGTTCGGCCGAGACACTCGACAGGCCCTGTCTTAACTTCTTGGTTGTGAAAAAGATCACTCATCGGCTCATTCCTAGAATTCTTCTTGTCATTGCATGGCAATCACGGCACATCACTCAACCACGAACCGCAGCTTGGTCGCGTCTTTTCCTTTGCAGCGCTCATTGAGGAAGGTCTCAAAGCGCTTGCGCAAGTCATCCGGTGTCGCTGGTGAACCTCCATGCAGTAAAGCGTTCTTGATGTCGTCGCTGGTGATGGCGATCTTTTCCAATCCCGACAAAGCTTCCTGAACCGCGCTGACAAAGTCCGGCGTGACTGGATCAGGTAAGGTCTTCGATGCCATGAAGGATTGAATTAACGTGCGTGCCGCCGCTTTCAGCAAGTCGAGGTTGGCTTGGATGATCGGGTCGTCTAGGTTGTCGAGCAGCGTCTGCTGCCATCCGGCGAGCAGTCGATCCAATTCGTCGTCGAGCTGAGTCAGCGCATTGGCGGCTACGCCAAACGGCAGCGACTCATTGGCCGGTTTGTAGCTACAGTGCGGACAGAAGGGGCTGGCCACCAGTTCAGAATCTGACAGCTGGTAGCAGCTCTTCAGGTTGTCCAGCTTTTCTTCGAACACGGTGAGCTGGCTGGTGGGCATTAACGAAATCCCGGCTAGGGCGCGCATGGCCACCAATCGCGAGTCCTTGCGCAGTGCGGTCTTGGTCTTGTCCTCGGCCACGCCCAGTCGTGCCTTACTGTGGCTTGTGATGTAAGCCGTGACGTAATCCTTCTTGAGTTGCCCCAGGGTCTGGCGGTAGTCGTTGGAATGCTGCGCTGTCCGGTCCGCACTGAGCTTAGCCAGGATATCGGTCCGTGCAGTTTGTGCCTGCTTCACCCAGGGATGGTCGCCTGGCAGAACCATCTCGGCCTGTGACAGGTACGCTGCTGTGCCGCCGAGTTCGGTGACCAGTCCGAGCAACCGCTCAACGGCTGCGAGCACTTCGAGGTTTTTCTTTTGCGCGTTGATGTCGTCTGAACCGATGCGCAGGTTCTTGAGCTTGCCGACCGTATTGTAAGGTGCCAGCGATTCGGTGAAGCCTTTGAGTGCATCGAGCCGAGCACGCCAATCGCGTACTTCTTCTTCGCGCAACAGCGATTGCCCCCAGAATGTCAGCCGGCCTTGCATGTCGGTGCTGGCTGCCAGGACACGCCGCACAAGGGCGCTGACGGACTCCTGCAACTGCTTGACTGGCTCTTCTGAACCTTGGGTGGCCAGTTGGGCGAGACCAGGGGACAAGCCCAGCAGCTCGAACAAAGAGCGCAGGACTGCGACGTTGATCTCTTTTGGCGCCTCCAAATGCTTGAACTGCTTGAGTTCATCGAGCGAACGTTCGGCCAAGAGGGTGAGCTTGCCGGAGTCGATCTTGTCGCCGGTGATTGCCAGAACGATGTCGCCGGAATACACCAAGCCGCCGAGCACTGTCACTAAAAGGTCAGGCTCCAAGCGGAAGCGCAGTGGAGCAAAGTACTCCACGTCGGTCGATCCGGACAGAAGCTCGCTGCGGTTCAGCACCTGGCCGTGGCCTTTGGATTTCAAGCGGACCAGGACTTCTTGCGCGTACTTTGAACGACCGGGTTCAATGCGGTCGCCATCGAGCATTTCCAGAGCGTCCAAGATCGCGTTGGCGTCTTTGGTGCGCGTGCCACCCGCCAACGCCTTGAGCGCGTTGCCGATGAGTTGCTTGCGGTTGGCTTCTGTCACCAGCACGGAGAAGCTAGGGTACTCGGGCGAGGCTTCTGCGAACTGCGGATTCAATGCCAGTCCCGAGATAACGTTAACCACATCGCGGAAGTTGATGCGCTCGTCCTGCCCTAGGCGTGCCTTGTCGCGCAGGGAAACGCCCTTCGACCATTCCTGCAATGTCTTGGTCTTGCCCTGGTAGGTCACTTCAAAAGCCGTCATCTGCTTTTCTTGCAGCCACTTGCTCATGGCGCGCAGGACGTCTTGTGCCTTCGAGATATAGATGGCCTTAGCACCACCGCTGGCGGTGGATGCCAGATCTAGTGCAGCCGCATAGAAAGAAAGGTGTCGTTTGATCTCTTCGTCCAACCCTTTCAGACGGAAGAACACCTCATCCGCCTTGCTTTCGTCGCGGAAACGCGGCGGCTCGAACGGCTGGATGAAGTAGATATAGAAATCACGCTCCGGCTGCGCCGTGGGACGGTCGTTGGGTGCGCCAAAGAACAGATAACCATTACGATCGACGCGCCGGTCTTGCCACTCGATCTGGTATTGCCAGATCTGGTGCCCGGTTACGTAGGTGGTCTCGTCGGTGCGCTCCATCAACTGCTTGATCGCGCTGTAGTAGGCGCGGTCCAGCGTATCGTCTGACAGCGCTTCTGCACGTTTCTCGATCTGGGCGTCGTAGTCGATGTCTTTCTTGAGATCGAGGTAGTACTGCTCTGTATCCGGTGCCTTGGAGATGAACTGGCCATTAACGGTTTTCAGCACTTCACGCAGGACGGTCTGTACAAGAGACAGCAAATCCGCCGCTGGATCTCCCCCCATCTCATCGATGCCCGGCTGATACAAGCACAACGTATCCCGCAGTTCTTCTGCTGTAGGGCCAATCGGTACGTGAATGTCGCCGCCAGTGGTTAGACGGTGGACAAACAGGCCATTGATGATGCGTAGCGCCATCGCTTTGTAGGCTGGGCGCGTGAAGGCCTGCTGGACGCGAGAATCGAGCACCTCTGAAACACGCAGGACTTCTTTGATGTTCGGGTCGCTCCGGAACACCGAGTTGCCCTGCACCGTCTTCCAGTATTCGTCGAAGGTGATCAGACCGGGGTGATCGGACGGCACCTCTTTGTCGACCAGGGATCGCATGGCCAGAGACAGGGTTTCCAGAGCGTTACGCTTTTCTGCAAAGCTGATGCGTTCGAACGTCTTCAGGTAGTCGGGGTGAACGGGGAACAGACGAACATATTCGTCCATGCGCTCGTTCATCGAGCCGTAGAACTTGGCGAACGGTGTCAGATAGCCTCGGATCTTGTCCTGCTGGTCGGCGGATTTCTTGAGCAGACGCTCGGTCACCACGAAGCTAACGTCCTGGCGAGCAAGCAGCACTTGGGTAAAACGGTCCTTCACGCGGCGCAGGCTGTCCGCAACGTGTTCGAAGCGGCTGCTGTCGAAAATTGCCTCCTGAACGCCTGCGACGAAGCGAAAACGCAGGTGCTTGGTGACTTCGCCAATCTCACGCAGGAATGACAGGTCCAACACCAAATCGTGATCTTTGCGGGAGCGCAGGTATTCGAGGAACTCGTCGACCACCAGCAAGACCCCATGGTTGGGGTGAACGTCCGTGAAGGCTGCCATCATTTCCTCGAAAGCAGCCTTGTTGTTGACCACCTTGTCTGCCGGCGGGAACGAGTAGCTGATGCCATGCTTCTCAAGGAACAGCTCTAGCTGCTGCGTGATGATGTCTCGCAGCGACATCTGACTGGAAATCTCGATGCGGTGGACCTTGAATTTGCCTGCGATCGCAGTAGCGGCTTCAGCGACTTTGGGGTGTCGGATCATCGGCACGAAGCTGGCATCCTCGGCGACCAGTGAAAGCACCGACATTAAATGCGACTTACCCGTACCGTAATTGCCGACGACCAGGACACCCTTGTGATCGACAGATTCATCGAAGGCCAGCTGGGGAATCATGAGCTTGGCAATACGCTCGGCCATGTCATCCGAAATGACGTAGGTCGAGACGAGCTTTTTCCCCTCGTCGGGCCGATTGGCGTCGAGCAGCTGGATGACCGACTCAATCGGTTCGAATTGGATTAGATCGCCGTATCGCATGCTTTCCTCACTTTGCTTTTATTGTTGAATCTCAAATGGAACCAGGCCTTCCAGGCCGTAATCCTGTCGTTCCGGATGCCCCATTTCGGCATACGTCAGCCGGCCATTACCTAACTCTCCAGGCCAGACCACCACCACGCGCCGAGTGTGTGCGAGCTGCTTCAGCAGGCCGAGTGGGTCAAGCTGCAACGAGTGGTCGAACAGCAGTTCGATGTTGTCGATTAGGAGCAGATCGCCTTTGGTGTGCTGGTCGGCGAACTCGCGCAAGATGGGGTTCGCTTGCAGGTGACGTTGCCTCTGCGGGATCACCGCCAGACGACTCCCTAGCGTTGACCCGATGTTCAGAGGTGACACGCCCCTGTTCTTGGCTAGCGCAAGCAGCAGTGCAGTCTTTCCTGTTTGCGGCGTACCACTGAGCAGTATGAGCTTGCTGTGCAGGGCTCCGATTTCGTCAACGAGCTGCTCAAGTCGCTTCAGCATGTTTCACCCGAACAAGCGGGATTGCTTGATAATGTAGCCGGCCGGATTGGTCTGCTTCTCCAGCAATCCGGAGAATTGGAGAGTGCGCTGGGCGTCATAGGACAAGTTACTGATCCCTTGACTCAGGTGAGCGATAGTCCGGTGCCAGAACAGGTTTCTTCACAAAGTAGTCAAAGCGGTCTTGGTGGGTGTTGTGGAGATCAGTAATCATTCTTACAAGTCTCCCTTTTAGCCCAAGTTTAACCGATAGGGCCGGCAAATCATTGCCCGCCTATTCACTACGCACACATGACATCAATGCTAGCGGCGCAGATACCAGGAACGTGCTAACGGCGAGATGTGTTCTCCTGCATTCGCCCGGTTCCTGGGGTCAATGCGGTAGGTGCTCTCGCCCCGCGTGAAAGTAGCCCGGGTGATGCTGATGCCATGATGGCGGATCGAGTTGAACACCCGAAGCCCGGTGTCCGCGCTGTTGCGGGACAGCAAGATCACCTCCACCCGCGCGACACCGGTATCGGCATCATTCAGAGCAAGGAGTTTCTTCACCAGGGGATGGCAATGCCCGGTTCCAGGACATCCTCCTCGTGTTCGATCTGGTAACGGCAATAGGCGTCGACGCCATGCTCAACGAATACCTGGCGGCTATAGTCCAAGTCGAACAGCGCCCGCGATGAAATGGCAATGACAAGCTTGTCGGAGGATGCGGATGACATGGCAGATATCCAGGAACAGACTGATGAAACCATTGTATGGATAGAGTGGCTCATGACGTGAGCCATGATGGCGACAAGCTCCATCTGCGTTCTGGAGTGTCGGAAGTCTCACAACTGGCATTGTTGACGAAGGTTTGATACAAAAAAGCCACCCCGAAGGGTGGCCACAGTACGTGATCAAGCAAGCAACTGCTTGGCCAGGGCAACTTCAATGCTGTCCCCCGACTGATTCAGGACGTCCAGGCCGGAATCCGGCATGTCGCCTGATGTCGACTGTGACACGGCGATCTTCTTTGCCATGAGTTCCAGGCATCCCATCTGGGCCGATCCTGCATAGCCCAGAAAGTACACATCCACGTCCTGCTTCTGGCCGATCCGCCAACTGCGGCGGGAGGCTTGCTGCAGGGTATAGACGTTGTAACCACTTTGCATGAACACGATGGTCGGGAATTCCAGCATGTCGAGCCCGGTTTTGACCAGCTCAGGGTTGGTAATGATCACCTCCACACCGCGGTCAACCTGATCGAACAGCCAATCTTCCCGCTTTGACGCATCGACGCTTGCTCTCAACACCGCTGTCTTGAAACCTTCCTTTTCAAGAAAGTTTTTCAGTCGGGTGGTGGTGTCACGAGTGCCGGTGTAGGTCGAGTACACCAGAATCCTCCTGCCGCGTGCCTTCTCCGCTTTGCAAATAAGCAGCAGTTCCAGCTCTTTCGGACTTGCCTCCGTGCCGCTCATCAACGCCGGCACGAAAGCGAGTTGCTGCTTCGATCGGGGATGGCGAACCAGCTCGTCACGGAAGCACGTATCCGGCCAGGCAAGCAGCACGTTCAGGACAACGCCCAGCAAGCTGGTGTCACCCTTCCTGAGCGCCTCACGGAGATCTTCGCGCAAGCTCATACTCAAATCGCGGTAAATACCGGACATCGCCTCCGTCATCGGGACTTCCGTGAAATGCTCTCGGTAAGGCGGCAGAACATCACCGCCTATATCCTTGAGCTTCAGGAAGATCGTCTGTGGCAGCACATAGCGCATGATGCCCTTCGGGCCGAAACCTGGTCCCTTGGAGGTGCGGTGCGTGATGTTCTTGCCCCGCGCCGTGCGATGCGACTCACTTTCGGTTTCCTTGAACACGTCCTTCAGGATGCCGTGATCGCGCATGAACGACATGCCGGCAGGCCCAAGCGAATTGCGGTTGTTATAGCCGAAACCGTCTTCGATCATCAAACCCGGATTAAGCCGGTGCAGGAGATAGAACAGATCGTCGGCATAGCCACCCATCAGAGTGCCGGTCAGGAGCAGGGTTTTCTGGCACTTGCGTGCAAGAACCCCCATCGCCTGCCCTTGTGCGGACCCCTCGTTCTTATACTCGTGCCCCTCATCAACCACGAGAAGGCCGAAGTACCCCTGCGGAAGGTAGCGCTTGATGAACTCGGTAGCCTGGTAGCCGCCCTGCCCGAAGGAGAACTCGGTGTTGGCCATTGCACGCTCCATTCTGCGCGCCTGCCGGTCAGTAAAGAACAGATCGCCTTTGTCGTCCATCAAATTGATGAACTCGTAGACGTTGTCCTCAAGCATCCCGGACAGCATGTCCTCGCCGAACCGATCCAGCAGCCTGTCGGCAGTTTTTGAACCGATGGTCGGTATTTGACGCAGACTCTCCATAACCAGCTCACGCCGGGATTGGGTGTTTCCACGTTTCGACACCAGCGTCCAAAGACGTTCTCCGCATGGCAGTCTGTCTTCCAACAGCGCGCCATCCACTACCCGCTTCACCGACTGCTGATTGGTGCAATAGGATCGCGTCTGATTAAGCCTGCTTTCAGCCAAGGTCGCTGGCAATGGGTTGCCCTCGTCATCCACCAGCAAAGCGCCGCACTTCGGACAGGCTGCATAGGTTCTCACCAGCTTGTCTTGGCCCTCACCCACGATAGTCCGCTTATGGGTGTAGGCCGGCTTCCAGTTGAATCCCATGCGCATGCGCACACGTCCCATGACAAAGAACTCTGGAACGACTGGCTTCTCACGCAACTCCCGTAACTGCAGGAGTTTGCGCAACGTATCAGGGCCGTTGAGAATCCAAACCCGGGCATTAGGCACCGTCGCCTTGATTTCACGCCGCCACTTATAGACAAGATGCGGTGGCGCGATCACCAATGTGCGGCGATAGCCCTCCTCGTGCATGACTGCCGCGGCGGCAATCGCCATCATGGTTTTACCCGTACCCATTTCAGCGTTGATGATCGCTGCGGTCTGGGCTTCGTCGACCAGAAGGCGCGTTACAGCCTGGACTGCATCCTGCTGAGGCGGAAAAGGCTTGCGAAGCAACGCTTCCATCAGGATGGCATGCCTGGAATTCGGCACACCATCGTAGATTGGCGGATTCTGCTGCTGAACTGCGCTCAGTAGCCCTTCCCCGAACTCGTGAATGAAATCGCTCAAAGGAATGACTTCCTGCTGCGATACTTCAATGACTGCTTCCATGACGACTCTCCTGAAAAATGCGGAGGCAGCCGTCCCCTTGCGGGGGTGGATGCACCCCGCTGGGTTGAATTGAATTAAATCCCGGCCTCCATGCCTTTGTGGGGACATCGAAGCGTTCCGGTCTCAGAGACTGACCGGACTCATAAGGCGATGCGTGACGTGCATCGGTCGGGCTGAAACTGACAGCCAGCAGTGAAACACTTCAAAGGTCCGGGCCTTTCTCCAACACGCCGGCCGCAGCCCGCGCGTTCGAGAAAAGCCCCCGGAGGGGCGGTTAAGAATCAGAACATTGCCGGCGAAGAATCATCCATACCGATCCTCCAGCGACTGCTTGATCTGAACCATTGGGGTAGGCTTAAAATGGAAATCCAGCTCGGCGCCGACACCCGTATCAACAAGCTCTGTGATCGGAATATATCCATACTCGGCATTGATTAAGTCGCCGTGCAGGATGGCATATCCGAAAGCCTGCTCGACCTCCCCTTCCCTGTCCTTCTCGGTGATGTACCAGTGGCAATCACCCAGAAAGTAGTGAAGGTGTGCAATGGCCTCGTCGCCCTTGCCATCTTGCTGGTAAGTGATCGGCATGCCTTCGACAGTGGCCGCAATCTCGACCATTTTGTCGAAGAAATACTGCCGTTCTTCGCCATTCATACATGTGGCCACGATTCGCTTCTGTCTCTCTGGCATGAACAGCCGAAGACGAAGGAATGCTTCAACTGCCTCACGACGACTGACGGAGTTCACTTTTCCGTCGAGGCTGGGTTCTGCCTCGGGAGAACGGGTCAATGGAGTCGGCCGTCCGGGTATTTCAATATGAATGTTGTCTTCAAATAAACGCATGGTGTTTCTCCTTGAATATGCCAAGAGGGGAACACCCCTTGCGGGAATGTTCCCCGCAAGGCGATTTGAAAAAACTCAACGAATCGAAACGACTGTCCCAAATCCCGGACCCGGGGTGAAGTCGATGCCGGTGATGCTTGGCACAAACTTGTCCGTATAGGTCAGGATTTCTGACACGGAGCCATCGGCACGGGTCTCGAATGTCGTCTTGAGATCACGCTCCTTGAAGGTGTCACCTTTGATCAGGAGACGCCTTCCATTGCCAGACTCCACGACACCCGAGATTTGTCCCGCTGCCAGCGCCAGCGCCAAATGCCAGTCAGAAAGCGCACGCAAGGGCCGGCGGTGAGTATCGCCAGCACGCACAAAGTGCGTCCCGAATATCGGCCAGAGCGTATTCTTGCGAACGCGCTCAAGCTCAGCCTGGAGCTGGGGACCGTCAATGCGAATTGACGTGAAGCGTGCTTCGGCCTCCTTGATCTGTGGCACCAGGTACTGCTCACCTTGCCAGTACTCCGGCAATACGGCGGGCACTTCCCCGCGACCACAGGCCTCCAGCAGCTTCTGCACGCCTGGATCCACTCCGTCTGCACGACGCTTCACGCCAAACACGACGCACTGCCTGAACCGTGTTTCCGGCGCCATAAAGACCTGGACCTGCTCGAAGTGCCGGGCAATCATTCCGGAGAACTCCTTGTCCAGAACGTAGTGGGGAACGATGAGCACCATGACACCGCCGAACTGCAGCCAGGCAACCGTCTTGCGATAGAACACCTTCTCAAGACGATCACCCCGGGAACGATCTCCAGTGGCCGCCTTGTCCGATACGACATCGCCATACGGTGGATTCAGGAACAGCAGCCCCTGACTGCGAGCCGATACAAACACGTCGTTCACATCGCTGTGCGCGACTGTGTCGAGTATCCCCTTGGCATGCCACGCGCGCTCCTCATCGAACTCGATGCCGTTGGCCACGACAGACGCTCCGCACTGAACCAGGTGGTGCTTAACTTCAGCCAATGCCGTTCCTTCGCCGCAGCACGGGTCAAGAATACGCAGTTGCCCACCACCAATGTCGAGCGCCTGAAGAATCCGGGCCAGCGTCACCTCATCCGTCGGGAAATATCCGTTCTTGATAAAGTTCTGGGCCAATCGCGGAAAGATGAGGCTCATGCCGACACCTCGCTTTCCGTCTGGTCCCACTCCGTAACTTCCAGTGTTTTTAACAACATGCTGCTCTCCTTATATATTGCGGAGGCAGCCAAATCCCTTGCGGGGTGGTTGCACCCCGCTGGGTTGATAAATCGCAGATGCTAAGCTGCCATGGCGTTGGCGCTTCGAGCCTGTTCGAGGTATACAGCTTCCTCACCATTCAGGCCGATCATGCCTGCCTGAACCATTCTCGACACGTCGTCCGAAAATGATTCGGTCAACATGACTTTGGCTGCAGTTACCTTCCCGATCGGTGGATGGTCACTGTCTTCCAGAAAACTCACGCACTCGGCATGGGTTGCCCGTATGACTACGTCCCTCCAGCTATCGAGTAACGGAACAGGTGAGAGGGTCTTGTACAAAGACCATATCCCCTGCAGCAATCGAGGCCTTGCTTCCGGCGTGAATGGCTCGTCCAGCATGAACCACGCGGTCTTGGTAGACCTGTCAGGCTTTAGCAGGGCTGCATCGTAAATCCAGGTATGGACAAGGTTTCCAAAGAGGTTGTCCCTGGGTAATCGTCCGCTGAATTTTGTGAGCCGGTCCGGACTGCGTACATGGACTTGCTCGACCGAGCGGCCATCGCCGTCATTGACTGGCGTGAGGCGGAAGCCAGACAAGCCTCCGCAGCTTTCCTTCAGGGTGAATGCGGCGAGAAGCTGCTGAATCGCAGTGTCCCTACCGTACAGGGAGAGGAACATCAGCTCGCCCGATTCGTCCCGGATGCAGGCATCCGCATACAGGTCAGAGAGTTCCGATATTTTGTAAAGCATGGCGTGCTCCTGGAAAAAAGGGGAGCACTTTCCCGGAGGGGAGTCGTGACTCCCCATGGGGTGGTTGAACTGCGATGGAATTCCAGGTCGGAAGACCCGCCGTTTTCAGGAACTGAACGGCATTCAAGGGCAATGCATGACGCGCATCGGTCGAGCTGAAACTGACAGCCAGCAGGCACAACTGCGTTAATTATGCGCGTTTCAAGAGCCTTTACAAGCCTGGCTCAGCCCACATAATCGCCAGCGCCTGCATCGATAATTTCCTCGATATATGCCGCCGCGCTGTGATTGTCTGCACACCGCAGACTGGCTGCCACGGTGATCCAGTCACTCCGAATCAAGGACACATGGGTACATCCGGAAAAGTCCCTCAGCTTTCCTTGAAGAACGCCACCTTGCCCAGGTTCAACATCATCTGCGTAAAAGGACACAGCCTCTTCCAGGTCGTCGAGATGCAGGACATGGCGTTTCATTTCGATGGATAACAAGCTGTCCCCTTCTGCAATCGAATGTTCAGCCCGCAAGGTTCTGGAACATGCTTCATCAAGAAGCCTGGCAATGAACCCGCTTTCTGATTCGAGTGGTGCGATGTCACCCGAAATACCGTGCTTCGCCATCACTTTCCCGATCAGGTCCCAGTTGAGCTTATGCTGAGCTTCACTTTCGCAAGCCCCCATCGCTTCGATCAGTGCGCTGACCTGCTGCGCCAGTCTGGTCGTGTCGGCGATCAGCGGCAACAGCACAAGTGCTTGCACTGCGTTGGCGTCAGCCAGTGCGCCACGCAGATCATCGGCCGCAAATCGCAAACAGTCGTTTGCCTTGGTCAGTTGTTCGTTGATACATCTCATTGCTGCTCTCCTGAAAAACGCGGAGGCAACCGTCCCCTTGCGGGGTGGATGCACCCCGCCGGGTTGATGAATTAAATCCCGGCCTCCATGCCCTTGTGGGGACATCGAGGCGTTCCGGTCTCAGGGACTGACCGGACTCAAACGGCGATGCGTGACGCGCATCGGTCGGGCTGAAACTGACAGCCAGCAGTGAAACACTACAAAGGCCCGGAGCCTTTCTCCAACACGCCGGCTTCAGCCCGTGCGTTCGAGAAAAGCCCCCCCCGGAGGGAGGGCAAAAATTAACCGCAAGCAATCAGTGCTGCATCGCCTTGTTGGCAGCCGCTTGGCCCCTCGATTGCCCAGCGCTTGAGCGCGTTTGCAATCAAGGCGCCGATCGCCATGAACGGCCCATAAATCACCGACTGGCCAAGGACTTCATGAGCAGTTGTTTCACAAAGCCCATCGATCAGACGCTCGGGAATTTGCTTTACCCGGGCGTGCTCGCCTGCGGTCAACTGACGGAGCAGGTCAGGGTTGCGCGGGTGGCGGATCTTCGGGTCGGTGCTTCTCACCTTGGCGTAACCCTTGGTGATAGTCCCGATCCGGGTAGAACCGCCATCGAAAACCTGCATCATGAATCCCTTGCCGGCCTCCTTGTCGCGTTCCTGCTTGGCTTTCAAACCTGGCATGGTCGACCACCTTGGGTCGTCGTCGTCGACCTCATCCAGCGCATCTCCAAGGGTGATCGGGATTCTGTCCGGCACCGCCAGGTCGTTCATCGAAAAGATCACCCCATTGGTCACGGCCACCATGCAATAGCGTTTGCGGTCCTCTACTGCATTGAAGGATTCGCCAGACAGCACCACTTCATGGACTGCGTAGCCAAGGTCCCGCAACTGCGATCGGATGATGGCGCCGCTGGCCGTATCCCGATACTGGGGCACGTTTTCCAGAACCACCACCAACGGGTTGACCGCTGCGACGATCGCCAGAAAGGCAACAGCCAGATGGCCTACCTCGGGATGATCCTCCGGCACGCCAAGCTTGCGCTTGGAGCGTCCGGAGAGGCTGGCACCAGAACATGGAATCCCGGCCTCCAGAATATCCACGTCTGGAAGCTTGGCCATGGCCCAGCGATCAAAGGCCAGTTCCTGCATGGGAGCCGCGATGCCTACGGTGTCGGATTCCCAGCAATCATTGGCTTCCCTGGCATGATCGAGCAGCTCAGGTCTGATCTCATTGGCAAAAATCAGCCTTGAGTCCAGCCCCTCGCGGTATAACCCCGCATGAATCGCATGGCACATGATGCCGCCGCCATGGGAAAGCGACCCGATTTCCAGCGGGTCACCCTGCCCCATCCTGGCGGCAGTTCGCTCGACTCTCTCCTGGCGACGCATCTCGGATGCAAGCGGAAGGATATGGATTTCCTCCTCCAGCATCACCACCCGTACCGCGCTCATTCCCTCGAACATCTCCAGCAGTTCCCTGCTATTTATGTCGATGACCGGATACTCGCATTCGCCTCGCCGTTTCCGCGAGACCACACGAATGCCCTGATCAGATCGAGTGAGCACCAGTCTCGCGTCATCCAGCTTTATGTCGAATCGAGTGCCGGGCTTGAATCCAACATGATCCAGATTGGAACCTTGAAGCCACACCCGCGGAGCACCTTTGTTTTCGCCGATTGAGGTGATGAGATAGTGCTTCATTTGAGCACCTCATCCATCCCGAGCGCTTTCCGGTAACGCCTGCGATGCTTCACAATTGCGTCCTGCAAACTTCCTGGCTGAGCCGTGGCCTGGTTTGGTGTGCTGATCCCCGGCGCATTACTCAAATCCGCAGGCAGGGTATCCAGATCACGGTAATCAACCGGCTGCCACAACACAGGTTCAGCAAGCCGTCGCACCTGGTTCCAAACGAATCCGGCCTCGTGCTGCTTTACGGTGCCGACCCCAGTATGACAAAGGGCTTCGTGAATCTCATTGCCCGTGTTGATTTGATGCAAACAGTCATCGTCCGCATACTCAGTATCGGTTGAGACAACCACGTAGCGCAGCGGGAAATCCGCGATCAACTCCTCGACACCGCCTTCGCCCAGCCATACCAGGACCGTTGGAGCATTTCCCCCAATGGCCTCGACTGTCTGCATGGATTGAAGCCGTGCAAGCGCTTTGCCGGCAGGCTCGAACTCATCGAAGGCTTCCATCGGCGTCTCGTAACCGGCCTCTTCCGCACGCTTGATGGCGACGTCGTAGTGCTCGCCAAGGTCATACGACGATCTGGACAAACTAACATCCGTCTCAAAAAAATCGGACGAACCACCCGCATCGCGGCCGAGCACATAGGTTTTCACATTCATCATTTCCATTTGCATCTCCTAGAAAAAATCCGGAGACACCCCCTGACGGGGATGCCCCGACAGGGTTAAGAAAATTTGAGCTACCGCTTTGCTACTGGCCTTCGACTTCTTCCACCAATTTCGTCACCCACTCAGGAAGGTGATCTGAAAGCACTGTGGAAGAAGTCCGGATGACATCTGCAATGCTTCCGTTTTCCATCGTGACTTTCATGCTGTCGTTACCATCCGTGTCGGCATCGAGCACCAGGTAGCGCATGGGATGATCCGATGCCATCCATTGCACGATTCCGCCTTCAAGCCACGCCACAACCGTTGGTTTCGCTTCCCCAGCTGTGCCATTGCTTGAACTGGTTGAAGTGGAGAGGTGCGGCATTGCCACATGCGCTTCCTCAAGTGCAGACTGAAAAAGTGCCTCGCGAACAGATGCGGAGTTGCTACATTCCTGCGCGGCGATCAGGTGCTCGCACGCACGCCTGGCAGCCGCATCACGCTCAATAATCTTGACGCACACCTCAGGCTCGGGCCATTCCTGATATTCACCAACAACCTTGAATTCCAGAACGGCACCAGAATCCCCGGTTTCCTCATAGTCGTCGTACAGCAAGGGCATTTCGGGCGTGTTGTCCCAAATCGTGCAATCAGTGAAAGCCTGATCGGCAATCGAAATCGCGGATTCATCATTTTTGGCTTGGATGCCCACCCGCACCAAATGCACGTAAGGCAATTCGTACTCAACGAGAAATTTCTTCATGGCCGGCTGCTGCTCGGCGGATAGGTCAGCCATGGCTCTCTCCTTCAACAATCTCGAAGCTGCCAGGGCCATTTCCTTCATCGTCCGCCAGGATGATCAAATGCCTGACTTCACCATCCTTGCATCTGATAGCTAGTCCGAAAAACTCGTCGCCGAAATCATCCCTGTCAGTACGAACGGCATCCTCTATGACCCCGCCAACCAAAGGTTTGAGTTGGTCAAGATAGAACTGCGTGTGCTCGTTTGCATCCATTTCCTTCTCCTTTTCAATCAAAAAAAAGGAGGGGAATCCCCCAGAGGGGATTGCACCCTCCGGGTAGCCGCATTGAGCGGAATTCACTTGAAACTACATTTTTGCTGCCACCAGCCAGCGATAAACACCCATCAGACTTGTGAGCGTGAAGCCGATTTGCATAACAACCAGTCCATGCGCACCAACCTTGACTCCATAAGCAATCCAGGCACCGTTGGACAGCAGGAACAGCAGCCAGCCGAAGCGGCTTGCTCTCACATTGAGCGAGAGCAATGCAGCGCCAGTCAGACCAAGAAATGCGCCGGCCCACTCAAATGCCCATAGGGGAATATCAGATATAGGGTTCATGCAGCTTTAAGGACAGCATTGCCAAGTACTGCCCTAATCTCCTCAGATAGTGATTCTTCCGCCAATTTTCTGCCGACATAGCCCCATACAGCAGACTCGTCGATCAGTTTCAGGCAATCACCCTCGATCGAAAATACATCGACCGCCACCCCGTAACAGTCACCCGCCAGCCAGGAGTTATACGACCCGAGTGCCTGACGCACAAACTCGACTGCCTTGGTGCGCGCCGCATTAAGGCCTTCATTGGTCTTGATCGAGTCCAGCTCTTCACGAAGGCATTGATCGGGCACCCAAACACCAGCACCCCGAGCCGTATCAAAGAGGCATTGCGGCCCAGAGCCTGTCACCGACCAAACCTGGCCACCATGCTCATAACAATCGAGCATGACGGTGTAGGGATCGCCTACTTGGCCTGACAGTCTGGCTAATTGCCAAGCCTCATCAAGCAGGCTCTCCCAGGTGACGTGCTCACGTATTTTCTCCACGAGCCAGGATTCCCGGTGATAGGGAAGCTGGCCTGTGAAGTCCCCGACGAAGTACTCAAGCGCCTGATCGCGGCTCAGCCCACTGTTATTGGCACACTCCAGGATGAACGCAACCAGATCGGCCTGGAACCTGGTTCTGACCAACTCCTTCAAGGCAGACTCCGCCTCGCGCTCGACAACTCGCAGGGATAGATCACGCTGCCAATCTGAATCCAGGCCAAGTGCGGCTTGCATCTTGGCGTGCTGGCCCGAATGACGGTGCGATGAATAGATATGTCCCATTCCGTCACAGTCGTCTAAAGGATTTTCGACATCATGATCGTCAACAAGGTAGCCAACTGCGATCAGACCACCCTGTTTTTCGATTTTGTGTTCCACGTAGCTCATGACGCAGGAAGGTTCGAAGCTCAACTCGGCGGTCAATCCATCCACGTCAATCTCGGATACCTTGCGGGTACGGAAATTCATAGCGCTGCTCTCCTAAATAAAAACGCGGAGGCAGCCGAACCCAGTGCGGGGTGGTTGCACCCCGCTGGGTTGAAATAGCAAATTGAATCCCGGCTTCCGTAGAAGCGTTCCGGTCTCAGGGACTGACCGGACTCATAAGGCGATGCATGACGCGCATCGGTCGGGCTGTAACTGACAGCCAGCAGAGAAACGCTGCTGCAGCAATTGCTTAAAGAAATACGTCCTGCGTCCAGGTACCATTCTGCAGTGCCTGTTGAGCAGCGGCATGCGTCTGAAAATACTCAACGCTCTCTTTTGAAACAGGGTCACCCCCATCGGCCGTGCCGATATAGAAGCCCGAATTACTTTGAAGCACTTGAAGCGGCAGCTCCAATTTGCACCACCGTCTTGCCAGTTGACCGTACACACCTTTCTCCTTCGATGAATGGACATACTCCCCAAGAGGGAGTGAAAACGCCCCGCTGGGTTGATGAATTGAATCCCGTCCTCCATGCCCTTGTGGGAGCATCGAGGCATCCGATCTCAGGGACTGACCGGACTCATAAGGCGATGCGTGACGCGCATCAGTCGGGCTGAAACTGACAGCCAGCAGTGAAACACTTCAAAGGCTCGGAGCCTTTCTCCAACACGCCGGCCGCAGCCGCGCGTTCGAGAAAAGCCCCCGGGTGGGGGCTTTAAAAGAAAATCAGGACAGAGGCCGATCAATCGGCATCCATTGCTGGATACCCCGTGTTCCGCCCCATTCCATTTCACTGTCAACAAAGCGGTCTACGTCAGGGTGATACTCGCAGAACCGCCCCTCGATCATCCGCCCGAACGACATCACCCCTGACGCAGCGATCACGACCACTGGCTGTTGCTCGCCCGGAAGCGCGTCCTGTGTTTTTACCCAGCCGAATTGACCAGGCAGGCACACGACTCCATAGGCCTCAGTACCGGGAACAGGTTTTTTCGTACCGGTATCGATCCTGGCCATTCCGATGAACAGGAAGCCCATTGCAAGTCGGCCATTTTTCACTTGCCTATCAATTGCAGCCTCGAAGTCCTCCCTCTCAAGGTGGCACTGTTCGCCACACTCCGCCTGGAAGGCTTCTGCTGCATCCACATACTCAACGTCTGTCGTCGCCAGGATAATCCCGTAACCATCTGGGTCCTTGATGCCCAGCTGGCGAGCAGCTTCTGTGACGGTAATGCCAAGGCCAAATAACATATTGCTCTCCTTAATAAAAAGTAAGGGGAGCACTTTCCCCAAAGGGAGCGTGACTCCCCATGGGGTGGTTGATGAAATTAAATCCCGGCCTCTTGCGAGGCGTTCCGGTTTCAGGGACTGACCGGACTCAAGCTTTTACGAAACTCGCTTCATGGCACTACATCCCATGAAATACGCAACGATCAGCCAATTCGGCCAGTGACTCCCACTCATCAAATGAACGACATTCATCCAGAAATTCCTTGATGAGCGCCAACGCAATCGAGCGGTTCCCACTGTCCAGGGGCAGGAGGTCATTGAATTTCAACCCACCTTCACCGTGCAACGCCTTGATGAGCCTGGCCAACGCTCTTCCACCGCCCGTATCCCCCAAACTTCGCAGAATCTGCTCTGCCTGAAGGAACACATCGTTGGCAACATCCTCAGCCTGTTGGGCACGGAAATCGTCAACTGTGATGGCAAGAATCTCAGACTGAGGAGGCATGCTCGATTTCATGATTACTTTTCCTTCCTGGACCATCCTTGGGTTTTTGCATCGAACACGTAACCCATCTCCTTCAGACGGTCACGCTGACTGCGGAAGACAGCTCGATCCACAGTGGGGTCAAGTTTCACGTCCTTGCTAACCCAGACAAGGTCGGCAAGATCGGCCCCAAACAATTCCAGCAACTCCTGGAAAACCGGATCCTGATTTTCATGCTCCTGAACCAGCGCTGCTGGAACAGGAATATCGGATGGACCTGTTTGATTCGCTGCCGATGCGGGCTCTGTGGCGATTGGATCGGGTTCGCTTGGCACGTCATCAAGCTTGCCTTCATCAACCGTGTCCAGGAATATTTCCATTACCTTCGCACGAATGTCGGTGGTCGATTTCCCGCGCCAAATATACGAACTGAGGTAAAAATTCTCGACTAGAAACTCACCCTCGTATCGGCCTTCCGAGAACTGATCGAGGATGGGCTCCTTGACCTTGAACTCTCCAATCGGGGTGGTCAGGTCGCCGACGCAGAACTTGCCATTGGCACCTTTGATTTCCTTGATTACAAGCGTTCCATTGATGCGAATAGACATAATGCTCTCCTTAAATAAACAGAAAAAAAGGGAGCACTTTCCCCAAAGGGGGCGTGACTCCCCATGGGGTGGTTGAACTGCGATGGAATTCCAAGTCAGAAGACCCGCCGTTTTCAGGAACTGAACGGCTTTAATTGGCGATGCATAACGTGCATCGGTCGGGCTGATACTGACAGCCAGCAGTAAAACTTTGGCAAACGGCTTATCCAAGATGGCCAGTTCTCCTGGATACCCCGCTTGCGGGGCAGGATGGGTTGGTCATGATTCAATGTGGTCGGTAATGAAACCCCTGCTCAACTCTTCCATATAGGAAGCGACGCACCGCACTGAGGGGCTCGGCGCGAATTTTGGGATGCGGCAAACCGCAAATGCCGTGACCGTTCTGGCCGTCACAACCCATGATCTGATCGATGCCCAGAAGGCTTGCCCGAAACCTGGTCTCGGGCAAGCCTTCTGGCGGGTGTAGGGAAGACGGGTTATCGGTCCGTCTCAGGGATGAGGCAAGCAGATGGGGATGCATCCGTCGCCAATGTAACCCCTGGGAAACCTGCGGAGGAATCCCAATCCGGTATGAGGGGCTGCCCGGACTAAAAGCCAGCGCTTAGGGCGCCAATCCTGCTGTACTCAGCAAACGAGAAACTGGGTTTACCGAAACGGGCATGGCCCGCTTGGGTAAACGCCCAGAGGCTGGGCGTTTCCTTCGATCAACCGAAACAGATTCTATCAGCCACGACGGAACCGGAGTACATCCCGTTCACAAAGCAAACCCCGTCGACGTGGAATGCAGTGAAACCACCTGGCGTCCTTGATCGGCACTTCAGCCTTGGCCATCAATTGAAGGAAGTTTAGTGAGAGTTGCTGATTCATGGATGTCTCCTGTTGGTTGGTTGCGGGGTTTTCACCGGAGGGTTGGCCCTCTGGTGAAAACCCCACGCAGGAGGTTTTCAGATTGACTCCATCAATTCGACAGAGTGCTCGCCAAGGCGATGACTTGTGACACCACCACGCACAGGCTCATGATGCGCAAATCGAACAGAACATTCAGAAAAGCTTCTTTCATCGTGGACTCCTGGTTTTCAAAATGAAAACCGGGGAGTCCACGACACCCGGCAGGGAGTGTGAAACTCCCCGGTCGGGTTTGTGAAGCGGGAGGTTACTGGCCGCCTGCTGCAGCCTCTTGCTGTTGCGATGAAACCGCAGGCAGGACAACCGGATTACCGTCCACCCAGGCATTGGTGATCTTGAGCAAACGGCCCTTGATCATCACTCCCGTATCACCCTTCTTGCGTGTGCCCACGTCTTTTTCGTAGACAAACACTTCAGGGTAGATGTCACCCAGCTTGAACTGGATCATTACTTTCCGTTTCTCATCACCATGCGGCTTGAGTACCTCGATCGCTTTGATCGCGTCCTGACCATAAACCCGCACATCGAATTTAGTCGACTCAGGTTTGATCGAGCCATCCTTGTTCCACTCACCACGGAGAGCGGAAATGGAGCAGGCGAGGAACGTTTCACCTTTGTTTGGCTTGACCATGCGAACACGGTTCAGGTAGCCAAGGCCGGTGACATGAAGATCGTAGAATTTTGATTCAGACATAATGCTCTCCTTAAAAAATAAAAAAGAGGAGCACTTTCCCCAAAGGGAGCGTGGCTCCCCATGGGGTGGTTGAACAGCGATGGAATTCCAGATCCGAAGACCCGCCGTTTTCAGGAACTGAACGGCATTTATGCGCGCCTTGCGGCAAAAAGCGGCTCCTTACGGGAGGCCAATCGGGCTGCATGAGCCAACAAAACAGGCTTTAGGTTGCCAATTTTCAGATGGTGTGTCAATACTTGGCCGGGGCGGCTTATCAGGCTCGAAAGCCTGGTCGCTAAAGAACCACCCATCCTTCAACGTCATGACAATCGGTTATCTGGGGTTGTCCCGCCGTTCGCTAACTGTCCGCGAACTTCAGCTCTTCGGCCGAAGCGGAGGTGGCGCTCACTGCCCTGTGCGTCAGCGATACAGCTGTTTGCTTTCGTTGATCAGATCAGCAAATCGAACGTCAGCTTTTCTGGCCAACGAACGCGTGCTCTCGACCTGGAGGAGTCAGTCGTGAGGTAGATCGAAAGTATCCGTTTGTCGGCCTCAGCAGCCACTGGGAGTCCCCGCAAGTAACGTCTGCTTCGCAAACACTAAGTGGACACTTCGGCGGCACCGATACTATTCAGCCAGGCCCGGCTGACTGAGCGCTGACAGTGCGTCCATCGGGCTACGCACCCTCACACCTCCAACGAGACCTTGCACCCCAACGCACGGTTTGCGACAGCATAAATCCGTTTGCTGGCGCCTCGACATAGCGTCCAGCAGCGGGCCTCAGCCAAGCTACACTACGTCCAGAGCACCAACCGCCAAGGATCACGCGATCGGATCAAGTTCGATCAACAGACGAGGCACTTGCGCCGGTGTGACGGGATTGGGAAAGACTGCGGCGGCGCCGAAGTCAATCGACAGCTTGGTCGGCCAATCCGTCTTTTTCACCATCATGCCATTCTCTTCCTTCTCATACAGCACGCCCAGTTGCAGCACGCCTTTTTTCGATTGCTTACAGAAGAAACGGAAGTCTGCATCGGCCTTGATCCATTCGCTCAGCTGCTTCGAGATGTCGAGGACATCTTTCGGTAGTTCGTCCTGCAATTGATCAAGCCACTCAACCAACCGCTTCTTGACCTCCGCCGATAGCAAGATCGCGACCTGCCCCCCAGTCATCGGCCTGAGCACGGCCGTCACGGTCCTGTTGTCAAACGACTTTGCCAGCGCGACCTGCTCCACCTTCGAGCCAAAAATACGCAAACGCACTGCGCCAAAAACCAGACCATACCCAGGCTTGACCGGCACACCGATTCGTCCGAGCTTGTTCAATGCATTGTGCTGAACCTCGAGAGCGTATATCTCGTTCAAGCGGCCAACGTAGCGGTAGCCTTGCTCCTTTTTCAGCTTCGCCTGCTCAATCGTGATCAGGTTCACCTCATTCCACTCTACCTGATAGTACGTTCCTCCATCGAGGCGGATGAGCGTACTTCCCTTGTCGTCGAGTTGATGCAAGGTGGCTCGCATCAGTTCCGCCTCCGTGTTGACAACCTCAGTGCCGCAGCCCTCCGCACATAGGACCTGCCCATTCGTGATCTTCTTCTGCAGCAGGTCGCAGGTTTGACTGAGAACCAGGCGAAATCTCGACAGGTCAACCTTCTTTCCGACCTTGCCTACAAAGATGTCTCCGAATCGCAGCTCTCGCGAGCCTGTGGTCACCTTGTGGCGCTGGCCGGCTGCGGTTCGAACCGTAGAGGCCTCACAGAAGAGCTGGGGAATGCACTGTGTAGGCTCCAAGTGCCCGAGCAGCACACGATGGTTCTCAGGCGGCAACTGGCCGGATGCGTCCGCAAACGTCACGCTCTCCTGCAGTTTGACGGTGAGGGCCTGTCCGAGTATCCAGCCTAGGTAGTCGCTGAGCGGTTCCCCTTCATGAATCAGGTGCCCGACATGCAGCGCGGCGAGATCTTGGAGTTCCATGCTGTCAATGTCACCGGCTAGTGATGCGCATGCAGTTTGAAGAGCGTCGCGCAGTGCCACATGAACCCGCCGGTAGCTCTCCAGCTCCTCGACCTCCGCGGTGAAGCCGTCGATGCGAAGCCCTAACTCTTGCAATACCGAGATCTTGCGAATGAAGTGGAAATAGCCGCCATGCAGGCCTACGGCCTTTCTGAACGCCTCCGCATGGCCCTTAGCAACAGTGGGGCGACTCGAAACCAGCACGATCAACGGCAGCCCTCTTTCGGAGCCGGCTGCGCGTTGGACAAGACCCTTCAAAAACTGCGTGCTCTCGTCGACCTTCACCTCCATGTCGGCCGGCGTGTCGGGCGTGAGCACGTAGTCGATAACAACGAGGCTCGCATCCGCTGGAACCGCGTTCAGATCAGGCAAAGCTCCGAAGCGCACGAGCTCCCAAGCCTGCGCTGCGAGCGTCGTCTCGACCTGCTCGAGAGGAAGCCTCAACGGCGCCACTACAGCGACAAGGTCAGCAAGGCCCTCGTCCAGGAGCCTCTGACTTTCCGGGCATTCACCTCTACGATCCCAAAGCTCCAAGGTGCGCTGGGTACTGGCGAGCAGGGGATCGAAGTAGTTCCGCGCTGATGCGCCACCGTTGAGGCCAAAGGTCGCGTCGAACCACCCCTTTGCTGCGGGCACATTCCTCAAGAACCTTCTCAGAGGCGGCAGGCTTTGCCTCAAGTCCCCTGGCGACGGTCGGAGATACGCATCGTCAATCAGCACGGCCTTGCGGCGATTGACCTCAGCAACTGCTTCGACATTCATTGTTTTCTACTCCCTCTGCGTGCCTTATGGCATCTCGAACTTGAATCCTGGAACTGTTCCCTCGGCTGTTCTCTCAAGCAGTGACAAGGTGATCTCGTTTTCCTTGCACAAACTTTTGACGATGTAGAGGCCTATGCCCCGGCCCGATGGCTTCTTGCTGAAGAAAGGCTCAAAGATCTTCTCTCGATCGGCCCACTCGATCCCGGGCCCGTTGTCTCGGAACGTTATAGTTTGCGCACCGGCATTGACTTCGATCTCGATCAACGCCTCGAATGACTCATCACCGTCCACGCGCCTCATCGCTCGATGGTGGGTCAGCCAATAGACGGAGTTCACGATCAGGTTCTCGAAAATCTGATACATCTGACCCACGATCACCTTGGACACCAAGTGCTTGTCCTGCGGTAGGAACTTGAGGCGCACCTCAATGGAATGCCGATCGAACTGCTGCTCGTGTGCGTCCAAGAGCGTCTGCAGAACTTCGACGACGTCGGTTTCCTCCTTGCGTTGGCGCCCAGGTGTACTCACCGGGTCCAGGATCCGCAGGCGCTTGTCCAGCGTCTGAAGCTGGCGCGCAAGGGACTTCAGACCTGGCGGCAATGCGTTGCCGCTCATCTTTTGCAAGTCCTGCAAGGTCGCGCCGGTGACTCGATTCAGTTCATGGATCACGAACTCCAACAGCATGCCAACGCCGGCCAAGTGGAGGTAGAGCTCCGCCTGGCCCGCCTGCTTCTTCAATGTCTTCTTCGCCGCGGCCCAAGCTGCTTCAAGCTCCTCGACATAACCACGAAGGTCGGCAACCGTCTGGTGCTCTTCTGGTACTCGTTTGGCCAGTTCTCGCAACTTGACCTTGGCATCTTTCGCGTGCTCGGTCACCTGCTTTTCGATCTCACGCACAGTGGTGAGCGATTGACGCGCCATTCGCTCTTCGTGCTTCGTCACGAGGGCACCCAACTCCTTCCAGATGACGTACTGCATGCACTGGATGAGTGCACGCTTCTCAGGCGTGTCGCAAAGTCCCTGGCGATTGGTCTGATCGCGTAGCTCGCGATTTCCCAGCGATGTAATGCGCACGTACCCCACGAATTGGCCGCGGTTCAGCTTGAAAGACTTCCGACGTAGCGCCCTCTGGTCCAGTTCAAGCCAGTCGTCGTCAGGGGCTGCATAGGGATACACGCGGTACCCATCACGGTAGACAAGCAAGCCGCCGGCCCATTGCTCGAGCCAGCCTTTAAACTTGTCATACTGATCACCGAACTCTTGCCGAGCTCGCTGCCGATTGAACCAGTACCCCTCGGCCTTGAACGGCCCCAGCGTATCGATGCCCGCGAATCGCGACGCATCGTTGATGATGCCTCCGGCGGCGGCGTACTCAATGGAAGCTAGAAGGCTGTAGAGGCCGTCTCCCGATGCGGCGATGTCCTTCTCATCGATGACGTCGATTGCTTCTGTGGCGTCTGGCGGCTTGGGCAAGCGGAACTTCGCCGTGCCGCTTAGGGCGGCTTGCTCACGCAGATCCTCTGTATCGCGTGGGTTCATCTTCTTGTAGGTGAACGACATTTCGAAGTGGCCGTGCCACTTGTTGAGCCATTCGGTGTCGAGTTCTTCGACAGCCGCCACATCGTTGCCATTGAATGAGAGCTTGATGTCGAGGACCGCTCCAGTGGTTTCGAATGGATCCTGAAGCTTGGAGAACTCCGCGCGCGCAAGTGATGTGAGCCTGGAAAGCGACCAATCGCTCTGAAGGTCACTGATCCGAATGAGCGTACCCATTTCGCTGGTCCGCTTCGGCTCACCATGTTTCGGCTCCGCGGCAAACTGATCGAGATCCATGTCTGGATTGTCACGAAGCTTCGACCAGTCGATGTCCAAGGTTGCCCATTTACGATCGTCCTCGGTGCCAGTGATCACCTCAGTGACCATTCCCAGGCGCATCGCGGAGAGCCGTCCAATGCCCTTTTCACCCAGCAGCCTTCCGGCACTTCCGAGGCGTTGGCGCTCATGAGCACGATTGGGAGTACCGACCGTCAGAAACTTGGTCTGCAGGTCCTTGATCGACATCCCGCAGCCCCAGTCCTCCACTTCGATGAAGGTGAACTCGCGGTAGAACTCCTCTGCGGCAACCTCAGCCTCGTTGAGGCCGAGACCATTGAGGCGGTTGACGAACGTCCCGCGAAGCTCGTCGGACGCGGTACTCTCGAAATAGCGTCGGGTTGCATCCTCAAGCCACTCCCGCCGCAGACGTGTTTCTGCCGGTAAGGAGGCTAACTTTGATTGCAGTACTCGATAGCCGGATGCGGTCAGAGCCACGTTGACGCGGATATCGACGCTTTCGCTTCCTGCATCCACTGAGTTCTTGATTAGCTCGTAGAGGGCGATGCCGTCGGAACTGATGAGCTCAGCCCCAAGCTCCAGAAGTACTCTTGCTTTGATGTTAAAGGTCATGATTCCTCACAGGGAGCAGACGATGCAGCCCTGGTCATCATCTTCTTCGGGCTCTTCAGACGTTTCTGCTCTAGAGAATACTTCAAGCAATGTGGCATTTTCCCGTCTGTGTATTTGTCGTTCTATTCGAATGACATGTTCTCGCTTGATCTGCTCCATCCTTTCAGGCTTCTCTAGTGCCAGGAGACTTTCGCCTTGGCTCCACGTAAAGAAGTTGCCGGTCTTCTCGTACGGACGCTCGTATTCCTTGGCTTTTTCGTACAAATCCGGATACGTTTCCTTAAGGCGCACCCACTCGATTTTTTGCTGATAGAAGCAGAAGTAGCATCCCGATCGTGTTCGCCCCCACTTTGTATATGGAGGCATCCCAACGCCTGATGTGCGCAAGATTTCTTCAATATCGCGCAACACCAGGCCATCTTCTTTGAATGGGTAGACTGCCTTGATGTTTGGCTTATGGCTGATGTAACCACTGCGATTTTCTTCCGCCCGCAGCCCCACATAGTTGATGACTTCTTCGTCACCGCAATACTGCTCGAAGGGCTTCAGCTTCAAAGCACGTGTGCACCAACGGCGGTGATTGGATGGGATCATCCCTCCATACATCTCATACCAGTGGTCAAAGCCTACGTCAGCATTGAGGCGAACAACTTCTTTACCTAGATAGCTGGCGATGCGATCCAGGTATTCGTAGGTTTCAGGCAACTCTTTGAGGGTGTCGCTGAAGATATATTCCATTTCTGGCACGCGGTCGCGCAAATAGATCGCGAGCGCAGCGCTGTCCTTGCCGCCCGACAAGCTCAAGATGTGACGGACGCGCTTCTCTTCAGCCATGACGAGCTTCCTCCACTGGGTTCTTGTTCACTTCTGTCTGCAAGTCCAACAATGCTTGGGCCAGGGCTGCGACTGCGAGTTGAGTATTGCCTTGCGTGGTCTCGGCAACAAGGGCAAGAACGTTTTTTGCAATCGCCGTAGATGACTCATTGGTTGCAACAAACACGGAGGACTCTTCGCCCCCCGCCATTGTCAAGGTGAGGCCAACAAAGCGATCAGCGGCGCGTGGGGCTGTGCCTCTTCGCATTACGACCCGCATCCAGCGTTGGTATTTCCCACAAAGCTCAGTCAATCCCCCTTGGAATTTGCTCAGTGTGTCGTCAATCCAGGAGTCTAGCGGGCGCTGCACGATAAGACTGCCAACTGAATCAAGCCATTTTTCATCGGTGAGCACAAGGTCCGTACAGCGCAAGATAAAGCTCTTCAGTTTTGCATCTGCGAGCTTGGAACCTTCCTTCGTGCACTCGGCTTGGAGCTGGTTACGGACGCGACTTAACGGGCCGCTAATGCTGAAGCCTTGGCCCAATTCCGCGGCGACGTCGTCTTGCAGCCTGCGGTAAGCCATGCCCAGATCTGTTAAAGCATTCGTTAGCCAAACTACAAAGGCATCCTTCGACTTCGATTCAAGATGCGCCCGGCACAGCGTTTGCGTAAGCAACTCTATTGGGTCCGTGGCTTTGCCCAATATCGAGCGAACAAGGGCGGCATCCTTGCTGATACGTTGTGTCTGTTTGGTGAAGTCGGGCAACCTGGTGAACCAACGGATTAGTCCTCGCGCTATCTCCAGATAGGTAACGTCTTTTTCAAGGGCGCAGCCAATTGCCGAGAGCGCGGCTCGGTAATCTGCAAGTAGCTTTTTGCTCTCGTCCGCGTCTAAGAGTTCTCGCATGGTGAAGCTCTGCGGGTTCTTAAACATCCGTTGGAGGTGTTCGGCCGTGAGTTCGAGAACCAAGGTCCCGCGTTCAAAGACGGCACATCGAGAACGGTTGACGAGTAAGTAAAGTGCAACCCAGATGCCTGCTGGTGCTGACCTGACGCCGAGTGGCGGGGCAGCAAGCACTTCAAGTACTTGTGCAAAGCTCTGTGGCTCCATGGCGCGGAGTTGGTGTGAGATCGCCAGCCACACGTCAGTAATGTCGGAAGGGCTGGACGAGGTCGGGGCATGAAGAGACCACCGTCCGTCGGTTTCCTGCCAAATGCCTGTGTTGCGCAGAAGCGAGGCGTGAATCAGTCGCTCTGGGGGATATTCAGTATCGCCGCAGATTTTGCGTGTTGGGTCGCCGCTCAAAATCACGTCAAACATCCGCTGCCTTGCCAAGACAATTGCCGACGCAGGTCTGTCTTTGTTGATCAGCTCGTTCACAATACGCGGTGTCTGATGATAGACCTGGTCAAACAGCCAAGAGGCCAGCTGACTTGCATTCATGAACATGCTGCCTGGAATGGCTTTGCCAATGTGCCAGTAAGTTGGGCCGGGATGCTCTTTAGAAGGCATCAAAGCAGACGTCACCAAGCGCTCGACAGCCTCGCTGGCCTCCTGCAGACGGCCCTCCACATACCGAGTTGTCCAAGGGTCCAAATGCTTGCTGTTGATCTCTCGCAAAACGGTTTGCCAGATCGCAAACTCGGCGAGTGCTGCACGACCTTCGGTTGATAAGGCAAGGCAGGCACTGACACTAAGTACATCTTGCTCTTGGGGCAGACGCAGGTAGGCCTTCGTTTCTGCCTCAGATCCTTTTGTCACCAGCACAAGCTTGAGCCAGCCATCGGGCCCTGCCCCCTCTGATTTTTCTGCTGGGCTATGAGGCCAAGCCTCCGGTGTACCCACCTGGATGCCTAGTGTCCGAATGGTACCGGTTACATCGTAGTGCCGGTTGGCGACCACGAGACGCTGGGATAGCGCCTTGGAAATCCCGCTAACAATCAAGTCACCCTCGTTCGCACGAGCAGCCTCCTCATAGAGTGCCTCAATATTGACTGCATCGGGCACGGCCAGGCTGTACTCGGCCTGCTTGCGGCGCTTAATAAGGACACCTTGCTCTACCAGCCGAGCAAGTGCTGTGGTGACCGACGTTATCTCGTTTGTGTCCAGCGCGTATGCGATCACTTCAACCGTTGCGGGCACATTGATGCCTGACTGGACTAACTCCAGGACTGCCAAGGTCTTCAATGCAGCCGAGGCTATGGCATCTTGTGCCACACGCGCGACTGCTGCTACTGCAAATTCCCAACGACGCTCTGCGCCAAGGTCTCTGAAGCGCAAACCATACCCGTCAGCGAGGAAATCGTAGAGATCAGTCAGCTGATACCAGGATCCCAGAGTATGGCGCTGAGAAAAATCGCGCAGTCCTTTTGGCTCATTCCCCTTTAGGAACGCATGAAAAGATCGCTCACTCTGACCGTATCGTTTCGAGACTGTTGCCAGTGCCGCCAACGTGAGTGGATGCAGCGGGTAGAGACCTTCTGCACGATCAAAGAGCTTCTTGTCTGTGACAGACGGTGGTCGCAAAATGCCGAGTGCTAACGCTTGCGCGTAGATCGCCTTGCTTTCCGCGACTAGTGTCTTGTTCTTGAGCAAGACTGGCTTGACGCCTAATGCATGTTTGGCAAAATACGCGTAGCGCTCGATCGGCTCGTCAAAAGGCACCTCCTCAAAACGAGCGGCTACCTTATGCCATTCATCGTTCAGAGCACGGCCGACACCCGCCGCGTAGCTGGCGAAATGCTGGTGCAACATGGCAACAACGACCAGCTTGTCATCGTTGGCTTTGCAAGCATGCTCGGCCACTTGTTGTAGTGCGATCAGGTCGCCTTGTTCAGGGTAAAGCGCTGCGTGTTCAACGAACTTACCGACTTCGTCAATCAACAGAGTCAAACCTTGATAGCCCTTTTCAACGACGGCAGTGGCGAAATGCTCAGCCAGCTCCCCAGCCGCAGCATTGATGGGAAGGCCCTTATAGGTTCCCTTAGTGATATCTAACTGCTTACGCAAGGAGACGAAAGCTTTAGCCTTTCCAAGGTTTTGTAGCGCGCTATCAATGGCTGTGGCTAGTGCTAAGCCGAATGAAACGCGCGAGCCGACAACAGCCAGGGTAAAGCGATTTGACGCGCTAAAGTGGTCAGCCACCGTAGGTGCAACAGAGGCAAGGACTTTGGCTGCCGCGCCGTGACGATGCGGGCCCGCCATCAGTTGCGCAAGAATCACCCCTAATGCCGACTTGCCACTGCCATACGGGCCTACAATTTTCCATGCGCGTTGAGCATGTCCTTGAATGAGGCCCTCGCTGATTTGGCGAAGTGCACCAACACTGTTGGGGGTTAGCAGATAGCCCTCTATAGCCTGATTGTCGTAAAGATCGCGATCAAGGGATATTGAGCGAGTGTGCTGTCCACCCAGGGTTAGGAAATCAATAATGTGTTCACGCATGTTCCAACACCTCTTCTTGTGCCCACGAATGGTATTGCGGATCGAGAGTTGTGGGTGTCAGTACGATGCTTTGTGTGTCCGCAGTATCCACAAATCTGAGTGCCCCGTGGAACGGTCCTGCGGTGGCGCTCTCGATAAGTTGGCGTAGCTGATGTTCATCCAAACGGAAAACAATGCCAGGGCTGTAGTTGCCCTTGAGGACGCTTTTGAAATCTGCTGTCCAGCTATGATCTTGGCGAGCCAAGAAATCAATGAGCGCCAGCCCGAAGACCCTAAGGGATAAGCCCACAGGTGTGGCCAAGTCTGTGTTGTAGAGGACACGTCCGTCCTCGGTCTTTGTCGCCTTGATCAAACCAAGGTCTTGAAGTGGACACCAAGAGGTGTCATCCGTGCCACGTTCCGCTTGGTAGTAGCTCTGGATGAAGATGGACGTGTGCTGTTCTAGCGTGCTGGGTGCCAAAGGGCGGGCCAATTTTGCGCCCCGCTGCGATAGCGCGTTGATCAGTTTTTGCCTGTCGAAGCGAATCAGTTTGCCCTCACCAAACACTTCATTCCATGCCGCTAAACCGGCGTTGGTACTCAGCTGCCAGTGAATGAGCCAAAGAGACTCCAAGGACTCAAGGTAGGGATCCCACCCAGATTCAGCAAATAAACGAGAACCAACGGAACCGGGAACATGCATGCCAGTGCCGTCGACGATGATGACTCCGGTCGCTTCGGCCCAAAACTGCAAAGACTTCACCATATTTCGGCCAATGCCGAGAGTGGTCATAGCGAGCTCTTCGTCTCGAAGAACGCGCGGGTTGGAAACAACCGCGCGAAAAACCTTGGGCAGCCAACCATACCGACAGATGAAGGACTCGTGTCCAGAAAAGCGTTCAGCGCGTTCGTGCGGGTTGGTCATTTTTTGTTCCTATTTTGTCCAATATTCCCAGGCGACACGTTCGCTCCGGAAGGAGCTTCAGCCTTCTGAATGATGATGTGCTTGCTTGCCACGTCGAAGTAGATATCAACGAAATCGCCCTCTTGAAGACCGGCGTTTCGAAGCAATGTGTCACTCAGGACTATCCGTCCTAGTTTCTGTACTGTTTTAGTATCAAATAATACTTTCATTGCACTTTTATATGCCTTGTATTAAGTGTAGTATTAACTATGCCTCTATTTAGTACAAGTTTGTACCTGTGTCTAGCGCTTTCGTTTTGACCGTTTAGCTTTAGAACGTCCTTGAAAATGGGTAGGGGGAGCATGAGTACAACCCTTGAGGCAGGAAGTAAATCGCCAAAGCCGGCTCTTCTAAATGGCCGTGAGACACCACTTCAGGTGGCCATCACCTTGTTATGACTTCGTTGAATTTCGGGACAGAATCAATCTGTAGCTTAAGTCGACGTCGGCGGACTATTGAGCCAGCCTGCAAGGTTGCACGTAACCCTCTTCCTGCACCGGCAGGGTCAAGGGGTATCACGGGAGAGACTTTCCTTGTGCTACCAAAGCCAAGGTCGAATGCTTATCCACCCACATCCTTTCGTTCGTTACTTCGCCCCGATTACTTTTACACTATATTTTTTAGGAGAGTGTTGTGTCAGACCTACTAAAGAGATCAATCGAAACGTTAAGCTCCATCGTTAATATCTCTACAGGGCTTGCCCATCCACTTGATGAAGCAAGAGCCAAAGAACTTTTCAAAGCCCTTCACACTGAAGGTGAGCCACTTACATACGAAGCAATCAAAAAGTTCGCCCTAGATAACCATTGGCCTGAACGTCATGCCGACACGCTCGCAGAGTGTGCACAACGTATCGGTGCTGGCGACCGTGTCGTTATCAATCATCCGCGCGAGTGGGGAGAGCCAACTGTGGCTCGGCTCAAGGCAGAAATCAGTGCTGGTAAAACCTAACCTGGGCATAGGCTCTTCTCATAGGTCGCGCGTGGCCCAGCTCCGGCCGGTATGCCGCAAGGCGCCGATAGCAGACCTCGTTGGCCTAGATGGCAACCAGCGGCTTCGGCCGACGACCTGCCTGTCATGTTGGGATTGTCGACCGCGCCGCATCCTTGGCCAATCAGCGTGGGGCAGTCATGGGCCCTGAACCCTTCCGCGACACTATTCTCGTTGATGAGTTCCTAGATCGTACGCGGCGGAGCCATCGGTCCGGAGTGTGCTGGTCCATCAATCCGCTTGCATCTGGTCAAGCCGTGCCTTGACCTCGCGCTTGCCCATCTTCCGGACGGCCGCGAAGACAGCGAGCTGCTCGGCCTTCGGGCGCGACGTGCCGGCTTCCCAGTTGTAGATGGTTTGGGCTGAGACGCCCACCAGCGCGCCCATCTCCCGCGCCGACAGTTCGAGCCGCGTCCGCTGCGCACGCACACCCTGCGGTTTGAACCTCAGTTTCGTTTCGGATTCCTTGTCGGCGGTAGGCGCGACATTCTTCGGCGCCATTTTTTCGAGGCGGGATATCTGCTTTTCCAAGGCCTCGATGCGCCGCTTTAAAGCGGCGATCTCGGAGCGGTAGCGGCTCGATGCCTTCTTGAGGCTTTCGGTTTCGCCGCGAAGCTGCCTGCGGACCAGTCGGGCGATTTCTTCCTTGAGCACGGATGCGATGTTCGGCAATTGGGGGGACCTCATAGCGTACTGGTAAAGGTAAATGGTACAGGGATCGGCCTCACTCAACCGCGCTGATCGACGGCTATCGCAAATTGGCCGCTGACTCCTCGGCCTTTGCTGCCGCCGCTGACACTGGGGACAATGAGCGGTCGGTGTGGAGCAACTTGCCGACTCCGGCACGAAGTTCGGGCTAAATGGCTGCTTTCGACAACGACGAGGGGCAGCACCCGACCCGTTGCCGTCATTCGCGTGCAACGTGTTGATCGGCCGGTCGTCGGTCTTATGTGGAGCTCCACATAAGACCGATGAGCAGACCGAAAGTCGGCAAAGTCGATTGGTAGATTCTTGATCAGTTAGCTTACTGTCCTACACCAGCCGTCCAGTAACGCATTTCCCCAACTCAGTAGTGACGGCCGATGACCGACCAGATGCGGTTGCAACCGCTTACACGAGATGATGTCTCGTCAGCTGATACATCACAAAGAAGGATTCCATCGATTAGGAATGAGGCCTTGAGTGGTCACGATGCAGCGCCAAATTTCACGCTGCAAGAATTTGGAATTCGGTTGCCATGACAATAGGCCGCACGTGGCGGTTCTCCCGGCGCATTTCCACTATCCCATAGTGGGACATGGTTTTTAGGGTGCGCGAAAGGTTTCCGGGTTTTCGTCCGGTGATAACGGCCAGACCGCTGATGGATTCAGGCTGCGAATCACGGATCGTCTTGAGCAGGGCGCGATTGTCGTCGCTCAGGACTTCAGCCAGGGATTTCATCGATGTGAACCAGATTTTGGGTTCGCTGGGTTTGGGTTTGTACTCGCCCTTGGCGATGGCCAGCATGCGTTCGCGGATTTTCTCTTGGGACATGATCCCGATGGCGATCTTTTTCATTTCATTGCTTCCTTTATTACGCGATCCACTTCCTTGAAGAAGTCGGCCAGTAACTGATTGGCGTCCTTGAACTCATAGGGGACACCCTTATCCGCCACATGGCGGTGTTTGTGGTCATAGGGCAGCCGCTGACCCGCAAACTTGAATTTCTTGGGCGGCTTGATGGCATGGCTGTTGTCGTAACCAAGAATCCGCTTTCCATACGGTTCATGCAGTGTCAGCGAATAGCGGATGCCATGCGGAATATCGGCAGTGACCGGGACCCGCCACGCTTCGACCTTTATCCAGTAGCCACCTTCCTGGTCTATGGTGTAGCCGTTAAGATCCAGAAGGGTTTCGAGTCCGGTATTAGCCTGCATGATTTACTTTATCACCAGATGATAAACATTGTATGCCGTTTGAAAAAGAACTCAAGAGGCAGTCAGTAATCTTTTGCATGGGTTCGCGCAGCCGTTCGGCATCTTAGATATATATACAGCCATGAAGCACGTCGACCTCACGTCAGTCGACAGCATCAAAGAGAAATTGACCACGCTTTCGCAGGTTCTCGATGTCTTTCGCAAGATCCGCCTCGGCAAGCTCGCGAACATGAACCCATGCCTCACGCATCTCGATGTGCTCAGCAAAAATCACGTCATCACTCTCATGGGCAAGGCTCAATTCTTCATGGTGTTCATAGAGCACACCACGCATCCACCCTTCCTGGGAAAAAACCTCAACCAGGCCATGCACGGAATGCATGGCCATGCTGCCAACCGGGCACTGAAACCCCGCAAGGTCCACCACATTACTCATATCCGGCGCCATGACAATTCATCCACATTTTCTGTGGATAAGACTTTAGCATTTCACCCAAAATCTCAGTCCGATCAAGCGTCCTTACCGCGCGATTATTTTTTCATCACTCGGTAGCGATCAATGCAAACCATTCTGAAAGCGTGACAGCCATTCAAGGGCAGTGGCCATCCCGCTTAGCCACCCCGCCCCTGGCGCCCGCGGCCCAAAATCGTGCACCGCCCTATCCCATGAACTCGCCACGACATCGAGCGTACCGATTTCGTCGATCAACCCGATCTCCCTGGCCTGCACCCCATCCCAGACTTCGCCGGTGGTGTAATCCACTCCGTTCTGCAGTTTCTTCCCCAGGGCAGCCTGAACCTCTGCCTTGAATCTTTCGCCCATCTTCTGAACCATTTCCTGCGCTTTGCGATCGGCATCTGGCGTCATGGGCATATAGGGATTGAGCATGGATTTCAGGTTACCGGAGGCATACACACGCTGGCTGATCTGGAGCTTTTCAAGCGCCCTGTGGAAGTCCCAACCCGTTAGAACCGCGCCAACGGATCCGACAAGCGAATAATTCGCAGCGTAGATTTTTTCGGTATGCAGCGCCACCATGTAGGCTGCCGACGCACCGACGTTGTTGATAACCGCAACAATCGGTTTGGGATGCTTCTTTCTGAAAACCTTGATCGACTGGTAAATTCGCTCGGCTTCAACCGGAGCGCCTCCTGGGCTGTCGATACTCAGAACCACTGCTTTCACGTTCTTCGCCTCGAAGGCCTGCCTGAGCAAGGGAACCACTTTTTCCGCCGAGGCCGTGGCGCCGGCGGAAATCTCCCCATCGATGTGAATCACCGCCGTGATCTCGTTGTTGGGGATCATTTTCCATCCCATCTGCTTCGCGTAGCCGAAGAGATACAAGGCAAAGAACACCACGCCGGCCGAGACCATCATTCCACGCTTGATCAGTCGCCAGCGGCGTTCTGAGCGGCGCTCACGAAGCACATCCCTCACCAGCTCGTCACTCACTGCGTGACGGATTTCACTTTCTGTCATTTGCAATTCGGGCTCCATCGTTGAGTTTTAATTGGGGTAAATCCTTCGTCGTGCGTCAGCACTCGAACAATCTGATAGTCGTCGCTCATGTGTGTCATTTCACGCAGCTCATGAAGATCGCACCAGGTGCCGTCCGGCCATTCGGCAACCAGCCATACCGGCTCGGCGCAGGGAATTTCGACCCGTGTGGTGTGCATCACTCGCGTCCGGCTAATTCGCTGGCCATGCAAAGAATCTGCAGGCAGGAAAGCGATTGCATCCCACGAATGCCTTGCCGGTATCCTTCATGGTTTTGCTGACGAGTAGGCCAGTCTTGCAGTCCGGACAGGCTGCACCTGCCCTGGCGGTACGCATGGGTGTTCCTCGCAACACGACCGCCTCGGTACGCCGAGCTTTGCCAGCCACCTCGTCAGTCCGCACGCCCGGCTTCCCTTCATCATCCGGCTGGCTGTGCTTACATTCCGGATAGCCTGTACATCCCCAGAATGGCCCCTTGGGGCCTTTCACCAGGCGCAAGGGCTTCTGGCATCTGGGGCATGGATAGGAAGGCCCTGCCTGCGATTTTGGAAGAGACGCCTCCCGGGCGGCGCCGGGCTTTCCATCGACATCAGGAAGCGTCGACTTGCACCCTTCCCGGTACGCCGTACAGCCCCAGAAGAAGCCATTCGAACCATCAATTCTGCGCATTGGCTTGCCGCAGGTTGGGCACGCCACGACCGAACGACCCTTGGTCGGCAGATCACGAGTCTTTCCAGACGTGGAGATCTGCCGTGTGCCCTTCTGACACTTGATGCCATCAATCACCTGCACCAGCCACTCGCCAAGACTGAGCTCAAACTGCGACAACTCGATCTCGCCCTTCTCGATCTGGCTCAGTCGATCTTCCCACTGAGCAGTCAAAACTGGATCTGCAATTTCTGGCGAGACCTCCTCGATCAGTCCAATCAGCGCGACAGCTTTCTCGGTCGGCAGCAGTTCCTTCTTTTTGGCGACGATATAGTCCCGCTTGAACAGCCCCTCGATAATGGCCGAACGCGTTGCATCCGTTCCGATGCCCGCTTTCTCCTTGTTCTTCATCACCGCCTTCCAGCGCGGATCCTCGATCTCCTTGTCGATCGACTCCATCGCCGCCAGAAGCGTGCCCTCGGTATAACGCTTGGGCGGTGAGGTCATTCTGTCCTGCACCTCGCAACGCAGGTTTCTGGCTTCCTCGCCCACACGCACCTTCGGGAGCGTTACTGCCTCAGCCTGGTCATCATCCTTGTCCGTGGGTGCTTTCGTCGCCTCGGGCATGGTCTGCCGCCAGCCGGGAACCAGCGGCGTCTTGCCGCTCACCCTGAATTTCTCACATTCGCAGATCACTTCGATCACCGTCTTGCTGTACTGGTAATCCCCCAGGAATTGCGCCAGATACCGTCGACAAACCATGTCGAAGACTGTCCGCTCGGTCGGCGTCATGGCCGACACATCGATGTTCGGGTTTCGCGTCGGAATGATCGCGTGGTGGGCCGTGATCTGTTTGTCGTTGAATGCCCTGCCCCGGAAACGCTCATCGGCACCCTTGAGCGCCGACTCGGCAACCGTGGCCAGTGTTGCCAGCTCGGGCTTCGCTCCGGCGATGGCATTCAGCGTCTCGTTCGATTCGGCCAGCATCGACCGTGGCAGGTATTCGCAATCCGTTCGTGGATACGATGTCGCCTTGTGTTTCTCGTAAAGTGCCTGCGCAGCATCGAGTACGGCCTGCGCCTTCATACCGAAGCGCGCAGAGGCCTCCCGCTGAAGTGATCCCAGGCTGAATAGCAACGGCGCGACTTCGCGTTCCTGTGTCGTATCGACAAGGCTCACCTTCCCGGCCTGCCCTGCGACCTGCTTGACCACCGCTTCTGCACTTCCGCGGTCGACGAGACGCCCCTCATCGTCGAGAAGCGCCGCTCGCGCCATCCAGGCCATCGGCACGGATGCCCCGCCCATCAGGAAGGTCGCATTGACCCCGAAGTGCGCCTTTGGAACGAACGCGGCGATGGACCGTTCGCGCCGCACCACCAAAGCCAACACAGGCGTCTGTACACGACCACAATGCAAGGTTCCGTCTTTGCCGCCGGCACCAAATGTCTTGGTCAAGGCCATGGTGAGATTCATCCCGGCCAGCCAGTCCGCTCGGCTTCGGCCCATCCCGGAGAAATACATCGGCAGCGTCTTCTCGCCCGGCAGGATGCCAGCCAGAGCCTTCTTCACCGAAGCATCGTCGAACGCTGAAAGCCAAAGGCGCGAAACCTTCCCGCGGTAGCCATTCAGCTGCATCAGCTCCCGTGCAATCACTTCGCCCTCACGGTCGGCATCGGTGGCAATGACAACCTCGGTTGCCTGCTTCAACAGCTTCGAGACGATCTTGTACTGATCACGGGTCTGGTCCTTCACCACCATGTGCCACTCATCCGGCAGCACAGGCAAGTGCGCGATGTCCCAGAATTTCAATGCCGGGTTGTAGTGCTCCGGTTTCGCCTGCTCAACCAGGTGGCCGATACCCCAGGTTACCGTTACACCGTTACCAGTAATGCATCCTTCGCCCCGTGTCCGAGCACCGATGTGGCTGGCGATTTCTCTGCCTTGTGAAGGTTTTTCGCAGAGGTAGAGCTTCACTCAAGCCGTCCTGAAATCGCAGACACATCAATGAGAGCGTCCCGCGCTTCCAAATGCATCGGGCCCCAGATCGAAAGGGAATTCATTCCATCCTCCCATTGGTTCGCCATAGCATCATCGCCAGATTGGCAATGTCCACTTCCTGCCCCTTGGCCAGCGGTACCGCAGCGCCCTGGGCAAGCATGGCATTCCAGATCTTGATGCCCGATTCAGGCTGGTCCCACCCGGTCCAGCCCTCATGCGCTTTCTGCGAGAGCTTCGCCTTCATGGCGCCGGCAAATTCATCGACTGCCTCATTCAGGCGAGCTACTTCCTGCCGCACCCAATCAGGATCCGGGGCAATTTCCTGCCAGTTCTTGTCTATCACTGCATGACCTCCCTGAACCAATGGGGTCCCCCTCAAACGTCGTGTTGAAATAGTCCTGGCTCATAACCTCGACTCAACCCAGCCGCGGCCTACAACGGGTCATTCAGGACATCGAGAAATCGTGATTCGATCACCTCTCCATCCTGGCTGACCACAATCTTCACTCTTGCCATTGCACCCGGCCGGCCACGCCATCCAAGCCTCATGGCCTTGAACTCGAACCCATGAAAACATCCCGAGCCCATCCCATGCCGGCACGCATCTTCCGACACCGATTGCAGCACCGCTGCAATCATGTTTTCCTCAGGCTGGGTTGGGTGTCTCATGAAGCCCCCTATTTCTGGACAGGTGAAGCGGGACTGGATGTCGTTGTCCGGTTCAACAGGAAAATCACCGTCGCCTCCCCGGATGAGCTTGCAGGGTAGGTCGACATGGACTCAACCCTCCAACCCTGGCCGTACAGGTCCGTCAGACCCGTAGTCCAGAATTTGCTGTAGCCGCGAGCATCCGGTTCGCCTTCGCACTTGAGGGTTCTGCCCTTGACGCTGACACCTCCGCCCCCCGAATAGGTATTGCACATCATCAGCTCGTGACTTTCAGCAGCAAATGCTGAGGAATTGAGCACGAGCGCTGATGTAAGCAGCAGAAAGTGAGCTGTTCGCATCAAACACCCACTTCCTGCGCTTTCGGCCTGAATTTCACTTCCTCCAGACGAGACAGCGACAGATAGACATCGTCGGCATTGAGCTGCATGGTCTTCCGCACTTCGCCAGATTCCTTGTCTGTCCATTCCTGCTCGGCTAGGCGACCGGCGACATGCACACGCGCACCCTTGCGCAGGTGCTGGGCAACCTCCTCGCCGCGCTTGTCCCACACCGAAGCATTCATCCAGAACCCACCGGACTGCTCGAAACCGCCCTGACCATCCGGCTTGTATTCGTCGAAGAACACCCGAATCTCTGCGACCTTTCGTTCCTCGCCCTTGACCAGTACGGTCTTCAGCATAGGGTTGTCGCCCAAATTGCCTGTGCCACGAAATTCATTGCTCATTGCCTCTTCTCCTTCAGTTGATTAAAAAGAACCCACGCCAAGGGGGTGGCGTACCCACTTCATTGCTTCAATCCTCACTGTTCAGTTCCTGTGCCATGCGTATTGCCTTTCTGGTCACGACCTCCTTCGCATTCAGCAACCGCACTGCCGCATTGACGTCCTCAAACCAGTCCTGCTGTGACCGTGTCATTCGGCCCAGCGTCGGCTGGATGCTGTCCCATGTCAGGTGGACATGCTTCACGCCAAAGCTTCGCCACATCAGGAAGCGTTGCCCAGTCGATTTCCGGTGATGCAGATACACATACCAGGCATTTCCTGCGGCACTCTTTGAGTGCTCGGACAATTCCTCCATCTCAAACACGACCTTCCGGTAGTCACGATGGAGCCGCGCCAACCACTCATCCGCCCCCTTACCCTTAAAAGGCCTTTTATCCGTCTGGATTGATGACAAACCGCTCATAGGAGCGTGTTTTCCTGGTTCAGGTCACTTCCGGCCGTATCCACTTTCCCCTGCGCCACATCCACCAGCAATCGCATCTCTGCCTCACTCACATCCGCCCGACGACGGCTATGACGCGGTCGCACTTCACCGGTGAAGATCGGTTGCGGCACAGCCCCGAATATTCCAACGGCAGCTTCAACCCGCTTCCTTGCTTCATCGCTGGCGCCAGGGAGGAAATCGCTCCTGGATAGCAGGCGCAACTCCTCACGGAGGAGATACTTCTGATAGGGCAAGGTGGACTCGAACAACGCCCGAATCCGTTTGGTCATCTGGTACAAGTCTTCCTTCCCTTCGATGTCACCCAGACGATTCTTCTGCACCATCGTCTTGACCACACGCGCATACCAATCAAAGTCCAGGATCAGATCCACGATCATGTAGCCGTAGGGGCTGCGGAAACCCAGTTCCACTTCCACTGGCGCACGACTCTTCAATACGGACACGCGAAGGCCACGCGCCTGCAACTTGTCCAGATCGTCCTGGAAATGCTTTCCGGCATGCTCAAGCTGTTGGCGCAGTTCGCCGACCCGATCCGTCACCTGCACCAGAATCCAGTCCGCATAGGGATTGTCATTGGCCGACAGATTCCAGATTGACCGGAGCACTGCTGCAACCTTCTTCCCGCTGGTGATTCCGTAGCCGCGCGGGCTTTCATCACGCGTCCTGCCGATGAACAGTCGGTAGGCCTCCTTGGTATGGATTGCCATCACATCCGTCTCGTCAGCAACAAGGCTGCCGATTGCCTTCAGTGCGCGTGCCTCATGGTCGGGAACGATCGGGTCAGCGTATTGGCGTTGCTGGCGATTCGCCTGTTCCTGCCGCAGGCGCTCTTCCCTTTCGAGCAGGTCCATGAAACGCTCCCAACGAGGATCTTTCTCGTCCGGTTCCTCTGCCTCGACCAAATCTTTCAGAGCATCTCGCTCCCCAGCAATGTCATACCCATCCTCGAACGGCGAATCCGCCGAGGTCGGGAACTTGATTTTCGATTTCGGTGTTGCCATCAAATGTCTCCGTCTATAGTCACCACTTCTTGCTGCGCCACCTTCCGGCTGGCTGAATCTGTTGGCACTGCCAACAGAAACCACTTCCTGCTGCGCCACCTTCCGGCTGGCTGAGTCTGTTGGCACTGCCAACACCCACACTTCCTGTGGCCGTGGCTCTGGTCATTCCTTTCCCCAAATGCTCTGGCGCAGTTCGGTCAGCTTGATCCGGGCGGAATCCCGGTTTGTCGCAACCTGTGTTTGTGGCTCCTCGATCAGGCGCTTTCGCTGTTCCAGTATTTCCTGCCGACGCTTTCGATCTGCTGCAACCCGATGGGCATACTCAGGTTCAAATGTCCCTGCCTGTTGTCTAGTTTTCAGGGTTCGCAGGTAGCCGATTGCGTTCTTGACGTGGCCGTCCTGCATCTGGCCTGCCAGCTCGTCGAGGATGATTTGAGGATTGGGGCTGCCGTGCAGAATCTGCCGTGCGGTCTGTTTCTCGCCGGGAAGCAGCTTGTCCGGATAGATCAGGTTTTCCAGATCAGCACTTGCTGGCGCAGTTCGGATGGTTTTGGGGAAATCGAATACGCCCACCCCCTCCAGGCTGTTATGGAGGGGGTGGTATGGAGTATTTATTTCCTTATTAGAGTGAGTTGCTGTTTCCGCAGAACTTGTTTCGCGGAAAGGTGAACTGTTGTCTTGCGGTTCCGGCAACTCTTGATTTACGGTTCCGGCAACTCTTGTTACGCGTTTTGAGCAACTCTTGTTTGTCGGATTCCGACAATCCAGTTTGTTGGATTCCGACAAACTGTGGAATTCATTGGCTTCCAGGCTGATTTTTGCCGGCAGTGTTGTCAACATAATGCGTGACAACAACTGGGATTGCATACGGCTTTCCCGCACCTCTTCCATCATGCCGGACTCGATCAGTTTGGCTCGGGCATTCATCAACATGCGACGGCCAAAATGGAGATGGATCAGTGATTGGCTGGTTGGGCTGCTGAACCAGCCTTCCTCGTCAACTTCGTTCCGGGATAATGTCTGCCGCAGCCGATTGAACAGGCTGGACATGTAGAGACCCGCCAAGGCGCTGTCCGCCGTCCACGCAAAAGGGGCGTAGAACATCACCGGTTTACCGAGCAGCGTTTTCAGCACCCGGTCTTCCCATGACCAGGGACGGTAGGTGGTATTGGCATACTGGCACAGCTTCAAAGCCAGACGGTCAAGATCAACCCTGAACCAGAGTTTGGCTGGCATGCCGCGTCTCGATTCCTGCAAGATGCCGTCTTTCAGAAGCACTTTCCGAGATGTTTCAATCTCCCGGACGCTCAATCCGGCGACCTGCTTCCATTCCTTCGAAGTCTTCCAGAACCACCCTCCGCGATTGGGCTGCTTGTCCAGGACCACACGGGTCATGAACATCGCGTGTCCAAGCATCAGGGCGGCTTTGGGAGAACCCGTCAATTCGGCGAGGGAGGGGTAATACGCCACGTAGCGGTTACCAAGCGCCGACAGGAGGTCTTTCACCCCTTGGGCCAGGTTTTCGTTCACCCGGCTCGATTCTGCGGCTATGGCGTATGCGTGGGGCATCTTCTGGTCCTAGATGACCTGCCCCCACTTGGCTTCTGCCTGATCCGATAGCAACTCAAGGATGCGATCCACTCGAATCTTGAACCAAAGCTCGGCCGGCAAGCCAGCCCGCCGCTCAATCAGAACATCCAGCTCACGCAGGATGCGGCGAGCTGTTTGCTGCTCGAAGCGGGTCAGCCCCGTTTCAGCCTTCCATTGATCCCCGGTCTTTCTGAACCAGCCTTCCGCGTCTTTCGGAAGGCGTTCTGTCGTGTAGATCGCATATGACAGGAACAGTGCCGCCACTGCGCTGCCTGTCAGACCCACATAGGCACGCTGGAACACAATCGGCTCATCGAATATGTCCAGCAACATTGCTGGGCTGATCGTGTTGTAGACGGCCTGATCGTCTGTCGATGGATTCATTGGCAGACAGTCCGGAGGAGTGGCACGGGTTTTGTTTCTGGCCATGGTGCTTCCTTTTGGGTTAGCTGAACTCATTGACGGTGGCGTACAGCCCGTCGAGGGAATGGCTGCTGAAAAACCCATGCAGAAGAATGAGTTTTTCGCGGAGAGTGGTGATCTCGGGGTATTCCTCATTCATCCCGAACCAGCATTGGTGGATCAGATCTCGGACGCTTTCATCTGGTAACGCGACACGGCCGGTTTTGCGGTCATTCTTGAGGAGCTTGCGGTAGGTCTGGATGACACGCGGGTCGGTCGATGGGAACAATTGGTTCAGCATCGACTGGCTGGCACCATTCTGGATGCAATACACCAGATGCTCGGTTTCCTGCTTGCGCCGAAACAGGGTTTCGATTCCGAGTTCGAAACCGCCCTCATCGATCGAGAAATGGATGTCGGGATGGCCTGATGAGGCCAGGTGCAGAATTTCATTGATGGCGAGACCGCGCAACCGATCCATGGACCGCGGACAAGCCCCCTTTTCCAGCAGTACGGCAAGGTCGCCACGCTCAAGCTGCTCGATCAAGTGCATAAGCAGCGAGGCTCTCAGCGTATTGTCGGTGACGCGAACCATCATCATGATCGAGCGCCTCCACGAATAACCGAGAGCAACTCAAGGCACACGCCCGCAATAGGGTTGTCCGGGTTCAGCAGCCATGGAATCGGCAGAAACTCACCTTGGCCACCAATGTTGTGCTGGATGGCGAGCTCCAGGCCCCCCAGCGTTTCCTGGCTACCTTCTTCCAGGATCAAGGTGCGCCACTCATTGGGGTCGTCAAGGCCAGACCGGCACACGTCCGCTTCAAACTGCCCGCTTGCCATCGCAAGCACCCACCAGGCAGCCTGGCGGCTTTGCGCGTTCTCTTTCAAATCAAGCGGGCCATCCTTGGGGAATCCCATGTAATACCCCATGGGCATGCCGGGTGCAGGCTCATAGCAGGAGCCAAGGCCAGCGGAGACAAGCACTTGCTGAATCAAGGTCATCAACCGGTCAGGCCCTCCACTCTCAGTTGAGATTGGGGGGAGACTGACTGTGGAATGGGGAGCCGGTGAACTCGCTTTTTGGCTGCGTTCACCGGGTTCTGTAGCGGCCGGAATGGAGGGTGTGGCCCTCCCAGGAAATCGTGAATCGGGGGAAATGGGCTCTGACGATTTCCCCTGTACCTGGCCGCCAGACTCTGCTGTGGATTGAGTCTGGGTGCCGCCGACAGAAGGTTCGACCGGGCGCTGGGGCTTGCATATCCGCTGCAAACCTTCCAGAGTCATGTCGGGAAAGCGCTCCATGGCAGTGAGCATCTTGCCGATGTCCCGCTCGTTCACTTCCAGCCTGACAGACATGCTGGCTTCGCATCGACCAAGAAATAGGTCTGCGCTAAATGCATGGGCATCTTCCGAAACCATGCCGGCTATGGCCTTTGCGGTTGGCGTGACCACCTCGGCGTAGAAAGCGCTTTCCTCGATATCGTGATGATTGGCCAGCTTCAACAACAGGTTCAGCCGTGGCTGGATGGTTCGCACGGATAAACCGGATAGCCACGGGCCAACATCGGCAATCTTTTCGACTGCGAATCGGTACATGCTGAGTGTGCGCAGATCAGTCTGAAGACCGAATTTCTTGATCTCGGCTTCAAACTCCCTGAAGGTCAATGCCGCCCCGCGTTCATCCTCGATCTGACGCTTGATTTCCAGCGTCCCGTTGGCACGATCCCAGAAGGTCATATCGTTGCGCTGGGTGTTTTCGGCCATGTGGGCAAGCAGAACGGATGCTTCACCGCGCCAGGCTTTGATGATGACGCGGGTTTCGCGGAGCTTTTGATCCCCTGTTTCCTCCCATAACTCCCGGATGGCCTGCAGGCGGGTGTTTCCACCCGCGTACAGAATGTAATGGGTTTCTCCCGGCCGCTTGGTGACAGTCAAGGGTTGAAGGATTCCGTTGACCCGGATGCTCTCCTTCAGCTCAGCGTAGGCTTCGTTGTTCGCCTTGCGGGGATTTCGCTCATAGAAGTGGACAGCGGTTACGGGAAGACTCGCCCACGAGTCATCCACTTCAGTGTCATGCTTGAGGTCGCTCCCGCTGTTTGGCGCCGGCACGTTCAGGCTGTTGGACACTTCCAGCTTCAGGCGCTCCCGTACCGACCGCTTTTCAGAATCGGACTTTGGGGTAAACCCATGCTTGGCAGCCAAGTCCACCATCTTGATCGAACTCGGAATGTTCATGAGTGGTGGCTTTTTCTTTCCGCCCGCCATCATGCTTCAGCTCCGTCACGGCTTTGGTCTTGTGCTGCCTCCGATCCGGCGTAATGCCCTGCAAGGCTCGGCACCAACTCCCAGAGGAGTGCGTGCATGGTTTCATAGGCAGATGGCATCGTGCCCTTGCGCGACGGCTCATGTCGGTGCGCAGGGATACACAGGGTGGCCGATTCCTTGTAAGACTTGGCGTCTGGGACTACTGTATCGAGGACTGTGACCCGTCCGCCCAGCTTGATGAAGTCCTGTCTGATCGACTCCGCGATGATTCTCGCGTCAGCAGTCCGGTCCTGCATCGAAATGACTGCTTTGACCGGCCCTACCCTGTATTTCGAGTTTGGTGATGGCTCAAGCCGCGCCAGCAGTTCCATCGTTCCCGTTTTGAACTCACGTGCCGACAGGATTTCCGGCTTGATTGGGGAAATGATCTGCGTGGCGGCGAGTGCGGCAGTGTCCTGCAGTGGGCCCACGGTTCCCTGCGTGTCGATTAAGACACAGTCGTAATAGTCTTCGGATACGGCGGGGGAATTCAGGGCATTGCCAAGTCGTTCGCCGCGATCAATCCGATGCAGGAGCCAGGTTTGGAGACTGCCATCTGGATCGTCCGACCGGATTACATCGAGCCCATCGATTACCGTCTGAGAGATGCAATCCTCAGTGACATATCCGGTGGTGATGACTTTTGTTAGGCCAAACGGGGATTCGCGCTTAATACGGTAATATTTCGATAGCGCTGGCTGCACATCAGCGTCGACAAGCAGGACTCTCAGCCCCATGTCCGCCATGAGTGCGCCAAGATTTGCTGCTAATGTGGTCTTACCGACCCCGCCCTTCGTACTCAGTACAGTGAACTTGATCATATCCCTCCCCAGGTTTAACGAGGGACATGGACATAACCAGTCTGGATGCTGCGGAACCCGCAGCAGGCTTGAGTTAGCGCGTTACTCCAAAGAGCGGCATATCAGAAACCGCTAATATACATTATGCGAAGTACTGTAGAAATCGTGCAACCACAGCAGCTCCCCACAAATGGCCCGAACACCTCGCCGTACCCTTTTGATCTTAAAGGTGTTGCCTCACTCGGAATACCCGTTGCCGTAGCGATACTTGTCCCGGGAGTAAAACCGGACGTCTCCCAGCGGCGCCACCGCCAGGCCGCCTTCCGTGATGTGGTAGCCGGCGGCGCGATCGCTTTCAGGGTCGAAACCGATCCGTGCACCCGGCGCAATCCAGTTATGCCGGTCGATGATTGCCCGGCGCAGCCTGGCGCCGGCACCGATGCAGGCATAATCCATGATCACGCAGTCCTCGATCTGCGCGCCCGGTTCGACCACCACCTCGCGCCGCAGGATGGAATTGCGGATATTCGCTTCCCTGACGATGGTCGCCGCGCCCAGCAGCACGTTGTCGAGTTCGCCGCGGATCACCCGTGCGGTCGGGCCCTGGTAATGGCTGGAGTAAATCGGCCACTGCGGATTGAATGCATCGAAGCATGGTTTCATGCCGAGCACGTCGAGATGCGCCGCGAAATAGGTGTCGAGGGTGCCGACGTCGCGCCAATAGCCTTTTTCCTCGTAGGGCTTGGTGCCCGGCACCACGTTGGTCGCGAAGTTGTAGGCGAAGACCCGGTGGGTGTCCAGCAGGCGCGGCAGCACGTGGTGGCCGAAGTCGGTCTCGCCGCGTTGATGCGCTTCTTCCAGCGCTGTCCTCAGTACACCCGTCCTGAACAGATAATTCCCCATGGATGCGTAGGCGTGCTGAGAATCATCCGGCATCGGCCGCGCCTGGCTCGGCTTTTCCCGAAAGCTGCAGATTCGCCCCGTCGCATCGGTTTCGATGATGCCGAAGCCGGAGACCTGGTCGAGCGGTACCGGAATGGCGGCCACGGTGACGTCCGCCTCGTTTTCGCAATGGAAACGCACCATCTGCCGTACGTCCATGCGGTAAATATGGTCCGCGCCGAACACCGCCACCAGGTCGGGCCGGTGCATGTTCATCAGGTTCAGGCTCTGATACACCGCATCCGCCGTGCCGCCGAACAGCATGTTTTCTTTGGTCATTTGGGGCGGCACCACGGTCACGAACTGTTCCGAGAACAGCGTGGAAACCGTCCACGCCTTGCGGATATGTTCGATCAGGGATTGCGGCTTGTACTGCACCAGCAGGTAGATGGACCGAATATCCGAATTCAGCAGATTGCTCAGCACGAAATCGACGATGCGGTACCGGCTGCCGAAGGGCACGGCCGGTTTGCAGCGGTCCATCGTCAGCGGCCTCAGGCGCGCGCCCTCGCCGCCAGCCATGACGAAGGCCATCACCTTTTCGCGTCCGCGACGTTCATGCATTGCAATCCTCCGGCTACCCTGCTCCGCCTATGGCTTATGCTTCCTTATGTATAGCCGGAAGCAAAGCAGCCACAAACATGAAGGTCTGGCCGGGCAACCCTTACCCGCTCGGCGCCACCTACGACGGCGCCGGGACGAATTTCTCGCTGTTCTCCGAAATCGCGGAACGGGTCGAGTTGTGTCTGTTCGACGATCAGGCCCGCGAAACCCGGATCGATTTGCCGGAGGTCACGGGGCACTGCTGGCATGGCTATTTTCCCGCCATCGTGCCGGGGCAGCGCTACGGCTACCGCGTGCACGGGCCGTGGGCGCCGGAACGCGGCCACCGCTGCAATCCCGCCAAGCTGCTGCTCGACCCCTATGCCAAGGCCATCGACGGCGACGTGCGCCTGGATGAAGCTGCGTTTCCGTACCGTTTCGACGATGGCCCGGATGCGCGCAACGACGCGGACAGCGCACCCTTCATGCCGAGGTGCATCGTCCAGCAGCCCTTCTTCGACTGGGGCGGCGACAGCCTGCTGCAACGGCCGTGGCACGAAACCATCATCTACGAACTGCACGTCAAGGGCTTCACGGCGCAGCATCCTGTACTGCCACCCGAATTGCGCGGCACCTACGCCGGCCTCGCCCATCCGGCCGCCATCGAGCATCTGAAGCAGCTCGGCGTCACCGCCGTCGAGCTGATGCCGGTGCACTATTTCGTGCAGGACAAGCGCCTGGCCGACCAAAACCTGCGCAACTACTGGGGCTACAACACCATCGCCTACCTCGCGCCGCATGGCGATTATGCGGCAGACAAGCATCCGGGCGCCGCCGTCGTCGAGTTCAGGCAGATGGTGAAGGCGCTGCACCAGGCCGGGATCGAGGTCATCCTCGACGTGGTCTACAACCACACGGCAGAAGGCAATGAATGGGGGCCGGTTCTCTGCTTCAAGGGCATCGACAACGCCTATTACTACCGCCTGTTGGAAGACGACCCGCGCCGCTACATGGATTACACCGGCACCGGCAACAGCCTCAACATGCGCCACCCGCACGTGCTGCAGCTGATCATGGACTCGCTGCGCTACTGGGTGCTCGACATGCACGTCGACGGTTTCCGCTTCGACCTCGCCGCCGCCCTGGCGCGCGAACTGCACGAGGTGCACCGGCTGTCCGCCTTTTTCGACCTCATCCAGCAGGACCCGGTGATCAGCCGGGTCAAGCTGATCGCCGAGCCGTGGGACGTCGGCGAAGGCGGCTACCAGGTCGGCAATTTTCCGCCCGGCTGGTCGGAATGGAACGGCAAGTATCGCGACGAGCTGCGCGACTTCTGGCGCGGCCGCGACGAAACCCTGGCCGAATTCGCCTACCGCTTCAGCGGCAGTTCCGACCTGTTTGCCGACAATTCGCGCAATCCGTTCGCCAGCATCAACTTCGTCACGGCGCATGACGGCTTCACCCTGCGCGACCTGGTGTCCTACAACGACAAGCACAACCTTGCCAATGGCGAGGACAACCGCGACGGTACCTACGACAACCGTTCCTGGAACGGCGGCGTCGAAGGCCCCACGACCGACCCCGACATCAACGTCCTGCGCGCACGCCAGCAGCGCAATTTCCTCATCACCCTGTTGTTGTCGCAAGGCGTGCCGATGCTGCTCGCGGGCGACGAAATCGGCCGCACCCAACAGGGCAACAACAACGCCTACTGCCAGGACAACGCCCTCTCCTGGCTCGACTGGGCGCAGGTCGATGCGGAACTGCATGCCTTCTGCCGGCGGCTGGTCGCCTTTCGCCATGCCCATCCGGTGTTCCGCCGCCGCCGCTGGTTCCTCGGCCGCGCCATCCATGGCGCGGACTGCAAGGACATCGCCTGGTTCACGCTGGAGGGCAGCCAGATGAGCGAGGAGCACTGGGGCGAAGGCTTTGCCAAGAGTCTCGGCATCTTCATCAACGGCGACACCATTCCCAACCCCAACACCCGCGGCGACCCGGTCACCGACGCCAGTTTCTACCTGATCTTCAACGCCCACTACGAGGCGCTCGAGTTCACCCTGCCCGACAGGCAATGGGGCACGCGCTGGACCCTGCTGCTCGATACCGTGCATGGCTGGGTCGACGCCGCCGCGCCGCTGGACGCCGTCGCCCGGCTGAGTGTCGCAGCGCGCTCCGTCGTGCTGCTGGAGCGCCAGGCCCGAACGCCTTAGCCGCCCAGCGCGAACGGGGGCGCCTGATACTCGATCACCACGGTGCCCAGCCTCGCGTTCAGCCCCATCACCGGCAGCACCAGCAGCCACTGGCCGGGTGCGGTTTCATCGGCCTCGATCTGCTCCGCGCGCATATAGCGCTCGGCATACAGGCCATCGAGAGGGGTCCCGATGTTCTTGCGGTCGCTGGCAACGACGATCGAGCCGTCCGCCTGCGCCAGCGTCACCTGTTCGATGCCCTCCATTCTCACCAGGTCGGCAACGTACTGGTCCACCTGATCCAGGTTGTTCGCCATCATTTCGCGCCGGATTGCCCAGGCCAGCGGCACCCCGAAACGGGTCAACGACTGCTTCACCGTGTCGGCATGCTGCGCCTCGGCCTGCCTGACCAGTTCTGCGCGCTGGCCTGCCGCGTTTTCTTCCGCCTGCTTCACCGCCCTGTCCTTCGAAACGGCCAGCCAGCCGATGATCGCCAGCGCGACGGCCACGCCGATCACGGCAACGACGATCAAAATACGATGGCGATGCCAGATTCCCATCGTGCCGGTTTCCTGCACGTCCTCACGCATCTCAGCCATGTTCATTCCTCCTCGACAGATTCGCTGCGCTCAAGCTCCGCCTTGTGCGCCCGCAGCAGCGCAAAAGGAAAATGTTCGAACACCCGCTCCAGCGCGAGTCCGCCGCCCTCGCCCGCGGCGTGTGCCGCAACGGGTTGCCCGACCAGCACGTTGGTCCACTGCTCGTGCATCCGCTCCGGCAGCAGTTCGATCCAGGTATCGCCCCACACCGTACGCCCGACCGGGAGCCGGCCTTCTTCCCCCATGAGTCCGCCAAACAGGCGCGGCACTACGACCAGCAGGGTTTCGCCGCCGGAATGGCGGGCGAAGGCACACACCCGCTCCGCCTGCGCGCCGTGCACCTTCAATGGCAGGTAGTCACCGTCACGGAAGAGCGGCTCGGCCTCGCGCCGGCATGCCAGCGTGACCCAGGTCAGATAAATTTTGATGCGGCCGTCCTCCAGCGATTCGAGAAGGCTGTACGCGCACTTCGCCGCCCCCTGCTCCGCGTGCAGGGCCTTGATCGTCCGCAAGGCATCGCGCCGCGCCGCATAGTCCACCGCCCGCCGGTTGTCCGGGTCCACCAGGCTGAAATCCCATGTTTCATTGCCCTGATAGAGATCGGGTACGCCGGGCGACGTGAGCTTGAGCAGCACCTGCGCCAAGCTGTTGAAGGCGCCCACGCGGGCAATCCGCTGCTGGAAGGGCAGGAAGTCGCGCAGGAACAGATTGGACGGTTCCGGCGACAGCAGGGCACGGACGAAGTCGCGCGTCGCCTCCTCGTACTCGCTGTTCGGATTCATCCACGAACTGTGCAGCTTCGCCTCGCGCACCGCCTTGATCATGTAGCGCTCGACCCGCTCCGACAGCTGCGCCAGCTCCGCCGCGCCCACCGGCCCGAACGGCCACACGCCCAGCAGGATCTGATATAGCAGGTATTCGTCGTTGCGGCTCGGCGCCCGCCCGCCATCCAGCTTGCGGCGCTTGCTGCGATTGAGCTTGCTCCAGCGCTGCAGCGCACGGTGCCACTCGTCCGGCATGTCGGAAAGCGCGCTGATGCGGGCGCGCACATCCTCCGAGCGCTTACTGTCATGGGTCGAGCTGGCGATCATGGCATGCGGCCAGCGCCGCGCGCGCGCCTGGTTTTCATGGTGGAAGGCTGCGAGCGATACGCCGAAGCGATGCGGCTCGGCGCCGACTTCGTTCAACGACACCAGGCGGTTGTACTGGTAGAAGGTGGTGTCCTCGACCGACTTCGCCATCACCGGGCTGCTGTACTGCTGGAACTTCATGGCGAACGCGCACACGGCCTGCAGGTACGCCTCGCCCTTGCCTTTACCATGCCGCTCCAGCAGCACCTCGCGCACGAAATCGAAAATACTGGGATCCGCGGCCCGGCTGCGCTTCTTCGCCACTCCCACGGCCCAGTCCACGTAGCGCTCGTCTTCCGCCGCGGTCTCGCAGTCGGCCACATAGGTGCGGTAGACGGGGAAACTCGCCACGATTTCCATCAGCGCCGCGCGCAGGCTGTTCAGGGTGAAGTCGCAGGTGCGCCGGTCGCCCTTGGCGATTCGGGTCAGTTGCGTCGCCAGCACCTGCAGTTCGCCCGCCAGCGAGGTCTCCATGATCAGGCGCTTGTTCGTGCGCACCATCTCGTCGAAATCCGGGCGCGCCCGGATGAAGCCATGATAGATGCGGGTGAAGCGGTCTTCGGCGCCGCCGTCGACGAACAGGCCGCTGCATGCCGCGCCGAAGTCATAGCCCGTGGTGCCGTGGATCGGCCACGATTCCGGCAGATGCTCATGGACGGCCAGGATTTTCTCCACCACCAGGTACAGCGGCCGGGCGTCGGGTTCGCCGGATCCGTTGCCGCCTGGCGGCATCAGCGAGGCCGCCATCGCCTGCAGCCGCTCGAAGTATTGCCGCGGCGCATACAGGCCGTCCGGATGGTCGATGCGCAGGCCGTTCACGTAGCCACGCGCCAGCAGTTCGCGCAGCAGGCGGTGGGTGGCCTCGAACACCTCCGGATTGTCCATGCGCAGGGCCGCCAGGTCGTTGATGTCGAAGAAGCGGCGATAGTTGATCTCGTCCGCCGCGACGCGCCAGAACGCCAGCCGGTAGGCCTGCGCTTCCAGCAGTTCGTGCATCAGGTCGAAGTGCTCCGCACCCGCTGCCGCCGTGCCGTTGAACTCCGCCAGGTTCTCCTGGATGAACTGCGCGACGTCGGCGCTACCGACATACAGCGAGGCGAGATGGTGCTTGTGCACTTCCTTGTCGCGGGCGCGCTCGGCCACCGACTCCGCGGCCACGCCGTCGCGCGAGGGGAGATGGCCAAACGCCGTGGCCAGCGACTGGAACTCCAGCAGCACCCCGTTCTCCGCCCCCAGACGCGCCTGCAGCCGCTCCAGCCCGTGCCCCAGAATGCGCGGATACTCGCGCGGATCCAGCGGGAAGCAGTGCGAGTAATAAAACACGCTGAATGCGCCCTGCTCCGCATCGAACACCAGCTTGAGCTCGCCGTTTTCCAGCACCGCGCCATAGTGGTCGCCCAGCACCGGCAGCAGCACGCGTCCCGGCAACTCGCCGGCGATGGCATACCAGTCGATGTCGAAGTAGCCGGCAAAGCGGGAAGCCGGCCCGTTCTCCAGCACGTCCAGCCACCAGGCGTTGTCGGCGCCCATGATGCCCATGTGGTTTGGCACCACGTCCATGATCTGGCCCATGCCGCAGCGCTTCAATGCGGCAACGAACTGCTCGAAGTCCTCCGCACTGGCGATCTCCGGATTGAGGCTGCTGTGGTCGGTGATGTCGTAGCCATGCCGGCTGCCGGCGCGCGCCTTGAGGAGCGGTGACAGGTAGCAGTGGCTGATGCCGAGTTCGTCCAGATAGGGCAGAAGCTTTGTTGCCTGGCGCAGATTGAAATCGCGATGCAATTGCAGCCGGTAGGTGGCACGCGGAATCCACAGGCGAACCCCCTCCTCCTCCGCGCCGCCGGCGGGCCCGGGCACGTGCCTCACCGGGCGCTCCCGGCGCAGCGTCTGCAGGATGCCCTGCAGGTAGGGGCTGCCGTTCCAGGCTTCGTAATTGAGCGGCAGCTTCAGCCGCCAGCACGGGTAGGCCGGCTCCACCGTGCCCGGCAGATTGGGCTGCGCCTGCACGCCGAAGCCGTCTTCCATCTGCACCAGCAGCAGCCTGGATGGTGCGCGCGCCAGATAGGTGTAGACCGCGGCCGCCAGTTCGGCGGTCATCTCGGGGAAGGCCACCGGCTGCATTCCGCTGCCGGGCGGCAGGACGCCCTCGCCTTCCAGCGCCACCAGCAATTGCGCGCGGTCTTCCGAGCGCGCGATCACCTGCTGGTTGCGCACCTCGTCGTCTGGAAACAGGTGCAGCCGGTCGCGCAGGTCGATGTCCAGCCCCTGCCAGAAACCCGCCAGGGTCGGCAGGTCGTGGGTGGTCACCGCGGCCGCGGCATTGTCCGGGTAGGCCTGCGGCGGCTGCAGCCTGCCATCCTCGCGCCGTTCGAAATACAGCAGCCGGGTCGACAAGACGCCTATCGGCTGCAGGGCATCGCGTACTTCGTCCGGCACCGTGCCGAGATCCTCGCCCACGACCAGGCAGCGGTTGCGCTGGCTCTCCAGCGCCAGGATGCCCAGCAGATCCGCAAAGGGATAACGCACGTAGGCTCCTTCTGCGCCCGGCAGGCCGCGCGCCACCCAGAACAGGCGATACAGCCCCATCACGTGATCCAGGCGCAATGCGCCGGCGTCGCGCATGTTGGCGCGCAGCAATTCGATGAAGGGTTCGTAGGCCCGGGCCGTCAGCTGCTGCGGAATCCACGGCGGCAGACCCCAGTCCTGACCGTGGCGGTTGAGTTCGTCCGGCGGGGCGCCGGTACTTGCCTTGAGCGCATAAAGATCGCGCCGCATCCAGGTGGCGGCGCCGCCTTCGGCCACGCCGACGGCCAGATCGAGCATCATGCCGACGCCGAGTCCCCGCTCCCACGAACGCGTGCCGGCCGCGCCCAATTGCCCGAAGGCCTGCCACTGCAGGTATTCGAAATACTCCACCCGTTCGAGATGGCTCTCGCAGAATGCCGCCACCTCGGGCGCCTGCGGGTCGCGCCAGGCTTGCGGCCAGGCCGGCCAGCCCCACACGCCGCTGTCCGCCTTGCGGAAGTGTTCCTGCAGCGCCTCGAACAGCGCCTGCATGCGCAGGCTTTCGCCGTGTTCGGCCTGGAAGGCACGGAACGCGCGCGCCCGCTCGCTGTTGCGGTCGAGGTGATGGCTGCGGAAATGCGCGTACAGCTGCTCCAGGATCGGGAACTTCGCTGCCGCCACGCCCGGGTAGTCCACCTGTTCCGCCGCCCGCAACGCCCGCAGCTGGGCCTGGAACGGCGGCGCATGAACCATCGCGCGCACCTTCGCGGATTCGGCGAAATCGGCGATGGCCTCCACATCCAGATACAGCGTATTGAAGTAGGCGCGGCTGGACGGGCTGTACGGGCTCGCATGATCCGGCGCGTCGGGAAACAGCGCATGCACCGGATTGAGCAGCACCGTGCCGGCGCCGGATTCGGCACAGAACTCGATCACGTGGCGCAGGTCGCCGAAATCGCCGATACCCCAGTTGCGCTCCGAGCGGATGCCGTACAGCTGGGCTGCGAAGCCCCACACGCGCCCCTCACCGAGGATGGAGGGCGGCTGATAACAGGCGGCCGGCGCGACGATGAAAGCCATCTCGGCGCGGGCCCCCTCGCCATCGGCGCGCTCGACGGCGAAACGGTGATAGCCCGGCTCCACCGCCAGATCCAGCGCCAGCATCCGCCGCTCGTAATCCTGTCCGTCCAGGGTGCGCCGCCCGGCCTCGTCCAGCGCCGCGGGGGAAAATTCGCCCGCGTCCTCGGCGCCGGATTCCCGGCGCAACTGCCACCGCCAGGCCCGCTGCGCCTCGCTCGCCGGCAGGTTCAAGACGATGCGATGCGGCCGCGCCGCTTCGCGCACCACCAACACCGGCGGCAGCGGCCGCGTCCATTCGCTGCGCTCGATGTCGTCCAGTGCGCGGGCGATGTCCGCTTCGCTGTCCGCCGCGATCCCCATCGCGTCCAGCAGCGCACGCTTGGTTGCGTCCGAGGTGCGATACAGCGTGCCCCAGATGTCCCGGTACGCCGGCAGCACGCCGCAGCGCTCGCACAGCTGATCGAGCAACTCGCTCATGGCCCGGCGTCCCTGTCGTCGAGCGTCCACACCACCGACCACGGCGCGAGCCGGCCCGGCCCGGCGTTCGCCGCCGGGGTGGCAAACACCAGCGTCCCCGATGGCGCTGTCGCGCCGATCGGGTCGCCGGACACATTCGCCAGCAGCCGCAGCGTCGAGCCGTCGCCCAGGCGCCATTCGACCCGCAGCCCGCCCGCCGCCGACACCTCGAACGCGGCCGCGTGCCCGCCCGTCCCCGGCAGGCGCGGCACGATCACCTCCCGGCGCAGTTGCAGCAGCTGCCGGTAATAGGCCAGCCAGTCCGCGTGCGCGCCGTCCCTGAGCGAATCCCAGTCGAGCCGCGAAGCGAGAAAGGTCTCGACCCGGTTCGGGTCCGGTATCGCGGCCTGCGCTGCCGGGTCGGCGAAGCGCGTGAACTTTTCGAACTCGCGCCGCCGCCCCTGCGTCACCGCCTCGCGCAGATCGTCGCCGAAATCGCAGAAGAAACGGAACGGCGTCGCCGCCGCGAATTCCTCGCCCATGAACAGCATGGGGATGCCCGGCGCCAGCAGATAGACCGCCGCCGCGGCGCGCACCGCCGGCGCCGGCGCGATGTGGCCGATGCGTTCGCCGAAGGCACGATTGCCGACCTGGTCGTGGCATTGCAGGAAGGTCACGAAGGCCTGCGGTGCCAGCTGCGTGCTCGGCTCGCCGCGCGCGGTCCGGTTGCGATAGAGCGACGCCTCGCCCTGATAGGCGAAGCCTTCCGCCAGGCAGCGCCCGAGATGGCGCAGCGGCGCATCCGCATAGTCCGCGTAGTAGCCGTCGGTCTCGCCGCTGCAGAGGACGTGCAGCGCGTGGTGGATGTCGTCGTTCCACTGCGCCGCATAGTGGCCATGGCCGAGATAGCGTGCCTCGTTGGCGTCGTTCTCCAGCACCAGATGCACCCGCCGTTCCGGGTCCATGAATGCGTGTACGCGTTCCGCGAGTTCGGTGAGGATATGCGGTTCGGAATCGTCGAGAATGGCATGCACCGCATCCAGGCGCAGGCCGTCGAAGCGGTATTCCTCGAGCCAGTACAGCGCGTTGTGGATGAAAAACTCGCGCACCGTGCGGCTGCCCGGCCCGTCGAAATTGATCGCCGCACCCCACGGCGTGTGATGGCGCTCGCTGAAAAACGGCTTGGCGTAGACGTGGAGATAATTGCCCTCCGGCCCGAAGTGGTTGTACACCACGTCGAGCAGCACCATCAGGCCCTTGGCGTGCGCCGTCTGCACCAGCCGCTTCAGTTCCTCCGGCCGGCCGTAGCGGCTGTCCGGCGCAAACGGCAGCACGCCGTCGTAACCCCAGCTGCGGGCACCCGGGAAGTCCGCCACCGGCATCAACTCGATCGCAGTGACGCCCAGTCCCACCAGGTAGTCCAGCCGTTCCGTCACGCCGTCAAAAGTCCCGGCTGCCGAAAAGGTGCCCACGTGCAGTTCATACACCACCGCCTCGTCCCAGCGCCGGCCGCGCCAGTTCACGTCCTGCCAGTCGAAGGCCGCCGCATCGATCACCTCGCTCGCGCCATGCACGTCGTCCGGGTTGAAGCGCGAGGCCGGGTCCGGCACGCGCAGGCCGCCGTTCATCTCGAAGCGGTAACGCGTGCCGGCCCGGGCTTGGGCAACGACGCGCTCGAACCAGCCGTCGCCGCAGGGGGCCATCGGCAGCGCCGGCGCGTGCTGTGCGTCCTCGATGCACAGCCCCACGGCATCGCAGCCGGGCGCCCACACGCGAAAGCGTACGCCCTGCGGCGTGAGCTGCGCACCGAAGGGCATCTCGTGGCGCCGGGTCTGCACGTGCGGCGCCCTTTTCATCGCTGTGCCACCTGAAGCAGGCGCCGCATGGCGCTGCCGACGCCGGTGGCTCGCTGCACCAGCGCGTCGCTGACCTGGGAAATCGCCTGCTCCGCCAGAAACAGCGTCATCAGCGCCTCGGCCGTCGCGGCATCGGCCGGATACGACGGGTGCCCGGTCATGGCCTTGCGGTAGCTGCGGAAGAACGCCCTGCGCGCCACCCGTTCCCAATCGTCCACGTGGCGCTGCAGCGCCGAATTCACCTCCGCCGAATCGCCGGCCACATGGCCCATCGCGGCGGCCCCGGCCTGGCTCAGGGAGAGCAGCATGCAGGCCACGTCCTGCAGCGGCGTGTGCTTGCGGCGGCGCTCGGCCCAACTGCGGCCCGGTTCCCCGCCATAGTTGGCGATCAGGAAATCGTTGTTCACCAGCCAGACCTGGCCGAGGTGGTAGTTTCCGTGGCAACGCGTCTTCATCGCCCCGGGCCGCACGCCGGACGCCCGCACGATGCGTCGATACAGCCGGGGCCGCGCCGCGAGAAGCTTGCCGGCGCTGTGCCAGTCCGCCTCAGGCAGCGCCGGCAGCGCGAGTTCCAGACGCTCGAACATCAGCTCCATTTCATGGCGCACCTTCTTCACCCAGTCGACGAGATCCGCCGGGCTGACCGGCTCGCTGCCGAAGGTGCCTGCTTCGTCGGGGCGCGCCAGCGCCCGGTGGAACTCCGCGGTGCGCTGGCCCAGGGTCTTCATCAGACTCGCATAGGCACTGTGCCAGCCCTCACCCGGCGGCTCATGGCGGGTGCGGCATTCGTCGAGAACGCGTTCCAGGAAGTCCAGCGTGGTGTGCCAGGCGTCGCCCTGGTTGGGCGCATAGCGCTCCAGGATCGCCAGGGTCGAATGCCGCCCCTGTGTGTCCGCATACTCCGCGACGCCGGCGAGTTGCGGGATATGCGGGAACGTCGCCGTCTCGGTCAGGAAGCGCGACATTTCCAGTTCGGGATGCGTCCCCTCCATCAGCCAGCGATAGCTTTTCAATACCAGCTGATCGTCGAGGTTCGCCCGCAAGCGGCCGTGCTCGGAGATGGAACGGGTGATGGTCGCCGCCCCGGCCGGGCCGGCAAATCCCGGGTAGGCGGCGGTCACGCTGAACGCCAGGCTGCCCTCGCCGAAGGCGAGCGTCTCGCCCTGCGCCATGGCCGCCACCACGTCGCAACAGAAGCGGTCGTCCCAGAAGGCGTCGAACAGCACCCCCACCCGCGCAAGCCGGCGCACCTTGGCCAGCGTGGCGTGCAGCAGCGTGCCGACGCGGCCCTCGTCGTCGTCTTCCCAGGCCAGCGCCAGCGGGATGGCGTAGTGCTGGACCCCGCCGCCGCTCAGGGTGACCGCGACGGTGGCCAGCAGCCAGTTGCCCGCTTCCGTCGTCCACTCGCGCATCACGCCGAATTCGAATTTTTCCACTTCGGCCCCGCGATGCACGAACCAGGGCTGGGCCCGGAAGTAGCGCGGGATGATCTGGCGCTCAAGCTGGTCACGCGTGCGGCGCACCATCAGCCGGTTCACGCCCGTGTCCTCTTCCGCCCGTGCGAAGAGGGTGCGCCAGCCGCTGTCCACCAGCACCAGCACCGGCAAATCCGGCGGCATCGGACGTTCCTCGTGCCAGGCCGGCGCCTCCACATCCGCCGCCAGCCGGAAGGCGAAGCAGCCATAGCCGCCGAGGGTGAGCAGATAGGGCAATTCGCCGATGGGCGGAAAGCGGCTGCGCCCCATCAGCTCCACCGGCACCCGTTCCTTGAAGGTGGACAGGTCCAGTTCCACCGCCTGCGGCGCGCGCGACACATTGGCCACGCAGAGAATGGTCTCGCCCTCGTACTCGCGCAGATAGGCGAGGATCTTGCGGTTGCCGGGACGCAGGAAGCGCAGCGTACCGCGGCCGAAGGCGCGGTGCTCCTTGCGCATGGCGATCAGGCGCCGGGTCCAGTTGAGCAGCGAGGACGGGTTGCGCTGTTGCGCCTCCACGTTCACCGCGCCGAAGCCGTAGACGGGGTCGGTGATCGGCGGCAGATACAGGCTGCCCGGGTCCGCCTCGGAAAATCCGCCGTTGGGTCCCCCGTTCCATTGCATCGGCGTGCGCACGCCGTTGCGGTCGCCGAGCAGAACGTTGTCGCCCATGCCGATCTCGTCGCCGTAATAGAGGATCGGCGACCCCGGCATGGTCATCAGCAGCAGATACATCAGTTCGATACGCTGGCGGTCGTTGTCGAGCAGCGGCGCAAGGCGGCGGCGAATGCCCAGATTGAGCCGCGCCTGCGGATCACTGGCATAAGCCTGGTAGAGATAGTCGCGCTCGCGGTCGGTCACCATTTCCAGCGTCAACTCGTCGTGATTGCGCAGGAAGATCGCCCACTGGCAGGTGTCCGGAATGTCCGGCGTCTGTTCCATGATCTCCACGATCGGGTGGCGATCTTCCTGCGCGATCGCCATGTACATGCGCGGCATCAGTGGGAAGTGATAGGCCATGTGGCACTCGTCGCCCTCGCCGAAATACGCATACACGTCCTCCGGCCACTGGTTCGCTTCCGCCAGGAACACGCGGTTCTGGTAATGCCGGTCGAGCTCGGCACGCATCTGCTTGATGACCGCATGCGTCTCCGGCAGGTTTTCGTTGAGGGTGCCTTCGCGCTCGCACAGATACGGCACCGCATCCAGCCGCATGCCGTCCACCCCGGCGTCGAACCAGAAGCGCATCGCGTGCATCACGGCCTTGGAGACGTGCGGATTGGCGTAGTTGAGGTCGGGCTGGTGAGAAAAAAAACGGTGCCAGTAAAAGGCCTGCGCGACCTCGTCCCAGGCCCAGTTGGACTTTTCCGTATCGGAAAAGATGACGCGCGTCCCGCTGAATTTGGTGTCGGTGTCGCTCCACACGTAGTAGTCGCGCTTGACCGATCCCGGCGGTGCGTGCCGCGCGGCCTGAAACCAGGGGTGCTGGTCCGAGGTGTGGTTGACCACCAGTTCAGTGATCACGCGCAGGCCGCGGCGGTGTGCCTCGTCGATGAACCTGCGGAAGTCCGCCATCTCGCCGAAACCCGGATGGATGGTGTGATAGTCGGAGATGTCGTAGCCGTCGTCGCGCCCCGGCGACGGGTAGAACGGCAGCAGCCACAGGGTATTCACCCCCAGCTCCTGCAGATAATCGAGCTTGGCGATCAGGCCGGGGAAGTCGCCCATGCCATCCCCGTTGCCGTCGAAGAACGCCTTGACGTGCAGCTCGTAGATGATGGCGTCCTTGTACCAAAGCGGGTCCTGCTCCTGTGCCATCGCGTGTTGTCGTTTTGCCATTCGCGTGCGGGGCGCCGTCCTGCCGGATGTTGACTATCCTCAGGATAGATGCAAGCGCGCATCGTGTTCGAACGCGGCTGTCCACGCCCAGCCGTGTTCGGCCGTCACCCAGACATCAGGAGACCATCATGACGACACGCACGACCCTGGCATTGATCATCGTGGCGCTGCTGGGCCTCGCCCCACCGAGCCCCGCGGCCCAGCACGAGAAAGAGAAGACCTCGGCGAAGGCGGCTCGCCACGAGGTGGCCGATGCCGCCGAGGCGATCAAGCAATACGGAGCCGACAAGCGCGACGAGGCTGCCAAAAAGGCGCAGACTGCGCTCGACGCGCTGGACGCGCGCATCGAGGCCATGGAGGTCCGCATCGACAGGAACTGGGACAAGATGGACAAGGCCGCACGCGAGCAGGCGCGCAGCCGCCTCAAGGCCTTGCGCGAACAGCGGGTTGAGGTGGCCGAGTGGTATGGTGGCCTGAAAAACAGCACGGTCGAGGCCTGGGACCAAATGAAGGCGGGGTTCTCGGGCGCCTACACCTCGCTGCGGCGCACCTGGGAAAAGGCCGAAACGGAAAATCCGGAGGGCGGGAAGCCATAAGCCTCTGCGGAAATCCGTGTACCTGGCCGCTCGCCGTTGCGGCCGGCACGCGTGGGTCCTCAATCCTTTTTCACCCAGCGGTTGCCCTGTTTTTCGTAGGCACGTTTCACCGCGGCCCAGGCCACGCGATGCGCCGTTTCCTCCCGGCTGGCGTCATCCCGGCGCTTGTCGGGGTCGGCGTACTGTTTCCAGGCGCTGTTGAAGGCCTCGCGGTAAATGGTCTGTGCACCCTGGGGCAAATTGCCGCGAACGGACTCGGGCAGTTCGTCGTTGCGTTCGTAGGGCATGGTCCCGTTCCCCCCGCGCCCACGCGGTTCATCGCTCGAATACGAGCGCCTGCGGATCCGCGCCGAGTCCCTTGAGCGCGGCGGTGACCGCCTCCAGGAATCCAGGCGGGCCGCAGACGTAGAAGTTCTGCCCGAAATCGTCGACGGTCTCGCGCAGATACGCCTCGTCGATGCGCCGATGCTCGCAGCCGGGCGCCGCGGTGGCGGTGCACACGAAGCGGCAGCGATCGCCCAGGTCGTGGCGAAACTCCTTCTCGCAGATGATGTCCGCTGGAGTCTTGTTGGAAAAGATCAGGCCGTGGCCGGCGAGCTTCCCGCGGCGTGCCAAGTCCCGCAGGATCGCGATGAAGGGGGTGATCCCGGCGCCGCCGGCGATGAAGATGCCCGGACCGCGATGCCGAATCGTGCCGAACGGCTTCGACAGGCGGAGTGCGGCGCCGGGGTTCAAGCCGTGCAGCTTTTGCGTCACGCCTTCGTGCGGATACGCCTTGATGGTGAACTCGACAACCCGATCCTCCGTCAGCGAGGTGGGCGTGAAGGGGCGCGCCGCGTCGCGCCATCCCGGCTCGTCGATGGTCAGCTCCACGCCCTCGCCGGGCGTGAAGCTGAATCCATCCGGCCGGCTGAGGACGAAACGCTTCACGTCGTGGGTGACGAATTCGCTCATCAGCAGGGTGGCTTCGTAGTCCATGAAGCAGCCTCCAGTCCCGTTACGGGACACGATTGCCGGCCGCGAACAGTGTGTCCGCGGACGTCCACCCGTCGCTCAGTCGAGATTGACGAGCTGGATATGGGGCGCGCCTTCGCCATTACGCTTGGCCTGGTAACAGGCTGCATCCGCGGCGGCAAGAACACTGTTCAGACTGTGATTGCGGGTCTTGAAGATGGCGAGGCCGATGCTCATGCCCAGCCGGAACGTTTCTCCATTCCAGCGCAGGGCATAGGTTTCCACCGCCCGATGCAGTTGCATCGCGCGCTGGCGCGCCAGTTCCGCAGGACAGCGTTCCAGCAGCAAACCGAACTCGTCCCCGCCCAGCCGTGCCAGCGTGTCGCGACCGCGCACCACATCCTTGAGGCGCGAAGCGATTTCGCGGATGGCGAGGTCGCCCGCCGCGTGACCGGCCGCATCGTTGATGTTCTTGAAGTCGTCCAGGTCCAGGTACATGAAAGCCTGGGGCTCCGCATCGTCTTTGTCCTGCAGCAGGCGCCACAGGCGTTTGATCAATTCGGCACGCCGCAGGAGCTGGGTATGCTCGTCGTGCATCGTCTGCATGACCAGTTTATCGATGTGCTGCTGCAGGCTGCTGACATCCCGCAGCGAAATCACATAACCGCTTCCATGGATCGCGGTCGCCGCAACGCTGCATTGCACGGGAACCAGGCCGCCCCCGCGGCTCATCAGGAGGGGAAACGTACCGGAGATGGCCGCGCCCCGTTGGGCTGGCAGGTCGAGGGCCTGGATCGCCTCGCCGGTCTCGCCGTCCTGCAGGCGAAGCATCGTGTCCAGCGCGTGGTCGAGCGCGTTTTTCAACGTCACCTCAAGCATCCGTTCGGCAGCCGGGTTCAGATAGGTGACACGAGCCTGCCCGTCGGCCAGGATGAGCGCATCCGGAAAGTGTTCGAATACGCCTGGCCCGATCATGTCCGGGCCCGCGTCGTCCAAGATCGAGTGCACACGAATCCTTTGCACCACAGCCGAGCGTGCATATTCCGCGGCACCCCTGGCAGGGCCCGCTCCCGCTTTGGCTGGCGTGCCTGCGCGTGCTCCCCATTCGAAGGGCATCATGTCGGTTCTCCCACCGGATGGCCCGGGCCCCTCAAGACAGCCAGTTGCCTTTGTGCACACCCCGTTCCCGGAGTTCGATGGCCAGTTCCGCCTGCGCCTCCACCTGGATCTGCCGGATCCGTTCGCGGGAAACCTGAAGGTCCCGGGCAAGTTCCTCCAGGGTGGACAAATCCTGGTCGTTCAGTCCGAAGCGTCGCTCGATCACCCAGCGGTGCTTGTCGGAAAGTTTAGCCAGCCATTCCGCCACGTAGTGTTCAAGTTCGGACCGGTACAGGCGATCATCGGGGGGTACGCAGTGCTCGTCGGCGATGGCCTCGCCCAGGGTGAGATCAGGGTCGATATCAAGCGGCGCATCGAGGGGAACCGGAGGCCGGTTCAGTTGCAGCAAACCGCGCACGGTCTCGACCGGTTTCCCGGTGAGACGGGCAATCGCCTCCGGACCCGCATCGGCAATTCCCTGCTTTTCCAGCGTGCTGCGGGCACGCAGGCAGCTGTTGAGTTCCTTGGCCACGTGCACGGGCAGGCGGATGGTGCGCGATTGCTTCATCAGCGCCAGCTCGATGGACTGCCGGATCCACCACGTGGCATACGTGGACAGGCGAAAGCCGCGATCCGGATCGAATTTCTCCAGCGAATGCATCAGCCCCAGGTTGCCCTCCGCCACCAGATCCAGCAGCGGCAGGCCGCGTCCCAGATAGCGCTTGGCGATATAGACGACCAGCCTGAGGTTGTGCGTGATCAATACGCCGCGTGCCGCTTCGTCACCCCGGCGCATGCAGCGGACAAATTTCTGTTCCTCCTCGGCAGTCAGTATCCGCAAACGGCTGATGTCCTCGAAATAGCGCTGCGTGATGTCCTGGGCGCCATCTTCGATGCCGGAATTCGCGCAGGCGATCTTCTCGCCGTCGCCGGCATCGTCGGATTCTGGGTTTTCCGTCGTGGGTACGCAGGCGGTTTCAGGTTCAGCTTCATGGAAATGATCGGACCACATGCTCACCTCTGCTTTTGTAGATGTAAGGAATGCCGCCGGACGCTGCAGGCGGCCCGTTCGGCGGTGTGGGTTCGTCTTGCCGCCCGAACCGGATCCCGGCTGCGGGCGTCCGATCGCTTAATAATGCGAGTCTCCTGGTAAAGAATAACCATCACGATGGCCCGGCATCATTCGTGCGGACGCTCAGTAGAACTACTTAGGGACCGGCGCGGGATCTAAGGCGTGCAGCGCGCGGCCAGATTGATGAGTTCCGCCAGGTTGGCGGCGCCCATCTTGTGCATGACGTGGGTGCGGTGAACTTCCACCGTGCGCGGACTGATGCCCAGGTGCTGGGCGATCTGTTTGCTGGTGAGGCCGGTTACGGCCAGCATCATGACTTCCCGCTCCCGCGGGCTAAGCCGCGCATGGCACTGCCGGACGGCCTGGACACGGTCCCGTTCCTGGCGCCATTCCTGATCCAGCTTCAGGGCGCGCCGCACCCGTTCGAGCAGGGCGCCGCCCTTGATGGGTTTTTCCAGGAAATCCACAGCGCCTGCCTGCACCGCCCGCACGGCCATGGGAATATCGCCGTGCCCGGTCAGGAAAAGAACGGGAATGGCGGCGCCGCGGGCCTTCAACGCCGCCTGGACGTCAAGCCCGGTCATGCCCGGCATGGCCATGTCCAGCAGCAGGCAGCCAGGCTGATCCGCATAGGCATCGAGAAAGGCGGGGCCGCCGGCATGCGCTTCCGCCCGCAGACCGGCGGCCTCGAGCAGCTGCACCAGGGCATCGCGAATGGCGGCGTCGTCGTCGACGATGAAGACCGTCGGATTCACGGGGCGTAGGGCAACACGAAATGGAAAATGCCGCCGGGGCGGTGGGGCTCCACCCACAGGCGGCCGCCGTGGGCTTCGATCAGGCTGCGGCTGATGCGCAGGCCGACGCCCAATCCGTATTCCTTGCGGCTGGCCAGCGGCTCGAACACTTTTTCGGCATGCTCGGCATCGATGCCGGGGCCGCTGTCGTGGACGCTGACCCGCGCCATGCGCACCTCGTGGCGGGTCTCCACGCGGATGCTGCCATGTTTCATGCCGGCGTCGCGGATGGCGTCGATGGCGTTGCGCAACAGGTTGAGCAGCACCTGCTCGATGTGCACGCCCACCCCCATCACCGGCGGCAGCGTTCCGTCCTGGTCGAGCACGAGCTCGATGCGGCGGCTGCGCGTTTTCGGCGCCATCAGGGTGCAGGTATTGCGCACCACGGCGTTCAGGTCCAGCGGCACCGGATCGATCCGCCCACGTCCCACGAAGGCGCGCAAATGCCGGATAGCTTCCCCGGCGCGCAGGGATTGCTGACTGATCTGCTCCAGGTTGCGCATCAGCTTGTCCTGCTCCAGCGGCGCGTGGCTCAACAGCAGCTGGCCGGCCTCGGCATAGTTTGCGATGGCGGCGAGCGGCTGGTTCAGCTCATGGGCCAGCAAGGTGGCCAGCTCGTTAGCGGTCTGCAGGCGCTGCAGGCGCGAAGCCTCTTCCAGGGTTTCCCGGGCCCGGATCTCGGCCCTGTGCTGGTCGGTGATGTCGATGCCGGTGCCGATGATGTACTGGATCTGTCCTGCCTCATCCCTGAGCACCGTATTCCGCCACCCGAGCAGGCGCCGGGAGCCGTCGCGATGCCGCCAGTGGTTCTCGTGCAGGACGTGATCCTCGCCTGCCAGCAGCCGCTCATTGACGCGAAGCACGCCCGCTCTTTCGTTCGGAGGAATCAGGTCCATCCATCCCGCAGTGCCGACGAACTCGGCCAGGTCGAGGCCCGTCGTGGTATTGCAGGCCCTGTTGAATCGCACCAGCCGGCCTTCGGGGTCGACCACCATGATCAGGGCGGCGACGGTATTCAGGATGGCGTCGGTGAAATTGCGCTCGCGTTGCAGCTCGGCGCTATGCTCGGCCAGTTTTTCCTGCAGCTGCTTGTGTTCGGTGATATCCGAAATGACGGCGAGTGTATGCAGCGGTTGCCCTTGGGGGTCACGCACCAGGATGACCTTCAGATCGCTCCACAACGTGGTGCCATCCTTGCGGATATAGCGCTTTTCCGCCTGGTAGTCGGGAATACTGCCGCGCCCCAGGTTGACGAATCCTTCATCGCTGAGCGCCCGATCCTCCGGATGAGTGATCTCCGAAAACGCCTTGCCGAGCAACTCGGATTCGCCGTAGCCGGTCATGCTGCAAAACCGCGGGTTGACCAGCAGGAAACGGCCGTCGTTCGGATCGGCCTGGACGATCCCGACCGGGGCGTCCTGGAACAGGGTGCGGAACTTCCGTTCGCTCGCCCGCAAAGCCCGCTCCGCCAACTGCCGTTCCTTCATTTCGGCTTCGAGGTCGGCCGTGCGCTCGGCGACGCCCTGCTCGAGGCGCTCGGCCAGGCTGCGCAGGCCCAGCTCGGCCTGCTTGATCGGAGTGATGTCGGTCAGCGTCAGCACCACGCCGCCGATGTGATTGTCCGCCGTGCGGTAAGGCGTGATGCGGCGCAGATACCATTCCGCATTGTCGCGCGACACCTCCCGTTCGCGGGGCACCCGTTTCTGCAGCACCAGGTCGATGTCGCGAAACAGCTCGGGATCGTCGACGCGTGCGGTGATGAGGTCGATGGGACGGCCGATGTCGGTGGCGATCAGGTTGAACAGTCGGGTCGCACTGGGGGTGAAGCGCTGAATCGTGCGGTCCACCCCGAGGAACAGGGTGGCATTCTCGACGCTGGCCAGCAGATTGGCCATGTCGTTGTTGGAATCCTCCAGCTCATCCACCTTGTCGCGCAACTGGGAATTGACCGTGGACAGTTCCTCGTTGAGCGACTGCAATTCCTCCTTGGAGGTTTGGGGGGAAGGCTTCACCGGCGCGGCCTTCCCGCGGGCGGCTGGCGTTCTGGCGCGGGCGGCCTTGGCGGGTACGGCTTTTTCTCCGGGTGTTCCTTTTTTTTCAGGCATCGGTCAGGTCACGAAAGCGTGAAACAAGAAGCGCATCAAACCTCCCTCGCAGCCCACCGCAGATGGCGCTTCAACACGATTGCGAACACGCTGCGTCAACGGCAGGGATAGTAACAAGAAAGTCCGGTCTGCCCACAATCCCGCCGCGCGTCGCCGCGGCGCCGGGCCACCCTGACCAGGGTGAATCGAGACGGCTACCCGGGAATGCCGGGCCTCGGCGCGTGTCTATACGGTGACCGATCCGCCGAGAAAGGAGCCCCATCATGAACACATCCGCAACCGCCGCACGTCCTCCCGCCCAAGCCTGGCTGGATCAGGCCCTGCGCGATCCCGGATCGATATTTGCGGGCCCCGAAGCGGTCGCCGAGCATCCCGGGCTCAGCCTGGCGCAGAAAATCGAAATCTTGCGTTCCTGGGAATACGACGCGGCCGAACTCGCGGTTGCCGAGGAGGAAGGCATGCGGGGGCCGGAAAACAACCTTCTGCAGCGTATCGTCCTGACCCTCGCCGGGCTGACGCACGGCCGGGACAGCGAATTCGTGACGCTGACCAAACAGCACGGCCATCCGTGACGGGCTGAACGATCCGCGTTCCGGCGCCCTCGTTCAGGGCGACCGCCCGATCCCTTGCGGCGCGTCGAGTGCCCGGTTTATGGCGTCACCCCGGCGAAGGCCGGTCCAGTCAACGAGGCTGGATTCCGACTTTTACCCGCAAAGGGGTAGGTCGTGGTTGTAAATCCGCTAAAGCGGCAACAACCACGCTCCGCCGGAATGACGATATTTCGATCTTCATCGGGCCGCCCGTCAGCCAAAAGGGCTGGGCGGCTGCCAGATGCCATCCCAGGCGGATTGTGCCGAAATGCGCAGGCGCTCGGGCAGCGAGAGCTTGCGCTGGAAGCTGACGTGCAGGACTTTGCCACGCTGGCAGGCGCTGCGAATGATCTCGTCGCTGGTCGCGAGTTCGTCCACCAGGCCCAGCTCCAGGGCCTTGCGGCCGAGCCAGGCCTCGCCGGTGGCGACCTTTTCCATGTCGAGCTGCGCGCGGCGGCCTTGCACGAACGTGCGGAACTGCGTGTGGATGTCCTCCAGCTCCTCGCGCAGCTTGGCACGGCCTGTTTCGGTGTTTTCGCCGAACAGGCTCACGGTGCGCTTGAATTTGCCGGCGGTGAATTGTTCCCAGTCGATGTCCCTGGCCTGCAGCCAACGGTGAAAGTTGGGAATTTGCGCGATCACGCCGATGGAGCCGATGAGCGCAAACGGCGCGGCGACGATCCTGTCGGCGGCGGCCGCCATGAGATAGCCGCCGCTGGCGGCCACGGTATCCACCATCACGGTGAGCGGCAGCTGCGCGTCGCGCAGCCTGAGCAGCTGGGCAGCGGCGAGCCCGTAGCGGTTGACCATGCCGCCTCCGCTTTCGAGCCGCAGGTACACCGCGTCACCCGGCCTGGCCACCTGCAGGATGGCGCTGATTTCCTCGCGCAGCGCCGCAAAGGCAGAGGCCCGGATATCGCCCTTGAAATCCAGCAGGTAGCTGCAGGGGTCGGCTTCCGCGCTTTTTTGCCGGACTTTGCGTTCCACCTTGCGCTGCTTTTGCAGGATCTTGTGGATTTTCCCGGGGAGGCGCACGGCCTCGATCCTGTCCGCGGCCGCCTCGAGCTGGCGGTTGATGTCTGTCACCTGGATCAGGCCGCTTTCCCTGCCCTTGCGGCGTGACAGGACGACAGGCGCGGCGACCAGGATCACGATGGCCAGCACGACGGTGAAGACTTCGGCCAGAAACAGGACGTACTGCGCGACAAGGCCGTTCATCGTGATTTATGCGGATGTCCGAAGGCCAGAGAACGATTCGAAGGTGCGTACGCGACGCCTTGAACGCGGAAACGATCTTCGCAGTTGGGTCCGGCACACTGCGAGAACGCGATGCGCTTCCGGAGCTAGGGCACTGGTTTTTCTTCCTTCTTGGTGGAGATGCCGAACGGCACGTAGGATGGGCACCAGCCGATGAGGCTGGTCACCAGGAAGGCCACCGCGATGATGCCCAGAATGATCGCAGCCGTTCCGGTGATCTGGCCGGTGAAGTACAGCGCCGCGATGATCGCGACCACGACGAGGCGAATGATCTTGTCTGTGACGCCCATGTTCTGCTTCATTGTCCGGCTCCTCCTGTTCACGCGTTGGCGTCTTCAGACTAGCCTAAAATGGGTGGTCAACAAGCATCGCAGTTTGGAGGACGGGACCCTGACCTGCCATGCCCATTCATAACGCCGACATCGCCGCCCGCTTCGAGGAAATCGCCGATCGCCTGGAAATCCAGGGCGCCAATCCGTTCCGCATCCGCGCCTACCGCAATGCCGCACGCACCCTGGGCGACCTGCCGCAGGAGGCGCGCGCGCTGCTGGAAAACGGCGAGGACCTGACGCGGCTGCCCGGGATCGGCGCGGATCTCGCCACCAAGGTCCGCGAAATCGTCGACACCGGACACTGCAGTCTGCTCGAGCGCCTGCGGCGCGAATTGCCGCCCGCCGTTACCGAACTGCTGCGGGTTCCCGGCCTGGGGCCGAAGCGGGTCAAGGCGCTGTATCACGATCTCGACGTGCAGACCGTCGAGCAGCTGTACCGGGCGGCGCGCGACGGCCGCATCCGCGCCCTGCCCGGCTTCGGCGAAAAGACCGAGCTCAACATCCTGCAGGCGGTGGAAGCACATGCCAGCAAGACCCATCGCTTCAAGCTGGCGGTGGCGGCGCAATACGCCGACGCGCTTACCGCCTTCCTGGAGGCCGTTCCGGGCGTCAAGCGGGTGACGGTGGCCGGCAGCTTCCGCCGCATGCGCGAGACGGTGGGCGATCTCGACATTCTGGTCACCGCAGCCGCAAACAGCCCGGTGATGCCACGCTTCACCGCCTACGACGAAGTGGCCGACGTGCTGTCCGCCGGCCGCACGCGCGCCAGCGTCGTCCTCAACAGCGGCCTGCAGGTCGACCTGCGCGTGGTGGCGCAGGCCAGCTACGGCGCGGCGCTGCACTACTTCACCGGTTCCAAGGCCCACAACATCGCGATTCGCCGCATCGCGCAGAAGATCGGACTCAAGGTGAACGAATACGGCGTGTTCCGCGGCAGCGAACGCATCGCCGGCGACGACGAGGCTTCCGTCTATGCAACAGTCGGCCTGCCCTACATCCCGCCGGAACTGCGCGAGAATCGCGGAGAGATCGAAGCGGCGCGCGGCGGGCGCCTGCCCGATCTGGTGGAACTGGCCGACCTGCGCGGCGACCTGCATGCCCATACGAAAGCCACCGACGGTCACGACAGCCTGCGCGACATGGCGCTGGCAGCGAAAGCGATGGGGCTGGAATACCTCGCCATCACCGAACATTCGCGCCACCTCACGGTGGCGCGCGGCCTCGACCCGCTGCGGCTGGCCCGCCAGTGCGACGAGATCGACCGCCTCAATCCGGAGCTCGACGGCATCACGCTGTTGAAGGGCATCGAGGTGGACATCCTGGAAGACGGCAGCCTCGACCTGCCGGACGCGGTGCTGGGCCGGCTCGACCTGGTGGTGGGCGCAGTGCACAGCCAGTTTCATCTGTCGCGCGCAAAACAGACTGCACGCATTCTGCGCGCGATGGACCACCCCCACTTCACCCTGCTTGCCCATCCCAGCGGCCGCCTGATCGACCGGCGCGAGCCTTACGACGTCGACATGCTGTGCATCATTCGCCATGCGAAGGAACGCGGCTGCTTCCTCGAACTCAACGCCCACCCGGAGCGCCTCGACTTGCTGGATGCCCAATGCCAGATGGCGAAGGAAGAAGGCGTGCTGGTCAGCGTCAATTCAGACGCGCACAGCACTTTCGATTTCTCCAATCTCAAATACGGCGTCGGCCAGGCCCGGCGCGGCTGGCTGGAAAAGGACGACGTGCTTAACACGCGCCCGCTCGCGGCGCTGCAGCGCCTGCTCAAGCGCACCATGTGAATTCGCGCGAACCGCATCGAGACAAGACCCAACCGCGGAGTTGACGGAAGGCGACAGAAACCCGCCCTAAGCCATTGACATAAAAAGACAATTCTTCCGAACAAGACTGCAGCCGAATGACGGCGGTTCGGCCCAGGATTGTGATGCCGAACAATGGTCCTATAAACAATTAAGCCATGCCGCCAGCATCCGTTCCCTGCGAATCGAAAAACATAGGAGTGCGCCATGAAATCAGAAATCAGCAAGAGCACAGTTTCACTGGCCGCCCTGCTGCTGGGCGCGGCGCTGTTGCCTGCCTATGGCGAAGGGATGTCCAAATCGGATTCGTCCTTCAGGGATTTCGACGCCAACAAGGACGGCTACCTTTCGCTGAATGAGTTCGAGGACAAAGGCAAGGACGAACTGGCCTTCAACGCCGCCGACCTCAATGGGGACAAACGGGTGGATCCGAACGAATTCGGCAGATACCTCGCACGGAAAGCGACCGACCCATCCAGACCCGAGGCCGGACAGCCCAAGCCTCCCGCCGGATACTAGGAACGATATTCCCGGGCTGGGACCGGCGGCCCTGAACACCGGCCATTTTCAAAAGGAGAGGGTGACATGAAGCAAGAAATGAAACATTCGGTCCTCATCGCGTCGCTATTGGCGCTTGCGCTGGCTGGCTGCCAGAAACAGGAGGAGGCACCGGCTCCCGAAATGGCCCCGGAAACGACACCCGAAATGGCGCCGGAAGCGCCAGCCCCCATGTCCGAGCCCATGGCTCCGTCCGACACCACGCCGCCCGAGGAACCTCCGCCTGCCGGCGACATGCCGGCCACACCGCCGGCGCAATAACCCACCCTGCCCGGCTTCGGCCGCGCGGACCGAGGATGGCGGCGCGGGCCTGATTTCCACAGACGGAACGGCATGAGCGCGGTCTCATTCCGCCCGTCGGGGCGGCGCTGCGCGGGTCGCCCTGATTTCGAAACGATGTCATGCTCACGCTGGCCCTGACCGGAGACGTCATGCTTGGCCGCGGTGTCGACACGGCACTCCGGCACATGCAGCCGCAGGACGTGTGGGGCGATGTGCTGCCGCAGCTGCTGCAGGCCGACCTGCGCATCGCCAATCTGGAATGTGCCCTGACCAAGCACCATCAGCCGTGGACACGCAGCTGGAAAATGTTCCACTTCCGCGCCGACCCCGCTGCCGTGCGCTGCCTTCAGGCGGCGCGCATCGACGCCTGTTCGCTCGCCAACAACCACACCCTGGACTTCGAGGAACGCGGGCTGCACGACACCCTGCATACGCTGGATGCGGCCGGCATCCGCCACGCTGGGGCCGGCATCGACGCCATCGAGGCCGCCGCACCCGCCCTGCTCGACGTGTCTGGCGCCTCACCGTGCCGCGTGGCGCTGCTCGCCTTCACCGACAATGAGCCGGGCTTTGCCGCCGGCGAAGCGCAGCCCGGAACCAACTTCCTGGAAGTCTCACTGGGGGCAGACGCGCTACGGCGGGTGGCAGACGCGATCGCCCGGGCACGGGCGCTGGGGGCCGACTGGGTGGTGTTCTCCAACCATTGGGGCGCCAATTTCGTCGAGCGCCCTGCGCCGGACTTCCGCCGCTTCGCCCGGCGTGTGATCGAACTCGGGGCAGACGTGTATTACGGTCACAGTGCGCATATTTGCCAGGGCATCGAGATCCACCAGGGCCGCCCCATCCTCTTCGACACCGGCGACTTCATTGACGACTACGCCGTCGATCCGGTGCTGCGCAACGACCGCTCCTGCCTGTTCAAATTGATGTTCGAAGCGGGCGCACTGCGGCGCATCGAACTGATCCCGGTCATCCTTCAGGTCGCGCAGGTCGCACTGGCACGCGGCGACGATTTCGAAGCCATCGCCGCCCGCATGCAGCAGCTTTGCGCCGAACTGGGCACCCGACTCGAACGCCTGGCCGACCGGCTGGTCTACGCGCCGGGACCATGAGCAGCATCCCCCCGGGCGAGTTGGTGAAAAGCCGCGGTGGACCTTATTCCAGCGCGCTCGGCATCGATCCCGGCGCGGCGGATGCGGGCGAACGCTTCAAGTGGTTTCTCGCCGCCGTGCTGTACGGCACGCGCATCTCGGAATCGCTCGCCACCCGCACTTGGCGCGCATTCGCCGACCGCGGCGTGCTCACCCCCGATCGCATCCTGGCCACGGGCTGGGACGGCCTGGTTGGCATCCTCGATGCCGGCGGCTATGTGCGCTACGACTACAAGACCGCCACCAAGCTGCTGGACGTGTGCGCGGCGCTGGCGCGCGATTATGGCGGCAGCCTCGACGCCCTGCATGCTGCCGCCGCCGATCCGCGCGATCTGGAAACCCGGCTCAAGGCCCTGGGCAAGGGAATCGGCGACACCACCGTCGCGATCTTCCTGCGCGAGCTGCGCGGCGTCTGGAACAAGGCCGAACCGCCGCTGTCGCCTCTGGCCCTGGCTGCGGCCAAGTCGCTGGGCTATCTGTGGCCTGCGGCCAGGAGCGCCGACCGCGCGCTTGCCCGGCTGCAGCAGGTGTGGGCCGCCGACGGACAGTCGGCTCGCGGCTTTGCCGGGTTCGAGTCGGCGCTGGTGCGCGAGGGGCTGCGTATTCGCCGCATGGCTTCGCGCCACCGCGCGGACTAAGCCCTCGCTACTCGGGGAGATGGTGATGGCCGACGCTCACGCGCTTGGCCTGCGGGCCCTCGGCTGCCGCCATGTCTTCGATGAACTTGACGGCGTCGCCCTCGTTGAGCTGCCCCATCGTGGTATTCACCAGATTGTCTGAATTGAAATACAGCTCGTCGCCGTCGGTGCGGCGGATGAAACCATAGCCATCCTCGGGAAACAGGCGCACTACCTCGCCGATGTATTCCGCGTCGTGGGTCTTGGTCTCGCGGCGCAGGCGACGGGAATAATCATCGAGTTGGCGCTTGGTCGCATCGAACGCGTCGCGCAGGGCGACATAGATGTCCTCGTGCCGGTCGCGGTTCACCACGATTTCGCTGCCCGGCACCCCGACGTCGATGCGCACGTTGAAGAATTTGCCCTGATGCTTGTGCTGGTGGGGCATTTCCACCACCACCCGGCAGGACATGATCGGTTCGAAAAAGGTCTCCAGTTTCTCCGCTTTGTCGCGGATGTGTGTCTCCAGCGCCTCGGAATGTTCAATGTCGCGAAACGTGATTTGCAACGGCGTTTTCATCGTGTTCTCCTTCCGTTCAGATTGCGGATGAACCGGTCGGTCCCGATTCTCGATTGCTTTTTTCGCCTAGCGGGCCAGCACGATCGGGCACTCGATCTCGTCGAGCATCCGTTCGAAGCCTGTCTGCGTGAGAAAGCGTTCCCGGTCGGCCAGCACCAGACAGCCAGCGCCTTCGCGGCGCGCCGTCTTGATCAGACTGTCGCCATCCAGCGCGCTCAGCCACACGCAGCGGCCGCGTATTCCGCGCGCGTTCACGGCGGTCTGGGCATCCGTGCAGGCCGCCCGATACGCATCCTCGCCGCCGGCGCTGATCAACAGCACCAGTTCGGCGCCGTTGCGGCGCGCCAGCGTGGCGCCCAATTCCAGACTGGGGGCGGACGTCGATGCGTCCTCGAACAGCGCCAGCACCGGCCCCACCCGAGAGCTCGGATGCACGCCGGTCACCCGGGTTTGGGTCAGTGTCACGACGCCGATTCCGGTCCGCTTGCCCAGCACGATAAGGTCGAACGACCGTGCCTGCGTATTCACTTCGGCCGACACCCTGCCGCGCGCCACGCGAAACGACCAGGGCAGGCGCAGGCGCCCGGCGGCCTCGGCCAGCTGACGCTGCAGGGTGTCCGCTTCGCGCCGCCAGATGCGTTCTATGTCTCCTTGCGACAGGGTGCGCCCCGCGCCCGACAACACGCTGAATTCGCGTGCGAAGGGCAGGCCGATCAGGTGCTGCAGTTCGATGTCCTCGACGAACAGCCCCGCCAGTTCGGCACCGAGTTCGGATGCCAGCGACGCCGCGGCCGTCAACGCTGCGGTGCTGCGCGGCGACGCGTCCAGCGCCACCAGGATCCTGATGCCGGCAGGCTGCTCACTCATCACCGTTCCCGGGGCGACCGACGGCGCCAAGCCCGATCTTTTTCGCGTATTTGCGCCGCAGTTCGGCCAGGTGCTCGAGCCGCTGCGCCACCCGCTGGTCGAGGCTGCCATCGGTCTCGGGCGTGCCCACCGGGATGCCGGTCAGCAGTTCGAGCGCCTCATCCACCGTTGCCACGGCGTAGATATGGAAGCGCCCTGTCGCCGCGGCGTCTACCACGTCGCGGCGCAGCATCAGGTGCGCCACGTTGGACGCCGGGATCAGCACGCCCTGGCTGCCGGTCAGGCCGCGCTGCTTGCAGATGTCGAAATAGCCTTCGATCTTCTCGTTCACCGCGCCGATCGCCTGCACGCGGCCGAACTGGTCGACCGAGCCGGTCACCGCGAACGACTGCCGGATCGGCACGTTCGCCAGCGAAGACAGCAGCGCGCACAGCTCGGCCACCGAGGCGCTGTCGCCTTCGACCTGGCCGTAGGTCTGCTCGAACACCAGGCTGGCCGCCAGCGACAGCGGCTGTTCGGCGGCATAGCGCGACGCCAGGAAGGACGACAGGATGAGCACGCCCTTGGAGTGGATCGAACCGCCCAGCTTGACCTCGCGCTGGATATCGACCAGTTCGCCGTCGCCCAGGCGGGTATTGGCGGTGATGCGCGACGGCTGGGCGAAGCTGAAATCGCCGAGCTGGAACACCGACAGGCCGTTGACCTGCCCCACCCGCTCGCCGTCGGTGTCGATGTGCAGGATGCCGCGCAGGATGGCTTCGTGCGAGCGGTCGCGCAGGCGGTCGGAACGCTTGATCTGCGCCTCGATCGCCCGCTCGACGTCGTCGCGCGTCACCACCTCCCGCGTCTCCTGTGCCGCCCAGTAATCCGCCTCGCGCACCAGATCGGCCAGGCTTTCCATGTGGGTGGAGACTTTTTCCGCATCCTCGGCGCGCCGCGCGCTGTGCTCGATCACCCGCGCCACGGCGCCGCGATCGAACGGGCGCAGCGTGTCCCGTCGCACCATGGTGCCGACCAGGCGGGCGTACAGCAGGTCGTTGTCCGCACTGCGCACCACGTCGTCCTCGAAATCGGCCGCCACCTTGAACAGTTCGCCGAACTCCGGGTCGTACTGGGCGAGCAGGTAATACAGCATGCGGTTGCCGATCAGGATGACCTTGGCGTCGAGCGGAATCGGCTCCGGCTCCAGCGACACGGTGCTGACCAGGCTAACCATCTGGCCGAGCGACTCGATGCGGATTTCGCGGGTGGACAGCGCGCGCTTGAGGCCTTCCCAGGAAAACGGCTGCGACAGCAGCTTGAATGCATCCAGCAGCAGGTAGCCGCCGTTGGCCTGGTGCAGCGCGCCCGGCTTGACCAGCATGAAGTTGGTGACCAGCGCGCCAAGCTGGGATACGTGCTCGACCCGGCCCATCAGGTTCTGGTAGGTGGGATGATCCTCGTAGACCACCGGCGCGCCCTCCGTCCCGTCCCGCGCCACAAACAGGTTGACGCGAAAGCGGCTGAAATCGGGCAGTTCGCTGGAAAGCGCGGCAAGCGCGGACATGCCTTCCTTGGGATGGCGGAATTCGTCCACGCTCTCGATGACGTTCTGCTGTACCTCGTTCAGATAGCCGCACACCACCGGGAAATCCGCATAGTCGCGGCGCAGGTCGTCGATCAGGTGGCCGACGGCGAACAGCACCACCTCCTCGTTGAGCATGCGCACCCGCTCGATCCGTTCGCGCCGCCACTGATGGACCTGGCGGATGACCTTTTCCAGTTGTTCCTGCAGGCTGGCAATCGCCTGCTCGATGCGTGTCTTCTCCTCCTGCGGCAGCGCGTCATAGTCGTCCGGGCTCATCACCTCGTTTTTCTTCATCGGCGCAAACGAAAACCCATTGGGAGTACGCAGCAGGGTGACGCCCTGCTTGACCGCCTCGTCGCCCACCTCGCCGAATGCCTGCGTCTGGCGTTCGCTGTATTCCTCGTCGATCTGGCTCAGGCGGCGGCGGTATTCCTCGCCCTCGAACACGGCCGGAATCGTGGCCTGCAGTTCCGCCACCAGATGCTGCATGTCGGCGTGGAAGCGGGTGCCCATGCCGGCAGGGAGTTGAATCGCGCGCGGCTTGTGCGGCTGGTCGAAATTGTGGACGTAGCACCAGTCGGGGGGCTTGGCCTCCCCGCCCACGCGCCGGTCGAGCAACTGGCGGATCAGAAAGCGCCGGCCGCTGCCGGGCCGCCCCATGACGTAGACGTTGTAGCCTGCGTGGCGCATGCCGATGCCGAAATGCGCCGCATCGATGGCACGCATCTGGCCGATGCCTTCGGAGAGGTCGTCGAGTTCGGCGGTGGTCGTAAAGGTGAAATGCCCAGTATCGCAGGGGCGATACAGACGGTCTGGGGAAAGCGGCGGAATCAGGGTCATGTTTTCAATCTAGTCGCTGGGGGAAGGCAAGGTGGCGCGATCGACCTGCGCCGCCAGTTCGTGCAGCGCAGGGGCAATCTCCACCGGGTAGTCGAATGCGTCCAGGCGGCGCAGCGGCTCCGGCAGCCGGGCCAGGTTGTCCGCCGCGTGGCGGCGTACCGCCGCCAGGTCCGGGGACGGCGCCAGACGGCGGCCGCCGCGCATCACCGGAACGAGCAGGGGCTCGCCCGGCTGCGGGTCGGTTTCCAGTGTCACCACATCCGCGACCATGCGGCCTTCGGCGTCATGCCGGCGGTACACCTGTTTGCGTCCGGGCCAGGTGGCCTTGCCTTCGGAGCGTTTGCGGCGTGCACGGCCGGCGTATTCCTGCAGCTTGTAGGCGCAATCGAGATAGGGCAGATCGCTCGACGTGTCCAGGCGTGTGCCGACGCCGAAGCCGTCCACCGGCGCGCCGGCGGCGAGCATGTCGCGCAGCACGTATTCGTCGAGGTCGCCGCTGGCGAAGAGGATGACGTGGCCGAGTCCGCCGGCGTCGAGGATGGCCCGCACCCGTCGGGCATGCTCGGCGAGATCGCCGGAATCGATGCGCACCCCCTTGATGCGGATGCCGTCGCGCGCCAGCTTCGGCGCCAGCGCCACCACTTTGTGCGTCGCCGCCTCGGTGTCCCAGGTGTCGATCAGCAGCACCACGTTGTCGGGCTGCGCATGGGCGAAATGCACGAAGGCCAGCGCCTCGTCGTCGTGTGCCTGGATGAAGGAATGCGCCATGGTTCCGTAAAGCGGGATGCCGAACTGCCGGCCGGCCAGCACCGTCGAGGTGCCGGAAAAACCGGCGAGGTAGCTGGCGCGCGCCGCCAGCAGGCCAGCCTCCGCGCCGTGCGCGCGGCGCAGCCCGAAATCCACCAGCAGCTTGTCCGGCGCCATCAGCACCGAGCGCGCGGCCTTGGAGGCGATCAGGGTCTGCAGATGCAGCAGATTGATCAGCCGCGTCTCCACCAGTTGCGCCTGCGGGATCGGTGCGGTCACGCGCAGGATCGGCTCGTTGGGGAAGAACACGGTGCCTTCGGGCATTGCATGGACGTCGCCGGTAAAGCGCAGCGTTTCCAGCGAAGCAAGGAAGCCCGTGCTGAAGCGGCCGGTGGACGCCAGCCAATCCAGCTCCTCCGGGGTGAAACGCAGCTGTTCGAGAAATTCCAGCGATTGTTCGAGCCCCGCCGCCAGCAGAAAACCGCGCCCGGGGCGCAGCCGGCGCACGAAGAACTCGAACACCGCGATGTCCTCCATGCCGGTGTCGTAATAGCCCTGCAGCATGGTGAGCTGGTACAGATCGGTCAGCAGGACGCTGCTCGCGACGTTCATGCAGCCATATCGTGCAGGGTGATGCTGCGTGCACCGAGCCGGGCCATTTCCGCCTCGGCGCGCTCGCCGTCGCCGGGCTGGACCTCCACCGGACGGATCGCGTCGCTGAGCAGCATCACGTCGTAGCCGAGCTGCAGCGCATCGCGCACGGTGTTGAGCACGCAATAGTCGGTGGCGAGCCCGCCGACGAACAGCCGGTGGACGCCGGCGGCGCGCAGCCGCGTATCCAGGTCGGTGCCGTCGAAACCGGAATAGGCATCCCGGTCCGCCGAGGTCGCCTTGGAAATCACGCTGACGGCAGGCGGCAGCAGCAGCGCTTCGGCGAATTCCGCACCGCGCGTGTGGGCGACGCAGTGCGACGGCCACGGCCCGCCCTGCGCGCGGAACGAGCAATGCCGCTCCGGATGCCAGTCGCGCGTGGCATAGACCGGCAGACCCTGCGCCACGAATGCGCCGATATAGCGGTTGAGCACCGGCACCACCTGGTTGCCGTGCGGCACCGCCAGGCTGCCGCCGCGCAGGAAATCGTTCTGCACGTCGACGATCAGCAGGGCGTCGCCCGGCTGGAGCTGCCAGCGCGCCGGGGCCAGTTCATTTTTCATAGGGGGCATCTTTCAGATTCCCGATACAGGCCTTGTGGTTGGCGAACGGTTCTAATGCAGTTCCTCATCCTGGTCGTGGTGAAAGACCAAGGCGGCCAACTCGACCTCGACGGGCTCGCCCACCGGCTGCTCGGTCACATCCACCGCCTGAAACAGCCAGTGGCCGTCCTCCAGCCAGCAGTAGCCGAACTGTTCCCGGTAAAAGCATTCCCTGGGTTCCATGGTGCTCGCCTTTCGGTCTGGCAGACGCTCCATCTGAGTCTGGCATATTATGAAAATGCTGCCAGTCGCTTGAGCGGCAAGGAGACCGTTCGATGAGCCGGGATGCGCTTTGCCTGTTCGCCCTCGACGCCAGCCGCCCCTATGGCGAGCGGGTGGCCGCCGCGCTGGGGATCGCGCTGTCCCGCCACGAGGCGCGCGACTTCGAGGATGGCGAGCACAAGGCGCGCTCGCTGGAAAACGTGCGCGGCCGCGACGTCTACGTGATCCACTCGCTGTACGGCGAGCCCGGCATGAGCGCCAACGACAAGCTGATCCGCCTGCTGTTCTTCATCGGCGCACTGAAGGACGCCTCGGCCGCGCAGGTCACTGCCGTCTGTCCCTATCTCGCCTACTCGCGCAAGGACCGTCGCACCAAGCCGCGCGATCCGCTCGGCAGCCGCTACGTCGCCCAGCTGTTCGAGGCGGTGGGGACCGACCGGATGGTGACGCTCGACGTGCACAACCTCGCCGCCTACCAGAACGCCTTCCGCATCCCGGCCGAGCATCTCGAGGCCCGCGGCCTGTTCGTCGCCTGGTTCGCGGCTCGGCTGCAGGACGACGCCGTCGTGGTGGTGTCGCCCGACGCGGGCGGGGTGAAGCGGGCGGATGCCTTTCGCGACGCCCTCGCCCGTGCACTCGACCGCCCGGTCGGCTCCGCCTTCATGGAAAAGCGCCGCAGCGAAGGCGTGGTGTCCGGCGAGGCGGTGGTCGGCGATATCGACGGCAGAACCGCGATCATCCTCGACGACCTCGTCAGCAGCGGCACCACCCTGGCGCGCGCGGCGGCGGCGTGCAAGGCGCGCGGCGCCAGCCGGGTGTTTGCCGCCGCCAGCCACGGCGTGTTTGCCGGTGCAGCGGCCGAGGTGCTGGCCGACCCGGTGCTGGAAAAGCTGCTGGTCGCCGATTCCATTCCACCCTTCCGGCTGCCGCCGGCGATGCTGGGCCGCCGGGTCGAGGTGCTGGATTCGGCGCCCCTGTTCGCCGAGGCCATCCGTCGCCTGCACAGCGGCGGTTCGCTGGTGGAACTGATGGGGGGATGATGATCGTCACGGTGCGAAAATCGCGCCTTGGAAGGCGCTCCTACGTGGGAGCGCCTTCCAAGGCGCGATTGCTCGGGCGGCGATCGCGGCCCGACTGTTGACTGGAGAGAAGTATCTGCAAGGGGATCAGCTACCAGCCAGATCGGCATGCCGCTGCGCCAGGTCCAGATACTCCATGGCCGCTGCGACCCACTTCCCGGGCGGATGCCTGCCGTCATCGCGCAGATGCCACAGGGCGAGCTTGGCGCGTAGCACCGCGCGGCAGCTCTGATAGAAATGAATCAACGCGTCGGGCGGGGCATCGCCGCTCGCCTCGCGATACGCTTCCAGCATCCAGCCCCCCACCTGCGGCGCGTGCAGCCGCTCGCATTCCAGCGCCAGGTAGCCCAGCTCGTCGGCTGGATCGAGGATGCGGAATTCGCGCCTGAATTCCAGGCAATCGATGACGACCGGTTCCGCCAGCAGGCACACGTGCTCTGGCCGCAGGTCGCCGTGGCCTTCGACGATGCGGCCCTGCCGCACGCGGGAATCGAAGCATTCCGCATGGTCTTGCAGGAAGCGCAGCTGGAGATGCGCGATATGCTCCAGCCCGGCCTGGGGCAGGTCGAATTCCGGGCTGCGTAATTCCTGCAGGTTGTCCTCGATGCGCGCGGCAAGATCGTGCCGATAGGCATCGGGCGCGATGGTTTCCGCAGCCGTTGCCGCATAGAAGCGGGCGAGACGATGGGCGAGTTGAATGATTTCTACCTGTTCGACGGTCCCGCTGCGCAGCAGATGGTCGAGCATGCGATCCGCCGGCAGCCGCAGCATCTGCACCAGCCAGTCCACCGTCTCCCCTTTTCCGCTCAGGCTCAGGCGCCCTTCCGCATCGCGCACCAGCGGTACCACCCCGAGGTAGACCTCGGCGGCCAGCCGCCGGTTGAGCCTGACTTCCTCCTCGCAATCCCGGCGCCGCGCTTCGACCGTGCTGAAGTCGAGGTAGGGATAGCACACCGGCTTCTTCAGCTTGTAGGCATGGGTGTCGGTGAGGAAGACCCAGGACATGTGGGTCTCAACCGCGTCCACCCGCGCGGTCGCCTCCGGGTAGGCCTGCGGCCGTCCAAGGAAGCCGAGCTTGGCAGCCAGTTCCGGCTGGTGTGAAACATGTGGGGAGCGGTTTCTGTCCATCACCCTCAGCTTGATGTCCCGTCGATTTCCGTCACGCGATACGTCAGGTGCATGGTGCGAGACGCGAAAACCATCTGCTATACCTTGATATAGACGGTGAAACCGGAACGTCACGCTTCGCCCGTTCGGCGCATACACCCAGGAACAGCCATGACCCGAAATTCCATCGATGTTGCCAGCCGCGTCAGCCCACGCCTGTCGGCACTGCTCAGGGGCCGGGTCGACAATCCCGAGGCCGAACAGCCCGTCACGCTGATGGCGGTGCGCCGCTTTCTCGCCGATCTGTTGCCGGCCGATTTCAAGGAGGCCGAGCGACTGCATCATTTCGACATCAGCGAATCGCTGCTCGACGAACTGGACGCCCTCATCGAGGAGTTCGGCGCCGCAGCGCTTGCAATCGATTTCATTCAGGCCTACGCCAGCGAACCGCTCTCGCGCGCGATCGAAGCGGTGATCAACGACGAGAACCGCGAAAACTCTGCGAGCCTCGCCACGGTCAGGGACGCCCTGATTGCCGGCCTGGGCGCGCGACTGGTGGGTGACGGCGTCATGGAAGACGACGAGGACGACACGCTGCTGTCGGAGATCGAGGCGATGATCGAACTGTTCGGCCCCGACACCCTCGCCGAAGATTTCCTGCGCTACGAATAGGCATGTTGAGAAAGCAGCAAACAAGGCGTGTTCTGGCGATTGTCCTGGTGGTGCTGGGCGGCGTGCTGATGGCGCTGGCGCCAGAAATATGGGCCGGGCTGGCGGTGCTGGCGCTGGGTGTGGTAATCGAGTTGCTCGGGATTGCACTGGAACGCAAGACCTAGAGGAGTTGTCATGAGAGCACTTGTCGTCAGCGCCGACCATTTCGAGGATTCCGAACTGCTGTACCCGTTCTACCGGCTGCAAGAGGAAGGACTGGAAGTCGACGTCGCCTCGATCTCGACGGGGGAAATCAACGGCAAGCACGGCTACGAGGTGGCCGTGAACAAGGCGCTGCGCGACGTCGATCCGAACGACTACGACTTGCTCGTTCTCCCAGGCGGCAAGGCGCCGGCGGCGCTGCGCAAGGACGCGGCCGCGATCGCGATCGCGCAGGCTTTCATGCGCAGCGGCAAGCCGGTTGCCGCCATCTGCCATGGACCGCAAATCCTGATCACGGCGGGTGTCCTGCAGGGGCGGCACGCCACCTGCTACGGCTCGGTTGCCGAGGAGCTGAGCGCAGCAGGCGCCATCTATGAAGACAGCGAGGTGGTGGTGGATGGCAAGCTGGTCACCTCGCGGCAGCCCGCCGACCTGCCCGCCTTCATGCGTGAAACCGTCAGGCTGCTGGGAAAGAGCGCACGCTAGACACCAAGTGGATGCCGCGTCTGCGCACCGGTCGAGGTTCACGCGGCTTCATCATTTTCGTTGTCACCAGAAGGAGCACGACATGAAAGCACGATTCGCCGGTTTCCAGCCCGTCAGGCGCGACCGCATGGTCCAGGAAACGCGTCACGACGCCTACATGGCCAAACACAAGCTGGCCGAGCCCACGGTGTGCCCGCAATGCGGCGCGGTGTTCCACGATGGGCGCTGGCAATGGCTGGTGAGGCCGGCCCAGGCGCACGAGGAAATGTGTCCGGCCTGCCACCGCATCCATGACGATTTCCCGGCTGGCTACGTGAGCGTAGGCGGCGCGTTCTTCAAGGATCACCGCGAGGAGCTGCTGCATCTGGTGAAGAACGAGGAAGCCCAGGCCAAGGCGGAGCATCCCTTGAAACGCATCATGAAAATCGCGGACCAGGACGACGGCGTCCAGATCACCACCACCGACATCCACCTCGCCCGCGGCATCGGCGAAGCGCTGCACCATGCCTATCAGGGCGAACTGGAGTATCACTACAACGAAAAGGAAAACCTGCTGCGCGTGGTGTGGGAACGCTAGTGTCCTGAGTTAGAAATACGTTGATCGGACATTTGCATAGGCCAACGAAACAGGTTGATGGAAATGACGAAATCTTTCGTAGGCAAGGCGCAAACCGCAGCCAGGTTGAACACCTGGCGAGGATGTGCAACACAGTATGCGGAAGATTCTCGTCATTTCCATTCAGCGAATTTCTAACTCAGGACGCTAGGCCGGCGCCGGCCCCGCGGATCGACGCGGCACCCGACACGTCCAGGCGAGGACCGTTTCATGCATCCCATCACGCTGCGCCTGCCGCTCAGGATGCTGCCGCAACCGGACGAGACGACCTGCGGCCCGACCTGCCTGCATGCCGTTTACACCTACTGGGGCGGGAACGTATCGCTTGCGGAGGTGATCGAGCGCACCCACAGAATGGAACACGGCGGCACGTTCGCGATCTTCCTGGCCTGCGACGCGCTGCGCCACGGCTACCAGGCTACCATCTACACCTACAACCTGACGGTGTTCGACCCCACCTGGTTTGCGCCAGGGGTGGACATTGCCGGGCGCCTGCAACAGCAGCGGGAGGCGAAAACGCACGACGCCCGATTGCAGCACGTCACCGAGGGCTATCTGGAGTTCCTGCGGCTGGGCGGCCGGCTGCGCCTGACCGATCTTTCGCGCCCCCTGATTCGCAGCCTGCTGCGCCGCAAATTGCCCATCATCACCGGCCTGAATTCCACCTACCTGTATCGTGCGGTGCGGGAATACGGACCCAACGACGAGCCCGACGACATCCGCGGCCTGCCGTCCGGCCACTTCGTCGTGATCGGGGGCTACGACCGGAAAAAACACAGCCTGCTGGTGGCCGACCCCTACGATCTGCATCCCTACGGGCCCGCGCACGAATACTGGATCAACGTCGATCGCGTGCTCGGCGCGATCCTGCTCGGCATCGTCACGCACGACGCCAACCTGCTGCTCGTCTATCCGCCGGGGACGGCCCCGGAGACGCCGTGAGCATCCTCATCGTCGTCGACAACCCGCACGACTGGCCGCTCGACCTTGCCGGCGTCGACGTCGTTTCGGCCCGCGCCTACCTGACCGACCCGGCCTATGGCGAATGGCGCTCGGTCAAGGCATTCAACCTGTGCCGATCCTACCGCTACCAGAGCCTGGGCTACTACGTCTCCCTCCTGGCCGAGGCGCGCGGCCACAAGCCGCTCCCCAAGGTGAGCACCATGGAGGACCTGCAGTCGCAGAATCTGGTGCGGCTGCTCACCGAGGACCTGGACGACCTGGTGCAAAAGTCGCTCGCGCCCATCAAGTCGGATGCATTCGAACTCAGCATCTACTTCGGGCGCAACGTGGCGAGCCGCCACGACCCCTTGAGCCATCGGCTGTTCAACCGCCTTCAGGCCCCGCTGCTGCGGGCCCATTTCGAGCGCCACCGGGACCAGTGGCAGCTGCGCAGCGTGCGCGCCATCGCCGCCAGCGACATCCCGCCGGCGCACCACGACTTCGTCGTGGAAGCCGCCACCGCGTATTTCACAGGCCAGCGCCGGCACACGCGCAAGCGCCCTGCGCCGCGTTTCGACCTCGGCATCCTGCGCGACCCCGGCAACCCGGAGCCGCCCTCCAATGCCCGGGCCCTGCAGCGCTTCGAGAAGGCCGCCGCCGAGGTGGGACTGGCGGCCGAATTCATCACCCGCGCCGACCTCGGGCGGCTGCCCGAGTTCGACGCCCTGTTCATCCGCGACACCACCTATGCCAACCACTACACCTACCGCTTCTCGCGGCGGGCCACCGCGGAAGGCCTGGTGGTGATCGACGATCCGGATTCCATCCTCAAGTGCAACAACAAGGTCTATCTGGCCGAACTGCTCACCCGCCACAACCTGCCTGCGCCGCGCACGCTGATGGTCCACCCCGGCAACATCGACCGGATCATTCCCCACCTCGGGTTGCCGTGCGTGCTCAAGCAGCCGGACAGTTCGGGTTCGCTCGGGGTGGACAAGGTGGAATCGGAACCGGACCTGCTTGCCAGGGTGGGCGCCTTGCTGCAAAAGTCGGAGCTGATCGTCGCGCAGGAATGGCTGCCCACCGAATTCGACTGGCGCGTCGGCATCCTCGACCGGCGGCCGCTGTTCGCGTGCAAATACTTCATGGCCGCCGGCCACTGGCAGATCGTCAAGCGCGAACCCGGCCGTCGCGGCTACGAAGAAGGCCCGGTCAAGGCCGTGGCGGTGGCGGAAGTGCCGGAAGAGGTGGTGAAGATCGCGCTCAAGGCGGCCAACCTCATCGGCGATGGCCTCTATGGCGTGGACATCAAGCAGGTCGGCGGCCGCTGCTATGTCATCGAGGTCAACGACAACCCCAACGTCGACGCCGGCAACGAGGACGGCGTGCTGAAGGACGCGCTCTACCGCGAGATCATGGGGTCGTTCGTGCGCCGCATCGAGGCGCGCAAGCTGGGCACTCCCCGATGAACCCCGCTCCCGCGCTGCATGCATTTGCGGGCTACGGCATCGAACTCGAATACATGATCGTGGACCGCCGCACGCTTGCGGTCATGCCGCTGGCCGACACCCTGCTGCAGGCCGCAGCGCGCAGCGCGCCGGCGGACAGCCGTGCACGATTCGGCTGGTCCAACGAGATCGTGCTGCACCTGCTCGAGATCAAGAACGCCCGCCCCGAACCTGCACTCGAACCCATGGCCGCGGGATTCCAGGCCGAGGTCAATGCCGTCAACCGGCTGCTCCAGCCTCTCGGCGCGCAACTCATGCCCGGCGCCATGCACCCTTGGATGAACCCCGCCGCCGAGACGCATCTGTGGCCCCACGCGGACGCGCCCGTCTACCAGGCCTACGACCGCATCTTCGGCTGCAGGAAACACGGCCAGGCCAACCTGCAGAGCATGCACCTCAACCTGCCCTTCGCCGACGACGGCGAATTCGCCCGGCTGCACGCCGCCGTGCGGATCGTGCTGCCCATCCTGCCGGCACTCGCCGCGAGTTCGCCCATCGCCGACGGCAAGCCCAGCGGCTTTCTCGACACCCGCTTGGAAGCCTACCGCACGGCCGGCGAGCGCGTCCCGTCGGTGGCCGGCCGGGTGATCCCGGATACGGTCGGCAGCCGTGCCGAATACCAGGACCAGGTCCTGGCGCCGATGTACCGGGACATCGCCCCGCTCGACCCGCACGGCGTACTGCGGCACGAATGGCTCAACGCCCGCGGCGCGATTCCGCGCTTTGACCGCAACGCCATCGAAGTGCGGGTCATCGACGTGCAGGAATGCCCGCAGGCCGACCTCGCCATCGCCGCCGCCGCGACGGCCGCCATCCGGGCGCTCTACGATGCGGCCTGGTCGCCGCTGGCCGCGCAGCAGGCCTTCGGCACGGATGCCCTGGTGGCGATCCTGCTCGCCTGCATCCGCGATGCCGAGCAGGCGGTGATCGACGATGCCGGCTACCTGCGGCTGCTGGGTCTGGCCGAGCGGCCCTGGCGGGCCGGCGAACTCTGGCAGCATCTCATCGCAACGGCGTCGCCGGCGCATTCCGCATGCTGGCGCGAACCGCTGCGGGTGATCCTGGAACAGGGGCCGCTCGCCCGCCGCATCCTGCGCGCGCTGGGGGCGGACTGCTCGCATGCGCACCTGCAGTCGGTCTACCAGACACTGTGCGACTGCCTCGCAGCGGGGCGGATGTTCGGCGACTGATGCATGGCCGACCACCTCCTGATCACCTGCGAGCACGGCGGCAACCGCATCCCGGCCCGCTACCGCCCCCTGTTTGCGGGCTTCGAAGCCTTGCTGCAATCCCATCGCGGCTTCGATCCCGGTGCGCGCATCCTGGCCCGCGAACTGTCGCGGGCGCTGGCCGCGCCCTTGTTCGTCTCCACCACCAGTCGCCTGCTGATCGACCTCAACCGCTCCGTCGGCCATCCTACCCTCTACTCCGAGGCCACCCGGAATGAACCCGCCGCGGTCCGGCGCGACATCCTGAAGCGCTACTACCTGCGCTACCGCAACCGGGTCGAGGCGCACATCGCCGCAGCGGTGGCGGACGGCAGCCGGGTGGTCCACCTCTCCTCGCACAGCTTCACGCCGGAACTCGACGGCACCCTCCGCAAGGCCGACATCGGCCTGCTCTACGATCCGGCGCGACCCGGCGAGACCGAACTGTGCCGCCGCTGGCAGGCCCGACTCAAGGTAGCGGCGCCCGGATGGACGGTGCGCCGCAACTATCCCTACCGCGGCAGGTCGGACGGCTTCACCGCCTACCTGCGCCGCCGCTTTTCGGCTGACGCGTATCTCGGCATCGAACTCGAAATCAATCACCGGCATGTCCTGGCCGGCGGTCCGCACTGGCGCAGCTTGCGCCGCGACGTCATCGCAAGCCTGCGTCATGCCCTAGTGTCGTGAATCAGAAATATCGAGACATAAAACAGCGTCTTTTTCCGCATGGCGGCGTTGCTCGTCGTTGCCATAGACCGAACTATGTCGCCTCCTCGCGCCTTGCCCTGCGAAAAAATCCATCCGTTTTATTTGTCCCGCTATTTCTAATTCACAACACTGCTGTCCTGACGCCGCGCCGGGATTTCGGCTTACGTTTGAAACAGGAGCTTGCTATCCTGATAATGCGTCAAGGGATTCCATCCAACCATTCGCAGGAGATTCGATGGCTACGCTCACCCAATCGCAGCTCGATCAGCTGACCCGGAAACTGAAGGGGAACTACCAGGCCTTGTTGCGCGAAGTGCGCGAAGAACTGGACAACTCGGGCAACCAGCATCGCATCGACCTGCTCAACAACGAACCGGGCGATACCGGGGACGAATCGCTGGCCAATGCCCTGGCGGACTTCAACCTGACCATCCTGGACCGCCATATCGACGGCATGCGCGACATCGAAGCTGCGTTGCAGCGCGTCAGGAACGGCGAGTACGGCGTGTGCATCGACTGCGGCGACGACGTCGGCTTCGGCCGCCTGGAGGCCTACCCCACCGCCAAGCGCTGCATCGTGTGCCAGGAGCAGCGCGAAAAACAGTATGCCCAGGGGGGCCACCCGAAAATGTAAGCGGAAGCAGGATTGCCCTGCTTCCATCCCAACCACCGGAGTCACCATGAAAACCCCGCTTCAAATCACCTTCCGCGACATTCCCCATTCCGACGCCCTCGACGCGCACATCCGCGACAAGGCGCAGAAGCTCGATCAAGTCTTCGGCGACATTATCAGTTGCCGGGTGGTGGTCGAGCAGCCCGCCAAGCATCAGCAGCAGGGCAAACCGTTCAACATCCACATCGACCTCGGCGTGCCCGGTTCGGAAATCGTGGTGGACAGGCAGGCCAACGAGGATGTCTACGTCGCGCTGCGCGACGCCTTCGATGCGGCCAAGCGGCAGCTGGAAGACTACGCGCGCCAGCTGTAAGGGCACATTCCATGGCCGGCCAGGCAGGCATGGACGCGATGCCGGACGCGACGGGCGATATGCCCGGGCTGATCCGCAGCCTGCATGACCCGGCCTGCTACGATCACGCGGCCGGCCCGGTCCGCGTGATCGAAACCCATATCTCCTGGGTTCTGCTCACCGGCGAATTCGCCTACAAGATCAAGAAGCCGCTCGACCTCGGCTTCCTCGATTTCAGCAGCATCGACAAGCGCCTGCACGCCTGCTGCGATGAAGTGCAACTCAACCGGCGGCTCGCGCCGGCCATCTATCTCGACGTCGTCCCCATCACCGGCACCCCGGATGCCCCACGCGTCAACGGGGTCGGCGAGACCTTCGAGTATGCCGTGAAGATGCGTCAGTTCCCGCCGGACGCCACGCTCGACCGGCTCGACGCAGCGGGCGGCATGACCGCACGCCACGTCGAAGCCATCGCCGCCACCCTCGCCCGCTTCCATCTCGAAGGCTGCGCGCGTGCCGCGGCGGACAGCCCCTGGGGCAGCCCGGAAGCAATCTGGCGACCGGTGGCGCAGAATTTTGCGCAGATCGCGCCGCGCCTCGACGACCCGGCCGACCGTGCGCAGCTCGACACCCTGCAGCGCTGGAGCGAAGCCGAGCACGCCCGGCTCGCCCCGCTGATGGCCGCGCGCAAGCGCAACGGCTTGGTGCGCGAATGCCATGGCGACCTGCATCTGGGCAACCTCGCCTGGGTCGACGGCCAGCTGCTGGTATTCGACTGCATCGAATTCAATCCCGAACTGCGCTGGATCGACATCCAGTCCGAAGTCGCGTTCTGTTACATGGACCTGCTGCAGCGCGGCCATGCCGACTGGGCGTGGCTGTTCCTCAACCTCTGGCTCGAAGCCACCGGCGATTACGCAGGCCTCGCGCTGCTGCGCTATTACGCGGTGTACCGCGCGCTGGTGCGCGCCAAGGTGGCGGCCATACGCACCGGGCAGACCGCCGGCCCCGAACGTGACGCCGTGCTCACCGACGTGCGTACGCTGCTGCAACGGGCCGCGACGCTGACACGCCCGCAGCCCACGCGCCTCGACATCACCCACGGCCTGTCGGGCTCCGGCAAGACCACCGTCACGCGCACCCTGATGCAGAACCCGGGCGCCATCCGCCTGCGCTCAGACGTCGAACGCAAGCGGCTGGCCGGACTCGGCGCCCTGGAACGGAGCGGCTCCAGCATCGGGCAGGACTTATATGCGGCCGATGCCACGCAGCGCACCTACGCTCACCTCGCAAGCCTGGCGGGCGGCCTCCTCGACGCCGGCTGGCCGGTGATCGTCGACGCCACTTTCACCGCGCGCGGGCAGCGTGACCTGTTTCACGACGTGGCGCAGTCGCACGGCGTGGCATTCCGCATTCTCGATTTCCCGGTTGCCGTCGCCACCTTGCGCGAACGCATCCTCGAGCGATCGCACGCAGGCACCGACGCCTCGGAAGCCGACCTCGCTGTGCTGCAGCATCAGATCGATACCGAAGAGCCTCTCGCAACCGACGAGCAGGCCGACGTCGTCGGAGCCGACAAACCGCTGCACGCGCCTGTGCAAGGCCACTTGAACGACGCGCCCTAGCCTGTTGATTTTCATGGCATCGCGGCGTACTCGGCATCATGCGACTGCGCATGAAGCAATCTGACGCGGCGCGGCGAATTTCCAATTGTCGTTTTTCGAAGCCGCTCTACCATTCAGACGAAGGGCCACGTTTTTGCGAGGGCGTCATGTCGAGAGCATCGGAGCTTCTGAAATTGCCGGGCGTGGTGAGTGCCGGGGTCTTTTCCCGAAAAGGCTTCGTGGAAGAGTTCGAAGGCGCCCTGAGCGAAGCCGAAGTGGCGGAAATGATGGAGCTGTGCGCAGCCCTGACGATGACGATGGAGATGCAGGGTCGCCTGCTGGATCGCATGCCCGGCCAGTCCGGCTGGAGCGCTCATGGCTGGATGACGTGGGGGCCCGAATGGGCCGTCGTCACGGTCTATGACGGCACCTGCATCGTGCAGGGGCGGCTGGCCCCTTTCAATCGGCTCATCGAGGCCATGACGGACGCGGCCGGCACCGAACTGATCAAGCCGTTTTGAACCTAAAAACCGCAGTTGACCGCTCATTAGCGTAAGGAATTTCGCATGGCTTTCGCGTTTCCGCCTCGATCACGTTCACCAGGAAGCTGCACCCGCTACACGCCCGCTGGCACGCCCGGGCACGCGCCTGCCTTTGTCGCTCGTCGTTGCAGGCCCTGGCCTGCCGCCTCCTCGCTTCGCGGCAGTCACCCACCCAGACGCGCCATCGGACGCGTCCAACTACGGTTTCTAGGTTGAAAGGAGAATCCGATGCCCACACTGGATGAACTGATGACGTTGCCCGGGGTATACGGTGCGTTCGAATTTTCCTGCACCGGCGAACTCGGCGACATGCGGGGAAATCTGGAGCGCGACTTTGCCGAGCTGGTTGCCCAGATGTGCGCCACCAATATGGCGATCTACCGCATGCAGGCCACGGGGTGGACGAAGCTGACGGGCCAGACGGGGTTTCTACCCGAACGCGGCTTTGCCGTCGTGACCCTGGACCACGTGATGATGGGCATGAATGGCAGCGCGATCCTGGCAGACAGCCGGGAGTTCGATTACGACGCGGCTTACCTGCGCTTCAACGCCGCCGCCTGACCTTGGAAGGAGCATCGCCATGCCGCATCTGGAACGCCTGCTGATGCTCGATGGCGTCGTGGCCGCACTGCGCGTCTATGACGACGGGACGCTTGCGGAGGCCACCGGCCATCTGGATCAGATCGACACGCAACTGGCGGCCGAGTTGTGCCACGCGAACGGGCGCTTCATGCTCCACAACAGCGACATGTTCATGACGCTTTCCGGCACGACGGGCTGGCCCGCCCGGGGCTGGATGATGGCGGGCGACGAGCTGTCCGTATGCGGCGTCGCGGAAGTCGCATGTTTTGTTCGCAACAGCGAGGTGTCTTTCAACGAGGTGTTTCGCACCTTGACGGAAATTTGAGTAACAAGGCTGACTGGTGCCACAACGGACATTCAGCGGGCAAGGCTGTCAGCTTTGATCTCATGTGGTCCATTGGCGTGAAGTAGCGCGGCGAATTCACGGGCAGCCACGGGTCGGCTGATCAAGTACCCCTGGATCAGGTCGCAGCCCATGATGGAAAGAAGTGTCCTCTGGCGTTCTTCCTCCACACCTTCCGCTACAACCTGGAAATCCAATGCGCGGGCCAGGGCGATGATTCTCTCGACAATGGACTGCTGCCGCGGATCGGTGGCCAGGTTGCGGATGAAGGCGCGATCCAGCTTGAGTACATTGGCCGGCAATTGGGTTAGATAGACCAGCGACGAATAGCCTGTGCCGAAATCGTCCAGAGCAATACTGATGCCCATCGCCCGCAGCCCCAGTAGGGTGGCGTATATCTCGGGTGACTCATTCGCCGCCGTGGCTTCGAGGATTTCCAGTTCCAGGCGGCGTGGGTCGAGACTGTGCCGGTTCAGGATGTCCTCGATCTTGGCGATCAGATTGCCTTCCTGGAAGTTCAGCGGGGAGAGATTCACCGACACCGGGATAGCCGCCAGACCCTGGCGATCCCATTCGACCATCTGGGCGCAGGCATGCTCCATCACCCACTCGCCAAGCCAGTTCCCCAGTCCGATCTCGTCGAGCAGCGACACGAACTGGCCCGGTGGCACCAGGCCGCGCTTTGGTGAGTTCCAGCGTACCAGCGCCTCCGCTGCCACGATGCACCCTGTCGTCGTCGATACCTTGGGCTGGTAATGGAGCAATAGTTCGTCTTTGTCGACGCCCTCGCGAAGGTCCTGGATCAGTTCGAAACGTGCCCGTACTTCGGCATTCAGGTTGCTGGAATAGAAGCAGAAACTGCCGGATTGGTGGCGTTTCGATTTGTACATGGCGGCATCAGCCATTTTCAGCAAGTCCTCGAAGCTCGATGCGTTCTCCGGGAAGAGTGCGATGCCGATGCTGGCCAGCAAGGCCACCCTGCGCTCGGTAATGGCCATCGGCTCGGACAATGCATGATTGAGTTTACGCGCCAGTGCATCCAGGAAGGTCGATTCGTCACCTCGCGGCAAATCAGGCAACACCACGACGAATTCATCGCCGCCCAGGCGTGCCGTAGTATCGCTTTGCCGGGTGGCGGCTTGGAGTCGGCGGGCGCATTCCACAAGCAATTTGTCGCCCGCAGAGTGTCCAAAGCTATCGTTGATCTGCTTGAAGTTATCGAGGTCGACGAGCATCACGGCAACCGAGGTGCGCTCCCGATTGGCACGTATCAAGGCTTGCTCGACGCGGTCCCGAAGCAGCACCCGATTGGGCAAATCGGTCAGTGCATCGTAATGGCCCTGATGGTAGAGCTTTTCTTCCCAGGCAAAGTTTGATGCGGCCACGGCCAAGCGGTCGGTCAGCGTGTGGCATGCCTCGACGATTTCATCAAGGTTGTCGACGGGGCGTTCGTGAGCCAGGATCAGCAGGCTGTCGATGCGTTGGTTGAGCCTGACCGGAAAGATCAGGGCTTGTTCCAGGCGCCGGTCGGACAGGTGCCGCAGGCATTCCGGGCGGTTATCGCCCCATTTCAGGCTATACCATGAGTGCTCCCCGCTCACCGGAAGCAAGCGGCTGACATCCTGGCAATTCCATGCTTTTCCGGGCTGCTCCTGCGAGTCGCATGCAGTGAAGAATGTGCCGCCGCCCTGGTCATCGAGACGCATGATCCCTGCGCAGTCGCAGGGAATGGCCTGGCGGATGCGGCTTAACACCGCCTGAACGACATAGTCCATCTCCGAAGCATTGAGGATGGCCCGGTCCAGTTCCGCCAGCAGCTGCAGCATATGGAACTTGCGTTGCAGCGCGTCGGACATGTGGTTGAAGGATTGTGCAAGGCTGCCAAATTCGTCGTCGTCGGATATGCTGATCCGCGCCGAGAAATCGCCCGCTGCCAAGGCACGAGTGCCGTCCGCAAGCCGCTCCAGGGGACGCAACTGCCGGCGAATCTGGTTCAGGGCCAGCAATAGCGCAAAGCCAAAGGCCAGAACCGCAATGGCGAAAAACGCCAGACGAAACTGCGTCAGGCTGCGCAGGAGGGCTTGCTTCGGTTCCGCCACCATGACGATCAGGCCGGGATGGGCGTAGGGGGCCTGCAGGCGAGCCCGCCAGAAGCCGCCAAGAAACGCCTCATTGCCGATATGCCAGGTGAAAGTACCGGTGTTTTGTCGAGTCTGGGTGCTTGGCCACGCCGTCGGCGCCGGCGCTTGCAAGTTCGGTGTGCAGTAAAGCGTCCGGTGATCCGTGTCCAGAATGCAATAGCGCTCCGGCGCGTGATCGTTACGCCATATGCTCGTCATATCCAGACGCGCAAACAACAAGCGGTCGGACACCTCGGAACGCAGCAGCATACCCGCGTCATCTCCCAAGGTCAGACGGAGTGCTGTCTTGCCGTGCGCGAGATGGCGCGCCTGGCCGGGGGTGAGGTCGGCGGAGTCGGGCCAGAATGTCAGGCTTAGAAAGCCTTCTGGCGGTGTTTGGGACAGGTCCCCGCCATCGGTGATGCGGATCGCCTCGCGTCGCAGGACGTGGGCGCGCCAGTTCAGTTCCTGGATCACACTCATGCCCAGTGCCTTGCTGTCCTGTTGAAGACGCTGATCGTTGGCCTCCACCAGCATGTCGTTGACACGGAAATAGGCATAGACCGCAAGCCCTCCCATCGGAAGGAGTGCCGCCAGCAGAAAAAGCAGGAACAGTCGGCGCCCGAACTTGCTTTTCAGGTGCGGGCGCAGCAAGTTTCAGTGCTCCGATGCCACGCCAATGTAACCGCCGTTTCCGGCACGGACAATATCATCCCGTGCCTTTGTGGCGGTGAGTTGCTTCTGGGTTTGCCCGTCCGGCCCCATGCTGTACAGGTCATAGTCACTGTTCAGGGGATTCAAGTTCTTGTCACGCCGAACGGCGCCGGTATTGGGGGGAGGCACAACCTCGATTCCCAGATACTGATAGGGGTTTCCCCACGGATCGTTGACCGGCAGGTTCCCGCCCAGTGCGGCCAGATTGGCTGGATAGGTAAACTTGATGGTGTAAAAACGCTCGATAGCCATGCCCAGTTCGCCGATATCCGCCATCGCCTGGCTTCGCTTGGCGCGCTCGATGTAACTCTGATAATTGGGAATGGCGATCGCTGCCAAGGCCCCAGCGACAACGAGCGCGATCAGCAGCTCAAGCAAAGTGAATGCTGCCTGATGGAAGCGCATCCGGCGCATCATTACCCCATGTTGTCGTTGTGAATCAGCCAAGCATGCTGGTCAATCGATATCCCCATCAATGGATATTCGGTATGAATCCGAAAAACATGAGGCCATGAGCAAAATAAGCCTATGACGGCTGGTGATGGAATCGACGCCGAGTCAGGATTGCGGCGTGATTTCGCGGGACGTGATGCGGTAGCTGAAAGTGGCCGGATCGAGGCTGTCCAGTAGGCCGGCTGCGGTTTCCCCCTGAGGGTACATGAGGAAAGGCACGGTGACGTTGCGCGAGCCCGGCAGCGGCAGGTCGTGCGCGGTGTTGTAGGCCAGCCAGTTCATCTCCCACGAACCGAACAGGCGCTTGCGCACCGCGACCACTTTTTCGTCCGTGAGGGCAAGTCCGCCGGGGGGTTCCTCCAGCACCACCTTGCGCACGTCAGCAGGGTCCACCGGCACCCAGCCGTGCCCCGCCAGCCACACCTCGGCGCGACAGTGCTGCGCGCGGCTGATGTCGCCGCTCTTGCCCAGGCTCTTGTAGCCGAAGCGCGAATCCGCAATGCGGATGCCGTAGACGTCCCGCGCCGGCAGGCCGGCCGCGCGCGCCAGGCCCACATACAACGCATTGAGGTCGGCGCACTTGCCCGACAGGTCGCCGGACTCCAGCATGTAGCGGATGTCGCCCAGGCCGCAGCCGCGGGTTTTCGGATTGCGGAAGGTGTTGTCCACGATCCACCCGTAGATGGCGCGTGCCTTGTCCTGGTCGGTCTTGGCGCCGCGGGTGATTTCAAGCGCGCTCTTTTTGACGAGGCCGTCGGTGGGCAGCAGTTTCGTGGCCCGGGTATAGAGCCGGTGCGACGCACGCGACAACGGGGCCGCCCGGCCGGCCTGGCTGAGGTCGACCGCGCGGTCGCGCGCGGCGATGCGGCTGGTGACCTCGATGACAGCTTGCTCGCCGGCTTCCCATTCCGCGTAGAGCATCTCGGCGCCGTAGTCCGGGTTGCGCACCAGGCGGGCATTTGCGGCAGTGCCCTGCCACAGGTTGCCCATCGGCCGGATCCAGTCCTGCTCCTGCACCGAGGGCAACGGCAGCCAGACTCGGGTGGCACCTTCCGGCTTGACCACCTCCACCCGCAAGGTGACCTCGAAGCTTCGCCAGCCGTTGTCCGGCGACGGGTTGAATGCCGCCATGCCGTGGCGGGCGGGCCAGACCGCACCGACGGCCAGGGCAGCGGAAGTCAGCAGAAATTCGCGTCGTTGCATGGAAAGTTCCTTCTTTCGGGTGTTCATCCGGCGATCGATCGAGGCGGACGAACCTGGACGCTGCGCACGACAGACAATCGCTTTGCTTGGCGAATCGGCAGGTCCTACGCCGGATGGCCCTGAATCAGATACCAGTTGATTCCGCTGCGGGCATACCCCGCCTCGTCCATCAGCAGATCGAGCGTCAGGCTGGCGAGCTCGTCGGCCCCCGGATCGGCAAGCGGGTCTGTGTCCTGGTGCACGACTTTCAGGTAGCTCTGGCACTCCGGGCAGCTCTCCGCCCGCACCACCTTGTCGCCACCCTCCAGGTGATAGTAGGCAATGCCGCGGGTGTTGTCGCAGTTGCTGCACTTGGCCCGCACCACGTGCCATTCCGAACTGCACAATGCGCAGCGCAGATAGCGCAGGCCGTTTTCGGCCCCGCCGATGCGCACCACCGAACTGACCGGATGCGAGCCGCATACCGGGCACAGGTTGGGCAGCTCGGGCCGCGCCACCTGGGCGGGATCGAGCTGACGGGCGAGATGCGTCCAGTGCACCTGCAGCGCGGCGCCGATCACCGGTGCCACGGCGGCGTTCAGGTATTTCGTGGCGCCGTCGAGCAGCAGCTCGGCTTGTTCGTCGAGCCAGGCGTCCTGCCTTTCCAGCAGCGGCTGCAGCGCGGCCTGTCCGGCTGCGGGCAGGCTCGGCTGAACCGCGCGCGCCAGATGCCGGGCGGTGTCGCGCCAGCCGGACGGCCGGGGCAGACCGGCTGGCGCCAGCGGCGGCATGGCGTGCTCGCGGCATTGCGCCAGCCGTTCGGGCGCAGGCAGTCCTGTCGCGGGCGCGTCGTCCAGCTGCGCCTGCTGCGCCCGCGCAAGGCGGGCGGCAAAGCGCAGGTAGTCTCCCATGGCGTGGCGTTCGGCCAACTGCTCCAGCCTACGGGCACAGGTGAGGAAGATGTCGGCGGGCGGCAACCGCAGTTCGGGAATGCTGCCGGCCGCCGCTTCGATCTGGCCGGGTTGCAGGAGGGGCGTCGTCATGGCTTTCCTTTCCAGGGCGAGGGGATTACTTGCCGGTCATCTCGCGGTACCAGGCACGGTGATGGTATTTGGCCCAGGCCTCGGACACCGTGCCCCGCGTCATGGCCTGGATCGTTCCCTTGACCCAGATGGCGGCATAGACGTGCACGACGATGCCGAGAATGACGACCCAGGCGGCCAGCGCGTGCACGACAACAGCCAGGCGCATGAGCCAGATGGGGAAATACGGCGCGAACCACGGCTGCCAGATGACGATGCCGGAAACCAGCAGCACGGGAATGCTGATCACCATGACCCAGAACAGGTATTTCTGCCCGGCGTTGTACTTGCCGGGTTCGGGCAGGCCCTCGTCGCGGTTGCGCAACACATCCCCGATACGCTTCATCCACTGACGGTCGGCGGGGACGATGCGGTTGAACCGCCAGAACCGCGAGGCCATGGCGATGAAAAACAGGAACATCACCGCGCCGATGAAGGGATGCAGGATGCGTGCCCAGGTGCCGCCGCCGAGCAAATGCGAGAAAAAGAAAAAGGCCGGGTGGAACAGCGCCAGCCCCGAGAGCGCGGCGAGGACGAAGGCAATGGCCACCACCCAGTGATTGGTGCGTTCGCCGGCGGTGTAGCGTTGTATCAGCTTGCTCATGATCGATTCTCCTCTTCCTCCTCTATTTCCTTGGGACCGGCGGTGACGAAATGGAAGAAGCCGGCAAACACGGCCAGGCCGATGCCAAGACTCATCAAGGGCTTGGCGATGCCCTTCCACACGCTGACCAGCGGGCTGATGCCCGGGTCCTTCGGCAGGCCTGCATACAGCTCGGGCTGGTCGCCGTGCTGCAGCACGTACATCACATGGGTGCCGCCGACGCCCGGCGGGTCATACAGCGCCGCATTGCTGAACCCCCGCTCCTTGAGGTCGGCGATGCGCCCCTCGGCGTGCAGGATCATGTCCTCCTTGGAACCGAAGACCAGCGCACCGGTGGGACAGGTCTTGATGCAGGCGGGCTCCAGCCCGACTGCCACACGGTCGGAACAGAGCGTGCACTTGTAGGCCTTGCTGTCCTTCTTCGAGAAGCGCGGAATATTGAAAGGACAGCCGGTGAGGCAGTAGCCGCAGCCGATGCAGTTCTCCTCGTGAAAATCCACGATGCCGTTCGAATACTGCACGATCGCCCCCGGCGCCGGGCAGGCCTTGAGGCAGCCCGGGTCGGCACAATGCATGCAGCCGTCCTTGCGGATCAGCCATTCCAGCCGCCCCGGCTGCACCTCCACTTCGGAGAAGCGCATCAGCGTCCAGGACTGGTCGGACAGGTCGCGCGGGTTGTCATAGATACCCGTGGTAGTGCCGATTTCGTCGCGCAGGTCGTTCCATTCCATGCATGCCACCTGGCAAGCCTTGCAGCCGATGCATTTGGAGATGTCGATGAGCTTGGCCACCTTCGTGGTTTGCCGAGCGGTGGGTACGGGCGTGGTGGTGGCGGAACGCGCCGTGATGTCGAGAGATTGCAGTGCCATGGCCGTCTCCTAGACTTTCTCGACGTCAACCAGGAACGCCTTGAACTCCGGCGTCTGGGTGTTGGCGTCGCCCACGAATGGGGTCAGGGTATTGGTGAGATAGCCGTTCTTGGCGATGCCCATGAAGCCCCAGTGAATCGGCACGCCTACGGTATGCACCTTCTTGCCCGCCACATCCAGGGTGCGGATGCGCTTGGTGACCACCGCGACAGCGACGATGAAGCCGCGATTGGATTTCACCCGCACATGGTCGCCTGCCTTGATGCCTTTTTCCCTGGCTAGTTCCTCGCCGATTTCCACGAACTGTTCGGGCTGGGTGATGGCATCCAGGCGGACGTGCTTGGTCCAGAAGTGGAAGTGCTCGGTGAGCCGGTAGGTGGTGCACACGTAAGGGAACTTGTCCGGCTTGCCGAAGGTGGCCCAATCGTCCTTGAACACCCGCGCGGCCGGGTTGGCCCGCGCCTTGTCGTTCTTGGGATGCAAGGGGTTGGCGGCGAGGGGCGACTCCATCGGCTCGTAGTGTTCGGGGAAAGGCCCTTCCGCCATTTTGTCGAGGGCGAAGAAACGCGCCACACCTTCCGGATTCATGATGAAGGGGCTCATGCCGTCTTCCGGAGCAGAGTCCGGTTTGAAGTCCGGAATGTCGGCGCCGCCCCATTTGCCGGTGGCGGCGTCCCAGGCAATCACCTTGCGCGTTGGATCGTAAGGCTTGCCGCTCGGATCGCAGGAAGCGCGGTTGTAGAGAATGCGCCGGTTGGCCGGCCACGAAAACGCCCAGTTCAAGGTCTGGCCGATGCCGAACGGATCGCTGTTGTCGCGTCGCGCCATCAGGTTGCCCTTCTCCGACCAGGCACCGGAGAAAATCCAGCAGCCGCAGGACGTCGAACCGTCGTCGCGCAATTCGGCGAAGCCGTTCAACTGTTCGCCGGCCTTCACCAGCACCTTGGTCGCATCCTTCGGATCGGTCACGTCCTTCAGCGCCTTGCCGGAATATTCCTTTGCCAGTTCTTCCGGCGACGGCGAAGCCGGCTGGCGATGCTTCCAGGTCAGGTTGAGGATGGGATCGGGAAAGGCTCCGCCATCCTTCCTGTACATCTCCCTGATCCTGAGGAAGATGCCGGCCATGATGTCCTGGTCGTTTTTGGCATCGCCCGGCGGGTCGGCGGCCTTCCAGTGCCATTGCAGCCAGCGGCCCGAGTTCACCAGCGATCCATCTTCTTCCGCAAAGCAGGTGGAAGGCAGGCGGAACACCTCGGTCTGGATTTTGGCCGGGTCCACGTCGTTGTATTCGCCGTGGTTCTGCCAGAACTCCGAGGTCTCGGTGGCCAGCGGGTCGATGATCACCATGTACTTGAGCTTGGCCAGGCTGTTCGACACCTTGATCTTGCACGGCGCCGAGCCCAGCGGGTTGAAGCCCTGGCAGATATAGCCGTTGACCTTGCCCTGGTGCATGTTCTCGAACACCTGCAGGAGGTCGTAGCCCTTGTCGAGCTTGGGCAACCAGTCGTAGGCCCAGTTGTTCTCCGCAGTGGCGGCATCGCCATACCAGGCCTTCATGGTGCTGACGAAGAACTTGCCGTAGTTCTGCCAGTAGGAGAGTTGCCCGGGGCGCAGCGGTTTGAAGGCGCGCTTGTCGATGTAGGTCTGGTAGTCCTGCTCCCCATCGCCCGGCAGGGTCATGTAGCCCGGAAGCAGATTGGACAGCAGCCCCAGATCGGTCAGCCCCTGGATGTTGGAGTGCCCCCTGAGCGCGTTCATGCCGCCGCCCGCCACGCCGATGTTTCCCAGGAGCATCTGCACCATGGCGGCCGTGCGGATCATCTGCGAGCCTTGGGTGTGCTGGGTCCAGCCCAGGGCGTACATGACGGTCATGGCCTTGTCGGGCGCCGAGGTCTCCGCGATCATGCCGCAGATTTTCAGGAAGTCGTCCCTGGGCGTGCCGCAGATGGAGGACACCATGTCGGGCGTGTAGCGCGAATAGTGCGCCTTCATCATCTGGTATACGCAGCGCGGGTTCTGCAGGGTCGGATCGGTGACCACAAAACCGTCGCTGCCGATCTGGTAGCCCCAGGTGGATTTGTCATAGCTGCGCTTTTCCGGGTTGTAGCCGGTGTAGATGCCATCCTCGAAGCCGAACTCATCCTTCACCAGGAAGCTGAAGTCTGTGTAGCTGTTCACGTACTCATGGTGAATCCGGTCGTGGCTAAGCAGATAGTTGATCACCCCGCCGAGAAAGGCGATGTCGGTGCCGGCGCGGATGGGGGCGTAGAAGTCCGATACCGCGGCCGAGCGGGTGAAGCGCGGATCGACCACGATCAGCTTCGCCTTGCGGTGGGCCTTCGCTTCGGTCACCCACTTGAAGCCGCAGGGGTGGGCCTCGGCGGCATTGCCGCCCATGATCAGGACCAGGTCGGTATTCTTGATATCGACCCAGTGATTGGTCATCGCACCGCGGCCAAACGTCGGGGCAAGACTTGCCACCGTCGGGCCGTGTCAGACACGCGCCTGATTATCGAATGCGAGCATCCCCAGGCTACGCGCGATCTTCTGCGTCAGGTAACCGGTTTCGTTGCTGGAGGCCGAGGCGGCGAGCATGCCGGTGGAAACCCAGCGGTTCACCGTTTCGCCCTTTTCGTTCGTGGCGATGAAGTTCTTGTCGCGGTCGTCCTTCATCAGCCTGGCAATCCGGCTGAACGCGTCATCCCAGCTGATGGGTTTCCACTCCTTGCTGCCGGGGGCACGGTATTCGGGCCGCCTGAGCCGGTTCGGGCTGTGCACGAAGTCCAGCAGGGCCGCCCCTTTTGGACACAGGGTGCCGCGGTTGATCGGATGGTCCGGATCGCCCTCGATGTGGATGATTTCCTTGTGCGCATTCTTGGCACCATCGCCCAAGCTGTAGATGAGCAGACCGCAGCTCACCGAGCAGTAGGGACAGGTACTGCGGGTTTCGGACGCGCGGGCCAGTTTGAAGGTCCGCACTTCCGCCAGCGCTTCCCCGGGTGCGAAACCCAGAGCCGCCAGGCTGGAACTGCCGACTCCCGCCGCGCATATTCTGAAAAACTGTCTTCGGGTCACTTGCATGTCGCGCCTCCAGTTTTCATGGGTCAACCATAAAAAAACTATAGGCACAAAAATCCGTCCGTGCCCAAACCTTTTCTTTTTTGAGTATCGGCGCGTATTCACGCTCAGAGCGCCCGACGGGACGAAGGGCCCGCCCCGGGCCGCTGATGGGTGATAACGCGCGGGTCGCGGCGAGGGTACCAGCCTTACCGGCAGGTTTCTGGGGCAGGCAAGATCATGGCTGCTCGCCGGCGTGAAGCTGCGACAGGGTCACCCCCGCCGCTGCCAGCAGATCGCGCACGTGGCGCAGTTCCTGTTTGGTGCAGGTCGTGCTGTTGTGCGGGCGGTGGATGAAGCCTTCCACCCCGTTCAGGATCACGCGGAAACTCGCCCCGTGGTGCGGCTCCACGCTTGCGCCCAGGTGCGCCAGCATCGACTCCACCTCGCGCCAGTGGACATTGCCGCTGACCGGGCCTTCAAAAATGGAACGCAGCAGGATGTCGTGTTTGTGGCTCATGGCAGGATTCATGCGGCCTGGAACTTCTTCCAGCATAGAACCTGAGCCGCCACAACGCGAATGGTCTTACGGGGTGGCGCAGTCCGCCTCGCCGACCGGCATCACGCGCTCGCCCAGGAACGCTTTCAGGTCGGCCGACGACAGCGGCCGGCTGAACAGGAAGCCCTGTACCCCGGGACAGCCTTCTTCGCGCAGAAACGAAAGCTGCGCCTCGGTTTCCACGCCTTCGGCGATGATGTCCAGACGCAGGCTGCGCGCCAGCTGGATGACGGCACGGACGATGGCGGCGTTGTCCGGATCGGCGTTGAGGTCGCGCACGAAGGAACGGTCGATCTTCAGCCGGTCGACCGCAAAGCGCTTGAGATAGCTGAGTGAGGAATAGCCGGTACCGAAATCGTCGATCGACAGCCGCACCCCCATGGCCTTCAGCTGCCGCACCGTATCCAGCGTGTTTTCCACGTCGTGCAGCAGAATGGACTCGGTCAGTTCCAGCTCCAGCAGGTGCGATGGTAGCCCGCTCCTGCCGAGCGCCCCCGCCACCGTCTCGATCAGGCCGGCGCGGCGGAACTGCAGGGCGGACAGGTTGACCGACATGATCATGTCGGGCCATCCGGCCTGCCGCCAGGCCTGCGCCTGACGGCAGGCCTCCTCCATCACCCAGGCGCCGATCGGCACAATGGCGCCGCCGTCTTCCGCCACCGGAATGAAGCGGGCCGGCACCACCTCGCCCAGTTCCGGATTCTGCCAGCGCAGCAAGGCCTCCACCCCGATCACTCTGCCCGTCCCGATCTCCACCTGCGGCTGGTAGTGCAGGTGGAACTCGGCCTGGAACAGCGCCCGGTTCAGCCGGTTCTGCAGCAGCAGGTGCTCGTGCGCCTGCCGATTCATCCGGTCGTCGAAAAAGCGGTAGGTGTTGCGGCCGGCGTCCTTGGCGTTGTACATCGCCATGTCGGCCTTCTGCAGCAGGCTGTCGAAATCCCCGGCATCGTCGGGATAGATCGCGATGCCGATGCTGCAGGAGGCATTCAGCAGGTGGCCGTTGATCTCCACCGGCTCGGCCAGATTGGCGAGGGTCTTGCTGGCGATCCGCTCCGCCGCGTCCTGGTCCGGAATGCCGTTCAGCAGCAGGATGAATTCGTCGCCGCCGTGGCGGCTGATGGTGTCGCTCTCGCGCACGCAATGGGACAGGCGCGAGACCACCTCCAGCAGCAGCTGGTCGCCGGCCGCATGCCCCAGCGTATCGTTCACGACCTTGAATTTGTCGAGGTCGAGAAACAGCATGGCCACCCGCGAGCGCGAACGTTCCGCCACGGCCAGGGCATGCTCGAAGCGGTCGCGCAGCAGCACGCGGTTAGGCAGGCCGGTGAGCGCATCGTGGCTGGCGAGAAACTCGATGCGCGCCTCCGCCTGCCTGCGCTCGGTGATGTCCCGGTCCACGCCCTGAAAGCCGATCAGCTGCCCCGACTCGCTGAACAGCGCCGACGCACTCGACTCGAAGGTGCGATAGCTGCCGTTCTGATGGCGCCAGCGCAGCACCACGTTGCGCCAGCCGTCCTGCGCGGCAACGGCGTTGAGAAAGGTGTCCCGGCGCAACGGCCGATCGTCCGGGTGCACCAGGCTGTCGGGATCCATGGCGAGAAAGGCGTCGACCGAATAGCCCAGGATGGCGACGCCCTGCCGGTTGCTGTAGGTGTAGCGCCCGCCGCTGTCGATCGACCAGATCCAGTCGGCGGACTGCTCGGCCATGGCGCGGAAGCGCGCCTCGCTGTCGCGCAGCGCCTGTTCGGCGCGCCTGCGGTCGGTGATGTCGACGAAATTGACCACGGCCCCCACCAGTTCCCCGTTGCGGTACAGGGGATGGGACCAGTATTCCACCGGGAAGCTGCTGCCGTCCTTGCGCCAGTGCACCTCGCTGTCGACATGGGTGGGGTTGCCCTGCCGGGTCGAGTGGCGAATATGGCAGTCTTCCCTGGGATAGGGCCGGCCGTCCGCATGGGTGTGGTGAATGAGCGAATGCACGCTCTGGCCGAGCATTTCCGCTTCCGTGTAGCCCAGCATCCTGAGGCAGGCCGGGTTCACGAAGGTGCAGATGCCCTCGGCATCGACGCCGAAGATGGCCTCGGGGGACGAGTCCAGCAGCAGGCGGAAGCGCGCTTCGCTCTCGCGCAAGGTCGCCAGCGATGGGCAGGTCAGCGCCGGGCACATCTCGCCGATTGCCAGGTGTTTGTGGATCGCCTTGTCCGCCTTCCGCTGCGCGCCCGGGTCGCACCCCTCGGCCAGCAAGGCCTTGGCGGCCTGGCGCCGCTTTCTCGCCTCGCCGAGCGAAACGTCCGGATAGACCCCCAGGGCCAGCGTCTTGCGCTTGCCGGAAAAGCGGTAATCCAGCCGCCAGTAGCGCGAGCCGTCCGGCCGCAGCAGCAAATACATGCCGCCGCCATCGGTCAGCTTGACCGGTTTGCTGCCTGGCTTTGCCTGGCGGATACGACTCTTGGTGAGCGGGGGGACAACACGGGCCATGAGACGGGGGACGCAATTCGGGGTGACGGCATTTTACCCATCAGATGCCGTCACGCGTACCGTCAATAAAGCAGAAATAGTCTGGTACGAATGGCAGTCAAAAACCACTTGACCGATTCGCGGCGGTTCAAGTCGGCCGGGCAATCCGCGGCCATTGCCTATACTGGTTTTCCCCAATTGCAGCACCCGAGCGTGCACTTCATTGCGGGGCGGCCGATGCCGCGACAGCCGCCCGCCTGCTTCTTCGCGGCCCTGAAACCGAAAGGAGCCCGTATGAGCACCGTCCTGAACGAAGTCCTGGCAGCCAACCAGACCTATGCCTCGAGCTTTGGCGACAAGGGCAAGCTGCCGATGCCGCCGGCCCGGCGGTTCGCCATCCTCACCTGCATGGACGCCCGCCTCGACCCGGCCCAGTACGCCGGACTCGCCGAGGGCGACGCCCACGTCATCCGCAACGCCGGCGGCCGCGCCAGCGACGACGCCATCCGTTCGCTAGTCATCTCCTACAAGCTGCTCGGCACCCGCGAATGGTTCGTCGTCCACCACACCGACTGCGGCATGGAAACCTTCACCGACGACGTCATGCGCAAGCTCTTGCGCGGCAGCCTCAAGACCGCCAGTGTCGACGCCAGCGGCTGGCACGATACGGGCGGCGGGGGCGGTTCCGCCGAAGGCGAGCACATCAGCTGGCTCACCATTCCCAACCAGGAACAGAGCGTGCTCGAAGACGTGCAACGCATCCGCAGCCATCCCCTGGTGCCCGGCGACATTCCCATCTACGGCTACATCTATGACGTGAAGAGCGGCAGGCTGATCGAGGTGCCGGAGGCCACCAAGGCGGGGCAAACCCGGCCGTGAGTCAGGCCGGGGTGAAGGCGCGATCGGCGCGCCAGCCCCACCTTATTGGTTTGGCAAGAATATTTTTTAGCGGTCACCCGGCGAAAGCCGGGGTCCAGTCAGTCAGGCTGGATTCCGGCTTTCGCCGGAATTGACGAAACTTCAAGCTTCAGCTGGCCGGATCAATAGCGCGGCACCACGCGAGCGTTCTCGCCGCTGCCTTCCACGCGCACGCGCATGCCTTCACGCAGGCGGTCATCCCTCGGCTGCGTAATCGTGACGCGCCCGCCGGTCACCATGTTGACCGTGATCCGCTGCGCATCCTTTTTGGCGATTTTGCTCTCGGCATAGGTGCCTGCCACGCCGCCCAATACCGCACCCGCCACCGTGGCGGTGGCGCTGTCTCCCACCCCCGAGCCCAGCAGGCCGCCTGCAACCGCGCCCACGGCCGTCCCCACCCCCAGCTTGTACCGGTCACCCACCTCGATGGTTTCCAGCTGCGCAATGGTGCCGTCGCGATCCGACTGGCTTGCCACCGTGGTGTCCGTCTCACCATATTTCGTCCCCCCCAGGCTGCCCATATCCGAGCAGCCCCCCACCAAGACAACACACAACAGCAATGGCACTGAAAGTACCTGATTCATGGCGCATCTCCTTTTGACATTTTGAATATCAGTGTAGAAAACAATCCAGGCGTCGGATGCTTAAACCGACAGGCACGGCGGATTCAATGACCGGCCGGCCGGTCCGGCATCCAGGAGCAGTGCGAATCCTGGCTTTCAACTTAAAATCCCTACAGATGCCCTGCGCCCTCTCGCCAACCTAACCGTGCAGCACACGCCCCACTCATGAACGATCTGGTACCGCAACCCGGTTCTTCCTTCCTGGCCGCATCCTGGCTTCCCGAGGTGCTGACGGTGATCGGCGCGATCGTCGCCATCAACGTCGTTGCCTACTACCTGCTGCGCCATATCGAAAAGCTTGCCGCGCGCACGCCGGCGGTTTGGGACGACGCCCTGATCCGGGCCACGCGCAAGCCGCTGACGCTGATCCTCTGGGTGTCGGCCGCAGCCTTTGCCGTCCAGATCGTGCTCAAGCACAGCGGCACCCCCCTGCCCGAGTTTGTCGTGCACACCCGCGACACCCTCATCGTCGCCGCGCTCGCCTGGTTTCTGCTGCGCCTGATCAGCAACGCCTCCCGCAGCATCGTCGCCCGCACCGAAGTGGCGGGCGACGGGGTCGACCGCACCACGATCGACGCCCTATCCAAGCTGGGCCGCTTCACCGTCGTCATTCTCGCCGGCCTGATCATCCTGCAAACCTTGGGGTTCAGCGTGTCCGGCGTGCTGGCCTTCGGCGGCATCGGCGGCATTGCGGTGGGCTTCGCGGCCAAGGACATGCTGGCCAATTTCTTCGGCGGGCTCACCATCTATCTGGACCGCCCGTTCGTCGTCGGCGAATGGATCCGCTCGCCCGACAAGGAAATCGAAGGCACGGTGGAATACATCGGCTGGCGCCACACCCGCGTGCGCGCCTTCAACAAGAACCCGATCTACGTGCCGAATGCCCTGTTCACCAACATCGTGGTGGAGAACCCCACCCGCATGACCAACCGGCGCATCAAGGAAACCATCGGCGTCCGCTATGCCGACCTCGACAAGCTGCCGGCCATCATCGCCGACGTGAAAGCCATGCTGCAGGCCCACCCCGAGATCGACACCGACACCACGCTGATCGTCAACTTCAACCAGTTCGCCGCGTCGTCGCTGGATTTCTTCATCTACACCTTCACCCGAACCGTCCAGTGGGTGCACTACCACGAGGTGAAGCAGGACGTGCTGCTGAAAGTCGCCGCCATCATCCAGGCCCACGGCGCGGAAATCGCCTTCCCCACCCGCACCCTGCACATCGAATCCGACGCCGGCGAAGCGCAGCCCGCCCCCTAGCAAACGGCGCCCTGCCTGCCGCTGCGCCGTTTGGGCGTGCAGAAGCGCCGTGCACGTGCCCCGCCCGCCTTGCCAATACGGGCTTTGAGCCCCATACTGCCCGTCGAATCGATCTTTTGGTCAGTCTCCTCTGCCCCTCGCGGGTACCTTGTCGGCTCTCCTCATTGGCATCTTCACCGCGCGCCCCGGCGCGGTTGCCGCAGCCCCCGACTGCGATCATTTGCAGACCCACGCCGGCGCGCGGCTTCGTCGCGCCATCGGCTCAATCATGAGGAACAGTGCATGGCAAAAGAAGAACTTGTAGAAATGGAAGGCGTCGTCAACGAAGTGCTGCCGCAGACCCGCTTCCGCGTCACCCTGGACAACGGCTTCGAGATCACCGCCTACGCCTCCGGCAAAATGCGCAAGCACCGCATCCGCATCCTGGCCGGCGACAAGGTCACCATCGAAATGTCGCCCTACGACCTGACCAAGGGCCGCATCAACTTCCGCCACAAAGACACGAATTCGGCACCGCGTCCCGCCACCTCGCAAAGACGCTACTGACATCTACACCGTAGGAGCGGCGCCCTCGCCGCGATTGTCGTTCCGTCGCGACCGCAGCAATCGGCCCGAGGGCGAGCCTCCACAACCCCTCACCTGTGGGAGCGGCGCCCTCGCCGCGATTTTCGCACCGTCGCAACCTTCACCCCATCGGCCCGGGGGCTCACCTGTAGGAGCGGCGCCCTCGTCACATTGAGTCCCGGGCTTTCCCTGCCCTACGAAATCCGGACCTCCGTCCCCACCTCCACCAGATCGAACAGTTCCGCCACGTCCGCATTCTTCATGCGGATGCAGCCGTGCGATGCCGGCGTGCCGAGCTTGTGCTCCTCGTGGGTGCCGTGGATATAGATATAGCGATTGTGGGTGTCCACCGTGCCGCCCTGGTTCTTGCCCGGCTCCAGCCCGTCCAGCCACAGAATGCGCGTCAGGATCCAGTCGCGTCCCGGGTTTTCGGCATCCAGTTCCGGCGTCCAGATTTCGCCGGTCCATTCGCGTGACTTGAAGGCCGCACAAAGCGGCGCGTCCTCGCCGATCTTCTCCGCAATGCGGTGCCGCCCGCGCGGCGTGCAATAACTGCCATCCTCCTCCCCCGCCCCGTTGGCCGCGGTGGACACCGGATACTGGCGAATCAGCATGTCGCCTTCCGGATACGGCTCCCACAGGTACAACTGCTGCAGACGCATGTCCACCTCGATCACCCGCTCGCTCATTGCACCGCCTCCTTCTTCTGTTGCCGGCGCGCCTCGAAAAAGCCCGAGATCACTGCCGCGCATTCGTCCGCCAGCACCCCGCCGGTGATGTCGCAATGGAAGTTGAGCCGCGGCTCGGCAAAGATGTCCACGATGCTGCCGTGCGCACCCGTCTTGTATTCCTTCGCGCCGTACACCACCCGCGCCACCCGCGCATGCAGAATCGCCCCCGCGCACATCACGCACGGCTCCATCGTCACGTAGAGCGTGCAGCCCACCAGCCGGTAATTGCCCACCCGCCCCGCCGCATCGCGCAGCGCCATCACCTCGGCATGCGCCGTCGGGTCGTGGCTGGAAATCGGCTGGTTGAACCCGCGCCCGACGATCTCGCCGCCGCACACCACCAGCGCCCCCACCGGCACCTCGCCCGCCTCTGCGCCCTGGCGCGCCAGCTCCAGCGCGATGCGCATATAGTCTTCGTCCGTCATTACCTGTCCAGCGGGCTGGTCACCCCACGTCCGCCCTTGTTCAATACATGCGTATAAATCATCGTCGTTGCCACATCCTTATGGCCCAGCAGTTCCTGCACCGTGCGGATATCGTACCCACTTGTCAGCAGATGCGTGGCAAAAGAATGACGAAGCGTATGCGGCGTTGCGGGTTTGACGACTCCCGCATCGCGCACGGCCTGTCGGATGGCGCGCTGGATCGCCTGGTCCTGCACGTGATGCCTGCGAACGACACCAGAACGCGGATCAACCGACCGGTTCTTTGAAGGGAAAACATACTGCCAGCCCCATTCACGTCCTGCATTCGGGTACTTTCGATCCAGCGCGTACGGCAAATACACCTCGCCATACCCTTCCACCACGTCCTGCTCGTGCAACGCACGCACCTGCTCCAAATGGGCCTTGAGTGGATTCGCCAGCACTGCGGGCAGCATCGTCACCCTGTCCTTGAAGCCTTTGCCCTCTCGAACCAGAATCTCGCCCCGCGAAAATTCCACATCCTTGATCCGCAGCCGAAGCGCTTCCATGATTCTGAGCCCCGATCCGTAAAGCAAACCCGCCACAAGCCAGTGCGTACCCGATAGCCGGGACAAGACCGCTTGCACCTCATTCTGGGTAAGCACCACCGGCAGGCGTTTGGGCGCCTTGGCCTGTTCTACGTTTTGCAGCCAGGGCAAATCCTGCTCCAGCACCTCGCGATATAAAAAAAGCAAAGCCGCCTTGGCCTGATTCTGCGTAGCAGCGGCCACGTTGCCCTGCACCGCCAGATAAGTCAGAAAAGCCTCCACCTCGCGCGCGCCCATCTCGCCGGGGTGGCGCTTGTCAAAGTGCAGCACAAAGCGTTTAATCCAATCCACATAAGCCTGCTCGGTGCGGATGCTGTAATGCTTCAGCCGAATCTTTCCCCGCACCTGATCCAACAAACGCGGCGACTGGTTTAATGACGCATTTTCGCTCATGTTAGGACGCTCTAAAAATGAATAACAAATTGTTTTCTAGTACATTTTCAGAAACAGCATCACGAATGACGGCTTATAAAGCGTCATTTAGGACGGACATTTAACGTTATGCCTTGTCGACAGTTATGTGGCTCCGTTATGATACAGGCGTCGAAAAAGACGGGCCGGTATGGTTAGTCCGGCCGTTCCCTATTTAGGGAGCTCTGTTTGGCTTGCCAAACCCGCGACCTTCGTCCGGCGTGCTACGCACGTGGGGAGAGGTCGTGCGTAATACTCTTCTCCATGTCTTTCTCGTTGGGCGATGTTGTTCGGCATTGACCGCAACCATCTTTCAATCGGAGAAAAGATCATGAAACCTAGAATTTCACTCATCACCATCGCGGTTGAGAACCTCGAGCGTTCCTTGCATTTTTATCGCGATGGCCTCGGTCTCGCAACGCCAGGAATCATAGGTACAGAATTTGAGTACGGGGCGGTTGCCTTCTTTGATTTGCAGGCAAATCTTAAACTCGCGCTCTATCCGCGAAAGAGTCTTTCAAAAGACTCGGGGTTGCCCTTGGGAACGCCAAGTGCACTTGAGTTCAGCATTGGTCACAATGTGTCTTCAAAAGCTGAAGTCAATCAAGTGATGGAACAGGCAAAGAATGCGGGGGCTGTTATCGTAAAGCCTGCTCAAGACACTTTTTGGGGCGGCTACGCAGGTTATTTCCAAGACCCCGATGGTCATCTTTGGGAAATTGCTTGGAACCCGCAATGGCCTATCCCAGAGTAAGGCATAACATGGCGTTCGAGAGGGACGCGCCAAAAGCGGCGCGCCCCTCAACTTTACGTTGACGCTGTAGAAAAACCCCTTTTCAGCCAAATCGTCAGTGCAAAAAACGGCGTGGAATTTTCCACGCCGTTTTCAATTCATGGCTGCAACTTTCTGAATCATGTCGACGAGCCTTCCCGATCGAGCCATGGCGTCTA
>JAHJNN010000002.1 GCA_018820765.1 Gammaproteobacteria bacterium
AACTGGTTCTGACTTTCAGCCCCTCTCAGTCCCGCCGGAAATTGAGCCTGCCGGGCGGATCAGCGGCAAAGGTGTTTGAGCCCCGCTCACCTTCGAAATACAAATAAAGCGGGGCGAGTTCTTTGCCGCCCGTCCGGCAGGATCGATTTCCGGGGTTTCGGGGCTGAGCGGGGTCGCCTTTTCTTGGGTTACTTTCTTTTGGCGATTCAAAAGAAAGTGACTAGCTGCCGGGCTACCCCCGGCCAACGGTCAACAGCCCTGTGAAGGTTTAACCGCTAAACGTGCTGCGCGCCTAACCCGCACTGGATTGCTTCGCTACGCTCGCAATGACGGAACAAGCATCACGTGCTCACAACGTCTGGACAAACCCCAACACCTCCGCCGCATGCCCCGGCGCCTTCAACCCCCGCCAGCTCTTCACCAGCTTCCCGTCCACGTCGAACACAAACGTGCTGCGCTCGATGCCGCGCACCTGCTTGCCATACATGTTCTTCAGCTTCATCACGCCGAACAGTTCGCACGCGGTTTCATCCTTGTCGGACAGCAGTTCGAACGGGAAGCCCTGCGCGGCCTTGAAGCCTTCGTGCGACTTGAGGCTGTCGCGCGAGACGCCGACGACGACGGTGTTGGCCTTGACGAAATCCTTGAACAGATCGCGGAATTCCTGGCCTTCGAGGGTGCAGCCGGACGTGTTGTCCTTGGGGTAGAAGTAGACGACGACATTCTTGCCGCGATGGTCGGACAGCTTGAAGAGGATGTTGCCGGTGGACGGCAGTTCGAAGTCCTTGATGACGGGTTCGCTCATGGCGTGGTTTTCCTTAACGGGTAGATGATTTCAGCAGCACGATGACGGCGCCGGCGCCACCGTCGACGGTGCGGGCCTGGCAGAACGCGAGGACGTCCTCGCGCTGCATCAGCCAGTGGCGCACCTTGTTTTTCAGCACCGGCAGGCGGTTCTTCGAGCCGTGGCCCTTGCCGTGGATGATGCGCACGCAGCGCCGGTCCTCGATCATGCAGCGGTTGAGGAAGGCGGCGAGCGCGACGCGCGCCTCGTCGCCGGTGTGGCCGTGCAGGTCGAGTTCGCCCTGGATGACCCAGCCGCCGCGCCGCAGTTTTCGAATAGCCGCAGTCGGCACGCCGGGGCGCGAGAAGAACAATTCCTCGCCAGTGGAAACGGCGGCTTCCCAATCCCACGGGTCGGCCAGAGAATCGACCAGGACTTGCTGCTCGTCGGCGCGCCGTTGACGGGCGATGGGCTTGGGGCGCGGGCGCGCAAGGTCCGCGCGGTCGGAGGGGGGCAGGGGAACGGCGTCGGCGACGGCGCGGCGAAACAGCATGGCGCCGTCGGCCGCGGGTTTGGGTTTATGCGGGGCCTGGTGAAGCGAGGCGGGCTGGGCCGACTGCTCGCGCAGCGCGCGGCGCATGCGCGCCAGCGCCTCGAACGAGGCGGGTGCGAGCGCGCTGCGGCTGCGCTTCATGGCTCAGCTCACTTGGTCTTGCCGAGCGCGTCCAGATAGCGCTCGGCGTCGAGCGCGGCCATGCAGCCGGTGCCGGCGCTGGTGACGGCCTGGCGGTAGATGTGGTCCTGCACGTCGCCGGCGGCAAACACGCCTTCGATGTTGGTGGCGGTGGCGTTGCCCTTGTTGCCGCCCTGGGTGACGATGTAGCCGCCTTCGAGCGTGAGCTGGCCTTCGAAGAGGCTGGTGTTGGGCTTGTGGCCGATGGCGATGAAGACGCCGGTGAGCGCGATGTCCTTGGTCGCGCCGTCCTGGGTGCTCTTGATGCGCATGCCGGTGACGCCGGTCTTGTCGCCCAGCACTTCGTCCAGCGTGTGGTCGAGTTCAAGCGTGATCTTGCCTTCCTTGACCTTTTCCATCAGGTGATCGACGAGGATCTTCTCCGACTTGAAGGTGTCGCGGCGGTGCACCACGGTGACGTGACGCGCGATGTTGGCCAGATACAGCGCTTCCTCGACCGCGGTGTTGCCTCCGCCGATGACGGCGACGTCCTGGTTCTTGTAGAAGAAGCCGTCGCAGGTGGCGCAGCCCGACACGCCCTTGCCCATGAAGGCCTGCTCGGACGGCAGGCCGAGGTACATGGCCGAGGCGCCGGTGGCGATGATGAGCGCATCGCAGGTGTAGGTGGCGGAATCGCCGATCAGGGTGAAGGGCTTTTCAGTCAGCTTGGCGGTGTGGATCTGGTCGAAAATGATTTCGGTCTTGAAACGTTCGGCGTGGCGCTGGAAGCGGTCCATCAGTTCGGGGCCTTGCACGCCGTCGACGTCGGCCGGCCAGTTGTCCACTTCGGTGGTGGTCATGAGCTGGCCGCCCTGCTGCATGCCGGTGATGACGACGGGCGAGAGGTTGGCGCGCGCGGCGTAGACGGCGGCGGAATAGCCGGCGGGGCCGGAACCGAGAATGACGAGTTTGTGGTGTTGGGTGCTCATGGTCTGCGCTCGGACGATGGGGAAGCCCGCTATTCTAACCAAACTCGCCGCCGCCGTTTCCATGCTGGCGGCCCGGTATAATCCAGGTATTCCGTGTAGAACTCTGCCCATGGCGCGTCCCGCTCCCCGTCCGACCCAGCCCCTGCCGCCCCGCATGCAACGCCTGTTGCGCGAAGCCCGCGCCCTGCTGGTGGGGTTCGCCGCGCTGCTGCTGGCAGCGATTCTGCTCACCCACAATGTGGCCGACCCAGGCTTTTCAACCACCGGCGACAACGGTGCGCTGCACAATTTGGGCGGGCGCAGCGGCGCCTGGCTGTCCGATCTGCTGCTGATGCTGTTCGGACTGTCGGCCTGGTGGTGGGTGGTGCTGGCGCTGGCCTATGTCATACATATCTTCCGCCATCTGGACGAAACGCCGCTGGCCGGCGGGCGCCAACGCTGGGTCCGGCTGGGCGGCTTCGGCCTCCTGCTGTTTTCCAGCACCGGCATCGAATGGCTGCGCGCCTGGCACTGGGCGGTGGCGCTGCCCGATGCGCACGGCGGCGTGCTCGGTGCCGGCGTGGGTGGTGCGGCAGCGGCTTTGCTGGGGTTCACCGGCGGCTCCCTGGTCCTGCTGCTGCTGATGGCGGTGGGCTTCAGCCTGTTCACCGGCGTGTCGTGGCTCAGCATGGCCGAACGCAGCGGCGAATGGGTGGAGCGCGCCTACTGGAAAGCGATCGAGACCTGGCAGGCATATCGCGACCGCAAACTGGGCGAAGTGGCGCAGCAGAAGCGCGAAGCCAAGGTCTCGGTGGTCAAGAAGAAACTCGACGAAGCGCCGCCGATCCGCATCGAACCCGTGGTGAAGGAGGTGCCGCAGTCGACACGCGCCGTCACCGAAAAACAGGCGCCGCTGTTCTCCGACCTGCCCGATTCGCCCCTGCCGCCGCTGCACCTGCTCGACCCCGCCGACGAAGCAGTGGAAACCGCCACGCCCGAGGCGCTGGAATACACGTCGCTGATGATCGAGCGCAAGCTCGCCGAATTCGGCGTCGAGGTGAAGGTGGTGTCGGCGTCGCCCGGCCCGGTGATTACGCGTTACGAAATCGAACCGGCGACGGGCGTGAAGGGCAGCCAGATCGTCAACCTGGCGAAGGATCTGGCGCGCACCCTGTCGGTGATCAGCATCCGCGTGGTCGAAGCGATTCCCGGCAAGCACACCATGGGGTTGGAGATTCCCAATCCTAAGCGGCAGATCGTTCGGCTCTCCGAGATTCTCGGGTCCAAGGCCTATCACGACAGCGCGAGCCCGCTGACCATCACGCTGGGCAAGGACATCGCCGGCAATCCGGTGGTGGCGGACCTCGGCAAGATGCCGCACCTGCTGGTGGCCGGCACCACCGGCTCGGGCAAGTCGGTCGGCGTCAACGCGATGATCCTGTCGCTGGTGTACAAATCCGACCCCAGCGCGGTGCGGATGATCATGGTCGACCCCAAGATGCTGGAGCTGTCGATCTACGAAGGCATTCCGCATCTGCTGGCGCCGGTGGTCACCGACATGAAGCAGGCGGCCTCCGCGCTCAACTGGTGCGTGGGCGAAATGGAGCGGCGCTACAAGCTGATGTCGGCGGTCGGCGTGCGCAACCTGGCCGGCTACAACCAGAAGGTGCGCGACGCCAAGAAGGCCGGCACCCCGCTGACGCACCCATTCAGCCTGACGCCGGACAATCCCGAGCCGCTGGAAACCATGCCGATGATCGTGGTGATGATCGACGAGCTGGCCGACCTGATGATGGTGGTCGGCAAGAAGGTCGAGGAACTCATCGCACGGCTGGCACAAAAGGCGCGTGCCGCCGGCATCCACCTGATCCTCGCCACGCAGCGGCCGTCGGTCGACGTCATCACCGGCCTCATCAAGGCCAACATTCCGACGCGCATCGCATTCCAGGTGTCGAGCAAGATCGACTCGCGCACCATTCTCGACCAGATGGGCGCCGAGGCCTTGCTGGGGCAGGGCGACATGCTCTACCTGCCGCCCGGCACCGGACTGCCGCAGCGCGTCCACGGCGCCTTCGTGTCGGACAACGAAGTACATCGCGTGGTCGACTACCTGAAGTCGCTGGGCGAGCCCGAATACATCGAAGGCGTGCTCGAATCACCGGAAGAAGCGGGCGAGGGCGGCGGCGAATACGGCGAAGCCGCGGAAGCCGACCCGCTCTACGACCAGGCCGTGGCCTATGTGCTGAAGTCGCGCCGCGCGTCGATCTCGTCGGTGCAGCGCCAGTTGCGCATCGGCTACAACCGTGCCGCGCGCATGATCGAGGACATGGAGCGCGCAGGACTGGTGTCGTCGATGCAGTCGAACGGCAACCGCGACGTGCTGGCGCCGGGCGGCGACGCATGAGTTTCTATGCACTGATCCCGGCAGCCGGGAGCGGCTCGCGTATGGGTGGCGAGACGCCCAAGCAGTACCTGCCGCTCAACTCGATCCCGCTGATCGCGCACGCCCTTATCGTCCTCGCCCGCGAGCCCCGGATATCCAAGCTGTTCGTGGTGATCTCGCCCGATGACATCTGGTGGGACAACTATGAATGGCAAGGTTGGGAAGACCGTTTGCAGGTGCTGCGCTGCGGCGGCGCCACCCGTGCCGAAACCGTGCTGAACGGGCTGAATGCCATGTCGGCAGAGTGCGCGGCGGGCGACTGGGTGCTGGTGCACGACGCCGCACGCCCCTGTTTGCCGGCTGAGTCGTTGGGAAAAATGCTGGATGAACTGGCCGATGACACGGTCGGCGGCCTGCTTGCCGTGCCGGTAGCGGACACCCTGAAACGTGCCGTGGCCGATGCCGGGTCCATGGCGCGGGTCGAGGTCACCGTGCCGCGCGCCGGCCTGTGGCAGGCGCAAACCCCGCAAATGTTCCGCCATGGAACCCTGTGCGAGGCGCTACGCGCAGCCGACAGCGACATGACCGACGAGGCGTCGGCGATCGAGCAGATGGGCCTGCATCCGCGCCTGGTCGAATGCGACAGCCGCAACCTCAAAGTGACCTACCCGCAGGACCTGCGCCTGGCGAGCCTCATCCTGGAGCATCTGAATGACTGATTTCCGCATCGGCCATGGCTTCGACGTCCACGCCTTTGCCGAAAACCGCAGGCTCATCATCGGCGGTGTCGACATTCCCTACGGCAGGGGATTGGCCGGACATTCCGATGCCGACGTTCTGCTGCACGCGATCTGCGACGCGCTCTTGGGCGCGGCCGGGCTGGGCGACATCGGCCGGCATTTTCCGGACACCGACGCCGCATTCGCCGGCATCGACAGCCGCATCCTGCTGCGTCGCGTGACCGACCAGTTGCGCGAACGCGGCTGGCAGCCCGGCAACGTCGACGCCACCATCATCGCCCAGGCGCCGAAAATGGCGCCGCACATCGCACGCATGGCCGCGCACATCGCGGACGACCTCGGCGTTGCCATCGATCGCATCAACGTCAAGGCCACCACCACCGAAAAACTCGGCTTCACCGGACGCGGCGAGGGCATTGCCGCGGAAGCGGTGTGCCTGATCGTGCGTGGCTGAACCCGGCCAGTCTGAGTCCTCTCCGGCCACGCCCCCCTCGCTGCGGCTCTTCTTTGCCCTGTGGCCGGACGACGCCACCCGTGACGCACTCAACCGCACCGGCAAGTGGCTGCACCAGCACTGGGGCGGCCGGCGCATGCGTGCAGACACCCTGCACATCACCCTGGCTTTTCTCGGCAGCACGCCGGCCGATCAGCTGGATGTCCTGGCCGCCTGCGCCGATGCGGTCAAAACCGATGCATTCGAGTTGGTTCTCGATCAGGCCGGCTACTGGCGCCACAAGCGTATCGGCTGGCTGGGCGCGAGCCAGACCCCGCCACAGCATGTCGACCTGGTCGGCGCGCTGAATGCCGCCTTGCAGGGCGCCGGGTTTGCGGTCGATGCGCGCCCGCACGTGCCGCATGTCACCCTGCTGCGCAACACGGCCGGCGGCGAGGTGCCGGCGTGCGTGCAGGTGAACTGGTCGGTGAGCGATTTTGTGCTGGTGAGTTCGCGCACCGAAACCGACGGCGCGCGCTACGAGGTGATCCGGCGCTGGCCTTTGTCCTGATCAACGCGAAAAAAAGCCGTTCCGACTCGACAGCGGCGTCGCGTTTCGGTTATGATGCGCCCCGCATTAGGCGCGTAGCTCAGCTGGTTAGAGCACCACCTTGACATGGTGGGGGTCGTTGGTTCGAGTCCAATCGCGCCTACCAATATTTAAAGGGCCGGGATGGCCGGTTTCAAGAGGGGCTGAACGGCCCACGGAGGTTGCGAAATGTCACCGCGAACTTGCAAGGATGTCACTGGTTAATCCCCGGCGCATCGCAGTTCTGAGTCTTTTCTGCATCTTCAAGTAGTATCCGAAAGCGCGGCCGGTCCGCGCTTTTTTTCATTCTGGAGTTGGGTTCATGGTCAACGTCACGCTTCCCGATGGTTCCGTCCGGCAGTTCGAGGCGCCGGTCACGGTTGCACAGGTCGCTTCCAGCATTGGCGCGGGTCTCGCCAAGGCGGCGCTCGCCGGCAAGGTGAACGGCAGGCTGGTCGATACCAGCTATCTGATCGACGCGGACGCCCAACTCGCCATCGTCACCGCCAAGGATGCCGAGGCGCTCGATCTGATCCGCCACGACGCGGCGCACGTGATGGCGCAGGCGGTGCAGGAGTTGTATCCCGGTACCCAGGTCACGATCGGCCCGTCCATCGAGGATGGCTTCTATTACGACTTCGCGCGCGAGCAGCCGTTTACTCCAGACGATCTGGTCGCAATCGAAAAGCGCATGGACGAGATCGTCAAGCGCGACCTGCCGATCCAGCGCGAAGTCTGGGAGCGCGAGGACGCCAAGCGCGCGTTCGCTGCGCTGGGCGAGACCTACAAGGTGCAGATCATCGACGACGTGATCCCGGCCGGCGAGGAACTCAGCATTTACCGCCAGGGCGACTGGTTCGACGTCTGCCGCGGTCCGCACCTGCCGTCGACCGGCAAGCTGCCGCGCGCGTTCAAGCTGATGAAGCTGGCCGGCGCCTACTGGCGCGGCGATTCGAAGAACCCGATGCTGCAGCGCATCTACGGCACGGCCTGGATGAAGAAGGAAGACCTCGACGCCTACCTGCACCGGCTGGAGGAGGCCGAGAAGCGCGATCACCGCAAACTGGCCAAGCAACTCGACCTGCTTCACATGCAGGACGAGGCGCCGGGCATGGTGTTCTGGCACCCCAAGGGCTGGATCGTGTGGCAGCAGATCGAGCAGTACATGCGGCAGAAGTTCGTCGAGTATGGCTACCAGGAAGTGCGCACCCCGGCGGTGATGGACCGCAGCATGTGGGAGAAGTCCGGCCACTGGGAAAACTACCGCGACAACATGTTCACCACCGCGTCGGAGAACCGCGACTACGCGGTGAAGCCGATGAACTGTCCCGGCCACGTGCAGATCTTCAATAGCGGCCTGCATTCCTACCGCGACCTGCCGCTGCGCCTCGCTGAATTCGGTTCCTGCCACCGCAACGAACCCTCGGGCGCGCTGCACGGCATCATGCGCGTGCGCGGCTTCACCCAGGACGACGCCCACATCTTCTGCACCGAAGACCAGATCGAGCAGGAAGTGGCTGACTTCATCGTCATGCTGCAGAAGGTCTACGCCGACTTCGGCTTCAATGATGTTTTGGTCAAGCTGTCGACCCGCCCGGACAAGCGGGTTGGCTCGGACGAGTCCTGGGACAAGGCGGAAGCCGCGCTGGCGGCGGCATTGGACAAGAACGGGCTGGCCTACGACCTGCAGCCGGGCGAGGGCGCGTTCTACGGGCCCAAGATCGAATTCACGCTGAAGGACACGCTTGGCCGCCTGTGGCAGTGCGGCACCATCCAGCTCGACTTCAACCTGCCGGTGCGCCTGGGGGCCGAATTCGTCGACGAGGACAACAGCCGTAAGCCCCCGGTGATGCTGCACCGCGCGATCCTCGGCTCGATGGAGCGCTTCATCGGCATCCTGATCGAGCACCACGCCGGCAACTTCCCGCTGTGGCTGGCACCGGTGCAGGTGATGGTGATGAATATCAGCGAACATCAGGCCGGCTATGCTCAACAAGTGACCCAGGCGCTGCGCCGCGAAGGGATTCGGGCGGTGTTGGACTTGAGTAATAACAAAATTAACTATAAAATTCGGGAACATAGCTTGCAGAAGCTGCCTTATCAGGTGGTCGTCGGCGACAAGGAAATGGAGGCCGGTCTGGTTTCCGTCCGTGCCCGCGGCAATCAGGACCTGGGGCAGCTCGGTTTGGATGACTTGATTGCGCGCCTGAAAGCGGAAACGCTGGCGCGTCAGTAACAGCGGTCAAACAAGGCGTTGGGGCCTCCCGCGAGGGATTCGGCACCGCGCCTTCTTTATTTGTTTGACCTTTTTGCCTTGACGCCAGGCGTCAGGTTTTTATTTGGAGAACGACTCATCGCGACAGAAAAGAAACAGACACGCATCAATGGAGAAATTACGTCTCCTGAAGTGCGTTTGGTCGGTGTGGAAGGTGAGCAGCTTGGCATCGTGAAGATTTACGATGCGCTACGTCAGGCTGAAGAAGCTGACCTGGATCTGGTTGAAATTGCGCCGACGGCACAGCCGCCCGTGGCCAAGATCATGGACTACGGCAAGTTCAAGTACCAGGAAAGCAAGAAGCAGCACGAAGCCAAGCTGAAGCAGAAGCAGGTCCAGATCAAGGAAATCAAGTTCCGTCCGGGTACCGACGAAGGCGATTACCAGATCAAGCTGCGCAACCTGATCAAGTTTCTTGAAGAAGGTGACAAGACCAAGATTACGCTGCGTTTCCGCGGTCGCGAAATGGCCCACCAGGATATCGGCATGAACCAGCTGCGGCGTGTCTCGGCTGACCTTGCGGAAATCGCGGTGGTCGAGCAGTTCCCGAAGATGGAAGGCCGCCAGCTTGTGATGATGCTGGCGCCGAAGAAGAAGGTTTGAGTTTTTGAGACCGGCGTTTCTCGGCCCCTGACTGGTTAATCCAGCTGGGTCAATACGCCACACAATACGTGCAGTCGGGTTGGTGAAGCATTCCACGTCGTGGGATCACCTGGCCGCATGAGATAAAAGGAAGCATCATGCCTAAGATGAAAAGCAAGAGCGGCGCCGCCAAGCGGTTCCGTGCGCTGGGCAGCGGCAAGTTCAAGCGCTCGCACGCGTTCATGCGTCACATTCTCACCAAGAAGAGCACCAAGCGTAAGCGCCAGTTGCGCGGCATGGAAACGGTCAATGCAAGCGACCAGAAGTCCATTTCACGTATGTTGCCCTACGCATAAAGGAGAAAGACCATGCCACGCGTCAAACGGGGTGTAACCGCCCGCGCCAGCCACAAAAAAGTCCTCGATGCCGCCAAAGGCTATCGCGGCCGTCGCAAGAACGTATTCCGCGTTGCCAACGAAGCGGTGATGAAAGCCGGTCAGTACCAGTACCGCGACCGCCGTCAGCGCAAGCGCCAGTTCCGCGCACTGTGGATTGCCCGTATCAACGCCGCCTCGCGGCAGCACGGCCTGACCTACAGCGTGTTCATGAACGGCCTGAGCCGCGCCGAGATCGGGATCGACCGCAAGGTGCTGTCCGACATCGCGATTTTCGACAAGGATGCCTTTGCCAAGATCGTCGAACAGGTCAAGGCCAAGCTCGCTGCGTAAGCAACACCGAAGCAACAAGAAAAGGCCGCAAGGCCTTTTTTTGTTGGTGCCGGTTTAAAAGTATTGGCCCGCGAAGAATGCGCAGATCATCGTGAACTTCGCATCCTTCGCGGACGAATTTAAAGTATTCCATTGACCGCCATGCGCAATCCAAACGAAATCGTTGCCGACGCCCTTGCCGCCATTCAGGCCTGCCCCGACCTGCCGTCGCTGGAACAGGTCAAGGCGGTCTATCTGGGCAAGAGCGGCCAACTCACCGAACTGCTGAAAAGCCTGGGCGCGATGCCCGCCGAGGAGCGCAAGACCGCGGGTGCCCGCATCAACGAAGCCAAGCAGGCGGTCGAGGCGGCACTGAAAGGCCGCCGCGATGCGCTGCAGCAGGCCGAGCTGGATCGCCAGCTGGCGGCCGAAACGTTGGACGTGACCCTGCCGGGGCGCGGCGCTGGGCGCGGCGGCCTGCATCCGGTGTCGAAGACGCTTTCGCGCATCCAGGCGCTGTTCCGCTCGATCGGCTTCGAGGTGGCGACCGGGCCCGAGATCGAGACCGATTTCTACAACTTCACCGCGCTCAACATCCCGGAAGACCACCCGGCGCGGGCGATGCACGATACCTTCTATCTGCAAAGCGGCGAGCTGCTGCGCACCCATACCTCGCCGGTGCAGGTGCGTCACATGCAGACCCACCAGCCGCCGCTACGCATCATCGCGCCGGGGCGGGTGTACCGCTGCGATTCCGATGTGACGCACACGCCGATGTTTCACCAGATCGAGGGCTTGTGGGTCGACGAGTCGGTGTCGTTTGCCGACCTCAAGGGTGTGCTCGCCGACTTCATGCGCAACTTCTTCGAGCGCGACGACCTGCCGGTGCGCTTCCGCCCGTCTTTCTTCCCCTTCACCGAGCCCTCGGCCGAAATGGACATCGGCTGCGTGATGTGCGGCGGCGAAGGCTGCCGCGTGTGCTCGCACACCGGCTGGCTGGAAGTGCTGGGCTGCGGCATGGTGCATCCCAACGTGTTCAAGCACGTGAACATCGACACCGAACGCTACATCGGCTTCGCCTTCGGCCTCGGCGTCGAGCGCCTGGCGATGCTGCGTTACGGCGTCGACGACCTGCGGCTGTTCTTCGAGAATGACCTTCGCTTCCTCAAGCAATTCAATTAAATAGAGCGAAACCATCATGCAATTTCCGGAATCCTGGTTGCGCAGCCTCGTCAATCCCGCGCTCGATACCGCCCAGCTCGCCCACGCCGTGACCATGGCCGGACTCGAGGTGGAAGCCCTGACCCCGGCCGCGCCGCCCTTCAACAACGTGGTGGTGGCCGAGATCCTGTCGGCGGAGAAACACCCCGATGCCGACCGCCTGCGCGTGTGCCAGGTCGATGTCGGCGAAGCCGCGTCGGTCACCATCGTGTGCGGCGCGCCGAATGCGGCGGCCGGCCTCAAGGTGCCGTGCGCGCGCCCCGGGGCGAAGCTGCCCGGAATCGAAATCAAGGTCGCCAAGGTGCGCGGCGTCGAATCCTTCGGCATGCTGTGCTCGACCAAGGAACTGGGCCTGGAAGGCGCGGCCGAGGGCCTGATGGTGCTGCCCGACGACGCGCCGGTGGGCGAGGATTTCCGCCGCTGGCTCAATCTGGACGACACCCTCATCACGCTGAAACTCACCCCCAACCGAGCCGATTGCCTGTCGATGCAGGGGCTGGCGCGCGAAATCGGTGCGATCACCGGCGCCGAGGTGCAGTTGCCGCAGATCGCGGGGGTCGAGAACCGCATTCAGGACACGCTGCCGGTGCAGCTGAATGCCCCCGAGGCCTGCCCGCTTTACCTCGGGCGCGTGGTGCGCGGCATCAACGCGCAGGCCACCACGCCGCGCTGGATGGCCGAGCGGCTGGAGCGCAGCGGCATCCGCCCGCTGCTGGCGCCGGTCGACATCACCAATTACGTCCTGCTCGAACTGGGGCAGCCGATGCATGCCTTCGCCCTGTCGCGGCTGAACGGCGGCATCGAGGTGCGTCTGGCGCGTGCGGGCGAAACCCTCGAACTGCTGAACGGCCAGACCGTCGAGCTCGCCCCCGACATGCTGGTGATCGCCGACGCCGGCGGGCCGGTGGCGCTGGCCGGTATCATGGGCGGGCTGCCGACCAGCGTGGAGCGCGTGACGGTCGACGTGTTCCTGGAGGCCGCGTTCTTCGCGCCGGCGGCGATTGCCGGCCGCGCGCGGCGGCTGGGCCTGTCCACCGATTCGTCGCACCGCTTCGAGCGCGGCGTCGACTTCGGCGCCACCCGCCAGGCGATGGAACGCGCCACCCAGCTGCTGCTCGAAATCTGCGGCGGTCAGGCCGGTCCCATCACCGAAGTCGCGGCCGCGTTGCCGCGCCGCGATCCGATCACCCTGCGGCTGGCGCGCCTCGCGCGCGTGGCCGGCGTCGAAATCGACGCCGATTCGGTGATGCGCGGCCTGGTCGCGCTCGGCGCGGGCGTCGAACGCCAGGACGATCGCCTGATCGTCACCCCGCCGAGCTTCCGCTTCGATCTGGAAATCGAGGAAGACCTGATCGAAGAGGCGGTGCGCCTGTATGGCTACGACAACATTCCGGCGCAGCCGCCGGCCGCGCCTTCGCGCATGCTGCCGCAGGACGAAACGCTGCTGGCCGACGACAGCCTCCGCCAGATGCTGGTCGACCTGGATTACCAGGAAGTCATCACCTACAGCTTCGTCGACCCGGCGTGGGAGACCGCGCTCGATGCCGATGCGCGTCCGCTGCCGCTCGCCAATCCGCTGGCCAGCCAGCTGTCGGCGATGCGCACCACCCTGTGGGGTGGCCTGATCGAAACCCTGCGCCACAACCTCAACCGCCAGCAGGCGCGGGTGCGCATCTTCGAACTGGGGCGCGTGTACCGCTCGCAGACCGAGCAGCCGATGAAGCTGGGCGGGCTGGTGTACGGCGACGTGCTGCCCGAGCAATGGGGCGCCGCCGCGCGCCGCGTCGATTTCTTCGACCTCAAGGGCGACCTGGAACAGCTGTTCGGCCATGCGCTCGATGCGCGGCGCGGCGCGCATCCCGCGCTGCACCCGGGGCAGTGCGCCGAGGTATGGGCCGATGGCCGGGCCATTGGCTGGATCGGTACCCTGCATCCGCGCCTGGTGCAGGCCTTCGACCTGCCGGCCGCGCCGGTGCTGTTCGAGCTCGACAGCGAGGTGCTGGCGCAGCGCCCCCTGCCGCGCCATGCGACCCTGTCGCGCTTCCCCCTGGTGAGGCGCGATCTGGCCTTCGTGCTGGATGCCCATACTCCGGCCGGCGAACTGCTGGCCGTGCTGCGCGATGCCGCAGCCGACGGCGTGCGCTCGATCGAGGTATTCGACGAATACCGCGGGAAAGGTGTGGCCGAAAACCAAAAAAGCCTTGCTATACGGGTAGTTATGCAAGATACTGAACGCACATTGACGGATCAGGAAGTGGAGGATGCCGTGCAGAAACTGGTCGATGCCGCACTTCGTCAGTGCAATGCCGCTTTGCGTGCATGACGCAAAAATATGAATTGGCGCGTGCTTGACGCAAAAACCCATTTTCCTGGCGCGTGCGTGACGCGATATTTCCACCAGACATAACTCTGCCAAACGACCATGACCACCCTTACCAAAGCTGATCTGGCCGAACTTCTGTTCGATAAAGTGGGTTTGAACAAGCGCGAAGCCAAGGACGTCGTCGAGTCCTTCTTCGACGAAATCCGCTTGTCGCTCGAAAAGGGCGACATCGTCAAACTGTCCGGCTTCGGCAATTTCCAGTGCCGCGAGAAACCGCAGCGTCCGGGCCGCAATCCCAAAACCGGCGAAGAAATGCCGATTTCCGCGCGCCGCGTGGTGACCTTCCACGCCAGCCAGAAACTCAAGTCCCAAGTCGAAGGCGCCCAGGTTGGAACGCCCAGCGAAGAGTGAACTGCCGCCGATTCCGGCAAAACGCTATTTCACCATCGGTGAAGTGTCGGAGCTGTGCGCCGTCAAGGCGCACGTGCTGCGCTACTGGGAGCAGGAATTCAGCCAGTTGCGCCCGGTCAAGCGGCGCGGCAACCGCCGCTACTACCAGCACCACGAAGTCCTGCTGATCCGCCGCATCCGCGAGCTGCTGTACGAAGAAGGCTTCACCATCAGCGGCGCGCGCCAGCGTCTCGAGCACGATGCCGAAGCCCCCGCCGAGACCACACCCGCGCCGGCTGCCGGCGCGCTGGATGTCGGCACGCTGCGCAGCGAAATCACCGCGATTCTGAAAATATTGAGCTGACGGGCTTCCGCCCCACGTGCCGACTCTGTTAGAATCTCGGGCTTCGTCGGGGCGTAGCGCAGCCTGGTAGCGCACCTGCATGGGGTGCAGGGGGTCGGAAGTTCGAATCTTCTCGCCCCGACCAATTTTCAGTAGTGCATGCGGTCATCGCAGGCACTCACCCAGTCAGACGGTTTCCCGTCCGGCCACACACAAAATACCAAGCCACATTCGTTGCCTGCCCAGGCAACCCTCGGAGAGCGATTGCCTGTTCGTTCAGGTGCCTGTGCATCAGGCTGTCATGCTTGAGCGCCACACTATTTCATTGTTGTTTGTTCAATTTCTGGAGAGAGTCATGGAACACACTTTACCCGCACTGCCTTTTGCCATGGACGCGCTCGCGCCCCACATGTCGCAGGAAACCTTCGAATACCACTACGCCAAGCACCATCAGGCCTACGTGACCAACCTCAACAACCTGATCAAGGGCACCGACTTCGAAAGCAAGTCGCTCGAGGACATCGTCAAGAGCGCGCCCGCCGGCGGCGTCTACAACAACGCCGCCCAGGTGTGGAACCACACCTTCTTCTGGAACTGCCTGACCCCCAACGGCGGCGGCGCTCCGTCCGGCGCGCTGGCCGATGCCATCAACGCCAAGTGGGGCAGCTACGACGAATTCAAGAAAGCCTTCCAGACCAGCGCCGTCGGCAACTTCGGTTCCGGCTGGACCTGGCTGGTGAAAAAGGCCGACGGCTCGGTCGACATCGTCAACATGGGCGCCGCCGGCACCCCGCTGACCACTGGCGACAAGGCCCTGCTGTGCATCGACGTGTGGGAGCACGCCTACTACATCGACTACCGCAACCTGCGTCCCAAGTTCGTCGAGACCTTCCTCGACAAGCTGGTGAACTGGAAGTTTGCCGAAGCGAATTTCGCTTGAAGCGGGCTTAGCGGGAGCCTTGCGCTTCCACGCTGAAATGAAAAACCGGGGCCGTGTGCCCCGGTTTTGTTTTTGGATAACAGGTTAGAAGGCTTATTTGCCATTAGCTGGAAAGTAAGCTCGAAATACCGACAAGGCTGCCAATGAATGCGCCAATTGCCGCACCCACAGCGGCGGCATGAACCACTGGATGCTTGAAAGACAACAATAGGCCACCACTGAGCAGGAGGAGCCAAGATGTGACAAAAGCAAAAATGAGCCACTCCCGCCACAGCCATGAAAAAAGAACGCCAACAAGGATGGCAGAAATAAGCAGCAGAGATACCACCTTGAATGGTGGATGTTTGCTGATAAATGTCATAACTCGGCAGATTTCCTCTCTCGAATCTTTACCCGCACCCTATGACCACGCCCCCCTCGTGTTGTGTAGAGGATGAGAAACAAGTAACCATCCTTTGCCTTTTGAACGATGTCATCGGTCTGATCAGTTAAACCAATCCATTGATCACCGACCTCAAAGCGATATGGAATGCGTTGGGCTTGCGACGGTTCGTTGACGATGAACGTCTCGGAGGGTTTTCGTCGGGTGACGTACGCGCTCCACCATGAATCAAAGTACATGCCTCCTAGGTTCGTGATAGTAGTGGGTTGGTCTCCGACGTTCCATGCAGTGATTGAGAGGTAAGTTTTCGGATCTGGAACTTGGCCGCCCAAGATTTTCATTCCAGATGACGCGGATAAATTGATCTTAGCTCCCGAGGCAAGCCACTTGTATGCGTCCCAGCCTAGAACGAAAGTAGAAATCACAGCCGCATAAGCAGCAATTCCAATGGTCCAAAGCTCATTTGAACTGAAAGCGTAAGGCGCCGCGGAATTCAAAGCCATTGCAATTCGTCCATTGTGAGGGTCCGCTATCCATATTACGTCATGAAAAGGCGGACGCAGCCTTGCATCCAACATCAAGCGGTTTTCGCGCCGACCTCCGCCAGCCGCAGGATCTCGCGGTAACCGCCCGCCACCAGTGCCCGCGCTTCATCCAGCAGTTCTGTGCTGTCGGCGTCCGGCTCGGCGGCGCCGTCGAGCAGGCGCAGCATCGTGGTCCAGCGTGCGCGCTGGTTCGCCACCGTCTTCGGCGCGGCGAGGCCCTGGCGCCGCAGTTCGGCGGCACGGCTGACAAGGCGGAATTTCGCGGCTTCCAGCTGCGGCGACAGGGGCAGGGACAGATCAAACGTGAGGTCGAGGCGATAGGGCGCGTCGGCGTGCGTGTCCGGCTGCGGCGGCGGGCGCCACGACAGTTCGTCGGGGGCGGGCGCTGTGCGCGCGGGGTCGAGCGGGAATTTGTGGAAGCCCCATTTGGCGCCCATCCAGCATTCGAGCAGCACGCGGTCGTCGTCGACCGTGCACAGGTCGCCGCGGGGTGCGGCGAGTTCGGCGTCGCCCGGCAGCGGGCCGTAGGCGCGTGGGTCCTGCTTCCATCTTGAAAAATCGCGCTTGGGCGGCGCGCCGTAGTCGGCTTCGAGCGCGCGCCAGATCGTGATGAAGGCCTGGTAGTCGTGCCGGTAGTCCGGGTTGCGGCGCAGGAATTCCCAGGCCCACTGGTCGCGCGTCAGCGCGGCGCAATGGGCGTACGCGTCGGCCGCCATGTCAGATCGGCAGGAAGGCCATGCTGGCGACGTTGACCACGCCGAAGCGGATGGCCCGGTTGCTCTTGTCTTCGATGATCCTGGCCAGGGTGTCCTGGATGCCGATGAGCTTGCCGAATTCGCGCTCGTAGCTGAGATTGGGCACGCCGTTGCCGTCGACACCATTGGAGAGCAGGACGGGTTCGCCCTGCGCATTCCTGGCGTTGGAGAGTTTCCACACCACGGCCTCGGTATTGCGTGCGGCGTTGTAGAGTTTTTGCGCATCCACCTCGGTCAACAGGTAAAACTCGGTCTGGTGGTTGAAGGCCGCCATGTGCATGACCAAGAGGCCGTTCATCAGGGTTTTCACCCGGTCGCCGGTGAAGTCGGCGCGCCAGGGGTCGAGCAGCACGGTTTCCCAGGGGAGATTTTGCTGTTGCGCCAGATGCCAGTGTTCCAGTGGTTTGAACAAGGCAGCGGTCGCTTCGTCGGCGCCGGCAAAGCCGGATTTGCGCCATTCGCCGGGATTGCGGCGGTAGAGCTTGAGGGTGAGCGTCTTGAGGATGGCGATGACTTCCTGCTGGTGGATTTCGACCACCGTATCGACATCGCCCTTGGCCAGTTCCTTGATGCTGAAACTGCGTACGCTGCTGCTGCCGTCGCGGCGCTGGATCGGCTGCCCGCTGCAGGCAGCGAGCAGGGCAGCGGTCAGCAGGCAGGCGATGGGGGCAGCGATGCGGTTCACGAAGAGCAGCTTACCTCAATCTTTCTCGCCCAGTCAGGCGGCTCGGCGGCGTAGGCTTCGTTTTCCGGCTGTTCGTCGAACGGGCGCGTCAGCAGCGCATGCAGGCGGTTCACCTCGCTGTAGTCGCGCTCGTCCGCCGCGCGGCGGATGGCGATCTCGGCGAGATGGTTGCGCAGGATGTATTTGGGATTGACGCGCCGCATCGCCGCAGCGCGTTCGGCATCGATGGAGCCCAGCTGGCGCAGCGCAGCGGCGTAGCGCGACGCCCAGGCATCGAAGGCCGCGCGGTCGACGAAGAGATCGCGCAGCGGCGCGTTGACGGCGCCCGCGGCGCTGTCGAAGTCGCACAGGTGTCGCAGGAAGATCGTGTAGTCGACCTGGTTCTGCGCCAGCAGCTGCAGCGCGTCCATCACGAGCGAAGCGGTTTCGCTGCCGGGCGGCAGGCCGAACTTGGCGGCCATGCGTTCGAGATAGGCTTTGCCGAATACCTGCGGGTATTCGCCGATCGCCTGCGACGCCGTTTCCACCGACATCAGCGGCACCAACGTCTGCGCCAGCTTGGTGATGTTCCATGCCGCCACGTCGGGCTGCTGGTCGAAGGCATAGCGGCCGCCGGTGTCGGAATGGTTGCAGACGTAGCCGGGATCGAAGGCGTCGAGAAAACCGAACGGCCCGTAGTCGAGCGTGAGGCCGAGGATGGACATGTTGTCGGTGTTCATCACCCCGTGCGAGAAGCCGACCGCCTGCCACTGCGCCATCAGCTCGGCAGTGCGTAGTGCGACCCGGCGCAGGAATTCGGGGTAGGGGTCGGAAAGCCGGGTCAGTTCGGGGAAGTAGCGCGCGATGACGTAGTCGGCCAGGTGTTTGATCGGCTCGATCTGGTTGCGGTAGTAGAACACCTCGAACGAGCCGAAGCGCACGAAGCTCGGGGCGAGGCGCGTCACCAGCGCGGCGGTCTCCTGGTCCTCGCGATAGACCGGGCGATCGCTGCCGACGATGCAGAGCGCGCGGGTGGTGGGGATGTCGAGCGCATGCATCGCCTCGGAACAGAGGAATTCGCGGATGCTGGAACGCAGCACCGCGCGGCCGTCGCCGCCGCGCGAGTAGGGGGTGCGGCCGGCGCCCTTCAGCTGCACTTCCCAACCCTCGCCGGCTGCATTCTTCACTTCGCCCAGCAGGATCGCGCGGCCGTCGCCCAGCTGCGGCACGTAGTGGCCGAACTGATGGCCGGCGTAGAGCGCGGCGATCGCGTCCATGCCCGGCAGCAGCTGGTTGCCCGCCAGCGTCTCGATCAGTTCGGGGCGCGTCATTTCGCGCTCGTCGAGGTCGAGCAGCGCCAGTGCCTCCGGGCTGTAGCAGACGAGGTAAGGGTCGGGAACGGGGGTCGGGCAGACGCGCGAGTAATAGGCTTCGGGCAAGCGGGCGAAGCTGTTGTCGAAGGTCAGCGATTCAAGTTTGGCCATGCGGAAATTTTACGGCCTTGCAAGGTTTGCACGACCCGCCCGACTTCAGGGTTATCCCGCGTTCCCCCGGTGGCCGCGCAGCCGGGTCTAGCGGTACAACTGGACCGCGAAGCCGTCCTGCGTCCATTCGGCCGACCATTGCCAGCCGGCGTTTCTTGCCATCGTGCTGAATTCGTCGCAGCGGAACTTGTAGGAATGTTCGGTGTGCAGCGTTTCACCCAGCGCGAAATGAAAGCGCTCGCCCGCGACGCTCACGTCCTGTTCGGCGAGGCTGACGAGATGCATTTCGATGCGGCCTGCCACCGGGTTGTAGAAGGCGTAGTGGCTGAACCGCGCCGGGTCGAAGTCGGCGCCCAGTTCGCGGTTGAGCCGCACGAGCAGATTCAGGTTGAAGGCGGCGGTGACGCCGGCTGCGTCGTTGTAGGCGGCGTGCAGGCGCTGCGGGTCCTTCTTGAGGTCGAAACCGATGAGCAGCTGGCCGTCCGCACCGGCCAGCCGGCGAAAGCGCGCGAGCAGTGCGGTGGCCGCGTCGGGCGGGAAGTTGCCGATGCTGGAACCGGGGTAGTAGATCAGCCGCCGGCCGGCCGGCAGATGCGGCGCGGCCGCTTCCAGGTCGTGCAGGAAGTCCATGCCCAGCGCGGTGACGGCGAGGTCCGGGTAATCGCGGGAGAGCGGCTCCGCCGCCGCGGCCAGCGGCGCGCCGGCGATGTCCATCACGACGAGTTGGCCGGGGTGCAGCGCGTCCAGCAGCCGTCGGACCTTGACGCAATCGCCGGCGCCCGGCTCGACGATGCAGTCCACCGCGCCGATGGCGGCGGCGATGTCTGGCAAGCGGGAACGCATCAAGGCCTGCTCGGTGCGACACAGGACATACTCGGGCTGCGCGCAGATCGCTTCGAACAGCCGGCAGCCCGCCTCGTCGTAGAAATATTTGGGCGGAATCGACTTGGGGCTGGCTGCCAGCCCCGTCAGGACGTCGACACGCAGATCGTCGCGGTCGGCGGAAAGGTTCTTGAAGGTGAACGTCACTCAGGCCACGATCGTCACATTGCTGCCGGCGTCCAGCCGGCCGATTTCCGTCGCCTGCGCAAAGCCGTGGCGGCGGAAGATTTCCAGCACCGTTTCCCGCGCGTCGGCGGCGCAGCTCACCAGCAGGCCGCCGCTGGTTTGCGGGTCGGTCAGGAGCGCGCGCTGCCAGTCGGCGATGCCGGCGAGGCGGGCTTCGTGTCCATAGCTCGCCCAGTTGCGCTCGCTGGCCCCGGTGATGTGGCCGCCTTGCGCCAGTTCGCCCACGCCCGGCAGCAGCGGCAGCCGGGCCAGTTCGACGTGCGCCGCGCACCTGGAGGCGCGGGTGATCTCCAGCAGATGGCCGAGCAGGCCGAAGCCGGTGATGTCGGTCATCGCGTGCACGCCATCGATGGCAGCCAGATCGGCGCCCGCGGTGTTGAGCTGGGTGGTGGCGGCGATCATCGCCGCGTACTGGTCCGCGCTCAGCAGGCCCTTCTTCAGCGCGGCGCTGTAGATGCCGACGCCCAGGGGCTTGCCGAGGATGAGGTGGTCGCCGGCCACACCGCCGCTGTTCTGCTTGACGCGGCGCGGATCGACCACGCCGATGCCGACCAGACCGTAGATCGGTTCCGGCGCGTCGATGGAGTGGCCGCCGGCGATGGGAATGCCGGCCTGCTTGCAGACCGATTCGCCGCCTGCGAGGATTTGCCGGATGATTTCGTTCGGCAGCTTGCCGATCGGCATGCCGACGATGGCCAGCGCGAACAGCGGCCGCCCGCCCATGGCATAGACGTCGGACAGCGCATTGGTCGCGGCGATGCGGCCGAACTCGAAGGGGTCGTCGACGATGGGCATGAAGAAATCGGTGGTCGCCACGATCGCCTGCGTGTCGTTGAGCTTGTACACCGCGGCGTCGTCGCCGTGCTCGATGCCGACCAGCAGATCGGGGTAGGCTGCGGCCATGTGCGAAGCGAAGGGCGTGTCGGCCAGAATGTCGCGCAACACCGAAGGGGCGATCTTGCAGCCGCAGCCGCCGCCGTGGGAGAACTGGGTCAGCCGGATGGCGGGGGCGAGGAGGGGGTCGTTCATGTCCGACTTCGTCTGTGAGGAGTATTAATATGCCCTGAATGCATGGGCCACAGTGCTTTATATAACACATGAATCGAACCCGACCCGTCAGCGGCCATACCGCAGAGCAGCTCATCGACCGGCTGGCGCAGGCGCGCCGCCGCCTGCGCGCGCTGATCGAACGCCTGCCGGCCGGCGGCTGGCTGGGGCCGCGCGCCGAGCACCTGAACCCGCCGCTGTGGGAATACGGGCACATCGTCTGGTTCCAGGAGCGCTGGTGTCTGCGGGCGCAGCCCGACAGCACGTTCGCGGCCAGCCTGCTGGCTGGGGCCGACGCGCTGTACGACTCGTCCAGCGTGCCGCACGACACGCGCTGGGATCTGCCTTTGCTGCGACCCGCGGCGGTCGACGATTATGCGGCCCGCGTGGACGTCGCCGTGGCCGCCCGCCTGCGCAGCGGATTGAGCAGCGAACTCGCGTATTTCGCCGAGCTGTGCGTCTATCACGAGCTGATGCATATCGAAGCCTGGTGGATGGCGTTCCAGGATCTCGGCTACGCGCCGCCTGCCTGCCCCGATGCGGCCGATGTGCCGTCCGGCCGGCGGCTGGCCTTGGCCGCGGGCGACGTTGAACTCGGCAGCGGCGCGGACGAGGGCTTCATTTTTGACAACGAAAAGTGGCGCCATCCGGTGCCGGTCGCGGCGTTCGACATCGATGCGGGCCCGGTGTCGGAAACGGCTTTCGCCGAGTTCGTCGAGGCGGGCGGGTATCGGCGCAAGGCGGGGTGGTCGGATGAGGGCTGGGCCTGGCAGCAGGCTGCGGGCGCCCATCATCCCGTCTATTGGCGGCGGGAAAACGGCAGCTGGCAGGTGCGGCGCTTCGACCGCTGGCTGCCCATCCGTGCGGACCGGCCTATGCTGCATGTGAACCGTTTCGAGGCCGAAGCGTTTGCCGCGTGGAGGGGCCGGCAGTTGCCCACCGCGGTGCAGTGGCTGCGCGCGGCGACGCATCCGGATTTTCGCTGGGGCCAGGCGTGGGAATGGCTGCGCGATCCGTTCGTGCCCTATCCGGGCTTTGCGCCCGACCCGTATCAGGATTATTCGGCGCCCTGGTTCCACACGCACGGCGAGTTACGCGGCGGCGGGCCGGTCACCGATGCGGCGCTGAAACGTCCGGGCTTCCGCAATTTCTACCTGCCGCATCGGCGCGATCCGTTTGCCGGCTTGCGGACCGTGAGTCCGGCCTAGCCGCCCGTCATCGACATGAAGCGCAGGATCTTGTGCGGCGCTTCGCGGAATTCGTGGCGCTCCGGCTTGAGGTTGATCGCGTGGACGATCGCCGCTTCCAGTTCGGCATCGCTGCAGCCGCCGCGCAGCAGCGGGCGGAATTCGAACTTTTCTTCCTGTCCCAGGCACATGTAGGCAGTGCCGTCGACGGCGACGCGCACGCGGTTGCAGGTCTCGCAGAAATGCTGCGAGATCGGCGTGATGAAGCCGACGTTGAAGCGGCCGTCGGCGGTGCCGAGATAGCGCGCTGGGCCGGCGCCGGGCAGGGTGGTCTCGATCAGATCGAACTGCGCGCGCAGGCGTTCCTTCACCGGCTGCAGGTCGAGGTATTCGGCGCTTTGCCCGGTGGCGCCCATCGGCATCGACTCGATCAGGCGCAGCACGAAGCCGCGCTGCATGCAGAACGCGACCATCTCGTCGATCTCGTCGTCGTTGCTGCCGGCGAGCGCCACCATGTTGAGCTTGATGGGCGCAAAGCCGGCGTCCTGCGCGGCAGCCAGCCCCGCCATCACCTTGGCGAGCACGTCGCGACCGTTGATTTTTTCGACGCGTGCCTGCTGCAGCGAGTCAAGACTGACGTTGAGGCGCGTCACGCCGGCGGCTTTCAGCGCCTGCGCGTGGCGCTCGAGCTGGGTGGCATTGGTCGACAGCGACAGATCCTGAATGCCGGGCAGGGCGGCGATGCGCCCAGTCAGCCCGGCGATGTCGCGCCGCAGCAAGGGCTCGCCGCCGGTCAGGCGGATGCGGCTCACCCCGAGCCGGGCAAACGCGCCGATCAGGCGTTCGATCTCGTCGAAGCCGAGCCAGTGTTCGGGTTCTTCGAAGCCCTTGAAACCTTCCGGCATGCAGTAGCTGCAGCGCAGATCGCAGCGGTCGGTCACCGACAGCCGCACGTAATCGATGCGGCGGCCGAACTGATCGGTGAGACCAACTTGATCGTTTAGGCCCTGATCGTTTAGGACAGCGGCGTTCATGATGAGAGGCGGAGGTGGTTGGCAGGAATGGGTTATATATGGAAAAATATAACCCAATTATTCAATCCAGGCCAGTCAGACTGATAACACGCATGAAAGTGCCACCATGAAAATATTCGGCATCGCAGGCTACAGCGGCAGCGGCAAGACCACGCTGATCGAGCGCGTGCTGCCGCAGCTGGCCGCGCGCGGCCTCAAGGTGGCGGTGATCAAGCACACTCACCACGATTTCGACGTCGACCGCCCCGGCAAGGACAGCTGGCGCGCGCGCGAAGCCGGTGCGGCGGCGGTGCTGCTGGCGTCCGACCACCGTACCGCGGTGCTGACCGAACATCGCAACACGCCGCCCTTGCTGGACGATCTGCTGTCCGAACTGCCGCCGTGCGATCTGGTGCTGGTCGAAGGCTACAAGCGCGAAGCCATCCCCAAGCTGGAGGTACATCGCGCGGAAACCGCCAAGCCCTGGCTGTTTCCGGACGATCCGAATATTCTGGCGGTGGCGTCCGACGTCGATCCGCCCAAGGTTTTCCCCCGCATCGACCTCGATGCCGTTTCCCAACTCACGGATTTCATACTCGACCATGCTCTCAGCCGACCAACTGCTTGATGCCCTGCTCGAACGCGCGCGCGCGGTGACCGCAAACAAGACCGTGCCTGTAACGGATGCGCTCGGACGCGTGCTTGCAGCACCACTAACTTCCGCCCTCACCGTGCCGCCGCTCGACAATAGTGCGATGGACGGCTACGCCGTGCGCGTTGCCGACGTGGCGGTGGCCGGCGTGCGCTTGCCGGTGTCGCAGCGCATCCTCGCCGGCACCGTCGGCACGCCGCTCGTGCCCGGCACCGCCGCGCGCATCTTCACCGGCGCGCCGGTGCCGCCGGGCGCCGACGCCGTGCTGATGCAGGAATACTGCGGCCTCGAAGGCGACGAAGTCGTCATCCACGCGCTGCCGCGTCCCGGCGAAAATATCCGCCGCGCGGGCGAGGATATCCAGGCCGGTGCGCAGATCCTCGCCGCCGGCACCCGCCTCGGTGCGGCCGAAATGGGGCTTGCCGCCTCGGTGGGCTTGGCCGAGTTGCCGGTCTTCAAAAAGCTCAAGGTGGCGTGCTTCTTCACCGGCGACGAACTGGTGACGCCGGGCGCGCCGCTCGCGCCCGGCCAGATCTACAACTCCAACCGCTATACGCTGACCGGGCTGGTCAACGGCCTGGGATGCGAACTCATCGACCTCGGCATCGTGCCCGACACGCTGGAGGCAACCGAGGCCGCACTGGCGCAGGCAGCAGGCCTGGCCGACGTCGTCATTACCAGCGGCGGCGTGTCGGTGGGCGAGGCCGACTACGTGAAAGCCGCGGTCGACAAACTCGGCCGCGTCGAGATGTGGAAGGTGGCGATGAAGCCCGGCAAGCCGCTCGTCTACGGACGCGTAGGGGAGGCCGACTTCATCGGCCTGCCCGGCAACCCGGTGTCGGCCTTCGTCACCTTCTGCCTGTTCGTGCGGCCCTTCCTGCTGAAGCGCATGGGCGTGGCGAATGTGCTGTACCGCGCGTTCGCCGTGCAGGCGGATTTCGCCTGGAAGAAACCGGGCGTGCGCCGCGAATTCCTGCGCACGCGTCTGCAGCCCAACGGCAAGCTGGGGCTGTTCCCCAACCAGAGTTCGGGCGTGTTGACCTCGTGCGCCTGGGCCGACGGCCTGGTCGATCTCGAAATCGGCCAGACCATCCAGCCGGGCGATTGGCTGCGATTCATTCCCTTCTCGGAACTGCTCTCATGACACTGCGCGTACTCTACTTCGCCCGGCTGCGCGAACGCTTCGGGCTTGCCGAGGAAAGCCTCGCTTTCGCCGGCGCCACCGCCGCCGATCTGGTGGCCGCGCTGCAGGCGCGCGGCGGCGTGTGGGCAGAAGAACTGGCGGCAGGGCGGGCGTTCCGGGTCGCGGTCAACCAGGACATCGTCGCGCTCGATGCGGCTTTGCCGGATCATGCCGAAGTCGCGATCTTCCCGCCGGTGACAGGGGGCTAGTGTCGTGAAGATTCTCGTTCAGGCCGACGCCTTCGACCTCGGTACCGAAGTCGATGCGATGCGCCAAGGCCGCACCGACATCGGCGCCGTCGCCAGCTTCGTCGGCCTGGCGCGCGACATGAACGAAGGCAGCGGGGTTGCGGCGATGACGCTGGAGCACTACCCGGGCATGACCGAGAAGGCGCTCGCCAAACTGATCGACGAAGCCAACGCGCGCTGGGCGCTGCTGGACGTCACCGTGATCCACCGCATAGGCCGCCTGCTGCCGGGCGACCCCATCGTGCTGGTGGCAGTGGCGGCGAGCCATCGCGGCGAAGCCTTCGCCGCCTGCGAATTCATCATGGATTATCTGAAAACCCAGGCACCGTTCTGGAAGAAGGAAGAAACGCCGCAAGGCGAGCGCTGGGTCGAGGCGCGCGCCAGCGACGACGCGGCGGCGGCGCGCTGGACGGATTCCTGATTCGCCCACCTCCAATCTGATCCGGATGCGAGGCGCTTTTCTGCGCCCAAGCGTCGCATCATTCAATGTCGATCAGCATATGACGACGCCCCGCAGAGGGTGTTTTCCGTTGCTTCGTTTGGCACCAATCTAAAACAACTTCAGGGATCTGCGCACCAAGCCAGTGCTGTGTGCGTCGCTTGATCGTGGGCGATTCTTCGCCCACCAAGATTGGCTGCAAGCCAATATCCATAAGGGTTTTGACAATTTTCACTAACTTCTTTGCAGGGTTGGCACATGTGTTGCTGTGTCATTACACGTCATAACAAGTCATGGAGCGTGCATCGAAATGGAAAAGCCCCGGAAGAAAACCCCCGCCGTCCTGCAGGTGTCGCCGGTCCCGCTGTATACGCAGATCAAGGAAATCCTGCGCGACCGCGTCCTCGATGGCACGTATCAGGCGCATCAGCAGATGCCGTCCGAAAGCGAGCTGATGAGCACCTTTGGCGTATCGCGCATCACGGTGCGGCAGGCCCTGGGCGATCTGCAGAAGGAAGGCCTCATTTTCAAGATCCACGGCAAGGGCACCTATGTGTCCAAGCCCAAGGCGTTTCAGAACGTCGCCGAGTTGCAGGGCTTCGGCGAGGCGATGTCGAGCATGGGCTACGAGACGTTCTCGCGCGTGGTGAGCCTCAAGGGCCTGGCGGCCGGGGCCGCCGTGGGCGCCAAGCTGGGAGTCGGCCCTAACGAAGAAGTCGTGGAGCTGCGGCGGGTGCGTTACCTCAACCGTGCACCGATCTCGTTCGACGTCACCTATGTCTCCAAAGCCATCGGCGAACGCCTGGCCAAGGAGGACCTGGCGCACCGTGACGTGTTCCTGATCCTGGAAAACGACTACGGCTTCGCACTCGGGGGCGCCGAACTGCAGATCGAATCGATGCTGGCAGACGAGTATCTGGCGCGCCAGCTACAGGTGGAAGAGGGCGCGCCGGTGCTGCGCATCGAGCGGCTGACCATGACCGCCGACGGCAAGCCGATCGATTTCGAATACCTGTATTACCGCGGCGATGCCTTCCAGTACCGGATGCGCATCGAACGGTCCCACGTCTAGGAGATTTGCATGAGCGACTTGATTGCGGAAGTGGATGTACTGGTGATCGGCGGCGGAACGGCGGGCCCGATGGCGGCCGTCAAGGCCAAGGAAAAGAACCCGGCACTGAAGGTGATGCTGCTGGAGAAGGCCAACGTGAAGCGCAGTGGCGCCATCTCGATGGGTATGGACGGCCTCAACAACGCGGTGATTCCGGGGCACGCCACGCCCGAGCAGTACGTCAAGGAAATTACCGTAGCCAACGACGGCATCGTCAACCAGAAGACGGTGATGGCCTACGCGCAGGAAAGCTTCAACATGATCAACCAGCTCGACCGCTGGGGGGTGAAGTTCGAAAAGGACGAGACCGGCGATTACGCCGTGAAGAAGGTGCATCACATCGGCACCTACGTGCTGCCGATGCCGGAAGGGCACCACATGAAGAAGGTGTTGTATCGCCAGCTGAAGAAGGCGCGCGTCGAGATCACCAACCGCTACATGGCGACCCGGCTGCTGCTTGATGCCAATGGCGCGATCGCCGGCGCCATGGTGCTCGACACCCGCGAAGGCAGCTTTGGCGTGATCCGCGCCAAGTCGGTGATCCTGTGCACCGGCGCGGCCGGCCGGCTCGGTCTGCCGTCTTCCGGCTATCTGTTCGGCACCTACGAGAACCCGACCAATGCCGGCGACGGCTACGCGCTGGCCTACCACGCCGGCGCCGAGCTCTCGGGCATCGAGTGCTACCAGATCAACCCGCTGATCAAGGACTACAACGGCCCATCGTGTGCCTACGTCACCGGCCCCTTCGGCGGCTACACCGCCAACTCCAAGGGCGAGCGCTTCATCGAGTGCGACTACTGGAGCGGCCAGATGATGATGGAGTTCTACAAGGAACTCGAAGGCGGCAACGGCCCGGTCTTCCTCAAGATGGATCATCTGGCCGAGGAGACGATCGGCACCATCGAGCACATCCTGCACAGCAACGAGCGCCCGAGCCGCGGCCGCTTCCACGAGGGGCGCAAGCTCGACTACCGCCAGGGCATGGTGGAAATGCACATCTCGGAAATTGGATTATGCAGCGGCCACTCGGCCTCAGGCGTGTGGGTGGACGAACACGCGGCGACCACCGTGCCGGGCCTCTACGCCGCCGGCGACCTGGCCTGCGTGCCGCACAACTACATGCTGGGCGCCTTCGTCTACGGCCAGTTCGCCGGCCAAAGCGCGGCCGAGTACGCCATGTCGCATGAGCTGCCCGCGGTTGATGCCGCGCAGGTCGAGGCCGAGCGCACGCGCGTGCTGGCGCCGCTGTCGGTCGTAGATGGCCTGCCGCCCGCCCAGGTCGAGTACAAGCTGCGCCGCTTCGTGAACGACTACCTGCAGCCGCCCAAGGTGACGAAGAAGATGGAAATCGGCCTCGACCGCTTCGCCGAAATCGGCGCCGATCTCGCCTCCATGTCGGCAGCGAACCCGCACGAACTGATGCGTGCGATGGAGGTGCACTTCATCCGCGACTGCGCGGAAATGGCGGCACGCGCCTCGCTCTATCGCACCGAGTCGCGCTGGGGCCTGTACCACTACCGCGTCGAGCATCCTGAAAAGGACGACGCCGACTGGTTCTGCCACGCGCAGCTGAAGAAGAACGAGGCGGGCGAAATGACCTGTTTCAAGCGCCCCATCGAACCCTACATCGTCGAGCTCGACGATGAAGAGAAGGATGCCTACAACCGCCTGCGCGTCGTCAAGCAGGCCGAAGCCGCCTAAGGAGAACTTTCATGCCGATGACTATGAACCGGGTATCCGTGCCCGTGACCGTGAACGAAGAGGCCTGCATTGCCGACAAGGGCTGCACGGTCTGCGTCGAATCCTGCCCGCTCGATCTGCTGGCGATCGACCTGGTGAAGAAGAAGGCGTTCATGCAATACGACGAGTGCTGGTATTGCCTGCCGTGCGAGAAGGATTGCCCGACCCAGGCGATCCGCGTCGACATCCCTTACCTGCTGCGTTGAGGAGAACCGCATGATTTCAGCAACACATCCAGCCGACATTCAAAGCCGCCTGGCGAGTACCGATCCTGAGGTGCGGCGCATTGCGGTCATGGGCCTTCTGGACAGCGACGAAGACGACATCGATCAGTACCTGCTCGATGCACTGAAGGATGCCGATGCCAAAGTGCGTGCGGAGGCGGCGCGCCTGCTCGAAGGCTACGAGACCGCCGAGGTGGTCGAGGGGCTGATTGGCGTATTGGATGACGAAAGCGAGGAAGTGCGCGAAGCGGCGGCGGTATCCCTGTCCGAGTTGAAAGACGCCGCGATGGGTGACGGGCTGCTGGCCGCGCTATCCACGGCGTCACCCGCGTTCATGCAGGCCGCGCTGTTTCGCGCCTTGCGCGAACTGCGTCGCCCGGAAGCATTCACGCCTGCACGAGCCGCGCTTTTGTCGGACGAGACCGGCGTCCGCTGTGCCGCACTCGGCGTGCTGGGCTACCTCAAGAACCCGGAGGCGCTGCCGGATATCGCACGCGTCGCCGGCAGTGATGCCGATGAGGAGGCCCGGCGCATCGCGGTCGGCGCGCTCGGTTTCGCCACCGAACCCGAAGCGGTGGTCCCCGCCATGAAACGGGCGCTGATGGACACGTCGTGGCAGGTACGCGAAGAGGCGGCCGCCACGCTCGGAAAACTGCTCGCCACCGATGCAATCGGCGATCTGATTGCCGCGATGGCCGATCCCTACTGGCAGGTGCGCCTCAAGGCTGCGCGCAGCCTGGGCCGGCTCAAGGCGAAGTCCGCTTTGCCGGCCCTGATCGATGCCCTGGGCCACGAGATGAGCAACCTGCGCAAGGAAGCGGCCGTTGCCCTGGGCGAGGTCGGCGACGTGGCCGCCATTCCCGCACTGGAAAACGCGCTCGACGACAGCGATCCGGATGTGCGCAAGCTGGCACGTCTCGCCCTGACCCAACTCTCGAAATAAGGAGAAAGACATGGCTTACGTTGTGGCTGAACCCTGCATCAAGTGCAAATACGGCGACTGCGTGCCGGTATGCCCGGTGGATGCGTTCCACGAAGGGCCGAATTTCATGGTGATCGATCCGAAGGAATGCATCGACTGCTCGCTGTGCGTCGACGAGTGTCCGGCCGGCGCGATTTTCGACGAGGCCAAGCTGCCGGAAGCGTATGCGCGCTATGTGGCGCTCAACGCCGAACTCGCCAAGACATGGCCCCTGATCAAGGACAAGCCGGAGCCGCTTCTGGATGCGGATCAGTGGGTCGATACACAGGACAAGTTCAAGTATCTGGAAATGCTTGAAACGGCATGATGCCCGCGCTTGGTGCGCACGGCTGCAGACGTGCACTGTCGTGGCCTGCGCGCGGCACCCAGATAGATGGGAATACTTAAAAAATACGTGGTTATTCGGATGGCACGGGGATTGCTGAAATCAAGTTTTGAAAAACGCGTGGCAATGAGCTCTCAATCAATTCAACAGGAAGGAAGGCACGACATGGAAAGAACGCGCAGTTTCCCCACCCGAACTAAAACAACCCGAAAGATGGGGGCCGCACTGGCATTCATCGGTGCTTTGATCGGTGCGTCCGCACAGGCGGAAACCGTGACCATCGGCATCGGCACGCAGAACACGACCACCAACACCGTGACCGGCGGCATCGTGATCGACAAACTCGGCCTGCTGGACAAGTACATCACCGAACTGAAGAAGACGCCCAAATACAAGGACATCGATTTCAAGCTCGACTGGCAGAACTTCACCTCCGGTCCGCCGGTGACCAACGGCATGGTGGCGAACAAGCTGCAGATCGGCATGATGGGCGACTATCCGCTGCTGGTGAACGGCGCAACCTTCCAGGCCGGCACCGAGACCAAGAGCGAGCTGATCGCGCTGATCGCCTACAACCTGAACGGCGCGGGCAACGGCATGGTGGTCCACAAGGATTCGCCCTACTACGAACTGTCCGACCTGAAGGGCAAGAAGGTGTCGGTGCCGTTCGGCTCCGCCGCCCACGGCATGCTGCTGAAGGCGATGGAGGACCGCGGCTGGAAAGAGGATTTCTGGGACCTCGCCAGCCAGAGCCCGGAAGTGGGCACCACCAACCTGCAGGAGCGCAAGCTCGACGGACATTCCGACTTCGTGCCCTTCGCCGAGCTGCTGCCTTACCGGGGATTCGCACGCAAGATCTTCGACGGCGTGGAAACCAAGGTCCCGACCTTCCACGGCGTCGTGGTGCGCAAGGATTTCGCCGACAAATATCCGGAGTTCGTGGTGTCCTACCTGAAGGCGTTGCTCGATGCCAATGACTGGGTGCGCAAGAATCCGGCCATGGCTGCGACCAAGATCGAGGAGTGGACCAAGATCGAGAAAGAGGTCGCCTACATGTTCCTCGGCCCCAGCGGTGTCCATACGCTCGATCCGAGCATCAAGCCGAAGTGGATCGAGACGGTCAAATACGACCACGGCGTGCTGAGTCGCATGGGGCGGGTAAAGGCCTTCAATGCCGATGCCTGGGGCAACGAAACCTACATCAGGCAGGCGTACAAGGAAAAGGGGCTCGACTACGACAAGCAGAAGGCGAGCTTCGCCGGTTATGAAATCAGCGGCACCGACCCGCTGTGCAAGAAGCCGATCAAGAGCCCGCGCGAGGGCGGCGAGGTGTGGATTCGAGGGCGGTGCCATCACGGCCTACAGTTCCGCCGGCTGCACGCTGGCGGGGGTGAAGAAAGTGCTGTCGGAAGGCAAGAAGGTCGGCGTGGCCTTCGTATTCGACAAGACCACGGGCATCAAGCTGTTCGCAGACAAGGCGTTCTACGCCCTCAGCGCCAAGAATCCGAAGCAGCCGGAAATCGTGCCCTTCCTGTTGAAGAAGGACGCCGAAGCCTGGGCTGCGAAGCTGGGCGGCCGGCTCGCTTCCTATACGGAAGTGCTGGCTGTCGCGAAAGTCGGAGGATAAATCATGCGAGCCGCAACCAGTCTCAACATCGTGGCCACCCAGGCCGCGGACGTGGCGGAAGGGCCGAACCTGGCGCTTGCGCCCACGCCCGAGGTGCCGCGGCGCGCCGCCCCTTCGCCGGCCCAGTCGGCCGAGGTGCCGGCCCGGCGCGTCGCAGCCTGGTTGCGGAGCGCGCTTCCCAAGTTGCTGATGACGACGCTGTCGCTGGGCCTGTTCGTGGCCTTCTGGTACCTCGCCACCAAGTACAAGCTGGATTTCTACATTCGTTTCACCAATATTCCCAGTCCCGGAGAGGTATGGGACAACGCGGCCCGGCTGGCGCAAAGCGACAAGTTCTACAACAACATGTATGTCAGCCTGCGCCGGATTCTGATCGGCTTCGGTATCGCCACCGTGCTGGGCGTGGCGCTGGGCCTGCTGATCGGGCAGTACCGCGGCGCCAAAGCCCTGCTGTTTCCGCTGTTTGAAACCTTGCGGCCGATCCCGGCGATCGCCTGGGTGCCGATGGCGATCATGCTGTGGCCCACCAACGAGACCAGCATCGTGTTCATCACCTTTCTGGGTTCGTTCTTTCCCATCCTGCTCAACACCATCCATGGCGTGAACAGCGTCGATCCGGTGCTGCTGCGTGCCGCACGATGCCTGGGCGCGACCGAATACGGGCTGCTGCGTCAGGTCGTTCTGCCCGCCTCCTTGCCCCACATCTTTACCGGGCTTGCCATCGGCATGGGGGTGGCCTGGGTATCCCTGATCGCCGCCGAGATGATCTCGGGCCAGTTTGGCATCGGCTACTTCACCTGGGAGGCCTACTCGCTGATCGAGTATGCCGACATCGCCATCGGCATGATCGTCATCGGCGTGCTCGGGCTGCTGTGCAGCGGCGCCATCCGGATCATGGGCAACATGCTGATGCCCTGGATGGCAGGCCCCACCCATGGAGGACAGAAATAATGACCCAAGCCGACGACATGCCCAATGCAACCGGCCACATCCTGGTCGATCACCTGCGCGTCCGCTTCGGCAGCAATGCGGCCGCGGTCGAGGCGGTGAGCGACGTCTCCATGGAGGTTAAGCCGGGCGAATTCGTCTCCATCATCGGACCCTCTGGCTGCGGCAAGTCCACCTTGCTCAACGTGGTGGCCGGGTTCGTCAAGCCGAACGAGGGCGCAGTGACCATGGACGGCAAAACGACAGACAAGCCCAGTGCCGACCGCGGCATGGTGTTTCAGCAGTACTCGCTTTTTCCCTGGCTCTCCGTTCGCAAGAACGTCGAGTTCGGTCTCAAGCAGAAGGGGATGGACGCCAACCACCGTGAAGAGGCGGCCCGCACGCTGCTCGGTCTGGCCGGTCTGCTGGCGTTCGAGAACCACTATCCCGACCAGCTTTCCGGCGGCATGAAGCAGCGGGTCGGCATCGTCCGAGCATTGGCTACCAGCCCACAGGTGCTGCTGATGGACGAGCCCTTCGGTGCACTCGATGCGCAGACCCGGGTCGTGATGCAGCAGATCCTCACCAACATGTGGCAGCGTTTCCGCATCTCGGTGCTGTTCATCACGCATGACATCGACGAGAGCATCTTCCTGTCGGACCGGGTTTACGTGATGACGGCGCGGCCAGGCCAGATCAAGGCCGAGATTCCCATCTCGCTGCCGCGGCCGCGCACGCCCGACATGGCGTTGAGTCCTGAGTATCTCCAGATCAAGCAGCAGCTACGCGACCTGATCAGCGAGGAAAGTCTCAAGGCCATGGGCGGCGAACTCAAGGACAGCGGCCTTGCGGGCTTCGGTATGGAGGTCGGCCCGCAGGGCGTCGCCGAGTTGATCTAGACAATAGGCCGGCACGCCGGCCTGTTGTCTAGATCAACTTGTTATGACATGTACTGCCAACGTGAAAGGACGAGCCATGGCACCGACCCTGCAGCTGAATCTTGATGGATTCGAATACGAGGACGTGTATCGGGCAGCGCAGCTTCCGCTTCTGGACACTCGCTTCGACGAATGGCTTGCCGGGCGCAACGGCGCGCTCCATGTGCGCTACCGCGACTACCGGAACGGGGGCGGTCTGCGCGGGCCCGATGAGTCGAGCCTGCTGATTGCCGTTGCGCGCGAACTGGAGGATTTTCTGGTGGCGGCGTTCGGCGTCGGTGAATCGCGCGATGGCCTGCGCGCAGCGCAGGAACGCGACGCGGTCGTGCATGCCTTCAAGCGCGAATTCGTCAAACGCCGCATCCGCAAGAAACACACGGAGCCGGCGCGGGACTTTATCGAGATCGATGCGCTGATCCCATCGCAGCCGGATGCCGACCGCGAATGGAGCGTGGCCCGGTTCTGGGCCGATGCATCGCAGGCCGGCAACGCGGCGCAGTTGGGACTACTGGAGGAATGGCTGCACGTCGCCTGCCACAGCGAAGCTGGCCGGGCGGCGACGTCGGGCTGGGTCAGCCTCGCCATGCCGCAGGCCACCGATTACTTCAAGCTGGTGCCCATCGTACAGGTCCCAGGAGACGCCGCGATCCGCGTGGAAGGCGCTGCCGCCCCGCGTCGGCGGGATGGCTTCGATCTGACCGATGGCCGCCCCGGCCTGCGCGAAACCATGGACCAGGTGCACTACTGCATCTACTGTCACGACCATGCCGGCGATGTCTGCTCGCACGGATTCTCCGCCAAGGAAGGCGAGGGCTTTCGCGCCAACCCGCTCGACGTATCGCTTTCCGGCTGCCCGCTGGAGGAGCGCATCTCGGAATCCCACACGCTGAAGCGCGACGGCTATACCCTGGGCGCGCTGGCGATGATCATGCTGGACAACCCGCTGCTCCCCGCCACAGGTCATCGCATCTGCAACGACTGCATGAAAAGCTGCATCTACCAGAAGCAGGATCCGGTGAACATTCCCGAAATCGAGACGCGCATCCTGACTGACGTGCTTGGCTGGCGCTGGGGCTATGAGCTCTATTTCACGCTGACGCAATGGAATCCGCTCAACCGCGCGCGGCCGTATCGCCTGCCGTACAACGGTCGCAACACCCTGTGCGTCGGCGCCGGCCCGGCCGGCTTCAATCTCGCGCACCACTTGCTGCAGGAAGGCTTCGGCGTGGTGATCGTCGACGGCCTCAAGATCGAACCGCTGCCCTCGGCGCTGTGCGACGCCAGCGGACGGCCAACGAGGCCGGTGGAGCATGTCGCCGAGCTGTATCAGCCGCTCGACTCGCGCACCTCTTCAGGGTTTGGCGGGGTTGCGGAATACGGCATCACAGTGCGCTGGGACAAGAATTTTCTGACCCTGATCCGGCTGGTGCTCGAGCGCCAGCCTGCCTTCCGCGTCTATGGCGGCATCCGCCTCGGCGGCACGATCACGCTGGAAGACGTGCCCGCGCTCGGGTTCGATCATGTGACGCTGGCGACCGGGGCGGGGCGGCCCACCGTTCTGCCGGTGCGCAACAACATGGCGCGCGGCATGCGCCAGGCGAGCGATTTTCTGATGGCGCTGCAGCTCACGGGCGCGGCCAAGCGCGACAGCCTCGCCAATCTGCAGGTTCGCCTTCCCGCGGTGGTGATCGGTGGCGGCCTCACCTCGATCGACACCGCCACCGAAGTGCAGGCCTACTACATCCGCCAGGTGGAGAAGGTGCTGGCGCGCTGGGAGGCGGTCGGCGAAGCCCGTGCCGGCTTGTTCGACGCCTACGAGCGGGGTGTGCTGGATGAATTCCTGGCGCACGGCCGGGCGGTGCGCGCCGAGCGCGAACGCGCGCGTGCAGCCGGCGAATTGCCAGATTTCACCCCGTTGATCCGCGCTTGGGGCGGCGTCACCGTCGTCTACCGCCGCGCCATGGCAGAGTCGCCGGCCTACCTGCGCAATCACGAAGAGATCATAAAGGCACTGGAGGAGGGCATCTACTACGCGGAAGGTCTGGAGCCGACCGAGGCGGTCCTCGACGAGCATGGTCACGTGCAGCAGCTTCGCTGTGCGCGCACGGAAAGTGGGGAACAGGTCTCGTTGCCGGCCAGGGCGGTGCTGGTGGCAGCCGGCAGCATTCCCAACACCGTGTACGAGCGCGAACATCCGGGCACGTTCGAGATGGACGGCAAGTTTTTCGCTGCCTATCGCATCGACGGCGACGGGGAGAGGGTGTGGGTGCCGTCCGCTGGACACAACAAGAGCGCGCAGCCGGGATTTTTCACGTCTTACTGTGCGGGCAGCCTGCGCGTGTCCTTCGTCGGCGACAATCATCCCTGGTACCACGGCAGCGTGGTGAAGGCGATGGCGTCGAGCAAGCATGCGGCGCGCGACATCACCGCGCTGCTGCGGGGGCACGATTCACAACCGGCGGCCGCGCCAGATCAAGCCGCATTCGATACGTTCGCCGTGTCGCTCGACGCCGCCTTGTGTCCCGAGGTGGTGGCGGTCGAGCATCTGGCGCCGCATCTCACCAGCCTGACTGTGCGCGCGCCGCAGGCGACAAAGCATTGGCTACCGGGGCAGGTGTACCGGCTGCAGAACTTCGAGCGGCACGCGGAACACGTGGCGGGGCAGATGCTGGCGATGGAGGGCATGGCCATCGATGGCGTGCACGTGGACAAGGCGCGCGGCGAAGTGCAGCTGCTCATCAACAGCGTGGGCGTGTCGAGCCGGATTGCCGCGTCGCTCAAGCCCGGCACGCGCGTGATTCTGATGGGGCCGACCGGAACCGGTCTACCGGTGCCGGAAAATTCGACCCTGACGGTGGCGGGCGGGCACTCCGCCGTGACCAGCACGGTGGACGGCGCGGCGATGTGGCGCGCCGCAGGCAACCGCATCGTGTTCATCGGACACTTCCGCGATGCGGAGCGGGCGCGCGCAGTGCAGCGCGTGATCGAGATCCTGACCGATCAGGCGATCTGGGTGCTGGACGAAGGCCCGGCCCTGAAAATGCGGCGGCAGCAGGATGCCTGCTTCGTGCACGGGCTGGAGGAGTTTCTGCGGTCCTGCGCCGAGATGGACGCGAGCTTCGCGAACTGGGTGCACCAAACCGACCAGTTCATCCTGTCGGATCACCCGCAATCCATGGAAACCTTCCGCACGATGCTGCGTGCCGACCTCAAGCCGCTTCTGAAGCCGGGCTTCAATGCGATCGCCGCCGTCAACAGCCCGATGCAATGCATGATGAAGGAAGTTTGCGCCCAGTGCCTGTGCCGTCATGTGGACAGCGCGACCGGCGAGCCGTCCAAATTCGTCTTCTCCTGCTTCAACCAGCATCAACCCCTGTTTGAACTCGATTTCGGGAACCTGCATGCGCGCCAGGGGCAAAACAGCGTTCAGGAAAAGCTGTCCAGTGCCTGGCTGGCCCATCTCATGGACGGTCGGCGGGTGTCTGAAGGTGAACCGGACAAGACGTCCCCGGCGATCTGTGAAACCGTCATGGCGCCGACGGATCGGGCCGGATGCCGGGAGGGTGAGGTGCCCTAGATCCCGCAACGGTCTGCCCCTGGGTTAGCTGATCCGATTGGCGTAGCGGGGCGTAAAAGAAATTGCTTGACATTGGTTCTAACACGAACTAAATTTGGTTCGTGTTAGAACCAAATGAGCAAGCGATGAGCCAGCCAACCGACTTCCTGCCGACCGTACAAGCCTTGGTGCAGTGCTACCAGGCGTTCGAGGCCTACTCCGCCGCGCACATCCGTGCGCTGGGGCTGACGCCGCCGCAGTTCGACGTCATCGCCACGCTCGGCAACACCGCCGGGATGACCGCCACCGAACTCGGCGAAAAAACCCTCATCACCAAGGGCACGCTCACCGGCGTGGTCGACCGCCTGGTCGATCGCGGCTGGGTCGAGCGCGCCGCGCACGGCAGCGACCGCCGCTGCCAGATCGTGCGCCTGACGAAATCCGGCGAAGCGCTGTTTGCCAAGGTGTTCCCCGCGCACATGGCGCACGTGGCCGCAGGCTTCGCCGGGGCGAGCGCGGCCGAGCATGCACGCTGGCAAACCGCCCTGCGCGCGCTGGAACAGCGGTTTAGAAGGGGGGCGGCATGAGCGCCGTGATGCGTTACTCGACCCCGGCCGTCGTGCTGCACTGGCTGATGGCGCTGCTGATCTTCGCGGGCTTCCCGCTCGGTATTTACATGGTCGACCTGCCGCTGTCGCCCGACAAGCTGAAGCTCTACAGCTATCACAAGTGGATCGGCGTCAGCGTGTTTGCGCTGGTCGCGGTCCGGCTCGCCTGGCGGCTGACGTATACGCCGCCGCCGCTGCCCGAGGGCATGGCGGCCTGGCAGCGCCGCGCGAGTGCGATCGTGCACGGGCTCCTGTATGTCCTGATGATCGCGATTCCGCTGTCGGGCTGGCTGATGAGTTCGGCCAAGGGTTTTCAGACGGTGTGGTTCGGCGTGCTGCCGCTGCCCGATCTGATCGGCAAGGACAAGGCATTGGGCGAGCTGCTCGCCGAGGTACACAAACTCCTGAACTTCACGTTGCTGGCCCTGGTCATCCTGCACGTGGCCGCGGCACTCAAACACCATTTCATCGAACGCCAGCCGTTTTTGCAGCGCATGGGCTGGGGCAGAAAGGAGCGCACATGAAACCGACCACATGGGTTTTGCTGGCCGTATTGGCCGCGCCGGCGGCGCACGCGGTGGAATACCGCACGGTGCTGCCGGCACAGAGCAGCATCCGTTTCGAATTCCGTCAGATGGGTGTGCCGGTGAAGGGTGGCTTCAAGCGCTTCGCCACCGAGATGGCGTTTGATCCGGCCAAACCCGAGGCCGCCCGCGCGAAGATCGAAATCGACCTCGCCAGCATCGACGCTGGCTCGTCCGAAGCCGACGAGGAGTCCGCCGGCAAGCTGTGGTTCAACCGCAGCGCGTATCCGAAGGCCACCTTCGTCTCCAGCCAGGTACGCGCGCTCGGCAACAACCGCTACGAAATGCGCGGCACGCTCACCCTCAAGGGCCGGAGCCGCGAGATGGTCGTGCCGGTGAGCTACATGCCCGGCAAGAACGCCGCCACCTTCGACGGCGGCTTCGTCCTCAAGCGCCTCGACTTCGGCATCGGCGAAGGCCTGTGGGCCGATGTCGCCACCGTCGCCAACGAAGTCCAGGTCCGGTTCCGCATTGCCGCCACCGGCAATTAACCCCTCGTTCACCCCCCAAGGAGCACCGCATGAAACTGAAAGCCCTCACCACCCTGACCGCGCTGGCCGCCTTTTCCGTCGCCGCCCAGGCCGCGCCCTCGACCTACAACATCGACAACAGCCACACCTATCCGCATTTCACCTACAGCCACCTCGGCTATTCCATCCAGACCCACAAGTTCGACAAGACCCGCGGCAAGGTGGTGATGGACTTCGATGCCAAGACCGGCTCGGTCGACGTGACCATCGACGCCAATTCGGTCAATACGGGCTTCCCCCTATTCAACGAGCACCTGCGGGGCGAGGACTATTTCGACACCGCCAGGCATCCGACCATCACCTTCAAGTCCAATAACATGACATTCAAGGGCAACACGCCGGTCAGCCTGACGGGCGACCTCACCGTCAAGGGCGTGACCCGGCCGGTGACGCTCGAGGTCACCCACTTCAAGTGCATGCCGCATCCCATGCTCAAGGCTCCCGCCTGCGGCGGCAACGCGACGACCAGGATCAAGCGCTCGGAGTTCAACATGGGAAAAAGTGTGCCCTTCGTCAGCGACGAGGTCACGCTGACCCTGGCGATCGAGGCGGTGATGGAGCAGCCGGCGCAGTAAGCCGGGCGGGGCGGTCTCCGGTAAAATGCGTCTTTAGCTGTCCGGATCGTTCCTGTGCAACCCCACCAACTTGAACTGCTCGCGCCCGCGCGCGACGCCGATATCGGCATCGAAGCTGTCAACCACGGCGCCGATGCGGTGTACATCGGCGGCCCGTCGTTCGGCGCGCGCGCGGCGGCGTCCAACGAGATCGCCGACATTGCGCGATTGGTAGGCCACGCGCATCGCTTCAATGCGCGCGTGTTCGTCACCCTCAACACCATCCTCGCCGACGACGAACTCGAGCCGGCGCGCCAGCAGATCCATCAACTCTACGAGGCGGGCGTCGACGCGCTGATCATCCAGGACATGGGCCTGCTGGAGCTCGACCTGCCGGCTATCCAGCTGCATGCCAGCACCCAGTGCGACATCCGCACGCCGGAAAAGGCCGCATTCCTGCAGGATGTGGGCCTCAGCCAGATCGTTCTCGCGCGCGAGCTCGACCTGGAACAGATCGCCGCGATCCGTGCCGCCACGCGACCGGAGACCACCCTGGAATTCTTCGTCCACGGTGCGCTGTGCGTCGCCTACAGCGGCCAGTGCTACATCAGCCACGCCCACACCGGGCGCAGCGCCAACCGTGGCGACTGCTCGCAGGCCTGCCGCCTGCCGTACCAGGTCACCGACATGGACGGGCGCATTGTCGCGCACGACAAGCATGTTCTTTCCATGAAGGACAACAACCAGAGCGGCAACCTCGATGCGCTGATCGACGCCGGCATCCGCAGCTTCAAGATCGAGGGGCGCTACAAGGACATGGGCTACGTGAAGAACATCACCGCTCACTACCGCACGCTGCTCGACGAAATCATCGAGCGCCGCCCGGAATTCGCGCGCGCCTCCAGCGGCCGCACCACGTTGGCCTTCACGCCCGACCCCAACCAGAACTTCAACCGCGAATTCACCGACTACTTCGTCGACGGCCGCAAGGCCGACATCGGCGCCTTCGACACGCCGAAGAATCCCGGCCTGCCGGTCGGCTACGTCAGCAAGGTCGGCGACAAATGGATTGAGCTGCAAACCGAGTCACCCGCCATCGTGCTCAACAACGGCGACGGCCTGTGCTACTACACGCTGCAGAAGGAGCTGGCCGGCCTCGCCATCAACCGCGCCGAAAAAGTGGGGGCGGGCGTGTGGCGGGTGTTCCCGAAGGACCCGATGGCGAGCTTCAGGGACTTGCGCGCCGGCACGCTGGTCAACCGCAACCGCGACATGAACTGGACGCGCCTGCTCGACAAGCCATCGAGCGAACGCCGCATCGGTGTGTGGTTGCGGCTGGACGAAACCGCCGCGGGGTTTGCATTGACGCTGACCGACGAGGACGGCCATGCTGTCACCGTCGCCGCGCCCCACGCGAAAGAAGCAGCCAAGGACGCCGCCAAAGCCGAGGCCACGCTGCGCGAACATCTCGGCAAACTCGGCACCACCCCGTTTGCGGCCATGGGCATTTCGCTTGAACTGACGCAGCCCTGGTTCGTTCCCGCGTCCTTCCTCAACGCCCTGCGCCGCGATGCCGTCGCCGCGCTGGAAGCCGAACGCGCCGCTGCCTATGTCCGTCCGCCGCGAGCCCAGCCAGCCGAGCCCTCCGCGATCTATCCCGAAGATACGCTTTCCTATCTCGCCAACGTCTACAACCACAAGGCGCGCGACTTCTACGCGAAGCACGGCGTCCAGGTCATCGCCGCCGCCTACGAGAGCCACGAGGAAACCGGCGAAGTCTCGCTGATGATCACCAAGCATTGCGTGCGCTATTCGCTGAGTCTGTGCCCCAAGCAGGCCAAGGGCGTGACCGGCGTGCAGGGCACCGTGCGCGCCGCGCCGCTGACGCTGATCAACGGCAGCGAAAAGCTCACCCTGCGCTTCGACTGCAAGCCGTGCGAGATGCACGTGATGGGGAAACTGAAACCGGCCGTCGCCAAGGCCGGTGCGCCGCTGACCTTCTACAAGACGCGGCCCTAAAGGTCTGTGGCGAGTTTTGCCATGAAGGCGGCGTGCCGCGCTTCCGCCTTGAGAAAGGCGGCGATCAGGCGTTCTGCGTCCTCGGTCAGGCGGCTGCCGGAAGGGCCGCTTTCAACCAGCGGCGACTGCCAGGCGCCATTCATCGCATCGACGGCGTCCCACGCCGCCTTGTAGCTCATCTTCATCGCCTTGGCGGCCTTTGAAATCGAGCCGGTTTCGCGGATGCGCTGCAGCAGTTCGATGCGGCCGCGGCCGAGGAAATTCCGGCCGTCCAGCGTCAGCCAGAAGCGGCCGTCGGCCTTGAGTTGCGCTATTTTCAACCTGGAAACCGCGGTTGGGCGCGCCCGATGGTGCGTTCGGGCGCGTGTCTGCCACGAAGCAACGAGAGCGGGGCTGTTGCCGCTTTAGCGGCTTTACAGACCCGGCCTGCCCCTTGCGGGTGCGCCGCAGGCCGGGGCCTGCAAGGAGGCGCGACAAAGGCAGGCGCGCGACCCGGACGTGCCAGCGGGCGCGTAGCGACGTCACCCAAAAGGCGAATCGTATCGAAGGCAACAATATCAGTGTTCATGCGGTTCTCATTGAGGCGATAAGCGGTCAACTGCGGTTTTCAGGTTTCAATCGCGTCGCCATGCGGCGAGTGTAGCAAACGACCATTGCCGTTCGCGCGCGTGCAGTCGAGAATAGAGGAAACGAAACCAATGGAGAGTGCCATGAAAAAACTGCTCGCCGCATGCGCGATGCTCTGCCTGCCCCTGACGGCCCTGGCTGCGGAAAGCTACACCGTGCTGTTCAAAGCCCAGGGAAGCTACCAGGACGTGCGCGACAATCTGCAGATGGCGATCGAGGGCAAGGGCCTGAAGATCACCAGCACCAATCACATCGCCGACATGCTGGAGCGCACCGGCAAGGACATCGGCGAGACCCGGAAGGTCTACGAAAACGCCGAGCAGTTCGAATTCTGCAGCGCCACCATTTCGCGCCACATGATGGAAGCCGATCCGCATGCGATCGTGATGTGCCCCTACAGCGTGGTGGTGTATCAGGTTCCCGACGACAAGGCGGTGTACCTGGCTTACCGTAAACCGGCCGCCACCAAGAACGCGGCATTGAAGAAGCCGCTGGCCGAGATGGAAACCCTGCTCAGCGACATCATCAAGGACGCGATGTAAACGCTTGGCCGGCGCCATCGGCTAGAATCCGCGCATGACCTTCGCCGACCCGCGCCAGCCATGACCGCCTTCCTTGCCATCGGCCTCGGTGCCGCCATCGGTGCCTGGCTGCGCTGGGGACTGGGACTGTGGCTCAATCCGCTGTTTCCCTCGGTGCCGCTCGGCACGCTGGCCGCCAACCTGGTGGGCGGCTATTGCATCGGGCTCGTCATCGCCTGGTTCGCCGACCACCCCGGGGTGCCGCCGGAAGCGCGGCTGTTCCTCATCACCGGTCTTCTGGGCGGCCTGACCACGTTTTCCACTTTCTCCGCCGAAGTCGTCACCGCGCTGATGCGCGGTCTGTGGCTCACCGGCGGCCTGATCGCGTTTGCCCACATGACGGGATCCTTTCTGGCCACCGGGCTGGGTTTCTATACATTGAGGTTTTTCAGATGAACGTTGTCTGCCTGCAGGTGTTTGTGTCCGAAGCCAGCCGCCATCACGGCGAGCTGACCTACGAATGGCTGCTCGACGCGGCGCAGAAACTCGGCGTCAGCGGCGGCTCGGCGTTTCGCTCCATCGCGGGCTTCGGCCGTCACAGCCGCCACGACGCCGGCTTCTTTGAACTCGCGGGCGATCTGCCGGTGGTGGTGGAGTTTTTCGTCGAGGCGGCGATGGCCGACCAGTTGCTGCAGGCCTTCGCCGAAGCAGGCCTGAAACTGGTCTATGCCAGGCTGCCGGCGGAAATCGGTATTACCGCTTAGGCCGCGTGCTCGATCAGCTGATCCTGTTCGTCGCCTCGCTGGCGGCGAATTTCTTTTCGGCGTTGTCCGGCGGCGGCGCCGGGCTGATCCAGTTTCCCGTCCTGATCTTTCTCGGGCTGCCGTTCGGCGTGGCGCTCGCCACCCACAAGGTCGCCAGCGTCGCGCTCGGGCTGGGCGCCACGCTCCGGCACCTGCGGGAATCGCATCTCGAACGCCGCTTCTCGCTGATCATCCTGGGCGCCGGCCTGCCGGGCGTGGTGCTGGGCGCGGTCACCATCCTGCAGATTCCCGAGCGCGCGGCCACCCTGGCACTGGGGGGGCTGACCCTCGGCCTCGGTCTGTATTCGGCGTTCAGGCCCAGGCTCGGCATCGAGCATGCGCCGCGGAACCGACAGGGCACGGGACTCGCCGGCGGCATGGCCGGGCTCTTCGTCGTCGGCTTTCTCAACGGCTCGATCACCAGCGGCACCGGGCTCTTCCTCACCATCTGGCTGATTCGCTGGTTCGGTCTCGACTACACCCGCGCCGTCGCCTATACGCTGATTCTGTGCGGACTGGTGTGGAACGGCACCGGCGCGCTGGTGCTGGGCGTGATCGGCACGGTGGCGTGGGACTGGATGCCGGCGCTGCTGGCCGGCTCGATCCTCGGGGGCTACCTGGGCAGCCACCTGGCGATCCGCAAAGGCAACCTGTGGATCAAGCGCTCGTTTGAAATCGTGACCATCCTGATCGGCTTGAAGCTGATCCTGAACTGAGCGCCGCCGCCTGTCAGGCCCTGTCGGCGTGGACGCGATTGCGGCCTTCGCGCTTGGCCTGGTAGAGCGCCTCGTCGGCCGCCTTGATCAGCGAATCGCCGTTCTGATAGAGCGGGTAGGTGGAAATGCCGGCGCTGACCGTGGCCAGGAAATGGCGGTCGCGAAACGGATGCCGGATCTGCGAAAAATCCTGGCGGATGCGATCCATGATGGTGAAGGCCTGCTCGGCATCGGTGTGCGGCAGTCCGATCAGGAATTCCTCGCCGCCGTAGCGGCACAGAATGTCCTGCTTGCGCAGGCGCTGCTTGAGCAGCCACGACAGGCTGCGGATCACCTGGTCGCCCACGGGATGGCCGTAGGTGTCGTTGACCTGCTTGAAATGGTCGATGTCCATCATCACCACCGCCATGACATCGCCTTCGTGCGCCACGCTGGACAGCACCATGTCCAGCGTGTTCTTGCCGCTGGAGTGGTTGAGCAGGCCGGTCAGACTGTCGTGGTACATGGTGCGCCGCAGCGCGCGGTAGCGCTCGATCTTGCTCCTGACGATCGCGTTGAGGAACACCGGGTTGAACGGCTTGGTGAGGAAATGGTCGCCGCCCAGCCGCATGGCGTCGACCTGCAGCGCGACGTTGGTCTCGCCCGACAGGTAGACGATCGGCGTGCTGAGGAATTCGCTGTGCTGGCGGATGATGCGCGCGGCTTCCACGCCGGTGCAGTTCGGCATGTACATGTCCATCAGGATCAGGTCGGGGTTGAACTGCCGCAGCGCATTCAGCGCCTGGCGCGGGTCGTTGACGATTTCGGACGCGATCTGGTTTTCTTCCAGTGTGCGGCGGATCAGATGGCTGGCGGTCTTCGAATCCTCCACGATCAGCACGCGGTATGCCTCCTGGTCGTGCCGGTCGTTCAACTCCATGATGTGCTCGACGATGGCGTGCGAAGGCGTGCCTTCCAGCAGGCAGCTGTCGCAGCCGCCGCGCAGCGCCTGCTGCAGTTGCTCGAAATCGGAGCGCACCCCGAGACCGATCAGCTGCCCCATCGAGAAGCGCTGGCGCAGCGACTGCACCCGGTCGCACCACTCGGTTTCGGGCAGGCTGCTCAGGTCGAGCAGCAGCAGCGGGGCGCCGCCGGCGGTCTCGGGCACGGTCTCATCCCAGGAGATGAAGGTCGCGTTCATGCCGAAATAGCCCAACTGGGCCTGCAAGCCCGTCCAGGCCGTGTGGTCCTGCCCGATCAGCCAGGTCTGGCTGACGCGCATGTCGTGAGGGGTCGGATGCTGCGGGTCATGGCGCCGCTCGGCCAGGCCGGCAGTCGCCGTGGCCTGGGTCGTGGCCATGCGCTCCAGCGCAGCCACGCGTGCGTTCAGGTCGTCCTGCGCGTCCTGCGGCAGCGGATGTCCAACGTCCTTGTTGAACAGGGTCAGCGTCACCTGTTCCAGCTGGTGGCTGGCGTGATGCAGGCCGGTGATGCCCTTGTCGATCAGGAACTCGGTGAAGCTGTTGATCGATACCGCCAGCTCGACGAAGCTCTCGAAACTCGGCGTCGCCTGATAGCGCTGCCATGTATTCGACAAGGCCTGGCTTTTCTGCAGGAGTTCTTCGGGAGAGCAGAGCATGTTGGGATGGAGGAGGCGCCGCGTGTGTTTCTTATGATATCGGCGCCCATTATCGCGCTTTATGGCCTGTTGCGCGAATCGGCGGCTTTCTCGGCGTTCGCTCGGAGAACGGCTGCTGCGGACGGACGGGATTACTCCGCGGTGGCTTCCTGCTCCAGCCGCAAATACTGGTTGTACGCGTTCATCCGGTTGGCTTCGTCGAACGCCGGCATGGCGCGGTATTTCGACCAGTCCGTTCTTGCGTAGGCCTCCTCGAACGGAACCAGGTCGCGCGCCGCCTTGCCCATGTGGGCGCGCAGGAACGTCAGGTAATCGCGGGTGAACACCAGATCGACGTCCGGGTTGCGTGAATGGGCGCCGTGGCCGGGCACCAGCACTCTGGGTTTGAGCACGATCAGCTTGTCGAGCGCGGCAATCCAGCTGCGGCTGTCGGCATCGCCGACAAACGGCACGCGGCCGCGAAACACCAGGTCGCCTGCAAACAGCACGCCGTCCTGCTTGACCATCAGCGCCAGGTCCTCTCTGGAGTGCGCCGGGCCGACGTGGCGCAGCGCGAAATTCAGCCCGCCCATTTCAAAGTCCATGTCGCCTTCGACGAAACGATCCGCCTCCAGCAGTTGCGTCTTCTCGTCCACCCAGGGGAACAGCGCTTCTCTGCGCTGGGCCAGGCGCTGCGCCGCTTCCTCCGCGCGCGTGGCGCCTTCGGCCAGGCGGTGCGCCCAGATTTCGGCTCCCAGGGCCTTGAACACCTGCAGGCCGTAGAAATGGTCGGCATGGTAGTGGCTGACGATCACGCGCTTGATCGGCTGCCGGGTGATGGTGCGGATCAGGCCGACCAGCTTCTGCGCCAGCGGCGGCGAGCCCAGCGCGTCGAACACGATCACGCCGTCGCGGGTGACCACGAAGCCGGCGTTCGACATGAAGCCTTCGTTCGCGCTCGATGCGGCGCCGGACTGGCCCTGGACGAAATAGCTGTGCGGGCCCAGCTTGACCACTTCCATCGGCACCGTGGCGACTTCGGTGCCGGCCCGGGCGGCGGGCAGCAAGACAAGGCAGAACAGCGCGAGCAGAATACGTTGCATGGCAAACATCCATCGACAGGTCTGCACGCATTATAGACAGGGCGGTCGGCAGTCCGGACTGCACCAGCCGCTGATGCTGTGATATCTTCAAAGCTGTAGACGGGAGTGTCAGGCGTGTTCAAAAAACAGTGGCCGGCGTTTGTGCTGGCGTTCATCGTGCCGCTGCTGGCGGTGTTCTGGTGGTGGGGCGGATTCAATGCCGTCAGCGTGACCGAAACCGAGGCAGGGCCCTACCGCTATGCCTACCTCGATTACGCGGGCCCGATCAGCAATATGCGCAAGACGCAGCGCAAGGCGCTGGACGAATTCAACGCCGCCAGGGTGGAGGCGGGCGACACGTTCAGCGTGATCCTGACCGACCCGCGCGCAACCAACGGCAAGGTCAGCGCGCAACTGGGCTACATCCTGGCCGACGGCGCTCCGCTTCCGGCGGGCCTGAAAGAAGGCCGCATCGAGCGCCGTCCCGTCTATCGCGCGCAGGTGCAGGCCGCGGTGCTGCTGGCGCCGTCCAAGGCCTACCAGGCGCTGTCCGATACGCTGGAGGCGCGCGGGCAGGCCCTGGCCATGCCGACCGTCGAACTGTATCGGCCGGCAGGTGAAGCGGGCGGGGTCGGAACCTTCACCCTGGAGATGAATCGCTGATGGTCTTCTTTTCCGTCCTCGCTGCCGTTGCCCTCGAACATCTGCGTCCGCTGCGGCAACCCCTGCCGCATTACCGGCAATACACCCGTTTCATCCACTGGCTCGAAAGCAAGCTCAATGCCGGCGAAAGCACCCACGGCGCGATCGCCTGGGCACTGGCGGTGGTGCCGTGGCTGATCGCGGTGTGGCTGGTCTATGCGCTGCTGAGCGGCATCAGCCCGGTGCTGGGCTGGGCGTGGAACGTGGCGGTGCTGTACTTCACCCTCGGCTTCAAGTATTACAGCGACGACGCCGAGCGCATCGCGCGCCTGCTGCGCGCCGGCGAGCTCGATTCGGCGCGTGATCAACTCCTGGCCTGGCGCGGCGGCGACACCAGCCAGTTCAGCGCCGACGATCTCGCGCGCGTCGCCATCGAGCAGCTGATGGCGGCAAGCTACCGGCAGATGTTCGGCGTGCTGTTCTGGTTCGTGCTGCTGGCGCCGCTGGGGCCGGTCGGCGCGGTGCTGTTCCGCGCCGCCTCGATTCTGGCGCGGCGCTGGGAAACCTCGCGCGGCCGCTTCGGCCAGTGCGCGCAGCGCGTTTTCCACCTCATCAACTGGGTGCCCGCGCGGCTGACCGCGCTCACCTACGCCATCGCCGGCAACTTCGAGGACGCCACCTATTGCTGGCGCACCCAGGCGGACACCTGGCCGGAATCGGAGGAGGGCGTGGTGATCGCCGCCGGTGCCGGCGCCATGGGCGTCAAGCTGGGACAGAGCGTCACCGTCGCCGGCGAGAGCGTATGGCGGCCCGAACTCGGCACCGGCCAGACGCCCGACGCCGACTGCATCGACAGCGCCGTCAGCATGATCTGGCGCGGCCTGGTGATCTGGCTGGCCGCCGGACTGCTGATCGTGATCGCCGGCTGGGTGTCGTAAGGTTCTATGCTCAACGCGCTGTGGATCGGCTTTTTTCTTGTCGCCTTCCTGATCGCCTCGTTCAAGCTGCTGGTCCTCGGCGACGCCGGTATCTTCGCCGCGCTGGTGAAGGCGCTGTTCGACAGCAGCAAGACCGCGTTTGAAATCGCGCTAGGCCTCACCGGCGTGATGGCGCTGTGGCTGGGGGTGATGAAAATCGGCGAGCGCGCCGGCATGCTGGACATCCTCACACGCGGCCTGGCGCCGCTGTTCAAACGCCTGTTCCCAGACGTGCCGGCGAACCACCCCGCGCTCGGCGCGATGACCATGAACATGGGCGCCAACATGCTGGGGCTCGACAATGCGGCGACGCCGCTCGGCATCAAGGCGATGCAGGAACTGCAAAAGCTCAATCCCTCGTCGGACACCGCGAGCGACGCGCAAATCCTCTTCCTCGTCATCAACACCGCGTCGGTCACGCTGCTGCCGGTCACCATCTTCACCTATCGCGCGCAGCTCGGCGCCGCCGATCCCGCCGACGTCTTCGTTCCGCTTCTGATCACCACTTACATCGGCACCCTGATCGGGCTCTTCGTCACCGGCTTCTTCCAGAAGCTGCATCTGTGGAACCGTGTCACGCTGGCCTACCTCGGCGGCACCACCGCGCTGATCGGCGGGCTGGTGCTGTATTTCGGCGGCCTTGATGCGCTGGAGATGACGCGGCAGTCGACCATCCTCAGCAACGTCCTGCTGTTCGGCATCGTCGCCCTGTTTCTGCTGATGGCGGTGCGGCGCCGCGTCAACGCCTACGAAGCTTTTGTCGAGGGGGCCAAGGAGGGCTTTCACACGGCCGTCACCATCATTCCGTATCTTGTCGCCATGCTGGTGGCCATCGCCGTGTTCCGCGCCAGCGGCGCGCTCGACCTGCTGATGGGCGCAGCGCGCGGCGCGGTGCTCGGGCTGGGCTTCGACGCGCGCTGGATCGACGCGCTGCCGACCGCGCTGTTGAAACCGTTTTCCGGCAGCGGCGCACGCGCGATGATGATCGACACCATGCAGGCGCATGGCGCGGACTCCTTCGCCGGGCGGCTCGCCTCCATCGTGCAGGGCAGCACCGAGACCACCTTCTATGTGCTGGCGGTGTACTTCGGCGCGGTCGGCGTCCGTCGCGTGCGCCACGCGGTGGCCTGCGGGCTGATCGCCGACGTCGCCGGCATCCTCGCCGCCATCGGCATGGCTTATCTGTTTTTTGGTGCAGTAGCATGAAGACGTATGACGCCCTCGCCGCCGTCGACCTCGGCTCCAATTCCTTCCGTCTCGAAGTCGCACGGGTGGCCGGCGACCAGTTGTATCCACTGGATTCGCTGAAGGAGACCGTTCGCCTCGCCGGGGGGCTCGGTGACGACAAGATCCTCGACGAGGCGACGCAGGAATGTGCGCTGGCCTGCCTGCAGCGCTTTGGCGAACGCCTGCGCGGCCTCTCGCCCGAGGCGATCCGCTGCGTCGGCACCTCGGCGCTGCGCGTCGCCCGCAACGCCGACGTCTTCATTCCCCAGGCCGAGATCGCGCTGGGCCACCCGATCGAAATCGTCGCCGGACGCGAGGAGGCACGGCTGATCTATCTCGGCGTCGCCCATTCGCTGCCGGCCTCGCCCGACCGCCGGCTGGTGGTCGACATCGGCGGCGGCTCCACCGAATTCATCATCGGCCACGGTTTGAAACCGCATGAGCGCGAAAGCCTGCACATGGGCTGCGTCAATTTCTCGAAGCGGTTTTTTGCCGGTGGCGTCATCGACAAGGCCGCGCTGAAAACGGCCGAGATGGCCGCGCGCGTCGAGGTCGAGCGCATCGCCCGCGAGTTTTCCAAAGACAACTGGCAGCAGGCGGTGGGCTCTTCCGGCACCGCGCGCGCGCTGCGCGAAATCCTCGAACAGTGCGGCTGGTCGGCGCGCGGCATCACCGCCGACGGCCTCGCCCAGTTGCGCAGCCAACTGATCAAGGCCGGCCACGTCGACGCGCTCGATCTGCCCGGCCTTGCGCGCGACCGCCGCCCGGTCATCGCCGGCGGCTTCGCCATCATGGCTGGCCTGTTCGCCGAACTCGGCATCGAGCAGATGGACGTCGCCGAAACCGCCATGCGCGAAGGCATCCTGTACGACCTCCTGGGCCGCTTCCACCAGCAGGACATGCGCGAGGCGACGGTGGACGAATTCGCGCGCCGCTACCACATCGACGCGCAGCAGGCCGCGCGCGTCAAACGCGTCGCGCTCAACCTGCTGGCGTCCTGCGGCGGCGGCAGCGAAGCCGACGAACGCTTCCTCGACTGGGCCGCGCGCCTGCACGAAATCGGGCTGTCGGTGTCGCACGGCGGCTACCACCGCCATTCCGGCTACATCCTGGAAAACGCCGACATGCCCGGCTTCTCGCGCACCGAACAGGCGCGCCTGGCGCTGCTGGCGCGCGCCCAGCGCGGCGCGCTGATCAAGCTGCCGGCGTTTGCCGCCGGCGCGGTGCCGGACAACGACCGCCTGCTGGTGTGGCTGCTGCGCCAAGCGGTCATCCTTTGCCGCAGCCGGGCCGAGCCGCACCTGCCCAACGTGAAAGCGGAAGCCGGCAACAAGCGCTTCCGGCTGACCCTGCCCGACGGCTGGCTGGAAAGCCGCCCGCTCACCCAGCGCGCGCTGGAGGAGGAGGCCGCGCACTGGCATGCGGTCGGGATGAAATACGCGTTTGACTGAGGGGTTTTGACATTGCCGGAGTTTCGGCTAAGCAACACTCATGTCGAAACGGTTGATGCAGCGCACGCGCGCAGCCCTTTTCCTCGCCGGCCTGCTGGCCGTGCCGGCCGGCCATGCGGAGATGCGCCCGCTGTGGGACGCGGGTCGAGTCCGAGGAGTAGGGCCGGCGCTCAGGGCTGGATCGCCGCGTTCGCGATGCCTTCGAGCGCCTTGCTCAGATTCCCCACGACGGGGCAGTTCGTCGCGCCATGACGCGAGGCCAGCCAGGCGGGGTCGTTGTAGCCGAGCCAGACCTGCGATGCGGCGTCCTCCCACACCAGCGCCTTCAGCGGCAGGTCGATGCCCACCGTCTGCTCGCACAGCATGAAAGGCGTGCCGCCTTGCGGGTTGCCGAACACCAGCACTTCGGTCGGCCGCAGCTTCATGTTCACGCTGGCCGCGCCGGCGGCGTGGTCGACCCGGACAAACACCTTCAGCCCGCGTTTTTTCACGATGTCCTCCAGCCGGTTCATCGTCTCCTTGGCGCTGTGGGGACTCTTGACGGCAATCAAGCCGTCGCTGGCGGCGGTTGCGAACGTACTTGCCAGCATGAGGCTTGCTGCAACCAACAGGGAACGGATAGCCATGTGGGATTCCTTTCGAGTGATGAGGGTTGGGTTCAACGACAACGACAGTGACAACGACAACGACAACGTAATTCCGGGAGGCTATGGACAGCCGGACCGCGTCAGCACTTGCAGCGTTGCGCCTTTCGCGTCGAGCACGAACGCGGCCACGCCCAGGTCGGCGGCTTTCCAGCCGGGCTGCAGCGCGAAGCGGTGGCGGGCGCGGCCCGGGTCGAACGGTCCGGCCAGCTGGCGCACGACGTGGTCGTGATGCAGGGTGCGCTGCGCGTTTTCGCCGGCGCTGACTTTCGAGCTTAGACGGTTTTCAAACAGGGCCAGGTACAGCGCCGCGTCGCGCCCTGTCGCCGGAGCGATGGCGTGGCTCTCGGCCCGGACGTCGATGCGTTCGGGCGTCTGGCTGAGCATGAGCGCAAGGCTCGCCGGGGCAGGGGCGTTCGAGGGGGCGGGCAGGCCGCGATGCCAGGCGCGGAAATCGGCGCCGTCGAGCATCACCTGCGGCGTATAGACCCAGCCCGACCCGCGGTTGCGGTCGCGCTGGCGCTGGGTGAAGGCGGCCTGGGCATACGGGTCGTGCCAGCCCAGCCGATCCCAGTAATCGACATGGAATGCCAGCGGTACCACGCCGCTGTCCGCGGGCAGTTGCGACAGCCAGCGGTCGGCCGGCGGGCAGGAACTGCACCCTTCCGAGGTGTAGAGCTCCAGCAGGCGGTTGCGCGTGTCGCCGCTGACGGCAGTGCAGGTGCCCGCGTGAACAGCGGGTGCGAGCAGGGCACAAAGCAGTAAGAACGCGCGCATGGAAACTCCTCGCTGGAGTTTCCTTAGTCGCGTCAGGGTAGGCAGCCTTACAGATTAAATCCGGGTTTGGTCCTGCGGCTCAGAAAATTCGATTCCGGCACCGCGCTCGACGCTTACTCGGCAGGAAGCGGGGGGGATATCAGGGGCCGGCGAGTGTGGCGCTTCGCACTTTCAGTGGACATCTGGATCATCGCCTGTGCATGCACGACAAATCGCGTCAGCGCCTCGCATTTTTCGCGACAGGCGCAGCTTCGGTCCTCGATCAGCCGGGACACCGTCACCGCAAGCGCATCGCACGCTTTCATCAGGCGCTCGAACCCCGCCGCGCTGGCGCACTCGCGCAAGCGCATCAGCGCCAGGGCATAGGCCGTGATCCTGTCCTGGGTCAACGCATCAGGATGGCTAAAACACTGATTCGAAACGATTTCCCCAATCTCGTCCAAGGCGTCCATCGCCGCCGCAACCCAATCTTCACGCGCACCCAGACGCGGCGCTCGCTCCATGCAATCTGCTGTTGCCAGGCCGGGCCGATGTTTGGAGCTCTGATAGTGCATGTTGCGCATGGCTTGTCCTCCGGATATCGAGACGTCCAGCGGGTTTGACGCCTTGCTGGCTGGTCTCATAGCGACAGATAGCAGTCGAAACTGAAACGGATGTACCAATCAATATAGACAAGTTGATTCATCTCGCCACGAGAACAGCCGGACGCCTTGATTGCTGAGCCGAACCGGCAGGTGTCGGCCCCGATTCCATTTGCAATCAGTCCGTTATGCCATACCCTGAATCACGGCCGGTCCGGCGCGGGGCCGACGGGGCTCCGCGATGAATTGCCACGTTTTTCCACCAAGGGGATAACCATGAAGCCACGCATCATCGCAGTCGCAGTCCTGTGTGCCGCTACCTCGATCGCATTTGCCCAGAGCATGGTGAAGCCGACCGGCAACGCGCCGCAATTCCCGAAAGCCTACAAAGAGCTGGCCAAGCAAACCAAGCCGCCTTCGAACAACTGGCTGCTGGACGCCAACGACGACACCGAGCGGTTTCGCCGTCTGCAGGTCGTCATGGGCGGAACCGATATCCCGATGTGGGAAATCGGCTACCGGTACGAGGAGTTGTATGTGGCGATCCAGAAAAACAACTGGGAAATGGGGATTTACCACTGGGACAAGCTGCGGGACCGCATGAATTTCTCAGGCATGAAGCGCCCGGCCCGAACCCAGAATATCGAAGGCATGTTCCTCGAAAGCGGCGTGTGGCAATCCATGCGGGACGCGCTCAAGTCGAAGTCGCCCGAACGGATGCGCTCGGAATTCCAGACGGTCCGCGAAGTGTGCATGGCGTGCCACGTCGCCGAGAACCTGGGCTTTCTCAATGACAGTTCCGTTTTCAAGCGAACCGAGTCGTTCAAGGAACACAAAAAGTCAGACTGAGTCGCGCCAGGGCGGGTGGCAGCGGCGTTGGGCGCTGGCGGGTCCTTTGCCTGTTTTCTTACGGAAGCTGGGTTTGGCTCCGGCCCATTGCCTTGGACTTGTACAGCGCCTTGTCCGCACGGGTCAGAAAATCCGCCAGGGTATCGTCGTCGCCCAGCCATTGTGAGATTCCGATACTGACCGACCAGGCGATCGGCCGGCTTTCCTTTCCGGCTTCATGCAAGCGGTTTGCGACCAGCAAGGCGTGTTCAAGATCCGTGTCCGGAAGAATGGCCATGAATTCATCGCCGCCGAAACGCGCGAGCTGGTCGGTTTCCCTGAGATGGGCTTTGGCTTTGATCGAAAAATCGATCAGCACCTGATCGCCCTGAAGATGACCATGGATATCGTTGATGTCCTTGAAGTTGTCCAGATCGACGATCATGATCGACAGCTTGTTTCCGTAGCGTCTGGCATGGGCGATTTCCCGCCGCAACTCTTCGGTGGCCGATTTCTTGTTGAGACATTGCGTCAAGTCGTCGTGGCGGCTGATGAACTCAAGATCCTGGCGCAGCCTTTCGGACGCAAGCATGATCAGGCCGATCGTTCCCAGCGGAATCGTGATGGAAGGGATCGCGATAAAGACAAGCTGCGAGATCGAGGTGTCGAAAACCCCCGTAGGCTGATCGAGGCCAAGCATCGGTCCGCCGAGTCGAACGACCCGGATCCCGATCAGGATGGCCAGCGAAAAGAGCAGGATATTGCGCCCCGTCGTTCCGGGCAGTTGCTTCAGGACCAGGAGCAGCAGGTCGAGGATCACGATCAGGGTGAATGCGTTCAAGGTCGCAATGCGCATCCCGATATCGGGCTGGACGTAGGTGGACCATGCCAGCAGCAAGACAAACGAAAAAATGAACAGAAGCACGCCTGTCAGGCCGATTCTCGGGGGCGCGCCGGCAAATTTCCGGGTGCCGGCATTCATGATCATGAAGCCGATCAGCACCATCAGATTGGCCATGACGATGCTGAACGCATCCGGAATCATGCCCCTGGCGATGAACAGGGGCAGGCTGAGCGCGATGACGAATACGGACGCGCTCCATTCGGCCAGACCCCGAATGTCTTTCGGGTAGCTTCTCGAAATGATGAACAGCACCCCGCTCATGGCCAGTGCCACGAAAAACGAAATAATCAGAATAGTGAATGGTGCGTCCATCTTTCAATTGGCTATCGCTATGTGTTCCCGCGCCGGCACGCCCCGGGCGGCTGGCACGACCCGGCATCGCCGCGCTACCGGCAATCGCTTCAAGGGATCCGTCTGGGGATAGGGAGCGGCGAGCATGAAGGCCAACAAAGGGGGGCGAAGCCAGGTCCGGTGACGGCTCGTGTGGCCGGAAACCGGAAATCGGGGCAGACGCCGCCATTATCCTTGGTTCTGCGCTAGAAGATAACCATCCCGAATTGTTTTTGGCTCGCCCCGCCGGCCACATGCCCGTGCCATGATGGACGCATGACCAAGTCTCAAGCGCCAACACCCTCCCGGCCTTCTGCCTTTTCAGCAGGGGTGGTCGTCGTGCGTCGGGAGGACAGCGGCTGGCGCCTGCTGGTGCTGCGGGCATACCGCAACTGGGACTTCCCCAAAGGCACGCTGGAGCCGGGCGAATCCCCCCTCGATGCGGCACGCCGGGAGACAGCGGAGGAGGCCGCGCTCAGCGATCTCGCTTTCCGTTGGGGCGAGGGCTACTGCGAAACGGCTCCCTATCGCCAGGGCAAGGTGGCGCGCTACTACCTGGCAGAAACCGCGCAGACGGCCATCACCCTGCCGGTTTCGCCGGAACTGGGGCGCCCCGAACACGACGAGTGGCGCTGGGTGAGCTTCGACGAGGCCGAACGCCTATTGCCCCCGCGGCTGCGGCCCATCCTGGCCTGGGCGAGAAAGCAGCTTGAGGCATGAATGCAGCTTTCCTGTCTGCCGCGCTGCAATGAAAAGCCCGCCGTTAAAACGGCGGGCGGAAGGTGTTCGCGCCTGACTACGGCGACAATGAATCAGGCCCCAACGGATTCGCGTTTCTCAAGCCCGAAATACGATTCCGCCGCCACCACACCGAACACGGCGTGCAGGGTCAGGCTCAGCCAGTTGCGCGCATCGGCGAACCAGGGGAAGAAGGCTGTCATGCCGTAAAAATTGACGAAATAAATGATCAGCCCAAAGACCGCTCCGACCACGAAGATGAGGCCGGCGCTGGAATCCAGATTGAAGAGCGCGACGATCACGGCGAGGATCAGGCCGAACAGGATCGCCAGCACAAAGTGAACAGCCAACGCTGCTGCCACCACCCCGGCATCAAAGGTTGCGGGCGGCGGCAACACCTCGCTGCCCATCGCAATGGCGGCGATCATGCGCGGCGGCGCCCACGGGCTTCCGTCCATCAGCAGCGGCACCAGGCTCATTTCCAGAACCAGGAAAGCCAGGCCCGCGATAAGGCCGGCCCAGACACCGGCCATCCAGTCGGGCTTGCGATAGGTAAGTCGATGAGTATGAAGAATATCAGGCATGGTGCGTCCCTCCTTTCAGCAAATCGCGGCGACCTGCCGCTCTTACAGACTATAGAGGCTCTTTCTGGATTTCGCAGTGAATCCGCCCACCTCAGGGTGGACTGAACTCACTCCCTGTGTTTGGGTTTCACAAGGGCGTGCCCGGCTTTTCACCACCCGCTTTTGAGCGTGCAATAAGCCCAACGCCAATGGCACCTGCGGCAAGCAGACTGAGATCTTGTGGAACATCGAGCAGGAAGGCAGCCTGCGCGCCGACAAATGACCACAGAACGGGAACCACGAGCGGGCTGCGCGGGTAAGGCCTGACCAGCAGCGCCAGCAGTCCTACGGTGAATAGCGTAGTGGGACAAGGAAGCCCAAACGTGGGCAAGTCCGGATAGGGGTGCCCCGCGAAAATGGACCATGCCGGATAGATGACAAGCGCGAAGGCGACCAGCATGACCCCGACCGCACTACGTGCGTTGGGGGCCAGCCTGAATTCAAGCCTGCGAAGGACCACGCCTTGCCAGAGAAAAATGAGCGCGCCTGCGAGTGAAACCCCTGCGAACACGTAGGCCAGCGGGTTGATGGCCGCAAAGAATGCGAGGTGGTAGGCGAGCGCAAGCCAGGACCACAGAAAGGCGAGGATGGCGGACACGCCCGCGCCGGAATGTCGCCGCGGCACAATGACCAGCACGATGGCTGCAACTGCGAACGCGACCAGGACGGTCTGCGCCGGCCACAACGTCGTGTTGTAGTCGCGGAAGACCCCGTAGAACTGCTCGACGGTGAAGGGAAGACCCATGTTCTTTAGCCCGCCTCGACGAGCGCCGCGAGCTGGCCTGGCGCCTCGGATTCTATGCGCCAGCCCGTCGTGCAGTCATCAAAAACACCGGGTAGTCGCGCGGCCCGGTCGCGTGGTCCTTGGCGATGCTGAACACGGTCTGGAATTGCAGGTCGGCAAACCCCGCCTGTGCGGCGCGCCGGCCCAGGTCGGCCTGGTCGAAGCCGTGGTGCACGTCGACCTCGATCCCGTGAAACGAGCCGTCTTCCTGGTCCAGGTCGGCAATGCACAGATAGCCGCCGGGCTTCAGCAGGTCGTGGAAGATGTGAAGGATGTGGTCCGTGTCCGGCACGTGGTGCAGCGTCATCGCGGTGACGATCAGGTCGAATTTTTTGGACGGGGGCGGATCGGCCAGCAGGTCCAGCTGCAGCGTCGCCATGTTGGAAACGCCCAGCGCCGCGATCTTCTCGTTCACCACCTCGAGCATGCCGCCCGAACTGTCCGCCATCAGGATCGCACCCAGCTCATCCTTGAGCGGAAACGACAGCAGGCCCGTTCCGCAGCCGTAGTCCAGTGCGTTCATGTGCCGACGCAAGGGCACGGCCTTGCGGATGGCGTCGGCAATTTTCAGTCCGCGTTCCCGGAACACGGGGTTGTCGTCCCATTGGCGGGCTTTGCTGTCGAAGTGGGCGGCGTCGAGTTTGGTGGGTTGGGTGTGGGTCATGAAGGGAAATAAGGCTGGTGATGGATCGGTTTGAATTACGAATGAACCGGCGAAGCCGAGAGCTTGACGCCGAGTGCGTGCAGCAGCTTGAGCATGGTGTCATAGCGCGGCTTGGCGCCGGGTGTCAGCGCCTTGTATAGGCTTTCGCGGCCCAGCCCGGCATCCTTGGCGAGTTGCGCCATGCCGCGGGCGCGGGCCACGTCGCGCACGGCGGTCAGGAAGACATCGGGGTCGGGGTCTTCCAGTGCGGCGGTGATGTATTCCGCGATGGTCTCTTCGTTGTCGAGATAATCGGCGGCATCGAAGGTGGAAAATTTGGCCATGGTTCACTCCTTGTCCAGCGTTCGTGCCATTTCAATGGCGCGTTTGATGTCGCGCTTCTGCGAGGACTTGTCGCCGCCCAGCAGGAGCAGGTAGACCACCTCGTCGCGCCGGGTGTAATAGACACGGTAGTCCGGCCCGGTGTGGATGCGCATTTCTGAAATTCCCTCGCCAACCGGTTCGCAGTCACCGAAGTTTCCGTGTCGGCAGACCGGACGCGATGAATGATCCGGGCGCGCCCGATTTTGTCCTTCAGGGCCGCAAGCCAGGTGTCGAATTCTTCCGAGCGCAGGAAGGTGTTCATGGCTTACTGTATCCAAACGGATACCATAATGCAACCCATTATTCAGGGCGCCGGGTTACCTGGCCGATGCTGCATGACCTGGCCGATCGAGTGCGCCCCCGGCGCATAGGCCGCCATCGCCGCGCCGGTGGCCGACACGAAGACGGCGGTCAGCACGAAGGGCAGGGCGGTTCGGCGCACGGCCGATTCGAGCCAATGCGGCGAATCGGCGGCCTTGATCTTGCGGTAGAGCGCGTAGGACAGCGCGCCGTCGACCAGCAATTCGGCGAACAGCATCGGCGCGGCGTAGACCACATACAGCGACGCCAGCGCGAGGCCGAGCGCGAACACGACGGCGATGAGGGGAATCGCGAGTTCGTCGGCGTCGCCCACCGCGCTCGTCGCCTCCGCCAGTGGCGACGAATCGGACTCGACCGGCGCGAACGTCGCCGGCCCGTCGAACGACCCGCTGGCGCCGCCCCCGCCAAAGTTGCCGCCGCCGCCCTCGAAAGCGGGCGCCCCGCCGCCGGACCCGCTCGGCACCAGCCCGGAAAGATCGGGGATGTCCACGTAATCCTCCGCCTTGGTGCGCAGCCACAGCCACAGCAGCAAGAGGAAAACGCCATACGCCGCCAGCAGCGCCAGCGGATAGCGCAACGCCATGCTGGTCACGCCCGCCTCGAGCATCAGAAAGGAAAACAGCAGGCCCGCCGCCCCGGTGAGGCCGACGATCAGGCTCATCTGGACGCGTGGGAAGGCATCCTGTTCGAGGCGCCGCTTGATGTGCAGGATGGCATGCGAGCGGGTGAGGTGAAGGCGGCGGGGTATCGGGTTATGCCCCATCGTTGACGTCCTTGTAGGCGAGCATCCGGATCAGTTGCTGTTCCTTTGCATCGTCAAAGCCGCACGTGTGAACCCACTCTTTGGGGTTCTCATAGGTTCCGAACAGCATGTCCCACCAGGTGATGTCTCCGTAGTTGTTCTTGTGTCGGTTGTACTGATGATGGATGCGATGCATCTCGGGACGCTGGAAGATGTACCCGACCCAGCGAGGCGTTTTGACATTGGTGTGATAGAAGAACTCGCCGAGTGCAGTGCAAAGCGTGTAGATGGCGCCTGCCTCAAGTGACAGACCGAGGAATGCGTAGACGAGCAGACTGCCAATGATCGAGTTGACGATCATTTCGCCAGGGTGCTTGTAGAAGGATGTGATGACTTCGAGCCGTTGCGGGCTGTGGTGGATCTGATGGAAGCCGCGCCACAGAAAGCTGTATTCATGGCGCCACCGGTGCCACCAATAGAACACAAACGTGGCGATGACGTATGCGATGAGCCCGCCCGCTGCGGGTGACACGTGCTCCGAAAGCTGAAAGACCGACGCCGAGGACAACCAGCGTTCCCAGGTGACGCCCGCGAGCAGGATGACGCCGAGTTGGACGCCGTTGATCAGGAGCACCCGCAGGGGCCAGGTGCGCACCTTCGGCAACGACCATCCGGGGACGACACGCTCAAGCACGAAGCAGAAGGCAAACACCGCAATGATGGTCGATAGCACAGGCTGGCTACTCCTCTGTGGGATAAGGCTCGATCCGGGCCGCGCGCAACCGCGGGCAGGCCGATGAAGGACGCATGCCTAGAATTGCAGCATTCCGGCGTGCGTGCAATATCGTAACCGGCCCCAAGGCAACAAAACGCGGGTCCTGGGCGAATAGGGCCGCCCGGAACTGACCCGGAGTAGTGCCTTTCTACTTTCCGACTGCGCCACTCACTGGCGCATCCAGCTCGGCAGCAGGCTATTGCGGGAATCAAAGCGCACCGTGGCGACCGTTGCGTTGGAGGTGGGCTACGAGTCCGAAGCCGCGTTCTCGCGCGCGTTCAAGCGCATGGTCGGCATGCCGCCGGCAGCGTGGAAAAAGGCGCAGGCCAGCCGCAAAGCGGGGGGTTGAACGCGCAGCTGATGGGGCCGGGTTGAAATGTTCTGGGGAATCAAAATGATCCTGGCCCTTTGGGTTTCCAAAAAATTACGGGGACCGAAGTCCCCGTAATTGGCTTTGTTGGAAATGCTTATTTCATCTCTACCAGTTCGACGCGACGGTTCTTGAAACGGCCTTCATCGGTAGCGTTGTCGGCAACCGGCTGGGATTCGCCGTAGCCCTTGGCAAACAGGCGGTCTGCAGCGATACCCTTGCTGGCCAGATAGTTACGGACAGCGTTAGCTCGTCGCTGGGACAGCTTCATATTGTATTCGTCACTGCCGCGACTATCCGTGTGGCCTGCAACTTCAATATTCACGTTGCCCCAACTATCCAGGGAAGCGACATCTTTGTCGATGCTATCGAGGTCTTCCTGCCGTATGGCGGATTTGTCGAAATCAAAATTCACGCCTTCCAGCACCAGTTTCTTCGGCGGTACGGGTGCGGGTACAGGCGCGACATAAGCCGGAGCGGGAGCGGGTGGCGCGACATAAGCCGGCGCAGGTTCAGGCGCTGCAGCAACCTGCGCGGGCGGCGCGGGTACCGGGCAGGGGGTGCCGAGAAGGGCGCGGCCCGGACAGCCGATCGTCCTGTAAAGCTCATAGCCGATCGTTTTTCCGGTCGGGCTGGCGGCGTTGGACGGATCGTAAAAAACGCCCTCGGCTGCGTATGCAGTGACAACCCCAGTAGACATCAGGATTGCTGCGAGGCTGCTGAAAAGAAAAGGGGTTGTACGCATGATCAAGCTCCTATTAATGTGAATTCGAGCAAAATTTGAAGGGCATCTTGAAATCGCGTTTCCAGATGTTTTGCTGACCCGTTAGATGCAGACTAAATTAAAACGCCCACCCGTTCGGTGCGCTGGCGAACATAGGACCGTTTATTCGCAATCGGGTTGAAAAACGCCGCAAACCAGGCTGCAAGCGCGCGATGCAATTGCATATGGTCTTTAATGGGAGGGCGCAGGACGCACGGGTTCTGACAATCGATTCTCAACCGGGAGCATAGCGATGCAAAACAATCTGGACGACATCGGCAAGCTGGTCTTACGCCTCACCCTCGGCATCCTCATCCTGCTGCACGGCACTGCCAAACTCATGCACGGCATCGCGCCGATCGAGGGCATGGTGGGCGCGATGGGCATGCCCGGCTTCGTTGCCTACGGCGTGTATGCGGGCGAGATCCTCGGGCCGCTCCTCCTCATCACCGGCTTCTATGCCCGCCTCGGCGCCGTGCTGATCGCCCTCAACATGCTCTTCGCGTTCGCGCTCGCCCACACCGGTGAACTCACGAGCCTCACCAAAACCGGCGGCTGGGCGCTGGAACTGCAGGGCATGTTCCTGTTCACCGCGATCGCACTGGCGCTCACCGGGCCCGGGCGGATCAGCGTCAACCGGCGTTGAGCCGCAAGCCGGCGCGGTCGCCAGCGCCACGTTTGAGCCGGCTCTCTTGCGGAGTTGGCTTCGACGAGGCCCGTGAATGCGCTGCCCTGGTTTATTGCTGCAAAGCCTTGCTCATGCCATTTGACCAATCCGAAACAAACGCGTGAATCGACTCGGTGAAGTCAGGGTCCTGATGCGTCTTGTCGATCGTGCAGTGAACGATCAAATTCTGACGCGTTTCATCATAAGTAATCGTCCACGCCAGCGCATGCGGGCAATCGACCAATGCGTAACGGACCCCGTTTCTGATTTCGTCGCGTCGTAGATTGAAGGCCCCCCAGATGCAATAAATGTCGCCTTCGTTTTTGCTGCTTGGGGTTGCCGTGCTGATGGATGCGCACAGGCTTGTCAGGTTGTCGATCGTCAGCAAGTTCTTGAGGTGGCTGATATCCAGGCCGGGATGATGAACTTCTCGAGAAAATTCCATGCTGTATTCAGTACCGATTGATTGTTCTGTGTTGAAAAATATTCTCTAGCCAGGATATTTACTAGCCCAGGCCCCGTTCAAAACACGTCAGCCGCACATCCACACTCAACGACAGCGCCGTCAGCGCAGCGGCCGCCGCGCGGCCCTCGGCAGTGGCGCGGAAGAGATGCGGCGTCATCGCCAGCAGGTCGGCGATCTGCTCGGCGCTGGTCAATTCGATCGAGAAGCTGACCGTTTCCGTCGGCAAGCGGCTAAAGCCTGCCGGGGTTTGCAGGTCGGCCGGGCGTTCCGGCTTCAGGCTGGGGTAGATGATCTCGCGCAGTTCGCGCAGATGATCCGGCCCCGCATCGACCTGCACCAGCAGGCCGCCCGGATTGAGCACCCGCGCAAACTCCGCATACACGGGGAAGCCGAACATGCACAGCACCCGATCCAGCGTGCCCGGCAGCACCGGCAGGTTGGCGTTGCTGCCCACGACCCAGCTGGGCCGCTTGTCCTGCTTCGCCGCCGACAACACCGCCCATTTGGAAATATCCAGCCCCAGCAGCGCCAGCGTTTGTTCATCCCCCACCGCTGCGGCCAGCTGGCGCAGGTAGTAGCCCTCGCCACACCCGGCATCGAGACAGCTGATGCTCGCGTCAGCAGGCAGATCGGCCAGCACGGCCCGGCTCACCGCAGCGGCAATCGGCTGGTAAAAGCCCGCCGTTAGAAAACGTCGACGCGCCGCGACCATCTCCTTGCTGTCGCCCGGATCGCGCGAGCGTTTGTGTTGCACCGGCAGTAAATGCGTATAGCCCTGGCTGGCGATGTCGAAACTGTGGCCGGATGCGCAGCTCCAGGCGGAACCCGTGCAATGCAATGGCGTGCCATCCAACGGGCAGGCGAGCGCCTGGAAGGGCGTGACGCTCATAGCGCGACCTTCAGCTTGCGCCCGCCGGTAATGGCGAAACCTTCGCGCTCATAAAATGCCAAGGTTTTGTCAAACTGGGGAAGCGGTGGGGTTGTCACTTCCAGCCGCGTCCAGCCACGCGATTTGCCAAAAGACTTTGCCTGGGCCACGAGATCGAGCCCCACATTCCTTGAGCGGAATCCGGGACGCACGTATAGCTCGGGTATGGTTCCGAAGGCGCCTTCGGCGTAAAGGGCATGGCTTTCAACCATCGCAATGAACCCGACCGCACGTTGTTGTTCGTCGCGTGCAACGAATACGAAATACTTTTCCCGGTTGAGAAAGTCCACGAGCCGGTCTGTTGTTTCCTCAAGATCGAAATTGAATGCCTGAACACCAATGGCATCCATGATCTCTCTCAGCAACTCGCCGGCCATTTCGGCGACTTCATGCGAATCCTTGGCGGTTGCTCTAACAAGGGTGATGTTCGGCGTCATCGTAATCTTGGGTCAGGTGAAGCAGCATGAAAAACAGGGGTCGGAACCGCAGGGGGCAGGCACGCGCCTGGAAGGGCGTGATGCTCATCGACTCGTGTCCTGATAACGGATTTACACCGGGGTTTGCAATGCTGCCTGCATCGCTTGCTCGCTCACCGGATACTGCAACACGGCATGGATGGGAAACAGTTCCAGCAACTTGCCGATATGGTCTTCTTCACGGGGATGCATGAACACGATCATCTTCGCCTGCGGCGCAAAGCGTTGCAGGGACCTGAGCGTGACATCCAGATTGGAGACGTTTGCGCCGGCGTAATTGTTGCCCCAGCCATAAATGAATTCCCCCACAAAAAAATCCGGCGGCTGTTTCTGCAACGCCCGGTGAAGATTGCGGGCCGAGTCGAAACGCTCCGCCGCAATGCCAAGCTTTTGATACAAGGCGCTGAAATCGGGATGGAAGGGGGATTCGATCAGGGAAAAAAGTGTTTGCATGCTACTGCCGTTTGCATCGGCGCTCATTGAGTATTGTCCTAGCAGCTTGAGGTGCGAGCCAAGGGGGCGAGAGCGTGGTGCTAAAACTGTGGTCTGTCCCGATTGTCTCCATTGATGGGTTGGTCTGCAAACTAAAAATGCACACAGTTACCGAAGTAAACCGTGTCGTTCGACAGAAACACAAAAGGCTTTTTGGATGTGTCGGCGTACTCTTTAACTACGAGACTAAAAACACTTGAGCCAGCACCGGCCCCCTGGTCGCGACGCATAGTAGTGACTGACTTAAACGAATTGTCTTTTGACCCTCTATCAACGACGACAGGTTCGGTCACATAGGAGTTTTTCAGTGCGCCAATCATGGCGCCCGAACTGCGATCGACAGTGAACTCCTTCCCGACATACAGCTTTCGTTCACCATCTATCAATGAGGATTTATCACCATCAGCGTCGTAAACCCGCTCGATTGTGCAACGGTAATCGGTCCCAGCGTGCGCGAAGGAAACAGTGAATGTGGCGGCTGTGACAATGAGGAACAAAAACGCAATTCGCTTCATATGGACTGATCTCCGGCGGTCCAACGTAGAAAATAGGGGTCAGCTTGAACTGACCCGGGTATTTCGGACATTTTTGAAAGCCCAAATTTTGAGCTAAAGAGCAGGGCGCTGTCCTGACCCCTTTAGTTGGCTCTGGGTGATTACGCGCCATCGTTCTCCTGAGAAATTCTGGATCCTAGTGCTTTTGCTCTTTCCAAGAAGTCTTCTGGAACACGCCACAAGTCCGAACTTATGGTCCTTCCCGACGGGAATGCTGGGGGGTGACCAAAAAAATCCCCCTGCATTGCACGCGATTGATAAACGCTTAAATAAATATTGTAAGTATGGATTAAAAGATTTTCTCGACGAAGAAAGTCCCTTACTAAGAGCGCGGTTTCACGGTTGTCGGATTCAAAAAGTGTGATGTGTGGTTGGATGAGTGCAAGTGATGTTTTGTAGTCTGGTTTGTCCCAGAGTTCGCGAAAGACTGAGCATTCTGCGCGAAGAAAAACTGCGTACCCGTTTGGGGTTTTGAAACACCCATGGCTTCCAATTCGAACTCCATAGCCGCAAAGCCGTTCGGCATAAGTTTCGAGCATTTGAGGAGGGGGGGGCTCATTGTATGGCCCACGTAACGTGACATGAATGGGAGAAGTAACAGGTTTGCCTTGAAGGATATTCCGCAGTTGCGACAAGAAGTCGATTACTGGAGGGTTGCCAAATTCTGCAAATACGAAATAAGCCATTAGATCAGCACGTATCTAACTAAACGAGGATCAAGGCGTTCGCTGGCAAAAACGTTGTGCAGAAAGTCATCCAATCGTGCGGCCTTCTCACTAAAAACCTCAAGGGGTACCGTTGGGCCTTCAAGCTCACTATGAGATTTTGCCGCTAGGAAGTCCTCGTAGTCATCAAGCACCGACGTGTATTGAGAGATGAGTGATACGTCGTCAATCTGGTCTAGGGCGAAGGCCATGCGCTCCATGGGGGTCATTGTGGCAATCGGTAAAAAATCAGCTGCAGAGGTCATCCGTGTGGCGATGATGGCGAGCACTGTGGAGAAGACAGTGAGTTTTCGCGGGAACTTGAGATTTAGATTTCGTTTCCACCAAGGTTTTCCCGATTCGAAACGATCGCGTTCGTAATTCAAGCAAAGGGTTCGCCAATATCTAAGAATGTCGTTTAAAAGAAAGAGCGGGCGGAAATCCTTGCGGCCACGCCCGTCACGAAAGTACATGCTAAGAACCTGTGAGACCGCATGGTCATAGACAGACACACCCGCAATTGGCTTACTCTCCAAAAGCAACAAGAGGCGTGTTGTGAACAGATTTTCGCTGTCATCATCCGAGCTTCCAGTACCGTCAATGAGGTCATCTAACTCATGGATTTTTAGATACAAACCGTCTCCGCTAAACGGCTGAAGCTCAAGTTCACTGTTCAAGCGGATCAGGTCGGCGAATGCTTCGATTTCTTGGAGGCGCGAGATGCTCCTGCCCCTGCGGTCTTTGTTTTGGCTATGCCCTATGAAAAAGAGATCGAGGTCAGATATGCGTCCAGTCTCGTGACGTGCCAAGCTGCCTGCCGCATAAATACAAAGTTCCGGTCTATTACAAGAAGTGTTTTTTTCGAGACGAGTTTGTACACGCTTCAGCAATTCCTTGCTGTGGGTAACGCGATCCTGCAGCTTTGTGTGATTGACCAAGATATCCGAGAACTTCGACATGCATTGTCTCCAAGTTCAATTTCGGTTTAACGGGTATGTAAGGTCAACAAAGAAATTCAAGTAGTCAGCGGTGACCTGTCCGTGTTGTAGCGCTACTTAATATTTGTTTAATTTTCACTTAATGACAGTGGTAAGGCACAGACGCATTATGGCAACCATATTTGTCTGTGCCACCACTATGTTCAGGTGCACCGATAGTCTCCCCTTGCTCATGTGAGTGGCCCTTATAAAACACGACAGCCTCTCTAGGATTACCAAGCGCGGCATATGCTCCAGATGCGACAAGCACGACACCGACAATTGCGATAAACGATAGTTTTTTTATTTTCATGATTCATCTCCCCAAAGTAGAACGGCATAGAAAGCGATGCCGCGACGCCTTTAAAATATTCGAGCCAGGTCCCTTTAATTGCTGATGTCATGCGTTTGATTAAGGGGCTAACCCGCTTGGCGAATCCAGTCACGGATGTTCATCCCAATTCGCTCAACATCTTCTTTGGCGAGGCTCCCGCCATGCATAACAATATTTCGGCTCTTCTCCAATGTATTTAGTGTTGCCTTTGCCCATTCCATGTTGCCCAGGAGATCGTCGAAGACCGCCCAGTTCGTTACGATGATCGAAGAGAGATCGCTAAAGTCGCAATAGTTAATCTCAGTGGCACCACGGGCACCGTGCCACCTGAATTTTGCATCTTCTTCCATTCTGGTTTTCGATGTTTTGCGGATACGTTCCGGCACTTTTTCCCACCACGTCTCTCCGTTAGCCTCTGCCATGGCTTTTGTAACCATTTGTCGAACCGCGTTCTCAAAGGCGTGTATAGCGGCGTACACGACTGACATTCGTTGTGCCTCGGCAAGTAAGTCGGAATCAAGGAATTCGTAGGATAGGGACTTTTGGGTTGCTCTGGCCTCTTCGGTTCCAAAGTGATTCTTTCGTCGACGCCCCGAGCGGTCTAGTGCTTCCTCGGTGAGAACTGCACGATAGACGAATGAATAGAGATCGAGATCTTTCATCCGAGGTGGTCGCGTAGTGATTTGAAGATTGCGTCGAATACAGCTTGGTCCCTCGTCTCGGGCAAAACAATATTGATGTGGTACTGAAGACCGGACACACGGATTTTTCCAGATGGTGGAAGCGCCTCTTCATGCGGATGGCGGGGCGGTGGCTCCCGTTCCTCATGTGGTTCTTCAATTTGTTCCACCTCAGCAGGTCGACGTTCTTGGCGGGTAGCGGGCGCGCCAGAGAAGTCTGCGTAGTCACAAAGGGCGCGAAAGGTCTTCGCGATATTGCCAATGACAAGATCAGTCTTTTTGCCAGAGTAAAGTGTGCGTAGCTTATTCTTGGCATCTTGGACTGTGAACTCGTTAGCCTTTGTGTTCACGGCAAATAGATCTGCATACGCTTCTCTGATGCCGTCCGCAAGAACTTGCGCGGAGCGAGTTCGATCCAAAAAATCAAAGTATCTTTGCTGTGGGGTCCCGTCACGGTTGAGGAAGCCGAGGTCTTTCAATATGCCGATAAATAGCCTGTCATTTGTAGAAGTGAACCCAAGGTTCTCAAGGAACTTGACGGAAAACCGCTCGGGCGGTTGAGCATCCAACATCGCGTCAAAGTATGCCTGAATTGAGCCAGTTTTTATGGTGTAACTGTCGGGTAGCGCCATGCCTAGGGTTCCTTGATTGTGTTGAAAAGTGGGACAATGTTTGAGTTTGTTAGGCAGTTACTCGTATGTGCTCACCGAAGGTATGATCGGATTAAATCCGCCAAGTCTTTCATGCCGTTTTTTTCAAGTTCCTTGATGAAGATATTCCAAGGCGGAATATTGCTGCGATATGGTTTGCTACTTGGGCCTGTGCACATACCACCGTCAGAGCCGTTATAGAGCCCACCGCCGGGGCCTGTGTATAAGCCGCCACCAGGACCGGTGTAGAGCCCACCGCCCGGCCCCGTGTACATGCCACCGCCCGGCCCCGTGTACATGCCACCGCCCGGGCCTGTGTAGAGCCCGCCGCCGGGGCCCGTATACATCCCACCCACCGGTCCCGTGTACATCCCACCCCCCGGGCCAGTGTAAGCACCGCCACCTGGCCCAGTGTATAAACCCCCACCCGGTCCCGTGTAACAGCCCCCGCCTGGGCCAGTGTATTGATCACGCGGCCAAGTATTTTCAGACATTGCAGCTCCCCTTTTTTATATGCGTCTAACGTTTAAGACCCCTTTTACTCGGTTCTTTAGTCCGTTTGGTCTGATAGTTCGAAGAGGTGGCGCGGAAACCGTGGTTTGTCCCCTATTGTTTCCTCACGAGCCAAGGCTTCTTTGCGAGCAATGAGTCTTTCTTCAATCTCGGACACAAGTCGTGTGCACTGTTTTACGAGCTCTATGATGGCCTCGTTGTTAATTTCCTGTTGATTGCCGTCTTTGTCGAAACCGTTGCGATGAACACAATCGTGCCTGATGAGAACAGCGCGGAAGAGCCACGCTACATTGCCAAAGTCAATATCAAGGACCGCCGAGTACATTGGCTTAATTTTCTTCAGGTCGTGAAAAATCAAGTCCTTGAGATAGCGCGCAACAAGAAATTTCAAGTCTTCCCACTGGGTGAATATTTCTCTCAACGAGAACTGTCGTTTAGCGAGCTCTGGGTCAGTCTCTATGAGTCGTCGAATTAAGGCGTCATCGTTTATGACCGTTGAAATGAAACTGCTTGATAGATAGGCCTCGATAGCGGTAACTACCTGAGCGTAGAGCATATTATTTAGTGTCGCTTTGACCTCTTGGGGGAGTGAATATCGAAGCAGGGAGATGACGTCAGTTGATACCTTGCGATAGATGTCAAGTTGCCGAGTGCTCTTAATCTCAGAAACCACATCCTCTTCTTCGAAAAGGTCGATGACGTCAAAGTTCAAGTCTACAGTTTCTGGAATCGAAACCTTGGTATCGGAAAAGGTACAAGAAATATGCGCCTCGTAGTCTTTTCCGCAGCCATCACAGGTAAGGGTATTCCAATACTCGCGAAAACTTTCTGAGTCACTTGTTGCCGACCTGTTTGGACCATCGCAATCCATCACCTCGTCGATAAAGGCTCCACACTCACAAGAAAAAGTGATCTCTATTTCCATAGAATTATGGTTTGGCGTTCAGAAGCGCCGAGTTAGTACCCCTAGCTCGCACGATTGTCTAAATGGGAAGGTAGCCAACCCACTACTGCAACTTGTTCTTCATCATCCCAAAAGAAATAGAGGCGGAAACCAAATCGTCTATCACGGGAGTCACTACCTTTGAGATGTCTATCCAACGCTCTTCTGGAACTGCCGTACTGAACTGAATAAAGGTCAGACGCAAACTTAATTCCATCACCTGTTGGACTCTCTTCGAGTTGAAGGTCGCGTAACGCTTGCTGGTATGCGTCTCGTCGATCTAACGACCCCTCGATGCGCATCGGCACATAATAGTCGCGGAGCAGAAGCAGAGATCGGTAAATAAATTGTGGGTCGTGGAACTCACATTTTCTAACCCCTTGGAATGCCTTACCCATTAATTCTACGGAGCCAACCAAATTCTCACGGCACCAATCCTCGAAATTCTCGAGGGAATCCGGCAGTGGTGTTTGTTGTTGATCGGTGAGGAGGGCGAGTCGCTGTTCAAGTATTCGGATACGATGGAGACGTTCGAGGGCCTTCGCCTTTGCTGCATTGCCATCTTGGACCGCGAGTTCTCGTTCAGCTTCAGCAGTGGCCAATAGTCCATCGTGTTCTTCGCGTTGTTCTTTGAGCTCACTGCGTAGCTGTTCGTTGTCTTGTTCAAACAGTTTTAACAGTTCCTTGTCAGAACCGCCGGACTCTCTCAAGTCCGCACGCTCCGCCTGAGCCCCTAATTGACGAACGGTGTTAAACGAGGGCAATCGGTCTTCACGAAGATGTCCCTGGATGGAACTGGCAAGTGACTGATTGACGATCCAACGAACAAAGGCTTCGGGCCCCTCATTTCCCCAAACGGCGATTCGATCGGCTAGTGCAAGCGGGTGGTCGCTTGGCTGGTCAATCCAAGCGCGGAACCCTGGATGATAAGTTCGAACCGCCTGCCTGAATACTGACAATTCTCGGCCAACAGTGTCCGTAAGAAAAAAACTTGCAGGGCCGCTGATGACAAAGACATGGGCCACCCCTTGCAGTTTGGTTTGTACATCGATAGCTGATGCTGCAGTGTCAATTTCGCTGGTGGAGCCTTCAGGCAGGGAGAAAACAAGAACATCCGCCTGTCGAGTAGGCAGTTCAAGTAGTTCGACAAGTTTGTGTACGTCTCTTTCGGTCATGAGAAAGCGAGGACGTCTCTTGACCTCAATGCCATCAAGCTCTACGGGACCTGACGTAATAACGGGTGTAACAAACCCTGGAATGCTACGTTGCGGTGGTTCTTGAACTCCACGCGTAGCGCAAATCAGGCGTGTACCAAATAGAACATCACCATTCGCATCAACTCCCACGCCAATTTCGGTGACCCATGTTCGCAAGGGTACAGTTTTGTCAGCGTCATCAAGCCGGGCCGCCCAGTAAATAGGGTCTCTAAGAGAAACTGCTGCAGTTCGTTGAGCACCTATGTCTGTTAATTCAAATGACTGCCGTTGCCATGCGGTGTCGGGAAGAGTTTGCCCCGCGCGCTTATTCATCCATCTAAGAATATTGTCTACAGTCTCGGCAAAGCGATCTCGGCCTGGCACGGATTTAAGGCGTAAAGTGACTTGGCTAATGGGGCGAATGACTGAACGGCGTTCGCTCAATTGAGTGGAGACGTGATTGAGTTGATCTTTGAAATCTTTTGGTTTGACCAATTACTACTCCCCCTTGAGGCGCAGCGATTTCGGCTACGTCGCCTGATTATTCAGTCGCTAGGATTGCAGCATTCCGGTCAGGGTGCAACATCGTGCCTAGCCCACACGCAATAAGAAAGCGCGACTGATTGCTCAGTCGCGCTCGGAACAGCAGGTTAAGGCCATTCGTGTTTCGACAAGCTCAACACGAACGGCCTTTTAGCTTTCTCAACTCGGCAGCATCGCCAACAACCCATTCCAACCAAAGGGGTCAGCATCAATATTCAATCAATACCTTTGCGCCGCTTGCAGTCAGCAGTCATCAGCTTGTGGGCGAGGCCGTATTTGAATTTCAGAGCTTCGTAGGCTTCGCTGAACCCCCGGCGTTCGGAGGCTTTTTCAAGGAACGCCTTGTGATCGTGGCGCACGGGTTGGAATTTCAGATCAGCCATTTTGTAGGTTTTGGGGCGCTTCCCTATATCCGCTAAGCCTCCCAAGGCCGATTGCCCGGATTGCTCAAATCCCGACTGCCGTGCAGCACCGTCAGCACCAAGGTATGGCCGGAGGCGATTTGGTAAATGATCCGATAGCCCTGAAACACAATTTCCCGAATGTCGTCGCGATCCGTTTACGGCACTCGACGCCCCAGATTCGGGAAGCCATGAAGCGCTTCTGCCCGGGCAAGTATGCGCTGGACGAATTGCTGTGCATATATGGGTGAATCCTGCCCGATGTAGGCGCGCAATTGTTTGAGGTCCTTACGTGCTGTGTTCGACCAGACCAGATTCACGGCTGGTCGCCAAGCAACTCGCGTACAACTTCTTCATGGGATAACACGCGACCCTCGGCGGCATCTTTCAATCCGGCCTCGATTTTTTGCCGGACATAAAATTCATACATGAGGTCGTCGAAAGTCGCTGTGTCCGGCAAATGCTCGATCACCTCGCGTGCCATTTCCTTGACTGACTGCATGGTATGTCCTCCGATAATCAACGTCTGAAGTTTACTCGCATCCCGGCGGGGCCGGGCTTGCTTTATGTCGCTTGCAGATCAACTCGGCAACATCGCCAGCAACCCATTCAAGCGCCGCACAAAACTCGCCGGATCATCAAGCTGGCCGCCTTCCGCCAGCAGCGCCTGCTCGAACAGCAGGTTGGCCCAGTCGGCGAAGCGGGCGTCATCCGTTTCGTTGTTGAGCCGTGTCACCAATGCGTGTGACGGATTGATCTCCAGCGTGGGCTTCACGGTGGGCGCGGCCTGGCCGGCGGCCTTGAGCAGGCGCTCGAGATTGGCGCTCATGTCGCCTTCGCCGGTGACGAGGCAGGCGGGCGAGTCGGTGAGGCGGTGGGTGACGCGGACGTCCTTCACGCGCTCGCCCAAAGTTGATTTAATCCGCTCGACCAGCGGACGCATGCTGTCCTCGGCTTCCTTCTGCGCGGTCTTCTCGGCTTCGTCTTCCAGCGCGCCGAGGTCGAGGCCGCCCTTGGCGACGGACTTCAAGGGCTTGCCGTCGAACTCGTGCAGGTTGCCGGTCAGCCATTCGTCGACGCGGTCGGACAGCAGCAGCACTTCGATGCCTTTCTTGCGGAAGATTTCGAGGTGCGGGCTGTGCTTCGCGGCGGCGAAGCTGTCGGCGGTGATGTAGTAGATGGCGGTCTGCCCTTCCTTCATGCGGCCGATGTAGTCCTTGAGCGACACCACTTGCGCGTCGCTGTCGGTGTGGGTGGAGGCGAGGCGGAGCAGGGCGGCGATCTTCTCCTTGTTGGCGAAGTCCTCGCCCGGGCCTTCCTTCAGCACGCGGCCGAAGGCGTTCCAGAACTCGACGTATTTCTCCGGCTGGTTCTCGGCCAGGTCTTCCAGCAGGCCCAGCACCTTCTTCACCGAGCCGGCCTTGATGGCGTCGATGTCGCGGCTCGACTGCAGGATTTCGCGCGAGACGTTGAGCGGCAGGTCGGCCGAATCGATCACGCCGCGCACGAAGCGCAGATAGGCCGGCATCAGCTGCTCCGCGTCGTCCATGATGAAGACGCGGCGCACGTAGAGTTTTATCCCATGGCGCTTCTCGCGGTCGTAAAGGTCGAACGGCGCGCGCGACGGCACGTAAAGCAGCGAGATGTATTCCTGCTTGCCCTCGACGCGGTTGTGCGACCAGGCCAGCGGCGGCTCGAAGTCGTGGGCGACGTGCTTGTAGAACTCGTTGTATTCCTCTTCGCTGACGTCCTTCTTGGCACGCGCCCACAGGGCGGAGGCCTTGTTGACGGTTTCGTCCTCGTCGGTGGGGGTTTCCACGCCGTCCTTCCATTCGGTCTTCTTCATCACGATGGGCAGGGTGATGTGGTCGGAATAGGTGCGGATGACCGACTTGATCTTGTAGTCTGAGAGGAACTCGTCCTCGCCTTCGCGCAGATGCAGCACGATCTCGGTGCCGCGGCCGGGCTTGTCGACGGTTTCCAGGGTGTAGTCGCCGGCACCCTCGGATTCCCAGCGTACGCCGTGCTCGGACGTGAGGCCGGCGCGGCGGGTGGTCAGCGTGACGCGGTCGGCGACGATGAAGGCGGAATAGAAGCCGACGCCGAACTGGCCGATCAGCGCGGCGTCCTTCTTCTGGTCGCCGGAAAGCTGGCTGAAGAATTCGCGGGTGCCGGATTTGGCGATGGTGCCGATGTGCTCGATGACCTCCTGCCGGCTCATGCCGATGCCGTTGTCGATGATTGTCAGCGTGCGCGCGTCGCGGTCGAAGGCGATGCGGATATTGAGGTCGGGGTCGTTTTCATAGAGCGCGCCATCCGTCAGCCCCTCGAAGCGCAGCTTGTCGGCGGCGTCGGAGGCGTTGGAAATCAGTTCGCGCAGGAAAATGTCCTTGTTGGAATACAAGGAATGGATCATCAGCTGCAGGAGCTGTTTGACTTCGGCCTGGAAGCCGAGGGTTTCTTTGGTCGTGGCGGACATGCCTTTTTCTCCCGTAGTTACAAACACAACGCAGGGGAAAATGGGGGCGGGACCGGCGGGTTTCAAGCCCCGGCGTGGTTTTGTGGGAGGGTCGCCCTCGGCCCGATGGTGTGGTGGTTGCGAGGCGCGAAAATCGCGGCGTGGACGCCGCTCCTACGGGGGGGCCATGGCGGGTTTTGTGGGAGGGTCGCCCTCGGCCCGATGCTGTGGTGATTGCATGAGTCCGTAAATCGCGGCGAGGGCGCCGCTCCTACGGGGTCGCGCTGGGCGAGGCGGTGATTTTCACCCTCTCCCCGGCCCTCTGATGGAACTACTAACCATTCGACTAAGCCCGCAAGCGGGCAAGTCGCTGGTTATCCCCTCAAGGGAGAGGGGGTTAAGGCTGTGGCCGTGGCGGGTTTTTGTGGGAGGGTCGCCCCCGGCCCGATGCTGTGGTGATTGCATGGGTCCGTAAATCGCGGCGAGGGCGCAGCTCCTACAGGGCTAGCAGCTCGACGTGTGCATGGCGGGATGAAGATGGCCGACGAACTGCTCGGTGGCGGCGCGCCAGGAGAATTTTTCCGCGTGGGCGCGGGCGGTGCGGCGGTCGATGTCGAGGGCGGCTATGCAAGCCTGGCGCAGGTCGTCGTGCAGGACGCCGGCGGGCGAGTCGCCCAGGACGTCGATGGGGCCGGTGACCGGGTAGGCGGCGACGGGCAGGCCGCAGGCCATGGCTTCCAGCAGGACCAGGCCGAAGGTGTCGGTCTTGCTGGGGAACACGAAGACGTCGGCGGCGGCATAGACCTCGGCCAGTTCCGGCTGCTTCATCACGCCGAGGTAATGCGCGTCGGGATACTGGGCGCGCAGGCCGGCCAGCGCCGGGCCGTCGCCCACCACCCATTTGGAGCCGGGCAGGTCCAGCTTCAGAAAGGCCTCGACGTTCTTCTCGACCGCGACCCGGCCGACGTACAGGAAGATCGGGTGTTCGGTGTCGAGGCGATGCGAGTCCTGCATCCTGAACACGTCGAGATCGACCCCGCGCGACCACAGCACGACGTTGTCGAAGCCGAAGGCTTCGAGGTCGGTCTTGACCGCGGGCGTGGGCGCCATCACCGCGCGGGCGGGGCCGTGGAACCAGCGCAGGAAGCGGTAGGTCCAGGCGAGCGGGATGCCGGTGCGGGCTTTGACGTATTCGGGAAAGCGGGTGTGGTAGGCGGTGGTGAAGGGCAGATCGTTGTCCAGCGCATAGCGGCGCGCGGCGAGGCCCAGCGGGCCTTCGGTGGCGATGTGCAGCGCGTGCGGAGCGTAGTCGCGGATGCGCTTGCGGGCCGCGTTGCCGGCCAGCACCGACAGGCGGATGTCCGGATAGGTGGGGCAGGGCAGGGTGCGGAATTCCAGCGGCGAGAGGATCTCCACCTGGTGGCCCATGGCCTCCATTTCGCGGCGGGTGGTGGAAAGCGTGCGCACCACGCCGTTGACCTGCGGTGACCAGGCATCGGTCACGATCATGACTTTCATAAGGGCTCCGTTACGGTTGCCTTGCGGGATGTGCGGGATGCGTCCAGGCAGTGGGTCCAGTGGACGATCTCGAGCGTGCCGTCGGCGGTTTCGGCGAGCGCGGTCAGGCTTTCCACCCAGTCGCCGTCGTTGCAGTAGATGAGCCCGTCGAGGGTGCGGATCTCGGCCTTGTGGATGTGGCCGCAGATGACGCCGTCGCAATCGCGCCGCCGCGCTTCGTCGGTCATCACTTTCTCGAACGCGGTGATGAAGCTGACCGCGTTCTTGACCTTGTGCTTGATGTATTGCGACAGCGACCAGTAGGGGTAGCCCATGCGCGTGCGCAGGCCGTTGAACCAGCGGTTCAGCGCCAGGATCAGGGTGTAGCCGGTGTCGCCCAGATAGGCCAGCCAGCGCGCGTGCTGCATCACGCCGTCGAAGAGGTCGCCGTGGGTGACCAGAAAGCGCCGGCCGTCGGCGGTGACGTGGACCACCTCGTCGGCCACCTCGATGTCGCCGAACGCCAGGCCCATGAACTGCCGCGCCATCGAATCGTGATTGCCGGGCACGTAGATCACGCGCGTGCCCTTGCGCGCCTTGCGCAAAAGCTTCTGTACCACGTCGTTGTGTGACTGCGGCCAGTACCAGCCCTTGCGCAACTGCCAGCCGTCGATGATGTCGCCGACCAGATAGAGCGTGTCGGATTCGTTGTGCTTCAGGAAATCGAGCAGATAGCGGGCCTGGCAGCCGGCGGTGCCGAGGTGGATGTCGGAAATCCACAGCGTGCGGTAGTGGCGGGGAGCAGGTTCAGCCGGGGATGTTTCGGGGGGAAAGTTGGCCGTACGCCCGGAGGGGTAGAAGCTTGCGCCGGACGGCTGCGGGGTGGGCCCATCGGGACGCGCGCGGAGCAGGTTCGTAACGCGATTCAGCATGCCGCCATCAGGCCACGGCCATGTGACCGCGATGTGGCATTCAGGTGAAGCTTTGGTGAAGCGTGGTGGGCCGTGCCGGGTTTTGTAGGAGGGTCGCCCTCGGCCCGATGCCGTGGTGATCGCGACGACACGGAAATCGCGGCGAGGGCGCCGGTGCGTGGTTGTTGCCGACTTGTCGGCTTTACAACCACGGCCTACCCCTTGCGGGTGCTCCTACAGATGGGCGGGACTATATCTGCTTGGTCAACAGCGCCAGCAGTTCGGCCTGGGCGCAATAGCCCTTGGCGCGACGCTTGGCACGGCGGCGGTAGCTGCCGTCGGGCTGCATGTCCCAGGCCTGCACGTTGTCGCGCAGGTAGGGCTTGAGGCCTTCGACGATGACGCGCTTTTTCAGCTTGGGGTTGAGGATGGGGAAGCCGGTTTCGATGCGGCGGAAGAAGTTGCGGTCCATCCAGTCGGCGCTGGAGAGATACACCTGCTCGTCGCCGCCGTTCCTGAAATAGAAAATCCGCGAGTGTTCGAGGAAGCGCCCGACCACGGAGCGCACCCGGATGTGCTCGGACAGACCAGGAATGCCGGGGCGCAGCGCGCAGACGCCGCGGATGACGAGGTCGATCTTCACCCCGGCCTGGCTGGCGGCATACAGCGCGTCGATGACCTGCGGTTCGAGCAGCGCGTTCATCTTGGCAATGATGGCGGCGGGCTTGCCGGCGGCGGCCAGTTCGGCCTCGCGGTTGATCGCGGCGACGACTTCGCTGTGCAGGGTGAAGGGCGACTGCCATAAACGTTTCAATTTGCCGGCCTTGCCCAGCCCGGTGATCTGGGTGAACAGGCTGCCGACGTCGGCGGTCATCGCCTCGTCGGCGGTCAACAGGCCGAAGTCGGTGTACATGCGCGCGGTGCGGGCGTGGTAGTTGCCGGTGCCCAGGTGCGCGTAGCGGCGCAGTTCGCCTTCCTCGCGGCGGATGACCAGCGCCAGCTTGGCGTGGGTCTTGTGGCCGACCACGCCGTAGACGACGTGGGCGCCGACTTCTTCCAGCTTGGCGGCCCAGTTGATGTTGGCTTCCTCGTCGAAGCGCGCCATCAGCTCGACCACCACGGTGACTTCCTTGCCCGACTGCGCGGCGCGGATCAGCGCCTGCATCAGCATGGAGTCGGTGCCGGTGCGGTAGACCGTCTGCCGGATGGCGACGACGTGGGGGTCGGCGGCGGCCTGCTCGATGAAGTCGATCACCGGCTGGAAGGATTCGAAGGGATGGTGCAGCAGGATGTCATTCTTGCGGATGTGCGCAAAGATGTCGTCCTGCTTGGCCAGCCGCGCGGGCAGGGCGGGGACGAAGGGCGCGAACTTGAGTTCGGGACGGTCGACCCAGTCGGGCACCTGCATCAGGCGCACCAGGTTGACCGGGCCGTGTTCCTGGTAGAGGTCTCCGGCGTCGAGCTCGAACTGCCCCAGCAGGAAGGCCGCCATCGACGCCGAGCAGTTGTCGGCGACTTCCAGCCGCACCGCCGCGCCGAAGTGGCGCTGCGGCAGTTCGCCCTGCAGCGCCTGGCGCAGGTTCTTGGTTTCCTCGTCGTCGACGAACAGATCGGAATTGCGGGTGACGCGAAACTGGTAGCAGCCTTCCACCGTCATCCCGGCGAACAACTCGCCGACGTGGGCGTGCAGGATCGACGACAGGAACACGAAGCCGTATTCGCAGCCGGCGATTTCCTCCGGCATGCGGATCACGCGCGGCAGCGCGCGCGGCGCCTGCACCACGGCGGCGCCGGAATTGCGGCCGAAGGCGTCGCGCCCGGACAGCTCGACCGCGAAGTTGAGGCTCTTGTTGAGCACGCGCGGGAAGGGGTGCGAGGGATCGAGCCCGACCGGGGTGAGCACCGGCATCAGTTCGCGGAAGAAGTAGTCGCGGATCCACGCCGCCTGGGTTTCGTTCCACTGCGTGCGGCGGATGAAGTGAACGCCGTTCGCAGCCAGCTCGGGGATGATGGCCTTGTTGAAGAGCTCGTACTGTTTGGCCACCAGCGCATGCGCCATGTCCGACACCGCCCGGAACTGCTGGCGCGGGGTCATGCCGTCGGGCGAGCGCTGGGTGAAATTGGCGCGGATCTGTTCCTTCAGGCCGGCTACCCGCACTTCGAAGAATTCGTCCAGGTTGCTGGACACGATGCAGAGAAACTTCAGCCGTTCCAGCAGCGGCATGGCGGGGTCGTCGGCCTGGGCCAGCACGCGGCGCTGGAATTCGAGGATGCCGAGTTCGCGGTTGATCAGGGTGTCGGGACTGGGAAGCGTCATGGTCTGGTTATCGTTTGCATGCTTCAATGATAAGCGTCCGCCTTGTTTCCAAACATGACAGTTATATGACAAGCCCGCCGCCGCTCGAAATCGAACTCAAGCTCGCCTTGCCGCCGCAGCAGGTCGAGGCCTTCCGCAAGCGGATGGCGCGGCGGCGCAGCGAGCCGGTGAAGCAGGCTTTGCATACCCTGTATTTCGACACGCCGGACTTTGCCTTGAGCGCGCAGGGCGTGGCGCTCAGGGTGCGGCGCGTGGGCCGGCGCTGGCTGCAGACCCTGAAGACCGAAGGCGAGCGGGCCGGCGGGCTGTCGCGCCGCGCCGAATACGAAATGTCGGTCGGGCGCGGCAGCCCGGACTGGAAGCGCTTTCCGGCCGAGGCGCGGGCCTGGGTGCCGGAGGCACTGCGCGACCAGCTGGCGCCGGTATTCGAAACGCGCTTCGAACGCACCGCCTGGCTCATCAAGGGCCGCGGCGGCGCGCAGATCGAGGTGGCGCTCGACGTGGGCGAGGCACGCGCCGGTGAGGCGAGACAGCCGATCTGCGAGATCGAACTCGAATTGAAATCCGGCCAGCCGGATGCGCTGTTCGCACTGGCGCTGGAGTGGGCCGCCGCCTTCGACTGCCTGCCGTTCGACATCAGCAAGGCCGAACGTGGCGTGCGCCTGGCGCATGGTGCGACGGAGGCGCCGGCGAAATCGGCAGCGGTGCAGCTGGACGGCGGCATGAGCGTGGAAGACGGCTTTGCCGCGATCGTGCAGGCGTGTCTCGCGCAGTTCCAGGCCAATCTGCCGGGGGTGTTCGCTTCCCGCGACATCGAGTATGTACACCAGGCGCGGGTGGCGCTGCGGCGCCTGCGCGCGGCGTTGCGGCTCTATCGCAAGGCGTGCGTGCTGCCGGACGAACTGATGGACGGGCTGCGCACGCTGGCCGCCGCGCTCGGTCCGGCGCGCGACTGGGACGTGTTGTGCGCGGAAACCCTGCCGGCGATCGCGCCGCATTATCCCGACCCCGCTGCCTGGCAGCGCGGCGTGCAGGTGCTGGAGGCGCGCCGGATCGACGTGCGGTCGGCCATGCAGACGGCCATCAGGCTGGCGCATCCGGGCGCGTGGCTGCTGGCGGTCCAGCGCTGGCTGCTGCAGCGCGGCTGGCGGGCCGTTCCGCAGGCGCAGCGCCTGATCCAGTTGTCGCCGCTGGAAGAATGGGCGCGCCGTGCGTTGCAGAAGGGGCATCGTGGCGTTGCCCGCGGTGCGCGCGATTTCGGCAAGCTGGAAGCGGCGCAGCGCCACGCCCTGCGCATCGCCATCAAACGCCAGCGCTATGCGGCCGAGTTTTTCCAGACGCTGTTCGGCGGCCAGCGGCAGGCGCGCTATCTGGCCGTGCTGCGCGACGCGCAGGACAGCCTGGGGCGCGCCAACGACGCGCACATCGCCTGGGGCCTGCTGGCAGAAGGGCAGGTGGACGCGGGGCCGATGCGGGACTTCGTCCTCGGCTGGCTGGCGGCGCAGCAGGCGGCGGCGGCCGACGGCGAAAGCGCCGGGCATGCGCGCGCGTTCCTGAAACTCAAACGCCATTGGTGAGCAGCCGGGAACATTCGCGGGCTACCCTTGGAAGCATTCAGATCAGACTTTAGGAGGAAAACCGGATGGAACTCATTTTGTGGCGGCATGCCGAAGCGGACGATTCGAGCCCCGATCTCGCGCGCGAACTCACCGGCCGCGGCCGCAAGCAGGCGGCCCGCATGGCCGACTGGCTCAACCCGCGATTGCCGCAGGACATCCACGTCCTGGTGAGCCCGGCCACCCGCGCCCTGCAAACGGCGCAGGCGCTGGGGCGCTATTTCGACCGGGTGCCGGCGCTGGCGCCGGGGGCCAGCGCCGCAGAGGTGCTGGCCGCCGCGGGCTGGCCGGACTCGGCGTATCCGGTGCTGATCGTCGGCCATCAGCCCAGCCTCGGCCAGGTGGCGATGCAGTTGCTGACCGGGCAGGCGGGCGACCTGGCGGTGAAAAAGGGCGGCATCTGGTGGTTCCAGAACCGCGAGCGGGCGGGGCAATTGCAGGTGGTATTGCGCGCTGTGGCCGCGCCTGACTGGTTGTGATCCCGGATAATTCATCAGGCGGCTCTTCGAGCCTGTGCGAGCCCTGGCGGCGGCTTTGCGGTCATTTTTGACGCTTGCTCGGCGTCCAGGGAACGACCATGGGCTTCTCACAAGCGCCAAAACTGCCTCGCAAACCCGCTCGCCATCATCTCGCACCCCGATGAATAATCCGGGATAATCGCCGGGTGAACACTCAGCCCAACCAGCATAAAGCGGTCCAGCCGATCCGGGCAGCGCAGACGAGGTGCGTCCAGTGCCGGGTTGGCTGAGCGGTGTGCGCGAACTGATCGCGGAAGCGAGCCCCCTGCGCCGCTTCATGCTCGCCCTGCTGGTGTTGCTGCCGCTGGCGGCACTGGCCGCCGCCTATCTGTGGTTCAACCCGCCGCTCTATCGCGTGCTCTACACGCAGCTGTCCGACCGTTCGGGCGGCGAAGTCATCACCGCGCTCGACCAGCTCGACATTCCCTATCGCCTGTCTGCCGCCGACGGCACCATCGAAGTGCCGGCCGACCAGCTGCACGTGGCGCGCTATCGCCTGGCGGCGCGCGGCCTGCCGAAATCCGATGCCGATGCGGAGGATGAAGCCGACCGCGCGCCGCGCTTCGGCGCCTCGTCGCTGCAGGAGCAGCAACGCTACCAGCGCGCGCTCGAAATCGATCTGGTGCGCTCGATCCAGGCGCTGGAAACGGTCGAGCTCGCGCGCGTTCATCTCGCCCTGCCCAAGGTTTCGCCCTTCCTGCGCGATGCGCCGTCCGCCACCGCCGCCGTGCTGGTGCGCTTGCGCCCGGGCGCGCGCCTGTCGGCGGAGCAGGTGACGACGATCCAGACCCTGGTGGCCGCCAGCGTGCCGCGCATGAAACGCGCCGAGGTGCAGGTACTCGACCCCAGCGGCGTCCTGCTTGGCGGCGCGGCACCCGCGCCGTCGCAGTCGCAGCGTCTGGTGCTGGAGCAGGATCTGGCGCGGCGGGCGCTGGCGGTGCTGACGCCGTGGCTGGGCGAAGATGCGGTCAGCGTGCAGGTCACCGCGATGCTGGAAGACAGCGAAACCCGGCAGACGGTGGAGCGGGTGCGCAACGTCGTGGTGGCCGGGGAGGCGCGTCCGCTGGAGAAAACCGTGCGTACCACGCGCGTGCCGGAAGGCCGCATCCAGCGCCTCAATGCCATCGTGGTGCTGGGCTTCGACGCCAGCGCAAGCGAAATCGGCCGCGCCCGGCACATGGCGCACCAAGCGCTCGGGCTGCAGCCGTCGCGCGGCGACCGGCTGAGCGTGTATGCGCTGCCGGCGGCGGCGCCCAGACCGCAGGCAGCGCCGCCCGCTGCCGCACCGCAGGCACAGGCGCCGGTACGGATACCCAAGGTGCAGCCGGCCAGCCCGCCACCCGACAAACCCAATCCCGGCCCCTTCGAATGGTCGCCCTGGCTGCTGGCGGCTGCGGCGACGGTCCTGATCCTGTTCGCCGCAACGCGGCTGCGCCGCCGCTCGCCGGACGCCGAGATCGAGGTGGAGGACTTCGACGCCTCGCTCGACGCCGTGCGCAATCAGGTGCTGGCCGATCCGCGCGTGGCGGCGGATGTCATCAAGCTCTGGATGCGCGCGTGAGCAGCCGCATGCATCTAAAGGACGCGCGCATGAGCAGCCGCATGAATCAAACCAGGATGCGCGCATGAGCCAGGCCGGAATCGAAAAATCCGCCGCGCTCCTGCTCGCCCTGGGCGAAGGGGCGACGGCCGCGGTGTTCCGCTTCCTGAGCCCGCTGGAGGTGAGCCGGCTGGGCAGCGCCATGCGCGAAATGGAAGTGCTGCCGCGCGAACGCGTGCGTGCCATCCTGCACGACTACGCCGCCGAAGCCGCCGAGCAGACCGGGTTTGCGGCGGATACCGGACGCTTTCTCGACGAGACGCTCAAGCTGGCGCTGAGCCCGGAACGCGCGCAGGCGATGCTGCAGCGCCTGGGCGCGTCGGGCGCGCAGGCGGTGGAGAAACTGGCGTGGCGCGAGCCGGCCCAGATTGCCGGCCTGCTGGAAACGCAGCCGCCGCAACTGATTGCCGCGGTGATCTCGCAACTGCCGCGCGACGTCGCCGCCGCGGCGCTCGAGGTGCTGCCCGGCAAGACGCGCGCAGACACCCTGCTGAGCCTGGCGCACAGCGACGCGCCCGACCCCGACATGCTGCGCGACCTGGACGACTGGCTGGCCAGCCTCGAACCGGCCGCGCCATCGCAGGGCGAGGCCGCGGTCGCCAGCCTGTTGGGACAGATGAGCGAGGGCAGCGCCGCCGCGGCGCTGACCCAGCTCGACCAGAACGACGCCGACCTGGCTGCGCGCCTGCGCGTGCGCAACCTGGCGTTCGAAGACCTGGCGCGGCTGCCCGAAGCCAGCCGCAAAACCTTCTTGCGCAACATCGGCGCGCGCACCCTGCTGCATGCCTTGAAGGGCAGCGACGGGCGCGTGCTCGATGCGCTGACTGCGGTGATGAGCCCGACCGCGGCGAAGCGCATGTGTGACGATCTCGCTACCCTGGGCGCGTTGCCGGTGACCGCGATCCAGGCCGCCCAGGACGATGCCGGCGCCACCTTGCGGCGGCTGGCGGCAGAGGGGGCGATCCAGTTCCCGGAAGAGGAGGCGGCATGAGCACGGACGACGACACCAGCGCATTCGAACACTGGGAAGTGGTGGAACTCGTTGCGTCCACCGACGACGCGGCGACGCCCGCGGAGGAGGCCGAGGCCGAATGCGCCCGGCTGCGCGAAGCCGCCCGCGCCGAGGGCTACGCGGAAGGGGCGGCCGCCGCGCGTCAGGAGATGGAGCAGTCCTGCGGGCGCATGAAGCAGCTGGCCGAAAGCTTCGGCAACACCCTCGACAACCTCGATTTCCGGCTTGCCGACATGGTGCTGGCGCTGGCGCTCGACGTCGCGCGGCAGGTGGTGGCGGGCGAACTCGCCGCCCGCCCGGAACGCATCCTCGACGTGGTCAACCTGGCGCTGAAGCAGATGGCGGAAACCAGCCGCGAGGCGCGCCTGCTGCTGAATCCGGAGGATGCCGTGCTGGTGCGTCCGCACCTGGAGCAGGTGCTGGACAAGAACCGCCTGCGTATCGTCGAGGACGTACGCATCGTGCGCGGCGGCTGTCTGATCGAAACGTCGCAGGGCGACCTCGACGGCACGCTGCCGGCGCGCTGGCGCCAGGTGGTGCAGGTCCTGGGCTCCAACCAGAACTGGATCGAATAGTCCTTGGAACCCCGGTTGACCGCTCTCGTGATGCAATCGTTATCATCATTTTTTCGTGATCCCAGCCGGGGCATTCCATTGCCAATACAAATCGCTACGCATTCGATTGCACGACTGTCGAGCCATCTGGCGGCGTTGCGCCTCGTTGCATGGAATGACCATGCCGCCTCGCACCCGCAAGGGGCAGGCCGTGCTTGTAAAGCCACTGAAGTGTCAACAAGCACGCTCTGCGGTTGTCGAGTCGGCTGGCAAGGCGCAAGAGCGTGGCTGTTGCCGCTTGAGCGGCTTTACAGCCACGGCCTGCCCCTTGCGGGTGCACTCGAACGCGTCCAACCGGGGTTCCAAGGATAAATGGACCGCATCGTCCGCCTGCGCGAATACCTCGCCAACTGCCGCCGCGCGGTGAACTGGGCGACGCCGATCGCGACCAGCGGGCGCCTGACCCGGGTGTCGGGGCTGGTGATGGAGGCGGTCGGGCTGCGGATGCCGGTGGGCAGCCAGTGCCACGTGCAGGTGCCGGGCGGCCAGAGCATCGAAGCCGAGGTGGCCGGATTTTCCGGGGACTGCCTGTACATCATGCCGGCCACCGACATTCATGGCGTGATGCCGGGCGCGCGGGTGATTCCCGACAACCCGCTGGCGGCGCAGCCGCCGCGTCTGGGCATGCGCTACATTCCGCGCCGCCGCGCGCAGGACCGGGTGCGCCAGGTGCCGGTGGGCGACAGCCTGCTGGGCCGCGTGCTCGACGGCGCCGGGCGCCCGCTGGACGGCCTCGGGCCGCTGTCGCTGGAGCGCCGGGTGCCGCTCTACAGCCGCCCGATCAACCCGCTCGAACGCGCGCCGATCCGGCAGACGCTGGACGTGGGCGTGCGCGCGATCAACGGCCTCTTGACGGTGGGGCGCGGCCAGCGGCTCGGCCTGTTCGCCGGCAGCGGCGTCGGCAAGAGCGTGCTGCTCGGCATGATGGCGCGCTTCACCGATGCCGACGTGGTGGTGGTGGGGCTGATCGGCGAACGCGGCCGCGAGGTCAAGGAATTCATCGACCGCATCCTGGGTGAAGAGGGCATGGCGCGCGCGGTGGTGGTGGCCGCGCCCGCCGACCATCCGCCGCTGATGCGGCTGAACGGTGCGGCGTATGCGATGTCGATCGCCGAGTATTTTCGCGACCAGGGCAAGCACGTGCTCTTGATCATGGATTCGCTCACGCGCTATGCGATGGCGCAGCGCGAGGTGGCGCTGGCGATCGGCGAGCCGCCCGCCACCAAGGGCTACCCGCCGTCGGTGTTCGCCAAGTTGCCGCAGCTGGCCGAGCGCGCCGGCAACGGCCGCAGCGGCAGCGGCTCGATCACCGCGTTCTTCACCGTGCTGATGGAAGGCGACGACCAGCAGGACCCGATTGCCGATGCGGCGCGCGCGATCCTCGACGGCCATATCGTATTGAGCCGCGACCTGGCCGATGCCGGCCATTACCCGGCGATCGACATCGAAGCGTCGATCAGCCGCGTGCAGCCCGACCTGCTCTCCGAGGAAGCGCTGGAGCGCACCCGCCGCTTCAAGTATCTCTATTCGCGCTACATGCGCAGCCGCGATTTGCTGGCCGTCGGCGCCTACGTGCCGGGCGCCGATCTGGTGCTGGACGAAGGCGTGCGGCTGTATCCCCGGATGCAGGGCTACCTGATGCAGGGCATGCGCGAGCGCGCGCCGCTGGATGCCGCCCGCGCGGGGCTCGACGAGGTGCTTGGGTGAAGCCGTTTGCCTTGGCGAGGGTGCTGCAGCTGGCCGAGCGGCGCAGCGAGACGCTGGCGCGCACGGTCAAGTTCGCGCACGGCATCTGGCTGCGCGCGCGCGGGCGGCAGGTGCAGCTGACCACGCTGCGCGACGCCCACATCGCGCAGCTGGCGGGCGAACTGCGCGGCGGGGTGAGTGCGGCACAGCTGCAGGAGATGAATCGCCGGCAGCACGTGCAGGCCGACGAAATGCGGGCCGTCCAGGCCGCGATCGACGATGCGCATCGCGAATGGCAGGCGCGGCTCGCCGAATGGATGCAGGCGGAGCAGCGGGTCAAGGCGCTGCATTTGCTGCAGCAGCGCCATCAGGCGCAGGCCGCCATCCAGCAGCGGCGCATCGAGCAGCGCGAGCACGACGAACTGGTCGACCTGACGCACCGTCGGGATGCCGCGCAGCGGGGACATTAAGACGAACCATGCAGCTGCTCGAACTCACCCCCGCTGAAATCGCTTTTCTGGCAGCGCCCGCCGCTGCCTCCGACGGCCTGCGGGAGCGAGTGGGCGGCAAGCTTGCGGCGACGTTGAGCGCGCGCCTGCGCCTGCCGGTGCAACTGGCGGCCCACCCCGTCGACGCACCTGCTGCTGCGCCGGCGGCCCCCCACTGGCTGCCCGATGCCGCGCTGGCCACGCTGTGGCTGACGCGCCGGCTCGGCGGGCGGCGCGTGATGGGCGCGACCCCCTTCGTGCCGCCCACCCTGATCCAGACGCTGGATGCCGCGCTGGCGGAAAGCTGGCTGGACGCGAAGGCGCAGGCCACGCTGTCGTCTGCATTTGCCTGGCGCATCACGGCAGCTTCCACGCAGGCAACGCTCGCGGTGCAGTTGCCGCATCACACCATCGATATGACGCGCTGGGCGCGGGAGGTCATCCGGCATGCTTAGGGGAGCACAGAACAAGCTGGTCATTGCGAGGCGCGCAGCGACGCGGCAATCCAGAATGCAAGCGGAATCAACGAATGCTGGATCGCCCCACAAGGGGACTCCGATCCACTACGTGCTAAAGCACCTGTGGAATCGTATGCCGCGGCCCGGTGGGCCTCGCGATGACGAAATGAATCAGCGCGTTACTAGATTGACTGTTGCGGCGGGGTTGCTGCTGATTTCGTTCCCGGCGCTGGCCGCGCCCGACACGGCCGGCAGCGTGATGACGGTGCTGCTGAGCCTGGGCCTGATCCTGGCCGGCTTCGTCGCGCTGGCGTGGTTCGCCCGCCGCTATCTGCCGGGCATGGGTTCGCAGGGCGCGGTCAAGGTGGTGGGGACGACCGCGGTCGGCGCGCGCGAGCGCGTGGTGGTGGTCGAAGTCGACGACACCTGGCTGCTCCTGGGTGTGGGCGGCGGCAATGTGCGGCTGCTGCATACGCTGCCGAAACCGCAACAGGCACAGGAGAACGCGCGATGAAGGCGATCCTGCTGCTGGCCGTGTTGGCCCTGAGCGTGCCCGCCTTGGGTGCGGAATCGAGCGTGCCGCTGCTCGCCGTGACGCCCGGCGCGGGCGGGCAGGTGATCGGCGTGCCGGGCGCGAGCCTGCCGTGGCTGCTGCTGTTTCCGTTTCTGCCCGCCTTGCTGCTGGCGTTCACCGCCTTCACCCGCATCGCCGTGGTGCTGTTCCTGCTGCGCCAGGGATTGGGCAGCCACACGGCGCCGCCCAACCTGGTGCTGATGGGGCTGGCAGTGCTGCTGACAATCTTCGTGATGTCGCCGGCCTTGAAGACCATCAATGCCGAGGCCTACCAGCCGTATCTGTCCGGCGCCATGAGCTTCAACGCCGCCGCCGAGCAGGCCGCGCAGCCGCTGAAAAGCTTCATGCTGCGGCAGACGCGTGCCGAAGACCTCGACCTTTTCATCGGCGGCGACAAGGCCGTCGAACCCGACCGGGTGGACAGCGTGCCGCTGGCCGCGCTGGCGCCGGCCTTCCTCACCAGCGAGCTGAAGACCGCCTTCCAGATCGGCTTCATGGTGGTGCTGCCTTTCCTGGTGATCGATCTGGTGGTCGCCGCCGTGCTGACTGCGCTGGGCATGATCATGCTGCCGCCGCAACTGGTGTCGCTGCCGCTCAAATTGCTGTTGTTCGTCACGGTCGACGGCTGGCATCTGCTGGTCGGTTCGCTCATCGGGAGCTTCTGATGGAAGGCCTGGCCCGCGACGCGCTCTGGCTGTTGATGCTGATCGCCGCGCCGGTGTTGCTGGCGGGGTTGCTGACCGCCTTCGCCATCAGCCTGTTCCAGGCCGCCACGCAAATCCTCGAACCCACGCTGTCCTTCGTGCCCAAGCTCATCGTCATGCTGCTGGTGCTGGCGGTGCTGGGCAGCTGGATGGGCGGGCAGCTGGTCGACTTCGCCCGCATCCTGCTGACCGATTTCCCCGCTTTAATTGAATGACGCAGCCATGCCCTTAAGCGAAGCGAGCCTGTCGCTCTGGCTGTTCGCCTTCGCCCGCCTCGCCGGGTGGACGCTGTTCGATCCGCTGACGGGCCGCCTGCCGCTGCTGCTGCGGCTGTTCCTGGCGGCGGTGCTGGCGGCGGTGCTGACCCCGGGCCTGGCGGTCGAAGCGGTCGAACCCTTCAGCGTGCAAGGCATGCTGGCATTGAGTCTGGAAATGGTGTGGGGCGCGGCGCTGGCGCTGTGCGTGTGGCTGGTGTTTGCTGCGGTGAGCGCGGTGCTGGTATGGACCGGCCACACCGCCACCGGCGGCCTGCTGACGCTGACCGCCGAGCAGGCGGCCCCGGCGGACGCCGCCTGGCGGGCGCTGGCCGGATGGCTGGCGGCGCTGGCGTTTCTGGGGGCGAGCGGCCACCTGCTGGTGGTCGATGCCCTGCGCGACAGCTTTGTCGCGATGCCGCTGGCCGTCCTGCCGGCCGCAGCCGATCTGCGCCAGCTGGCCGAGGCGGCCGGCTGGCTGTTCGCCACCGGCGTGCAGCTGGCCTTGCCGCTGCTGGCGCTGGCGCTGCTGATCCAGCTGGCACTCGGCATCGTGGCGCGCACCACGCCGGGGCTGGACATGTTTTCTGTCGGACTCGGGATCGCCGCGCTGGGGCTGATGGCGGCCTGGGTGTGGGCGGTGCCGCTGGTGGCGCACGGCGTCGGCCTGGGGATCGGGCAGTTGGGGGGCTGGCTGGGCTGGCTCGGCGCAAGATGACGATGACGCCGGCCACGGCCAGATGGATTAGAATGCTGCGATTTATCGTGAACCCGTGCGGACCCCGGCGCGGCACAGAAACAACAGCGGAAACAGCATGGCAGAAATGAATACGGCCACAGGCAGCCTGGTTGCGATTGTCACCCCCATGTCGGACGACGGCGCGCTCGATCTCGACGCGCTGCGGCGGCTGGTCGACTGGCACATCGCAGAAGGAACGGACGGCATCGTCGTCGTCGGCACCACCGGCGAATCGCCCACGGTCAGCTACGACGAGCATTGCCTGCTGATCCGCACGACGGTCGAGCAGGCCGCCGGGCGGGTGCCGGTGATCGCGGGAACGGGCGCGAACTCCACCAGCGAAGCGATCGAGCTGACCGAATGCGCCAAGGCAGCGGGTGCGCAGGCCGGGCTGTCGGTGGTGCCGTACTACAACAAGCCGACGCAGGAAGGCCTCTACCAGCACTACCGGAAAATTGCCGAGGCGGTCGACCTGCCGCTGATCCTCTACAACGTTCCGGGACGCACCGTGGCGGACCTGTCCAACGACACCACGCTGCGCCTGGCGGAGGTGCCCGGCATCGTCGGCGTGAAGGACGCCACCGGCAGCATGGAGCGCGCAGCCGACCTGCTGCGCCGCGCGCCGAAGGACTTTGCGCTGTACAGCGGCGACGACGCCTCGGCGATGCCCTTCATGCTGCTGGGCGGCCATGGCGTCATCTCGGTCACCGCCAATGTGGCGCCGAAACTGATGCATGAGATGTGCGTGGCGGCGCGGGCGGGGAACCTCGCGCGGGCGCGCGAACTCAACAATGCTTTGCTGCCGCTGCACAGCAAGCTGTTTGTCGAAGCCAATCCGATTCCGGTCAAGTGGGCGTGCGCCGAACTGGGTTTGATCCCGTCCGGCCTGCGCCTGCCCCTGACCCCGCTGTCTGCCGGACTGCACGACACCGTGCGCGACGCCATGCGTCACGCCCGATTAATCTAGCGTGGCGCGATGCGCCGCCGTTTGATGCAAGCCATCGTTTAGGACACCTTATGCGTTTATTGCCCCTGTTTTTGATGATCGCGCTGACCGTATCGGCCTGCGGCTTCATCGAAACCAAAAAGATCGATTACAAATCGTCCGGCAAGCTGCCGACGCTGGAAGTGCCGCCCGACCTCACCGCGCCGACCGGCGACAACCGCTACGCCGTTCCCGACACGCAGGGCAGCGGCAGCGCCACGCTGTCGACCTACAGCCAGGAGCGCAAGGTCGCGCCGAGCGGCACGCAAACCCTGCTGCCCACCCAGGAAAAGGCCCGCATCGAGCGTGCCGGCAGCCAGCGCTGGCTGGTGGTGCAGGCGACGCCGCAGCAGGTGTGGCCGGTGATCAAGGACTTCTGGCAGGAGACCGGCTTCATCGTCAACCTGGAGTCGCCCGAAACCGGCGTGATCGAAACCGACTGGGCGGAAAACCGCGCCAAGATCCCGCAGGACGTGATCCGCCGCACGCTGGGCAAGGTGATCGACGGCCTGTATTCCACCGCCGAGCGCGACAAGTTCCGCACCCGCATCGAGTCGGGCGTGACCGGCACCGAGATCTACGTCAGCCACCGCGGCATGATGGAAGTCTACGATTCGTCGAACAAGGACCGCACGGTGTGGCAGCCGCGCCCGGCCGATCCCGAACTCGAGGCCGAAATGCTGCGCCGCCTGATGCTGCGCTTCGGCGTCGAGGAGAACCGCGCGCAGACCCTGCTGGCCAAACAGCAGACGCCGGAACAGGCGCGCGTCGTTCGCGACGGCGGCGCCCCGGTGCTGGAAATGGACGAAGGCTTCGACCGCGCCTGGCGCCGCGTCGGCCTCGCGCTCGACCGCGTCGGTTTTGCGGTGGAAGACCGCGACCGCTCCAAGGGCGTGTACTTCGTGCGCTACATCGACCCCGAGATCGACAACGACAGCAAGCGCGACGAAGGCATCCTGGCCAAGTTCGCCTTCTGGCGCAGCAAGAAGGAGCAGGGCTCGCCGCAGTTGCAGATCGTGGTCAACCAGGCGGGCGAGAAGAGCCGGGTCAATGTCACCGGCACGGACGGCAAGCCGGCCGACGCCAACACGCAGACCCGGATCATCAACTTGCTGCACAAGGAACTGAAGTAATAGTGGAAGGCGCGTAATGCGGTTTGCCAGCCTGGGCAGCGGTAGCGAAGGCAACGGCCTGGTGGTCGAAGCCGGGTCGACCCGGGTGCTGATGGACTGCGGCTTCGGCCTGGCCGACTGCGTGGCGCGGCTCGCCCGGCTGGGCGTGCAGCCCGCCGATCTGGCCGGCATCGTGGTGACCCACGAGCACGGCGATCATATCGGCGGGGTGGGGCGGCTGGCGCGCAAGCACAAGCTGCCGGTGTGGCTCACCGCCGGCACGCTGGCGATGGCGCATGATCTCGACGGCGTGGCGGTGCAGGTGATCGACAGCCACGCGGCGTTCGCGGTGGACGGGCTGGAAATCCAGCCCTATCCGGTGCCGCACGATGCGCGCGAGCCGGTGCAGTACGTGTTCGGCGACGGCAACCGCAGGCTCGGGGTGCTGACCGATACCGGCTGCAGCACGCCGCACATCGAGGCCATGCTGGCCGGCGTCGAGGCGCTGGTGCTGGAGTGCAACCACGATGCGACGATGCTGGAAAACGGGCCGTATCCGGTCAGCCTCAAGCGCCGCGTGGGCGGGCGTTTCGGCCATCTGGAAAACGGCCAGTCGGCGGCCTTGCTGGATAAGCTGAAGCACGAAAAACTACAATGCGTGATGGCTGCTCACGTATCGAAAAAGAACAACACGTCCGGGCTGGCACAGCGTGCGCTGGCCCGGGTGTTGAACTGCGCGGACGACGACGTGCGCGTGGCCTGCCAGACGACAGGATTTAATTGGATAACGCTTTGACGACTTTTGCTGAACTTGGGCTTGCCCCCGACATCCTGCGTGCCCTCGACGAGATGGGCTACGTGACGCCGACGCCGATCCAGGAGCAGGTGATTCCGCTGGCGCTGCAGGGCGGCGACATTCTCGGCGCGGCGCAGACCGGCACCGGCAAGACGGCGGCGTTCGCGCTGCCGCTGATCCAGCGCCTGCTGCCGTTCGCCAACAACGGCACCTCGCCGGCCAAGCATCCGATCCGCGCGCTCATCCTCACCCCCACGCGCGAGCTCGCGATCCAGGTCGAGGAAGCCGTGCAGGCCTACACCAAGCACGTGCCGCTGCGTTCGCTGGTGGTGTACGGCGGGGTCAACATCAACACCCAGATTCCGATCCTGAAGACCGGCGTCGAAATCCTGGTGGCCACCCCCGGCCGCCTGCTCGACCACGTGCAGAACAAGACCTTGATGCTGAACCAGGTCAACACGCTGGTGCTCGACGAGGCCGACCGCATGCTCGACATGGGCTTCATGCCCGATCTCAAGCGCATCGTCGCGCTGCTGCCGACGCAGCGGGTGAACATGATGTTCTCGGCCACCTTCCCGGAAGAAATCCGCAAACTCGCCGACAGCATCCTCAACACGCCGACCTTCATCGAAGTCGCGCGCAACGAGACGGCGGTGACGGTGACCCAGGTGGTGCATCCGGTGCACCACGAGCGCAAGCGGCAGCTCCTGGCGCATCTGATCAAGAGCCGCGACCTGCGGCAGGTGCTGGTGTTCACCGGAACCAAGCTGGGCTGCAACCGGCTCGCCAATGAACTCAACAAGGCCGGCATCCATGCCGACGCCATCCATGGCGACAAGACCCAGCAGGAACGCATCAAGGCGCTCGAAGCCTTCAAGGCCGGCACCATCCGCGTGCTGGTCGCCACCGACGTCGCCGCGCGCGGACTCGACATCGAGGCGCTGCCCTTCGTCGTCAATTACGACCTGCCGCACAACGCCGAGGATTACGTGCACCGCATCGGCCGCACCGGCCGCGCCGGCGCCTTCGGCGAGGCGATCTCGCTGGTGAGCGAGTCGGAAACGCGCTACCTCAGGGATATCGAGAAACTCATCGGCAGCGCGATCGAGCCGACGATCGTTCCCGGCTTCGAGCCGGGTGCGGCCGACGTGCCGGCGTACCAGTCGCGTCCGCCCCGGCCTGAGCGTCATGCCGAGCGTCCTGAACGTCCCGAGCGCAGCGCGCCGCGCGCCCGGCCGGCCCCGTCGCGCGATGCGCTGTTCGATGCGCCCTATGTGGCACCCGAGACGCCCCATGCCGAAAGCACGCCCGCCCTGGTGCGTCCGACCTCCAAGAAACAGGTGGCGGCGCTGTTCCGCAGCCCGGTCAAAACCGATTCTTCCGGGCAGTGAGCTGGGAAATACTGCTGCTGGGGCTGTTCGGCGCCGTCGCCTGGTACTGGTACGCCGGCATGCAGGTGCGTGAGCAGGCCGTCGCCGTCGGCCGCCGTGCCTGCACGGATGCCGGCCTGCAGTTCCTGGACGACAGCGTGGCCCTGAGCCGGACCCGCTTCGCGCGCAACAGCCAGGGCCAGCTGCAGTTCCTGCGAGACTACCGCTTCGAGTTTTCCGACACCGGCGACAACCGCCGTCCCGGCGTCATCCGCATGCTGGGCGAGCGCGTCGAATGGGTGAGTCTGGATGGAGAGTGGCAGCTGGGCAGGAGCGCCAGCGTCACCCGTCTGCACGACTGATTGGGCATTCCACACCAAACAGCCACCTACTCCGCCTGAAACCCTCCCGGGCGTTTCATTCGAACTGACCATTCACTGTCTCAGTTCGACCCGGAAGAGACGGTCGAGGCCAGCTCTCGGAATGTCCGTTGATGTGCCCAGAGCGGCCTGTTTAGAATTCCGCCCCAGACTTCTCGCCGATAGTTGGGCATCCAAATCGGGGGCATAATCCTTCAGCCGCCGGTCTCCTTTTTCATAACGTACTATAGAGACCGGACACTAAAAATGCCGATAGAAATCATTAAGATAATTCGACACGACCGCCGTCTCTATATTAATAAATGTCTGGACCCAGGGGTCTCTTGAATAACTGTTAGAGCTACCAAATGACCGCCACGCAATCCGAGACTTACACAATCCACATTGAAGGAGACTGGTCGCTCGAAGATCTTTATGTCTTTCCGCGCACATTCGAACAGGTATATTTTCTCGTCTACTCCCTCATGCCAGAGCGAGACGAAGAAGCACTGGAGCGTATCCACCACGCTTACCGTGCCTTTCCGTGGCGGGGTGGCTACAGTGCGGTCAACTTCTACAACCAACTGAAATACGTCACACCGAAGAAAGATCGTCCACAAATCGCTTCCATACATTACGCCTCGCCGGGTTGGTTGGAAGTCGCCCTTATTCTTGGCGTTGCTGTCTCCGTCGAACGTCTTGTCAAAAGCATAGCCAACACCATTGGTCATGCCAACGATGTGTACGACCGCATCGTTCGCGGCATGTCTGAACGAAAGCTACTTCGCTTAGAGGCGGACAGAAAAGAACTTCAGTTCAAGAAAGAAGAATTGGAGTACGTCACATCATGCCTAGATCAAATGGGGAAGCTGCTCGGGTTCAACAACCTCCAAGAAATCAACGCACGCACGGGGCATCCATACCTCAGTCTAAAAATCCTAATGTCGCTGTACCGGCGAGTAAAAACGCTTACCGACTACATCGGCAAGGGCAAAGCAGATTTTCGCAATGAAAAGTAGCGCTAACACTGCGCTCCAAGGGATGTTGCGCGATAAAGCCGCGCAGCATCCCTGAGCTTGAACGTCAGGCATCGATATGGCTAGGCAACCTAGGAAAATAAGCGTTAAGGAAGGAGAGAAGGTCTACTACCTAGTAGATGCAAACTTCTTGGCCAACCGGCACATCAACGAAACGAAGGTCAGTGCTGCTAATGAGCAGCATCAGATTAAATGTGCAAAAGCCTGGTGGAAAGAGATCAAAACGCAACTGAGGAACGATCAAGCTCGCGTGTACATTCTTGATCTATGTATTGCAGAAGCCTTCAAGGTCCTGGCAAGAAAGTACTACAACAACGAAGCAATTTTTGCGAATCCAGGCTCTTATAGCCATGCGAAGAACGCTTTGGCGAAAGATCTCACACTTAGTGCCAGAGAGGCAAAAAAGAGCATCCGCTCAATCAAGTATCACGATATACAAACGAACCGAGACATAATCATTAGCGTCGATCGCTTCTTTGAAAAAAGCTGCAAAGAACGAAAAAAATACGGGGCAACGAGTATTGTCGATCTCTTGATACTCGCAACCGCCAAGTATCTAGTGGACTTTTATGGCTTGCCCGAAGATCGGTTGTTCATTGTTACTCAAGACAACGCTCTTTATAAGCTGGCAAAGTCTTACGCTGATTTGCCAATGGTCTTCAATCCAGCTGAGCCCCGCGATGCTGCTGACAAGGTGTTTCGCAATGCCTAACAATACGCCCTACTCGGACTCTCGCTACCGCTCGCGCCGGTTGGGCTAGCCGTTGACGCTGTAGAAAAACCCCTTTTCAGCCAAATCGTCAGTGCAAAAAACGGCGTGGAATTTTCCACGCCGTTTTCAATTCATGGCTGCAACTTTCTGAATCATGTCGACGAGCCTTCCCGATCGAGCCATGGCGTCTA